>NZ_JBGBPY010000001.1:0-2400000 GCF_041107455.1 Rhodanobacter humi
CACGCCACCCGGCGAGTACTGGGCCGATTTCGGATTCCTCGCAGCTTACGAGCACAACACGCGACCCGGCACGCCGGATACCGCCGAATTCGGCCCCCTGATCGAAAAAACGGCAGGCCGTTTCACCCACACGGTCAACCTGATCTGGGAAAAGCAGCTGGGTGCCGGCGCTGCAGGCAAGTACGAGTTCCGTTACAGCTACCAAGGCACTTACACGGTGTCCTCGGCGTTTCGTCCGGGTATCGAGGCGTATGGTCGCCCCAGCGACCATGCCTATCAGGCGGGCCCCGTCGTGGCCGGCGATTGGCACATCCCCGGTACGACCGGCGAGATTGAATACCGACTGGGCATGGTATTCGGCATCAATGCCAAGGCGCCGCGCCGCACCGTGCTGGCGCAAGTCGAATACGAGTTCTTTTGAGTATTTAGCGTCCGTGAGAAGCACCTTCTGGGCGTTCGGCGATCGGACTAGGCTCTGGCCTGCTGAGGCGCAGCCGCTCAAGGTGATTCCATGTTCTCAGGCATGGAGACGTTCGTGGAGAACCTGCCAAGCAAGAAGGACGTCGCGTGCAAGTCCATTGTGGCGATGCCACTGTCGGTCGATGGCATGGACGTAGATGGCGGCTACCATCCGCCAAGCATTCGATTGGCGCTGTTTGGCCCATCGGGTGACGGTGGCGACCGACTTTTGACTTCAGTCAAACGGTTTGTACGCAGCGCAGTGGTAACCTACCCATAGAAAGCAGCGAATGGATATCGCGGGATCCCCACCGTTACCCAGCGTGGAAACAACGACGTGACATGGCTTGATCGACCTTCCCGTGGTGGCCGCCCCTGGCGGCTGAACGTGTTGCGTCGCCGCCAGTTCGTCCGCTGGCTGCTCGCGTTCTCGGTGCTGATCATGCTGGTCCAGCAGACGGCCATGGCCGCCTACGCCTGTATGGCAGCGCCATCGGCGATGCAGGCCATGAGTACAACCAAGGCGATGGGTCCTGGCTGCCCGGCGATGCATCCGCGGGCACAGCGGGCGGTCTGCCTCAACCACTGCAGCACCCAGGCCACGGCACCCGTGGATGCGCATGTCACGTCGGTACCACCGAGCGGATTGACTGCGCTGCCGCCCCTGTCCCTGGAGGTGGCCTCCAACGGCGGTCCTTCCAGTCGCGCGTCCGAGCGGTGGTATCGCCAGCAGGCCTCCCCGCCACATCCCCCCCGTCTATTGTTCTGCTCACTCCAGATCTAGTTCGCCCTCGGTAGGGACCGAGGCGTCGTCGTGCCCGCGCGGCCGACGGCCGGCTGAACTGTCTGGAGTGCGTCTTCATGTCTTCCATTTTTGCTACCCGGCGCCGCGTCGCGCCGGTGATGGCGCTGGTCCTACTGGCCGCTGGCGCTGCTTTCGCCCAGACCGAGGCGCCGCCTCTCAGCTTGTCGGCTGCAGTGGCTCAAGGTGTGCAACACGCCCCGTTGCTCGACGCCCGGCGTGCGGATATCGAGGCGACGCGCGAGGACGCCGTCCGTGCCGGCCGTCTGCCCGATCCGTCGCTGACCTTCGGCGTGTCGAACTTTCCGGTCACCAGCCCCGGTGCCTTCAGCCTGCGCTCGGACGGCATGACCATGCGCACCATCGGCGTGATGCAGACGATTCCGTCGCACGCCGCGCGGGCGGCCGAGCGTTCTCTGGCCAATGCCCAGGTCGATGCCGCCGAGGCCGAGCGGACCGCTACCGGGCAGGCGGTGCGCGAGCGTGTGGCCGATGCCTGGATCGGCGTGTGGGCGGCCACCAAGCAACGTGCCTTGCTGGAGGCCCTGCGTGACGAGAGCAACCTCGCCGTGCGAGTCGCCAAGGCCCGGCTACATGGCGGCACCGGAAATCCCGCCGACGTGCTGGCGGCACAGTCCGAGGTGCTGAAGCTGGCTAATCGGATCGAGGCGGCCGACGCGGATCTGCAGGCGGCGCGGGCGTCCCTGCAGCGCTGGCTGGGCGACGTACCGCTCACCTTGGCCGAAGCCCCGGACTTCGGCCAGTTGCCGGTCGCCCCGGACCGGTTGGAGCACGACACCGACCAGCAGGCACCGATGCAGGCCTGGCAGGCACGCGAACAGGTCGCCGATGCGGCGTTGGCGCGGGCACGTGCTTCCAAGCATCCGGACTGGAGTGTGGACGTCACCTACGGTCACCGGGCGCCGTACCTGTCGGACATGGTGATGGTGCAGTTCGGCGTGACCCTGCCGTTGTTTGCACGTAACCGGCAGGATCCCGATATCAGCGCCAGACAGGCGCAACGCGATGCGGTCGAGTTCGCACACGAGGATGCCCTTCGTGCACAACGCGCGACCGTCGCACGCGATATTGCGACCTGGCAGGGGTGGGGCCGGCAGATCGCACGCGATCACGACACGCTGTTGCCGTTGGCGCGCGACCGCAGTCGGGTCGCGCTGGCCGCGTACCGCGGCGGCGGCACATTGCAACCGTGGTTGGACGCCCGGCGCGACGAGATCGCGCTGCGCCTCGATTACACCGACGCGCTGGTTGCGCGGGCCCGCGCCTGGGCGGCCCTGGCTTACCTATTGCCCACCTCCACTCCGTCGTCGGAGCACCTGCCATGAAACGGATAGTTATCGTGATCGGCGCACTGGCGGGTGCCGCCGTCCTGCTCGCCTTGGGGTATGTCGGTGGCCGCCATGCCGGTACCGCGCCGCCCCGGGCCAACGCCGCCACCATGGCACAGGGCACGCCACGCAAGGTGCTGTACTGGTACGACACCATGGTGCCGGACCAGCACTTCGATCATCCGGGCCGGTCGCCGATGGGCATGCCCCTGGTACCCAGATACGCGGATGAAGGAGGCACCGACCAGGGCGTGGTGCGCATCGATCCGGCGACCGTGCAAAACCTGGGCGTACGTACGGAGCCGGTCGTGCGTCGCGTTCTGGCTGCCCAACTGGAGGTGCCTGGCACCGTGGGCTGGAACCTGCGCGACGCCGTCACCGTGAGCGCGCGGACCGATGCGGTGGTGGCGCGACTCGACGTGCGTGCGCCGTATACCAGGGTCAAGGCCGGCCAGCCGCTGGCTGAATTGCTGGCTCCGTCATGGAACAGCGCGATCGCCGAATACCGCGCGTTGCAGCACGCACGGTCCAGTGACGCGCAGGCGCTGCGCGCCGCGGCGCGGCAGCGGCTGCAGGTATTGGGCCTCACCGCGGCCGACATCGCCTCGGCACGCGACGGCCGCATCACGCTGCACGCGCCGCAGGACGGCGTGGTCACGGCCCTGGACGTGCGCGAAGGCCAGCAGGTCGGGGCCGGTCAGACGCTGATGACGCTCAACGGCCTGTCCACCGTGTGGGTGGAGGCGGCACTGCCGCAGGCCATGGCGGGCATAGTGCGCGCAGGCACGCCGGTGACCGTGCGTACGACGGCCTTGCCTGGCCACGTGTTCCGCGGCCAGGTGGAAACCCTGCTGCCGGACATCGACGCCACGACACGCACCGAGCAGGCCCGCATCGTGCTGGCCAATCCCGGTGACGCATTGAGCCCGGGCATGTTCGTCGACGTGGGCCTGCAACCGGCCTCGGGTCCACCGGTGCCAGTCGTCCCCGACGGCGCCGTGATCGCGACCGGCAGCGCAACGCCGCGGGTGATCGTGGCGGAAGGCGACGGCCGCTTCCGACCGGTCGCGGTGCGCCTGGGCCGGTCGGCCGGCGGCTACACCGAGGTGCTGGTCGGCCTGGTCGGCGGCGAACGCGTGGTGGTGTCCGGTCAGTTCCTGATCGATTCGGAGGCAAGCCTGTCCGGCGCACTGCAACGGCTGCAGACGGGTGCGCCGGCAACCGCGGCGAGTGCCGCGATGCCGGTCACGTCCCTGCCGGAGCCGCGGCCATGATCGGCGCGCTGATCCGCGCGGCGATCCGGTACCGCGTCTTCGTGCTGCTGGCCGCGCTGGGGCTGGCGGCGGTGGGCGTGTTCTCCGTCTGGCATACGCCGATCGACGCACTGCCGGATCTCTCGGACACCCAGGTGATCATCCGCACCCCGTATCCGGGCCAGTCGCCGCAGGTGGTGGAGGACCAGGTGACCTATCCGCTGGCCACCACGATGCTGTCGGTACCCGGGGCGACCACGGTGCGTGCGTACTCGTTCTTCGGCGACTCCTACGTGGACGTGCTGTTCAACGACCACACGGATCTCTACTGGGCGCGCTCGCGAGTACTGGAGTATCTGAGCCAGGCGCGCAGCCAGCTGCCGGCCGGCGTCGATCCCGCGCTCGGCCCGGACGCCACCGGCCTGGGCTGGATCTACGAATACGCCTTGGTCGACCGCACCGGCCGGCACGACCTCGGCCAGCTCACCGCGCTGCAGAACTGGACGCTGCGCTTCCAGCTGAAGACCGTGCCCGGCGTGGCCGAGGTGGCGACCCTGGGCGGGATGGACCGTGCGTGGCAGATCGTGCCCGATCCTCAAGCACTCGCGGCGCGCGGTCTCACCGTGGCGCAGTTGGTCGATGCCGTACGTGCCGCCAACGGCGCAAACGGCGGTTCGGTGATCGAACAGGGCGAGGCTGAGCTGATGGTACGCAGCGAAGGCTATCTCAAAACCCGCAAGGCCTTCGAGAACGTACCCATTGTCACCAACGCGAACGGCGTGCCGGTACGGCTACGCGACGTGGCCACCGTGCGCCGGGGGCCGGTCTTCCGCCGCGGCATCGCCGAGCTGGACGGCCAGGGCGAAGTGGTCGGGGGCATCATCGTGATGCGCTCGGGTGCGAACGCGAAGGCCACTATCGCAGCCGTCAAGGCACGCCTGGCGCAACTGCAGCGCAGCCTGCCGCCGGGGGTGGACATCGTGCCCACCTACGACCGATCGCAGCTGATCGATGCTGCGGTGCAAAACCTCAGGGACAAGCTGCTGGAAGAGTTCCTGATCGTCGGGCTGGTCTGCGCACTGTTCCTCGGCCACCTGCGTTCGGCGCTGGTCGCCGTCGTCACCCTGCCACTAGGCGTGCTGGCCGCGTTCATCGTGATGAACCTGCAGGGCGTCACGGCGAACCTGATGTCGCTGGGCGGCATTGCCATCGCCATCGGCGCGATGGTGGACGCGGCGATCGTGATGATCGAGAACACCCACAAGCACCTGGAGCACTGGCGCGACGCGCACGACGGTGCGGAGCCGCGAGGCGAGGCCCGCTGGTCGCTGATCGCCGACGCCACCGTGGAAGTGGGGCCGGCGCTGTTCGTCAGTCTCCTGGTGATCGCACTGTCGTTCGTACCGGTGTTCGCGCTGCAGGGTCAGGAAGGCAAGCTCTTCAAGCCGCTGGCGTTCACCAAGACCTACGCCATGGCGGCCGCGGCGGGCCTGGCCATCACCCTGGTGCCGGTGCTGATGGGCTACCTGGTGCGCGGGCGCATCCGAGCGGAGCGGGCCAATCCGCTCAACCGGTGGCTCACGGCGCTGTACGCGCCGATCCTCGATGCCGTGCTGCGCTGGCCGAAGACCACCTTGGCGTTGGCGGGCCTGCTGCTACTCACGGCGCTGGTGCCGCTCAGCCGGCTAGGCAGCGAGTTCATGCCCGCCATGGACGAGGGGACGCTCCTGTACATGCCCACCGCCTTGCCGGGGCTGTCGGCCGGCAAGGCGTCGCAGCTGCTGCAGCTGACGGATCGCATGATCAAGACCGTACCCGAGGTGGCCCATGTGTTCGGCAAGGCGGGCCGCGCGGACACCGCCACCGACCCGGCGCCGCTGGAGATGTTCGAGACCACGATCACCTTCAAGCCGAAGGACCAGTGGCGTCCCGGCATGACGATGGACAAGATCAAGGCGGCGCTGAACCGCGCCGTGCACGTGCCAGGCCTGACGAACCTGTTCGTGCCGCCGATTCGCAACCGCATCGACATGCTCTCCACCGGCATCAAGAGCCCGATCGGCATCAAGGTGCTGGGTACCGATCTGGCGGCACTGCAATCGGTGGCCGATCGCATCGAGGCCGTCGCACGCACCGTGCCCGGTGTGCGCTCGGCGATCGCCGAGCGCCCGGCCAGTGGCCGCTACGTCGACGTGCACATCCATCGGGACGCGGCGGCGCGTTACGGACTGACGCAGGATCAGGTGCAGCAGTTGATCGCCACCGTGGTCGGTGGCGATCCCATCGGCCAGAGCATCGAGGGGCGCGAGCGCTTTCCGATCGTGGTGCGCTACCCGCGCGTGGACCGCGACTCGGTGCAGGCGTTGCGGCAACTGCCGATCGTGGCGGCCAACGGCGCCCAGCTCACGCTGGGCCAGATTGCCGACATCACGGTCGCGGCGGGACCGTCGATGCTGAAGAGCGAAGACGGCCAGCTGGCCACCTACGTCTACGTCGACACCGATAGCAGCAACCTCGGTGGCGTGGTCGCCCGGCTCCAGCGCGCGGTGGCGCAACAGGTCACGCTGCCCGCCGGCGTCACGCTGGACTGGTCGGGCCAGTTCCAGTACCTGGCCCGCGCCGCCCAGCGGCTCCGGCTGGTGGTGCCGGTGGCCTTGCTCATCGTCTTCGTGCTGATCTACGCCGTGTTCCGGCGCGCGGTCGAGGCGGCCCTGATCATGGCGAGTGTGCCGCTGGCGCTGGTCGGCGGTCTATGGCTGGTCTGGTTGCTGGGCCAAGCCGTATCGGTGGCGACGGTCATCGGCTTCATCGCCCTGGCCGGCGTCGCCGCGGAGTTTGGCGTGGTGATGCTGCTTTACCTGCGTCATGCCTGGGATCGGCAACTCGCGGCCAACCCGCAGGCGGGTATCGAGGCGCTGGACGCGGCCATCCGCGAAGGCGCGGTTCAGCGCGTACGACCCAAGGCGATGACGGTGGCCGTAATCCTGGCGGGTCTGTTTCCGATCCTGCTGGGCCATGGCGCCGGCTCTGAAGTCATGCAACGCATCGCCGCCCCCATGATCGGCGGCATGGTGACCGCACCTCTGTTGTCCATGCTCATCCTGCCAGCCGCATTCCGCCTGCTCATGCGGCACCGACTGCGCAAGTCCGCACCAGCCACCCCGACGTTCCACCCACCTCAGGAGATCCAATCATGAAGAAGCAGGTTTTTACCCTGGCCTTTCCCGGTGCGCTGGCCTTGGCCTCGACCGCCGCCTTCGCCCAGCAGATGGATCCGAACATGCCCGGCATGGCCGGGATGCAACCGGCCAAACCCACCCTGGCGCAGGGCGTGGGGATCGTCAAGGCCATCGATACCACCAAGGGCACGATCACGCTCCAGCACCAGGCCATTACGGCCATCGGCTGGCCGGCGATGACCATGACCTTCAAGGCCGATCCACCGGCGCTGCTGCAAAAGGTGAAGGTGGGCGAGTCGGTGCGATTCACCCTGCATGCGGCCGGTATGGCCAGCACGGTGACGGCGATCAGCCCGGCAGGTTGATCGGGAACCGCCGCCAACCGGCGCTTGCCTCCGGCAGGGGCCAACCGGCGGCGGTGGTGGTGTGGCCACGTGCCTCGTGAGGTTTGTGGCCGCGCTTATCACGGTAGTCCGCTGTTTTTGGAGTACGAACGATGAAATTGCACGCTGCGTATCTCGGTACCGCCCTGCTACTCACGGGCTTGGCCATCGGCACGATCGCGCACGCGACCAATGCTTACGCCGACGGCTGGATTGGTCATGTCAACGGCCGGCAGCTGGACATCTGCTACTGGGTTACGCCACTGCCTGCTGTCGGCACGCGACTGCAAGTCATGCGGGTGGCTTACGTGATTCCCAGCAAAGGCGTGCCCATTGAACACTTCGTCGCGAACGGGCAAGCCACGGTAACGTCGATCACGGACGCGCATTGCGTGCGGGCCGAACTGACCCAGGGCACGGCGCAGTGGGCAGATCACGCGCGGCCCATGCCCTGAATGGGCGCGACGACGGGGCCGCCAAGGCTGCATGCTCCGCGACGGGCCATGGCGGAGTGGCCAGGGCGTGGTTACACCATCCAGCCGATGCGCTTCACCGGCGTCAGGCCTGCCGCACCCTGCCTGTCGCCATGTCAGCGGGCATGCAACGAGGCGATCAGCGGGCAGGACACGTTGCGCCGACGCGTGCCGCATTGCTCGACAAGCGCAGCGAGGGCCGTCTCCATACGTGCGAGGTCGGCCAGCCGGTTGCGTACATCGGCCAGCCGCAGCGCGGCCAGACCGGCCGCTTCCGTGCAATGGGTGCCGTCCTCCAGCCGCAGCAGCTGCGCCACCTCATCGAGGCTGAATCCCAACCGCTGCGCGGATTTCACGAACTTCACCCGCGCGACCTCCGCGTTTCCGTAGCGACGGATGCCGCCCAGCGGACGAGCGGGTTCCGTCAACAGGCGCTTGCGCTGGTAGAAGCGGACCGTCTCGACATTGACTCCGGCTGCCTTGGCGAAGGCGCCGATGGAAAACGTTTCCTGCGTGGAGGGCATGGACTTGACTCCGTACTTGACTACGGGAATACCTTAAACCTCCGGCATTCCGCACGAAAGGAGAACCCCATGTCCCTGCTCCCTCGGCTGGCCGACAAGGCCGGACTGATCGGCAGTGTCGTCTCGGCAGCGGCCTGCGTGAATTGCTTTCCCGCGCTGGCCAGCCTCGGTGCGGCGATCGGGCTGGGCGTACTGAGTCCGTATGAAGGCCTGTTCATTCGTATCCTGTTGCCGGCGTTTGCCGCCATCGCGCTGTTCGCCAATGCGCTGGGCTGGCTCAGTCACCGGCAGTGGCGGCGTGCCGCGCTCGGTGTGCTCGGCCCGCTGCTGGTGCTGGTGGCGGTATGGGTGATGCGGGCCAGTGGCCATCGCACCGGATGGCTCCTCTATCCAGGCCTACTGCTGATGGTGGCGGTCTCAGTCCGCGATCTGCTGGCGCCAGCACCGAGCGCATCCTGTCGCACGGCCAGCGATGCGATGGATGCCCACTGAATCGACACGATAGACACGGGCGCAGCGAAGACCCTGCCGACACTATCCATTCATTTCTCCGGCGAAACGCATGACGACCGAACTCATCCTGCAGAACACCCTGACGTGTCCGCATTGCGGCCACCAAGCCACCGAGACCATGCCGACTGACGCGTGCCAGTTCTTCTACGACTGTGCGGGTTGCGGCGAGATGCTCCGGCCGAAAGCGGGCGACTGCTGCGTGTTCTGCTCGTACGGCAACGTGCCGTGCCCACCGATTCAACAGCAGAAATCCTGCTGCGGTTAAGCGGTGCGGGAATGCAGGAGAGGTGCCATTGCCTCGTCCTTCGCGTCAACCGGCAGGTGCAACGGGTGAGCCACTCGGCGTGACGATCAGGTGCGAGGTTGCATGATGCGCAGCGCCGTTCTCCCCTCAAGGTTCTTGAGTGGAAAATAGGTACGGTGCGAGATGGGATCGACCGCGACGACATGCGCGTTCGGGCCGAGCATGCCTTCGCCGATCTTGGTCACCGTGCCGTTCTGCGCTTTGAAGACGGAAACGATGCCCGCTTCACCCGCGACGTAGATCCAGCCAAGCTGCGGGTCGATGGCCAGCACGTCGGGATCACCGCCCACTGCGAACGTGGCGACCACGCGGCGGCTGGCGAGGTTCAGCACCAGCAGCCTGGCGTTGTCCTCGCAAGCGATGAAAGCAAGGCGCTGTGCCGGTACGATCAGCAGGCCGTGATTGCCTTGGGCGCCGGCCAGATCAATGCGCGCGATCACCCGGTCGGTCGCCGGATCGATCTCGGCCAACTGGGCGCGCGTCTGCACGTTGGCAAAAATGTGCCTGGACACGGGGTCGTACTGGGTGTTGCCGACCTGGCCATCGAGCGGAATGGTCGCCACACGCGCGTTCGTGCGCACGTCGATCACCGTATCGGTACCACCCGTTTCGTCCGAGACATAGAGTTTGTGTGCCTCGGGGGCATAGGCCATGCCGTCCGGGTAAACCCCGGCCGGCGCGCGTGCCACCACCTTGAACGTGGCTTCGTCGATGGCGACCACCTGATCGGTGCCGGTCGCCGTTGCGTAGACGCGGCCGAGGGCCGGAATCGCCAGCACGCCATGCACGTGGCTGATGCCGGCGATCCGCGCCACCACCTTTTGGGCCTGCGTGTCGAACACGATCACCGCGCTGTCGCCCAGGTGCGCAATGAACAACAAGTGCCGCCCGGGATCGAGGCTTGCATAGTCCATTCGCGTGGTGCCGCCGCCGAGCGGCACATCCGCCACCTTGGTCAACGGTAGCGCCTGACCGGTACTGGGTGCCGCCATGCAGGCCAACGCCGTGCCCAGCAATGCCACCATCCACCCGATGCGGCGCAGCAAGATCAACGTGTTCAAGGGCACTCCATCGGTCAGGTTTGAATGTGGTCTTCGGCGGCCGGCAAGATGCTTTGTCTTGCGACGCGTCAGATCCAGACGGTGCGCAGGAGTGAAGCCACGACACACCAGGCCACCACTGCCAGCGCAGGCCAGCGGGCGGCAACCAGCAAGGTGAAAGCCACCAGCGCAATGGCAAAGTCGCCGGCATCGTGCACGGCGCTGATCCATACCGGATCGTAGAGCGCGGCCGCCAATAAACCCACCACAACCGCATTGACGCCGGCGAGCATGCGGGCGGCCCCATCGCGCGCGCCCAATGCCCGCCAGAACGGCAGCGCGCCGGAAACCAGCAACAGCCCCGGCAGGAAGATCGCCAACAAGCTGACCGTGGCGCCCAGCGCGCCGCCTTGGCCGCCATACAGACGTTCGCCGAGGAAGGCCGACAGCGTGAACATCGGCCCGGGCACCGCTTGCGTGGCGCCGTAACCGGCAAGAAACGTGTCGTTGCTGAGCCAGCCCGGATCGACCACCGCGCGCTTGAGCAGCGGCAACACGACATGACCGCCGCCGAACACCAGGGCGCCAGCGCGATAGAACGCACCGGCCACCTGGGCCAGTGGCGGCAGGTGAGGTGCGACCACCACGGCCGTCACCAGCAAGGCGCCAAAGAAGACCAGCAATGTGCCGCCCGAGCGGCGGCCATAGTGCAAGGCAAACGTCGCGCCACGTCGCGCCGTCACCTGCCGGCACAGCAACGGGCCCAGGGCCGCACCACCGACAACGATTAGCAGCTGCATCCAGGCACTGCCACTGACGGCAATGAGTCCGGCCGCTGCCGCAGCCATCAGGGCGCGTGAGCGATCGGGCGTCAGCGTCCGCGCCATGCCCAGCACACCTTGGGCGACCACGGCCACGGCCACCAGCTTGAGCCCGTGGATCGCACTCTGACCCCATGGTCCCGCGATGTGGCTGCTCCATGCGGCGAACACGAACAGCAGCAGCGCCGAGGGCAGTGTGAAACCGATGAAGGCGGCGATGCCTCCCAGCCACCCCGCACGCAGCAAGCCGAGCGAGAAACCGAGCTGGCTGCTCGCCGGTCCGGGCAGAAACTGGCACAGCGCGAGCAACTGACCGAAGTGTTCTTCATCCAGCCAGCGACGCCGCTCGACGAACTCCCGGTGGAAATAGCCCAGGTGGGCGATCGGACCACCGAACGACGACAGCCCGAGTTTCAGAAACGCGGTTCCGACCTCGGCGACGCTGCCGGGAGGGCTATCGCCGGGTGTCTGCTCATGCTGCGGTGATCGATTCGTCGGCGTCATGCGCAGTCGAACAGCGCCATGAATCCGAAGTCCATGTGCAGCTGCATGTGGCAGTGGAACAACGTCAGGCCCGGCTGGTCGGCGGTGAAGTCCACCTCCATCGTCTGGTAGCCGCCCAGCATCGCCACGTCCTTGATCACGCCACCGGTCGGTTGCCCGGCAATGCGCGTGATTTCGAAGCTATGCCGATGCAGATGGATCGGGTGGATGTCGTCGGTGGCATTACGCATGCGCAGCCGGTAGCGGCGACCGCGCTTCAGATGCCAGGACACCGGCATCGTCGCCATGTCGAAGGCGACGCCGTTGATGGTCCAGCGGTTGAAGCCATGGTCGGCGGCGTTGTCCTTGGCGAACAACATGTCGATGGTCTCATCGGGTGCCGGCACAGGGCGCTTCGGGTCGGCGAAACGACGGTAATCCCAGGCAAAGGCTGCCGGTGCGCGCCATGCCGGCTTGCCGCGTTCACCGGCGTACTCGATCACGATGCCCATGCCGTTGCCGCGGTCGTCGTCGGCGAGATCGCCCAGCACCCAGACGCCCGGTTGCGTCATCTCGACGATGGCGCTGATGCGCTCGGCGGTACCGATCCACAGCACCGGCACCTCGGCCGGATGTGGCACCGGGTTGCCGTCCAGGGCAACCACCCTGAACGTGTGACCGGGCAAGGCAAGGCTGCGAATCTCGGTGGCGCTGCCGTTGAGCACGTGGAACAACACGCGCTCCCCGCGCTTCACCCGCACCGGCTCGCCGAAACCGAGCTGGCGACCGTTGATGGTGAAGATGCGATAGCCGACCTCGTAGCCCTTCTTCATGCCGCTGGCCAGCGAGGCCTTCATCGCCTGTTCACCGTGCTCCTCCAGGCTGTGCTCGCGATCGCCGGGATGCAGGAAGTCCATGGCCATGTCGCCGCCCTGGCTGAAGAACGGCTCGAACTCCTTCAAGGTCAGAAACACCTCGCGGTCGTAGGCGCCCGGCTCATGCCTCGGCTCGATGTACACCGGGCCGACCTGGCCGTTGTACTGGCCGCGGGAAAGATCGGAACCGGCGCGCAGGTGCGTGTGATAGAAGCGAAACCCCGCCGGCCCCGGCACGAAAGCCTGGCGCCGCATGCCGTGGGGAACCAAGTAGGGTGTGCCCTCCTCGGCGGCGCCATCGAACGCATCCGGCACGGATTGGCCGTGCCAATGCAACTGCTCCGGCGTGTTGGTCTCGTTGTGGATGTCGACGATCACCTGGCGCCCCTCCTTGAAGCGCAGCAGCGGCCCCGGAAACTGCCCGTTGTAGGCCGTCATCGACAGGAACCGCTGCGGCCCAACCTCGATCAGGCTGGTGCCGATGCCCAGGTCGTAATCGGCCTTGCCGACCGGGCGCATCGGCGCGTTGGACAAGGGGTTGGTCGCGGGCGATCCACGCACCAGTCCGGGGACGCTGCCGCTCAGTGCAGCGAACCCACCCAGCTTCAAAAATGCGCGTCGATCAATCGGCATGGTTTCAGCTCTCAGGAATAGGTAAAGGATCCAGCATCAAGCCGTCATGATCTGTGCGTAACGGGCCTGCCCACTCGTCGCGCCCATAGGGCGTCCATCGACCAGCGGCCGCCGCCGACGATCAGCAGGAAGATGCACCCCAGCAGCATGTCGACATCCGTGCGCGCCTCATGCGCCATGCTCCAGAAGCCGTAACGCGACAAGTGAACCAGGTGGAATCCCCAGAAGCCGTGCCCCAGCAGCATCGGAATCTTGGTCGAGACGATGGCCACGATCATGTCGATGATCAGCGGAATGGCTGCGAGACGAGTCAGCAAGCCCACGGTGATCAGTGCTCCGCACACGATCTCGACGATGCCGACGAACGGACCGGTGAAGTTGGGCCACGGGATGCCGAATCCGGTGAAACGGCCGGCGCCCATGATCGCCGGAAACATCAGCTTCTGGATGCCTTCCGGGAAGAACACCACCAGGCCGACCAACAGGCGCACCAGTACGATCCAGTCTCTGTCGCGGGTGTCCAACCAAGCCCGCATGCTCGTCAGTTTCATGGTCGGCTCTCCTGCGCGGTCTGGTGAAACAGTTCGCCGAACAGTTCCTGGACCTTGCGCTTGGCACCCTTCAAGGCGCGGCGCCCTTGCGGAGTGATCCGATAGAAGCGGCGGTTCAACTTGCCGGTGGTGATCTGCGTGGAGGTGAGGTAGCCCTTCTTCTCCAGTCCGTGCAGGACGGGGTACAGCGTGCCGGGACTGAGCTGATAGCCGTGATGGGCCAGCTCGTCGATCATGGCTTGGCCGTAGATAGGGGCTTCCGCCGCGTGGTGCAGCAGATGCAAACGGATCAATCCGGCGTAGAGGTCTCGATCGTCCATCGTGACGAGAAGCTATCGAAAGACGATATCGTGTTCCGATAGAAAGGCAGCGTCAAGACAGGTGCGGATGGCTTGCCGTCCGCGTCGAAGCGGCCGGGGCGTCAGCCTGTGCCTTGCACGGCATGGCTGGCCCGACGCAGAACACCGAGTCCCGAGTGCAACAGCAGCAGCGCCAGGCCGAGCGCCACCAGTCGGTCAGGCCACGCGGCATCGAACATCCATACCCCGACGGCGGCAAGCAGCACAGAGAGATTCGCAGCGATGTCATTACGGGAACAGATCCACACCGAGGCCATGTTGAGGTCGTCATTCCGGTGTCGACGCAAGAGCATCAGGCACAGGCCATTGGCGGCGAGCCCCAGCAAACTGAAGCCGCCCATCCAGGTGAACAGCGGTTCGGCGGGATGCCAGAAACGCCAGCCCAGCTGGGCGAGCACCAACAACCCGGCTGCCACGATCAATCCACCCTTGATGCGGGCTACATGAGCCTTGGCCAGTGCGCTGCGTCCGACCGCCCAGAGACTGACGAGATAGGTCAGCGCATCGCCGAGGTAGTCGAAACTATCCGACAAGAGCGCCGACGAGTGGGATGCCATGGCGGCACCCACCATGACCACAAACGCGATGGCATTGATGACCAGCACCGCCTTCAGCACGCCCCGTTGACGGGATGCCAGTTGCGCCGCCGCTTCGCCACAACAGTCCGCACAATGGGTCACTCGATCACTTCTCCGTACTGGTGGGGTGCTCGTTGGAACAGCGTGTAGAGGAACTGCTGGGTGGTGCCGAACGGGGTTGCGTGGAACTCCAGCGTGCTGTCGATCAACGTGAAGCCGTCACCAAGTTCGCGAACAAGTCCCTCGGTATCGTAACGGACCGTATCCAGCCCGCTGCACTTCACCGGGCCCTGCGGACCGAACGTGGCCAGCACCGCGTGGCCGCCCGGCTTCAGGGCGCGGGTCAACTGCCGCAGGTAGCGTGCGCGCTGTTCCGCGTGGGTCAGGAAGTGGAACACGGCGCGGTCATGCCACAGGCCGTAGCGGGCCTGTTGCAACGGTTCGTCGAGCAGGTCAGCCGTCAGCCAGGTCACCCCGTCCGCCGCCTTGCCCAGGCGTTCGCGGGCGACATGCAGTGCCTCGGCGGAAATGTCGAGCACGTTGAGGTCGCGGTAGCCGCGTGCGAGCAGGTCGTCGACCAGGGTCGACGCGCCGCCGCCCACGTCGAGCACGGCGGTGTTGGGGTCGGGTGCGGCGCGCTCGATCAGCGCCAGTGAAATGTCCAGATGCGGGCGGTACCAGCTGACCGCATCCGACGCCTTGGTCTGGTAGACCGATTCCCAGTGCTGCTGGTTGTCGCCCATAAGATGCCTCTTCAGGAGTGGCGATGCCGGTGGTGGATGTCCGGAAAGTGCGCGTGGCTATGCACCAGCGGATCGTGCACATGCGGATGGGTGTGGGGCTCCTTGCCGTCCCACGGGAAGTCATGTGCGTGTTGGTGATGCTCGTCGTGGCGATGGCGATGATCGTGCGCCAGCGGCTCGTGCACGTGCTCGTGAGCATGACGCTCGCTGACATGCAGCCAAACACCCACAGCCATCAGCACTCCGGCCACCCAGAACGCAAGGCCTGGGTACTCAGTGAACAACAGCAACGACAGCGCGGCCCCGACAAAGGGCGCGGTCGAGAAATAGGCACCCGTACGCGCGGTGCCCAAGCCGCGCAAGGCGAGCACGAAAAGCACCAAACTCAAACCATAGCCAACAAAGCCGAGCAATCCTGTGGCCAACAAGGGCAGCGCGTTGGGAAAGCGGTAACCAAGGATCAGGGCAAGCACCACATTGATGGCGCCGGCCACGCCACCCTTGATCGCGGCGATCTGCATGGGATCGCCGCCGGCCACCTGCCGTGTCAAATTGTTGTCGATGGCCCAGCACAGGCAGGCACCGGTGATCGCCAAGGCACCCCAGGGAATGTCGGTGTTCGTCTGACGCTGCCAGGAAAGCAGCACGCTGCCGGCAATGATCGCCAGCATGCCGAGGAATACCCGGCGATCCACATTTTCGCGGAACACCACCCACGCAATGACCGCGGTCAGCACCCCTTCCAGATTGAGCAGCAACGAAGCGGTCGAAGCGGGTGTGCGTGTGAGCCCTACCATGAGAAGGATCGGGCCGAGTACACCGCCCGCCAGCACGGCGCCCGCCAGCCACGGGACATCGCGCCGGATCAACGGCGCTTCGGTCGGCGCCTGGTGGCGTACCTTGCGCAGCAGTATCCACAACGACAGCCCGATGCCTGAACCGGCGTACAGCAATCCCGCCAGCAGCAAAGGCGGAATCGTGCCGATAAGCAACTTGGCCAATGGCGTGCTCAGTCCGAAGAGAACGGCGGCGGCCAGTGCCTGCAGGATGCTTCGTGTTTGATCGGAGTTGGGTTGTTTCATGGTCCCATGATATGGACGATGGTCGATAGATTGGGAAGAGGCGGTGCGCCATATTTGGCAAGCCAACCCCGAGGTGCAGGCCGCGCGGGCGGATATGGACGCGGCCCAGACCCGTGCGCCTTGTCCAAACGGGGGGCCGTCCAGTTGCGGAACCACCCAATGTCCGCTCCAGTGCATGTTCCACACGACCGCGAGATAGCGTGTCTCGTCGATGGGTACCGGATGCAAAATTCCATCATGCAAGCCTCCTGGGCGTCAGGAGGTTGTCTGGCCCATCGGATGATGAGCGTTGCGGCGGATCCGGCACCGTCAGATCGAGCCAGTCCAACGCGATGGTGGCGACTTCAGCGGCAAGCATGGTCCGGGTGTCGATGGCTGTATGGCCCTGTCCGCATGGACCGTATTTTTTCGAGCACGTGGCCTTGAACAGGCCGAGAGTCGGCGTGCCGCTGGCGACGGCCAGGTGCATCACGCCGCAATCCGCGCTGATGAAACCATCCATGTTCGCGATCACCGCGGCAAGGTGGCGCAGGTTGCGCGTGTAGTAACAAGGGAAATCTCCACCAAGCTGGCTTTGGCCATGTTCAGCCACCAGATCCACGATGCGAAGATCCGGTTGTCGGGCCAGCAGCGTGTGGATGAACTGCATCCACCAATCTGTGTCGTAACGTTTGTCGTCCGTGGCGTTGGCGAATATGCCGACGACAGCTGGGCCGACGACAGCTGACGTGCCATGCGATCGCTCCGTTTCGCCGAGGATTGCTGCCAGCGTCTGCCGGGCTTGCGTCATTTCAGCGTCCGATATCCGCAGATTGAGCGACGGAAAAGCTTGCCGGACCGCTCCCGCATACGCAGCGCGCAGCAGGAATACGCTGCGATGCGCCTGATGTTCTGGGCAAGGCATGGCGCGCAATGCCGCATGCCTGCTTCCATGCTCGTCCGGATATCCCAGCTTGAAACGTGCCCTGACGATGGCCAACAGCAAACGGCCGGACTGCGAGCCATAGCTGGCATCGATGGCCAGATCGTAGGTGTTGCCTCGTAGTTGTCGGAGCAAACGGGCGGTCGACCACAGATGCCGCGCGATTTTTCGCGGTAGCGAATAGATCGCACGAACCTGGAAGCGGTTGGCGAATAGGCTCTCCGCCGCACAGCCGCCGTTGACCATGTCGATCTCGGCACCGGGATACAGCGTCTCGATTTCCGTCAGCAGGGGACTGAGCAGAATGGTGTTGCCCAGGCGGTGATTGGGGCGGCAGACGAGCACGCGATGGATGCCGCGAACCGGTAGTTGGTCAGGTTCGCACAACTGTGCTTCGATGGATTTCAACAGACGCTGAAAGCAGAACGCAACGAGACAGCGCCGTAGGTGATTTCTGCGTTCGCCTGCGGCGGGTCCCGGCGGACCGTTGTTAGGCAATTGCGTCAAGTACGCCCACACCTCTGGAAATGCAGGGTGATGGCAGGCTATTTGCTGTGATCGCGGTACACGTCAATCCGCGTCGTTGTTGTCGAGCGAGTTTTCCAGCACCTTGCCGGTCTTCGCGTCGACACCAACCTCATGCGTGTTCTTGCCCGCCTTGATGTCGAACGAGTAGCGCAGTCCACTGCCGCCGGCCTCCTGCTCCAGTTCGCCGCTGACGATCCTACCGGGGAAGGTCTTCAACGCGATCCTGCGCGCCTGCATCATGCTGATTTTCGCTTGCGTGGCCGGCTGGGAAGGCGTCTGGGCCTGCGCGACCGTCACAAAGCCACACAGGGCGACCGGGAGGACGAGGATGATCGATTTGCGCATGTTTTTCTCCGGCGTGGATGATGAGGAACGCCGCGCGCGACGAGCATGCGGCGAGCTGTACCTGCACCCTACGTCGCCACACTTAGTCCGCCCTTATCGGCCGGCCATGACCACGGCTTTCAATCCAGCCCGCCAGATCTGCCACGAAAGGTGAAGGTGGACAACGCCTTCTCGACGAGCCACCAGCCTGCCGCCACCGGCAGGTCCTGGCTTGCGAACAGACAGCGTCGGGAACGCCTGCGCCGAGTCGGAGTACCCGAGGAAGCATGATGCTTAGGCGATCGCCTGACGCTGGCGTTGTAGCCGAAGAGCTTCCAACACTTTGGATGCCTCTCACCTTGAGGGTGTCCCTGCGCGGGTCATGCGCCGCATCCGCCAACCGATGCGGTTCCGTGTCAAGGTGGGGCGTCGAACGTATCATCTGGCTTGCGGATGACTTCACCGAACCCCCACCCAATCATGCGAATACTCGTTGCCGAAGATGAGGTCAAAGCCCGGCGCTACCTGGCTCGGGGCTTGGGAGAACAAGGCTACTCGGTCGAACTCGCCGAGGATGGCAACGTGGCGTTGACGTTGCTGCGTGAGCACGCCTTTGACGCGGCGGTGCTGGATGTAATGCTGCCGGGCCGCGATGGCTGGAGCATCGTGCAGACCATGCGTAGCGAGGCGATCCGTACCCCGGTGCTGTTTCTCACCGCGCGCGATCACGTGGAAGACCGCGTGCGCGGCTTCGAGATCGGCGCCAACGACTACTTGGTGAAACCCTTCGCTTTCGCCGAGCTGCTGGCGCGGCTGCGCAATCTGTTGCGCCAGGGCGAGCCGACGGGTGAAGCGGCGATGCTGCGCGTGGGACCGCTGCTGATCGACTCGCTGCGCCACCAAGTCACCCGAGACAGCCGGACACTTCAGCTCACGCCGAAGGAGTATGCCCTGCTGCTGCTACTGGTGCGGCACCGTGGACGAGTGCTGTCGCGCACGTTGATCGCCGAAAGTGTGTGGGGCATTTGCTTTGAATCACAAACGAACGTGGTCGACGTGGTGATCCGGCGTTTGCGCAGCAAGTTGGATGCGCCATTTGCTGCGCCGCTGCTGCACACCGTGCGCGGTGTCGGCTACATGCTGGACAGCCATGAGCATTGAACTGCCGTGGCGGCGGCGCTCGATCGGCGCGCGGCTGAGCTTGCTCTACACCCTCGTGGCGCTGACCGCCGTCGTCCTATTCGCCGGCATCACCGACTGGCGCCTGTCGACCAACTTTAGCGCCGAGCATCTGCGTTTCATGCAGGCCAAGGTGGCCGAGTTGCAGATGGACCTGAACGACGCCGAGGGCAAGCCGCAGGTGCTGCTGGGCGAGATCGCGAAGGAAACCGAGGGCACGCGCTTGCGTCAGTACGAGGCGCGCGTGCTCATCGGTGGGCACGTGCTAGGCGAGACGCCGGAGATGCGGCGCGAGCTGCCCGTTACGGTGTTCCCTCCCGCCACCGACGGCCTGCCGGCGGGGCCGCTGCAACCGCATCACGCGGACCAGTATATCTACATGCTGGCGACAGTGCGATTGACCCGCGTCAACGGCGACACACCACCGGAACTGCAGCTGGCATTGGACGTGACCCGCGACGCAGCGCTGCAGAACAGCCTGCGTCGCGCGCTGGCATTGGCGTTTCTGCTGCTGGTGCCGCTGCTGGCGTTCGCCGGGCGCTGGGTGGCGGCGCAGGGGTTGGCACCGCTCACGCGTATCGCCGGTGCCGCGCGCGCGATCACGCCAGTTGACCTCTCGGCCCGATTGCCACTGACACCGCCGTGGCCGGACGAGCTGCACGACTTGGTGCTGGTGTTCAACGCGATGCTGGCACGGATCGAGGAGGCGTTTTCACGACTGTCGCGCTTTTCGGTTGATCTGGCGCACGAGTTGCGCACGCCTCTGGCCAACCTCAGTGGCGAACTGGAGGTGTGCCTGATGCGCCCGCGCGACGCGGCAGATTATCGCACGGCGCTGGAGTCGGGCCTGGAAGAATGCCGGCGGCTCAATGGGCTGATCGAGAACCTGCTGTTCATGGCGCGCGCCGAGCACGCCGAGCAAGCCCTGCGCTGCGAGTGTTTCGATATAGCGCAAGCCTTTGCCTGGGTGACTGCCCAGCATGCCCCAAGCGCGACCGCTCGCGACATCCGCATTCGTCTGGACGGCGCCGCTACAACAGTGGCCGATCCGCTGTTGCTGCGGCAGGCGCTGGCGAATCTTCTGGGCAATGCCATACGCCATTCGCACGACGGTGGCGAGGTGCGGATCACGTTGCAGGAAGTGGCTTCCGGTGTCGACATCCGCGTGCAGGACGACGGCGAAGGCATCGAGGCGGCGCACCTGACGCACCTGTTCGATCGCTTTTACCAGGTGGACGCGGCGCGGCGTCGCGGCGTCGGCCAAGGCACCGGACTAGGGCTATCCATCGTGAAAACAATCGTCGAACTGCATGGCGGCACAGTGCGCGTGGAGAGTGTGCGCGGCCGCGGTACCAGCGTGACCATGCATGTGCCGTCGGCCCTGCAGATCCAGCCCGGCACATCAACTGGCACGCCATCGCCGACATCCGCGCACCTATGAAGCCAAACTTGGCCCATGTCGCGCATCGCGCGTTCAAGATCGGCATCGTCATCAAAGGGCTGGATGGCCTGTTGGAACTGGTGGGCGGCAGTGCGCTGCTGCTGACCGGTCGACCGGCGATTCATCACGCCGTGGCGCTGCTCACGCGGCAGGAGCTGATCGAGGATCCGCACGATGTCGTCGCCAATTACCTGCAGCACATGGCGCAGCAGCTCTCGCTGAGCACGCGGCATTTTGCGGGAATCTATCTGCTCGCGCATGGACTGGTGAAGATCGTGATGGTGGTGGGGTTGCTGCGTGGGCTGCGCTGGTCATACCCGATGGCGGTCGTGCTGATGACGACCTTCATGGGCTATCAGGGCTACCGGCAGCTCCATCAGCCTTCGTTGCTGCTTGGCCTACTCACCGTCATCGACGTCATCGTGACGTGCCTGATCGTGCGCGAGTGGCGGCATCTACCCGCCAAGACTCCGCCCATCGAATGACAGAAATGACATCCAACCGAGCGCGGTTCATCACGAACGTCCAACTATGCTCGCTGGATGAAAATCCATGCGTACGAGGCGATCACGCTAGCAGCGAAGACCCGAGGTGGTTCGAGTGCCAGTGCCGTGCGCACCGCACTCAGCGCGCTGCTGACGCTCAGCGTTGCCGCCTGCGCATCGGTTCCTAGTTCGCCCGTCCCCGACCTGCAGCATCAGGCACAGGCGCTGCAAACGCGTCGACTGGATGATCCAGGCTTGGTTGCCGCCGAGGCGCGTTTGCATCTGCCCACCTCCGCCGATGTGACATGGACGCCGGATCGCGTCACCGTGGCGGCCTGGTACTTCGACCCCACCTTGGCGCAGGCGCGCGACACAGCGCAGCGCGCCGAGGCCGACGCGGCGCTGGCCGCCCAGCGCGCCAACCCTACCCTGCAACTAAGCCCGGAAAAAGCCATTAGCGGCCTCGACGTCGCTTCGCCGTGGACGATCGGTGCATCGCTACTGCTGCCGCTGCTGCATCCCGGCGAGTCGGCTGCACGGCGTGACATCGCGGCCGCCCACACGGAACAGGCCCGTGATCGAGCGGCGCTGGCGGTCTGGCGGAGCCGCGCGCGCGCCGTGACAGCGCTGCGCGAGGTGCTGCTCGCGCGCCGTGCGCAGGCATTGGCTCAAACGGTCGCTATTGCCCAGGCCAGCTATCTCGATGGCGTGCGCCGGCGTGTGGCAGCCGGTGCCAGCAGTCGCGACGCGGAGCTGGCGGCGGAGCTGGCGGCGCAGGGCGCCGCTGCCGACCTGGCCAACCGCACAGCGCAGCGCATCGCGGCGGAACATGCCCTAGCCGGTGCGATCGGCGTACCGTGGTCGGCGCTGAATGGCGTGCCGTTGGTGTGGCCACAATTGGATGCGCCGCCCCCGCCAGCCGCGCTGCCAACGGGAGCGCTGGCCCAGGCGGCCGCCTGGAACCGACTCGACCTCGCCGCACTGCTGGCGCAGTACCGGGCCAGTGCAGCACGGCTGCGCTTGGCGGCGGGCACGCGGTATCCGACAACCGCGGTGGCACCGGGCTACATCTACGACCAAGGGCAGCGCAAGTTCGGGTTCGGTGTCGATATCGAACTGCCACTGTTCCACGGTGCCGGCGCGCGCATCCGCGCGGCGGCCGCCGCGTGCGATGAGGCTGCGGCGGCGGTACAAGCGCGACAGGCGCAGATTCTCAACGCCCTGGATGCTGCACGCGCCGATTACACCGCACGCTACGCCGCTTGGCAGCGTACGCTCGACGCGGCCGCCGCCGCCCACCAGACCGCGGCGCATGCTCGCGTGCAGCGTCGCGCCGGGCAGATGGATCGCGGGCGCGAAACGATCGCCGAGGTAGCCGCTGCGCACACCGACCTGGCCGCCGTCGATGCGCTTGGTGCCACGCTGAATGCACTCGGCCAACTGGAAGACGTGTTGCAGCGACCGCTATGGCCCGCTTCGACGCTGGCACCACCCTCGACAGCGAATCCGCTGCCATCCTCCTCACTAACCGAGACTGCCCATGCGCACTGATTCCGGTTGGCGTCGCGTCGCTTTCGTCAGCGCCTGCGCGGCCGTGCTGGCGCTGCGGATGCCATCCCTGCATGCCGCCACCGACACCGACGGCGGCGTGACGTTGCCCGCAGCCAGTGTCAACGCCAGTGGCATTACCACCGTCGCGCTGCAGGCAACGAAACAGACTACACAGGCACAGGCCATCGCCAGCGTAATGGATCCGCAACCGCTGCTGGCGCTGGCGGCGCAGTTGCAGGCCGCGCACGCCAAGGCAGTGGCCGCCGCGGTCGCCGCCCACAGCGCCAATGCCGAGGCCAAACGCTCGGCGGCGCTCTATCGCGATGGTGAAAATACCTCGCTGCAGCAGATGCAGGCGGCCGCCGCCGCGGCCGCACAGGCACAGGCGCAGGCGCAGATCGCACAGACGCAGGAGGTGGCGGTGCTCAGCAGCGCGCTAGCGCAGTGGGGGGCCTCCTTGGCAGCGCTGGCCGCGCGCGGACCGTCGGCGCTGGAAGACTATGCGGACGGCCAAAGTGCGCTGCTGGCCGTGGCCATGCCCGTGGATTCACCCGCACCGGCCGGCGACACCGTCGTATTGTCGCTGCCTGGCCGCAGCTCGCTGCCGGCCCATCTGATCGGAACCTCCCCGCGTGCCGATGCGGTGGTTCAGGGCGCGACCTTCTTCTATCGCGCCGACGGCGCCGGGTTGCGCACGGATCAGCGGCTGACGGCCACGGTGCCGCTGGCAGGCACCGCGCAGACCGGCGTGACGGTGCCGACGGCGGCGGTGATCTGGTACGCCGGTCAGCCATGGGCCTATGCCGAGACCGCAGCTGGCCACTACCAGCGGCGGCCGCTGAGTGTGGCGGCACGCAACGCCAGCGGCTGGTTCGAGGCGAGTGGCTTTCGCGCCGGCGAACGAATCGTGGTGCGGGGTGGCGAGTTGCTCCTCTCGCAGGAACTGTTGCCACCGCCCGGCGCGAAGCCCGCCGGAGGCGATGACGATGACGATTGAGGCCGGCCTGGTACCGGCCGATCGATCCACACCGCATCGCGCGGACATCGAGGTCTCGATCCACCGCGCGATTCCATCCTGCCGCGCCACAGGTACCGGCTCATGTTGAATGCGATTGTCGGTTTTGCGGTGCGCCTGCGCGGGGTCATGATCGCGCTGGCCGTGCTTGCGACGACCTACGGCGTGCTGGCGCTGGGGCGCGCCCGGCTCGACGTATTCCCGGAATTTGCACCGCCGCAGGCGATCGTGCAGACCGAGGTACCGGGCTTTGCCCCCAGCCAGGTCGAGACGCTGGTGACGCAGCCATTGGAGAACGCGCTGGCCGGTGCTGGCGAGCTGACCAGCATGCGCTCCAAATCGCTGCAGGGTCTGTCGATGATCACCCTCACGTTTCGCAACGGCGCCGATCTGCAGCGCGTACGCCAGACGGTGAGCGAACGGCTACAGCGGGTGGCCAGCACACTGCCCACCGGCGCACGCACACCAGTGCTGCTGCCGCTGTCGTCGTCATCAGGCATCGTGCTGACGATCGGCGTGACCTCGAAGAAACTGGACGCGCTGCAGCTGCGCACACTGGCCGACTGGACGCTCAAGCCGCAGTTGCTGTCCGTGCCCGGCGTGTCCGACGTCAGCGTCTTCGGCGGCGACCAGCGCCAGCTGCAGATCCAGGTCCACCCGCAGGCGCTGGCACGCTATGGCCTGTCGATGCAGCAGGTGATGGCAGCGGCACGTCGTGCCACCGGCCAAGCCGGCGGCGGCTTTGTCGAGAACGCCAGCCAGCGCATCGTGCTGGCGCCCACCGGCCTGGCGACCACACCGGCGCAGATCGCCGAGGTGGCGCTGAAAACGCATCACGGCGCGGTGCTGCGGCTGGGTGACGTGGCCACGGTGAGCAACGCTGCGGCGCCGGCCGCTGGCGCGGCCACCATCATGGGCCAGCCCGGCGTGATGCTGGTGATCGCCGAGCAGTACGGGGCCGACACCGTACGCCTGACCCAGGCACTGGATGCGCGGCTGCAGTCGCTGAAACCCGCGCTCGCCGCGCAGCACGTGACGCTGTACCCGGCGTTGTTCCGCCCGGCCAACTTCATCGACGCGGCGGTCAGTCATCTGCGCGATGCGCTGCTGATCGGCGCGGCGCTAGTGCTGGCCGTGCTGTTCCTGTTCCTGCGCAACGCGCGGGCGGCGCTGATCTCGGCGGTGGCGATTCCGCTGTCGCTGCTGGCGGCGGTGGTGGTGCTGGAGCACTTCGGGCTGGGGCTGAACACGATGACCCTTGGCGGCTTGGCGATCGCCATCGGCGAAGTGGTGGACGACGCCATCATCGACGTGGAAAACATTGTGCGCCGGCTGCGCCTGAACCGGCTCGAAGCCGCGCCGCTGCCCGCCGCGCAGGTGGTGCTGGCGGCCTCGCTGGAGGTGCGCGGCGCGGTGATCTACGCCACCTTCATCGTGGCGCTGGTGTTCGTGCCGGTGATCACGCTATCCGGCGTGGCCGGCAGCCTGTTCGCGCCGCTGGGCATCGCCTACATCGCCGCGATCATGGCCTCGCTGGTAGTGGCGCTGACGGTGACGCCAGCGCTGGCGCTGACCCTGTTGCGTGGCACCGACGACGCGCCCGAGCCGGCGCTGCAGCAGCGCATCAAGCAGCGCTACGCCAGCCTGCTGGCACGCGTCGAACGGCATCCGCGCGCGCTGCCGATCGGGGTGGCGGTGGTTTGTGTGGTGGCGCTAGCGGTGTTGCCGTTCCTGCGGGGCAACTTTCTGCCGCAACTGCGTGAAGGTCACTACATCGTGCATATGCGACTGGCGCCGGGCGCTTCGCTGCAGGCCTCGCAGGATCTGGGGACGCGTGTCAGCCAAGCGCTACTGGCGGTACCGGGCGTACGCTCGGTGGCGCAGCGTACCGGCCGCAGCGCGCGCGTGGTCGATCCATCCCCGATCTTCGCCACCGAGTTCGAGGTGGATCTGAAGCCGCTCTCCGGCTCCGGCCAACAGCGTGTACTCGACGGCATTCAGCAGGCACTGAAACCGTTCGTGGGCGGCGCGTTTTCGGTCAATACCTTTCTGACCGAACGCATCCACGAAACCCTGTCCGGCTACACCGCGCCGGTGGTGGTGAAGATCTATGGCAACCAGCTCGATCAGCTCGACCGCTTGGCGCAGCAGTCGGCCACGGTACTGTCCCGCCTGCCAGGCGCCGCGAACGTGCAGGTGCAGGCGGCGCAGGGCGAGCCACAGCTGTCGATCCGTCTGCGCCAGGACGTGCTGTCGCGCGACGGCATCGCCCCAGCCGATGTGCTCGACACCCTGCAGGCCGCGTACGCCGGCACGCGGGTGGGCCAGGTGCTGGACGGCAACCGTGTGTTCGACGTCGAGGTAATCCTTCCGCCATCGCTGCGACTGGATCCGGCCAGTGTGGGGGCACTCCCGATCAGTGCACCCGACGGGCGCCAGTGGCCGCTGTCGGCACTGACCGATCTGACGATGAGCCAGGGGCGCGTGATGGTGCTGCACGAAGACGGCCAACGCGTGCAGGTGGTCACGGTGAATCTGCGCGGGGCCAACGCCGCGACGTTCACGCGCCAGGCGCAGCAGGCGCTGGCGCATGACATCACGTGGCCACCCGGCACCTATCCAGTGTTCGGCGGCGATGCGGCCGCGCAGTCGGCGGCGACCAACCAGTTGCTGGCGCACGCCGCGCTGGCGCTGGCCGGGGTGATTGTGCTGCTCTATCTGGCCCTGCGCAGCCTGCGTTCGGTGACGCTGGTGCTGGTCAATCTGCCGTTCGCGCTGGTCGGCGGCGTGGCGGTAGCGCTGCTGATGGGTGGCACGCTGAGCTTGGGCGGACTGGTCGGTTTCGTCACCCTGTTCGGCATCAGCGTGCGCAACTCGATCATGTTGGTGTCGCACTACCGCCATCTGGTTGAGGTCGAAGGCCTGCCATGGAACATGGACACCGCGCAACGCGGCGCCGCCGAGCGGCTAGTGCCGATTCTGATGACGGCGCTGGTGACCGCACTCGGGCTGTTGCCGCTGGCCCTCACGGCCGGCGCGCCGGGCAACGAGATCGAGGGCGCGATGGCCGCGGTGATCTTGGGCGGACTGCTGACCTCGACAATCCTCAACCTGCTGGTGCTGCCGGTGATGGCCGTACGCTGGCTCCATTTTGCCCCAGCGACGCCGTGAGGCAGACGTGCGCGTTGGCGGTTGCGCGTTCAGCTCGATTTGGTGGCGTTTCGACGCGTGGACTTACAAACTTCGCTGTGAACAAGCCTTCTACGGAAGAAAATCCCTATGCCTGTCAGCTATGTCACCGAGGAGCAGCGCGACAGCTATGGCCGATACAACGGCGAACCGTCTAGCGACGAGCTGGCACGCTATTTCCATCTCGACGATGCTGACCGCGCGTACATCGCGCGCAAGCGCGGCCATGCCAATCGCTTGGGCATCGCGCTGCAGCTTACGACACTCCGATACCTGGGAACATTCCTCGACGATCCGCTGGATCTGCCGCCACTGGTGCTATCCATCGTTGCTAGACAGTTGGGTATTACGGACACAGATCCCTCTCTCGATGACTACCGGACTGGTGAACTCAGGTGGGATCATCAGCGCGATATTTGTCGTCAGTATGGCTTCGTCGAAATCACCAAACCGCCCATCGGCTTTCGGTTGGGGCGCTGGCTGTATGCGTTGTGCTGGACGGGAACGGAGCGGCCCAGCGCTCTATTCGAGCGAGCCACAACATGGCTCCTGACGCACAAGGTACTGCTCCCCGGTCGCAGCACGCTCGAACGATTTGTCGCGAGTATAAAAAGTCGCGCCGAAGAGCGTCTATGGCGCCGTCTGGGTACCCGGCTCTCGGATGCGCAGCATGAGCGTCTGGAACAGTTGCTGGCCGTGCCGACTGGCAGCCGCTATTCGCTTCTGGATCAATTGCGCTCAGGCCCCACCCGAGTCAGTGGCCCATCGCTCATTCAAACGCTGATGCGGCTTCGGGAGGTTCGGGAGCTCGGGATCGACCTACCCACCGTGTCGCATCTTCCGGCTAGTCGCGTCACAGCGCTGGCCCGCTTTGCGGGGGCCGCCAAAGCCAGCGCGGTGAGCCGCTTGCCCGAAGTACGTCGCCTCGCGACCCTTGTGGCATTCGTGCACTGCCTGGAAGCCACCGCACATGATGACGCCGTCGAAGTCCTTGAGATGCTGCTGCGGGATGTCTTTGCCACGGCACGAAAGGAAGACCGGAAAACGCGCTTGCGCACGCTGAAAGACCTCGATCGTGCAGCCACACTGCTGGCTGATGCCTGCCAAGTGGTGTTGGATACCTCGCTCCCTGACAAGACGCTGCGCAAGACCTTGTTCGCCAAGGTGCCTCGCGACATCCTCGCCCAGGCCCTTCAGGAAGTGAGTAACCTGGTGCGACCACCCGACGATGTCTTTTACAGCGAGCTGAGTGAGCGCTATCGGCGCATCCGTCGCTTTCTACCCTTTGTCTTGGAGAACCTGCGCTTTGGGGCGAGCCCCGCAGGTGAGGCCGTGGTCGCCGCCTATGAATGGCTTCGCTCGCACCCCGGGCGATTCAAGGCCGACGATGATGTCCCGCGCGATGTCATTCGCAAGCGCTGGCAGCGCTACGCGATTCGCGACGACGACACCATCGATCACCGTGCTTACACTTTCTGCGTGCTCGATGAATTGCATACATCATTGCGCCGACGCGATGTGTTCGTCACACCCAGTTGGAAGTATGCCGACCCGCGTGCAGGCTTGTTGAGCGGCAACGAGTGGGAGACAGCGCGCCCTATCATTTGCCGCACGCTCAGCTTGTCTCCGACGCCCTCATCGGCACTGGTCGCGATCACCAAAGAACTGGACGATACCTATCGCGCAGTAGTGTCCCGACTCCCGGACAATCCTGCGGTACGCTTCGAAGGCGAGAACGATCTGGTCGTCAGCTCCCTCGACAAGCTCGAAGAACCAGCGTCTTTGCTGGCCTTGCGTGCTGCGGTTAATGAGCGTCTGCCACGCGTGGACATTGAAGAGGTATTGCTGGAGATTGCGGCCCGTACCGGTTTCACCGATGCGTTCACCCATCTCACCGAGCGGTCTGCTCGTGCTGCGGATCTTCCGATTAGCCTCTGTGCCGTACTGCTGGCTGAGGCGAGCAACACGGGCTTCGAACCCCTCGTTCGTGCTGACATCGCCGCCCTGAAACGATCACGTCTGTCGTGGGTCGACCAAAACTACCTCCGCAACGACACCCTGGTCTCGGCAAATGCCATCCTGGTGGCGGCCCAGAACCGGTCGGCGCTGGCCCATCAGTGGGGCGGTGGCGACGTGGCGTCAGCCGACGGCATGCGTTTCGTCGTTCCCGTGCGTACCGTGCATGCGGCCCCCAATCCGAAGTATTTTGGCCGGGAACGCGGCATCACTTGGTATAACCTGATCTCCGACCAGTTCAGCGGCCTCAATCACATCGCCGTACCGGGCACGCTGCGCGACAGCTTGATCTTGCTGGGCGTGGTGCTCGAACAGCCTACCGAATTGCAGCCAACCCAAATCATGACCGACACCGGCGCGTACAGCGACGTGGTGTTCGGGTTGTTCCGACTCCTGGGGTACCGGTTCTGTCCTCGATTGGCTGACGTCGGCGGCACGCGATTCTGGCGCATCGATCCCGAAGCCGATTACGGCGCCCTTAATGCCGTTGCCCGCCAGCGGGTGAAATTGTCATTGATCGAGGAGCAGTGGGACGACATCCTGCGACTGGTGGGCTCGCTGAAACTGGGTCGTGTGCCGGCCAACGGCATCATGCGAACCTTGCAGATCGGCGACCGTCCGACCCGTCTGGCCCAGGCCTTGGCTGAGTTCGGAAGGATCGAAAAGACCCTGCACACGCTGACCTATATCGATGATGAAGCAAAGCGACGTAGCACGTTGACCCAACTCAACCGTGGCGAAGGGCGCCACAGTGTGGCGCGCGCCATTTTTCACGGGAAACGCGGCGAACTACGGCAGCGCTACCAAGAAGGTCAGGAAGATCAACTGGGCGCGCTCGGCCTAGTGCTC
This sequence comes from Rhodanobacter humi, assembly GCF_041107455.1. Lineage (NCBI taxonomy): Bacteria > Pseudomonadati > Pseudomonadota > Gammaproteobacteria > Lysobacterales > Rhodanobacteraceae > Rhodanobacter > Rhodanobacter sp. FW106-PBR-R2A-3-15. The sequence continues at coordinate 29,904 of NZ_JBGBPY010000001.1, forward strand.
AACATCGTTGTCTTGTGGAACACCATCTATATGGAGGCTGCATTGGAACAGTTACGTCAAGAAGGTTTTCCCGTGCGCGATGAAGATGTCGCGCGACTCTCGCCGCTTACCCATGACCACATCAACATGCACGGTCGATATTCCTTTGCCGTACCCGAAGCAGTTGCGCGCGGGGAACTGCGCCCGCTACGGGATCCTGATGATAGGGAAGGCGATTGAGAAGGGGCTGCCTCGGGAGGCGCGCTCCGCTATCCATATGGTTTCTATGGATAAATTGACCTTATCCCGGTTTTTCGTTCCATTGCTCCCCAAACCCCGTGTCCATCGAGAACAGCCAAGCAAGGGCGATGCCAAGCCACCGTAGCAGTTTCTCTAATTTGACATAATATACATTATGCGCAATCAAGAACTTGATCCTCGTGCGATGGATCACGGATCGCAAGCGACCGCATGTCGGGTCTCAGATGGAAAGCCAATAAGAAAAGCCCCGCAGGAAACCCATCGGGGCTTTTCTTTCCGTGCCTGACGCCAGCCCCTACTTCTTGGCTGCCTTCTTCGCCGGAACCTTCCTTGCGGCTTTCACCGCCTTCTTTGCGAGCGCGGCCTTGGGCGAAGCGCCTGCGATCAAGAGGCTCTCCGCCGTGACACCTTTCTTCTTCAGGGCCTGGTTGAACCACACAGGGTGCTTGCCACGGCCGGACCATGTCTGGGCCGGGTTCTCCGGGTTGCGGTACTTGGGTGCTACGGCTGCTGCCTTCGACCCCTTTGCGCCCTTGCCACCACGGGTCGGAAAGACGTCCGACAGGGTCAGCCCGGCGCCTGCCAGAACCGCATCGATCTTGGCGCGCACTTCCCTGACGTGATTCTTCCGTGCAGATTCCATTTGCGCTTCGGCACTCTTGATGAGCGCTTGGAGTTCAGAGGGAGAGAGCGAGTCGAGATTAATAGCCATGTGGGTTCTCTGGGTTGGGTCAGCAGCCCTAGCCTACGAGAAATTTGCCTCAAGCAACACATAAAAGGGCGGTCTTGGAGGGATGACGGGCCGAGATCATCGGTAAGGCCTGCTTCAGAGCGAAGGTTGCCTCTTCCCCGCCCTCGATAACACGGGCTAATCAGCCAAGCTGCCCAAACTGAGCTCTTTGGGCCGGGTTGGTGAAAAAGGACGTCACCCCTTGAATGACTCCGACGGCCATTGACCATGGGCGTTGGGACGGCTTCGTATCGCGGGCTTACATCATGCCCGGAACGGGATGGTTGACGTAGAGCTTTCCGAGTGAAGGAAGGCCCCCTCCGATTGAGGGGGCCTTTACGGTCCGGCCATGCGTTGCCACATCGGCCCACGGTCTCAGGAAGACAGATGGATGTGCCGCAGCTGCCAGCTACCGTTGTCACTGGTCCAAATCATTGTGAATGGCGCCCGAAGTTCGGTAGATGGCTTGTCCTTCGGGCCAACCGAACCGACACGCACACCCGTTACGACCGCGGTACTACCGAAGCGTTGGACGTTTAGTTCTTCGGCGCGGAGCCCGATCATCGCCTCCGAATTGAACAGCGCCTCAAATGCCGCGGGCTTCAGGACGTGAACCGAAGGTGCCGACGGGCTGACCTCGGTGAATCCGGCCGCAGTAACGTAGCGAAGGACGCCAGCCAGATCCCGTGCAGTCATACGTGCGTAGAGGTCGACCGCGGCAGCAGCGACATCGATTTCAGCGGCTGCCTTGCCGGCCGTCGAAGCCGCCGGTGCCTCCGCGGCCAACACGACGCCGGCGTCGCGCCGAGGGATGGCCGCGTTCACTGGACGACCTCGAAACCGGCAGCCTTGAGCGCGGCCACCGCCACGTCGTGGTCCTGCTGGGCGTTGCCACCGGAGATGCCGATGCCGCCGACCACGCCACCGCCCACCACGATGGGAACACCTCCGCCCACCGGCATGACGCGCGGGTGGTTGGCCAGCGGAGCCGTGGCCGGCTGAGCGACGACCTGGTTCCAGATCATCGTGTCCAGACCGAAGGACGCGGCAGTCCAGGCCTTGTTAATGGCCACTTCGGCGGCTAGGAACGGCGTGGCGTCGGCGCGCTCGAAGGCGACTAGGTGGCCACCTTCGTCGGTGACCGCAATGGCCAGGTTCAGGCCAATCCGGGTAGCCGCGTCGCGTGCAGCGATGGCGAGTGCCAGCGCGCTATCGCGGGTGATGGAAGCCTTGGTTTTGACTTGGGTAGCGTTGCTCTGAGCCATGATGAATGTCCTCTGGTTGAAGTTGACGAGGGTGAAACAACCGAAGTTGTGCGCTTGGGTGCCTGGTCGAGCTGCGCTCGATATCAGAAGCCTTCGAGCACGATCTTGCCGACGGCCTTGCCGCTTTCGATCAGCGCATGCGCGCGGGTCAGGTTTTCTGCGCTGATGCGACCGAAGCCGGCGTTGGCGGTCGTCTTGACGCGGCCGGAGTCGACCAGGTCGGCTACGCGCCCCAGCAGAGCGCCCTGCTCTTGCATGTCCGGCGTCTCGAACATCGAGCGCGTGAACATCAGCTCCCAGTGCAGCGACAGCGACTTGCTCTTGAGCGCAAGCGGGTCCAGCCCTTCCATGTCGTCGATGACGGCCAGCGCGCCCTGCGGCTTCAGGCTTTGGATGATCTCTTGGTAGTGCGTGCCGGTCTGCGTGAGCGAGGCCACGTAGTCGACTTGCGCGATGCCGGCCGAGCGCAGCGCCTGCGACAGCGGCTTAGAGTGATCGATGACCGCGTGCGCGCCCAGTTCCAGGCACCATTCGCGCGACTCCGGACGCGACGCCGTGGCGATCACGCGCAGCCGGGTCAGCTGCCGGGCCAGTTGGATCAGGATCGAGCCCACGCCGCCGGCGCCGCCCACGACCATCAGCGTCTGGCCCTCGCCACCGCCTTGAGCGATGCGCAGCCGATCGAACAGCAGCTCCCACGCGGTGATGGCCGTCAGCGGCAGCGCCGCGGCTTGCGCATCCGAAAGCGACGTGGGCGCCTTGGAAACAATGCGCGCGTCCACCGCATGCAACTCGCTGTTGGCGCCCGGGCGCTTGATCGAGCCGGCGTACCAGACACGGTCGCCGACCGCAAAGCCGGTTGCCTGTGCGCCGACGGCCTCGACCACGCCAGCGGCATCCCAGCCGAGCACCTTGACCTCGCCGACGGCCGGCGCGCTTCCGGCGCGCACCTTGGTGTCGACCGGATTGACCGAGACCGCGTGCACGCGCACCAGCAGGTCGCGCGGGCCGGGCAACGGCGCGGGCAGCTCCACGTCCTCGAGCGCCTTGGGTGCGTTGATGGGCAGGTTCTTGCGATAGCCAACGGCTTTCATGGCGCTCTTTCCTTCCAGATGATGTCGGTGGAATGCAATGTAGGTAGTATTCCTACACTTGATAAGACGGCATTACGATGTTTCACTTTCAAACTAGAATTGAAAATATCAGTGACCTCCAGGTGCTGCTCCACACGGTCAGCGGGGGATCGTTGACCGCAGCGGCTCGGACACTCGGCATCACGCCAGCGGCGGCCAGCGCAACGCTGAAGCGGCTCGAGGCTCAACTGGGCACGCGGCTGTTCGAACGCTCCACCCGTGCGATGCGGCTTACGCCGCCGGGTCAAATCCTGCTGGAGTACGCTCAGCGCGCGTTCGAGCTGCTTGCAGAGGGCGAATCCCAGCTCGATGCCGAACGCGGCGCACTGGTGGGCACCGTGCGTATCTCGGCACCGTCGGACCTTGCCCGGACCGTGCTGATGCCCATGCTTGATGAGTTCTTGCAGCTTCACCCCGGGGTGAAGCTGGCGCTCAATGTTGGCGACCGCGTACTCGACGTGCTGCGAGACGAGGTGGATTTGGCTATTCGGTACGGCGAGCTGAGCGACTCACGCCTCGTGGCTCGGCGACTTTCGCTTGAGCGCCCCGTCGTCAGTGCTTCTCCCGACTATTTGAGTCGTCGCGGCACACCACGCACGCCAACAGACTTGGTGGACCACAACTGCATCTCGTTCATTCGGGGCGGGCGCACATTCAGCTCGTGGCGCTTCGGTCAGAACGGCCAATGGACCACGGTAAGGGTCAGTGGCGACCGTGTCATGGATGACGCCTCGCTGGCACGCGAATGGGCCGTTTCGGGAGCGGGGATCATCTTCATGACGGAGATCGAACAGCGGCGTGATCTGCAAAGCGGCCATCTGGTGCGGCTACTGACCGAATGGGAGACCGATCCGTATCCGTTGCATGCTCTGTTACCTAGCGGGCGCTTCGTCCCCAATCGGGTTCGCGCGCTCGTGGACTTCATCGCCGGGCGCTTTGCCGATTTCAGGCTTTCAAACGCCGGGCACTGAGGAAGGCATCCAGTGGCCGGAGTTAATAAGGTCGCTCCTGATCGCGCAAATGCTTGGTGTCGTACCCCTGATAACCCGCTCTAATCACCCTCTCAGTCATCTGAAGTCCCGGCTTCGTACATCCAGGCTGCTCAGCAGCGGCGTCAGGTCATGCAGGTTGCGGGCTATCAGGTGGCGCACGCCGCTCTCGGCTTCCAGCTTGCCTTCCACCATCAACAAGCGCGACTCCAGGAAGGGGCGACGCTGCCGCTCGGCCAACTGGCGCCAGACCACCACGTTGATCATGCCGTGTTCGTCTTCCAGTGTGACGAAGGTGACGCCACTGGCGGTCTGCGGCCGCTGGCGGCCGACCACCAGTCCGGCCACGACGATGTGGCGCCCGGGTGGGATGGCCACCAACTCCTTCGAGCTGCGGCAGCGCCGCACGCGCAGTTGTGCACGCAGCAAGGCCATCGGGTGGCGCTCCAGCGTGGTGCCGAGCGTGGCGTAGTCCGCCTGGAGATCCTCGCCGATACCAGGCAACGGCAAGACCACTGGCTGCTCACGTGGCTGCGTGGCTGCACCAAACAGGGGACGTTGTTCCTCCACGCCGGCTACCGCCCAGCGCGCCCGGTGCCGATGGCCGGCCAAGCCGCGTAGCGTGCCGGCGTCGGCCAGCCGCTCACGCGCGCGAGCGTCGAGTGCTGCCCGCTCGCACAGGTCGGCGATGTCGACGAATGCCTGCCCTGCCCTCGCCTGCTCGATTCGTCGTGCATCGTCCTCGGCCAATCCACGCACCATGCGCAGGCCCATGCGCAGTGCATGGCCGCCGCGCCGGTCGGGTTCCAACGTGCAGTCCCAGTCGCTGTGGCGCACATCCGCCGGCATCACCGCCACGCCATGGCGGCGCACGTCCTGCAGCAACTGATCGGGGCTGTAGAAGCCCATCGGTTGGCTGTTGATCAGCGCGCAGACGAAGGCCGCCGGGTAGTGGCGCTTGAGCCAGCAGCTGGCGTAGGTCAGCAGCGCGAAGCTGGCCGCGTGCGACTCGGGGAAGCCGTAGCTGCCGAAACCCTTGATCTGCTCGAAGATGCGCGCGGCGAAGTCGGCCGAGTAGCCGCGTTCCAGCATGCCGCGGGTCAGCTTGTCGCGGTGGTGCTCCAGTCCGCCATGGCGTTTCCATGCCGCCATCGAGCGACGCAGGTCGTCCGATTCGCCCGGCGTGTAGCCGGCCGCGACCACCGCTAGCTGCATCACCTGCTCCTGAAACAACGGCACGCCGAGCGTGCGCTCGAACACCTTGCGCAACGCCTCCGAGGGGTAGCTCACCGGCTCCTCGCCGGTGCGCCGGCGCAGGTAGGGATGCACCATGTCGCCCTGGATCGGCCCCGGCCGCACGATCGCCACCTCGATCACCAGGTCGTAGAAGTTGCGCGGCCTGAGCCGCGGCAGCATCGCCATCTGCGCCCGCGACTCGATCTGGAACACGCCGATGGTGTCGGCCCTGCCGATCATCGCGTAGGTGTCGGGATCCTCTGGCGGGATGGTCGCCAGCGTCAGCGACCGTCCGTGATGGCGTTCGACCAGATCGAGGCAGCGGCGCAAGGCGCTCAGCATGCCCAGCGCCAGGATGTCGACCTTGAGCAGGCCCACCGCATCCAGATCGTCCTTGTCCCACTGCACCACCGTGCGGCCTTCCATGGTCGCGTTCTCCACCGGCACCAGATCGTGCAGCGGCTGCTCGGAGATCACGAAGCCGCCCGGATGCTGCGACAGGTGACGCGGGAAGCCGATCAACTCGGCGGTGAGCACCAGCACCCGGCGCAGCAGTGGGCTGTCCGGATCAAAGCCCTGCTCGCGCAACTGCGTGGCCGGTGGCAGCGCATCGCTCCAGTGCCCGAAGCAGCGGGCCAGTGCGTCGACCTGGTCGGGTGGCAGCCCCAGCACGCGGGCCACGTCGCGCACGGCGCCGGCGCCGTGATAGGTGCTGGCCACCGCGGTGATCGCCGCCCGATGACGTCCGTAGCGTGCGAACACGTACTGGATGACTTCCTCGCGCCGCTCGTGCTCGAAGTCGACGTCGATGTCGGGCGGCTCGTCGCGCTCCTTCGAAACGAAGCGCTCGAACAGCATGCCGATGCGGTCGGGGTCGATCTCGGTAATGCCCAGTGCATAGCAGACCACCGAGTTCGCGGCCGAGCCGCGCCCCTGGCAGAGAATGTTCCGGCTGCGGGCATGGCGCACGATGTCGTGCACGGTGAGGAAGTAGCTCTCGTAGCCGAGCTCGGCGATCAGCGCCAGCTCCTTCTCGACCAGGTCCCGCGCCTTCGTCGGGATGCCGCCCGGCCAGCGCCAGCGCAGGCCCTGCTCGGTCAACTCGCGCAGCCAGGAGGCTGGCGTGTGCCCATCAGGCACCAGCTCTCTCGGGTACTGGTAGCGCAATTGGCCGAGGTCGAACGTGCAGCGCCGGGCGATGCGCACAGACTCCACCCGCAGCTCGGAGGAATACAGTTCCGCCAGCGCAGACAGCGGCCGCAGATGGCGCTCGCCATTGGGAAATAGCCGATCGCCAGCCTCGGCTACGGTGGTGTGGTGTCGGATCGCCGTCATCACATCCTGCAGCGCACGGCGCCCGCGCGCATGCATGTGCACGTCGCCGGCAGCGACCAGCGGCAACTGCAGCGACTGGCCCAGAGCCTGCAACCGTGTCAGCCGTGCCGCGTCGTCGGGACCACGATGCAGTTCCACCGCGATCCACAGCCGTTGCGGGAAGCGTGTGCGCAGCCAATTCCCTTCCCGCGTGTCGTCCGGATCGTCCGGCACCCACAGAGCGAGCAGGCCATCCGTCGTGTCCGGAAAATCCTCCCGCAGCAGCCGATAGCTGCCCTTGGGCGCACGCCGGCGTGCAGCGGTGACGAGTCGGCACAGCACCCGGTAGCCCGCGATGTTCTCCACCAGCAGCACCAGTTTCGCGCCGCGATCGATGCGCACTTCGCTGCCCACGACCAAGGGAAGGTCCACCGCCTTCGCGGCCTGCCAGGCCCGCACGATGCCGGCCAGCGTGCACTCGTCGGTGATCGCCAGCGCCTGATAGCCGTGATGCTTCGCGCGTTCGAACAGCTCCTGCGCGCTCGACGCCCCGCGCTGGAAGCTGAAGTTCGACAGACAGTGCAGCTCGGCGTAGCTCATGCGAACCAGCCGTGCAGCATGAAGCCTCCGCCGCCGATCGGGCGAAACACCCAGGCGCATTGCCCGGTCGCCAGTCGCGCGCGGTAGTAGTCGCGGCGCACGTCCCCGCCATCCCACCAGCCGCTCTCGATGCGCTCGGGTCCGGCGAGGAGTTGTGGCATCGGTCCGCGCAGCGGCACGGGCTTCGCCAACAACCAACCCGGGCGCGGACCGGCCGCGGCGCCGGGCGACGGTGCCTCGCGCCGTGTCGGGACGTCCGGCGGACTGATCGAGGCGCACTCCGGGCGATGGTCGGCCTGCACCTGCACGCCGTGCACGGCATCCTCGCCCAGGCGCGCGCGCAAGCGTTCGCGCAGTTGCTCCCACGGCATCGCCTGCTGCGGTCGCGGGTCGAACAGCTCGCGATGCACCGGCACGAAGGGTGGCAGTTCGTCGGCGCAGAGTGCGATCGCGCGGACCGGCGCCGGCAGTTGCACCTGCTCCAGCCGGCCGCGCGCGAGTTCGAACAGCAGCGCCGCGTCGCGCTCGGGGGCGAGCAGGCCCACCGGCACCCGAGTGCGGGCGTCGTGGTCGTGCTCCAGTTGCAGGACGAAGCACTGCACGCCGCCGTCGCGGCCGGCCAGGAAGGCGGCAAGGTCCGCGGTCAGCCGCTTCAGCGGAAACAGCAGCGCCTGGGACGACTCGACTTCGTGGCCGAGCTCGATCCGCGGGTCGAAGCGGTCGGGCGGACGATAGCTTTCCAGCGCCACGTCGCGCTCGCCCAGCAAGGCATCGAGGTGACGCAGCACCTCGGCCGGGAAGCGTCGCGCCAGGCCATCGCGCGGCAGCGCCCACACCTGGCGCAGCGTGCGCAGCCCCATGCGTGCGAAGGCGGTGGCCACCTCCGGCGCGAAGCCCGCGCGCTGGATCGGCAACTGCCCGAGCGCGTGACGCAGCGGCGCGTCGCCGTCGATGGCCAGCCCGTCGTGCCCGTTGGCCAGCACGCGTGCCGCCAGCGGGTGGGGCGCGGCCACGATGCGGTGTCGGAAACCGAGCGCCGTCAATTCCTCGCGCAATCGCGCCTCGAAGCGCGGCCATGGCCCGAACAACCCCAGGCTGCCCTGGATCTCCAGCATCAGCGCATGCGGGAATTGCAGGCTGACCTGCGAGCTGAAGCCGTAGGCCCAGCCGGCCAGAAAGCGGTGCCAGCGCGCCTCATCCTCGGGACGGTACGCATCCGTCGCAAAGCCATGAGCCAGTGCCTGCGCCGCGGTCAGCGCCATGCCCCGGCGCAGGCCCAGCGCCCGCGCCGCAGGACTGACCGCATGCAGCATGCGCCGTTGCGCCGATCCGCCGACGAGCACGCGGGGCGCATCCGGATCCGCGCAGCGGCGAAGCACGCCGTCCAGCGCCAGCTGTGGCAACAGGATGCAGGCCCAGCGCATGGCTCATCCTGCTCCCTGCGGGATCGGCTGCGCCGGCGCCACTCCGCCGCGGCACTTGAGCACGCGCCATTGCGCCGGCGCGGCGTCGATGGCGATGCGCAGCGCCGCCGGCGACGGATGGCTGGCCGCGGCCAGCGGTCGCGTCGCGAATGCCAGCGTGTGTCCCGAGACGGCCGCGACCTGCAGGCGGCGCAATGCACGGTCGTCGGCGCCCAGCGGCCAGCACAGCACGGCGCCGCAACTGCCCGAGCGCAGGCACTGCTCGGTCGCCCACAACGCATCGCGCGGTGTCCCGGTGCGCACGACCTGCAACTGGCGCAGGTCCACACCGGCCTGCTGCCATGCCGGTGCAAACGGCAGGTACGGCGGTGCGACCAGCACGACGCGCTCGCCCGCCTTCGACAGGCGCGCCAGGGTCGGCCACAGCAGCTGCAATTCGCCGACGCCATCGGCCGGGATCAGGAGTTCACTCAGCGCGGCTTCGGGCCAGCCGCCACTGGGCAACAACGCGTCGAGGCCGGCATGGCCGGTGGGCTGCGCCCCGGCCGGCGGCGCAGCCGGCCGACCACGCCAGACCTGCCGCTGGTGCAGCAGTGCATCGATCGCCACCACCGCGCCCATGTCACCCCCGGCGGACCAGGCCGCAGAACACGCCCTCGATGGCGAAGTCCTGCCCGCGCCGCACCTCGATCGGCGCATAGGCCGGATTGCGCGGCAGCAGCCGGATCCCGCCCTTGCCGCGGGCAAGACGCTTGATCGTCAGTTCGCCTTCGAGCCGGGCCACCACCACCTGCCCGTCGCGCGCCTCCGGCGTGCGGCGCACACCGACCAGATCGCCGTCGAGGATGCCGTCCCCGATCATCGAATCCCCCTGCACCCGCAGCAGGTAGTCCGGTCGCGTGGCGAACAATCGCGCGTCGAGCGTCAGCGTGTCGAGCAGACCGGCATCGGCGCCGATCGGCGGACCGGCCGCCACCCGGCCCAGCACCGGCACCTGCAACAGACTGGTACGCGTACGCAGACCGGCCGGGCGAATACCACGCGCCTGCCCGGACGCCACCTCGATCAGTCCCGCCTCGGCCAACGCCAGCACATGCTTGCGCGCCGCGCCACGCGAGGCCAAGCCACCGGCCTCGGCAATCTCGGCCAGGGACGGCGGCTGCCCCTGCTCCGTCACCCGCTTGCGGATGAAGGTGAGGATGGCGGCGCGGCGGGAGCTGAGATCGGACATGGAGTACATTTGTACTCCAATCGTGCCGACATGGCCAGAACTGCAGCAGCAACGAAGGATCGACTGGCGATGGCGGCGTCACGCAGGTAAGACGGTCTGTTTTGACTTGGGTGTGGGCACAAGCTCGGCGTACCGCGCGCGCTCGCGATGTGCACGGCTTGGACAAGCGTTGCGGCCCTGCCCTGCCCCTGATGACGCACCCTGACAGGCGTCCATGTCCCCGGCATCCACGATCACCCGGTCCCACGATCGTCCGATCAAATGACACAGATCAGTGCCGGCCGCTTGCGGCCTGCGCAGAATCCGGATGCATCAACTTTCCCACCGGAGTCATCCCCATGCGCAAACTGATCGTCCTCGCCCTGCTCGGCCTCGCTTCCTCGCCGCTGATGGCGGCCGAATGCAGCACCACGGTCGAGGCCAGCGACGCAATGCAATACAACGTCAAGTCCATCACCGTGCCCAAGACCTGCAAGAGCTTCAAGGTCACGCTGAAGCACACCGGCAAGCTGCCGGTGGCCTCGATGGGCCACAACTGGGTGCTGGCGCACGCCGCCGACGAATCCGGCGTGATCGCCGACGGCATGCAGGCCGGTGCCGCCGACAGCTACGAGAAGCCCGGCGACACCCGCATCATCGCCCACACCAAGCTGATCGGCGGCGGCCAGTCCGACACCGCGACGATCAACGTGGCCAAGCTCAAGGCCGGCGAGCAGTACGCCTATTTCTGCACGTTCCCCGGCCATGCCGCACTGATGAAGGGCACGCTGAGTCTGGGCAAATGAGCCTGGGTAAATGAGCAGACAAGTCGCCACCCGCACGATGCCCCCGGCCGCAAAGCCGGGGGCATCGTGCATGCATGAACCGGGTCCGGACCTCCCCATGCAGGATGTTTCCCAGCTGTTGTCTCCGCACGAAACCGGGCGCCGCTGGGTACACGCCGCGCTGGAAATGCTCGCGCAGGAAGCCGCGCGCTCGGCCGACACGCACCTGCTCAAGCTCGACTTTCCCGGTTTTCCCGGCATCGACTTCTACTTCAAGGACGAGTCGGCGCATCCCAGCGGCAGCCTGAAGCACCGCCTCGCCCGCTCGCTCTACCTCTACGCGCTGTGCAACGGCCGCCTGCGCGAGGGCCAGGCGGTGGTCGACGCCTCTTCGGGCAGCACGGCGATTTCCGAGGCCTGGTTTGCGCGCCTGCTCGGCCTGCCATTCACCGCGGTGATGCCGGCCTGCACCGCGCCGCGCAAGATCCGCGACGTGCAGGCGCTGGGCGGCCGCTGCGACCTGGTCGACGATCCCGCCCAGGTACATGCGCGCGCCGCCGAACACGCCACGCGCGGCGCCTGCCACCTCGACCAGTTCGGCCTCGCCGTGCAGGCCACCGACTGGCGCGGCAACAACAACATCGCCGAGTCGATCATCCAGCAGATGGCGCGCGAGCCCCGGCCGGTGCCGGCGTGGATCGTCTGCGGTGCCGGTACCGGCGGTACCTCGGCCACCATCGGCCGCTACCTGCGCTACCGCCGCCTGGACACCCGCCTGTGCGTGGCCGAGCCGACCGGCAGCGGCTACGTCGAGGGCTGGCGCGGGCGTGACCGCGATGCGGTGGCGCGCCAGCCCACCCTGATCGAGGGTATCGGCCGGCCGCGCGTGGAGCCGGGCTTCCTGTTCGACGTGGTCGACGAGGTGATCGAGGTGCCCGACACCACCTCGATCGCCGCCGCCTGGCTGCTTGAGGAACTGCTCGGCCGCCGCTACGGCGGCTCCTCCGGCACCAACCTGGTGGCTTGCCTGCAACTGGCCGCCGGCATGCGCGATCGCGGCGAGCGCGGCAGCATCGTGAGCTTGCTGTGCGACCCCGGCGAACGTTATGCGGAGACGCTGTTCGATCCGGCGTGGCTGGCCGCGCGCGGCATCGACATCGGCCCCGCGCGCGAAGCTTTGCGGCACTGCCTGGCCAACGGGCCGCACGGCTGACCACGATCAAGGCAACACCACGCGCGAGCGGCGAGGCTTGGGCGACGCCATTGCCAGTCCCGCACCATGAGCCACCACGACCTGCGTTCCTTCCTCGACCGGCTCGAACGCCAGCAGCAATTGCTGCGCGTGCAGGCGCCGGTGGATCCGCATCTGGAAACCACCGCGCTGTGCCATCGTGCCCTGCGTGAAGGCGGCCCTGCCCTGCTGATGGAACAGCCGCTCGGTTCGGGCCACGCCTTCCTCGGCAACCTGTTCGGCCATCGCCGCCGCATCGAGCTGGCGCTGGCCGGGCGGCCGCTGGCTTCGCTGCGTGAGCTGGGCCAGCTGCTGGCCGCAATCAAGGAGCCGCGCTGGCCGGCCAACCTGCGCCAGGCGCTGGCCACCTGGCCGGAGCTGGCGCAGCTCGCCCACGTGGCGCCGCGCCACGTCGAGGAAGCCGCGTTCCTGCACGAAACGCGGGAAGGCGCGGACATCGACCTCGCCCGCCTGCCGATCCAGCATTGCTGGCCGGGCGATGCGGGCAAGCTGGTCACGCTGGGTCTGGTGATCACCCGCGGCAGCCGCAAGCGCCGCCAGAACGTGGCGATCTACCGCCAGCAGGTGATAGCGCCGAACCGCGTGATCATGCGCTGGCTGCCGCATCGCGGCGGCGCGCTGGACCATGCCGACTGGCGCGTGGATCGTCCGCGCCAACCCTTCCCCGTGCTGGTGGCGATCGGCGCGGACCCCGCCACCTTGCTCGCCGCCGTGGCGCCGGTGCCGGACACGTTGTCCGAATACGAGTTCGCGGGCCTGCTGCGCGCCGAGCGCACGCGGCTGTGGCGCAGCGAGCTGACCGGCCTCGACGCGCCGGCCGGCGCGGAGATCCTGCTGGAAGGCTTCATCCATCCCGACGACACCGCGCTGGAAGGTCCGTTCGGCGACCACACCGGCTACTACAACGCGCAGGACCGTTTCCCGGTGCTCACCATCGAGCGCATGCGCTTGCGCAAGGATGCGATCTACCAGGGCAGCTACATGGGCCGCGCGCCGCACGACGAGCCTTCGGTGCTGGCGATGGCGCTGAACGAGCTGTTCGTGCCGATCCTGCAGAAGGTGTTCCCCGAGATCGTCGACTTCCACCTGCCGCCGGAGGCCTGCTCCTACCGCGTCGCCGTGGTGGCGATCCGCAAGCAGTACGCCGGCCACGCGCGGCGCGTGATGATGGCCGTGTGGTCGTACCTGCGCCAGTTCACCTACACCAAGTTCGTGATCGTGGTGGACGCCGACATCGACGCGCGCGACTGGTCGCAGGTGATCTGGGCCATCGCCACCCGCGTCGACCCCGCGCGCGACGCGATGCTGGTGGAGAACACGCCGATCGACTACCTCGACTTCGCCAGCCCCGTCGCCGGGCTGGGCTCCAAGCTCGGCCTCGACGCCACCAACAAGTGGCCCGGCGAGACCAGCCGCACCTGGGGCATGCCGATCGCGCCGGACGACGCGGTGGAGGCGCGGATGGATGCCTTGTGGCGAACGCTGCGAGAATCGGCGGATGCCGGGCCCGACCTGCCCGCCCGCCGGAGTCCCCGATGATCTTCGCCCTGTTCGGCCATGGCCGCTTCGGCTGCGCCTTCGCCGACCTGCTGCAACGCGCCGGCCACGTCGTGCGCATCCACGACCCGCAGGCGGAAATACCCGCGGCGCTGGCCTGCGCCACGCCGGCCGATGCGCTCGCCGGCGCCGACTGGGTGGTGCTGGCGATGCCGGTGCCACAGCTGGAGCCGGCGCTGCGCGAACTGCGCCCCCTGCTCGATGCGCGGCACACCGTGATCGACGTGGGCAGCGTGAAGGAGCACCCCTGCGCCCTGCTCGACGAACACCTCGGCGAGGCGATCCCGCACGCCGGCACCCATCCGCTGTTCGGACCGCTCAGCCTCGCCCGCGGCGAGCCGCTGCGCGCGGTGCTGTGCGCCAGCGCGCGCCATCCGCAGGCCGCCGAACGCACGCGCGCCCTGTTCGAATCGCTGGGCTGCACGGTGATCGCGCAGGACGCCGCCGCGCACGACCGCGCGATGGCGAAGACCCACGCGCTGGCGTTCTTCATCGCCCGCGCACTGGTGGAGATGGGCGTGGGCGAGGACTTGTCGGTGGCGCCGCCCTCCTTCCTCGGCCTGGCCAACATGCTCGCCGCGGTGCGCGGCGACGCCGGCCACCTGTTCGCCGCGATCCAGCGCGAGAATCCCTACGCCGAGGCGGCACGCGCCGAGCTGCTGGAGCACCTGGCCGCGATCCACCACCGGCTGCTCGCCGGCGACGAGACCCTGGCGATTCCGCCGCCGGCGCCTTGAGGCGTAGGAGCGCACCCCCGGATCAAGTCCGGGGCAGGCTCTGTGCGCGAATGCTCTGGCGCCGATCGGAACAAAAGCATTCGCGCACTGGGTGCGCTACGGTTTCCCGCCGTCCGAACCTGCGAGCATCGCCAGCGCCTCGCGCGCCTGCTCCTGCAAGGCGAGCCATGCGGCTTCCCACTGCCCCGGCTTGGGTTTGGCGTGGCCGAACCGCAACAGCATCTCGCGCGCCTGTCGCAGCTGCGCCTGCAGCGCGGCGTTCCCGGCCAGCACGCGCTCGTGCTCGTCCTTGCCCACCATGAACACCTTGCGGTCCTTGCATACGCCGATGCACGGCTGCGGCGCTTCGATCCTGCCGCAACCGATGCATTGCCACGCCTGGATGTAGTCGGTCATGTGCGTTGCCCGTTTCGATGGAGGCAGCGTGCGCCGCTGCCGCGGCGGAACGCTTGATCCGGATCAGCGATTCAGTGCGCGTGCCCGGCTTCCGGCTTCCAGTCCGGCGCCTCGAAATAGCGCGGGTAATCCGCCACCGCCGCGCGCATCGCCGCGAGCTGGCCCATGTCCGCGGGGTCGGCCTTGAACTTCTGCACCGCGGCGAGCAGCGGCACCAGCATGCCGTGCAGCACAGCATCCTGCCCGGGCGCGAGCTTGCACTTGGCGAAGATGTCGGCGGCGGATTCCTCGATCGCGCCCACGCGATCCAGCGCCAGCGTGGTGTCCATGTGGCCCATCTCGTAATGGCGCAACTGCTCCAGCACGGTGTGGATCTGCTCCATGTCCGCGCTCAGCGTGGCGTCGGCAGCCCAGCGCTGCGCGGGCGGCGGCACCGGTGCCGCGGCATGTGCGTGTGCGGCGTGGTCGTGCTGGGCGAAGGCCGCGCCGGGCGCCAGCGCCAGCACGGCGAGAACGCTGCACAGGGGAATGGAAAACCTCATCGGATGCATGCCACGGACTCCTGCCTGCGACGGATGCCGCAGTCGCATCGATGCTAGCGATCGATCCGGATTGCCTGCTTGATCCACGACAAACTGACCCGCGTCAAAAGCGCGGCCGCTTGTCGCAGCCACGATGCGCACTCCTTTCCCGCGCGGAGCGCCGCCCATGCAACTCGTCTGTCCCGCCGGCAACCTGCCCGCCCTGCAGGCGGCGATCGACGCCGGCGCCGACGCGGTCTACGCGGGCCTGCGCAACGAAACCAATGCGCGCGCCTTTCCCGGCCTCAACTTCTCCGACGCGGAGCTGGCGCAAGGCATCGCCTATGCGCATGCACGCGGCCGCAAGGTCTATCTCGCACTGAACACCTACCCCGACAGCGCGCGCCTGCCGCAGTGGCAGGCGGCGGTGGACAAGGCCGCGGCGCTGGGCTGCGATGCGATCATCGCCGCCGAGCTGGCGGTACTGGACTACGCCACGCGCACGCATCCCGCGCTGGCGCGGCATCTCAGCGTGCAGGGCTCGGCCACCACCGCGCCTGCGCTGCGCTACATGCACGAGCGCTTCGGCATCAGCCGCGCGGTGCTGCCGCGCGTGCTCTCGGTGCAGCAGGTGGAGCGCCTGTGCGAAACCAGCCCGGTGCCGCTGGAGGTGTTCGCGTTCGGCAGCCTGTGCATCATGGTCGAGGGGCGCTGCCAGCTCTCCAGCTACGTCACCGGCGCCTCGCCGAACCGCCACGGCGTGTGCTCGCCAGCGAAGTTCGTGCGCTGGGACGAACACGACGACGGCCGCCGCAGCGTGCGCCTCAACGAGGTGCTGATCGACCGGTTCGAACCCGCCGAACCTGCTGGCTACCCCACCGTGTGCAAGGGCCGCTTCGAAGTGGGCGGCGAAACCTTCCACGCGCTGGAAGAGCCGACCAGCCTCAACACGCTGGAGCTGCTGCCGCGCCTGGCCCAGGCCGGCGTGGCGGCACTGAAGATCGAGGGCCGCCAGCGCGGCGTGGCCTACGTGGCCTCGGTGACGCGCACCTGGCGGGACGCGATCAACCGCTACCGCAGCTCGCCCGGGAACTGGTCGGCGCAACCGGCGTGGCAGACCACGCTGACCAAGCACGCCGAAGGCCACCAGACCACGCTCGGCCCCTATCACCGTCACTGGCACTGACATGCAGAGCACGATGAAACTCAGCCTCGGCCCGTTGCAGTACTTCTGGCCGCGCGAACGCACGTACGCCTTCTACCGCGCGGCGGCGGACTGGCCCGTCGACATCGTTTACCTGGGCGAAACGGTGTGCAGCAAGCGCCGTGAACTCTCCACCGGCGACTGGATCGCGCTGGCCGCGGAGCTGGCCGCAAGCGGCAAGCAGGTGGTGCTCTCCTCGCTCGCCCTGATCGAGGCCGAATCGGAACTGGGCGTGCTGAAGCGCCTCGTCGCCGAAGGCCGGGGCTGGATCGAGGCGAACGATCTCTCCGCCGTGCAGCTGTGCCGCGAACGCGGCGTGCCCTTCGTGGCCGGACCCACGCTCAACGTGTACAACCACGCGGCGCTGCGGCTGTTGATGGACGACGGCCTCGTCCGCTGGGTGCCCGGCGTCGAACAAGGCCACGTGCTGATCCGCGAACTGCGCGATGCCGTGCTGGCCGCGGGCCTTGCGATGCCCGAGCTGGAAGTGATCGCCTACGGCCGCCTGCCGCTGGCGTACTCGGCGCGCTGCTTCACCGCGCGTGCGCTGGACGTGCCCAAGGACCAGTGCGGCTTCCGCTGCATCGACTATCCGGACGGCCTGCCGCTGGCCACCCGCGAGGACCGGCCCTTCCTGCGCATCAACGGCATCCAGATCCAGGGCGACGAGATCACCGACCTCGGCCCCGAGCTGCCGCAGCTGCGCGAACTGGGCGTGGACGTGCTGCGCCTGTACCCGCAGGCCGAAGGCATGGCCGACATCGTCGCCCACTACCACCACGCCCGCCGCTCGCCGCAACCGCCGCCGCGCATCGCCGCGCGCAGCGGCTACTGGCACGGCGAGCCGGGGATGCAGTCGGCAAACTGAACGATGCTCCGGCCGCTCTGCGTGGGGCGGCCGGAACCATCCCGCGACGACTCACACCCTGGCGAACACCAGGCTGGCGTTGGTGCCGCCGAAGCCGAAGCTGTTCGACATCACGGTGGCCAGCCGCGCCTCGCGGCTTTCGCGCAGGATCGGGAAACCTTCGGCGCGCGGGTCCAGTGCGTCGATGTTGGCCGAGCCGGCCATGAAACCGCCCTGCATCATCAGCAGGCTGTAGATCGCTTCGTGCACGCTGGCCGCGCCAAGCGCGTGGCCGGTGAGCGCCTTGGTCGAGGACAGCGGCGGCATCGCCGGCCCGAATGCCTCGCGCACGGCGGCCAGCTCCACGATGTCGCCCAGCGGCGTGGCGGTGCCATGGGTGTTGAGATAGTCGACCGGGTGCGTGAGGTGCGCCAGCGCCATCCGCATGCAGCGCACCGCACCCTCGCCGGAGGGCGCCACCATGTCGGCGCCGTCGGAGGTGACGCCGTAGCCGACGAGTTCCGCGTGGATGCGCGCGCCGCGCGCCTTGGCATGCTCGTAGTCCTCCAGCACCAGCATGCCGCCGCCACCGGCGATCACGAAGCCGTCGCGGTCGGCGTCATAGGGGCGCGAGGCAGCCTGCGGCGTGTCGTTCCAGCCGCTGGAGAGCGCACCCATCGCGTCGAACTGCGCGGTCATGCCCCAGTGCGCTTCCTCGCCGCCGCCGGCGAACACCACGTCCTGCGCGCCGTGGCGGATCAGGTCGGCCGCCGCGCCGATGCAGTGCGCCGAGGTGGCGCAGGCGGCGGCGATGGAATAGCTGAGACCCAGGATGCCGAACGCGGTGGCCAGCGAGGCCGACACGGTGGAACACATCGTGCGCGGCACCATGAACGGCCCCACCTTGCGCACGCCCTTGCCGCGCAGCAGGTCGGCCGTCTCGATCTGCCATTGCGCCGAGCCGCCCCCGGAGCCGGCCACCACGCCGGTGCGCGGGTGGCGCACCTGTTCCAGCGCCAGCCCGGCGTCGGCGATCGCCGAGCGCATCGCGAGGTAGGCGTAGGCCGCGGCGTCGCCCATGAAGCGGCGCAGCTTGCGGTCGATCGCGGCCTCCAGGTCCACCTGCGGCTCGCCCGCGACCTGGCTGCGCAGGCCGCGCGCGGCGTAGTCGGGGATCGCGCGGATGCCGCTCTTCAATTCCTGCAGCGCGCGCGTCACCGTGTCCGCCACGTCGCCGAGGCAGGACACGATGCCCATGCCGGTCACCACCACGCGGCGCATGTCAGAAACCCTCCGTGGACTGGAACAGGCCCACGCGCATGTCGCTGGCCACGTAGATCAGGCGGTCGTCGACGAAGGTCTTGCCGTCGGCGATCACCAGCGCGAGCTTGCCGCGCATCACCCGGCGGATGTCGATCTCGTAGCGCACCAACTTCGCGCTGGGCAGCACCTGGCCGGTGAACTTCACCTGGCCCACGCCCAGCGCCCGGCCGCGGCCGGGCTCGCCCAGCCAGGGCAGGAAGAAGCCGGAGAGCTGCCACATCGCGTCCAGGCCCAGACAGCCCGGCATCACCGGGTCACCCTCGAAGTGGCAGTCGAAGAACCACAGCCGCGGCGTGATGTCGAGCTCGGCGTGGATCACGCCCTTGCCATGGGCGCCGCCCGTCTCGGCGATCTGCGTGATGCGGTCGAACATCAGCATCGGCGGCGCGGGCAGCCGCGCGTTGCCGTCGCCGAACAGTTCGCCGCGGCCGCAGGCCAGCAGCGCCTGGTAATCGTAGGAGGAAGAACGGGTCATGGATCGCTCGCAAGTCGGTGATTCCGCACTGTGCGGGACTCACCCGCGGTGCGTCTTGATCCGCGTCAGCAGGACGCACGGGTATGGAAGCGGCCGCACGGACATGAAGTCGCAGGCCGGGGCCGACGCTCTCGCGCAGGGCGTCCCGGCTTCCTACGCCGGGCAGCCGCGATCCTCGCGGCAGTGCCCGCCCAGGCTGCGCGTGCGCAGGCGCATCGCGCACAGCAACGCCTTGGCCAGGCGCATCTGCCAGCCGGCGCCGGCAGCGGCCGCGCACATCCGCCACGCGTCGTGCAGCGCCGCGCCTTCGCGCACCGGCCCGGCGGCGTGCCACAGCAGTTCGCGCAACGCGGGCAGGTTTTCCGGCGGCAGTGCCGCACCGCGCTCGATCCAGCGGCCGGTGCCGCCGGCGGGCAAGCGCGCCGTGGCGGCCAGCACGGCGCCGAGCCGGCGACCACCGGCTACCGCTTCGAGCAGCGAATTGCTGGCCAGCCGGTTGGCGCCGTGCACGCCGTTGCAGGCCGCCTCGCCCACCGCATGCAGACCGGGCAGCGAGCTGCGGCCGTCGAGGTCGGTGGCCACGCCGCCCATGTGGAAATGCGCCACCGGAGTGATCGGCAATGGTTCGCGACGCGGGTCGAGGCCATGCGCAAGACAGGCCGCCAGCACGGTGGGAAAGCGGACCTGCCAGTCGCCGGCAACCGGCGTGGCGTCCAGCCAGGCACCGCCCTGTTGCCGCGCCTGCCACACGCGGCGCGCCACCACGTCGCGCGGCGCGAGGTCGCCCAGCGGATGCAGGCCGTGCATCAGCGGCGCGCCCGCGGCATCGAGCAGGCGCGCGCCGGCACCACGCAGCGCCTCGGTGAGCAGCGGCAGGCCGTGGCCATTCACCGCCAGCGCAGTGGGATGGAACTGCACGAATTCCAGGTCGCGCGGCGCCGCGCCCGCGGCCAGCGCCAGCGCCAGGCCCGCGCCATCCGCACCGGGCGGATTGCTGGTGTGCGCGTACAGCGCGCCGATGCCGCCGGTGGCCAGCACCACCGCGGCAGCCTCGATCTCCTCGCAACGCCCCCGCGTATCGCGCACGCGCACGCCTGCGACACGACCGTCGCGCAACAGCAGCGCCTCCGCGTCCACCCCGCCGCGCCACTGCACGTGGCTGGCCGCTTCCACCCGGGCGCGCAGCGCGCGCACCAGCGCCGCGCCGGTGGCATCGCCACCCGCGTGCACGATGCGGCGCGCACCGTGGCCGCCCTCGCGGCCCAGCTGCAGGCGGCCGTCGGCCGCGCGGTCGAAGGCCACGCCTTGCGCTGCCAGCCACGACACGGTGGCTGGCGCCGCCTCGCACAGCCAGCGCACCGCGGCCGCGTCGTTGTGCCGGGCGCCGGCTTCCAGCGTGTCGTGCGCATGTGCCGCGGCACCGTCGCCCTCGCCCAGCGCGGCGGCGATGCCGCCCTGGGCCAGCGCGCTCGCACTGCCGCTGCCGTCCGGGGCGCGGCACAGCAGGCGTACCGGCGCAGGCGCGGCGGCCAGCGCGGCGGCCATGCCGGCCACGCCGCTGCCGATCACCACGATGGGGTGTCGCGCGCGCCTCACACGGTTTCGCGCCGGCCCACCGCCAGCATGCGCTCCAGCGCGCGGCGTGCGCCGGCGATCACGTCGGCGGGAATCTCGATCGCGTGTTTCAGGTCGCGCAGCGCGGCATAGATGTTCTGCAATGTGATCCGCTGCATGTGCGGGCACAGGTTGCAGGGTTTGATGAACTCGGTCTGCGGGAATTGCGCGCGCAGGTTGTCGGCCATCGAGCACTCGGTGATCAGCGCCACCCGCGCCGGCTGCCTGCGCGCCAGCCACTTGCCCATGGCCGTGGTGGAGCCCACGAAATCGGCCTCGGCCAGCACCTCGGGCGGACACTCCGGGTGCGCCACCAGCTTCGCATCGAAGGTTTCGCGCGCGTGCCGCGCCTGCTGCGCGGTGAACTTCTCGTGCACCTCGCAGCGGCCGTGCCACAGCACCAGCTCCACCCCGGTGCGGCCGGCGACGTAGCGGCCGAGGAATTCGTCGGGCAGGAAGATCACCTTCGGCGCGCCCATCGCCTCCACCACCTCGACCGCGTTGGCCGAGGTGCAGATCGCGTCGGACTCGGCCTTCACCGCGGCGGAGGTGTTGGCGTAACTCACCACCGGCGCGCCGGGGTGGCGCGCCTTCAGCGCGCACACGTCGGCGGCGGTGATCGAGGAGGCCAGCGAGCAGCCGGCCGCCAAGTCGGGGATCAGCACGGTCTTGTGCGGCGCGAGGATCTTGGCGCTCTCGGCCATGAAGTGCACGCCGCACATCACGATCAGCTCGGCGTCGCAGTCGCGGGCGGCCTGCGCCAGGCCCAGCGAGTCGCCGGTGATGTCGGCGACGCCGTGGAAAATCTCCGGCGACTGGTAGCTGTGCGCCATGATCACCGCGCCGCGCTGCTTCTTCAGCTTGTTGATCGCGTCTATCCACGGCAGGTGCAACGGGATCTCCAGGCAGGGCACCAGCGGTTCGAGGCGCGCGGCCAGCGCGGCGTACTCATGTTCGAGGTCGTCGCGCCAGGCGGGCGCGGGCAGTTCGGCGAGGTCGGGCATGGCGATCCGGAAGTGGCGGCGTCAGTGCCGCCGATGGGCCGCGCGCGCGGCGCAAGCGAAGCGGGCGCCGCGGTTCAGCGCGATGCGCAGCCCCAGCGGCACCGATTCCCACGGCAGGCGGTCGAGCAGGTTGCGCGCGGTGAGGCCCAGCTCGGTGTCGCCGGTGAGCACCAGGTCGCGCTGGAAGAACAGCGTGTCGGCGTCCTCCAGCCGGCTGGCGAGCAGCAGCAGGTCGGTGGCGCTGCCGCGCACGCTGGCCTCGGGCGCGTCATCGACCACCCGCAGCCGCCCGTCGCGCAGGCTCAGCACCCAGCGCAGGCCGAGGTCGCTCACCTCGATGGCTAGCCGGCGGCCGGCCATGAAATCGAGTGCGCCGTCGGCGAGCGGCGCCGCCAGCACGCGCGCCAGCGCACGCTCCAGCAAGGCGTGTTGCCAGCGCGCGGGCAACACGCGCAAAAGCGGCGCGAGCCGGCGCGGCGGCGGCAGGCGGCGCAGCAGCGGCGACAGGCGCGGAGAATCGGGCATCGGGTCCATGCCGGCCAGCATGACGGGAGCTGCACCCTGCCCGCCTTGACCCGCGTCAGCCGGAACGCCTTGCTGCGCGCAGGCGTCGGCGATCACCAGGTCGAGCAGCCGCGTCGCCGTGCTTGCGGGCACGTCGAGTTGTCGCGCCAGCCGCTGCCCGCGCCGGCGCACCACGAGTTCGCGCGCGGGGTCGCGTGCCGCCACACCGGCGCGCGGCTTGAGCCGCGCCACCATCCGCACCAGGCGGCGGCGCGCCGCCAGCAGCAGCAACAGGCCGTCGTCCACCGCGTCGATGGCGCCGCGGGTGCGCGCCAGCGCGAAACGCTCAGCACGCATCGTCGACACCTCCCGTGCGCAAGGCCTGCGCGGCGGGAAGCACCTGCGCCTGGTAGATGCGCCGCGCCTCGGCGGGATCGAAATCGGCATGCTTGCGCTTCTTCACGCCGTACTCGGACAGCACCAGGTGGGCGTCGGCCACCACGCCCGCGTTGGCGAGACAGGCGGCGACGCACTTCAGTACACAGCCGTCCAGCGCAAGGATGCGCCGCCCGCCCCGCGCGGTGCGCACCAGCCCTGCCACGCCGCCGCCCACGCCGGCGATGCACGACATCTCCGCCGCGCCGGCGCGATCCAGCCGCAGCGCGAGATGGTTGGCCATCTGCGCCGCGCTGGAACAGCCGGAGCAGGAATACACCAGGGGCAGATCGTTGCTCATCGGGACATCCTCAGGCAGCTTTTTCCACACTCCGCGCGAAGCTGCGCGCGCCATGCAGCGCACCCAGCAGCGCATGGCCATGCACGGTCCAGGCGACGCATTGCGCCGCTCCGGCGAGCCGCGCCAGCCATGCCTGCGGCCACAGCAACGCCAGCACCAGCAGCGGCGCGGCCAGCGCCTGCGTCAGCAGCACACGCCGCTTGCGCGCATCGGGCAGCAGGCGCTGCACGCCGGGAATCCGTACGCCGCGCGGAATTCGGTGGCGCAGGTCGATCCAGGCGACGAAGGGCACGATCTCCATCGCCATCGCGCCGACCAGCAGCGGCAAACCCACTGCCAGCGCCAGCACGCCCGCCAGCATGCCCTGCCCCGCCAGCAGCGCCGGCGCCGCCAGCGCCAGCGCGGACGCGCCCGCGCGCCATTGCAGGAAAAGCGCATGGCGCCGCCCCTTCGGCACCGGCCACTGCAAGGCCAGCACGGCCAGCGCGAAACCGGCGCCACCGAGCGCCACCAGCGCCGAAAGGAGTACGTCGTCCCGGTGCGCGAGATGCCAGGCGCCGGCGAACGGCAGCGCCAGCACCACGCCTCCCAGCCAGGTCGCCTGCGCACGCACCGGCACGCTGCCGGTGGCCTGGAACATCGGCATGGTCACCCGCCCCACCGCGGCCAGCAGCAGCACCATCCAGCCCAGCACGCCGAACGCCGCGTGTACGTCCACCGCGGCCAGCGGCCACGCCGCGCCCCCGGCCAGCAGCAGGGCCAGCGCGCCGCCCACCAGCGCGGTCGCCACGCCGCAAGCCAGTGCAGCGGCCGTGCCCGCGCGCAGCAGGCGTTCGCCCGCGGCGGCGCACAGGCCGGGCAGCGTCATCGCGGCCAGCCACAGGAAGGCCAGCGGCAGCAGCGTGCCGGCGACCAGCAGCAGCAAGTGCACGTTGCCGTGCAGGCCGATCACCAGCAGCAGCGCGCCGAGGTTGAAGACGGCGTGCAGCCATGGTGCGCCACGGCGCCAACGCAGCTCCGCGCCCGCCGCCACCTGCAGGAACTGGAGCAGGCTGCCGAACATCGCGTTGCCCAGCACGCCCAGCGTCCACGCGTGCACCAGGGCCAGCGTGGCCGGATGCCAGCGCGCGTGCAGCGGCGCGGCGCCGTCGATCAGCAGCAGCACGCCGCCCGCCATGCCCCAGCACGGCATGGCGAGCAGGAAGCGCAGCGGCAAGGCGGCCGCGGGCGCCTCGTCAAGCCGCAGCTTCGGCATCGCCTGGGCGGCGGATCAGCACGCGCACACTGCCGTCGGCCCGTGGCGCCTCCGGTTCCGCGTCGTAGCCCAGGTGGGCGAGCTCCATCAGCAGCGGACGCGGCAGCCGCGGCGCCACGATCACCACCGCCTCGCCCGGCGCCAGCCGGTCGGCGGCGTCGAGCGCGCGCAACATGGGTTCGGGCGCTTCGAGGTGGCGCAGGTCGAGTTCGTCGGAAATCATGCGGGCATTGCAGCGCCTGTACACCGCGCCGGCGATGACGCAAGTCAAGCGCCGGCGCGACGACCGTCATCCGCGCGTCAGAACTTGTACGCGATCATCAGGCGGTCATAGACGAAAGGCTGGTTGCCCGGGTTCAGGCCGATGCCGCCCGTGGAGCGCTCCCAGCGGTTGCGCAGCGACAGGCCCTTGAGATAGCCGTCGAAGTTGTAGGCGACGTCGAAATACACGTCGTGGCTGTCGCCGCGCAATGCCGTGGCGTATCGGGCATAGGCGGCAGTCAGCTGCAGCCGGTCGTCGAACAGGCCGTAGGCGAAGCGGGCCTTCCAGGCGTGCCCCGGCCCCTGCTCCACGAGGCCGCGGATCATCGAGGTGGTGTACAGCGGGTCGCTGGCCCAGCCCGCCGTGTAGGGCGAAACCAGGGCGCCGTCGCCGATCGCGCCGTTCTGCCGCTCGATCCGGTTCCAGGACACGTCGAACCTGCCATGCGGGATGTTGACGCCGGCATCGGCGCCCCAGACCCGGCTCTCCACCTTGTCGCCGCCCACGCCGAACAGCTGCGCCCGGTTCGCCGCCAGCAGGCTGCCCGCCCCCGCGTGCTCGGTGACGTACTGCGCGGCGACGAACGGATCGAAGCCGCTGCCGGTCCTGAACGTGTAGCTGCCTTCGGCGTAGCCCATCTGTGCGAAGTCGATGAAGTCGTAGTACCAGGCCTGCCCCTTGAAGCCGCCAGCCGCGTAGGTGGTGCCCAGCGCCCAGGTGCCGGACGTGGTCCCGGCCGTGGACGGCAGGCCGCCGAGGCCGCCGTACATCGTGTCGCCGTGGTATGCGGTCGGGTAGTAGAGGTTG
Organism: Rhodanobacter humi; assembly: GCF_041107455.1. Taxonomy (NCBI): domain Bacteria; kingdom Pseudomonadati; phylum Pseudomonadota; class Gammaproteobacteria; order Lysobacterales; family Rhodanobacteraceae; genus Rhodanobacter; species Rhodanobacter sp. FW106-PBR-R2A-3-15. The sequence continues at coordinate 55,324 of NZ_JBGBPY010000001.1, forward strand.
TCGAGGTGGTAGCCGTCCGAGGTGCGGCTCTTCCAGCCGTAGCTGCGCAGCGCGACGATGTCCCAGCCCTTGGCCGGCGTGAGCACGGCCTGCAGCGCCTGGTACGAGGCCGGCAGCACGCGCGCGTCGCTGCTGCCCATCCACGGCGTGTTGAGGTATTGCTGGCCCGCGCGCAGCAGCACGTCGTCGTTCCGGTACTGCACGTAGGCCTGGCCCAGCGCGCTGAGGCTGTTGCCCTCGCCCATCATGGTGGTGTCAATCCTGGCCGGGTTCGAAGCCTGCGTGCCGAACGCGTTGGCGCTCAGCAGCGAGGCGCCGAGGCTGAAGCCACCGCCGAAGTCCGCCGTGCGCAGGTTGAGCAGCACGGCACCGGACAGCGCGCTCGCGTCGGGCTTCGCGTCGCTGGAGTAGAGGCGGTTGAAATCGTACAGGCGCAATTCGCCGTCGACGTGGCCCTGGGTGAAGACGTCGCTCAAGGCATCGGCGTGGACACCGGGGCTGAGGCTGCCGAGCAAGGCAGCGGCGACAAGAGCGGCAAGGGTGTGGCGCATGGTCAGGCTCCGGACATGGGGAAAGGGGTGGGCCGGGCACGGCGCGACTGCCGCGCTGCGGGCGGCTGGTCGCATGCATTCGCGTTGCCCGGCGGGAAGGCCGGTCGTCACCGGTCGGCGCGGCCGGTCAGGTTCCGCCGAGCTGGCGGCGGATCGCCTCGACGAACACCGAATCGAGCCGGCCGATGTGGCTGGTGCGCGCCACGATGCGGCCGTCGGCATCGAGCAGGATCAGTTCGCTGGAATGGTTGAATTCGCCGTCCGGCAACTGGCGGTATTGCAGGCCGAGCACGCCGGACAGCTGGCGCGCGCCGGCCGGCTCGACCCGCGCCAGCGTCCACGCGGGCGCATCGAGCTTGCGCTTCTCCGCATAGCCGTGCAGGGCGGCCACGCTGTCGCGGGCCGGGTCGAAGCTCACCGCGAGCAGGTCGATCTTCGCGCGCTCGGCCGGGGTGAGCGCGTTGCGGGTGGCGCGCATGCTGTCGATGATCATCGGGCAGACCATCTGGCAGGAGGCGTAGAACATCGTCACCAGCTGCGGCCGGCCGCGGCGCTCGGCGAGCAGTTGCCGATGGCCGTCCTGGTCGGTGAGTTGCAGCTTGAGGTGGTAGATGGAGTCGCCGGGCAGCGGCTGGGTGGCGTGGGTGGTGGTGAACGGGAGCATCAGGACAAGAAGCAGGAGCAGTTGTTTCATGGTGTGCCTCGCAAGACTTGCTTCGCTGTACTCATGTCGGGAGAGGGCTTTCCTGCCCTCCCCCGACTCGCCGAAGCCGGCCGCAGGCCGGCTTCGGCTCCGCCGCGGAATCGCGAGGCGATTCCGCGCGTGCGGCCCATCCATGGGCCGCGGCTCCCCCAGCTGCTCCGCGCGGCTTGCCGCTCAGGGCTTCGCACAGCGGAAGCCCATGTTGTTGGTGGTGTCCGACGCCTTCAGCGCGGAAAGCATCGCGATGCGCATCAACACCGCGTAGTTCTCCTTCTGCTGCAGGCTGATCGCGCCGGCGCCGCAGAACTTCAGCACGTCGGGATCGCCCTGGTCGCGGCTGTCGCTGGCGACCAGCAGTGCGTTGTAGTCGTCCACCCATTCCCACACCGGCTCGGTGATGTTGCGCACGCCATAAGCGTTCGCGGCGCCGCCGATGTCGGGCAGCGGCGCGCTGGACGGGCGCGAGTACCAGGCCAGCAGGTGCTCGCGCCAGGCCGGGTCGTTGCGCGCGTCACGACGGGTGGCGTCGGCGGCGGCCGCGTATTCCCATTCGTACCAGGTGGGCAGGCGCGCGCCTTCGCTCTCGCAGTAGGCCGCGGCGGCGAACCAGCTCACCCGGGTCACCGGCTGGCGCGGCTTCGCTTCCCGGCCGAGCGCGAGCGGGCCGGCCCAGTGGCTGAGGTAGCGCGCGTCGGCGAGGATGCCGGCGACGCGGTCGCGCCGCCATTCGGGGTGGGTCTTCACGAAGGCCAGGAACTCGGCGTTGGTGACCGGCTCGACGCGCAGGCGGAACGGCGCGATCTGCGCGGGCGCCGCCTTGCCGTCGGCCGGCATCACGCTGGCGAAGCGCCCTCCCGGCAGCGCGGCGTAATCCGCCGCCGCTGCCGGCAAGGCCAGCACCAGACCCAGCCATGCGAGTGCATGGTGCAGGCGCATCGTCAGTGCTCCGCGTTCACCACCGGGCCCGCCCCGGCACGCGCCTTGGTCACGTCGTCCTTGCTGAACTGGCCACCCGGGTTGCCCCAGCTGTTGATCACGTAGGTGAGGATGTTCGCCACCTCGTCGTCGGTGAGCTGGCTCATCGGCGGCATCACCGAGTCGTACTCGTGGCCGTTGACCTTGATCTTGCCGTTGAGGCCATGGGTGACGATGCTCATCGCGCGCTTCGGATCGGCCGCCAGGAAGTCGGACTTGGCCAGCGGCGGGAACACGTTCGGCAGGCCTTCGCCGTTCGCCTGGTGGCAGACCGAGCAGGTGCCGGTGAACAGCTGCTTGCCCGCGGCGACCTGGTCCGCCTTGGTCAGCGTGCCCGCCGCATGCGCCTTGGCCGCCGCGCTCACCGCCTTCAGGTTCGGTTCCGAGCGATCGCCCAGGTAGACGGAGTCCACTTCCTTGCCCGAGTAGACCAGCTTGTTCTCCGGACCGTCGACTTTCAGGATGCCCAGTGCGCCCTTGTTGAACGCGCGGAAGATCGAGTGGTCGACCAGCACGTAGCTGCCCGGCACGTCGGTGTGGAACTCCACGATCGCCGCACCGCCGGCGGGGATCAGCGTGGTCTGCACGTTGTGCTGGGCCACCGTGCCGCCTTCGGGCTGCACGCGGTCGAAGATCTCGCCGATCACGTGGAAGCTCGACACCAGGTTGGGGCCGCCGTTGCCCACGAACAGGCGCACGTTCTGGTTGGTCCTGGCGGTGAGCGCGTTGTCGCCGGTGAGCGCGCCCTCCTTGCCGTTGAACAGCACGTAGGTGGGCTTCTCGTCGATCGCCTTCTCCATGTCGAACGGCTGCAGGCCTTTCTCGCGGTACTTGCCCGTGGTGTAGAAGTCGCCCTGCATCACGTAGTACTCGTGGTCCACCTTCGGCAGGCCCTCCGGCGGCTCGACCAGGATCAGGCCGTACATGCCGTTGGCGATGTGCATGCCCACCGGCGCGGTGGCGCAGTGGTAGACGTAGATGCCCTGGTTCAGCGCCTTGAAGGTGAACTGCGACTCGTGGCCCGGCGCGGTGAAGCTGGACGCCGCGCCGCCGCCCGGGCCGGTGACGCCGTGCAGGTCGATGTTGTGCGGCATCTTGCTGTCCGGCGCGTTCTTCAGGTGGAACTCCACCGTGTCGCCCTGGCGCACGCGGATGAAGCTGCCCGGCACGGTGCCGCCGAAGGTCCAGAACGTGTACGTCACGCCCTCGGAGATCGGCATCTCCTTCTCCACCACTTCCAGCTCCACGATGACCTTGGCCGGATAGTTGCGATTGACCGGTGGCGGCACGTGCGGCGGGCTGGTCAGCACCGCGTGGATCGGTGCGCCCTGCGGCGGGCCGAAGTCGGCGGGCGCGAGATCGAGCGGTGCGGGGGCGGCGTGCGCGGCGCCGGCGATGCCTGCCGCGACCGACGACAGGCCGCCGTCGCGCCTGCCGTCGCCGCAGGCGGCGAGCAACATCGTGGCGGTCATGGCGGCTACACACAATGCGTACTTCATGGGATGGCTCCTTGGTGTCCGGCGCCATGCTGCCCAGCTCGTCGCGGGCCCCGTTTGACCGCAGTCAATTGCGGCAACGCAACTGCCCGGGTGCGTCAAGTCACCACAGCGCGACGCAATCCCGACGTGCCCGGCATCGCCGGCACGGACACGGAAACGGCCCGCGCGAGCGGGCCGTTCGTCGTGGCAAGGTCAGGCGTCGGGGGTTGCCCGGGACTGCTCAATCCCGCTGCGGCAGCATGCGGCGCAAGGTGTTGTCGCGCGTCCAGTAGTGGTGGAACAGCGCCGCCGCGGCGTGCAGGCCGATCAGGTAGTAGCCGAGCGTGCCGATGGTTTCGTGGATGCCCTCCAGCGTATGGCCCAGGTCCTTGTCGGCAGCGGTCAAGGCGGGCAGTTGCAGCCCGAAGAACGGGATCGGCTTGCCCTCTGCGCCCAGCGTGAGCCAGCCCAGGATCGGCATGGCCAGCAGGAACGCGTACAGCGCCAGGTGCACCAGCGCGGCCAGGCGTTCCTGCATGACCGGCAGCGGCGGGTGAACCGGCGGCCTGCGGCCGCCCATGCGGCGCAGCGCCAGGCGTATCGGCAACAACGCCAGCACGCTCAGGCCCAGCATGTAGTGCCAGTTCATCATTCCCGCACGCCCCGCGCTGCCGCGCGGGTAGATGCCGCGCAACTCCATCAGCGCGTACACGGCGATCAACAGCAGCAGGGTCAGCCAGTGCAGCGCGATCAGTGCGCTGCTGTAACGCGCGGGGGTGTGCTTGAAGCCCATGGCTCGCTCCTTCCGTCGGGATGGTCCAATCGTGGCGCGCCCCGCTTAGATCCTGCTCAGGCCGTCAGCAGGTTCTGTCCGAGCTCGCGCAGTTGCTGCTGGTCGCGCAGATGCAGCACGCGCCCCTTGATCGCCACCAGCCCCTTCGCGCGGAAGCGGCTCAGCGTGCGGCTCACCGTCTCGGCGGCGAGGCTGAGGTAACTGGCGATGTCGCTGCGCGACATGCTGAGCTGGTAATGCGTGCCGGAGAAGCCGCGCACGGCATGGCGCTCGCCAAGATCGACCAGGAAAGCCGCCAGGCGCTCGTCGGCGCTGTGGTCGCCGGCCAGCAGCCGCGCCGCGCCGAGCGGCCGGCTGATCAAGCGGAACAGGTGCCGCTGCACCGCGGGCTGGCGCGTGGCCAGCACGCTCATCGCGGGGAACGAGAAACGGCAGAATTGCGCGTCGTCCAGCGCCACCGCATCGCATGGGAAACGGTCGGGGTAGATCGCGTCCAGGCCGATCACCTCGCCCGGCAGGAAGAAGCCGAGCACGTGCTCGCGGCCCTGGTGGTCCAGCTGGCGCGTCTTCACCGTGCCGGCGCGCACCGCGTAGACCGCCTCGAACGGATCGCCCTGGTGGAACACCGCCTCGCCGGCGCGGTACGGCCCGAGGTGTTCCATCAGGCTGTGCAACGGCGACAGCTCGGGCTTGCCGTAGCCGACCATCGCGCAGACGCTGGACAAGGCGCAGGTGCGGCAGAAATCCGTGGCGCCGTCGGTGGCGACGGCGTCGGGCGCAAGGTGCCCGCTCATCGATCCCCTGCTCATATCGCCCGCGAGAACCGGGTCGGCGCCGCCTTGCCGAGGTAGGCGTCGAAGCACATGGCCACGATGCGCAGCAGCAGCCGCCCACGCGGCGTGACCCGGATCGTGCGCTCGTCGAGCGTCACCAGGCCGTCGCCGGCCAGCGCGTGCAGGCGTTCCAGCTCGGCCGCGAAATACTCGGCGAACACGATGCCGCGGTGCTCGCCGAACGTGATCATGTCGAGTTCGCCGTAGCACATCAGCTGGCCGATCGCCTCGCGGCGGATCAGGTCGTCCTCGACCAGCGCGAGGCCGCGCGCCACCGGCAGGCGACCGTTGTCCAACGCGGCGTAGTAGCCGGTGAGGTCGCGCGCGCTCTGGCTGTAGCTGTCGCCGATGCGGCCGATCGCGCTCACGCCCAGACCCACGATGTCGCACTCGCCATGGGTGGAATAGCCCTGGAAATTGCGCTGCAGCGTGCCGGCGCGCTGCGCCGCCACCAGTTCGTCGTCGGCGCGCGCGAAGTGGTCCATGCCCACGTAGGCGTAGCCCGCCTCGTCGAGGCGCGCCAGCGCGCGGCCGATCAGGGCGAGGCGCGTGGCCGGGTCGGGCAGCTCGGCGGCGTCGATCTGCCGCTGCGCCTTGAACATCTCCGGCAGGTGCGCGTAGGCGTAGACCGCCACGCGATCCGGCGCCAGCGCGACCACCTCGTCCAGCGTGTGCTCGAAGCCCGCCACGGTCTGCCGCGGCAGGCCGTAGATCAGGTCCACGCTGGTCGAGCGGAAGCCGCTGGCGCGCGCCGCCTCCAGCACCTCGCGGGTCTGCGCCACGCTCTGGATGCGGTTCACCGCCGCCTGCACCGCGGGGTCGAAATCCTGGATGCCCACCGAGATGCGGTTGAAGCCCAGCTCGCCCATGCCGCGGATGTAGTCGGCGTCGGCGAAGCGCGGGTCGATCTCGATGCCGAACTCGCGACCGCGCTCGACGCTGAAGCTGAAGTGCCGCGCCAGCACGCCCATCAGCTCCTGCATGCGCGGCACGTCGAGGAAGTTCGGCGTACCGCCGCCGAAGTGCAGCTGGGTCACCTGGCGATCGCGATCGAACAGCTTCGCCACCAGTTCGATCTCGCGGTACAGCCGCTCCAGGTAGCGGTCGGCCTTGCCCACGTCGCGGGTGATGATGCGGTTGCAGCCGCAGTAGAAGCACGGGCTGACGCAGAACGGCACATGCACGTAGATCGACAGCGGGCGCGGGATCGGCTCCTCGTTGGACGCCTGGATCGCCGAGCGCAACGCGCGCTCGTCGAAGTCGCCGCGGAACTGCGGCGCCGTGGGGTAGCTGGTGTAGCGCGGACCGGCCATGTCGTAGCGCGCGATCAGTGCCGGATCGAACTCGGGGATCTGGATGGCGTGGTTCATGGGCGCAGTGTGCGCAAGGGCTTGCGGGGAAGCTTTGACGCACGTCAAACCGGCTTGCGACGACTTCGCGCCCCACCGCGCGCCGCCGCGGTTTCCCTGTCCTGCGCGATCCGCGTGCGTCGACATGCCGCAGCCGCTGCGACCGCGCCAATGCGGGCAGGACTGACGCAGGTCAGGAAGGGTCGACGGCCACGCACCTAGCATGCCGCGCGCCTTCCCCCTTCTCATGAGCCCCAAGGAGATTCGCATGGCCTCACCCACTCCAGCTGCGGACCGCGCCGGTCCGCAGGATCGCGTCAGCCGGGTACTGATCTGGATACTCGTCGCCGTCACCATCGCCTGTTCGATCGGCATGCTGGCGGCCACCCGCAGCACCTACGAACAGGCCGCACCGATCCCGCAGCTGATGGCGACGGCCGACGGCACGCCGGTACTGACCTACGCCGACATCGTCGCCGGCAAGTCCGGCTTCCAGAAGGCCGACCTGATGGACTACGGCAGCCTGTACGGCATGGGCTCGTCGTTCGGCGAGGACTACACCGCCGAATACCTCGTGCAACTGGCGAAGGAGGTGCAGGACAACCTGGCGCTGGCGCGCTACGGCCAGCCGTTCGCCGCCATCGATGCCGAGCGGCAGTCCGGCATCGCCACCGCCATGCGCGCGGAGCTGCAGGGCATCGACCTCAGCCAGTCGCAGGTAGTGCTGCCCGACGCGGTGGCCAAGGCCATCGTCGCGCTGCGCGAGCGCATCGGCGAATCGCTGCGCCGGGACGACTTCACCAGGGGCTATACCGGCGCCCGCGCGCTGAATCCGGAGAGCGCGCGGCAGACCGCCGGCTTCCTGCTCTACTCCTCGCTGACCACGGTCGCGCGCCGCCCCGGCAAGGACTACTCGTGGACCAGCAACTGGCCGTCCGAACCGCTGGTCGGCAACAGCCCCACGCCGGCCACGTTCACCTGGACCTGGGCCTCGTTCACCATGGTGTTCTTCGCCATCGGCGCGATCCTGGTGATCTTCCGCCTGTGGATCGAACCCAGGGCGCCGAACGAAACCTTCGAGCCCGTACTGGAGAAGTTCCGCACGCCCACGCCCAGCCAGAAGGCGTTGTGGAAGTATTTCCTGGTGGTGGCCGGCGTGCTGCTGGTGCAGATCCTGGTCGGCTCGATCATGGCGCACTACTACACCGAGCGCGCCAGCTTCTACGGCATCGACATCGACCGCTGGCTGCCGTTCGCCTTCCTGCGCAGCGTGCACCTGCAGGCGCCGATCGTGTGGATCGGCGTGAGCTGGATCGCGGGCGGCCTGTTCCTCGCCCCGATCATCGGCCGCAGCGAGCCGCGCGGGCAGCGCTTCCTGGTGAACCTGATCTTCTGGGTGCTGGTGGTCATCGTGGCCGGCGCGCTGGTCGGCAACTACCTCGGCATCGCCGGCATCGTCGACCAGCACTGGTTCTGGTTCGGCAACCAGGGGCTGTCCTACCTGGAGATGGGCCGCTTCTGGCAGATCCTGTTCTTCGTCGGCCTCACCGTGTGGTGCGTGGTGCTGCTGCGTGCGTTCCTGCCCACGCTGCGGACGCTGTTCCGGCAGAGCGGTTCGCTGTACGGCCTGTTCCGCATCGAACACCTGGTGTGGGTCAGCACGCTGACCGTGGCCTTGTTCTACGTGTTCGGCATGATCCCGCTGGGTTCGCCCAACCCCTCGTTCTCGATCACCGACTTCTGGCGCTGGTGGGTGGTGCACCTGTGGGTGGAACTGGCCTTCGAGCTGTTCGCCGCCTCGGTCACCGGCTACTTCCTGATGGCGCTGGGGCTGGTGTCGCGGCAGATGGCCGAGCGCGCGGTGCTGTTCGAATGGATCCTGATCGTGATCGGCGGCGTGCTGGGCACCGGCCACCACCTGTACTGGGCCGGTGAGCCCGGCCTGTGGGTGGGCGTGGGCAGCATGTTCTCCTTCATCGAGGTGCTGCCGCTGGTGCTGCTGGCGCTGGAGGCGATCGACCAGCACCAGCACGTCAAGGCCAAGCAGGACTTCCCGTACAAGCTCGCCTACCTGTACATCCTGGGCGCGGCGTTCTGGAACTTCGTGGGCGCTGGCGTGTTCGGCGGCGGCACGCTCAACGCGCCGCTGGTGAACTACTACGAGCACGGCACCTTCCTCACGCTCAACCACGCGCACACCTCGATGTTCGGCGCCTTCGGCCTGCTTGCCATCGGCCTGCTCTACATGGTGCTGCGCTACTTCAACGGCGAGCGCCCATGGAGCGACCGCTGCGGCGTGTGGGCGTTCTGGCTCTACAACATCGGCGTGGTGATGTGGATCGTGATGAACTTCTATCCGGTGGGCTGGCCGCAGCTGGAAGCGGTCTACACCCACGGCTACGCCTACGCGCGCAGCCTCGCGTTCTACGACACCACCACGTTCTGGCAGTGGATGCGCATGCCGGGCGACGTCGTGTTCGCCGCGGGCGCGCTGCTGATGGCGTGGGACTTCCTGGCCAAGCTGTGGGCCCAGCGCCAGGCCCGCCTGACCGCACCCGGCCGCTGAGCAGCCGCACCGACAGCCGGTGGACAACTCCGCCGGCTGTCGGCTTCCGGGCCGGTCGTTGGCAGCCTTTTCGTGGCCGGCACGGCCGGCCACCCGTACGAAGCCGTCACGCAGATCGGCGCCTGGCGGCTCAAGCCGCCAGCAACTTGCAACAGGAATCGGACGATATCGACAGTATCGGCACGACGACTGGCTATATTGTCGAAACTGCCAGCTCTCCGACGCGCCATGGACAACCGCAAACCGATGCCACCACGATCAGCCGGCCCGCAAGGCACGCGACTGTTTTCCGCCGAAGCACTGCGTTTGCAGGCAAGCGAGGCGACTCCCGTTTCCACCGGGCGCGCCAGCGTCAACGAGCCGGTACTCGAAGGCGTCGGTGGCGAACTCGGCGGCCGGCGCTTTTCGGTACGCCCCGGCCGGCAGACGATAGGCCGGCGCGGCGACAACAACATCGTGATCGGCGATTCCAGCGTGTCCGCCTCGCATGCCTGGATCATGAACCAGCAAGGCCATTACGTGATCATGAACACGCTGTCCACCAACGGCACGTTCGTGAACGACCAGCGCGTGCACGAATCGGTGCTGCGGCATGGCGACCGCATCCGGCTGGGCCAGGCGGAATTCGTGTTCCTTACCCGGGACCCTGGGGCCTCGCGCTCCCGCTGGCTGCCGTTCGCGCTGATCGGGCTGGTTCTGCTCGCTGCGGTGGCCGCGCTGGCCTGGTGGCTGCTCTGAGGGGTTCGGTGTGACTGTCCCTGCCACCGCGGCCGTGCCGCGGACCATCGGCCGCTACCGCATCGACGGCGTGCTCGGCGAAGGCGCGATGGCGGTGGTGTACGCCGGGTACGATCCCGGCATCCAGCGCCGGGTCGCCATCAAGTGCCTGCATCGCCACGTGGCCGATGATGCCGCGTACCGGCGGCGCTTCCTCGCCGAAGCGCGCGCAGCCGGGCACCTGATGCACCCGAATATCGTCACGATCTTCGATGCCGGCGAAACCGAGGACGGCCGTACCTACATCGCGATGGAGCGCCTCGACGGCGAAACGCTGGCAAGCCGCGTCGCCAGCGAGGGCTTGCCGCCCCTGCCCATGGTGATCGAACTGGCCAGCCAGATGGCCGCGGCGCTGGACTACGCGCATGGCCAGGGCGTCATCCACCACGACATCAAGCCCGAGAACATCATGCTGGCCGAGGGCTGGCATTACGCCAAGCTCAGCGATTTCGGCATCGCCGAACGGCGCGGCGCGCGCACGGCCAGCGACGCGATCGGCGGCACGCCGGCCTACATGGCGCTGGAGCGCCTGCGCGGCGAACCGGACGACGCCCGCAGCGACCTGTTCTCGCTGGGCGTGGTGCTGCACTGGCTGATCACGGGCAAGTTGCCGTGGCGCGAGACCGCCGACGTGCCGCGCCTGATCCGCGAACGGCAACGCTCGCCGCGTCCGGCGATCGAGCCGCTCGATCCGGCCACGCCATCGATGCTGGTGAACATCGTGCGCACCCTGCTCGCGCCCACGGCCGACGCGCGCTACCAGAGCGGTGCCGAAGTCGTCGACGACCTGCGCCAGGCACGCCGCGAATACGAGCGCCTGCACGAGAAGCCGCTCGCCAATCGCATCATCTCGCTGCGCCTGCGCTGGGCCGCCGCACTGGGCGCCACGTTGTGCCTGGTGCTGCTGGTGGGCCTGGCGGTGATCTACGCCAAGCAGAGCAGCGCGGTGACCGGCCTCGCGCTGGACTTCGGCAGTTCGCTGGGCCGCATCGTCGCCGGCGAAGCCTCGGAAAACCTGCTGCTGGGCGACCAGGCGGCCACGCGCGCGCTGGTGCAGGACATCGCGAAAAATCGCCAGATCCGCTATCTCGCCGTCGCCGACCACCTGGGCCAGGTCGTCGCCAGCACGCAGCCCGCCGACGTCGGCCGGCCGCTGGTCATCCCGACCGGGCAGAAGTACCTGCCCCGCGCGGACGGCATCGACAGTTATCGCAGCCAGATCGCCGGCGGCGAAGAGATGCTGCTGTTCGACGTGCCGATCCGCTACCAGGCCAAGCTGGTGGGCGACCTGCGCCTGGGTATCAGCGAAGCGCCGCTGCACGCGGCGCAGCGGATGACGCTGTGGGTGATCCTCGCCGTGCTGCTGGTGACGCTGGTGGCGGTGATCGGCGCCGCCTACTGGCTGTTCCGGCGCCCGCTGGTCCTGCTGCAGATGCTGAGCGACGCCCTGCTCCGGGTCGGCCGCGGCGACTTCCACCACCGCATCCGCCTGGTGCGCCGGGACGAGCTGGGCCAGTTGTTCGCCGCATTCAACCTGATGAACAGCGCATTGCAGGCACGCCAGCAAAACGAGGCCGGGCCGTCCACCGCGCCGCGCGTGGCCACGGACAACGCATCGCAGCCAACGCGCATCATCCAGCCGCCGGACGCCGGACAGGACGCGCCCGAATAGCCTGGACGGCGGAAGCGCCCAGTGCGAAGCAGCCACGCCGGCACCGAACGTTGCGCTTCAGAACTGCTTCAGCCGCTGCTTGATCTCGAGCGCGCGGGCGCGGTAGACCACTGCCGGTTCGTAGGACGGGTCGATCGCCAGCACGTGATCCCACAGTGCGATCGCGGGGTCCAGTTTCTGGTCGCGGTACAGCACGATCGCGCGCTGGTGATAGGCGGCCAGCAGTTGCTGGCGCATGGAGTCGGCCTGGGGGCCGCTGGGCTTCAAGCGGGGGTCCAGCGACAGCGCTTCGTCCATCTGCACCAGCGCCTGGTCCTTGTGCCCGTGTTCCAGCAGGGACACGCTATCGCGCTGCAGGCGGCGCGCCCTGGCCGTGGCCGACTCGCCCGCCGGCCCCTGCCCTGCACCGGCTACGTCGACCACGGGTGCGCTCTTCACCGGGCGGGAGGTCGACGCCGCATCGCTCGCCGGGGACGAAGCCAGTGGCAGGCGCAGCGTCTGGCCGGTGCGCAGGAGCGAGGGATCGGCCGAGCCGTTGTAGCGCGCCAGGATCAGGAAGCGCTGCGCGTCGCCGAGATGGCGGGCCGCCAGCGTGCTGTAGGAATCGCCCGGACGCACCACGTAGCTGCGCGAGCGCGCACCCAGCTCCTGTTCGGGATCCACCGTGAGCTGGTGCAGCATCGATTGTGCCGTGCGGTCGTCGGGATGGACGGTCAGGTACTGCCGCAGCGCACGTTCGCCCTCGTCGTAGCGCCCGCGCTGGAGGTCGCCGCTGATGATCGCGCCGAGCGACTCGGTCGGGATGGCTGTCGCCTCGCGCGCCGTTGTCGACGGCTGGGTGACTGTGACCCTGGGCGAGCCATTCAGGCGGTCCTCGACCCGGCCCTTGAGCGTGTTCACCTGCGTGCAGCCACTGGCGGCGAGCACGGCCAACACGGCGGCGAAGCGCAGGGATGGTCCGGCGATGCGCCGGCTTCGATGGATGATTCCTGCCATGTTCATGCCTTGCCGTCGCCTTGCGCGGCCGGTGCGCCGGCACCGGGCGCCGTCGCGCCCGCGGGATGCACCATGGACCAGAGCCTTTCGCCGTAGCGCCGCATCCAGCCCTTGCCCGCGATCCGCATCAGGATCAGCGCGGCATTGTCGCCCTGCTCGCCGCCGCGTGCGGTCGCCAGCTGCAGTGCCTCGCGCAACGCTCCCGCCTGATCGCGGCGACGCGACAACCGGCGCAGTTCGGGCGTGGACAATTGTTCCCAGACGCCATCGCTGCACAGCACGAAGGTCTGTCCCACGCGCAGGATCGCGCCACCGTGCTCGACCTCGGGCGGCTGCGGCCCGCCGAGTCCGCGCAGCAGCTTGTGCTGGTCGGGGTCGCTCGCCAGCTGTTCCGGCGCGATCTCGCCGCGCCGCAGCTTGAGCTGCGCGACGCTGTGGTCCTCGGTGCGGTTGAGGCAGTGCCGTCCCTGGAAACGATAGAGGCGGCTGTCACCGACATGGGCCCAGTACGCCTGGTTGCCGCGGATCAGCAAGGCGACCACGGTCGAATGCGGTTCCCCGCCTGTCAGCCCCTCGCGCCGCCTGACCAGTTCGGCATGGGCCTCCTGGCACAGCGTTTCGAGGAACAACGCGCCGGGCTGTTCGCGCCACAGACCCTGCGCCCACAGTTGCTGAGCCGCGCGGATCACGCCCTCGCTGGCCAACTCGCCGGCGCCGTCGCCGCCCATGCCGTCGGCCAGCACCAGCAGATGCACGTCCGTGGCCGCGTCGTGCAGGCAGGTCAAGGCATCCTGCTGCGTTTCGCGCCCGCCGCGGGCCCGCCCGGCAGCCACCTGCGGCTGGGAGTGGAAATCGATTGCCTGGTCCATCGTGCCCGCAGCCCCCTGTCGAAACCGATGCCGTCCGCAGGCTCAACGCCCGAAGTGGATTTCCTCGCCTTCGTGGTCGCGGTCCCAGCCGCGCAGTTCGTCGCGGATGTGGGCGATGCGCTGGCGGCCGAGCGCGTTGCGCTCCTCGTCCAGCACCTGCCCATCCAGGAGTTCCGCCATGCGCTGCGCGGTGGGCAGCATGGTGTCCCAGGCGTCGAGTGCGGGCAGCGGCGCGGGCAGCGTCATGAAGAAGCTGAGGCCGGGGGTGCGCATGGCGTCGAGCCGGGACAGGTCGAAACTGCCGGGCTTGAGCATGTTGGCGACGCTGAAGATCGGGCCGAGTTCGCGCTTGCCGTCGACGAGACGGTGGTAGATGCCCATGTCGCCGAATTCGAGGCCGGCCTTCTCGGCCGCCACGATCAGGTCGGAGCCGTTGAAGTGACTGCCTTCGCGCGCCATCACGAACAGGGTGACGATGCGCTCCACCGCGACCTGCGGCGGACGGCGGCCGAGGTCGGAACGCGGCGGCATGCGGGATGCCTGCGGTGCGGACGCGGCCGGCGCAGGGGCCGGCACCGGGCCAGGCACCGTAGCGGTCGGCACCGTTGCCGACGGGGACGACGACGGCGCGCGCAACGCATCGACGATCGAGGCCGCCTGCCCCGCCAGCTTGCCGCGCGACAGCGGCGCGTTGCGCTCGCCGGCGAGCGTGGCGCCGAGGCGTTCGAGTTCCTCGCGCAGGCCGACGTCCAGCTCGCCCTGCTGCGGCAGCGGTTCGTCGGCCAGTGCATGGTCGGTGGCGCTGAAGGAAAGCCCATCCTCGTCGCCGGCTTCGCCCAGCGTGGGCTCGCGGCGTTCGCCGCCGTGCGCGGCCTGCCCGGTCGGCGCGCGCCGCCGGCCCTGCTGCTCCTTCTTCGGCTGGCCGAACAACCAGATCAGCGCGAGCACGACCACGCCGACGATCAACAGCGGTATGCCGACCGCCGGATTCCAGGCAAGGGCAAGCACGGGTTGCAGCGTCATCATCGGTTCCTCGTGTAGTTCGGCATCCGCCTGCGGGCGGCTTCCGAATCCGCGGACCCGGCAACTGTCCGGGCCCGCTCCTCAATGCATGCCAGCGCGCCGGCAACGGCTCAGGCGGTGCCCACCAGTTTAGCCGCTTCGGCGAGGTCCACCTGCACCAGGCGCGACACGCCGGGCTCGCGCATGGTCACGCCGCACAGCTGGCTGGCCGCTTCCATGGTGGCCTTGTTGTGGCTGATGAAGATGAACTGCACCCGTTCGCTCATCTCGCGCACCATCGCGGAGAAGCGGCCCACGTTCGCCTCGTCCAGCGGCGCGTCCACCTCGTCGAGCAGGCAGAACGGCGCGGGGTTCAGATTGAAGATCGCGAACACCAGCGCCACCGCGGTGAGCGCCTTCTCGCCGCCGGAGAGCAGCGAGATGTTGGACGGACGCTTGCCAGGCGGGCGCGCCATGATCGCCACGCCGGTGTCGAGCAGATCGTCGCCGGTGAGTTCGAGGTAGGCGTGGCCGCCGCCGAACAGGCGCGGGAACAATTCCTGCACGCCGGCATTGACCTTGTCGAAGGTTTCCTTGAAGCGCGCGCGCGTCTCGCGGTCGATCTTCTTGATCGCGCCTTCCAGCGTCTCCATCGCGCTGGTGAGGTCGGCGATCTGGTTGTCGAGGTAGGTCTTGCGCTCGCTCTGCTCGGCGTGCTCCTGGATCGCGGCGAGGTTTACCGGCTCCAGTCGCACGATCTTCTGCGCGAGCTCGGCCAACTGCTGCTTCCACTGCGTCGCGTCCACGTCCTCGGCGAGTTCGGCCAGCAGGGTTTCCAGTGCCAGCCCGGAGGCGGCGATCGCCTCGGCCAACTGTTCGGCGCGCAGCTGCAGCGCCTGTGCGGCGAGGCGCTTCTCGGACAGGCTTTCGCGCAAGCCGGCCAGGCCTTGTTCGGCGAGATGGCGGCGCTGTTCCAGCTGGCGGAACGCGATGTCGCATTCCTCCAGCGCACGGCGCGCTTCCACCAGTTGCTTGTCGACCAGCAGGCGCTGGTCGAGGTAGGTCTGGCGCTCGGCTTCGAGTTCGGCGATGGGATCGGAGCCGGCGGCGAGCTGCTCGGCGATCTCGCCGCGGCGCGCCTCGATCTGGCGCAACTGGCTGTCCATGCGCGCCAGCGACTGTTCCAGCGAAGCCAGCGAGGAGCGCTTGGATTCCAGCGACAGCGCCAGCGCGTGCGCCTGGTCGGCAGCCTCGCGCGCGTTCATGCGCGCTTCCTCGCGGGCTTCCAGGTGGGCGCGGCGTTCGTTCTCCAGTTCGCGGCGCTGGTCTTCGAGGTCGCCCATGTGGCCGACTGACTCATCCAGTCGCGCACGAGCCTCGCGGGTCTGCGTCTGCAGTTCGTCCAGCTGTTCGATCAGCGTGGCCAGTTCACCGGCGACCTTCTCGCCACGGGCGCGCGCGGTTTCCAGCTTGCCGCGATGGCTCTGCAACTGGCCGGCCAGCTCGCTCTGGCGGCGATGCGCGTTGTACAGCTCGCGCTGGGTGTCGTCGCGGGCGCGCTCGGCCTCGAACTTGCGCGTGCGCAAGTCGTCGAGCTGCGACGTGCATTCCTCGATGCGCGCTTCCAGCGCGGCGACCTGTTCGGTAAGCGTGCGGATCTCGCGCTCGCGCGCCAGCACGCCCACCTGGTTGCCTTGCGCGCGGCGCACGCGCGCCCAGCCCGGGCCCAGCCATTCGCCGCCGCGGGTGATCACCGACTGGTACGGCGCCAGCGCGGACAGGCCGGCCACGCGCTGGTGCGCTTCGTCCAGCGACTCGGCGACCAGCACGTGGCCGAGGATGGCGATGGCTGCCGCCGGGCCGCGCACGTGCGCGGCCAGCGTGCCGGCGGTGTTGGCGCCGCCTTCGGCGGCATCGAGCAGCGCCACGTCGGCGTTTTCCAGCGCGCCGAAGTCGGCGGCCAGCGCGTGCGCGCCATCCACCAGCACGCTGTCGATGAAGCCGGACAGCACGGTTTCCACCGCGGTTTCCCAGCCGGCTTCCACCTGCAGCGCCTCGCCGAGGCGTGGCGACTTGTCCAGTCCCAGGCGGGCCAACCATTGGCTGGCGGCGTTCTCCTCCTGGCCCAGCGCGGCGTGTTGCAGCGCTTCCAGCGAGGACTGCCGGCCGCGCGCGGTCTGCAGTTGCGAGCGCGCCTCGTTGAGCGCGGACTGCAGCTGGCGTTCCTCGTCCAGCACCTTCTCGTGGGTGGTCTTGTGCTGGTCGAGCAGGCCGCCCAGCGACTCCACCTTCTCGCGCTGGGTGTCGTGTTCCAGGTGCATCTGCTCGGCGGCGGCGTCCAGCGCGGCGAGGTCGGTGACCTTCTGCTCGGCTTCCAGCGCCTCGCGGCGCCGGGAAAGGTCGATGGCCTGGCGATCGAGGTAGTTGAGCTTGGTGCGCTCCACCTCGGCCGCCCGGTTGGACTCGCCGGCGGTGCGGGTGTGCGTGTCCCAGCGCTGCTGCCAGTCGGCGAGTTTCGTCTCGGAGCTGCGCTGGGCTTCGGCGGTGTCGTCCTGCAGCTGCTGCAGGGCTTCGAGTTTCGGCTCGCCCTCGGCCAGCGCCATGCGCAGCGTTTCGACCTGGCTGCGGTCGCCGGCGATGTGCTCGGCCAGCTCGTTGTGCTCGCGCTCGGCCTCGCCCTGGGCGCGTTGCAGGCGATCCGCGGTTTCGCGGTTGTGGCGCACCTGTTGCTCGACGCGGGCGATCTCGGCACCGACCTTGTAGACCTCGGCCTGCACCGAACTCAGGTGCTCGCCGGCCTCGGTGTGACGCTCGCGCATGGCTTCGATCTGCGCCTCGATTTCGCGCTGGCCGGCCAGCTGCTTCTCGATCTCGATCTCGGCGGCGGACAGCCCGGCGCCCTCACCATCGTGCTGGCCCTTCAGCGCGCGGTATTCCAGCGCGCGCAGCTCGGCTTCCTTGCGTGTCTGTTCTTCCTTGTAGGCCTTCCAGCGCTCGGCGGCGCGCGCCTGGCGGTTCAGGTGTTCGAGCTGCTTGTCCACCTCGTCACGCACGTCCTTCACGCGGTCGAGGTTCTCGCGGGTGGCCTTGATGCGGCTCTCGGTTTCCTTGCGGCGCTCCTTGTACTTGGAGATGCCGGCGGCTTCCTCCAGGTGGGTGCGCAGTTCCTCCGGGTGCGCCTCGATGATCTGCGAGATCATGCCCTGCTCGATGATCGAGTAGCTGCGCGGGCCGAGGCCGGTGCCGAGGAACAGGTCGGTGATGTCGCGGCGGCGGCAGCGCGCGCCGTTGAGGAAGTAGAAGGATTGCCCGTCGCGCGTCACCTGGCGCTTCACCGAGATCTCGGCGTACTGGCCGTATTCGCCCTGTACCGTGCCGTCGGCGTTGT
Source organism: Rhodanobacter humi (assembly GCF_041107455.1). Taxonomy (NCBI): domain Bacteria; kingdom Pseudomonadati; phylum Pseudomonadota; class Gammaproteobacteria; order Lysobacterales; family Rhodanobacteraceae; genus Rhodanobacter; species Rhodanobacter sp. FW106-PBR-R2A-3-15. The sequence continues at coordinate 73,276 of NZ_JBGBPY010000001.1, forward strand.
CGAAGATCAGTTCGACCGTGGCCTGCCCCACCGGCTTGCGCGTGGTGGAACCGGAGAAGATCACGTCGGTGAGCGAGTCGCCGCGCAGGCGGCTGGCCGCGCTCTCGCCCATCACCCAGCGGATCGCATCGATGATGTTGGACTTGCCGCAGCCGTTCGGTCCCACCACGCCGGTCATGTTGGCCGGCAGGTGCAAGGTGGTCGGGTCGACGAAGGACTTGAAACCGGCAAGTTTGATCGTGGTCAGGCGCATGCGGTCATCGCTGGGAACTCGGAAAACACCCGGCAACCGGGTGACAAGGCACTGTGCCAAACGCGGGACGGTGCCGCAATGCATTTCTACGTCATGTTCCTCTGTAGAAATACCTTACAAGACAATGATAAATATTGATTTTTACTTGGCGTCTATCGACAGCGCATGGATGCCGTGGTTCATCAGGTCGTCCAGCACCGCATAGATCATGCGGTGGCGCCGGATCGGCAGCACGCTGGTGAACGCGGCACTGACGATGCGCACATGGAAGTGACCCTTGCCCTCCCCCGTATGGCCGGCGTGCAGGTGGCCTTCGTCCACCACCTCCAGCTCGCTGGGCGAGAACGCTGCCACGAGGCGTGCGCGGATCTCTCCGACCATCGCCTCGCTCATGGCAGGGTCTTGCGGAACGGCTTGACGCTCACGTCGGCGTAGACGCCGGCGGCCACATAGGGGTCGGCGTCGGCCCAACGCTGCGCGTGTTCCAGCGTGTGGAACTCGGCGATGATCAGGCTGCCGGTGAAACCGGCCGGGCCGGGGTTCTCCGATTCGATCGCCGGGAACGGGCCGGCCAGCAGCAGGCGCCCCTCGTCCTGCAGCTGGTTCAATCGCTCCAGGTGCGCGGCGCGGGCCGCGAGGCGCTTGTCCAGCGAACCGGGATGATCCTGGGCGATGATCGCGAACCACATGGGCAAGGCTCCGTTGCGTGTCGAATCCGCAATTTTACCCGACTATGCCGCCGGTCATGCGGTTCGCCACTTGAAGCAGCCGCGACGATGCCCACTTTGCGGACGTCATCAACGATGCGATGGGGAGAGCGCTACATGTGGACGATATTCGTGGACGGGATCGTCGCGCTGCTGAACCAGCTGGCGACATGGATGGACGGCAGCTACGGCCTCGCGGTGATCGCACTCGCGCTGGCGGTGCGACTGGCGATGTTGCCGATGACGCTGCACGCCGCCGAGCAAGGCTGGCTGCGCCAGCGCAAGCTGGCGGCACTGAAACCGCAACTTGAACGCCTGCGCGAGCGCCACGCAAAGGACCCCGCGGCGCATGCCGCCGCCATGCAGTCCCTGTATAGCGAACACGGCATCGCCAGCGGACTCGGCAGTGGCATGCTCACCGCGCTGGTGCAGGCGCCGATGAGTGCGGGCGTCTACGCGGCGATCCGCCAGGGCGTGGCCAGCATGGGTTCCTTCCTGTGGATACCGAAACTGGCGCGGCCCGACCTGTGGCTGGCGCTGCTGGTGGCGGTGCTCGGCATGGTCGCGATGCTGTTCAACCCGATGCTGCCCGAACAGGCGCGCACCCTGCTGCACTGGCTGCCGGTGGTGATCTCGTTCCTCATGGTGTGGCACGTCGCCGCCGGGCTGGGGTTGTACTGGCTGGGCTCGGGCAGCGTGACCGTGTTGCAGAACCTGCTACTGCGTCGACGCGTCCGACGCCTGCCTGCCTGAAACGCGACGCTTGCAACTCCCTCTCCTCCGAGCTGGCTCGGGGGAGAGGGCTGGGGTGAGGGGGAGCTTTTGCTGTCGGAGACTGCAGCGCCAAAAGCGCCCCCCTCACCCTACCCTCTCCCCCAATGGCAAAGCCGTTGGGGGAGAGGGAGTCCAAACCTCAGGCCTCGGGCCGCATGTACGGGAACAGCAGCACGTCGCGGATCGAGGCGGAGTCGGTGAGCAGCATCACCAGGCGGTCGATGCCGATGCCGAGGCCACCGGTGGGCGGCAGGCCTACTTCCAGCGCGCGGATGTAGTCGGCGTCGAAATGCATGGCTTCGTCGTCGCCGGCGTCCTTGGCTTCCACCTGGGCCTTGAAGCGCGCGGCCTGGTCTTCCGGGTCGTTCAACTCGGAGAAGCCGTTCGCCAGTTCCTTGCCGTTGACGAACAGCTCGAAGCGGTCGGTGATGCCTTTGTCCGTGTCGTTCTCGCGCGCCAGCGGCGACACCTCGACCGGGTGCTGGGTGATGAAGGTGGGCTGGATCAAGGTGTGCTCCACCGTTTTCTCGAAGATTTCCAGCAGCAGCTTGCCCCAGCCGTAGCCATCCTTGACGTGGAGGCCGAGGCGCTGCGCGTGGGCGGCCATCGCCGCGCGGTCGCGCAGTTCGGAACGCTTGATCTCGGGGTTCAACTCCAGCACCGCATCTTCCATCGTCCAGCGGCGAAACGCCGGGCCCACGTCGATGCTGGCGCCTTCCCAGGTGAGCGCCGTGGTGCCGATCACCTGCTTTGCGGTCTCGCGGATCACGGCCTCGGTGAGGTCCATGATCTCGTTGTAGGTGGCGTAAGCCTGGTACAGCTCCAGCATGGTGAACTCGGGATTGTGCCGGGTGGACACGCCCTCGTTGCGGAAGTTGCGGTTGATCTCGTAGACGCGGTCGAAGCCGCCGACCACCAGGCGCTTCAGGTACAGCTCCGGCGCCACGCGCAGGTAGAGGTCCATGTCCAGCGCGTTGTGGTGCGTGATGAAGGGCTTGGCCGTGGCGCCGCCGGGGATGACGTGCATCATCGGCGTTTCCACTTCCATGAAACGGCGCGGCGCGGCCTCCAGCCACTGACGCATGAAACCGATGATGCGCGAGCGCTGCTGGAAGGTGCGGCGCGCTTCCTCGGTGACAATGAGGTCCACGTAGCGCTGGCGGTAGCGCTGCTCCACGTCGGCCATGCCGTGGTGCTTGTCCGGCAGCGGGCGCAGGCTCTTGGTGAGCAGGCGCAGCGCATCCACCTTCACCGACAGCTCGCCGGTCCTGGTGCGCATCAGCACGCCTTCGGCGCCCACGATGTCGCCCATGTCCCAGCCCTTGAACGCCTCGTAGGTCGCCTCGCCCACCGTGCCCTGGTGGATGAACAGCTGGATGCGACCGCTCATGTCCTGGATCTGCGCGAAGCTGACCTTGCCCTGCACGCGCTTCAGCACGATGCGGCCGGCCACCTTCACCCGGCGCGCCAGCGCTTCGATGGCCTCGGCGGGGAACTGGTCCTTGTCGGCGTACTCGGCCTGCAGGTCGCCGACGAAGCTGTCGATCTTGAAGTCGTTGGGGAAGGCGATGCCCTGCCCGCGCAGCGCGCCGAGTTTCTCGCGGCGCTCGGCGACAAGCCGGTTGACGTCCGGCTTGTTCTCGTCGACGGGTTGGGCAGTGCCGGGGGTCGCGTCGACCGCTCCGGCGGGATCGGTGTTTGCCGTCATCGTCGTGTCCGTGATGGGTGGGTGTCGTGCGTCATCGCGTAAGCGAATCCACGCCCGATCATGCGATGGAAAAACCCGCAGTGTAGCCCACAGAGGCCATGCCGCGCGCTCTACCGCATCGCAATTCCGGAGCCTAGACTGCGCATCCCGCCATTGGCGGAAGGGGCGCCAACGACGGGATCCACGCGATACCTGTCCGGGGAGGACGTGCCATGAATGTCCGCGATCGTCGTTCGACGTTGATTGCGATGCTGATGCTGGCGTTTCTGCTGTTGCCGGGGGTGGCGGCCGTTGCCGCCGACAAGGCGGCGGCCGGGCCCGCCATGGGGAACATTGCCGACCGCTGGGTGCTGTGGCCCAAGCCCGGACAGGAAAAGCAGCTGGAGGCGGCGATCAAGACGCATGCCGCGTGGCGCAAGAAAGCCGGCGAACCGTTCGCGTGGTCGACCTACCAGCCGATCGCCGGCACCGACCTCACCTACTACGTGGTTCGTTCCGAAGGCCACCAGTGGAAGGATTTCGACACCGAGCACGCCTGGGCCGCCAAGGCGAAGGCCGGCGACGCCTACGAGCAGCAGGTCGCGCCGCACGTCGCACGGGTGGAGCACTTCTTCGAGGAGACCGACGTCGCGCACAGCCGGATGGGGGACATCAAGGACGACAAGTATTTCATGATAACCACGCGACAGCTCAAGCCCGGATCGCGCGGCGAGATGATGGCGGCGGTGGACAAGATCCAGAAGGCCATCACGGCCGCAAAATGGCCGTATCCGTATCGGCTGGCCTGGCTGATCGGCGGCGCCAACAGCCTGCGCATCGTCATTCCGATGAAGAACTATGCCGAGATGGCCGATCCGGATCCCTCGCTGCACCAGGTGCTGGCGAAGGCGCTGGGGCCGGACGGCGCCGATGCGACGCTGAAGCAGTTCGGCAACTCGTTCGAAGGCGGGGACACGACGATCTTCGTCATTCGCCCCGACCTGTCGACGCAACCCTGAGGTGACACGCCCTCCCGGATGAATGCCGGGAGGGCGCTGTCGCGCGTCAATCGTCCTTGCCGAATACGTGCTTGACCGCGTGCTTGGTGGCGTCCCAGCCTTCTTTCGCGCCATGGCCGACGGCGACGCCGGCCTTCTTCGCGCCGTGGCCGATGCCAGTGCCGGCTTCCTTGGCGCCATGGCCGATCTTCTTCGTCACGTCGCGGGTGGCGTGGCCGACGTCGCGCGCGCCGTTGGCGACACCGTGGCCGACGGCCTTGGCGTCCTGCTTGATGCCACCGCCCTGCTGCGACTGCGCGGCCGCGCCGAACGCCGCCAGCGCGGCACAGGAGAACACGATGCTGCAGATCGTCTTGCGGTTCATGCGGGCCACCTCGTCAGTCATGGGACTCCGGGACGATTCTACGGGTCGCGGCTGAAGCCGCTCCTACACAGGTCGACGCACTGCAGGAGCGGCTTCAGCCGCGATTCCGCCCATCACGCATCGATGCGCTTGGCGCCCGCATCCAGGCCGGATTTCAGGCTGGCCTCGATGAACTCGTCGAGGTCGCCGTCCAGCACCTTCTGCGTGTCGGAACGCTCCACGCCGGTGCGCAGGTCCTTGATGCGGCTCTGGTCGAGCACGTAGTTGCGGATCTGGCTGCCCCAGCCGATGTCGGACTTGGTAGCTTCCAGCGCGTCCTTCTCGGCGTTGCGCTTCTGTATCTCCAGCTCGTACAGCTTGGCCGCCAGCATCTTCATCGCGCGGTCGCGGTTCGCGTGCTGGCTGCGCTCGGTCTGGCAGGCCACCACCACGCCGCTGGGCACGTGGGTGATGCGCACCGCGGACTCGGTCTTGTTCACGTGCTGGCCGCCGGCGCCTGAAGAGCGATACACGTCGGTCTTGAGGTCGGCCGGGTTGATCTCGATGTCGATGTCGTCGTCGACTTCCGGCGACACGAACACGCTGGTGAAGCTGGTGTGGCGGCGGTTGTCCGAATCGAACGGCGACTTGCGCACCAGGCGGTGCACGCCGATCTCGGTCTTCAGCCAGCCGTAGGCGTAGTCGCCCTCGACGCGGAAGGTGGCCGACTTGATGCCCGCCACTTCGCCGCCGGAGACTTCCAGCAGCTCGGTCTTCCAGCCGCGCGACTCGGCCCAGCGCAGGTACATGCGCAGCAGTATCTCGGCCCAGTCCTGCGCCTCGGTGCCGCCGGCGCCGGCCTGGATGTCGACGAAGGCGTTGGTCGCATCCATCTTGCCGGAGAACATGCGCTGGAATTCCAGCTTGCCCACCTGCGCCTCGAGCTTGGCGAGATCGTCGATCACCGACTGTGCGGTGTCGTCGTCGCCGGCTTCGATCGCCATGTCCAGCAGTTCCTTCGCGTCGGCGAGGCCGGCGGAAAGGTGGTCGATGCCGCTGACGATGGTGTCCAGCCGGGCGCGCTCGCGGCCCAACTCCTGTGCGTGCGGCGGGTTGTCCCAGATCGTGGGGCTTTCCAGCTCGCGGCTTACTTCTTCGAGGCGCTCACGCTTGGTGGCGTAGTCAAAGATACCCCCTAAGCGACTCGACGCGGGCCGTGAGGTCCGCGATCTGCGCGAGGATCGGATTGGTCTCGATCATGGATGGTCGTGTCGTGCGAATGGCTTGCCATGGTAGCAAAATTGCCGCACTGCGACAGACGCCGGACGGTGGCCGGGCGCGCCGCCGGCGCTACCACGAACGTCCGGTACCGCTGGTCGGAGCGCCGCCATGTCCAATCGCAGCCTGAACCTCGACGACACGCTGTACGAGTACCTGCTCACGCACTCGCTGCGCGAGCATCCGGAGCAGATTGCCCTGCGCGAAGCCACGCGCAGCCACCCCCGTGCCGGCATGCAGATTTCGCCGGAGCAGGGCCAGTTCATGGCCTTGCTGGTGAGGCTGCTCGGCGCGCGCCGCACGCTCGAGATCGGCGTGTTCACCGGCTACAGCGCATTGTCGGTGGCGCTCGCCCTGCCCGCCGACGGCCGCATCCTCGCCTGCGACATCAGCGAGGAATACACCCGCATCGGCCGGCCATACTGGGAGCGCGCCGGCGTGGCGCACAAGATCGATCTGCGGCTGGCGCCGGCACTGGAAACGCTGGACGCGGAACTGGCCGCGGGCGCCGCCGGCCGCTACGACTTCGCCTTCATCGATGCCGACAAGACCGGTTACGCCGCCTATTACGAGCGCTGCCTGCAACTGCTGCGCCCCGGCGGCCTGATCGCGATCGACAACGTGCTGTGGAGCGGCGCAGTGGCGCGGCCGGCGCGGGACGAGGACACCCGTGCGCTGCAGGCGCTCAACGAACGCCTGCACGGCGACGAGCGCATCGACCTGTCCATGCTGCCGGTCGGCGACGGCCTCACGCTGGCCCGCAAGCGCTGAGCTGGCCGCCCATCGGTTCCAGAGACACTTGCATCAGGCCACTGCCTGCTGGTGCACCCCGCGCACCGCCCGTCCCGACGGATCGGCCATCGCCGCGAACGCCGGATCCCACGCCAGCGCGGCCGGCGACGAGCAGGCGATCGACTTGCCGCCCGGCACGGTGGCGGCGCAAGCCTCGCCCGGATAGAACTGCTCGAAGATGCGCCGGTAGAAATACGCCTCCTTGGTGGCCGGCGTGTTGAACGGGAAGCGCGCGGCTGCGGCGGCGAATTCGCGGTCGCTCACCATCTGTTCCGCGTGCGCCTTGAGGCCGTCGATCCAGCCGTAGCCCACGCCGTCGCTGAACTGCTCCTTCTGCCGCCACAGGATCTCCTTGGGCAGCGCGCCCTCGAAGGCTGCGCGCAGCACGTGCTTCTCGATCTTGCCCTGCCCCGCCATCTTGTGCGCGGCATCCATGCCCATCGCCACGTCGATGAACTCGAGATCGAGAAACGGCACGCGCGCTTCCACGCCCCAGGCCATCATCGCCTTGTTCGCGCGCAGGCAGTCGTAGCTGTGCAGCGCGTCGAGCTTGCGCACGGTTTCCTCGTGGAAGGCCTCTGCCGAGGGCGCCTTGTGGAAGTACAGGTAGCCGCCGAAGAGCTCGTCCGAGCCTTCGCCCGACAGCACCATCTTCACGCCCATCGCCTTGATGCGGCGGGCCAGCAGGTACATCGGCGTGGCCGCGCGGATGGTGGTGACGTCGTAGGTTTCCAGGTGGCGGATCACCTCGGGCACCGCGTCCAGGCCTTCCCAGAAGGTGTAGACGAAGCCGTGGTGCACGGTGCCCAACGCGTCGGCGGCGATCTGCGCGGCGGCGAGGTCGGGCGAACCGTCCAGGCCGATCGCGAAGGAATGCAGGCGCGGCCACCAGGCCTCGCTGCGGTCGCCGTCCTCGATGCGCTCGCGGGCGAACTTCGCGGCGCAGGCGGCGACCAGCGAGGAATCGAGGCCGCCCGAAAGCAGCACGCCGTAGGGCACATCGGTCATCAGCTGGCGGTGCACGGCCTGCTCGAAGGCGTGGCGCAGTTCGCCCGGCGCCGGCGCATGGCCCTGCGTCGCCGCATAGTCGCGCCACGGCCTGGCGTAGTAGCTGCGCAGCTCGCCCGTGGCACTGTCGTAGACATGACCGGGCGGGAACGCCGCCACGTCCGCACACACGCCGGTCAGCGCCTTCATCTCCGAGGCCACGCACAACCGGCCCTGCGCGTCGTGGCCCCAGTACAGCGGACACACGCCGATCGGGTCGCGCGCGATCAGGTAGCGCTGCGTCGCGCCGTCCCACAGCGCGAAGGCGAAGATGCCGTTGAGCCTGGTCAGGCCATGCTCGATGAATGCGGCCGCACCATGCTCGCGGTACAGCGCGTTGATCACCTCGCAGTCCGAGCCCGTCGTGAATTCGTAGCCGCTGGCCTCGCGCAACGCCTGGTGGTTGTAGATCTCGCCGTTCACCGCCAGCGCCAGTGCGCCGTCGCGCGAACGCAGCGGCTGCGCACCCGAGGCCGGGTCGACGATGGCCAGGCGCTCGTGCACCAAGATCACCCCCGCATCCACGAACACTCCGCTCCAGTCGGGACCGCGATGACGCTGCCGCTGCGACAACTCCAGCGCCTGCCGGCGCAAGGCGGCGAGGTCATCGCCCGGTTGCAGGTCGAACATTCCGAAAATCGAACACATGGTGGCTGGCCTTTGGGTAGTTGATGCGGTCGGTTGGAAAGGAAAAGCTCTTTTTGAAAGTCGGCCATGGATGGCCGGGTTTGCTCTGCGCGGATGGATGCGCGTAAAAAATCACACACGCCAAAACGACGAAGGCCCGCTTGTGGCGGGCCTTCGTCGCGTATCTTTCGTGGAAACTTGCAGCTACGCGCGGGCCCGCCAACGGTTGGCGTTATTGTTCGCGCGATTGTTGTTGACGGCCGCCACGAAGCTCCGCGCGGCAGGCGCGGTGGCGTTCGGAAACTGGGCGGTCATCAAGGTCATGTGCCGACTAGACCAGATGTTGCGGCGCAACGCAAGTGACGATTTCGCATGACGCGGTTCGGCCGTCCATACGCTCAACCGTCCACGGGCTCGGCGATCCAGCGCGCCGCCGGCTCCAGTTCGGCCAGCGCGAACAGGCGGAAATCGGCCGGCACCAGGAAGCGCGTCGCCTTGGTCGCGGTGCGCAGCCACGGCACGTCGGTCACCAGCGCCACGCGATCCCAGCCGCTGATGTGACGGATGCCGAGCATGAAGTCGTCCCACATCGCGCCGACGTCGAAGCCGGTGAAATCCGGCGCCACCACGAACAACATGCGCAGCTTGCGGTTCAGCGCGAACACCGCCTCCACGTCCGGTACCAGCACCTGCTCGTAATCGGCGGCGGTCACCTGGCCATGCGCGCGAAAGCCCAGCGTGCCGGGCGGCAATCCTTCGATCTGTTCGAGCATGACGATCTCCGTGGCGGGCAGGCGGCCAGTTTGGCGCCTGTACCGTGAACGCCGCGCAAGGCCGACAGCCTTCATGCGGCTTGCACACGCCGATAACGCGACGGCGCGGAGAGTCAATGCAATCCGGTGCACATACCCGGATAGGGGGACTCCATATCAATTCATCCGGAGCACTGCCATGAAAAAACTGCTTTGTGCGGTTTCCGCGTTCGCGCTGCTGATACCGGCCATGGCGCTGGCGCAAAGCGCGTTCAACGGCACCTGGAAGACCGACCCGAGTTCGATCCATGACACGGGCAAGCCCATCGTCATCACGCTCAAGGGCGGCATGTTCAGCTGCTCCTGCAGCAACCCGGCCTACACCGTGAAGACCGACGGCGAGGATCACCCGGTGACTGGTCATCCGGGCTTCGATACCGTCGCGGTGAAGATCGTGGACGACCACACCATCGAGCAAACCCTGAAGAAGGCCGGCAAGGTCGTCGAGACGCTGACCGTCACGGGATCAGCGGACGGCAAGAGCGCCACCGAGGAAATGACCAACGACAGCGGCAGCACGCCGGTGACCGGCAAGGCCGGCCTGGTCAAGGTGGCCAAGGCGCCGATGGGATCGCACCTGCTGGCCGGCTCGTGGAAGATGAAGAACATCGACAACGTTTCCGACAACGGCCTCGCCTACACCTACAAAGTGGACGGCAGCGACGTGAGCCTCAGCACCCCTACCGGCGACTCCTATGCCGCGAAGATCGGCGGTCCGGCCGTGCCGTACCAGACCAGCATGGGTGCCAACGACACCGTGAGCGTGAAGAAGCTGGGTCCGAACAGCCTGCGCGAGACCTACGAGCGCGGCGGCAAGGTGCTGAGCACCAGCACGATGACCGTTTCTGCCGACGGCAAGAGCATGAAGACCGTCAGTCACGACATGCACAACGACATCACCACCACTTCCACCGCGCGCAAGCAATAGCGAGGCAGCTCACCGGTCGTTTTCGCGCAAGGCCCGGTCTGATGCCGGGCCTTGCCATTAGAGCCTGTTCAATATCTCCGCGTAGTCCGCGTTGCCTTGCCGTGGTCGTCAGGTGGTAGTGCGTGGCGCAGCGCCTGCCTGACCGGCAGGTCAAGCCGCGCGCTGCCGCATGGCGGCCACGGCAAGGCAACCCGAAGGGCCGGGGCTGTTTGCCCACATGCCGGCGTCATCACTCAGTCGTGGACGGACGTCCACTCCTTCGTTCTTCCTTGGCCTGCGCGCAAACAGCTCCCGGCGCGGACCACGCGGAGATATTGAACTGGCTCTTAGGCCGGTTCGACGTGGCGCAGCAGCAGGCGCGGCGACTCGCGGCCCTGCCAGTCGTTGACGACGAGCTCGTAGGCGGCGCGCAGGCGCGTCGGCGGCGCGGCGCTGTCGACGTTGAACATCACCGCGTCGTGCACGCTGCCGTCGCGCGGGTCGCGCAGGCTGAGCCGCCAGTGGCCCTCGCCCATGGGCTTCCAGCCCGCGCATTCGAACAGGTTGTCGAACAGCGGCTCGGGGAAGGCCTGGCCCCAGGGGCCGGCGGCGCGCAGCTGCAGCGCCAGTTCCAACGACAGACTGCCCGCGGGAAGTTCGCCGTCGGTATACAGCGCGGCCTGCAGCCGCTCCGGCGCGATCAGCTCGCGCGCAACTGCATCGAAGGCCGCGGCGAAACGTGGAAAATCGACGGCGCGCAGGCTCAGTCCCGCCGCCATCGCGTGGCCGCCGAAGCGTTCGATCAGGCCGGGCTGGCGCGCGTCGATCATCGCCAGCGCATCGCGCAGGTGGAAGCCGGGAATGGAGCGACCGGAACCGCGCAAGTGATCGGCATCGTCCTCGCTGGCCGGAGCGAATGCGACGGCGGGACGGTGCAGGCGTTCCTTGAGTTTGGAAGCCACCAGGCCGACCACGCCGGCATGCCAGGATGGCTCGTACAGCGCCACGCCAATCGCGGCGATATCGGTGAGGCCGGCCGTCATCGCCTCGGCCTCGGCCACCATGTCGGCCTGCAGCTCACGGCGCGTACGGTTGATGGCATCGAGTTCGCCAGCCAGTCGGCGCGCGGTCGCCGCATCGTCGGTGAGCAGGCACTCGATGCCGATATGCATGTCCTCCAGCCGCCCTGCCGCATTCAAACGCGGGCCCACCGAATAGCCCAGATCGCTGGCGCACAGCGTAGCTGCGCTGCGCTTGGCGCACTCCAGCAAGGCGTTGATGCCGGCGCAGGCGCGACCGCTGCGGATGCGCTTGATGCCCGCCGCCGCCAGCACGCGGTTGTTGAAATCCAATGGCACCAGATCCGCGACGGTGCCCAGCGCCACCAAGTCCAGCAACGTAGACAGATCAGGTTCGCTGCCGGCAAAGGCACCCTGACCGCGCAACTTGGCGCGCAAAGCCAGCAACAGGTAGAACATCACGCCCACACCGGCGAGGGCCTTGCTGGGAAAACCGTCGCCGACGAGATTCGGGTTCACCATCGCATCGCAGTCCGGCAAGCGCTCGCCCGGCAGATGATGGTCGGTGACGATTACCCGCATGCCCAGCTCGTGCGCCCGCGCCACGCCGGCCACGCTGGCCACGCCGTTGTCCACGGTGACGATCAGCTGGGGGCGCGGCTGCAGCGAATCGACCAGCGCGGGCGTGAGGCCGTAGCCGTGCACGAAGCGGTTCGGCACCGCGTAGCTCACGCGTTTCGCCCCCAGCAGGCGTAGGCCGCGTACGGCGACGGCCGTGCCGGTGGCGCCGTCGCAGTCGTAGTCGCCCGCGATCAGGATGGCCTGGTCGTCGCGGATCGCCGCGGCCAGCAGGTCGATGGCGGCATCCAGCCCGCCCAGCGATTGCGGCGACAGCAGACGTTGCAGGCGATGCTCGACACCCACGGGCTGCAGCACGCCGCGCGCCGCGTAGATGCGTTGCAGTACCGGATGCACCGCGGCATCCCAGCCGGATGGCTCGCCCTGTGGTTCGCGCCGGCGCAGCTCCAGCGTGCTCAACGCGACGCCCCGCGCCAGAAGCGCCAGCGATGCCACGGCCGCCACGACCAGCGCTCGCCGCCGGCGAACGCGAAGTGCAAGGGCTGCCGTTGCGCCAGCGCTTGCAAGGCCGGCCACCAGTCGCGCCCGAGTTCGGCGGCGGGCACGTCCTGCAGGTCGATCAGCGAGCCGGCGGGCGCGGTCGTCACGGTCGATGGCGTGCGTGCCTGGCCAGGCACGCCGGCATGCGCCGCCAGTGCACGCAGCAAGACGTCGTTGCCGACCACGCCCGCGAATGCGCTGCGCAACGCCGACGGCAGGCGCCCCGCCCCCCACCACCACACGCTGTTGACCGGCGGCAGGCCGCGCGCCTGGCGGGCGGCGTTCAAGGGATGCTGATGCAGCAGCACCTGCACCTCATTGAGCAGCACGCGCCACGGGCGGCCTTCCGCGCCCTGCGGCAGATGCTGGTACAGATCCTCGCCCAGCGCCTGTTCCGGCGCGGCGAAATCCGGCAGCGGAGCGTCCGGCGGCAAGCGCAACTGCCAGTGGTTCGGCGCGGTGACCTCCAGTTGCAGGCCGGCTTCGGCGAACGCCGGCTGCAGCAGCTGCGCACAGGCCTGCGCCTCGTCCGGCTGCAGCGACAGCGAGCCGCAGGCCATCAGGCGCACGCCGTTCATGTCCGGCTGCACCCAGGCCGGATCGGCGTTGAGCCACGCGGCTTCGCCTGCATCGCCGGCCAGATGTTCGCGCACGAGCGCCGCGGCCGGCAGCTGCTCGCCGGTGCCTTCAAAGGCAGCGGCGAGCATGGCAAGCCGTTCGCGCGGACCGTCGTCGAGACGGTCGGCCCGCGCCAGCAGGCGGCGCAGCGGATGCGCCGCATCGAAGCGATCCAGCGCGGGCAGCCACAGTTGCGTCGGTTGCGTGCTCATCCGCGCGGACGCTCAGGCTTCCAGGGTTTCATACAAGGCCATCCATTCCGCCTCCAGCGTTTCCTTCTCGCGGCGCAGTTCGGCCTGCTGCTGACCCAGTTTCATCAGCGCGGCGGTGGAACCGTTGTAGGTTGCCGGATCGGCCAGCTTCGCTTCGAGCGTAACCAATTCGGCTTCGATGGCGGCGATGCGCGTCTCGATCTTCTTGACCCGCTGGCGTGCAGTCTTTTCGTTTTCACGCTGTGCAGCCGCATTGCGCCGGCGTTCCTCGGGCGACTCGACCGGCGCCACCGGTTTCGCCTCGGCCTTCGACTTGGCGGCCTTCTTGTTTGCGGCGCCGCGCGAGCGCAGCCAGCGCGCGTAGTCGTCGAGGTCGCCGTCGAACGGCTCGACCACGCCGTCGGCCACGCGCCAGAAGCTGTCGCTGACCATGCCCAGCAGGTGGCGATCGTGCGAGACCAGCACCAGCGCGCCATCGAAGTCGGCCAGCGCGTCGGCCAGCGCCTCGCGCATGTCGAGGTCGAGGTGGTTGGTGGGCTCGTCGAGCAGCAGCAGGTTCGGCTTGTCCCAGGCGATCAGCGCCAGCGCCAACCGTGCGCGCTCGCCGCCGGAGAAACCGTCCACCGACTCGAACGCGCGGTCGCCGGCGAAGTTCCAGGTGCCGAGGAAGTCGCGCAGCACCTGCGCAGCCACGTTCGGCGCCTTGTCCTGCAGGTGGTCGAACGGACTGCGCCCGGCGTGCAGGCTTTCCACCGTGTGCTGGGCGAAGTAGCCGATCTTCAGGTCCTTGTGCGCCTTGCGCTCGCCGCCCATGGGTGCGAGTTCGCCGACCAGGGTTTTCACCAGGGTGGACTTGCCCGCGCCGTTCGGGCCGAGCAGGCCGATGCGTTCGCCGGCTTCGAGACGGAAACGCACGTCGCGCAGGATGATCGTGGCTTCGCGGCTGGTCGTCTCGTGGCCGGGCAGATGGTCGTCGCCTTCCTCGCGGGTGCCGGCCGGATAGCCGGCCACCACCTCCTCCAGCTGCAGCATGGAGTCGGGCACGCGATCGGGCCTGGCGAACTGGAAATGGAACGCGCGCTCGGCGCGCACCGCCTCGGTGCCGGCCATCTTCTCCAGCCGCTTCATGCGCGATTGCGCCTGCTTGGCCTTGCTGGCCTTGGCCTTGAAGCGGTCGATGAAGCTCTGCAGGTGGGCGCGCTCGGCTTGCTCGCGCTCGTGGGCGATCTGCTGCTGGCGCAACTGTTCGGCGCGCAGGCGCTCGAACGCGCTGTAGTTGCCGGTGTAGAGGCGCGCGCCGCCATCGACCAGGTGCAAGGTGTGGTCGATCACGCCGTCGAGAAATTCGCGGTCGTGCGAGATGATCAGCAAGGTGCCCTGGTAGCGGCGCAGCCATTCCTCCAGCCACAGCACGGCGTCGAGGTCGAGATGGTTAGTGGGCTCATCGAGCAGCAGCAGTTCGGACGGCGCCATCAGCGCGCGCGCCAGGTTCAGGCGCACGCGCCAGCCGCCGGAGAATTCCTTCACCGCGCGCTCGTGCGTCTCCGGCGCGAAGCCCAGGCCGTGCAGCAGGCGGCCGGCGCGGGCGCGGGCGTCGTAGCCGTGCAGCTCCTCGATGCGGTGATGCGCGCGCGCCATCGCCTCGGTGTCGCCGCGTGCGTCGGCGTCCAGCTCGTCGCGCAACGCGGCGGCGAGTTCCACGTCGCCGCCCAGCACGTAGTCGATCGCGGGGTCGGGCAGCGCGGGCGTCTCCTGCGCCACCGAGGCCAGGCGCAACTTCGCCGGCAGGCCGATGTCGCCGGCGTCGGCCTCGACCTGGCCCTGCAGCGCCGCGAACAGGCTGGACTTGCCGCAGCCGTTGCGGCCGATCACGCCCAGCCGCCAGCCGCCCTGGATCACCAGGTCGATGTCGGACAGCAGCAGGCGGCTGCCGCGGCGCAGGGCAAAATGGCGGAACGCGATCATCGGGACACTTCAATCGGGCGACTTGGCCGCCCATGATAACGGCTATGGCGGTCACACCCGCCGCAACAGCCCGTGGATAGTCGCAAACAGTTCTGCTACAACGGCGCAGCATCGCCTTGCGCGGAGAGGGGACCATGTTCAAGCATCGCTACAGCCTGCCCTTGCTGGCAGCCATCGCTTTCGGCGCCGGCAGCCTTGCCGTGCCGCAGCCTGCCCATGCCGACAACCTGCTGATCCATCGCGTGCAGCAGGAGAAGGGCATGAACCTGCCCACGCGCGGCATGAGCATGGCCCAGGTCGAGAAGAAGTACGGCGCGCCGCAGCGCAAGCTCTCGCCGCGCGGCGGTGATACCAGGAAGCACCCGGTCATCAACCGCTGGGAGTATTCGGACTTCATCGTGTACTTCGAGCACGAGCACGTGATCCATGCCGTGCTGAACACCCCGGCCGGCAACAACACCAACCCCGCCACGGCGAACTGATCTACCCGAATATGACGCGCCCCGCGATGACGCGGGGCGCGTTCTTTTGTGCGCCAGCGGCCGTACTCTCGTAAACTTCGCGGCCCGATGCCATGCCGGCATCGATCCGAAATGCACGAGAGTTTCGCCATGACCGAACCCCGCTGGCGCCTGCCCGCCGAATGGGAACCGCAAGCCGCAGTGCTGATCGCCTGGCCGCATGCCGGCACGGACTGGGCCGAGCGCCTGGCCGAGGTGGAAACCACCTACGTGGCACTGGCCGCGGCGGTGACGCGCTTCCAGCGACTGGTCGTGGTGGTCGCCGACGCCGACGTGCACGCCCACGCCGAGGCGCTGTTGCGCGCAGCAGGCGTCGAGCTTTCGCGCATCCGCTTCGTCGAGCTGCCCTACGACGACACCTGGCTGCGCGACTCCGGCCCGATCACCCTGCAGGACGGCGACGGCCGCTTCCAGCTCGCCGACTTCCGCTTCACCGGCTGGGGCGGCAAGTTCGGCGCCGAGCAGGACGACGCGCTGATCGCGGGCCTGGTCGCCGCCGGCGTATTCGGCGAGGCTTCGCACCGGCGCATCGACTGGGCGCTGGAAGGCGGCGGCATCGAGAGCGATGGCGCTGGCAGCGTGCTCACCACCTGGAAATGCCTCCACCAGCGTCACCCGGAACAGAGCCGCGAGGCGATGAGCGCGATCCTGCGCGACAACCTGCACGCCAGCCGCATCCTGTGGCTGGACCACGGCTATCTGGAAGGCGACGACACCGACGCGCACATCGACACCCTCGCCCGCTTCGCGCCGGGCGGGCACATCGTGTACCAGGCCTGCGACGACGCCAGCGACAAGCACCACGACGAACTCGCGCGCATGGGTGTGGAACTGGCCGCATTGCGCACCGTCGACGGTCGCCCGTACACGCTGCACCCGTTGCCGTGGGCGCAGCCCATCATCGACGAAGGCCGCCGGCTCGCCGCCTCCTACGCGAACTACCTGATCGTCGATGGCGCCGTGCTGGTGCCCGCCTACGGCGACGCGGCGGATGATGAAGCCGCGCGCATCATCGGCAGCGCGCACCCGGGCCGCGAGATAGTGCAAGTGCCCTGCCGCCCGCTGATCTGGCAGAACGGCAGTCTGCACTGCATCACCATGCAGCTGCCGGTCGGGCTGGTGTGATCCTCAACGGCCGTCGTCGCCGTTCGCCGCGGACTTGCCGTTGCCGAAGAAGCGTTCGCGCACCTTTTCCTCGTTGTGGTAGTGCGTGTAGGGCTTGAGCAGGTCGTAGCGGGTGACCATGCCCAGCAGCGTGCGGCGGTCCGGACCCACCACCGGGATGCGTTCCAGTTTCTCCACGGCGGCACGCACGGCCACGCTCTGGCAGCTTTCGTCGGGCAAGGCGACCACCGGCTCCCTGCCCACCACGTCGGCCAGCCTTGCGCTGCCCGAGGGATCCTCCTTCAGCCAGCGCTGCACGTCCTGCCGGTTCACCACGTTGAGCAGGCCGCCGTCGGCATCCACCACCGGGAACGCGCGGTATTGCTGGTCGGCGCCGAAATAGCGCTCGGCCAATTCGCGCACGCTGAGCTCGCCGGGCACGGTGACCATCGCGGTGGTCATCACCTCGCGCACCGCCGTGTGTTCGAGCCGGTCCACCGTGTATTCGCGGAAAATGTCCAGGCCGCGCCGCGCGATCTTCTCGGTGAGGATCGAGCGCTTCATCAGGAACACGCTGACGCCGTACGCCGTGGTGCAGGACACCAGCAGCACCGGCAGCGCGCTGGCGTTGTGGGTGAGCTCCAGCGCGAACATGATCGAGGTGAACGGCAGGCGCATCACGCCCGCCAGCATCGCGCCCATGCTGAGCAGCGGCCACAGCAGCGGATCGGGGCCGGGAAACACCATCGCCTCCAGCCCACCCAGGCCCGCGCCCAGCGACAGCAGCGGCGCCAGCACGCCGCCGGAGGTGCCCGAGCCCAGGTAGATCACCCACATCAGCGACTTCACCAGCATGAACACCAGGATCGCCGTGCCCGCCAGCTGGCCGGTCAGCAACCGGTCGATCACGTCATAGCCCACGCCCAGCGTCTGCGGGTCGATCACGCCGCCGACGCTCACCGCCACCGCGCCGATCAGCGGCCACCACATCCAGTGCACCGGCAACCGGTGGAACGCGTCCTCCACGCGATACACCAGCGCGGTGAGCAGCGTGGCCAGCAGGCCGGCGAGGAAGCCGCAGACCGCGGCCAGCCCGAACGTCGGCAGGCCCACCTCGAACGTCGTCGCGAGCGGGAACAGCGCGCCGGGGCCGAGCAGCCACATGCGCAGCGCGTCGGCCACGAAGCAGGCGATCGCCACCGGAATCGTGCTGCGCGGGCGCAGCTCGAACAGCAGCAGTTCCACCGCCAGCAGGGTCGCCGCGATCGGCGTGCCGAAGGTGGCCGCCATGCCCGCGCAGGCGCCGGCCACCAGCAGGGTGCGACGCTCCATCGAGGTGAGGTAGAACATCTGGCCGAACAGCGAGCCCATCGCGCCGCCGGTCATGATGATCGGCCCCTCGGCGCCGAACGGGCCGCCGGTGCCGATCGCGATCGCCGCCGACAGCGGCTTCAGGATCGCCACCTTCACCATCATCTTGCTCTTGCGGAACAGGATCGCCTCCAGCGCTTCGGGAATCCCGTGGCCGCGGATGCGGTCGCTGCCGTAACGCGCCATCAGCCCCACCAGCAGGCCGCCCACCAGCGGCGCCAGCACGATCGCCCAGACCGACGCATGCAGGCCCGGCGCGACGAACGCGAAGGAGAATTGCTGGCGGAACGCCAGGTTGGTGACCAGGCCGATCATCCGGTACAGCACGTACGCGACGAACGCCGCCATGACGCCCACGAACACCGCCATCAGCGAAAGCTTGAGGATGCTGACGCTGGGCCGGAAATCGCTCTGGCTCAGCGTGTCCTGCTTCCAGCGTTCGTACTTGCACAGCAGCCAGGTGGTGACGACGTTCATGCGACACCTCCACCACCGATGCCGCAGCATCGGATCGTGCGTCCGTCGGCATTGCCCATCGGCCATCTCCGTCAGGGAAGCATTGCTGCGCAAGCATCGCCGTGATCCAGAGTAGCGGAAGCGTGTCGCGACGGTCCCGATGGCCGCCCTTGTTACACTAGGCGAGCAAACCCTCACGCCGAATCGCCCATGACCCGCAAGATCCTGAAAGCCGCCCTGTTGCAGGAAACCGACCGTGGCAGCCGCGACGCCAACCTCGACGCGATCGAGGCCGGCCTGCGCGAGGCCGCCAGGGCCGGCGCCGAACTGGTGCTGCTGCAGGAGCTGCACAACGGCCCGTATTTCTGCCAGCACGAATCGGTCGACCTGTTCGACCTGGCCGAGAGCATTCCCGGCCCCAGTACCGCGCGCATCGGCAAGCTGGCAGAAGAACTCAAGCTGGTGGTGGTGGCCTCGCTGTTCGAGAAGCGCGCAGCCGGGCTGTACCACAACACCGCGGTGGTGTTCGACCGTTCCGCCGCGATCGCGGGCAAGTACCGCAAGATGCACATCCCCGACGATCCCGCGTTCTACGAGAAGTTCTACTTCACGCCGGGCGACCTGGGTTTCGAGCCGATCGACACCTCGGTGGGTCGCCTCGGCGTGCTGGTGTGCTGGGACCAGTGGTATCCGGAAGCCGCCCGCCTGATGGCGCTGGCCGGCGCGGAACTGCTGCTCTACCCCACCGCGATCGGCTGGGACCCGAACGACGCGCAGGCCGAGAAGGATCGCCAGCGCGAGGCCTGGATCACCGTGCAGCGCGGGCACGCAGTGGCGAACGGCCTGCCGTTGCTGGCCTGCAACCGCACCGGCTTCGAGGCCGACCCCAGCGGCGCCGGTGCCGGCATCCGGTTCTGGGGCACCAGCTTCGTGGCCGGACCGCAGGGCGAGTTCCTCGCCCAGGCCGGCAGCGACGGGCGCGAGTTGCTGCTCGCCGAGATCGACATGCAGCGCAGCGAGCATGTGCGCCGCATCTGGCCGTTCCTGCGCGACCGCCGCATCGACGCCTATGGCGATCTGCTCAAGCGCTTTCGGGACTAGCGCGTTCGTCCTTGAACGCGAGAGTCAAACGGGCGGCCATCCTTGGCCGCACTTGGGTTTGCTTTTGCGATCATCCCTGATCGCGAAGATCACACGGGCGTCCATCCATGGCCGCACTCCTCACTTGCTTCGCGAGGGGCGCGTCCCCATGCTTGGGGACTCCCCGCGACCGGCACGCCACACGCATGAGTGACACCGAATCCACCCTTCCCACCGTGCTGCAGGACCAGCCCATCGAGCACGTGACGCGCGACGGCGTGGAATACGTGGTGCTGGGCACCGCCCATGTCTCGCGCACCAGCATGGAAGCGGTCGAGGCGCTGCTGGAGCACGAGCACTTCGATGCGGTGGCGGTGGAGCTGTGCGAAAGCCGCGCGCAGGGCATGCGCGATCCCGACGCGTTCAAGCGCATGGACCTGTTCCAGGTGATCCGCCAGGGCAAGGCCGGCATGGTCGCGGCCAGCCTGGTGCTGTCCACGTTCCAGAAGCGCCTCGCCGAACAATCCGGTATCCAGCCCGGCGCCGAGATGAAGGCGGCGATGGACGGCGCCGAGGCGCGCGGCCTGCCGCTGTGGCTGGTCGACCGCGAGGTCGGCACCACGCTCAAGCGCGCCTGGCACAGCGTGGGTTTCTGGCAGCGCTTCGGCCTGCTCGGCGGCCTGCTCGCCAGCGTGTTCGAGCGCGAGGAGATCGAGGCCAGCGAGATCGAGAAGCTCAAGCAGGGCGACATGCTGGAAAGCGCGTTCAGCGAATTCGCCAGCGAATCGAAGCCGCTCTACCAGAGCCTGATCGGCGAACGCGACGCCTACATGGCCGCGCGCCTGCGCGAAGAGGCCGCGCGCACGGCCACCGGGACACCTCGCCGCGTACTGGTGGTGATCGGCGCGGGGCACCTGAAGGGCCTGTGCCAGCTGCTGCGCGAACAGCACGGCGAACCGGCCGCGACTGCCGCCGAACTGGCACAGTCCCCGCCGAAGGCGCGCTGGCCGAAATGGCTGGCCGCGGGCCTGGTGCTGGTGGTGTTCGCCGCGATCGCCTGGGCTTTCCATCGCAACGCGGCGCTGGGCACGCAGGCGCTCACCGCGTGGGTGCTGTTCACTGGCGGCTTCGCCGCGCTGGGCGCGCTGGCCGCCGGCGCGCATCCGCTCAGCATCCTCGCCGCGTTCATCGCCGCGCCGATCAAGCCGTTCCGCCCCGGCATTCCCGCCGGCGGCATCAGCGCGATGGCCGAGGCCTGGCTGCGTCGCCCGCGCGTGGCCGACTTCGACACGCTGCGCGACGACATCGTGCACTGGAGCGGCTGGTGGAAGAACCGCGTGGCGCGCACCCTGCTGAACTTCTTCCTGGTCAGCCTTGGCACCATCGTCGGCGAGTACAGCGCGGGCATCCATATCTTCCGCAGTCTGGTCTGAGCCTGGGGCGCTTGCTGCGGATCAATCGGCTGCGGCAGGTTGTCCGTGCCCTGAACTGCTGTCTATACTGCGGCGGTTGTTGCACTCATTCGCATCTGTCGCCGCACCTGGGGAACGATCTCGATGATTCGATTGCAATTGCTTGGTCTGGCAGCCGTTGCCGCCTTGCTGGCCACCGCCAGCGCGCACGCCGAAGGCGACAAGGTGGCCGGGCGCACGCTGGTCTACACCTGCGCCGGCTGTCACGGCGTGCCGGGCTATTCCAACGCCTACCCGGACTATCCCGTGCCGAAGATCGCCGGGCAGAACGAGCAGTACATCATCAGCGCGTTGAACGAGTACAAGAGCGGCGACCGCACGTATCCGACGATGGCGGCGCAGGCGCAAAGCCTGTCCGAGCAGAACATCAAGGACATCGCCGCCTACCTGTCCAGCCTCACGCCGATCAAGTAACCAAGGACCCCGCATGCAACGTGCACTAGCCCTGCTTTCGTGCGGCGCCGTCCTGGCGTTCGCCTCCGCCCCGCTGCTGGCCAGCGGCAACGCCGCGAACGGCAAGACCAAGGCCGCCGCCTGCTTCGCCTGCCACGGCGCCGACGGCAACGCGGTCGACCCGCAATACCCGCGCCTCGCCGGCCAGTACAACCAATATCTGCAGCAGGTGCTGCACGAGTACAAGGACGGCGCGCGCAACAATCCGATCATGAAGGGCATGGTGGCCACGCTGTCCGACCAGGACATCGAGGACATCTCCGCCTACTTCTCCAGCCTGCCGACCAAGCTCGACACGCTGAAGGGACACGTGCAGGGCGATTGATTTGCCTTGGCCTTGCGATCATCCCCGATCGCGAAAATCAAACGGGTGGCCATCCATGGCCGCACTTTCAAACAAAAGCCCGCCGTGAGGCGGGCTTTCTCGTTTGGCGCATCGCTCATCTCAGCCCAGCGCCGACTTGCCTTCGTGCTTGCTGTAGTACGGCTGCTTGCCGCCGCTGTGGTCGGTGGCGTCGCGCACCGCGGTCACCTCGGGCACGCGTTCGCGCAAGGTTTTCTCCACGCCCTGCTTCAAGGTGACGTCCACCATGCCGCAGCCGTGGCAGCCGCCGCCGAACTGCAGCTTCACCACGCCTTCGGCGTCGACTTCCAGCAGCGTGACGCGGCCGCCGTGCGAGGCCAGCCGCGGATTGATCTCCGACTCGATCACGTAGCGCACGCGCTCGATCACCCCGGCTTCCAGCCCCGGCACGTCGCCCTTGATCTTCGGCGCGCGGATGTTCAGCAGGCCGCCGGTGGCGTTCGGCTCGAAGTCGATGCTGGCGCCATCCAGCCACGACGCACTGTCGCCCTCGACATGGAAGTCGAAACCGGCGCACTCGATCGTCCACTCGTTGCCGAGCAGCTCGGCCGGCTCGCAGAACTCCAGCTCGCAGTTCGCCGCCGGCGTACCGGGCGCGGTCACGTGCAGGCGGATGCCCAGTCCCTCGCTGCCCTGCTGCGCCAGCAGGCGGAGGAAATGCTGCTGCGCGCGTTCGGAAATCTCGATCATGCTTCACCTGTGGCGGATATTGCGACGGCGGCGCCAACACCATCCGCCGAATCAGCACCATTTTAGTACGGTTTCATGCCGGCCAGCAGGTTTTGACATTTGCGCGCGCAACTTCGACGCTGCGCGCCTTGTCTTTGCCTTCCGATGGAGCGCCCATGAACATCCACGATTTCGCCAACCAGCATTGCCAGCCGCGCAAGGGCAAGGAGCACGCGCTGAGTGCGGACAAGATCACCCAGCTGCTGCAGCTGCTGCCGGGCTGGGGGCTGAGCGCGGACGGCCGCGCCATCGTCAAGGACTTCCGCTTTCCGGATTTCCGCCACACGCTGGGTTTCATCAACGCGGTGGGCTACATGGCGAACCACGAGGATCACCATCCCGACATCGAAGCCGGCTACGGGCATTGCCAGTTGCTGTGGTCCACCCACGACGTCGGCGGCCTCTCGCTCAACGACATCATCTGCGCGGCCAGGGTCGAGGCGCTGCTGGCGCGCTGAGCGTGCGGCGATCCCCTACGTCGACGATGCGCCGCTGGCTGGCCGCCGCAGGCTTCGCGTTGCTGGTGGCGCTGCTGCTGTCCGGTCTGCGCGGACTGGCCGCGCGCATCACCGCGGGCCACCTGCAACACACGGCGGATCGGCAACTGGCCCTGATCGAGCATGGCCAGCCGCTGTGGCAGTGGCGGCTGCGCCAGCCGCACGACCTCGTCGCCGGCCGCGCCTTCGGCGCCGCCGACGTGCAGCGCGCCGGCGATGGCCTGCGCATCCGCAGTCGCGACGGCACGCCGTTCGAACTGGGCCTGCCGGTGAGCGGCATGCTCGATCCGGGTCACTGGCCGTTGCTGGCGCTGCACGGCGAAGCCGATGCGCCGTTCCGGCTGGGCGTGACATGGCGGCCACGGTTGGGGCAACCGGGTTGCCTCGGCTGGCAGGACGCACCGATCGCGGCTGGCCCGCTGCGCGTCGTGATCGATCTGCGCCAGTTGCACTGGCAGGCTGCCGACGGCAGCAGCTGCGCTGCGCCACAACGCATCGAGATGCTGCGGCTGCAGCTGGCGTTGCCCGCCGGCGCGTCGCTGCATCTGGACGAAGTGGCGCTGGGTCGCGAGGCTCCCCTGCCCGCACCCACACGGCCCTCGCTGCAGCTGTCGCCCGATCCCGCGGTGGCCTCGCGGCAACTCGCCGATCCCGCCTTGCCGGCCGCGCCCTGGATCGCCCTGCCGACCGGCGCCTCGGCCGAGACGCAACTGGCCCTGCGCCAGTTGGTCTGGTGGCAGCGGCCGGGCGCCCTGATTCTTCCGCATGGCGACACGCCGATGACCGCGGGCGAATCCGGCAACCGTGGCTGGCTGGCGTGGGTCGGCACCATCGGCTATCTGCTGGCGCTGGCCGGGCTGGCCTGGTGGTCGCCGCGCCTGCGTCGGCGCCGCTGGCTGGAACTCGCCGCCTGCCTGGCCGGGCCCTTGTGGCTGGTCATCGGCCTGCGGCTGGGCCTGCGCCTGTCGTTGCCCGGCTTGCTGTGCTTCGCCGGCGCCTTGTTGTTCGCGGCGCAGGCCGAGTGGCGGCAGCGCCCGGCCGACTGGCACTGGCTGGGCGATTGGCGCGCCTGGCTGATGCCGTTCGCCCTGCTGCCGCCGACCCTGCTGCTGATCGCCGGGTACGGCGGACACTGCACGGCACCCACGCCAGGCCATGTGCTGACCTACCTGCTGTGGGCGATCCTGCAGCAATGGCTGATGCTGGCCGTGGTGCTGCGCCGCCTCGAAGGAGGCCGACTGCACCCGGCCTTTGCCGTGCTGCTCGCCGCCCTCGTGTTCGCCCTGATGCACACGCCGAACGGCATTCTGATGCAGCTCTGCCTGCTGGCCGAGCTGTGGTGGGCGTGGTGCTTCCGACGCGCGCGCGCGCTGCTGCCGGTCGCTGCGGCGCATGCGGTCTGCGCCCTGCTGGTGGAAGCCGGTCTGGTGGGCGGCCTGCTGCGTTCGCTGGAGGTCAGCGCCCGTTTCTTTCTTTAGCCGCGGCCTGGATGTACGGCAGATGTTTGCCCTTCACCGCCAGCACGTCGAGGAAGGTCTTGAGGTCATCCGGCAGCGGCGCGGAAAAGCTGTACAGGCGCCCGTCCAGTTCGAAACTGAGATGCGCAGCGTGCAGGAACAGCCGCTGCAACCCCATTTCGCGGAAACGCTTGTTCATCTCGCGGTCGCCGTACTTCGGATCGCCCGCCAGCGGATGGCCGACATGGGCGGCATGCACGCGGATCTGGTGGGTGCGGCCGGTGCCCAGCGTGGCCTGCATCAGGCGGGCGCCGGGGTATTGCTCCATCTCGCGGAAGAAGGTCAATGCCGGCTTGCCGTCCTCGCTGACCCGCACCATCCGCTCGCCGCCCTGCAGGACGGATTTGCGCAGCGGCGCGTTGACGTCGAACTTCGCCTTGGACGGATGGCCGACCATCAGGCACAGGTACTGCTTGGTGACCTCGCCGGCACGGATCGCCGCCTGCAGGCCAACCAGTCCCGCGCGCGACTTGGCCAGTACCAGCACGCCGCTGGTATCGCGATCCAGGCGATGCACCAGTTCCAGCGACTCATGCGGGCGCGCCGCGCGCAGCAGCTCGATCGCCCCGTGGCTCACCCCGCTGCCGCCGTGACTGGCGATACCCGAGGGCTTGTCGATCACCAGGAAGTGCTTGTCCTCGAAGATCACCGTCTCGGCAACCGACGAGACCAATGCATCCGGCGCCTCCCGTCCCTCCGGGCGTTCAGCCACCCGGATCGGCGGAATTCGCAGCATGTCGCCGTCACTTAAGCGCGTATCCGGCTTGGCCCGTTTGCCGTTCACGCGCACTTGGCCGGTGCGCAAAAGGCGGTAGATCATGCTTTTCGGCACGCCCTTGAGCAGGGTCGCCAGCGCGTTGTCGATCCGCTGGCCGTCCCGCTCGGGGCCGATCGCGACTTGACGCACACCGTGAGGTACGTCGCGGGAAGTTGCCGTCTGCATTGAAAAAAACCTGTCGAAATAGGATACTCGGGCGGCGTCAATCCCTGCCCACCGACCCCGGTTCGGGCCGGGGCCCCGCCCGTCACGCCGGCGAGGATTGCGCCGTATGCCAAAGGGATGACTCCCAGGCAGCGGTCGCGACTCCCTTTCATCGTAACGGTTCGGGCCGCCGTTTGCCCGAAGCCTCACGGCCACGGCACGACTGACGCAGCTGACCGAACAATCCGGGCGCCGGGAACGGCGCCGTCACATGAGCCGCTCCACCGCAGCGGCGCGATCCCCGGCAGGCCGCCATCCCGGCGCCACCGCGGCACGCGACGCGCGGGCGAGCTGAGGAAAACTACAATGAAGCGCATGTTGATCAACGCAACTCAGCGTGAAGAGTTGCGCGTGGCCATCGTCGATGGCCAGAACCTCTACGACCTAGACATCGAAATCCCCTCCCGCGAGCAGAAAAAGGCCAACATTTACAAAGGCCGCATCACCCGCGTCGAGCAATCCCTTGAAGCCTGCTTTGTCGACTACGGCGCCGAACGCCACGGTTTCCTGCCGCTGAAGGAAATCGCCGACCAGTACTTCACCCCCGGTCTCAACCCGCACAAGTCGGGCATCCGCGACCTTCTCAAGGAAGGCCAGGAAGTCGTCGTGCAGGTCGAGAAGGAGGAACGCGGCAACAAGGGTGCCGCGCTGACCACCTTCATCTCGCTGGCCGGCCGCTACATGGTGCTGATGCCGAACAACCCGAAGGCCGGCGGCGTCTCGCGCCGGATCGAGGGTGAGGACCGGCAGGCCCTGAAGGAAGCCCTGGAGCACGTCACCGTGCCCGACGACGTGGGCCTGATCGTGCGCACTGCCGGTCTGGGCCGTGACGCCGAAGAGCTGCAATGGGATCTGGACTACCTGCTGACCCTGTGGCGCTCGATCTCCGAGGCCGCCAGCAAGCGCAAGGCGCCGTTCCTGATCTACCAGGAATCCAAGCTGTTCATCCGCGCCCTGCGCGACTACCTGCGCAGCGACATCGGCGAGATCCTGATCGACGAGGAATCGCTGTACGAGGACGCCCGCGAGTTCATGCAGCAGGTGATGCCCACCTCGCTGCGCAAGCTCAAGCTGTACAAGGACGACACCCCGCTGTTCAACCGCTACCAGATCGAGAGCCAGATCGAGAGCGTGTTCGACCGCCAGGTGCGCCTGCCCTCCGGCGGCTCGATCGTGATCGACCAGACCGAGGCGCTCACCGCGATCGACATCAACTCGGCCAAGGCCACCAAGGGCTCGGACATCGAGGAGACGGCGTTCAACACCAACCTTGAGGCTGCGGTGGAGATCGCCCGCCAGTGCCGCATCCGCGACGCCGGCGGCCTGATCGTGATCGACTTCATCGACATGGACAGCCCGCGCCACCAGCGCGAGGTCGAGGACAAGCTCAAGGACGCGCTGAAGCTCGACCGCGCCCGCGTGCAGATCGGCCGCATCAGCCGCTTCGGCCTGCTGGAGATGTCGCGCCAGCGACTGCGCCCGAGCCTCGGTGAAGCCACCCAGATCGTCTGCCCGCGCTGCGAAGGCCACGGCCAGATCCGCAGCGTGGAATCGCTGGCGCTGTCCACCCTGCGCCTGATCGAAGAACACGCGATGAAGGACAACACCGGCCAGGTGCTGGTGCAGGCGCCGCCCACGGTGGCCAACTTCCTGCTCAACGAGAAGCGCGCCAGCGTGGTCGAGATCGAGCTGCGCCACAAGGCGCACGTGGTGATCGTGGCCGACGACAAGCTGGAGACGCCGCATATCGAGATCCAGCGGATCAAGGAAGCGGACATGGGCGAGCACAGCAAGCCCAGCTACGAGCGCCTCACCGCGGTCGAAGCGACGCCGATCCCGAAGATGGGCCAGGCGCTGGGCAGCAACGAGCAGCCCGCGGTCAGCGGCATCGTGCCGGCCACGCCGGCGCCGGTGCGCGAGGAAGCGGCCGCCCCCGTGTCGCAGCCCGTGCAGGCGCGCCGCCAGGCGGCGGCACCCGCGCCGGTCGCCACCGCCCCGACCGGCGGCATCATCTCGCGCCTGTTCGGCTGGTTCCGCCACAGCGCCGCCGCCCCGGCCACTGCCGCGACGACCGCCGCACCGGCGGGCGCCAACGACAACGGCCAGCCGCGCGGCAACCGCCCGCAGCAGCCGCGACGCGACGAGCGCAACCGCAATGCGCAGCAGGGCAACAACCGCCAGCGCCGCGATGGCGGCACGCCGTCGGCCAAGCCGAACCAGCAGCAGCAACAGCAAAATCGCAGCAACCGCCAGCAGGGCAACGAGGGCGGATCGCGCCAGCAGCAGTCCAATGCGCAGGCGCCGAAGCAGGAACGCCAGCAGCAGCCGCGGAACAACGCCGCGGACGGCAACAAGGCCGCTCAGCCGGAACGTGCCGAGCGCAAGCCGGCGACGACTCCAGCACCTGCTGCGGTCGCGGCACCGAAGCCGGAAGCGCCGACACCGCGCCCTGCCGTTGCGCCCGCACCCGCCGAGTCCGTCGACGAAACCAAGCTGGTCGCACTGGTGGCGACCGGGGCTCCCGAAAACGCCGATGCTGCCGGCGACGCCGAGAACCCCTCGCGCCGTCGCCGTGGTCGCCGTGGCGGTCGCCGCCGTCGTCGCCACGAGGACGCCGCCGGCATGCCGGAGAACGCCGACCAGCTCAACGAGCTGGACGACGAGGATCGCGACGAGGCCGATGCCAGCGGTGGGGAGGAGCCCACGCCAGCGACGACGCCTTCGCCCGTCGACACGGCAAGCCCGGCCGTGGCCGACAAAGTCGCCGCCGAGACTGTCGCAGCGGCACCGCCCGCTCCCGTCGCGCCGCGCGCCGCGCCTGCGCCCCGCAGCACGCCGGTGCAGGCCGAGCGTCCCGAATCCGCGCGCGTGGTACTGACCGAAGCGCCGCTGGCCGCCGCGGTCGCCACCGCCTTCAGCCTGCCGCCGCTGCCGCCGATTCCGGAGAAGTCGGCATCGCCGGGCACCCCGGTGACGGACGTGGCACGCCCGGTCGAGACGAACATCACCGCTGACGGCGAAGCGAACCCGGCACGCGAATCCGCGTCAGCGGTCGTCGCGCCGAAGGAAGCTGCCGCACCAGCGCCTGTTCCGGCTCCCGCTCCGCTCCCGTCGGTGGACACGGCGGCTCACGCCGAGCCTTCGCTCGCCGCCCTCAACGGGCACGTCGCGCCCGCGCCTGCCGTCGTGCAGCCGCGACAAGGCGACCTGCTTGGCCACGAGGCCGCCAACACGCCGGCTGCTCCGGCTGCATACGAGGCGAAGCCCGCCGACGCAGCAGCTGAGGAGGAAGAGCCCCGACACGATGCGGCGCCCTGACGCCTGACCATGCGCCACGAAAAAGCCGGACTCACGTCCGGCTTTTTTTGTGGCTGCGATGTCCGTCGGGTGATGGGCTCAGGCACCCACCTGGTGGTTCGGCGCATCGATCAGGCCGTGCGCCGTCATCAGGTGCGCCAGCCCCAGCACGTGCTCCACACGCAGCTTCTCCATCAGCCGCTGCTTGTAGGTCGACACCGTCTTCGGGCTCAGGTTGAGCTGCTCGCCGATCATCGTCAGCGGTTTGCCGCGCACCAGCATCATCGCCACCTCAAGCTCGCGGCTGGACAGCGCATCGAACGGCGAGCTGCTGCCGTCCAGCGTGGCCAGCGCCAGCTGCTGCGCCACCGCCGGCGCGAGATAGCGCCGGCCGACAGCCACCTGGCGCACCGCCGTCACCAGCTCATCGGCGCTGCAGCCCTTGGTCAGGTAACCCGAGGCGCCGGCGTCGAGCAGGCGCTTGGGAAAGCGGCCGTCGTCCACCACGGTGACCACCACGATGCGCGTGGCCAGTTCGGCCCGGCTCACACGCTCGGTGAGCTCGATGCCGCTCATGCCCGGCATGTGCACGTCCACCAGGGCGATCTCGGGCTTGAGGCTGCGGATCAGGCGCAGGCCTTCCTCCGCGCTCGCCGCCTCACCGCAGATGCTCATGTCCGGCTGCTGCTGCAGGATCATCCGGAAACCCGTGCGCACGAGTTCGTGGTCGTCGATCAGAACGATCTGGATCATGCCCTGCCCTCCCTGATGGGTGCTCCTGGTTGCCGTATGTAGCGAAGCGCGGCGCATGCATGCGCCACTGCCTTGCCCTCGAACGGAAACTAGGCGGCTTCGCGGAAGGATGCAAGCAAAACGCCCGCATCGATCCGGCTCAGGCCGCCACGGAATCTCCGGATGAGACTTCCGTCGCATCGACCGGCGGCCTCGCATACGAGGCCAGCCGAATCGGGCCGCCGATGCCCAGCATCTCCACGCAGATGGCACGCCCGCTGCACAGATGCTCGTCGCGCGCGATCTCCCGCGCCAGCGTGATGGCCGGGCCCAGCAGCAACTCGCGGAACAAGACGATGTTGCCGCGACGGATGCTCCAGCGATACGCGGTGGTCTGGTTGAGCGAGACAAGCATCATGCAGGCGATCCCTGTGCGCGAGCCGCGATGCGGCAGGACGACGACGATCCAGGAGAATCCGAACCGTCGATCCCATGCACTGTGCCACGCAGCGCCCGTGCACTCTGTCAGCCAATACCTACGCATCGTGTCCGCCAAACCGGCAGGCCACGGTCAAGCTGGCCGGTTCGGCATATCGTGAGTTTTTCTGACAGATACGGGCAAGAAAAAACCCGCCAAGCGGCGGGTTTTCCTGAAGTTCCGGTTCCCCGGAAACTCGCGATTGGTGCCAAGAGGAGACCCAATTAAAACACTAATTCACTGATAAATAACGATTTTCTATGAGTTCGTGAGAATTTCATGCACAAATACATACACAAGCTGGCGCGCTTGCCAGTCAGACCATCGGCGATTCGAGTCCCTACCCGGGCATCATACTGAACGAATAGTGTGCGGACGATTCGCATCCGAGCAGTGCCCCTGTGCATCCCGTCCCGAGCAACTCCTCACGCTTCAGCTGCTCGACTGCTTGCAGCACCCGACGAGCATTTGCCAGCCTTCTGGCTATTCGCCTTTCTCACGCCGCAGCAAATCTCCGATATCACGCTCGACCAACTCCCCTCGCTTCAGCTGCTCGATCGACTGCAGCAACCGGCGTGCATTCGCCGGACGCCTGAGCAAATACCAGGTCTCACGCGCGCTGCTGGAGAAGGGCCACTGCGCCAGCAGCCAGAGGCGACGATGTAGTGGGATTGGATGCTTCACGACATTGCTCCATGCAAATTTGAATCAGCTTCGACAAAGCCCAGCGGCTGCACAAACGCCACCCTCAACGCCCTTTGGCCCTGAGGCGCTTCAGATCGGCGTCCAGTATGGATGCAGCCTCCGTCAACACGAAGCTATTGAGACAACTGCTGCTGGGCCTCAAGCGCCCCTGATCGCAGACAAAAACGGCTAGATCCCGGCTTCCGAACTCGTCCACGTAACGGACGAGACCTTGGTTCGCGATGGTCTTCCGTTGAGCGATCAGTTCCGGCCCCGCTTGGTCAGGGGAAGCTCCCAGGCACGCTGTAAGCACAGACCGACCGAGCTCGCGTTCGAGCGCTAGCCGGTCGCCCAGGTGTGAGGTCAGCGCCTTCTCGGAGACGGTCAGGATATGGTGAAAACGCATCGGCACCTCGCGTGTCAGTTGTCAGAGCACACAATGCTAGAGCGCCGTTGCGCGGTTGTCGGGTAGGTACAACAGGAAGCTCAGGACACCATATATTCGCGCTACTCCGTTGAAGGTAGGTCGACAAGCGGCAACGACGAGTCCGGGATGTCGCTGACCAATCGCTCGTGACC
This sequence comes from Rhodanobacter humi, assembly GCF_041107455.1. Classification (NCBI taxonomy): domain Bacteria; kingdom Pseudomonadati; phylum Pseudomonadota; class Gammaproteobacteria; order Lysobacterales; family Rhodanobacteraceae; genus Rhodanobacter; species Rhodanobacter sp. FW106-PBR-R2A-3-15. The sequence goes on from NZ_JBGBPY010000001.1 coordinate 104,771, forward strand.
CACGTGCTCTTCGACAAAAACTACCGAGACTAGGAGCCCTTAAACAGGGCCGACCATACGGTAGATCCTTGCTGTTTAGCTGCGTGGCTCGGCATTCGCTGTGAATACTTTCTTGCGAGCCTCGTTGCGTTTTTGCCGCTCGCCTCTGTAGGCACTCCCTCGCCTACGGGCGGCGACCAACAAGCCGTCAAACACATTGATGTCCTTCAGCAGCTCGTCGGGATGAGGGATTGGCAACTGGTGTGCAGCATTGGTGTCGTGGGCGTCGGTAACTTCGCAACAGCGATCGTAGATGCGCGTGAGCTCCTCCCATTGGTCCTGCGGGAATCCGACTACCGCGCCGAAGCTTTCGACCGAAACGACGTCGCTGAACGGTTGGACGGTGTTATTCAAGAACACCTCGCGCACAGCACGCTCGATCGTACCCCGCAGTTTGGTGTAAGCCAGCTTGACCCGCTCCTTGGCGGGCTCATCTAGGTAGTCACCCACGCCTTTAAGTGCGGCGCCTAGGTCCCGCACCTGGCTGAGCCGGGCAGCGGTGTCCATGGTCTCCCACGTGAGCCCCGGAGTGACAAACCCGGGCCCTTGCCCTTCACTCCAGCTGACGGTCTGGAACAAGACCGGCTGTCCAGTCTGAGCCACTGTGCCGCCCATCTCGGCCAAGAACACCGCATCGTGAGTGAACACCACGACCGGACGCTCCTTGGCCAGCTCAGCCAGCCGCAGTGCCATACACCGGCGATGGTGGTGGTCGAAAGATGTCGAGGGGTCATCGAACACTACGGTCGACCGATGGTCTTGAAGGCGCAACTCAGCCAGGAATAGCGCCAAGCTCATGGCTCGCTGCTCTCCCTCGGAAAGAACCTGGCTCGCGGGATCGTCGCAGTCGACCACCTTCAACGCCATCATCGTCTTGCCGACGTCAGTGCGGCCGACCAGTTCTGGCTCCACGCTACGCCGCCGCCCCAACTTCGCCAGCTCCTCGTTCATGCCATCGGCCAAGGCATCTGTCACGTAGATGCCGGCCAACTTGGTCATCTGGCGGGAGACCGTCTTGGGGTTGAGGCCCCCATGACACGCCGTCAGGTGGTTGTGCGCCTTGGAGTCTTCGACAAACTGCTCTACCTCGGCCAGTTGCTTGCCCAACTGCACGCGGGACCGCAAGGCTGCGAGCTCCTGTTCCAGTTTGACCTTTGCTTGTGGATCGAGCGCCGCTCGAAGGTCTTTCGCCTGATCGCGCAATGCCTTTGCCTTGGTGGTCAGCCGGACGTCCAGAGGATCACCGGCGGGCAGCACAGGACGCTCCGCGGACCAGTCGTTCGTGGCCACGGCGTTCTGAGCCCACTGCCGGCGGTCGCTCCATGCTGAGGTGGTCTCTACCACCAGGTCATAGAGTGCAACGTCCCTCGCCTTCAACTCGTCTTGTGTTGTTTGGTCCACTGGGCTGAGGTTGGCTTGTCCTACCGCGTTCATGGTTTGGGTCATGACAGCGTTGGCTTCCTGCGCGTTCTTCGAAGCGTCTTCCGCCACGTAGCTTGCGAAGCGCACCATCCGCGCCTTGGCATCGTCGGCCAGCGGTGTCTGGCAGAGGACGCACTTGGCACCATCGTCGAGGTTGGGATGTACGTGCCCCGGATAGGCACTCTTAGTGGAGAACCGCTCCGCGGCTTCGAAGAGGGCCTTCCACACAGCATCACCGGTGCCAGGGAGCAAGCCTTCGGCACCGGGCTGGTCTTCGTGCAGCCGGCGCTGAGCGACAGCCAACACTGCTTCGGTGTTCCGCTGCTTGTCGTGCCGCTCCTTGATTTCATCCAAGGCGCGGTCGGTGACAAAGCGCTGGGCTTGTTTCACAGCAGTGACCGCGGTGTCGAGCCGGTTCGCCAAGAGCTCCGCGGCTCGCGCCTCCGGTTCCGGATTCATCGTGCCCAACACCCGCGTCAGCTCTTCGATGCGCGGCTCGTCCTCTGGCTTCATCGTTGCCAACTCGCGCAACCGCACCAAATCGGTGTCCTTGCCGAGCTTAGCGATGAGCCGTCCTACGTCGTGGTTCCCCAGGAGTGCATCGAAAGCCGTTCGGTTCAGCCGGATATGCCCGCGCTCTGCCTCGATCGTTGCCTGCATCTCGCGCTGCGCCGTGGCTAGACGATTGAGGTGTGGCAGGCCGTAGGGCTGGTATTCGCACGCTCCCTCGCGGGTCAGATAGTCTGTGCCGCAGGCACTGTCGTAGACCATCACGTTGCCCAGTTCGTCCAGCGAAGTCTGACCTTGCCGCCACGTGTAGGTGACGTGCCCCTTCTCGCCGTCGATGATGAAGGTCACATCGGCACTGGGAATGGGGCGAGGACGTTCACCCACGAATGCGTCAGGCAGGACCGCTTGTCGAACCCTCGCTCGGCAAGCGTTCTTAAGGACTCTCGCGTAACCCGACTTGCCCGCGCCGTTCTCACCGAAGACCACGGTGAGTCCCTCGGGTACCAGGCTTAGCTCCCGGCCTGCAGGAAAGCGGTTCACGTTCTCCAGCCGGTCGAGCTTGATGAGGCGGACAGTGGCGGTGCCGCCGGCTTGCGACACATCGTCCATCGAAAGCGGGATCGCCGCCACCGCGGCGGCCGGCCCTCCGTGGTGCTCTTGAAGCAGAGCCAGAACCTCGGCCTGATCCTGCACGCTCAGAGCTCCGTTGCGAAACAACCGGCGTAACGCATCGCTCTGCCACGCCGGCAACCCGCCCGCCCAAGCCAGGATGTCATCCACGAGTGCCATGCCCCCCTCCTTTTCGTTCCTTGAAGCACCATTCATACACCAAGAACGGCTGAGCGTGGATTCGCGCCCTCACTGGACTTGCTGTTGGGGACGGGGCTGCGCCGCACACCACGTCGCTAAGGCCGGAGGTGCGTGGAGCTCTTCGAGGATCAGGAGGTCGACGTCGCGCTCTTGAACCGCAAGCACGACGGGCATGTCATCCAGATTGATGGGCGCTCCTAGGAGTATCGTTTCGGCCAAGGGGGAAGGACATGGCAGTCAAAACGCACTACGACAGGTTCTGCCCCGATTCTGCGGACACTTTCGCTATGGCCCATACTGAGCCGACGGAGTGTCCATGTCGAAGCGCGAGCGTTGCGTCTCAGGCTTTAGGGGCGAAAGGGAGGGTCTAATGGAAGCGGAACAGGGGGTGGCTGCAGCCGCTATTGGAGAAGATCGGGCGTTTTTTCAGAGCAACTTGCCGCTTGCGGAGAAATTAGAGCGGGCCCGGGTCGAACTCCTGGACCTCTCAGCCCGTAACAGGCTGCTCAACATGCCCAGAGGTGCCCGCGGCGGTCGTTCGATCGAGATCGTCGATGAGAAGACCGCAGAGATCTTCCGCTTATTGGTTCGTGAGGGGAAAACCTTCACCTTTGTGGCGGGACGCGCTGCCGAAGGCAAGGAGCTGGCAACACCCTCGGGAGCAGTTGGAGAAGTGGCTGCCAACTATGCTCTAAGCGATAAGGCGGGGAAAGCAGCTCCTGCGGTTGAGCCCGACGAGATCGAGGATCTTGCCCAGCCGGACGATAACAGCACGGACGAGCGCGGTGTGTTGCGCCGGCATGCCGATACCAAGCTGCAGACACGGCTAACCAGCAAGGGCCTGCAGAAGCGCCTCTTAGAGCTCTATCTCGACGCGAACACCCTTGAAGAAGAGCAAGGCGTCAACGTGCTGTTCCTAGCGATGGGCGCACTGAAGTGGGTGGACCCCAACAACGCCGAGAACGTCCGTTATGCCCCATTGCTTCTCATCCCGGTCCAACTCGACCGCGGCAATGCTGGTGAACGGTTCAACCTGAAAGTTCGGCAGGACGACTTCGCCTCGAACTTGTCACTGGAAGCCTATCTAGATCGGGTTCACGCGCTGCGCATGCCCGCCTTCGAGGCAACGGATACCTTCGAACCGCTCGACTACATCAAGCAGGTTCGCAAGAGCGTTGAGGTAAAGACCGACTGGGAGGTGTTGCCCGATCACATGACCGTGGGCTTCTTCTCCTTCGCCAAATTCCTGATGTATCGGGACCTAGATCCGGCGGTATGGCCCAAGGGCGCCGCCATCAGCGAACACTCCCTGATCCGGTCTTTGCTCGCGGATGGGTTTGCTGGCGGTGACGATCTGGTGGATGAAGACGCTAACATTGATCCACTGATTCCGCCCGCCGAGATGCTCCACATCCTGGACTGCGACAGTTCGCAGGCGCTGGCCATCCACGAGGTGCGGCGGGGGAAGAACCTGGTTATCCAGGGGCCGCCGGGCACGGGCAAGAGCCAAACCATCGCCAACATCATCGCTGCTGCCGTCAAGGACGGCAAAAGCGTGCTGTTCGTGGCCGAAAAGATGGCCGCCTTGGACGTGGTGAAGCGTCGCCTGGACGATCGCGGGGTGGGTGATGCCTGCCTGGAACTCCACAGCAACAAAACCAGCAAGCGGGCCGTGCTCGAAGAGCTGAGGCGCACCTGGGAGCTGGGTGCCCCCAAGGCGCCCAGCCATGGCAGCTTGTTTGATCGGCTCACAGAAGCTCGCGACAAGCTCAATGCCCACGTGCAACGGCTTCATGAGCGGGATCCGGCTTCGGGATTGACTCCGTTTCAGGTGATGGGTCAGCTCGTCCGGTTGCGGGAACAGGGCGAGCGTCCCAACGACATCCGCTTGGAGGCGCCTGAACAGTGGGGACACGACGGCTTTGCGGCCCGCCTGAACCTGTTGAGCGATCTGGCAAATCGTGTGGCAGAGATCGGTAAGCCTGCAGATCATGCGTGGGTTGGAGTGGGCCTGGACGCAATTTCTCCGATGGACGCGGACCGCTTGGTTGGGCGCGTGCAAAAGCTTTCCGAACACATGGCCGCAGCTCGGCAGCAATTCGACACAGCCGCTACCTTGTTGGAACTCGACGCGCCGCTGCGGTTGTCGGATGTGCCGCCGATGGTGGAATTGCTCCAGCGCATTGCTCCCGCGCCGACGCTTTCCGCGGCAGCCATGGGTAATGAGGTCTGGCAGAACTCGTGGCCCATCACTGAACTGTTGAACCTGGGCGAGTGTTACGCCGCAGAACACGGGGCTCTCCTGGGGAGGGTGGCCGATACAGCTTGGGACGCCAACCTGGAAGAGCCGTTGCTCGCGTTGGGCGAACTGCCCGAAGCCTTCAATATGGATCAGTTCAAGCGGCTGGCTCGCCTGCCGGATGAACTCCCCCGCCTGATGGGTGAGGCGGCGGCATTGGCTCGCCTGTTGGGGCGAGAGCCTGGGAGCTCCCTCGGGGACTACCAGACCTTGGCACACATCGGTGAGCGGGTGGCGGCGGCCCCACCAGCCAGCCCTGAAACTTTTGCCTCGGATCTGTGGGATGGTGGTGTCGAGCGTGCCGGCGAGCTTGCACAGGCTGTGGCCGATTACGAAGGCGCCAAGGCCAGTATTGGGTCTCTGCTCACCGAGATGGCGTGGTCCTTGGATCTCGCCTCGGCCCGGTCTGTCTTGTCCGCACGTGGAACCAGCATCTTCCGCTTCTTCAGCGGGGAGTGGCGCGCAGCCAACCGTCTAATTGGCTCGGTCCTAGTTACTCCGAACCAGCCTTTGCCGATCACCTTGGGGCTCCTCGACACCTTAGCGAAGGGGCAAAACGCCAAGAAAGCGATCGAGGGAGAGGACACCTTCGGGCGCAGTGCCTTTGGAGACGACTGGCGCGGTGTGCGGTCCCACTCGGCACCTCTCCTGGCGCTGGTGGAGTGGATGCGGTCCCTGAAAGGGTTGGGTGCAGAGCCCCGCCTTATCGCGTCACGAAGTCCGGAAAAGACTGAAGTGGCCGCGCGTGCCAAACAACTGTCGGGGGCCTGCTTGCAGATCGAGCGGGACTTGCGGGCGGCGTGGGAAGAACTAGGGCGTGCCCGTGGGTCTTTCTTCGGTGACATCGCTTCGGTCGAGCGTGCGGATCTACAGGTCTTGGTGCAAGTCGCGTTGCGCTACACCGCAGCTCACACAGCAGCGAATGGCTGGGTCACCAGCGGGGCACAAGAGGCTGGAGCCATCCGTGCGGTGTTAGAAGAGCTGGAGGCGGGGCAGCGGGATCGTCAGACCCTGCGTGATCAGATCGCCTTGGGACAGGCGGCATTCGACGACGCGTGGAAAGCGGAAGATTCCGATTGGAACCACCTAAAGGTGGCCGCAGCCTGGTTGGAGCAGAACCAGGACATTCGTGCCTTGGCGGGCCGGATCCGTGAACGAGAGGCGTTGTTGCCACGTGCCAAGGTGCTCGCTGCTTCTCAGACGCACGTCCAAGCCAGCTTCAGAGCCTTGACCGATGACCTCCATCTCGATGTTGAGGCCTCGGTGGGCGGGACCGTTTCCGACGCACTGTTGGAAACCCTGGCATGGCGCCTTCAGCGTTGGAGCCACGAGTACGAGCAACTTTTCCGCTGGGTGAACTATCGCGATCGTTCGGCCAAGGCCACCGCCATGGGATGCGGCGAACTGGTGACCCGCTTGGGGGATGGGCGACTGAGCCCGGACACAGTGACTTCCGCGTTCGAAATGGCATATTTCGAGGCGACCTACACTCGCATGGCACGACAGCAACCCGCGCTGGCTCGTTTCGATGGTGCCACCCACGGACGCCTGGTCCAGGAGTTTGCGGATCTAGATCGCCAGCGCATCGCCGCGGCGAGCGTCCAGGTGGTGAAGGCGCACTACGAAAGTGTTCCCCCGCGAGATGGCAGTGCGCTCGGGCCGCTGGGTGTCCTGCGTGGCGAGATCCAGAAGCGCAAGGGCCATATGGCTGTGCGCAAGCTCGTCGAACGCGCTGCTCCAGCACTACGGGCGCTCAAGCCGGTCTTCATGATGAGCCCTCTGTCCGTGGCGCAGTTCCTGGTGCCGGGCGCCATGGAATTCGATTTGTTGGTGATGGATGAGGCCAGCCAAATCCAGCCAGTAGATGCGCTCGGGGCGATCGCCCGAGCCAAGCAGGTAGTTGTGGTGGGCGATCCCAAGCAGCTGCCGCCAACCGCTTTCTTCGCCAAGATGACCTCAAGCAGTGAGGACGACGAGGACGAAGACGGCGCCGCCGTGGCCGACATCGAGAGCATTCTGGGGCTATTTATGGCCCGGGGCCTGCCCACCCGCATGCTCCGTTGGCACTACCGCAGCCGGCATCAGTCGCTGATTGCCGTCAGCAACCGTCAGTTCTACGAAAACAAACTCTTTATCGTGCCCAGCCCCTACACCGCCCAAGGCGGCCAAGGGTTGCGCTTCCACCACATCCATGACGGTCTGTTCGACACCGGCAACAAGCGCAATAACCCGATCGAGGCGAAAGCGGTCGCGCAGGCGATCATCGCCCATGCCCAGACCTATCCTAAGTTGTCGCTTGGCGTGGCGGCGTTTTCCGCAGCCCAGCGGCGCGCCATCATTGATGAACTCGAAGTGTTGCGTCGGGGCCTGCCTGCGGAGGTCGAGGATTTCTTCAGGGCACATCGGTCCGAGCCATTCTTCGTCAAGAACCTGGAAAACGTCCAGGGCGACGAACGCGACGTGATCTTCATTTCGGTCGGTTATGGTCGATCGGTTCCTCACGGGCGGATTCCCATGCGGTTCGGTCCACTGGGCACCGAGGGCGGCGAGCGACGCTTGAATGTCTTGATCAGTCGCGCGAAGCAGCGATGCGATGTGTTCGCCTCCATGACCGACGAAGACATTGACCCCGCATACGCGGCCAGCAAGAAGGGGGTTTACGCCTTCCGCCTGTTCCTCCAATACGCACGGACAGGACGACTGCCCATGGCCGAGGTCACAGGGCGGGACCACGACAGCGTGTTTGAAGAGCAAGTGGCCAGTGCGCTGCGGGCGCGTGGCTACGACATTCAGGCACAGATCGGCCTCGCCGGCTTTTTCATTGATCTGGCTGTCCTAGATGAGGCGCGCCCAGGCCGGTTCCTCTTAGGGATCGAGTGCGATGGCGCGGCTTACCACAGTTCGCGCTCGGCACGGGACCGTGATCGTCTGCGCCAAGCGGTGTTGGAGGAACATGGCTGGACCATCCATCGGATCTGGAGCACCGATTGGTTTCAGCGGCCCGGTGAGCAGTTGGAGCGGCTAGTGCACCGCATCGAAACCATCAAAGCGGAGTATGACGAGCACCAGGAAGAGGTGACCCTGACCGTGCAGTTGGATACGGAAGCGCCCTATGTGGAGCGCGAAACCGTCGAAGATGGCGGAGAAGAGGTTGGGTTTGTGCCCTATCAGGAGGTCACCCTGACGCGGCCCCGGCATGTGGTGGTGGATCTTCATGAAGCCCCGCAGGGCATTTTGACCCAGTTGGTCGAGGAAGCCGTCCGCATCGAAGGCCCTGTCCACCGCGATCAGGTCATCACGCGGATCCGGGAAGCTTGGGGATTGAAGCGTGCCGGTGGACGTATCGAGGATGCTGTAGAGCGCTCCATCGAGATCGCTACCAAAATGCAGCGGATCGCACGACGCGGCGATTTCCTGTCACTCCCGGGCCGGAAGGCAGTGCCACGGGACCGCTCGGAGGTAGCCGCAACGGCGCTTCGAAAAGCCGAAATGTTACCGCCGACCGAGATCGAGGCTGCTGTGTCCCAGCTGGTTCAACGGAGCTTTGGGGCCACCCGCGATCAGGTGATCCAGGCCGTCTCGCGTGGGTTCGGGATCAGGAATACCAGCAGCCAAGTCCGATGTGCCCTGGAGGATGTGATCGAGACGATGATAGCTCGGCGGCAACTGAGGGAGGTTGCCGGTCTATTAACTGTGGTGGAGTAGCCCAATGGAGACAGATCTGATCGGCTGAATCAAGAATTCACATAAGGAGTAAGGAGTAAGGAGTTCGGCCGATCCCACAGGAGAGGGTTTGCACCGGAGCATGGGCATCACACCATCGAGTGGCGATGACAAACTCGCCGGCCAGTATTATCTGTTGGCAAGCCATCAACGTGCGGTCTAGCGCAACAGCTCCGCAAAGTATGGAGATTCGCTCGCTGAGCCCTGACTTCGGCAGTACCGACGTCCCCCCGGTTTTGAGTAGCGGGTCGGTTTAGAGTCCGGAGTTACTTTAACTGCTTCGCGTAGGCGGCTGGTGTCAGCCCGCCCAGCGCCTTCTTCGGTCGCTCCTCGTTGTATTCCCGCCGCCAGCGTTCGATCTCGGTGCGGGCGTGCAGCAGGCTGGGAAACCAGTGTTCGTTGAGGCATTCGTCGCGCAGGCGGCCGTTGAACGATTCGATGTAGGCGTTCTGGTTCGGCTTGCCCGGTTCGATCAGGCGCAGCTGCACACCGCGCTCGTGCGCCCAGGCGACCATCGCCTTGCCGCAAAACTCCTTGCCGTTGTCGGTGCGGATCGTCTTGGGCAGGCCGCGAATGAGCCCCAGGCGATCCAGCACGCGCGTCACGCCGATACCGGAGATGGCTCGTTCGACCTCGATGCCCACCGATTCATGGGTGGCGTCGTCGACGATGGTCAGGCACTTGAGGACGCGAGCGTCGGCGGTGCGATCGAACACGAAATCCATGGACCACACTTCGTTGGGCGCCGATGGACGACACAGCGGTTGCCGCTCGCTCACCGGCACCTTCTTCCGCTTGCGCCGACGCACCTGCAGCCGCTCCTCCCGATACAACCGCTCCACACGCTTGTAGTTCACCGGCTCGCTGCCCTCCTGCCGAAGCTTCAGGTGGATCATCCCCACGCCGTAGCGCTTGTGTCGCTGCGCCAGCTCCACGATCCGTCGTCGCAGCGCCACGTTGCGGTCTGGCTGCGCCTGATAGCGGTACGCGCTGGCGCTCATCCCCACGATACGCAACGCGCACCGCTCGCTCAGCCCCTTGTCGATCATCTGGCGCACCAACGCGCGTCGGGCCGGTGCGCCTACGGTTTTTTTCGCAGGACGTCCCGGATGACCTCGTTCTCGAGCATCTGCTCGGCCAGCAGCTTCTTCAGCCGCGTGTTCTCCGTTTCCAGCTCCTTCAGGCGCTTGGCGTCCGGCACGCTCATGCCGCCGAACTTGCTGCGCCACAGGTAGTAGGAGGCCTCGCTGAAGCCGTGCTTGCGGCACAGCTCCTTGATCGGCAGGCCGGCGTCCGCCTCACGCAGGAAGCCGATGATCTGTTCTTCGGTAAACCGCTTCTTCACGTCCAACCTCCTTCGGATGGGGGATTGGACTCCAAACCGCGGTGCTACTCAAAACCGGGGGGACGTCGGACTTACAGAGAGATACAGGCCTTTGCCGTCGGCGAGCATATAGGCCCGCTCTTGCGGCTTCGCTTTGCGAACTTCCAGTTCAGTCAGGGGCTTTGCAAGCTTGGGCATTTACAGGGACCTGTTTGTGTATGTTCATAGACGAACATGCACAACAGCATACACAAAAACTTGCGATTCGCTGAGATCCTGCGACACCCCATGCAACAAAAAACCCCGCATTTATGCGGGGTTTCGAGTGATTCAGAGACTTCGTAAGACGTCCTGAAACTTCAATTGGTGCCCAAGAGGGGACTCGAACCCCTACGCCTTGCGGCGCTACCACCTCAAGGTAGTGCGTCTACCAGTTCCGCCACCTGGGCAGGTGTCTTGCTCAGTGCTGCTTCTGCGGGGCCGGTGCGGCCGGCACTTCGCCTTGCTGCTTGCTCGCGGCAGGCGCCGCGGGCACTGCCGGGTTCGCGGCGGCCGGCGCAGCAGCCGGCACTTCCGGATTCGCTGGCGTGGCCGCCGCCGGTGCCTGCTTGGCGGGCGCCGGTTGGTTGCTCATGCCGGCCATCACGCCGAGGTCGGCACCGTTGTTCTGCTGCGTGCCGTGGTTGTGCAGGTATACGCCCATGCCGAGGCTCAGCGCGAAGAACAGCGCGGCGAGCACGCCGGTGGCGCGGGTCAGGAAGTTGGCCGAACCGCGCGCACCGAACACCGTGGCCGAAGCGCCGCCGCCGAAACCGGAACCGGCGCTGGCGCCCTCGCCGTTCTGCAGCAGGATCAGCACGGTCATGGCCGCGGCGATCAGGATGTAAAACACGCTGAAAATGACGAACATCAATCGAGCCCGTGGCGACTAGTGCGCCGCTGCGCAGATTCCAAGAAAGTCGGTAGCGGTCAGCGAGGCTCCACCGATCAGCCCGCCATCCACGTCCGACTGCGCGAACAATTCGGCGGCATTGGCCGCCTTGACGCTGCCGCCGTAAAGCAGCCGAGTCAGACGGGCAATCATAACATCTTCTTTCTGGAGTTGGCTACGGATGAACGCATGCACCTGCTGCGCCTGTTCGGGCGTGGCGGTGTGACCGGTGCCGATCGCCCACACCGGTTCGTAGGCGATCACCGCCGTGTCGAACGCCGCGATGCCGGCAGCAGCGAGCACCGCCTGCAGCTGGCGGGCGATCACCGCTTCGGTGTCACCTGCTTCACGCTGCGCCAAGGTCTCGCCCACGCAAAGGATGGGCGTGAGGCCGGCCGCGCGTGCTGCAACGAACTTGCTTGCCACCAGCGCGTCGCCTTCGCCGTGGTACTGGCGGCGCTCGGAATGGCCCACCAGCACCCACTGCGCGCCACAGTCGGCCAGCATCGCACCGGACACCTCGCCGGTGTACGCGCCTTGCCCCTCGTGCTCGCTGAGATCCTGCGCGCCCACGCCAAGGCCGGCATCGGCGCAGGTCGCGGCCACGGTATCCAGGTAGGGAAACGGCGGGCAGATCACCACGTCGATACCGCTCGGCGTGGCGGCGGCGATCTCGCCGCACAGGGCGGCAGCCATCGAGCGGCTGCCGTGCATCTTCCAGTTCGCGGCGACGAGCTTCTTGCGCATGTTCGACGTCATTCCGTGCGGACAAACGCGAGATATTACAGGATGATAGCGGGACTGGTATTGCTGCGGCGCAACGTCCACGATGCCATGACGCCCACCCAGGAGAAATGCATGCCGCCTGCCCGCCCGCTCAGCCTTGTCACCGGCGCTTCCGCCGGCATCGGTGCCGCGTTCGCCCGTGCCCTGGCGGCACGCGGCCATGACCTGGTGCTCACCGCGCGTCGCCGGGAACGGTTGGACGCACTGGCCGCGGAACTGCAGCAGCAATACGGCTGCACGGCAACCGTGCTGGCGGCCGACCTCGCCGATCCCGCTGCGCCATCCGCGTTGTGCGCGGAACTGGATCGCCGCGGGCTCGCGGTGGACTGGCTGATCAACAACGCCGGCTACGGCGTGCCCGGCAGTTTCACGGCGAACGACTGGCGCACGCACGCGGACTCCCTGCAGGTGCTGCTGACCGCGCCGGTCGAACTGGCCTGGCGCCTGCTGCCCGGCATGCGCGAGCGCGGCTACGGCCGCATCGTCAACGTGGCCTCGCTGGCCGGCCACGTGCCGGGCACCGCGGGACACACGCTGTACGCACCGGCCAAGGCGTTCCTGATCAAGTTCTCGCAGGGGCTCACACTGGAGAGCCGCGAGCATGGCGTGCACGTGTGCGCGCTGTGCCCGGGCTTCACGTACTCCGAATTCCACGACGTCACCGGCACCCGCGCGCTGATGAACAAGCTGCCAGGCTTCATGTGGCAGAGCGCCAACGCGGTGGTGAGCGAAGGGATTGCCGCGGTGGAGCGCGGCGCGGCGGTGCACGTCACCGGCCGAGTGAACCGCACGATCAAGCGCGTGTTCAAGCTGATGCCGGATCGGCTGGCGTTTCGGCTGTCGGCGCGGCAGGGGCGACGTTATCGGCAGGCTGACTGATGGAAGCCCCCTCATCCCAGCCCTCTCCCCCAAGCGTGCTTGGGAGAGAGGGAGAAAAGCAGCGCGCTGCTCCGAATCCCGAATGACACGCCGCTCCTGCGGCTTGCCCTACGGGCCATCGGCTTTGCCGATGTTCGCCACGGCATCCTGCCTACGCAGTCCGAATCCCCTCAGATCAACTTGATCTCGCGCAGCCGCTGCTGCAGGTATTCGTGCGAGGTGATGCTCGTGTCGTAGCGCTTCGGGTTGTCCGGCGTCACGCACTGCGGCAGCGGATCGAGCACCACGTCGGGGTTCGGATGCAGGAAGTACGGCACCGAGTAGCGCGGCTTGCGCGCGTTCGCGTTGTGCGGGTTCACCACGCGGTGGGTGGTGGACGGGTACACATGGTTGCTGAGGCGCTGCAGCATGTCGCCGATGTTCACCACGATGGCGTCGCCCTCGGTGGTGATCGGCAGCCATTCGCCCTCGCGGGTCAACACTTCCAGGCCTTCCGCGCTGGCGCCCACCAGCAAGGTGATGAAGTTGATGTCCTCATGCGCGCCGGCGCGCACGTTGGGGATGTTGTCGTCGGTGATCGGCGGGTAGTGGATCGGTCGAAGGATCGAATTGCCCTGGTCGGTCTTGTCCTCGAAGTAGTGCTCGGGCAGGTCGATGTGCAGGGCCAGCGCGCGCAACACGCGGGTGCCGAGCTGGTCCAGCGCCTCGAACAGCCCGTAGCCGTAGCGGTGGAACTCCGGCACTTCGGCGGGCCACAGGTTCGGCGCCATCACGTCGGCGAACTTCGAGTCGCGCGCGATCTCGCGTCCGACGTGCCAGAACTCCTTGAGGTCGGGATGCTTGCTGTCCTTGGCGGTCTCCACCTTGAACGGGGTGTAGCCGCGTGCGCCGCCGCTGCCCGGCACGTGGTACTTCATCTTGGTCTCGGCAGGCAGCGCGAAGAAGCGCTGGAAGGCGTCGTAGGCGCCGTCGATCAGCTCGCGCGCAATGCCGTGACCGCTGATGCAGCAGAAGCCGAATTCGCGGTAGGCCGCACCGAGCTCGGCGACGAAGGCGTCGCGGTCGCTGTCGTAGCGGCGGATGTCGAGGGTGGGAACGTTCTTCATGGTCGTGATCCTTCAGGCATGCGGTCGATTTGTGTACCGCCACCGCAGGGGCGATTCACGTCGGGCCATTCCTTGGCGACCGGTTCCTGGTTGACCTGAGGCCGGCGTTGCGCCGGCTGGTTCACGAGCGTTCTGCGGAGGATTTTACGACGTCGGCCAGGCTTTGCGCCAACTGCTGCACCTCGGCCGCATCGGCGCCCTCCACGGTGACCCGCACCAGCGGCTCGGTGCCGGAGGCGCGCAGCACCACGCGGCCGCGGCCGCGCAGGGTCTGTTCCGTGGCGGCCAGCGCCTGCCGCACGGCGTCGCCGGCCAGCGCTTCGCGGGCACCGTCGGCACGCACGTTGATCATCACCTGCGGCAGCTTGGCCAAGCCCTGCCGCGCCGTGGCGAAATCCTCGCCGGCCAGTGCCTCCAGCACGGCCAGCGCGGAGACGATGCCGTCGCCGGTGGTGGCGCGGTCCAGGCACAGGATGTGGCCCGAGGTCTCGCCGCCCAGCACGCCGCCGCGCTCCTTGAGCTGCTGCAGCACGTAGCGGTCGCCCACCTTGGCGCGCACCAGTTCGATGCCGAGCTTTTCCAGCGCCAGCTGCAGGCCGTAGTTGCTCATCAAGGTGCCGACCAGCGGCCCGTGCAGCAGGCCGCGCGCTTGCCAGGCGCGGGCGATCACGTAGAGCAGGTCGTCGCCATCGGCGAGCACGCCGCGGCGATCCACCAGCTGCACGCGGTCACCGTCGCCGTCGAACGCGATGCCGAGGTCCGCGCCCTGCTCCAGCACCGCTCTCTGCAACGCCTGCGGATGGGTGGAGCCCACCTCGCGGTTGATGTTGAAACCGTCGGGCGTGACGCCGATCGAGGTGACCTCGGCACCCAGCTCGGCGAACACCTTGGGCGCGACCTGGTAGGTGGCGCCGTTCGCGCAATCCAGCACAATCTTCAGGCCGTTGAGGTTGAAGTCCTCGGCCACCGTGCTCTTGCAGAACTCCGCATAGCGGGTCACCGCGTCGTCGATGCGCCGGGCCTTGCCCAACTGCTCGGAAGGCACCGTGACGAAGGGTGCGTCGATCTCCGCCTCGATGGCCTCTTCCATCGCGTCGCTGAGCTTCTCGCCCTGCGCGGAGAAGAACTTGATGCCGTTGTCGTGGTGCGGATTGTGCGAGGCGCTGATCACGATGCCGGCCTCGGCGCGCAACGAGCGCGTGAGCATCGCCACCGCCGGCGTGGGCATCGGCCCCAGCATGCGCACGTCCATGCCGGCGGAGACCAAGCCGGCCTCCAGCGCCGCCTCGAACATGTAGCCGGACACGCGGGTGTCCTTGCCGATCAGCACGCCGCGCCGCCCGGTGCTCTGCTGTCGGAGCACCGCGCCCAGCGCGCGGCCAAGGCGCAACATGAACTCGGCGTTGATCGGCCACGCGCCCACCGTGCCGCGGATGCCGTCCGTGCCGAAATACTTGCGCTGACTCATGGATGCCTTCCCGAAAAGTTTCCCTGTCCCGGCGGCGGCGTCTCGTGCGCCGTCGTCCTGTCGCTGCTCTTTCTCAATCGTCGTCGGGCCAGCGCGGTGCGGCCGGCCGCGTATCGCGGCGCGGCGCCTCGTCGCCCGCGTGCACGCCCTGCCATACCGCCAGCGCGTCCACCGTGGCGGCCACGTCGTGCACGCGCACCATGCGGGCACCGCGCTGAACCGCGATCAACGCGGCGGCGGCCGAGCCGGCCGCGCGCTCGGCCGGCAGCTTGCGACCGGTCAGCGCACCGATCATGCCCTTGCGCGACAGGCCCGCGTAGACACCGCTGCCCAGGTCCGCGAAGTGTTCCAGCGCACGCAGCAAGGCCAGATTGTGTTCGAGGTTCTTGCCGAAGCCGAAGCCGGGATCGACCAGCACCTTGCGCTTGTCGATGCCGGCCAGTTCGCAGGCGAACAGACGGTCGGCGAGGAAGCGGTGCACCTCGCCCACCACGTCGTCGTAATGAGGGTCGTCCTGCATGCTGCGCGGCTCGCCCTGCATGTGCATCAGGCATACCGGTACGCCGAGTGCCGCTGCCGCGTCCAGCGCGCCTTCGCGGCGCAGCGCATACACGTCGTTGATCATGCCGGCGCCCGCGGCCACCGCGGCGCGCATCACCTCCGGCTTGGAGGTGTCGACGGCGATCGGCAGCGCGGTGCGCGCGATCAGCTGTTCGATCACCGGGATCACCCGGCGCAACTCTTCTTCCAGCGGTACCTCGGCTGCGCCGGGGCGGGTGGATTCGCCGCCCACGTCGAGCATGTCGGCACCCTGTTCCGCCAGCGCCAGGCCGTGCGCCACGGCGGCTTCCGTGGTGGCGTGCTCGCCGCCGTCGGAAAACGAATCGGGCGTGACGTTGATGATGCCGGCCACTCGCGGGCGGTCCAGCACCAACCTGCGGCCGGCGCAGTCGAGCACGATGGCGAACATGGCGTCGAGTGCGCTCATGCGCCGCCCAGCTCGCCCATGAAGCGGCGGTAGTAGCGCAACTCGTCGATCGAATCGCGGATGTCCGACAGCGCGGTGTGCGCGGACTCCTTGCCGAAGCCCTTGCCGATCGCGGGCGCCCAGCGCCGCGCCAGCTCTTTCAGCGTGGACACGTCGAGGTTGCGGTAGTGGAAGAAGCGTTCCAGCCGCGGCATCTGCCGGTGCAGGAAGCGGCGGTCCTGGCAGATCGAGTTGCCGCACATCGGCGACTTGCCCGCCGGCACCCAGTCGCGCAGGAAGTCCAGCGTGGCCTGCTCGGCGGCGACATGGTCCGCGGTGGCGTCAAGCACCTGCTGCCACAGGCCGGACTTGCCGTGCTGGTTGCGGTTCCAGGCGTCCATCGCCTCCAGCCGATCCAGCTCGTGGCGGATCGCGAACACCGGGCCTTCGGCCAGCACGTGGAGATCCTTGTCGGTGACGATGGTGGCGATCTCCAGGATCGAGTCGGCGTCGGTGTCGAGGCCGGTCATCTCCAGATCGATCCAGATCAGGTTGTCATCGCTCGCATGGCTCATGTTCGCTCCTTGGTCCGGCCAGTTTATCAGCCTTGCCCATGCGATCATCCGGTCCCATGCAGACCTTCTTCTGGCACGACTACGAGACCTTCGGCGCCGACACCCGGCGCGACCGCCCCGTGCAGTTCGCCGGCATCCGCACGAACCTGGAGCTGGAGATCGTCGGCGAACCGGTGATGTTCTTCGGCCAGCCACCGCGCGACAGCCTGCCCCAGCCCGAGGCCTGCCTGATCACCGGCATCACGCCGCAGCAGGCCGAACGCGAGGGCGTGAACGAGGCCGAGTTCGCCGCCCGCGTGCACGAGCAGCTCGCCGCACCCGGCACCTGCGGCGTGGGCTACAACTCGCTGCGCTTCGACGACGAGGTGACGCGGCAGCTGCTCTACCGCAACTTCTACGAGCCCTACGGCCGCGAGTGGGAGAACGGCAACTCGCGCTGGGACCTGATCGACCTCGCGCGCATGTGCGAGGCACTGCGCCCCGAGGGCATCGTCTGGCCCGTCCGCGAGGACGGCACGCCCAGCTTCAAGCTGGAACTGCTCGCTGCCGCCAACCACCTGCAGCAGGAACGCGCGCACGACGCGTTGTCCGATGTGCATGCGCTGATCGACCTCGCGCGGTTGATCCGCGTGCGCCAGCCACGGTTGTGGGACTGGCACTACGCGCTGCGCCGCAAGCAGCGCGTGTTCGAACTGCTCGACGTGACGGCGATGACGCCGCTGGTGCACGTCTCTTCGCGCTACCCGGCCAGCCGCCACTGCCTCGCGCTGATCGCACCGCTGGCGATGCACCCCAGCCGCCCCGGCGAGGTGATCGTCTGCGACCTGGCCGGCGATCCGGCCGAGTGGCTGGAGCTCGACGAGGACGAGATCGCCGACCGTGTGTTCACCGCCCGTGCCGACCTGCCCGGAGGCGTCGATCGCGTCCCGCTGCGCACCGTGCGCGCGAACCGCGCCCCCGCGCTGGCGCCGCTGTCTGTGCTGAAGGGCGCGGACCTGGCGCGCCTGCAACTCGATCCCGAGCGCAGCCTCGCCCACCGCGAGCGGCTCGCCGCCGCCGACGGACTGGCGGCCAAGGTCGCCCGCGTGTTCGCCCGCGCCGCCGAGCTGCCGCCGCCGGAAGATCCCGAGCTGGCGCTGTACGCCGGCTTCCTGCCCGACGCCGACAAACGCCTGCTGCGCGAGGTGCGCGCCACGCCGCCGGAACAGCTGGCCACGCGCGCGTTCCCGTTCCGCGACCCGCGCTATGCGGAGCTGCTGTTCCGCTACCGCGCCCGCAACTGGCCGGAGACCCTGGACGCCGACGAGCACGCGCGCTGGGAAGCCTTCCGCCGCCAGCGCCTCACCCGCGAAACACCGCTCACCACGCTCACCCTCGACGACTATTTCGCCACGCTCGCCGCCCTGCGCGCCGATCCCGCGCGGCAGGACAAGCTGCCGCTGCTGGACCAGCTGCAGGCCTGGGGCGAAACGCTGGCTGCCGAACTGACCTGAAGGAAACCGCATGCCCCACGCCTACTTCACCCCGGCCACGTTCAAGTTCCTGCGCGCGCTGGACCGCAACAACAGCCGCGAGTGGTTCACCGCGCACAAGGCCGACTACGAGCGCCACGTGCGCGAGCCGTTCCTGCAGCTCATCACCGACTTGCAGGCGCCGCTGGCGAAGATCAGCCCGCACTACCGCGCCGACCCGCGCAAGAACGGCGGCTCGCTGTTCCGCATCTTCCGCGACACCCGCTTCTCCAACAACAAGCTGCCGTACAAGCCGTGGCAGGGCGCGCGCTTCTTCCACGAACGCCGCCACGAGATCCCCGCACCCTCGTTCTACATGCACCTCCAGCCCGGCGACTGCTTCGCGGGCGGCGGCATGTGGCATCCCGAACCGGATGCGCTGAAGAAGATCCGTGCCTTCCTCGCCGACAATCCCGCCGCATGGAAGAAGGCCACGCAGAGCCCTACCTTCCGCGCGCACCTGCAATTCTGGGGCGAATCGCTGAAGCGCCCGCCGCATGGCTACGACCCCAACCACGAGTTGATCGAAGACCTGAAACGCAAGGACTACGCCTGCGGCGAAGGCTTCGACGAGGCATTGGCCTGCTCCACCGAACTGCTGCCGTGGACTGTGGCCTGCTTCAAGCGCGTGGCGCCGATGGTGGATTACCTCTGCGCCACGCAGGAACTGGAGTTCTAGCCACTCCGCTTCCGCGTCAGCAGCCACCCGCTCACTCCCGCGCTCACCAGCGCGGTGATCGTCACGTAGTACGCGGGCGCCATGCGCCCGGCGTGCACGGCGAGCCAGCCGATCATCGCGGCGGTGCCGGCGCCGAACACCGCATAGGCCACGTTGTACGAGAACGACAGGCCGGAGAAGCGCACCGGCGGCGGGAACACCTGCACCATCACCACCGGCACCACGCCGACCACGCCCACCAGCAGGCCGGCCAGCGCGTACAGCGGCAGGAAATGCGCGCCGCCCGCGGCGAGGTCGGCGAACAGCGCCCAGGTGCCGGCGATCAGCAGCAGCGAGCCGCCCAGCAAGGTGCGCAGCGTACCGCAGCGGTCGGCCAGCCAGCCACAGGCGATGCAGCCCACGGTGAGCCCGCAGGTGGCCAGCACGTTGCCGACGCTCGCCAGCCGTGGCGACAGCCCGAAGCTCTTCGGCGCCAGCGTGGGCAGCAGCAGGATCAGCACCACCACGGCGGCGGTGAGCATCCAGGTCACCAGCATCGACACCGCGACACCGCGTCGGTGCGCCGCCAGCACCACGCGCAGGGGCAACTCGCGGCTGAGCTGCTTGCGCTCGCGCATTTCGGTGAACACCGGCGTCTCGCTGAGCCAGCGGCGCAGCCATACCGCCACGAGGCCGAACACGCCGCCGAGCAGGAACGGCAGGCGCCAGCCCCAGTCCAGCAGCTGCGCCGCATCCAGCCGCACGTTGAGCCACGCCGTCAGCAGCGAGCCGATCAGGATGCCCACGGTGAGCCCCGCGGTGAGGCTGCCGCAGGCGAAACCCGTGCGCTGCGGCGGCACGTGCTCGGCCACGAACACCCAGGCGCCCGGCACCTCGCCGCCCACCGCGATGCCCTGCACGATGCGCAGCAGCAAGAGCAGCAGCGGCGCCAGCATGCCGACCTGCGCGTAGATGGGCAGCAGGCCGATCGCCAGCGTGGGCAGCGCCATCAGGAACACGCTGAGCGCGAACATGCGCTTGCGCCCCGAGCGGTCGCCGAAGTGCGCCATCACGATGCCGCCCAGCGGCCGCGCCAGATAGCCGGCGGCGAAGATGCCGTAGACCTTGAGCTGGGCCAGCCACGGCGCCGTGCCCTGCGGAAAGAACAGCTCGCTCAGCGGCAGCGCGAGGAACACGAACACCACGAAGTCGTAGAACTCGAGTGCCCCGCCCAGCGCGGAGAGCAGCAGGGTTCGCGCGTCGCGGCGATCCAGCGGACGCGCCGGCGCGGCTGTCACATCCGGTGCCGACAATGTCGTGGCTTCGCTCATGGAGGGGTCGCGACCCGAGGCGGAAAGGGTTCGGCAACATAACGCAGCGCTCGGCACTACGCGATGCCGACCTGCATCCCCTATGCTCGCCCTGCCCGGCGGGATGCCGGGCCACACGGGCGACCCGGCCAGCCTGCGCGCGGCCCGCCCGGCGCCGTTTCACGGGGAGAGGAAACGTCGTTGCACCTGGCCGTGGGCCAGTGATCCAGAGTGCGTCGCATCGTCGCGACGCTCGCGTCCATCTACGCAATCGGGAAGGAGTCTTCGATGAACCTGGGCAAACGCATGGCTGCCGAATTCTTCGGCACGTTCTGGCTGGTACTGGGCGGCTGCGGCAGCGCCGTACTGGCCGCGGGATTTCCGGAACTCGGCATCGGCTTCGCCGGCGTGGCGCTGGCCTTCGGCCTCACCTTGCTGACGATGTGCTACGCCATCGGCCACATCTCCGGCTGCCACATCAACCCCGCGGTGACCTGCGGCCTCGCGGCCGGCGGCCGCTTTCCGGTGAAGGAAGTGGTCCCGTACATCGTCGCCCAGGTGATCGGCGGCCTGGTGGCCGGCGCGGTGCTGTACACCATCGCCTCGGGCAAGCCCGGCTTCGATGCCGCGGCCAGCGGCTTCGCCTCGAACGGCTTCGGCGCGCATTCGCCGGGCGGCTATTCGATGGGCGCGGCGGCGGTGTGCGAGATCGTGATGACCGGCTTCTTCATCTTCATCATCATGGGCGCCACCCACAAGAGCGCGCCGGTAGGCTTCGCCGGCATCGCGATCGGCCTTGCACTGACCCTGATCCACCTGATCAGCATCCCGGTCACCAACACCTCGGTGAACCCGGCGCGCTCCACCGGCGTGGCGCTGTTCCAGGGCGGCTGGGCGGTGGAGCAGCTGTGGTTCTTCTGGGTGATGCCGATCGTTGGCGGCATCATCGGCGGCCTGATCTACCGCTACCTGTGGAGCGACCGCCCCGCTCTGCCCGACATCAAGGGCGACCGGTCCTGAGCTTCGGCGCCACGCGGCCTCCGGGCCGCGTGGCGCTCAAGCCTCGTAAAGCTCGATCGGCAGCCCGTCCGGATCGGCGAAGAAGACGAAGCGGCGGCCGGTGTGTTCGTCCAGCCGCACCGGTTCGCAGGCGACGCCGCGCGCCGTCAGCACGGCCACCGCCGCCTCCACGTCGGCCACGACGAAGGCGAGGTGGCGCAACCCCTGCGCCTCCGGCCAGGAAGGTCGCGGCGGCGCGCCGGGAAACGAGAACAGCTCCAGTTGCACGCCGGGGCTGACTTCCAGGTCGCACTTCCAGGAATCACGCGCCTCGCGGTAGACCTCGCGCACGATGCGCAGCCCCAGCGTCCCGCTGTAGAACGCCTTCGAACGCGGATAGTCCGAGCAGATCAGGGCGACGTGGTGGATGCCGTGCAGCAAGGGAGCCGGCATGGTCAGGCTTCCGAAAAGGGGAACGCCAGCACGTCGGCGATCGTGTCGGTGCCGGCGAGGCACATCAGCAGGCGCTCCACGCCCAGCGCCACGCCGGCGCAATCGGGCAGCGCGTCGAGCACGGCCAACAGGTTTTCGTCGAGCGGAACCTCGCGCTGGCCGCGTTCGCGGCGGCGGGCGTTGTCGCGCTCGAAGCGCGCGCGCTGCTCGGCCGCGTCGTTGAGTTCGTGGTAGCCGTTGGCCAGTTCGTGGCGGCCGAGGTACAGCTCGAAACGCTCGGCCCGCGGCGGGTCGCCGGGGCGAATCCTCGCCAGCGCGCACTGGCTCGCCGGGTAATCGTGGATCACCGTGATGCGGTCGCGCGGAAACGCCGGCTGCAGCTTGTGGGTGAGCAGCAGGTCCAGCCAATCGTCGCGGGTGAGTCCCGCGGGATCGATGCCGAAGTCCGCCAGCGGCGCGCGCAATTCCCCGATCGAAGCATGCGCGGAATCGATGCCCAGCTCGTCGATGAACAGCTGGCGATAACCCTCGATCAGCACCTCGGCGCGACGGCCCCGCAATGCCAGCGCTGCCTCCACCAGCTCGATGACCTCGTGCATCAGGCGGCGATGGTCCCAGCCCACCCGGTACCACTCCAGCATGGTGAACTCGGGGTTGTGCCTCCCGCCCGCCTCGCCGTTGCGGAACACCCGCCCCAGTTCGTAACAGTCGCCCACGCCCGCGGCGACGAGGCGCTTCAGCGGGTACTCCGGCGAGGTGCGCAGCCAGCGCTCGCGCGCGCCGGCATCGACGTGACCGCTGAACCCGGTGCTGAAACCCTCGATGTTCGGTTCGGTATTGCCGGCCGCCGAGAGGATCGGCGTCTCCACCTCCAGCACTTTGCGTTCGGCGAAGAAAGCGCGGACCAGGGCATAGAGGTCGGCGCGCAGATGCAGGGCGGCGAAAGTCTCTCTCTCTCCCCCTACAAGGTTGGGGGAGAGGGGGCCATTGGCGTGCAGTGTGCTTTTACCCCCTCTCCCCCGGCGATGCCGGGGGAGAGGGCTGGGGTGAGGGGGGCGCTCTTTGTTCATGGCTTGCACGATCGCTTCGAGTACATCGTCGGTACGCAACAAGGCATCGTCGTTCCAGAAGCGCAGCACGCGGAAACCGGCAGCTTCGAGGTCGCGCGTACGCTGCTCGTCGTAAGCACCCTGCTCTGCGTGCTGGCCACCGTCCAGTTCCACGATGAGCTGGCGTTCCACGCAACAGAAATCGGCGTAATAGCCGGCGACCGGATGCTGTCGACGGAACTTCACGCCGAGCTGGTCGGCGCGCAAGCGCGCCCAGAGCCGCTGCTCGGCATCGGTCATGTGGCGGCGCAATTCGCGGGCGCGCTGCATGGTCAGGACGCTCCCTGCCGGAAGTTCCCCCTCACCCCAACCCTCTCCCCCAACGAAGTTGGGGGAGAGGGAGTGTTTGCTTTCCAGGCTTTGCCGTGGGTACAGGGGACGCTCCATTTCATACCGCATGCTCCGCCAGCAAGGCCAGCAGCTGCGCCTCGTCCCATACCGGCACGCCTAACTCGTTTGCCTTGTCGAGCTTGGAGCCGGCTTCCGCGCCGGCCACCACGAAGCTGGTCTTCTTCGACACGCTGCCGGCGACTTTCGCGCCCAGCGCTTCGAGCTTTTCCTTCGCCTCATCGCGGCTCAGGGTGGGCAGCGTGCCGGTGAGCACCGCGGTCTGGCCTTCCAGCGGCAGGCTGACCGTCTGCACCGCCTGCGGAATGACATCGAGCAGGCGCTGCATCGCGGCCTCGGCTTCGCGCAACGCGTCCAGTTGCGATGCGTCGGACAGATACGCTTCGAGATTGATCGCAGCCGCCTGCGGCAGGCCGGCGGTGATCCACTGCGCCTGCCCCGCGGCCAGCAGCCGCTGCAGCGTCGGATACTGTGCGGCCAGCAACGCCGTGCTCTTCGGTCCGAGCTTGTTGACGTTCGCCATGTCCAGCAGCACGGCAAGACCCAGCCGCTCGCGCAGTTTCGGCGAAGGCTCGCCCTCGTCGCCGAAACGCACTCCCGCGGCGAGCAGCGCGTCGACCACCTGCTGGTTGCCGGGCTGGGCGAAGAAACCGGCGATGGACGCGGCCACCTCGCCGCCGATGTCGGGCAGCACGCGCAGCACCGGCGCCGGCATGCTGCGCACGAACTCCAGCCGGCCCAGCCACGCGGCCAGCGTCTTCGCCGTGCTCTCGCCGATATGCATGATGCCGAGCCCAAACAGAAAGCGCGCCAACGTGGTGGCCTCGCTGGCCGCGATGCCGTCGAGCAGGTTTTCCGCCCACTTCGTCGCCACCTTGCCCTGCTTCACCGTCTCGGGCGTCGTCCCGTCGCGCTCGTCGGCGCGGCGCTTCATCTCCAGGAAGTCGTCCAGCGTGAGCTTGTACAGATCGGCCGGCGTGTGCACGTAGCCGAAGTCCACCAGCGCGTCGACGTAGCGTTCGCCAAGGCCGTCGATGTCCATCGCGCGGCGCGAGGCGAAGTGGATCAGCGCCTCCTTGCGTTGCGCCGCGCAGATCAGGCCGCCGGAGCAGCGGAACGCCGCCTCGCCCTCCTCGCGCAACAGCGCCGAGCCGCACACCGGGCAGTGCGCGGGCATGTGCCAGGGACGCGTGTGCGACGTACGCAGCCCGGGCATCACGCGCACCACCTCGGGGATCACGTCACCGGCGCGGCGCACGATCACGGTGTCGCCCACGCGCACGTCCAGCCGCGCCACCTGGTCGGCGTTGTGCAGGGTGGCGTTGGTGACGGTGACGCCGGCCACCTGCACCGGCGCCAGCCGCGCCACCGGCGTGGCGGCGCCGGTGCGGCCGATCTGGATCTCGATCGCCTCGACCGTGGTGGTCTGCTCCTGCGCCGGGAACTTGTGCGCGATGGCCCAGCGCGGCGCGCGCGCCACGAAGCCCATCGTGCGCTGCCCTTCGTAGTCGTCCAGCTTGTAGACCACGCCGTCGATGTCGTACGGCAGGCTGTCGCGCTTCGCGCCGATGCGCTTGAAGTAGGCGATCAGCCCGTCGAAGCCGCGCGCCGTGCCCACCTCGGGCGAGACCGGGAAACCCCATTCGCGCAATTGGCGCAGCGTCGCCGAATGCGTGGGCGGCAGTTCGCCGCCTTCCACCACGCCCACGGCGTAGGCGAAGAAACTGAGCTTGCGCTTCGCGGTGATCGCCGGATCGAGCTGGCGCAGCGAACCGGCCGCGCCGTTGCGCGGGTTCGCGAGCGTCTTCTCGTCGTGCGCACGGGCGTAGGCGTTGAACGCCTCGAAATCCTTGCGCAGCATGATGACTTCGCCGCGCACTTCCAGCACCGCGGGCCAGCCGGTGCCACGCAGTTTCAGCGGGATCGCGCGCACGGTACGCAGGTTCGCGGTGACGTCCTCGCCGGTCTCGCCGTCGCCGCGGGTGGCGCCTTGCACGAACTGGCCCTGCTCGTAGCGCAGGCTGATCGCCAAGCCATCCAGCTTGGGCTCCACGGAGAACACGGGTTCGCGGCGATGCAGCGTCTGCTCGATGCGCCGCTCGAACTCGGCCACCTCGTGGAAGCGCGTGCGCTCGTCCTCGCCCGCCTGTTCGAAGGCATTGGACAGCGACAGCATTGGCATCGCGTGGCGCACCTCGGCAAAACCGCCGCTGGCGCGCGCGCCCACCTTGCGGGTGGGCGAATCCGGCGTGACGAGTTCGGGATGCGCCGCCTCCAGCGCCTCCAGCTCGCGCATCAAGGCGTCGTACTCGGCGTCGGTGATCGCCGGATCGTCGAGCACGTGGTAGCGGTAGTTGGCCTGCTCGATGCGCTCGCGCAGGTCGGCGGCACGGGTCTTGCTGTTGGCGGGAACGGGGGATGCGCTCATGCGCGCAGTTTAGCGATCCGCAAGTCGTGACGGACGATCGAAGTAAGCGAATCGAAAGCCTGCGGGGCTAGGCTGAACGATGGGCGGCCATGTCTCAGGCCGCAAGGGAGGCACCCCATGCGCACGACACGTTACGCGTTGTTGCTGCTCGCCTTCACGCTGTCTGCACCGGCCTTCGCCGGCGGCGGTCCGCTCGGCATCGACCACCGCCTGCATTACGACAACAGCGGCATCTGGAAGCGCACCAACCAGAACATCCTGATGTACGGCACCATCGTCACGGTGGCCGGCGGTGCGCTGGCCTTCGGCGACCAGGACAAGCTGGGCGACACGTTCTGGCGCTCGGTGGACGCGATGGTGATCTCCAGCATCGGCTCGGAGGCGCTGAAGTACACCTTCCGGCGCGAGCGCCCCTCGCAGACCTCCGACCCGAACCGCTGGTTCGAGGGCAGCCACGCGCAGAGCTTCCCCAGTGGTGAGGTCACCGCGATCACCGCCGCGGTGACGCCGTTCATCGTGAACTACGGCCCCGACCACCCCGCTGTGTACGCGCTGGCGCTGTTGCCGGCCTACGACGCAGTGGCGCGCATGAAGACCCGCGGCCACTGGCAGACCGACGTGCTGGCCGGCGCCGCGCTGGGCGCGGGCGTGGGCATCTGGGCCGCCCACCGCAACTCGCCGCTGATCATCGGTTGGCTGCCGGGCGGCTTCCAGGTGGGCTTCGTGCACCACTTCAAGCCGTAGGCGACTGCAAGCCCGTCATTCCGGCGAAAGCCGGAATGACGTCGAGAGCATCAGCGGTGCAGGTCTCCCGCCGCTTCCGGCTGGTAGTCGATAGCCAGCACGGTGAGGCGGCGCTTGCGGCCGTCCGGGGTGGGCCAGTCGATGTGCTTGCCCTTGGCGAGGCCCAGCAATGCGCTGCCCACCGGCGCCAGGATCGATACCGTGCCGGGCTTGCCGGCCGCGTTCGGGTAGACCAGGGTCATCGTCGTCGGCTCGCCGCCGGCCTCGTCGGTGAAGCTCACGGTGGAGTTCATCGTCACCACGTTGCGCGGCATTTCCGCCGGCTCCAGCACAGTGGCGCGGTCCAGTTCCTCGCGCAACGCGGCATGCGTCGCGGCCTGCGCGGGGGTCATGCGGTCGAGCATGGCCTCGATGCGCTCCAGGTCGAGGCGGGAAACGGTGATGGCGGGTTTGCGGCTCATGGTCCTTGTCCTGTCGCAAGCAAAGCGGGTCACGCAAAAGCGCGCGCCGGAGCGATGGGCACCCCGGCGCGCGCTGGTCTTGTTTGTATCGCCTTCCCGATCTGGGGGCGGCGATCGATGAAACAAGGCTGACTTTGCGCAGGATCGTCGCGAAAAGCAAGCTGTCGCAGCAGCTATCATTCGCACAATGCCCCACGAAGCCGCCGAGCCACTCCCCCACGCCGATGCCGTCGCAGCGGCGACCGTGGCCGAGGCGGAACCCGAAATCTCCTCGCGCGAGCGCTACCGTGGCCTGCTCTGGCTGGTGGCCGCGGCGTTCTTCATGCAGGCGCTGGACTCCACCGTGGTCAACACCGCGGTGCCGGCGATGGCCGACGCACTGCACGAGACGCCGCTGGGCATGCGCAGCGCGCTGACCAGCTACGTGCTGACCCTGGCGGTCCTGATTCCGGCCAGCCCGTGGCTGTGCGACCGCTTCGGCACGCGCCGGGTATTCGGCGCCGCGATCGTGCTGTTCGGCCTGGGCTCGCTGCTGTGCGGGCTCGCGCAGACGCTGCCCGAGCTGGTCGCCGCGCGCGTGCTGCAGGGCGTGGGCGGCGCCGCGCTGATGCCGGTGGGGCGCTACGTGCTGGTGCGCAGCATCGACAAGCGCGAGTTCGTGCGCGCGATGAGCACGGTGGCCACCTTCGGCCTGCTCGGTTCGGTGCTGGGGCCGCTGCTGGGCGGCGCGCTGGTGGAATACACCTCATGGCGATTGATCTTCCTGATCAACGTGCCGGTGGCGATCGCCGGCGTGTGGATGAACCGGCGCGACATGCCGGAATACCGGCTGGACCGCGCCAATCCCTTCGACCTCACCGGTTTTCTGCTGTTCGCCGTCGCCTCCGCCCTGCTGCTCACCGCCTCGGAACTGGCCGGGGAGGATCCGGTGCCGTGGGCGGAGATGGGCGCGTGCGGCGGCATCGCCCTGCTGCTAGTCGTGGTCTACATCTGGCACAGCCGGCGCACCGCGCATCCGGTGGCGGATCTCGCCCTGTTGCGCGTGCGCAGCGTGTCGGTGTCGCTGGCCGGCGGCCTGTTCACCCGGCTGGGCATCTCGGGCATGTTCCTGCTGCTGATGCTGTTCCTGCAGGTGGGTTGCGGCTGGTCGCCGCTGGATGCCGGCCTGATGATGGTGCCGCAGGCGCTGGGCTCGATCGCCGCGAAGTGGGCGATCAATCGCGCACTGGTGCACTTCGGCTATCGCCGCCTGTTGCTGGGCAATACCTTGATCGTGGCCGCGTTGCTGGCCGCGTTCGCCCTGTTCGGGCCGGGCACGCCGCCTTGGCTGATCGCCCTGCTCACGTTCGGCTACGGCTGCTTCGCGGGTCTGCAGTACACGACCATGAACACGCTGATCTACACCGACCTGGACATCCAGCACGCCTCGATGGCCTCGTCGATGGCTTCCACCGTGCAATACCTGGCCATGAGCTTCGGCATCGCGCTGTCCACGTTGCTGATGCAGGCGCTGCTGCGCGGGCACACGCCCGAGGATTTCGTGGTCGCGTTCCGCTGGACCGTGGTGCTGCTGGCCCTGATTACCGCCGCCGCCAGCCGCGTGTTCGGCCGGCTGCGCCCGGACCGCCCCACCGAAGCGCTGCCGGCGACGCGCTGAGTGTCACGGCGCAGGCGCAGTCGGCATGTAGCATGCGGGTTTCGTACCCGCCCGGACGCGTTGCATGCACCACGCCAGTGACATCCTGCTCACCCTGTTCATCGTGTTCGTCGCCGCCCAGGTCGGCGGCGAGATCGCGCAGCGGCTGAAGCTGCCGGGCGTGGTGGGCGAGATCGCCGCCGGCTGCGTGGTCGGCCCCTCGCTGCTGGGCTGGATCACGCCCGAGCAGATCGCCACCGGCACGCCGCTGGACGTGCTGGCCGAGGTCGGCGTGGTGCTGCTGCTGTTCTCGGTGGGCCTGGAAACGCGGCTGGAGGACTTGAAGAAGGTCGGCAAGGCGGCCTTCCTGGTCGGCGTGGTCGGCGTGATCGTGCCGTTCGGCATGGGCGCGTTGTGGGCGCACGGCAGCGGCTTCGGCTGGGACAAGGCGATGTTCATTGCCGCCGCCTTCGTGGCCACCTCGGCCGGCATCACCGCGCGCGTGCTGCAGGAGCTGGGCGCGCTGCAGCGCACGGAGAGCAAGGTGATCCTGGGCGCTGCGGTGATCGACGACATCCTCGCCATGCTGCTGCTCGGCGTGGTGGTGTCGCTGCAGGGCGGCGAGAGCTTCCAGCCCGGCAACCTGCTGGTGGTGCTGGGCGAGGCGGTGGGCTTCATCGCGGTGATCGGCTGGGGCGGCGCGCGGGTGATGCGCTGGAACTCCAGCTGGCTGGACAAGCCGCGCCACGCGCAGTCGCCGCTGCTGATCGCGCTGGCGCTGTGCCTGGGCCTGGCCTACATCTCCACCCTGTTCGGCCTCGCCGCGATCATCGGCGCCTTCCTCGCCGGCATGATCGCCTCCGAGACCCGTCAGCAGCACACGCTGGAGCGGCAGACCCAGCCGCTGCTGGCCCTGCTCACCCCGTTCTTCTTCGTGGTCACCGGCAGCAAGATCGACCTGCACGAACTGGCCAGCGCCGATGCAATGTGGATGTTGCTGGTGGTCACCGTGATCGCGATCGTCTCCAAGCTCGTCGGCGGCGGCCTCGGTGCGCTGTCGCTGGGCCGGCGCGGCGCCACCATCGTGGGTTTCGGCATGGTGCCGCGCGGCGAGGTGGGCGTGGTGATCGCCAGCCTCGGCCTCGCCGCCGGCGTGTTCAGCAACCGCGTCTACGCAGTCATCGTGGCGATGTCCCTGCTCACCGCGATGGTGACGCCGCCGGTGCTGGCCTGGCTGCTGCGGCACTCGCCGGAAACCACGCCGCCGCACTGAACCGATCCGATCCGCAAAGACGAAACGCCCCGAATGGGGCGTTTCGCAGCACGGAGCGGCCGGCTCAGAAGTTCGCCGTCACCCGCGCATACCAGAACGCGCCGTTGAAGCCGAACGGCGAGGTGAGCGCGTACTTCACGCCGAGGAGCCGCAGCGTGGCGTTCTGCTCCTTGCCCGGGTAGGTATCGAACACGTTGTTGCCGCCGATCGCCACCGAGAAGGTGTCGTTGAACTTGTAGCGCGCCTCCAGATCGAGCAGGGTCTTGCCGCTGTAGTGGTCCACGTCGTTCGGCGGGTTGTTGCTGCCGAACAGGCCGACCGTGGTGCTCCAGCCGCCGTACTGGTTGATCCGCGCGATGGCGTCGAACTGGTGCAGGTTGTAGTCGAAACTGAGCACCGCCCGGCTCTTCGGCACCTGGTGTTCGAGGTCGTACACGAAATCGTTGTTGAGCGTGTTTGGCTTGACCTTCACCACGTCCTGCTTGTTGTAGTTGTAGCGGAAGTCGATGTTGAGCGTGCCGCTGCCCAGCGGGTGCCGCGTGTCCACCACGAAGTCGAGGCCCTGGACGTGCGAGTCGAACGCGTTGCCGAAATAGCTGGCGTCGCTGCCGAGCAGCAGTTGCGCATTCGGGTAGCCGCCGGCGGCGAGCTGGTCGACGGTGGCCTGGGTCACGGTCTTGCTGACCAGGCCGATGCGGTTGGCGATACGGATGAGGTAGTAGTCCAGGCTCGTCGTGACGTTGTCGAGCGGTGTCCACACCGCGCCTACCGACAGGCTCTTCGAGGTCTCGGTCTGCAGCGGCGCCGAGCCCAGCGCGCGCGCCACCGGATTGTTCACCGGGTAGGTGCCGCTGGGGATCAGGCCGCCCTGCGCATTCGCGGTGGTGGTGACGTTCAAGGTGTTCGCCTGGCCCGGGGTCGGCGTGCGGAAGCCGGTGTTGAACGTGCCGCGCAGCGCGAACGTGTCGGTGAACGCATAGCGGCTGGAAAGCTTGTAGACCACCTTGGAACCGTAGCCGTTCGCGTGCTCGTAGCGCACCGCCGCGGCGCCCGACCACTTGTCGGTAAGGTTCGTCTCGGCGTCGAAGTAGGCGGAATCGCTGTTCTGCGTGAACCGCCCCGCCGCATTGGTCGGAAAGCCCTGGAACGCGTCCGAGCCCACGCCGAACACCGACGCGGTCGGCCCCACCTCGATCGAACCGGCATCACCTTGGTGGATGATGTAGCTCTCCTGGCGCCACTGCGCGCCGAAGGCCAGCGTGAGCGGCGAGTTGTCGAACGAGCGAACGAAATCCGCGCCGGCGCCCTGTTCGCGCTGGGTCAGCTTGCCGGGATGGAAGTTGGTGGGCGAAAGGATGCCGAGGCTTGGGTTGATCGAGCCCTGCAACTGGTAGTCGACCTCGTTGCTGCCGTTGCGGTAGTGCACGTCCCACTGGAAGTTGCTCTCGCCGCCGCCGCGCACGCCGCCGACCAGCTGGTGGTCGGCGATGTCGGCGCCGAACAGCGGGCTGTAGCCGCCGGGGAACTGCTTGTAGATCGGGTTGAGCAGCTCCCAGCCGCTCGGGCTCGCGGCGTTGGCCGTGAGGTAGTTCGCCGGGTTGCCACCGCCGGCGGTGATGCTGTCCACCAGCGACTGCGGCGCATTCGCCGGCACCAGGGTGCCGTTCGCGTAGCTGACCAGGGTCGAACGGCCGCTGATGCCGTACTGCGCCGGCAGCACCGGGTTGCGGTAGAAGAAGCTGGACAGCACCTTCTTGTCCATGAAGTCGCCGTAGCCGTACAGCTGCACGTCGCCGGCCAGCGGCAGGCCCGCGTTGACGAACAACTTGTTCGTCTTGGTCTGCGGGTCGCCCCAGCGCTGGCCCAGGCCGTCGTACGGCACCTGGTTCGCCCCCACCACTGCCGCGACGGCTGCTGCGCCCCCTTGCGGGATACCGCGCGAGGTAGGATCGGTGGTCTCGCGCTCGGCACTCACGTGCACGAAGCCTCCGCTGTTGCCAAGCGGAAACCCGGCATCGGCGTCGTAGCGCCGCAGGTCGCCGTCGCCCTTGCCGTACTCGCCCCACTCCGCGCTGACCGTCGCGCCCTTGGGGGCCTTCTTCAGGATGACGTTGACCACGCCGGCGATCGCGTCCGAGCCGTACAGCACCGAGGCGCCGTCGCGCAGTACCTCGACGCGCTCGATCGCGTTGGACGGAAACACCGAGAAATCCACCGCCTGCGCGCCCTGGTTGAAGGTGCCGAGCGGATCGATCTGCAGGTTGACCAGCGCCGAACGATGGAAGCGCACGCCGTCGACCAGCACCAGGGTCTGGTCGGGCGACAGGTTGCGCAACGACACCGGCCGCACGAACGCCGTGCCGTCGGCGATCGGGAAGCGCTGGGTGGTCAGCGAGGGCACGATGCTGGTCAACGTGTCGGTCAGGTCCGCCGAGGGCTGCTCCGCGATCTGCTTGCCGCTGAACGCGTCGATCGGCGAAATGGATTCGGTCGGCGACAAGCCCGCTCGATGCGTGCCGGTCACCACGACCTCCTGCAGGTTCGTGGTCGTCTTGGCCTTGTTCGTGCTGGCCTTGTTCGTGTTGCCCTGCTTGGCGGCCGTCGTCGCAGGTGGTGCCGTCTGCCCGTTGTCCGCCGTTCCCTGGTCCTGCGCCTGCGCCGACCACGCCATCAGCAATGCGGTGGCCAGCGCCGTGCGCACGAGTACCACGTTGATACCTGTCTTGTTTGGCATTTGCGTCTCCCCTTGGTTTGCCCCGAAGGTCCCCTACACCGGCAAGCTACAACGGCGCGGATGCCGTGAAAAGCGCCGCACTCCCGGTTTCGACGCATGCGGGTGCATCCCGGCAACGCGGGCGGAACAACGAACCCTCTCGATCTGTCGAAGCCGGAACCGCGGCGCGATGCCGTAACGAAATCTAGCGCTCGCGGGCTTCTACACTGGACAGCGGCACCACCACACCCAAGGAGATCCCCATGAAGATCCATCCCCTGCTCTCGCTCGCCCTGGTCGCCACGCTGGGCTTCACGGGCACCGGCGTCGCCAGCGCGCAAAGCAGCGGCGTACTGGTGCGCAACGACGGCATCTACCTGCGCTGCGACCAGTGCGGCACCGTGCAGCGCGTGGAACAGAACATCACCCAGGGCGGCGGCCACGGCACTGCCGGCACCATCATCGGCGCCATCGCCGGCGGCGTGCTCGGCAACCAGGTCGGCAAGGGCAACGGCCGCAAGCTCGCCACCGTGGGCGGTGCGGTGGGCGGCGGCTTCGCCGGCCACGCGATCGGCAACAACACCGGCAGCAACACCAGCTGGCTCGTGCGCATCAAGATGGGCAACGGCAGCTACCAGAACATCCAGGTCAAGGACGCCAGCGGCATCCGCCAGGGCGACCTGATGCAGGTGGACGCGAACGGGAACATCGCGCGGATCCAGTGAGGGTTTGCCGGATTGCGGAAAGACGAAACGCCCCGGCTGGGGCGTTTTGTTTGGATGGATAGCCAAGGGTCGACGTCCCTCCGGTGCTTTATGCCTCGGGGAGTGGACCGTGGCCATGACTGCGCCGTAACCGTTCCGGTCATGGTCCGATGTCGAAAGATTGAAGACTGGCGGAGAGTCCGATGCTCAAGACTTATACCGGGAGCTGCCACTGCGGCGCCGTCCGCTTCGAGGCGGACCTCGACATCAGCGCCGGCACCGGCAAGTGCAACTGCACGATCTGCACCAAGATGCGGCTGTGGTCGGCCAATGCCTTTCCGGAGGCATTCCGCCTGCTGGCAGGCGAGAGCGATCTCACGGACTACCGGGGGCGTGGAAACCCGGTCGCGCATCACCAGTTCTGCAAACACTGCGGCGTCAGGGCGTTCGAATGGATCGACATGCCGAACATGAGCGGCAGCAAGTACTACAACATCAACGTCATGTGCCTTGATGGCGTCGACATCGACGAGCTGGCGTCCGCCCCGATAACGTATTACGACGGCCTCAACGACAACTGGGACGAAAGGCCTGCAGAAACGCGGCACCTGTAGGAATAAGGCCGTGACATAGGGGCGAAGGCAATTAAACGCTGCTGGCGAAGTCAGATGACCGGAACGGCAACGGGGCCAGGCCACTTATTAGACTCTAGAAGTGAACCTGACCCCGTTTCGGTTTTTGTAGGTAATTCGCTTGGAGTAGTTAATGATGGTTGTGCTTTACCACGTACGCCCGGCCTTCGGCAGTAAGCCAGCAGAGTCGACCTGCATCCCCGTACATCGTAACGAGCAAATTCATATTTGCTAGTTCGTCGACAGCGTGCTCTATCACCACCATCTGACTTTTCAAAGCTGCAGCAATCTGCACTGTCGCCGGGTGTCTCGCACCTTCATAGCAAGCTACAAGAGCCATGATTTCTGCCTCAACCTTGCTTAGCTTTCGTATTTTCCCGTGGGTAAAGAGGCCGAAGATTCGGAGTACTCGCAGCACAACGGTTGCCAACGAAAGCACTCCCGCGGCAGCAAGGAGCAAAACGAGCCAGACAGGCGCACCCGACCGTGATTGAAGGAAGGACCAGAAGCCGAGCGAAGTAGCCGACAAGTAGTGCCAGACCCAAGCCGATACGAGGCCTACAGCGGAGACAATCCCTACAGCTATGACTTTGCTCAGCACCGGATCGCGCCAAGCCGCCTTTATCCACCCCATTGCGCCCCCTGCGTGTTCTGTCCCGCGCAAAATATACATTGCTCGATGATCGTGGGTAGCTTCGTTGGGTGGAGCCGACAGAAACGAAAATCCTGAGAATCAGGGGTATGCCGTATAAACTGGCGGAGAGAGTGGGATTCGAACCCACGGTAGGCTTGCACCTACGGCAGTTTTCAAGACTGCTGCCTTAAACCACTCGGCCATCTCTCCGTTGTCGCTTCCCGCCAAGGCGCGCTACGCGCGCCGCTACGGCAGTTTGGTTCCGGGCATCCTGCCCTTCACCCCTTCGGGGCCAGCGGCTGCGCCGCTGTCCGCTTCGGCTTCCTGCCTACGCGTCAAGACTGCTGCCTTAAACCGCTCGGCCATCTCTCCGTTGTCGCTTCCCGCCAAGGCGCGCTACGCGCGCCACTACGCCAGTTTGGTTCCGGGCATCCTGCCCTCCACCCCTTCGGGGCCAGCGGCTGCGCCGCTGTCCGCTTCGGCATCCTGCCTACGCGTCAAGACTGCTGCCTTAAACCGCTCGGCCATCTCTCCGAATTGTCCTGCTGGCTGGTCACATACCCGCAGCCAGCGCGCATCCTATCAGGTCCGCCCCGTCCCCTGCCCCGCGCGACCCTTGCGCGACAACGCAACCAGCGCCCAGATCGTGATCGCGACGGGGATCAATGCGCCGAGCAGCGGCAGCAGCACGGCGGGGTGGCGCACGCTGACCGGGACCAGTTGAGTGGCGGCGGCGTAGGCGACGATGGCGATGCGCAGGGCGCGACGGCGACGGGCGATCCAGGGGCTGGCGAGGATCAGCAGCAGCGCGATGCTGCCGAGCACGAGGTCCAGCGTGGGCACCGACCACACGGTGGCGAAGCCCAGGCGGGTGAGGATCACCGAGCCGAGTACCGCGAGCAGGAAGTAGCTGCTCCAGTACTCGACCTTGTCCCAGCCGCGTTCGGCCGGCGCGTTCACGCGATGCGCTCCGCGCCGCCCATGTAGGGGCGCAGCGCTTCGGGCACGGTGATCGAGCCATCGGCGTTCTGGAAGTTTTCCATCACCGCGACCAGGGTGCGGCCCACGGCGAGGCCGGAGCCGTTGAGCGTGTGCACCAGCTCGGGCTTGCCGGTTTCCGGGTTGCGCCAGCGCGCCTGCAGGCGACGCGCCTGGAAGTCCTCGAAGTTGGAGCAGCTGGAAATCTCGCGATAGGTGTTCTGGCTGGGCAGCCACACTTCGAGGTCGTAGGTCTTGGCCGAGCCGAAGCCCATGTCGCCGGTGCACAACAGCACCTTGCGGTACGGCAGGCCGAGCTTCTGCAGCACGGCCTCGGCATGCCCGACCATCTCCTCCAACTGGGCGTAGGACTCGTCGGCGCGGGCAATCTGCACCATCTCGATCTTCTCGAACTGATGCTGGCGGATCATGCCGCGGGTATCGCGGCCGTAACTGCCGGCCTCGGCGCGGAAACACAGCGTGTGCGCGGTGAGGCGCAGCGGCAGCGCATCGGCGTCCTGGATGGTGTCGCGCACCAGGTTGGTCAGCGACACCTCGGCGGTGGGGATCAGGTAACGCTTGCTGTCGCCGACCTGGGTGGCGAACAGGTCTTCCTCGAATTTCGGCAACTGGCCGGTGCCCAGCATGCTCTCGGCATTGACGATCACCGGCACGTTGCATTCGAGATAACCGTGCTCGCCGGTCTGCAGATCGAGCATGAACTGCGCGAGCGCGCGGTGCAGCCGCGCCAGCTGGCCACGCAGCACGGTGAAGCGCGCGCCGGAAAGCTTCGCACCGGCGTCGGCGTCCAGCCAACCGTGGCGGGCGCCGAGGTCGACGTGGTCCTTCACCTCGAAGTCGAACGCGCGCGGCGTGCCCCAGCGCAGCTGCTCGGCGTTCCCGGTCTCGTCCTTGCCCAGCGGCACGGACTCGTGCGGGAGGTTCGGGATGCCCAGCGCGATGGCGGCGAGCTTGCCCTGCACTTCGGCCAGCGCGGACTCGTTGGCCTTGAGCTGGTCGCCGATGCCGGCGACCTCGGCCATCAACGGCGCGGTGTCCTCGCCCTTGGCCTTGGCCTGTCCGATCGCCTTGGAACGGGTGTTGCGCAGGTTCTGCAAGTCCTGCGTCCCGGTAGCGAGGCGCTTGCGCTCGGTTTCCAACGCCTCCACGGCGGACACGTCCAGCTCGAAGCCGCGGGTTTCCTTGAGGCGCGCCGCGGTTTCGGCGAGGCGCGAACGCAGCAGGGCGGGATCCAGCATGATCGAGGTCCAGGTGGAGGTTTGAGCCGCGAATTATCGCCGCCTGGTGGCTGCAGTCGCAATGCAACGCACGGTTGACGCCCCACCCCGGCCCTCCCCTGCTGCGCGCCCCGCCAGGGGACTTCCTTCGCTCTCAGCAGAGGGACAAGGCGGCAAGCTCAACCGGCCAGCTTGCGTTCGCTGCGGCCCAGCCACCAGGCCATCGCGGCACCGGCAAGCAACCAGCCGACAAGCTGCTCCACCAGCGCGGCCAGGGTGAAATCGAGCGGGAAGCGATACCAGTTCCAGTACGGCACCATGGTGCACAGCCAGGCGAATACCGCTGCCGCCGCGGCCAGCGCCACGCGCCGCCGGAAGCCCAGCCCGGCCAGCCCCAGCATGAAGGCCAGCGCCAGCGCGGCGAGCGTGTCGGACGCCCACTGCCGGCCGATCTGCGGGCCCATCTGCATCATGTCCTCGCCCTGCGGCTGGTAGACCACGAAGGCATACGGCGACGTCGCCGCCTTTTCCGAATACGCCTTGAGCACCGCCTCGTCGCCCATCTTCTTCGTATCCAGCGACGGCAGGATGTAGATGCCGGGCTGGGCACCCAGCCCATCGTGCAGGCTGCCCAGCACGGCGTTTTCGCCGACCGGCAGCTGGATGCCGACATTGCCCAGCCCCAGCGCCATGTGCGCCGCTACGCCCCACACGAACATCACGATGCCGCCGATCAGGCCTGTCACGAGTACGCGCATGTTCACCCTCCCCCGGTTGGTCCGGCGAATCTAGGCGAGGCTCCGGGGTGCCGGCAAGGGCGCGCGCAGCAGCCGGCGGCTACTTGCCGCGCGCCTTGCGGCGGGCTTCGCGCAGCGCCAGCAGCTTGTCGCGCAACTGCACCTCCAGCCCGCGTTCCACCGGCTCGTAGAACACGGTGCCATCCAGCGCGTCGGGCAGGCATTGCTGGTCCAGCGCGATGCCGCCCTCGGCGTCGTGGTCGTACTGGTAGCCCTTGCCGTAGCCCAGGCCCTTCATCAGTTTGGTAGGCGCGTTGCGCAGGTGCATCGGCACCTCCAGCGTGCCGGCTTCGCGCACCGCGGCGCGGGCCTGGTTCCAGGCCATGTAAGCGGCGTTGCTCTTCGGCGCCACCGCCAGCCAGATCGCCAGCTGGGCCAGGCCCAACTCGCCTTCCGGGCTGCCGAGGCGCTCGTAGGTGTCCCAGGCGTCCAGCGCCATGCGCCAGGCGCGCGGCTCGGCCAGGCCCACGTCCTCCACCGCCATGCGGGTCATGCGGCGCGCGAGGTAGGACGGATCGCAGCCGCCGTCGAGCATGCGCGCCAGCCAGTACACCGCGGCGTCGGGGTCGGAGGAACGCACGGACTTGTGCAGCGCCGAGATCTGGTCGTAGAACTGTTCGCCCTGCTTGTCGAAACGGCGGGTGCGGTCGGCCAGCACCTGTTCCAGCGTGGCCTGGTCGATGCGGTTGCCTTCGGCCAGTTCGGCGGCGATTTCCAGCAGGGTGAGCGCGCGACGCACGTCGCCGTCGGCGGCCTGGGCGATCAGCTGCAGCGAGGCGTCGTCCACGTCCAGTCGCTGCGCGCCGAGGCCACGTTCCGTGTCGGCCAGCGCGCGCTTGAGCGCGGCCACGATGTCGTCCGCCGACACCGCCTCCAGCACGTGCACGCGGCAGCGCGAGAGCAGCGCGGAGTTCAGCTCGAACGAGGGGTTCTCGGTGGTGGCACCCACGAACAGGATCACGCCGCGCTCGATGTGCGGCAGGAAGGCGTCCTGCTGGGTCTTGTTGAAGCGGTGCACCTCGTCCACGAACAGCACGGTGCGCCGGCCCTGGGCGAAGTTCGCCTCGGCCTCGGCCAGCGCCTTGCGCACTTCGGGCAGGCCGGAGAGCACGGCCGAGATCGCCTTGAAGTCGGCGTCGGCGTACTGCGCCACCAGCAGCGCCAGCGTGGTCTTGCCGCAGCCGGGCGGCCCCCACAGCACCATGGAATGCAGCCGGCCGGCTTCCAGCGCACGACGCAACGCACGGTCCGGCGCCACCAGGCGGCGCTGGCCCACGATCTCGTCGAGATTGCGCGGGCGCATGCGCTCGGCCAGCGGCTTCAGCGCCTCGGGTTCGGCGAAGAGGGAGCTCGCCGGCTGGAAGGGGTTGCGGGGCATGGCCGCCATGATACGGCGTGCGGCCCAGCCCCGCCCCGGGAAAGCGCCACGCCAGTTATCATGTTGCCGGGAACAGCGCACCACGCAAGGAGCCAGCCGCGCATGTCCGGGGGGATCCACCGCCAGCTTGGCCTGCACCGCCATCGCCGAACGCGTGGCGGCGTGGCGGAGCGCTGCGCTTGAGGCGGGCTGCCGGCACGCGCGCGGCCCTGCTGGCCCTGCTGCTGATGCTGCTGCCGTGCGCGTGGCTGCACGCTGCCGACGGCACCGATCGCTGGCGCCCGCTGGAGCGGCAGTGGTTCGACAACATAGGCATGGCCGAGGGCCTGCCCCATTCCATCACCACCGCGCTGGCGCAGGATCGCGACGGCTTGCTGTGGATCGGCACCATGGGCGGCCTGGTGCGCTACGACGGCTACCGCGTGCAGGTGTTCGAGCTGGCCGATGCCGCGGCCGCCGGCCTGCCCGACACTTACGTGCGCAGCCTGCTCGCACTGCCGGACGGCGGCCTGCTGGTGGGCACCAATGCAGGCGGACTGGCGCGCTTCGACCCGCAGACCGCCCGCTTCCGCAGCTACCCGATCGGCCCCGGCGGCACCGGCAACCGCAAGATCTACGCGCTGGCGGCGGACGGCGACAGCGGCGCGTGGATCGCCACCGACAGCGGGCTGGATCACCTGGACCTTGGCAGCGACCGCATCGCGCCGGTCGACACCGGGCCGGCCGCACCGCGCAACTTCGCCGTGTACCAGGACCGCGCCGGCAACCTGTGGCTGGGCAACGACAAGGGCCTGTTCGTGCGCTACGCGGGCCGCAAGGATTTCGTGCGGCCGGAGCACCCCGCGGGCGTGGTCGACCAGGTGCTGCACGACGAGATCTGGGCGGTGCGTGAAGACGCCGAGGGGCGGCTGTGGGTGGGCAGCGTGCAGATGGGCGCGATCTACCGCGACACCGACGGCCGCTGGCGCATGGTCCCCGGTTTCAGCGGTTACGACGGCACGGCACGGCAGGCCACCGTGCGCGACTTCCTGGAGGTGCGGCCGGGCCGGATGTGGATCGCCACCGACGGCGACGGCATCGTCACCTACACCGCCGGTGATGCCGACACGCGCGTGCTCGATCACGACACCTCGCTGCCCTCCTCGCTACCCGGCAATTCCGTGCGCGCGCTGCTGCTGGGACGCGCCGGCAACGCCTGGGCCGCCACCGACCTCGGCGCGGCGCGCAGCAACGCCGGGGCGAACATCGCGTTCTCCATGCTGCCCTCGTCCGACCTCGCACACTCGCTGGCCAACCCGAACGTGCGCAGCATCCTGGTCGATGCGCGCGGCCGCGTCTGGCTGGGCATGGCGGCGGGCGAGATCGACATCATCGACCCGCTCACCGGCACCGTGCGCCACCTGAAGCTGACCGGCAAGCAGCTGCGCCGCGACGTGCAGAGCCTGGCCGAGGCGCCGGACGGCTCGGTCTGGGTCGGCACCCAGGGCCTGGCGCAGATCAATCCCGACACGCTGGCCGTGCGCGACGCGATCCTGCCCGCGCTGGGCGACAGTCCGGTGCTGAGCCTGCTGCGCATGGGGCCGTACATGCTGATCGGCACCTACAACGGGGTGTTCCGCTACGACTCGCGCAACGGCCAGCTGGTCCACTACCGCCACATCGCCGGCCAGCCCGGCAGCCTGGTCAGCGACACCGTGCGGCAGATCGTGCGCGTGGGCACGGCGGTCTGGTACGCCACCAACAACGGCATCAGCGTGGCGCGCGATCCGATGCAGACCACCGGCTTCGTGAACCTGGTGCAGCACGAAGGCGATGCCGCCAGCCTGCCGCAGAACCTGGTGGACTCGATCGCCGTCGACACCCGCGGCCGCGTGTGGGCGGGCACGCTGGGCGGCCTCGCCATGCTGGCGCACGGCAACGACCCGCCTTACCGCTTCCAGCACCTCGGCACCGCCGCCGGGCTGGCCAGCGACAAGATCACCGCCCTGCTGCCCGACAACGACGGCAACCTGTGGGTGAGCAGCGCCAACGGCATCTCGGTGGTCGGCGGGCAGAGCCTGCGCATCCGCAACCTCGGCGTGCGCGACGGCCAGCACATCTCCAGCTACATCTACGCCGCCGCCGCGCGCATGCCCGACGGCACCCTGCTGTTCGGCGGCCTCGGCGGCCTCACCGTGATCCGCCCGCTGTGGCGCGGTCCCGACGACCCGCAGGTGCCGCTGCGCATCACCAACGCGCTGGTGAACGGGCACCCGCTGCCGTTCGGCCGGCTGCCCGGCGACCGTGGCACGCTGGCGCTGTCCGCGCACGAACGCAGCCTGCGCCTGGACTTCGCCCTGCTCGACTACCAGGGATCGCAGGAGACCGCCTACAGCTACCGCATGGCCGGCTTCGACGACAGCTGGATCGAGGTGCCCAAGGGCGGCACGCCCAGCGCGATCTACACCAACCTGCCACACGGCCGCTACGTGCTGCACCTGCGTGCGGTGCCGCGCGGCCTGCACGCGCGCGCGGCCGAAAGCACGCTGGCGATCAGCGTGGCGCCGCTGTGGTACGAGACGCTGTGGGCGCGCCTGCTGGCCGTCGTGCTGCTGCTGGCGCTGATGGTACTGCTGGTGCAAATGCGCACGATCTACCTGCGTCGCCGCGCCTTGCAGCTGCAGAAGCAGATCGACGTGCACACCCGCGAGCTGATCGCCGCCAACCGGCGCCTCGACCTGCTGGCCGGCACCGACGAACTGACCGGCGTCTGCAACCGCCGCCGCTTCCTCGAACTGGCCGAGGGCGTGCGGCGCTACGCCGACACGGCCCCGGCCTGCATCGCCCTGCTCGACCTGGACCGCTTCAAGCGCGTCAACGACGAGTTCGGCCACCTCGCTGGCGATGCGGTGCTGCGCGCCACCGCCGGCGTGATCTGCCAGCAGTTGCGCGCCGGCGACCTGGTCGGCCGCTATGGCGGCGAAGAACTGGTGCTGTGCCTGCCGAACAACTCCGGCGCCATGGCCATGGCGATCGCCGAGCAGATCCGCGTCGCGCTGCGCGGTACGCGCACCTGGCACGAAGGTCGCGCGATCACCATCACGGTGAGCATCGGCGTCGCCGAGCTGCGGCCCGGCGAGGGCATGACCTCGTGGCTGTCGCGCGCCGATGCGGCGCTGTACGAATCCAAGCACCGCGGCCGCGACTGCTGCACGCTGGCGGGCTGAGCGCGCCGCGTGCTCACCGGTCCGGCGGACCCGCCCTGCTCAGCGTGTATTGGCGATACAGGCCGTAGCCCAGGCCGCAGACTCCGGTGAGCGTGGCGGGGATCAGCAGGCTGTGTTGCTGCAGCTGCCGGAACAAGCCGGCGCCGACGACGCTGCCGAGCATGAAGCTGGCCGCCACCAGCACGCAGACGCGCAGCCGCAGCCGGTCCACCGGCAGGCCGCGCAGCAGGTGGCCGAGATAGATGCCCAGGTCGGTGAAGATGCCGGTGACGTGGGTGGTGCGGATCACCGCGCCGCTGTAGGCGCTGACCATGCCGTTCTGCAGGCCCATGCCGACCGACGCCAGGTACAGGCCGGCGGAACTGGAGGCGTCGAGCAGGGGCACGGCGGCGAACAGCAGGGCCGACTCCAGCACCAGCGCCACGCCGTAGCGCCGCCCCAGCTGCAGCGTGCTCTGCTGCACGATCATGCCGCTCAACATGGTGCCGAGCACGAAGGCCGCGATTGCCAGCGCCCAGTGCAGCGCCTCGCCAGTTTCACCCTGGCCCAGTGCGACGCCGAGCAGGCTGGTGTTGCCGGTCATGTTGCTGATCGACTCGTGCCGGAAGCCGAGATAACCCACCGCATTGACCTGGCCGGCGATGAAGGCCAGCACGGCCGTGCCGAACCAGGCCCAGCGCGGCAATTGGCGCAGCACCGGCATGGCGTCAGTTCTTCAGCGGCTGCACCTGCAGCACCGGTGCATCGCCGATCACGTCGGCACCCTTGGGCGGCACGAAGGTGAACACCGCAGGCGGGATCGCCACGTTGCGCTGCCAGTGCGAGAAGCGGATGTCGGTGGTGGAGCCGAGCTGGTCCTTGAACGTCATCCGCGCGAGGCCGTTCGCGTCGAAGCCGAGGTCCGCATAGGCGAACTGCGGGTCCTTCGCGGTGGAGGTGAGCCGCAGCCAGGCCAGGCCGTCGCGCTCGCCCTGCTCGCTGACCTTGAACTCGCGGTCCATCTGCTTGAGGTCGGTGAGCACGGTGAGCGGGCTGTGCGCCTCCTCGCTGGACTGGATGCGCACGGTGACCTGCTCCAGTTCCGGGTCGTACATCCACACCCGGCTGCCGTCGGCCACGATGGTCTGCTTGTACGGCGCGGTGGTCTCCCAACGGAACTGCCGCGGCGCCTGCAGCGCCAGCGTGCCGGTGCTGGTCTTGCCAGCATTGCCGTTCGGGTCCACCAGGGTCTGGCTGAAATCGCCGGTGAGCGAATGCAGGCCGGTGGCGAAGGTGTCCAGCCGCGCGCGCGCGGCGCCGGTGGCGGCCTGGGCGGCGCTGCCCAGCGACAGCAGCGCGATGGCGGCCAGGACGAGCTTGAAACGTTTCATCGGATTCCCCGCGACGTGACGATGGACATTATTGTGGCCGCTGCTCACTTAACCTGCACTCTCATTCGTTCACCGGCAGGCACAGCGTCTCCTTGACCTCTTCCATCACGATGTAGCTCTTGGATTCGCGCACGTGCGGCAGGGTCAGCAAGGTGCTGCCGAGCAGCTTGCGGTAGGAGGCCATCTCGCTGATGCGCGCCTTGATCAGGTAGTCGAAGTCGCCGGAAACCAGGTGACATTCCAGCACGTTGGGCAGGCGCAGCGCGGCGCGGCGGAACTCCTCGAAGATGTCGCCGGACTTGTAGGCCAGGCTGATCTCCACGAACACCAGCAACCCCGCCTTGACGTACTGCGGGTCCAACCGGGCGTAGTAGCCGGTGATCACCTGCTCGCGTTCGAGCCGGCGCACGCGCTCGGTGCACGGCGTGGTGGACAGGCCGACGCGCTCGCCCAGTTCGGTGAAGGAAATCCGCCCTTCCTGTTGCAGGATCTTCAGGATTTTCCGGTCGATCTTGTCCAGCTCGCGGGTGCGTGATGGCATGGGGTTCTGGCTCCGGCGGGTCGCAACGGGAAAATCTCCCGCCATTTTCGTTCAACACGGGAGAAACCACCACCTGGTGGCGAATATACTGCGCGATTCATCCGCTGCGCAGCGCTTGGCGCAGGGAATGTGGCCAGGAGGAAACGATGCGGATACTGATGCTCGGCAGCGGCGTGATCGGGGTGACCAACGCGTGGTACCTGCGCCAGGCCGGACACGAGGTGACCGTGCTGGACCGCGAGGCCGGCCCGGCGCTGGAAACCAGCTTCGCCAATGCCGGCCAGCTGTCGTTCGGCTACACCTCGCCGTGGGCCGCCCCCGGCGTGCCGCTGAAGGCGATCAAGTGGCTGTTCGAGGCACATGCGCCGTTGTCGATCCGCCCCACCGCGAACCCGGACCAGTACCGCTGGCTGTGGCAGATGCTGCGCAACTGCAGCGCCGCCCGCTACGCCGTCAACAAGGCGCGCATGGTGCGCCTGTCCGACTACAGCCGCGACTGCATCAACGAGCTGAGCCAGGCCACCGGCATCGACTATGAGGGGCGCCAGCTCGGCACCACGCAGTTGTTCCGCACCCGGCAGCAGCTCGACGC
Organism: Rhodanobacter humi; assembly: GCF_041107455.1. Taxonomy (NCBI): domain Bacteria; kingdom Pseudomonadati; phylum Pseudomonadota; class Gammaproteobacteria; order Lysobacterales; family Rhodanobacteraceae; genus Rhodanobacter; species Rhodanobacter sp. FW106-PBR-R2A-3-15. The sequence continues at coordinate 149,323 of NZ_JBGBPY010000001.1, forward strand.
GGCGGCCCAAGACATCGAGGTGCTGCGCGAGTACGGCGTGCCCTACGAGGTGCTGGACCGCGCCGGCATCGTCAAGGCCGAACCCGCGCTGGCGGCCACCGTCGACAAGCTGGTCGGCGCGCTGCGCCTGCCGATGGACCAGACCGGCGACTGCCAGCTGTTCACGCGCAAGCTGGCGGCGCTGGCCGCCGAAGCCGGCGTCGAGTTCCGCTACGGCCAGGAAGTGGGCGGCCTGCAGCGCGAAGGCGACCGCATCGTCGGCGTGCGCATCGGCGACCGGCTGGAAAGCGCCGACGCCTACGTGGTCGCGCTGGGCAGCTGGTCGCCGCAGCTGCTCAAGCCGCTGGGCCTGCGCCTGCCGGTGTATCCGCTCAAGGGCTATTCGCTGACCGTGCCGATCACCGACCCGGACGGCGCGCCGACCTCGACCATCCTGGACGAGAGCTACAAGATCGCGGTCACCCGTTTCAACGACCGCATCCGCGTCGGCGGCATGGCCGAGGTGGTCGGCTACGACCGCTCGCTGAACCCGCGCCGGCGCGCCACCCTGGAGAAGGTGGTCAACGACCTCTACCCGCGCGGCGGCGACCTCGCCCGCGCCACGTTCTGGACCGGCCTGCGCCCGGCCACGCCGGACGGCACGCCGGTGGTGGGCGCCACGCCGTACCGCAACCTCTACCTCAACACCGGCCACGGCACGCTGGGCTGGACCATGGCCGCCGGCTCGGGCCGCTACCTCACCGACCTGATAGCCGGCAGGACGCCGGCGATCGACCCCGAAGGCCTGGACATCTTCCGCTACCTCGGCCAAGCGGCGGGGCGGCACTGATGCGGCCCGCGCAAGCCCTGATCGATCTGGCCGCGCTGCGCCACAACTACCGGCTGGCGAAGAAATTGGGCGGCGGCAAGGCGCTGGCGATCGTCAAGGCCGACGCCTACGGCCACGGCGCGGTGGCCTGCGCCCGCGCGCTGGAAACCGAAGCCGACGGCTTCGGCGTGGCCTGCATCGAGGAGGCGCTGGAACTGCGCGCGGCCGGCATCACCGCACCTATCCTGCTGATGGAGGGCTGCTTCGACGCCGGCGAACTGCCGCTGGTCGTCGAACACGACCTGTGGATCGCGGTGGCCTCGTCCGAACAGCTCGAAGCCGTGCTCGCATTCGAGACCCGCGCCACGCTGCACATCTGGCTGATGCTGGACAGCGGCATGCATCGGCTGGGCCTGTCGCCGGAGGATTTCCGCGCCGCGCACGCGCGCCTTTCCGCCTTGCCGCATGTCGCGCCGCTGGTGCTGATGAGCCACCTCGCGCGCGCCGACGAGCTGGACAGCCCGCGCACGCTGGAGCAGCTGAAGAACTTCCGCCGCGCCACCAACGGCCTCGCCGGCGAAACCAGCCTGTGCAACTCGGCCGCCGCGCTGGGCTGGCCGCAGCTGCGCAACGACTGGGCGCGCCCGGGGCTGATGCTGTACGGCGCCGATCCCTTGCATGGACAGCCCCACGAGCACGCCGACGAACTGCAGCCGGTGATGACGCTGCAATCACGCGTGTTCCTGGTGCGCGAGATCGCCGCGGGCGAACCGGTGGGCTACGGCGCGCGCTTCGTCGCCCAGCGCCCCACCCGCGTCGGCGTGGTGGCGATGGGCTATGCCGACGGCTACCCGCAATACGCCCCCAACGGCACGCCGGTGCTGATCGACGGCCAGCCCGGCCACACCATCGGGCGCGTGTCGATGGACATGCTCACCGTCGAGCTCACCGACCATCCGCAGGCCGGCGTGGGCAGCCTGGTGCAACTGTGGGGCGACACGCCGCGGGTGCCGGCGCTGGCGCCGCTGTGCAACACCAGCGCGTACCGCTTGCTGTGCGCGCTGAAGCGCGTGCCGCGCATTTACGTCAACGCCTGATTTGCGAACGGCGGGACACCGGCTGAACGTCGTATCCAATCAGGACGTCTGACCGACGGCACGCATCAATCCCGCGGTGGCGGCGGCGCCAGCACCTCGCGGTTGCCGTTGTGCTGGGGGGCGCTGACCACGCCGTCCTGCTCCATCTGTTCGATCAGGCGCGCGGCGCGGTTGTAGCCGATGCGCAGATGCCGTTGCACGCCGGAGATCGAGGCACGGCGGGTCTGGGTGACGATGGCCACGGCCTTGTCGTAGAGCTGGGTGTCGGCGTCGCCGCCTTCCTCGCCTTCCTGCGGCAGGCCGGCGTCGTTGATGAACTTGCCGTCCGACGTGGCCTGCACTTCCTCCAGCACGCCCTCGATGTACTGCGGACCGCCTTGCGCCTTCAGCCAGTTCACCACGCCATGCACCTCGTGGTCGTCCACGAAGGCGCCGTGCACGCGTTCGGGCGTGGCGGTGCCGGGCGGCAGGTAGAGCATGTCGCCGTGACCGAGCAGCGCTTCCGCGCCGGACTGATCGAGGATCGTGCGCGAGTCGATCTTGCTCGACACCTGGAATGCGATGCGGGTGGGGATGTTCGCCTTGATGAGGCCGGTGATCACGTCCACCGACGGGCGCTGCGTGGCCAGCACCAGGTGCACGCCGGCGGCGCGCGCCTTCTGGGCGAGGCGGGCGATCAGCTCCTCCACCTTCTTGCCCACGATCATCATCATGTCGGCGAACTCGTCGATGATGATCACGATGTACGGCAGCGGCTCCAGCGGCTCCGCGGCGAGGTTCGGCATCTCGGGATTCGGACGGAACAGCGGATCGAGCAAGGGCTGTCCGGCGTTCTCGGCATCCTTGATCTTCTTGTTGAAGCCGCCGAGGTTGCGTACGCCCACCGCGGCCATCAGCTTGTAGCGGCGCTCCATCTCGGCCACGCACCAGCGCAGCGCGTTCGCGGCCTCCTTCATGTCCGTCACGACCGGCGCCAGCAGGTGCGGGATGCCCTCGTAGACGCTGAGCTCCAGCATCTTCGGGTCGATCATGATCATCCGCACGTCTTTCGGGCTGGCCTTGTACAACAGGCTCAGCACCATCGCGTTCACCGCCACGGACTTGCCCGAACCGGTGGTGCCGGCTACCAGCAGGTGCGGCATCTTGGCCAGATCCACCACCACCGGTTTGCCGCCGATGTCCTTGCCCAGCGCCAGCGCCAGCGGCGACTTCAGCTGGTCGTACTTGTCCGAACGCAGGATCTCCGACAGGTAGACGATCTGCTTGCGGGTGTTGGGGATCTCCAGGCCGATCACGTTCTTGCCGGGGATCACGTCCACCACGCGCACGCTGACCACGGACAGCCCGCGCGCGATGTCCTTGTCCAGGCTGGACACCTGCGAGCCGCGCACGCCCGCGGCCGGCTCCAGCTCGAAGCGGGTGATCACCGGGCCGGGATACACGCCCACCACCTTGGCCTCGATGCGGAAATCCTTGAGCTTCAGCTCGACCTGGCGCGACAGCACCTCCAGCGTCTCTTCCGAGTAGCCCGGGCCCTGTTCCGGCGCCTCGTCCAGCAGCGACAGCGGCGGCAGCTCGCCGGGCGCGGAGGCGCCGGTGAACAGCGGGATCTGCGTTTCCAGCTTCGCGCGCTCGCTCTTCGCCACCGGCGCCGGCGGCGTCTCGATGCGCACCGGCTCGCGCTTGGCCTGCTTCACCGCCTCGACCTTCTTCGCCGTCTCGCGCTCGGCGCGCGCCTGCTGCGCCTTGAGCGCATCGGGCGCCGCGCGCAGCTTGCCGCGCAGCCACTCGACCACGCGCAGCGTGGCCTGTCCGGTCCAATCCATCAGCTTGAACCAGGACAGCCCGGTAGCCAGCGTCACCGCCACCAGGAACAGCGCCAGCAGCAGCAGCGGCGCGCCCTTCTCGCCGAACGCGGCAAGCAGGCCATGCGCCACCGCGCTGCCGATCACGCCGCCGGCGCCTTGCGGCTCCATCGTGCTCTGCCGGAAATTCAACCAGCACAGGCCCGGCGCGGTGATGAAGAAAAACACCGCGCCGATCAGGCGCAGCGAGGATTCCCAGGGATGCACCGGCTGCACGCCGCGCTGGCGCAGCACCTGCACGCCGAGCAGCAACAACAAGAGCGGGAAGAAATACGCCACGCCGCCGAACAGGTAGCGCAGCAGGTCGGCCACGTAGGCGCCCACCGTGCCGCCCAGGTTGTGCACGTGCGCCGCCGCGCCGACATGCGACCAGCTCGGATCCTGGGCGTCATAGCTGAACAGGCAGACCAGCAGGTACAGCGCCAGCGGCAGCAGCACCAGGGCGCCCGCTTCGCGCAGGCGACGCTTCAGCTCGTCGCTGAGCGGGGTGCGTTCCTTTTTCTGTTTGACGTTTGCGCTGCGCGCCACCGGGACGGGCTTCCTTGAGTGCGAATTCCCGGCAAGTCTACACAGGGAATCCCGAAAAACCGCCCTGCTGGCGATTTTCGCGTCAGCAGGCCCGGTGCATGCCCCGCCCGCTTCGGCCGATCAAGCACTTGCGCGCCCGCCGCGGCGAACCATGCGACAAACGCATCCCTTGAATCGGCCGCCCGCCTTCCCCATCCTTGCGGATCGGCATCCCGACCGATGCAACCTTCGCGGCGGTCGCGGCGAACAGCCACGCAGACCGCCGACCACCCTGAGGAACCCGCGCAATGACCGCCACCCCCAAGCACACCCGCCTGCTGATCCTCGGCTCCGGCCCGGCCGGCTACACCGCTGCGGTGTACGCCGCGCGCGCCAACCTCAAGCCAACCATGATCACCGGCCTGCAGCAGGGCGGCCAGCTGATGACCACCACCGACGTGGACAACTGGCCGGGCGACGTGGAAGGCCTGCAGGGTCCGGCGCTGATGCAGCGCATGGCCGAGCACGCCGAGCGCTTCCACACCGAGATGATCTTCGACCACATCCACACGGTGGACCTGAAGCAGCGCCCGTTCCGGCTCAAGGGCGACTCCGGCGAGTACACCACGGACGCCCTGATCATCGCCACCGGCGCCACCGCGAAGTACCTCGGCATCGCCAGCGAGGAGAAGTTCAAGGGCAAGGGCGTGTCCGCCTGCGCCACCTGCGACGGCTTCTTCTTCCGCGAGCAGGTGGTGGTGGTGATCGGCGGCGGCAACACCGCGGTCGAGGAAGCGCTGTACCTGTCCAACATCGCCAGCAAGGTCTACCTGGTCCATCGCCGCGACAAGCTGCGCGCCGAGAAGATCATGCAGGACAAGCTGTTCGAGAAGGCCGCCGCCGGCAAGATCGAGTTGGTGTGGAACCACGCCGTGGACGAGGTGCTGGGCGACGACTCCGGCGTCACCGGCGTGCGCGTGAAGGATGTCAACTCCGACGCCACCCGCGACATCGCCGCCACCGGCTTCTTCGTGGCGATCGGCCACACGCCGAACACCGGCATCTTCGAAGGTCAACTGGAGATGCACGACGGCTACATCCGGATCCACAGCGGCCAGAGCGGCATGGCCACGGCGACCTCGGTGCCCGGCGTGTTCGCCGCCGGCGACGTGGCCGACCACGTCTATCGCCAGGCGATCACCTCGGCCGGCTTCGGCTGCATGGCCGCGCTGGACGCCGAGCGCTGGCTGGACCAGCAGAAGCCGGTGGGTTGATGCAGGACGCCCTGCCGCTCCGGTACGCCGGAGCGGCGCCATGGATAGCTGGCATCATCGTGCCGTGATCGAAGCACGCTTCCACGAGAACATCGCCGACGTCCCGGCCGCCGACTGGGACGCGTTGCGCCCCGACGGCAACCCTTTCGTCGCGCACGCCTTCCTGCACGCGCTGGAAGACTCGGGTTGCATCCGCCCCGCCTGGGGCTGGCAAGCGCACCATCTCGGGCTGTACGAACACGGCCGGCTGCGCGCCGCCGCGCCGCTGTACCTCAAGGGCAACTCGCATGGCGAGTTCGTGTTCGACTGGAGCTGGGCCGCGGCCTGGGAGCGCGCCGGCGGCGACTACTACCCCAAGCTGCTGTGCGGCGTGCCCTACTCGCCGATCCCCGGCCCGCGCCTGCTCGCCCGCGGCGACGCCACGCTGCAGCGCGCGCTGGTCGCGGCGATGCGCCGCGAAGCCCAGCGCCTGCAGCTGTCCTCGGTGCACGCGAATTTCCTGTGCAACGACGAAGCCGCCGCCTTCGGCGCGGACTGGCTGGCCCGCGGCGACGTGCAGTTCCATTGGCACAACCGGAACTGGCGCGACTTCGACGATTTCCTTGCCGCGCTCAACCACAAGAAACGCGCGAACATCCGCCACGAACGCGCCCACGTCGCCGCCAGCGGGCTGCGTGTGGAATGGCGCGGCGGCGACACGCTGGACGCGGCCGAATGGGACACGGTGCATGCGCTCTACCTCGCCACCTTCGACGCCAAGGGCAACCACGCCGCGTTGACGCCTGCGTTCTTCCACCGACTCGGCACGCTGGGCGGCCTGGCGCAGCTGGCACTGGCGCACGATGCGGACGGCATCGCGGCGATGGCGCTGTTCCTCGAAGGCGATGGCGCGCTGTACGGCCGCTACTGGGGCAGCCGCATCGAAACACCCGGCCTGCATTTCGAGCTGTGCTACTACCGCGGCATCGAGCACGCGATCGCACGCGGCCTGCAGCGCTTCGAACCCGGCGCGCAGGGCGAGCACAAGCTGGCGCGCGGCTTCCTGCCCGTGCGCACGCAGTCGCGGCACCTGCTGCTGCACGAAGGCTTCCGAACCGCCGTGCGCGAGGCGCTGCGGCACGAAGCCGAATCGATGGACGATTACGCGCAGGAGCTGGCTGCGCGCAGCCCGTATGCGCAAGGCGGTGCGCGATGATCCGCCTGCACGAACTCGACCCCGCCGCCCCCGAACGCTTTCCCGATCCGCGCACGGCCTTGCACGAGCCGAACGGCCTGCTGGCGTTCGGCGGCGACCTCACGCCCGCGCGGCTGCTGGCCGCCTATGGCCAAGGCATCTTCCCGTGGTACGGCGAAGAGGAACCGATCCTGTGGTGGTCGCCCGACCCGCGCTGCGTGTTCCGCACCGGGGCGCTGCACATCAACCGCAGCCTGCGCCGGCAGCTGCGCGGCAAGCCGTGGCAGGTGAGCGTGGATCGCGCATTCGAGGCGGTGATCCATGCCTGCGCCGCGCCGCGCGACGGCCATGCGGGCACCTGGATTCTGCCCGAGATGATCGATGCCTACGTCGCGCTGCACCGGCTCGGCCACGCGCACAGTGTCGAGGTGTGGGACGGCACGCGGCTGGTCGGCGGTGTCTACGGCCTGGCCATCGGCCAGCTGTTCTGCGGCGAGTCGATGTTCAGCGCCGAGAGCGGCGGCTCCAAGCTTGCGCTGGTGGCGCTGGCCGGCCTGCTGCAGCAGTGGGGCTGGCCGCTGATCGACGCGCAGGTGGCGAATGCGCACACCCTGGGCCTGGGCGCCGAGGAGATCCCGCGCGAACGCTATCTGCATGAGGCCACGCGCCTTGCCGCCCTGCCCGGCCGTGTGAGTAGCTGGGCCGATGCCGCAGCGCTGCTGCCCCAGCCGGGCGCGACTCAGGCGACCTGCTGAGCCGGCGCCGCCTGCTTCAACGTCGCGTAATGGGCGAGGAACAGCTCGACCAGACGCGGGTCGAGCTGGCTGCCGGCGACCTCGCGCAGGTAGTCGAGCACCTGCGCCTCCGGCCAGGCCGGCTTGTACGCGCGCTCGGTGATCAGCGCATCCCACACGTCGATCACGCTGAAGATGCGCGCGGCCAGCGGAATCGCCTCGCCGCGCAGGCCTTGCGGGTAACCGCCACCGTCCCAGCGCTCGTGATGGCCGTACGGCACCGCGCTGGAGCCGCGCAGGAAATCCACCTGCTGCAGCAGCTCGTGGCCGATCCGCGGGTGCTGGCGCATCAACGCGATCTCGCCCTCGTCCAGCGGGCCGGGCTTGGTGAGGATGGTATCGGGCAGCGCCAGCTTGCCGATGTCGTGCAGCAACGCGCCCAGCCGAAGCTCATCCAGCGCACGGCCGCGCACGCCGTCCAGCCGCGCCAGCTCGGTAGCCATGCGCGCCACGCGCTCGGAGTGATGACCGGTCTCCTGGTGGCGCACGTCCATCGCCGTCACCAGCACGCGCAAGGCCTGTTCGCGCCCCTGGCGCAGCCGACGGTTGCCTAGCTGCAGTCGTCGCACGTCCTTCCGGATCATCCAGTACAGCATCGCGCCGGTGACCAGCACGAAGACCCAGCCCTTCAGCGTCTGCAACTCCATGCGCAGGCCCACGTCCGGCACCAGCGCATCCAGCGCGCGGTCGGAGCACCAGATCCAGATCGCCGCGAACAACACGTAAACACCCGCGATGCGCAGTGGCGGACTCATCCGCATGGCTGCGATTCCCCCTGTTGGAAGTGTGTATTCGGCCACGCCCCGGCGCGGCCGTCGAGGCGCGCCCACCGATCCTGCGATGAACCTCTCAACCGCCGCCCCCAGCTTGCCGGATTCGCTCACCGTATGCCCAGGTACAGGCGCGCCGGTTCAGGCCTTGCGCACGAACTCCGACTTCAGCTTCATCGGGCCGATGCCGTCGACCTTGCAGTCGATGTCATGGTCGCCTTCGACCAGGCGGATGTTCTTGACCTTGGTGCCGACCTTGACCACGAGGGACGAGCCCTTGACCTTGAGATCCTTGATCACCGTGACTTTGTCGCCGTCGGTCAGCCGGTTGCCGTTGGCGTCCATCACCACCAGCTCGTCGCCTTCGGCGGCGGCGGCCGCTTCCCTCGACCATTCGTGCGCGCACTCGGGGCAGACCAGCAGGCCGCCGTCCTCGTAGGTGTAGGCGGAGTTGCACATCGGGCAGTGGGGCAGATCGCTCATGCTCGGTTCCAGCGTGTCGTTGTCGGAATCTTGAAGCGGTACGCGCCGTGCTCAACCGGCGCGGCTGGCGTACTTGCGCGCCACGTAGTCGTCGAGGATGCCCACGAACTCGCTGGCGATGTGGTCGCCGCGCAAGGTCATCGCCTTCTCGCCGTCGATGAACACCGGCGCCGCCGGCGCCTCGCCGTTGCCCGGCAGGGAAATGCCGATGTTCGCGTGCTTGGATTCGCCCGGCCCGTTGACGATGCAACCCATCACCGCCAGCGTGAGGTTCTCCACGCCGTCGTACTTCACCCGCCACAGCGGCATCTGCTCGCGCACGTGCTCCTGCACGGTCTTCGCCAGTTCCTGGAAGAACTCGCTGGTGGTGCGGCCGCAGCCCGGACAGGCGGTGACCAGCGGCGCGAACGAGCGCAGCCCCATGGTCTGCAGCAGCTCCTGCGCCACGATCACCTCGCCGGTGCGCGAGGCGCCCGGCTCCGGCGTGAGCGAGATGCGGATGGTGTCGCCGATGCCTTCCTGCAACAACACGGCGAGAGCTGCGCTCGAAGCGGTGATGCCCTTGGAACCCATGCCGGCCTCGGTGAGGCCGAGATGCAGCGCGTAGTCGCAGCGCGCGGCGAGGTCGCGGTACACCGCGATCAGCTCCTGCACGCCCGAGACCTTGCACGACAGGATGATGCGCTCGCGCGGCAGGCCGATCTTCTCCGCCAGCACCGCCGAATCCAGCGCCGAGCGGATCAGCGCCTCGCGCGCCACGTGCGAGGCGTCCCACGGCTCGGCGCGGGTGTGGTTCTCGTCCATCAAGGTGGCGACCATCGCCTGGTCCAGCGAACCCCAGTTCGCGCCGATGCGCACCGGCTTGCCGTACTGGATCGCCTTCTCGATGATCGCGCCGAACTGCGCGTCCTTCTTCTTGCCGAAGCCCACGTTGCCGGGGTTGATGCGGTACTTCGCCAGCACCTCGGCGCAGGCGGGTTCGGCTTCCAGCAGCTGGTGGCCGTTGTAGTGGAAGTCGCCGATGATCGGCACCTCCACACCCATCATCGCCAACCGCTCGGCGATGCGCGGCACCGCGGCGGCAGCGGCCGGCGTGTTCACCGTGATGCGCACCAGTTCGGAACCGGCGCGCGCCAGCTCGGCGATCTGCTTCGCGGTGCTGGCCGGATCCTCGGTGTCGGTGTTCGTCATCGACTGCACCACGATGGGTGCGCCGCCGCCCACCAGCACCTTGCCGATCTGCACGCCAACGCTGGGACGACGCGCCATCGGCTCGGCCGCACGCGGTTTCGGGGTAGAGGATTCGTTCATGCAGGCAACCGGGGAAGATTCCGCCGCTCGACGTCGCGGCGCAGGCGCCAAGCATAGCGGAACGCCCATGACCGCACGGCGAAACCGGGTCGCGCGGCATGGCACACTCCCGCCATGCCCGCGACTTCGCCATTGTCGTCTCCCGCCACCCGTCTGCTGGCCGAACAGGCGCTGAGCCGCAGCGCTGGCGCACCGCTGCTGGGTGGCAACGCAGTGGAGTTGCTGATCGACGCCGAAGCGCATTTCGCGTCCTGGCTGGCCGCGATCCGCGGCGCACAACGCTGCGTGCTGCTGGAGAACTACATCATCCGCGACGACCAGGTCGGCCGCGCGTTCCGCGATGCGCTGGCCGAGCGCGCGCGCTCTGGCGTGTTCGTGGCCGTGGTGGCCGACTGGATGGGCTGCCTGGGCGCCTCGGGTCGAGCGTTCTGGCAACCGCTGCGCGCGGCCGGCGGGCAGGTGCGCGTCTTCAATCCGCCGCATCTGGGCCGGCCGTTCGGCTGGATCAGCCGCGACCACCGCAAGCTGCTGGTGGTGGACGGCATGCAAGGCTTCCTCTCCGGCGTATGCATCAGCGCGAAATGGCTGGGCGACACGCGACGCGGCGTACCGCCCTGGCGCGACACCGGCGTGGCGCTGCGCGGCCCCGTGGTGGCGGAGATGCAGGCGGCGTTCGCGCAGAGCTGGGCCGAGACCGGTGCCGAGTTGCCGGCCTTCGCGGCGACCGGTGACAGCGCGGCCGGCAACGTGGCGCTGCGCCTGATCGCGACGCAACCCGCCAGTGCCGGCATCTACCGACTCGACCAGATGATCGCCGCGCTGGCGCGCAAGACGCTTTGGCTCACCGACGCCTACTTCGTGGGCACCGCGCCCTACGTGCAGGCACTGACGGCCGCCGCGCGCGACGGCGTGGACGTGCGCCTGCTGGTGCCGGGCACCAGCGACATTCCCATGGTGGCCAGCCTGTCGCGCTCGGGCTATCGGCCGCTGCTCCAGGCCGGCATCCGCGTGTTCGAGTGGAACGGCTCGATGCTGCACGCGAAGACTGCCGTGGCCGACGGCCAATGGGCGCGGGTAGGTTCGTCCAACCTCAACCTCGCCAGTTGGCTGAGCAACCGCGAGATCGACGTGGCGATCGAGGACGCCGGCTTCGCCGCGCAACTCGCCGCGCAGTACGAACAAGACCTGTGCCACGCCACCGAGATCGTGCTGAGCCCGCGCCGTCATCGTCGCGACAAGCTGCGCGGCGCCAGCGAACGACCACCGCGCGCCCATCACGACGGCGGCAGCTCCAGCCGCGCCGCCACCGGCGCGATCCGGCTCGCCAACCGCATGGGCGCGGCACTGATCGACCAGCGCGTGCTGGGCCGCGCCGACGCCGGCCCGCTTGCGTTGGGCGCGCTGACCCTGCTGCTGCTCGCCGTCGTGGGGTGGCGGTGGCCGGCCGTGCTGGCTTGGCCGCTGGGCGTGATCTGCGCGTGGCTGGCGCTGAACCTCGCCATCCGCGCCTGGCGCGAACGGCGCCGCAAGCCGGGTTCGACCGACTGACCGCTCACGAGACATCCCGATCAGCGTCGAAACTCAATCCATCGTTTCCCGTTCACCCTGAGCGTAGGCGCGTAGCGCCGAAGTCGAAGGGTATCCACGGGCGGTGCTTCAACTTCCTCGCTCCTCAAAGCCAGCGCCATCCATGGTGCTTCCAGCGTGCACTTGCTTATCGCAAGCTGCGCTCGGCACGAACGGATATTGGTTGCTGAGACTCGGTGCGAATCGGGTAAGACATTACCTGCACAACCATTGCCAAACCACTGTTATGCAAGCCTCTGCGGCCAGTGCCAGACGTGCTAGGCTCGCGCTCTCATGCACGCGCCCGACGACCACGCCGCCCCACCCCGCCACATCCTCACCCCCAGCACGCTGAACCGGCTGGTGCGCGGCCTGCTGGAAGATGCGCTGCCGCTGGTGTGGATCGAAGGCGAGTTGTCGAACGTCGCGCGCCCCGCCTCGGGGCATCTGTATTTCACGCTGAAGGACAGCGGCGCCCAGGTGCGCTGCGCGATGTTCCGCCCGAAGAACGCGGCGCTGCGCTTCAAGCCCGTCGACGGCATGCAAGTGCTGCTGCGTGCACGCGTGGGACTGTACGAACCGCGCGGCGAATTCCAGCTGGTGGCCGAATCCATGGAACCGGCCGGCGAAGGTGCGCTGCAGCGCGCCTTCGAGCAGCTGAAGGCCAAGCTCGACGCCGAAGGCCTGTTCGACCCCGCACGCAAGCGCCCCCTGCCCCGGTATGCGCGACGCATCGGCGTGATCACCTCGGCCACCGGTGCGGCGGTCCGCGACGTGCTGAGCGTGTTGTCGCGCCGCTGGCCGCTGGCCGAAGTCGAAGTGCTGCCGGTGCCGGTGCAGGGTCGCGAGGCGCCACCCGCCATCGTGGCGATGCTCGACAAGGCCTCGCGCGCCGCGCTCCACGACGTGTTGCTCGTCACCCGCGGCGGCGGCTCACTGGAAGACCTGTGGGCCTTCAACGACGAGGCCGTGGCGCGCGCCATCCACGCCTGCGTGATCCCGGTGGTGAGCGCGGTAGGCCACGAGGTGGACTTCAGCATCGCCGACTTCGTGGCCGACCTGCGCGCGCCCACGCCCTCGGCTGCCGCCGAACTGCTGGTGCCCGATGCGCAGACCACGCTGCGCCACCTGCGCCAGCTGCAGCAACGCCTCGCCACGCTGGAGCAACGCCGGCTGCAGGCGCTGGGCCAGCGCGTCGATCACCAACTCGCACGCCTGCAGGCACAACGACCGCAGGCGCGGCTGGCGCGCGACCGCGAACGCCTCGCCCACCTGCAACACCGCCTGCTCACCGTGCTGCGCGAACGCCGGCAAGGTGAACACGCCCGACTGGATCGCCTGCATGCACGCCTGCTGGCACACCATCCCCGGCAGCGCCTGGCACTGCAGCAGCAGCGACTTGCCACCCAGTCGCAACGCCTGCGCCAGGCCATCACGCGCACGCTGGAACGCGAACGCCAGACACTGCAACAAGCCGCCCGCACCCTGCATGCGGTGAGCCCGCTGGCCACGCTGGAACGTGGCTACGCGATCCTGTTCGATAACGAGGGCAAGGTGCTGCGTTCGGTGCAAGGCGTCGAGCCTGGCAGCGAACTGCGGGCGCGGCTGGCGGATGGGGAGTTGGCGTTACATGTAGATAAGCGCGAGCCTTCAAAGCCAAGCGGATAAGTGAGCCCAACCTTATTTCTTATTCATTCAAACAAATGATCGCGGCAGTTTTTTCGTGGATGTCCAACGAGACCGCGGTCCGAGCCCGATCATCGGCCCAACCCGCCTCTACGCCTGCGTAGCGAAGGACACGCAATGTGGGGTTATTCGAGAGTGCATCTGTGACGACGCACAACCGGTAATGAGGCAAACCTCCGGCCATGTGCCTTCTGAGTGCGTCAAATTCGTTCGGCGTCATACCCACCTGAAAGTGCACTGAAGACAAGCCTTTGACTTCAAGGACGAGTTCAGGCTTGCTTTTTCGGGGCGTGCTTTCGTTGGCGTACACCTCCAGATCCCAGCCGCAGTTTTCCTTCTCGACACTCTTGACCGCAAAGTCATTGAAATGCGCCTTGACGAAAGCAACAGCGGCTTCCTCGACACGTGAATTGCTTTCGGGATCAGTTTGGCCTCCCCACTTCCCGGCACTGTTCCTTTTTGCGGCGTTTCGCCCGACGCCTTCAAGTAGTTCTCGAACCTGCTTCAGGAATGTAGGAACGTCGGCGTGCTGACTTGTTTCAGGGAACCACCAACTGGCCTGACCAATCCAGCCAGGCCCCTTGCTTAACCGGATATTGCGTTCGCCCAAAGGAAGCAGGACAGCGTTGGCACTTTGTGCAGTCACCATATAGCTCTTGATATCGTCTGCGCGATGCTGCGCAGTCGGGCTCTTGGCGTGATGCTGGCGATTCCGAAAGACCGTGGCATCCAAGTAGTACCCGATGACGCGACGGCCACGTTCCTGGGGATGTGTCGCGACCCAGACAACATCGACGTGCTCGATCTTTGCTGCGTTTGCGGGGGCGCCAAGCCGATCCAGACTAACCCGCCGATCCTTTTCTTTTTTGATCGTCTCGAAATGACCAAAAACGGTACCGTCTTGGGTGGATAGGAAGTTGCAGCATTCATGCCCTCGTCCCTCGTCAATGACGTACTGCCCTCCACCAACGATCTTGTCGGGTTGGGCTACGAGGCCTTCGTATCGCGCCATCCAGCCAATGTTGCAGACCAGGATCGGCCTCTGTTCATGGTTTGCCATTAGTTCCCCTTCAATCTACCCGCGCGATGATCCGTTGCTGGCGCCGAAAGTGCAGGCAACGGTCGAACGGAGTCAGGCTCACTTCCTCGCAAGCCATCGTACATGTGCCTGCGAACCGTTGGTCCATCTTCCCATCCCCTTCGTAGCACATCCGAGCTACATTCGCCCCCAAGCAGCCGCTTAATCTCCCCCATGGCCACCACAACCATTCGCCTACCCAATGCCCTGAAGTCTCGCGTTACCACCGCAGCGAAACAGATGGGTACGACGCCGCATGGCTTCATTCTTGAGGCCATTGCCGAAAAGGCCGAGCTTGCCGAGCGCCGCGCCGGCTTCGACGCCGGAGCAGAACAGCGCTACGACCACATTGTCGCCACCGGCAAGACGATTTCATGGAACACGATGCGTGCCTATCTCGAAGGCAAAGCCGCCGGCAAGGTTGTGCGCCGCCCTACCCCACGCAGGCTCTCGAAGTAGCCTTGCCCCGCATCGAACTGGCACCCGAGGTCGGCCAACATGGCTACGTGGCCCTGTACCGCTACGTGGACAGCCTCGACATCGTGTTCATGCTGGCCGTGCGCGCGCAGCGCGAAGCTGGGTTCGTGCGTTAGCGCTTGACTGCATCGGCACGGCGCATTGCCGCCGCACGTGGACGACGCATGACGCCCACTCACGCGCGCTGAACGCAGCATCACGCATCCTGCCGCCTCCCCATGGAGGCCGTGCATGAAAGCTGCATCGTTGTTCGTGAAGGCGCTGGAAGCCGAAGGCGTGCGCTGCATCTTCGGCGTGCCGGGCGAGGAGAATCTCGATCTGGTGGAGGCGCTGCGCGAATCGTCGATCAAGCTGATCGTCACCCGCCACGAGCAGGCTGCCGGCTTCATGGCAGCCACCTGGGGCCGGCTCACCGGCGACGCCGGCGTGGCCTTGTCCACGCTGGGGCCGGGTGCGACGAACCTGGTCACCGCGGCGGCCTATGCGCAACTCGGCGCGATGCCGATGCTGATGATCACCGGACAGAAACCCATCCGCCTGCACAAGCAGGGCCTGTTCCAGCTGGTGGATGTGGTGGACATGATGCAGCCGCTGACCAAGTACACGCGCCAGCTGGTATCCGCCGCGACGATCCCGGCTCGGATACGCGAGGCGTTCCGCCGCGCCGAGGAGGAACGCCCCGGCGCGGCACACCTGGAACTGCCCGAGGACGTCGCACGCGACGAGGTGGACGACGCGATCCTGCTGCCCACCGAATACGCACGCCGCCCCTCGCCCGACGACGCCGCGCTGGTGCAGGCCGGCGAGGCGATCAGCCAGGCGAGGCATCCGATCCTGATGATAGGCGCGGCGGCGAACCGCCAGCGCACCGCGGTGGCGCTGCGCGCCTTCATCGACAAGCTGGGCATCCCGTTCTTCACCACGCAAATGGGCAAGGGCGTGGTGGACGAGGATCACCCACTGTGGCTGGGCAACGCCGCGCTGTCCGACGGCGATTTCGTGCACCGCGCGATCGACGCCGCCGACGTCATCGTCAACGCGGGCCACGACGTGGTGGAGAAGCCGCCGTTCTTCATGCACAAGGGACGGCGCACGGTGATCCACATCAACTTCGCCACGGCCGAGGTGGATGCGGTGTACTTCCCGCAGATCGAGGTGGTGGGCGACATCGCGCACACCATCGAGCGGCTCACCGATGCGCTGCAGAAACAGCCACACTGGGATTTCGGCTACTTCGACAAGGTGCGCAAGGCATTCCATGCGCAGCTGCAGGAACACGCCGACGACCCGCGCTTTCCGATGCATCCGGTGCGCATCGTCGCCGACACGCGTGCCTGCATGCCCGACGACGGCGTGCTGTGCCTGGACAACGGCATGTACAAGCTGTGGTACGCGCGCTACTACCGCGCCCGCCAGCCGAACACGATCCTGCTGGACAACGCGCTGGCGACCATGGGCGCCGGCCTGCCCTCGGCGATGGCGGCGAAGCTGGTGCATCCGCACCGCAAGGTGCTGGCGATCTGCGGCGACGGCGGCTTCATGATGAATGCGCAGGAGCTGGAGACCGCGGTACGGTTGAAGCTCGACCTGGTGATCCTGCTGCTGCGCGACGACGCCTACGGCATGATCCGCTGGAAGCAGGCGGACATGGGCTTCGCCGATTACGGCATGCAGTTCGGCAATCCCGACTTCGTCATGTTCGCCGAGGCGCATGGCGCGCACGGCCATCGGCCGGACAGCGCCGAAGCCTTCCTGCCCACGCTGCGCGCGGCATTCGACGCCGGCGGCGTGCACCTGATCGACCTGGCCATCGACTATTCCGACAACCACCGCATTCTCGACGAACAAATCCGCCAGCTGAGCGCGGCGGTCTGATCCGGAGAAACCCATGCTAGCCAAGACCTACCCCTACTACCTCGCCAACCAGCCGCAGACCGCGAAGACCATGCTGGACGTCTACGACAAGTACAGCGGCAAGCTGGCCACCCGCGTGGCCATGCCCGACGCGAAGGTCACCGAAAAGGCGATCGCCGCCGCGGTGAAGGCAGCCAAGCCGATGCGCGAATTCAAGCCGTGGGCGCGGCAGGCGGTGCTGCAGCACTGCGCGGACCGTTTCAGCGCGCGGCGCGACGAGCTGGCCGAGGCGCTGTGCATCGAGGCGGGCAAACCGATCAAGGATGCGGCGGGCGAAGTAACGCGGCTGATCGAGACCTTCCGCATCGCGGCCGAGGAGGCGGTACGCATCAACGGCGAGACGATCAACCTGGAACTGGCCGCGCGGCTGGATGGCTACCACGGTTACACCAAGCGCGTCCCGATCGGGCCGGTGTCCTTCATCACGCCGTTCAACTTCCCGTTGAACCTGGTGGCGCACAAGGTGGCGCCGGCGATCGCGGCGGGCTGCCCGTTCGTGCTGAAGCCGTCGGAGAAGACCCCGATTGGCGCACTGATCATCGGCGCGGTGCTGGCCGAGACCGACCTGCCGAAGGGCGCGTTCTCCATCCTGCCACTGGACGGCGCGCACGCCGCGCCGTTGGTGGAAGACCCACGCTTCAAGCTGCTCTCCTTCACCGGTGGCCAGATCGGCTGGGACCTCAAGGCCCGCGCGGGGCACAAGAAGGTGACGCTGGAGCTGGGCGGCAACGCGGCCTGCATCGTCGATGCCGACCAAGGGCCGAAGCTGGACAAGGTCGTCGAGCGGCTGATCTTCGGCGCGTTCTACCAGTCCGGCCAGAGCTGCATCGGCGTGCAGCGCATCTATGCCCACACCGACGTCTACGACGCATTGAAGCGCAAGCTCGCCGCGGCCACGAAGAAGCTCAAGGCCGGCGATCCCAAGGACAAGAGCGTGTTCCTCGGCCCGATGATCGACGAGGCCGCCGCCGAACGCCTGCATGGCTGGATTCTCGAAGCGAAGAAAGCCGGCGGCAAGATCCTTTGCGGCGGCAAGCGCCACGGCAACATGCTGGACGCCACGCTGATGGAATACGTGCCGGCCGACGCCAAGGCGAACCGCATGGAGGCCTTCGGCCCGTTCGCCCTGCTCGCCCCGTTCAAGAAGTTCAGCGAAGCCGTCGCAATGGTCAACGACTCCGACTACGGACTGCAGGCGGGCATCTTCACCGACAGTCTGGAGCACGCCATGCGCGCCTGGGACGAGCTGGAGCAAGGCGGCGTGGTGGTGAACGACATCCCCAGCTTCCGCGTGGACAACATGCCCTACGGTGGCGTGAAGCTCTCCGGCCTTGGCCGCGAGGGCGTGCGCTACGCGATCGAGGACATGAGCGAGCTGCGGCTGATGGTGATGCGGCGCTAGCTTCGCGCCGCGACCGCTCCGCTGCGCCGACGATCAGTGGGCGGGAGGCGCGGACGCTTCCGGCGAGGCTTCGGCGCGATGGCGCCACGCATACCAGCGGTACAAGGCCATGCCGGCGTACTCGTGCAGCGCGTGGTCGGTGAGGCTGAGGTTGCCGGCCAGCGGCAACAAGGACCACGCATTGCGCACATAGTCCGCCCGCACCGGCGTGACCGCGATGCCGAAGTGGCGAAACGCGAACTCCGCGCGCCGCAGGTGCAGCGCCGAGCTGACCAGCCACACCCGCTGCGCGCCGATGCGCGCCAGCGGCGCGCGCGCGAACTCGGCGTTCTGCCAGGTGGTGCGGCTGCGCGATTCGAACACCATGTCGGCCGCCGGCAGACCGAGCCGCACCAGCGCCTTGCCGTAGACCTGCGCCAACGGCTCACCAGTGGAGTAAGCGTCCCCGCCGCTGACCAGCACCGTGCACCGCCTGCCGGCGGCACGGCAGGCGTTGTACAAGGACATCGTCTCGGCCACCCGCACGTAGCCGGCCAGGCCCGGCTCCGGCACGCCGGCGGGCGGATTGTTGGCGTTGGCGGTGAGCAGCACGATCGCGTTGCCGGGCGCCCAGTCCAGCGCCGGGCGATGCGCATACGGCGCCTGCCAGCCGCGCAGCAGCAGATTCGGCACCGGGCCGCAGCCGATCGCGAACACGGCCGCCACCGCCAGCGCCACGCCGGCCAGCCGCAGCCGGCGCCAGCCCAGGTGCCCGGCCAGCCCAGCGCAGGCCAGCAGGACGATCAGCGCAAGCAGGATCATGGATGCTCCAGCGACGGGCGACGCCGCCATTATGCCGATGGATCGCCATGTTACGGCGCGCCCGGCTCCGTCTCCTGCGCGTTCCAGCCCATCGCGTTGTAGACGTGGTAGCGCAGCACGCCCACGTATTCGTGCAGCGCCAGGTCGGTCACCGCGAAATTCCACGACTGCGGCCACCAGTCCATGCGCTCTTTCAGCCAGTCGCTGCGCACCGGTGTGGTCGCGATGCCGAAGTGCGCGAAATACAGGCTGGCGCGGCGCAGGTGCGTGGCCGAGGACACCAGCAGCACGCGCTGCGCGCCGTAGTCGTGCAACAGCGGCGCGCTGAACTGGGCGTTCTGCCAAGTGTTCATGCTGCGCGGTTCCAGCAACAGGTCGCCGGCCGATACGCCCATGCGTTCCAGCGCGGCAGCGTATACCGCGGCTTCCGACTCGCCGATGTGTCGGGCATCGCCGCCGCTCACCTCCAGCTTGCAATCGTTGCCGCTGGCCTTGCACTCGCGATACAGCGCCAGCACCTCGTTGATGCGGCTGTGCGCGGGTTCGCCCGGCTCCGCCGTGCCATCCGCAGCGCGCTGTGCGCCGGCACCCAACAGCACGATGGCGTTGCGCGGCGCCCAGGCGATCGCAGGGCGCTGTGCATACGGCCCCTGCAGGCTGCCCAGCAGCCACGCCGGCAACAGGCCGCAACCCGTTGCCAGAAACAGCAGCACGGCCAGCCCCAGCGCCACGCCGCCCGTGCGCCGCCATTTCAACGCACGCAAGGCCAGTCCCAGCAGCACCAGCACGATCAGCACATCCAGCGACATCGGCATTTGCTCCAGCACGGCGCAAAGCCCGCAGCGTAAAGCAAACGCATGACGCGATGCCGTGCTTCACCTACCCTGCGCGCATGAACGAACCGCTGCACACCCTCGTCGCCGCCTGTCGCCACGAGGAGTCCATCAAGAAAAGCCGCTTCCTGGCCCAAGCCGCACCGGTGGCCTCGCCGGAGCAGGCACTGGCCTTCGTGCGCGAAGTTTCCGCGGCGGACGCCACGCACAATTGCTGGGCGTACCGCATCGGGCAGGACTACCGCTTCAACGACGACGGCGAACCCGGCGGCACCGCGGGACGGCCGATCCTGCAGGCGATCGAAGGCCAGGGCTTCGATCGCGTCGCGGTAGTGGTGACGCGCTGGTACGGCGGCATCAAGCTCGGCGCCGGCGGCCTGGTCCGCGCCTACGGCGGCACCGCGGCGGAATGCCTGCGCACGGCCGAACGCGTGGCCATCGTGACAATGGCGCGGCTGGGCTTCAGCTGCGATTTCGCGGAGCTGGCCCTGTTCAAGGCGCGCTTGCGCGAACTGGGGGCCGAAATCACGCGCGAGCAGTTCGATGCCGATGGCGTGACGCTGGCATTCGAGTTGCCCATGCAGCGCGTCGCCGAAGCCGAGGCGCGCATCGCCGACCTCAGCCGCGGCCGCATCGCGGTTCGTCGCATGGATTGAACGTCCTGCTGCAGCGCCGGCAAATCGCCATGTTCCGGGCTTGAGGAGCGCCGATGCCTTGCGCACACTGCGCGGCCATGCACGCGCGCCGCGCCGACATCCACAGGGGAACCCATGCCACGCCTGCCCGGCCTCGACCTGCTGCGCGCCATCGCCATCGTCTGGGTGATGCTGTTCCACTCGTGGATGATCGGCGGTCTCGGCGTACCTTGGTTCCAGCCCGTCGCCGACTACGGCTGGATGGGCGTGGACCTGTTCTTCGTGCTCAGCGGTTACCTGATCGGCCAGCAGTTGCTGGCACCGCTGAGCCGCGGCGAGCCGCTGCGCTTCGGCGCGTTCTACCTGCGCCGCGCGTTCCGCATCCTGCCGGTGTTTTTCGTCGTGCTGGCGGTGTACGTGCTGCTCCCCGGTTGGCGCGAGGCGCCGGGCATGCAGCCGGCGTGGCAGTTCCTCACGTTCGCGCTGAACCTGCTGATCGACTACCGGCACAACCAGGCGTTCTCGCACGCATGGTCACTGTGCGTGGAGGAACACTTCTACCTGCTGTTTCCGCTGCTGGCGTGGTGGCTGGCGCGGCGTGCGTCGCGGGCACTGGTCGTCGGCGCCGTCGCGCTCGTGGTGCTGGCCGGTTTGGGGCTGCGCGCCTACGCCGTGCTGCACGGCAAGGACTGGCTGGAAAGCATCTACTACCCGACCTGGACGCGGCTGGACGGCTTGCTGGCTGGCGTGCTGCTGGCGACGATCCAGGCGTACCGTCCGCGCTGGTGGGCTGCCGCACAGCGGCGCGCGAACACGCTCGCCGTCGCTGGCCTGCTGGTGGTCGGCGCATCCATCTGGCTGTTCCGCGACAAGACCGCGTTCGCCGCCAGCGTGTTCGGCTTCCCGCTGCTCGCGACGGGACTGGCCCTGCTGGTGGCTGCCGCGGCCGGCAGCACCGGCTGGATGGGCCGCTGGCGCATCCCCGGCGCAGGCTGGATCGCCGGTATCTCGTACAGCCTCTACCTGAGCCACAAGCTGGCCATGCACTCAGTGCACGATGCATTGTCGAACTGGTCTGCGGTGCATGGACTCATCGCCTTCGCCGTGTACGCGTTGGCGATCGCCGTCACCGGCGCGCTGCTGCACTACGCCATCGAGCGACCGTTCCTGCACCTGCGCACGCGACTGGCCCGCGGCACCTCGCGCCGGCTCGCCGAAACGCAGGCGGCGTCGGCCTGATTGAATCGCCTCGCATCAACCCCATCTGGAACGGATCGCGGCCCGCCGCCCATCCTGCACGCCAGTCCATGAGCGACTCCGCCACGCCCCGCCCCACCCGCCGTCTCGGCGCCTTGCGCCAGCTGTGGCCGTTCCTCAAGCCGCACTGGCGACTGGCCGTGGGCTGGCTGCTGTTCCTGGGCATCTCGTCCACCGCCACCCTGGTGCTGCCGATGGCGGCGCGGCAGATCATCGAGCACGGTTTCGAGCACACCGATCCCGCCGCGATCAACGCCACCTTCCTGGGCCTGTTCGCGGTGGCGCTGGTGCTGGCCGTCGCCACGGCGGCACGCTACTTCTGCATCACCTTGCTGGGCGAACGCGCGCTGGCCTCGCTGCGCAGCCAGCTCTACGCGCACGTGATCCGGCTGGACGTGGGCTTCTTCGAGAAGAGCCGCGTAGGCGAGCTGAACTCGCGCCTCGGCACCGACACCGAGGTGGTGCAGGCGCTGATCGGCTCGGGCATCTCGGTGGCGCTGCGCAGCGTGGTGATGCTGCTGGGCGCCAGCGCGATGATGATCTGGACCAGCCCGCGCCTCGCCGGCCTCACCGCGCTGGTGATCCCGGCCGTGATGCTGCCAATACTCGTGTTCGGCCGCCGCGTGCAAAAGCTGTCGCGCGCCAGCCAGGACCGCCTCGCCGACGCCGCGGCGATCGCCAACGAGACGCTCAACGCCGCACCCGCGGTGAAGGCCTATGCGCGCGAGGACATCGAGAGCACCCGCTATGCCGGTGCGATCACCCGTGCGCTGGCCTCGGCGCGCTCGCGCATCGGCATGCGCGCCTGGCTCACCGCCGCAGTGATCGTGCTGTTCTTCGGCGCGATCACCCTGGTGCTGTGGGCCGGCGCGCGCGACGTGCTGGCCGGCACGCTGAGCGCCGGCGTGCTGGGCCAGTTCGTGCTGTACGCGATCTTCGCCGCGGGCTCGGTGGCAGGGCTTTCCGAGGTGTGGGGCGACGTGATGCGCGCGGCCGGCGCGATGGAGCGCATCGGCGAACTGTTCGCCGAGCACGCCGAGATCGCCAGTCCCGCGCAGCCGCAGGCGCTGCCGCGCCCGGTGAGCGGCGCGCTCTCCTTCGAGCACGTGCGCTTCCACTACCCCACCCGCCCCGACGCGCCGGCGCTGCACGACTTCAACCTCGACATCCGGCCCGGCGAGACGGTGGCCCTGGTCGGCCCCTCCGGCGCGGGCAAGAGCACGGTGCTGGCGCTGCTGCTGCGCTTCTACGATCCGCAGTCCGGCCGCATCACGTTCGATGGCGTGGATCTCACCGCACTGGCGCTGCCCGAGCTGCGCGGCGCGATCGCGCTGGTGCCGCAGGAGACCGCGATCTTCGCCGGCAGCGCCGCCGACAACATCCGCTTCGGCCGCCAGGACGCCGGCGACGACGAGGTGACCGAGGCCGCCCGCGCCGCCGAGGCGCACGACTTCATCCGCGCCCTGCCCGAAGGCTACGCGGCGGAACTCGGCGAACGCGGCGTGCGCCTCTCGGGTGGCCAGCGCCAGCGCATCGCGATCGCCCGCGCGATCCTGCGCGACGCGCCGCTGCTGCTGCTCGACGAAGCCACCTCGGCGCTGGACGCGCAATCCGAGGCCGCGATCCAGCAGGCGCTGGCGCGGCTGGAACAGGGCCGCACCACCCTGGTCATTGCCCACCGCCTCGCCACCGTGCAGCGCGCCGACCGCATCGTGGTGCTGGATGGCGGCCGCATCGTGGCGCAGGGCACGCACGAGAGCCTGCTGGCCGAGGGCGGGCTGTATGCGGAGCTGGCGCGGTTGCAGTTCGTGGCGTGACGCACACCCACGCGAATACAAGCCACGGCTCAAGCACAGGTCGGGCTTCAGCCCGACATCCGGCAGAAGTCGGGATAAATCCAGACCTGCGTGCTTGGCGAGCAAACAGGCCACAGGCCTACGGCTTGCGCTCCGCATCCACCGCCTGCTTGATCGCCGCCACGAATGCGCGCCGCCCGGCCACCAGTTCCTTCGAGGTCGCGGCAGGCCACGAGGCCACCTGCGCAATCACCAGCTTGCGCGCGGGATCGACATACACCATCTGCCCGAAGATGCCGATGGCGGCGTAACTGCCGTCGGTGTCGGTCCACCACAGGAAACCGTAACCGCGATCCGGCGCGTCGGTGGCGGCGTGCTGCCGCGTGGCGCCGGCCAGCCAGGCCTTCGCGATCACCGGCTTGCCGGCTATGCGGCCGCCGTCCAGCATGAACTGCCCCAGCCGCGCGTAATCGCCCAGCGTGGCCGAGAGGCCGCTGCCGCCGGTGTCGCTGCCATCGCACTCGTCCTTGATCCAGTACGCGTCGGAAGCCATGCCGTACGGCTTCCAGAGCGTGTCGGAAAGGTAGGCCGCCAGCGAACGGTGCGTGGCCCGCTGCACCAGGATGCCGAGCAGGTCGGTCTCCGCGGTGTTGTAGTTCCAGTGCGTGCCGGCCGGCCACTGCCGCGGCAGTTTCTTCAGGTACGACAGCACGTGCGCCTCGCCGTCGACGCAGGCGCCGAGATACATCTGCGCCACGTCCGACTTCGCGTCGTCGTAGTCCTCGTTCCAGCGCACGCCGGAAGTCATCGTCAGCAGCTGCTCCACCGTGACGTCGGCATAGGCGCTGCCGCGCAGTTCCGGGATGTAGCGGCCGAGCCGGTCGTCCATGCTGCGGATATCGCCCTGTTGCAAGGCGATCCCCAGCAGGACGGAAGTCACCGACTTGGCCACCGAGAACGAGATCCAGCGCTGCGTCGGCCCGAAGCCCAGCGCGTAGCGTTCCAGCCGCACGCGGCCATCCTGCAGCACCATCACGCCGGCGACGTGATGCTGCTCCATATAGTCGGCCAGCCACGCCGCCCCATCGCGCCCATCCACTGCCAGCGGCTTGCCCGTGGGCAATGCATGCACCTGCGTGCCGCGCGCCGCGCGGTCGCTGGGAAAGCGCTCGTACATCCGCCGGAACTGCGCATCGCGCTCGGCCTGCGGCCAGAACAGCACGCCTTCGAGCTGCTGGCCGATGGAGGGTTTGGCCGCATCGGCTGCGGCTGAAGGCAGCGCGGCACCCAGGCACAGGGCGATGGCGAACAGGCAGATACGGAGGTTTGCGGGCATGTCGGCGCGGGATGCAAGGCAGCGAAGCCATGATTCTAATGGTCGCCACCCGGCGCAGGTCGTCCATGCACGGGCTGCGCACGGCCAATTGATCGCCGAGCGCGCTCCGAAGGCATGGATCGACTACACCGGCGTGGGACGCGTGGTGTTCAACATCTTCAAGCGGGAACGCGTGCCGCACATCATGCCGGCGACGATCATATCCGGCGCCCGGGAGGCCCGACGATCGCGGCGGGCACAACGTGCCGAAGCCGTCGTTGCAGAGCAGGCTGCAGGCGCTCCCGCATGCCCGGCGCCTGCACATGCCCGACACGCTGCCACTGGCGAAGACGTCTCGGCGCGCGCTGCCGGATTGTCGCGTGAGCCATTCCGCCACCGGCAACGCCACGTTCGGCGTGCGCGGGTGCATACGGCGACTTGGTCCTCGCGGTCGCGCTGGCGGCCTGCCGGACAGCGGCCGCGAGATCATCGTGGAGCCGTTGCGGTTCGCGCAGGGGTGGGTTGATCGGATGCCCCGCCGATCAGCTGCGATGGCTGCCCTTCGGATTCCTGGGATTCAAGGGTGCCTGGCCGGTGTGTGCGGGATCGCGCGCAAAGCGCTTCGTCGAATGGAACTGCGTTGCATGCTCGGCTACGGAATCGACTTTCTTGCTGGAATACACCGCGTGGATATCGGCGGCAGTCAGGATCTCGGGCGTTTTGCTCATTCGGGCGGCTCATGATGAGGGTATGTCCGACCACCATACTCCCTAACTGTCGATCGCATGGCGTAGCGTCATGTCATCGGTTCGCGCTGATCGCCGTGTCCATGCAACAGAACGCGCCGCCACGACCGGATACCTGACGGATGCAGCCCGCAATACCAAATCGCCCGCTCTCGAAATTCACTCGCAATCCATTGTTTCCATTGGTGCCCGGGGCGGGGATCGAACCCGCATGGCCGCGAGGCCGAGGGATTTTAAGTCCCTTGCGTATACCAGTTTCGCCACCCGGGCGGCGAGCGGAATGCCTGCGCGCAGGCGGCGCGGATCGTAGCATGCACGCGCAGCGCGACTGTCGCGAAACATGCGCACACAAAAAACCCGCCATTCGGCGGGCTTCTGGCTGGCGCAGTCGCCAGCGGGACTATGGAGGCCGAGGTCGGAATCGAACCGGCGTACGCGGATTTGCAGTCCGCTGCATGACCACTCTGCCACCCGGCCAGATGGCGCAGCCGCGATCCGCGGGGATCATCGGCTGCCGATAAAACAAAACCCCGGCAACGCGAGGTTTTGCTGGAAAACTGGAGCGGGAAACGAGACTCGAACTCGCGACCCCGACCTTGGCAAGGTCGTGCTCTACCAACTGAGCTATTCCCGCTTGGTGAGCCGCGAATCATAGCAGAAGAACGGCGGATGTGAAGCCCTCGGGCCGTGCATCGCTGCACCGAATACCGCGCACGGCGGACGGCCCGGAAACGGCGAAGCCCCGGCGAACCGGGGCTTCGTGCGTGAATCTGGAGCGGGAAACGAGACTCGAACTCGCGACCCCGACCTTGGCAAGGTCGTGCTCTACCAACTGAGCTATTCCCGCTTGGGAGGGCGCATTCTAATACGCGAGCGCGCGGCGTCAAGACTTGCCCGCGCCCCGTTCAAGCGTCGCCGTGCGTGCCCGGATGCCGCTGCGCATCGCCGCGCAAGGTGGGCCATGCCGCGTGCAGGTAGTACAGGCCCGACCAGATGGTGAGCACGCCGGCGATCACCAGCAGTGCCTCGCCGATGTGGTACAGGCGCAGCGCGGTGGCCTCCTTCTCGTGCTGCACGATCAGCACCACCAGCGCCACGATCTGCATCACCGTCTTCAGCTTGCCGATGAACGCCACCTTGACCGTGGCACGCATGCCGACTTCGGCCATCCATTCGCGCAGCGCCGAGATGCTGATCTCGCGTCCCACGATCACCGCCGCGGTCACCGCCATCACGATGCTGGACCAGCCTTCCGGGTGCGACTCCACCAGCAGGAACAGGGTCACCGCCACCATCAGCTTGTCGGCCACCGGGTCGAGGAAGGCGCCGAAAGCCGAGGTGAGGTTCATCCGCCGCGCGAGGAAGCCGTCCAGCCAGTCGGTGACCGCGGCGAGCAGGAACACGATCGCGGCGGTGATGTTGTGACCGTGGAACGGCAGGTAGAACACCAGCACCATCACCGGCAGCAACAACACGCGGAACAGGGTCAGCCAGGTGGGAAGGTTGATGTGCATGGGAGCGCCTGCGGATTTGCCACAGTGTCGCATGCCGCCGTGCCGCTGCGCAGCGCGACGATGCGAAACATTCAGCCGTGCAACGCGCCGTAGATGCGTTCGGCCAGGCCGCGGTCGATACCCTTCACGCGCATCAGTTCCTCCACGCCGGCGGCCTCCACACCGGCCAGGCCGCCGAAGGTTTTCAGCAGCGCGGCGCGGCGGCGCGCACCCACGCCGGGCACGTCCTCCAGCACGCTGCGCTCGCGCGCCTTCTCGCGCCGCTTGCGGTGGCCGCTGATCGCGAAGCGGTGCGATTCGTCGCGCACCGCCGCCACCAGATGCAGCGCCGGTGAAGTCGGGCCGGGGTGGATCTCGCGGCCGGGACTGCCCGGCGGCCGGTCGGCCAGGATCAGGGTTTCCTCGCCTGCACGCCGCGCCGGCCCCTTGGCCACGCCGACCACGTGGATGCCGGTGACGCCGAGTTCCTGCAGCACGTCCAACGCCTGCGCCACCTGGCCGCCGCCGCCGTCGATCAGCAGCACGTCGGGCTTCGCGCCCTCGCCTTCGGCGACCTTGCGGAAGCGCCGGGTCAGCGCCTGGTGCATCGCCGCGTAATCGTCGCCGGGCGTGATGCCGGCGATGTTGAAACGGCGGTAGTGCGACTTCTCCGGCCCCTCCGGCCCGAACACCACGCAGGAGGCCACGGTGAGCTCGCCGCGGGTGTGGCTGATGTCGAAGCACTCGATGCGCCGCGGCGGCTCGGGCAGCTCCAGCAGTTTCTGCAGGTCCTCGAAGCGCGTGCCCAGGGTCTGCCGACTGGCAAGGCGCTGGGTCAGCGAAGCCTGCGCGTTGCGCTCGGCCATCTGCAGGAAGCGCGCGCGTTCGCCGCGCACGCGGCTCTTGAGTTCCACCGCGTGACCGCTCTGTTCCGTCAGCACCTCGGCGAGCACGGCCTGTTCGGGCAGTTCCTCACCCAGGATCAGCTCGCGCGGCACCGGGCGATCGAGGTAGTACTGCGCCACGAACTGGGCCAGCACATCGGCCGGCTCGGCATCCAGCGGCAGGCGCGGGAAGAAATCGCGCGTGCCCAGGCTGATGCCGTCGCGGAAGAACAGCACGCTGACGCAGGCCAGGCCAGCCTCGATGCGGCAGGCGACCACGTCCATGTCGGCGCTGGCGCCCTGCACGTGGTGCTGCGCCTGCAGTTGCCGCAGCGCTGCCACCTGGTCGCGCAGCGCGGCGGCACGCTCGAAGTCCAGCTTCACGCTGGCCTGCTCCATCGCCACAGCCAGCTCGTCGATCACCGCGCTGCTGCGCCCTTCGAGGAACATCTCGGCGTGGCGCACATCACCGGCGTAATCCTCTTTCGAGATCAGTCCCACGCAGGGGGCGGTGCAGCGGCCGATCTGGTACTGCAGGCAGGGCCGCGAGCGGTTGCGGAAATAGCTGTCCTCGCACTGGCGTACCTTGAACAGCTTCTGCATCAGGCCGAGGCTTTCGCGCACCGCGAAGGTGCTGGGATACGGTCCGAAATAGCGCCCCGGTAGGTTCTTCGCGCCGCGATGGAAGGCCAGCCGCGGATAGTCTTCGCCGCCGGAAAGATAGATGTACGGGTAGCTCTTGTCGTCGCGCAACATGATGTTGTAGCGCGGCTTCAGCGACTTGATCAGCTGCGATTCCAGCAGCAGCGCCTCGCCCTCCGTGCGCGTGACGGTGATATCGCAACGTGCGATCTGCGCAATCATCGCGGCGATGCGCGGCTCCAGCCGGGGCTTCAGGAAATAGCTGCCCACGCGCTTCTTCAGGTTGCCGGCCTTGCCCACGTACAGCAACTCGCCGGCCGCGTCGAAATAGCGGTAGACGCCGGGCGAGGTGGTCAGGGTACGGACGAAGGCCTTGCCGTCGAAGGCGGGCGGCGTGTCGGATGGCATGCGGGGATTTTAGCCGGTTCGCCTGGCCGTGACCGGTATCATCGACGCCACTGTCGATGGCTTTGCGGAAACGTGCATGGGCTGCCTGCCGATACCGATATTGTTCGTGCTTGGTGTGCTGGTCGGTGATTGGCTGGGAGGTGACCGCGGCGCATTGTGGGGCGCCGGCATCGGCCTGCTGTTCGGCGCGGTCCTGTTCGGCATCTTCATCGTGAAGCTGCGCCGGCGTCGCTGAGCTGGTTCGTCCTCCCGGCCTTCGCCGGAATGACGAGCAGAAACCCGATTGGCCGGACGATTCCTGGTGCTTCAGCTATTGACGTCGCGCAAGCGCTCGACCAGGCCGGCGACGCCGCGTTCGGCCAGTTTCACCGCTGCGGCAAAACCGGCGGCGTCGCCATGCCAGGGATCGGGAAACTCCAGTGGAGGTGTCGCGCCGACCCACTCCAGGAACAGCGCAGTCCGCTCCGTCTGTTCAGGCGTGGCAGCGAGCTTGTGCAACTCGCGCAGGTTGTCGCGATCCATCGCCAGCAACAGGTCGTAATCTTCGAAATCACGCTCATGCAGTTGGCGAGCGCGATGTTGCGACAAGTCGTGGCCGGCGGCGTGCGCCGCCGCAATCATGCGCGAGTCGGCACCCTCGCCCGCATGCCAGCCGCCGGTGCCGCAGGAAGCCACGACCACGTCCAGCCCGGCTTCGGCCAGGCGCTTGCGCGCCACTGCCTCCACCAGCGGCGAACGGCAGATGTTGCCCAGGCAGACGAACAGCACGCGCCGCACACTCATCCCTGCGTTCGCAGCCATTGCTCAGCGCGTGCGAGGTCGGCCTCGGTGTCGATGCCGGGCGGGAACGGTTCGGGCGTGAGTCGCACCGCGATCGCATGGCCGTGTTCCAGCACGCGCAACTGTTCCAGCGATTCGGCCTGCTCCAGCGGTGTGCGCACCAGCCGCGCGTACTGTGCGAGGAAACCCGCGCGGTACGCGTAGATGCCGATGTGGCGCAGGAACGGTACGCCGGCCGGCAGCGCCTCGCGGTTCGCGGCGAAGGCGTCGCGCGCCCACGGCAGCGGTGCGCGGCTGAAGTACAGCGCACGGCCGTTCGCGCCACGCACCAGCTTCACCACGTTCGGATCGAACAGCTCGTGCGCGTCGACGATCGGGGTCGCCAGCGTGGCCGTCGGCGCGTCGTCCTCGGCCAGCGCGCGCGCCACTTCGCGGATGCCGGCAGCGGGCGCAAAAGGTTCATCGCCCTGCAGGTTCACCACGATGGCGTCGTCGGGCCAGCCGCACAACACCGCGCATTCGGCGAGTCGATCACTGCCGGAAGCATGGTCGGCGCGCGTCATGCAGACCTTCACGCCCTGCCCGGCCAGCGCCTCGGCGATGCGCGCATCGTCCGTCGCCACCACCACGTCTGCCGCTCCCGCCAGCAAAGCCCGCTGCGCCACGCGCACCACCATCGGCACGCCGGCGATCTCGCGCAGCGGCTTGGCCGGCAGGCGGGTGGAGCCGTAGCGGGCGGGGATGGCGACGATGA
This sequence comes from Rhodanobacter humi, assembly GCF_041107455.1. NCBI lineage: Bacteria > Pseudomonadati > Pseudomonadota > Gammaproteobacteria > Lysobacterales > Rhodanobacteraceae > Rhodanobacter > Rhodanobacter sp. FW106-PBR-R2A-3-15. The sequence goes on from NZ_JBGBPY010000001.1 coordinate 179,873, forward strand.
AGGGCGGGACGGCGGACATGGCGACCTCTCGACAAGGTCGCCAAGCCTAACCCGCACGCCCCTTCATGTGTAGGAGCGCACCCTGTGCGCGAATGCTCTTGGCTTTGTCCAGCACCAGAGCATTCGCGCACAGAGCCTGCCCCGGACTTGATCCGGGGGTGCGCTTCTACACGGAGACGGTCAGGTCGAAACCGCAGCCGTTGGCCAGTTCCATGAAACCGGGGAACGAGGTGGCGACATGGCGACAGTCGTTGATGCGCACCGGCGCCTGCGCCACCAGACCGGCCACCGCGAAGCTCATCGCGATGCGATGGTCGGTGAGGCTTTCCACCGTGCCGCCGGCGAGCGTGCCGCCGTGGATGGTCGCGCCGTCAGGGGTTTCGTCCACCGTGATGCCCAGGGCGCGCAGTCCGGTGGCCATCGTGGCGAGACGGTCGGATTCCTTGACACGCAGTTCGGCGGCGCCACGGATGACGATGTTGCCCTTGGCCACCGCCGCGGCGACGAACAGCGCCGGGAACTCGTCGATCATGTCGGGCACCAGCGCCTCGGGCAGCTCGACGCCATGCAGCGGCGCGTGGCGCACCAGCAGGTCAGCCACCGGTTCGCCGCCGCTCGCGCGCGGGTTCTCGATGCGGATGTCCGCACCCATCAGACGCAGCGCTTCGAGCAGCCCGGTGCGGCGCGGGTTGAGGCCCACCGCCGGCAGGCGCAACTCGGAACCGGGCACGATGCTCGCCGCGACGAGGAAGAACGCCGCCGAGGAGAAATCCGCCGGCACGTCCACATCGGTGGCGCGCAGCACGTGTCCGCCGGAAAGCCTCGCACGGCCGGGTTCGAATGCGATCGGCCAGCCGAACGCGGCCAGCATGCGCTCGGTGTAGTCGCGCGTCGGATGCGGCTCGATCACTTCGGTCTCGCCTTCCGCATACAGGCCCGCCAGCAGCAGCGCGGACTTCACCTGCGCGCTGGCCACCGGCAGCTCGTAGCGGATGCCGTGCAGGCGCTGGCCGCCGCGCACGACGAGCGGCGGCAGGCCGTCCTGTATGTCGATGCGCGCGCCCATCGCGGCCAGCGGATCGGTGACACGGCGCATCGGCCGCTTCGACAACGAGGCGTCGCCGACCAGGGTGCTGTCGAAGGCCTGCCCGGCCAGCAGGCCGGCCAGCAGGCGCATGCCGGTGCCGGCATTGCCGCAGTCCAGTGCTTGCGCGCTGGCGCGCAGGCCATGCAGGCCCACGCCGTGCACCACGCGCTCGCCTTCGGCCGGCGTGTCGATGCGCACGCCAAGCTGCTGCAACACGGCGGCGGTGGCGCGGGTGTCCTCGCCTTCGAGGAAACCGCGGATATGCGACACCCCGTCGGCCAACGCGCCGAACATCAGCGCGCGGTGCGAGACGGACTTGTCGCCCGGCACGCCCACGCTCCCACGCAGCGGGCCGGCCGGGCCGCTGCGCCAGTCCAGCCGCCCGCTCACGGCAGCGCCACCGGGTAGGAGCCGAGCACGCGCAGCTGCGCCACCGACTGCTCGATCTCCTTCACCGCCGCCTGCAACGCCTCGTCCTGGATGTGGCCGGAAACGTCGATGAAGAACGCGTACTGCCACTTGCCGCTGTGCGCGGGACGCGACTCGATGCGATTGAGGCTCACGCCGTGCGCGGCGAACGGGCTCAGCACGTGGTACAGCGCGCCGGGCTGGTCGTTCACCGTGATCAACAGCGAGGTGCGGTCGTTGCCCGAAGGCGGGAACAGGCTGCGGCCGATCACCAGAAAGCGGGTGGTGTTGTCGGCGCGATCCTCGATGCCGGTGGCCAGGGTGCGCAGGCCGTAGACCTTGCCCGCGATCTCGCCGGCGATGGCACCCGCGTCATCGGCGTGGCGCGCCAGCCGCGCCGCCTCGGCGTTGCTGCCCACCGCCTCGCATTCCACGTTCGGCAGGTTCATGCGCAGCCAGGTCTTGCACTGCTGCAGCGATTGCGCGTGGGCGTAGACGCGCTGGATGTCCTCCAGCCGCGCCGCCATCGAATGCAGGCACTGGTGCACACGCAGCTCGATTTCGCCGCAGATGCGCGCGTCGGAGGTGAGGAACATGTCCAGCGTCACCTGGATCATGCCCTGGCCGGAGTTCTCCACCGGCACCACGCCGAAGTCGGCATGGCCGGCGGCGACTTCCTGGAACACTTCCTCGATGCTGCCCAGCGGCAAGCCATAGGCGGCATGGCCGAAATGCTTGCGCACCGCCTGCTCGCTGAAAGTGCCCTCGGGGCCGAGGTAGCCGATCTTCAACGGGTCTTCCTGCGCGAGGCAGGAGGACATGATCTCGCGGAACAGCCGCACCATCTCGGCATCCGGCAGCGGCCCCTTGTTGCGGTCCACCACCATGCGCAGCACGTGCGCCTCGCGCTCGGGGCGGTAGTAGTCGATCGCGGACAGGCCCTCGCCCTTCACCCGCGCCACTTCCTGCGCCCAGTTCGCACGCTCGGAGATCAGCTCCTGGATCTGCCGGTCGATGCTGTCGATGCGCTCGCGCACATCGGCCAGCGAGGTCTTGCTTTCGGTCATGGCGATGATATGGACGGATGGAAGGCCAAATGCATGATGCCCGAAACGCTCAGCCGTGTCGCGTCGCGAAGTCGCGCATGAACGTGACCAACACGTCCACCGCTTCCGGCGGCACCGCGTTGTAGAGCGAGGCACGCATGCCGCCGAGCGCCTTGTGCCCCTTCAGCGCGAACAGGCCGGCGGCCTCGGATTCGGTCAGGAATGCGGCATCCAGTGCGCTGTCGTGCAGGGTGAAGCGCACATTCATCCGCGAGCGCGCGGCCGGATCGACCGGGTTGCGGTAGTAGCCGCCGGAACCGTCGATGGCCGCGTACAACCGCTCGGCCTTGACACGGTTGCGCTCGGCCATCGCGGCAAGGCCACCCTGCGCCTTCAGCCACTGGAAGGTGAGCCCGGCCAGGTACCAGCCCCAGGTGTTGGGCGTGTTGAGCATGGAGTCGTTCGCCGCATGCTCGGCATAGCGGAAGATCTTCGCCATCGGCCGCGTGGCGCGTGCCAGCAGGTCGCGGCGAACGATCATCAGCACCAGGCCGGATGGGCCGATGTTCTTCTGCGCGCCGGCGTAGATCAGGCCGAAACGGCGCACGTCCAGCGGCGCCGAGAGGGTGTCGGAGGACATGTCCGCCACCAGCGGCACCTCGCCCACGTCGGGGACATCGTGGTGCTGCACGCCGTGGATGGTTTCGTTGGGCGTGTAGTGCACATAGGCGGCGCGCGGGTCGAGCTTCCATTCCCCGCGCGGCGGCAGGCGACGGTAATCGTCGGCTTTGCTGTCGGCGGCCACGTTCACCCTGACATAGGGCGCCGCCTCGCTGGCCGCCTTGGCGCCCCAGTGGCCGTTGACGATGTAGTCGGCGCTGTCGCCCTCGCCCGCCAGGTTCATCGGGATCTGCGCGAAGTGCTGGGTGGCGCCGCCCTGCAGGAACAGCACGGCGTAGTCGTCGGGGATCGCGGCCAGTTCGCGCAGGTCGGCCTCGGCACGGGCGGCCATCGCGATGAAGCGCTTGCCGCGGTGCGACTGCTCCATCACCGACATGCCGCTGCCGTCCCAGTCCAGCAGTTCGCGCTGCGCGCGCTCGAGCACCTCGCGCGGCAGCGCCGCCGGACCCGCACTGAAATTCCACACCTGGCTCACCGAGCTATCCCCGTGACTGCGTCCGCCGCATTATGCCGCGCCGCAGCATGGAACCGTCAATGAGATTTTATTGAGTAGTGCGGCCAGGGATGGCCGCTCGTTTGACGTTCGCGATCAAGGATGATCGCAAGGGTGTCGAGCAGTGCGGTCAAGGATGGCCGCTCACTTGACTCTCACGATCATGGATGATCGCAAGGATCAGAAGCGGATCCACAGCACCAGCGCGATGCCCAGTGCCAGCACAGCAGCGGTGACGATCAGCCACCACACCTCGCCGCGCGGGCCGGCGGCATCCTCGGGCAGGATCGGCGCCGGCAGCTCGGACGGCACGATCGCGGGTTCCGCTTCCATGCCCGGCGCATCCAGCACGAAGCGGTGCGGCCCCAGGCTCAGCTGGTCGCCGGGCTGCAGCGCCACGCGCTGCACCGGCACGCCGTTCAGCCGCAGCGGATAAGTCATCGACGCCTGCGCCGTTTCCAGCATCAGGCAATCGTCCTGCCAGCCCAGTTTCAGGCTGGCCACCTCGCCTTGCGGCAGTTCCAGCGGGCAGCGGCCGTACGGCCCCAGTTCCAGGCCATCGCCAATCGGCAACACGCGCCCGGACAGGGCGCCGGCCAATGCCCGCAAGGCGGCGGTGCAGCGCGCCTGCACCGGGGCTGGCGCCGCCTCGCGCTGCTCCGGCGAAACGGCGTCGCGCAGCAGCATGCGGCAATCGCCCACGCTCAGCATGTCGCCGGGGCGCAGCAGGGCGCGTTCGCGCACCGGCCGCGCGTTCACGTACACGCGGGTGGCCGAGGGCAACACCTGCAGCACCCAGCCGCGGCTGTCCTGCTCGATGCGCAGGTGCCGAGGCGCGGCCTGCGCCGCCGACAGCACCAGGTCGTTGTCCGCCGCACTGCCGATCCGCAATTGTGGTTCGGCCCACAGGAAATCTTCGCGGGCGGAATGGAGAAACTCGATGCGCATTGCCGTACCAATCCATTGACCACGGCACTCTAGCATGCGATTCCTGAGCACCCGTTCACGCTTTTGCGCCGATGCACGCCACGTCGAATCGCGGCGCGCGAAGGCTTATCATGCCCGCCCCGACGGAGCCCCGCATGCCCAGCATCGACATCCACCGCCCCCACCGCCTGCCGCTGCCGGAAGCCCGCGCCGTGGTCGAGAAAGTGGCTGCGCGCATGCACGAGAAGTTCGATCTCGAAGGTCGCTGGCAGGGCGACACCCTGCACTTCTCCCGTCCTGGCGTGAAGGGCCAGATCGCCGTGGAAAGCGATGCGATACGAGTGCGCGCCGAGCTGGGCCTGCTGCTGTCCCCGCTCAAAGGCATGATCGAGCAGGAGATCCGGCGCAAGCTCGACGAGCACTTCGCCTGACGGCCTGATTTTGATCGCAGGCCCGACCGTGGCATACTTGCCGGCTTACGCGGTCATCACGGCCGCGCGCGACCCGGACCACATGGCCAAAGACGACGTCATCGAAATGGAAGGCACGGTCCTGGAGACCCTGCCCAACACCATGTTCCGCGTGCAGCTGGAGAACGGGCACGTGGTCATCGCCCACATCTCCGGGCGCATGCGCAAGCATTACATCCGCATCCTCACGGGCGACAAGGTCAAGATCGAAATGACCCCGTACGACCTGAGCAAGGGGCGGATCACGTATCGCATGAAATAAGGCGGCAACCGCATCGGATGAAAAGTGCAGCCATGGATGGCTGCCCGTGTGACGTTCGCGATCAAGGATGATCGCAAAAGATTATGAAAAGGCCGCGCATCGCGCGGCCTTTTGTGTTGCCCGGTGTTGCCGGCCGACGATCACTCCACCACGGCCGGCAGCTTCTCGGCGGCCTCGCAGCCCACCACCAGCTCGCCGTCCTTCACGCCCAGCGTCACCTTGCCGCCATCGGCCAGCTTGCCGAACAGCAACTCGTCGGCCAGTGCGCGCTTCACCTTTTCCTGGATCACCCGCGCCATCGGGCGGGCGCCCATCTGCGCGTCGAAGCCGTGCTCGGCCAGCCAGCGGCGTGCTTCGGCGTCCACGTCCAGGCTGACACGCTTCTCGGTCAGCTGGGCCTCCAGCTCGATCAGGAACTTGTCCACCACGCGCAGGATGTGCTCGAAGTCCAGCGCGTTGAACTGGATGATCGCATCCAGCCGGTTGCGGAACTCCGGCGTGAAGCTGCGACGGATCACCTCCAGCGCGTCGGTTTGGTGGCTCTGCGCCACGAAGCCGATGCTGCGCCGTGCCGCCTGCGCCGCGCCGGCATTGGTGGTCATCACCACGATCACGTTCTTGAAATTCGCCTCGCGCCCGTTGGTGTCGGTGAGCACGCCGCGGTCCATCACCTGCAGCAGGATGTTGTAGACGTCCGGGTGCGCCTTCTCGATCTCGTCCAGCAGCAGCACCGCGTGCGGATGCTTGGTCACCGCCTCGGTGAGCAGGCCGCCCTGGTCGAAGCCCACGTAACCCGGGGGCGCGCCGACCAGGCGCGAGACCGAGTGCGCCTCCATGTACTCGGACATGTCGAAGCGGATCATCTCGATGCCCAGCTGCAGCGCGAGCTGGCGGGTGACCTCGGTCTTGCCCACGCCGGTGGGGCCGGCGAGCAGGAAGCAGCCGATCGGCTTGGCCGGGTCGGCCAGCCCGGAGCGCGCCATCTTGATCGACGCGGCCAGCGCCTCGATCGCGGTGTCCTGGCCGAACACCACCATCTTCAGGTTGCGCTCCAGGTTCTTCAGCACGTCGCGGTCGGAGGCCGAGACCTGCTTGGCGGGAATGCGCGCCATCTTGGCCACGATGTATTCCACCTCGGGCACGTCCACCTTGCCGCTGCGCTGCTCCTCGGGCAGCAGGCGCTGGCGCGCGCCGGCCTCGTCGATCACGTCGATCGCCTTGTCCGGCAGCAGGCGGTCGGGGATGTGCTTCACCGACAGGTCCACCGCCGCCTTCAGCGACTCGTTGGTATAGATGACGTTGTGGTGTTCCTCGAAACGCGAACGCAGACCCTTGAGGATCTCGATGCTGTCGGCCACCGAAGGCTCGACCACGTCGATCTTCTGGAAGCGCCGCGCCAGCGCACGGTCCTTCTCGAACACGCCGCGGTATTCCTGGAACGTGGTCGAACCGATGCAGCGCAGCTCGCCGGAAGCCAGCAGCGGCTTGATCAGGTTGCTGGCGTCCATGGTGCCGCCCGAGGCGGAGCCGGCGCCGATGATGGTGTGGATCTCGTCGATGAACAGGATCGCGCCCGGCTGCTTCTTCAGCTGGGCGATCACGCCCTTCAGGCGCTTCTCGAAGTCGCCGCGGTACTTGGTGCCGGCCACCAGCGCGCCGAGATCCAGCGCCCAGATCGTGGCGTTTTCCAGCACCGCGGGCACTTCGCCGTCCACGATGCGCTTGGCCAGGCCCTCGGCCAGCGCGGTCTTGCCCACGCCGGCGTCGCCCACGTAGAGCGGGTTGTTCTTGCGGCGGCGGCACAGTACCTGGACGGTGCGCTCGATCTCGTCGGAGCGGCCGATCAGCGGATCGATCTTGCCTTCCAGCGCCAGCTCGTTGAGGTTGCTGGCGTATTCGGACAGCGGATTGCCCTTGGCCTCGCCGCCTTCCTCGCTCTCGCGCTCGCCGCCGCCGGGCGTGCCGGTGGAGGTCTCGTCGCCCACCTTGGCGATGCCGTGCGAGATGTAGTTGACCACGTCCAGCCGGGTGATCTCCTGCTGGTGCAGGAAGTACACGGCGTGGGAATCCTTCTCGCCGAAGATCGCCACCAGCACGTTGGCGCCGGTGACCTCCTTCCGCCCGGAGGACTGCACGTGGTAGACCGCGCGCTGCAGCACGCGCTGGAAACCCAGCGTGGGCTGGGTGTCGCGCTCGTCGCCGTGCGGCAGCACCGGCACGGTCTCGGCGATGACCTTCTCCAGCTCGTGGGTGAGCCGCGGCAGGTCCACGCCGCAGGCGCGCAAGGCGCCCAGCGCGGACTGGTTGCCGGTGAGGGCGAGCAGCAGGTGCTCCACGGTCATGAACTCGTGGCGCTGCTCGCGGGCCTGCTTGTAGCACTGGCCGATGGTGACTTCGAGATCCTTGCTGAACATCCGGACCGTCTCCGTTGCAATGGCATGGGCGGCGGGCTGCCGCGATGGCTACAAAGTGGGGTCGCTCAGAGCTTTTCCATAGTGCACAACAGAGGGTGCTGATGCGAGCGTGAATATTCGTTGACCTGGGTGACCTTGGTCTCGGCCACCTCCCGGGTGAACACGCCGCACACGCCCTTGCCGCGGGTATGCACGTGCAGCATCACCTGCACCGCGCGCTCCTGGTCCAGGCCGAAGAAGCCGCGCAGCACCTCGACCACGAAATCCATCGGGGTGAAGTCGTCATTGAGCAGTACCACCTGGAACAGCGGTGGTTTTGCGACCTCCGGCTTCGCGGTCTGCACTGCCAGGCCGTGGCCGCTTTCGTGTTCGTTTTCGTGTTCGTGGGCCATGGATGACGGGTGTTCCTTCGACAGTTGCGATTATACGCTGCGCCGCCTGCACGCTTCGCGGCGACCGCAACGACAGGTAGTGGCACAATGACGCCTTTTCCAGTCCCCGCCCGTCATGCCGCCTGCCGCCACCACCGACGCCGTTTGGCGCCCGCACGTCACCGTGGCCTGCGTGGTGAGCGACGGCGCGCGCTATCTGATGGTCGAGGAGGACGTGGCCGGCCGGCTCGCCTACAACCAGCCCGCTGGACACCTCGAAGACCGCGAGAGTCTGGTCGACGCCGCGGTGCGCGAGACCCTGGAGGAAACCGGCTGGACGGTGCAGCCCACCCACCTGATCGGCGTGCACCAGTGGCGCAGCACCGAGCACGGCGAAGGCGTGATCCGTTTCAGCTTCGCCGCGCGACCGCTCGGCCATGACCCGTCACGATCGCTGGATACCGGCATCCGTCGCGCCCTTTGGCTGAGCCGCGCCGAGATCGCCGCGCTGGGCGAGCGCCTGCGCAGCCCGCTGGTGCTGCAGAGCATCGATGCGTGGCTGGCCGGCGCCCGTTTCCCGCTGGACGCGCTGCATTGGCTCGCGGAACCCGCCGCGCCATGAAGGTGATGCTGGGCATTTCCGGCGGCGTCGACTCCTCGGTCGCGGCGCTGCTGCTGCAACAGGCCGGCCATGCGGTCGAGGGCCTGTTCATGCAGAACTGGGAAGAGGACGACCGCTCCGGCCCCTGCACCGCCGACGCCGACCGCAAGGACGCCGTAGCCGTGTGCGGCCGGCTGGGCATCCCGTTCCACACGCGCAACTTCGCCGCCGAATACTGGGATGGCGTGTTCGAGCACTTCCTCGCCGAATACCGCGCCGGCCGCACGCCCAACCCCGACGTGCTGTGCAACCGCGAGATCAAGTTCAAGACCTTCCTCGACGAGGCGCGCGCGCTGGGCGCGGAAAAGATCGCCACCGGCCACTACGCCCGCGTGGACTGCCGTGGCGGCGAATACCGTCTGCTGCGCGCTGTGGACGCGGCCAAGGACCAGAGCTATTTCCTGCATGCACTGGGCCAGGTCCAGTTGGCCGCCACGCTGTTCCCGATCGGCGAGATCAAGAAGTCGCGGGTGCGCGAACTGGCCCGCGCGGCCGCCCTGCCCACCCACGCGAAGAAGGATTCCACCGGCATCTGCTTCATCGGCGAGCGCGACTTCCGCGGTTTCCTGGCGCAGTACATCCCGGCCCGGCCCGGCGAGATGCGTACGCCCGACGGCGCGCTGGTCGGCGAACACCAGGGCGCGATGTATTACACGCTGGGCCAGCGCAACGGCCTGGGGATCGGTGGCCGCCAGGGCGCCAGCGGCGAGCCGTGGTACGTGGTGGGCAAGGACGTGGCGGCGAACCGGCTCTACGTGGCCCAGGGCAACACCAACCACTGGCTGGACTCGCGCGTGCTGCGCGGCGAGCCGCCGACCTGGGTGGCCGGCCACGCGCCGGCCGCGCATTTCCGCTGCACCGCCAAGACCCGCTATCGTCAGGCCGACCAAGCTTGCGAGGTGCGCGTGCTGGACGCCGGCCTTGAAGTACGCTTCGACACCCCGCAACGTGCGGTAACGCCCGGCCAGTCGGTGGTGTTCTACGACGGCGAGGTCTGCCTCGGCGGCGCAGTGATCGCCGCCACCGACGCGCCCTACGGCGGTCTTTCTCCCATCCGGAACGAGAGTTGACGGTGCTTGATGCCTTTGCGATGAACGAGGAACGCGTGCTGGCCCTGGCCGGGCTCTACCAGGCCTGCGCGCTGGTACAGCAGCTGGCCAACCAGGGCCGCTGCGACGAGACCGCGATGGACGCGAGCATCGCCAGCGTGTTCCGCATCGACGCACCTTCGGTGGTCGGTGTGTACGGCAACATCGCCAGCGTGCGGCTGGGCCTGCGCAACCTGGTGTCCCAGCTCGACGAGAGCAGCGAGGACATGGCGGTGACGCGCATGGCGATGACCGTGATGCGGCTGGAGCGCAGCCTGTCCGGCCGCCCGGAACTGCTGGACCAGCTGCAGCAGGGCATCCGCGCTGCGCAGCGCCAGGTGGAGCACTTCGGCCAGGGTTCCGGCCAGGTCACCGCGCGGCTGGCCGAGCTCTACGCCGCCATCCTGTCCACCTTGCGCCCGCGGGTGATGGTCAACGGCAACCCGCAGCACCTGCAACAGCCGGCCATCGTCGAGAAGGTGCGCAGCAATCTGCTCGCCGCAGTGCGCTCGGCGGTGCTGTGGCGCCAGCTCGGCGGCCGCCAGTGGCAACTGCTGCTGTTCCGCAAGCAGTGCAGCATGCTGGCGCGCGGACTGCTCACCGGGGCCACGCTGGACGGGCGCTAGCTCCATGACGAACTATCGCGAACGTGTGCCCATCAGCGGCCTGATGAGAGCTGTGCTTTCTCTTATCGGTGTTGCTGCACTGGCACTCGCCATCCTTTTTGCCTTGGCCGGCACTTGGGGTTTTGCTGCAATATCCGTTGGCATGGCTTTGCTCTGCTTATACCGTGCCGGCCGCGGCTTCCATACCGCCCTCCGAGACGATGGTGAGCCATAGGGCTTGCGCTAGTACAGAGAGTACGTAGCTCGTCTAGCGAACTTCGCTCGCAGCCGGCAGCTTTGCCCCTGTCTGACTCCAAAATTAACCGACCAGCTTTAACCCCTGCAGTTGCTTTGCCAGCGCGCGCAGCAGCTTGGCGAAGGCGGTGAGGTCGGCGCCCCACGGCGTGGCCTCGCGCCAGTACAACGCGATCTCGCGTCCCGGCGCCTGGCCCTTGATCTTCGCCAGCACGATGTCGGGCTTGGAAGCCAATCGCTCGTGCGCCAGTGCGGGCACCAGGGCGTGGCCGCCGCGCAGGCTGACTAGCGCGGCGAGGCTTTCCAGGCTCACGTCCTGCACGTGGCCGTCGCCGCCGGCGTGGCTCTCGGCCATCAGAATCGCGTCGGTCGCCTCGAGTTGCTCCAGCGCCACGCTGCGCCGGCCGGCCAGCGGGTGATCCGCGCGCAGCATCACTTCCCACGGCTCGAAGAACAGCGGTTGCATCGCGATGCCGCTGGCCAAGGGGGCGAGCGGCGCCAGCACCGCGTCGAGCTCGGCCTCGTGCAGGCGGCGCAGCAGGCCGCGCGGCTTGCCTTCGGAGATACCCAGCCGCACGCCGGGGAAATGCTGCGGGAATGGCGCGATCAGGTGCGGCAGCAGATACGGGCCCAGCGAGGCCGGCACGCCCAGGCGCAGTTCGCCGCCGAACGCCACCGCGCCGGCGCGGGCAGCCTGCTGCAGCAATTCGGCCGCGGCGAGCACGGCGTCGATGCGTTCCAGCAGGCGTTGGCCGCCCGCAGTAGGCACCACCTTGCGTCCGCCGCGCTCGAACAGCGGCGCGCCCAGCGCCTGTTCCACCTTCTGCACCTGGTGCGACAACCCGGATGGGCTGATATGCATGGCCCGCGCCGCGCTGTTGAAGCTGCCCTGGCGATGCACCGCCTGCACCAGCGCGAGGTCGCGCAGCGAGACCGCCGCCAGCGCCGTCGAAATCATCGAATGCTGCATGTCATCAAATGCGTTTGTGCACGCGGGGCATCGGGCTCATCCTGTGCGGCGTTGTCAGTCACAAGCGTTGCCGCAGTTTACTCGCCGCGCCGTCCAGATCACGAGCCCGCGCGCCCCCGCACGGGCTCGTTGCAGCAGCGCCAGTGCAGCGGTCCGGTTCGCGGCCGTGCGGCGTTTGGGCGATAATTGCGTTTTGCCGGGTCGGCGACTACCCCATCGCCAACGTTCAGCCATCCCAGCCGCAGGATTCAGCCAGGAGCACGTCCCCATGAAAGACACCTTTTCCGTACGCGACACCCTCGAGGTCAACGGCAGGAAGTACGCCTTTGCCAGCCTGGCCAAGCTGGGCCAGCGCTTCGACCTGAAGCGGCTGCCGTACTCGATGAAGATCCTGCTGGAGAACCTGCTGCGCCACGAGGACGGCACCGACGTCACCGCGAAGGAGATCGAAGCGGTTGCCACGTGGGACGCGAAGAAAGAACCGGATACCGAAATCGCCTTCATGCCGGCCCGCGTGCTGCTGCAGGATTTCACCGGCGTGCCGTGCGTGGTCGACCTGGCCGCTATGCGCGACGCGATGAAGGCGCTGGGCGGCGATCCCACCCTGATCAACCCGCTGTCGCCGGCCGAACTGGTCATCGACCATTCGGTCCAGGTCGACGTGTTCGGCAGCGCCGACGCGCTGGAAAAGAACGTCGCCATCGAGTTCGAGCGCAACCAGGCACGCTACAGCTTCCTGCGCTGGGGCCAGAAGGCCTTCACCGATTTCAAGGTGGTGCCGCCGCGCACCGGCATCGTGCACCAGGTGAACCTGGAGCACCTGGCCCGCGTGGTCATGGGCAGCGAAGTCGACGGCCAGCTGTGGGCCTACCCGGATACCGTGTTCGGCACCGACTCGCACACCACCATGATCAACGGCCTGGGCGTGCTGGGCTGGGGCGTGGGCGGCATCGAGGCCGAAGCCGCGATGCTGGGCCAGCCCTCCTCCATGCTGATTCCGCAGGTGGTCGGCTTCAAGCTGTCCGGCCGTCTGCCGGAAGGCGCCACCGCCACCGACCTGGTGCTCACCGTGACGCAGATGCTGCGCAAGCAGGGCGTGGTCGGCAAGTTCGTCGAGTTCTTCGGCCCGGGCCTGCAGCATCTGGCGTTGGCCGATCGCGCCACCATCGGCAACATGGCGCCGGAATACGGCGCCACCTGCGGCATCTTCCCGGTCGACGCCGAGTCACTGCGTTACTTGCGCCTGTCCGGCCGCAGCGACGACCAGGTCGCGTTGGTCGAGGCATACGCCAAGGCCCAGGGCCTGTGGCACGACGAGAACAGCGCGCACGCCGAATTCACCGCCACGCTGGAACTGGATCTGTCCGACGTGAAGCCGTCGATGGCCGGCCCGAAGCGCCCGCAGGACCGCGTGCTGCTGACCGACGTCAAGCAGAATTTCCGCGGAACGGTGGGCACGCTGACCGCCAACCGTCGCAAGGGCAACGGCGATGTCGACCGCTTCACCAACGAAGGCGGCGCGGCAGCCATCGGCAACCCCGCCAATGCGATCGGCGAAACCGGCGTGCTGGTGGAACACAACGGCCAGAGCTTCCGCATCGGCGACGGCTCGGTGGTGATCGCCGCGATCACCTCGTGCACCAACACCTCCAACCCGGCCGTGATGCTGGCCGCCGGCCTGGTCGCCAGGAAGGCTGCCGCGCGCGGCCTGAAGGCCAAGCCGTGGGTGAAGACCTCGCTGGCCCCGGGCTCCAAGGTCGTCACCGATTACCTGGAAAAGACCGGCTTGCTGACCGAACTGGAGAAGACCGGCTTCTACCTGGTCGGCTACGGTTGCACCACCTGCATCGGCAACTCGGGGCCGTTGCCCGCCGAAATCAGCAAGGGCATCGCCGACGGCGACCTTGCCGTGGGCGCGGTGATTTCCGGCAACCGCAACTTCGAAGGCCGCGTGCATGCCGAAGTGAAAATGAACTACCTGGCCTCGCCGCCGCTGGTGGTGGCCTACGCGCTGGCCGGCTCGCTCGACGTGAACCTCTCCACCGATCCGCTGGGCAAGGACAAGGACGGCAAGGACGTGTTCCTCAAGGACGTCTGGCCGACCAACCAGGAAATCAGCGACCTGATGGCCAGCGCGGTCACCTCGGAAATGTTCAAGAAGAACTACGCCGACGTATTCAAGGGCGACGAACGCTGGGCCGCGATCGCCTCGCCGGATGGCGCCCTGTACGCGTGGGACGAAGCCTCCACCTACATCAAGAACCCACCCTACTTCGACGGCATGACGATGGCGCTGACCCCGGTCGAGGACGTCCACGGCGCGCGTTGCCTGGGCCTGTTCGGCGACTCGATCACCACCGACCACATCTCGCCGGCCGGCTCGATCAAGAAGGATTCGCCCGCGGGCAAGTTCCTGATCGGTCGCGGCGTGGAACCGAAGGACTTCAACTCCTACGGCTCGCGCCGCGGCAATGACGACGTGATGGTGCGCGGCACCTTCGCCAACATCCGCATCAAGAACCAGATGCTGGATGGCGTCGAGGGCGGTTTCACCCGCCACGTCCCCAGCGGCGAACAGCTGGCGATCTACGACGCCGCGATGAAGTACAAGGCGAGCAAGACCCCGCTGGTGGTGTTCGCCGGCAAGGAATACGGCACCGGTTCCTCGCGTGACTGGGCCGCCAAGGGCACCCTGCTGCTGGGCGTGAAGGCGGTGATCGCCGAAAGCTTCGAGCGCATCCATCGCTCCAACCTGGTCGGCATGGGCGTGCTGCCGTGCACATTCAAGGATGGCGAGAATGCAAAATCGCTGGGCCTGACCGGCAACGAGACCTTCGACATCACCGGCCTCGACGGCGGCAACGCGAAGGAAGCCACGGTCACCGCCACCGCCGCCGATGGCAGCAAGAAGCAGTTCCGCGTGAACGTGATGCTGCTGACCCCGAAGGAACGCGACTTCTTCCGTCACGGCGGCATCCTGCAGTACGTGCTGCGGCAGCTGGCCGGCAAGAAAGCCGCCTGACGCAAGCCCGCGCGACACGCGGGAAACCCGAGCCGCCCCGATCCTTCGGGGCGGCTTTTTTCTGCCTCGCCGCGCCTTGCCGCATACGCGCGCGCATGCTCCAATGCCCGCAGGGGGCGTCGCCATCCTTCGCCTTGGCGGCCACGATTCAGGAGTCGAACAAGCACATGAGCAACGAGCGTCCGTGGCTGGACCACTATCCGCAAGGCGTGCCCGCCGAGATCGACCTGAATGCCTACGCCTCGGTGGTGGCCGTGCTGGAAGAATCGTTCCAGCGCTTCCGTGACCACGCCGCATTCGCCAATTTCGGCAAGGCGCTCAGCTACGGCCAGATCGACGCGCTCAGCCGCCAGTTCGCGGGCTACCTCACCGGCGTGCTCAAGCTCGGCAAGGGCGATCGCATCGCGATCATGCTGCCGAACGTGCTGCAGTACCCGATCGCCCTGTACGGCGCGCTGCGCGCCGGCCTGGTGGTGGTCAACACCAACCCGATGTACACCGCGCGCGAGCTGAAGCACCAGCTGGAAGACTCCGGCGCCCAGGCCATCGTGGTGCTCGACAATTTCGCCGCCACGCTGCAGCAGGTGGTGGCCGAGACCGAGGTGAAGCACATCGTCACCACCGGCATCGGCGACCTGCTCGGTTTCCCCAAGGGCGCGCTGGTCAACTTCGTGCTCAAGCACGTCAAGAAGATGGTGCCGGCCTACCAGCTGCCGCGGGCGGTGCGCTTCAGGGACGCACTGGCGCAAGGCGCCGCGCATCCGCTGCCGCCGGTGGAGCTTGGCCACGACGACATCGCCTTCCTTCAGTACACCGGCGGCACCACCGGCGTGGCCAAGGGCGCCATGCTGACCCACGCCAACATGATCGCCAACATGCTGCAGGTCGGCGCCTGGATCGGCGAGGCGCTGCGGCCGGGCAGCGAAGTCGCCATCGGCGCGCTGCCGCTGTACCACATCTTCTCGCTTACCGCCTGCGGCATGGTGTTCCCGCGGTTGGGCGCGCACACGGTGCTGATCACCAACCCGCGCGACATGCCCGGCTTCGTCAAGGAACTGAAGAAGCTTCCCTTCTCGATCTTGCCCGGGGTCAACACCTTGTTCAACGGCCTGCTCAACACGCCCGGCTTCGCCGAACTGGATTTCTCGCACCTGAAGATCTCGCTGGGCGGTGGCATGGCGGTGCAGCGCGCCGTCGCCGAGCGCTGGAAGAAGGTCACCGGCCGCCCCCTGTCGGAAGCCTACGGCCTCACCGAAACCTCGCCCGGTGTCTGCATCAACCCCACCGACCTCATGGACTACAACGGCTCGATCGGCCTGCCACTGCCCAGCACGGAGGTGGCGATCTGGTCGGAAGAAAACCAGCCGCTGCCGATCGGCGAAGTGGGCGAGCTGATGGTGAAGGGCCCGCAGGTGATGCTGGGCTACTGGAACCGCCCCGACGAGACCGCCAAGGTGCTCGGCGCCGACGGCTGGCTGCACACCGGCGACATTGCGAAGATGGATGCCGACGGCTACGTGTACATCGTCGACCGCAAGAAGGACATGATCCTGGTGTCCGGCTTCAACGTGTACCCGAACGAGGTCGAGGATGCAGTGATGCAGCACCCCGGCGTGGCCGAGGTGGCCGCGGTGGGCGTGCCGGACGAGCATTCCGGCGAAGTGGTGAAGCTGTTCGTGGTGCGCAAGGACCCGAACCTCACCGAGGACGCGCTCAAGCAGTTCTGCCGCGACAATCTCACTGGCTACAAGCGACCCAAGTTCATCGAGTTCCGCGACACGCTGCCCAAGAGCAACGTGGGCAAGATCCTGCGGCGCGAGCTGCGCGACGAGAAGAAGAATCGCTGATCGGGACTCGGGATTCGGGGAAGCGCTTGCGACCCCGTCTCCCTGGCCGCTTCAGCCTGGGACGGGTCGAGATGAAGGTTTTGCCGCGCGCTCAGTTCTTCCAGGACTCGAGGATGTCCGCGTAGCCGCCCAGCAGGTTCCACAGCGGCACCTGCTTGTCCTCCGGGATGCACACGTAGGAAAAGCCGATGTGGTGGTCGGCGACGCGCGCCACCTGCGCTTCGAGATGGATGTGCAGGTCGCTGCCGAAGATCATGTCCAGCAGCCAGGTCTGGCCCACCTCGCCGCCCCAGCCCAGCGGACGGCGCAGCAGTGCGCCGGTCGCGGAAATGTCCACCAGCTCGGTGGGATGCGATTCGACGCCGCGGCTCATCAGCACGGTCGTCTCGATCTGCATGCGCGCCGGACGCAGGCGTTCGGATTCGCCACTCAGCTTGTTGTCGTCCTTCGCCATGCTGCGCTCCTTGTGTGTTGCTTCCCCGCCGCCGTGGCGGCCCCCGCGGCCCAACTTCGCATGGTGTCCGCGATCACACCCAAGCAAGCCATGTGCCAGCTCCCATATCACCGCGCATTGCGCCCTTTCGCACGCGTTTCCGTCCACGACGACTGACGCCTGCTCGCCGTGTCGGACCCACAGGGTCACTTGGGGCTTGCCGGATCGCATCGCATCTCCGCGTGCAACCCCGGCATTGTACCCGCCGACCGGCCGCCCGTTTCGCGCGCGGTGCGCCGTGCATGCGCTGGACTTGTCGCCAGCCAGTCGCTACTCTGTCACTCACGCGTGGCGCCACGATCAGAAGCCGACCAGTCGATCGGCCGCAGCGATGGCGCCCACCCGATGCCCCAGGCAGATCGTCCAACTTGTCGGTGACGTCGCGCTCGTCACCGCATCGCCTTGTTCCCGCCAGACGCGATCCGCGTTCCATGCCGGCACTTGGCTGCAATGCCCGCACGCCTGATCGAACCGCGACACGCGGCTTCGTCACGCCGGCGGCGACAAGGGGGAGTCGGACATTGTCCACAAGGCATCGTGCGAAACCGCTTTACCGAAGTGCCGCCTCGGCGCCACGATCCATGCACGGGTTCGGCCCGGATCGTCCTGCGAGGCAACCGTTTCGCCCATGATGAATCCAGACGCATTGCCGGCCGCGTAGCGGCCCAACGACACGCATCGATGAGCAACGAGCCAGTCGGGCCGCAGAGCCCGGTCGTATCGCAGGACAGCCACGCGGCGCCCCCGCAGCAGCAGGAAATGCCGCTGGCGGTCGTGCGCGGCGAGCCGGTGCTGCAGATGCCGCAGGACCTGTACATCCCGCCGGACGCGCTGGAAGTGTTCCTGGAAGCGTTCGAGGGCCCGCTGGACCTGCTGCTGTACCTGATCCGCCGGCAGAACCTGGACATCCTGGACATTCCGATTGCCGAGATCACCCGGCAGTACATGGAATACATCGACATGATGCGGGAGACGATGCGGCTGGAGCTGGCCGCCGAGTACCTGCTGATGGCTGCGATCCTTGGCGAGATCAAGTCGCGCCTGCTGCTGCCCCGGCCGCCCGCCGAGGAAGGCGTCGAGGAGGATCCCCGCGCCGAACTGGTGCGTCGCCTGCAGGAGTACGAACGCTTCAAGAAGGCCGCTGAGGACATCGAGGCCCTGCCCCGCATGGAGCGCGACACCGCGCCGGTGCAGGCCGACACCGGCGAGCGCAACGTGATCAAGCTGCCGCCGCCGCTGGACCTCAAGGAAATGCTGCTGGCGCTGAAGGACGTGCTGCACCGCGCCGAGCTGTTCGGCCACCACGCGATCAAGCGCGAGGCGCTCAGCGTGCGCCAACGCATGGGTGAGCTGCTGGGCAAGCTGGAAGGCCATGCGTTCCACCGCTTCGAGACGCTGTTCGACGTCAGCGAAGGCCGGCTCGGCGTGGTGGTCACCTTCCTGGCCATGCTGGAGCTGGCCAAGGAAATGTTGATCGAGATCGTGCAGGAAGCCCCGCTGGCGCCGATCTACCTGAAAGCGCGGGTGGAGCACGGCGAGGAGCCACTCGTCGACGCGGCGGAAGGCGACGGAGCGGACGATCCCGCCACACAGGAATCGGCGTTCGAGACCACGGACGCCAGCAACAGCGGCACTCACTGAATCGGCACCGAAGGCCCATGCAGATCGAGCAACTCAAACTCATCGTCGAGGCGGCCCTGCTCGCCGCCAGCCAGCCGATGACCGTCGCCCAGCTCGGCGACCTGTTCGCCGAAACCGACGAGGTCGGCCACGAGCAGATCGCTCGCGCGCTGGAAGCGCTCGCCGCCGACTGCGAGGGTCGCGGCGTGGAGCTGAAGGAGATCGCCTCCGGCTTCCGCTACCAGGTGCGCCAGGAAGTGCATCCGTGGATCTCGCGGATGTGGACCGAGAAGCCCAGCCGCTACTCGCGCGCCTTGCTGGAGACGCTGGCGCTGATCGCCTACCGCCAGCCGATCACCCGCCCGGAGATCGAGCAGATCCGCGGCGTGGTGGTATCCAGCAACATCGTCAAGACGCTGGAGGAGCGCGAGTGGATCCGCGTGGTCGGCTACCGCGACGTGCCCGGCAAGCCCGCGCTGTTCGGCACCACCCGCGCCTTCCTCGACTACTTCAATCTGAAGTCGCTGGACCAGCTGCCGCCGCTGTCCGAGATCCGCGACATGGAAGACCCGCAGATGGGCTTCGACCAGACGCCGCTGCCTGCCCGCGTGATCAAGGACCTGCCGATCGATCCGGACGAGGAGATCGACGAGGAAGTCCCGGCCGAGGATGCCGCGGCGGAAATCGCCGAAGCCGCTCCGGCAACGGATACGCATGAAGTGCCGCGGCACGAAGCCGACGCTGCCGCGGCGGACACCGAGGCAGCCGCGTCTGCCGCCGACGCCGATGCCGACGAGGCGAGCGCACACAACGAACCCGAATCCGCCACTGCCGACGAGGCAGCGGCTCCCGCGGATGTCGAAGACGACACAACCGCACAGAATTCCTGAGGAGCAACGCGCATGACTGCGCCGAAAAAATCCACCCTATCCCTCAAGCGCGCGCCGGCCAGCGACGCCGCGCCGCTGGAGGAGCGCCTGCACAAGGTGCTCGCCAACGCCGGCCTCGGCTCGCGCCGCATGCTGGAACAGCGCATCCAGGCCGGCGAGATCGAACTCAACGGCAGCCCGGCCACCATCGGCACCAGCGTGCACGCGGGCGACCGCGTGGTGATCGACGGCAAGCAGTTCGTGATCGCCACCGACAACCGCGGCGACGCCGAGGTGCTGATCTACCACAAGCCCGAGGGCGTGCTGACCACCCGCGACGACCCCGAAGGCCGCCCCACCGTGTTCGAGCAGCTGCCGCGCCTGAAGGGCGCGCGCTGGGTCGCCGTGGGCCGCCTCGACATCAACACCACCGGCCTGCTGCTGCTCACCACCGACGGCGAGCTGGCCAACGCGCTGATGCATCCGCGCAGCGGCATCGAGCGCGAATACCTCTGCCGCGTGCACGGCGAAGTGCCCGACGAGGTGATCGAGAAACTCAAGGCCGGCGTGGAACTGGAAGACGGCCCCGCCCGCTTCGACGAGATCGCGGTGATCAGCCGCGGTGGCAGCCACAGCTGGTTCCGCGTGGTGATCCGCGAGGGCCGCAACCGCGAAGTGCGCCGGCTGTGGGATTCGCAGGGTTTCCTGGTCAGCCGGCTCAAGCGCATCCGCTACGGCAGCATCGAGCTGCCGCGCACCCTGCGCCGCGACGACTGCGCCACCTTGGACGAGGAAGCCGTGAAGCAGCTGCGCCAGACCGCCGGCCTTGGCGCGCCGCAGCCCGTGCTCACCCTGAGTCCGGTGCTGCACCAGCGCCGCGCCAGCCGCAACGTCACCGAGTACCGCCCCGAAAGCGGCGCCACCGGCGGCTGGAGCAGCGCCCATCACGACGAAGCGCGCGAGCTGCGCGCCTACGACCGCATCCGCGAGGAACCGCCGCGCGGCCGCCAGAAACAGCGCGCCCCCGGCCGCGAAGTGAACGGCAACGTGGCGCGGCCCGAGCGCGGCCCGGGCGCCGGCCTCCGCAAGAAGAACAGGCGCGGCGTCGCGCCGGGCCAGGAACTGCCCTCGGTGCGTACCTGGTTCGCCGGCGACAGCCGCGACGGCGCCGCACGCCCGGCCGGCGCGCCAGGCAAGCGCCGCGGCAGCAAACCCGGCGGCGCCCGTGCCGGCACTGGCCAGGCCGGCTTCGCACCAGCCAGCCCCTACGGCGGTTTCGGCGGCGGCCACGGCAGCAGCCACGGCAACGAAGCCCGCCCGGGCGGTCGCGGCCGCCCGCAGGGCCGGGCGGCAACCGCCCGCCGCACGGCGGCGGCCGTCCCAGCGGCAATCGCCCGCACGGACGCGGCGGCAGCGGCGGCAACCGTTCCGGCAACCGATGATCCGCGTCTACCACAACAGCCGCTGCAGCAAGTCGCGCGCCACGCTGGCGCTGCTGGAAGGCCGCGAGGTCGAGGTGGTGAACTATCTCGACACACCACCGGACGCTGCCGAACTGAAGCAGTTGCTCAAGCAGCTGGGCATTCCCGCGCGCCAGCTACTGCGCACGAGCGAGACCGTCTACCAGGAACTGGGCCTCGCCGATCCCGCGCTCGGCGATGACGCCCTGATCGCCGCGATGGTCGCCCACCCGATCCTGATCGAGCGCCCCATCGTGGTCGCGAACGGCAAGGCTGCGATCGGCCGGCCGCCGGAGGCCGTACTGGCCATCCTCTGAGGGCGAAGCCTGGCGCGGCTTTCCTCGCCAGGCTTCGTTGCCCGCGATTCAATCGCCGTCGGCCGTCACGCGCGTCGCCGAGACGAGCCCCTTGACGCCGCCTTCGGCCGTCTTTCCGTCCGGGGAATACTGGGTCAGCGTGAAATTGCCGAAGTAGCTGTTCCCGCTGCGATCCAGCGTGATGTATTCGCGGATATTGGTCGGGCCGATGAAGGTCTTGCCGGTCGGATCCCAGCCCAACGCCCAGTGGTTGAGCCGGTAGGTCTGCGGCCCCGTCCGCGTCCAGGCGCCCATGCAGAAGCTCTGCGTCATCGGCGCCCGGCCGGAATTCATGAGCTCGGTGCCGTCGGCATGCCAGGTGGCGAAGCCCTGGTCCAGCACGGTGCCGTCGCGTATGCCCGGATCACCCTTGGCGGTGAAGGTGAAGCGGTACAGGCCCGTGATCGGCTCCAGTTCCTGCAGGGGGTTGGTCATGCCGGGCACGAGTTGCTGCAGGCTGACCTTGGCCGCGTTTGCAGCCATGGCGTTGGACAGGCCGGCCGGCAGCAGCGGAACCGGGCCGGCCGCCGTTGCGTCGCCGATTCCGCAAGCTTTTGCGTTGTGGCAAAACACGGTCGACAGACCGATCGCCGTCAGCGCGAGAACGGTGTGCAAGCGAGTATTCATGGCGTTGCCCTCAATGGTCGATGGGGTGGCACCCGCGGTGCGGCCCGGAGATAAACTGCGCGTCGACAGGGGCTTGAGTCATGATGGTTCGGCGAGGGAATCGCGAGAATCGAAGTTCCCGCGATGGCGGTGAGCCGAACCACGGCGACGGTCTGCACCATGGGAAACGACAGGATCTCGACGCACCCGGAAGCGCCCGCCAGGTTCGCGTTTGCGAACGTGGCGATCGACGCGGTCACCCATCGGCTGACACGCGACGGCTGCGAGGTCGGGATCGAGCCGAAGGCCTTCGCCGTGCTGCTGGAATTCCTCGCCCACCCGGGCCAGTTGCGCAGCCGCGACGAATTGCTGGACGCCGTCTGGGGCCACACCTATGTCACGCCGGGCACGCTCAACCGCCTCGTCGCGCAACTGCGCCGAGCCTTGGGCGACGACAGCGAAAACCCGCATTGCATCCAGACCGTGCACGGACTCGGTTACCGCTTCATCGCGCCCCTGCATGTCCACCCGCAAGCGCAAGTCCAACCCGCGTTGCGCTTCACCCCGCCCGCACAGGCCCACCTGCCGGAACGCTCCGGCCAACTGGTCGGCCGCGAGCGCGACATCGAGGAGCTGGTGCAGGCATTGCGCGGGCACCGGTTGTTGACGATCGCCGGCCCCGGCGGCATCGGCAAGACCCAGGCGGCAGTGGAAACCGCGCGGGTTTGCGCGGCGGATTTCCCCGATGGCGTCTGGCTGTTCGACTGCACGCCGCTTGCCACGGGAGAAGCGCTGGTACAGCGGGTGACCGCCATGTTCGATATCCGCGGCACCCTCGACGGGAACGAATTGACCACGCGGCTGTGCGAGCTGCTGCAACGGCGCAAGGCACTGCTGCTCTTCGACAACGCGGAACGGATTGCGGAACCGCTCGCGACACTGACCAGCGCCCTGCTGGCCGCATGCGCATCGCTGCACGTGCTGGTGACCAGCCAGCGCCGCCTGAACTGCGCCGACGAATCGCTGCATTGGCTGGAGCCGCTGGCGGTCCCGCCGCCGGGTGCATGGAGCACCTGCGACGAAGTTGCCGAATTGATGCAGGTGCCGGCCGTGCAATTGCTGCTGCTGCGCCTGCGCGCGGTCTCCACCCGATTCGCATTGACGCCGTCGAACGCCGCGGTAATCGCGGAAATCTGCCGTCGCCTCGACGGCCTGCCCCTGGCGCTGGAACTGGCCGCGGCGCGCCTGCGCATGCTCAGTCCCGAGCAACTGCTGGCGCGCTTGAACGACCACCTGCTCAGCCTTGCCGAAACCAGCCCGAACCGACCGGCACGACATCAAACCCTGTACGCGCTGATCGAATGGAGCTACGCGCTGCTGTCCGAGGGCGAGCAATCCCTGTTGCGCGGGTTGGGTGTCTTCAACGGCGGTTGCACCCTGGGCGGCGCGAACGTGATCGGTGCGACGTTCGGGATGGATGATGCGCAGACGCTCGACCTGCTTGGCGGCCTGATCGACAAGTCCCTGCTCGCCTTCGATGCAAGCGTCAACCCGCCGCGCTACATGCTGCTCGACAGCGTGCGGTTGTTCGCACTGGAGCGACTCGTCGAAAACGGCGAAGAGGCGCGTGCACGCGATGCGCACCTGGCGCATTTCGTCGATTTCACCGAGCGCGTGAATGCCGGAATCCTGAGCGACGTCCACAAACCCTGGGTCGGCCGCGTCAGGCGTGAGAGCGCCAACCTGCATGCTGCCTTCGACCATGCGTCGACGCGACCGGATCTGGCCGAGGGTGCGCTCGCGGTGGTCGGCAATCTCTGCTGGTATTTCCGCGGGGCCTGTGATTTTCTTCAACCGGCGCAATGGCTGGAACAGGCATTGCAGAAGGACCCTTCACCCACGTTGTACCGCGCCCGCGCCTCGATCGCGCTTGGCATGGTGCTGCACCAGTCGCTGGATCACGCGCATGCCGGAGCGCGCCTGCGCGAAGGCATCGCGCTCGCCTCCGGCCTGGGAGACGCGTTCCTGGCCGGTGCAGGCCAGGCGATCCTGGCTTTCGAACTCGCCACCTGCGGGGATTTCACGGGCGCCGAACCGTGCGTAAGGGCGGCGCTGGAGATTGCCGAGGCGCACAACGACAGCTGGATTCATTCGAATGCGCTGCTGAGTCGCGGCATAGTCCAGGCCCTGAACGATCGCCACCGCGAAGCGGAAGCGAGCATGAGCGAGGCGGTGGACGACCTGTCCACGCGGAACGATTCCTTCCAGCGGGCCTACGCGCTGATCAATCGCGCCCTGCAGCGCTTCTATCTGGGGAATTGGCGGGGCGCCGCGCAAGACTGGCTGTCCGACCTGGATGTGTTCATCCCGATCCAGAACTGGCGTGGCGCGGCGGGTTGCGTGGAAGGCATGGCGTACGTTGCCGCCGAATGCGGCCGATTCGAGCGAGCCGCACGCTTCCTGGCCGCGGCCGCGCAGGTGCGCGACTGGACCGGCGCGCCGCTGATGCCGCAATGGCGGAAGGCGCAGCAGGCCGTCGCCCGGAAAGCACAGGACGCATTGGGGGCCGCGGAATTCGAGCGCGTGCAGCAGGCTGGCGCCGCTGCGCGCTTCGAGGACGTCGTGGCCGAAGCACGCATGATGCTGGCGGAAACCGTGACGACTCAGGCATCGCGCAACGGAGCGAGCAAGCCGTACGGGTCGTAATGCGCGCGCAACGCGGACAGTTTCACCCGGGTGGCGGAATCATGCGCCAGTTTGCCCAGGTCGCCCGTTTCGCCCGTGAAATTCGGCTGCATGCCGGCGCGCGCGTGGGGGGCGAGCGCGGTGCGCAGCCCGCGTGTCCAGTCGCGCACGGCGGTGAAGCGCTCCGCCGCACCGGCGTGGCCGATCACGTTGACGAAGAATGGCGCATCGCGGTTCGTGAAGGCCGTGGCACCGCCGGGAACGGCGGCCACGGCACCGCCCATGTGGTGCACGTGCACTTCGCACAGTGGATCCGGCGGCGTGGCCGCCAGCGGAACCAGGGCGCCGATCAGTGCGTCGTCGAGCGCATCGAGTTGCGAGGTCGTCCAGTAATAGTGGTCACCCGCTGGAGCGGAAGGGTCGAACGCCTGCTGCCACGCGGCGTATGGCATCACGCCTTCGTGGCGCCCCAAGGGCTGGCCGTGGTTCGTGAGCGGCGCCAGCACCAGCGGGCCTTGTTCGGGCTCGCCGCTCCAGCACCAGGCGAGCGCGACCACGCGTTGCCCGTGTGCTTCGGGTGGCAGGAACGGCAAGGGCGGCGCGGTGGTGAATACCAGCATCGCGACAAGGGCCTCCGGCGCGCCCGGCGTGAATTCGCGGAACTTGCGCAACAGGCCCGGGGCCGCCTCGACGGGGTGGAACACCACGCCGGCATAGACCTCGCCGACCGCATGCAGCCGATAGCAGAAACGCGTGACGACCCCAAACCCGCCCGCCCCGCCGCGCAGGGCCCAGAACAGGTCGGCGTGCCGCCGCTCGCTGGCCACCACGCTGCGGCCGTCCGCCAGTACCACGTCCGCCTCGATCAGGTTGTCGGCAGCCAGGCCGCAGCGGCGCATCAGCCAACCCACGCCGCCACCCTGGGTGAAGCCGCCCACGCCGGTGGTGGAGACAAAGCCACCAGTGGTGGCCAGGCCGTGCGGCTGCGTCGCCGCGTCCACGTCCCGCCACAGCGCGCCACCCTCGACGCGCGCGATGCGTGCCTGCGGATCCACCTCGATGCGGTTCATCGCACCCAGATCCAGCATCAGCGCATCGTCGCGCACGGCCAGCCCGGCCACGTTGTGGCCGCCGCCGCGCACGGTCATCGGCAGGCTGGCGCGGGCGGCAAACCGCACCGCGGCACCGACATCGTCGGCATCCAGGCATTGGGCGATGGCGAGCGGGCGACGATCGATCGCGCCGTTCCACACGCGGCGGCGTCGCTCGTACTCGGCATCGCCGGGCTGCAGCACGCGGCCCCGCAACCCCTCGGCCAACTCCTGCCAGGCAATTCCGGTGGGCATGACCCTCTCCCCTTTCGCGACGACGACACGGCACGCTGCCGGCCGGTCGGCATCATGCATCAGGCGAAAGCGGCAAACATGATGAAAGCGTTGGGGTTTGGCGAGAGGTCCACCCGGCCGTAACCGGGTGGACCGATCCGGTTACGGATCGCGTGTGGGTGCGCTCATCGCGGCGATGGCTGTGCCCCCCATCGCGATCAAACACCCCATCGTGGCCGCTCCATGGCAAGGCCGTGATCGGCCGTCCGCCGGAAGTGGTGTTCGCGATACCCGATCTGGCGCGCTTGTCGAGATCAATCTTGGCGACATGCCGGCTTGGCCATCCGGCTACTTCATCGCACCGATTGTCGCCTCGTCCAGCTCACCCGTGACCGGCAACCCGCGAATCTTCTGGAACTTCCGGATTGCTGCCGAGGTGCCGGGGCCGGAAAGGCCGTCGACCTTGCTGGTGTACAAACCCAGTCCGGCCAGCTTGCGTTGGGCGTCGGCCAGGGAAAAGTCGTCGGCAGACTGGGTCGAGCCGTCCACTGCAAGCTTGCCGCCGGTACCCAGACCACCTGCAACATGTTGCGGCGCGTATGCGCGAACAGCCTGTACCAACTGGTTGTAGGAGTCGAGGAAAGCCCCCGCAATGACCTTGCCTTGCGGTGTCTTGCTGTACGCCCCCATGGCTCCGGCGCCGCCGCCACCGATACCGAGCGCGCCGAAGCCGAAGTCCGTGTTTTTCGCGCTGCCTTCCGCCGCAGCCACCTGCACGCCCGAGCGCGTATCGACAAGCATCAGCGTTGTGGAGGCTTCACTTGTCTTCATGGATCCGGCCACGGCGCCGATGATCGCGCCGTAAGGCAGCAAACCCGCCAGACCAGCGGCGCCGCCACCCGTATTCTGCGAAAACTGGATGGTAGGCGTGACCACGTAATCGGCAGCAACCATCTGCCCCTTGCCCATGTTGCTGCGGTTACGCAGCTCGCCCGAAGCGCCGAGATCGCGCTCCTGCATCATCGAGTTCATCGCACGACCGCGATCCACCACGACAAAGCAATTGCTCTGCTGAATCATCAAACGGATCAGCGGTGTCGCCGCGGGCAAGTGATACTGGGTCGTCAGGATGATGTACCACGACTGGCCGGTATCTTCCTCGACTGCAATCGTGCCCAGCGGGCGATCGCAATGCTCGAGCGTCTTGGCGGCATTGGCACTCGCAGCACCGCCTGCCGACCCGCCGACCGGATTCTTGCTGCCACCGACAGCCATGTCGGAACAGCCGCAAACCAACAGCGACGAACTTACTGCAAGCGCCAGCAGGACCGGCTTCATAGAATCAATTCTCATGACAACTCCTTGTGTTGAACGATTGGATGCGCACAGACAGGCTCGGACTTCTTTGTTCCCCTTTGTTGAAACAGACAGGCAAGGCTTCGCGAATGCGCATTCACCGGTGCCGGCGAGCGTCATATCGACAAATCAGATGAACGGGTGGCTGCTTGAGACAGACAACCGACACAGCTCCGGTTGCCACGCCGACTGCAAGGTGTCGGGCAATGGTCCGAGGGTGCCGTTGGAAAACCTGGCACGCGCGGATACAAGGCTTCCCGGTGTCTCACCGCGGCAAAATCGCGGGACTCGACCCTCACCGGTACGACGCAGGTCGTCCTGTCTGATACGTCCATGAACAACATGATCTTCCTTGAAGCACCACCATGGCGCTTTCCCCCTGAGCACTGCCGACACCACGCATTGCGCGCCGGCAGCGGCGTGTCATCAAGGCTAAGTTATCCGAGGCGCGCATATCAAGCGCGACAACCCGCTTTGATCTCGAAATTTCTTCAAATGCAGACATCGTCACGTCGCCCGGATTAAGCAGACAGACGACGTCAGGATTTGCCTACATTTCTCGTCTTTCGCGCTGATTGCATTCACGCAAATACGCGATGATGCAGAGTCAGCCGGATTCGAGCGTGAACGCGTCGGCGTCCATCCACGCCGGAAAGCGTTCGCGGTGCGCGAGCAGCGGCGCGGGATCGAGAGTGAGCGTGGCCACCTGTTCCAGCGCACCGCATTCCACCAGCGCTTCGCCCACCGGATCGAGCACCGCGCTGTCGCCGGCGTAAGGCAGCTCGTTGCCGTCCACGCCCACGCGGTTCACGCCGATCACGTAGCTGAGGTTCTCGATCGCGCGGGCGCGCAGCAGGGTGCGCCAGGGCTGGCGGCGTGGCGCGGGCCAGTTCGCCACGAAGATCGCGAGGTCGTAATCCATGCCGGCCGCCGCGCTCGCCAGCCGGCGGTTGCGCAGCCACACCGGGAAGCGCAGGTCGTAGCAGACCTGCGGCAGGATGCGCCAACCCTTGAGTTCCACGATCAGCCGTTCGCTGCCGCCGCCGTAGCGGGTGTGCTCGCCGGCCATGCGGAACAGGTGGCGCTTGTCGTATTGCTCGAAGCTGCCGTCCGGGCGCGCCCAGATCAGGCGGTTGTACACGGTGTCGCCCTCGCGGATGGCGAGGCTGCCACACAGCACGGCGCCGACTTCCTGCGCCAGCGCGCGCATCCACGCCACGCTCTCGCCGTCCATCGTGTCGGCGCTGGCACGAGTGTCGTTGCTGAAGCCGGAGAGGAAGGTCTCCGGCAGCACGATCAGGTCGCTGCCGCGCGCACGGCGTACCAAGGCACCGTAGTAGTCGCGGTTGGCCGGCGCGTCGTGCCAGCGGGTGGCGCCCTGCACCAGCGCGACCCTCAGCGGCTGCAAACTCACAGCTTGCACAGCCGCTCGGCGGCCGCCTCCATGGTGGCGTCGCTCTTGGCGAAGCACAGGCGCAACAGGCGTGTGCCCGGCGCGGTTTCGCAGAACGGCGACAGCGGGATCGCCGCCACCCCGCCCTCTTCCACCAGCCAGCGGCTGAAGGAAAGATCATCCTCGTCGCGGATCGCCGAGTAATCCACCAGCTGGAAGTAGCCGCCCGGCACGTCCAGCAGCTTGAAGCGCGAGGGCGTCAGCAGCGCGCGGAAGCGGTCGCGCTTGGCCTGGTAGAACGCGGGCAGTTCCAGGTAGTGCTGCGGATCGCTGGCGAGGAAGTCGGCAAACGCGGCCTGCGCGGGATGGAAGCTGCAGAACGTGAGGTACTGGTGCACCTTGCGGAATTCCGCCGTGAGCGCCTTGGGCGCCACCGCGTAGCCCAGCTTCCAGCCGGTGCAGTGGTAGGTCTTGCCGAAGGAGGAGACCACGATGCTGCGCGCGGCCAGTTCCGGATGGCGCAGCACGCTCTCGTGCTGCCGGCCGTCGTAGACGATGTGCTCGTACACCTCGTCGGACAGCACCACGATATCCGTGTCGTGCACGATCGCGGCGAGCTCGTCGAGATCGGCCGCCGACAGCACCGCGCCCGAGGGGTTGTGCGGGCTGTTGATGAGGATCATGCGCGTGCGCGGCGTCACCGCATCGCGCACACGCTGCCAATCCACCGAGAAAGCCGGGGCGATCAGCGGGAGGTGCACCGCCTTGGCGCCCTGCAGCTCGATCGCCGGTTCGTAGCTGTCGTAGGCGGGATCGAACACGATCACTTCCTCGCCTGCGCGCACCACCGCGGCGATCGCCGCGAACAGCGCCTCGGTGGCACCTGAGGTGACGGTGATCTCGGCATCCACGTCGGGGCGATGGCCGTACATGCGCGCGGTCTTCGCAGCGATCTGCTCGCGCAGCGGCGCGGTGCCGTGCATCGGCGCGTACTGGTTTTTCCCCGCGTTCATCGCGCGCGTCAGCGCGTCGCGCAACCCTTGCGGCGGTTCGAAATCGGGAAAGCCCTGGCCCAGGTTCACCGCCTTGTGCTCCAGCGCGAGCTGGCTCATCACGCTGAAAATGGTGGTGCCGACCTTGGGGAGTTTGGTGTCGATCTTCATCGTGCCGCCATATGGAAGTCCAAACGAAAGCGTAGCATGCGCATGCAGCCGCTGTAGGAGCGCACCCTGTGCGCGAAGGCTCCTGCTCCGATCAGCGTCAGGGCCTTCGCGCACAGGGTGCGCTCCTACAGATCGGGCAACGCGCGCGTCTTGCACTCTTCGTGCTTGCGCAAGGTGGTCGCGGGCAAGCGTTCGGCGAGGAAGTCCACCAGCGCGCGCACACCAGGCAGCATGCCGCGGCGGCTGGGATAGATGAAGTGCATGGTGCCTTCCGGCGCGCTCCATTCCGGCAGCAGCACCTCCAGCTCGCCTCGGGTCACTGCCGGCGCGCAGACGAACTCCGGCAGCAGGGTCACGCCGATGCCGCGGCGCGCCGCTTCCAGCAGCACGGCGAAGTCGCCGCAGATCAGGCGCGCCTGCACTTCCACGCTGACGCGTTCGCCGGCCGCGTCGATCAGCTCCCAGGTCTGCGGGCCTTCGTGTTCCTGCATCGACAGCGCCGGCAGCTTGGCCAGTTCGTCGGGATGCTGCGGTCGGCCCAAGGCATCAAGCAGCGCAGGGCTGGCCACCGGCAGCACGCGCGACTGGCCGAAGCTGCGCACCACCATGTTGGCGTCGGTGTCGAGCTTGCTGCGCACGCGGATCGCCAGGTCGTAGCCTTCGCCCAGCAGATCGACGCGGCGGTTGCTGGAAAGCACGCGCACCTGCAGCCGCGGGTACTGCGTCAGGAAGTCCGGCAGCACGTGGGCGAGGATGGTCTGGGTGAGCGACACCGGGCAGCTCAGGCGCACCACGCCGCGCGGTTCGGCGCGCAGCTCGTCCACCGCCTCCTGCGCGGCGCGTGCCTCCTCCAGCACCGCGCGGCAATGCGCGTAGAAGCGTTCGCCCACCTCGGTGACCACGAAGCGGCGGGTGGTCCGCTGCAGCAGGCGCACGCCGAGCCGGTCCTCCAACTGCGCCACCCGCTTGCTGAGCCGCGACTTGGGCACGCCCAGCGCCCGTCCCGCCGCGGAGAAGCCGCCGTGCTCGACCACGGCCGCGAAGAAATACAGGTCATTGAGATCCTGCAAGGCGCCATTCAACTGCAGCATGAGCGTTTCCTTTCCAGAACGACCAGTTCAAGTTTTGCCGGCTTATCACCGGATTGTTCCAAATATACCTTGATCGCGTCGCCGGACACGCCGGCCCCGATCAGGAAACCGCCATGAAACTCTTGCACATCGATTCCAGCGCGCTGGGCAGCCATTCGGTTTCGCGCCAGCTGTCCGCGGAGGTCGTTGCCGAACTGCAGCGCATGCATCCGGGCATCGAGATCCGCTACCACGACCTCGCCGCCCAGCCCCTGCCGCACTGGACACCGGTGGCCGACGCCGCCGATCCCGCCGCCGTGCGCGGCAGCGAGATGCTGGACGAATTCCTCGCCGCCGACATCGTGGTGATCGGGGCGCCGATGTACAACTTCAGCATCCCCAGCCAGCTCAAGGCCTGGCTGGACCGCATCGCCGTGGCGGGCAAGACCTTCCGCTACGGCCCCAACGGCCCCGAGGGCCTGGCGGGCGGCAAGCGCGTAATCGTGGCCTCCAGCCGTGGCGGCGCGCACGCCAACAGCCCCATGGATTTCCAGGAGCCCTACCTGCGCGCCCTGCTCGGCTTCCTCGGCATCGACCACGTGGAGTTCGTGCGCGCCGAAGGCGTCAACATGGGTGACGACCACAAGTCGAAGGCACTGGCCGCGGCGCGCCAGGCCATCGGTACGCTGGGAACGCTGGCCCGGGCCGCCTGAGCCGCGCCAGCTCGAAGCAGAACCCGCGCAAGGCCAGCCCCGTGCTGGCCTTGCGCTTTTTCGTGCCCGACTGCCGTCCCGGGACCACCCCTGCCATCAGTCATGTTGCCAAACCGGCAGGTTCCGCTTGACGGGCTCAGTTTCAGTGTTATAGTTCACTACAACACCGGTCCACGAGCTCACTAGAGGAGAGTCGACATGAACGCGAAGCACGAGTCCCGCACGAACCGTCCCGCCGTCGTCACCGACGACGTCTTCGTCTCCACCCTGATCCCGGCCCGGCATTGGATCGCCTCCGCCGCTGCCCTGGTGATGACCTGTCTGACCCTGGCGCTGGTGAACCTGCCGGTCCGCACCCCCGAGGTGGCCTGGATCAACGGCATCCACGTAACCAACCTGGCGCCGGTCGAGGTGACCCCCACCGCCGCCGAATGGAAGGCCGCGACCCTGCTGGAACATGCCGCGGTGGGCATCGCCACCCTGCCCGACGGCGGCAGCGCCGCGCGGCTCGGGGCGCAGTTGGCCATGCCCTACTATTCGTTTGGCTCTTCGACGGCCGGCATCGCCAGCAGCAAGGAATAATCCATGACCATCACCTGGAACGACAGCATCCCGATCTATCGCCAGCTGCACCAACGCGTGGTGGCGATGATCCTGGATGGCGCCTTGAACGAGGGCGACCCGCTGCCGTCGGTGCGCCAGGTGGCCGCGGATTTCCAGATCAATCCGCTGACCGTGTCGAAGGCGTACCAGGAGCTGGTCGACGAACGCTTGGTTGAGAAAAGGAGGGGCTTGGGCATGTTTGTCATCGAGGGAGCGCGCGAGGAACTCTTGAAATCCGAACGCGAACGTTTTCTGCGCGAGGAATGGCCCGCGCTGTACGCCCGCCTGCAACGGCTGGGCCTGGACCTGAAGACCCTGCTGCGCGAGACGCAGGCCGACCCGGAGAAGCCCGCATGAACGCCGTCGTCGTCGCCAGTGGCCTGAGCAAGCGCTACAAGAACACCGCCGCGCTGGACAACGCGAGTTTCCGCATCGAGGCCGGCCGCATCGTGGGCCTGATCGGGCCGAACGGCGCGGGCAAGACCACCGCGCTGAAGGCCATCCTCGGCCTCACCGATTTCCAGGGCGAGCTCAGCGTGCTGGGCCTCGACCCGCGCAAGCAGCGCGGCAAGCTGATGGAGCAGGTCTGCTTCATCGCCGACGTGGCGGTGCTGCCGCGCTGGATCCGGGTGCGCGAGGCGGTGGACTTCGTCGCCAACGTGCACCCACGCTTCGACCGCAAGAAGTGCGAGGCCTTCCTGGCCCGCACCAAGCTCACGCCCGAGCAGCGCGTCAAGCAGATGTCCAAGGGCATGATCGTGCAGCTGCACCTGGCCCTGGTGATGGCGATCGACGCCCGCCTGCTGGTGCTGGACGAGCCCACGCTCGGCCTGGACATCCTCTACCGCAAGCAGTTCTACCAGAACTTGCTGGAGGACTACTTCGACGAGAACAAGACCATCATCGTCACCACCCACCAGGTGGAGGAAGTCGAGCACATCCTCACCGACCTGATGTTCATCCGCGACGGAAAAATCGTGCTGGATGCCGACATGGATGCGGTGGGCGAGCGCTTCGCCGAAGTGATGGTCGGTGCCGACAAGGCCGCCGCCGCCCGCGCGCTGAAACCGCTGGACGAGCGCCAGGTCTTCGGCAAGAGCATCTTCCTGTTCGACGGCGTCGAACGCGCGCAGCTGGAGGCGCTGGGCGAGATCCGCCGCCCTGCCGTCAGCGACCTGTTCGTCGCCACCATGAAAGGGACCTACGCATGAAAACCCCGGCTCTGAACGAAATGTACTGGCTGGTGAAGCGCGAGTTCTGGGAGCACCGCGGCGGCTTCCTGTGGGCGCCGGTGATCACCGGTGGCGTGTTCCTGCTGCTGAACCTGATGGGCGTCATCGCCGGCGAGGTGTTCGGCGCGCAGCACGGCATCCATTCCCTGTTCAACGCCCGCATCCACATCCTCGACCACGCGCTGAGCGCGGACGAGGCGGCCCGGGCGGGCATGCTGATGGACATGGTGATGTACTCGACCACGTTCATCATCAGCATCGTGCTGGGCTTCGTGGTGTTCTTCTACTGCCTCGGCGCGCTGTACGACGACCGCCGCGACCGCAGCCTGCTGTTCTGGAAATCGCTGCCGCTGTCGGATTCCGCCACCGTGTTCTCCAAGGTGGTGGCCGGCACCCTGCTGGCGCCGGTGATCGCGGTGGTCTGCGGCGTGGTCACCGGCATCGCGATGCTGCTGATGTACGTCACCACGCTGTCCTTCCACGGCGTCGGCGCCTGGCACCTGCTGGCCTATGCGCATCCGTTCCGGGTCGTCGCCAACCTGGTCGGCACCATCCCGCTGTACGCGCTGTGGGCCTTGCCCGCCACGGGCTGGCTGTTGCTCTGCTCCGCCTGGGCGCGCAGCAAGCCCTTCCTGTGGGCCGCGGTGCTGCCGATCGCGGTGGGCATGATGCTGGGCTGGTTCAACCTGATGGGTGCGCCGGTCATGGGCAACAACTGGTACTGGAGCGACGTCTGCGGCCGCATCCTGCTCAGCGTGTTCCCGGGCAGCTGGCTGGGCGCGGGCAACTACCAGGCCGTGAGTAGCGATGCGGTACACGGGCTGGACGCCCTGAACCTGGGCACCGCCTACAGCGTGATGGGCAGGCCGGGTTTCTGGATCGGCGCGGTCGCCGGCCTCGCCCTGCTCGTCGGCACGATCTGGCTGCGCCGCTGGCGCGACGACAACTGATACCCAGCCGTACTCAAACGAGGAGAGCAACGATGAAAGGCAACGCGTTCACCGGCAGCATCCTTGCGCTGGCCCTGCTGCTGCCGCTCACGGCCTGCAGCCAGTCCAACCAGAGCGATACGGGCACCGGCGGCAACGGTGACGTGGCCAAGGCGATGCAGGAAGCCCGGCAGCAGACCTCGCCGTCGGTCATCGCCGCGGAGGTGCAGAAGGGCATCGACAAGGCCAAGCAGGAGCTGGTCACCCAGGACATCGACGTCACCAGCGTCCGCGTCGGCAAGGGCGAGCACCACGATCACGACAACCGCCCCAAGGCCGCGATCACCCCGCAGGGCGACCTGCTGATCGCAGGCAAGAAGGTTGATGCCACAGCGGAACAGCATGCGATGCTGCTGGATTACCGTCAGCATATCATCGGCATCGCCGAGGCCGGCATGGACATCGGCGCCAGCGGCGCCGACCTGGGCGTCAGCGCGGCACGGGAGGCGATCTTCGGCGCGCTCGCCGGCAAGAGCGACAAGGAGATCGAGGCCAGCATCAAGCCGCAGACCGACAAGATCCAGGCCGCCGCCCTGCGCTTGTGCAAGAAGCTGCCCGACCTGCTCGTCTCGCAGCAGAAACTGGCCACTGCCCTGCCGGCGTTCCAGCCCTACGCCACGATGACGCAGAAAGACGTCGACGACTGCGGCAAGGACATCGCCGACAGCAACGGCAAGAAGGGGGTCGCCGTGTTCTCCGATTGATCCCGGCCTGCATCAACGTCGACGGAACCCTCCGATGAAACTTCGCTCCCTCGCCTGCACTGCCCTGCTCTGCACCCTGCTCGCCGCCTGCGGTCGCGACAGCGGCACCACCATCGCCGGCGACAACGGCAGCATCCAGCTGCGCGACGGCGTGGCGGTGATCCACGTCACCGGCCAGCCTGACGCACGCGTCAGCGGCGATGGCGACCTCAGCATCGACGGCAAGCCGGTGACGCTCACTTCCGACCAGCGCGACCTGCTCAAGCAGTACTACGTGGGCGTCTACAAGATCCGCAGCGAAGGCATCGCCACCGGCAAGGCCGGTGCCGCGCTGGCCGGCCAGGCCGTCGGCAGCGTGATGTCGGGGCTGACGCACGGCGACACCGACAAGATCGGCAAGGACATCCAGGCGCAAGCCGGCAAGGTCACCGCCCAGGCCGCCGCGATCTGCGACGGCCTCGAACAGCTGCGCGCCGCGCAGGACGCCGTGGCCGCCCAGGTTGCGGCATTCCGCCCCTACGCCACGCTGGACAAGGACAAGGTGGCGAAGTGCAAGCAGGGGATGGACGGGGCGAATCGCTCGCTGGCCGGGCACTGAACTTGAAGGAAGGAAACCCAACCATGTACGGCAACCTGCTCAAGACCCTCGCCATCGCCACACTCGTTTGCATCATGACCGCCTGTAGCGTGCCCGACACCATCATGGAAAACGGCGCCATCACGCTGAAGGGAGATGCAGTCACCCTGCATCTCATCAGCGCGCCCAGGGCGGTGATCCATGCCGATGGCAGCTTCGTCGTCGACGGCAAGAGCATCGCCGTCACGCCGGCCGAGCGCGCCTTGTTGGTCCGGTATTACCAGAGCGTGCATGCGGTGTACGAAACCGGCGTCGCCATGGGCAAGGCCGGTGTCGACATGGCCGCCAAGGCGGTCACGGCCGCGGCTTCATCCTCGACTGACAAAGCGGCCGCGGATGTTTCCGGGCGCGTAGCCAGCCTCAGCCAGGACATATGCAAGGACACTGCCGCGATCAAGGCGGTCCAGGACCAGCTCGCTGCGCAGTTGGATGCCTTCAAGCCCTATGCATTCATCGTCAGTGCGTCCGATGTGACTGGCTGCCAGACCGACGCCAAGGACTGAGCAGCACCCATCTGATGCACGCGGGATCGAGACTCCTGCGCGCATCGAGTTCGCTGCTCCCGTGGATGCTGCCACGAACCACCGACTGCACGAGTCTGTTCATGAGCCCTCAAGACCGAACCGCGCGACAAGCCGGCCTGCTTTATCTGCTGGTAGTGCTGATCGCGCCATACCGCTTGATCTATCTGCCAAATGTCCTGTTCGTGAGCGGCGATGCGGCCGCAACCATCGCCAACATCACCGCACACGAAACGCTGTTCCGGTTCGGCCTCGCCGCCGACCTGGTCTGCGGTGCATTGCAGGCCTTCATGGTGCTGGCGCTGTACCGCCTGCTTGGCGAGGTGAACCGGCGTCACGGCATCGCGATGCTGCTGCTTGGCGGCGCGTTGGTGCCGGCGCTGTACTTCTTCAACGTGATCAACGATGCCGCCGCGCTGTTGCTGGTGCACGGCGAAGGTGCGTTGACCGCATTCGATCCGGCCCAGCGCGCGGCGCTCGCCACGCTGTTCCTGCATCTGCACGGGCAGACCGTGAGCGCCGCCGAATGGCTGTGGGGTTTGTGGCTGTTCCCGCTGGCGCTGCTGGTGCTGCGCTCGGGTTTCCTGCCGCGACTGTTCGGCTATGGGCTGGTCCTGAATGGCCTCGCCTACGCGATCCAGAGCCTGGCCTGGGCGCTGCGGCCTGACTGGCAGGACACGCTGTCCAGCCTGCTCGGCCCGCTGCAGTTCGTGGAAGTGCTGTTCATGCTGTGGCTGCTGGTGCTGGGCGCGCGACGTGGTTTCCGACGCCTGCATGACGAAGCACCGACGCCAACGGGTGCCTGAAACCGGCCTGTCACCGCTTCAACCCGACACAAGGAGCACGTCTTAAACCCGACGACTGCAAGGCCGCTGGAGGATTTCAAGGTACCGGTCAAGCTGAAGCTGGCCGCGCTGTGGACGTCCGTGATGTTTTGCTACATCTACGGCGATTTCCTCGGGCTTTACCGGCCCGGGGATATCAAGGGAATTCTGGCCGGAGAGGGGCTGCTTGGGCCGACCAGCCAGGGTTCACTGCTCGCCGTGGCCATCCTGATTGCCGTGCCCGCCGTGATGATCTTCCTGTCGCTGGCGCTGCCGCCCAAGGTGACTCGCTGGCTGAACATTCTCGTGGGCGTGCTGCTGACCGTGATCGTGCTGATGACGATCCCGGGATCATGGGCGTTCTATATTTTCCTCAGCGTCATCGAGGTAGCGCTGCAGTCGCTCGCCGTCTGGTACGCGTGGCGCTGGCCGCGCAGCACCCAATCGACCTGAACCGATGCTCCATGACGTCATGTCCGCGCAAGCGGGCATCCATCTTGTCCTGATGCGCCGCCCGAACCATGGATTCCCGCTTGCGCGGGAATGACGTCACCACCCAGTTCAGCGTAACGCTGCCGTAGTTTGCGATTTCGGCGAGTGATCGAAACTCACTCGCCGTGGATGCCACCCCTGGTCAACGCCAGCGGATCAAGCAGCTTCTGCAGCTCGGCTTTCGACAGCCCGGTGGTTTCCAGCGCCACGTCCATGATCGGGCGGTGCTGCTTGTAGGCCTGTTTCGCCGTGGCCGCGCCCTTCTCGTAGCCGATCACGGGATTGAGCGCGGTAACCAGGATGGGGTTCAGCGCCAGCGCCTGGTTCACACGCGCCTTGTTCACGACGAAGCCGGCGATGCTCTTGTCGGCCAGCAGGCGCGAGACGTTGGCGAGGATGCCGATGGATTCGAGCAGGT
Source organism: Rhodanobacter humi (assembly GCF_041107455.1). Taxonomy (NCBI): domain Bacteria; kingdom Pseudomonadati; phylum Pseudomonadota; class Gammaproteobacteria; order Lysobacterales; family Rhodanobacteraceae; genus Rhodanobacter; species Rhodanobacter sp. FW106-PBR-R2A-3-15. Next base: position 218,009 of record NZ_JBGBPY010000001.1, read on the forward strand.
TGAGCGCGATCAGCGGCAGCATCACGTTGAGCTGGAAGTTGCCGGACTGGCCGGCCACCACGATGCCGGCGTCGTTGCCGATCACCCGCGCGGCCACCATCGCCACCGCCTCGGGGATCACCGGGTTCACCTTGCCGGGCATGATGGATGAGCCGGGCTGCAACGCAGGCAGTTCGATCTCGCCCAATCCCGCGAGCGGCCCGGAGTTCATCCAGCGCAGGTCGTTGGCGATCTTCATCAGCGCCACCGCCAAGGTCTTGAGCTGGCCGGACAGCTCCACCGCGTCGTCCTGCGCAGCCATGCCCTCGAACGGGTTTTCCATCGCCTCGAAGCGCACGTCGGTGAGCTTCTTCAGCTCGCGCGCCACCGCGGCGCCGAACTTCGGATCAGCATTGATGCCGGTGCCCACCGCGGTGCCACCTTGGGGCAAGCGGCGCATGCGTTTCAACGCATCCTCGATGCGCGCGCTGGCCGAGCCGATCTGCGCGGCCCAGCCGGACAGCTCCTGGCCGAAGGTGACCGGCATCGCGTCCATCAGGTGGGTGCGGCCAGTCTTGGCCACATTGCGCAACTGGCGCGCACGCTGCTCGATGGTCTTCTTGAGGTGCTTCAGCGCGGGCAGCAAAGCTTCGTGCGCAAGCAGCGTGGCGCTGACGTGGATCGCGGTGGGGATCACGTCGTTGGAACTCTGCCCGTAGTTGACGTGGTCGTTCGGATGCACCTTCGTGCCTGCCCGGGCAGCAAGATGCGCGATCACCTCGTTCGCGTTCATGTTCGTGCTGGTGCCCGAGCCAGTCTGGAACACGTCGATCGGAAACTGCGCGTCGTGCTCGCCGTTCGCCACCGTCAGCGCAGCCTTGCGGATCGCCGCGGCCTGGCCCTTCTTCAGATACCCCAGCCCGAGGTTCGCCTCGGCCGCGGCGGCCTTGATCAGGCCCAGCGCGCGGATGAACTCGCGCGGCAGGCGCAGGCCGGAGATCGGGAAATTGTCGATCGCGCGCTGGGTCTGCGCGCCGTACAGCGCGTCGGCGGGCACCTTCAGTTCGCCCATGCTGTCGTGTTCGATGCGGAAACCGCTCATGACGAAAATCCTTTGTGGCAAGGCCGTTGAATAATCAGTGGGTAGTTTCGTATTTTTGAGCCGTTCGGGCTGAGCGTAGCGCCGAAGGCGCGAAGTCGAAGCCTTTCCGACACCCCTTCGACTGCGCCGCTACGCGGCTACGCTCAGGGTGAACGGAAAATTGGCATTCCTCGCCACTATATGCCAGCAGGCATTGCGCCGCCGTCAATGTAAAATGGCTGTTTCCCCGTGCCGGAACGCCCCGATGTCCAACCACGCCCTCACCGCCCTGTCGCCGCTGGACGGCCGCTACGCCGGCAAGGTCGAACCGCTGCGCCCGATCTTCAGCGAGTTCGGCCTGATGCACCGCCGCGTGCACGTGGAGATCGAATGGCTGCTGGCGCTGGCCGCCGAGCCGGGCATCGCGGAACTGCCGCCGTTCACGGCCACCCAGGTCAAGCAGCTGCACACCATCGCCGACAGCTTCGCGATCGAGGAAGGCGCGCGCATCAAGGCGATCGAGGCCACCACCAACCACGACGTCAAGGCGGTGGAGTACTTCATCAAGGAGCGCATGGGCTCTGATCCTGCCTTGGCACAGGCCAGGGAGTTCGTGCACTTCGCCTGTACCAGCGAGGACATCAACAACCTCTCCTACGCGCTGATGCTGAAGGACGCGCGCGAGCAGGTGCTGCTGCCGGCCTTCGACCGCATCATCGCCCGGCTGCGCGAACTGGCGCACGCGAACGCCGCGCTGCCGATGCTCTCGCGCACCCACGGCCAGACCGCCTCGCCCAGCACCCTGGGCAAGGAACTGGCGAACGTGGCGGCGCGGCTGGAGCGCCAGCGCAAGCAGCTCGCCGCGCTGGACATCCCCGGCAAGATCAACGGCGCAGTGGGCAACTACAACGCCCACGCCATCACCTACCCGGAAATCGACTGGCGCGCGTTCTCGCAGCGCTTCGTGGAAAGCCTGGGCCTGGACTACAACCCCTACACCACCCAGATCGAGCCGCACGACGGCGTGGCCGAATACTGCGACGCGGTGCGCCGCGCCAACACCATCCTGATCGACCTCGCGCGCGACGTATGGGGCTACATCTCGCTGGGCTACTTCAAGCAGAAGCTCAAGGAGGGCGAAGTCGGCTCCTCCACCATGCCGCACAAGGTCAACCCGATCGACTTCGAAAACGCCGAAGGCAACTTCGGCCTCGCCAACGCGCTGCTCGGCCATTTCGCGGAAAAACTGCCGATCAGCCGCTGGCAGCGCGACCTCACCGACTCCACCGTGCTGCGCGCGCTGGGCACCGCGTTCGGCCACACCTTGGTGGCGCTGGAATCGCTGCAGAAGGGCCTGGGCAAGCTCACCGTGAACGCCGACCGTCTCGCCGCCGACCTCGACGCCAGCTGGGAAGTGCTGGCCGAAGCCGTGCAGACCGTGATGCGCCGCTACGGCCTGCCGCAGCCCTACGAGCAACTCAAGGCGCTGACCCGCGGCCAGGGCATCACGAAGGAATCGATGCACGACTTCATCGGCAAGCTGGAGCTGCCCGCCGAGGCGAAGCAGCGGCTGCTCGATCTGACGCCGGGCGGCTACACCGGCTTGGCCGAGGGGCTGGCGCGGGGCATCTGAGCTCACCGTCGTTGCATGCCGTCATTCCGGCGAAGGCCCACAGCTGTCCGGGATATTTCGCAGGCGCTCTTCTCCCCTCTCCCGCCGGGAGAGGGGCCGGGGGAGAGGGTTCGGACTTGCCACTACATTTCGCCCTGCCCGCACCCTCTCCTGGCTGCCGCCACCCTCTCCCGAAGGGAGAGGGACTCACCAATCAGCGCTTGTGCGAATTCAAATCGCTCGGCTTCGTTGTTCAAAGCGAGAGCCTGCGGTGCGTGGAGTCTGCGCACTGGAACATCGGATATTCCGGACGGTAGTGAGCCTACGCCGAAATGACGAGCAAACCATCGGGCCGCGCGTTCCCACGCGCGGCCCGATGCGTATCAGGCGTGAGCCTTCTTCACCAGCGCTTCCGCCTCCATCGCCTCGCGCACCGCCGGGCGCTCGCCCACGCGCTTCTGGAACGCCAGCAGCGCCGGGAAGCCCGACAGGTCCAGCTCCACGTGCTTCGCCCAGTTGGTCACGGTGAACAGGTAGGCATCGGCCGCGGTGAAGCTGTCGCCCAGCAGGAACGGCTGCTTCGCCAGCACGTTCTCGATGAACTGGTAGCGGCGCTTCAGATACTCCTTGCGCTCGGCGCGGGTGGCCTCGGGCGTCTCGGGCTTGAACAGCGGGCTGTAGCTCTTGTGGAGCTCCGAGTTGATGTAGCCCAGTATTTCCTGCAGGTGATAGCGCGGCAGCGTGCCGTTCGCGGGGGCCAATCCGCTGGCGGGGTTCTGGTCGGCCAAGTACTGCACGATCGCGGGGCCTTCGGTCAGCACTTCGCCGCTGTCCAGCTCCAGCACCGGCACGTAGCCCTTGGGATTGACCAGCCAGAAATCCGCACCGCTCTCGGTGCGCTTGGCCTTGCCGTCGACCTTCTCCAGCTGCAGCGGAATGCCGGCCTCTAGCGCCACGATGTGCGGGGACAGCGAGCAGGCGCCGGGGGAGTAGTAGAGCTTCATGCGATGACTCCTGGTGGGGGACGGGAAACGGATACGCTCCGATCGAAACCGCGCATCCAAGCCCCGCATGCTACGCCGCCATGGTTACCATTGGATACCATGCATCCACCCGTCAGCCGCAGAATGCGGTAACCCCGCGGTTACCAAACCGCCCACGCCAGCAGCAAGCCATCCCATGGGCCTACCCGTACGCAAGAGCAAGGTTGTGCCGCCGCCCGCCTGCCCGCTCACCGAAAGCCTGGCGCTGCTGCGCGGCGCCTGGGCGCCCAACGTGATCTGGTACTTGAGCGGCGAACCCCGTCGCTTTGGCGAACTGCGCCACGACATCCCGCGCATCTCCGCCCGCGTGCTCAGCGCCCGCCTGCGTGAACTCGAATCGCGTGGCCTGGTCAGCCGCCGCCTGCTGGCCTCCTCCCCGCCCTCCGCCGAATACGCGCTCACCGAACTGGGCCGTGAGCTGTTGCCCGCGATCAAAGCGCTGGCGCGGGTGGGGCAGAAGCTGATTGCGGAGTGGGATTCAAGGGCTTCGATGGGGAGGAAGGCGCGGGTGGTGGGGTAAGGCAACGCGCTTGCCTCCGAGGCTGGCTCGTGGAACGATGCCGAGGCCGCCAACACCGACGTCAATCGCTGCAAGGTCAGGTTGTGCGATTAGCTACATCAAGAGGAAATTCGTTAATGTCTTTAAGACCTGTGACCTGTATATCGACTCGCCGGATTAGGCTGAGAGATTAGGCGTTGTTCAACAACCGAATTTGAGTTAGCTCTACGAGGAAGATTTCATGCGATTCTCTCAGCGACAAGGATATTCGCCCACCAAGGATGCCATCCAAACGGAATCGATGGACGACGCACTCCGCAATTCCCTATGGAATGTCTTGCAAGTTGTGATTTGGGACACCCACAAATCGAAGACGCCATACTCATATACGAGCCACTCAAATCTCTTCAGTCTTCTTCGGACGTATTGGAGCGATTACTTCAAAAGCCCTGTCGACCAAATTCCTCATAAAATTCAAGACACGATCAAAGCAGTTCGCAGATACTTCTTCGAATCTGAATGGTACGAAGTTTATGACTTCATGGAATTTAGCTGCAACCTTCTCGGCCAGAGTCGATCAAAATTTATCGCGCTCTGCAATGAAGTTCTGGAGCAAGAGGTATCCGGCTATCGATTGATTGATTGCAAAGTCACGCCAATAACATCAGAAGCAGAGCTAGCCGCTATTGAGGACAGTCTTGCAGCAACAAAAGACAACTCAGGCGCAAACGCGCATCTGCGGCGCGCTCTAGAACTGCTAAGCGACCGGAGCAGCCCCGACTATCGCAATTCAATCAAAGAATCTATTAGTGCCGTTGAGGCTTTGGTGAAGGCCCTTGTAGGGGACTCATCAGCAACGCTTGGTGCGGCGTTAAAGGTCATTTCTGAGCAAGCACCCATGCATCCTGCCCTAAATAGGAGCCTTAACTCACTGTATGGCTATACATCAGACGCCAGTGGCATCCGGCATGCTCTTCTTGACGACCCAAATCTTGACTTCATAGACGCAAAGTTCATGCTCGTAGCTTGTTCTGCCTTTGTGAACTACCTAAGGATGCTCTGATCAATGAAGTTCGAAACAGCCGTCCAGACGGCCGTGCCAAAACTTCCGGTCTTGTTACATAGAAAGATGACTTTTGAGCAGTTCCAGCACTGTCACGGTGCCGTTTTGCGCCGAATCACCATGATTGGGTGCCTCACGGGCGCACCTCCCCTACGGAAGTCAGCAACGTTCGCCGTGCCATCCAAAGATTTGAGAGTGCGAACAACGTCAGTACCTGCGCGGTGTTCTTGAATAGTCCCTTGAAACGCACTTTTTGATAGCCGAACTGGCGCTTCACCACCCGGAACGGGTGCTCTACCTTGGAACGAACCGCTGCCTTCATGTGTTCGGTGTGCTTCACCGCTTCCTTCAACTCACCTTCGGGCATCGCCTTGACGCTGCCGCGTTTGGCAGCGATGTACCAAGTGCGACCGCGCTTGGCTGCTCGCTTCTCGGCACCCTGGTAACCGGCATCGGCGTACACCGTCTTCTCTTTGCCGTGCAGCAGCTTGTCTACTTCCGTCACGTCACCCACGTTTGCTGGTGTGGTGGTCACCGTGTGCACCAAGCCCGATTCAACGTCCACTCCGATGTGCGCTTTCATGCCGAAGTACCACTGCTGGCCTTTCTTCGTCTGATGCATTTCGGGGTCGCGCTGCTTGTCGCGGTTCTTCGTCGACGACGGAGCCTGGATGATCGTGGCATCCACGATAGTGCCCTGACGCAAGAGCAAGCCCTGTTTACCGAGGTAGGAGTTCACCGTTTCGAGAATCCGAACCGCCAAGCCGTGCTGTTCCAGAAACCGGCGGAATTTGAGAATCGTTGTCTCATCCGGGATCGCCTCCTCGTTCAACTCCAACCCAGCGAAGCGCCGCATTGACTCGATCTCATACAGCGCGTCTTCCATCGCAGGATCGCTCAGCGCATACCATTGCTGCATGAAGTGGATGCGCAGCATGGTCGCTGCTGGCATGGGCGGTCGGCCACGTCGGCCAGACGTCGGATAGGCGGGTGCGATCAACGCCAACAGCGCTTCCCACGGCACCACCTTGTCCATCTCTCCAAGAAATTTCTCCCGCCGCGTCGGCTTCTTCTTGGACTCGAAACTGAGCGAGGCAAAGGAACGTTGCTTCATCGACGGGTGCTTCCTGAGGTCTGTCGCTATGATGCCGCAGATCGGGAATAAATCAGAGCATCCCTAACAGGCAAAGCAGCTCAGTCGCGACAAAGCTAACAATTCAAGCCGATGCCGCTTCGCAGCCCGGCTTAATTCAGGCGGAAGACTGCCCTCTCATCCCACCTCATCCGACCCCTCGTTCACCCCCTCGAACAAGAACGTCGACAGATAACGCTCGCCCGTATCCGGCAGCATCGCCAGCAGCACCGAGCCTTCCGGCGCAGTCTTGGCCACGTCGAGCGCGGCAGCCAAGGTGGCGCCGGAGGAGATGCCGGTGAAGATGCCTTCCTGCTGCGCCAGCGCGCGCGAGGTGTCGCGGGCCACGGTGTCGTCCACCGTCACTAGTTGGTCGACCACCTTGCCGTTGAGCACGGCGGGCACGAAGTCCGGGGTCCAGCCCTGGATCTTGTGCGAGGCCCATTCCTTGCCGGCCAGCAGCGCGGCCACCGCGGGTTCCGCGCCGATCACCTTCACTTCCGGCCGCGCCACCTTGAGCACCTCGCCCACGCCGGTGAGCGTGCCGCCGGTGCCCCAACCGCTGACGAAGTAGTCGAGGCGGCGGCCGGCAAAGTCGCGCAGGATTTCAGGGGCCGTGGTCTGGCGGTGGTAGGCCGGGTTGGCCGGGTTCTCGAACTGGCGGGCGAGGAACCAGCCGTGCTTGCGCGCCAGCTCTTCCGCCACCTGCACCATGCCGGTGCCGCGCGCGGCGGCGGGGGTGAGCACCACCTTGCCGCCATAGGCGCGGATCAGCTTGCGCCGCTCGACCGAGAACGAGTCGCTCATCACCGCCACGAAGGGATAGCCGCGCGCCGCGCAGATCGCGGCCAGCGCCACGCCGGTATTGCCCGAGGTGGCCTCGATCACGGTCTGGCCGGGTTTGAGCGTGCCGCGCTGCTCGGCGTCGAGGATGATCGCCAGCGCGAGGCGGTCCTTTACCGAACCCGCGGGATTGAACGCCTCCACCTTCACGTACAGCTCGACGTGCTTCGGGGCGAGGCGGTTGAGGCGCACGATGGGCGTGTTGCCGATGGTGCCGAGGATGCTGTCGTAAATCATGGCGGGGCTCCGGACGATGGCCGCACGCGATCATATGTGCGGGTTTGCTAAGGCGATGTGTTCCAGCTTGCCCCCTGAGCGCAGGGCGAGGTCGGGAAGGGGGCTCGACGCTGGCAGGTGAAGCACCCCACCCCGGCCCTCCCCTGCAACGCAGGGGAGGGTGCAGTTCTTCGATCAGGCGAGGCGGCGCAAAGGGATGGCGGCTTCCTGTGGCGGCAGCGGCCGCTTGAGCTGCCGCACGGCGGCCACGGCTCCGCCCAGCGGTGCTGCACCGAACCAGGCCAGCCGGTCGGCCAGCGCGGCCACCTCGCCCAGGATCAGCAGCGCGGGCGAGTGCACCGCATGCGCGGCAGCGCGTTCGGGCAGGTTGGCCAGGGTGCCGGTGACCACGCGCTGGTTCGCGCGCGTGCCGTTCTCGACCAAGGCAAACGGCGTGCTCGCGGCGCGGCCATGTGCCAGCAGGCGTTCGCGCAGACTGTCGAGGCCGGCCACGCCCATGTACACCGCGAGCGTCTGGCGCTCCTGCGCCAGGGCGCGCCAGTCCAGCGTGTCCAGCGAATCGCGGCAGTGCGCGGTGACGAAGCGCACCGATTGCGCGTGATCGCGATGGGTCAGCGGCACGCCGGCGTGCGCGGCGCAGGCCAGTGCAGCGGTGACGCCGGGCACCACTTCATAGGGAATGCCGTGCTCGCGCAGGAATTCCAGCTCCTCGCCGCCGCGGCCGAACACGAACGGGTCGCCGCCCTTCAGCCGCACCACGCGGCGGCCCGCTTTCGCATGTTCGAGCAACAGCGCGTGGATCTCGTCCTGGGTGGCGTGATGCTTGCCCGCCTGCTTGCCCACCTCGATGCGCTCGGCGTCGCGACGTGCCAGTTCCAGCACCTCGGCGCTCACCAGGCGGTCGTGAAGGATCACGTCGGCCTCGTTCAACGCACGCAGGCCACGCAGGGTCAGCAGGCCCGGATCGCCGGGGCCGGCGCCCACCAGCACCACCGAACCCGTGGCCGCAGCAGGCGCCACCAGCAAGGCCTGCTCGGCCGCCTCGGCGGCCTGCTTCGGCTGGCCGCTGCGCAACAGCGCGGCCACCGGTCCGTCGAACAGCGCCGTGTAGAAACGCCGCCGCGCCGCGAGATCGGGATGGCGGCGCCGGATGCGCTTGCGCAGCCGCGCCGCCAACGTTGCCAGCGGACCCAGTGAATGATCGAGCAGGGTTTCCAGCCGCTCGCGCACCAGCCGCGCCAGCATCGGCGCGGCGCCGCCGCTGGAGATCGCCACCACCAGCGGCGCACGGTCGATCACCGCGGGCACCTGGAAGCTGGACAGCTCGGCGTCGTCCACCACGTTGACAAAGATGCGCTGCAGGCCGGCCAGCTCGGCGACACGGGCATTCAGCGCGCGGTCGGCGGTGGCCGCCACCACCAGCCACACGTAGTCCAGCCAGCCCGGCGCGAACTCGCCGGCGCGGTGCGCGATGCGCCCCTGCCGCGCCCAGCGCTGCAGCTGCGGCGTCAGCTCGGGCGCACCCACCGTCACCTGCGCGCCTGCCGCCAGCAAGGCGGCGGCCTTGCGCTCGGCCACGGCGCCCCCGCCCACCACCAGTACGGCGCGACGGGAGAGATCGGCGAACAAGGGATACAGCTTCATGGCGGGGATTCGGTGGCATGACCTTGGAACGGGTCACGCTACGCAGCGCGCCCCGCCGGCGGAAATGACGATCGCGCCGGTGCATATGCCGGTGCGGCATGAATTCATGAATACAGCCCGCGAGACAGAGACATGGATGGCCCTGCCTTGATGAGCGGGAAAGAGGCGATCGTGGAAAGGGTTCGAACTTGCTGCGGCACTTCGCTCCGCCCGAACCCTCTCCCGGCTGTCGCCACCCTCTCCCGGAGGGAGAGGGGATCGTCATCCAGCTCCGCGCTCATTCAAACTTAGCTATCTCGGTAATTTATGAACGTTTATACGTATAGACGTCCGAACAAAAATGCATATACACTCGGCCGCATGGCCATCACCCATGTCGAATCCAGCCCTTCCAGCGGCCGCCTCATGCGGACCCGGACGATGCGATGTATGCGTGCGCAATCCCCTGCCACGCCACATCGCCCATCGTCCTGACTCCCTGGATCGCCATGACCCTGACCCAACTGCGCTACCTCGTCGCCATCGCCGACTGCCGCCTCAACATCACCGCCGCCGCCGAACACGTGCATGCCACCCAGCCTGGGGTGAGCAAGCAGCTCAAGCAACTGGAGGACGAGCTCGGCCTGCAATTGTTCATCCGCAAGGGCAAGAGCCTGGACACGATCACCGACGCCGGCGTGCGGGTGATCGAGCGGGCGCGGCTGATCCTGGCCGAGGCGCTGAACATCCGCTCGATCGCCGCGAACCTGCGCAACGAGGCGCACGGCGAGCTGCGCATCGCCACCACGCACACCCAGGCGCGCTTCGCCCTGCCCGGCTCGATCGCCGCGCTGAACCGGCGCTACCCGCAGGTCAGCGTGCACCTGCAGCCCAGCGGCGACGCCGAGGTGCTGGCCCTGCTGGAAAGCGGTCGCGTCGACCTCGCCGTGGTCAGCACCTCGGGTGCGGCGCCGGCCGGCGGTGTCGCCCTGCCCGCCTATCGCTGGAGCCGGGTGGTGCTGGCGCCGCAGGATCACCCTTTGGCGACGCTGGGCCGCACGCCCACACTGGCCGAGCTGGCCGCGCAGCCGCTGGTGAGCTACGACTCCTCGAAGCGGCCGGAATCCTCGCTGCGCCGCGTCTTCGCCGCCGCCGGGCTGACGCCGCAGATCGCGATGACCGCCGCCGACGCCGACCTCATCAAGACCTACGTGCGCGCCGGACTCGGCATCGGCGTGTTGGCCGAGATGGCGCTGCAGCCGGGCGAGGACACCGACCTGCGCGTGATCCAGGCCGACGCGCTGCTGCCGCTGTGCACCACCTGGATCGTGCTGCGCAAGGACAGCGTGCTGCGCGACTACACGCTGGAATGGATCGCGCAGTTCGCGCCGCACCTGGACCGCAATGACGTGCGCCGCCTGCTCACCTTGGGCATCGTGCCGGAGACGCCGCCGCGCGTGCCGCACTGGCGCGAGCGCCAGGCAGTCGCTTAACCGAAGCCGTGTAGAAGCGCACCCCCGGATCAAATCCGGGGCAGGCTCTGTGCGCGATGGCTTTTTGAACGTTCATCCCCCCTCACCCCAACCCTCTCCCCCAACGGCTTCGCCGTTGGGGGAGAGGGAGAAAGCGGCACGACGCACGCGGCGTCCCTGCCCAGCCACGGAGTTGCTGGAGAGAGGAAGAAAGCGCGGTCACGGCAGCTCGTGCAGGCCGCACTCGCGCTTGAGCCCGAAGAAACGGGTGTCCTCGGCATCCATGCCCGGCTCCCAGCGCTGCGTGGTGTGGGTGTCGCCGATGGAGATGTAGCCCTGTTCCCACAGCGGGTGGTAGGGCAAGGCGTGCTGTTGCAGGTAGCGGCCCACGTCGCGGTCGGTCCAGTCGGCGATCGGGTGCAACTTCCAGCGGCCCGCGCCCGAGGCAGCTGGCCGCCATTCCACGTAGTCGATCGCGCGGCGGCTGCGCGACTGGTCGCGGCGCAGGCCGGCGAACCAGCCGTGCACGCCCAGTTCGGCCAGCGCGCGCTGCATCGGCTCCACCTTGCGGATGCGGTTGTAGCGGTCCAGCCCATCGATGCCCTGCTCCCACAGCTTGCCGTAGCGCGCCTCGGCCCAGGCGCGGCCGATGATGGGGCGGTAGACCTTGAGGTTGAGCGCGAGCCGTTCGCTCAGCGTGTCGACGAACTGGTAGGTCTCGGGGAACAGGTAGCCGGTGTCGATCAGGATCACCGGGATGTCCGGCGCCTGGCTGGCCAGCAGGTGCAGCGACACCGCCGCCTGCGCACCGAAGCTGGAGGACAGCGCGTGCGCGCCCGGCACGTGCGCCAGCATCCAGCGCACGCGTGCCTCGGCGTCGCACCCGGCCAGCCAGTGGTTGAGTGCGAGCAGCGCCTCGGTGCCGTTGCCGTCGGCGGGAAGCACGGGCGCGCTCATGCCAGCACCGCCATCGGGATGCGCCGCGGCTCGGCGAGCACGCCCGTGCGCAGCAGGAAGTCGCCGAAGTGTTCACCCAAGGCACGCTCGCCGGCGTAGCGCGCGAACAGGCGATCCAGCGCCTCCAGGATCGCGGCTTCGTCCACGTTCTCGCGGTAGACCTGGTTCAGCCGCTGGCCGCGGAAATCCGCGCCCAGGCGCAGGTCGTAGCGGCCGATCGCGCGCCCGACCAGGGCGATCTCGCCGAGGTAGGGCCGCGAGCAGCCGTTCGGGCAGCCGGACAGGCGCAGCAGGATCGGCGTGTCGAGCAGGCCGTGCGTGTCCAGCAGCGATTCCAATTTCGGCAGCAGTTGCGGCAGATAGCGCTCGCTCTCGGCCATCGCCAGGCCGCAGGTGGGCAGCGCCACGCAGGCGATCGCGTGGCGGCGGATGCCGCTGTAGCGGTGGTAGCCGCCCATGCCGTGCGCGGCCACGATGGCGTCGATGCGCGCGCGATCCGTCGCGGTCACGTTCGCGACGATCAGGTTCTGGTTGCAGGTGAGCCGGATGTCGCCGGTGTGTACGTGCGCGATCTCGCGCATGCCGCTGAGCCAGCGCACCTCGTCGCCGTCCAGCAGGCGGCCGGACTCCACCTGCAAGGTGAGGTGCCAGCGGCCGTCGTGGCCTTCGATCCAGCCGTAGCGGTCGCCGTTGTGGTCGAAGCGGAACGGCCGCGCCGGTTCCAGCGCGAAGCCCGCGCGCTGTTCGATCTCCGCCTTGACCTTGTCCAGCCCGTGCGTGTCGACGGTGTACTTGAAGCGCGCGTGCTTGCGCTCCTCGCGGTCGCCCCAGTCGCGCTGCACGGCGATGGCGGCCTCGGCCAGTGTGAGCAGGCGCTCGGGCGGCACGAAGCCGATCACGTCGGCGAGGCGCGGATAGGTGGTCGGATCGCCATGCGTGGCGCCCATGCCGCCGCCGATCGCCACGTTGAAACCGGCCAGCTCGCCCTGTTCGAGGATCGCGATCAGACCCAGGTCCTGCGCGAACACGTCGATGTCGTTGAGCGGCGGGATCGCCAGGCCGATCTTGAACTTGCGCGGCAGGTAGGTGGGGCCGTACAGCGGCTCGTTTTCCGCCGCCGCGGCCTCGCCCACCAACTTTTCGCCATCCAGCCAGAGCTCGTGGTAGGCGCGCGTCTTCGGCTTCAGGTGTTCGGACAGCCGCGCCGCCCAATCGTAGGCCGCCGCATGCGCCTGCGACTGCACCGGGTTGGTGTTGCACACCACGTTGCGATTGACGTCGCCGCAGGCGGCGATGGTGCTGGCCAGCGCAGCGTCGATCGCGGCGATGGTGGGCTTGAGGTTGCGCTTGATGATGCCGTGCCACTGGAAGGTCTGCCGCGTGGTGATGCGCAGGCCGCTGGAGGCGTAGTCGCTGGCGATCCGGTCGAAGGCCAGCCACTGCGCCGGCGTCATCACCCCGCCCGGCAGGCGCGCACGCACCATGAAGGCGTAGGCCGGCTCCAGCTTCTGCCGGCGGCGCTCGTCGCGGATGTCGCGGTCGTCCTGCTGGTAGCTGCCGTGGAACTTCAGCAACTTGTTGTCGTCTTCGCTGATTGCGCCGGTGGCCGGGTCGGCCAGCCCCTCGGCGATGCTGCCGCGCAGGAAGCGGCTGGCGGTCTTGATGTGTTCGAGATGGGAAGGCATGGGGATTCTCTGGAGCATCTGGGTCGCGGCTGAAGCCGCTCCTACGGCGCATGGATTGCAGGAGCAGCTCCAGCCGCGATGCTTTTCTCAATAAACATCGCGGGCGTAGCGCCCTTCCTGCAGCAGTTCGGTCAGCCAGGCACGGGCATCCTCGGCACTCAACCCGCCATGGGCGACGGCCAGCTCGACCAGCGCCTCGTGCACGTCCTTCGCCATGTGCGTCGCGTCGCCGCAGACGTAGAGGTATGCGCCCTCGCGCAACCTGGCGTAGAGTTCGCGCCCGTGTTCCCTGATCCGATCCTGTACATAGACCTTGCTGACCCCATCACGCGAGAACGCGAGATCGAGGCGATGCAAGGCGCCATCCTTGAGCGCCTGCTGCCATTCGGTCTGGTAGAGGAAGTCCTGCGCGAAATGGCGATTGCCGAAGAACAGCCAGTTGCGCCCCGCGGCACCCACGGCCTGACGCTCCTGCACGAAGGCGCGAAACGGCGCCACGCCGGTGCCCGGGCCGATCATGATGATGTCGCGCGACGGGTCGGCCGGCAGGCGGAAGCGTTCGTTGGCCTCCACGAATACCGGTACCCGTGTCTCGTCACCCGCGGCGGCGAGGAAGGCCGAGGCCGCGCCGAGATGGGCACTGCCATGCGCGTGGTAGTCCACCACGCCCACCGTGAGATGCACCTCGTCCTCGCCCACCGCCTTCGGGCTGGAGGCGATGGAGTACAGGCGCGGCGTGAGCGGGCGCAGCGCGGCGACCAGTTGCTCCGCGTTCCAGCCCACCGGGTGGCGACGCAGCAGGTCGATGGGCTGGTCGGTGTCGAGCAGGCGGGCCAGTGCCTCACGCTGCTCCGGTTCCAGCACGCGCGCCAGGTCGGCGTCGCCACTGGCGGCGGCATGCGCGGCCAGCAACGGGCGGCTGAGCCGGGTCAGTTCGCGCTCGTGGCTGAGCCAGCGCCGCAGCGGCAGGCGGCGGCCGTCATGCGCCACCTCCTGCTCGCCGTCCAGGCGCAGCTCGCGCAGCCACGCGTCCACCAGCACGGGCGGATTGCGCGGCCACACGCCCAGTGCGTCGCCCGGCTCGTAGCGCAGGCCCGAGCCTTGCAAAGAAAGTTCAAGGTGGCGCACCTCGCGGGCGCTGTCGCGCGAGACGATGCGCTGGTTTTCCAGCACCTCGGCGGCGAACGGATTCTCGCGGTCGTGCAGCGCGCTGTTCACCGCGTGCAGCGCCACCGGGCGCACGTTCGCCATGGCCGGCGCACCCAACGCCTCGCGCGCCTTGGCCAGCACACCCTCGCTCCAGCTCGCACTGGGCGCCTCGAAATCCACATCGGCCTCACCGAGTTCGGCGAAACGCTGCGCACCCAGCTCGGCGAAGCGCGTATCGAGCCGGCGGCTCACCGCGCAATACTGCGGGTAGCTGGAATCGCCCAGGCCCAGCACGGCGAACTTCAGCTGCGGCAGCTTCGGCGCACGCTTGCCGCTCAGGAACTCGACGAAGCCCAGCGCGTCGTCCGGCGGATCACCGTCGCCCTGGCTGCTGATAACCAGCGCCAGGTGCCGCTCCTGCGCCAGTTCGCGCACGGCATAGGCGCCGGTGCGCAGGATGCGCACGCTCAGCCCCGCCGCGGTGGCGCGCTCGGCCAGCCGCTCGGCGACCCGGCGCGAGTTGCCGGTCTGGCTGCCGTAGAGCACGGTCAGCCGCTCGGTCGCCGCTGCGTTCGGCGCTTCGGCTGCCGGCGTGATGGCCGGCAGCGCGACGCGCGTGGCCTGCGCCGCGAGCGCGGCACTCCACGCCGAAATCCAGTACAGGTCCGCCGGCGGCAGGCCTTCGGTCAACCGGTGCAGCAGCGTCAGCCGTTCCGCGGCCAGGCCGGGCGTCGGCAATATCGGTCGGGTGGCAGCGCTCACGGCCTTTCCTTTTGGACGTCCATACGTCTTGGCGGCCATGCTAATTCCGCGTTCTTGCGACCTGAAAACACTTGTGGGCATGTGCTTATGCGGGCCGCTCATTTCCGGTGCGCCGGTGCGCGTGCTGACATCCCCGAACCACCTCGCTGCGAGTGCCGATGAGCGCCCTGCCGGAATTCCTCACCTTCACTCTCGTGGGTGTCCTCGCACAACTGGTGGACGGCGCGCTGGGCATGGCCTACGGCGTGACCTCGGCCGGACTGCTGCTGGGCCTGGGCATGCCGCCGGTGATGGCCAGCGCCAGCGTGCACTACGCCGAAACCTTCACCTGCGGCGCCTCGGGGCTCAGCCACCTCGCGGCCGGCAACGTGCGGCGGCGGCTGTTCCTCGCGCTGGCGATTCCCGGCGTGATCGGCGCCCTGCTCGGCGTGTGGCTGGCCGTGCACCTGCCTGCGCAGTGGATGCGCATCGCGCTGACGCCCTACCTGCTTGGCATGGGCCTGTTCCTGCTGCTGCGCGGCGCGCGGCGCCCCGGCGAGCGCACCGACCCGCCGCGCGGCACGCCGATCCTGGGGGCGGCGGCCGGTTTCCTGGACGCGGTCGGCGGCGGCGGCTGGAGCGCGCTCACCGCCACCACCCTGCTCGCCCGCGGCCTGCAGCCGCGCGTGGTGATCGGCAGCGTGCACCTCGCCAAGTGCGTGGTAAGCATCGCCGCCAGCGTCGCGTTCCTGTTCGGCATCGGTGCCGGCCACGTCACAGCCGTGCTCGGCCTGATCGCCGGCGGCATCCTCGCCGCGCCGTTCGGCGCGTTCTTCATACGCCGCATCCCGGCGCGGGCGGCTACCGTGCTGGCCGGGTTGGCGGTGCTGGCGCTGGGCATCAACAACGCGGTGCGCGTGTTGCATTGAGGAACGGCCTGCCGGTTTGCTTGTTGCCATCGGCAGATAAGGCCCCCTCTCCTCCCAGCCCCTCTTCCTCGCTCCTCAAAGCAGGGCCATCCATAGCCCTTCCCCGCGTCCACAAGTGGGAGAGGGAGAAAGCAGCATCCCCTCCCCTCTACAATGTGCGCATGAAACGCGCCCCCTCTCCCCGCAAACCCTCGTTGCCCATCGAAGTCCGCGGCTCCGCACGCCAGCCGCTGGGCATGCCGCCTGCGCAGTTCCTGCGCGACTACTGGCAGAAGCACCCGCTGCTGATACGCAACGCCTTCCCGGATTTCGTGCCGCCGATCCAGCCCGAGGACTTGGCCGGTCTGGCCTGCGAGGAAGGTGCGCTGTCGCGGCTGATCCGCCACGACGAGGCGCGCGAGCGCTGGCAGGTGAAGAGCGGCCCGCTCAGCGAGGCCGACTTCGCGAAGACCGGCGACGCGAACTGGACGCTGCTGGTGCAGGACGTGGACAAGTGGGACGCCGACGTGGCCGCGCTGCTGGAGCCGTTCGCGTTCCTGCCCAGCTGGCGGGTGGACGACATCATGATTTCCTACGCCGAACCCGGCGGCGGCGTGGGCGCGCACGTGGACCAGTACGACGTGTTCCTGCTGCAGGGCCTGGGCCAGCGGCACTGGGCGATCAGCACCGACCCGGCGGCGCCAAAGGACTTCCGCCCCGACGTGGAGTTGAGGCAGCTGGCGCAGTTCGAGCCCACCCACGAATGGTTGCTGGAGCCGGGCGACATGCTCTACCTGCCGCCCGGCGTGCCGCACGACGGGGTGGCCTTCGGCGGCCCCTGCATGACGATCTCGGTGGGCATGCGCGCGCCCTCGCAGGCGGAGTTGACCGGCGACCTCGCCGACTACCTCGCCGAACGGCTGCACGAAGACCAGCGCTACGCCGATCCCGATCTCGCCCTGGCCAAGGCGCCCGGCGAAATCGACGCGGCGGCGCTGGCGCGGCTGCGCCGGGCGCTGCCGTTCGCTGCCGCGCTGGACGAGGAAACCCTGCGCGACTGGTTCGGCCGCTTCATCACCCGCTACCGCAACGCGCAGACACCGGCCCTGCCTGACCGCCCCGTCAGCGAGGCCGCCCTGCGCAAGCAGCTCGCCGCCGGCGCACGCCTGCTGCGCCATCCGTGGTCGCGCATGGCATGGAGCCGCGGGCCGTCCGGCGCCACGCTGTACGCGAACGGCCACGCCTGGCCAGCCCCGACGGCGCTGGCGAAGCAGCTGTGCGCCGAACGCGAGATCGTCGTCGACGCCACGCCGACGGCCGCGGCCGTCGCTGCTGCTGGCCCTGGTCAACGACGGGCACCTGGTCCCGCGCAAGGCGCGCCGGCGGTGAGCGCACCGGCCGACGACGGCGCTGGGCGCCGCGCGGTCGATGGCCGCGAGGCGCTGGCCGCCGCGCGGCTGCAACTGCTGGCCGCCGCGTGCCACCGGCTGGCGCTGCACCTGCCGCTGCTAGCCCGCGACGACTACGGCAACGACGCGGAGCTGGCCGAGCTCAAGCGCATCGCCACCTCGGGCCGGCGTGCCGACATCCGCATCCTGTTGCACGATCCGGCGGCCGCGCTGCGCGACGGCCACCGCCTGATCGCGCTGTTCCAGCGCCTGTCCAGCAGCATCGCCATCCGCACTCCGGTGGAAGATGCGGATCGCCAGAACACCAGCGCCTGGCTGGTCAACGACACCGGCGGCCATCTCTACCTGCCCGACGCCAGTCGGCCGCAGGGCCGCATGGCGCTCGCCGACCGCGCCGTGCAGGCGCCACTCCAGCAGCAGTTCGACGAGATCTGGGAGCGCTCGGCCCGCGCCAGCGAGTTGCAGGCGCTGGATTTGTAGCGGTCGCTGAACGCGCGGCGGCGCCCGCGTGCAAGCCGCGGGCGCCAGATAAGGAAGGTCTAATCAATGGGCTGCATGCTCGTCGTCCCCTCGGGGAGCTTTGCAGCGGCCCGAAGCAGGTCACCCAGTGCCTTTGCGTTCAATGGTCTACAGGCACCGGATCCCGGCTTTCGCTGCAATGGCGAGCAACACCAGAGCTTCCCGAAATGTTGCCGCATGCCGGCTGCGACCAAAGTCGGTGCCCCGACGAGGTGAATTCCGGCTACGGAACCCCCATCCGGACGTGGTCCGGGTTGCCGCTGCGCAGCAACGCAAGGCTATAATTAACAGGATTTTTCGCCGGCGATCCCTGCCGCCGAAGGATCGCCGCAAGCCTCCCTTCCCTGCTGGTGGTGACGTGAGTACAAACCTGATCCGCGAGTTCTTCGAATCCTCTCAACTCGCTGGCGGCAACGCCGATTACGTCGAATCCCTGTACGACGCCTGGCTGGCCGACCCCGCGTCGGTTTCCGCCGAGTGGAGCAAATACTTCGAGACGCTCAAGGGCCGCGAGGCCGGCGACGTCCCGCACGGCGGCGCCATCGCGCGCATCGAGGCGGCACAGAAGCAGCGCCACGTCGTGGCGGCCGCGCCGGTCGGCGACGAGCACGCGCGCAAGCAGGCCGGAGTACTGCGCCTGCTGACCGCCTACCGTTCGCGCGGCCACCTCGCCGCCGACCTCGACCCGCTGGGCCTCGCGCACAAGATGGAGGCGCCCGACCTCGGCCTCGCCTTCCACGGCCTCTCCGAATCCGACCTCGACACCGAGTTCGACTGCGGCACCTATGCCGGCGGCGGCCAGCGCCTGAAGCTGCGCGAGCTGTGGACGCGCCTGAAGAAGGTGTACACGCGCAGCATCGGCGCGGAGTTCATGTACATCTCCGACCACGCGCAGCGCAACTGGATCTACACCCGGCTGGAACAGGCCAACGGCAGCGCCGGCCTCGACGCCGCCGGCAAGCGGCGCGTGCTGGACGGCCTCACCGCGGCCGACGGCCTGGAGCGCTACCTCCACACGAAATACGTCGGCCAGAAGCGCTTCTCGCTGGAAGGCGGCGACAGCCTGATCCCGATGCTGGACGACGTGGTGCGCGCCGCCGGCGACAACGGCATCAAGGAGCTGGTGATCGGCATGGCCCACCGCGGCCGCCTCAACGTGCTGGTCAACATCCTCGGCAAGCCGCCGAAGACCTTGTTCGACGAGTTCGAAGGCCGCTTCGAGCATCCGGACGATCCCGCGCACTCCGGCGACGTGAAGTACCACATGGGCTTCTCTGCCGACGTCAAGACGCCGAAGGGCGGCACCCACGTGGCGCTGGCGTTCAATCCCTCGCACCTGGAAATCGTCAACCCGGTGGTGGCCGGCTCGGTGCACGCGCGGCAGATCCGCCGCGGCGACACCGCGCACACCCAGTCGATGGCGGTGCTGATCCACGGCGACGCCGCGCTGGCCGGCCAGGGCGTGAACATGGAGCTGTTCCAGATGTCGCAGGCCCGCGGCTTCAAGATCGGCGGCAGCCTGCACATCGTGGTGAACAACCAGGTGGGCTTCACCACCTCCAATCCGCAGGACGCGCGCTCCACGATGTACTGCACCGACCTGGCCAAGATGGTCAATGCACCGGTGCTGCACGTGAACGGCGACGATCCGGAAGCGGTGATCGAGGCCACCCGCCTCGCCTACGACTTCCGCAAGACCTTCCGCAAGGACGTGGTGATCGATCTGGTGTGCTACCGCCGCCATGGCCACAACGAGGCCGACGAGCCCACTGCCACCCAGCCGGTGATGTACCAGGTCATCAAGAAGCTGCCGCCGGCTCGCGAGCTGTACGGCAAGCAGCTGGTGGCCGAAGGCGTAATCGCCGACGGTGACGTGCAGAAGCAGTTCGACGCCTACCGCGACCGCCTCGAAGCGGGCAAGTCGATGACCGAACTGGACCCGGCGCCGAAGCGCGACATCCACATCGACTGGGCGCGCTTCCTCAAGGGCAAGCTGTCCGACAAGACCGACACCACGCTGCCGAAGAAGAGGCTGCTGGAGCTGGCCCAGCAGCTGCTGGACATCCCCAGGGACATCACCCTGCAGTCGCGCGTGGCGAAGATCTACGACGACCGCCGCAAGATGGCCGCCGGCGAACAACCGGGCGACTGGGGCTTCGCCGAGAACCTGGCCTACGCCAGCCTGATCGACACCGGCAGCAACCTGCGCCTGGTGGGCCAGGACTCCGGCCGCGGCACCTTCTTCCATCGCCATGCCGTGCTGCACGACCAGAAGGACGGCCGCACCTTCATGCCGCTGGCCACGATCCGCGACGGCGCGGACGTGGAAGTGATCGACTCGCTGCTCAGCGAGGAGGCGGTGATGGCCTTCGAGTACGGCCACTCCACCACCGACCCCGACACGCTCAACATCTGGGAAGGCCAGTTCGGCGACTTCGCCAACGGCGCCCAGGTGGTGATCGACCAATTCATCAGCTCCGGCGAATCGAAGTGGAACCGCCTGTGCGGCCTGGCGCTGTTCCTGCCGCACGGCTACGAAGGCCAGGGTCCGGAGCACTCCTCCGCGCGCCTGGAGCGCTTCCTGCAGCTGTGCGCGTTCGACAACATGCAGGTCTGCGTGCCGACCACGCCGGCGCAGGATTTCCACATGATCCGCCGCCAGATGCTGCGCAACGTGCGCAAGCCGCTGATCGTGATGACGCCGAAATCGCTGCTGCGCCACAAGCTGGCCGTGTCCACGCTGGACGAGCTGGCCAACGGCAGCTTCCAGCTGGTGATAGCCGAGCACCGCGAGCTGATCGCCAAGAAGGTGAAGCGCGTGGTGCTGTGCGCCGGCAAGGTCTACTACGACCTGCGGGAGGACGCCGAGAAGCGCGGCCTCACCGACGTGGCGATCGTGCGCGTGGAGCAGCTCTATCCGTTCCCGCGCACCGAGGTTTCCGCCGAGCTGGAGAAGTACCCGGCCGCGAAGGAAGTGGTGTGGTGCCAGGAGGAGCCGATGAACCAGGGCGCCTGGTTCCAGATCCGCCACCACCTGCAGGCCTGCGTGGGCAGCAGGCAGAGCCTCTCCTACGCCGGCCGCGCGCGTTCGCCGGCGCCGGCCGCCGGCCACCTCAACACCCACGTCGTCGAGCAGGCCGCGCTGGTCGAGCAGGCGCTGGTCGCGCCGATCGGCACCGACCACTCCGCAGAGTAAGCTTCAACGCATTGCGTGGCCACGGATGGCCGCTTTCGATTCTTGCGCTCCAGGGCGAGCGCACCAACCCCAAGGGCCCGTCATGTCCATCGAAGTCAAAGTCCCCGTCCTGCCCGAGTCGGTCTCCGACGCCACCATCGCGACCTGGCACAAGAAGGCCGGCGACGCGGTGAAGCGCGACGAGAACCTGGTCGACCTGGAAACCGACAAGGTGGTGCTGGAAGTGCCCGCGCCGGTCGACGGCGTGATCAAGGAGATCAGGCAGGAGACCGGTGCCACGGTGAACAGCCAGCAGGTGATCGCGATCATCGAGGAAGGCGCCGTGGCCGCCGCGCCGGCACCGGCCGCCGCTGCCCCCGCGCCCGCCGCCGCGGCGCCCGCCCCGGCCGCGACCAAGACTGCCGCCGCCGAGCTCTCGCCAGCCGCGCAGCGCGTCGCCACCGAGAACAAGGTCGACACCTCCACCATCGCCGGCACCGGCCGCGACGGCCGCATCATCAAGGAGGACGTGGTCAACGCCGGCGCGCCGAAGGCTGCCGCACCCGCCGCCGTTGCCACCCCCGGCGCGCGCCCGGAAGAGCGCGTGACCATGACCCGCATGCGCACGAAGATCGCCGAGCGCCTGATGCAGTCGAAGAACTCGATCGCCATGCTCACCTCGTTCAACGAGGTGAACCTGGCCGCGGTCAGCAAGATGCGCAAGGACCTCGGCGAGCAGTTCCAGAAGGAACACGGCGTCAAGCTCGGCTTCATGAGCTTCTTCGTCAAGGCCGCGGCCGAGGCGCTGAAGCGCCACCCGATCGTCAACGCCTCGGTCGACGGCAACGACATCATCTACCACGGCTACCAGGACATCTCGATTGCGGTCTCCACCGACAAGGGCCTGGTCACCCCGGTGCTGCGCAACGCCGAGAACATGAGCTTCGCCGACATCGAGAAGGCCATCGGCGACTACGCCGTGAAGGCGCGCGCCGGCAAGCTCACCCTGGAAGACCTGCAGGGCGGCACCTTCACCATCACCAACGGCGGCACCTTCGGCTCGCTGCTCTCCACGCCCATCGTGAACCCGCCGCAGAGCGCCATCCTCGGCATGCACACGATCAAGGAGCGCGCCGTGGTCGAGAACGGCCAGGTGATCGCCGCGCCGATGATGTACATCGCGATCAGCTACGACCACCGCATCATCGACGGCAAGGACGCGGTGCTGTTCCTGGTCGACATCAAGAACCAGCTGGAGAATCCGCAGCGCATGCTGCTGGGTCTCTGATCGCGGCCCCCGCGATCAGAAGATAGGTAACGAAGCTCTGACGGTGGGCCGTGCGACTCAATCCACGCTCACCGTAACTTTCCCGCTTTACCACATGCTGTGGGTTACCCCGACGCAGCATGCCGCAAGGAACCAACCATGAGCGACAAATTCGACGTCATCGTCATCGGCGCCGGCCCGGCCGGCTACGTGGCCGCGATCCGCGCCGCGCAGCTGGGCCTGAAGACCGCGTGCGTGGACGCCTTCACCGGCAAGGACGGCAAGCAGGCGCTGGGCGGCACCTGCCTCAACGTGGGCTGCATCCCGTCCAAGGCGCTGCTGGATTCCTCGCGCCAGTTCTGGAACCTCGCGCACAACCTGCCGGCGCACGGCATCAGCGTCGAGAATCCCAAGGTCGACATGGCCACCTTCATCGGCCGCAAGGACAAGATCGTCAAGCAGTTCACCGGTGGCATCGGCCAGCTGTTCAAGGCGAACAAGGTCACCGCGTACTACGGCACCGGCAAGCTGTTGAAGGGCAACAACGTCGAGATCACCGCCGCCGACGGCAGCAAGCAGACGATCAGCGCCACCAACGTGATCCTGGCCTCGGGCTCGGTGCCGATCGAGCTGCCGTTCGCGAAGTTCGACGGCAAGGCCATCGTCGACAACGCTGGCGCGCTGGACTTCACCGAGGCGCCGAAGCGCCTGGGCGTGATCGGCGCCGGCGTGATCGGCTTGGAACTCGGTAGCGTGTGGCGCCGCATGGGCTCGGAAGTGACCATCATCGAGGCGCTGCCGGACTTCCTCTCGGTGGCCGACGCCGACATCGCCAAGCTCGCCGCCAGGGAATTCGCCAAGCAGGGCCTGGACATCAAGCTCGACGCCAAGCTCAACAAGGCCGAGGTGAAGAAGGACGGCGTGCACCTCACCTACACCGACAAGAGCGGCGAGCAGCAGCTGGTGGTCGACAAGCTGCTGGTGGCCGTGGGCCGCCGCGCCTACACCGCGGGCCTGCTGGCCGACGACACCGGCGTGAAGCTGGATGAGCGCGGCCGCATCCTGGTCGACGAGCACTGCCACACCGGCGTGGACGGCGTGTGGGCGATCGGCGACGCCGTGCGCGGCCCGATGCTGGCGCACAAGGGCTCCGAGGAAGGCGTGGCGGTGGCCGAGTGGATCGCCGGCAAGGCCGGCCACGTCAACTACGACACCGTGCCCTTCGTGATCTACACCGAGCCGGAAGTGGCCTGGGCCGGCAAGACCGAGAAGGAACTGAAGGATGCTGGCATCCCGTACCGGGTCGGCACCTTCCCGTTCGCCGCCATCGGCCGCGCCGTGGCGATGAACGAGGCGGTGGGCCAGGTGAAGATGCTCGCCCACGCCGACACCGACCGCATCCTCGGCGTGCACATGGTCGGCCCGGGCGTGTCCGAGCTGATCGCCGAATGCGTGGTGGCGATGGAGTTCAAGGGCTCCTCCGAAGATCTCGCCCGCATCGTCCACGCCCATCCGACGCTGTCGGAAGCCGTGCACGAGGCGGCGCTGTCGGTGGACAAGCGCGCCATCCACAAGGGCAATTGAGGTCAGGATGACCTCATCCCGGACAGCACATGGATGTGCGCTGATCCGGGATCCATTTGGAATGGATGCGCTCATCGCGGACAACACAGGGATGTGCGTTGATCCGGGATCCATTTGGAATGGATGACCTCATCCCGGACAGCACATGGATGTGCGTCGATCCGGGATCCAGCGGCCCGCTTGTGGCGACACGGGCGGGCCGTATCGTTTGAACCACCCGGAACTTTCACCGCCGTCATTCCGGCCTTCACCGGAATGACGAGCGAAAAACGAGCTCTTCGACATGCCCCAACCCACCTCCCTCTGCGTCTACTGCGGCTCCAGCGCCGGCAAGCATCCCGAATACGCCGAACAGGCGCGCGCCTTCGGCGCCGAGATGGCCAGGCGCGGCATCGCCCTGGTCTACGGCGGCGGCAACGTGGGCCTGATGGGCATCGTCGCCGACGCGGTGCTGGCCGGCGGCGGCAAGGCCATCGGCGTGATCCCGCGCCAGCTGGTCGAGCGCGAGGTGGCGCACAAGGGACTCAGCGAACTGGTGGTGGTGGACACCATGCACCAGCGCAAGACGCGCATGTACGAGCTGTCCGACGCCTTCGTCGCCCTGCCCGGCGGCTTCGGCACCATGGACGAGATGTTCGAGATGCTGACCTGGGCCCAGCTCGGCCTGCATCGCTACCCCTGCGCCTTTCTCGACGTGCGCGGCTATTACCGCGACCTGCGCGCGATGATGGACCACATGGTCGGCGAGCGTTTCGTGCGCAGGGAACAGCGCGACAGCATCTGGTTCGGCGAGGAGATAGACGCGCTGTTCGACTGGATGCAGGGCTACGAGGGCATCCACCAGCCCAAGTGGATCGACCGCGACAGCGTGCACGCCTGAGCCGCACGGAGAGATGACGATGACCGGTTTCCGCGCCTTCCGCATCCGCAACGACGACGCCGGCTACCGCGCCGGCTTCGAGGAGATGGCCACCGACGCACTGACGCCCGGCGAGGTGCTGGTGAAGGTCGCCTACTCCTCGGTCAACTACAAGGACGCGCTGGCCGGCACCGGCAAGGGCCGCATCCTGCGCCGGTACCCGCTCAACGGCGGCATCGACGTGGCCGGCCACGTGGTCGCCTCCACCGATCCCGCGTTCAAGGAAGGCGACGCGGTGCTGTGCACCGGCAGCGGCCTGTCCGAGACGCGCGACGGCGGCTACGCCGAATACGCGCGGCTGGAGGCGCGCTGGACGATCCCGCTGCCGCAAGGTCTTTCGCTGCGCGAGAGCATGGTCCTGGGTACCGCCGGCTTCACCGCGGCGCTGGGCCTGCTGCACATGCAGGACAACGGCCAGACGCCCGCGCTGGGCCCGATCGCCGTCACCGGCGCCAGCGGCGGCGTGGGCCAGCTCGCGATCGACATCTACAGCCGCGCCGGCTACGCGGTGCACGCGATCAGCGGCAAGACCGACCACTTCGATTTCCTGAAGTCGCTGGGCGCCGCCGAATGCATCGACCGCCATGCGCTTGCCTTCAGCGGCAAGCCGATGGACTCGGTCCGCTTCGGCGGCGCGCTGGACAACGTGGGCGGCGCCATGCTGGCCGGCCTGCTGCCGCTGATCGCGCCCTACGGCAACGTGGCGATCTGCGGCAACGCCGGCGGCATCGCCTTCGACGGCACCGTGATGCCGTTCATCATCCGCGGCGTGAACCTGCTGGGCGTGGCCTCGGCCGGTACCGCGCGCGCCATGCGCGAACGCGTCTGGGAGAAGCTATCCGGCGACTGGAAACCGCGCCACCTGGAGCGCATCGCCACCCGCGAGGCGACGCTGGACGAGCTGCCCGGGGTGTTCGGCCACATGCTGGCCGGAGATTCCTTCGGCCGCACCGTGGTGCGCATCGCCGCAAACTGAGGCCTGCGGCTTGGAAGCACCGCGCCGCAGGCATAGAATCCACCGAAACAACAAGGGGACACCCACCTTATGGCACGCATCCTGATCGTCGACGATTCGCCGTCGCAGCTCCTGGGCCTGAAGCGCATCGTGGAGAAACTCGGCCACGAGGCCCTCACCGCCGAGGACGGCGCCGCCGGCGTCGAGGTGGCCAAGCGCGAGATCCCCGACCTGATCCTGATGGACGTGGTGATGCCGAACCTCAACGGCTTCCAGGCCACCCGCACGATCAGCAAGGACGCCAGCACGGCGCACATCCCGGTGGTCCTGGTGACCACCAAGGACCAGGAAACCGACAAGGTGTGGGGCATGCGCCAGGGCGCGCGCGCCTACGTCACCAAGCCGATCAAGGAAGAGGAACTGGTGGCCACGCTGAAGGAATTGCTGCCGGCCTGAGCCGGGTTCAGCAGGCATCAACGAAGAACGGCGCCTCGCGGCGCCGTTCTCATTTCTGCTACCGACGACCACGCTCAGTGGCGCGGATCGTAATCCGCGAACTGCACGCGCAGCGCCTCGTAGGCCGCGCGCTGCTCGTCGCTGGCCGCGGCGGGTACGCGGATCGACAGCTCCACCAGCTGGTCGCCCGGATGCGTACCCGGCATGCCGCGCCCCTTCAGGCGCAGCTTGCGCCCCGATTGCGAGCCGGCCGGAATGCGCAGCTCCACCGTGCCGGCCAGGGTCGGCACCGGCACCGTGGCGCCCAGCGCCGCTTCCCACGGGCTGACCGGCAGCACGTGCAGCACGTTGTGGCCTTCCAGCTTGAAGCGGGCGTCGTCGCGGATACCCACTTCCAGCAGCAGGTCGCCTTTCGGGCCGCCGTGGCCACCGGGATGCCCCTGCCCCACCAGCCGGATCACCTGCCCCGGCTGGATGCCGGCGGGAATCTTCACCTCCAGCACGCGCTCCTCGCCGCGGCCATCGTGCAGGGATAGCCGGGTGCGCCCCCCGTCGAACGCGGTCTGCAGGTCGATCTCCACCCTCGCCTGCACGTCCTGTCCGCGTCGCGCGCGTGGCTGGCCGCGCTGCTGGCCATGACCACCGGCGGCGCGGCCGAACAGGCTCTCGAAGAAATCGCTGAAGTCGCCGCCACCCTCGCCGAAGTCGAAATGCTGGCCCTGTCCCTGGCCCCAGCCCGGCGGCGGCCGGAACTGCTCGCCGCCGCGGTAGCCGCCGGCGCGCAGCTGGTCGTAGGCGCGGCGCTTCTCGGCGTCCAGCAGCACCTCCTGCGCCTCGTTCGCGGCCTTGAACTTCTCCTCGGCGCCCGCTTCCTTGTTCTTGTCCGGGTGGTACTTGCGCGCCAGCTTGCGGTAGGCGGTCTTGATCTCCGCCTCGCTGGCCTCGGGCTTCACGCCCAGGATGTCGTAATAGTCTTTGAATTCCACCGGCACTCCTTACGCCCAGGCCGCGGAGCGGCCGCATCACGCCAAACGGCCCACGGCGGATCATCGTCCGCCGCGAGCCGCACCTGCAAGCGCAGGCGGATCAGTGGGCCGTGTCGATCACGATGCGGCGCGGCGCGCTCTCGGCCTTCTTCGGTATCACGATCTCCAGCACGCCGTGGCGGTTGCTGGCGGTGATGTGCTCGGCGTCGACGCTGTCGGGCAGTGCGAAGCGGCGATGGAACGGGCCGTGCGACCGCTCCTGCCGCGAGAAGCGGCCGGACGCGTCGGCCGGCTCGGCCGCGCGCTCGCCGCTGATCGACAGCACGTTGCGATCCATGTTCACCTCGATCGCCGCGGGATCTACGCCGGGGACATCGGCGCGGATGACGAAGCGCCCGTCTTCCTCGCGGATATCGACCCGCGGCGCCCACGACGCCGTGCCGGTCGGCAAGCTGCCGTCGGGCTCCGCGAAACGGTCGAATGCATGGCGAAACGCCCGCGCGTCGCGCGGCAGGCCCCACATCACGTGATGGTTCAGGCTCATCGGGAAACTCCTCGGTATGGATTGCGGCACGCCGCCGCCTGCCGACAGAGATAGGTGCGCCGCGCGGCGATTCAAGGCGACGACGGGGATGCTCTGATCCATTCTGCGTAGGCGTCACCGCGACTGTCTGTTCGCAGGCCACAGGGCCGTCGGCGAAGGCAGACTGGTCGTCTGTCGAGACGGCGGGCCGAAGGCATGCGGACAGACAGTCGCGGCCCCAACGCATTGAATCCAAAGTGAAGGGGTGATGCCCAGAAGGCACGCAGGCCGCACCGCGCAGCTTGGCAAGACGGCCAGTCTTCCCGGCGCCGCGCAACGCACCCTGCGCGCCTTCTGGGCATCATGCCGCCTGCGTAGAATGGATCAGAGCATCCCTAGGCCGCAGCCGCTAGCATCGGCAGGTTGCCACTGCCTCGGAAACCCCACCATGAGCATCCAGATCGGCCAGCCGCTGCCCGACATCGAGATCAAGACCATTGCCGACGGCCGCATCGAACCCGCCCGCACCGGTGCGCTGTTCGCCGGCCGCAAGGCGGTGCTGTTCGCCGTGCCCGGCGCCTTCACCCCGACCTGTTCGGAGAAGCACCTGCCGGGCTACGTGCAGCATGTCGGGGAATTCCAGGCGCGTGGTGTCGACGTGTTCTGCCTTGCCGTCAACGACGCCTACGTGATGCAGGCCTGGGCCGCGTCGCAGCAGGTACCGCCCGGTCTGATGCTGCTCGCCGACGGCAACGCCGACTTCACCCGCGCGCTGGGCCTGGAGCGGGACGGCAGCGCCTACGGCATGGGCCTGCGCGCGCGCCGCTTCGCGCTGTACGCGGAAGATGGCGTGGTGCGCCAGCTGCATGTCGAGGCACCGGGCGAGTTCCGCGTCTCCAGCGCGGAGGCGATGCTGGCGGCGCTCGCCGGCTGAGCCAGGCCAGCGCGAACAGACCGGACGGCGGTATAGTCCGGCGCGTCGCGCCGATGCCGCGCCGACCGCGGCCCGCCTCGCCTGCCGCGCCATCCGTCGTCCGAGGGGAACCGCCATGCGCTACGCCTTGCTCGAAAGCCAGCGGGACACGCTGCTGCTCGTCGCCCGCATCCTGATGATGCTGCTGTTCGTGCGGTTCGGCTGGGAAAAGCTCACCGATTTCGGCGGCACCAGCGCCTACATGGCGGCCGAGAGCCTGCCGCTGCCCGCGGTGGCCGCGGCCGTGGTCATCCTGATGGAGTTCTTCGTGGGCCTGGCGATCGTGCTCGGTTTCTGGACGCGGCCGCTGGCGCTGCTGCTGGCCCTGTACACGCTGGGTACGGCGCTGATCGGGCACCACTACTGGACGATGACCGGCGCCGAGCACATGGCCAACATGATCAACTTCTACAAGAACCTCTCGATCATCGGCGGGCTGTTGCTGCTGTGCCTCACCGGCCCCGGAAGGTATTCGATCGATCGCCGGTAAACGCTGCACGCGGCAGCCGCGGAGCGCTCAGAAATCCCGGCTGCCGCTCAGCAGTACGCTGCGCCCGCGGTGCAGCGGCACGAAGGTTTCGTCAAACACGACATCGTGCAGATTGCGGTCGAACAGGTTGCGCACGCCCAGGGTCATGCTCCAACGCGCAGCCTGGTACGACAGGTTCGCATCCACGCGGGCCTGCCCCGGTATCGCGAAATACGCCGAGCCGTCCGACAGCTGGCCGCGGCTCGCGCTGCGCGCCAGCACGCCGCCGGCGATGCCCCAGCCGCGCAGCGACCCGCGCTGGATGCGGTAGCTGGCCCACAGGTTGAAGCGCTGCCGCGGCGTGCCGATGGGCTGCGAGCCGTCGTGGTTGCGCACCATCGCGTTGCTCCAGGCGGCGCTGAGGTCCAGCCCCGGCATGGGCCGGCCGTTGAACTCCAGTTCGATGCCGCGGTTGGTCTGCCCCGGGCCGGGGATGCCGAAATACGGCGGCTTGGACGAGCTGAGGTCCGTGCTGTGGTCGAGCATGATGCGGTAGGCCGCCACGGTGAGCATGGCGCGCTGGTCGAACAGCATCAGCTTCGCCCCCGTCTCCAGCTGGCGTGAGTGCGAGGGCAGCAGCGGCTGGCCGTTCTTGCCCAGCACCTCGTCGGTCTGGAAGCCGCTGGTGGCGCTGGCGTACAGCGACAACAGCGGCGTGAGCTTGTACAGCAGCCCGGCGTTCGGTACCCATTGCGACTTGTGCTGGGTCGAAGGATTGCCATTGGCATCCTGGGTCGCCAGTTCGTAGGTGGTGCGCCGCAAGGCCAGCAGGGCGTTCCAGCGCTCGCCCAATGCAATCTGGTCCTGCAGGAACAGTGCGTGGTCGATCGACCAGGGATCGCCGGGAAAGTGCATGTCGAAGCCGTTGCCCGGGCCGGTCACCGACGCGACCGACGGCAGCGGCGGACTGGCATGCAGGTTGTACACGGCTTGCGCCGGCGTGCCGAACACATCGTCGAGACTGCCGGACTGTGCCCGCGAATAATCGAAGCCCGCGACCAGCACGTGGCGGACCGCACCGCTGCCGAAACGCCCCACCACGTCGTTCTGCACGGTGTAGAACGCATCGCCGTAACGGAACCGTTCGGCCAGCGCCTGCGCATCGCCGTTCGGCGAGAAGCCGGCGAGGTTCCACTCCTGCACCGCCGAACCCTGGCGCACGTACTGGCCGCGGCTGCGGAACGTCCAGATCGCATCGAAGCGGTGCTCGAACGCATACGACAGCCGCGTGGTGCGGAACAGCGAATGGTCGCCCGGGTTGCCGATCATCAGGCCCGGCGGCGTCGCGCTGGACAGGCTGCCGCCCAGCATCACCGCATAGTCCGGAATCGGCTCGCGCCGCACGATGCGCTCGGCGGAAACCACCAGCTTGTTCGCCTCGTCGCGCCAGCCGATCGACGGCGCCAGGTAGCCGCTGCGCTGGCCGCGCCGGCCCTGGCGGCTGCGGTCGGCATACTCTCCGGAGGCGACCAGGCGATACGTCCAGTGCCCGCTCTTGCCCAGCACGCCGCCCAGGTCGACGCCCAGTTGGCTGTCGCCGTACTGGCCCAGCGCGAACTCGAGCCGGCGCACCGGCAGCGCCGTCGGCTGCTTCATCACCAGGTTGATCAGGCCGCCGAAATTGTTGCTGACCGAGGCGTCGCCGATGATCGCCTGCGGCCCCTTCAGCACCTCCACGCGCTCGACGCCGATCAGCGGCGGGAAGTCGCCGTAGGAGACGATGCTGTTCGGCAGGCCGTCGATCATGCCGTTGCCGACCTGGAACCCGCGCACCAGGAACACCGGCAGCGCGTCCGCACCGTCCAGGTATTGCACGCCGGCCACGTTGCGCACGGCGTCGGCCACGCTGCGGGCCTGCTGCGAATCCAGCAGCGCGTGTGGCACCTCGCTGACCGAAGCCGGCAGTTCGAGCAGGTCGGTGGCTATGCGCGTGGCGCCGCTGGCGATGTCGACCAGATAACCGCCCCCGTCGACCACGCCAGTGGCGACCACCGGCGCCAGCTGCCGGACATCGGCCTGCGCGGCGGACGCCCCCGTTTGTCCGGCCCTGTTCGCGCCGCTCGGCAGCGGCTTCACCACCACCGTGCCGGCATCGACAAAGCGGTAATCCAGCCCCGTACCCGCCAGCAGGCGATCGAGTGCCACCGCCGCCGTGCAGTCGCCGCTGACCCCGCGGGAACGCACGGCATCGACCCGGCCGCCGGCCGTGAGCACCTGCACGTTCGCCTGCCGGCCGAACGCGATCAGCGCGGTGGAAAGCGTCTGCGGCGGTATCGCGAAACGGAGCGTGGCCGCGCTGGCGGCATGGCCCGGCGCGGCCGCGGCGCCGAACGCGACCATCGGCAGCAGCCCGCCGATGGCTGGCAGCAGGGCGAACCGGCTCATGGCATCCGCTTGTCCCGGGCGAAAGCGACAAGTGTGGCACGCGCCGGGGCCGAGTGCAGCGGGGGCGCATCCGCCGCGCAGACGCCGGTAGCGGTCAACGCTGCTGCGGTGCCTGCCCGTTCGCGGAAAGCGTCACCGCGTGCTCGCCCATCCGCACCTGCAGCGGAAACACCTGGGGCAAGGCACGCAGCCAGCCGTCGATCTCGTCGGTACGGACCGTGCCGGTGAAGCTGAGGCCGCCGAGGTCGTCGCCGTCCATCCGCACCGGCCGGCGGCTGTAGCGGTTGACGTTGGCGATCACCACCGCCAGCGGTTCGTCGACGAATTCCAGCCGGTCGCTGCGCCAGCCGATCGCCTGCTCCGGCGTGGCCGTGCCCAGGCTCAGCATGCGCGCGGCCGGGTCCCGTGCCACGCGCTGGCCGGCCGCGGCGTCGAGAGTGCGGCCCGGCGTCGCGGCCTCGCCCGGCCCGGCGACCCGCACCTGGCCCCGGGTGACCGCCACGGCCACCGCGTCGCCGGTACGGCGCACGTCGAAGGCGGTGCCGATGTCGCGCACCGTGATGTCGCCGGCGGCGACCTCGAAGGGACGCCGCGCGTCGTGCACCACCTGGAAATACGCCTCGCCCGCCTCCAGCGCCACCCGGCGCTCGCCCCGGCTGTAGCGCACGCTGAGGCGGCTGGCGCCGCCCAGCGTCACCTGGCTGCCGTCCGCCAGCACGATGTCGCGGTTCTGCCCGGTGGCGCTCGCATAGGTCACCGGCGCGCCGGCGCCGCCTGCGAACCGTCCCCACAGCAGGAAGCCGGTGCCGAGCGCCAGCGCCAGCACGGCCGCCGCCGCGGCCAGCGGCAGCCAGCTGGGCCCGCGCGGCGCAACTGCAGGCGCGAACTCGTCCAGCAGCCGCCGGCGCGCGGCCGCATCCAGCGTGCCCAGCCGCTCGCCCAACGCGCTGACATATTCGAAGGCCGCGAGATGGCGCTCGTCCTGCGCCGTCCAGTCCAGCCATTGATCCATGGTGGCCTCGGCACCGTGCGGATCGCGCAGGCGCGTCCACCAGTCGGCGGCGGCGAGCAGCAGTTGTTCGTCGGCATGGGGGGGGGTGTGGGCCATCACGGCATCTCCCGTTCTTCCACGCGCGCGCGGCAATGCGCCAGTGCGCGAGTGACGTGGTAGCGCACCATGCGGGCGCTGAGTTTCATGGATTGCGCGATCGTTTCGAAATCGCGCCCCTCGATCGCGTGCAGCACGAAGGCGCGGCTGGTCTTGGCCGGCAGTTCGCGCAGCGCCGCCTGCAGTTCGCGCCACTGTTCGGCCGCTGACACGTGGCGCTCCGGCACTGGCGCCAAATGCAGTTCCGGCGCCGGTTCCATGACTTCATCCATGGGTGGCGCCTCGCGCAACTTGCGCATGCGCAGGCGGTCGACCGCCAGGTTCGCCGCGATGCGGAACAGGAAGGCGCGCAGCGAATCGATCTGCTCGGGATGCTCCAGCGTGAGCATGCGCACGTAGGCTTCCTGGGCCAGCTCCTGCGCGTCGGCCAACGAACCGAGCCGGCATTGCAGGAAGGCCAGCAGCGCGCGGTTGTGCTCGCGGAACAGCGCGGCCACCCGCGTCGCATGCCCCGGCAGTGTCGCGATCTCGTCGATGGGATTGCGCTGGTTCATGAGGCTTCCGCACAGACTCCCTGGAACAGGTGATGGACGCTGGGCATTCCGGCTCCTTGCGTGTGCTGCCGATGGCGCTCCGGCAGCGCGCCGAGCGCCGCGATCAGCAGGTGCTCGGCCTCCGCGCGCAGCGCTTCGCGCTTGCGGAACGCGGAACGGTGCTGGCTGGGCACCTCCGCCGCGGTCTTGCGCTCCGGCTCCAGCGGCAGCTCGTACCAGCCACCGTCGACCGCCCGGCCTTGCTGCTCCCCCCAGAACGCATCGTAATCCGCCACGAAGCGGCGGCGCGCATTGCGCAGGGGATGGGCCGCGTTGCCGACCGCCAGCACCCGCGTGAGGCCCCAGTGTCGCGCCAGCGCGCAGGCCAACGCCAGCATCAGGCACTTCGGGCGCAGGCCGTGCAGCTGGCGCGTGAGCTCGCGCACCGTGTCGCGGGCCTCGCTGCCATCCGGCCCCTGGATGCAGCCGATCGCCAGCGTGCGTTCGTCGGTCACCGTGACCACGATGCGGTACAGCGGATGGCAACGTTCGTCGCTGAGCTGGATGCCGAGCTCGCCCTCGCAACCGAGGAAGATCGGCGGCCGCAGGCTCAGGATCAGCCGGCTGCCGTCCTTCAGCGTAAGCAGGCCCAGCGGCGCGCCGCCCTCCGCGTAGACCGCGCGGAACAGCGGCGCCGGCATCGCCGCGAGCACATGGCGATAATGCTGGCGGATCGCCCGCAGGCGCTGGTGGCGATTCCAGCCCAGGTTGAGGTAGCGGTGGAAGTGGCGCTCCTGCATGCGCGGATCGCGGCGCCGGAACGTGCGCAGCAAGGGATTGCCCTCGACGAAGGCGAGATAGCCCGACTGTTGCCGCGGCATCAGCAGGCAGCGGGCGAGGTACTTGACCGCTATCAGCGCACGCTTGCCCGCGTCGCCGCGCCAGTCGTGGCGGCCACGCAGCGAGCGCAGGAAGTGCATCGCCGCCGATGCGGGCTCGACCACGCGCCGCGGCGCCGGCCGAGCGGCCACCCGCATGGTGTCGGCCATGCCGTACAGGGAGTGTTCCATTTCGTTCAAGGTCGTCGGCTCGCAGCGATCACGTCAGCTGCAGGACGTTTGCGGTCCGGGAAATTGAAACGGCGGCGCGCCCGTCGTGTGCCCAGCATGCGAAAAGCCCCGGACCGGGCCGGGGCTTTTCATCGTGCAATGTCTGGCGCAGATCAGGTTTCGTCCGTGCCCGCTTCCGGTGCCGTGCCGCCTTCGGGCGACACATCGCCGGCCGGCGATCCGGCTTCCTCGCCATTATCCTCATCCGCATCCAGCCGCATCACGCTGACCAGCGTTTCATCGGCAGGCAGACGGATCAGGGTGACGCCCTGGGTGTTGCGGCTGAGCTGCGAGACTTCCGCCACGCGGGTACGCACCAGGGTGCCCTGGTTGGAGATCAGCATCAATTCGTGCGCCTCGGTGACCTGCACGGCGCCGACCAGCGCGCCATTGCGTTCGGAGCACTGGATGCCGATCACGCCCTGGGTACCGCGGCCCTTCTTGGTGAACTCGACCAGCTGGGTGCGCTTGCCGTAGCCGCGTTCCGTCGCGGTGAGGATGTCGCCCTCGGCAGCCACGATCAGCGAAACGACCTGCGCGCCTTCGGCCAGCCGCATGCCGCGCACGCCGGTGGCGGTACGGCCCATCGAGCGCACGGTGTTTTCGTCGAAGCGGTTGACCTTGCCGTTCGAGGCGAACAGCAGGATGTCGCTGTTGCCGTCGGTGAGTTCGACATTGACCAGCGCATCGCCCTCGTCGAGCTTGATCGCGATCTTGCCCTTCTGCAGCTGGAACGCGAATTCGGTGAGCGGGGTCTTCTTCACCGTGCCGTGCCGGGTGGCGAAGAACACGTAGCTGTCTTCGCTGTACTCGCGCACCGGCAACACCGCCTGCACCTTCTCGCCCGCGGCCAGCGGCAACAGGTTGATGATGGGCTTGCCGCGCGCGCCCGGGCCCGCCTCCGGGATCTGGTAGACCTTGAGCCAGTACACGCGGCCGGTGCTGGTGAAGGCGAGCAAGGTGTCGTGGGTGTTCACCACCCACAGCTGCTCGACCACGTCCTCGTCCTTCAGCGCCGAGGCCGAACGGCCCTTGCCGCCGCGCTTCTGTGCGCGATACGCGCTGGCCGGCTGGCGCTTGATGTAGCCGGTGTGCGACAGCGTGACCACCATGTCTTCCGGCGCGATCAGGTCCAGGACGTTCAGGTCTTCCTGCGAATGCTGGATCTCGGTGCGGCGCGCGTCGCCGAATTCGTTCTTGACCGTCTCCAGTTCCTCGCGGATCACCGTGAGCAGGCGTTCCGGGCTCTCCAGGATCTCGATCAGGCCGCGGATGATTTCCAGGATCTCGCGGTATTCGTCGGAGAGCTTCTCCTGCTCCAGGCCGGTCAGGCGATGCAGGCGCATCGCCAGGATTTCCTGCGCCTGCACCTCGGAGAGCTGGTAGCCCGCGGGCTTGAGGCCGTCGCGCGGATCCATGTCCTCCGGCCGCGAAGCCTCGGCGCCGGCGGCGGCGAGCAGCGCACCGACCATGCCCGGCTGCCACTTGCGTGCCAGCATGCGCTCGCGCGCCTCGGCGGGCGAGGCCGAGTTCTTGATCAGCTCGATCATCTCGTCGATGTTGGCGAGCGCGACGGTGAGGCCTTCGAGGATGTGGGCGCGGGCGCGCGCCTTGCGCAGCTCGAAGATGGTGCGGCGGGTCACCACCTCGCGGCGGTGGCGGATGAACGCCTCGAGGATGTCCTTGAGGTTCAGCAGCCGCGGCTGGCCGTCCAGCAGCGCCACCATGTTGATGCCGAACGTCACCTGCAGCTGGGTCTGCTGGAACAGGTTGTTCAGCACCACGTCGGCCATCGCGTCCTTGCGGATCTCGATGACGATGCGCATGCCGTCCTTGTCGGACTCGTCGCGCAGCTCGCTGATGCCCTCGAGCTTCTTTTCCTTGACCAGCTCGGCGATCTTCTCGATCAGCCGCGCCTTGTTCACCTGGTACGGCAGTTCGTGGACGAGGATGGTTTCGCGGCCGTTCGACTCGGTTTCGATCTCGGTCTTCGCGCGCACCAGGATGCGGCCGCGACCGGTGCGGTAGGCCTCGACGATGCCGGACGAGCCGTTGATGATGCCCGCGGTCGGGAAATCCGGCCCCGGGATGTAGTGCATCAGGTCGGCGATCGACAGCGTCGGCTCGTCGATCAGCGCGATGGTCGCAGCCACCACTTCGTTGAGATTGTGCGGCGGCACGTTGGTGGCCATGCCCACCGCGATGCCAGCCGAGCCGTTCACCAGCAGGTTCGGCACGCGCGTCGGCAGTACCAGCGGCTCGTGCTCGCTCTCGTCGTAGTTCGGGCCGAAGTCGACGGTTTCCTTGTCGATGTCGGCAAGCAGTTCGTGGGTGAGGCGCGACATGCGCACCTCGGTGTAACGCATCGCCGCCGCGTTGTCGCCGTCGACCGAACCGAAGTTGCCTTGGCCGTCGACCAGCATATAGCGCAGCGAGAACGGCTGCGCCATGCGCACGATCGCGTCGTAGACCGACGCATCGCCGTGCGGGTGGTATTTACCGATCACGTCGCCGACCACGCGGGCCGACTTCTTGTAAGGCTTGTTCCAGGCGTTGCCCAGCTCGTTCATCGCGAACAGCACGCGGCGATGCACCGGCTTCAGGCCATCGCGCACGTCCGGCAGCGCGCGGCCCACGATCACGCTCATCGCGTAGTCGAGATAGCTCTGGCGCATCTCGTCTTCGATGTTGACGCGGATGATTTCTTTGGCGAGTTCTGCCATCAATCGGCTTCCCTGTTGAACGAGGAGGAACGCGTCGCGCCGTGCTCGCGGACACGCGAAAATCAGC
This sequence comes from Rhodanobacter humi, assembly GCF_041107455.1. Classification (NCBI taxonomy): domain Bacteria; kingdom Pseudomonadati; phylum Pseudomonadota; class Gammaproteobacteria; order Lysobacterales; family Rhodanobacteraceae; genus Rhodanobacter; species Rhodanobacter sp. FW106-PBR-R2A-3-15. The sequence continues at coordinate 255,253 of NZ_JBGBPY010000001.1, forward strand.
CCGACAAGTGTAACACGGCCACACCTTTCGCGCCTCGCGAAAGGCGGAAATTACCCATTGCGTTTCAATATCTTGCGCGATGGCCGCACACTCTCGGCCAAGTGCCGCGACACGCCGTTCGCCAGCGCGTCGCACACGCCGCTTTCAGGTGCCGAACAGCGCCCGCATCGAAGTTGCATCCGGCCGCGCGATCACCCCGCGCTCGGTGACGATGGCGTCGATCAGGCTCGCTGGCGTCACGTCGAATACGGGGTTCCAGGCCTCGGCGCCTTCGACCACCACGCGCCGGCCGCCGATACCCAGCAGCTCGGTCGGGTCACGCAGTTCGATCTCGATCGCCTCGCCCGAGGCGGTGGCCATGTCCACCGTGGACGACGGCGCCACCACCATGAACTTCACGCCGTGGTGCCTCGCGGCGATCGCCAACTGGTAGGTGCCGATCTTGTTCGCGGTGTCGCCGTTGGCGGCGATGCGGTCGGCGCCCACGATCACCCACTGCACGGCACCCGACTTCATCAGGTGTGCGGCGGCCGAATCGGCGATCAGCCTGGCGGGAATGCCGTCGCGCACCAGCTCGTACATGGTGAGCCGCGCGCCCTGCTGCCAGGGCCGCGTCTCGCCCGCGTACACGTGCACGATGCGTCCCTGCGCCACACCGGCGCGGATCACGCCCAGCGCCGTGCCGAAGCCCGCGGTAGCGAGCGAACCGGTATTGCAGTGGGTGAGCACGCCCGAGCCCGACGCGATCAGCGCGGCGCCCAGCTCGCCCATGTGGCGGTTCGCGGCCAGATCCTCGTCCTGGATCGCCTGCGCCTCGCGCTCCAACGCGGCCGCATCGGCACCCGCGACGATGCGCGCCTTCATGCGGTCCAGCGCCCACATCAGGTTCACCGCAGTGGGCCGCGCGGCGCGCAGCATCGCCAGCGCTTCGTCCAGCGTAGCCCCCTGCTGCGCGGCCAGCACCACGCCCCAGGCTGCGGCGATGCCGATCGCCGGCGCGCCGCGCACGGCGAGGTCGCGGATGGCCTGGGTCACTTCACCGGCATCGCGGCAAGCTATCCAGCATTCCTCTTGCGGCAGCAACCGCTGATCGAGCAAACGGAGCTGGTCGCCGCGCCATTGCACGGCGCGGACGCGGTCGTAACGGTCGTAATCCATGAGGAAACTTCGTGTCGTGAAACGGAGGAGTCAGGGCGATTCCGGCATCACCAGCCACAGGATCAGGTAGATCAGGATGCCCGACCCACCCAGCAAGGTGAGGATGATCCACGCCACCCGCACCAGGGTCGGGTCCCAGCCAAGGTATTCGGCGATGCCGCCGCAGACGCCGGCGAGCTGGCGGTTCTGGCGGGAACGGCAGAGACGTTTTTCCATGCAGGCGGATCCTGTCGAGAGAAGGTCAGTCGCGCGCGCGCAACCACTGGTGGATCGCCGGCGGCACCTCGCGCTGGGCACGGCCGGAGACGTAGATGCCGATATGGCCGCCCTTGAACGCCAGCTCGGTGTAGTCGGTGCTGCCCGCGCGGCGCGCCAACGCGCGCGAGGCGTCCGGCGGCACCAGGTGGTCCTGCTCGGCGTAGATGTTGAGGATCGGCAGTTCGAGCTTGCGCAGATCCACTTCGCGACCGCCGATGACGAGGCCGCCCTTCACCAGCTTGTTGCCCTGGTAGAAATCCTTGACGAACTGGCGGAAGGTCTCGCCGGCCTGGTCGGGCGAGTCGAAGATCCAGCGCTCCATGCGCAGGAAGTTCTCCAGCTCGACGGGCTTGTCCAGAATGTCGACCAGGCCCACGTACTTCTGCTGGTTGAGGCGCACCGGCTTCAGCGTGAGGTAGACCCAGTTCATCAGCATCGCCGGCACGTTGCCGAGCGTGTCGACGAACAGGTCCACGTCCAGTTCGCGGCACCAGTGCGAGAGCATGTTGTCCGGCGTCTGGAAATCCACCGGTGTGACCATGGTGACGAGATTCTTCACCTTGTCCGGGTGCATCGCGCCGTAGCACAGCGAGAACGCGCCGCCCTGGCAGATGCCGAGCAGGTTGATCGTGTCCAGACCGTGGCGCTCGCGCACCGCATCCACGCAGCGGTCGAGGTAGCCGTTGAGGTAATCGTCCAGCGTCAACCAGCGGTCGGCGCCGTCGGGATAACCCCAATCGATGAGATAGACGTCCTCGCCCTGCGCGAGCAGGTTGCGCACCAGCGAGCGGTCGGGCTGCAGGTCGGTCATCCACACCGTGTTGACCAGCGCGTAGACGATCAGCGTGGGCGTTCGCGCGGTGGGCGCGCGATCGCCCTGCATGTGCCACAGCTTCAGCTTGTCCTCGGCGTACACCAGCTCGCGCGGCGTGTTGGCGTAGCCGGGCTCGCGCATGCCGCGCAACTGGCCCATGCCGGCGCTTAGCTTGCGCTGGAACGCGCCGATTTCCTGCATCAACCGGGCCGGATCGAGATGGAGCGGGGTATCCATGAGGGCTCCCTTCAGCGCTTGCGCGGCGTGGTGGCGGGTGATGCCGGCTTGCCGCGCGCGGGCGCCTTCGCAGCGGCGGTGCGCTTGGCCGCAGCCTTCGGTTTCGACTCGACAGGCCCTGCCGCAAGCGCAGCGAGTTCGCGCTTCAAGGCCGCCACTTCGCGCCGCAGCTCGAGGATTTCATCGGCGACTGCGCCACTGCCCTGCTTGCGCAGATCGCGGCGCAGCTGTTGCAGGCGTTCGCCCAGCGCCGAGACTTCCTCGCGGGTGGGCACGCCCAGCTCGCGGCACAGCTGACCGGTCTGCCGCTGCTGCAGCTGGCGCACGCGCATCTGGCTGTTGACCATCTCGCCGTAGGCCGCGCGGAAATCGTCGGACAGCGCGATCTCGGCATAGGCCTCTTCGGCGGCGTCCACCCACAGGTCGTACAGCGCCTTCAGCGACTCGATCGGCGGACTGGCCGCATCGCGCTGTGCCAGCCGTGCTTGCAGGCGTTCCAGCCCCTGTGCATTCGCCCGCTGGATCAGCGTCTGGTAGCGCGCGTTCGCCTCCAGCGCCACCTGGATCGCCGCCGTCAGCTCCTGCTGCTGCATCAGCTGTTCGCGATGCAGGCCGAACGCCGGCACCGGGCCGTTCGCCGCCGCCGGCATGGCGAAACCGCCGGACTGCATCGACTGCAGCCAGGCCTGCCACTGCTGCACGAAACCCTGCGCGGCGGTGTTGTCAATGCCGTTGAAGGCCTGGGTGAATGGCTGGTTGCCGGAGCCTGCCCAGGCGCGCAGCAGGCTCTGCCAGTCCGCGCCGGGCTGGCTGGCGCCGGCCGCCGCCACGCCCTGCATCCAGTCGAAGCAGCCCCTGAGGCCGGCCAGCGTACGCTCCAGTGCCTCGTTGCCGGCCGGTGGCGGCGCAGCAGCGGGTGGCGGTTGCAACTGGCGCAGCCACGCATCCCAGGATTGCTGGGCGAGCACCTGCCAGTCCTTGATGAAATCGCCTGCCTGTCCGTTCATCGCGCATCCTCGTCTGCCACGCATGCATCGTAGCAAAAGCGTGTTGCACGAAACGAACGAGGCCCGGCATGGCCGGGCCTCGTTCGCGTTGCATGCAGCTCAGGCTCAGGCGTCGCTGCCCTCACCCTCGGCCACCGCCTTCATGGACAGGCGGATGCGGCCCTGCTTGTCCACTTCCAGCACCTTGACCTTGACGATGTCGCCTTCCTTGAGCTTGTCGGAGACCTTCTCGACGCGCTCGTTGGAGATCTGCGACACGTGCACCAGGCCGTCCTTGCCCGGCATGATGGTGACGAACGCACCGAAGTCCATCAGCTTGGCAACCTTGCCTTCGTAGATGCGGCCCGGTTCGACGTCGGAGACGATCTGCTCGATGCGCTTCTTCGCCGCCTCGCCCGCGTCGCGGTTGACCGAGGCGATGATCACGGTGCCGTCGTCGTTGATGTCGATGGTGGCGCCGGTCTCCTCGGTGATCGAGCGGATGGTGGCGCCGCCCTTGCCGATGACTTCGCGGATCTTGTCCGGGTGGATCTTGATGGTGATCAGGCGCGGCGCGTACTCGCTCATCTCGGTGCGCGCGGTGCTGAGGGCCTTGGCCATCTCGCCGAGGATATGCAGGCGGCCGCGCTTGGCCTGGGCCAGCGCCACCTTCATGATCTCCTCGGTGATGCCGTCGATCTTGATGTCCATCTGCAGGGCGCTGATGCCCTCGGAGGAACCGGCCACCTTGAAGTCCATGTCGCCGAGATGATCCTCGTCGCCCAGGATGTCGGACAGCACCACGAAGTCGTTGCCTTCCTTCACCAGACCCATCGCGATGCCGGCCACCGGCGCCTTCAGCGGCACGCCGGCATCCATCATCGCCAGCGAGGAACCGCACACCGAGGCCATCGACGAGGAACCGTTGGACTCGGTGATTTCCGAGACCACGCGCAGCACGTAGGGGAAGGACTCCAGCGAGGGCTTCACCGCCTGCACGCCGCGCTTGGCGAGGCGGCCGTGGCCGATCTCGCGGCGCTTCGGCGCGCCGAAGCGGCCGGCCTCGCCCACCGAGAACGGCGGGAAGTTGTAGTGGAACAGGAACGGATCCTTCGACTCGCCGGCCGGCGCGTCGATGATCTGCGCGTCGCGCGTGGTGCCCAGGGTGACCGTGACCAGCGCCTGCGTCTCGCCGCGGGTGAACAGCGCCGAGCCGTGGGTGCGCGGCAGCACGCCCACGCGGGCGGTGATCGCGCGCACGTCGTCCAGCTGACGGCCGTCGATGCGCACCTTGGTCTTCAGCACGCTGTCGCGCAAGGTGTGGTACTCGAGCTCGCCGAACTCCTTGGCGAGTTCGGCCTTGTCCCAGCCCTTCGCCTCGGCGTCGGCCTTCAGCGATTCCAGCACGTCGGCCTTGATCGCGGCGATCGCGTCGCGGCGCTGCAGCTTGTCGCGCACCTGGAAAGCGGCTTCCAGCTTGTCGCCCACGGCGCCCTTGAGCGCGGCGACCAGCGCCTCGTTGCGGGCCGGCGGCTGCCAGTCCAGCGACGGGCGGGCGGCCTCGGTGGCCAGCTCGGCGATCGCGCGGATCGCAACCTGCATCTGCTGGTGGCCGAACACCACGGCGCCGAGCATCACGTCCTCGGACAGCAGCTCGGCCTCGGACTCCACCATCAGCACCGCACCGGCGGTACCGGCGACGACCAGGTCCAGCTGCGAGCCGGCCAGTTCGGTGGTGGTCGGGTTCAGCAGGTACTGGCCATTGGCGTAACCGACGCGGGCGGCGCCGATCGGACCCTTGAACGGGATGCCGGCGAGGCTCAGCGCGGCGGACGCGCCGATCAGCGCCGGGATGTCGCCGTCGATCTCGGGGTTCAGCGAAACGACCTGGGCGATCACCTGGACTTCGTTCTTGAAGTCTTCCGGGAACAGCGGGCGCACCGGGCGGTCGATCAGGCGCGAGGTCAGCGTCTCCTTCTCGGTCGGACGGCCTTCGCGCTTGAAGAAGCCGCCCGGGATGCGGCCGGCCGAGTAGAACTTCTCGACGTAGTCGACGGTGAGCGGGAAGAAGTCCTGGCCTTCCTTCGCCTTGGCCGCAGCCACCGCGGTGACCAGCACCACGGTGCCGCCCATGCTGACCATCACCGCACCGGACGCCTGGCGGGCGATTTCGCCCGTCTCCAGCGTGACTTCGTGTTTACCGTACTGGAATGACTTGGTTACTTTCGCCACGGGCTCTGTCCTGTAAGGAGTGCGGCCACGAATGGCCGCTTTTCGATCTTCGCGTTCACGGACGAACGCAGAAACCTTGAAGTGCGGCCACGGATGGCCGCTTTGTGACTTTCGCGCTCGGGTCGAACGCGAAAATCAACGACGGAGGCCGAGACGCTCGATCAGGCTCTGGTAACGGGCCAGGTCGCGGTCCTTGAGGTAGGCGAGCAGGCTCTTGCGGCGATTCACCAGCTTCAGCAAGCCGCGGCGGGAGTGGTGATCCTGCTTGTGCGACTTGAAGTGGTCGGTGAGGTGGTCGATGCGGGCGGACAGCAGCGCCACCTGCACTTCGGCGGAGCCGGTGTCGTTGGCCACGCGGCCGAAGTCAGCGATGATCTTGCCGGTCTGTTCTGCGGTAAGAGACATGGTGATACCTGTTTCCTTGAAAAGGCGATGCGAAGCTTGCGTGTGCACCGCTGTGGCGGCGCACACGCAAGCTTCGCCTGTTGGATGAAAGTACTGGAATAACTTGCTTATTCTAGCCGCGCCCTACCCCTGCAACAAGGGCAATGGCAGGCAAATCGGGGCCGATTCACGGTGGCGGCAGGTTGAAACCGCGCAGGATGCGGCTGCGCCCCTCCGCATCCAGTTCCACGAGCGCCAGCAGGGCGCCGTCGCTGGCGAACGCGGCGTGACACCCGCTGGCCCCGGCCACCACGATGGGCTGGCCGCGGACGATCGCCTGGCTCTGCACCTCGTCCAGCTGCAGTACCGGCCAGTCGGCCAGGCCCGCCGCCACCGGCAGCAGCCAGGCCAGCAGGGCCTCGTCGCCCTGCCCGGCCGCCTGCTCCAGTTGCTCCAGCGTGACCATGCGCGGTTCACGGAACGGCTCCACCCACACCCGCCGCAAGGCGGTGAGGTGGGCGCCGCAGCCCAGCGCCTCGCCCAGGTCGACCGCCAGCGAACGCACGTAGGTGCCCGAACCGCATTCCACTTCGAACACCAGGCTGTCCGTCGTGCGCGAAAGCAGTTTCAGCCGGTACACCTCCACTTCACGTGGCGGCGCTTCCACCGCCTCGCCGCGACGCGCCTTCAGGTACAAGCGTTCGCCACCCTGCTTCAGCGCCGAGTAGGCCGGCGGCACCTGCACGATGCGACCGCGCAGCGGCGCCAGTGCCGCCTCGACCGCCGCCTCGTCCAACGCGGGCACGGGCCGCTCGCGCACGACCTCGCCCTCGCGATCGGCCGTGGTCGTGGTGATGCCCAGCCGGCATTCGGCCCGGTAGGCCTTGCGCGCGCCAAGCAGATTGCCAGCGAGCTTGGTGGCCTCGCCGAAGCACAGCGGCAGCAGGCCGGTGGCCATGGGATCGAGCGCGCCGGTATGGCCGCCCTTGGCGGCACGGAACAGCCGGCGCACCTCCTGCAAGGCCTGGTTGGAACTCAGGCCGGCGGGCTTGTCGAGCAGCACGATGCCGTGCAGATCGCGCCAGGCGATGCGGGGCAGCTTGCGTTCGCGGGGCATGGAGCTCGAATTACGGTTCGTCGTCCGAGGACGCCACGTCGCCCGCATCGCGCAGCAGCGCATCGATGCGTTCGCCCTTGTCCACCGAGTCGTCGTACTTGAAGCGCAGTTCCGGCACGCGGCGCAGCCGCATGCTGCGCGACAAGGCGCGACGGAACTCGCCGGCCAGCGTGTTCAGCGCCTTCACTGCCGCTGCCGACTGCTCGGGCAGCAGTGCGGTCACCCATACCGAGGCGTAGTCAAGATCGCGGCTCACCTCCACGTCCGACACGCTGCACGACGGCAGGCCGTGGTCGCGCACCGCGGCGTGCACCAGCAGGCCGATTTCGCGGCGCAGTTCGGCGCCTACGCGGTCGGTACGTTTGAAGTCGCGGGAGGGCATCAGAAACTCCGAAGACAAAATCCCTTCTCCCTTCGGGAGAAGGTGCCCCGACCTGCAAACGCCTGGAGCGTTTGCGGAACGGCGAAAGCCGGCCCCGTCAGGGGTGAGCACCATGGATGGTGCGAATCAAGGGCGGATGAGGGTTCACGGCCCTGCACAAAGTTCCATGCAAGCCCTGAACCCTCACCCCAACCCCTCTCCCGAGGGGAGAGGGGTTCGAGACATTACAAGGTGCGGGCGACTTCGATACGCTCGAAGCACTCGATCTGGTCGCCGACCTTGACGTCGTTGTACTGCTTCACGGCAATGCCGCATTCCATGCCACTGCGCACCTCGTCGACGAGGTCCTTGAAGCGCCGCAGCGACTCCAGCTCGCCCTCGAACACCACGGTGTTGTCGCGCAGCACGCGGATCGGCTTGCTGCGTTTGACGTGGCCTTCGGTGACCATGCAGCCGGCGACCGCACCGAACTTGGAGCTGCGGAACACGTCGCGCACCTGGGCGATGCCGATGATCTCCTCGCGGATCTCCACGCCGAGCAGGCCGGACGCCGCCTGCTTCACCTGGTCGATCACGTCGTAGATGATCGAGAAATAGCGCACGTCGAGGCCGGCGGTATCGATCACCTTGCGTGCCGAGGCGTCGGCACGCACGTTGAAGCCGATCACCAGCGCCTTCGAGGCCGCCGCCAGGGTGGCGTCGGATTCGGTGATGCCGCCGACACCAGCCGCGATCACGTTGACCTTCACGTTCTCGTTGCCGATCGCGCTCAGCGACTCGCGCAGCGCCTGCACCGAGCCCTGCACGTCGGCCTTGACCAGGATGTTGAGGGTCTGCATGGCGGCACCCTGACCCATCTGGGCGATGATGTCCTCCAGGCGGTTCGCCTTGCTGACCATGCGCGTGTCGCGGCGCTTCTGCGCGCGCTCCGCCGCCACCTCGCGTGCCAGCCGTTCGTCGGCCACCACCACGAAGTCGTCACCGGATTCCGGCACGCCGGACAGGCCGAGGATCTGCACCGGAATCGACGGGCCGGCTTCCTGCACGGTCTTGCCGGTCTCGTCGACCAGCGCACGCATGCGGCCGAACTCGATGCCGCAAACCACGAAGTCGCCGCGCTTGAGCGTGCCCTGCTGCACCAGCACGGTGGCGACCGGACCACGACCGCGGTCGAGGCTGGATTCGATCACCACGCCGGAGGCCGGGCCGTCCTCGACGGCGGTCAGCTCCATCACCTCGGCCTGCACCGAGATCGCATCGAGCAGGTCGTCGATGCCCATGCCGGTCTTCGCCGACAACGGCACGAACGGCGTGTCGCCGCCCCACTCTTCCGGGATGACTTCGAGATTGCCGAGGCCCTGCTTGACGTGGTCCGGATTCGCGTCGGACTTGTCCATCTTGTTGATCGCGACGATCAGCGGCACCTTGGCGGCGCGCGCGTGCTGCACGGCTTCCGCCGTCTGCGGCATCACGCCGTCGTCGGCGGCCACCACCAGCACCACGATGTCGGTGGACTGCGCGCCGCGGGCACGCATCGAGGTGAACGCGGCGTGGCCCGGGGTGTCGAGGAAAGTGATCACGCCCTTCGGCGTGTCCACGTGGTACGCGCCGATGTGCTGGGTGATGCCGCCGGCCTCGCCCGAGGCGACCTTGGTGCGGCGGATGTAGTCCAGCAGCGAGGTCTTGCCGTGGTCGACGTGGCCCATGATGGTGACCACCGGCGGACGCGGCTTCTTCTCGCCATCCAGCTCGGCGCTCTGGGTGTGTGCGGCCAGCGCGGCCTCGGCGTCGTTGGCATTGGCCTCGACCACGTTGTGGCCGAGCTCTTCCACCACCAGCACGGCGGTGTCGTGGTCGATGGTCTGGTTGATGGTCGCCATCACGCCCATCTTGAACAGCGCCTTGACCACCTCGGAACCCTTGACCGCCATCTTCTGCGCCAACTCGGCGACCACGTTGGCATCGCCCACGACGACATCGCGCACGACGGCTGCGGTGGGTCGGGTGAAGCCATGCGCACCGCCTGAAGCCGAACCGCGCACGGCCTCGCGCACGGCACCCTTGCCGGGCTTGCCGCGCTTGCCGCTGGAACGGCGTGCGCGATCGGCTTCGCTCAGATGCAGTTCGCCGGAGGCGAAACGCTTGCCGCCCGGCGCGTCGTCGCGGTCGCGACCGCCACCATGACGGGCCTTGCCGCGCGCACTGTCACCGGCGGCAGCAGCCGCCGGACGCGCCGGAGCGGGGGCGGGCGCCGGAGCGGGGGCGGGCGCCGGTTTGACCAGCTTTTCGCGCTTGCGCGGCTCGTGTACCTGCGGAACGATCATGCCGAGACCGCGCGTATCGAGGCGCTGCACCGCGGGCTGTGCCTCGTCGGCGGCGGGTACGGCGGTGACCGGCTCGGCCGCTTCCTGCGCCGACTCGGCGAGCGCTTCGGGCTCGCCCGCGGATTCGGGTTCAGCGGCGGAGGCAGCCTCGACTTCGGCCTGGCGGCGGCGCTCCTCGGCCTCTTCCTGCGCGCGCTGCTGCGCTTCCTGCTCGCGCTGCTGCGCTTCGTGCTTGCGCAGCTCGACATCGCGGCGCCCTTGCTCTTCCTGCGCGCGCTGCTCGCGCGACTCGGCCAGCTTGCGCACAGCCTCCTCGCGCTCGGGCTCGGCGCTGGCCTCTTCGGCGATCACGCTGCGCTTGACGTAGGTGCGCTTGGCGCGCACCTCGACGTTGACCGTCTTCGCCGTGGCCGCGGCACCGCGGCCGCCGGGCGTGGAAACCTTCAGTTCGCCGACCGTGCGCCGCTTCAGCGTGATCTGGCGCGGGGCGCTGTCGGTGGTCTCCGCGACCGGCTCGTTCTTGCCGTGGGTACGGCGCAGGAAGCCCAGCAGCTTCACCTTCTCGGTGCTGCTGATGACCTGCTCCGGGTCGGAGAATTTCATGCCGGCCTCGCCAAGCTGGCTCAGCAGCTTGTCGACCGGCAGGCCCAGTACCTGGGCGAGTTGTTTGATCGTGACATCCGACATCGTGTTCTTTCTCCGCCGTTCCCGCGCTTGTCGTCCGTGCGGCTTCGCCTGCACGTACACCGCCGTCCCTGGTGGAAGGCCCGAGGCCTTCCTCGGCGCGCCCATCCCGGGCGCCGCCGTTCGCGGTTAGCCGCCCTTCTCCAGTTGCTCGATCATCGGTGCGCGCGCCGCCATGATCAGCGCCGCGGCGCGTTCCTCGGTCATGCCTTCGATGTCGATCAGGTCGTCCACCGCCTGGTCGGCGAGATCGTCGACCGTCACCACGCCGCGGGCCGCCAGCGCGTAGGCCGTGGTCTCGTCCATGCCGTTCAGCTCCAGCAGTTCCTCGCTGGGCTGGTGCTCGTCGATGGTTTCCTCGACGGCCAGCGCCTCGGTGAGCAGCGCATCGCGAGCGCGGGCGCGCAGTTCCTCGACGATGTCCTCGTCGAAGCCCTCGACCGCCAGCAGCTCGGCGCTGGGCACGTAGGCGATTTCCTCGACGCTGGAGAAGCCTTCCTGCACGAGGATGTTCGCGATCTCCTGGTCCACTTCCAGCTTGTCCATGAACAGCTGGCGCGCGGCCTCCTGCTCGGCCTCGCTCTTGGCGGCGACCTGGTCCTGGGTCATCACGTTGAGCTGCCAGCCGGTGAGCTTGCTGGCGAGGCGCACGTTCTGGCCGCCGCGGCCGATCGCCTGGGACAGCTTGTCCTCGGCCACCGCGATGTCCATCGAGTGCTTTTCCTCGTCCATGATGATGGACTGCACTTCGGCCGGCGCCATCGCGTTGATGACGAACTGGGCCTGGTTCTCGTGCCACAGGATGATGTCCACGCGCTCGCCGTTGAGGTCGTTGGACACCGCCTGCACGCGCGAGCCGCGCATGCCGATGCAGGCGCCGATCGGATCGGTGCGGCTGTCGTGGGCCACCACGGCGATCTTGGCGCGGTCGCCCGGATCGCGGGCACAGCCCTTGATCTCGACCAGGCCCTGGCCGACTTCCGGCACTTCCAGCTTGAACAGCTCGATCATGAACTCCGGTGCGGCGCGCGACACGAACAGCTGCGGCCCGCGCACTTCGGACTTCACTTCGAACAGGTAGCCGCGCACGCGGTCGCCCACGCGCACCGACTCGCGCGGAATGGTCTTGTCGCGCGGGATGAAGGCCTCGGCGTTGCCGCCCAGGTCGAGGTAGATGTTGCCGCGCTCGACGCGCTTGACGATGCCGGTGATCAGCTCGCCCACGCGATCCTTGTAGGCGTCCACCACCTGCTGGCGCTCGGCTTCGCGCACGCGCTGCACGATCACCTGCTTGGCGGCCTGCGCCGCGATGCGGCCGAACTCGGCGTTCTCGATCTGCGTCTCGATGTACTCACCCACCTGGGCGTCGGCGCGCTCGTCCAGCGCGTCCATCAGGCGCAGCTGGTAGAACGGCGACTCCATCTCGCCGTCGTCGGCGATGATTTCCCAGCGGCGGAAGGTCTCGTACTCGCCGGTGTCGTGGTCGATGGACACGCGGATGTCCGGCTCCTCGTCCGGATAGCGCTTCTTGGCCGCCGAGGCCAGCGCGGCCTCCATTGCCTCGAAGATCACCTCGCGCGGCACGCCCTTTTCGTTGGCAACCGCGTCGACCACCAGCAAAAGCTCTTTGCTCATTGCAACAACTCCATGGGCGCCGCACGGCGACCGATCGGTAACTTGGCTTTTGCGTTCGTCCTTGAACGCCGAGATCAAGAAACAACCATTCCTGGCTGCGCTTTAACTATGCTTTTGCGTTCATCCGTGAACGCGAAGATCAGGAAGCAGCCATCCATGGCTGCACTTTTCAGTATCCGTCCGTCCATGACCTGGCTGTGTACTGCGACCATCCATGATCGCATGGTTGAACGGGGCGACTCAGGCTTTCTTCTTGCCGGGGCCCTTGCCGGGCTTGGGCTTGGGCGCGTAGCCCAGCGCCACCCAGTCCGGCACCAGCCGTGCGCTTTCCACCTGGGCATGTTCGAAGACGAACAGCTTGCCTTCGGCTTCCAGCGAGATGCGCTCGCCTTCCACCGAGAGCAGCTTGCCGCGCAGGCGGCGACGCCCTTCCAGCGGCGCGCGCAGCAGCAGCTTCACCTCCTGCCCCGCCGCCCGTGCGAATTGCGCGGCGGTGAACAGCGGACGATCGATCCCGGGCGAGGAGACCTCCAGCACGTAGTGGCCGGGGATCGGATCCTCCACGTCCAGCAGCGCGGAAAGCTCGCGACTGGCCGCTTCGCAATCCTCGATGCCCACTTCGCGCCGCTCGCCTTCGGCAGCAGCCGCACCTTCGGGAAGGTCCAGGTAGACCCGCAGGGTACTCTGCCCCTGCGACGGCGTGAATTCCACGCCCAGGCATTCCAGCCCGAGATCGGCCAGGACGGTGCTGAAGCGTTGTGCGAGTGCGTGCGTGTCCATCAATACGTTTCCAGGTCGCAAAAACAAAAAATGGGCTCAAGCGGCCCATTCCCTGCTCCGTGCCGGAGCGTCCTCGCCGATGTACCGACTCCAGGCAGCTCCTCCGGCGTCCGCGCGGCATCAAAACCGGAACAGACGCGGCGCATCCTGCGCCCAACAAAAAAGCCTCACGAGGAGGCTTTCTTGTCCAAGAAAGATCTGGTAGCGGGGGCAGGATTCGAACCTGCGACCTTCGGGTTATGAGCCCGACGAGCTGCCAGACTGCTCCACCCCGCATCAGAGTCCGAAGATTCTAGCGGGACTTGCCATTTACCGCAAGCCTAGCAGAAGGACTTTCGATCAAATCCTTCGATCAACCCAGGCCGAACGAGTGGCGGCACCAGCCCAGCAGCGGTCCCCAGTACACGCCCAGCACCAGCAACGCCAGCGCGTTGAGCGAGAGCACCACGCGCATCGACATGTCGGGTGCGGACTGGTCGGCGCCGCCCTCTTCGGCCTTGTCGAAGTACATCACCTTGACCACGTGCAGGTAGTAGTACAGGCCGACGATCGCGAACACCGCGCCGGCGAGCGCCAGCCACAGCATGTGCGCGTCGATCGCCGCCTGCAGCACCAGGTACTTCGCGTAGAAGCCGAACAGCGGCGGCACGCCGGCCAGCGAGAACATCGCCAGCGCCATCAGCGCGGCGAACCACGGCGAACGCTGGTTCAAGCCCTTGAGATCGGCGATTTCCTCGCATTCGAAGCCCGCGCGGGCCAGCGCCAGGATCACGCCGAACGCGACCGTGCTCATCAACGCGTAGCTGATCGCGTAGAACATCGCCGAGGCGTAGCCTTCCGGCCCCGCGTTGACCAGGCCCATCAGCAGATAGCCCATGTGCGAGATGGTCGAGTAGGCCAGCATGCGCTTGAGGTTGGTCTGCACGATCGCGACCAGGTTGCCGATCGCCATCGACAGCACCGCGATCACGGCCAGCATCGGCTGCCAGTGCTGCGACAGGTCGCCCAGCCCGGTTTCCAGCAGGCGCCAGGCCATGCCGAACGCGGCCAGCTTCGAGGTGGAGGCGATGAAGGTGGTGACCGGCGTGGCAGCGCCCTGGTAGACGTCCGGAATCCACATGTGGAACGGCGCCGCGCCCAGCTTGAAGGCGATGCCCACCAGCATGAAGATCAGGCCGAACACCAGCAGGTGCGGCATCGCGCTCTGCGGCACCGCGGCGTGCAACTGGGCCAGGTCCAGCGTGCCGGTGGCGCCGTACACCATCGACATGCCGTACAGCAGCATGCCCGAGGACAGCGCGCCCAGCACGAAGTACTTGATCGCCGCCTCGGAGGACAGCGGCGAGTCGCGGTTCAGCGCCACCAGCGCGTAGGACGACAGCGTCAGCAGCTCCAGCCCCAGGTAGATCATCACCAGGTTGCCGGCCGAGACCAGCAGCATCACGCCGATCGTGGCGAAGATCATCAGCGTGTAGAACTCGCCCGCGTACTGCTTGCGGTCGAGCAGGTAGGGCCGCGCGTAGATGAACACCAGCACGGTGCACAGCAGCGCGAACACCTTGAGGATTTCGGACGTCTGGTCGCGGATGAACATGTCGCCGAACGCGGTCACGGTGACGTCGGGCTGGCCCGCGATCACCATGAAACCGGCCAGCAGCATCACCACGATGGAGAGCCAGTGCAGCGACCAGCGCTGCTCCGGCTTCATGAAGGCATCCGCCAGCAGCAGCACGCACGCCGCCGCCACCAGGTAGAACTCCGGCAACAGGACCAGGATGTCATTGAAGGTAGGCATGTTCTATCCCGATCAGATCTTGTGGATGGCGAGCTGCTGCACCAGCTGCGTCACCGAGCTGTCCATCAGGTGGATCAGCGGCTCCGGCCAGATGCCCAGCGCCAGCACCAGCGCGGCGAAGGCGCCCAGCACGAGCGTCTCGCGTCCGCTGATGTCCTTCATCTCGGCCACGTGCGGGTTGTGGATCTCGCCCCACAGCACGCGCTTGACCAGCCACAGCGTGTAGCCCGCGCCGATGATCAGGGTGAACGCGGCGAACAGCGCGATCCACGGGCTGGCCTTGAAGCTGGCCAGGATCACCATGAACTCGCCCACGAAGCCGCTGGTGCCCGGCAGGCCGCAGTTCGCCATCGCGAACAGCACGTAGAAGAAGCCGAACCACGGCATCACGTTGATCAGGCCGCCGTAATCCTTGATCAGGCGGGTGTGCAGGCGGTCGTACATCACGCCGATGCAGGTGAACATCGCGCCGGAGACGAAACCGTGCGAGATCATCTGCACCATCGCGCCCTGCATGCCGAGCCGAGCCGTGTCGACGTCACCCAGCTCGCGCGCCAGCATGAAGGCGATGAAGATACCCAGCGTGACGAAGCCCATGTGCGCCACGGACGAGTACGCCACCAGCTTCTTCATGTCCTCTTGCACCAGCGCCACGTAGCCGATGTAGACGATCGCGATCAGGCTCAGCACCACCACCACCCAGGTGAAGTGCGCGCCGGCATCCGGCACGATCGGCAGGATGAAGCGCAGCATGCCGTAGGTGCCGACCTTCAGCATCACCGCCGCCAGCACCACCGAGCCGCCGGTCGGCGCCTCCACGTGGGCATCCGGCAGCCAGGTGTGCACCGGCACCATCGGCACCTTGATCGCGAACGCGAGCAGGAAGGCGAAGAAGATCCAGGCCTGCTCGGTGAACGTCAGCGGCAGCGCCGCCAGCGTGCGCAAATCGAACGTGCCGGCCTTGTGATACAGGTACAGCAGCGCGATCAGCATGAAGATCGAGCCGAGGAAGGTGTAGATGAAGAACTTCAGCGTCGCGTACACGCGGCGCGGGCCACCCCAGATGCCGATCAGGATGAACATCGGGATCAGCATCGCCTCGAAGAACACGTAGAACAGCAAGGCGTCGGTGGCGCAGAACACGCCGATCATCAGGCCTTCGAGCACCAGCATCGCAGCCATGTACTGGTGCGTCTTGTTCTGGATCACCTCCCACGCACCGATCACCACGAGGATGCCGACGATGGTGGTGAGCAGGATCAGCGCCACCGAGATGCCGTCCACGGCGAGGCCGTAGTGCACGTTCAGCGAGGCGATCCACAGGTGGCTCTCGCCCAGCTGCATGCCGCCCTGCGCGGCGTCGTACTGCGGCAGCAGGAACAGGCTCACCACGAAGGTGAGCACCATGAACAGCAGCGCGAGCCAGCGCGCCACGTTGGGGCGGGCGGCGCCGGCCAGCAGCACGGGCACTGCGCCGACAATGGGCAGCCAGATCAGCAGGCTGAGCAAGTGATTGAACATGTTTGCCTGCTTCCCTTTATTGCGCAGCCAGCGTGGAACCAAACAGCCAGTACCCGCCGAGCAGCAGGATCAGGCCGATGATCATCGCGAAGGCGTACTGGTAGAGGTAACCCGATTGCAGCCGGCGCATGCCCGAGGCGACGCGACGGGTCATGGCGGTGGTGCCGTCGATCATCACGCCGTCGATCACCGCGGCATCACCCGCCTTCCAGAACAGGCGACCCAGTTTCACGCCGCCGCGAGCGAACAGCACGTAATACACCGCGTCGAACCAGTACTTGTGGTTGAGCATCTGGTAGAACGGGTTCAGCGCGTTCTTCAGCTTGTCCGCCACCGACGTGTTGAACAGATAGATGTACGTGGTGATCGCGAAAGCCAGCACCACCAGGCCGAACGGCAGGCTCCAGAAGCCGTGCAGCGCCATCGCCAGCGCGCCGTGGAACTCGTGGCCCATCTCGCCCAGCACGTCGTTCGCCTCGTTTACGCGGATGGCCGAGCCGAACCAGCCGCCGAACAGCATCGGCTTGACGGTGAAGAAGCCCACCAGCAGCGAGGGGATCGCCAGCAGCACCAGTGGCAGCGTCACCACCCACGGCGACTCCTTGGGCGTCTCGTGCATGATGCCCTGCTCGTGGTGGCCGTGGTCGTCCATGTGCTCGACATGGTGGCCATGGCCGTGGTCGTGCACCACGGTGAAGCGCTCCTTGCCATGGAAGGTCAGGTACATCTGGCGGAACGTGTAGGTGGCGGTGACGAAGGCGCCGGCCATCACGCAGAAGTACGCATAAGCCGCGCCCCAGCGATGCGACTCGCCCACCGCCTCGATGATCGCGTCCTTGGAGTAGAAGCCCGAGGTGAACGGGATCGCCACCAGCGCCAGCGAGCCGATCCACATGGTGATCCAGGTGATCGGCATGTATTTGCGCAGGCCGCCCATGTAGCGCATGTCCTGCTCGTGGTGCATCGCGATGATCACCGAGCCCGCGCCGAGGAACAGCAGCGCCTTGAAGAACGCGTGGGTCATCAGGTGGAACACCGCGCCGGCGTAGGCCGACACGCCCAGCGCCACCGTCATGTAGCCCAGCTGCGACAGCGTGGAATACGCGATCACGCGCTTGATGTCGTTCTGCACGATGCCGATCAGGCCGGTGAACAACGCACCGGTGGCGCCGATCACCATCACGAAGCTGAGCGCCGACTGCGACAGTTCGAACAGCGGCGACATGCGCGCCACCATGAAGATGCCCGCGGTCACCATCGTCGCCGCATGGATCAGCGCGGAGATCGGGGTGGGGCCTTCCATCGAGTCGGGCAGCCACACGTGCAACGGCACCTGGGCGCTCTTGCCCATCGCGCCGATGAACAGCAGCACGCAGATCACCGTGGCCGCATCCCACTGCACGTTCTGGGTGATCGCCAGCGTCTTGCCGACCAGGGTCGGGGCGGCCGCGAACGCGGTGGCGTAGTCCAGCGTGCCGAGGAAGCTCAGCACCGCGGCGATGCCCAGCAGGAAGCCGAAGTCGCCCACGCGGTTGACCAGGAAGGCCTTGAGGTTCGCGAAGATCGCGGTCGGCCGCTTGTACCAGAAGCCGATCAGCAGGTACGACACCAGGCCCACCGCCTCCCAGCCGAAGAACAGCTGCAGGAAGTTGTTCGCCATCACCAGCATCAGCATGGAGAAGGTGAACAGCGAGATGTAGCTGAAGAAGCGCTGGTAGCCGTCGTCGTCGGCCATGTAGCCGATGGTGTAGACGTGCACCAGCAGCGAGACGAAGGTGACCACCACCATCATCATCGCGGTGAGGCGGTCGACCATGAAGCCCACGCTGGCGTTGAACTTGCCGATCTCGAACCAGGTGTAGAGGTTCTGGTCGTAGTTCGCCGCGCCGCCCCAGACCAGCTGGTACAGCACGTAGAACGACAGGGCGCAGGAGATCGCGAGGCCCAGGATGGTGACGCTGTGCGCGCCCGCGCGGCCGATCTGCTTGCCGAGGAAGCCGGCCAGCAGGCAGCCGACCAGCGGTGCCAGCGCGATGATCAGCAGGATGGATGTGGAAAGCGCCATCGGATCAACCCTTCATGCTGTCGATTTCGGCGACGTTGACCGTGCTGCGGTTGCGGAACAGCAGCACCAGGATCGCCAGGCCGATCGCGGATTCCGCCGCGGCCACGGTGAGGATGAAGAACACGAACACCTGCCCCGCCACGTCGTGGCCGAAGCGGGAGAACGCCACGAAATTGATGTTCACCGCCAGCAGCATCAGCTCGATCGCCATCAGCAGCACGATCACGTTCTTGCGGTTGATGAACAGGCCGGCGACGGCGATGCAGAACAGGATCGCGCCGAGCACGATGAAGTGCGAAAGGGTAATCATGGCTTGGACTCCGGGGTCGGGGCCGGCGCGGCATCGACGGGACGCTCGGCCGCCATCTTCACCACGCGCACGCGGTCGCGCGGGTTGATCGCGACCTGCTCGCTGGCCAGCTGGCGCTTGGTGCCGGTGCGCTGGCGCAGGGTCAGCGCCACCGCGGCGATCACGCCCACGGTGAGGATCAGCGCGGCGACCTCGAACGGCAGCAGGTATTGCGTGTACAGCGCCTTGCCCAGCCATGCGGTGTTGGAATCGCCGGCCGGATTCGCGCCCATCGTCTGCGCGTGCATCACGCGCACGCCGATCAGCGCCAGCATCTCCACCAGCATCACCACGGCCACCACCAGGCCCACCGGCAGGAACTTCACGAAGCCCTCGCGCAGCTTCTCCTGGTCGATGTCCAGCATCATCACCACGAACAGGAACAGCACCATCACCGCGCCCACGTAGACCACGATCAGCGCGATGGCGAGGAACTCCGCCTCGGCCAGCATCCAGATGCAGGCCGTGCTGAAGAAGGTCAGCACCAGCGCCAGCACCGCATGCACCGAGTTGCGCAGCGTGATCACCGCCAGCGCGGCACCCACCGTGACCACGCCGAAGGCGTAGAAGCAGACGAGTTGGAACAGGTTCGAATCAATCATGATGTTCCATCCTCAGCGATACGCCGCGTCTTGCGCGCGATCGGCGGCGATCTGCTGCTCGAAGCGGTCGCCGATCGCCAGCAGCTGCTGCTTGTTCACCACGTTCTCGCCGCGGTGCTCGAAGTGGTACTCGTGGATGCTGGTCTCGACGATCGAGTCCACCGGGCAGCTCTCCTCGCAGAAGCCGCAGAAGATGCACTTGAACAGGTCGATGTCGTAACGCGTGGTGCGGCGCTGGCCGTCGCTCTCGCGCGGCGCCGAGTCGATGGTGATCGCCAGCGCCGGGCACACCGCCTCGCACAGCTTGCACGCGATGCAGCGCTCCTCGCCGTTCGCGTAGCGACGCAGCGCGTGCAGGCCGCGGAAGCGGTTCGACTTCGGGATGTGCTCCATCGGGTAGCGCATCGTGTACTTCGGGCTGAACATGTAGCGCCAGGTCAGCGCCATGCCCTTGAGCAGCTCGATCAGCAGCAGACTGTTGAAATAACTGATTACGCGTTTCATCGGAACCTCAGACCCCCGCGATGCCGTAGTACTTCATGCAACCGGCCACCAGCACCCAGACGATCGTGATCGGAATGAACACCTTCCAGCCCAGTCGCATGATCTGGTCGTAGCGGTAGCGCGGGAAGGTCGCGCGGAACCACAGGAACAGGAAGGCGACGGCGAAGGCCTTGATGAACAGCCACAGGAAATTGCCATGGCCGAGGAAGCCCCAGCTTTCCGGGAACGGGCTGAGCCAGCCGCCCATGAACAGGATCGAGGCGAGGAAGCTCACCAGGATCATGTTCGCGTACTCGGCGAGGAAGAACAGCGCGAACGCCGAACCGGAATATTCCACGTGGAAGCCGGCGACGATCTCCGACTCGCCCTCGGCCACGTCGAACGGCGCGCGGTTGGTCTCGGCCACGCCGGAGATGAAGTAGACGACGAACACCGGCAGCAGCGGCCACATGAACCAGCTGAAGATGCCCTTGCCACCGGCCTGCGCGTTGACGATGTCGGTGAGGTTCAGCGAGCCGGCCAGCACCAGCACGCAGACCAGGCACAGGCCCATCGCCAGTTCATAGGAGATCACCTGCGCCGCCGAACGCATCGCGCCGAGCAGCGCGTAGCGCGAGTTCGACGCCCAGCCGGCGAGGATGATGCCGTACACGCCCAGCGAGGTCATCGCCAGCAGGTAGAGCAGGCCCGCGTTCGCGTTCGACAGCACCATCTTCGTGCCGAACGGGATCACCGCCCAGGCCGCCAGCGCCGGGATCAGCGCGAGCAGCGGCGCGAGGTAATACAACGCACGGTTCGCCTTGCTCGGCAGGATCACTTCCTTCAGCAGCAGCTTCACCACGTCGGCGAAGGCCTGCAGCAGGCCGAACGGACCGACCTTGTTCGGCCCCATGCGCACGTGCATCCAGCCAATGACCTTGCGCTCCCAGTACACGAACATCGCCACGGCGATCACCAGCGGCAACACGATGCACAGGATGTAGATGATCGGCCAGACGAGCTGGTTGAGTAGCTGTTCGCCCATGTGCCTTACGCCTTGCTCAAGGTGATGGCTGCGCCGTAGGGCGGCAGCGTGGCGGTGATGTCCTGCGCGGCCTCGATCCACACCGCACCGTCGGGCACGGCGTGGTCGACAACCAGCGGCAGCGTCGTGTCGGCGATGCGCAGCTGCGCGCCGTCGGCCAGGCCCAGCCGCGCGGCTTCGTCCGCGTTGAGGCGCACGGCCGGCGCGCGGTTCAGCGGATGCGCGTTGAGCGCAGTGGCCCGGCGCAGCACCGCGTCGCCACGGTAGATCGGCCAGGTGGCGAGGCGGACAAGACCGGCTGCCGGCTTGCGCGCGGCGAGCGCGTCGCGTGCCGCGGCGCCGCGCGCCACGATACCGTCGCGCAGGCCGGCGAGGTCGTCGAACTCGAAGCCGGCGAGCCGCAGCAGGCCACCCAGCGCACGCAGCACCTTCCAGCCCTGACGGGCCTCGCCCGGCGCCTTCGCCCCGGCCTGCACCGCCTGCACGAGGCCATCGACGTTGACCAGGGTGCCGTCGGTTTCCGGCAGCAGCGCGATCGGCAGGATCACGTTCGCCACCTCGCGTAGCGCGGGGCTGGCGTAGGCGCTGAACGCCACCACCTGCTGCGCGCCGCGCAGCGCGGCGAGCGCGAGCGCGCCGTCGGCGAAGTCGTGCGGCGGCTCCACGCCGTACAGCACGTAGCCCTTGCGCGGCTGCGCCAGCATGGCCTGCGCGTCCAGCCCGCCGTTGCCCGGCACCACGCCGAGCTGGGCCAGGCCGAGCGCGTTCGCGCCCACCGGCAGCTCGTCGTAGCCGGCACCGGTGGCGCTGGCGATGAAGCGCGCGATCGCGCGCAGCCACGAGGCTTCCGGATGGGTGGCCGCGGCTTCGCCCAGGATCACCACCGCCCTGCCCGCCTTCAGCGCGGCGATCGCGGCATGGTCGCCCTCGTCGCTGGCCGCGGCGTTGATCGCGTCGACCAGCGCGGCCGGCGCGGCGGCGCCTTCCGCCACCGCGGCACGGGCCAGCGCCAGCAGCGCGTCGACCATGCCCTGCGGCGGCACGATCGCGGCACCGGCCAGCTTGTAGTTGAACTCGAACGCGGCCGGGTTGACCGCATACACCTTGGCGCCCTGCTTGGTCGCCTGGTGCAGGCGATGGTTGAGCAGCGGCATCTCGCGGCGCAGGTCGGAACCGACCAGCAGCGCGGCCTTGACTTGCTCTACCTCCGCCACCGGCAGGCCGAAGCCCGTGGCCACGGCGTGGTCGGCGAAGTCGAGCTGGCGCAGGCGGTGGTCGACGTGGGCGCTGCCCAGGCCGCGCGCGAGGCGCAGCAGCAGGTCGGCTTCCTCGTTCGTGGTGGCCGGATGCACCAGCACGCCCAGCTCGCTGCCCGGTACGCTTTTCAGCGATTCGGCGGCGGCAGTGAGCGCGTCTTCCCAGGTGGTCTGCTGCCAGGCGCCGTTGCGCTTCACTTCCGGCTGCTGGATGCGGTCGGCCGCGTACAGGCCCTGATGGCTGTAGCGGTCGCGGTCGGACAGCCAGCACTCGTTGACCGCCTCGTTGTCGCGCGGCACCGTGCGCAGCACTTCGCCGCGACGGGTGTGCAGCCACAGGTTGGAGCCCAGCGCGTCGTGGTAGCCGATCGACGGCTTGGCGATCAGTTCCCAGGCGCGCGCCTGGAACTGGAATGGCTTGTTGGTGAGCGCGCCCACCGGGCAGACGTCGATGATGTTGCCCGACAGCTCGGTCTCGACGGTTTTCCCGATATACGTGCCGATCTGCAGGTTCTCGCCGCGGCTCATGCCGCCCAGCTCGTAGCTGCCGGCGATCTCGCTGGTGAAGCGGATGCAGCGCGTGCACTGGATGCAGCGGGTCATCTCGGTGGCGACCAGCGGCCCGATGTTCTCGTCAGCGATGGTGCGCTTGCGCTCGGTGAAGCGCGACACGCTGCGGCCATAGCCCAGTGCCACGTCCTGCAGCTCGCACTCGCCGCCCTGGTCGCAGATCGGGCAATCCAGCGGGTGGTTGATCAGAAGGAACTCCATCACGTCCTTCTGGAACTTCAGCGCCTTGTCCGAGCGTGTGGTGACCTTCATGCCCTCGCCCACCGGCGTGGCGCAGGCCGGCTGCGGCTTGGGCATCGGGCGGCCGCCCATCTCCACGTCGACCAGGCACATGCGGCAGTTCGCGGCGATCGGCAGCTTGCGGTGGTAGCAGAAGCGCGGGATGGCGACGCCGATGGCGTCGGCCGCCTCGATGATCATCGCGCCCTTGCGGATCTGCACGGGCTTGCCGTCGACCTCGATGTTGACGAGGTCGGGGGCGACATTATTGGTGGGCTGCGCACTCATGCAGCGACTCCACGGTTGGCGGCGAGCTGGTCCTCGGTCATCGAGCGGCCATGCTGCACGTAGTATTCGAATTCGTTCCAGAACTTGGCGAGGAAGCCCTGCACCGGCCACGCGGCGGCTTCGCCGAACGCGCAGATGGTGTGCCCCTCGATCTGGCCGGCGATGGCCTTGAGGCGATGCAGGTCGTCCTGCGTGCCCTTGCCTTCCACGATGCGGTCGAGCACGCGGTACATCCAACCGGTGCCTTCGCGGCAAGGCGTGCACTGGCCGCAGGACTCGGCCTTGTAGAAGCGTGCGATGCGGTGGCAGGCCTTGACCATGCAGGTGGTCTCGTCCATCACGATCACGGCGCCGGAGCCGAGGCCCGAACCCGCCTTTTGCAGGCAGTCGTAATCCATCGTGGCTGCCAGCATTTCCTCGGCGTTGAGCACCTTCATCGAGGAGCCGCCCGGGATCACCGCCTTGAGCTGGTTGCCGTTGCGCACGCCGCCGGCCATTTCCAGCAACTCCTTGAACGAGGTGCCGAGGCGGATCTCGAAGTTGCCTGGCCGGTTGACGTGGCCGGAGACCGAGAAGATCTTCGGGCCGCCGTTGTTCGGCTTGCCCAGGCCCAGGAACCAGTCGGCACCGTTGCGCAGGATCGCCGGCACCGAGGCGTAGGTCTCGGTGTTGTTGATCGTGGTGGGCTTGCCGTACAGGCCGAAATTGGCCGGGAACGGCGGCTTGAAGCGCGGCTGGCCCTTCTTGCCTTCCAGCGACTCCATCAGCGCGGTTTCCTCGCCGCAGATGTAGGCACCGGCGCCCAGTGCGCCATAGATGTCCACGTCGATGCCCGTGCCCTGCACGTTCTTGCCGAGCAGGCCGGCCGCGTAGGCTTCCTTCAGCGCTTCCTCGAAGTGCTCGAACGGCTCGTGGTGGAACTCGCCGCGCAGGTAGTTGTAGGCCACCGTCGAGCCGGTGCAGTAGCAGGCGATCGCCAGGCCCTCGACCACCGCGTGCGGGTTGTAGCGCAGGATGTCGCGGTCCTTGGCCGTGCCGGGCTCGGACTCGTCCGAGTTGCACAGGATGTACTTCTGCATCGTGCCCTTCGGCATGAAGGACCACTTCAGGCCGGTGGGGAAGCCCGCGCCGCCGCGGCCGCGCAGGCTGGATTTCTTGATTTCCTCGATCAGGCCGGCGGGATCGGGCTTCTCGGCGAGGACCTTGCGCCAGGCCTTGTAGCCGTCGACCTGCTCGTAGCTGGCCATCGCCCACGGCTTGTCGAAATGCAGCGTGGTGTAGACGACCTGGTGGTCCTGGGGGGCGGGTCCGACCGGACCGTGGGTGCTTGCCATCTCGCGCTTACTCCAGGCCGTCCAGAATCTGCTCGAGCTTCTCGGGGGTGAGCCGCTCGTGGTAATGGCCGTTCACCGTCATCGCCGGCGCGTACACGCAGGCGGCGATGCATTCCTCCTCCTGCTTGAGGTAGATGCGGCCGTCGGGGGTGCTCTCGCCGAGCTTGATGCCCAGCTTCTTCTCGCACAGCTTCACCAGGTCCTCGGCGCCGTTGAGCCAGCACGAGATGTTGGTGCAGATCGCCACGTTGTTGCGGCCCACCGGCTTCGTTTCCAGCATCGAGTAGAAGCTGGCGACCTCGTACGCCCAGATCGCGGGCAGGTCGAGGTACTTCGCCACCGCCGTGATCAGTTCGTCGGTGAGGAAGCCCTGGTTCTGTTCCTGCGCGGCGAACAGGGCCTGGATCAGCGCCGAGCGCTTGCGGTCCGGCGGGAACTTGGTCAGCCAGTGGTCGATGTGCTGGCGCGTGTGCTCGCTGAGCACGACGAGCGGATCGACGTTCTTGACCTGGGCGTAATGTCCGGTGGCTTTCATGCGTTTCTCCGTCGTGCCGGCTCAGCGGTCCACTTCGCCGAACACGAGGTCGTAGGTGCCGATCATCGCCACCACGTCGGGCAGCATGTGCCCGCGCACAATGGGATCGATCGAGGACAGGTGGGCGAAGCCCGGCGCGCGCAGATGCACGCGGAACGGCTTGTTGGCGCCGTCGGAGACGAGGTAGCAGCCGAACTCGCCCTTCGGCGCCTCGACCGCGCAGTAGGTCTCGCCGGCCGGCACGCCGTAGCCTTCGGTGAACAGCTTGAAGTGGTGGATGAGCGCTTCCATGCTCTCCTTCATCTCCTCGCGCTTCGGCGGGGCGACCTTGTAGTTCTCCACCATCACCGGGCCGGGGTTGGCGCGCAGCCACTTCACGCACTGCTTGATGATGCGGTTGGCCTGGCGCATCTCCTCGACGCGCACCAGGTAACGGTCGTAGCAGTCGCCGTTGACGCCCACCGGGATGTCGAAGTCCATCTCCGCGTACTTCGCGTAGGGCTGCTTCTTGCGCAGGTCCCAGGCGATGCCGGAACCGCGGAGCATCGCGCCGGTCATGCCCCAGGCCTGGGCCTGTTCCGGCGAGATCACGCCGATGCCCACGGTGCGCTGCTTCCAGATGCGGTTGGTGGTGAGCAGTTCCTCGTACTCGTCCACCTTGGTCGGGAAGTCGTCGGTGAAGGCGTCGAGGAAGTCGAGCATCGAGCCCTCGCGCCAGCTGTTCAGGCGCTTCAGGTCCTTGCCCTTGTGCCACGGCGACTCGCGGTACTGCGACATCTGCGCCGGCAGGTCGCGGTAGACGCCGCCCGGACGGTAGTAGGTCGCGTGCATGCGCGCGCCCGACACCGCCTCGTAGACGTCCATCAGCTCCTCGCGCTCGCGGAACGCGTACAGGAACACCGCCATCGCGCCGAGGTCGAGCCCGTTCGAGCCGATCCACATCAGGTGGTTCAGGATGCGGGTGATCTCGTCGAACATCGTGCGGATGTACTGCGCGCGCTCCGGCGCCTCGATCCCCAGCAGGGTCTCGATCGCTTTCACGTAGGCGTGCTCGTTGCACATCATCGACACGTAGTCGAGGCGGTCCATGTAGCCGATCGACTGGTTGAACGGCTTGGACTCGGCCAGCTTCTCGGTGCCGCGATGCAGCAGGCCGATATGCGGGTCGGCACGGACGATGGTCTCGCCGTCCATCTCCAGCACCAGGCGCAGCACGCCGTGCGCAGCGGGATGCTGCGGGCCGAAGTTCATCGTGTAGTTGCGGATTTCCTGGGCCATCGAATCAATTCCTGCGCCAATCGTCGGCGGCTTCGGCCTTGGCCTGCATGAGGTCGGCGTCGTCGCGGATCACGCGCGGCACCAGCACGCGCGGCACCACCGACGTCACGGGTTCGTACACCACGCGCTTCTGTTCGGGGTCGTAGCGCACTTCCACGTTGCCGATCAGCGGGAAGTCCTTGCGGAACGGATGCCCCACGAAGCCGTAGTCGGTGAGGATGCGGCGCAGGTCCGGATGGCCGTCGAAGAGGATGCCGTAGAGATCGAACGCCTCGCGCTCGAACCAGTTCACGCCCGGCCAGATGCCGGTGACGGACGGCACGATCGGCAGGCTGTCGTCCTCGCAGAACACGCGCAGGCGCAGGCGCTGGTTGTGCTCGATCGAAAGCAGGTGGATCACCGCGGCGAAGCGGCGCGGCTGGTCCACGCCGCGCGGGCGATCGGCCCAGTCGAAGCGGCCCATCGCCTCGCCTTCCACGCCGCGCGAGAAACCGGAGCCGCTGACGGTCTCGGTGTCCCACTCGACCTGGCCGTAGCCGAGGTAGTCGATGCCGCACAGGTCGACCAGCTCGCTGAAGCGGAAGCCCGGCTCGTCGCGCAGCGCGGTGGCCACGGCGAGCAGGTCGGCGGCCGCCAGTTCGGCGCTGGTTTCGTTGCGCACCACGCTGATCTTCAGCGTGTCGCCGAACCGCGCGGCCAGGCGCTCGGCCAGCGAGATCTTTTGCATGTCAGTCATGGGCACGCCTCAGGAACGCGCGATCGTGCTGGTGCGGCGGATCTTCTTCTGCAACTGCAGGATGCCGTGGATCAGCGCTTCGGCCGTGGGCGGGCAGCCCGGCACGTAGATGTCCACCGGCACGATGCGGTCGCAGCCGCGCACCACGGAATAGGAGTAGTGGTAATAGCCGCCACCGTTCGCGCAGCTGCCCATCGAGATCACCCACTTCGGCTCGGGCATCTGGTCGTAGACCTTGCGCAGTGCGGGGGCCATCTTGTTGACCAGGGTGCCGGCCACGATCATCACGTCGCTCTGGCGCGGCGACGGACGGAAGATCACGCCGTAGCGGTCGAGGTCGAGGCGCGCCGCGCCGGCGTGCATCATCTCGACCGCGCAGCAGGCCAGGCCGAACGTCATCGGCCACATCGAGCCGGTGCGCGCCCAGTTCATCAGCGCGTCGACGCTGGTGGTGGCGAAGCCGCGCTGCACCACCGGGTTGTCGCCGGCCGGACGCAGGATGTCGTCCACCACGTCCAGCGGCTGCGGGTTGTGCATCACCTTGTCGATGGAGGAGATCACTCCCATTCCAGTGCTCCCTTCTTCCAGACGTAGGCGAAACCGACCACCAGCAGCAGCAGGAACAGCGCCATCTCGATCAGCGCCACGAGGCCGATCTGCTTGAACACCACCGCCCACGGAAACAGGAAGGCAATTTCCAGATCGAAGATGATGAACAGGATCGCGAGCAGGTAGTAGCGCACGTCGAAGCGCGCACGCGCATCCTCGAACGCCTCGAAGCCGCACTCGTAGGGCGCAAGTTTTTCCGCCTCGGGGCGACGCGGACCGGCAAGCATGCCGATCGCCAGCAGGACGAGGCCGAGGCCGGCGGCCACGGCGATGAACAGCAATACGGGCCAGTATTCGGCAATCACGATGCAACCTACCTCCGCGCCATCGGCGCATCAGTGACCGTGGGGTGACGGTCCGGCAATTCGTTTCGGCAGGCAATGAAGGCCACGGACCTTGCGGTCGCGCTCGCGTCTGCTGACAGCCACGGGCGCCCGACTCTCCACGACACGAGTTCGTGAAGCGGGGCATTGTATCAGTGCATGCAGGCGCCACAACAGCTTGACGAGCGTCAACGAACCATGAAAACGCCCGCATCGCGCAAGGCTGCGCAGGGATGGCTCACATCGTGTGGGTGGGCCGCTCGGAATTGAGCACGCCGGCGAGCATGTTCTCGATGCGCTGGCGCGCCACCTCGGCGTCCGGCGAGTCGTTGAAGTGGATGCCGATGCCCGCGGTGCGGTTGCCTTGCGCACCGGGCGGGCAGATCCACGCCACCTTGCCCACCACCGACAGGCGCTCGCTTTCGTCGGCCAGGCTCACCAGCAACACCACCTCGTCGCCCAGCGCATAGGGTTGGGCGGTGGGCGCGAACAGGCCGCCGTTGCGCAGGAACGGCATGTAGGCGTTGTACAACGTGGCGGCATCCTTGATCTTCAGCGAGATGATGCCCTGGCGGGCGGCGACGGGATTCATGTGGGCTCCTGGACCGCGCTCGGCTGCCGATGCGGCAGTCTCCATGCTAACCACCACGACGTGCCGCGCAAAGCCTCACACTTCGCGCCAGCCCCAATGGTCGAAGATCCACGGCGAGGGCAAGGCCAGCGACAGCCGCACGAAGCAGGCGTCCTCCGCCCGCGCCGCCGGCCAGTCCAGCCGCCAGCCGCCCTGCCCGTCGCGCCGCAGCGGCGCGGCATGCCGAGGGCCACTGCTGCGCCAGACCGGAGGTGCTGGCCGCGGTCAGCCGCAGGCGCGGCCACAGCAGCGGCGATGGCCGCCACGGCAACACGCGGGCCGCCCCTGACGCCACCGGCTGCGCATGGCGCTCGGGGCGTTCGGCCAGCCGGCGCAGGCGGCCGCCGCTCAAGGCCAGCTGGCTGGCGTAGGCCGCCAGCGCATGCTGCTTGGCGGCCTGCTGCGCCGGCGTGACCGGCGATTCGGGCATCGGCGTGCCGTCGTCGTGGCCGTGGACCAGGTAGCCGAGCAGCCGCGGCGTACCGCCCAATCTGGCCAGCACCATGCGCAGCAGCACGTGGGCCGCGCCATGATCGGGATGGCGGTCGCCCAGCGCCGGCACGGCGACCAGGTCGGGAGCGAAATCGTCCAGCGCCGCCGCCAGTTCGGCCAGCGCCGACTGGTCCGGCTGCAGCAGGCGGTCGAGCACACCCATGTCCGGCCAACCCAGCGATTGCAGCGCCGTGGTCGGCACATCCAGCCGGTGCAGTGCCTCCGCGAGTTCCGCACGGCGGCGGTGGCCCCAGCGCTCGCGCTCGCCGGCACCGATGGACCAGCGCCGTTCCAGCCAACGCTGCGGCCAGGGATTGTTGTCGCCGTCGGTAAGCAGCAGCACGCGCACCGTGCCGCCGACCGCGCGCACGCTCTGGATCAGCAGGCCGTTGGCGATGGTCTCGTCGTCCGGATGCGGCGCCACCACCAGCAGGCGGGTCTGCGCCGTGATGCGAGGTTCCACCGCCGCGCTCAGCGCCATTGCGCCAGCAGTTCCAGCAACAGCAGGTCGCCGCGCAAGGGGCCGCGCAAGGCGTCGCGGGTGCGGTTGGCGGCGTCGTACCAGTGCGCCAATGCCTCGCCGTCCATCGCGCTGGCGAGCGGCGGCGCGGCCTGCGTCGACTGGGCACGGCGTTCGTCGGCGGCCGCCTGGGCGGCGAACCACAGGCGCTGCGCGGCCTCGTCGTCCAGCCAGCGCTTTGCCATGTCCGTAACCTGCCCGCGACCGGCCGCCAGCGCGGCGAGATCGCGCCGCACCTCGGCGCGGCGTTCCAGCGCGCCCTGCTGCGCCCAGGCCAACGCCAGGCCGGGATTGCCCAGCGCCGCGTCCAGCGCCACCTGCGCCTGTGCCACGCCCTGCCCCTGCAGCCACGCCTGTGCTTCCGCAGGCGGCGGCACGTTGAACTCGATGCGCTGGCAGCGGCTGCGTATCGTCTGCGGCAAACGCCACGGCGCATCGGCCAGCAGGACCAGCAAGGTCTGTCCGGACGGCTCCTCCAGCGTCTTCAGCAGCGCGTTCGCCGCCGCCGCGTTCATCGCGTCGGCCGGATCGATCAACGCGACCTGCCAGCCGCCGAACTGGCTGCTCATCGCCAGCCGCGCGGACAGCTCGCGGATCTGCTCGATCACGATCTCGGTGCGCGGCGTGCCGTCCCTGCGCAGGCCGAACGTGAGCGTGACCACGTCGGGATGCGTGCCCGCGTCCAGCAGCAGGCAGCTGCGGCACTGGCCGCAGGCCTCGCCGTCCTGCGCGCGCGCACACAGCAGGCCGCGCACGAAGCGCTGCGCGAACCCGCGCTTGCCCAGGCCGGCCGGTCCGCACAGCAGCAGCGCGTGCGGCAAGGCATCGCGCTGCCGGCGCGCCTGCAGCCGTGACCAATCCGCTGCGTGCCAGGGCATCGCGCTCATGCGTCCGCTCCAAACAGGTGAGCCGTGGCGGCCACCGCGTCGCGCAGCACCGCCTCGGCCGGCTGGCTGGCGTCGATCACCCGGAAGCGCTGCGGCTCGGCCGCGGCGCGCGCGCGATACGCGGCGCGCACACGCTCGAAGAAACCGTCCGCCTCGACTTCGATGCGATCCGCCGCGCCACGGCCCGCGGCGCGCGCCCGTCCGGTGCTCACCGGCAGGTCGAGCAGCAAGGTGAGGTCGGACACGAGTCCTGCGCAGGCCCATTGTTCGATCGCGGCAATGCGTGCGGCCGGCTGGCCGCGGCCGCCGCCCTGGTAGGCATAGCTGGCGTCCACGTAGCGGTCGCACAGCACCCAGCGCCCGGCCGCCAGCGCCGGTTCGATGGTTTCGCGCACCAGTTGCGCGCGCGAGGCGAACATCAGCAGCAGCTCGCTCTCGGCGCACAGGTCATGCCTCGCCGGATCCAGCACGATCGCGCGCACTGCCTCGCCCAGCGCGGTGCCGCCCGGTTCGCGAGTCAGCAGCAGGTCCACGCCGCGGCTTTCCAGGTGTCCGCGCAGGCCCGCCAGCAAGGTGCTCTTGCCCGCACCCTCGCCGCCTTCCAGCGTGATGAAACGACCGCGCCTGCTCACTGGCTGCACCGCTTGAGCTGGTAGCAGGCCACGTTGCGGTTCTGCTCGGCGAGCGTGTCGGCGAACGCGTGGCTGCCATCGCCGCGCGCCACGAAATACAGCGCGGTGCCGGCTGCGGGGTGCAGCGCCGCCATGATCGCCGGCTTGCCCGGCAGCGCGATCGGCGTGGGCGGCAGGCCGGGCCGGGTATAGGTGTTGTACGGCGTGTCGGTGGTGAGGTCGACCTTGTGGATCTTGCCCTGGTAGCTGTCGCCCATGCCGTAGATCACGGTAGGGTCGGTCTGCAGCAGCATGTGGTCTTCAAGACGACGCACGAACACGCCGGCGATCTTCGCGCGCTCGTCGGCGCGGCCGGTTTCCTTCTCCACGATGGAGGCGAGGATCAGCGCGTCGTAGGGCGTGGCCAGCGGCAGATCCTTGTCGCGGCCCGGCCACAGTGCGTCCAGCGTCTTCGCCATCGCCGCGTGCGCGCGCTTCAGGATGTCGAGGTCGCTGTCGCCCTTCACGTAGGCGTAGGTCTCGGGCAGGAAGCGGCCTTCCGGCTGTTCGCCCGGCGCGCCGATCTTCTGCATGATCGCGGCATCGTCCAGGCCGGCGGTCGCGTGCTGCAGCTTTTCCGCCTTGCCCAGCGCCACGAGCACTTCGTGGAAGGTCCAGCCGTCGACGATGGTGAAATTGCGCTGCATCACCCTGCCCGCCGCCATGTTGGCCAGCAGCTGCCGCGGGGTGAGGCCGACGGGCGTGGCGTACTCGCCCGCGTGCAGCTTGCCGGCCACCCGCATCTGCACGGCCAGCAGGCGCCAGTACAGCGGCGAGGCGCTGCTCAGGCCCTGGTCGCGCAGCTGGCGCACGATCTCCTTGAAGCTGCTGCCGCGGGCGATGTCGATGCTTTCGCCCTGCGCGGCGACATGCAGCGGCGCGTTGCCGAAGCGGCTGAAGTCGCGCCAGCCCCAGGCCGCGGCGCCAATCAGCGCCAGCAGCAGCACCAGAATCGTGTTGCGCCAGGTCTTGCGGGTCATGCCTGCTCCATCGGGAAACCGAGTTCGCGCCAATGCGCCTGCATCGCACGGGCCACCGGGCCGGGGGCGAACACCTTATCCGCCACGGCCTGAACCGGCAGGATGCCGCGAACGCTGGAGCTTAGGAAGAGCTCGGACGCGCGCAGGCATTCGGCCAGCGGCAGGTCGCGCACCTCGACCCGCGGCAGCGCCTCCAGCAATTCGGCGCGCAGCACGCCGGCCACACCGCATCGCTCCAGCGCAGGCGTCACCGGTACGCCGTCGACCACGGCGAACAGGTTCGCCGCGGTAGCCGAGATCGCGTGGCCGTGCATGTCGCACAACAGGCCTTCGGCCATCGCCGGATCGTTCCACTCGGCGCGCGCCAGCACCTGCTCCAGCCGGTTGAGATGCTTGAGACCGGCCAGCAGCGGCTGCTCGGCGAGACGCGTTTCGCACAGATGCAGGCGCAGGCCGTCGCGGTATGGCGCCGCCTCCAGCGCCGGCATCGCAAAGGCCGCGACGATGCGGGTAACGCACGGGTCCGCGGGCATCGCATAGCCGCGCGCACCCGTGCCGCGGGTGAGCGTGATGCGCACGACCGCCTCCGCCATGCCCCGCGTCACCGTCGCCGTTTCCTGCCACAGCAGCGCGGGATCCGGTGCAGGCAGGCGCAGGCGTTCGCAACCCAGCGCCAGCCGCTGCATGTGGCGCGACCACAGCGGCGCCGACTTGCCCGTGAAGCGAATCGTCTCGAACAAGCCATCGCCGTACAGCAGGCCGCGATCGGTCGCGGGGACGGTGTCCTGCGGTTGGCCGTCGACCAGGATCATGCGTCCGCCGCTCCCAGCGCACGCAGCAGGCCGCGCGCCTTCGCCCGCGTTTCGTCCAGTTCCTTCTCGGCCACCGAATCGGCCACGATGCCGGCGCCCGCACGCAGGCTCACCGTGTCGCCGACCAGCGCCAGCGTGCGGATCAGGATGTTGAGGTCGAGGTCGCCGTTGCGGTCGAGGTAACCCAGCGCACCGGTGTAGGCGCCGCGCGGCGCGTCCTCCAGCGCGGCGATGATCTCCATGCAGCGCACCTTGGGGCAGCCGGTGATGGTGCCACCCGGGAACACCGCGGCAATCACCTGCCCCGGCGTCACGCCCGTGCGCAGGCGGCCGCGCACGTTGGAGACGATGTGGTGCACGTGGGCATAGCTTTCCACCGTCATCAGCTCGTCCACCTCGACCGTGCCGGGCGCGCAGACGCGGCCCAGGTCGTTGCGTTCGAGGTCGATCAGCATCACGTGCTCGGCGCGCTCCTTGGGATGCGCGGCCAGTTCGCGGATGCGCGCCACGTCGTCATCGCCCGCCGTGCGCGGGCGGGTGCCGGCGATCGGCCGCGTCTGCGCCACGCCATCGCGCACCTCCACCAGCCGCTCCGGCGAGGAACTGGCAATCGCCCAGCCGGGCTGCTGCAGCAGCCCGGCGAACGGCGCGGGATTCGCGCGGCGCAGGGCGGCATGCAGCGCCGCCGGCATCGGCGGTTCGGCGTACTGCGCGCGCCATGCGCGCGACAGGTTCACCTGGAAGATGTCGCCCGCGTGCAGGTGTTCGTGGATGCGTGCCACGCCGTCGAGGAAGTGTTGCGGCTCGTCTTCGACCAAGTGTGCGGGCGACGAGAGCGCGGGAATCGCCGCCACCGCGTCCAGGTCTGCCGCCAGCGCATCGAGCAGGTGCTCGTTGCCCGCTTCGGCCACCAGCACGGTGCAGTCGCGCGCGTGGTCGACGACCACTGCCGCGGGACAACGCAGGGCCAGCGCCACCGGCAAGTGGTCGTCGGTACGCAGCTGCAACTTGGGCTCGATCTCGCCCGCGAGCTCGTAGCCCAGCAGCAGCGCCCAACCGCCGTGGAACGGCAGGCCGTCGTCCCCGCGCGGCTGGCGCTCGGCCTGCCAGGCGGCGTCCAGCGCATCGAGGAAACGCGTGCCGACCAGCTCGCCAGCGGCGTTGCGCACGCCGCCATCCGCCGCCAGCGTCAGGCTGTCCCGCGGAAACGCGAACAGGATGTCGTAGCGCGCCTGCGCCGTGCCGTGCAGCACGCTTTCCAGCAGGCAGGGATAGCGCTGCGGAAATGCAGCGGCCGGCGCGAGCAGATCGCGCCGGCCGTGCAGGATTCGACGATGCGTCACGTCAGACGCGACGGAAAGCCAGCGTGCCGTTGGTGCCGCCGAAGCCGAAGGAGTTGGAGATCACCACGTCGACCTTCGCCTCGCGCGCCGCGTTCGGCACGAAGTCGAGGTCGCAGCCCTCGCCCGGCTCGTCCAGGTTGATCGTGGGCGGCAGCACGCCATCGCGCATCGCGAGGATGCTGAAGATCGCCTCCACGCCACCGGCCGCGCCAAGCAGATGGCCGGTGATCGACTTGGTGGAGCTCATCGCCAGCTTGTAGGCGTGGTCGCCGAACACGCGCTTGGCGGCCAGCACTTCGCCCAGGTCGCCCAGCGGCGTCGAGGTGCCGTGCGCATTGACATACTGCACTTCGGACGGATTGATGCCGCCGTCCTTCAGCGCGCTCTCCATGCAGCGGGCCGCCCCTTCGCCACCCTCGCTGGGCGCGGTGATGTGGTAGGCGTCGCCGCTCATGCCGTAGCCGGCCAGTTCGGCATAGATGCGCGCACCGCGCGCCTTCGCATGCTCGTATTCCTCCAGCACCAGCACGCCGGCGCCGTCGGACAGCACGAAGCCGTCGCGGTCCTTGTCCCACGGGCGGCTGGCCCTGGTCGGCTCGTCGTTGCGGGTGGACATCGCCTTGGCCGAACAGAAGCCCGCCATCGCGGTGCCGGTGGTGGCGAATTCCGAACCGCCGGCGACCATCACGTCGGCATCGCCGTACTGGATCATCCGCGCGGCCAGACCGATGTTGTGCGTGGCCGTGGCGCAGGCGGTGACGCAGGCGATGTTCGGGCCTTTCAGGCCGAACATGATCGACAGATAGCCCGACACCATGTTGATGATCGAGCTGGGCACGAAGAACGGCGACACGCGACGCGGGCCCTTTTCGTGCAGTTCGATCGAGGTGTCCTCGATGGTGTTGAGTCCGCCGATGCCGGCGCCCACCGCCACGCCGATGCGCGGCGCGTTGGCCTCGGTGATTTCCAGGCCGGCATCCTTGAGCGCCTGGGTGCCCGCGGCGATGCCGTACTGGATGAAGTGATCCATCTTCTTGACGTCTTTCGGCGACACCCAGTCCGCGGAGTTGAAACCCTTCACCTGGCCGGCAATGCGCGTGGCGTAGTTGCTGGCGTCGAAATGGGTGACTCCGCCGATGCCGCTGACGCCCTTGAGGATGTTGTCCCAGGCGGTGACCAGGTCGTTGCCGACCGGCGAGATGATGCCCATGCCGGTCACTACCACGCGTCGCTTGCTCATGCTCTTGTTCCTTCGTGTTCCGGGGAGCGCCGATGCATGGCGCTGCTCGTCATTCGGGGATGCCCGCCATCGCCGCACACCATACGGGATCGGACGTTGCAGATTGCAGAAACGAAAACTGCGCCTTGTCGGCGCAGCTTCCGGTACCGCTACGGGGGCAGCAGCGCAGCGCGCCGTCCTGCCACCGCGCGATCACTCCTTGGTGTGGGCCTTGATGTAGTCAACGGCCTGCTGCACGGTGGTGATCTTCTCGGCATCCTCGTCCGGGATCTCGGTCTCGAACTCTTCCTCGAGGGCCATCACCAACTCGACGGTGTCGAGCGAGTCGGCGCCCAGGTCGTCCACGAACGAGGCATTCGCCGTGACTTCATCCTCTTTCACGCCCAACTGCTCGACGACGATCTTCTTGACGCGCTCTTCGATGGTGCTCATGTTGCCAAACCTCCCACGGGGAATTGTGTTGTACGCCGGCCCGCGGCCGGCAAGACCGGCGGATTGTAGTGGCCAAGCCGTCAGGCTGCCAGCACATCCACCGCAAGTGTTGCGATACCGGCCCTGCGGCCGACGCGAAAACGCAATTGTCGCCGAAAAAGCGAACATGCGCGACAGTCTTGGCATGCGTTGCCGTATGGAGTGGCGGCGTTTGAAACTGTCGCACAGGCGGCTGCGCCGCCTCAGGCCATGTACATGCCGCCGTTGACGTGCAGCGTCTCGCCGGTGATGTAGCTCGCCGCCGGCGAAGCGAGGAAGCCTACCGCCTTGGCGATGTCGCTGGCCTCGCCGAGGCGACCCAGCGCGATCTGGCCCAGCAGGCCCTCCTTTGCCGACTCGGGCAGCGCGCGCGTCATGTCGGTGTCGATGAAGCCCGGCGCCACCACGTTCACGGTGATCCCGCGCGAACCGATCTCGCGGGCCAGCGACTTGGAGAACGCGATGATGCCGGCCTTGGCCGCCGCGTAGTTGGACTGGCCGGGATTGCCGGTGAGGCCGATCACCGAGGCGATCGAGATGATGCGGCCCTTGCGCGCCTTCATCATGCCGCGCATCACCGCCTTCGAGGTGCGGAACACCGAGCTGAGGTTGGTGTCGAGGATGGCCTGCCAGTCCGCCTCGGGCATGCGCATCAGCAACTGGTCGCGGGTGATGCCCGCATTGTTGACCAGGATCGATACCGCGCCGAACTCCTTGGCGATGCCGTCGATCAAAGCCTCCACCGCGGCGGAGTCGGTGACGTTGAGCATGCGGCCGTGGCCACCGTGCGCGGCCAGCCGCGAGGCTATCGCGGCGGCACCGCTCTCGCTGGTGGCGGTGCCGATCACGGTGGCGCCCATCGCTGCCAGTTCGTCCGCGATCGCCGCGCCGATGCCGCGGCTGGCGCCGGTCACCAGCGCGATCTCGCCCGTCAATGTCTTGTCCATCGCCGTGTTCCGTGAGGTGTCAAAGCCGCGAACCTTACACGGAAACGGGACTGCGCTGCACGCCAGGAACGCGCCGTCCGACTCCGGTGCACCCGCAGCTAGCGGCAACAGGCGGGCTCGGCGCCGGCGTACTCGTCGTGGCGCCGCCACCAGGCGCCCGCCGCCTCGTTGCGTCCCTGCGGCGCGCGATCCAGCCACTGGTACATGCCCCACAGGCCGTCCAGCCCGCGCGCGTAGGTGGAATAGCTGTGGTAGACCACGCCGTCTTCCAGCACGAACGCGCTCATGCCGGGGCGGTCGCGCACGTAGATGGCTGCTTCCGTGCCGCAGGTGGCCGCGAACTGGTGGACGATCGGTGGAAGCTGCTCCGCGTCGATGGGATGGCCGCCACGCCGGTAGTTGTATTCCACGCCGCCGGCGCCTTGCTGCGCCGCCGTGATCGAGACGTTGAAGTCGTAGTTGAAATCGCTGCCGCTTGCGGACGCCCAGGGAAACGTCCAGCCCATGCGCCGCCGGTACGCCTGCAGCTTCGCCAGCGGCGCGCGCGACACCGCCGTGAAAGCCACATCGTGGTTTTCCAAATGTGCGACAAAGCCGTTGAAGCCGTCGGCGATCGCCGAGCAGGACGGGCAGCCTGCGGTGTAGTCGGGACCGAACATGAAGTGGTAGACCAGCAGCTGCGAGCGGCCCTTGAAGAGATCCGCCAAGGTGGCGCTGCCCGCGTCGGTATCGAAGCGATAGTCCTTGTCCACGCGCACCCACGGCAGCGCCTGCCGCTGGCGCGCCAGCTCGTCGCCGCGCCGGGTCAGCGCCTTTTCCGCTTCCAGCAATTCAAGCCGTGCGGCAAGCCACTCCGCGCGGGTTCCGATGGTGTGACTGGTCATGATCGGTTCTCCTCAAGCCATCGCGTAGGTCAGGCCAAGCCGGCCGCCGTGCAGCGTCTCGGTCTTGCGCAGTTCCAGCCCGCGGCGTTGCCGCACGGACGCGAACAGCGCCTTGCCCTCCCCCGCAATCAACGGGTAGACGATCAAGCGCAGTTCGTCGACAAGACCAGCCTCGATCAGGCTGGCCGTGATTCGGGCACCGCCCATGAGATAGATGTCCTTGCCGGATTGCTGCTTCAGATCCGCGAGTTCGGCCACGTCACGCAGGAACCGCGTCAGCGGCCAGTTGGCCACGCTCATACTTCGCGACAGCACGTAGTGCGGCGTCCGCGCGGCGAAGCGGCCCCATGCGACCTCGGCCGGCGTCGGCAACTTGCCGGTCATCGGCAGTGCTGCGTCCGGCGCGTTCTGTATCGCGGTCCAGTACTGCTCGTAACCGGGATACATGCCGCTGCCGAGCACGCAGGCGTCGATCTGCGCGGTCAGTCCGTAATCCTCCGACCAGGCATCCACCCAGTCGGCGTAACCTTCCGGCCCTTCCATCTTGCCGTCAGCGGAAATCTTCATGCCGGCGATCAGCTTGCGCATGACACCCTCCTGCGTTCTGCACGGATTGAATGGAGTTGGACACGGCGTTCCCGGGCATCCTGCCGGCCCGCGTATCCCGCTTGATGCGGCGCCTCGCGACGAGGATCGTGGCCAGGCCTCCGGCCGAGCCGCTTCCCGCGACCGTCGCCCACGCCGCGACACCGAGGCAGATCGGGCACATGGCTCAGCCCTCTCCGCCCAAGCGCGCGACCAGCGTGTCGAGGAAGAACGTCCAGCCCTCGGTGTGCGCCATCGCCATCCGCTCGTCAGGCAGGCCTTCGTGGGTCAGGCGCAGTTCGGTCTGCCTGCCGCGCGGCGTGAACTCCAGCGTGACCACCGATTCCTTGCCGAGCGTGTGCTCGCTCACCCAGGTGAATTCGAGCAGATGTGGACTCTCCACGCGCAGGTAGCGGCCGTAGTGCGGGCGGATCCCGCTCGAATGCTGCATGCCGAGATAGAACAGGCCGTCCGGACGGGGATCGGCCACCACGTCGCCGCCTTCCGCCAGCCAGGCCTTCATGCTGGCCGGATCGGTCCAGGCGCGGAACACCCGCTCGGGCGAGGCGTCGTAGCTGCGCGGGATCTCCAGGCGAAACGAACCCATTGCGCTTTCATTGCGACCCTTCATCGTCGTTCTCCTGCTGTTGGTCGAGGAACGTGCCCAGCGCATCGAGGCGCTGGTTCCAGAAGCGTTCGTACTGCGAGGTCCATTTGGCGACTTCGCGCAGCGGCGCGGCGCGCAGGCGCAGGTAGTGTTCGCGGCCCTCGCGACGGCGGCGGACCAGGCCCGCGCCCTCCAGCACCTTGACGTGCTTGGACACCGCGTTCAGCGACATCGCGAACGGCTGCGCGAGATCGGTCACCCGCAACTCGCCACGGGTCAGCCGCGCCACGATGCGGCGACGGGTGGGATCGGCGAGCGCGGCAAAGGCGAGATCGAGGTTCGACATGGCGATATTCATTCAACCTTTTGGTTGAATAATACGCCGATGAAAGGGCGCGTCAAGCGCGCCCTTTCGCGAAGCCTGGTTTTGCGCTCAGCCGCGCCAGTCGGCCAGCGCGGCGTCGAACTCGGCCGGCGCACCGATCGCACGCGCCTCCAGTCCCTTGTCGATGCGTTTCACGAGGCCGGCCAGCACCTTGCCCGGGCCGCATTCGGCAATGCGCGTGGCACCGCCGGCAGCCAGCGTCTGCACGCATTCCGTCCAGCGGACCGGCAGGTAAAGCTGGCGCTGCAGCGCACCGCGGATCTCGTCCAGCGAGGCGTAACGCTGCGCCTCGGCGTTCTGGATCACCGGAATCGCCGGCAGCCGCCAGGCAATCGAGGCCATGCGTTCGCCCAGCCTGTCCGCCGCGTCGCGCATCAGCATGCAATGCGAGGGTACCGACACCGCGAGCTTGATCGCCTTCTTCACGCCCAGCTCGGCGAGCTTCGCCAGCGCGCGATCCACCGCTTCGGTATTGCCCGCGATCACCAGCTGGCCCGGCGAGTTGTAGTTGGCCGGCGCCACCACCTGGCCTTGGGCGACTTCCTCGCAGACTTGCGCGATCTGCGCATCGTCGCCGCCCAGGATCGCCGCCATCGCGCCCACGCCGGCCGGCACCGCCGCCTGCATCAGCCGGCCGCGCTCGGCCACCAGCGCGGCGGCGTCACGCAGGGACAGAGCCTCCGCGCAGACCAGCGCGCTGTACTCGCCCAGGCTGTGGCCGGCCAGTTGCGCGGGCCGCGCGCCGCCGAGCTTGTTCCACACGCGCCACACCGCGACGCTGGCCGCGAGCAGCGCCGGCTGGGTGTTTTCCGTGCGGTTGAGTTGGTCCTCCGGCCCCTGCTGGCTGAGCGCCCACAAGTCGACGCCTGCGCCTTGCGAGGCTTCGTCGAACGTCGCCTGCACCTCGCCGTGCGCGGCGGCCAGCTCGGCCAGCATGCCGACCGACTGCGAGCCCTGGCCGGGGAAGACGAAGGCAAGGTTGGAATGGGTGGTGCTCATGCGAATCTCTTCTCCAACGAAAGCAACGGGCAGAAGCCTCCCATCACCCCAACCCTCTCCTCCCGCTGCGCCGGGGAGAGGGAATGTGTGTGGCGCGGCCTTTCGATTCTCTGATTTCCGATTCCCGGCTCTCAGTACCGCAGCAGCGCCGAGGCCCAGGTGAAGCCGCCGCCGAAGGCTTCCAGCAGCAGGTTCTGGCCGCGTTGCACCTTGCCCGAGCGCACCGCGTAGTCCAGCGCCAGCGGCACCGAGCCGGACGAGGTGTTGGCGTGCTGGTCGACGGTGACGATGACGCGCTCCATCGGCATGTCCAGCCGCTTCGCGGTGGCCTCGATGATGCGCAGGTTGGCCTGGTGCGGGATCAGCCAGTCGATCTGCGAGGCCTGCATGCCGGCGGCCTGCAGCGTTTCTTCGACCAGTGCGTCCAGCGTCTTCACCGCCACCTTGAACACCTCGCGGCCGGCCATCTTGATGCGCACGCCGTGGTTGGGCTCGTCCTTGAAGCCGACGGACACGCCGACCGGGTTCCACAGCAGCTCCTTGTAGCCGCCATCGGCGTGCATGCAGGTGGCGTAAACGCCGGGCTCAGTTGAGGCCTCCAGCACCACCGCGCCGGCGCCGTCGCCGAACAGCACGCAGGTCTCGCGCTCGTTCCAGTCGATCATGCGGGTCAACGTCTCGGCGCCGATCACCAGCACCTTCTTCGACTGGCCGCTCTTGATGAACTTGTCGGCGATGCCGAGCGCATACATGAAGCCCGAGCAGGCGGCGTTGACGTCGAACGCCGCGCAGCCGTTCGCACCGAGCCGGTGCTGCACCAGGCAGGCGGTGGACGGGAAGATGATGTCGGGCGTGGTGGTGCCCAGCACGATCAGGTCCAGCTCCGACGCCTTGACGCCGGCCGCCTCCAGCGCGCGCTGCGCGGCGAGGAAGGCGAGATCGCCGGTGGTCTCGCCATCGGCGGCGATGTGACGCTGGCGGATGCCGGTGCGGGTGCGGATCCATTCGTCGCTGGTGTCGACGATCTTCTCCAGATCGACATTGCTGACGGCGCGTTCGGGCAAGGCACTGCCGGTGGCGATGATGCGGGAGTAGATCGGGGCCATTCCGTTTTCCGTCAAACGTAAACCGTGGATTGAACGCCCTGGACGGCGCATGCGCAACCGTCCGGACGCCCATAACGCGAAACGGCGCGTCGCCGCGCCGTTTCGGATGATTCGGTCACGCGGATCCCGCAGGGGAATCCGCCGCGTCGGTCAATCCTCGACCGACACCGCGCCCTTGGTCTCGACGACCTTCTTGCCGCGGTAGTAGCCGTCGGCGGTGACGTGATGGCGCAGGTGCACCTCGCCGCTGGTCGGGTCGGTGGACAGCTGCACGGTCTTCAGCTTGTCGTGCGCGCGACGCATGCCGCGGGTGGACGGGGTACGGCGGCTCTTGGCAACGGCCATGGTAGTTCTCCAACTGAACCTGATTTCGGTATCTGGAAGATCGAGGTCAAGGACCCCGACCGGCTTGCTTCTTCAGTTCGCGCAACACCGCGAACGGGTTGTTCTCTTGTCCCGCGGCATCGTCCTGCCCGGTCGCGTCGTGATCGACGGCCGCATCGGGCAGGCTGCTGTCCGGGTTCACCGGCACCAGCGGCAAGGCCAGCAGCAGCTCGTCCTCGATCACGTCCGCCGGACGCAGGCGACCGTCTTCGGCCACCAGCAGCGGCTCGCAACCTGGCGGCAAACCCGCCTCGTCGCGCTCCCGCCGGATCAGCCCGAGCCGGCTGTCCACCGTCACCGGCAACACGAACGGCTCCAGCGTGCGCTGGCAGATCATCGTCAGCGGCACCTGCGCATGGACATCCACGTAGTCCGTGCCCAACTGCTCGTCGCGACCGAAATCCAGCCGGAAGCTCACCTCGCCCTCGTCGCCGGCCAGCGCGCCGCACAGGCGCTCCAACGCGGCCACGGGCATCGATCCCTCGAACGAACGCCGCGCCGAGACCATGCGCCAAGCGTCCACGGACTCTGGCAGTGTCACGGACATAATCGGCGAATGGTAAGCACGTGAACGATCGAAGTCAACCGACAATCAAGCGCTTGCGTCATCCATTCCGCCCATTTTGCCTGATGCGCCCCGCTTGCGGCAGACTGCACGCCCACTCCATCCGGGCGTTGCCGCGTGAACCTTTCCCTGATGCTGGGCGTGTTCGCCCTGCTGGTGCTGGTCGTCGCGGCGGCTTGGGCGCTGTCCTCGCGCCGCTGGCAGAACCGGCGCGCCGCGGACCTGCAGCAATTGCTCGACCTGGCCGACCGGCTGGAAACCGACCTGAAAAGCTGCCGCGCCGGCCTGGCACAGGCGCACGCGGTGATGGCGATCAACCCCGACCTGCCCGGCGCCAGCGAACAGGGCGCCCGCCAGGCGGTCGACGCCGGGCTGCAGGCGCTGCTGCGCCAGCGCATCTGGATCCGCGACCACGCCGCCCGCGCCAACCAGCATGAACTGGACGAGACCGCCGCCGCGATGCGCGCCAGCCGCGACCGCCTGCAACCGCTGCTGCAGGCGCTGAACGCCGCCCAGCGCGACCTGGACAGCGCGATGCGCGAACACATCCATCGCGACGCGGAATGAACTCCACGCCCCGCATCGTGCTGGCCTCCACCTCGCGCTACCGCGCCGAACTGCTGCGCCGGCTGCTGCCGGCATTCGAGCAGCGCGCGCCCGGCACCGACGAGGCCACCCTGCCCGGCGAAGCGCCGGACGCCCGCGCGGCGCGGCTCGCCCTCGCCAAGGCTGCGGCGGTTGCCGACGGCCTGCGCGATACGCTGGTGATCGGCTCCGACCAGGTCGCCGAACTGGACGGCGAAGTGCTGGACAAGCCCGGCAGCGTGGCGAACGCCCGCGCCCAGCTCGCCGCCAGCTCCGGTCGCGTGGTGCATTTCCACACCGCGCTGTGCCTGTTCGACACGCGCAGCGGCCAACACCAGCTGCATATCGACCACACCCGCGCGCACTTCCGCGCGTTGAGCGCTACGGAAATCGAACGCTACGTGGCGCGCGAACAGCCGCTGGACTGCGCCGGCAGCTTCAAGTGCGAAGGCCTGGGCATCAGCCTGCTCGAGCGCATCGACAGCGAGGACCCCAGCGCGCTGATCGGTCTGCCGCTGATCGCGCTGGCCAGGCTGCTGCGCGCGACGGGTGTCGCCGTACCCTGAAGCAAACCGGGGTACGCTGGCCGCAACCCCGTCGAACCGCTTCCCACCCACGCACGCCGCGAGCCCGACCGATGAGCCAGCCCCTGCCCGTTCCCCCGCCCGCCGACGAACTGCGCCAGCGTCTCGCCGCCGCCGAGGCGCAGCTCAACCGCGTGGTGCTGGGCAAGGCACGGCAGGTGAAGCTGGCGCTGGCCTGCCTGGTCGCCGGCGGCCACTTGCTGCTGGAGGACGTGCCCGGCGTGGGCAAGACCACGCTGGCGCATGCGCTCGCCGCCAGCTTCGCGCTGGAATTCCAGCGCGTGCAGTTCACCAGCGACCTGCTGCCTTCGGACATCCTCGGCGTCAGCGTGTACGAACGCGAGACCGGGCAATTCCGCTTCCATCCCGGCCCGATCTTCGGCGGCCTGCTGCTGGCCGACGAGATCAACCGCGCCACGCCGAAGACGCAGAGCGCGTTGCTGGAGGCGATGGCCGAGGGCCAGGTCACCGTGGACGGCCAGACCCATGCGCTGCCGCAGCCGTTCTTCGTGGTCGCCACGCAGAACCCGCTGGATCTCGCCGGCACCTTCCCGCTGCCCGATTCCCAGCTCGACCGCTTCATGCTGCGGCTGTCGCTGGACTACCCCGACCCCGCCGCCGAACGTGAACTGCTCACCGGCATCGACCGCCGCGACCTGCTGACCCGGCTGATGCCGCAACTGGACGGCGCCGCCTTGCTCGCGCTGCGTCGGCAGGCGCAGGCGATCACCGCCAGCCCCGCCCTGCTCGACTACCTGCAGGCGCTGCTCGCCGCCAGTCGTCGCCATGCCGAGATCCGCACCGGGCTGTCGCCGCGCGCCGGCCTGTCACTGCTCGCCGCGGCCCGCGCCTGGGCGCTGCTGGACGGCCGCACCTACGTGCTGCCGGAAGACCTGCAGGTGCTGTTCGTGCCGCTGGCCGCGCACCGGCTGGTGACCGCGCGCGGCATCGGCGGCGAGGCGCTGGCGCGCCAGCTGCTCGCCGAGGTGGCGGTGGACTGATGCGCTCCAACCTGCGCCGGCTCGCGCAACGCGCCAGAGTCCGGGCCGAACGCCGCCTGCCCGCGCTCACCCGCCTGCGCCAGCCCGAGCCGCTGCCGATCGAACTGGGCCGGCGCCGCATCTACATCGTGCCCACCGCGTTCGGGCTCGGCTTCGGCGTGTTGCTGCTGGTGATGCTGGTCGGCGCACTGAACTACGCCAACAACGCGGCGCTGCTGCTGACCTGCATGCTGGGCGCGGCGACCGCCGCGAGCATGCTGCTCGCGTTCCGCACGCTGGATGGCCTGTCGTTG
The DNA here is from genome assembly GCF_041107455.1 of Rhodanobacter humi. Classification (NCBI taxonomy): domain Bacteria; kingdom Pseudomonadati; phylum Pseudomonadota; class Gammaproteobacteria; order Lysobacterales; family Rhodanobacteraceae; genus Rhodanobacter; species Rhodanobacter sp. FW106-PBR-R2A-3-15. The sequence continues at coordinate 300,224 of NZ_JBGBPY010000001.1, forward strand.
CGCGGCATCCGCGCCGGCCATGCCGTCGCCGGCGAGCCGCTGGAACTGGTGCTGGATTTCGCGGCGCAGCGTCCGCGCGAGTCAGTACGACTCGACTGTGCCGGCGAGTCGCTGGCCTTCGCCGTGCAGGGCACCACGGAACTGCGCCTGCGCCTGGCCACCACCCGGCGGGGCTGGCTGGCCCTGCCGCGGTTCAAGCTCTGGAGCACCTGGCCACTGGGCCTGTTCCGCGCCTGGAGCTGGCTGCATCCGCAGCAGTCCGTGCTGGTCTGGCCGCGACCGGAAGCCGCCGGTCCACCGCCGGTGCTGCCGGGCGACGCGCGCGAATGCCTGCGTCCGCAGGCAGGCGAGGAACTGGCCGCGCTGCGCGACTACCGCCGCGGCGACGCGCCCCGGCACATCGCATGGAAAGCCAGCGCCCGCCACCACGACCTGCTGGTCAAGGATTTCGACCGCCCGGAGCCGCGCGAGACCTGGCGCCTGGAGTGGGATGCGCTGCGCACGCTGGATCGCGAGGCACGCATCGCCCGGCTGGCGCGCTGGCTGGGCGATGCGGAGGCGCAAGGCCGGCGCTACAGCCTGCAGCTGCCGAACGAGCGCATCGACATCGGCAGCGGCCCGGCCCACTACGCGCGCTGCATGAGCGCGCTGGCGGTGTTGCCGTGACGAAGTCAGCCGCCACGCCGCTGGACCCACGCAGCTTCGACCTGGTCGCGTTCGGCCTCGCCGCCGTGCTGGCGCTGCACGCACCGCACCTGCCGTGGTGGCTGGGCGTCACGCTGGCGAGCATCCTCGGCCTGCGCTGGTGGCAGCGCCGCCGCCAGCGTGCACGCACGCCGGCCTGGCTGAAGTTGCCGCTGCTGGCCGCGCTGCTGCTGTCCATCGTGAGCTGGTACGGCAACCTGTTCGGCCAGGCGCCGGGCGCCGCGCTGGCGGTGGGCCTGCTGGTGCTGAAGCTGCTGGAAACCGAGACCGCGCGCGACGCCCGCGTGGGCATGAGCTTCGCCTGCTTCACCCTGATGGCCGCGCTGCTGTTCGACCAGAGCCTCACCGCCACCACCACGGTGGCGCTGGGCCTGCTGCCGCCGCTGGCCGCGCTGCGTTCGCTGGAGCCGGGCCGGCGCGCGCCCCCGGCACTGTGGCGCGAACTGCTGCCCGGCCTCGGCCTGCTGGCCGCCGCGTTGCCGCTGGCCCTGCTCGCCTTCCTGCTGTTGCCGCGGCTCAACTCGCCGTTGTGGGGGGCCCCGAACACCGGCGAACAACGCACCGGCCTCAGCGACCGCATGACGCCGGCCGGCTTCACCCAGTTGCTGGTCGACGACAGCCCCGCGCTGCGGGTGAGCTTCGACGGCCCGCCGCCACCGCCCGACCTGCGCTATTTCCGTGCCTACGTGATGGGCCATTACGACGGCAGCAGCTGGACCTACCGCGACGCGGCCAACCAGCCGCCGGTACCGGTCGAGGCCGCGCAAACCATCCGCTACCACGTCAGCCTGGAACCGACCCGGCAACGCGTGCTGCCCACGCTGGACGTGCCGCTGGCCGCGCCGCCCGGCGCCAGCCTGCGCCGCGACCGCGAGGTGATCGCCGACAAGCCGGTGGACAGCTTGCGCGACTACACGCTGGAATCCGCCACCCGCTACCGGCTGGAGCCGCAGCTCGGCCGCCACCGTGCCCGCTGGCTGCAACTGCCCGCCGGCTTCGACCCGCGCACGCTGGCGCTGGGTCGCTCATGGCGGGCGCGTTACGGCAGCGACGATGCCGCCATCGTGCAGGCCGCGCTGGCGCTGTTCCGCGACGGCGGCTTCCGCTACACGCTGGCGCCCGCGCCGCTGGGCCGCGACGCGATGGACGATTTCCTGTTCGACACCCGCGAAGGTTTCTGCGAGCACTACTCGTCCGCGTTCACCGTGCTGATGCGCGCCGCCGGCATTCCCGCCCGCGTGGTCACCGGCTACCAGGGCGGCTACTGGAACGCGCTGGGCGGTTACCTGCTGGTGCGCAATTCCGACGCGCACGCCTGGAGCGAGGTCTGGCTGGCCGGTCGCGGCTGGGTACGGGTCGACCCCACCGCCGCGGTGCGCCCGCAGCGCATCAGCCAGGGTGCCGCCGCCGCGGTGCCAGGCCAGCTGCCTTGGTACCAGAGCGGCTGGCTGCAGTCGATGCGCAACCGCTGGGACATCGTCAACCGCTGGTGGAACCTGGGCGTTAACGGTTTCGACGCACTGCGCCAGCGCGGGCTGCTGAAGCCGTTCGGCATCCGCGACGCGGATCCCTCCACGCTGGCGCTGCTGCTGGCCGTGGCCTGCGTGCTGGCGATGGCCGCCGGCTTGGCGTGGGTGTGGCGGCGGCGCGAACCGGAAGACCCCGCGCGCATCGCGCTGCGCCAACTGGAACGCAAGCTGGCGCGGCAGGGCGTGGCACGGCAGGCTGGCGAAGGACCGCGGGACTACCTGCAACGCGCCGCCCGCATGTTGCCGGCGCAACACGACAGGCTGACCGAACTGATGCACCGTTATCTCGAACTGCGCTATGCCCATCCCGAGCCGACGTCTGAATCCCTCCGCGCACTGCAACGCGCGGTACGGGATTTTCCTGTCGTCCGCATGGTCAAATGAGCGTTGATAGGGTTGTGCACACAAACATCCATGATGGAGATACCGCCATGTCCCTCTACCGTCCCCTCGCGCTAGTCGCGGCCGCTGCCCTGCTGGGCGGCTGCGCGACCATTCCGCAACCGCTGCAAGGCAACTACACCGCCATCTCCAGCGCCGCCGCCCAGCAGGGTGGCGCCGGGGGCACCCAGGTGCGCTGGGGTGGCGAGATCATCAAGACCGAGCCGGGCCCGCAGCAAACCTGCTTCTACATCCTGGCGCGTCCGCTCGACAGCCAGGCGCGGCCGGAGCTGGGCCGTTCGGGCGGCGACCAGGGCCGCTTCGTGGCCTGCCACAGCGGTTTCTACGATCCGGAAGTGTTCAGCCGCGGCCGCGAGCTGACCGTGACCGGCACCATCCACGGCACGGTGACGCAGAAGGTGGGCGACTACGACTACCCCTATCCGCGCGTGGAAGCGAACGTGGTGTACCTGTGGCCGAAGCGCCCGGTGTATGTGAACACGCCCTACCCGCCGGGCTTCTACGACCCGTTCTGGGGCCCGGGTTGGGGTCCGTGGGGTGGCTACGGTTACGGTTATCCGTACTACTGGAATCGCCCGCGCGTGATCGTGGTGCGCCCTGCGCCGCCTCCGCCGCCCCCGTCGGGCAAGTGACCGCAGCAACGGAAACGCCGGCCATTGGCCGGCGTTTCCGTTGCTGCCCATGAAAGATCGCTCAGCCCGGTGGCCAATGCATGTGCCGGCCGCCCAGCAGGTGCACGTGCAGGTGGAACACGGTTTGGCCACCGTATTCGTTGCAGTTGATCACGGTGCGATAGCCCTGCGCGGCAAAACCTTCGCGCTTCGCGTAATCGGCGGCGGCCAGCAGCAGGCGACCCAGCAGCGCCGCATCCTCCGGCGTGGCGTCGTCCAGCGTGGCGACCGGTTTCTTCGGGATGAACAGCACGTGCACCGGCGCCTGCGGGTTCACGTCGCGGAAGGCCAGCAGTTCGTCGTTCTCCCAGACGATGTCGGCCGGGATCTCGCGCCGGATGATCTTGCCGAAGATGGTGTCGCCCATGTCGTTCTTCTCCGCGGTTACAGACGCAGCAGCATACCGTGCGCGGCCGGCGCCACCCGCTTGAAGCCGAACTGCTCGTAGAGCCGGAAAGCGGTGCCGTCAGCGATCAGGCCGACCATTGCCCGCGCCGGCGCCCGTGCGTGCAGTTGCTCGACCAGCGCGGCCATGATGTGCCGGCCCCAGCCGCGTCCCTGCCAGGCCGGCGCCACCGCGATGTCGACCACGAACAGGCCACCGTCGCCGACGATGCGGCCCATGCCGATCAGTTCGCCGTCATGGCGCATGCACACCGCGCACCAGCTCGCCGGCAAGCCGGTCGCCGCGCCCTCGGCGGTCATGGCGCTCAGTCCCGCCGCGACGCGCAGCGCGCGGTATTCCTCGATGGCGGGGATTTCCAGCCTGAGCTCGGGCTCGCGGACGTCGTTCGCGCTCATCGGCACCCCGCTCACTCCAGCAATTGGCGGCCGCCGAAGGCGTGCGCCAGCGTGCCGCGGTCCACGAATTCCAGCTCGCCGCCCAGCGGCACGCCATGCGCCAGCCGGGTCGGCCGCACGCCACCGGCACGGGCCAGTTGCGCGAGGTAGTGCGCGGTGGCTTCGCCTTCCACGGTGGGGTTGGTGGCGATGATGAGTTCCTCCACCTCGCCCTCGCCCAGCCGCTGCGCCAACTGCGGCAGGCCCAGTTCCTCCGGCCCCAGCCCGTCCAGCGGCGACAGCCGGCCATGCAGCACGAAGTACTGGCCGCGATAGCCCGTGGCCTGCTCGATCGCGGCCAAATCCACCGGCGACTCCACCACGCACAGCAACTGGCGGTCGCGGCTGCTGCCCGCGCAGATCGTGCACAACGGCTCCTCGCTGAAGTTGCGGCAGCGCCCGCAATGCCCGATGCGCTGCATCGCCTCGCGCAACGCATCGGCCAGCTTCAACCCGCGCTCGCGGTCCCGCTCCAGCAGATGGAACGCCATCCGCTGCGCACTCTTGCCGCCCACGCCGGGCAGGCAGCGCAGCGCTTCGATCAGATTGGCAAGAAGTGGGGAACTGGACATCGGCGAACCCTGAAAAGCACCTCGACGTCATTCCCGCGAAAGCGGGAATCCATTTTCCGTCTCGCAAGATCGCCCCGATGGATTCCCGCTTTCGCGGGAATGACGCCTATCAAAAATGGGGCTGGCTGAGCCAGCCCTTCAGAACGGCATCTTGAAGCCCGGCGGCAAGCTCATGCCAGCGGTGACACCACCCATCTTGTCGCGGCTGGCCTGGGCCACCTTGTTCACCGCGTCGTTGATCGCGGCGGCGACCAGGTCCTCGGCCATCTCGGGATCGTCGGCGAAGGTCTGGCGGTCGATGCTCACCTTGCGCACCTCGTGCGCGCCGCTCATGGTCACGCTCACCAGGCCGCCGCCGGCGCTGCCGGTGACTTCCAGCTTCGCGATCTCCTCCTGCGCACGCTTCATGTCTTCCTGCATGCGCTGGGCCTGCTGCATCAGCTGGCCGATCTGACCTCTCATACCGCTAACTCCGTCATCAATTGCCCAAGGGTTTCACCGACTGCGGCACCACGCGGGCGCCGAAGTCGCGTTTCATGGATTGCACGAAGGGATCGTCCTCGATCGACTGCTCGGCGGCCGCCTGCGCCGTGTTGCGCGCCTGCGTGGCGCGCGCGGCCGGCGTGGCGGCGGCCGCCGTCTTGTCGATGTCGACGAAGCGCAGCTTGATGCGCTCGCCCAGCGCCTGGCTGATGCGCTCCTCCATCTGGCTGACCATCGGCTCCACCGCCATGCCCATGTGCGCCGGCTGCAGCGCCAGCACCAGGGTGTTGCCGTCGCGTTCGCGCAGCACCGCGTTCTGCGCCAGCACGCTGAACGGGCCGCGCAGGCCGGCTTGTTCGATCAGGCTTTCCCAGTGCGGCAGGCCACCGCTGTCGCGCACCGGCGCAACCGGAGCGGATTCGCGCACGGCCGGCGCCGCGGCAGGAGCCGGCGGCGTGGCCCGATATGCCGGAGCCGGCGGCGCGACCGGTGCGGTACTGCGCGCGGGCGTCGCCGCGGGCCGCGGGGCCGGCGCCGCACGCTCCGCCGCCGGACGCGAAGCCTCGTCACCGGGGCGGAACGCCAGCATGCGCAGCAGCGCCATCTCAAAGCCGGTGCGCGCATCGGGCGCCAGCGCGAGGTCGCGGCGGCCGCCGATCGCGATCTGGTAGTAGAGCTGCACGTCCTCCGGTGCGATGCGCGCGGCCAGCGCGTGCAGCGCCTCGCCATCGGCGCCTCCCTCGTCGAGCCGGTAACCGGGGATCAGCTGGATCAGCTGCAGCCGGTGCAGCACGCCGGCGAGGTCGTCCAGCACGCCGCCGAAATCCGGCGAGTACGAGGCGATCTGCGCGCACTCGGCGAGCAGGCGCGTGCCGTCGCCGTCAGCCAACGCATCCAGCACGCCCAGTACCTGGCCGCGCGCCACGCTGCCCAGCATGGTGCGCACGTCGTCGGCCTTGAGCGCGCCGCCGCCGTAGGCGATCGCCTGGTCGAGCAGCGACAGGCCGTCGCGCAGCGAACCGTCGGCGCCACGCGCCAGTTCCTCGATCGCGGCGTCCTCGTAGGCGATGTTCTCGGCGCCGAGGATGTGCCGCATCTGGCCGGCGATCTGCTCGGGCAGCAGGCGCTTGAGGTTGAACTTCAGGCAGCGCGACAGCACCGTCACCGGCAGCTTCTGCGGGTCGGTGGTGGCGAGCAGGAACTTCACGTGCGGCGGCGGCTCCTCCAGCGTCTTCAACAGCGCGTTGAAGGCGGGCTTGGAGAGCATGTGCACCTCGTCCACGAGGTACACCTTGAAGCGGCCGCGCGACGGTGCGTACTGCGCGTTCTCGATCACCTCGCGCACGTCGTCCACGCCGGTGTTGCTGGCCGCGTCGATCTCCAGCAGATCCACGAAGCGGCCTTCGTCCACCGCCGTGCAGACCGCGCACTCGCCGCAGGGGTCGGCCGACTCGCCGCGTTCGCAGTTCAGCGACTTGGCGAAGATGCGCGCGATGGTGGTCTTGCCCACACCGCGCGTGCCGGTGAACAGGTAGGCGTGGTGCATGCGCCCGGTGTCCAGCGCGTTGGTGAGCGCGCGCACCACGTGCTCCTGCCCCACCAGTTCGGCGAACTTGCGCGGGCGCCATTTGCGGGCGAGAACCTGATAGGACATGCCTGACTACCTTGGGGCGAACCCCGATTGTGCCAAGGCGAAGCCGGTTTCGGTAGGAGCGGCTTCAGCCGCGACCGGCATGATCCGCCCGAAATGGCGGCGGCCCCGCCAGCCACACCCCGGCACCCGAATCATCCACTACCGTTGCTTCCTTCCGGACCTGGCGGGGTTTGCGGACTATCGTCGCGGGGGGACCGACGGGGCCACCATAACGTCGCACGGTTTGTCGCCGTGGCTCACTTCAAGTAACTGGCGGAGAGGGCGGGATTCGAACCCGCGATACGGGGATAAGCCGTATACACACTTTCCAGGCGTGCTCCTTCAACCACTCGGACACCTCTCCACACGCTTCCACCGGCATCGATTCGCCCGGGTGAAGACGCGAAAGGATACCGGTCGGCAACGTTACTGACAAGGCTCAACCGGCGTCGGCATGGGGCGGCAGCGGCGCGCCAAGCGCGACGAGCTGCCCGCTCGCGGCGACCCGATAACCGCGTGCCGCCAACGCGGCGCCGTCGTCGGCGCTGCCGTAGTGGTACAGCAACAGGTGCTTGCGCAGCGCCGCGTCGTATTCGCGCTCGATGTCGTCGATGCCGGTGTGCGAAGGGTTGCCGACCAGGCCACAGTCGTGGGCCACCAGTTCGCCGCCGCCGGCATGCCGGGCCAGCGCCTCGGGGATCGGCCGGGTGTCGCCGGTGTAGACGAAGCTGCCGGGCAGCGCGAGGCCGAACGAGGTGTTCGGGCGATGATGGCGGGTGGCGAACACGTCGAACCACAGGCCGTCCAGCCAGAAGCCGCGCGTGCACGGCACCAGCCGGAACGCCTCCCAGAAGTTCACTCCGCCCTCGGCCAGCGCGCCGGGGTAATCGGCCACGCGCGTCTGCAGCCAGGGAATCAGCGCGGCATGCGCGAACAGCCGCGTGGTGCCGCGCAGGTGTTCGTCGAACCACAGCTTGAAGAACAGGCCTTCCAGCCCCGCCACATGGTCCATGTGGGTGTGGGTGACGTAGAGCGCGGGTGGCAGCGCGCCATAGGCGTCGAGGTAGCGGCTGAGCGTGTCCGGGCCGCAATCGATCAGCAGCACCGGCACGCCGGCACGCTCCAGCACCGCGGCCGAGGAGCCCAGTTCGCCGGCTGCATGCGCCGCGCCGGTGCCGAGGAAATGCAGGTGCCAGTTCATGCGCCGAAGGTAGCCTCGTAGGCGTCGAGGAGAGGTGTCCAGACGGTGTTGCGAAACGCTTCCTCGCCCTGGGCTGCAGCGCCCAGCTTGAGCAGTGAGCGATGCAGTCGTTCGAGATTGGCCAGTCGCCAGTTCTCGGCCGGTACGCGCAGGCGACCGCGATCGAAATCGATCAGATGCAGCGCCGAAGACGTCACCAGCACGTTGTGCGCATTGAGGTCGGCATGCCAGATGCCGGCGCGATGGAAACGCGCCACCAGCGCGCCGGTCTCACGCGCCAGTTCCGCATCCAGCTTGCCGGCAGCGAGGCATTCGGCCAGCGTCCGTGCGTCCGCGATGCGCCGGGTGACCAGGTCGGCGCGATAGAACAAGCCATGCCGGCGGTAACGCGCAGCCACCGGCGCCGGACCGGGCAGGCCCAGTCGCGCGATCTCGGCCAGCAGGCGGAATTCGGCGAAGCAGCGCGTGACGTCCGCGCCACGCCACAGGTAGCGGTCGCCCATCAGCGCAGCCACCATGCCGCCGCGGCGGTAATGCCGCAGCACGCATTCGCCGGCCGGCGTGGCAATCACGGAGACGCCGCCGCGCCCGCCCGCCTGCGAGCGCAATGCGCCCTGCTCGCGCCAGTGTTCCGGCACGAACCAGTCGGCGTCGACTTGTGGCGAGGCCTCGGCGTCGAACAGAATCGCGCCTTCGGCGTCTTCGCGCAGTTGCTCTTGCATCGGTGCGGGTGCGCCTCGGTCAGCTTCCGGCGATTCTACATGTCCCCTCCCGATTCCATCTGCCTGCTGCGCACCTCCGCCATCGGCGACGTCACCCACGTGGTGCCGCTGGTGCGCACGCTGCAGGCGGCATGGCCGCAGGCGCGGCTGACCTGGATCGTGGGCAAGCTCGAACGCAGGCTGGTGGGCGACCTGCCGGGCGTGGACTTCGTCACCTTCGACAAGGCGGCGGGCTGGACCGGCATGCGCGAAGTCTGGACGGCGCTGCGCGGCCAGGGCTTCGAGGCGCTGCTGCAGATGCAGGTGGCGTTGCGCTCCAACCTGCTGAGCCTGGGCATCAAGGCGGATCGGCGCATCGGCTACGACGCGGCACGGGCGAAAGACCTGCACGGCCTCGTCGTCAACGAACGCATTCCCGCGCGCACGGGTGAGCACGTGCTGGTCGCGATCGGCAGCTTCTGCGAGCCGCTGGGACTGAAGCAGACCGAGGTGCGCTGGGATATCCCCATTCCCGACGAGGCGCAGGCCTGGGCCGCGGAGCAGTTGCCGGGCGACACGCCCACCCTGCTGGTGAGCCCCACGTCCAGCCATGCGCTGCGCAACTGGCGGCCGGAGCGCTACGCGGCGGTGATGAACCACGCCGCCGCGCGCGGCTGGCGGGTGGCGCTGGTGGGCGGTCCTTCTCCGGATGAGCGCGCGATGGCGGACGCGGTGCTTGCGCACTGCAAGCACGCGCCACTCGACCTCACCGGCAAGGACACGCTGAAGAAGTTGCTGGCCCTGCTGTCACGCGCACACCTGCTGCTGACGCCGGATTCCGGCCCCATGCACATGGCGAATGCGGTGGGCACGAAGGTGCTGGGTCTGCATGCAGCGAGCAATCCGAACCGCTCCGGCCCCTACTCCGACCGTCGCTGGTGCGTGGATAAGTACGACGCGGCCGCACACAAGTACTTCGGCAAACCAGCGGACGAACTGGCCTGGGGCACGAAGATCGAGAAGCCGGGCGTGATGGATTTGATCGGCGTCGACGACGTGGTCGAGCGTTTCGAGGCTGCCGCACACGAAATCGGGTTCCCGTAGGAGCGGCTTCAGCCGCGACTGTTCGGAATCGCGGCTGAAGCCGCTCCTACGGCGCGCTACCGATCATTTCGCGCGGTAATCCTGGTAGGACTTTTCCTCGACCAATTGCGAGCCCAGCTTGAGGTTGATCTCGCGCTTCACCGCGGCACGCTCGTCGTTCCTGAAATACACCGAGCGTGCCAGTTCGATGAAGCCGGCGTCGAAAGCCTGCGCCTTTTCCTTGAGACGGATCTCGTCCTCGATCTCCCACAGCGCCTCGTTCACCGCGAGCAGGCGTGCACGCTCGTCGCGGATGTCGGTGTGCGAAGCGGGGTGCGCGGCCCAGGTCGCGTTGAGCATTTCCAGCTCGGTGCGCACGTTGGCCAATTTCGCCGGATCGACGATGCGCCGCGACTTGATTTCGAGGATGGTGATCTTGTCGATCAGCTCGCCGTAGGACACCGGGGTCTGGATCAGGCTCATGGACAACTCCAAGGTTCAGGCCGCATGCGCGGGATGGAAGGCGCCCTGCCGCAGCAGTTCGCAGACGGTACGCACGTCGCCGTCCAGCGCGCGGTCGCGGTGCAGGAAATCGATGTGCCGGCGCAGCGTGAGGTGGGCCTTGCGCACGTCGGCACCGGCGTGGAAATCGCTGGTGCCCGACAGCGCCTCGGCCAGCTGGCGCACCTCGGCGACGAACTGTTCGTGGTGCGGCTGGCCCTCGTGCGGCGCGTTGGCCACCTTCGCCGCCAGCGCCTGCCAGCCACCACGCTGGGCGAGGCGGCGCGCGGCGTTGAGCATCTCCTGGCGGTAGTCCAGCGCCTGCGCCGCGGTGTACAGCTCCAGCGCAATCACGTGGCCGAGGTCTTCCATCATTTCCATCACATGGCGCGCCTCGTTGGCACCCATCGAGACGTGGTCCTCGGCGTTCGCGCTGGTCGGCACCGAATACACGCTGGCCGGATGCGCGCGGGTGGCGAGATCGTTGACCAGCGCCGCCGCGGTGTACTGCACGATCATGAAGCCGGAATCGGTGCCGTCCTCGTTGCCGGTCAGGAACGCCGGCAAGCCGTCATTCGTCGCCGGGTCGACCAGCTTGTTCAAGCGCCGCTCGCTGATCGAGGCCAGCACCGGGATCGCCGCCTTCACGTAACTCATCGCCAGCGCCAGCGGCATGCCGTGGAAGTGGCCGGCGGAGATCACCTGCTCCTCGATGAACTGTGCGCCTTCCGCATCGGGGAAGATCAGCGGGTTGTCGGTGACCGCGTTCAACTCGATGTCGAACACGCGGCAGGCCTGTGCCCAGGCATCGCGCACCGCGCCGTGCACCTGTGGCATGCAGCGCAGGCTGTAGGCGTCCTGCGGCTGGTGCTTCTTGCCACCCTTGAACGGCAGGAAGCGCGCATAGAACGCCTCGCGGCCGTGGCGCTGGTTGGCCGGCACCCAGTTCCAGCCGATGTCGAAGCTGAGCGCCTGGTCGTCGGCTTCGCTCCACGCCTCGGCCGCCCACGGCCGGAAGTGCGGCACCAGGTGATAGGGGATATCGACCAGGGTGGAACCCTGCAACAACTCGCGTACATGCGCGGCCACCGCCGTCTGGCCGGGATGCGGACGCAGGGCGTGGACTTCCGGTCGCAAGGCGCCGCTGCGGCCCGCGAAGGCATCCAGCGTCATCGCCGCTGCAAGATCGGCGGCGTCGAGCAGGCGTTCCAGGTCGTGCAAGGCCAACGTGCCGGTGGCCAGCATCTGCGCGGTGCCGTTGTTGAGTGCGAGGCCTTCCTTGAACGACAGCCGCACCGGCGTGAGGCCGGCGCGCTTGAGCGCCTCGTCGCCGGGCAGGCGCTCGCCACCAAGGAACGCCTCGCCACCGCCCAGCAGCACGATGGCCAGGTGCGAAAGCGGCGCGAGGTCGCCGCTGGCGCCTACCGAGCCCTTCTCCGGCACCACCGGCACCACGCCGGCATTGAGCATTGCGGTGAGCGCTTCCAACGTCTGCACGCGGATACCCGAGTGCCCGCGCATCAAGGTGTTGATGCGGATCACCAGCATCGCGCGCACCACGTCGGCGCCGAACGGCTTGCCCACGCACACGGCGTGGGTCGTGATCAGGTTGTGCTGCAACTCTTCCATCAGCATGCCTTCCGGCACCTGCGCGCGGCTGCCCGGCAGTTCGTCACGCACGCGATGCGCACCCAGCAGCTTGTCGGCATTGCTGCCGAAGCCGGTGGTGACGCCGTAGGTCGGCTCGCCGCAGCTGACCTTTTCGGCGAGGAAATCGGCCGCGCGCTGCACGCGCTGCAACTGCTGCGCATCCAGCGCCACGTTCGCGCCATCGCGGGCCACCGCCACCAGCTGCGCCCGGGTGAGGCTGCTGCCGTCGAGAAGAATGGTTTCGCTCACAAATGCTCCAGCAGGCGTACACGCCCAACGATGTCGTCATTCCCGCGAATGCGGGAATCCATCTTTCAATCCTGCAAATCATCCCGACGGTCGCACCATCCCGGGTTGGCCGTCTCGACCAGTTCCAGCTTCCAGGCCCTATTCCATTTCCTCAATTGTTTCTCGCGCTCGATGGCTGAAGGAAAATCGGGGTGCAACTCGAACCAGACTAGGCACTTCACGTCGTAACGCTTGGTAAAACCTTCGACCAACCCCTCGCGATGCTCCCAGGCACGCAGCTTAAGGTTGCCCGTCACACCGACATACAGCGTGCCACGCTCGCCACTGGCCATGATGTAGACGGCCGGCTGCTTGCTGGTCACCCCTCCTCCTTGGCATCCCATCCTTCCAGATAGCGTCACTCCCGCGAAAGCGGGAATCCATTTTTGCTTTGCAGCCAAGGTCAACATGGATTCCCGCTTTCGCGGGAATGACGGCAAAAAGCCAAAGCGGCCTGTCAAATCCAGTGCCGCCTCAACCACCCATCGCGGCGGCCTGCTCCAGCTCCACCCGCAGCGTCTTGACCAGCTCGGCGCGCGCCACCTCGAACTGGTCGCCGCGGCGCAGGTCCTTCACCGTGACCACGCCCTTGGCCAGCTCGTCCTCGCCCAGCACCACGGCGAAGCGGATGCCGGCGCGGTCGGCGTACTTGAACTGCTTGCCGAGCTTGCCGCCTTCCAGCACCACCTCGGTGGCGATGCCGGCGGCGCGCAGCTCACCGGCCAGCGCGAGGTAGGCCGGCAACTGTGCTTCGTCCATCTGGGTGACCAGCACGTCCACCGTGCTTTGCGCGGTGTGCACCAGGCCGGCTTCGCGCAGTTGCCAGTACAGGCGCGACAGGCCGATCGAGATGCCCACGCCGGGCAGGTGCGACTTGGTGTACTGGCCGGCGAGATTCTCGTAGCGGCCGCCCGAGCAGATCGAACCGATCTGCGGGTGGTCATTCAGCGTGGTCTCGTAAACGATGCCGGTGTAGTAGTCGAGGCCGCGCGCGATGGAGAGGTTGAGCGCGTAGTGCGTCTCCGGCACGCCGAACGCGTGGATCAGGCCCAGCACTTCCTTCAGCTCCGCCCGGCCCTGTTCCAGCGCCTCGGGGCCGGCGCCCAGCGCGTCGAGCTTGGCAAAGGCATCGGCCAGCGAAGTGGAACGCACCTGCACGAAGGCAAGGATCTTGTCCACCGCCTCCGGCGCCAGGCCAAAGCCTTCGCCGGTGAGCGTGTCGCGCACATGGTCGGCGCCGCGCTTGTCCAGCTTGTCCACCTCGCGTAGCACCAGCATCTGCTGCTCGGGATCGGCCACGCCCAGGCTCTCGAAGTAGCCGCGCATCAGTTTGCGGTGGTTGAGCTGGATGGTGAACGGGCCGATCGCCAGCTCGCGGAACACGCTGTAGATCACCGCCGGCAACTCGGCGTCGTAGCGGATCGACAGGCTGTCCTTGCCGATCACGTCGATGTCGCACTGGTAGAACTCGCGGAAGCGGCCGCGCTGGGCACGCTCGCCGCGATACACCTTCTGCATCTGGTAGCGGCGGAACGGGAAGCTCAGCTCGCGCTCGTGCTCGGCCACGTAGCGCGCCAGCGGCACGGTGAGGTCGAAGCGCAACGCCAGATCCGGCTTCTCGCCTTGCTCCAGCGCGCCGGTCGACTGCACGAAATACACCTGCCGCTCGGTCTCGCCGCCGGTCTTGGTCAGCAACACGTCGGCGTACTCGATCACCGGCGTCTCCACCGGCAGGAAACCGAAGCGCTCGTAGTTGCGGCGGATCGTGTCGAGCATGCGCTGGAATGCGATCTGGTCGAGCGGCAACAGCTCGAGCACGCCGGGCATGGTGCGGGCCGGGGTAAGCGCCATGGAAACCTCTGCTGACAAGAGAGTGCCGCCGCGCATCCCGCGCGACGACTGCAGCCGCTAAGATTAACAGATGGCCCCGCCCCAACCGCGGCCCGATGACGATGGCATGGAAACCTGTTGCCAAGGCCACCGGCCGTCGCTAGGATATGCGGCTCCCGCGGGGTGTAGCTCAGCCTGGTAGAGCGCTACGTTCGGGACGTAGAAGTCGCAGGTTCAAATCCTGTCTCCCCGACCAAGATTCAAACTCCAGGGTCCATCGATCCCTGGAACGGAAAAGCCGCCCTCTCGGGCGGCTTTCTTGTTTCCGCTATGCCTCGCACGAGCCGGCCCAGGGCGAGCAGACTTTCAGGACTTCGAGCCCGCCGCATTCGGCATGAGACCGAACCGCAGCATCACCAGCTGCCCATTCACGCCACAGGCGGCTTCCGCGCCGACCTTCCCCTTGTCGAACTGCATCGGGACCAGCACGACGGTATAGCCCTGCACCATCTGGCCCTTGTCCGCGCCGCCGATCGACTTGGCCTTGCCGTATTGCTGCGTCAACGCGCCCCAGGCTTGCTGCAACTTGTCGCTGGTCGGCTTGCCGTTGGGATCGAACGACTGCGTCGCACCGTTGAAATCGCCCTTGTCCATGGCCGTGAGCGCCTTGTTCACCGCGCCTCCGCAACTCGCCGTCTGCTCGGCCGAAGCCGGCGTCGGCGCCGGGGCCTGCTTCGGCGCCTGTTGCGAAGACTGCGCCGGCTGCTGCGCCGGCTGCTGCGCGGGAGCCGTCTGCGCCTGCACGCTTCCGAAAGCCATCAACATGGCCGGCAGGATGAAAGGAATGGCCTGTTTCATGTCGTCTTCTCCTCGAGGGGATCGGAGCGCGACGGCAAGCGTGTCAGTCAACGGAATTGGAGCGGACCGAAGCGCCGAAAGGTGCGCGAATGAAGCAGCGGGGCCGTCGCGGGGGAAGCGTCGTTTGCACGACGCGTCCTCATCCTCGTGAGCCGGAGCACCTCTGTCAAACCGCGCGCCGGCGACCATTCAGCAAGATGAGCGTCCGGTGTCCAAGAGGCCATGGGTTCGTCCCGCGACAGCCACGCGATCAAACGGTTCGGCAAGACAAGGCAGCGGTTGCTTGCCTTGCATGCGCATGACGCCCAGCTCCGCATCGTGGATCGGACCGAGACCGGCCGTGCAGTCTCCCCGGCGATGCTTCAACGACAACGGCCGCCCACGAGGCGGCCGTTGTCGTTCCGGTTGTGCAGCACGGGATCGCCGATGCGACAGCCTCGCTCAGCCGTTCGACGCCGCGGCACAGTGATCGTCCGGGCAGGCGAAATCCACCTCCGCTCCCCGCCCCACCGTCACAGGAATGTTGGCGCGGGTATCGACGATCTTGCCGTCCTTCTGCAACGACACCGTGTAGGTCGACATGGGCAGGTTGCGCAAGTTGTAGCGCCCCTTGGCATCGACGGTGACATGGCGATGCAAGCCGGTGCTGCTTTGCGCGAGCACGGTTTCGCCGGCCGGCGCCTGCCCGAAGATGTGTGCCGTCGTGCTTTGCGCGCTGGCGGACAGCGGCAGCATGCCGCTCATGGTCACCATGCCGGCGACCATTGCCAGCCGGGACAGTACGCGCACATTCCGAATGACGCGCAGGCGGCGCCTGGCATGCTCAAGCTTCCTCATGTTCCTCTCCCTAGACATCCAATGAGTGAGAGCCCTGCCCGCAACGACGGACAGGACATCCCGGTCCCCGCCTTGCCGGACCATGCCGGCACCCTGATTTCCCCGGGCGGTTCTGCAAGCTAGCGACAAGCGGCGATGCTTCGCAAGTGGAGCAGGTCAGCCCGGAGCGCGATGCTCGACTGACGCACTCAGCCTGCCATCGCCAGCGCCACCAGCCGGTCCAGCTCGGCCTCGACGAAGCCCGCCTCCAGCCGCGCGGGACGGTTGAACGGGCCGCGCAGGCTCACACCGAGGTAGTCGCGCAACAGGCCGAAGAAGGTGTCGAACGGATCGACGCCGTCGCGCGCGCAGCACCAGCGGTACCAGCGCGTGCCGGCGGCGACGTGGGCGACCTCCTCGCGCAGGATCACTTCCAGCACGGCGATGGTGGCTTCGTCGCCGGCATGGCGCAGGCGCTCGATCATGCCGGGCGTCACGTCCAGGCCGCGCGCCTCCAGCACGCGCGGCACCAGGGCCATGCGCGCGGTATCGGAGTGCGCGGTCTTCTCGGCCATTTCCCACAGGCCATTGTGGGCATCGAAGTCGCCGTAGGCGTGGCCGAGTTCTTCCAATCGCGCGGTGAGCAGCGCGAAATGGCGCGCCTCGTCATGCGCACAGCTGACCCAGTCGCGGTAATAGGCATCGGGCATGCCGCGGAAGCGGTACACCGCGTCCCAGGCGAGGTTGATCGCGTTGAACTCGATATGTGCCACCGCATGCACCAGTGCGGCGCGGCCTTCGGCGCTGCCGAGGCCGCGCTGCGGCACCTGACGGGCACTGACCAGTTGCGGCTTCGCGGGACGACCGGGTGCACCGATGGGTTCGGGCAATGGTGTGGCAGGATCGGGGCGCAGCTGATCTGATTGCACGGCCGCCCATACGGCATGGGTGAGGCGCAATTTCTCGGCTGGGTCGGTGGCGGCCAGGCAGGCCTTGGCGGCGGCGTGGAGGTCGACCATATCCTCCATCAAGACGCATGCGCCCCACTCCCTAGCGGGAGAGGTCATCGTCGCTCTCGCCCAGCATCCACTTTCTCCAACTGCGTGGCAGCGCGTTATGTTGCCCGAGAAAGACCCTGCCTTCGGCCCGGTGTTTCCAGGTACGCCAAAAAAGGACGAGCGAACCAGCCACCAACAGACCTACCTGCACCAACCCCAACCAGACACCCAGAACCTTCGAATCGAAGGCAATCAAGGCTCCAAGGACGACAAGAAAAACCGCCAGATCCCGGAAGGCTTTCGGGCTGCCCCACGAGCCACGGCTTGACGGTTTATCTCGCACCGGAAGTGTCCTTTCTCAGCTCTGGCGCTGATCGGAAAAAAGCATTCGCGCACAGGGTGCGCTCCTACACGTGGTTCATCCGACGCGTCGCGCGGCCTTGGCGTCGTCGGAGCGCAGCATCTCGATCTGTTCGAGGTAATGCTGGTCGAGGCCGGTGACGTATTCGCCGTTGAAGCAGGAAGCGTCGAAGTGCTGCAGCGATTCGTTGCCGTCCTGCACCGCCCAGACCAGGTCCTTGAGATCCTGGTAGATCAGCCAGTCGGCGCCGAGCATCTGCTGCACCTCGGCCTCGGTCTTGCCGGCGGCGACCAGTTCGGTGACCGAAGGCATGTCGATGCCGTAGACGTTGGGGTAGCGCACCGGCGGCGCTGCGGAGGCGAAGTAGACATTCTTCGCACCGGCGTCGCGCGCCATCTGAATGATCTGCCGCGAGGTGGTGCCGCGCACGATGGAGTCGTCCACCAGCAGCACGTTCTTCTTGCGGAATTCCAGGTCGATCGCGTTGAGCTTGCGGCGCACCGATTTCACGCGGTCGCCCTGCCCCGGCATGATGAAGGTGCGGCCCACGTAGCGGTTCTTGACGAAGCCCTCGCGGAACGGCACGCCCAGCGCCTCGGCCAGCGCGCTCGCGGCGGTGCGCGCGGTGTCGGGGATCGGGATCACCGCGTCGATGCCGTGGTCGGGCCGCTCGCGCAGGATCTTCTCGGCCAGCTTCTGGCCCATGCGCAGGCGCGCCTTGTACACCGACACGTTCTCGATCATCGAGTCCGGCCGCGCGAGGTACACGTATTCGAAGATGCACGGCGTATGCGTGGCGCCGTCCGCGCAATGGCGCGTGTGCAACTGGCCGTCGTCGGTGATGAACACCGCCTCGCCCGGCGCCACGTCGCGCAGGCGCTTGAAGCCGAGCACGTCGAACGCCACCGACTCGGACGCCACCGCGTACTCGCGCCCTTCCGCGGTGACGCGCTCGCCCAGCACCAGCGGGCGAATGCCGTTCGGGTCGCGGAACGCCAGCACGCCGTAGCCGAGCAGCAGCGCGATGCAGGCGTAGCCGCCGCGCGCGCGCGCATGCACGCCGGCGACGGCCTTGAAGATGTGGTCCGGCGTGAGCGCCATGCGGTCCTGGATCTGCAGCTCGTGCGCCAGCACGTTCAGCAGCACCTCGGAATCCGAATCGGTGTTGATGTGGCGGCGGTCGTCCTCGAACATCTCCTTGCGCAGCGCCTCGGTGTTCACCAGGTTGCCGTTGTGCGCGATGGCGATGCCGTAGGGCGAGTTCACGTAGAACGGCTGCGCCTCCTCGGCGCCCTCCGAGCCGGCCGTCGGGTAGCGGCAATGGCCGATGCCGATGCGCCCGCGCAGGCGGTTCATCGCGTGCTGGTTGAACACGTCGCGCACCAGCCCGTTGCCCTTGTGCAGGCGCAGCCGCGCGCCGTCCACCGTGGCGATGCCGGCCGCGTCCTGGCCTCGGTGCTGCAGCACCGTCAGGCCGTCGTAAAGCGCCGATGCCACTTCGGTGGTACCGACGATGCCGATGATTCCGCACATGATGGATGGCCTGCTACGGGTGATTCGAGGGAGAGACGGTGGCGGCCGGCACAGGGGCCGCGCCCGGTGTGGAGATGGTGGCTGGCAGTGGCTTGCGCAATGCCTCGGACGGGTCCGCGGAGCCCAGTTTCCCGTGCAGCGCATCCGATATCACCGCCGGGTCCAGGTGCTCGCGCACGGCGTTCGACATCGCCGCCGGGTCGAGTTTCCCGCGCAGCGATTCCGACATCGCCGCGGGATGGAAATGCTCGCGCACGCTGGGCGGCACCTGCTGGCCCAGCCAGATCGTGGCGCTCTGGAACGGCGGCAGCAGCAGTGAAGCCCGCCACGGCGGCTCGCGGGTGAACGTGGTGAACTGGCACAGGAACACCACCACGCACACCAGCAGCACGCCACGCGCCAGCCCGAACACCATGCCGAACAGGCGATCCGTGCCGGACAGGCCGGTGCTCACCAGCAGGCGATGGATCAGGAAACGCAGCAGCGCGCCCAGCACCAGCATCAGCACGAAGCACAGTGCGTAACCCGCGGCCACACGCAGCGCGGGATGGCTGATCACGTCCAGATGCGCGGACACCGTCGGCCCGAGCAGCCAGGCCACCCAGAACGCGGCGATCCAGATCACCAGCGCCAGCACCTCGGACACCAGGCCGCGCCACAGCCCGACCAGCACCGATAGGCCCAGCACGCCGAGTATCGTGTAGTCGATCCAGTTCATGCCCGGGTCCGCGCCAGTGTGCCGATCAGGGGACGTTGACCACGTTGCCGCCGATGCCGAACTTCGCCTTGATCTCGTCGCGCACGCGCTCGGCGTCGGCACGCTGGGTCTGCGGACCGGCGCGCACGCGCCACAGCTGCTTGCCGCCCGCGCTCACCGTGTCCACGAAACCGTCGAAGCCGCCCGCGCGCAGCTTGTCGCGCAGCGCATTCGCGTCGGCCTCGCTGCCCAGCGCAGCCAGCTGCACGGCGTAGCCGCCGGCGCGCGGCGGCGTGCCGGCGGCTGCAGTGGCCGGCGCGGCGCTCGTCGTGGTGATTGTCTTGACCGGCGTAGCCGCGATGTTGGAGTCGGCATGGCCCAAGCCCTCCACCAGCTTCGCCGGTACACCGGGGATGGCCTGGGTGATCTTCAGTCGCGCCGCTTCGGCACTGGTGCGCGAATCGAACGGGCCGGCGGTCACCAGGGTGAGCTGCTTGCCGGCCTGGGTGATGACGCGGGTGAGCACCGGATAGCCGAGCGAGCGCACGCGGCGCACCAGGTGATCCACGCTGTTCGCGTTGGCGTAGGCGCTGAGGTTGAGCACATAGAGCGCATGGTCCGCGGACGCGGATGCTGCCGGCGGCGTGGCCACCGGTGCCGGGCTGGGCGTCGCCGCCGGAACCGCGGCCGTCTTCGTCGGCGCCTTGGCGATGGGCGGCGTGGCGGCGGTGCCGCCCTGTCCCTGCAACGGGATCACCGGCTGCGACGGCGAGGCGCCGGAACCCATCACCGGCCCGGCCGGCGGCTGTGCCTTGGGCGCCGCCGCGTCGGTGCCCACGTCGGTGGGACGGCGCGAGGCGATGTTCACCGTGGCGAGCTGGTCGCCCTGCGCCGGCGTCGCCGCCGTGGTGGCTGGCGCCGGTGCCGCGGCACTGCCGGCCATGGCCGGTGCGCCCGGGGTCAGGCTCATGGTACGGGTCTGCAGGTTGCTGTCCTGCGCGGGTGGGATCGCCAGGCCTACGGACTGGTCGCTGGCGGTGGCCGGCGGCGGATTGCTGGAGAAGAACATCGGCACGAAGATGACGAGCAGGGCTATCAGGACGGCAGCCCCCAGCAGACGTGTTTTCAAGAGTTCGCTCCGCGGCGGCCGGCACGGCCCGCAATCCGGCGATTATACCTGCCCCGCTCCGCGCACCGCCCGCGGCTCACTGGTCGTGTTCAGCGATCACCGCCGCAGCCACGAAGAACGAGCCGAACGCGAGGATGCGTTCGCCCGGCCGCGCCGCCGCGCGCGCCGCCGCCAGTGCCGCGGCCACGTCGGCATGCCGGTCCGCCTTCGCCTGCGGCAGGGTCTGCTGCAGGACTTCCGCCAACGCATCCATCGCCAGACCGCGCGGGCTGGCGCCGTCCAGGCCGGCGAGGTGCCAGTGGGCGATGCGCGCGCCCAGCGCGGCGATCACGCCGGCCACGTCCTTGTCCGCCAGCGCGCCGTACACCGCATGGGTGTGCGCAGGCGGCTGTGCGTCCAGCCATGCGGCCAGCGCGCGCGCGGCCTGCGGGTTGTGGCCCACGTCCACGATCAGCGGTGGGTCGCCGCCCAGCGATTGCAGGCGCGCCGCCACGTGCGCATGGCGCAGGCCGCGGCAGACCGCGGCATAGGCATCCTGCGGCGCCAGCGGGCCGCCTTCGATCCACAGCGCATGCAGCGCGGCGATCGCCGCCGCGGCGTTCGCGATCTGCACCGGCGCGACCAGCGCGGGCATGGGCAGCTCCATCGCGGTGCCGTCGCGATGCTGCCAGCGCCAACCGTCCGCATGCCGTTCGGTGCGGAAATCCGTGCCCGCGCGTTCGACGCGCGCGCCGCTGGCGGCCAGCGCGTCGAGCAGGCCCTGCGGCGGATCGAGCTCGCCCACGATCGCCGGCCGCCCGGCACGGGCGATGCCGGCCTTCTCGCGTCCGATGCTGTCGCGGTCCGGCCCCAGCCACTCCATGTGGTCGAGGTCCACCGTGGTGATCACCGCGACATCGGCGTCGACGATGTTCACCGCATCCAGCCGCCCACCCAGGCCCACCTCGAGGATCGCCACGTCGAGCTGCGCGCGGGCGAACAGGTCGAGCGCGGCCAGCGTGCCGTACTCGAAATAGGTCAGCTGCGTGTCGCCACGCGCCACCTCGATGCGCTCGAAGCTGGCGACCAGCGCCGCGTCGTCCGCGTCACGGCCGGCTATGCGCACACGCTCGTTGTAGGCCAGCAGGTGCGGCGAAGTGAACGCACCGACGCGCAGCCCCGCGCCCTGCAGCATCGCCTCCAGCAAGGCCACGGTGGAACCCTTGCCGTTGGTGCCACCCACCGTGATGACCCGCCGCGCCGGTACCGGGGCGCCCATCCGCTGCCACGCGCCGCGCACGCGCTCCAGGCCCAGCGCGATGCTGTGCGGGTGGACCTGTTCCTGATAGGCCAGCCATTCGGCGAGGGTGCGTGACATGCTCGGACTTCGCGTGCTGCGGGAAGGCGCGCAGCTTAGAACCTCGCGCCCCTCGCGCACAGGGCGACGCCCTCAGAGCCTGTTCAATGTCTCCGCGTGGCCCGCGCCGGGAGCTGTTTGCGCGCAGGCCAAGGAAGAACGAGGGAGTGGACGTCCGTCCACGACCGAGTGATGACGCGGGGATGCGGGCAAACAGACCCGGCCCCATGGGTTGCCCACGAATGGCCACCATGCAGCAGCGCGCGGCTTGACCCCCGCTTTCGCGGGGGCAGGCTCTGCCAGCCAGGCAGGCGCTGCGCCACGCGCCACCACCCGACGGCCATTCGTGGGCAACGCGAGCTACGTGGAGACATTGAACAGGCTCTCAACCGAACGGATGGATGCCGCTGTAATGCAGCGCCATGTACATGCCGAACACGGTCCAGAACATCTTCTTCAGCGCCCGGGCGGACAGCAGCACCACGAGCAGGCCGAGCAGCAGCGGCGCGTGTTTCTCCAGCGTGCCGCGCAGGTCGTCGACGGTATTCATGGCGCCCTCCTCAAACCAGCGGACGGATGACTGCGTGCAGCGACCAGACCAGGCCGAAACCGATCGACGCACTGGAGAACAGGGCCAGCAGCAGCGGGAGTGCGTAGCGGTCCAGGGCATCGCGAATCGTGGCAATCGTGTTCATGGGGCATCTCCTTCGACCCGTGATTGGGTGCGAAGGAAATGCTCCGCCGACGCGCCGCCCCGCGGCAGGATCGATCGTCAGCGATCGCGAATGACAGCCGTCACCAAGGAGCCTGCGCGGCAGCCACATGTGTTCCTACCGCCCAGGCTCCAAGGGCGCCTTGCGCAGCCGCAGCGCATTGCTCACCACCGACACCGAGCTGAGGCTCATCGCCAGCGCGGCGATCATCGGCGACAGCACGAGGCCGAACGCGGGATACAGCACACCCGCGGCCAGCGGCACGCCGATGCCGTTGTAGACGAAGGCGAAGAACAGGTTCTGGCGGATGTTGCGCACCGTGGCCCGCGACAGTCTGCGGGCGCGCAGGATCGCGCCCAGCTCGCCCTTCACCAGCGTCACCTGCGCGCTCTCCATCGCCACGTCGCTGCCGTTGCCCATCGCGATGCCCACGTCGGCGGCGGCCAGCGCAGGCGCGTCGTTGACGCCATCGCCCGCCATCGCCACCTTGCGGCCCGCGGCGCGCAGCGCGTTCACCGCCGCCGCCTTGTCGGCCGGCGAGACCTCGGCCTGCACTTCGCCGATGCCGAGCCGCCGCGCCACCGCCTGTGCCGTGGTTGCGTTGTCGCCGGTGAGCATCACCACGCGCAGGCCGGCTGCCTTGAGCGCCGCGATGGTCTGCGCCGCCTCGGGCTTGATGCGATCGGCCACCGCGAGCAAGGCGGCGGGCACGCCACCCACGGCGAGATGCATCACCGTGGCGCCCTGCCCGCGCAGCGCCTCGGCGCGCGCGTTCGCCGCCGCGTCGAGTGCGATGTCGAGTTCGGCCAGCAGCTTCGCATTGCCCAGCGCCACCGCGGCGCCCTCCACGTTGGCGACCACGCCGCGACCGGTGAGCGCCTTGAACCCCGTGGCGACGAGCTTCTCCACGCCTTCACCGTCGGCAGCGCTGACGATGGCATGGGCCAGCGGATGCTCGCTGGGCCGCTCCAGCGCGGCAGCCAGCGCCAACAGGTATTCGCGCGGCTGGCCATTCAGCACCACCAGTTCGGTGAGCGCGGGCCGACCTTCGGTGAGCGTGCCGGTCTTGTCCACCACCAGGGTGTCGATGCCCTGCAGCGCCTCGATCGCGCCGGCGTCCTTGAACAGCACGCCGTGCTGCGCGCCGCGCCCGCTGGCCACCATGATCGAGATCGGTGTGGCCAAGCCCAGCGCGCAGGGACAGGCGATGATCAGCACCGACACCGCCGCGATCAGCGCATGTGCCAGCTGCGGCGACGGCCCCAGCAGCGCCCACGCCGCGAACGCCAGCACGGCCACCGCCACCACCACGGGCACGAACCACACAGCCACCCGATCGGCCAGGCGCTGCAGCGGCGCCTTGCTGCGCTGCGCCTGCGCCACCAGGTTCACGATCTGCGCCAGCAAGGTTTCGCCACCGACCTTGGTCGCGCGCATCACCAGCGCGCCGTCGCGGTTCAGCGTGCCGCCGGCCAGCGCGTCGCCCGTGCCCTTCGCCACCGGCATCGGCTCGCCGGTGAGCATGGACTCGTCGACATAGCTCTCGCCTTCGAGCACCGCGCCATCCACCGGCACCTTCTCGCCGGGACGCACGCGCAGGGTGTCGCCCGCGTGTACTTCGTCCAGCGACACATCGGACTCGCTGCCGTCGGCGGCGATGCGCCGCGCGGTCTTCGGCGCCAGTCCCAGCAGGGCCTTCAGTGCCGCGCCGGTGCGCCGGCGTGCGCGCAGTTCGAGGAAATCGCCCAGCGTCACCAAGGTGACGATCACCGCCGCCGATTCGAAATACACGCCCACGCGGCCGTGCATATCGCGGAAGCCGGCGGGGAAGATGCCGGGCAGCAGGAAGGCCACCGCGCTGTACGCCCAGGCCACGCCGGTGCCCAGCGCGATCAGCGTGTACATGTTCGGATGCCAGGGCTTCAGCGAACGCCAGCCCCGCGCGAAGAACGGCGCACCGCCCCACAGCACCACCACGGTGGACAGCAGCGCCTCGACCCAGCCCGCGATGCTTCCCCACGGCGATGGCAAGTGCCAGCCGAACAGGTGTGGCCCCATCGCCAGCAGGAATACCGGCACGGTCAGCACAACGAGCATCCAGAAGCGGCGCGTCATCGCGCGCAACTCGCCACCGTCGTCCTCCTCGGCGCTCGGCATCATCGGCTCCAGCGCCATGCCGCACTTGGGGCAGTGGCCGGGGCCGACTTGCTGCACCTCGGGGTGCATCGGGCAGGTGTAGATCGTGCCAGCCGTCGCCGGCGGCGCAGGCTCGCGTTCGCCCAGGTAGGCCGCGGGATCGGCCACGAACTTCTCGCGGCAGCGTGCCGAGCAGAAGTGGTAGTCGTGGCCATCGTGTTCGGCGTGATGCATGGCGGTTTGCGGATCGACCGTCATGCCGCAGACCGGGTCCTTCACTGTGTGGGCGTGGCCGCGGTGATCGTGACCGTGATGACCGTGTTCGTGGTGCGCATGGTCGTGATGCCCCTGCGGCACCAACGGAGCTGCGCCGGATGCACAGCAACCGGCAGCTGGCTTCGGCGCGGAAGCCAGATAGCGCGTGGGATCGGCATCAAACTTCGTCTTGCAGCCGGCGCAGCAGAAAACCGCCTCGCCACCCGCGTGCACGCTGCGATGCGACGCGTTGACCGGATCGACCGCCATGCCGCACACCGGATCGCGCCCCGTAGTTTCCATGCCCGCCGACGCCGGGGTGCAGCAACTGCCCTGCCCGCTCATGCCTGCCCCTCCTCGTCGCTCAGCGCACGCAGGATCGGGCACTCTTCCGGCTTGCCGTGGCCGGGGCAGGAAGCCACCAGCTGCGCCAGTCCGTCGCGCACGCGCTGCAGTTCGGCGATGCGCTGCTCGATCGCCGCCAGCCGCTGCTCGGCGCGCTGCTTCACCGCCTTCACGCCGCGCTGGCGATCCGCCGACAACGCCAGCAGCTCGCGGATTTCCTCCAGCGTGAAGCCCAGCTCCTTCGCGCGGCGGATGAAGCGCAATTGCGCGACGGTGCCCTCGCCGTAGCTGCGATAACCCGAGGCGCGCCGCAGCGGCTCCGGCAGCAGGCCTTCGCGCTCGTAATAACGGATGGTGTCGATGGCCACGCCGACGCGCTTGGCGACGGCACCGATGGTGAGGGACTGCGCTGGAGTGTTCATGGCACAAGTCTAGACCTTTGATTCAGGTCCAGAGTCAAGCGCAGTGCGAAACCGGTTACACCGGCAACGCCGTCGTCCGTTTCACCGTGCGCAACGCCAGCGTGGACTGCACGCGCACCACACCGGGCAGCTGGGTGAGGATGTCGGTGTGGATGCGCTCGAAGTCGGCGGCGTCGGCGTAGGCCACGCGCACCATGTAGTCGGCCGCACCGGCGAGCAGGCAGCACTCGGTGACTTCCGGGTGGCGCTGGATCGCCGCCTCGAACGCGTCCAGCGCGCTGCGACCTTGCTGGTCCAGTGTCACCAGCACGAAGGCGGTGCCCGGCAGGCCCACGGCCTTTTCGTCCAGCAGCATCACGTAGCGCGCGATCAGCCCGCGCTCCTCCAGCAGCTTCACCCGGCGCAGGCAGGCCGAGGGCGAGAGGTTGATCTGCTGGGCGAGCTCCAGGTTGGTCAGGCGACCGTCCTGCTGCAGCAGTTTGAGGATCGCGCGATCGCGCTCGTCGAGGGCTGGATCGGGATGCGGCATGGAATTTCAGTCACCAGGCATTTCACCGGCAAACATTCTACAAACAGACCAAGGCACGATTGAAATCGGCGAGAAATTGCGTGGCACGACGATCATACTGCCGCTCCATCGGCGTGCATTCCTGCCGGCCCGCTACCTCGCTTCCCAGCCAGAGACCTGTAGCCATGCGCATCGGTGTGCCGAAGGAAATCAAGAACAACGAGTTCCGGGTGGGCCTCGTCCCGTCGTCCGTGCAGGAACTGGTGCATCACGGCCACCAGGTGGTGGTGGAAGCCGGCGCGGGCCTGGGCGCGGGCATCAGCGACGCCGACTATGTCGCGGCGGGCGCCAGCATCGCCAGCGGCCCCGATCCGATCTTTGCCGAAGCCGACATGATCGTGAAGGTGAAGGAGCCGCTGGCGGTGGAGCGCAAGAAGCTCCGCAAGGGCCAGATCCTGTTCACCTATCTGCATCTCGCGCCCGATGCCGGGCAGACCCGCGACCTGGTCGCCTGCGGCGCCATCTGCATCGCCTACGAAACCGTCACCGCACCGAACGGCTCGCTGCCGCTGCTGACGCCGATGTCCGAGGTCGCCGGCCGGCTCGCCCCGCAGGTGGGTGCGCACTCGCTGGAGAAGGCGCAGGGCGGGCGCGGCGTGCTGCTGGGCGGCGTGCCGGGCGTGCCGGCGGCGGAAGTGGTGATCCTCGGCGGCGGCGTGTCCGGCACGCACGCGGCGATGATCGCCGTGGGCATGGGCGCCAAGGTCACCGTGGTGGACCGCTCGGCCGAGGCGCTGAAGCGCCTCGCCGCCCAGTTCGGCACCGCGATCTCCACCGTGTTCTCCAGCCGCTCCGCGATCGAGGAACTGGTGCGCCGCGCCGACCTCCTGATCGGCACCGTGCTGATCCCGGGCGCCGCCGCGCCGAAGCTGGTCACCCGCGCGATGCTCAAGACCATGAAACCGGGCGCGGTGATCGTCGACGTCGCGATCGACCAGGGCGGCTGCGTGGAAACCTCGCACGCCACCACCCACGCCGACCCGACCTACGTGGTCGACGGCGTGGTGCACTACTGCGTCGCCAACATGCCGGGCGCGGTGGCGCGCACCTCCACCTTCGCGCTGAACAACGTGACCCTGCCGTTCGCGCTGGCGCTGGCCAACCTCGGTTGGAAGCAAGCGCTGGCGCAGGACGTGCACCTGCGCCAAGGCCTCAACGTCTGCGAAGGCAAGGTGACCTGCGAGCCGGTGGCCGAGGCGCATGGCCTGCCGTACGTGAAGGCGGAAACCGCGATCGGGATGTAAGCCCCCGCGGTGCGACCGTTCCGCGATGGTCGCGGAACGGTCGCACCCACCCGTGCGTGGCTTTGGTGCATCAGTCCATCCGGATCGACGACCGAGCCCGGTGGCTCAGGCGATCATCCGCCTGCCGTAGCCGGTGGGCGTGATGCCCATGACCTGGCGGAACATGACGCAGAAGGCGCTGCAACTGGCGTAGCCGGCGTCACGCGCCACGCTCTTGATCGAAGCCCCTGCATTCAGCCGGCTCAATGCACGAGCCAGCCGCACGTGCTGCCGCCAACGCACGAAGCTCATCTTCAATTCGCTCTCGAAGAGCCGCGCCAGGGTTCGACTGCTCGCGCCGACCTGCTGCGCCAGCTGGTCGAGCGTATCGGTCCGGGAAGGGTCGGCCAGCAGACGGCCACACACCTTCCTCAACCGCGGATCCGACGGCGTGGGAATGTGGATGGCCGACTCGTCGGCACCGTGCAGCTCGTGCAACAGCAGCGGCAACATCATGTGCATGCGTTGCGCGTCCCTGGCCCCGTATGCGCCGACCATTGCCAGGATGAGCTCGCGGAGCAAATCCGTGATCGCCAGGATCCTGCAATGGTCGCCCAGCAGCGACCCCGCGGCTCGATCCAGATACAGCGTGCGTACGGCGACATGGCCTTCCATATGGATCTCGTGCGGCATCGCGGCGGGCACCCACAACGAACGCTGCGGCGGCACTATCCAGATGCCTTCGCGGGTCGTCACCTGCATCACGCCCGACGCAGCGTAGATGAGCTGTCCGCGCTTGTGCCGGTGCCGCGGGATGAGGCACCCCTTCGGATAATTCTTGGTCAGCGCGGTCGCCGGCCATGCCGTGGCCGAACCGGCACGTTGTCTGGAATGCGACACAGTATGGTCTCCTGTCGATATACGGACACCACTAGGCTGATTCTGGGCGAATGGCGACCTCACGGCAACGCGGCGTTTGCCCGGATTTCGCCGACACATCCGCGGCGCCGCTCGCGAAACAAGCACGACTGGAGACAATCCGATGAACGACCGTCCCATCTCGCGGCGCGCGATACTCAAGGCAGGCGCAGCCATTGCGGGGACGCTCGCGCTGGGCGAATGGCCCCTCCGCGCCGAAACCCGCGACGCCCCCGAACAACCGACCCTCGTCGTACTCTGGCTCAACGGCGGGCCGGCCGGCTTGTTCAACAGCGCGGACTCGTTCCTTGCCAGCGGCGCTTTCGGCGTAACCGCCGACAACGTCCGCCATCTCGACAATGGCCTTTGCGTCGATGCGGGTTCGTTTGGTGCGCTGCCCGAAACGGCCATGGCGCACATGGCGTCGATCGATTTCCGGCATGGCCTTTACCCCCATGCGGATGCACGGGCGGCGATGTTGGAGCGGGCTTCGCGCAGCCAGCTGCTGCGCATGGCTGCGGCCATGCCGGGCAAGGCCATCCGCTGCGCGGTGGTGAACAGTCTAGGCCTGCCGGTCGGGGTCGCGACGACGCCTCCGGCGGAAGGCCACATCACGCTGGAACGCATCGCCAGCCTTGACGATGCACGTGGGCACCTTCCCACCGTGCAGCTCAACGCCATCCGGAGCGCCTACGGCGTACCTGCCGTGAGCACCCTCATTGACAGCCAGTGCTCGACCTTCGCCGGCATCGAATCGCTGATCCATGCCGGCGTCGGCGTGATCTTCGCGCAACCGGCCTACACCGGACGGCCCGACCGGCAGTTCGACACGCATCACGACGACGTTGGGACGCTGGCGCGCGACATCATGGCCCCCATCACACCATCGCTGATCACCTTCCTCGACCGCGTGATGGCCTTGCCACGGCGCAATGTGGTGACGCTGCTGACCGGTGAATTCAGCCGGACACTGCCGGGCTCGGATCATGCGCCGGGCGGCACCGCAACGGTCATCGGCAAGTACGTCAAGACCGGCACCGCAGGACGACAGGGGCCTGGCGGCTCGCCGCCCGAACACGCAACATCGCCGGAAGGTCTCTGGGCCTACGTCGCGGCCGCCTTGCGCCTGAGCGGACCGGCGTCGTTCGGCCGCAATCCGCACCGCGAGCTGATCGCCTGAACCGGTGGCGCTGACAAAGAACCTCCGATGCGGAGCGATGCGGCGATAGCTCGCCGCCGAAGCAAATGCGCGACCGCTAGGCCACGCTATCTTCCGCCGCCACGAAGCCCCCGGTCTGGCGTTTCCACAGCCGCGCATACAGCCCATTGCGTGTGACCAGTTCGGCATGCGTGCCGGTTTCGACGATGCAGCCCTTGTCCAGCACCACGAGGCGATCCATGCGCGCGATGGTGGAGAGGCGATGCGCGATGGCGATCACCGTCTTGCCCTGCATCAACAGGTCCAGGCTGTCCTGGATCGCCGCCTCGGCTTCGGAATCGAGCGCGCTGGTGGCCTCGTCCAGCACCAGGATCGGTGCGTCCTTGAGCAGCACGCGGGCGATGGCGATGCGCTGGCGCTGGCCGCCGCTGAGCTTCACGCCACGCTCGCCCACCAATGCATCGAACCCGGTGTGGCCTTCGCCATCCAGCAACGTGGGGATGAACTCGTCGGCGCGCGCCTTGCGCACGGCGTCGGCAAGCTGCGCTTCGCTGGCGTCGGGCCGGCCATAGAGGATGTTGTCGCGGATCGAGCGGTGCAGCAACGAGGTGTCCTGGGTCACCACGCCGATCTGCGAGCGCAGGCTTTCCTGGGTCACCTGCGCCACGTCCTGGCCATCGATGGTGATCTGCCCGCCCTCGAGGTCGTACAAGCGCAGCAGCACGTTCACCAGCGTCGACTTGCCCGCGCCGCTCGGCCCCACCAGGCCGATCTTCTCGCCCGCACGCACGGCCAACTCCAGGCCCGCGATCACCCCGCCTTTCTTGCCATAGTGGAAATGGATGTCGTGGAAATGCACCGCGCCGCGGGTCACCTCCAGCGGCATTGCGCCCTCGCGGTCCTGCACCGCGCGCGGCTGGGCGATGGTGGTGATGCCGTCCTGCACCGTGCCCACGTCCTCGAAGATGCCGTTGACTACCCACATGATCCAGCCGGACATGTTGCTGATGCGGATCACCAGCCCGGTGGACAGCGCGATCGCGCCCACCGTCACCCGACCCTCGCTCCACAGCCACAATGCCAGCGCCGAGGTGCCGGCGATCAGCAGGCCGTTCAACGCGGTGATGCAGGCGTCCATCACGGTGGTGACGCGGGTCATGCGCCGGGTCTTCTCGGTCTGCTCGTCCATCGCCTCGGCCACGTAGGCTTCTTCGCGATGGCCGTGCGCGAACAGCTTCAGCGTGAGCACGTTGCCGTAGCCGTCCACAATGCGGCCCATCAGCTTGGAACGCGCCGCCGAGGCCAGCCACGAACGCTGCTTGACGCGCGGGATGAACAACGCCAGCGCGCCCACGTACAGCACCACCCAGACCAGCAGCGGCACGGCCAGCCAGGCATCGGCGTGCGCGAACAGCGCCGCCGCGCTGGCGGTATAGACCACCACGTACCAGATCGCGTCCACGATCTGCACCGCCGACTGCCGCAGGGAACTGCCGGTCTGCATGATGCGGTTCGCGATGCGCCCGGCGTAGTCGTTCTGGAAGAAGCCCAGGCTCTGGCGGATCACGTAGCGATGGTTCTGCCAGCGGATGCGGGTGGTGAGGCTGGGCACGATGGCCTGGTTCACCAGCAGGTCGTGCAGCGCGTTGAAGATCGGTCGCGCCACCACGATCACCAGCGCCATCCACAGCAGCTCGCGCCCGTGGCGCTGGAAGAAGTCCGCCGACGGCACTTCCTTCGCCAGGTCCACCACGCGGCCGATGAAGCCGAACAGCGACACCTCGATGCCCGCCACCATGAAACCCACCACGACGACGGCGAGGAACACCGGCCACACCTGGCGCAGGTAGAAGGCGTAGAAGCGCCCCACCGAGGCCGGCGGCATGCCGTCGACCGGTTCCTTGAACGGATCGATCAGGGATTCGAACCAGCGGAAGATCATGGGGAGCGCACATCATGCGGGGAGATGCCTAGCGTGGGTGCACGCCCGCCGGTTCGCAAGAGAGGGTGAGTCCTTCCTCGTCCGCACCCCTGCATGCAGCCGCCCTCCAAACGCGCAGCACACCTGTCCCAAAAGCCACCCAACCGCACGTGCGCCCCGGCTGAACGCCAGCCCCGCTTGCACGACCCCGCCGATTGACCACCCGCGACGTCACCCGGATCATGCCGGGCATGCCTACCCTGCTTCGTCGCCTGCCGGCGTTCCCGGCCTTCCTGCTGGCCTTGGCGCTGGCCTTCGGCGCCGCCCCCGCCTGGGCGCATGCCGACGCGGACACCACGGCCTCCGCCGCCACGCCGGCGCAAACCCTGCAGCAGCTGAGCGATCAGCTCGACACGGCGAAGGCGGCGCTGAAGGATGCGCAGAACGGCAAGGCCGGCAGCACGCCGCTGGCCGACCTGCGCACCAGCGCGATGCAGGTGCAGGACCAGGCGCGTCAGCTGGCCGACAGCCTCGCGCCGCAGATGACGGCGCTGCAGGCGCAGCTCACCGTGCTGGGACCACCGCCGGCCAAGGGCGCACCGCCGGAGGCACCGGAAGTGGCCGCGCAGCGCCGCCAGCTGGACAAGGCGCAAGCCAGCCTCAACGCGCAGATCGTGCAGGCGAAATCGCTGGGCCTGGATGCCTTGCAACTGGTGGCGCAGATCACCGGCCTGCGCAACGACCAGTTCCAGGCGCGCCTCGCCGCGCGCACGGACACGCCGCTCGGCCATGCGTTCTGGTCCGATCAGGCGCGCTCGCTGCCGAACGACCTGACCCGCTTCCAGCGCCTTGCCGCGCGCTGGTCCGAAGCCTGGGGTGACGCCTGGCAGCCACCGAACCGACAGCCGCTGCTGCTGTGCCTGGCCGCCGCCGTGCTGCTGCTCGCCGGCGGCCGCTGGACGCTGCAGCGGCTGTGGCAGTTCGTCGCCGCGCGCTGGCTGCCGGACGGCCACCTGCGCCGCAGCGCGATGGCGGCGGTGATGGCGCTGTCCACCACCCTGGTGATCGGGCTGGCCGCAAGGCTGGTGCATCTGGGCCTGGCCTGGAACGACACGCTGGACGCCGACCTCGACGCGATGGCCGCCTCGGCGGTGCACACCGTCAGCTTCGCCGCGCTGATGGCCGGGCTGGGCAGTGCGCTGCTGTCGGCGCGACGCACCTCGTGGCGACTGCTGCCGCTGTCGGACTTCGCCGCGCAACGGCTGCGGCGCTTTCCGTGGCTGCTCGGCGGCGTCGCGCTGCTGACCGGCCTCACCGAGCGGGTCATCCGCAGCATCGGCTCCAGCCTGCCGGCCACGGTGCTGCTGCATGCCTTGCTGGCGCTGCTGATCAGCGCGCTGATCGGCCTGGTGCTGCTGCACCTGCGCCATGCGCGACGCGAGGCCGATGCGACGGGCGACACCCAGGCGCGCCGGCCGTTGTGGGTGGGCCTGCTGAGCTTCGCCGCCGCGCTGGGCGTGGCGTTGTGCTGGCTCGCAGTCTGCACCGGCTTCATCGCGCTGGCCTTCTTCGTCGCGGTGCAGATGTTGTGGACCGGCTTGGTGGCCGCCTGCCTGTACCTGCTGATGCAGCTGGTGCGCGACCTGTTCGAGGTGCTGCTGTCGCCGCACGGCCGCAGCGGCAAGCATCTGCAAGCCGGCTTCGACCTCGCTCCCGGCACGCTGGAGCAAGCTGCCACCGTGCTCACCGGCGTCACCCGCGTGCTGCTGGCGCTGGCCGCGCTGGCGCTGGTGCTGGCGCCGTTCGACGCCGGTCCGACGGAACTGGCGCAGCGCACGCTGCAGCTGTTCAGCGGGCTCAAGCTAGGCCAGCTCAACATCGAGCCCGGCACCGTGCTGGGCGCGGTCGCGGTGTTCGTCCTGGGGCTGGTGGCGCTGCGCATGCTCAAGCGCTGGCTGCGGGACCAGTTGCTGCCCGCCACCGCGATGGACCCGGGCATGCGCGACTCCATCGTCACCCTGCTCGGCTATCTGGGCGGCGTGCTGGTGTTCGCGCTGGCGCTGGCTGCGCTCAACGTGAGCCTGCAGAGCATCGCGTGGATCGCCAGCGCACTGTCGGTGGGCATCGGCTTCGGCCTGCAGGCGGTGGTGCAGAACTTCATCTCCGGCCTGATCCTGCTGGTGGAGCGGCCGGTGAAGGTGGGCGACTGGGTGAGCCTGAGCAGCGAGGTCGAGGGCGACATCCGCCGCATCAACGTGCGCGCCACCGAGATCCAGCTGTGGGACCGCTCCACCGTGATCGTGCCGAACTCGCAGCTGATCACCCAGAACGTGCGCAACGTGACCCACGCCAGCGCGCAGGGCCGCGTGCGCATCCTGCTGCCGATGCCGCTGGACACCGATGCGGCGCGCGCGCGCCAGCTGATGCAGGACGCGTTGAAGGCACACCCCGCCACGCTGAGCACGCCGCCGCCCGTGGTGCGGCTGGACAACATCAACGCCAGCTCGATGACCTTCAGCATCACCTCCTACGTGCGCAGCCCGCGCGACGTGACGGCGGTGAAGAGCGACATCCTGTTCGACATCCTGGCCCGCCTGCGCACGGCGAACCTGCCGCTGTCCACGCCGCAGAGCATGGTGGTGCGCACGCTGGGGCCGCTGGGCGAGGACAGCCCCGCCGCGCCATCGCAGGCCGGTTGAGCACGGCGCGCGGGGCAAGCCGATGGCCTGGCACAGCATCGTCCCCGCGCCGCCGCTGGATGCCCTGATCGAGACGATCTGGGACTGGGACATGCCGCCGGCCGCCTCCGCCCGCGAACGCATCCTGCCGGTGCCCGGCACCTCGCTGATCGTCAACCTGCACGAAGACGAGACCCGCGTCTGGCACGACGACGGCCGCTGCGAGCGCGCCTCCGGCAGCGTGATCGGCGGCCCGTACCAGCGCAGCTGGATCATCGACACTGCCGAGCAGATCCGCGTGATGGGGCTGACGTTCCGTCCCGGCGGTGCACACGCGCTGATCGGCATAGACGTCGGTGAGCTGGGCCGGCGCGACGTGGATCTCGACGCGCTGTTCGGCGCTTCCGCGCGCCGGCTGCGCCAACGCCTGCTGGAGACGCCCGAACCGCTGCGCCGGCTGGCGCTGCTGGAAGGCTGGCTATGTGGCCTGCGCGCCGAACCGGCACTCGATCCGGTGATCGCCCATGCCGTCGCCGTGCTTGGCCGCGTGCCGCAACTGGTGCGCATCGGTGCGCTGCAACGCGACAGCGGGTGGTCGGCGCACCGCTTTGGCACGCGCTTCCGCGAGCAAGTGGGCATGACGCCCAAGCAGTTCGCCCGGCTGCTGCGCTTCCGTGCCGTGGTGGCGCAGGCGCACCCACATACGGAAGTGCGCTGGAGCGAGCTTGCCGCCGACAGTGGTTACAGCGACCAGGCTCACCTCAACCACGAATTCCGCGCCTTCGCCGGTATCACGCCGGGCGAGTTCATGGCCTGCCGCGGCTCCGGCCCGAACCATCTGCGGCTGGACTGACACGAGCGGAAAAATCTACAAGACCGCCCTCCGCGGCAAGCGTAGGCTGCATCCGCCAACCACCACGGAGCACGCCATGTCGGACGCCATCCACGGCAGCACCCTGATCCCCTGCCTGCGCTACCGCGACACCCACGCCATGATCGCCTGGCTGTGCCGCGCCTTCGGCTTCGAGAAACATGCGGTTTACGACGACGATGCCGGCGGCGTGGCGCACGCCCAGCTCGTGCACGGCCACGGCATGCTGATGCTGGGCAGCGTGCGCGACGACGCGTTCGGCCGGCACATCGCCCAGCCCGACGAGGTCGGCGGCCGCGAAACCCAGTGCACCTATGTGATCGTCGCCGACTGCCGGGCCCACTACGAACACGCCAAAGCCGCCGGCGCGGTGATCGTGGACGACTGCGAGGAGAAGGACTACGGCGGCACCGGCTACAGCTGCCGCGACCCGGAAGGCCACCTGTGGTCGTTCGGCAGCTACGATCCGTGGCGGACTGAGTGAAAGCGGTATCCGTGAGTAAAACGGAATCCGTTCGCCCGGAACCTGGCGCCGAAGGCGCGACGCGGAGAGTGCACATGGACGTCCGCACTTCGAGAGCGAGGAAGTCGAAGGGACTCGTGTTTGCGTGAGGGGGTTGTTTCGACTGCGCGGAACTTCGTTCCGCTACGCTCAACACGATCGGGTTTCGGGACAGCCGTTCGAGGCATCACGAAAACGAAGGCCGGCTTGCGCCGGCCTTCGCGTTTCTGCAGCGGCTGCCGTGCCGGGGTTTATGGCGTGCAGGCCTTGCCATGTTCGGCGTGGTTGCCCTTGGCCTTGGCGTCGGCCTCGCTCATGTACTCGCCGTGCTTGGTCTTGCCGTACCACTTGTCGCCGGAGCAGTGGTAGACCTTGCTGCTGTCGTTGACCCAGACCATGCCCGGACCGCCGCCCGGCGCCGCGGTGGCGGCCGGCTTGGTCCAGGCCGTGGATTTCTTCGACGCAGCCGCAGGAGCCGCGGCGGCAGCCGGTGCGGCGGCAGCTGCAGGTGCAGCCGCTTCCGCGGCGGCCTCCTTCTTCGACTCATGCTTCGACGCCTTGGCCGGGGCGGCGTCGGCGGCGTACCACTCCTTCACGCCCTTGTGGCCCTTGCAGGAGCCGCGCTTGGTGGCGTTGCTGGTGTAGCTGCCGTCCTTGCACTGGCCGGTGGAACCAGCGGGCGCAGCGGACTGCTGCGCCTGAACGGCCGGCATGGCCAGCAGGCAGCCAAAGGCCAGGGAAAACACGATGGACGCTTTCATCTTCAGACTCCCTCCTGCGCGATGGTGATCTTGGTGCGACCGGCCCTGCCCTCGCCTCAGTATGCCGTGTCGTTCGTCACGCGCCGGCAACGCTTCACGTGGGAAGCGACTGCCAGCACCTGGCGTCCGGGCGCGGAGAAGTCCGCACCGGCCGCGCGACTATGCCGCAAAACCATGTCGATGCGATGCGAAGCCTGCCGCAACGGCAGGCTTCCATCGTGCTCAGGGCTGCGCCGGCGGCTTCAGCGCCGAATGCGGCCGCGCCACCGCGTACATCTGCCAGCTGATCTCCTTCAACAGGCCCTGGCGATCCTTGCCGACGGCGTACAGGTCGAAATGCGTGCGATCCGGGATGAAGCGGATGTCGGACTTCGCGTGCAGGCCGTCCAGCACCGCCTTGAGCTTGTGCGCGGCGCCGTCGAGGTAGAACGTGTCGGCGGTGCCCACGTAGAGATGGATCTTGCCGTCAAGCTCGGGCTTCAGTTCGGGCCAGTGCTGCTGCAGGCGGTGCGCGATGTCGTAGTGCTCGCGCCAGTAGGCCACCACGGCAGGATCGACGTCGCCGGTGTCGCGGTCGAACATCGGCTCGGGCCGACCATCCTTGCCCTTGGGCGAGAACACCCAGTCGAACGAGGCCATCTGGCCGCCGTAGGGGCCGAGCACGCGTTCCAGCTGGGCGAACTGCTGGAAGGTGGCCAGCACCTTGCCCTTGTCGCGCACCAGCGGATAGGCCGTGCCGTCGGGCTTGCGGTAGACGTTGGCGTGCGGCGCATACAGGTCCACGCCGGTGAAGTCGTGGAAGTCGCTGGGGTCGGGCGAGGTGGACCAGGTGCCGCCGAAGATCTTCGGATAGCGCGTCTGCAGCCACAGCGTGGCCCAGCCGCCCGACGAATGGCCTTGCAGGAAGCGGCCGCTCGACTTCGCATCCATGCGATAGGTCTTTTCCAGCTGCGGGATCAGCTCGGTGGTGAGCGCGACGCCCCACGGACCGTTGTTTACCGAATCGGCGAACTCCGTGGTGCCGGTGGGGCTGGATTGGTCGAGGAACACCCAGATCATCGGCGGCATCTGCTTTTCCGCCGTGGCGCCGTAGACCATCGCGGCACTGCCCGCCAGCGTGTTCGCGTCGCCGCCGTAGCCGTGCGTGTAGTACACCGTGGGATAGGTCGTCGCGGCCTTGGCGTCGTAGCCTGGCGGCAGCATCACCCAGCCATGCATGTGGATCGGCCGGCCCCAGAACGCGCTCAACGCGGGGCTGACGAAGTCGATGGCCTGCGTGTGCTGGCGCGCCTCGTCGAAATGCTTGAGCGAGGTCTCGCTCATGTAGCGCTTCGGGATGTCCCACGCCTTGCGCTCCGGCAATGTATCCGTGAGCGTCAGGTCGGGTATGGCCGCAGTCGGCAGATGCAGCTTCACCACCTTGCTCACCAGGTCGCCGCCGTCGCGGCCGTGGTAGTTGTAGTCGTGGTGCACGTCGAGCACGGCCTGCACGTAGTAGTCGCCCGGCGCCAGCTGCGACCAGCCGGTGGGAAACGCAGTGTGGTCGGCGTCGATGTCGACCGCCTCTCCCGGCACGAGCCGGCTCACCTCGCGCGCGGCCACCGCGGTCTGGGTGGGAAAGAACGGGCTGGTGTCCACCTCCTCCACCTTGCCGTCGCCGCCGTGCTCCTTCGCCGCGGCCTCGGCATCCTTCGCGTCGATTGCGAACAGCAGCAGCCGGCCGGACACCGGCTGCGTCCCGGCACTGCCGAGTTGGACATGGAAGAAACGGTGCGCGGGTACGGCTGGCGCGGTGTCGCGCGCGAACGCGGTGGCGGAGAACAGCAGGCCGCAACTGAGCAGCGCGGCGACGACGGGACGACTACGCATGGTGATCCCCTTTGGCAAACAACGTGGCTGAAACAATCTCCCTTCTCCCTCCGGGAGACAAATCGGCAGGATTGCCGATTTGCACGGCGAAGCCGCCGCAGGTGAGGTACATGGATGTGCCGAATGAAGGTGCCCGAAGGGCGGATGAGGGTTCGGCGAGCATCAACGCCCAGCTTCGACCGGACCCTCTCCCCAACCCCTCTCCCGGCGGGAGAGGGGCTCAAAACTCAATCCTGCTTGTCGGTGACCTGCACCGGCACCGGCCGCAGATCCTGGAAATCGAAGCTGAAGTCGGTCATCGGCGAGATGGGCCGAATGCGCATTTCGCGCACGTGGCCGTCGTCGTCCAGCGCGAAGTTGACGAAAGCATCGGCGTTCAGCGAGCGGTCGTCCCAGCGCACGATGAAAGTGTCGTGCTGCCACGGCGTCATCGTGCCGACCAGTTGCTTCGTCTTGCTGAAGCGCAGGCGCAGCTTGCTGCCTTCGCTGCTGACCAGGATGTCGCCGTACCACGGGTCGCGGTAGGTGCCGACGTAGCCGGCGAGCGGCAGCGAAGGCTTGGCGTTCTTGTCGCGCGCGGCCTCGTGCTTGGCCCAGCTGTCGTCGGCGCGCGCCTCGCTCTTCTTCACCGACTTGTCGTAGGCCGCCACCCAGTCGGTCTTGTGCTCGGGGTTCAAATACGCGTCGAGCACGCGGTAGGTGATCGCGTTGAACGCGGCGCCGGACTCCTGGTTGGTCAGCACCACCACGCCCAGATGCTGGCCCGGCACCAGGGTGAGGCGCGAGACGAAGCCCGGCCAGCCGCCGGTGTGCCACACCAGTTTCTTGCCCATGTAGTCGCTGAGGAACCAGCCCTCGCCGTAGCCGGAGAACTGCGGCACCAGTGGCGTCAGCTCGGGGATCGAGGGCTTGCCGATCGGGATCGGCGTCAGCATCGACCACATCTCGCGATGCGCCTTCTCGGAGAACAGCCGCTTGCCGTCCGGCAGTTCGCCGCCGGCCAGTTGCACGTTCATCCATTTGGCGAGGTCGTCGACGCTGGCGTAGATGCCGCCTGCGCCGGGGTCGTTGAGCCAGGCCATCGGCGGCACCGGCTTCACGTCCTTGAAGTCGTAGGGCGCGTGGCCGGTGGCCGCGTCCATGCCAGGCTTGAGGTAGGTCATGTCGACCAGCGATTCGTCCATGCCCACCGGCTGGAAGATGTGCTGGCGGATGTAGTCGGCGTAGCTCTGGCCGGAGACCTTTTCGATCACCAGCGTGGCCACCGCGAACAGGATGTTGTCGTAGGCGTAGTGGCCGCGGAAGCTGTTCTTGATCGGCACGTCGGCGAGGCGCTTCACCACGTCCGCGGTGGTGTAGCTGGTCGGCGGCCAGTACAAGAGGTCACCCGCGCCGAGGCTGAGGCCGCTGCGATGCGCCAGCAGGTCGCGGATGCGCATCTCGTGCGTCACGTAGGGGTCGCTCATGCGGAACCCCGGCAGGTAGTCGATCACCCGGCCGTCCATGTCCAGCTTGCCTTGGTCGGCCAGCATCTGCAGCGCCGCGGCGGTGAACGCCTTGGTGTTGGAGGCGATCGCGAACAGCGTGTCCGCATCGACCTTGTCCGGCTTGCCCAGCTCGCGGACGCCGTAGCCCTTGGCCAGCACGACCTTGCCGTCCTTCACGATGGCCACCGCGATGCCAGGCACCTTGAAGGTCTTCAAGGTGTCGGCCATGTAGGCGTCGAAGTCCTGCAACTGGGCCGGCAGTGCCGGCTGCACGGCAGTCGCCGCGGCGGTCGTCGACGGCACCGGCGCCGGTGCGACTTGCGCCGCCGCCGCGGTGGCGAGGGTGAGCAGCGCGCTGCACACGGCAAGGCGCAGGGAAAGCTGACGCTGGAACATCGCGGACTCCGGTGGCATGAACCGCGCCACTATCGCGGCAATTTCGCGACAGGGCCAGCGCTGGAAGTCACGACCGCCATCCGGCAAGCTTCGCCGTCACCCAGAAGCCTGCCGGAGCCCCATGGACGCCCTCCCTCTCTGGATCAGCCAGCACGCCCTGACGCTGTGGGCCGTCGTGCTGGTCCTGGCCCTGTTGGTCGCCGACTTCGGCTGGCGCCGCGCGCGCCGCCGCCGGCTGGCGGCGACCGGCCGGGAGGGTTACCTCGCGTTGCGCCCGGGCACGGCCGCGGTCCTGCTGGCGCTGCTGGCGGCACTGTTCGGCCTGCTGGCCTGGGCGGTGTGGGCACAAACCGCGCTGGTGCGCTTCGACGCGGCGCTGGCGCAGCACCTGCACGATAGGCTCTCGCCGGGAATGCTGCAGGCCATCGATCTCGTCACCCAGCTGGGCGATCCCGTGCTGATCGCGTTGGGCGCCGGCGTGGTCGCCCTGGTGCTGGCGCTGCGCCGGCGCTGGCGGCTGTTCCTGCCCTGGTGCGTCGCGCTGGGCGGCACTGCGGGCAGCTGTCACCTCGTCAAGCAGTTCGTGCAACGGCCGCGTCCGTTCGGCGGCCACGGCTTCATCGCCGAGGCCGGCTTCAGCTTCCCCAGCGGCCACGCCGCGGGATCGATGGCGTTCTTCGGCCTGCTCGCCTACCTGCTGCTGCGCCAATGGCCGCCGCCGCGCCACCGCGACACGGTCGCCGTCGCGGTGGCGCTGGTCACCATCGTCGGCTTCAGCCGGGTGCTGCTGCAGGCGCATTACCTGTCCGACGTGCTGGCCGGCTACGCGCTGGGCGCCTTCTGGCTGGTGATCGGCATTGCGCTGGCCGAGCAGCTGCGGCGCGGCGATCAGGCCCGGTAGTTGTCGACTTCGCGATAGCGCCGCGCATACAGGCCGAAAGCCAGCGCGGCGAGCAACGCGAACGCCGCGAAAAAGAACATCTGGAACGCCACCAGGCCCAGGCCGGTGCCGGCGATCGCGCCGGTCACCGCCTCGTTGCGCACCGCCGCGTTGGCCAAGAGCACCCAGAGATTGCCTACTGTCGTGGTGAGGTTCCAGAAGCTCATCACCACGCCCTTCATCGAGGCCGGCGCCTGGCTGTAAGCGAACTCCAGCCCGGTCGCCGAGACCAGCACCTCGCCCAGGGTGAGCAGCGCATACGGCAGCACCTGCCAGAAGATCGACAGCGGCGTGCCGCCGTCGAGCAGCAGTTGCAAGCCGCCCACCACGATCCAGGCCAGGCCGCTGAACGCGATGCCCGCGGTCATCCGGCGCAGCGCGGTGGGTTCCCAGCCGCGGCGACGCAGCAGCGGGTACAGCACCAGGTTGTTGAACGGGATCAGCAGCATCACCAGCAGCGGATTCAGCGCCTGCATCTGCGCCGACTGGAACCACGCCGGCATCGTCATCTCGTTGCCCTGCAGCACCCAGGTCGAAGCCTTCTGGTCGAACAGCGAGAAGAACGGTGTGGTGAGCGCGAAGATCACCAGCACGCGCAGCACGTTGCGCGCGCCGTCCACCGCGGCATCCGGATGCGTGCCGCGGGCACGCTCCATCTGCAGCCAGGCGCCGCCGCCCACGCCGCCGATCAGCGCCACCAGGGCGAGGCAGGCGACGACCACGAAGCCGAGCTGGGGCAGCAGCGCGAACGCGGCACCGGCCGCCGCCACGCCGGCCACCGCCACCCACAAACCCGGCCGCGCCTGCCCCGGCGCCTGCGCCAGCAGGGCGGTGCGGATCACCCGCGAGAACGCGTGCGGGTCGGGCGGCGCCGGCGGCAGCATCACGTACTGCTTGCGCCCGGACCAGAACACCACGGTGGCCACGAACATCAGCGCGCCGGGGATGCCGAACGCCACCGCGGCGCCGAACTGGCGCAGGAAGATGGGCATCAGCAGCGAGGCGAAGAACGAGCCGAAGTTGATGATCCAGTAGAACGCGTCAAACACCACTTTCGCGAGGTGTTTGTTCGACTGGTCGAACTGGTCGCCCACGAACGAAGCCACCAGCGGCTTGATGCCGCCCGCGCCCAGCGCGATCAATCCCAGGCCGATGAAGAAGCCGGTGCGGTGGTGCTCGAAGATCGCGAGGCAGGCATGGCCCAGGCAATACACCAGGCTCATCCACAGCACGGTCGAGTACTTGCCGAAGAAACGGTCGGCCAGCCAGCCGCCCAGCAGCGGGAAGAAGTACACGCCGATCACGAAGCTGTGGAACACGTCCTTCGCCGCGCCGGGCCGTTCCGACTCGGGCAGGTACAGCAGCAGGCTGGTGATCAGGAACGGCGTGAGGATGTTGCGCATCCCGTAGAACGAGAAACGCTCGCAGCCCTCGTTGCCGATGATGTACGGGATCTGTCGCGGCAAGCGCGCGCGGTCGCTGGCGATGTTCAAGCTTCGGCTCCTGGCGGATCGACGGCACCTCTCGCCGCGACCGGACCACCGAGTGTGCGCAATTTCTTGCGCACAGGGAAGCCGGGCCGCGAAAAGCCGATGCTAGACTCGCCTCCCGCCCGCCACCGGTCATCGCATGCGTTCCTGGAAACCGCTGCTCGTGCTCGCGATCGTCGTGGTCGCACTGTGGTGGAGCCGGCAGGCGCATACACCGGCCCCGGTCCCCCCGGCAAGCGCGCCCGCTGCCACGGCGAACGACGGCAACGGCGCCACGCTGCCGGCCTTTCTGCCGCCCGAGGCGCACGACACGCTGGCGCTGATCGCCCGGGGCGGCCCGTTCCCGCACCGTCAGGACGGCGTGGTGTTCGGCAATTACGAAGGCCTGCTGCCGAAGCAGCCGCGCGGCTACTACCACGAGTACACGGTGGACACGCCCGGTGCGCACAACCGCGGCACGCGGCGCATCATCACCGGCGGGATACCGCCCGAGGTGTACTACTACACCGACGACCACTACCGCAGCTTCCGCCAGTTCGCGGTGCCTCGATGAACGCGCTGCCGCTCGATCCCGACCTCACCCGCCCCAGCCAGAACGGCGTGTACTTCGTGGGCGATGCCGATCTCGCGCGGCTGGCCGCGAACGCCACGCGCGATGAGCTGGCCGTGTGCCGCACCGACCTCGCCGGCTGCCGCGACAAGGCCGCACTGCTGCAGCGCCTCGCCGCGTCGCTGGCACTGCCCGCCGATTTCGGCCACAACTGGGACGCGCTGGCCGACTGCCTGCGCGACCTCGGCTGGTTGCCGGCCTGGGGCCACGTGCTGCTGTTCGAGCACATCGGGGAACTGCAGCACGACGCCGATCGCGACTACGACGTGCTGCTCGGCATCCTCGACGATGCCGCCACCTTCGCGCAGGAAACGGACCGCCCGTTCTTCGCCTTCCTTGCGCTGCCGGCGGACATGCCCGCCGCCATCCCTGCCACGCACTAATGCAAACCGGAACGCCATGGCCCATCACGAATTCGAACTGTACGGCGACCACGTCGAGCTGAACCTGCTGCTGAAACTGGTCGGCCTGTGCGACAGCGGCGGCGCCGGCAAGCACCTGGTGGCCAGCGGCGTGGTACGTGTGGATGGCGCCGTCGAACTGCGCAAGACCTGCAAGATCCACGCAGGCCAGGTGGTGAGCATGGGCGACGAGGAGATCCACGTGCTGGCCGACCCGAACTGACTGGTTTGCCGGGCTACCCGGGCAGAACGTCCAGCCGCCGCTGCAACGCGGCGCGGTCGGGCAGCCGCAGTCCGAACTCCTGCTCCAGCACCCGGCACACCTCCGCGCTGTCGCCCAGCGTGCGCCGCTCCGGCTCCGCGCCGGGCCGGCGCACGGTGAACTCGCGGTCGCGCAGGGTCAGCCGGCGGTCGCGCAGGGTGCGCGCCGCGATCAGGTGCTGCACGAAATTCGACTCCGGGTACGTGGACACGTAGTGGTTCGCCACCACGTAGTCGATGAAGGCGCGCGGCTGCAGGTCGAAGCGGTACAGCGTCAGCCAGTCGCCGCGCACGCAGGCCTGCATGCGCCATTCGCCACCCCGTTCCAGCAGCCGGAACGGCTCCAGTTCCGTGGCCTGCGCCACGCCGGGTTCCAGCCGCAGCGCCCCAGCCAGGTTCATGCTGCCGAAGCCCACGTCGGTCAGCCAGCTGTCGCCGTCCACTTCCACCTGGAGCAGCATGTGGGTCTGCGCGGTGACCGCGTCCTCGGGCTGGTTCCACAACACGCGCGCGATCAGGCCGTGCACCGTGTATCCGATCGCGCGCAGCGCGGCGGCGAACAGCAGGTTCTGTTCGAAGCAGTAGCCGCCGCGGCCTTCGTGCAGCA
Source organism: Rhodanobacter humi (assembly GCF_041107455.1). NCBI lineage: Bacteria > Pseudomonadati > Pseudomonadota > Gammaproteobacteria > Lysobacterales > Rhodanobacteraceae > Rhodanobacter > Rhodanobacter sp. FW106-PBR-R2A-3-15. Next base: position 344,574 of record NZ_JBGBPY010000001.1, read on the forward strand.
GCTTGCGTTCCAGCGCATCGAGCTCCAGCCGCACCGGCATGCCACACAGCGGATCGAGGTTCTCGAACGGGATCGCCGCCGCATGCGCCACCGCCAGCGCGCGCAGCGTGGGCAGGTCGGGCGCCGGCGCGTCGCGGTAATCGATGCGTTGCAAGTAGGCAGCCAGGTCGATCGCGTCGGACATGCGGGGACTCCAGTGAAGGCGGCACGGTAGCATCGGGCGCGGCGCGCAGGTAACCGGCCCGCCCCTGCCGGCGAATAGCGTATCGAAGCATCCTCGCGAGGTCCGCCATGTCCACTTGCCGCCATCCCCTCCGTACCCTGGGCGCCACGCTCGCCCTGGGCCTGCTCGGCGCCTGCACGCTGCCGCCCGCGGCCGCCGCGAAGCTGCCGCCACCGGCCGTGGACGCACCACGCGCCGCCGCCCACGGCGAGCAGGTCGCGGTGTTCGCCGGCGGCTGCTTCTGGGGCGTGCAGGAGGTGTTCGAACACGTCAAGGGCGTGCGCAAGACCTGGGCCGGCTACAGCGGCGGCAGCGCCGTCACCGCGCATTACGACTTGGTCAGCGAAGGCGACACCGGGCATGCCGAATCGGTGAAGGTGGTGTTCGATCCGAGCCAGGTCAGCTACGGCCAGCTGCTGCAGGTGTTCTTCTCGGTCGCCACCAACCCCACCGAACTCAATCGGCAGGGGCCGGACAGCGGCACGCAATACCGCTCGATGATCTTCTACGCCAGCCCCGAGCAGCAGCGCATCGCCGCTGGCTACCTTGCCCAGCTCGGCAAGGCCGGGATCTACGCCGCGCCCATCGTCACCCAGCTGGTGCCGCTGAAGGCCTTCTATCCGGCGGAAAGCTGGCACCAGGACTACGCCAGCCACCACCCCGACGACCTCTACATCGCGATCAACGACACGCCCAAGGTCGCCAACCTGCGGCAGTGGTTCCCGGCGCTGTACATGAGGTAGGCCTACGGCTTGGGCGGCACCAGACTCAGGCGCGCCGGCGTCGGACGCGGGTTCATCAGGCGCTCGAGCGCGGCGGCCGGCAGCGGGTACGAATACAGGTAACCCTGCCCCTCGTCGCAGCCGGCCTTCAGCAGGAACTGGTGCTGGGCCTCTTGCTCGATGCCCTCGGCGATGGTGCCCAGGCCCAGGCTGCGCGCCATCGCCAGCATCGCCTCGACGATCGCCACGTCGTTGACGCCCTTCGGCAACCCGGTGATGAACGAACGGTCGATCTTCAACCAGGTCACGGCAGGCAGCTTGAGATAGGCCATCGAGGAATAGCCGGTGCCGAAGTCGTCGATCGCCACCTCGATGCCCAGGTCGTGCAGCGCGCGCATGGTGCGCTCGGTGTCGTCGCCCAGCCCCAGCATGGCGCCCTCGGTGATCTCCAGCACCAGCCGCTGCGGGGCGACCTGGTGTTCGCGCAGCGACCGGCCCAGTCCGTCGACGAAGGCGGGATGGGCCAGCCAGCGCGCGGACACGTTCACCGCCACCCGGATCTGCGGCATGCCGGCGCGGTCCCAGTCGCGAATCTGCCGGCAGGCGGTGCGCATCACCCATTCGTCGATACGGCGGATCAGGCCGAGGCTCTCGGCCACCGCGACGAATTCGCCCGGCGGCAATTCGCCACGCTCCGGGTGTTCCCAGCGCAGCAGCGCCTCCACTCCCACGATGCGGCCGCTGCGCAGGTCCATGCTGGGCTGGTAGCGCAGGCTGAATTCCTCGTTCGCCAGCGCCCGCCGCAACTCGGACACCAGCTGCAGGCGCTGGCGCGCATCGGCCTGCATGATCGGCGTGTAGAACCGCAGCGTGTTGCGCTCGGTGCTCTTGGCCACGTACATCGCGGCATCGGCATTGGCGATCAGCGTGGTCGCGTCGCCGCCGTCCAGCGGGTAGCCGGCGATGCCGATGCTGGCGCTCAGCACGATCTCGCAGTCGTCCACCACCATCGGCTCGGCCAGGCAGGCGAGCAGGCGCTCGGCCACCACGCCGGCGTCCTCGCGCAATTCGAGCCGGTCCAGCAGCACGGTGAACTCGTCACCGCCGATGCGACCGGCCACATCCCGTTCGGAAAGCTGCCGCCCGATCCGCTCGGCGACCTTCTGCAACACGCGGTCGCCCAACGCATGGCTGTAGCTGTCGTTGACGATCTTGAACGCGTCCAGGTCGATGAACAGCACCGCGATCGCGGTGCGCGTGCGCGACGCGGCGGCGATCGCGGCGCTGGCCTGCCGCTCGAACGCAACGCGGTTGGCCAGCCCGGTCAGCGGATCGTGCGTGGCCATGTACTCCAGCCGCTGCCGCTGCGCCTTGGCCACATGGATGTTGCTGAATACGGCCACGTAATGCAGCACGTGGTGCTGCACGTCGCGGATCGCGCTGATGCTCAACTGCTCGGGGTAGCTGCTGCCGTCCTGGCGCCGGCTCTGCACCTCGCCATTCCAGTGGCGGCCGCCCGCCAGCCCGCTCCAGACGGACTCCGGCAGGGGTTCGCCATCGGGCATGCGACGGGTCTCGTCGAAGCGCCGCCCCAGCAAGGCCTGCGCGTCGAAGCCGGTGATTTCGGCATGGGCGGCATTGACCGAGACCACCCGGCGTTCGGCATCGGCGATGATCACGCCCTCGGCGATGCCGGCCAGCGCCTCGGCGGCCACCCGGCGCTCGCGCTCCATCGTCACGCGCTCGGAAATGTCGCGGATGATCGCCTGCCGCACCTGACGGCCGCTCCAGGTGACCAGGCTGCTCTCGATCTCCACCGGGCGCTGCTTGCCGTCGTCGGTCAGCAGCATGCCGATCGTGCCCCGCTTGGCCTGCGGCTGCAGCCCGCCGGCGAAGATCGTGTCGAACGGGCGCCCTTCCAGCAGGCCCCTGGTGCAACCGATCCAGGCCTTGGCCGTGTGGTTCGCCTCGAGGATTCGGCCGCGGCTTTCGTCGATCATCAGGATCGCGTCGTTCGCGCTGTCGAACAGCAGGCGATAGCGCTCCTCGCTGCTGCGTATGCCTTGCAGGATGCGGCGCGCCATGCGCAACCACAGCAGCGAGGCGAGCACGGCCGCCGCGAGCACGGTCAGGAACAGCACGGTGCCGATCCAGGCCGCGCCGTCGGCGATCTGCGACGAGAACAGGTTGCTGCGCGGTTCGATGAACCGATTGGACTCCGCGATGCGTTCGCGTGCGGCCGCCGCCATGGCGGGCGTGATGCTGCCGTCGGCGTGGGCCCGCTGCAATTCGTCGGCGATGCGGTCCAGCCCGTCGATGGTGGCATCGGTGGAATACCACGCCGCGATGGCCTGGTTCATGTAAGGCGCCGAGGAGAAGTAATGCAGCATGAAAATCATGCCGTCGATCGCTTCCGGTATCACGTGCGCATCGCGGAACGACTGCCGAACCCTCGCATGGTCGAAATGGCCGCTGGCGATCGCGTCGCGGGCCCAGCGGTCCGCGGCGAGCACCGCCATGTTCTTCCGGTAGTCGGCCAGCAGGTCGGTGCGACCGCTCTGGGCGTAGCTCTCGAGGTCGATCACCGCCTGCTTCTGCGCCTTGGACCAGACACTCTCGCCGTTGAGGAAACCGGCGAGAGTGACCTGGATCTGCAGGGCTCCCCAAGTCAGGGCGAGGACCAGGCCGACCACCAACGACAGCGCCACCGCCAGCGGTAGCAGGTGCTGCGACAATGATCTTCGCTGGTTGGAAGTCATGCTCTGCATCGTGCCGATTCTAAAGCAACAAGCGCGCCATGTTGCCGGCGCGCCCCCTGTCAAAGGCCCGTGGAATCAGGCTGCGGCCCCTGCCCGCACATCCAGCCTGCCCTGCCTCTCGATGCAATGATCCAAGGTGATGCACATGCTCGTGTAACTGCGGCGCACGCATTCGCCCAGATGACGGACCTGGTCTGCCCCCGGCGTCGTGCCGACCAGGGCGCAGACGATCTCCAGCGCCTCCCAAGGATGAGTATCGTCATAGGCCGCGTGAAGTTGAAGCCAACGCAAGCTCCTGGCGCGCCCCTCCTTCGGCAGGCTTTCCGCGTAGGCGGTGCTTTCAAAGATCCGCTGCGACCATTCGCCGGTGGCTCCCTCCACGGCGTAATTGGTGGCCACGATGCCTGCCGCCAGGTCGCCGCTGCGGCTCGCCTCCTCGCACCACGCGGCCAGCGCCTGACTGCCCACCGGCGGCCGCCCCGTCGTCACCTCCTCCTCCGGCACTCCGGCCCCCTCGGCCCAGTTCAGCCAGTACTCGGCGTGGTTCTGCTCGACGCGGATGTTGCGCACCAGCCAGCGCCGGGCGAGGTTGTCGCCCGGGCTGCGGCCGTAGCGGGTCTTCAACAGGTTGTGGGCCATGTAGGCCGGGAAGCGTTCGATCACCGGCCACACGCCCACCATGAAGTTGCGCGTGGACGCCGGGTCGAGGCGGGCCTCGCTCATCCGCGCCCACACTTCATGGCCGAGGATGCCCTGCTTCGCCTGCTCGCAATCGGCCACCATGTCCTGCGCCCACTGCGGGTAGCTGCCCAGTTCGGTGAGCGGACCGGTACGTTCAAAACGGGTATGCATGTGATTCTCCACTGTCGGTTGTGATGCCCGGCGGGGTACTGCCGTCCGACGGCCGACTCGGGGGCCGGGCGCCCGCAAACCGGCCGTGCCCCGTCGCCATGCCGGCGACGGATGTCCTCGTGTGCTGAAGCCCGATTGTCACGCGGCCCGGCGGATGCTGCCGCCCTCATGCCGCGGATGCTGCATGTGCCGGGCGACGGCCCCCGGACCGGCCGCGAGCCTGCGCCGATTAAGCTGCGGTACGGAAAGCCGCCAGCCCTTGGCGCACAAGGCCTGCCATGGAAACAGCCGATCCCCGGCAGGTACGCGGCGCTGAACCGATGCGCAACCCGCCACGGAAGGTCCGTCGCCAGCACGACCGCTCCTGCGTTATTGATGCACACACAGCCACCGGGAGGTCGCCATGCACAACCGCATCACCACGAACGGCTTTTCACTGCGCCAGCAATGGCTGGTGCGCGGCGCGGCAGCCCTGCTCGCTGCGGCCGCGCTTGCCGCCGTACCGGGCCGCGCGCATGCCGGCGTGTTCGTCTCGGTGAACATCGCACCGCCCGCGCTGCCGGTCTACGTGCAGCCGGCGATCCCCGGCCCGGGCTACATCTGGACACCGGGTTACTGGGCCTGGGACGGCTACGAGTACTACTGGGTGCCGGGCACCTGGGTGCTGGCGCCGTTTGTCGGCGCGCTGTGGACGCCGGGCTACTGGGGCTGGAGCGGCGGCGTCTACCTCTTCCATGCCGGCTACTGGGGTCGCCACGTGGGCTTCTACGGCGGCATCGACTACGGCTACGGCTATGGCGGCCGCGGCTATGACGGCGGCTACTGGCGCGGCAACGGCTTCTACTACAACCGCACGGTGAACCACGTCACCAACAACATCACCAACGTCTACAACAGGACGGTGATCAACAACACCACGATCGTCAACCGCACCAGCTACAACGGCGGCCCGCGCGGCATCGCGGCACGCGCCACCCCGGAGCAGCTGGCCTGGAGCCGCGAGCCGCACACCGCACCGGTGGCGGCACAGCTGCAGCAGCGCGCCATGGCCAGCCGCATGCCGTCGCTGCGCGCCTCGCAGAACCACGGCCAGCCGCCGATCGCGGCTACGCCGCGGGCGGGCGTGTTCAATGGGCACGGCGTGGCGCCGGCGGCGGTCCGCGAAACGCGGCTTGCGCCGCAAACTGCCGGCAACCCGCAACGCGGCAACGCGCTGCGTTCGGCCAGCTTCGCGCCGCATGGCAATGCGGCGATGCGATCCGATGCGGCGATGCGACCGATCGGCGAAAACCGCTACAACCCGGCGTCCCCGAACCGCGAGCAGGCGAGGCCGAATGCCTACGGGGCGCAGCCCAACCGTACATCGGCCCGTTACCAGCCGACGGACAACGGTGGGCGCGGCATGCCGTACCGGCCGCAGGGCGCGCCGTCGCAGGCTTATCGTCCGGAGCCGCATTACGCGCAGCCTGCCTATCGACCGGCCCAGCAGCACTACGCGCAGCCCGCGTATCGACAGGCCGAGGCCCGCCCCGCCCAGTACACGCATACGGCGGCCCCGCAAGGCCGGGCCGCGCCGGCCGCGCACCAGGACCGTCGCGACGACAAGCGCCACTGATTCGTCACGGCATGCGCAAAGCGAACAGGCCCACCGCATGGTGGGCCTGTTCGTTCGTGTAGGCCATGCGTTGCCTTGCCGGATCGGACCGAGCCACGCAAGATGCCCCGTCAACCTGCCCGCGCCGACGCGGCGCGCACCACCGCGCGTCGACCGGGCGCATGCCACGGGGAACCTGCATGTCCGCACGCCATCCGACTTCCGTCCTGCGCCGCGCCCGCCCGTGGCTGCTCCTGCTCGCGCTGGGCTTCACCGCCGCGGCGCCGGCGCAGACCACCGAGCACGCACGCCTGCAGCGCGAGGCGCAAGCCGTCACCATCACCCGCGACGACTGGGGCATCGCCCATGTGCACGGCAAGACCGACGCCGACGCGGTATTCGGCATGGCCTACGCCCAGGCCGAAGACGACTTCAACCGCGTGGAGACAAACTACCTCACCGCGCTGGGCTGGACGGCGCAGGCCGAGGGCGAAACCGCGATCTGGCAGGACCTGCGCCAGCAGTTGTGGGTCAATCCGGTCAAGCTGAAGAAGCTCTACGCGCAAAGCCCCGACTGGCTGCGCAAGCTGATGGACGCCTGGGCCGACGGCCTCAACTGGTACCTCGCCACGCACCCGGACGTGCACCCGAAGGTGATCGCGCATTTCGAACCGTGGATGGCGCTGTCCTTCACCGAGGGCAGCATCGGCGGCGACATCGAGCGCGTCTCGCTGAAGGATCTCGCCGCGTTCTACGGCGACGCGCATCCCGCGCTGGCCACAGTCAACCCGCCCAGCTGGGCCGAGCCCACCGGCTCCAACGGCATCGCGATCGCGCCGAAGCTCACCACCGACGGCCATGCACTGCTCTTGATCAACCCGCACACCTCGTTCTATTTCCGCTCCGAACTGCAGATGACGAGCGACGAGGGTCTGGATGCCTACGGCGCGGTGACCTGGGGCCAGTTCTTCGTCTACCAGGGCTTCAACCGGCACATCGGCTGGATGCATACCTCCACCGGCCTCGACGCGGTGGACGAATTCGCCGAGACCATCGAACACAAGGACGACAAGCTCTTCTACCGCTACGGCAAGGCGCTGCGCCCGGTGACCGAGCGCGAGATTGCGGTGCGCTACCGCGCAGCCGATGGCACGTCGAAGACGCGTCGCTTCACCGCGTACTTCACCCACCACGGCCCGATCGTGAAGCGCGAGAACGGCAAGTGGATCGCCGAGGCGCTGATGGACAAGCCCATCGCCGCGCTGGAGCAGAGCTGGCTGCGCACCAAGGCGCACGACTACGCCAGCTACATGCAGGTGGCCGAACTCAAGGCCAACTCCTCCAACAACACGTTGTTCGCCGACGACAAGGGCGAGATCGCGTTCCTGATGCCGCAGTTCGTGCCGAAACGCGACAACCGCTTCGACTACACGAAACCCGTGGACGGCAGCGACCCGGCCACCGATTGGCAGGGACTCACGCCATTGAACGAACTGCCGCAGGCGGTGAACCCGCCGAGCGGCTGGGCGATGAACACCAACGATTGGCCGTATTCCGCCGCCGGCAGGTACAGCCCGAAGCAGGCCGACTTCCCGCGCTACATGGACACCTTCGGCGAGAACCCGCGCGGCCTCCACGCCACGCGGATGCTCACCGATGCACGTGGCTTCTCGATGCCGAAACTGATCACCACCGCGTTCGACTCGTACCTGCCCGAGTTCGCGAAGCTCATCCCCCTCCTCGCGCAGGACTACGACGCCCTGCCCGCCCACGATCCGTTGAAGGCGAAGCTGGCCGGCCCGGTGGAACTGCTGCGGCACTGGGACTGCCGCTGGGGCATCGCCTCCATGCCTACTTCGCTGGCGGTGTTCTGGGGCGACACGCTGTGGGACGAAAGCGTGCCCAAGGCGAAGGCCGCGGGCGTCTCGCCCTACGATTACATCGTCCGCGCGAACGGTGCGCAGGAACGCCTGCGCGCGCTGGGCGAAGCGGTGGATCGCCTGCAACAGGATTTCGGCAGCTGGGGCGTGGCCTGGGGCGAGATCAACCGCTTCCAGCGCCTCGACGACGCGATCAAGCCGCACTTCGACGATGCGAAGCCCAGCATGCCGGTGCCGTTCGTCTCCTCGCGCTGGGGTTCGCTGGCCTCGTTCGGCGCGCACCGCTGGCCCGGCACCAAGCGCTACTACGGTTCCAGCGGCAACAGCTTCGTGGCGGTGGTGGAGTTCGGCCCGCGAGTGAGTGCACGCGCCGTCACCGCCGGCGGCGAAAGCGGCCATCCCGGTTCACCGCATTTCGCCGACGAGGCCGAACGCTACGCCAGCGGCAACCTGCGCACGGTGTATTTCTGGCCCGACCAGCTCAAGGGGCACACCGAGCGCACGTACCACCCCGGCCAATGAACGAGCGAGCCCGCTGATCCACCCGGTGCCGTCGCCAACCTTTGGCGAACGCGCGCCCTGATGTGGTGACTTGCGGCATTGCGAAGGCGGCCCGGGTCCGGGCCGCCTTCGACGATCATCTGCACGTGTCGTGGCAGGCCATCCATGGTCCGCGCAACGACCTCGATACTTTCGGAGGTGTCGCTACTGCTGCGGGTTCGCCCCGCTTGCGGCGGTCGAGGCCGACGGCGGCGCGGCGCCGGTCGCCGCGGGCTCGGGAGCGGTGGCCGGCGTCGCTGGCGGTGGCGTGGCCGGTGGTGTCGCCGCCGGTGCCTGTGCGCTCGCCGCGTGATCGGGAGCCTCGGACGAGGGTGTCATCTCGCCGCTCTTGCCGCACGCCGACAATGCCAGCGCAGCTGCAACCAGCAGCCCTGCCGTGACTAAACCTTTCATATGTGAGGTCTCCGTTGCGGGGGTTGGGTGCGAGCGCGGCGCTGTTGCAGCCTCATGCTCCACTTCCACGGCGAAACCGAGATGCCGCGCTCGCACAGGGACCCTACCGGGGCATTTGTCGATATTCCGGAGTCATTGCATGAAGGCGCGTTTAACATCGCCACGACGCGGAAAGCTGCGGATTCCGGCAACAGCCGGGCAGTATTCCGATGCGTCGGAAGCTCGCTGGCACGCTGGACCGCTCCCGCCACCAAACCGCACACGCATCAGTCATCGTGCATGCCTGCAGGCGTCCCGTCCGACCAGTTCGGGGCCGCGACCAGGAACACGAGTATTGACGGCAACCCCTTCGCTTGCGGTTGTTCCGAGGGAGCGATGAACCAGTAGGGACTGGACATGACCGGCGATCCCGCCGCGCCAGCGCCCCAATCCCTGCCATCCTTGACGCGCGTGTAGAACATGAGATGGGGCATGTCGTGGCCCCCTTCATCGGTCAGATAGGCCGACTTCGACATCATGTAATCCATGGCGCCGCTTTCGAGATCCGGCAGCTGTCCGTTCCCGAACGCCGCCTTGAGTGCCGACACGGTCTCCGCCCTGGAACGACCCGCCAACACCATCCTGGCGCGCAGATCAACGATGGGCACGACCGAACGTGCCGCCTGGGGATTCAGGCAATCGGCGGCCCGCACCTTCGGGTTCCAGAATTCGGGCCAGTCGAACGGCCCCAGCCAGCTCCTGCCCACGAAGCAGACAAAACCGTTCCTGCCTGCGACCGCTGTCTCGTAACCCTTGCGTCCCAGGACCAGGACCGTCGCATCGCGGGAAATGGATTCCGGCGCCGCACTGCGCGCCAAGGCGATCTCCGCGCCCCGATCCGCCATGAGGTACTGGTCGACCGGAGCCATCTTCGGATAGCGGGCCGCGGCATCCTGCGCGAACACCAGGTGTGCCGTGCCAAGTCCGACCAGCCATGCGAAGCACTGGATCGCGGTTGCGCCGATCCTGTTCCCACGCATGGTCGCTTCCACGGAATCGGCTTTTGAATGCAGCGTCGCGCGCATCGTCTGTTCCCCGGACAAGGCCGGCCCACCCGGCCTTTGCGGAAACGACGAATGGCGTCGTCGGAAATCGACAGGGCACCGGGGATTTTTCAGCGGCTGTCGCGCGGGACGCCACCCGGGGATGCCACCGTGGACTCAAACTGACGCGGCGATCCGCCCCACTTCGGCCAGCACGGCGCTGCGCCCAGCCGCGTCCGCCGTCGAGCCTGCCAGGTAGGTCGTCACCAGCAATGGCTTGCGTTGCGGCGGCCAGAAGATCGCGACATCGTTGGTTTCATCGTGGGCGCCGCTGCCGGTCTTGTCGCCCGCCTGCCAGCTGGAGGGCATGCCGGCACGCAGCTTGTCGAGGCCGGTGCTGGCGGCGCGCATCCACGCCGCCAGCCGCTCGCGCGAAGCCGCGGACAGCATGTCGCCGAGCAGCAGGGCGCGCAGGTTGCCGACCATGGCATCCGGCGTGGTGGTGTCGCGCAGGTCGCCCGGCGCGCCGTCATTGAGCTCGGGTTCGTAGCGGTCCAGCCGGGTGAGAGGATCGCCCAGCTTGCGCGCGAACGCCGTCACCGCAGGCGGCCCGCCCAGGTTGCGCAGCAGCAGGTTGTCCGCCGTGTTGTCGCTCACCGTGATCGCCGCCTCGCACAGTTCGGCCACGCTCATGCCCGGCGCACCCACGTGCTTGCTGGTCACCGGCGCCCAGGACAACACCACGTCGCGCCCGAACACCACGCGCCGGTCCAGCCGTTCGACGCCGCGATCCACCCGCGCCAGCACCGCACCCACCGTCAGCAGCTTGTGCGTGCTGCACATCAGGAAGCGTTCGTCCGCGCGATGGCCGTGGCGACGACCATTGCCGGTGTCGAGGATGGCCACGCCCAGGCGCCCGCCATGGCGCCGCTCCAGCGCGGCCAGCCGGGCTTCGACATCCGATGTGCGCCCAGCGCGCGCGAACGCGGGGCCGAGGGCGAGCGCCGAGGCGCCCAGCAAGGTGGTTTTCAGCAGGGTACGTCGATCCATGGGAGTTCCTTGACGGGTGCACGGGAAACGCATCGAGCCGCCACTCTGCATGCATGCCCGGACTTTTCCGGGCGGTGCATGTGGCAAGGTCGAGGCAGCTCGCCGGCTCAGCAGCGCGTGCGGAAGATCGCCACGCGGCCGTGCATCGGCGCATCCTCGCCGGCCAGCCATGGCTCGGCAGCCAGCACGCCCGTGCACGGTCCGAAACCGCACACGCGGAAAGCGCGGCACAACGCCTCGTGCCGCAACGCATCCAGCACGCGGCGCAGGACCGAGCCGGTGAACGGCGTGTAGAGGTAGAACACGCTGCCGACGGCGAAATCCGTTGCACGCGCATCGCCGTGCACGAACTGCGCGTTCGCCAGTTGCAGCGCTTGCGCGCAGGCGCGCGCAACCGCCACGTAGGCCGGCTCGATCTCGATGCCGATGCCGCGCGCCGGCGTGCGGATCGCGGTGAGCAGCGGCACATGGCCGAGACCCGAACCCAGGTCGACCAGCACGTCGTCCGCATCCAGCGCAAGACGATCGAGCAGGTCGAACACATGCCGCGCCGGCGTGGGCTGGTAGAACACCATCTCCGGCGCCAGCGCGGCCGCTTCCCCCGGTTCACCGAACGGCAACACGCCGGCGACCAGTTCGTCGCGCCAATCGTAGGCGTCGCCGGCGCGGCATGCCTCGTCATCGTCGGCAAGCCCGAGCGCATCGCGGCCCCCGCCCCGCCGGATCGCCGCGCGGATGGCTTCGAACTGCAGCGCGTTGGCCGCCTCCAGCCGCTGCCGGATCGCCCGGGCACGCCGAGCGAGCGCCCCCTCGTCCTCGGCAGGCGCGAGCGCATCCAGACGATCGAGCGCCTCGATGCGCTCACGCAGGCGATCCGGGGCATCCAGCGAACGCTCGTGTTCCAGCGCTTCGACCAAGGCAAGCAAGGCGTCGCCCATCACGCGCACGGTCTCCGGCTCGCATCGCCGAGACGGAAGAGTCGGCCACCCGTCCGCCTCATGTCGCCGCCATTACCGCCAGCTTGGCGACGGTGTTGAGGTTGCGCGCCGTGCCGGCCTTGGCCGCGGGAATGCGCAGGCGCGAATCGGCCATGCCTTCGCCGTAGTGCACGTAGATCTCGCGCCGGCCCAGCGCCATCGCTTCGTGCCTGCGACCACTGGCGTGTTCCAGCGCGTCGGCCGGCGGCGGGCTGTCCAGGAAGATCGCCACCACGCGCTTGCCCGGCGCGTCGGGAAACGGATTGGCCGCCAGCACCTCGGCCATCTCGGCCGCCGTGCGCACCAGCACGCCCACCGGCTTGCCGGCATACGCCGCCAGCCGCGCCTCCAGTGCCGCCGCCACCTTGTGTTCCGGCAACGCGCTGCGGAACACCACGTTGCCGCTGGCGATGTAGGTGCACACGTCCGCGAAGCCCGCCTGCTCGCACATCGCGCGCAACTCGGCCATCGGCAGCTTGCCGGTGCCGCCCACGTTCACCGCGCGCAACAGGGCGATATGGGTTTGCATGTGGAATCTCCGTGGTCGGGGACTGGAGTCGTCGCGTGGCGCGCGCCATCGTTCATGCCTTGAGCAGGCCCAGTTTCACCAGGCTCTCGGCCGTGGCGACCACGGCGTCCCGGTTCGGGCGCGGCGACCAGCCGAGCACGCGTTGCGCCTTGGCGCTGGTCGCGTTCTTGCGCTTGCCGAGTTCCGGAAGGATCTGCTTCACCGACGGATCGCGCAACGCCGCAAGCCGCACCAGCCAGTTCGGCAGCCGCAGCGTGGGCACCTTGCGCGCCGCGCTGCCCATGCGCTCTTTCAGCGTGACGGCGATGTCGCGGATCGACATGAAGTCGCCGGCCACGGCGAGGAAGCGCTCGCCCTTGGCGGCCGGATCGCTCATCGCGCGCAGGTGCAGGTCGGCCACGTCGCGCACGTCCACCACGCCGAAATGCAGCTGCGGACAGCCGGGCATGGCGCCGTCCATCAGGCGCTGAACCAGCAGGATCGAGGTGGAATAGTCCGGCCCTAGCACCGGGCCGAACACGCCGACCGGATTGACCACGGACAATTCCAGCGCGCCGCCCTCGCGCGCGATGAAATCCCAGGCCGCGCGTTCCGCGAGGGTCTTGGACTTCGCGTAGGGCTGCACGTCGTCGCCGTCGGCATTCGTCCAGCTGGTCTCGTCGAACGGCGCCGCCTGTTGCGAGTGACCGTAGCCGACCGCGGCGAACGAGGAGGTCAGCACCACGCGCTTCACGCCGGCATCGCGCGCGGCGCGCAACACGCGCAGCGCACCTTCGCGCGCGGGCACGATCAGCTCGTCCTCGTGCTTCGGCAAGGTCGGCGGAAACGGCGAGGCCACGTGCAGCACGTAGTCGCAACCGGCCACCGCCTCCGGCCAGCCGGCATCCCGTTCCAGATCGGCCTCGACGAACGACAGCCGCGCGCCCGATCCGGCGTCGCCCTGCTCCAGCATGGCGCGCACCGCGGCCTCGCGCTGCAGGCTGCGCACCGTGGTGCGCACCTCGTGGCCCGCCGCCAGCAGTTGCAGGATGCAATGACTGCCGATGAAACCCGAACCGCCCGTCACCAATACCTTGCTCATCGCCGCTCTCCCGCCAGTCCGTTCAATGTGCCGGAACCGTGCTCAGCCCTTGGACGGAATCTTCAGTCCACGCTGCACGGCAGGCCGCGCCAGGCCGCGCTGCAGCCAGGCATCGACGTGCTTGAAGCGCTCGTATTCCACCAGCTCGCGCGCCTCGTACCAGGTGATCAGGTTGTTCACCCAGCCCAGCGTGGCGATGTCGGCAATGGTGTACTCGTCGCCCATGATCCAGTCGCGCCCGGCGAGACGCCCGTCCAGCACGCCGAGCAGGCGCTTCGACTCGTTGACGTAGCGCGCCAGCGGCCGCTTGTCCTCGTATTCGCGGCCGGCGTATTTGTGGAAGAAGCCCACCTGGCCGAACATCGGCCCGATCGACGCCATCTGGAAGTACAACCACTGGATCGTCTCCCAGCGCCGTGCCGGGTCGGCAGGCAGGAACTGGCCGGTCTTCTCCGCGAGGTACTCCAGGATCGCGCCCGATTCGAACAGGCCGAGCGGCTTGCCGTCGGGGCCGTGGGGATCGATCAGCGCGGGGATCTTGCCGTTCGGGTTCAGCGCGAGGAACTCCGGCAGGTGGCTCTCGTCTTGGCCGATGTCGACCAGATGCGCCTCGTAAGGCAACCCGGTTTCCTCCAGCATGATCGACACCTTCACGCCGTTCGGCGTGTTGAGCGAATACAGCTGGATGCGATCGGGGTGCTGCGCGGGCCAGCGGCGATTGACGGCGAACGCGGACAGATCGGACATGGTGGACTCACGATGGGGACAGTCCCGCCATGATGGGCACCGCATCACCGCGCTTCAATGGCACCGGCGCATGCCGGCCTTTGCAAACGTGACGCGCGCCCCCATGACATCCGCTGCGACCGCGCTTCGCCGCAAGGCGTAAGCTTTGGCCACTTTCCCGCTCCCCGCATCGGAGAACCCGCATGTCCCAGACCCGCGCCTATGGCACCGCCTCCGCCAGCCAGCCGCTGGCCCCGCTCAGCATCGAACGCCGCCAGCCGGGACCGCACGACATCAGGATCGACATCCTGTATTGCGGCGTCTGCCACTCCGACCTGCACACCGCACGCAACGAATGGCACAACACGCTCTACCCCTCCGTGCCCGGCCACGAGATCGTGGGCACCGTGGTCGCGGTGGGCGACCACGTGACGAAGTTCAAGCCGGGCGACACCGTGGGCGTGGGCTGCATGGTGGACAGCTGCCAGCATTGCGCCTCCTGCGCCGACGGCGAGGAGCAGTACTGCGAGAACGGTTTCACCGGCACCTACAACGGCCCCTTGTTCGGCGGCGAGAACACCTGGGGCGGCTACTCCGAGAACATCGTGGTGAACGAGAAGTTCGTGCTGCGCGTCGGCCACGAGGCCAGGCAGCTCGCCGCCGTGGCGCCACTGCTGTGCGCCGGCATCACCACGTATTCGCCGCTGCGCCACTGGGGCGCCGGTCCCGGCAAGAAGGTAGGCATCGTGGGCCTGGGCGGCCTCGGCCACATGGGCGTGAAGCTGGCCCACGCGATGGGCGCGCACGTGGTGCTGTTCACCACCTCGCCCGGCAAGCAGGCCGACGCGAAGCGCCTCGGCGCCGACGAGGTGGTGATCTCGAAGGATCCGGCGCAGATGGCGCAGCACACCGGCAGCTTCGACTTCATCCTCAACACCGTGGCCGCGCCGCACGACCTCGACGCATTCATCACCCTGCTCAAGCGCGACGGCACCATGTGCCTGGTTGGCGCCCCCGCCACGCCGCACCCCTCGCCCAACGTGTTCAACCTGATCCTTGGGCGCCGCCGGCTCGCCGGCTCCGCGATCGGCGGCATCCGCGAGACGCAGGAGATGCTGGATTTCTGCGCCGAACACGGCATCGTCTCCGACATCGAGATGATCGCGATGAAGGACATCAACGAAGCCTACGAACGCATGCTCAAGGGCGACGTGAAATACCGTTTCGTGATCGACATGGCCACGCTGGGCTGACCACCACCGCACTGTGTAGGAGCGCACCCTGTGCGCGAATGCTCTGGCGCTGATCGGAACAAAGCATTCGCGCACAGGGTGCGCTCCTACAGACAGGTTTGTTCACCATGACCCCGCTGCAGCACTTCATCGAGTCCCACCCGCGCCTGTTCGTGCTCACCGGCGCGGGCTGCAGCACCGCGTCGGGCATTCCCGACTACCGCGACCGCGATGGCCTGTGGAAACGCGCACCGCCGGTCACCTTCACCGCCTTCATGCAGGAGTTGCCCACCCGCCGCCGCTACTGGGCGCGCAGCCTGGTGGGCTGGCGCCGCTTCGGCCACGCCCAGCCGAACGCCACGCATCACGCGCTGGCCGCGCTGGAACGGCAAGGCAAGGTCGAACTGCTGGTGACACAGAACGTGGACGGCCTGCACCAGCGCGCCGGCAACGCGAACGTGGTCGACCTGCACGGCCGGCTCGACACCGTGCGCTGCATGGCCTGCGACTGGCGTGGGTCGCGCCACGATTTCCAGCGCGCGCTGGTCGAGCGCAATCCGCACTGGGCCGACCTCGACGCCGCCGATGCGCCGGATGGCGACGCCGACCTGGAGCACCAGGACTTCGCCAGCTTCGACGTGCCGCCGTGTCCGCGCTGCGGCGGCATCGTGAAACCGGACGTGGTGTTCTTCGGCGAAAACGTGCCGCGTGATCGCGTGGCCGCCGCCATGGACGCCTGCCGCAGCGCCGACGCGATGCTGGTGGTCGGCTCCTCGCTGATGGTGTATTCCGGCTACCGCTTCGCCCACGCCGCAGCGCAGGCCGGCAAGCCCGTCGCCGCCGTCACGCTGGGCCGCACCCGCGCCGACGCGCTGCTCGCGCTGAAGGTGGATGCGCCGTGCGAGGAAGCGCTGGACTTCATGCTCGCATCTGCCTCGCCAGACATGGCGCTCCACGCCGTCACGGCGCCCGCTGCCTGAACACGCCAATCCCGCGCCACCCAGCGGCGCGCCCATGGTCGGCACCCGATCATCAGCAGGAAACGGTGCCGTCCGGCACTGACGCCGCGCGAGCAGCCGTGATCGTTTCCGACCCGCCCACGAGAACGGACGCGGCATGATCGAAGACGGTCAGCTGCGTTTCTTCGCAGTGAGATAGACCAAACCCTTGTCGCGCCTGCAGACCGCGATCACGGTGACCAGCACGACTTTGTCGTCCACCTGATAGACGAGCCGATAACCGGCCGTGCGCAACTTGATCTTGTAGCAGTCCGGCATGCCGTGCAGGCGTGCGGATGGCACGTGCGGCTGTTCCAGCCGCTCAGCCAGCTTGTGCTTCAGTTGCTCGCGGATGCCAGGCGCCAACTTGCGCCATTCCTTGAGCGCCGATTCCACGAACGCCAGGCTATAGCTCATCGAGCTTGACCTTCACCCGTTTCTCGCCGTTGCGCTCGCGCACCAGCTCGGCAAGCTCGAGATCCTCCAGCCGTTCCAGCAGGCGCTTGTACGTCTCGGCAGGCACCAGGTAGGCGCTTGGCTTGTTGTGCACCAGCACCGCGACCGACTCGCCGTCGGCCGCCTCGATCACGGCGCTGGGATTGCGCTTGAGCTCAGTGATGCTGATGCTTGCATCGGCAAGGATGGCTTCCATATTCGTCTCCTGATTATGGGACGAATATGGCGTGAAATATCACTCACATCAACCGTGACATGATCGTTCACGGAGCGCTGAAGACGAAAGGACGGCATGACCGACAGCCGCACCTGCGCCGATGCGTTGCTCGTGCTGAAGGTGGATGCGCCGTGCGAGGAAGCGCTGGATTTCCTGCTCGCGGACGCAGCTGCCGCATCCTTCGCCTGAAGGAAAGGCCCGGCGGTTTCCCGTCGGGCCTTTCCGTTCCATCCACGGCGCATCAGGGCATCGACATGCCCGTTGGCTCATTTCGCGTCGGCAATCTCGCCGCACTTGATCTTGCTGCAGTCGAAATCCACCTCGACGCCGCGGCCCACGATCACTTCCACGTTCGGGTGCTTGGCGACGGCCTGATCCTTGTCCTTCAAGGTAACCGTGTAGACGCCATTGGGCAGTTCCCGGGCGGAATAGCGGCCGCTGTCGTCCACGTGGACCGTGCGCCCGGTGCCGGTGGTCGCGCTGCGGACCGAAACGGCGTAGCCCGCCGGCGCCTTGCCGAACACCGAGCCCGTGGTGGACTGCGCGCTGGCGGTGGAAACCCCGGCCAGCGCGAACACGCCGGCGATGCCGGCCAGCATCAGGCCACGGCCAAGGCGACGCGAAACAGGCTGCTTCGAGAAAATGCTGTTCATGGTTATGGCTTCCATTTGATATCAGTGGGGGAAAGCACGGACACGCCAGGGGTTTGACCATGTGCCCGTGAAACGTGGCGGACCGTGCCGCCCAAAACCGGCATGTCGCCGGAAACTCTCGATGCACATCGATCCGCCGCCACCCGATGAAAACCTCGTCGGATGACGGCGCGCAGACTACTGCCCGGAAACACCAACTCCCATGGGCAGGAGGTCATGCATGCCGAATGACACATCCGCAACAACATCGAAAGAACAGGCATGCGCGCAAGACGAAGCGGCATGCGCGGAAGCGACCGGCGAAGCTCGCCGACGCCTCGATCCGCTCACGCCAGCAACATGCCGCCGACGGTCATCACACAGATCAGCAGGCAAGCGGTGAACAGGCTCTGCAGCATCAGGGTCTCGAATTTCATGACGGCTCTCCGTTGAGTGCAAATGAAGCTTTCGAGATGGATATGGCAAGCACCGTGCCAACGCAGGCGAGGCCCGGAAACCCGCATTCCCAAGCCATTCCCGTGTCGGCCATCAACGAACGGACATCCGTCCGCGGACACTCGCAGCGGACATCGGACGCGGTACGGACACGCGTGCTGACATGATGACCACGCACGATCGGAAAAATCGGTACGCCACCCGTGTCGATGTGCGGCTCGCCCGTTCGTCGTCACAGTGAAGACCGCCCTGCCACCCATCTGGAGATCCACCATGTCCGGCACCGTTCGCCTGCTGCGCGTGTTCACCGCTCCACCCGAACGCGTCTATCGCGCCTTCCTCGACCCCGCCGCGCTGGCCAAGTGGCTGCCGCCGGACGGCTTCACCTGCACCGTGCACGAACTCGACGCGCGCGTCGGCGGCCGCTACCGCATGAGCTTCAACAACCTCAGCAGCGGCAACGGCCACAGCTTCGGCGGCACATACCTGGAACTGCAGCCGAACCGGCGCATCGTCCACGACGACCGCTTCGACGACCCCAACCTGCCCGGCACCATGGTCACCACCATCGCCTTGCGCGAGGTGAGCTGCGGCACCGAAGTGCAGATCGAGCAGGCCGGCATCCCCGACGTGATCCCCACCGAGCAGTGTTACCTCGGCTGGCAGGAATCGTTGACTCTGCTGGAACGGCTGGTGGAACCGACGATCCCGGGCTGAGCCGCCTTCGCCACAGGCCATGAAACAGCGCGTTCAACGCGCCACACCAGGAGAATCCCCATGACGAGCAAGAACACGATCTGCCTCTGGTACGACGGCACCGCCCTCGACGCCGCGACGTTCTACGCCAGGACGTTCCCGGACAGCGCCGTGGGCGCCGTCCATCGCGCACCCGGCGACTACCCCGCGGGCAAGCAGGGCGACGTGCTGACGGTCGAGTTCACGGTCATGGGCATCCCGTGCCTGGGCCTGAACGGCGGCCCCGGCGTCCCGCATACCGACGCGTTCTCGTTCCAGGTGGCCACCGACGACCAGGCCGAAACCGACCGCCTGTGGAACGCGATCATCGACAACGGCGGCCAGGCCAGCGCCTGCAGCTGGTGCAAGGACAAGTGGGGCCTGTCGTGGCAGATCACCCCGCGCATGCTGATGGCCGCGATCACCGACCCGGACCCCGCCGCGGCCAAGCGCGCGTTCGACGCCATGATGACGATGACGAAGATCGATATTGCAGCGATCGAGGCGGCGCGGCGCGGCTGACGATGGCAACGATCTGTCGCCGAACATGGGGCAAGACCTGCGACTCAAAATGCATCTTGTCATGCAACGTCAATTTCGACAGTAATGTCGATTTCGACAGGCGCCATTCGTGGTAACCGTGGCACGCCTCGATGTGGCCGCCGCCCCGGCCGGCAAGGTCCGCCGGTTTCACTCCAGCCTTCACCCCCAAGGAGCAATACGCAATGCGGTACATGATGTTCATCAAGCACCCCACGGACTATGACCACAGCGACGTCCCGCCCGCCCTGTTCGAAGCGATGGGTGGATTCATCGCGGAATACGTGCAAAAGGGCATGTTCATCGACGGTGCGGGGCTGAAACCACTCGCGAAGGGAACGCGCGTCCGCCTCACCGGCGGCAAGGTGATCGCGTCCGATGGTCCATTCGCCGAGGCGAAGGAGGTCGTAGGCGGATATTCCCTGATCGAGGCCCCCACGCACGCGGACGCCGTCGAGCTGGCCACGAAGTTCATGGAGCTGCACCGCACCTACTGGCCCGGGTTCGAGGGCGAGTCCGAGGTACGTCCCCTCGAGGAATGAGGGAGCAAGGTGTCAGGGACCATTCGCACGCACAGACAGCCTTCCAAGGATTGTCCCTGACACCTTTTCTAGACACCTTTTCTCCAAGCTGAAGGCACCAGGAGTCCCCCCCCATGATCCCCACCATCACCGCCTTTGAAAGCTCGCCCGACCGCGGCCAGGGCCTCGCGCGCGACATGCGCGTGCGCTGGGCGCTCGAAGAAGCGGGCCAGCCTTGCGACGTTCGCCTGGTTTCGTTCAAGGCGATGAAGGAACCCGCGCATCGCGCGCTGCACCCGTTCGGGCAGATTCCCACCTACGAGGAAGGCGAACTCGTCCTGTTCGAATCGGGCGCCATCGTGTTCCACATCGCGCAGCACCATGCGGGCTTGCTGCCGCAGGACGCGAACGCCCGGGCGCGCGCAATCATGTGGATGTTCGCCGCGCTCAACACGGTGGAGCCGCCCATCCTCGAACTGCAAACCGCGAAGTTCACGGAAGGCGACAAGCCCTGGACCGGGGAGCGCCTGCCGCTCATCAAGGATCGCATCCGTCACCGGCTGGGCGAGCTTGCCGTCCGCCTCGGCGAGGCCGACTGGCTCGACGGCGCGTTCAGCGCGGGCGACCTGATGATGGTGCACACGCTGCAGCGGCTGAGGCCCTCGGGCCTGCTGGACGAGTATCCGAGCCTTGCCGCCTATGTCGCGCGCGGTGAAGCACGGCCGGCGTACAAGCGAGCGTTCGCGGCGCAGTTGGCAGTGTTCACTGGCAAGCCGCCGGCCGGCTGACGGGAGCGCACTCCAAGGAATCGCGTCGGAAACCATTCGAACACCCGGCCAGCCTTCCGCGCACCTGATTAGTGACGACGCTCAGCCCATGTCCCACCGTTCACCCTGAGCGTAGGCCCGCAGGGTCGAAGTCGAAGGGTAATCACTGCCTGACGCTTCGACTTCGCTTGCTATCGCAAGCTACGCTCAGCGCGAACGGAATCTCTGACTGAGCGTCTTCGCCAATCAGGTCCAGGCATTGCCCATGGCACTTCTGCTTCTCCAGCCAATGGCACATGCACGGCGGGTTGAAGCATTCCAGCATGCAGCCACATCCCTCTGCGGCCGGTGCTTGCATGCCAGTACCCTCTCTGCGCCAACTCGTCGTTCGGGCGAGCTTTGCAACCGCAATCGTCGCGGCCTCGCTTGCCGCCTGTACGCCTGCGGAGCAACCGCCTGCCCATGTGGCTGCACCGGTCACGCCCGTACCGGCCGGACATGGCGTGGGTCGCAGCGAGCTGGCATGGACGGATACCACGCGCAGCGATGCCGACACGCCATCGGGCAAGCGCGAGTTGAGGGGCTGGCTTTACTACCCCACCACGCAAGCGCCCGCCGTCGAAGGCGTCGCACTGGATGGGGCGTGGGCTGACGCCTATCGGCCCAGCCTTGAACGCAGGCTTGGAGTCGCCGCAGCGAAGGCGATGTTGACGGCGCACTGGCACGCCAGCGATGCACCTGCAGCACCCGGTCGGTTCCCGGTGCTGGTTTTCGCGCATGGCTATCACCAACTGCCGACCAACTACAGCGCTCTGCTTGAAGGGCTGGCTTCGCGCGGTTACGTCGTGCTGGCGATGGCCTCCCCCGGCATCGCCGAAGTCGTTCCGCTGGCCGGGAACCGGATGGCGCCCAACCGGCCGCTCGATGATCGCAGCTACGACACGATGGCCAGGGACATCGTCTCGGCCATCGGCGAACTGCCTGCGCTGGACGCATCAGCAGGCAAGCCCTACGCCGGCCACCTCGATCTGGATCGCGTTGACGTGTTTGGCCATTCGGTGGGTGGGGCTGCCGCCATGCTTGCGGCGGCGCGCGTGCCACGGGTGCACGCCGCGGCGAATCTGGACGGCGATTACGTCGGCCCCTCGGCTGTAGCGCAGCCACGCGTGCCGCTGCTGTACGTCACGTCGCAGCCACCGGACCGGCCCGCCCAGCCCAAGAGCGACTGGGACACCGAGCGCAATGAAGTCCGCCGCGGCCGCCTCTGGCGCCATCTCGCCAGCCGCAGTCCGCGCGCGCTTCGAGTCCGCGTCGGTGGCATGTTCCACGCCAACTTCGAGGATTCGGCGTTGCTTCCGGCCTCCGCCATGCCGCGGAAGCTGCGCGAAAACCGCTACGGCTCCATCGATGGCGCGCGCGGCCTGGACTTGACCGTGCGCCTGCTGGCCGGATTCTTCTCCGAGACCTTGGGCGGGGCACCGATGGATAGCGTGCAGGCCGTGGTCCGGCAGTTTCCGGAGGCCGACCTACAGGTCCTGACTCGCATGCCCGATCGTTCGAAATCCGGGTCCGAGTAGGTCCGCCGAAGGAAACGAAAATTGTCCATGGCACCTTTTCCCGGAGAGTAGACTGGCGACACAGGTTCAAGGTCCCATGTCGGAGCGAGGCGGCTTCCAAACCCCGAGCCACCCGGTCATGTCCAGAACGAAATGCTTTCCGCAATCCATCCTGCGCAGCGCCGCCATGCTGCTCGTGGCCACTGGATGGGTCAGCCTTCCGGCGCACGCAGACGACGACAGCTGGCATGTGGCGGTCCAGGCCGAACAGGCCGTACCCAACGGCTGGGTCCGCGTGCGGGAAAACGCCATCCAGGGCACGCAGTTGTCCATCCATGACGGGCTGCGCGTCAGCCATATGCAGACGATCAGGCTGAATGCCTGGAAGCCGCTTTCCGACACCAGCGAATTGCACTTCGGCTTTTCCACCAGCCGACTGAACGGCCACGCGCTGATCGACGCACCGGTGTACTACAACGGCACCACCATCGCCCCCGGACGCCTGGATACCACCACTCATTTCCAGGACTTCATCGCATTCGACGCATCGTACTGGCACCGGCTGGTCGACTTCGGCAACGGCGGCCGCCTGTGGGGCAGCGTGGGGGCGACCTACGTGATGCTCAATTTCAGGCTCGACGGCACCATCGCCGCCGACAGCATCGGTCACGAACTGAAGGAGGACTTCTACGTGCAGGAGTTGCCCGTGCCTATGCTAGGCCTGCACCTGCGCTATCCGTTGACCGATGCGCTGAAGCTCACGGCAGACGTCACGATGGGGCGGCTGCCCTGGGTCAACAGCCTGCGCACCGAAGGGGGCGAGGTGCGGCTCGCGCAGACCGACAAGGAAGAAGAACTGGGTCTGGAGTACCGGTTCGCGCCGCACTGGCAGGCGGTCGCCTACGTCGTCCATCGTTACCTCGGGCAGGACGAACGCAGCCGGGAAGACGGCAACGTCATCCGCCTCGGCTCCAACGGCATCGGCCTCGGCGTCGATTGCCAGTTCTGAGTCTTCGAGGGCCACCAGCGGTAATGGCGCCCGAAGAGGATGGAGGGAATTCCGGAATCGGGGCCGCCTCCGATGCGACGCCCTTCAATCCAGCGGCCACGGCAACTGGTCGCTCAACCGCCCGCTGATCGCGGGCTCGGGCGGTTCGGGTTTGACCAACGACCTGTCGCCCACGGCTTGGCCACGTCGCCACCACGGCTGCACTTCGCGGCGCTCGACGGGTTCGGCCGGCTCGCCGAGGCGCGGCAGCAGCAGCGCGGCGGCGTCGGGATCGGCCAAGGCGAGCAGGTCTTCGACCGGCTCGTCCCAGGCATGCGTGGATAGCGCGAACGTGCCCCAGTGCACCGGCATCAGCACGCCGCCGCCGAGCAGGCGATGCGCCGCCAGCGCATTGGCAGGCCCTAGGTGGATATCGCCCCAGGAGGGGTGGAACGCGCCGACTTCGAGCATGACCAGGTCGAAGGGACCGAGCCGCTCGCGGATGGATTCGTATTCGGTGGTGAGCCCGGTATCGCCACTGAAGAACACGCGATGGCGCTCGCCGGCCATCACCATCGACGACCACAGCGTCTGGTTGCGATCCTTCAAGCCACGGCCGGAGAAATGCTGCGAAGGCGCGGCGGTGATGGTGAGGCCGGTGCCGGGCACGCGATGGCTTTGCCACCACGCCAGTTCGGTGATGCGCGAAGGCGCGATGCCCCAGTTTTCGAGGTGGGCGCCGACGCCGAGCGAGGTGACGAACGGTACCTTCGACTTCGCGAGCGCGCGGATCGTCGGATAGTCCAGGTGGTCGTAATGGTCGTGCGAAATCACCACGGCATCGATCGCCGGCAGGTCGCGCAGCCCGACCGGCACCGGCTGGAAACGCTTCGGCCCGAGCAACGCGAACGGCGAGGCGCGCTGGCCCCACACCGGATCGGTGAGGACCCGCCATCCGTCGATCTCCAGCAGCACCGTCGAGTGGCCCAGCCAGGTGGCGCGCAGCCCGCTCGCAGGCCTGCGCAACCACGCCTCGCGCGGGTCATGCGCGGGCAAGGGCTGCGGTGGCGTGCGGTTGTCGTCGCCGCACAGGAACTCGCGCAGCGTAGGTCGCGGCGCTTGCGGATCGCGCAGGCCGGGCAGCACCGGATGGATGTTGCGCAAGCGCTCGCCGTCCCACATCGGCAGATCGTGCAACCGTTCCAGCCGCTCGCCCTGCGGCGCCTTGCCGAAGGATTTCATGCTCCGCTCTCCATCACCGCCAGCCACTTCCCGGAAACCATGGGGGCGCAGCACACCGGGCCCAAGATGGCCAATGTCAGGAACCGGAAGATCTCCGGAGCGGGTTCAGAACCGGCTTTCCTCAACCAGGCCGACTCATGGACCGGGTCCGGTAGTGTCCCCAGCGTCCTTTCCCGGCCCCTCTTCCGTGCAGGCAGATGCCTTATCGATAACGTCACTGGCGGCTAACGATCGCTGGCGCAGATTCGCTGCTCTGGCCGTGGCATGCGCAGAAGGTCCTGACCATGAAACTCGAATCGCACCCCCAATCGCCGCTGCACTTCCGGGCATGGGTCCATTACTTCACGCACATCATGCATCCGTCATCGACGGCTGCGTCGGACCGGGCCTTGCGGCCGATGACGATGCGGCAGCAGTTGCTTGAAGCGCAGGAGCTGAAGCGGCGCGCACAGCGGGAACACATGCTTGAACTTCTTCGCGAAGTGAAGGAAAGGCATCGGCCCAGCGTTTGAGACATCCGCAAGCAGCCATTGCAAAGGCCCGCAGCGATGCGGGCCTTTGCTTTTGCCAAACCTGTGGACGTGCAGCTAGAACCGCGTCCACCCAAGCCCGGGGACTCATGCCGCCGCATCCGGGCGATCCGTGTGACC
This sequence comes from Rhodanobacter humi, assembly GCF_041107455.1. Lineage (NCBI taxonomy): Bacteria > Pseudomonadati > Pseudomonadota > Gammaproteobacteria > Lysobacterales > Rhodanobacteraceae > Rhodanobacter > Rhodanobacter sp. FW106-PBR-R2A-3-15. The sequence continues at coordinate 369,933 of NZ_JBGBPY010000001.1, forward strand.
ATGCCGAACACCCCGTCCGACAGAGGCAAGCCCATGAAACCCATCGGCCAGCGTTTCCTGACGATCTATGCCGGCGTGCTCACGGTGGTATTCGCCGCCACGGTGTTGAGCGGCTTTGCGCAGGCACCGAAAAAGCTCTCGCTCGACGAGCTGGATGTGCAGCGCATCAACGTGCGCGAGCCCGACGGCACGCTGCGGCTGGTGATCTCCGATGCCGCCTCCGCGCCGGGCATCATCATCAAGGGCAAGGAATATCCGCACCCTGATCGCAAGGCCGCCGGCATGATCTTCTACAACGACGAAGGCACCGAGAACGGTGGCCTGATCTTCGGCGGCGAGAAGAACAAGGACGGCACCAGGGAATCGTACGGCCACCTGTCCTTCGATGCCTACGAGCAGGACCAGACCATGGCGCTGGAATCCCAGCAGGAAAAGGATGGCCGCTACACCAGGCTGCAGTTCAACGACTACCCGGACTATTCGATCCTGGAGGAAATCCATCTGGTGGATTCCATCAAGCACCTGCCGGCGGACCAGCGACAGGCCCGGATCAAGGCCTTCTTCGCCGAACACGGCGGCCCAACCCGGCGCATGGTGCTCGGCCGCAACACCGACGGCAGCGTGCAGCTCGCGATGGACGACCTGCAGGGCCGCCCACGCATCGTGATGAAGGTCGCCAGGGACGGCTCGCCATCGTTGCAGATGCTGGACGCCAACGGCAAGGTGACGGGCGAGCTGGTGCCCAGGCACTGATCCAAAGCAAGCGCTGCGGTCAGGCGTGGGCGCCTATCGTCGCCAGCTCGACCAGCGCATCCCCGTCGAGTCGGATCGTCGCGGCCGCCAGGTTCTCGCGGAAGTGGGCGAGCGAGGACGTGCCAGGGATCAGCAGGATGTTGGGCGCGCGAGCCAGCAGCCACGCCAACGCCACCTGCAACGGCGTGAAGCCCAGCCGACGGGCCACGTCCGACAAGGTGTCCGACTGCAGCGGGGTGAAGCCGCCCAGCGGGAAGAACGGCACGTAGGCGATGCCCGCACGGCCGAGTTCGGCTATCAGCGCATCGTCCTCGCGGTGGGCCAGGTTGTAGTGGTTCTGCACGCAGACCACCTCGGCGATGCCGCGCGCCTCGGCCAGCTGCGTCGCGGTGACGTTGCTCAGGCCCAGGTGGCGGATCAGGCCGCGTTGCTGCAGTTCCGCCAGCGCGGTGAACTGTGGCTCGATCGAGCCCTCGGACGGTGCATGCACGTTGCCCATCACGCGCAGGTTCACCACGTCCAGCGCGTCCACGCCGAGGTTGCGCAGGTTGTCGTGCACGGCCGAGACCAGCTCGGTCGGGCTCTGCGCCGGGTTCCACGAGGCATCGGCGCCGCGTAGCGCGCCGACCTTGGTCACGATCACCAGGTCGTCCGGATACGGATGCAACGCTTCGCGGATCAGCCGGTTGGTCACGTGCGGGCCGTAGAAGTCGCTGGTGTCGATATGGTTCACCCCGCTCGCCACCGCCTCGCGCAGCACCGCCAGCGCCGCGGTGGGATCCTTCGGCGGCCCGAACACGCCCGGCCCGGCCAGCTGCATGGCGCCATAGCCCATGCGGTTCACCGTGCGATGGCCCAGGGCGAAGGTGCCTGCGTTCGTCAGCTTGCTCATGATCGTCTCCGGACAAGGGCGGCCAGGTGGCGCCGAGGCCCGCACTGTACGCCGCGGTCACCTGGCCGATAATCCCGTGCAATCGGCACGGGCCGTGCGGGAATCAGGACAATGGACACAGACCTGCGGGATCTCTTCGCCTTCCTCGCCGTGGTGCGCGCCGGCGGCTTCCGCGAAGGCGCACGCAGCAGCGGCACGTCGGCCTCGCGCCTGAGCGAGAGCGTGCGCCGGCTGGAAGCGCAGCTGGGCGTGCGCCTGCTCCACCGCACCACGCGCCACGTCGCCCCCACCGAGGCGGGTGAGCGCCTGGCCGAGCGACTCTCGCCCGCGCTGGGCGAAGTGCGCAGCGCGCTCGATGTGGTGAACCACTACCGCGACCGCCCCGCCGGCACGCTGCGGCTCAACGTGCCAGCCGTGGCGGCGCGACTGGTGTTGCCCGCCATCGTCACACCCTTCCTCAAGGCCTACCCCGACATCCGGCTGGAAGTGATCGTGGAGGACAGCTTCGTGGATGTGCTCGCGGCGGGCTGCGACGCCGGCATCCGCTACGACGAACGGCTGGAGAAGGACATGATCGCCGTGCCGATCGGCCCGCGCGTACAACGCATGGCCACCGCCGCCGCGCCGGAATATCTGGAGGCGCACGGACGTCCGCGCCATCCCCGCGACCTGCTGCAGCACGCCTGCCTGCGCGGTCAATTCGCCAGCGGCGCCATCCCGACCTGGGAATTCGAGCGCAAGGGCGAGATCGTGCGCGTGGACCCCAGCGGCCCCCTGCTGGTGCGCCTGGGCGCTGCGGTGGACCTCAAGGTCGCCGCGGCGGTGGACGGGCTCGGCATCATCCACCTGTTCGAAGCCTGGCTGCAGCCGCACCTGGACAGCGGCGCCCTGGTGCCGCTGCTCAAGCCATGGTGGCAAGCCTTCAGCGGACCGTACCTCTACTACCCCGGCCGCAAGCACCTGCCCACACCGCTGCGCGCGTTCGTCGACTTCGTCAGGGCCGCCGGGAACGGGCATCCGTGAGCGCGAGTGCAAGAGTCTGTTCAAAGGCTCCGCATGGGCGGCGCCTGGTGGACTGCATCTTTCTGGCCCGGGCTTCACGCCCAGGGGCTGGACTCGACGATTGCGCTTCGGTGAGCATAAGCCACCGATGCCCGCCCCTCTCACGCCGTCCGAAGAACTGTTGCAACTGCTGCCCGACGCGGTGGTGCAAACGGACGCATGGTGGATCATCACCTACTTGAATCCCGCCTGGCACAAGCTCACGGGCCATCCGGTGGAGCGGACGCTCGGCCAGTCCCTGCTCGACTTCGTGCATCCCGACGACACCGGAGCCTTGCGAGCGGGCATGCCGGTGTTCCGCTTGCGCTTCGCCGACTCGGCCCATCGCTGGATGCGCCTGCAGCTGCATCCGAAGACCGACGCCGCGGATCGCGTGATCAGTCGCCAGGGCGTCCTGATCGAGATCACCGAGATCGGCGAGCAGGTATTGATGGAGGACCGCCAGCGCTTCCTGCGGCTGCTGGAAACCATCGACGGCGTCGTGTGGGAAGCGGAGCTTGGCGTGGGCAATACCTTCCTCAGCCCGCAGGTCGAGCGCCTGTTCGGCTACTCGGTGGAAGAGTGGCGGGCCGACCCGGGCTTCTGGCGGGCGCACGTGCATCCCGACGACCTGGCGGAAGCCCTGGTCATCGACGATGCCGCCTACTACGCCAAGCACAGTTATGCGTACGAGATGAGCTACCGGTTGATCGCCAAATCCGGCGACGTCGTGTGGGTGCGCGACCTGTGCCGCGTGGATGTCGACGATGGCCGCCCAAACCGCATGATCGGCCTGATGATCGACGTGACCGAGCAGAAAAGCACCGAACTCGAACTGGTGCGATCCGACAACCGCTACGCACTCGCCACCCGCGGCTCCAACGACGGCATCTGGGACTGGAACCTGCAGACGGACGTGCTGCACGTGTCCCAGCGCTTCCATGAGATTGTCGGGCTGGACGACACCGGCCACCTGCATGAAAACGGCTGGCAGTTCCTGCAACAGCTCATCGATCCCGACGACCACCAGCGCGTGGAGGCGGCCTACCGCAGGCACCTGTCGGGCCACCACCCGAACTTCTCGGTGGACTTTCGCGCCCGTCATGGATCGGGGCGGCTGGTGTGGCTCAACTGGCGCGGCATCGCCCAATTCGAAAACGGCACCGCCGTGCGCATGGCCGGGTCACTGAGCGACCTGGCGGAACGGGGCAGCTCGTACGACGCCCTGACCAACCTGCCCGGCCGGCCGCTGTTCCGCGACCGCCTCGAACACGCCATCGCGCTGCACCGGGACGGCGCGTCGAAAGGCGGCGACGCGCCGTCACCAGGGCACACCACCACGTTCGCCGTGCTGCTGCTGGACCTCGACCGGTTCAAGGCCGTCAACGACAGCCTTGGACACCACGTGGGCGACCAACTGTTGCAGCAGGTGGCGCGCCGGCTGGAAACCTGCGTGCGGCCCATCGATCTCGTCGCCCGCATGAGCGGCGACGAGTTCAACGTGCTGCTGGAGTCCATCGATCCCGAGGGCGCCGCCGACCGCGCCCGGCAGATGGCGGCCGCCCTCGCGACCCCCTACCGGATCGGCCCGCACACCGTGACCTGCGGCGCAAGCATCGGCGTGGTCGGCAGCCAGGCCGGCTTCGCGACCACCGACGACTACCTGCGCGCCGCGGACGCCGCGATGTACCAGGCCAAGAGCCAGGCGTTGGGGGTGTGCGTTTTCTCCGGGAATGGCGATACGAACTAGTGGTGCGGGACTACTTTCAACCACTGGGTGAGAGAATCTGACCCCGTTTTGCAGCGCGATGCGCGCCAGCGAGCGCGACGGGCTCGCTGGCGCGGGTGACGCCCGGCTACTGGTAGGTGGGATGCGGCTGAAGGATGGGCGATCCGGCGCCCATGGCCATAGGTGCCGGAAGCGCGAAGTAGGTGACCTCCTCCTCGCGTACGCCGGGCCGCACGACGAGCGGCGGCTCCAGCCGCTGCGGGCCATCGATGTCGCGGAGGATGTCTCGCAACGCGTCCACATCACGGTAGATGGCATCACCCATCACCGTCAGCGTGGCGTCCGAAAGCTCGGCGTGATCGCTGCAGGCCACCACATTGCCAAGGGCGTGGAGGCTGCCGAGCAGCAGGTTCATCTCGTCGATCTGACTAAGGGTGACGCCAGCGACGTAGCGCCTGGGCGCCTCATCTGTCGCCGGCTCTGCGACGTCTGGTGCCACGGCATCCGTGTCCGCAGTTTCCGCTTCTACCCCAGTATCCGCGGTCGTCTCAGGTGCTGCCGCCCTTTCGCCACGTTCTGCCGGCCAGGAGAGTTCCCCCAGCACCTGCCCTATCTGCTCTTCCAGCAACTCAAGGCAGATCGCCACCTCGCCCGGACGAATCTCGTTGTAGCACTCCCTATCCTCGTCCGGCTGCCGGGGCCGGGCCAGGTTGGTCAGGAACCCCACGTATTCACGCAGCTGCTTCAGCCGTAGCTGGCTGTCCTCCGGCAGGAAATAGCCCGTCGTTTCCAGATCATCCGCATCGAACGTCGACATGGTCGCCTCCTGGTTCCATGAGTAGTGCCGACCTGAAGAAATCAGCGTCGGCTTCTGCAACCCTTCCTCGGGGAAGAGCACCCTGACTCCTGTTTCCGTACCTCGCATGGCAGCCACAATGCAATCAAAAAGTGGCATTGTCAACAATCAAAAATTGCCTCCCAGCAAACGCATGCGCGCAACAATGGAACGCACCTGCTATACGTCGCCATGCGCAAGCATCGGGGGACGATGCGACAACAGGAATTTGGATGGCCGCACCCTACGAGGACTTCGCGGATCGCCTGCGAAAGGCGCTGGACCGGACCGGTTTCGTACAGGGACGAGGGAGAACGGGCACCCTGGCGGATCGCTATGCCGTGTCGCGGGAAACAGCCCGCAAATGGCTCACGGGCCTCGCCCTGCCTGAGCTTCCCCGCATCATCGAACTGGCCAAGGATTTCGACATCAGCCTCGAATGGCTTGCCACCGGACGGGGGCCTATGCCGCTGGGCGTGGGAGAAACCAAGGCCGTCTATCGGCGGCTGACCGACAGCGAGAGCCGCCTGCTCGACGCGTTCCACAAGCTGCCCGAGACGAAGCGGCAACTGCTGGTGAAGTTCCTCTCCTAAACAAGAGGACGGAGACGATTGTCGCGACTTAATTGCCTCCATCCCGTTATCGACCGACCATCCCATCATCGCCGTCGATGACCTACCGGCGTGACGAAACATCGTGCGAACGGAACGCCATCCAGACGCTCCATTCGTGTCTTACCGATCACGCTTCAACGAGGGCACTCCGGCAAGCTGAGCAGATTGTCGGGCTGCTCGCCATCAGCTTCCGTTTTCAGATACTTGTTGCCGTATCGGCTGATCGCGACGATGACACGTACCGTGTTGCCGCCGCGATGCACGTGAAACGACCACTTGCCACTTTCGATGCCCGCAATGGCCTCGGCTTGGCCAAGGCTCCAGCGTCCACCGTCCGGATTGACACCGCCGATGCGAAGGATCCGCTCATGCGGGTCGTAGCGGTCGCTCTTGTTGATGCATTTGACCTCATTGCTCATATTCCCTGCTCCTGCCGTTGCCATGCCTGGCCACCATTGGCGAGGCTGAAGCAACTTGCGACAAACCAGTCGCATAGATTGCGACAATGGATTGGCATGATCAGCACCATAACAATGGCTTGACTAGCTTTATAAATGCTATAGCATTTATGCCATGAATCATGATCAAGCCGCCAAGCTCATCGCCCTGCTCCGCGCCCAGCTCAACCTGAGCCAGGAGCAGCTCGCCGCACGCCTCAACGTGGCCTACGCCACCATCAACCGCTGGGAGCTTGGCAAATCCAAGCCACAGAAAGCACAACAGGACGCCATCCTGGAATTGATGGAAGAAGCCGGCTTGGTGCCAGACTCCATCGACGACACCCCAGCACCACCCAGCGAAGTCAAACCAGGCCGCCGCCGCCGCGGCGTGGCGCACAGCCAGGTGCTGGGCACCAAGCCGATGGAACAGATGCTGTGGGACGCGGCGTGTCAGATCCGGGGCGAGAAGGACGCGCCGAAGTTCAAGGACTACCTGTTGCCGCTGCTGTTCATCAAGCGTCTGTCCGACGTGTTCGACGACGAAGTGCAGCGTCTCGCCGAAACCTACGGCGAGCGCGACACCGCGCTCAAGGTGCTGGATGCCGACCCCAGCCTGGTGCGCTTCTACCTGCCACCGGAAACCCGCTGGCCGATCATCAGCGGCCGCGAGACGTTCGCATGGCCATCGAAGCAGGCACCGAAAACGCTGGGCGAACAGCTCACCACCACCGTGCGCCTGCTGGTCAAGGCCAACCCCGACCTGGCCGGTGTGATCGACACGGTGGATTTCAACGAGTCGCGCAACGGCGAGCGCGAGATTTCCGACAAGGCGCTCAAGGGCGTCGTCGAAACCTTCAGCGACCCGCGCTACCGCCTCGGCTTGCACGACGTGGAACCGGATTTCCTCGGGCGCTGCTACGAATACCTGCTGCGCAAGTTCGCCGAAGGCCAGGGCCAGAGCGCTGGCGAGTTCTTCACTCCGCGCGAGGTCGGCTTCCTGATGGCCGAGATCCTGCGCCCGCGCTCCGGCGAACAGGCCTACGACTACGCCTGCGGCAGCTTCGGCCTGCTGATCAAGCTGCAACTGGTCTGTCGCCGGCTCGACCCGCTCAGCAAGATCCCGCTCAAGCTCTACGGCCAGGAGCTCACCGGCTCCAGCTACGCCATCGCCTGCATGAACCGCATCATCCACGACATGCAAGGCGAAGTGCTGCGCGGCGACTCCATGCGCAATCCCAAATACCGCGACGGCAACGCACTGAAGCGCTTCGACCTGATCATCGCCAATCCGATGTGGAACCAGAGCTTCGATCCGGCCATCTACGAAAACGACCCGTTCGGCCGCTTCGAGGAAACCGGCGGCGTCACCACCGGCAAGGCCGACTGGGCCTGGCTGCAGCACACGGTGGCCAGTCTCGGCAACAACGGCCGCGCCGCCGTGGTGCTGGACACCGGCGCGGTCACCCGCGGCAGCGGCAGCAAGAACGAGGACAAGGAACGCAACATCCGCCGCTGGTTCGTCGAGCACGACCTGATCGACGGCGTGATCCTGCTGCCCGACAACCTGTTCTACAACACCACCGCCGCCGGCATCATCGTGGTGTTGCGCCGGAACAAGCCGAAGGATCGCAAGGGCAAGATCGTGCTGGTCAACGCCAGCCGCGAGTTCCGCAAAGGCAACCCGAAGAATCATCTCACCGACGACGCCATCGGTCGCATCGCTGCCGCTTATCTCAAGGGCGAACCGTTGGATGGGCTGGTCTCGGTGATCGACAAGGCAAAAGCCAAAGCGGAGGACTACAACCTGTCGCCCTCGCGCTACCTGGCCAACGGCGACGCGAAGGTGATGCGCGGGATTCCCGAGATCGTGGCCGAACTGGCGACACTGAAGAAAGATGAGGCCAGGCTCGATACAGAGCTCGCCAAGATCATGAAGGTTTTCGGCTAATGACTATCTTCGATTGCCCACTACCTGTTGGCTGGAAGCGCGAGCCGATCGCCGCGAACTACCGCATAACCAAAAAGCCACGCACGATCACACCTACCCCAGCAGTCCTGCTGCCTTTCGTCGCCATGGAAAAGGTACCTGCAGGTGGGCAAATGACGTGCGGGTTTGAACTCCGTACACCCGATGCCATAGCCAGTGGCACCTATTTTGAGATGGGCGACATCCTGTTATCGAAAATCACGCCGTCGTTCGAGAACGGCAAGCAAGGACTTGCAAATGGATTGCCGGGCACATTTGGCTATGGCTCGACGGAACTCATCCCGCTACAGGCTTGCACGGACAAGGCGATCAATCCGTATCTGTTCTATTTGCTGCTGCATCACGAAGTACGCGATTCGCTGACATCAAAGATGGAGGGATCGACGGGGCGCAAGCGCGTTCCTGAAGGAGCGGTGCGCGAGTTGGAGGTCCCCGTCCCGCCCAAACTCGAACAGCAAAAAATCGCCGCCGTACTGTGGAAGATACAACGCGCCATCGCCACCCAGGATCGCCTGATCGCCGCCACCCGCAACCTCAAGCAATCGACCATGCAGCACCTCTTCACCCACGGCCTGCGTGGCGAACCGCTCAAGGACACCGCAATCGGCCCGATGCCGGAAAGCTGGAAGGTTGTCGCCTTGGGCGACTTTGGGCGCATCGGCAACGGCTCGACGCCAAAGAAGACGACGCCGGAATACTGGCGCAGTCCGACCACTCCCTGGCTGACCAGCGCGAAGGTGCATGACGGCATCATCCGTTCTGCAGATCAATTTGTCAGCGACGCGGCCGTCAAGGAATGCCATCTACCCATCGTTCCTGCTGGCAGCCTGTTGGTCGCCATCACAGGGCAAGGAAAAACTCTCGGCAATTCCGCGCTGGTCGAGTTCGATACGACGATCAGCCAGCACATGGCCTATGTCCGCTTCGATCATGATGGCGCAGTTCCCGGCTATGTCTATCAATTCATGCGCAGCCGATACGAGGAACTTCAAAGCGTTGGTCGCGCCGGCGGAAGTACCAAAGCCGCACTGACCTGTGCGTTCCTGCGCGACTATCGTCTGCCGCTTCCCCCAACAAACGAACAGCGCGACATCGCTGCCGCCCTCGCCACCATCGACCGCAAGCTCGCCCTTCACCAGAAAAAGCGCGCCGCCCTCAACGACCTGTTCCAGACTACTCTGCACCGGCTGATGACCGCGCAGATCCGCGTGGCCGACCTGGACATCGACACCTCGGAAGTATCCAACCATTTTCCTGACGCCGGGAAGATGGTCCTGAAGTCGGCAACCACAACAGGCGATCAATTTGTTGACGCCAATAAAATGATCGACGCCAAGAATCCGGCAATGCGTCGAAACCAAATTGCTGACGTCAGCAAAAAGGTCGGAAGCGCCAAGTCAAGGACCGCCGACGGGGACGTCTAAGTATGTATTTCTTCTATATCGATGAATCAGGCAGCCGTGATCCAGAAACTCGGAAGATCAAGGCAGATGGCTCGAGCGTGACCAAGGATCACTTGTACGTCCTGACTGCCGTTGCGCTGTTTGAGCGACGCTGGTCAGCTTTCGAACATGCCATTGCCGGCGAAAAGCTTGGCCTCATACGGCGGTTACACCGTGATCAGAACCTCAAACTCGAACTCGCGGACTGCGAAGTGAAATCTGTCTGGTTGCGCAACCAGAAGCAACGCGAGAGCCAGAGCCGGTTCCTTAGTGAGCTTGTGGATGCTGAGCGCACGCATATGGCCAGAACCTACTATCGACAGCTTGCCGCTCAACGCATGCACATTTTTTCCGTCGTGGTGGACAAGCGCGAACTTCACGACCACATGGATCATTTGAAGCTGCACAAGAAGACTTACGAACTGTTGCTTGAGCGTATCGAACAATATCTCGCCGAATACCACCCCAAGCACCAAGGAGTGATCGTTATGGACGACACCGACAAGACAATCAATCGTGCATTGACGATGAAACACGCTTGGTTTCAGCGCGAGGGCAACAGCAACCTCCGCTTCAACCACATCGTGGAATATCCATTCTTCACTGACAGCAAACTATCGAACGGAGTGCAGCTAGCTGATCTGTGTGGTTACAACGTCTATCGCGCGTTTCACGACCAGGACTTCGGCTACCCCTTCTTTGCCGACCAGTTGCCACACTTCTACCGGTCAAGCCGAACGGCGCAAGGCAAATTGGATGGGCTGAAAGTCTGGCCAGAAACATCGCCGCTTGTCGCGTTCGCGCAGGATGGTTGGCAGACGTACAAACAAAAACAGCCCGGCACGTAGGCCGGGCTGTGAAACTGAAGTCAGGCTGGGCGAACCATATCGAGCTGCAAGCAGCACCCGACTGCGCGAATGATGACGACATGTTCCTTCAAATTCAATAGCTCTGCTATTCAGAAATGTCATCAAGCTTACCCTAGATCTGCACCTGCAACTCCAGCACAAAATTACATAAGCAATTGTTTTATATGAAAATTTATAGTGCACGAGTCATCTAGAATCATGACCAAGCTCGCCACCGAAGCCACCACTGTACAGTTCCCACTGGTCGACTACGCTGCTGCTGCCGGCTGGGAGCGCGTGAGCGACAGCGAGGCCATGCGCAAGCGCAGAGGCGAGGGTGGCCTGTTCTTCTACGACGAGCTGGAAGCGGCGCTGCTGCGTCTGAACCCGGGTGTAGTGACCCCGGTCGATGTGCCCGGCATCGTGCAGCGGCTGGAAAGCCTGCCCAACACCATCGCCGGCAACCGCGAGGTGCTGGAGTGGCTGCGCGGCAAGCACACGATCTATGTGGACAGCGAGAAGCGCCATCGCAACGTCCGGCTGGCGGACTTCGACAACCAACCCGGCAACAACATCTTTCAGGTGAGCTGGGAGTGGGCTTACCGCAACGGTGTGCGCAAGGGCAACCGTGCCGACGTGGTGTTCGTGATCAATGGCGTTCCGGTGGCGATCGTCGAGAACAAGAACCCCAAGTCGAAGGACGCGATGAGCAAGGCACTGGTGCAGTTGCGCCGTTACGAGCTGGAAACACCGGAGATGCTCACCGCGCCACAGGTGTTCAACATCACCCACCTGATCGAATACTTCTACGGCGTCACCTGGAACACCCAGCGCAAGCACGTCTTCAACTGGAAGGAGGAGAAGGCCGGCAGCTACGAGGATCGGGTGAAGCATTTCTTCGACCACACCCGCTTCCTGCGCATGCTGCGTGACTGGATACTGTTCTTCGAGCAGGACGACGAATTGCGCAAGACCATCCTGCGCCAGCACCAGACCCGCGCGGCGATCAAGGTGGCCGAGCGCTGCGCCGACCCGTCCAAACGCAGCGGCCTTGTCTGGCATACGCAGGGCTCGGGCAAGACCTTCACCATGGTGACTGCGGCGCGGCTGATGCTGGAGAACCCGCAGCGATTCGCCGGTGCCACCGTGCTGCTGGTGGTGGACCGCAACGAACTGGAAGGCCAGCTTTCGGGTTGGGTAGAAGCGCTGCTTGGCGACTTCCAGGGCAGCGGCGTTGCAGTGGAAATCGCCAGCAGCAAGAAACGGCTCAAGTCGCTGCTGAAGCAGGAGTTCAGCGGCCTGATCGTCACCATGATCCACAAGTTCGACAAGCTGGATGCGAACCTGTCCACGCGAAGCAACGTGTATGTATTGATCGACGAGGCGCACCGCTCCACCGGCGGCGACCTGGGCAATTACCTGATGGGCGCCCTGCCGAACGCCACCCTGATCGGCTTCACCGGCACGCCGGTGGACAAGACCGCCTACGGCAAGGGCACGTTCAAGACGTTCGGCCATGAGGACGAATCCGGCTACCTCGACAAGTATTCGATTGCCGAATCCATCGCCGATGGAACAACCGTGCGACTACGCCATACGCTGGCGCCGGCCAAAGTGCTGCTGCCGGTCGAGAAGCTGGAAAAGGAGTTCTATGCGCTGGCCGAGAGCGAGGGCATCAGCGACATCGACGACCTGAACCGCATTCTCGATCGTGCCGTGAACCTGCGTGCGTTCCTGAAATCGGACGATCGTGTGGATGCCGTAGCCCGCTTTGTGGCGCAACACTTCCGCGAGAACGTGGAACCGCTGGGCTACAAGGCATTCCTGGTCGGCGTGGATCGCGAGGCTTGCGCGCTGTACAAGCAGGCGCTGGACAAATACCTGCCAGCCGATTACTCGGTACCTGTGTACACGCAGAGCGCAGCCGATGCGATCGACTATCCGCTGGTCGCCACGCATCAGATTGATCCGGCACAAGAGAAACGTGTGCGCAAGCTATTCCGCAAGCCGGATCAGCAACCGAAGATCCTTATCGTCACCGACAAGTTGTTGACGGGCTACGACGCATCGATTTTGTATGCGATGTATCTGGACAAGCCCATGCGTGACCATGTGTTGCTGCAGGCCATTTCACGTGTCAACCGCCCCTACGAGGATGCGGATGGTCGGCAGAAACCCAGCGGCCTGATCATCGACTTCATCGGCATGCTGCGCGACCTGAACAAGGCATTGGCATTCGATTCACAGGACGTATCCGGCGTGATCGAGGATTTGGACCTACTGCTGGCGGAGTTCCGCCGACTGCTGGCGGAGGCACAAGCGCGCTATCTGGCGCCGCTTGAAGGCGGCAAAGACAAGCAGCTCGAAACCCTTCTGTACGACGTATTCCTCGCGCCGGAGGTACGTCAGGAATTCAACGACAGCTACCGTCAGATCGAAAGCCTGTACGAGATTCTTTCACCTTCACCGGAGCTGCGCGAACACATTGAAACGTTCCAACAGCTGGTCGATCTTTACCTGATGGTTCGCAATGCCTACTCCAGCCCTACCCGTTTCTACGAGGATGTGGCGCGCAAGACCGAACAGATGGTGCGCGACATGGCCAGCAGCGGCGGGGTGATCACCACGGGCAAGGTGATCGAGTTTGACCTGAAGACCCTGCAGGCGCTGCGTACCGAAGGTGACGACAATGCCACCGTGATCAATCTGGTGCGTGCGATCGAAACCGAGGCCGAAGAGAACGCGGAACAGCAACCCGTGCTGCTCGACATTGCCCAGCGTGCGGCGGCCATTCTCGACGCGCTTGAACAACGCACGATCCACACGCAGCAGGCCATCGAGCAACTGTCGCTGCTGGTCGACGAGCGAGAACAGGCCGATGCCGAACGTGAAAAGCTTGATCTTGACCCCACCACATTCGCGGTCTACTGGCATCTGCAGGGTGATGGCATCAAGGATGCGCTGCCTGTGGCCCGCGAGATCATGGCGGCAGTGGCCAAATACCCGAATCATCGCGACAACGATGACGAGCGGCGGCAGCTCAAGTCCGAGATCTACCGCAGCCTGGTGACCCGCGGCACCGACGGCGCACAGATGGTGCGCCTTGGCGATGCCGTGCTGCGCATGCTGCGGAACTGAGACTACGCTGCCATGCATACCGACAAATTGCGCCAGCGCATTGCGCAATGGGCCATCACTCTAAAAGTGAGGCCCACCCAAGTCCGAATTCAACGCATGACTCGCAAGTGGGCATCCTGCTCACCGGCAGGTCGTGTCACATTCAGTGACGAACTGCTCTGCAAACCCATAGCGTTTCAGGATTGCGTGATTGTCCATGAGCTGCTGCACCTGCGCATCCGCAATCATGGAAGGCTTTTCGCCGCAACGCTTAAAGCACATCTGCCCGATAATCCATGGATCGGGCAGGTGTAGCCAACAGCATCAACCGATCATCGGCAACTTCAGCCCCTGCTCTTTCGCACACTCAACCGCATCCTCATACCCCGCATCCGCATGCCGCATCACGCCGGTACCCGGATCGTTCCACAACACCCGCGCAATGCGCTTGTCCGCCTCGGCTGAGCCGTCGCACACGATCACCACGCCGGAGTGCTGGCTGTAGCCCATCCCCACCCCACCGCCATGATGCAGCGACACCCACGTCGCCCCACCGGCCACATTCAACATCGCATTGAGCAACGGCCAGTCGGACACCGCATCGCTGCCATCCTTCATCGCCTCCGTCTCCCGATTCGGTGACGCCACCGAACCGGAATCCAGGTGATCGCGGCCGATCACCACCGGCGCCTTCAGCTCGCCGTTGCGCACCATCTCGTTGAACGCGAGGCCGAGCTTGTGGCGCTGGCCCAGGCCAACCCAGCAGATGCGCGCGGGCAGGCCCTGGAAGTTGATGCGCTCCTTCGCCATGTCCAGCCAGCGATGCAGGTGCTCGTCGTCGGGGATCAGCTCCTTCACCTTCTGGTCGGTCTTGTAGATGTCTTCCGGATCGCCGGACAGCGCGACCCAGCGGAACGGGCCGATGCCGCGACAGAACAGCGGTCGCACGTAGGCGGGAACGAAACCAGGGAACGCGAACGCGTTTTCGCAGCCGACGTCCTGGGCCATCTGGCGGATGTTGTTGCCGTAGTCGAAGGTGGGGATGCCTTGCGCGTGGAACGCAAGCATCGCTTCCACGTGAGTCTTCATCGACAGCTTGGCGGCGCGGGAGGTGCCGACGGGATCGCTCTTGCGGCGCTCGAACCACTGCTCCACGGTCCAGCCGCTGGGCAGGTAGCCGTTGACCGGGTCGTGCGCGCTGGTCTGGTCGGTGACGGCGTCGGGCTTCACGCCGCGCTTCACCAGCTCCGGCAGCACGTCGGCGGCATTGCCGAGCAGCGCGATCGATTTCGCCTCGCCGGCGGCGGTGTACTTCGCGATGCGCGCCAGCGCGTCGCCGAGATCGGTCGCCTGCTCGTCCACGTAGCGGGTCTTGAGGCGGAAGTCGATGCTCTTCTGCTGGCACTCGATGTTGAGGCTGCATGCGCCGGCCAGTGTGGCCGCCAGCGGCTGCGCACCACCCATGCCGCCGAGGCCTGCAGTGAGTATCCACTTGCCCTTCAGACTGCCGCCATAGCTCTGCCGGCCCATCTCCACGAATGTCTCGTAAGTGCCCTGCACGATGCCTTGCGAGCCGATGTAGATCCACGAGCCGGCCGTCATCTGGCCGTACATCATCAGGCCCTTCTTATCGAGCTCGTTGAAGTGCTCCCAGGTGGCCCAGTGCGGCACCAGGTTGGAATTCGCGATCAGCACGCGCGGCGCGTCCTTGTGCGTGGGGAACACGCCC
The DNA here is from genome assembly GCF_041107455.1 of Rhodanobacter humi. NCBI lineage: Bacteria > Pseudomonadati > Pseudomonadota > Gammaproteobacteria > Lysobacterales > Rhodanobacteraceae > Rhodanobacter > Rhodanobacter sp. FW106-PBR-R2A-3-15. The sequence continues at coordinate 385,360 of NZ_JBGBPY010000001.1, forward strand.
ACCGGCTTGCCGGACTGCACCAGCAGGGTCTCGTCGTCGCCCAGCTCGCGCAGGCTGCGCAGGATCGCGTCGAAGCATTCCCAGTTGCGCGCGGCGCGGCCGATGCCGCCGTACACCACCAGCTCCGCCGGGTTCTCCGCCACCTCGGGATCGAGGTTGTTCTGGATCATGCGGAACGGCGCCTCGGTGAGCCAGCTCTTGCAGGTGAGCGTGCTGCCGCGCGGCGCGCGGATGGTGCGGGTCGTGTCGATGCGGGTGGGAGCGTTCATGGCGATCTCGCGGAACCGGTGAAAACCCGATTGTGGCGAGCGCACCCCCGCGTGGAAAGTGGCGCTGCCGCATGACGGCGGAAAAACCTGCGGAAGATTGAGGCCCGGCGAGCATGTAACCGGGCACGCACGTGCGGCGAAAGCCTTGGTGGCGCGGGCCGGCAACGGCCGCGCTCGTCCCCGTTCCCGGCAAGGAATCCCGCATGCCCGATCCACACGCACCCACTGCCCCGCCTGCCCGTCATCCGGGCGCGTGGGCGCTGATCCTCGCCGTCCCCACGGCTTGCGCGCTCGCGCTTGCCTACGTCGGCGGCTGGCTTTCGCCGCAGCGGCTGACGCCGCAGCGCATCGTCGACCAGTTCCAGCAGAACGCCGGCGTGCATCCCGGCTACCGGCGCAACCACGCGAAGGGCGTGTGCGTGGCCGGCTACTTCCAGAGCAGCGGCGAGGCCGCGTCGTATTCGGTGGCGCAGGTGTTCGCGCCGGGCCAGCGCACGCCGGTGGTGGGCCGCTTCGCGATTCCCGGCAGCAACCCGTATGCGCCGGACGGCAGCGTGCCCATCCGCAGCATGGCGCTGCGCTTCGCGCTGGCGGACGGCCAGCAATGGCGCACCGGCATGAACAGCATGCCGGTGTTCCCGGTCGCGACGCCGCAAGCGTTCTTCGCGCAATTGCAGGCGGGGCAGCCCGACCCGGCCACCGGCAAGCCCGACCCGGCGAAGCTCGCCGCGTTCTTCGCCGCGCACCCGGAAACGGCGGCGTTTCGCGCCTGGGCGAAAACCGCGAAGCCCTCGGCCAGCTTCGCCACCGACGGCTACTGGAGCCTCGACGCGTTCGTGTTCACGGCCCCCGATGGCGCGCAACACGCGGTGCGCTGGCGCATGGCGCCAGAGTCCGTGGACGGCGCCGCCGCACCGGCAAACGATCCCGACTACCTGGCCGCCGACCTGCGCCAGCGCCTTGCCCATGGCCCGCTGCACTGGAAGCTGCTGGTGACGCTGGCCAGGCCGGGCGACCCCACGAATGACGCGACCAAGGCATGGCCGGCTGATCGCCCCACCGTCGACGCCGGCACGCTGGTGGTCGAAAGCGAGCAGCCGCAGGACAGCGGCCCCTGCCGTGACATCAACTATGACCCGACGGTGCTGCCGAACGGCATCGAGGTTTCCGACGATCCGCTGCTGCCCGCGCGCTCGGCCGCCTACGCCGACTCCTACCTGCGCCGCACCAGCGAGGAAGCGCATCTGCCGGGCACCGCCCGCGTCGACACGAAGCCGCAAGCGGAGGCCCGCCCATGAACAACCCGACCGGCATGTTTGCCCTGCCCGCCCGCATCCTGCACTGGCTGATGGCGGCGATGATCCTTGCGATGCTGTTCATCGGCGTCGGCATGGTGGCGTCGGTGTCCGAACGCCACGAGTGGTTGCTGCGCATCCACAAGCCGCTCGGCATCGCGATCCTGCTGCTGGCCGTGGTGCGCCTCGCCGTGCGCCTGCGGCATCCGCCACCGCCATTGCCGGCGGATCTCCCCATGCTGCAGAAGCTGGCCGCGCACGCCTCGCACTGGCTGCTGTACGCGCTGATGATCGCGATGCCGCTGGTCGGCTGGGCGATGCTTTCGGCCGGCGGCTATCCGGTGATGCTCGGCGCATCGTTGCGTCTGCCGGCGATCCTGCCGGCCAGCGCCACCGCGTTCGCGATCCTGCGCCACCTGCACGGATGGCTGGCGCTGCTGCTGCTCCTCACCTTCCTCGCGCACCTGGGCGCGGCGCTGTACCACGGACTGATCCGGCGCGACGGGGTGCTGGCGAGCATGGTTGGCGGCAGGCGGTGATGAGGCCTCAATGGCAGGCCTGCGGCGGTTGCAGCGCCGCGTGGAACAGCACGTTGTAGGCCAGCGTGCCCATCACGGCGTAGCCGCGGTCGTTCGGGTGCAGGCCCGCATCGCCCGCGCAGACGGCCGCCATGCCGACCGGCAGCGGGGACTGTTGCGCGGCCAGCGGCGGCGGCGTGTACGCGCCCGCCACGGCGCCGGAGAAATCGATCACGCCGTCGAACGTGCCCGAGCGGCGTATCCATGCGTTGAACTGCAGCCGCACGGCCTCCCGCTGCGGGCTGTACCAGTCCGCAACCCCGGCGAACGGCGTGACGGTGCCGGCGTAGATGCGCAGATGATGCTGGTGGGCGACGTCCGCCAGCATGCGCATCGCGGCGATGAGGTCGCCGGCCGAGGCGCCGTTCGGATAACCGGCCGGATCGATGCCGCGATCGATGTCGTTCGCGCCGAACAGCACGACCACGTCGGTGACGCCGGGGCGGTCGACCACGTCGCGCAGGAAACGCTTCAGGCCGGAAGCACCGGCGGCGGGCGCACCGATCTGGTCGGTGGCCAGTTCGTCGGCGCTGATGCCGGCGTTCACCACCGCCGCCGCATCGCCATGGCGCTGGGCAAGGCCCGCCAGCACCCCAGGCCACGTTGTGCCGGGCGCGCTGGCGAAGGCGCCATCGGTGATCGAGTCGCCGAACGCGACGATGCCGCGGGTGCTGGCCGGTGCCTCGACCTCGATGCCGGCGAGCACGTAGATGTGATCGTCCCGCGTGCGTGGCAGCGCGTGCGCGGCCGGCAGCTGCGCCAGCGACGGCAGTCGCGTGGCGTCGCCGTCGACCGCGTACGTGGTGTGCGCCTGTTCCATCGGATGGAAATCGGCGAGCTGCGCCGGCCCGTCGAAGTACAGGCTGACGACCACGTTGGCCAGCGCCGGCACGCGCAGGGCTACCGGATCGCTGACCGCCTCGCCGCCGGGCGCGATCGTGATCGAAGGCTTGCCGCCGTCGAAGCTCAGCGGCCGATCGCTGCCGGACTCGATCGCGGACAGGTCATCGGCATGGCCGGCGCCGAGCGCGATGCGCGCCGCGCTCACGGTGAGCGGCGCGATCCCGTAATAGTTCGACAGCCGGATGCGCACGCGCTCGCCGCCGGCGCTGGCGTTCACGCTCTGGCGAAGGGTCAGGTGATCGACCGTGGGCGCCCGCTCGACCGGCTGCCCCCAGGCATCCCGTTCCGGTTTGCCGTCGCGCCCTGCGACGCGCGCGACCTGCGACGTCATTGCCTGTCCCCACGTGGCGACCCATTTCTGCGCCGCCGGCTTCACGGGAACCGTGCAGGCCGGAAGCAGCAGGCATGCCGACAGCAACGCCGACAGCGCGACGATGTGCAGCGAACGGGCATTGCGGCATGCATGGGTCATGCGTGTGTGCTCGGGGAAGGAAGGGTGCTGTCCGGATCGTTCGGCAATCCGCATCCGGCTGTCAATGCGCCGGACCGGCCAGCCGCGATCCCACCGCCAGGTTGGCGCGAGGCGCGCCGCCACATCGGCCGAAACATCCTTCCGACGTCAATTGACGACCATCAGGCAGCGGCGGAGACTGGTGGGCCGGGGAATCCGGGCATGGCCATCGCGCGTCATAGCGGGGGAGGCTGCCATGCTTGCGAAAGAATCGATGTACCGCTTCACGATCGCCACCACGATGCTGCTCGCCATCGGCGGGTTGCAGGCCGCCGACAAGAAAGCGCCCACGGATGCCGAACTGATCGGTAGCGCGATGCGCGCGGCGCCGGCGAGCGTCGCGAAAAACGCCACGATCGTCGTGCCGGGCGCGGACGGCACGATGCGCACGCTGCGCAAGGGCACGAACGCGTTCACGTGCATGCCGGACAACCCGGCCACGCCGGGGCCGGACCCGATGTGCGCGGACAAGACCGCATGGGCGTGGCTGGCCGCGTACATGGCGCACAAGCCGCCGCCGTCCGGGACCGGCATCGCGTACATGCTGCAGGGCGGCGTCGATGCGAGCAACACCGATCCCTCCGCGATGAAACCCGCGGCGGGCCAGCACTGGATCCGCACCGGCCCGCACCTGATGATCTTCGGCGCGGATGCGGCGTTCTACGACGCGTACCCGAAGAGCGCGACACCGGATACCTCCGTGCCGTACGTGATGTGGGCCGGCACGCCCTACCAGCACCTGATGGCGCCCGTGCACTGAACGGAACGGGTGCGTGCCATTCATGTCCGAAAACGGCGAGTCGCGACGACTCGCCGGTGCTAGCCTGCCGGCATGAACGATCCCCATGCCGGCACCCTGCCCGACCCGCGCGCCTGCGAACAGGCCCGCCTCAGCCGCGACGCGCGCTTCGACGGCCTGTTCTTCACCGCGGTGCGCAGCACCGGCATCTATTGCCGGCCGGTGTGCCCCGCGCCGTCGCCGAAGCGCGAGAACGTGCGCTATTACGCGAGCGCCGCGGCGGCGGAAGCGGCCGGTTTCCGGCCTTGCCTGCGCTGCCGCCCGGAACTGTCGCCGGGCAACGACGTGTGGCAGCGCGGCGACCACGTGGTGGCGCGCGCGTTGAAGCTGATCGGGCACGGTGCGCTGGAGGAAGGCTCGCTGGACCAGCTCGCCGCGCGCATCGGCCTGGGCGCGCGGCAGCTGCGCCGGCTGTTCACGGAACGGCTCGGCGCTTCGCCGCTCAGCGTGCACACCACGCGCCGGCTGCTGTTCGCGAAGCAGCTGCTGACGGAGACGGCGCTGCCGGTGACGGAAGTCGCGCTCGCGTCCGGCTTCCGCAGCCTGCGCCGCTTCAACGCCGCGTTTGCGCAGGCGAACCGCATCGCGCCGCGCGAATTGCGCCGCCAGCCGCGCGCGGCGACGACGGACGGCGCGCTGGTACTGCGGCTCGCGTATCGCCCGCCGTTCGATTTCGCGTCGCTGCTCGCGTTCCTCGGCGGTCGCGCGCTGCCGGGCATCGAGCAGGTGGACGAAGCCACGTATGCGCGCGTGTTCGGCCCCGCCGACGCGCCGGGCTGGCTGCGCGTTTCCGCGTGGCCGGGCGGCGAGCATGCATTGAAGCTGGAACTGCATTGCCCGCAACCGGCGCAGATGCTCGGCGTGGTGGCGCGCGTGCGCCGCCTGTTCGATCTCGACGCCGACCCGCGCGCGATCGCCGACGCGCTGCGCGGCGAAGCCACGTTGCGTCCGCTGCTGCGCAAGCGCCCGGGTTTGCGCCTGCCGGGCAGCTGGGACGGTTTCGAAATCGCGGTGCGCGCGGTGCTCGGCCAACAGGTGAGCGTGGCCGCCGCGCGCACGCTGGCCACGCGCCTCGTGCAGCGTCACGGCATGGTGTTGGCGCAGGCGCCGCTGCCGGGGCTGGACCGGCTGTTCCCCACGCCCGAAGCGCTGGCGGACGCGGACCTGCGCGAACTCGGCGTGACCGGCGCACGCGCGGAAACAATCCGCGGCATGGCGCGCGCATTGCTGGACGGTCGCGTGGATTTCCGCGCCGAGCAGTCGCTGGACGAATTCGTGGCACGCTGGGTCGCGCTGCCCGGCATTGGCGAATGGACCGCGCATTACATGGCGATGCGCGCGCTGAGCCATCCCGACGCGTTTCCCGCCGCGGACCTGATTCTGCGCCGTGCCGCGGCGCGCGGCGGCGAGGCGCTGGGCACGAAAGCTTTGACCACGCTGGCCGAGGCGTGGCGGCCGTGGCGCGCGTATGCGGTGATCCACCTGTGGCGCGGCAGCGCCGACGCCGCGCCGGTATCGCGCGCGAAACGCAAGGGATCAGCTACATGAGCGCACCGGAAACGATCTGGTACGACGAGCTGCCCACGCCGATCGGCCGGCTGCGCCTGGCCGCCGATGCGCAAGGCCTGCGCGAAGTGTGGTTCGAGAGCGGGCGCCACCAGAAGATGCCGGCAGCGCATTGGAAACACGATGCCGGCAAGCTCGCGTTCGCCCGCGTGCAGCTGGAGGAATACTTCGCCGGCACGCGGCAAACGTTCGCGCTGCCGCTGCATCCGCTGGGCACGCCGTTCCAGCTCGCGGTATGGCAGGAACTGGCGCGCATCCCCTACGGCGTCACGATCAGCTACGGCGAGCTGGCGCGGCGCATCGACCAGCCGCAGGCGGTACGCGCGGTGGGCGCCGCGAACGGGCGCAACCCGTTGCCGATCGTGCTGCCCTGCCACCGCGTGATCGGCGCGGACGGCAGCCTCACCGGCTTCGGCGGCGGCCTGCCGGTGAAGCGCTTCCTGCTGTCGTTCGAGCACCGCATTACGCACGGCGACCTGTTCGCCGCGCCACCCGCACCGACTCAGTGACCGTGCTGCGCCTGCGATGACGCGTCCGTCGGCTGCGACGGCTGCGGCTGCGGCAAGCTGGAAGCATCGCGGTACTGGTTGACGAGATCCTGCTGCTGCACGTTCTCGCGCTGCTGCTGCGCGCGATCGGCCTGCTCCTGCTGGCTGCGCGCGGCGGAGCCCTGCGCCAGCGGCTGCTGCGCCATGTTCGCCACGTTCTGGCGCTGCTGCGCCTGCTGCTGGCTCTTCTGCAACTGGTCGCTGACCTGCTGCTGGCGCACGGTCTGCTGGTACTGCGCGTTCGCCGGTGGCGTCTGCGCCGCGACCGTGCCGGCGAATGCGAGCATGCCGGCCAGCAGCCAGCGCGACGGGGAACGATGCGTTTTCCGATCACAAGAACGTGCGATTGTCATGGCATCTGGGCGATCATGGGGAGACATTCGCATCGTATGGATTCCTGCATGAAATTCCTGTTTCGCCTGCTGCTGGCCTCGCTGGCGGCATTCAGCGCCGGTTGCGCCACGCAGCCACCCGCGGCCTCCGCGCCAGCCGCCAGCGCAAGCGCCGCGCGTCCCGCGCCGCTGCTGCTGATCTCGATCGACGGCTATCGCGCGGACTACCTCGCCCGCGGCCTCACGCCCACGCTGGCGATGCTGGCGAAGAACGGCGTGCATGCCGACGCGATGCAGCCTGCGTTCCCCTCGCTGACCTTCCCGAACCACTACACCCTGGTCACCGGCCTGTACCCGGACCACCACGGCATCGTCAACAACACGATGCTCGACCCCGCGCTGGGCAAGTTCTCGCTGGGCAACCGCGAGGCGGTGAGCGACGGCCGCTGGTGGGCCGAAGGCACGCCGATCTGGGAGACCGCCGACGCGCACGGCCTGCGCACCGCCACCATGTTCTGGCCCGGCAGCGAGGCCGACATCCGCGGCAGGCACCCCGACTACTGGAAGCCCTACGACGGCAAGGTGACGCCCGACCAGCGCGTGGACCAGGTGCTGGCCTGGCTGGACCTGCCGGCCCAGCAGCGGCCGGGTTTCCTCACCTTGTACTTCGACGAGGTCGACCATGCCGGCCACGACCACGGCCCGGATTCGCCCGAGGTGGACCAGGCGCTGCGCGACACCGACGCCGCGCTGGCGCGGCTGGTGGATGGCCTCAAGCAGCGCGGCCTGTTCGACCGGATCAACCTGATCGTGCTCGCCGACCACGGCATGGCCAGCGTGCCGCTGGAAAACAGCGTGCTGATCGAGCAGCTGATCCCGCTGGACGCGGTGAACACCGTCAGCCTCGGCGTGCTCGCCGGCTTCAACCCGAAGCCGGGCCACGACTTCGCCGCGATCGAGCGCCGGCTGGAGCAACCGCAGCAACACATGCGCTGCTGGGACAAGACGCGCATCCCGGCCCGCCTCCACTACGGCAGCAACCCGCGCGTGCCGCAGCTGGTGTGCCTCGCCGACACCGGCTGGCGCATCACCACCGCCGAGCACCTGGCGAAGCGCAAAGGCCACATCAGCCTCGGCGACCATGGCTACGACAACGCCGACCCGCTGATGCGCGCGCTGTTCGTGGCGCACGGCCCGGCGTTCCGCGCCGGCCTGCGCGTGCCCGAGTTCCCGAACGTGGACGTCTATCCGCTGATGACCCGCCTGCTCGGCCTCCCCGCCGCCGCGAACGACGGCGATTACGAGGCGGTGAAGGGGATGCTCAAGGCAGGGATTCGAGATTAGGGATTCGAGGTTCGGGGTTCGGGAGAGCGGCATCTCGCGAGCTTCGGCTTTCCCGTACCTGATTAGCGACGACACTCAGCCAGTGATTCCGTTCGCACTGAGCGTAGCTTGCGATAGCAAGCGAAGTCGAAGCGCCCAACGGTGACCACCCTTCGACTTCGGCCCTGCGGGCCTACGCTCAGGGCGAACGGTGGAGGATCAGCTGAGCTTTGTCGCCAATCAGGTTCCCGTATCCCGAATCCCGGCCTCTACCCCATCGCGCCCTTGCTCATCGGCGTGGGCGGCGTAGGCACGTTCACCAGCGGCTGCAGCCGCACCAGCCCCAGCGCGATCGCGAGGCCGGCCAGCACCAGCGCCCCGACGAATGCGGCCACGCCATTCCAGCCGTGCGCGGCATAGAACAGCCCGCCGCTGGCGCCGGCCACGCTGGAGCCCATGTAGTAGCAGAACAGGTACATCGACGAGGCTTGCGCCTTCGCCGCGCCGGCGCGCCGGCCCACCCAGCTGCTGACGATGGAATGGCCGCCGAAGAAGCCGAACGTGATCGCCACGATGCCCAGCATGATCAGCCACAGCGACGCGGCGAGCGTCAGCAGCACGCCGACCAGCATCAGCGCGAGCGCGGTCCACAGCACCTTGCGCCGACCCAGCTTCCCCGCGAGATGGCCCATCCATGCCGAGCTGAAGGTGCCGATCAGGTAGATGCCGAAGATCAGGCCCACCACGGCCTGACTGAGGTTGTACGGCGGCGCCAGCAGGCGGTAGCCGAGATAGTTGTAGACGGTGACGAAGGCGCCGAGCAGCAGGAAACCCTCGATGAACAGCCACGGCAGACCGTGGTCGTGAAACATGCCGCCGAAGCGCGCGGCCAGCGCGCGCGTGGAGAGCGGCTGGCGCACGAAATGCCGCGACGGCGGCAGCGCGCGCCAGAACGCCAGCGCGCAGGCGAGGCCGATCACGCCCACCACGGCGACACCCACGCGCCAGTCGAAGAAGTCGGTGAGCACGCCGGTGACGAGCCGCCCGCCCATGCCGCCCACCGCGCTGCCGCTGATGTAGAGGCCCATGCCGAGGCCGATCGAATCGACGTGCATCTCCTCGCTGAGGTAGGTCATCGCCACCGCGGGCAGACCGCTCAGCGTGAGCCCCAGCAGGGTGCGCACCACCAGCAGCGAACCCCAGCTCGGCATCGCCGCGCTGGCCAGCACCAGCACCGCCGAGGAGAGCAGCGAGGCCACCATCACCGGCTTGCGTCCCCACGCGTCGGACAGCCCGCCCGCGAACAGCATCGCGAACGCCAGCACGCCGGTGGTGAGCGACAGCGACATCGCCGCGCCCGCCTCGCTGACGCCGTAGTCGCGGCTGAACTCCGGCATCAGCGGCTGCACGCAATACAGCAGGCCGAACGTGGCGAGGCCCGCGGCGAACAGCGCGAGGTTGGTGCGGCGAAACGCCGGCGTGCCATGGTGGATGTAGGACGCCGCATCGGCCGGGAGATCTGCCGGTGCCATGCCAGCTTGCTGCTTCATCCATCCACCCGTGACGGGAAACCGCCGGCAAGGATACGCCGGCCAACCGCGCCGCGTGGGTCGGGATGCACCCCGACACCCATCAACCGTGCGCGGGTCGGGATGAATCCCGACCTACAGGGTCGCCTTGTGCGCCTCCAGCAGCGGCGTCAGCGAGACCGACCACGCGTTGAAGTTGCCGTTGTCCCACTGCTCCACGCGCTGCAGGTATTCACGCGCCTGCGCCGGCGTGTGCGGATAGTGCGCCACCGCCTCGGTGCGGTCGCTGGTGAAATACAGCGTGCGATGGTCCGGCCCCAGGTGCGGCAGGTAGTCCGTGCTGAAACCGCGCGCATCGTCGCCGGCGTAGCGGATCGCCTGCGGCTCGCCCCAGCCGTCGCCCGCGCGGAACACGATGAACAAGTGATCCTTGCTGTCGCCCGGCAGACGATGATCGCTGGCGAACACCATGAAGGAACCGTCCGGCGCGATCTCCGGGTCCACGTCGTCGTCGCCGTAATGACTGAACGCCAGCGGCTGTGCCGGCTGGTAGGCGCCGTGCGCGACATGCGACACGTACAGCCGCTTGCCCTGGCCCTTGCCCGCGTCGATGGAAAGGAAATAGATGCTGCCGTCCTGCGCGATGCTGGCCTTCCACACCGCGTTGCCGATGTTCACCGCAGCCGGCAGGCGCACGGGCTGGCCCCAGCCGGAACCGCGGCGGTCGACCCGCCACAGGTTCACCTGCTGCTGCGCCGGCGTGCTGTCCGTGCGGCGGATCGAGACGTAGACCACGCAGGAGCCGTCCGGCGAAAACTGCGGCGCAAGCTCCGGCCACGCGCCCGAGAACGACGCGATGCGCGGCGTCGACCAGCGCCCGTCCACGCGATGCGACTCCATGATGGTGCCGCCGCCCGCGCCGCTGCGGGTGAACAGCAGCGTGTTGCCGTCGGGGCTGAAGGTGGGCGACTCGTCGTTGGCGGGGCCGGAGATCACCCCCGGCGCGAAGATCTGCGGCGCCGCCAGCACGGGCGGCGTGGCGGCCGAGGCGCCACCGGCGAAGGCCAGGCCGGCGATCAGCGCCAGCCAGGCAGGCGAACGGAACGAAGCGGGCATATCGATGCTCCGGAGCAGGATGGATGGTGTCGGCGTCAGTTCGCGCGCGCGGCAACGGTCCGCGCGAAGAACGCCACGATCAGGCCGAACAGCAGCATGGCGAGCAGGTTCAGCGCGACAGGCATCGGCGCAGCCGGCGCCTTGAACGGTGCGGCGGACAGCGGCACCACCACGTAATTCATCACCGCGTAGACCGCCACGCCGTAGGCCAGTCCCGCCGGTAGCCAACGGCGGCGCAGCCAGGCCATGCGCGTGGCGGCGGTCACGAAGATCCCAGCGATCAGCAGCGACATCGCCCACTGCAGGGCCAGCCCCAACCAGGCGGCCGAAGCGCCATCCACGAAGGAAGCCTTGCCCAGCACGCCGCTGGCGATCGCGTGCAGGATCACGGCAGGGTTGAGATGGCTGATCAGCGCCGCGGCGCCGATATCGATGGTGCCGGCGACGAGGCCACCGCAGAGGATGGCTAGACCGGTCTGGTTCATGCGTGGCAGTCCTCGATGCGTGGGGCAGCGCAAACCGGTGCGGTGACGCACCGGGGAAGATGCTGTGTACGCTTCGGCATCCGCGAAAGCCTGTGCCGGTCGTCACAGGCTTTCGCGGGTCACGCAAGGTCGATGCTCAGTGCGTCGGCTCGAGTTCCAGCAGCCAGCCCTTGCCCGGCTCCACCGGGATCGCCTCGTCCGGCTTGAACGTGGCGGCGGGCTGGAAGTTCTCGACCGCGGGCGCGACCAGGCGCGCGTGCTTCGGGTCCAGCCCCAGCGCCTTCCAGTCGATCGCGAGCTTCACCTTCACTGTGGCCGGCGCCCACGAGGCCAGCGCCACCAGGGTCTTGTCGCCCTTGCGGGCGTAGCTGGTGGCGAGCACATCCTTGTTGTCGGTCTTCACCGGCGTGTCGTGCACCCACCAGCCGATCATCTCGGCCTGCTCGATGCCGAACGCATCCCACAATTTCCACAACGGGCGCGGGTCGCTGCCCTTGGACCAGCCCAGCCGGCTGGTCATGCCGAACAGCATGCCGCGCCAGGGGTTGCCGTCGTTCTGCAGCATCTCGCCCATGAGTCCATAGGGAATGCCGGACATCTCGGTGAGCCAGTACGCGGGCGAGGTGTGCTCGTAGTCGAATTCCTCGCCGAACCACAGCCGATCGATGTACGGGAACAGGCCCATGTAGAGCAGCGCGCTGTTGATGTAGCCGTCGCGCGGGTTGTACTGGCTGGCCGAATGCAGGTCGATCAACGGATGCGGGCGATGCGCGTCCAGCACCTTGCGCACGCGCTTCATGGTGGTGCGGTCGTAGGCCACGTCGTCCAGGTACAGGCCGTCGATGCCCATGTTGCGGGCCAGCCAGTCCAGCCCTTCGACGTAGTAGTTGTGCCAGCGGCTCTGGCCGGCGTCGATCACCGCCGCGTCGCGGTTCTCCGGCACGTGCCAGGCCGCGATGTAGTCGCCATCCAGATGTTCCTGCAACCAGGAGAAGCCGCCGCCCTTGCCGCGGCTGATGACTTCGCTGCACGGCCCCGGTGCCGCCTGGCCGTCGCTGCCGATGCGGCAACCGGTGAGGCTTTCCAGCATCGGCAGCTCGGGCGCGCGGTCGGACAGCTCGCGCACGGTGTCGTAGATCTTCACCTGCATGCCCAGCGCGTGCGCCTGGTCGATGTAGGCCTTCATCTTCCTGGGTTCCAGGAAGGGATAGTTGATCCACGGGTTGATCGGCGTGGCGTGGTGGATGTTCACCACGTTCGCGCCGTCGGCCTTGATCGCGGCGAGATCCGCGTACTTGTGGAAATAGCGCTCGGCGAAATGCTGCGCCGGCTTGATCGTCTTGAACGGCGTCACGCGCAACACGAGGTTGTAGTGCAGCGTCTGCCCCGCCGCCATCGTGCGTGCACCACTGAAGGCCTTGACCAGATAGCGCGCGCCGTCGCGCTTCAGCGTGATGCCGCCGGCGCCCGCGTTGTCCCACGAGGTCGGCATCACCAGCGGCTGATCGTGGTAGAAGTTCGTGTTGAGCGGCCGTTGGTAATGCTCGTCGCGCAGGTGGAATTCCAGGCCCGCGTTCACCGCGCCGATCCACGCGCCGTCCTGGTTGTTCTGCACGTTCCATTTCCAGGCGAAGCTGTCCGGCGTGGCGGAACCGGTGCGGCCAAGGCCCAGCTCGTACTGCGCCACGTCGTTCGTGAGCGGTATCTCCAGCCGGATGTCGTCAAGTTTTACCGCCTGCGTTGCGGTGAGCGCGATCGTGTAGCTGAGCGTGCCGTCCATCTCCAGGCTGGCGCTCACCTCACCCTTCAGTGGACCGGCCTGCCCCGCCACCTGCCAGTGCACCTTGCCGGGGCCGTCGGTCTGCACGTTCGGCGAACCCGCGGCGTGCAAGGCATGTGCACCGCCGACATCCTGCACCAGCAACTGCATCGGCGCGGACAGCAGCGCACGCGGCGTCTTGGCAAGACCGGTCATGCGCTCATCGAAGAAGCTGTCGATCTGCGCCGGCAGGCCGCTGGGCGCCAGCGTGACCGTGCGGCCGAGGATGCCGAGCTTCGTGCCATGCACCGTCACCGCGGTGAACGGCTTCACCAGATCGTCGTTCTGCGCCAGCGTGGAGTTGAGCCAGCGCAGGCGCGTGAGCTTGGACGGATCGTCGTCGCCGTGCGCCACCGCCGCGCCCGAGTCCACGGTGATCGCCAGCGGAACCTGCCGCGGCGATGCACCGTCCGCGCCGACCGTCAGCGTGCCGTGGTAGGTGCCGGGCTTCGCGTTCGCCGGGACATCCAGCCCCATCCACAGCGCTTGCACGCGACCCTGCACCACGTCGAGGCGATTGGCGAACGGCTTGCCCGCGTAGTCGATGCCGCCGAGGTTGAAGCAGGTGAGCCGGGCCGCCGGGATCGTCGCGCCATCCGGCCCGTGCAGGTCGCCGAAGCTCACGTGCACGTCCTGCGCTGCGCCGCGCGCCGTCCACAGGCCCACCTGGAAACTGAGGTATTCGCCGCGCAGCGCGTGGTCAGTCAGCGTGCCGCCCTCGCCGTGCTCGGCCCAGCGACCGGGGATCTGCGTGAACATGCGGATCGGGTGTTCGCGCGTTTCCGGGAACAGCAGCCACGGCTGGCCCGGATTCGCCGCCAGCAGATGCTGCAGTTCGTCCGGCGTCGCGGTGCGCTCCATGTCGGTATAGGCGTCGAAATCGTCCACCGCCTCGTAGCCGATCACGCGCGCCTGCGGCAGCTTCGCCACGTGGCGCGGGTCGCCGAGTCCGTTCTTCTTCAGCCATGCGGCGGCGGCGGTATCCGTCGGCGTGCGGTAGGTCACCGTGGGATAGTTCGAGCGACCGCTGCCGATGTAGGGCTGGTAGTAGACCGCATAGATGCCGGCCTGCTTCGCCTCGAACGCCAGCACGCCCTCGGCCTGGTCGATGCGCTCGCGCAGCACGTTGGCCACCACCTGCCCGCCCGGGCCCACCACGATGGTGGCGACATTCCCGGGATGGCGATCGCGCCGATGCCAGGGAATCGTCACCTGCACCGCCGCCGCGGCCTTGTCCACGGCGACGGTGTAGCGGTGGTTGCCGTACTGCTCGGCGTTCCAGCGCAACTGCACGCCATCGGCCAGCGTCTGCGTCTGCGCCACGGCGGCGCCGGTGCTGCCGGCAAGCAGGCCGCAGGCCAGCAGGCCGAGTGCTGCCGGATGGCGCTGGGCTCGTGGATGGCGCATGGCGGTTCCCCTTGGTCGGCAATCGAAGTCCGATATGTAACCTGCCGGCCGATTTTTCGCAAGCAAACGATTTAATACGCAATAAATCGAAGGATCATCAGGCACTGCGATCGCTGCGCAGCGCCCGCGTGGCCGCCTCGTCGCCAGCTGCCTCGCGCCCGCTGACCCAGCCGAACAGTGCGATGCCGACCACGATCGCCAGCGCACCCAGCGCCGCCCAACCGTGCGGCCACGCCTCGCCGAGCAGGGCCGCGCCCAGCGCCGTGGTGAACAGCAGCTCGGCCGCCTGCATCGCCTCCACCGCGGCCAGCGCGGTGGGCTGGGTGCGCACCCGATCGGTGGCGGCGAAGAACAGCACGGTGGCGATCACGCCCGAGGACAGCGCCACGCCACCGGCGAGCAGCACTTCGCGCCAACTCGGCAGGCCCACGGTGCACAGGGCGACCACGGCGAGCAGCAGCCACAGCGGCCAGCTGCACAGCGTCATGCCGAACACGCGTTGCAGCGCGTTCACCCGTTGCGCGCTGGTTTCCAGGTGCAGCAACAGCATGCGGTTGCCCAGCGGATACGCGAACGCGGCCAGCATCACCGCGCCCGCCGCGAGCCAGTCGCTCGCGCTCAGGCGGCCACGAGCATGCCCCCATTGCAGCGCGAACACACCGGCCACGATCAACGCGCCGATCGCCAGCGTGGGCCAGGCCAGCCGCCGGCGCGCGTCGCGGTAGATCAACGGCGCCAGCAGCGGGCCGGCCAGCACCGTGGTCTGGAAACTGCCCGCCACCAGCCATGCCGGCCCACTGCCCGCAGCCCAGGTCAGCGGCACGCCGAACAACACGAAGCCCACGCTGCTCCAGGTCAGCCACGCGCGCGGATGCGCACGCAGTTCGCGCGGCAGTTCGCCCAACCCGCCGCGCCACGGCAAGGCCAGCGCCAGCAACGGCAAGGTGATGAGATAACGCAGGATCACCGCCCATGCCCAATGCCCGCCGCCGGTCACCAGACTGCGGTTGAGCACGTAGGTCATCGTGAAGAACAGCGCCGCGCACAGCGCCAGTCCCACGGCGGCGAGAGCGTTGCGGCGCATCGGCGGGTCGGCACTCCTGTTTGCGGGCTGTCGAGAAACCCTTGGGGTGATCGCGGTCATGGTCTGCCCCCATGGCATGGCGATCAAGCCGATGCGCCTCCAGGCATTGCCGACCTGGAGTCGTCACGTCTCCCGCGCCAAGCGAGCCCACACACGTTGCGGGAGAGGATCACACGGCATCGGGCACCTGCGATGCACAGGATCGAAGCCATCAGCGCGCCTCCGAAACATGCAACCCGACCAGGCGAGCCAGCAAGATCGCTGGAAACAAGTGCCCGACAACCGTTTCGAGATCGGCCAGGCTTCGAGCCAACGGCGAGTGCGGCAGGACGGAACCATCGCCGATCCCGGTCAACGTGGTGAAGCTGAAGTGGATCATTTCCGAAGGATAGCCGCGCATCGCATCGGACAGGCCGGACAACGCATCCGGCAGCGCACGCGTGAGCTCGTCATAGGCCAGGGCAAACAGCAAGGCGATGTTGAGATAGATGAAGACAGCCCCGGCGATCCGGTGATAGGTCACTGGTCCCGCGCCGAACACGGCCCGCGACATCGCATTGGTCACCAGGAGGTTGTACGCGAAAATCGTGAAAATGGTCAGCGTCTGCGGCATCAGGCCATGGCCGACCCGCACGATCAGGGACAATCCGAAGCTGATCGTCAGCGCCAGGCGCAGCCAGGTCGATTTGGCGAGCAACGCAATGGCAGTGCCGGCCAGGATGAGCTGGAGCAGCATCAGGATGCCGCGATCAGCCTTGCTGGCGCTCAACATCGGCATGGCGCCGAACACGAAGATCACCTCCAGCACCAGCATCAGGCTGAATTGCCATTCCGGTTCACGCGCGAAAAGCTGGCGGCGCCGCTGCGCCCCGCCGATGACGCGCAGTGACGGCGTGAGCTTCGGCGGCGAATCGGACGATTCCCCCGCTTCGGGCGCAGCCAGCTTCATGTTTCGTCTCCTCGCTCAGGCAATCGGATGCGGGCAGCAGACACCAGAGACCGCGCGCATCGTGCCGAGGTTGCGCGATGCGCGCGCCCGTTTCGCCAGTGTTTATTCGCGGCGCAACGCAGCCTCAGGATCTTTCGAGACCCGTGCCATCCATGACGCCGCCTCGGCATGGATACGGACGACGCGCGACCTGCGAAGTACAGCCGGACACAAATGCCACTGACGCTGGAATGATGGGCACGCTGCGCATTCGACCGACCGATCCATGTCCGTACCTGACCATGTGCATGCCGGAGCAAGTCTTGCCCGGCGATTCCGCCTTGCGCGAGGGTTTGCTTCGCTTCTCAGCCGTCAGCCAGCGGCAACCTCAACCGCACCTCCAGCCCGCCGCCCTCGCCGTTGCGTGCGAGGATCTCTCCGCCGTGCGCCTTCGCCACGCGCTGCGCGATGGCCAGACCCAGGCCGTGGCCATCGGCGCGCGCAGCGTTGCTGCCGCGGAAGAACGGTCGGAACAGCGAGTCCAGTTCGGCTTCGGGCACACCGGGGCCGTGGTCGCGCACCAGGCATTCGGCCTGTCTGTCGATGACGCGCACCGACAGTTCCACGTCGCCGCCTTCCGGGCTGTACTTGATGGCGTTGGCGATCAGGTTGCCGAGCGCGCGCTCCAGCAGCACGGGGCTGCCCACCACTTCGACCGGCCCGTCGACAGGTTGCCATTGCAGGCGGATGTGGCGTGCGCCCGCTTCCAGCACTGCTTGCTGCAAGCCCTCCTGCGCGAGTTCGGCGAAGTCCAGCCGCTCGCGCTCCATGCCCGGCAGGCCGCCTTCCATGCGCGACAGCGCGAGCATGTCGCCGGTCATGCGGTCGAGCCGGGCGATCTCCTGTTCGGCCTGCGCGAAGTACGCCGCTGCCCGTGCGGGATCGTCGCTGCGCTGGGCGAGGTCCAGGATCAGCTGCAGCCGCGCCAGCGGCGAGCGCAGCTCGTGCGAGAGATCCTGCAGCACGCGGCGGTCGTGCGTCACCAGCGCCTCGATGCGTTCGGCCATGGCGTCGAAATCGCCGGCGAGCTGGGCCAGCTCGTCGCGCGTGGCGCCACCGGGATGATCCACGCGCGCCGACAATTCGCCGGCGGCCATGCGCCGCGTGGCATCGCGCAGCGCCTGCACCGGCTTGGCCACGCTGCGCGCCACCCACCAGCCGACCAGGCCGATGAACAGCAGCGACAGCGCGAGCTGCACGCCGAACAGGATCTGCTCGCGCGTCTGCGGGCGCAGCCGTGTGTGCGAGCGGCTCATCGCCACCAGCTGGCGCAACTGGCCGTCGGCGCCGCTGACCGGCTGCACCGCCACGTAGGCGTACAGCCCCCGCCACGGCCGCAACACCAGCACGCGGTCGGCCGCCAGCATCCCAGGCAGCGCATGCCAGACCGACTGCGGCAGGCGAATCGGCGCCAGCGGCCGACCATCCTGGAACAGCGTGGCCTCGACGCCCTCGTGGCGCTGTCGCGCGGCCCATGCGGACAGCGCCGGCGCGCCGCCCTGCTGCCAGGCCTGGTCGGCCGACTGCGCCAGCGCGCTCCAGTCGATCTCCACCTCGGTGCGGTACTCGATGAAGCGCCGGGTGAGGAAGCCGCCCAGCACCAGCACCAGCAGGTTCACCGCGCAGAACCACAGCAGCAGGCGCCAGTACAGCGAGCTCTTGAACGGATTCATGGCGCGCCCGCCACCAGCACGTAGCCGGCACCGCGCACCGCGTCGATGCGCGGCGCCTGCGTCGAGGCCTCGGCCAGCTTGTGGCGCAGCCGGCTCACGTGCACGTCGATGCTGCGGTCGTAGCGCTCCAGCTCGCGCCCCAGCGCGAGGCGCGTCAAGGCCGCCTTGTCCACCAATTCGCCCGCGCGCTGCGCCAGCGCCAGCAGCAACTGGAATTCGGCTCCGGTGAGCGACAGCTCCTGTGCCCCGACCAGGGCGCGGCGCTCGCCGGGCAGCAAGCGCAGCAGGCCAAGCTGCAGCTCGGCGGCGGTGGCGACCGGCGTGTTGCGCCGCAGCTGCGCGCGGATGCGCGCCAGCAGTTCGCGTGGCAGGCAGGGCTTGGCGAGGTAGTCGTCCGCGCCCAGTTCCAGCCCCACCACCCGGTCCACCGGTTCGCCACGCGCGGACAGCATGATCACCGGCAGGCGGTACTTCATGCGCAGCTCGCGCAGCGTCTCCAGGCCATCGCGGCCCGGCATCATCACGTCGAGGATCAGCAGGTCGGGCCGCTGCGCCGCGTTGTGCAGCCGCGCCAGCGCCGCCTCGCCGTCGTGGGCGAGATCCACGGCAAAGCCTTCGCGCTGCAGGTATTCGGCCAACAGGCCGCACAGCGCGCGATCGTCGTCGGCAATCAGGATTCTGGGCATGGCGGCTCACGGGTTCGGTGGCCCATTCAAGCGAAACGGCAGCGTGGGCGCCCAGGCACTTTACCCATCTTTACGCTCCCGCAAAGGAGATACACACGCGGATGTCGTCCAATAGCCACACGTTCCACTCCTCCCCAACGACAGAGGCGACAACCATGCGCAAGAACCTCATTCTCGGCCTGGCCCTCAGCTCGGCGCTGACCCTCGGCAGCTTCGCGGTCGCGGCGCAGTCCGGCCCGCACGGCGACTGGGGCCATCACGGCGGGCGGCACAGCATGATGGCGCTGCACAAGCTCAACCTCAGCGACGCCCAGCAGGCCAGCATCAAGCAGATCATGAAGAGCAGCTTCGAGCAGAACAAGAGCCAGCGGCAGGCGCTGCGCCAGCAGCGGCAGGCGTTCGAGGCGATGAGCCCGACCGACCCCGGCTACCAGGCCGCCACGGCTTCGCTGGCCCAGGCCGAAGGTGCCGCCGCCACCGCCCGCGTGCAGCAGCAGGCCAACGTCCGCGCACAGGTCTACAACGTGCTGACCCCAGCGCAGCAGTCGCAGCTGGCTTCGATGAAGGCACAGCAGCAAGCCCGCAAGCAGCAGTGGCAGCAGTTCAAGGCCCAGCATCCGGCCGGCGGATCGTCGAGCGGCCAGTAAGGACCCGCTGCGCGGCACCTCCTCCCGCTGCGCAGCAGGCAGCCGCGCCGGCTATCGCCGGCGCGGCTTTTTTGATGCCTTGCGAGACTCAAGCAGCGCTTGACGCGCCTGCCGCAGTGACTCTGCGCTGCGCATGCCGCGCCAGCCAGCGGCGAACCTCCGCCAGCACCACGTCCGGCGCTTCCAGGTTGGCGTGATGGCCGGCGCCCTGCACCAGCAGCAGGCGCGCGCCGGTGATGCCGGCGGCCATGCGTTCGGACAGCGCGATCACCTCAGGCTGGTCCTCGCTGCCAACGATCAGCAGGGTCGGCGCAGTGATCTCGTGCAGGCGTTCGAGCGCCGAAGGCTGCGGCTCGCGCTGGTCCAGCGCGGTGCGCCGCCAGTAATTCGGTTCGCGCTGGAAGTTGTGCGCGGTCATCTCACGGGTGCGCCGGCGCACAACGGCATCCACGTCTTCCGGTCGGCGCCGCGGGCCGTCGGTGAAGGCGCGCAGCGAGCTGTCAATCATGCCGGGCACGTCATAGCTGCCGAAGGCCTGCATGAAGGCGCGCGCGGCCGGCGTGCCATTCGCGAACTGGCCCCAGTAGCCGGCGCCCACGAACACCATCGCGTCGACGCGTGCGGGATGCGCCAGCGCGAAATCCAGCGCGGTGGCGGCACCGCCCGAGCAGGCCAGCAACGCGGTGCGCCGCACGCCGCGGGCATCGAGCACCGCGGCGAGGTCCTCGTGATGGGCATAGGCCACGCCCGGTTCGATGGTCGAACGGCCGAAGCCGCGCGCGTCGTGGCGCAGCACGCGGTGATCGCGCGACAACGCGGCGAACTCCGCGTCCCATTGGCCACTGTCGACCAGGAAGCCGTGCAGCATGGCGACGGTGTCGCCGCTGCCGGATTCCTCGACGTGCAGACGGGCACCCTCAACATCGATCAGGTGTGTGGAAACGTTCATGGCTTTTCCTTGATGGCATACGCAATCGGCGACCACTGCCGACGGCCGGAGGGAAGGATCAACGCGCGGCCTTCACGTTGCGTGCCGGCACTGCGGGTACATGGACCGGCGGGGCATAACTGGCCGGCTTGTCGCCCACCGCCACGCCACCGTGCAGACGCGTCTGCTGGGCATCGGCGAACATGTAGTACGGGAACGGACGCTCCGGTGCACTGGCCGCGTCGAGCCGTGCGCGCAGCTCCGCCGGCAGCTCGAAGTCCAGCGCGGCGAGGTTCGCATCCAGTTGCTCCAGCTTGGTCGCGCCGACGATCACCGAGGCGATACCCGGCTGTGTGGCGACCCAGTTCAACGCGACCTGCGCCATCGGCTTGCCGGCCTGCTTCGCCACCGCTTCGAGCGCGGCGACGATCTTCCAGTTGCGCTCGGTGAAGCGGTCGAAGCCCGGTGCGCCGACCACCTTGGCCAGTCGCCCGTCACCATTGCTGCCCGCTTCGCCAGCCTTGTACTTGCCCGACAGCAGGCCCATCGCCAGCGGGCTCCAGGCGGTAATGCCCATACCCAGTTCGGTCGCCAGCGGCACGAATTCGTGCTCGATGTGGCGCTCGGCCAGCGAGTATTCCAGTTGCAGGTTCACCAGCGGGGTGAGCGCGTGCGCCTCGGCGAAGGTCTGCGCCCGCGCCGCATACCACGCCGGCACGTCGGACAGGCCGGCGTAGCGGATCTTGCCGGCGCGCACGAGGTCGTCCAGCGTGCGTACCACTTCCTCGGCAGGTGTGATGCGGTCCCAGGTGTGCAGCAGGTACAGGTCGATGTAGTCGGTGCGCAAGCGACGCAGCGAGCCCTCCACCGCGCGCAGGATGTTCTTGCGGCCGTTGCCGCCGGCATTCGGATTGCCCGGCTGCGCGTTGTAGCTGAACTTGGTGGCGAGCACCACGCGATCGCGCGCACCCGCCTGCTCGATGAACTTGCCCAGCATCGTCTCGCTGGTGCCTTCGGTGTACAGGTCCGCGGTGTCGATGAAGTTGCCGCCGGCGGCGAGGTAGCGGTCGAACATTGCGCGTGCCGTGTCTTCCGCCGCGCCCCAGCCCCAGTCGTCGCCGAAGGTCATGGTGCCGAGCGCCAGACGGCTGACGCGCAGGCCGGAATGGCCGAGGGTGTAGTACGAATCGAGCGACATGGCGAACTCCCGTGGTGATGGACGAGGCGCAGTCTGCGCCTTGCGATTGCCACGAAAAACCGCCAGCATCTTGATGTTCTTTCAAGCACAGCTAATCAATCCAGGGTGCCGGATCTCGGCCATCGCCGGGATGACGGCATTCAGCGAGGTTTCCATGCGCGACGACTACGCCCTGCGCGCTTTCCGCGCGATCGCCGAGCACGGCAGCTTCACCCGCGCCGCGGCGGCGCTGGATGTCACCGCCTCGGCGCTGAGCCAGACCCTGCGCCAGCTGGAAACCCAGCTCGGCACGCGCCTGCTCCATCGCACCACGCGGCGCGTGGGCCTCAGCGAGGCGGGCCAGGAATTGCTGCAGCGGATCGCGCCTGCACTGAACGAGCTGGACGCGGCGATGGATGCGCTGCGCCAACACGGCGATCGCCCCGCCGGCCTGCTACGGCTCACCGTGCCGGACGTGGTGGCGATCGCCCTGCTCGATCCGCTGCTCGGCGAATTCATGGCGCGCTGGCCTGACGTGAAGCTGGACGTCCACGTCGACAACGGTCTCAGCGACCTGATCGCCGAAGGCTTCGACGCCGGCATCCGCCTCGGCGAACGCCTGCAGCGCGACATGGTGGCGGTGCCGGTGAGCGGGCCGATGCGCTCCGTGGTGGTGGGCTCACCCGACTACTTCGCGCGCTACGGCCGGCCGCAGCAGCCGCGCGAACTGGACACGCACGACTGCGTCAACTTCCGCCAGATCAGCAGCCGCGCGATCTACCGCTGGGAGTTCGCGCACAAGAGCGGCCCGCGCAAGGGCCAGTGGTTCGAGATCGCGGTGAACGGCCGGCTCACCGTCAACAGCATTCCGCTGGCGGTGCGCGCTGCGATCGGAGGCGCGGGGCTGGCCACCGTGCTGGAACCGTTCGCGCGCGTGGCGCTGGCCGACGGTCGGCTGGAAAGCGTGCTGGACGACTGGCTGCCGCCCTACGACGGCTTCCACCTCTACTACCCCAGCCGCTTCCAGATACCGCCGAAGCTGCGCGTGTTCATCGACTTCCTGCGCGAGCGTGGACAGGCGGCCGAGGTGGTGCAAGCCGCACCACACCCCGGCCGCAGGCAACGACCGTCTCAGCGGTAACGCCAGTGGCCACCGACCCAGACATGGCCGCCGCCCCAATAACCCGGCACCCACACATGGACGGGACGCGGCGCCACCACCACGCATCCGGTGAGCGCGCAGCTGCCGCCGATCAAGGCGGCGGCGATCAGGCAGGTGGACAGGAAACGACGCATGGCACACTCCTCACGGGGGATGTGCTGCTGGAAACGCCCTGCTCCACGCCGCGATGACGGTCATCGCGGCGCTTTCCGCGCGGAATTCAGCCGGCCCTCATCCACCTGACGCGCAGTCGAATCAGGTTCTTGCGGCACTTGCGACCGCGTGCGTGACGCGATGGATCAGCCGCGCGGCGACCCGCGCGGTGACGTGGTCGCGATCATGCGGCGGCGACAGCTCGGCCACATCCAGCACCTTGACCTTGCCGGTGGCGGCGATCGCGTCGAGCAGCGGCTCGACCACCTCCAGCGGCACGCCGCGCGCGCTGGGCGCGCTGACGCCGGGCGCCATCGCGTGCGGCAGTGCGTCGAGGCAGATCGTCTGGTAGATCACGTCGACGTTCGCCAGCTTCGCCTGCAGCTCCGCGATGCGCGCGGGCAGGTCGAGCAGGCCCAGTTCGTCGTCGCGCACGTAGTGCACGCCCCGTTCGTCGGCGGTGTCGAACAGCATGCGCGTATTCGCCGAGGCGCTGATGCCGTAGACGCAGTAGTCCAGCGGCAGGCCCAGCGCGGCCGCGTGCTCGATCGCCTGCAGGAACGGCGTGCCCGAGCTGCCGCGATCCTGCCGACGCAGGTCGAAATGCGCGTCGATGTTGACGATGGCCACGCGCGGGCGCCGCTCGCCGAGATGCAGTGCCAGGCCCTGATAGGTGCCGAACGCGATCTCGTGTCCGCCGCCCAGGCCCACCGGCAGATGACCGGCGTCCAGCAGCGCGGCGAGCTTTGCGACGTAGCGTTGCTGCGCGCCTTCGAGGTCGCCGTCGACCACGTCCACGGTGCCCGCGTCGTACAGCGGCGTGTCGTCCAGCAGCGGCAGGTTGGACAGCACCGCGCGCAACTCGGCGGGGCCTTCGGCCGCACCGACCCGGCCGCCATTGCGACGCACGCCCTCGTCGCTGGCGAAACCCAGCACCGCCACGCCGGGTGCGGCGCCGGCCACGGGCTCGCGCACCCACTGGTGCCAGCGTCGGGTGGCGGGGCCCTCCGGCAGGTCGATTCGTCCCTTCCAGCCGTTCATCGATTCACCTGCCGCGAGCGACACATGCGCATGCCTGTATGCCTGTTCATGCCGCGCATTGTAGCCGGCACGCTCGCATCCGCTTCACCGCCACCATCGCAGCATGCACGCATGGCGAAGAAAACCGGCGAACGCATCCCGAAGCTGCGCCTGCGCCTGGCCACGCCCGCCGACGTGCCGGCGCTGGTCGAGCTCACCGCACGCGTCTACACGCCCGAGTGGGGCCATTCGGCGGAAATGCTGCGCTCCCAGCAGACGCACTTTCCGCAAGGCCAGTTCGTGGTGGAGTACGAAGGCAAGGTGGTGGGCTACTGCGCCACCTTCCGCACCGACGAGGCCATCGCGCTGGCGCCGCATACCTGGATGCAGATCACCGGCGGCGGCATGGCCTCGCGCCACAAGCCGGATGGCGACTGGCTGTACGGCATGGAAGTGGTGGTGCATCCGGACTACCGTCGCATGCGCATCGGCCAACGCCTCTACCAGGCACGCAAGCGGCTGTGCATGGATCTCAAGCTGCGCGGCATCGTGTTCGGCGGGCGCATCCCGGGGCTGGCGCGCAACCTGCAGCGCTACCGCAGCGCCGAGGCCTACGTGCAGGCGGTGCTGGAAGGCCGGCGCCGCGACCTCACGCTGAGCTTCCAGCTCGCGAACGACTTCGAGATCATCGGCCTGCTGCGCGACTACGTGCCCTCGGACCACGAATCGCTGGGCTGGGCCGTGCACCTGGTGTGGCGCAACCCGCTGCTGCTCGACCAGCCCGACATTCCCTCGATCCCCTCGCCGCGCCAGCTGCCGGACAAGGTGCGCGTGGCCAGCGTGCAATACCTGCAGCGGCGCATCGCCTCGTTCGAGGAATTCGCCACCCAGGTCGAGTACTTCACCGATATCGCCGCCGACTACAGCGCGGATTTCGTGGTGTTCCCCGAGCTGATCACGCTGCAACTGCTGTCGATCGAGAACACCGAACTGCCGGCCACCGACACGATCCGCAAGCTCAGCCAGTACACGCCGCAGGTGAAGGAGCTGTTCGGCCGGCTGGCAGTGCACTACAACATCAACATCATCGCCGGCACCCACCCCACCGAGCAGGCCAACGGCGACATCCACAACGTGTGCTACGTGTGCCTGCGCGACGGTTCCATCCACGAGCGCGAGAAGCTGCACCCCACGCCCAGCGAGCGCATCACCTGGAAGATCACCGGCGGCGAGAGCGCGGCCACGGTGCAGACCGACTGCGGCCCGGTCGGCGTGATGATCTGCTACGACAGCGAATTCCCCGAGGTGGCGCGCCACCTGGTGGACCAGGGCGCGCTGATCCTGTTCGTGCCGTTCTGCACCGACGTGCGCGAGGGCTACCTGCGCGTGCGCTACTGCTCGCAGGCGCGCGCGGTGGAGAACCAGTGCTACGTGGTGCTCTCCGGCAACGTGGGCAACCTGCCCGGCGTCAACAACTTCGACATCCAGTACGGCCAGAGCTGCATCCTCACGCCCAGCGACTTCCCGTTCGCGCGCGACGGCATCGCCGCCGACTCCACCCCGAACAGCGAAACCGTGCTGTTCGCCGACCTCAGCCTGGAAAGCCTGGCCCGCGCGCGCAACGCCGGCGCGGTGCAGAACATCAAGGATCGCCGCTTCGACCTGTACGAGATGCGCTGGCTGCCGAAACCGCGTTGACGGCTCTGCGATAATCGGCGCCTCGCCGCACGGAGCCGCCCATGTCCGCCATCCGCTGGGATCGCCTGTTCACCCACGCCACGCTCGCCACGTTTGACGGCGACACGCCGTTCGGCCTGATCGAGGATGGCGCGCTGGCCTGCGCCGACGGTCGCATCGCATGGGTCGGGGCGATGCGCGAATTGCCGGACGGCGCCACCGCCACGCACACGGAAGACCTGGGCGGTGCGTTGCTCACGCCGGGCCTGGTCGACTGCCACACCCATCTGGTGTTCGGCGGCAACCGCGCCAATGAATTCGATATGCGCCTCAACGGCGCCAGCTACGAGGAGATCGCGCGCGCCGGCGGCGGCATCGTCTCCAGCGTGCGCGCCAGCCGTGCAGCGGACGAGGACACGCTGTTCGCGCAATCACTGCCACGCGCCCGCGCGCTGCTCGCCGACGGCGTCACCACGCTGGAGATCAAGTCCGGCTACGGGCTGGAACTCGATGCCGAACGGCGCATGCTGCGCGTGGCGCGGCGCATCGGCGCGGAACTCGGCATCACCGTGCGCACGAGCTTCCTCGGCCTGCACGCGCTGCCGCCCGAGTACAAGGAGCGCCGCGACGACTACGTGGCCCTGGTCTGCGACACGATGCTGCCCGCGCTGGCCGGCGAAGGGCTGGTCGACGCCGTGGATGCGTTCTGCGAGCGCATCGCTTTCACATCGGCCGAGACGCGCCGCCTGTTCGAGCGCGCGACGCAGCTCGGCCTGCCGGTGAAGCTGCACGCCGAGCAGCTCAGCGACCAGGGCGGCGCCGCGCTGGTGGCGGGCTTCCACGGTCTCTCCGCCGATCATCTGGAACATCTGGGCAACGCCGGCATCGCGTCGATGGCCGAGGCCGGCACCGTGGCCGTGCTGCTGCCCGGCGCGTTCTACGCGCTGCGCGAAACGCACCTTCCGCCAGTCGCCGCGCTGCGCGAACACGGCGTGCCGATCGCGATCGCCACCGACTGCAACCCCGGCACCTCGCCCCTGCTCTCGCTGCGGCTGGCCGCGAACATGGCCTGCACGCTGTTCCGGCTGCCACCCGAGGAGGCATTGCGCGGCATCACCGTCAACGCGGCGCGCGCGCTGGGCCTCATTGATCGCGGCACGCTCGCCGTGGGCCAGCGCGCGGACCTGGTGGCGTGGCATGCGAGGCAGCCGGCCGAGCTGTGCTACTGGATTGGCGGGCCGCTCGTGCGCCAAGTCTGGATCGAGGGCGCTCCCATGTAGGAGCGGCTTCAGCCGCGACCGGCTGGGGAATCGCGGCTGAAGCCGCTCCTACGGCCGCTCCTGCGCGCCCTGAGGCAGGCGCGCCACGACAGCCTCGAAGAACGCCACCGGCAGTTCGGCGTGCACCGGCACCCGCCACCAATGCGGCTGCGCAAAGGCGCGGCACTTCACCGCGTCCTTGTCGGTCATCAGCACCGGCAATTCGTCGCCGTAGGCGAGATCGGTGGCGATGAACGCGTGGTGATCGGGAAACGCATGCTCGATCACCTCAATGCCGGCCGCGCTCAGGTTGGCGAAGAAGCGCGCGGGATTGCCGATCGCCGCCACCGCGTACACGCGCTGCCCCGCGAAGCCTTCCAATGGCTGCATGCGCAGGCCATCCAGCGACACCGCCTCGCCACCGACAAGCCGCATGGGATGTTCGCCGGCTTGCGCCTCGCCGCCGTTGCAGACGCGCAGGTCCACGCGATCCAGCCGGCGCAGCGGCTCGCGCAGCGGCCCGGCGGGCAGCAAATGGCCATTGCCGAAGCGACGCACGCCGTCGATCACGCAGATCTCCACGTCACGGGCGAGACGGTAATGCTGCAGGCCGTCGTCGGCGATCAGCACGTCGCAACCGGCCGCCAGCAGCAACTGCGCCGCCGCAGGGCGGTCGCGCCCCACCGCCACCGGCACGCCGCCGGCGCGGATCAGGCAAGGTTCGTCGCCCACCACGGCGGGATCGGGCGTCTCGTCCAGCAGCATCGATTCGCGCCGGCTTCCGCCATGGCCCCGGCTCACCACGCCGGGGCGGAAACCACGCCCGCGCAGTTCTGCCGCCAGCGCGATGGTCAGCGGCGTCTTGCCGGTGCCGCCCGCGGTGAGGTTGCCGATCACGATCACCGGCACCGGCAGGCACACGCGGCGCAGCACGCCGATGCGATAGAGCATGCGGCGCAAGGCAGTGAGCGTGCCGTACAGGCCCGCCAGTGGCCAGGTCCACCACGGACTGCGGCGCTTGCCGTACCAGGCTTCGGCGAGGTCGTCGGCGAGCGTCATGGACGCCTCAGTCGCCGCCCTGGCTTGCGTCATGGAACTGCATGCGGTGCAGCGCGGCGTAATGGCCGCCCAGCGCCAGCAGTTCGGCGTGGCTGCCGCGCTCCACGATGCGGCCCTGCTCCATCACCGCGATCTGGTCGGCGCCCTCGATGGTGGAGAGGCGGTGCGCGATCACCAGGGTGGTGCGGTGGCGCATCAGCTGCTGCAGCGCCTGCTGGATCAGCCGCTCGGATTCGGTATCCAGCGCGCTGGTCGCCTCGTCCAGCACCAGGATCGGCGCGTTCTTGAGGATGGCGCGGGCGATCGCGATGCGCTGGCGCTGGCCGCCGGACAGCATGTTGCCGCTCTCGCCGATGTGGCTGTGGATACCCTTGGGCAGGCGCGCGATGAACTCCATCGCGTTGGCCGCCTCGGCCGCGGCCATGATTTCGGCCTCGCTGGCGCCGGCCAGCTCGCCGTAGGCGATGTTGTTCGCCACGGTGTCGTCGAACAGCACCACGCTCTGCCCCACCCAGGCGATCTGCCGGCGCAGCGAGGCGAGCGTGTAGTCCTCGTAATTCTCGCCATCCAGCACGATGCGGCCGCCGCTGGGTTCGTTGAAGCGCGGCAGCAGGCTCACCAGCGAGCTCTTGCCGCTGCCCGAGCGCCCCACCAGCGCGGTGACCGTGCCCGGCGCGCAATGCAGGTCCACGCCGCGCAGCGCCTCGAACTCGTTGCGCGGATAGGTGAGCCGCACGTCCTCGAAGCGCAGGTCGCCGTTCGTGCGTCCCAATTCGCGGGTACCGCGGTCGGTCTCCGGCGGCAGGTCGATGATCTCGAACAGATCCTCCGCCGCCGACATGCCGCGCTGGATGTTGGCCTGCACGTTGGTCAACCGCTTCAGCGACGGCAGCATCGTGCCCATCGCGGTAAGCACGGCGAAGAACACGCCCGGCGACATCTGGTTCAGCACCTGCGGTCGGGTGCCCAGGAACACCAGTACCGCCAGCGCGAAGGCCGCCACCAACTGGATGGTGGAACTGGAGGCTGCGTTGGTGGCCGCGATCTTGAGATTCAGCCGCCGTGTGTGCGTGATCACTTCGTCGAAGCGGCCGGCCTCGTGCGCCTGCCCGCCGTAGATGCGCACCTCGCGATTCGCGCCGACCGTTTCCTCCACCGTGCCGGTGACCGAGCCCATCGTGCCCTGGATGCGGCGGCTGATCTGCCGGTAGCGCCGGCTCACCACGGTGGCGATCAAGGCGATCGCCGGCACCATCACCAGCAGGGAAAGCGTGAGGTAGGCGCTGGTGCTCAGCATCACGTAGAACATGAAGATCACGGTGAGCCCGTCGGTCACCCCGATCTTTGCCGCGTCGCTGGAGGCCGAGGCCACCTGCTCGCTGGTGTAGGTGATGCGCGAGATCTGCTGGCCCGAGGGTTCGCTGCCGAAATACGCTGCCGGCAGGCGCAGGTAGGAGGCAAACACGTCGCGCTGCATCGTCTGCACCACGTGCCGGCCGATGTAGGACATGCCGTAGTTGCTGACGAAGGTGCCGCAGGAGCGCAGGAAGAAGATGCCGATGATCCAGATCGGCATCCAGAAGATCAGGTAGGGATTCTTCTGCACGAACAGGTTGTCGATCATCGGCTTGAGCAGCTTGGTGAAAGCCGCCAGGCCGCCGCCGTCGAGGATCATGCCGACCAGCGCGACCAGGCCCACCGCCCAGTACCGCCGGCTGTAACCCAGCAGCCGCTTGTAGACGGCCCAGGTGTGCGCGTCCCAGATCGCGGTCCTGCCGCCGCTCATTGCGCCTCGCCCGGCTTGCTCGGCGTGGTGGCGATCGACAGGCGGGTGAAGCCGAGCTGGCCCAGCGCGTCCATCGCGGTCACCACGCTCTGGTGCGAGGACAACGCATCGGCGCGGATCGTCACCGGGCGATCGTGGTCACCGTTCGCGTTGCGGGCTATCACCTGCTTCAGCGCATCGATGCCCTCGCTCGGCACCGCGTCGCTGCCCACCCAGTAGTGGCCGTCGCGGTCGATCATGATGGTGAGCGCAGGCGCGTTCATGTCACGGTCCTGCACGCTGGCGTTCGGCAGGGTGACCTGCATGCGCGAGTGCTGGATGAAGGTGCTGGTGAGCACGAAGAACATCAGCAGGGTGAGCAGCACGTCGATCAACGGCACCACGTTGATCTCGAACTCGTCCTGGCGGCGGTCGTTGCCGATGCGCATGGAATCAACCTGCGTTCGGCGCGACGGTTGCCGCCGTGCGGCGCGGACGCGCCGTCACCGGCGGACTCAGGGTCAGCTCGTCCAGCAGCGCGGTGGCCTGCTTCTCCATCTGCACGCAATAGCCGGCCACGCGCGAACGGAACCAGCGGTGCAGCACGTAGGCGGGGATCGCCACGGTAAGGCCGGAGGCGGTGCAGATCAGCGCCTCGCCGATGCCGCCGGCCATCTTCGCCGGGTCGCCGATGCCGCCGGCCATCACCTGCATGAACATCCGGATCAGGCCGATCACCGTGCCGAACAGGCCCAGCAGCGGACCGATCAGCGCGATCGTGCCCAGCGTGCTGAGGTAACGCTCCATCTCGTGCACGATATGGCGGCCGGTGTCCTCGATGCGCTCCTTGATGATGTCGCGCGACTGGCTGCGCACCGCCAGCGCCGCGGCCAGCAGCTCGCCCAGCGGCGAGCCGTTCGACAGCGCCTCCAGGTGCTTCGGATCGAGCTGGCCGGCGCGCGCCCACTGGCGCACCTCCTCGCCCAACCCCGGCGGCAGCACCGCCTTGCGCCGCAGCGTCCAGCACCGCTCCAGCACGATCGCCAGCGCCACCAGCGAGCACACCAGGATGGGCAGCATCGCCCAACCGCCAGCCATCAGGATATCGAGCACGTTCGTCCCACCGGGCGTTCAAAACGGAGAGGCCGCATCATAGCAGCCGGCCCGGATGGTTCCGTGGCGCGCGTGGCAGTACCTGAACGACTTGGCGCGGTTACGGTTGCTCGCGCCAGTAGCGCGGATCGCGCAACCGCCAGCGCCCGCTCACGCGGGCCGGAGATTCGGCCGGAAATTCGACGCCGATCGCCCCGCTGTCGGCGGTGTTCAGCACCGGCACGCCTGCTTCCGCGTAGCGCGCCATCACTTCGGGCTTGGGATGCCCGAAGCGGTTGCGCCAGCCCGCCGAGACGATGGCAAACGGAGGATCCACGGCGTCGATGAAGTCCGCGTCGGACGAGGTCTTGCTGCCGTGGTGAGGCACCAGCAGCACCGGCGACGGGCCATCGCCCAGCGCCGCCGCCACGACCGGCTCGACTTTCGACGTGATGTCGCCGGTGAGCAGCAGCCGGCCGCCGGCTCCTTCGACCAGCAGCACGCAAGAGCGGTCGTTGCCCTTGCCGCCGGCATCCGCCGCCGGACCCAGCACGCGGAAGCGCACACCGTCCCACGTCCAGCTCTGTCCGGTTTCGCACGGCGTCATCGGCATCGGCATGCGCTCCGGCTCGCCCGCATAGCGCCGCGCCTGCGGGAACGCGGCGACGACCGCCGCCGCACCGCCGGCGTGATCGTTGTCGGCATGGCTCACCATCAAGGCATCGAGCCGCGCGATGCCCAGCGCGTGGATCGCCGGCAGCACCGCCGCCTCGCCCAGGTCGAAGCCCGAGGGGTAGCGCGCGCCGGTGTCGTACAGCAATACATGCCCGCGGGTGCGCAGCAACACCGACAGGCCCTGCCCCACGTCCAGCACCCAGGCCTCGAACGCACCCAAGGCCGGTTTCGCCAGCGGCGGCCACAACAG
Organism: Rhodanobacter humi; assembly: GCF_041107455.1. Classification (NCBI taxonomy): domain Bacteria; kingdom Pseudomonadati; phylum Pseudomonadota; class Gammaproteobacteria; order Lysobacterales; family Rhodanobacteraceae; genus Rhodanobacter; species Rhodanobacter sp. FW106-PBR-R2A-3-15. The sequence continues at coordinate 417,135 of NZ_JBGBPY010000001.1, forward strand.
CGGCAGGAACAGCACCAGACCCAGCGCGCGCAAAGGCACGCCGCGCGGCAGGAACAGCCACAGCGCGCCCAGCGTCGCCAGCAGCAGCGCCCACGGCGCCATTTGCGGCAGATACCAGTGCGCACCCGGCCAGGTCGCCATGTGCTCCAGCAGCCACCATTGCGCATGCGCGAGCTGCGCCGCCAGCCACAGCACCGGCGTAGCCAGCGGCGGGCACAGGCCCAGGCACAGCATGCCCAGCAGCGCACAGGGCACGATCACGAAACTCACGAACGGCACCGCGATCAGGTTCGACATGGCGCCCACCAGCGAGGCCTCACCGAAGAACCACATCGTCAGCGGCAACAGCGACACCGTCATCAGGATCTGCCCCGCGGTGAGCTCGTGCAGGAAGGCGCGCAAGCCACGCCCGTGCGACTGCAGGCACAACATCAGCAGTCCCACGCCGGTGAACGACAACCAGAAGCCCGCGGCCAGCACCGCCAGCGGGTCGAACGCCAGGATCGCGATCATCGCCAGCGCCAGCGACTGTGCCCCATCGCCGCCCCGTCGACTGCAACGCGCCAGCGCCACCACCGCGATCATCAGCAAAGTGCGCACGGTGGGCAGGCCGAAGCCGGCCAATGCGCTGTAGATGCCCGCCGCCAGCAGTGCACCGGCAGCCTGCGCCTGCACCCGCGGCCAGCGCAGCGCCAGTCCCGGCCACAACAGGTACAGCGCGCTCGCCAGCCACACGCCGAACACCGCGGACACGCCCACGTGGAAACCGGAAATCGCGATCAGGTGCGGAATGCCGTTCGCGCGCGCCACCTCCCAGTCGTGCTGACTCAGACCGCGCGTGTCGCCCACCGAAAACGCCTGCAACAGCGCCGCATCGTGCGGGTCGCGCACCCGCGCCGCGATCCCGCGCGCAATCGCCGCGCGCACGCCATCCACGCACCACGCACGATCCAGCTTGGCGTTGCCCGCATCCTCGCGCACATAGCCGGTCGCCACGATGCGGCGCTGCAAGGCCATGCGCTCGCCATCCGCCGTGCCGGGGTTGAGCAGGCCGCGCGGCCGCTTCAACCGCAACAGCAGGCGCCAGCGTTCGCAGGGGGCGAGTGGCGGCGCCGCGTCGTACCACGACACCATCGCCTTTCCACGCAAGGGCACCGGTTGGCCATCCAGCGTGGCGGTGTCGATCTCGAAGGCGAAGCGGGTGGCGTCGTCGCGCTCCAGCGGCAAGTCATCGATGTGGCCGGTGACCACGAAGTCGCGGCCTTCCAGATCGCGCGGCAAGCGGGAGTCCATCGCTCCCGCACCCGCAGCCATCGCCCACAAAGCGCCGGCACAAACACACAACGGCAGGCGCCAGCGCGGAAGGCGCCAGAACATCGCGGCCACAGGCAGCAACAGCGTCAGTGACAGCCAGTGCGGCGGCAGGATCGGCAACCATTGCACCGCGAGCACGCCAAGCAGCAACGCCGGCGCGGCCAGTGTTGCGGTGAATGGCTTGCGCAAAGCTCCCGACATGGCCGCCTCCTGTATCGGTCGAGGCTATCGCGCCCACCGCGTGGAATCGGACGAAAAGCGTGTAGGTCTGCGCCCTGACGACAACAAGTCGACGAGCACGGCATCGGCGGCGGTTGCCGTGCATATCCACGGTTGTGGTTGGATAAACCACAGCCGCCCGGATGACGCGATTTGCACGACTGCGCTACGTGCGAACTGGCTTCGATACGATTCGCCAAGTGATTGATACAGGGCTGGAACCTGCCGCTTGACGTGGTGCGACGAGGCGCGGACGATGCCATGCATATCCCCGGATTCGGGGGTCTACTTCGCGTTAGGTGCCATGGGAATGCTCGACAAATTTCTGGATAGAGTACCGGGTCACTTCCAATACGGTCGTGAGGCGGACTTCCCATGGTCGTCTCGTGATCGATCCGTTTGGTACGCTTTGCTCGTGACAGAGCCCACTGGCATAGAACGCTACGGTTTCACTTCCGCCGTCGCCCAAAAGCAAAAACTCCTTGCCGCCCTTCAGCATCTACGCCCATCAAGCAAGGCGCTTCTCCTTGGCGTTTGGACAGGAAACTACCGCACAGATCTGTTCGTGTTAGACATCCAGCAAACAAAAGAGAGGCTGCAAGCCGTCACGGCTGGCACCTAACCATTCCGTAAGAGACTTCCGATCAAGCCCGGGCGCATGATGCTTTTGCCCTGAGCTTTCGGGCCACTGCTGGTCATGGTGTTGTCCTGTTTTCTACGTGCTGCGCGTCAGTGCTGTGCGTGCTGCAACGAGTGTCAGACGGCATTTCCGTAACCGGTCTTGTTGAGCCGATGTGGCCGACTCGGACCTCTGTATAAACCGCACCCGAAGACCTCTTTCGTTCATCGGACTGTCCGGGGATCGGGGATCGGCCGAAGCGCCGTTTGGACGTCCATCCAGTTAGCCAGGTTCTCTCCGGGGTGGTCTGACCTGTTGTCTACCGTGTCGCGCTGACGATGGAGCGAAACTTCTTCTAGGCCATGTGCCTCGCGTGGCTTTGCCGGTGCATCGGATGGTTCAGGCACGCGTGCGGGTCGTAGTCCACGTCGTGCGCCAGTACCGCCCAGATCTGCCGGGCGTGCTTGTTGGCGATGGCCACGATCACCTTGCCGAAGGGCAGGCGCCCATCGAGTGAGCGTATCCACAGCTGTTCCGGGGTGGCTTTCTCCGTGGCCACGGCCTTGGCCCGCTGCAGGCTGCTGCGGGCGCCCTGGATCAGCAGCGTGCGCAGGTAGGCATCGCCGCGGCAGCTGATGCCACCCAGTTGCGCATGCCCGCCGCTGGAATGTTGCGTGGGCACCAAGCCGAGCCACGCGGACATCTGCCGCCCCTGTTTGAACTCGCGGGCGTTGCCCACCGTGGCCACCGCCGCATCGGCGGTGATCGGGCCGATGCCCACCATGGCGCGCAACTGCACGCACCGCGCGTCCTGACGCGCGTGGGCTTCGATGCGTGCATCGCACGCGTCGAAGTGCAGGCGCACCTGCGTCCAGTGATCGGCCAGGTCACGCAGCAACTCCTTGAACTCGGCGGGCAGTGCGAGCTGCGCATCCAGGTCCGCCAACCGTCGACGCAGCGCCCGATCGCTCTGCGCCACGATCACGCCGAACTCGGCGAGCAGGCCACGGATGCGATTGCCGATGGCGAGCGATTCGGCCTTGTAGCCCTCGCGCACCCGATGCCACGACAGGCGCACCTGCTGGTCGATGTCCTTGACCGGCACGAAGCGCATGTTGCCCTGGCGCGCCGCGGTGGCAATCGCCTCGGCGTCGGCGCGATCGTTCTTGCTGCGCGAGCTCTTGCGGAACGGTTTGACGAACTGGGCGGCCATGATCTTCGGCTGCAAGCCGTACGCCTGGCAGCGCCGCGCCCAATGGTGTGCCCCGCTGCATGCCTCCATCGCCACCACCGTGCCCGCCGGCAGCTGCGGCAGCCACGCGATAAACGCATCGCGACGCAGATCCTGCCGCCGCCGCACGTGGCCGGCGCCGTCCATCTCGCACGCCGAAAACACGCTCTTCGCCAAGTCCACACCCAGGGTTATAGTGCTCATGGAGACTTCCTCTTCTGCTGACGGTTGTGTCGCAACACCATCATGGCCTTCGAGGCCGTAAGGGGAGGAAGTCTCTTTTTACTCGTTCAAGGCGGACGGCTTCGCCGCCGCTTAACTCCAGCGTTAGGCCATATGAAAAACATCGCAGCGCTGACATTGATTGTTCTTTCATTCCCGGCCCTAGCTGCGCCCCAAGAAAAATGGCTGGCACCTCTTCCGGCGTCTGCTGGCGGGTGGGCATCTTGGGTGCATATCCCAAGCGACGCCTTCTTCGAGGTTCCCGCCGATAAACTGGCCGCCGCAGAACGACGCCTTTCTGCAGAAGCGTTCTTGACCCAAAAACATAGCGATCTTCAGTATTTCAACCACCCCAATTTCAACTGTCCCTCCTCAACAAAACCTTACTTGGTACGCGCTTACACAAACGGCAATACCAACGGCGCTTTTAGCCTTCATTGGGCAGGCCCAGACCTTGTTGTTTCCTATGGCTCACTAGGTGGTGGTAACCCACCAGTCAAATCGGCCCTCGTAGCATGCCTCTCCAAGAGTCCGCGCACTGTCTTTAGCGCATTGTCGAGCGCGCTATGAGGCCGAACATTTCAAGGCGGACGGCTTCGCCGCCGCTTTAACTCAAGCGTTAGGCCTCACATGACAGATCCGAGAGACTCCCTTCCCGAAGCGCTCGTGGTTGTTGAGCGTGACGGAGTTCATCGCATCGAGATTCGCGAAGTTCTTCGAGAAGGTGAGTCATGCTTCCCCATCTTTGCGAGATCCGACGGTACAGAGGTGCGAGTACCTATCGACGGTGCAAAGCTCAGAAGCACGATAGATGGGCGGGTTCCGGCAGATCTGATCTACAACGGTGGGGCGCTTGTGGCTCCTCAACAAGATGTATGAGTAACCCGGGTCCGCCTCTGGCGCGCACAATACGCGCCTGCTTTTTCGGGGCCCCTCGGCGGCGGTGAGGCGGGGACGAGAAGGCCGCGCAGCGGGCGAGATCAGGGATGAGCTCGCCTTTTCGCGCGGGCAGGAGCCAGCTCGAGTTATCGTCTTTAAGCCGGCCCGGCCACGACTCACGGACTTTCCGTCCATGGAGGGACGGAAAGCGACGCCGCGGGGTGTCGTTTCCTCTTGGTTACTTCTCCTTGACTCCGGGCATCCTGCCCTCCGCCCTCGCAGGCCAGCTTCGCTGTTCGCCGCCGCTCCTGCGGCGGCGTGGACAAGCAAAGGAGAAGTAACTCGGGCGTCCGCAGGACGCACGAAACCGCTTTGAAACTTGCGAGAACGCGGAAGCAAAAGCCCCTCTCCCCTACCCCTCTCCCACAAGTGGGAGAGGGGAAAACCACGGAGCTATTCGCGCGGCTTCTCGCGCAACACGCCGCCGTGCAGCACCAGCGTGCGATCCATCCGCCCCGCCAGGCGATGGTCATGGGTGACCAGGACGAAGCTGGTGCCCACCTCGCGATTGAGCTCGATCATCAGCTCGTAGACCTGTGCCGCGTTGCCCTCGTCGAGGTTGCCGGTGGGCTCGTCGCCCAGCACGCAGGCGGGTTTGGTGACCAGCGCGCGCGCCACCGCGCAACGCTGGCGTTCGCCGCCGGAGAGCTCGCTGGGCTTGTGGTGGGCCCGCGCGCCCAGCCCCACCCGTTCCAGCAAGGCATTGGACTGCTGCTGCGCCTCGGCGATCGCGGTGCCGCGGATCAGCAGCGGCATGCATACGTTCTCCAGCGCGGTGAACTCGGGCAGCAGATGGTGGAACTGGTAGACGAAGCCCAGCGAACGATTGCGCACGCGGCCGCGCTCGGCGTCGGAGAGCTTCGACAGCTGGCGGCCGTCCACCTCCACCTCGCCGCTGGAGAGCGTGTCCAGCCCACCCAGGATGTGCAGCAAGGTGCTCTTGCCGGTGCCGGAGGCGCCCACGATGGCCATGGTCTCGCCACGCTTCAGCTCGAAGCTGACGTCGCTGAGTACCGGGGTGTTGAGGCCGCTCTCGGTGTAGGTCTTGGCCACGCGATGGGCGCGCAACACGCAATCGTTCGACGGCATCGGGTTCTTCTCACTCATAGCGCAGCGCCTGCGCCGGCTGCGTGCGCGAGGCGCGCCACGCGGGATACAGGGTGGCCAGCAGCGAGAACGCGAACGTGACCAGGGCCACCCAGCCCACGTCGTGCAGTTCCAGCCGGCTGGGTACCTCGCTGATGTAGTACACGTCCGGCGAGAGGAACTGCACGTGGAAGACGTGCTCGATCACCTTCACGATGCCCGGCAGTTTCCACGACAGCAGCGAACCCAGGCTCACGCCGAAGCCGATGCCGACCAGGCCCACCAGCAGGCCCTGCACCATGAACATGCCCATCACGCTGCGCGGCGTGGCGCCCAGCGTGCGCAGGATCGCGATGTCGGCCTGCTTGTCGGTGACCAGCATCATCAGCATCGAGACCAGGTTGATCACCGCCACCAGGATGATCAGCGACAGGATGACGCCCATCACCTTCTTCTCCATCGAGATCGCGGAGAACAGGTTCGCGTTGGTCTGCTCCCAGGTCTGCACCTGGTAGATCTGGCCCAGCCGGTCGGCCAGCTCGTGCGCCACCGGGCGCGCGTTGAACAGGTCGTCAAGCTTCAGGCGGATGCCGCTGGGGCCGCTCAAGCTGTTGAGCTTCTCGGCGTCCTGGATGTTGACCAGGGCGAGCCCGGAGTCGAACTGCTCCATGCCCATCGCGAACGTGCCGACCACGTGGAAGCCGCGCATGCGCGGCACGCCGCCGAACGGCGTGGCGCGGAACTCCGGCACCGCCATCACCACCTGGTCGCCCACGTTCACGCCGAGCTGGGTGGCGAGATCCTGACCCAGCACGATGTTCCAGCTGCCGGGCGTGAGCGCGTCGAGCTTGCCACGCACCATGTGCTGGCCGATGTCGACCACCTTGGGTTCCAGCGCGGGATCGACGCCGCGCACCATCGCCGCGGCCGGCGCCCGGCCTTGCAGCAGTGCCTGGATTTCCACGTAGGGCGCAGCGCCCTTCACGTGCGGATTCGCCTCGGCGATCTTCAGCGCACGCGGCCAGTCCTCGATGCTCTGGCCGATGCCGGAGATGGTGGCGTGCGAGATCGCGCCGAGGATGCGCGTCTTCATCTGGTAGTCGAAGCCGTTCATCACCGACATCACCGTGATCAGCGCGATCACGCTGATCGAGATGCAGACGATGGAGACCGCGGAGATGAAGGAGATGAACTGGTTGCGCCGCTTGGCGCGGGTGTAGCGCAGGCCGATGAAAAGCTCGAGCGGTCGGAACATGGGCGGTTGCAGGCTCTTGGTGGGCGGCTCGCCCGAAGGAACCGGCATTATCCGGCATTCGCTGGGACAACGCAGGCGCCGCGAAGTGCCTGCGGAAGCCGTGGGTTCAGATGCGCGGCGTGGCTTCGTCCAGTTGCACGGTAGCCAGCCGCATGCGCAGGCGGCGGCGGATGTCCGCATCGCTGTTGTCCGGCGCCAGCAGCAGCACCTGCTCGCCCAGCGGAGCGGCGCGCAGCCGCAGCAGGATGCAGGCGCCCAGTACGCGAAACGAAGCCAGGCTGGCCGGCAAGTCGTTGTGATCGGCGAGGCGCAGGCTCCAGCCGCCCTCGCCGCTCCAGCCCGCCGCCCGCACCGGCGAGGCCGACCAGCGCCGCATGGCACGATGCGCGACCAGCGCCACGGCGACGAATAGCGCCGTCTTCAGCCACCACGGCAGGCCGCTCAGCAGCACCGCCAGCATGGCCAAGATCGCCGTGGCCAGCAGCAGGCGCGGCAACCAGCGCGAGGGCCGGTATTCAAAGCCGATGGCGGGCGCGGATGTCATCGATGATCGCCTGCCAGTCCGCGCGCGGCGCCTTCGCGTGGCCCATCACCCAATCCCACAGGTCGGGATCCTGCACGTCGAGCAGTTCGTCGAAGGCTTGCTGTTGCGCCTCGTCGGCATGCGGGAAGGCTTCATCGAGCCAGCTGCCGAACAGCGCGTCCAGCTCGCGGGTGCCGCGGCGGGTGCGCCAGCGGAGGCGCCCGCTCTTATCCATGACAGTTGGCGCGCAGCGCCGCGTTCGCTCCCTCTCCTCTGCGGGGAGAGGGTAGGAGTGAGGGCGCTTCAACAAAGCAACGCTGCGAAGCCGCGTTTACCCCCTCTCCCCTGCAGGGAGAGGGTTGGGGAGAGGGGTCAATCTTGCCTCGATCCATCATCGGTAGCCTTCCTCGTTCAACCTTCCCGCGAGCCCCCGCCCCACATCCGCCCTTCGGGCCCCTTCTCCCCGGAGGGGGAAAGGGAAAGATGTTTCTTACGCGCGCCGCTCCACCATCAGCTTCTTGATCTCCGCGATCGCCTTGGCCGGGTTCAGACCCTTCGGACAGGTGCGCGCGCAGTTCATGATGGTGTGGCAGCGATACAGCTTGAACGGGTCTTCCAGGTCGTCCAGGCGGGCGCCGGTGTCTTCGTCGCGGCTGTCCACGATCCAGCGGTAGGCCTGCAGCAGGATCGCCGGACCGAGGTAGCGGTCGCCGTTCCACCAGTAGCTGGGGCAGCTGGTCGAGCAGCAGGCGCACAGGATGCACTCGTACAGGCCGTCGAGCTTCTTGCGGTCTTCCGGCGACTGCAGGCGCTCCTTGTCAGGCGCGGCGCTCTGCGTGCGCATCCACGGCTTGATCGAGGCGAACTGGGCGTAGAAGTGGGTGAGGTCGGGCACCAGATCCTTCACCACCGGCATGTGCGGCAGCGGGTAGATCTTCACGTCGCCCTTGGCCACGTTGTCGATCGCGCAGATGCAGGCCAGCGTGTTGGTGCCGTCGATGTTCATCGCGCACGAACCGCAGATGCCTTCGCGGCAGGAACGGCGCAGCGTGAGCGTCGGGTCGATCTCGTTCTTGATCTTCAGCAGCGCGTCCAGAACCATCGGGCCGCACGCGGCCAGATCGACCTCGTAGGTGTCGATGCGCGGGTTCTGGCCGTCGTCCGGGCTCCAGCGGTAGATGCGGAAGGTGCGGGGCTTCTTCGCATCCTTCGCCGGCCAGTGCTTGCCCGGCTGGATCTTGGAATTCTTGGGTAGCGAAAACTCTGCCACAGTGGCTCTCCAGTCCGGGGATCAGTAAACGCGCTTCTTCGGCGGCACCACCTCGACCTCGTCGGTCAGGGTGAACATGTGCACCGGGCGGTAGTCGAAGCTGGTCTTGCCGTTTTCGTCCACCTTGACCATGGTGTGCTTCATCCACTCGGCGTCGTTGCGGTCGGGGAAGTCCTCGCGCGCATGGGCGCCGCGGCTTTCCGGGCGCTGCTCGGCCGAGTGCATGGTGGCCACGGCCTGGTCGAGCAGGTTGGCCAGCTCCAGCGTCTCGATCAGGTCGGAGTTCCACACCATCGAACGATCGCTGACCTTCACGTGCTTGAACGAGGCGTGCACGGCGTCGATCTTCTCGCAGCCTTCCTTGAGCGTTTCACCCGTGCGGAACACCGCGGCATCGGTCTGCATGGTGCGCTGCATGTCGAGGCGGATCTGTGCGGTGGGCAGCTCGCCGCTGGCGTGGCGCAGGCCATCGAAGCGGGCCAGCGCCTGGTCCAGCGCACTGGCCGGCAGGTCCTTGTGCGCGGCGCCGGGCTGGATGAGTTCGGCGCAGCGGTGCGCCACCGCGCGGCCGAACACCACCAGGTCGAGCAGCGAGTTGGAACCCAGACGGTTGCCGCCATGCACCGACACGCAGGCCGCCTCGCCGATCGCGAACAGGCCCGGCACCACGGCGTCGACGTCGCCACCCTTCTTCTGCACCACTTCGCCGTGGTAGTTGGTCGGGATGCCGCCCATGTTGTAGTGCACCGTGGGCAGGATCGGGATCGGCTCCCTGGTCACGTCCACACCGGCGAAGATGCGCGCCGACTCGGCAATGCCCGGCAGGCGCTCGTGGATCACCTCGGGGCCGAGATGCATCAGGTTGAGGAAGGCGTGGTCCTTGTGCTCGCCCACACCGCGGCCTTCGCGGATCTCGATGGTGATGGCGCGGCTGACCACGTCGCGCGAGGCCAGATCCTTGGCGCTGGGCGCATAGCGCTCCATGAAGCGCTCGCCCTCGGAATTGGTGAGGTAGCCGCCTTCGCCGCGCACGCCTTCAGTAATGAGGCAGCCGGCACCGTAGATGCCGGTGGGATGGAACTGCACGAACTCCATGTCCTGCAGCGCCAGGCCGGCACGCAGCACCATGCCGCCGCCGTCGCCGGTGCAGGTGTGCGCCGAAGTGGCGCTGAAATAGGCGCGACCGTAGCCGCCGGTGGCCAGCACCACGGCCTGGCCGCGGAACAGGTGCAGCGTGCCCTCGTTCATGTCCAGCGCCAGCACGCCGCGGCAGACGCCCTCGTCGTCGAAGATCAGGTCGATCGCGAAGTACTCGACGAAGAACTCGGCATCGTGCGCCAGTGCCTGCTGGTACAGCGTGTGCAGGATCGCGTGGCCGGTGCGGTCGGCGGCGGCGCAGGTGCGCTGCGCGGTGCCCTTGCCGTAGTGCGTGGTCATGCCGCCGAACGGGCGCTGGTAAATGTGGCCGTCCTCGGTGCGCGAGAACGGCACGCCGTAGTGCTCCAGCTCGATCACCGACTGCGGCGCGTTCTTGCACATGTACTCGATCGCGTCCTGGTCGCCCAGCCAGTCGCCACCCTTCACGGTGTCGTAGAAATGGAAGCGCCAGTCGTCCTCGCCCATGTTGCCGAGCGCGGCGGCGATGCCGCCCTGCGCCGCCACGGTATGCGAGCGGGTCGGGAACACCTTGGTGATGCAGGCGGCCTTCAGGCCCTTCTCGGCCAGGCCGAAGGTGGCGCGCAGGCCGGCGCCGCCGGCGCCGACCACCACCACGTCGTACTTGTGCTGCTGGATCTTGTAGCTTTCCACGGTCAGGCCTTGATGTCGTATGCAAAGCAGGCCGCGCCATGAGCTGTTTGCGCGCGGGACAAGGATGAGCGAAGGAGCGTATGTCGATACGCGACTGAGCGATGACGCAGTACCGCGGGCAAACAGCCATGGCCCGCAGGGTTGCCTGGCAGTGGCCGCCATGCGGCAGCCCGCCGCTTGAACAGGGGGCCACCCTGCCCTGCGCGGTGCGCTACCACCTGGCAACCACTGCCAGGCAACGCGGCCTGCTTTGCATACGACATCAAGGCCCCACTCCCAATGCGATGCGCAGCACGGCCAGCACGCCCGCGAGCGCGCACAGCACCGCGAGGAACTTGATCGCCACCAGCAGCACCACTTCCTTCCATCGGGTGTGCACGTAGTCTTCGATCACCACCTGCAGGCCGAGCACGGCGTGCCAGAACATGGTGACGATGAACAGGATCAGCAGCAGTGCGTTCCACGGCTTCGCCACCGCGGCCTTCGCCGTGGCGTACTCGGCATGCAGCAGCGACAGCACGGTGATGACGAACCACACGCCGAGCAGGATCAGCGCGGCGGCGGTGACGCGCTGCGTCCACCAGTGGCCCACGCCCGACTGCGCGGAGCCGAGGCCACGCGCGCGCTTCAGCGGATGGCGCAGATCCTTCGCGTTCGCGCTCATGCGGCACCTCCGGCGGTCAGCACCCAGGCCCAGACGAGGATCACCAGCACCAGGCTGACGATCACCGACAGCCAGCTCGAACGCACGAACTGCGGAATCGCATAACCCGCGCCGGTGTCCTGCACCAAGTGACGGATGCCGTTGCACAAGTGATAGAACAGCGCCCAGCTCCAGCCGACCAGCAAGACGATGCCCAGCGGGCTGCCGATGCAAGTCTTGAACTGGTCGAAGTGGCTTTCGCCGCCGGCCAGCGCCAGCAGGCCCCAGACCACCAGCAGCGTGCCCACGGCCAGCGCGATGCCGGTGGCGCGATGCAGGATGGAGGTCACCATCTGCACTTGCCACTTGTAGATCTGCATGTGGGGAGAGAGCGGTCGTCGCGTGTCTGCCATGGCGGCTATCCTGAAGTGGAATCGCTGAAGCTGTCTGTCAAACCGGGCCGCAACGCGCGACGACGCATGCCGCCGCGCGACGCATCAGAAGTCGATGCAGCGCCCGTTCTTTTCCCAGTCGCCGTAGCGGGTGGGATCGAGCGCCGGCCGCTCCGTCGCCTCCTGCTCCCCCGCCGGTTGCGCGGGCACGACCGGCGGTTCCGCCGGAGCGGATGCAGGCCTGGACTCGGTTGAGCGGGAAGTGTCGGACATGGTCATTGCAAGCCGCCGAAGGTTAATACTTGCCGCAGTGCCGCACAACCTTGACGAATGTCGCGAACGCTGCCTGCACCGGGCGCCGCGATGACTTGTGTTCCGCCGCCGCCGACCACACCTGCATGTGTCTATGTCGACTACCCGCCACGCCGAAACCCTGTTGATCGAAGGTCCCGACGCGCTCGCCTTCGCGCACGCGCAATTCAGCAGCAACGTCCAGTCGCTCGCCGTCGGCGCGTGGCAGTTCAGCGCCTGGCTGAGTGCGCAGGGCCGCGTGCGTGCACTATTCCATCTGGCGCGACTGGATGAGCAACGCCTGCTGCTGCTGCTGCGCGGCGGCGACGCGGCGACGCTGGGCGAGGTCCTGCGACGCTACGTGTTCCGCTCCAGGCTCACACTGCAACCGTCGCCATGGTCGGCGCTGGCCACCGATGCCGCATTGCCGCTGCACACCGTGCACATCGCATCGAACACCGTCGCACTGGGTTGCGGCGCGCACAGTCTGCAGCTCGTTGCCGACGGCACGGGCGACGAGCACTGGCGACGAGCACAAATCCAACTGGGCTGGCCCTGGCTGCCGGCTTCCGCACTTGATGCCTTGCTGCCGCCCGCGCTGTCGCTGCATCGCCTGCAAGCCGTCGCGATCGACAAGGGCTGCTATCCCGGCCAGGAAATCGTTGCGCGCCTGCACTGGCGCGGCGGGCACAAGCGACATCTTTGCAATGTGCGCCTGACGCGCAACGCGATCGCCGGCGACATCCTGCATCGCGACGGCAACGACATCGGCGTGCTGCTCGATGTCGTCGACGACGGCAACAGCATCGACGCACTCGCGGTGTTGAACGACGACATCGCGTCGACGATGACAGAGCGCGACGCACTGCAACTCGACGATGGCCTGAGGTTGTACGTGCAACATCGCTGGGAGAGCTGAAGCGTGCACATCGTCGCAGTTGCGTGAACAGTCGTTCACTTTTGTCGACGTTTTGCATGAGTGTGCGTTGAATCGGAACGCCCCGGCACTTGCCGTGAAAAAAATCCGCCGTTAGGCTCCGCCCACCCTATCGATGCGGCATCCGCCACCCACGGCTGCCGAAGCACGCGACGAACCGGAAGATTCCGTATCGGCGCGACCCGGTGAAGAACGCCGGATGGAACACCCGCCCAAGTGCGGAACAAGTTGCAGGCTACACGGCACCGCTGCCGCGCAGCGCCTCGACAACATCCTCGATCGGCACAGATGCCGCCGCTCGAACGCCACAATCCCGTGGCATTCGCCCAGCCACAAGTTTCGGCTGTGCGATCAATCCAGGTGGAACGGCCTGCCAGCCCGTCCACCGCAACGGCGCCCGGACAGTTCCCTGGTCTGCGCGTACAGCACGCTGGAGGCAGACAATGAAACTTTCCATGCTGTTGTGGATGACCACTCTGATGCCGCAACCCGTCGCGAACCAGGCGTGCCTGGCCACGACGGTGTACCTGGAGGCACGCAGCCAATCCACCGTCGGCCAGATGGCCGTCGCCGAAGTGGCAATGCGCCGCCGCGAACGCGGCCAGTGGGGCAACACGGTGTGCGAAGTCGTGATGGCGCCGCACCAGTTCGCCACCACCACCACACCCGGCTCGTTCGAGATCACCAACGTCGAGGCTTTCCACAAGGCATGGGAAATCGCCGGACGGATGATCCACGTCTGGCAGCTGCCGGCAAACCAGCGCAGCGCAGTGGTGCCACGCGCCGATCACTTCGCCACCGTGGCGGTGGCGCCCGCTTGGTCGCGCAACAAGCCATCGATCACAATCGGCGACCACACCTTCTACGCCGTGAACTGAGAAAGAAAAAGGCCCTCTTGCGAGGGCCTTTTCATTTGGACATCCAGACGTCCAGACATCCGGACGTCCACTTCGCACGACCTACATCGGGTAGACCTGCCCGTCGCGCACCTGCACGTAGTCGCCGTTGCGCACATTCGGGTTGTCGCGCTGGGTCACCGTGGCGTACTGCCCGTTGTCCAGCCGCACCACGATCCGCCAGGCATTGCCGCCATTGTCATCAGAACGCTTGCCGATCTGGTTGCCGACGACACCGCCGGCCACCGCACCGACCACCGTGGCGGCCTTGCGGCCGTCACCCTTGCCGATGGTGCTGCCCAGCACGCCGCCGGCCACGGCGCCGATCACCGCACCCAACACGCCACCGTTGTTGTTGCCGCTGTCGACGTACACCGGCTGCACGTCCTGCACCACGCCGCAACTCTGGCAGCGGCCGTAGCCGCCGCCAGAGCCTTGCCCGTAACCCTGTCGGTAGCCACCGTTGCCGTACCCGGGACCGGTGGCGCAACCGGCCAGCGCCAGCCCCGCCGCCAACACGGCCGCCGGAACGATGCGTCGCATGGTGATGTTCATTGCACTGCTCCTTCGAGGGCTGCGGGACCGGTGATCAACGGGCGTCCGAAACGGCGGTCACGCCCTCCTGCACCTGCACGCGGTCGCCCGGGTCGTGATCCATGCGCGTGGTGCGGGTGACGCCGTTGTACACGTACTGCACGTCGTAACCGACGATCTTGCCGCTGCTGCCGGCGACCGTGCTGCAACGCTGCTCCGTCGTCTGAGTCACCTGCGGCTGGTGATGCGCGTTCTCGATGCGGTTGCCGGCGTAGCCGCCACCCACCGCGCCGGCCACCGTGGCCAGCGTCTTGCCCTTGCCGCCGCCGACCATGTGGCCGAGCAGGCCACCGGCGACGGCGCCGATCGCGGTGCCGGCAATGTTGTGCTGGTCCTTCGGCGGCGCGGTGTGATTCACCACCTCGTCGCGGCAGACCTGATGCGCCGCCGTCCCGGACGAACGCACCGGCGTCACGCTGACCACCTGGGCGTACTGCGGGCCAGCCGATTGCGCCGGCTGCTGCGCTGGCATCGGCGCCGCTGCGGAGGCCGCCGCCTGCGCGCCTTGCGTGCCGGCATCGGCGCTGCGATTGCAGGCCGACAAGCCGACGGCCAGCGCGGCAGCAATCCCCACATTGAGTGCATTGACCATCAACCTGTTCATATCCATCCTCCTCTGTCAGTGTCCGGCCGCGACGAGTGCGACATGCCCCACCTGCGACCTGCAGCGCCATTGAACCTTCACGTATCTGAATAACACCTAGACCGTCGCCGTTACACTAACTTCACGTTGAGATCGCTTCAGCTGGCATCGGCGTCCGGTGTCGGAAAACGAGAGACGCATCACGCCCGTGCTTGCCGACAGCCACGTCCATCTTGACGACCACGCCTTCGATGCCGACCGCGACCAGGTGCTGCAGCGGGCGCGCGATGCCGGCATCGAGCAGCTGGTGGTGCCGGCCGTGGACGCAGCCAGTTGGACGCGCATCCGCGACCTCTGCGCGGCGCATCCGCGCACGCTGTTTCCCGCCTACGGCCTGCATCCGCTGTACCTGCGACAGCATGCGCCCGACGATGTGGATGCGCTGTTGTCATGGTGTGATGCGAACGCTGCCGTGGCGGTCGGCGAGATCGGGCTGGACTTCCACGCGCACGAACTGGATCCCGCACTGCAGCGCGATTACTTTGTGCGGCAGCTGGCGCTGGCCCGCGAGCTCCGCCTGCCGGTGATCGTGCACGCCCGGCAGGCACTGGAGGAAGTGATCCTCACGCTGCGGCGCCATCCCGGCGTGCACGGCGTGGTGCACAGCTTCTCCGGCAGCGAGGAGCAGGCACTCCGGCTGCGGGATCTCGGCTTCATGGTCGGCATTGGCGGACCGGTGACCTACGAGCGGGCGCAGCGCCTGCGCCGCATCGTGGCGGACATGCCGATCGAGTTCCTGCTGCTGGAGAGCGACGCACCCGACCAGCCCAACGCGAACCACCGCGGCCAGCGCAACGAGCCGGCCAGCGTCGCCGAGGTGCTGCGTTGCGTGGCGGCGCTGCGCGGCGAGCCGGAGCATGTGGTGGCTGCTGCCACCACCGCCAACGCCCGCAAGTTGTTTCGACTGCCGGAACCCGCAACCAGTTGATCGCGGCACTTGCACTGCACGGCAAGCCACGCCAGAATTTATTTCACTGGTGAAATATGAATTGGTGAAATGGCGCGTCTCGACAACTGCATCGCGATGATGGACGAGGGTATCGGGCGGATGCACGAGGTCATCCCGCATCTGCCCGTGGAGCAGGTCACGCTGTGCCGGTTGTTGGTGATGGTGAGTGCCCGCCTCGACGATGGGCTGGGGGAACAAATCCGGCAGCACCAGCTGAACCACAGCGAGTTCCTCACCCTGATGATGCTGTACAGCCGCCCGGACGGCAGCTCCACCCCCGGCGAACTGTGCGAGTTCACCTCGCAGGGCAGCACCAACATGACCCGCATCGGCAATGCGCTGGTCCAGCGCGGCCTGATCTCGCGCGGCGCCAGCGCCGAGGATCGCCGCCGCGTGCTGATCCGCATCACCGCCGCCGGCCGCCGCTTCGTGCAGAAGCTGCTGCCGCCGATGTTTCCCCGCGTGGAGGCGATGTTCGCCGGTTTCAGCGCCACCGACCGGCGTCAGCTCAGCCGCCTGCTGCGCAAGCTCGCCCGCAACCTCGACCAGCTCGACGCGGACGACGCGTCGTGAGGAGCCATCGATGACCCTCGCCCCGCCTCGCCCGCGCGCGGCACTGGCACTTGCCGTAGCGCTGACGCTCGCCGGCTGCGCGTTTGCGCCACCGAAGCTGCAGCATCCCGCGCTGCGCGACGACGTGCCGCTGGCCGGCCTTTCGGCACCCACCCGCGCCGGTTGGCCGGCCACCGACTGGTGGCGCGCCTATGACGATCCGCAACTCGACGAGCTGATGGCGACGGCGCTGCAGCAGTCGCCCGACCTCGTCCAGGCGCAGGGCCGCGTGCACACGGCCGAGCAGTCGGTGAAGCTCGCCGCCGCGCAGGCCGGACTGAGCATCAACGGCACGGCCCAGCTCAGCCGGCAACGGATCAGCGAACACGGCCTGATGCCGCCGCAGCTGCTCGGCTTCACCTGGTACAACCAGGCCGACCTGGGCGTGCAGTTCCAGTACGACTTCGACTGGTGGGGCAAGAAGCGCGCCGCGATCGAGAGCGCGCTGGACCAGGCGCACGCCGCCGAAGCCCAGCGCAGCGCGGCCGCGCTGACGATCCAGAACGCGGTAGCCGACACTTATTTCGGCTGGCTGGCCGACGAGGCCCGGCTGGCGCTGGCCCGGCAGTCGCTGGCCGTGCAACAGCACCTGCTCGACATCGCCGAGCTGCGCGTGCGGCAAGGCGTGGACCTGCCCGATACCGTGCAGGAGGCCCATTCGCGCGTCATCGCCGTGCAGCAGGCACAGACCGCGCTGGAAAGCTCGGCGCAGATCCGCAAGGTGGCGCTGGCCGCCCTGCTCGGCGTGGCGCCTGCGCAGCTGCCACCGCTCGTACCACGGCCGTTGCCCGCCACCGGCGGCGCCCTGCCCGCCGACGCGAAGCTCGATCTGATCGCCCGCCGCCCCGACATCGCCGCCAGCCGCTGGCAGGTGGAGGCGGCGCTGAAGCAGACCGACGTGGCCCGCGCGCAGTTCTTCCCGGACATCAGCATCACTGCGATGGCCGGACTGTCCAGCACCAACCAGGGCGCGCCCGCACTGTTCGGCGGCGGCAGTTCCGGCAGCCTGGGCAACGTGTTCAGCGCGGGCAGCCGCGTGTTCGGGCTCACCCCTGCGCTGCACCTGCCGATCTTCGAGGGCGGCCGGCTGAAGGCCGCCTACGGCATCAGCCGCGCCCAGCTCGACGATACGGTGGCGCAGTACAACGCCACCGTGTTCCACGCCGCCCGCGAGGTCGCCAGCCAGGCGCTGGCCGCCGAGCAACTGGCCACGACCCGCCGGCAGCAGACGCAGCAGATCGACGCCGACGAGCGTCTCGTCGCCAGCGCGCAGGCCCGCCTGCGCCAGGGCGTGCGCGACGCCCGTGAAGGCCTGGCCGCGCAGGCGCAGTTGCTGCAGCAGCAGGACCAGGCGGTCAGCCTGCATGCCCAGGCGCTGACCACCGATCTCGCCCTGATCAAGGCGCTGGGCGGCGGCTACCGCATGCCCGCCGACACCGCCAGCGCGACTCCCACTTCCCCGACTTCACCTTCCAAGAACGCCAGCCGGAGCCCCCGCCCATGAGCGCCACCGAGTCCGCCCAGCCGCAGGACCGCAACGACAGCGGCTTCGCCGCCAAGAATCCGCCCAAGCGCCGGCGTGCGTTGGCGATCGTGACGGCGGTGTTCATCCTCGCCGCGCTGACCTGGTTCCTGCTCTGGTTCTTCGTGTTCTCCACCCGCGAGAGCACCGACAATGCCTACGTGGGCGGCAACCTGGTGGGCATCTCCGCCCAGGTGCCCGGCACCGTGGTCGCGGTGCTCGCCGACAACACCGAGCACGTCGACGCCGGCCAGGTGCTGGTGCGCCTCGATCCCACCGACGCCGATGTGCGCCTGCGCCAGGCCCGCAGTGCGCTGGCGCTCGCGGTGCGCCAGGTGCGCGGCCAGACCGACAGCGCCAGCGGTGCCGACGCCGCGGTGGCAGCGCGCAAGATCGAACTGCAGAAGGCCCAGGCCGACCTCAAGCGCCACCTGCCGCTGGTCGCCGCGCAGGCCGAATCGCCCGAGATCGTGCAGCACCTGCGCGACGCCGTGGCCGGCGCACAGGCCGCGCTGGATGCGGCCCAGGCCCAGGCCAAGGCCGCGCATGCCGCGATCGCCGGCACCGACATCGCGGGCAACCCCGCCGTGCAGCAGGCGCGCGCGAACTTCCGCGCCGCCTGGGTGGCCGCGCAGCGCAACACCATCGTGGCGCCGGTGTCCGGCTACGTGGCCGAGCGCAGCGTGCAACTGGGCAACAGCGTGGCGCCCGGCCAGGCGCTGATGAGCGTGGTGCCGCTGCACGACCTGTGGGTGGACGCGAACTTCAAGGAAAACCAGCTGCGCCACATCCGCATCGGCCAACCCGCGAAGATCACCACCGACCTCTACGGCGGCAAGGTGGAATACCGCGGCAAGGTGGTCGGCCTGGGCGCCGGCACCGGCAGCGTGTTCTCGCTGCTGCCCGCGCAGAACGCCACCGGCAACTGGATCAAGGTGGTGCAGCGCGTGCCGGTGCGCATCGCGCTGGACGACAAGGAGCTGGACGAGCATCCGCTGCGCGTGGGCCTGTCCGCCGACGTCACCGTGGACATCAGCCATGACCAGGGCAAGGTGCTGGCCGCCGGCCCCGCCCTGCCGGCCGCCGAGACCACGGTGTACGACCAGATCGCCAGCCAGGCCGACGCCGAGGCCGAGAAGGTGATCGAGGCGAACCTCGGCAAATAAGCATCGCGGCTGAAGCCGCTCCTGCAACACGCCGGATCGTAGGAGCGGCTTCAGCCGCGACCCGCCCCCCATACCCAGCGAATCCCCATGGCCACCACGCCTGAGAACGCCGCCCCGCTGAAGCCGCTGCACGGCGGTCCGCTGGCGCTGCTCACCATCGCCGTCGCGTTCAGCACCTTCATGGAGGTGCTGGACATGACCATTGTCAACGTGGCCGTGCCGCACATCTCCGGCAGCCTGGGCGTGAGCCCGAATGAGGGCACCTGGACGATCAGTTCCTACGCGCTGGCCAGCGCGATCATGCAGCCGCTCACCGGTTGGATCGCGCGGCGCTTCGGCGAGGTGCGCACCTTCGTGGTCTCGGTGCTGCTGTTCGTGGTGTTCTCGATGCTGTGCGGCGTGGCCACCACGATGCCGATGCTGGTGGTCTGCCGCCTGCTGCAGGGCGCCGGCTCCGGCCCGATGGTGGCGCTGTCGCTGACCCTGCTGCTGACCAGTTACCCGAAGGAGAAGCAGGGCATTGCGCTGGCGCTGTGGGCGATGACCGTGGTGGTGGCGCCGATTTTCGGCCCGATCCTGGGCGGCTGGCTCACCGACAACTTCTCGTGGCCGTGGATCTTCTACATCAACTTGCCGGTGGGCATCGCCGCGGCGGTGATCACCTGGTCGATCCTGCACAAGCGCGAGACGAAGACCTTCAAGGCGCCGATCGACATGGTGGGTCTGGTGCTGCTGGTGGTGGGCGTGGGTTGCCTGCAGTTCATGCTGGACAACGGCAACGACCACGACTGGTTCGCGTCGCCGCTGATCCTCACGCTGGGCATCACCGCGCTGGTCTGCCTCACCTTCCTCGTCGTGTGGGAGATCCACGCCAAGCATCCGGTGGTCGACCTCTCGCTGTTCAAGCAGCGCAACTTCACCGTGGGCGTGGTGGCGCTGACGCTGGGCATGTTCGCGTTCTTCGGCATCAACGTGGTGTTCCCGCTGTGGCTGCAGATCGACCTGGGTTACACCGCCACCTGGGCCGGCCTCGCCACCGCGCCGGTAGGCGTGCTGGCCTTCCTGCTGTCGCCGATCCTGGGCAAGAACATGCACCGGCTGGAATTGCGCGCGGTGGTGACCTTCGCGTTCGTGATCTTCGCGCTCACCTCGTACTGGTTCGCCAGCTTCGACAGCAACGCCTCGTTCGGCACACTGGTGGTGCCCCGCTTCGTGATGGGCTTGGCCATCCCCTGCTTCTTCATCCCGCTGAACCAGATCTACCTGTCCGGCCTGCCCGCCTCGGAGATCGCCAGCGCCTCGGGCCTGTCCAACTTCTGCCGCACCATGGGTTCCTCCATGTCCACTGCGATCACGGTGACGCTGTGGCAGCACCGCAGCGAACTGCACCATGCCAACCTCACCGAGAACGTCAGCCCCGGCCACCCCGCGGCCACGCAGTTCCTGCAGGACCTCGCCCACCACGGCATGCCGCATCAGCAGAGCCTGGGGCTGATCGACCAGCTGGTGAACCGCGAGGCGCTCACCCTGGCGGTGAACGACGTGTTCTGGGGCTGCGCGGTGCTGTTCCTGCTGCTGATCCCGATCCTGTGGTTCGCCAAACCGCCGTTCGGCAGCGCGGGCGGTGCCATGGGGCACTGAGCCCGCACCGGGCTTTGCTGCAGACCACTGCGGCGCACATCGCCACGCCACGGCCCGTCGCGGAGCAGACCAATTCCGCCGCATGCATGCCAGTGGTCTACTGGTGCGGCGCAATATTCTCTGCTAGCTTCGTTGCATGGCACAAACCAAGCGCACCATCAAAAAGTACCCGAACCGTCGGCTCTACGACACCGAGATCTCCAGCTACATCACGCTGGAGGAGGTGCGTCAGCTGGTGCTGGACAACGAGGACTTCGAAGTCCGCGATGCCAAGACCGGCGAGGATCTCACCCGCTCCGTGCTGCTGCAGATCATCTCCGAGCACGAGGAGAAGGGGCAGCCGATGCTGTCGCCCCAACTGCTCAGCCAGATCATCCGCTTCTACGGCGACTCGCTGCAGGGCTTCATGGGCCCGTACCTGGAGCGCAGCCTGCAGGTGTTCCTCGACCAGCAGCAGCAGTTCCGCACCCAGCTCAACAGCCTGATGGGGCAGACCCCGTGGGCGATGGTGAACGAGCTGACCGAGCGCAACATGGACGCGTGGAAGACCATGCAGCGCGGCCTGCTCGACGCCGCCGCGCAGATCACCCCGCAAGGCGGCAGCCGCGGCGGCCACAAGAAGACCGGCTGAGGCCACGCCACTCCCCTCTCCCACGCGCCGCCTAAAGCGGCGCGTTTTGTTTTCCTTGAAGAGTGCGGCCACGGATGGCCGCTCACTTGATCTTCGCGATCAGGGACGATCGCAAAAGTCCCGAAAGTGCGGCCATGGATGGTCGCCCATGTGATTTTCGCGACCAGTGACGATCGCAATAGACCTGGACAACCATCCATGAGCGCATCCCCCACTTCCCGCCTGGCCCTGGTCACCGGCGGCCTCGGCGGCCTCGGCACCGAAATCTGCCGCCAGTTGGCCAAGGCCGGCCGCCGCGTGGTCGCTGCCGACCTGCCCGCCAGCGAGTCGCGCCTCACGGGCTTCCGCGAGGCCGTCGCCGAGTTCGGCGACGCGATCGGCCACGAAGCGATGGACGTCAGCGACCACGCCGCCTGCGCCGCGCTGATCGGTCGCCTCGAACGCGAGCATGGCGGCGTGGACATCCTGGTCAACGCCGCCGGCATCACCCGCGACGCCAGCCTGCGCAAGATGACGCCCACGCAATGGCATGAGCTGATGCGGGTGAACCTCGACGGCCTGTTCAACACCTGCCACGCCGTGGTGGAGGGCATGAGCACGCGCGGCTTCGGCCGCATCGTCAACATCAGCTCGGTGAACGGCCAGACCGGCCAGTTCGGCCAGACCAACTACTCCGCCGCCAAGGCCGGCGTGCACGGTTTCAGCATGGCGCTGGCGCGCGAGACCGCACGCAAGGGCGTCACCGTCAACACCGTCTCGCCCGGCTACTGCGACACGCCCATGGTAGCTGCGGTGCCCGCCGAGATCCGCGCCCAGATCGTCGCCGGCATCCCGGTGGGTCGGCTGGGCCAGCCCACCGACATCGCCCGCGCCGTGACCTTCCTCACCGCCGACGACGCCGGCTACCTCACCGGCGTCAACCTGCCGGTGAACGGCGGGTATTTCATGAGCTTCTGAGGCGCGTAACGCGGCGCGTATTGCAGTCGCGCGCCGCTTGCGGAACAGTGGCGCGATCCCTTCGACGGAACGCGACATGACGCAGCGTCCATCCCTCACCCTGATCGGCGGCGGCCTGGTGGGCGCCCTGCTGGCGCGGCAGCTGGCGCAGCACGGTTTTGCGGTGGAGGTGTTCGAGAAGCGGCCCGATCCGCGCCGCGCGGGTTTCCTGGGCGGGCGTTCGATCAACCTCGCGCTGGCCGAGCGTGGCCTGCAGGCGCTGCGCACGGCGGGCCTGGCCGACGAGGTGCTGCTGCGCGCGGTGATGATGCGCGGGCGCATGGTGCACGCGACGAACGGCACCAGCGGGTTGCAGCGCTACGGCGTGGACGACAGCGAGGTGATCTGGTCGGTGTCGCGCGGAGCGCTGAACATGCTGCTGCTGGACGCGGCCGAGGCCTCCGGCGTGCGCTTCCATTTCGGCCAGTCGCTGCTGGACGCGGACTTCGAACGACGCCGCATCCGGTTGGCCGACGAAGACGGCACGCTGCGCGAGCACGACGCCGACCTGCTGATCGGCGCCGACGGCGCGGGCTCGGCGCTGCGCGCGGCGATGAACGCGCACGCGCCGCTGGGCGAGCGCATCGAGCCGCTGGGCCACGGCTACAAGGAGCTGGAGATTCCCGCCGCCGACACCTTGCCGCCCGAACTGGCACAACAGGCCGGCGGCCAGGGCTGCTTCGCGCTGGAGCCGCATGCGCTGCATATCTGGCCGCGCGGCGGCTACATGTGCATCGCGCTGCCGAACGCCGAGGGCAGCTTCACGGTGACGCTGTTCCTGCCCGCGCAAGGCCCGCATCCCAGCTTCGCCACCCTGCCCGACGCCGCCGCGGCGCGCGCGTTCTTCGCCGCGGACTTCCCCGACCTGCTGCCGCTGATCCCGCGCTTCGACGCGGACTACGCCGGGCATCCGGTGGGCACGCTGTCCACGCTGTATCTGGACCGCTGGCACCTCGATGGTCGCGCCCTGCTGGTGGGCGACGCGGCGCACGCCATCGTGCCGTTCCACGGCCAGGGCATGAATTGCGGCTTCGAGGACACGGTGACGCTGGCCGAGCTGCTCGCCGCATCGCCACACGACAGCGCTGGCGTGTTCGCCGAGTTCCAGCGCATCCGCCAGCCGAACGCGAACGCGATCGCCGCGATGGCGCTGGAGAACTACGTGGAGATGCGCGATTCGGTGGCCGATCCGCACTACCTCGCCAAGCGCGCGCTGGGCGCGCAGCTGGCCGAGCGCATCCCCGGCCATTACATGGCGCGCTACCGGCTGGTCACCTTCACCCACCTGCCCTACACCTACGCGCTGGAACGCGGGCGCGCCCAGGATGTGCTGCTGGAGGAGCTGCTGCACGGCGCGCCCGATGTCGAAGCCGTCGACCTCGATGCGGCCGCGGCCATGCTGCAAGCTCGCCTGTCCCCTTTGCCGGTATTGCGCCATGGATGATTCACTGCAAGAAGCCTTTCTCAGCACGGCCTACTGGGTCAGCATCGACACGGTCATCTGGTCGACGATCCGCATCAATCTGCGACCGCAGCCCGAGCTGGCCGGCGTGATCGGTGCGCGGCCGTGGGGCTTCATCACCGCCTGGAACCCGCAGGCGCGGCGCCGCGCGCCGGCCGAGAACGCTGCCGCCCAGCGCGAGCTGCTCGACGCCTTGCGCAGCTTGCCCGGCGTCGCGGTGTACCCGGCCATCGGCGTAGGCACCAGCGGCTGGAGCGAGCCCAGCCTGTTCACCGTGGGCGCCGACGGCGCGACGCTGGATGCGCTGGCGCGCCAGCACGGACAACTCGCCTACGTGCATGGCGTGGCCGATGGCCCGGCCGAGCTGCGCCTGCTGAACAGCACGCAGACTTGAGTCGCCGCCCAGCGGCAGCACGCCGCATGGACAAGCCCGCGAGGCATTGCGGACAATGGAAGCAATGACCGCAGCGACTTCCACCCCCTTGCTCGAAGCGCATCGCCTGAGCTTCCACCGCCAGGACGAGCCGGTGTTCGCGCCGCTGGATTTCCGCCTGCACGCGGGCGAACTGGCCCTGGTCGAGGGCGACAACGGCAGCGGCAAGACCACCTTGCTGCGCCTGCTGGCCGGCCTGTTGCACGTGAGCGAGGGCCGGCTGCTGTGGCGCGGCGCGCCGTGGCAGCGCGAGACCTGTGCGGGCGAGATCCTGTTCCTCGGCCACCAGCTGGGCCAGAAGCTGGAGCTGGGTCCACGCGAGAATCTCGCCTTTGCGACGGGCCTGCACGGCCGGCGCGACGACATCACGATGGATGCCGTGCTCGACGAAGTCGGCCTCGCCGGCTACGGGGACGAGCCGCTGCGGCGGCTCTCCGCCGGGCAGAAGAAGCGTGCCGCGCTGGCGCGCCTGCTGCTGCAGCCGGCGGCGCTGTGGCTGCTCGACGAGCCGTACGCGAACCTCGACTGGCACGGCATCGCGCTGGTCAACCGCCTGCTGGAGCGGCACGTGGCAGCCGGCGGCGCCGTGCTGGTGAGCAGCCATGGCGCGGTGGGGTTCCACGGCGGCGAGCCGCAGCGGATACGCATGCATGCATAAGCCGCATCGCCATGTCTCCATTTCCCTCCCCCTGCGCGCAGGGCAGGGAGCACAGCCATGAGCCGTGCCTCGCTGCCGCAAGCCTGCGCCGCGATGTTGCGGCGGGATCTCCTGCTGGCGTGGCGGCGGCGCGGCGACCTGGCGATGCCGGTGTTGTACGCGGTGATCGTGGTGGTGCTGTTTCCATTCGCGCTGGGGCCGGATTTGGCGTTGCTGCAGCGGATCGCGGGCGGCGTGGTGCTGGTGACCGTGCTGCTGGCGATGCTGCTGGCGCTGGACGCGATGTTCGCCAGCGACATCGAGGATGGTTCGCTGGAACAGCTGGTGCTGGCGCCGCAGCCGCTGGCGCTGATGCTGGGCATGAAGATCCTCGCGCACTGGCTCGCCACCGCGCTGCCGCTGATCGTGATCGCGCCGCTGCTGGCCGGGATGCTGCACCTGCCGACCACCGCGATACCCGCGCTGCTGCTCGCCCTGCTGCTGGCCACGCCGCTGCTCAGCCTGCTCGGCGCGGTGCTGGTGGCGCTGACGGCCGGCACGCGGCGCTCTGGTATGCTGCTGGCCTTGATGTTGCTGCCGCTGTGCGTGCCGGCGGTGATCTTCGCGGCCGGTGCCGTGGCAGCCGCCCAAGAGGGCCTTCCGTGGTTCGCCCCGGTCGCTTGGCTGGGCGCCGCACTCATCCTCTGCGTAGTGTTGGCGCCACTGGCCTGCGCGGCGGCCCTGCGCATTGCCCTGGACGCCTGAGAGCCTGCTAATGCCCACCAAGTACCTCGCGTTGTCATCGAGTGGTCGTCAGGTGGTAGGGCGTGGCGCCGGCCTGACTGGCCGTCAGGCCAAGCCGCGCGCTGCCGCATGGCGGCCACTTGATGGCAACCCTTCCTCGCTCCTCAAAGCCGAGTCCATCCATGGACTCTCCCCGCGTGCGGGCCGGGTCTGTTTGCCCGCATGCCTGCGTCATCACTCGGTCGTGGACCGACGTCCACTCCTTCGTTCTTCCTTGGGCTGCGCGCAAACAGATCCCGGCGCGGGGCACTTGGCGGGCATTAGCAGGCTCTAGCATGTCGAAGTGGATCCCGCTCTGGTTGCACAAGCTCGGCTCGCCGCCGACGTTCTACCGCTTCGCGGGCGCGGTGCGGCCATGGGCGATGGGGCTGGCGCTGCTCGCCGGCGCGATCGGCCTGTACGGCGGCCTGGTGCTGGCGCCGGCGGATTACCAGCAGGGCGACGCCTACCGCATCATCTTCATCCACGTGCCCAGCGCGTGGATGAGCATGTTCGTCTACGCGGTGATGGGCGTTTCCGGCTTCATGGCGCTGGTGTGGCGCATGAAGCTGGCCGAGGTGGTGGCGATGGAATCGGCGCCGATCGGCGCGGCCTTCACCCTCATCACCCTGGTCACCGGCTCGCTGTGGGGCAAGCCGATGTGGGGCACCTGGTGGACCTGGGATGCGCGGCTCACTTCCGAACTGGTGCTGCTGTTCCTGTACCTCGGCGTGATCGGGCTGTACCACGCGTTCGAGGATCGTCGCCAGGGCGCGCGCGCCGCGAGCTTCCTCGCGATCATCGGCGTGATCAACGTGCCGATCGTGCATTACTCGGTGGTGTGGTGGAACACGCTGCACCAAGGCAGCACGGTGAACGTGTTCGGCCATTCGAAGATGGCCTGGGACATGCTGTGGCCGCTGCTGGTGATGACGCTGGCCACCAAGGCCTACTACGCGGCCAGCCTGTGCCGCCGCGCGCGCACCGACCTGCTGGCGCTGGAAGGCGGCAAGGATTGGGTGCGCCGGATCGCCGAGGCGGAGGCAACTCCATGAGCGCCATGCAGCACTTACTGGCCGTGGGTGGCGACGCGGCCACCTTCTTCAGGATGGGCGGCTATGCGGCTTATGTATGGCCGGCCTATGCGGTGTTCTTCGCCGTGCTGGTCGCCGACAACGTGGCGCCGCGGCTGCGCCGCCGCCGCATCCTGCGCGAACTGCGCGACCGGCTGGCGCGCCAGGCCGCGCGTGAGCGCCGCGCTCCGTCCCCTTCCGTCACGCCTTTGCCCTGAGGGGCAGGAACACGCATGGCCATGAACCCCACCCGCAAGCGCCGGCTCACCATCGTGGTCGTGGTGGCGATCGCCGCCGCCCTGGCGATCAGCCTCGGCGTGTACGCGCTGCAGCAGAACATGAACTACCTGTTCACCCCGAGCCAGGTGCAGTCGGGGCAGGCGACGCAGTACAAGACCTTCCGTCTCGGCGGCATGGTCAAGGGCGGCTCGATCCAGCGCAGCAAGGATTCGCTGCAGGTCACCTTCACCGTGGTCGACGCCGGCGGCGCGATGCCGGTGGAATACACCGGCATCCTGCCCGACCTGTTCCGCGACAACCAGTCGGTGATCGCCACCGGCCACATGGACGGCGCCCGCTTCGTGGCCACCGAGGTGCTCGCCAAGCACGACGAGACCTACATGCCGAAGGAACTGAAGGACGCGATGGCGAAGGCGCATGCCGACAAGAAGATCGAAGAAGAGGGGAACGGGGAACGGGGAACGGGTGGCGGGTAAGCCCATCGCGTCCCGTCCTCCATCGCCTGACCGGAGCAAGACCATGTCCATCGCGTCGCAACACACCGTTCCCCGTTCCCTGTTTCCCGTTCCCGGCCTCCAGCCATGACCCCCGAACTCGGCCAGCTCGCGCTGGTACTCGCCTTCCTGCTCGCCATCGCGCAAGGCGTGCTGCCGCTGATCGGCGCGTGGCGCGGCAACCGCGCGCTGATGGCGGTGGCCCGCCCCGCCGCCGCCGGCCAGGCGGTGTTCGTGGCGATGGCGTTCGGCATCCTCGCGTGGGCCTTCCTGCACTTCGATTTCTCGGTGCAGTACGTGGCCGACAACTCCAACCTCGCGCTGCCGTGGTACTACCGCATCGCCGCGGTGTGGGGCGCGCACGAGGGCTCGCTGCTGCTGTGGATCCTGATCCTCAACCTGTGGACGGTGGCGCTGGCCGCGCTCAGCCACAAGCTGCCCGAGGTGTTCGCTGCACGCGTGCTGGGCGTGATGGGCCTGGTCGCGATCGGCTTCCTCGCCTTCATCATCTTCACCTCCGATCCGTTCGGCCGGCTGCTGCCGATGCCGGCCGACGGCGCCGACCTCAACCCGGTGCTGCAGGACCCGGGCATGACCTTCCATCCGCCCGTGCTGTACATGGGTTACGTGGGCTTCTCGGTGGCGTTCGCGTTCTCCATCGCGGCACTGCTCGGCGGTGAAGTCGAGCAGGCCTGGGTGCGCTGGGCACGGCCGTGGACGAACGCCGCGTGGGGCTTCCTCACCCTGGGCATCGTGGCCGGCAGCTGGTGGGCCTACGCCGAACTGGGCTGGGGCGGCTGGTGGTTCTGGGACCCGGTGGAGAACGCCAGCTTCATGCCGTGGCTGATCGGCGCGGCGCTGATCCACGCGCAGGCGATCACCGAGAAGCGCGGTGGCCTGCGCGCGTGGACCCTGCTGCTGTCGATCTTCGCGTTCTCGTTCTCGCTGCTGGGTACCTTCCTGGTGCGCTCGGGCGTGCTCACTTCCGTGCATGCGTTTGCCTCCGATCCGCGCCGCGGCGTGTTCATCCTGATTTTCATGGCGATCGTGGTGGGCGGCTCGCTGCTGCTGTACGCCTTGCGTGCGCCGAAGGTGACCGGCGGCAAGCCGTTCGACATCGTGTCGCGCGAGACCGCGCTGCTGATCGGCAACCTGATGTTCGCGGTGGCCGCGGCGATGGTGATGCTGGGCACGCTGTTCCCGCTGATCGGCGACGCGCTGCACCTGGGCCGCATCTCGGTGGGCCCGCCCTATTTCGGCCTGCTGTTCCCGCTGCTGATGGCGCCGGTCGTGCTGCTGCTGCCGTTCGGACCGTTCCTGCACTGGGGCAAGGCCGACGGCGGTGCGCTGAAGCAGGTGGCGCTGCGCGCCGGCATCGCCGCGGCGGCCTGCGCGATCGTGGCGGCGTTCTTCGTGCAGGGGCAATTGAAGGCGATCGCCGGCGTGGCCGCGGCGGTGTGGATCGCCGTGGGCGTGCTGCTGTACGCGCTCAAGCGCTGGCGCGACATGCCGCGCGGCCGCCGCTACCCGGCCGAGATGGCCGGCATGCTGCTGGCGCACTTGGGCGTGGCGGTGTTCGTGATCGGCGTGCTGCTGTCCGAGTCGCTGAGCGTCACCCATGACGTGCGCCTGGCGCCGGGCCAGCACGAAGTCATCGCCGGCTATGACTTCCGCTTCGACGGCGTGCATCGCACCGCTGGCCCGAACTGGCGCGCCGACCAGGGCGTGGTCACCGTGCAGCGCGACGGCCGCACCGTGGCGGTGATGCATCCGCAGAAGCGCACCTATGCGCGCGAGCAGGTACAGACCGAGTCGGCCGTGGACGCCGGCGTGTTCCGCGACCTGTACGTGGCGCTGGGCGAGCCGATGGACGCGAACAACATCGAGGGCGCCTGGGCGCTGCGGCTGTACTACAAGCCCTTCATCCGCTGGATCTGGGGCGGCGGCCTGCTGATGATGCTGGGCGGTTTCGTCTGCGCCGGTGACCGTCGTTTCCGCACCAAGCGCATCGCGGCCGAAGCCGCATTGCCGCCGGTCGAGCCGCAACCGCAGGAGTCGCCTGCATGAAGCGCTTCGTGCCGCTCCTCGTCTTCATCGGCCTGGTCGGCCTGTTCGGTTTCGGCATCTGGTGGAACAGCTGGCACGACGCGCGCTACGTGCCGTCGCCGCTGATCGACAAACCCGCGCCCGACTTCGCGCTGCCGAAACTGGATGCGCCCGACCAGACCGTGACCAAGGCCAGCCTGCTCGGCAAGCCCTACCTGCTCAACGTGTTCGCCAGCTGGTGCGTGGCCTGCGCCGAGGAACATCCGGTGCTGATGACCGACGGCCGCGCGCTCGGCATCCCGCTGGTGGGCTACGACTACAAGGACGTGCCCGACGACGCCAGGCGCTGGCTGCGCGAGCACGGCAGCCCCTACGACCTGGTGATCGCCGACCAGCCCGGCCGCACCGCGATCGACTTCGGCGTGTACGGCGCGCCGGAGAGTTTCCTGATCGATGCGAAGGGCGTGATCCGCTACAAGCACATCGGCCCGCTCACCCCCGAGGTGATTGCACGGGAACTGCAGCCGGCGATCGACGCCGTGAAGCGGGAGGCGCCATGAACCTGTTCCCGTGGCAACGCCCCTCCGGTAGGAGCGCACCCTGTGCGCGAATGCCTTTCACCGAAAGCCCGCGCAAGAGCTGTCGCGCACAGGGTGCGCTCCTACGGGTTTCGGTGGTGGCGCTGCTGATGTTTGCCGGCCACGCCTTCGCCGCCAGCGGCGCGATCGAGCCGCTGCCGTTCAAGGACCACGCGCAGGAAGTGCGCTTCCAGAACCTCACGAAGCAGCTGCGCTGCATGGTCTGCCAGAACGAGAATCTGGCCGACTCCAACGCCGACCTCGCCCGCGACCTGCGCCTGGAAGTGTTTCAGCTGATGCAGCAGGGCAAGAGCGACGCCGAGATCAAGCGGTATCTGGTGGATCGCTATTCCGATTTCGTGCTGTACGACCCGCCGCTGAAACCCGGCACCTGGCTGCTGTGGTTCGGCCCGCTGGCGATCCTGCTGGCCGGCGGCGTGGTGGTGACCGTGGCGATCCGCCGTCGCAACCGCGGCAACGACGCCGTCGACGATGACAAGCCTGCCGATGGCAGGCAGGCCGGCAACGCGCCGGCCGACATGGGGGACGACTGGTGAAGCTCGCGTTCTATCTGCTCGCCGCCGCGATGGTCGCGGTGGCGCTGGCCCTGCTGCTGGTGCCGCTGCTGCGCACCGGCCGGCGCGAGGGTCGTCCGCACGGCGTATTCGCGCTGGCGCTGGGCATCGCCCTGCTGCTGCCGATCGGCGCCGGCGCGCTGTACCTGCGCATCGGCACGCCCGTCGCGCTGGATGGCGTGCCCGCCGCACCCAAGCCGATGGACTTCCAGCAGGCGCTGACCGAACTGCGCGCGCACCTCCGGCAACAGCCGAACGATGCGCAGGGCTGGGCCCTGCTCGCCCAGGCCACCACCGCGCTGAAACAACCCGGGGAAGCGCGCGACGCCTGGGACCACGTGCTGAAGATCACCCCGAACGACGTGGCGGCGATGGTGGGCTGGGCCGAGGCGGACTCGATGGCGCGCGGCGATCACCTGATCGAGGGCCGCGCGCTAGCCCTGCTGCAGCACGCGCTGGAGCTGCAGCCGGACAGCCAGCGCGCGCTGTGGCTGCTCGGCATCAGCCAGTTCCAGCACACGCAGTACGCGGACGCCGCCGCCACCTGGCGCAAGCTGCAGCCGCTGCTGGAACCCGGCTCCAGCGTGGCCAAGGCCGTGGCCGAACAGATCGCGAACGCCGAGGCCCGCGCCGGCATCAAGCCCGCCGACGAGCCCGCGCCCGTCGCGAACCAGGGCGCCGCGCTGAAGGTGGAAGTGAGCCTCGCTCCCGCGCTCAAGGACAAGCTCCAGCCCGGCGACCAGCTCTACGTCTACGCCCGCGCCGTGAGCGGCCCGCCGATGCCGCTGGCCGTGGCGAAGTTCGACGCCGGCACGCTGCCCGTCGCCGCCACGCTCAGCGACGCGATGGCGATGACGCCGGAGCTGAAGCTCTCCTCGGTGACACGCGTGGTGGTTTCCGCGCGCATCAGCCACAGCGGCCAGCCGATCGCCCAGCCCGGCGACCTCGAAGGCAGCGCCGGCGTCGTGGACACCGACCGCAAGACGACCATCGCCATCACCATCGACAAGGTGCTTTGAGCCATGCCCGAAGGATCGGCCGACGCCCGCCGCTACCGTGTCCTGCCCTCGCCGTTCCCGATGAAGCGCGGCGGCGCGCTGCACGGCGCGCGCGTGGCCTACGAGACCTGGGGCACGCTGAACGCCGCGCGCGACAACGCGATCCTCGTGCTCACCGGCCTCTCGCCCAGCGCGCACATGATGTCCTGCGAGCAAGACCCCACGCCCGGCTGGTGGGAAGGCATGGCCGGCCCCGGCAAGGCCATCGACAGCTCGCGCTGGTTCGTGATCTGCGTGAACTCGCTGGGCAGCGACAAGGGCTCCACCTGCCCCGCCTCCACCAACCCCGCCACCGGCGAACCGTACCGGCTGAACTTCCCGGAACTCGCGCTGGAAGACGTGGCGAACGCCGCGCACGACGTGGTGCGCGACCTCGGCATTGAGCGCCTCGCCTGCCTGGTCGGCTGCTCGATGGGGGGCATGGCTGCGCTGGCCTACATGCTGCTGCATCCCGGCACGGTGCGTGCCCATGTCAGCGTGGACACCGCGCCGCAGGCGCAGCCGTTCGCCATCGCGATCCGCTCGCTGCAGCGCGAGGCGATCCGGCTCGACCCGAACTGGGCCGGCGGCAATTACGACATCCATGCCGATGGCACGCGCTACCCCGACATGGGCATGAGCATCGCGCGCAAGCTGGGCGTCATCACCTATCGCTCGGCGATGGAATGGAACGGCCGCTTCGCGCGCATCCGCCTCGACGCCGAGCAGCGCGAGGAACAGCAGCCGTTCGGCTTCGAGTTCCAGGTGGAGTCCTACCTCGAAGGCCACGCCCGCCGCTTCGTGCGCAGCTTCGACCCGAACAGCTACCTCTACCTCTCGCGCGCCAGCGACTGGTTCGACATCGCTGAATATGGTGGTGGCAGCGTGGCCGAAGGCCTCAAGCGCATCCGCATCGAACGCGCGCTGGTGATCGGCGTCAGCACCGACATCCTGTTCCCGCTGGAGCAGCAGGAGCAGATCGCCGAAGGCCTCCAGGCCGCCGGCGCGCACGTGGAATTCGTGGCGCTGGACTCGCCGCAGGGCCACGACGCCTTCCTGGTCGACATCGACAACTACAGCCGCGCGATCGGCGGCTTTCTCGCGCGGCTCTGACCGTCGAGGAACCTGCTCGCGGTGCACTGGTAGAATGGGGCCACCTTGCCAGTTTTACCGAGAACGCCATGCTCACCACCGAATTTCCCGGCTGTCGCCAGCTGATCGCCGCGATCGACACCGCGGTCGCCCAAAGCAGCACGCCGGCGATCACCGACAGCCTGCGCAACAGCCTGTGCAGGCTGATCCGCGGCAACGAGGTCCAGTTGCCGGAGTGCGTGCTGGAAACCGCCGAAGGCCGCTACGCGCGACGCGAGCTGTACCGCAGCGAGGATCACGGCTACTGCGTGGTGGCGATGACCTGGGGCCCGGGCCAGGGCACGCCGATCCACGACCATGCCGGCATGTGGTGCGTGGAAGGCGTGTGGCGCGGCGCGCTGGACGTGGTGCAGTACGAGCGGCTGGACGACAGCGACGGCCACTGCCGCTTCCAGCCGGTGGGCTCGGTGCAGGCCGGCCCCGGCTCCGCCGGCAGCCTGATCCCGCCGCACGAGTACCACACCATCCGCAACCCCAGCGACCGCGACATCGCGGTCAGCCTGCACATCTACTCCGGCAACATGACCCACTGCGCGGTGTTCCAGCCGCTGGCCGGCGAAACCGGCTACGAGCGCTGCGAGCGCCAGTTGGGCCTCGACCCGGTGCACTGATCCCGGCATAATGCACAGCCCACGTGCCGGTGTGGCGGAATGGTAGACGCGGCGGACTCAAAATCCGCTTCTGGCGACAGAGTGTAGGTTCGAGTCCTATCACCGGTACCAAGAGACTCAGGCCCCGTTCGGGGCCTTTGTTTTGCCCGCAATCCGGGCGGATGAGGCCGCTTCGCGCTTGCTTGCGACGTCTGCAAGCCGAGGGTGGCGGCCGGCCGTCTCCAAGGCGCTGTGCGACCCGTCAGTCCGCGAAGCTATCCAGAAACGCTGCGGGCGGCACGAAGAACAGCGAGCCGGTGACGGCGCGGCTGTAGTCGAGCAGGCGGTCGTAGTTGCCCGGCGGGTTGCCGACGAACATGTTCTGCAGCATCAGCTCGATCCGGCGCGGGGACCTGGCGTAGCCGATGAAATAGGTGCCGAACTCGCCCTTGCCCACGTCGCCGAACGGCATGTTGTCGCGCACGATGTCCAGCTCCTCGCCGTCCTCGACGATCGTGGTCAATGCGTTGTGCGCGCAGCTCGGCTTCACCGCGTCGTCGAGCTCGACGTTGGCGAGCTTGGTGCGGCCGATGATCTTTTCCTGCGCTTCCACGGGCAACGTATCCCAGCCTTTCAGGTCGTGCAGGTACTTCTGCACGATCACGTAGCTGCCGCCGGCGAACGCCGCGTCCTCGTCGCAGATCACGGTGGCGCCGGTCGCGTCCTGCCCCACGGGATTTTCCGTGCCATCGACGAAACCGAGCAGGTCGCGGTTGTCGAAGTACTTGAAACCATGCACCTCGTCTGCCACGGCGACGGCGTCGCCTAGCCTGGCGGTGATCTGCATCGCCAGTTCGAAGCACAGGTCCATGCGCATGGCGCGGATGTGGAACAGGATGTCGCCCGGCGTGGCGA
The DNA here is from genome assembly GCF_041107455.1 of Rhodanobacter humi. Taxonomy (NCBI): domain Bacteria; kingdom Pseudomonadati; phylum Pseudomonadota; class Gammaproteobacteria; order Lysobacterales; family Rhodanobacteraceae; genus Rhodanobacter; species Rhodanobacter sp. FW106-PBR-R2A-3-15. Next base: position 451,550 of record NZ_JBGBPY010000001.1, read on the forward strand.
CCGCATGGTGCTCGCCGCGGATCTCGCGGAACGGGTGCAATTCCTTCGGCCGCGGCGATCCGAACAGCCGGTCCCAGGCCTCGGAGCCGAACGCCGTGACGCAGGACAGCCGCCCCTCGGGATCGCGGAAACCCACCGCGCGCAGCAGCCCGGGCAAGTCGCCGCAGAACGCGCGCACGGCATCGCGATGTTCCGTTCCGGGATTCACCGTCACGACCAGGAAGATGGCGGCATGGGTGAGTGGGGTGTCGACCGCTTGCGGCATGGAAGCTGGCACGCACTGCTCCTCGCTGGCTCATGGTTCCGGCGGACAGTCTAGCCCGCGGTAATCCCGCGCGATCGATGGCGCGTGACACATGCGGGACATGCCGCGACTCGATCGACGGGAGTCGTCGGCATGACGCCGGATACGACACAGGCCGCTTGCGCGGCCCGTGTCCTGCCCGTCATCCGGGCCGTGGGCGCTGCCTGCCGGCGAACCGCCGGCAGGCAGCGGCGCGCTCAGAGCGCGGCGTCCTTGAGCTTCTTCAGCGGACGCACCTTCACCTTGACGGTGGCCGGCTTGGCGGCGAACACCTGTTCCTGCTTGGTGAACGGGTTGATGCCGGTGCGCTTCGGCTTGGCCGGCACCTGGATCGCGTTGATCTTGAACAGGCCCGGCAAGGTGAACTGGCCGGCGCCCTTCTTGTGCACGGCACCGAGCACGGCGTGCTCCAGCGCGGCGAGCACAGCCTTGACGTGCTTGGTCTCGACGCTGGTCTGCTGGGCGATGTGGGAGATCAGGCCGGACTTGCTGAGCGAGTCCTTGATCGGCTTGATCGCGGCGGGAGCGGCCTTCGGCGCCGGCTTGGCGGCCTTGGCGGGGGCTTTCTTGGCAGTGGTCTTGGTAGCCATGGGCATCCATCGTGGTTGAGTAAGGCACCGCCTCCAGCGAGGCGATGGCCATGCGGCATGCACAATCTACGCGAATTTAGGGGCTTTGGTGTAGTGCGGTGCGGCGAAATTACAGCTCGCGCACCACACGGAAGCCGACCCGGCCGCTGCGCACGCCGGCGTCGGCGCCCTGCCGCCAGGCCGAGCGCGCCTGGTCGGGCGAACTGCCCCAGGAGCCGCCGCGCAGCACGCGCAGGCTGCAGCCGGGGTTGAGCCAGGCGCTGCCGTCGACCGGCGCGCGGATGAAGTTGTCGTGCCAGCAGTCAGCGACCCATTCGGAGACGTTGCCGCCCATGTCGTACAGGCCGAACGGATTGGGCGCGAAGCTCATCGCCGGCGCCGGTCCCCAGTAGCCGTCGCCGTAGCCGTTGAACGCGTGGTTCCAGCGCCGGCCGCTGGGCGAGCGGTCCCGCGAACCGGTGAGGTTCTCCACCTTGCGGTCCGGCGTGCCGTCGCCCCACCAGTAGCGCGTGGTGGTGCCGCCGCGTAGCGCGTAGGCGAACTCGGCCTCGCTGGGCAGGCGGTATTTTCTGCCGGTGCGCTGGCTGAGCCAGTCGGCGTAGGCCTTGGCGTCGCCCCAGGAGATGTTGACCACCGGCAGGTTGTCGGCGGCCTTGCGGCCGGCGTAATCGTCCTGCCAGGTGGCGCTGCTGTCGTCGCGCATCGCGCCGCTGCGTTCGTCGTAGACGCTGGCGCCGCCCTGCTTCACCGAGTCGGGCACGTAGCCGCTCTCGCGCACGAATTCGCGGAACTGGCCCACGGTGATCGCGCTGCGCGCCATCGCGAAGCCCTGTTCGATGCCGACCTTGTGCTGCGGCTGCTCGGAGGCGTTGTGGCTGCTGTCGTCGTCGGCCGCGCCCATCAGGAAGCTGCCGGTGGGAATCACCACCATCGCCGGCGACTGCCCCGGCAGGTCGACGTAGCGGTCCGTGAATACCTGGCCGGGTTTGCGGCTGGCGTAGAGCTGGGCATTGACCAACTGCTGCTCGAACGCGGCGAGTCCGGCCAGTTGCGGGCTGATCGCCGCGGCCTGCCCGGCGAGCTGCTTCGCCAGTGCGAGATTGCCCGCATCCAGCGCGGAGTGCGCCTGGCCCAGCACGCCGCTGGCGCGCGCCGTGCGCATGTCGTCCACCCGCTGGCGCACGTCGTGCAACTGCTGCGAACCGGGGCGGATCGCCTGCGCCTCGGCCAGCACCTTGTCCGCGCCGGCGAAATCGTTCTGCGCCACCGCGGCCAGCGCGCGGTCCAGCACCACGCGCTGCACGTCGAGCACGCCCTGCTCGGCCACCGCGTTCTGCGGATCGAGCTGCTGCACCTGGCGGTAGATGTCCAGCGCGCTGCGGCCGGCAGGCTGGTCCGCCTTGCCCTGCTGCAGCAGGCCGGCCGCCTGCGTCAGCAGCGGACGCACGTCGGTGAGCGTCTTCAGCGCGGCGGCGAGGCGCGCCGCGTCGTCCGCGCTGTCGGGCAGCTGCTGCAGCGCTGCCAGCTGTTCGCCGGCCTCCTCGGCATTGCCCAGCGCGATGGCGCGCTCGGCCTGCGCCACCAGCCGCGCGTGCACGTCGATCACGCCCTGCGCGGCGCGGCGGCTGTCGGGCTTGTCCTTTGCGGCCTGCAGGTAGAGCGTGGCGGCGCTGTCCTTGCCGCCGCCCAGGTCGCCGGCGGCAAGCGCCTTGTCGGCACGATCCAGCAGCGCGCGCAGCTTCGGCGGATCGGGCGTCAGCTGCTTCGGCAGTTGCGCATGCCCGCGGCTCAGCCGCGCAGCGATCACCGCGGTGGGCGCCAGGGTCAGCGGCGGCCCGGCGTTCAATTCCTCGGCGGCCGGCTCGTTGATCGTCGATGCGCCACCGGGCGCCTCCGCTGGCGCGCTCGGCACACTGCGCCGCACGACCTCGCCCGGCTCCGCATGGAACAGGCGCGGAAAGAAGTGATAGCCGAGCCCGAAGGCCAGCACGACGATGCCGATCACGCCACCGAGGGTGCGTTGGCGGTGCAGCGTGGCGTTGCTCGGCATGCTTGGGCGTTCCCGGATCGGCCTGTTATCGTGCGTCGTTCACCTTATGGCACTGTCGATGACAGGGCAATCCACGTTCCGCTTTTTTCAAGGATCCCCCGCATGCCCCTGCCCGACGTCACCGCCGACTGGATCGCCGACCGCGCCACGCTGCAAGCCTGGCTGGACGACGTGCCGGCGGATGCCGTGGTCGGGCTGGACACCGAGTTCATGCGCCGCGACACCTTCCATCCGCAGCTTGCCCTGCTGCAGCTGGGCTGCCGCGGCCGCCACGCGCTGGTCGATCCGCTGGCCTTCGCGATCGGCGATGCGCTGCAGCCCGGGCTGGGCGCGGGCGACGCCGTCACCGTGATGCACAGCGCCAGCGAGGATCTGGAAACGCTGGCGCCGCTGCTGCCCGACGGCCCGCGCGTGCTGTTCGACACCCAGATCGCCGCCGCCTTCGTCGGCATGGGGCTGGGCATCAGCTACCGCGCGCTGGTCGCGGAGCTGTGCGGCGACGAACTGGACAAGGGCGAGACGCGCTCGGACTGGATGCAGCGCCCGCTCACCGCCTCGCAGCGCAGCTACGCGACGCTCGACGTGGTGTACCTGCAATCCATCCACGCCCAGCTCGCCGAACGCCTGCAGCAGCGCGAACGCAGCAATTGGTTCGCCGAGGACTGCGCACGGCTGAAGCAACGCGCCAGCCATCGCGACGGCGACCCGCAACCGCAGCGCGCGCTGCGCGGCGCCGCCGAGTGGCGGCCGGAACAGCAGGCCTTGCTGCGCCGCCTACTGCTCTGGCGCGACCGCAGCGCGCGCACGCTGGATCGCCCGCGTCCCTGGCTGGTGGACGACGCGCTGGCGCTGAGCCTGACCCAGCAGCCGCCTGCCAGCCTCGCCGAACTCGAACAGCGCGGCCGCGGCCAGCGCGCCCTGCGCAGCGCCCAGCGCGGCGAGCTGTTCGCCCTGCTGCGCGAACCCGTCGAAGCGGACGAGATCGCCGCCACCGCGCCCATTCCCGCCCACCCGCAGGGCGCGGCCAAGCAGGCGCTGAACGCGATGAAGACCCTGGTCGACGCGCGCGCCACCGAGCTGGACCTGCCGCCCGGCCTGCTCTGCCCGCGCAAGGTGCTGGAGGAATACGTGGTCACCCGCGAGTGGCCGGATTTCCTCGACGGCTGGCGCGGCACGGTGCTGCGCGAACAGCTGCCCACCCTGCTCCCAGGCTGAAGCCGACACCCGCCGAAACCGCCGCAGGGTCTTGGCGTGACCGCCGGCCGCTGCTAAGATGCGCGACTCGCGTGGGGCGGTAGCTCAGCTGGGAGAGCGTCGCGTTCGCAATGCGAAGGTCGGGAGTTCGATCCTCCTCCGCTCCACCAATTCAATATCCCGGAACACCCTGCAATACTCCTGAAACCGCGCCTCGGCGCGGTTTTTCTTTGGCCGCGCGGCGTAGCATGCTGGCGCGGGCGACAGCCCATCATCCGAGGCGGCCATGCCCCAACCCAGCGACGCGATCACAGCCGGCCTCACGCCTGTGGACATGCCGTACATCGAGGCGACCCGATGCTGGGTGGAGCGCGCGGTGGTCGGGCTCAACCTGTGTCCGTTCGCGCGGGCGCCGTTCGTGCAGGGGACGATACGCTATGCGGTGAGCCACGCGCGCGACAGCGACGCCCTGCTCGACGACCTGTGCGGCGAACTGCAGAGCCTGGCCGCGGCCGACCCGGCCGACTGCGAGACCACCTTGCTGATCCATCCGGCGGTGTTCGGCGACTTCCTCGACTACAACGATTTCCTCGACGTGGCCGATGCCGCGGTGGAAGCGTTGCGGCTGGACGGCGTGCTGCAGGTGGCCAGCTTCCATCCGGCCTACCAGTTCGCCGACAGCGCACCGGACGACAGCGAGAACTTCAGCAACCGCTCGCCGTATCCCACCCTGCACCTGCTGCGCGAGGCCAGCGTGGAACGCGCGATGGAGGCGATGAGCGACACCGACGAGATCTACCGGCGCAACATCGATACGCTGCGCCGGCTCGGCCTCACCGGCTGGCAGGCGCTGTGGCGCGACACCGATTGAACCTGCGCTTCACATGCCGCACGGCGACAGCTGTCATGCTGACGAGTGAATACCAATACCGACCCCTACGCCGAGAGCATCGATCCGCGCGTGCATTGCGACGCCTGCGAAGCCGTATGCTGCCGCCTCACCGTGGTGCTGATGCCTGACGACCACGTGCCCGCCTGGTTGATCCACCGCGATGCGCATGGCATGGAGACGCTGGCCAAAAGCGAGGAAGGCTGGTGCGCCGCGCTCGACCCGGTGAGCATGCGCTGCAGCATCTACGAGGAGCGCCCCGGCATCTGCCGCAAGTACGCGATGGGCGGCCCCAGCTGTCGTCACGAGCGTGACAAGTGGCGCAGCGCGCACCCCATCCCCACGCCGGTGGTGCTGCGCTGACGCCGATTCATCTCGCGCCGGCGAAGATCCGCGCCACGTCGTCCGCTTCCAGCGCGCGCCACTCGCCCGGCGCCAGCGCGTCCAGTGCGAGCGCACCGATAGCGACGCGCTGCAACGTTTCCACCCGGTTGCCGGTGGCGGCGAACATGCGACGCACCTGGTGGTAGCGGCCTTCGTGCAGGGTCAGCCGCGCATGGCGCGGACCGAGCACGTCAAGCGTGGCCGGGGCAAGCGGCGTGGTTTCCGATTCCAGCAGCAGCGTGCCGCTGGCGAACAGCGCGGCTTCGTCGCCGCGCAGGTCATCCGCCAGCGTGGCCTCGTAGACCTTGGCCACCTCGGCCCTGGGCGAGATGATCCGGTGCAGCAGCGCGCCGTCGTCGGTGAGCAACAGCAGGCCCGAGGTGTCGCGATCGAGCCGCCCCACGGTGGAGAGCGCGGGCTCGCGCATGCGGTAGCGCGACGGCAACAGGTCGTAGACCACGCGGCCGGGATCCTTGCGCGAACAGGTGACACCCAGCGGCTTGTGCAGCATCAGCACCAGGCCCGTGGGCGGGTCCAGCGGCTCGCCATCGAGACGGATGCGCGCGTGCTCGACCTTGTCGTCGGCGTAAAGCACCTCGCCGTCGGCATCGGTGACGCGGCCCTCGCGGAACATCCAGGCCACGTCCTTGCGGCTGCCGTAGCCGAGGTTGGCGAGCAGCTTCACCAGCTTCATGCGCGCACCCCGCGGGCCTCGATCACCTTGAAGCCGTCCTGCATGGCGAGCTGGCGCACATCGGCAAAGCGCGCGGTGAGCAGAGCCTCATACGGCAGGTGGCGATTCGCCACGATCAGCAGGCGGCCCTGCGCCGTCAGCGCGGCGGCGGCGCTGGCGATGAAGGCGCGGCCCAGTTCCGGCAGATCGGCGCGGCCAAGATGGAACGGCGGATTGCTGACGATCGTGTCGTAGCACTGCGGCAGGCCGCGGGTGACATCGTGCCCATGCACACTGACAGGAAAGTCGCGGCCCGCGGCGCGCAGCGCGTTCACGACGTTGCGACGGGCGGGCTCCAGCGCGCGCGCTTCCGCCTCGTACAGGTCCAGCGCGGTGATGCCGGGGCAATGCTCGATCAATTGCGTGGCGAGATAGCCGTAGCCCGCGCCGAGATCGGCCACGCGACCGCCGAGGTCGACCGGAAAGTGCGCGGCGAGCAAGGCGGAGGCGCGATCCACGCGATCCCAGGCGAACAGGCCGGGACGGCTCCACCAGCCGTCGGCGGTTTCACGCGGCGCGTCCAGCGCGCGCCATGCGTCCTGCAGCGCGCGGTCGATCGCGTCCGGCTGCGGCGTGGCCCAGAACACCCGGCAGTGATGCTTGGACAGGCTGGCCACCGACCCGGCCAGCTGCTTCAGGTCCGCCTCGCCGGACTTCGCGCCTTCGGCCTTGGCCATGCTTGCCACCAATGTGCCACCGGGTGCGAGAAGGTCCAGAGCGCGGGCGAACAAGGCACGCGCCTCGTCGCGTTGGCGCGGCGGCAACAACAGCACCAGCGGAAAGGTTTCGCCTTCCGCCGGCTCGCCCACGCGCAGGCCGCAGCGCGCCAGCTCGTCGGCGAACGGCAGGAAGCTCTGCTCGCACAGCCAGCCCGGCCGGGCCAGTTCGCGCAGGCGCACGCCGGCGCGGGCGCGCAGGAACAACACGCGACCGTCCGCTGGCAGCGACAAGTCGCCGCCGGTAAACGGCACGAACAGGGCATCCAGCGCCGCCTCGGGCGTGGCCACGGAGAAACCGGCTGCAGTCACGGCGATTTCGGAAGGAAACGGGCGGCCATTGTACGGTGCCTGCGATGCGCGGCCCACGAGGCCACCGCGTCAGGCAGAAACCGGGCGCAGCTTGCGGCCCAAGGCGAACAGCAGCGGCATCACGGCCAGGATCGCCAGCACCACCAGCGGACCGGCCCAGCCGAACACGTGCGGCTCGACGCGGCGTTCCGACCATGCCTGCCGCAAGTACAGCGACCCCAGCGGCAGGTTCAGCAACAGCGCCGTGGCCGTGCCCGGCATGTACTGGCGCGTCGTGACGGTGACGAGGACGTGCGGCAGGAAGACATTCAGCACCATCGCCAACGCGTAGCCAGCCATCAGGTAAGCGGCCACACCGCCGGCCGCGGAAAATGACGCGGCGAGGGTGATCGCGATGAACAGGCCCGACAGCGCGAGGGCGGCGAAGCGGAACACCGGCGCCGCCACGGGCACCTGCCACCTGCCCGCCCGCACCGACCAGGCCGGAAACCGCCAAGCCTCCTCCGCGTTGTGCGCCAGCACGCCGAGCGTGAACAGCCAGCCGAGCGCCGTCAGCGACATGCGTACGCGCCGCTCAGCGCCGGTCCTTCGCTTCCAGCATCGCCTTCAGGTCGGCGAACGGGTTGCCGGTGGCGGGCGCCTGTTCGGGCGCGGCGAGCTCGTAGCCGGCGCCGCGCACGTGGTCGATATGGCGCGAATGCTCGTTGTCGTGGCAGTACACGCAGAGCAGCTCCCAGTTGCTGCCATCGGCGGGGTTGTCGTCGTGGTTGTGGTTGCGGTGGTGCACGGTGAGTTCGCGCACGTTCGCACGGGTGAACTCGCGGCCGCAGCGGCCGCAGACCCACGGGTACATCTTCAGCGCGCGCTCGCGATAGCCCTGCTCGCGCTGTTCGGCCGCACGGCGCGCCTCGGCCACGATGCGGTCGAGTCTGGCTTCGTCGGGGATCTTGGTGCTGGGCATGGCGCGGGCTGTCCGGTCAATCGCGGCGAGCATTATGCGACGGTCGCGGCCGCCCGGACATCCCGCGGCAGGCGGTCACGCCCCGCTGTGCGCGGCCACCGCGTCCAGCACGCGTGCCGAGTACACCATCGCGGCGCCGGCGTTCATCGCCACCGCCACGCCCAGCGCCTCGGCGATCTCCTCGCGGGTGGCGCCGTGCTTCAGCGCCTCGCCGGTATGCACCGTGATGCAGCCGTCGCAGCGGGTGGTGACCGCCACGGCCAGCGAAATCAGCTCGCGAGTCTTGGCGTCCAGGTGGTTGGTCTTGCTGCCGGCGGCGCTGAGGGTCTGATAGCCACGCAGCGTGTCGGGGCTGAGCTTGCCGATCTCGCCGATGCGGCCGAGCAATTCTTTGCGGTATTCCAGCCAATCGAGCATGTGGGCGTCTCCCGTTGGGAAGGTGCCGAGTGTGGTGCAGGGCCCGTCAATGCGCCGTGTTGCCGACCGTCGCGGCGGCCGGGATCTCGTCGATCATCTGCGCCGCCAGCGGCTGGTAGCCACCCTCGAAATGGTGATCGCCGTTCTTGGGATGCACGGTCACCCACGCGGGCAGGCCGGGGTCGGTGCACAGGCTGTCGTCGGCATCGTCCTTGCCGTAGTAGCAGATCACCGGGAACTGGTGCTTGAGCGCCACCACCGGCGGCAGCGCGTCGTAGTGCGGCACCTTGTTGAACTTCTCCAGCACGGTCTTCACGAAGGCCTTGAAGCGCCCCTGCGTAATCATGTAACCCTCGAACTGGATCTCGAAGCTGGTGTCGCGGCTGGGCGAGAGCAGCACCAGCTGGGTGATCCGCGCGCGGTTGGCCGGGCTGAGCTTGTCGATCAGCGTGGGCAGCACGTCGGCGCCGAAGGAGAAGCCCACCAGCCACACGCGCCGCTTGTGCCATTGGTCGAGGTATTTCGTCATCAGCGCGTCGAGCTCGACAGCGGCGACATTCGGGTCGCGGTTGCGCCAGAAATACTTGAACGCGTTGATGCCCAGCACCGGGATGCCGCGCGCCGCGAAGGCGTTGCCGAGCTGCTTGTCGAGGTCGGCCCAGCCGCCGTCGCCCGAATACAGGATGGTGAGCACGTCGTCCTCGCCCGCCGGCGCCTGCACGCCGGCCGCAGGATTGAGCACGATGGTGGAGTTCTCCAGGCTCGGCTTGGAGAACGGCGTCCAGACCAGGGCCACTCCCAACACGCATGCACCGATACCTGCCCACATGATCCGCTTTCCTCGTTTCGACAGGCTCATCGACGCACGACTCCGGTGAGGCCACCGGAGATCAGGCTGGCCACGTTGGCAAGTATCATCGGCAGCGCGATGCCGCCGGGCACGGCCATGTAGCGCGGCTCCCATTCGGGATCGAACTTGTCCTTGTAGCGCTGCAGGCCCCGGAAATTGTAGAAGCGTTCGCCGCGGCCGAACACCAGCGCGCCGAAGCGGTTCCACAGCGGCGCCTGGCGCCGGCTGGTGAGGCCGGCCAAGGGCGCCATGCCCAGGTTGAACCAGCGGTAGCCCTGCTGCTTCGCCCACTGCATCAGCTCGACGAACAGGAAATCCATGAGGCCGGACGGGCCTTCCGGCGCGAAGCGCATCAGGTCCAGCGAGGCTTCTTCCTTCGTCTCGGTGAGGAACAGGTTCGCGAAGGCCACGATCCGTTCGCCCTGCCACACCAGCGCCATCGGCGTGCGCACCAGATAGCGCGGGTCGAACGCGCCCAGCGAGAAGCGCTTCTCGCGCGCGTGCTTGTCGGCCAGCCAGGCGTCGGAGATCTCCTTCAGCTGCGGCAGCAGCGGCGCCACGGCGTCCGCCGGCACGATCTCCAGCCGCAGGCCGTCGCGGCCCAGCTTGTTGATCGTGCCGCGCAGGGTCTTCTTCGTCTTGCCGTCGAGGTTGAAATCCGCGAGCCGCACGCGCGCCTCCTCGCCGATCTTCAGCAGGTTCATGCCCACTTCGAGGTACATGTCCAGGTCTTCGGGGCAGACCTGGTAGAACACCGGCCAGCCGCCCGCGCGTCCGCACTGTTCCATGAAGCTCCACACCAGCTCGCGCCGCGCGTCCTCGTCCGTGCCCACCGGGTCGCCCATGGTGACCCAGCTGCGGCCCTCGGTGTCGTACATCAGGAAAGCCTTGCCCTGCTCGTCGAACAGCAGGTGCTTGTCGCCCATCAGGGCCAGGTGCGCCTGCGCGGAATGGAAGCCGCGGATCAGCGGCAGCGCGCGCTGCAGTTCCGCCTCGCTGGGCGGCACGCGGCGCAGGCGCTGCGGCTTGATCAGCGCCGCCAGCGCGAACAGCAGGCCCGCCGCCGCCGCGGCCACCAGTGCGCGCAACGCACGTGGCGCGCCGCCCTGGTGGAAGCTGAACTCCCACCACAGGCTGCTGCTGTACTCCACGTGCTTGTAGCTGAACATCACCAGCCAGGTGGCGCAGCCGAACACCGCGACGATCGCCACGATCCAGCCCACCGAGAAGCTGGTGCTGAACAGCGAGGCGCGCCGGTAGAACAGCCGGTGTGCCGGCGCCAGCGCCAGCGCCAGCAAGGCCAGCAGGCTCGCTTCCTCGTAGTCGATGCCCTTTAGCAGGGAGAGCACCGCGCCGGCCACCAGCAGCACCAGGGTCAGCCAGTAGGCCGCGTCCAGCCGCCGCTGCAGGCCGCGGGCGAGGATCAGCAGCAGCATGCCGATCACGCTGGCCAGCAGGTGCGAGACCTCCAGCACCGACAGCGGCAGCACGTCGCGCAGGATCGCCATGCGCTCCGGCAACGCCCGCGTCGCGCCGGAGAACAGCAGCACCGCGCCGGACACCAGGGTCAGGCCGGCGAAGAACGACGGCAGCAGGCCGTTGAACCACGGCGACCACAGCGACTGCCGGCGCAGGCCGCGCGCCTCGCGCTGCAGCACCAGCATGGTCGCCGCGCACAACGGCATCAGGTAGTAGACGATGCGGAACATCGCCAGCGCGCCGAGGATGGGCGCGGCCAGGTGCTTGTCGGTGGTGGCGTGGAAGCCGGCCAGCATCACCGTCTCGAACACGCCCAGGCCGCCCGGCACGTGGCTGACCAGGCCCACGATCTGCGCGATCACGAAGATCGCCAGGAAATGCCCGAAGCCGGCGTGCAGGCTGTCCGGCATCAGCACGTACATCACCGCGGCGGCCAGCCACCAGTCCAGCGCGCCCACCAGCACCTGGCGCAGCGCGGAAGCCGGCCGCGGCAGCAGCACGCGCCAGCGCCACAGCTTCAGCGGCCTGCGGATGAAGCCGCCGAGCACCCAGGCCAGCGGGATCGCGGTCAGCGCGACGGCCACGGTGAACCGCCAGTCGCTCAGCGGCAGGCCCGAGGGCAAGGGCACGATCAGCAAGGTCACGCCGGTCAGCGCCAGCAGGCCCAGCCAGAAGCTCAGCGTGCAGTACAGCACCAGCTTGGCGATCTCGGCGGTGGAGAGGCCGTTCTGCAGGTAGAAGCGGTAGCGGATCGAACCCGACACCAGGAACGACATGCCCACCGCGTTGCTGAAGGCGTAGCTGATGAAGGAGATCAGGGTGACCCGCCGCCACGGCAGCTTCCTGCCGATGGCCTGCAAGCCGAAGCGGTCGTACAGCGACATCACGCCGAAGCCCAGCGTGGTCAGCACGATCGCCAGCAGCAGGCGCTCGCGCGACACGCTGGCCACGTATTCGCGGATCTCGTGATAGGTGACGTGGCGCGCCAGCAGATGCAGCGCCCACAGCGCCAGCACCAGCATGCCCACCGACAGCAGCGGCCCGGCGATGCGCCGCAGCAGCACCGCCCGCTGGCTGGGCGGGCTCAGGGCATCATCCGTGCGTGGCACCTGCTCGACTTTTTCCTGCTCCACGCGACGCTCGTTTCCCTGGGAGGTACCTGGCGAGCTGTCGAGAAACAGCCCGATGACTCGATTCACGGATGGATCGTCCGCCGGTCGATCATCCAAGTGATTGACCGGCGAAGCCGAGCCCGGACAGTGCGCCGGCCCCGGTACCCCACTAGTTTAGAGCAGGCCTTGTTGCAGGCGATGAACGGTGTCCGCGATCACTGTGCAGACGTGCCCTGCCCCATGCGCGCGATCCAGCGGTACATCAGCACCACGCTGGCCACGAACACGATGCCGCCGATCCAGATCGCCGCGCCGTGGAAGCCCTCGCCCACCAGCGCCAGCGGCGCGTTGCGGTTGGCGAAGCCGAGCTTGTCGGAGAACGCCACCAGCGCGGCCACGATCACGCCGAGCAGGCTCTCGCCCACGATCAGGCCCGAGGCCAGCAGCACGCCGAGCTGCCTGGTGGGTTCGGGCCTGGGACCGCGATCGGCGCGCTTGTCGAACCAGGCGCCGACCAGCGCACCCACCACCACCATCAGCGTGGTCGAGGTGGGCAGGTAGATGCCCAGGCCCACCGCCAGCGGCGGCAGGCGCATCGACTTCGAGATACGCACGAGGATCTCGTCCAGCACGATGATCGCCACGCCGATCACGCCGCCAATGATGATCAGGCTCCAGTCGATGTTGCCGGTGATCACGCCCTGCGCCAGCGCCGAGATCAGACCCGCCTGCGGCGCCGGCAGCGCGCGCGCGGGGTCGACACCGGGCGCGCCGAGGAAGCCGTAAGCCTGGTTGAGCAGGTCCAGCACCGGCGGGATCACCAGCGCGCCGGCGATCACGCCGATCACCAGCGCCCACTGCTGCAGCGAGGGCGTGGCGTCGACCAGTTGGCCGGTCTTGAGGTCCTGCAGGTTGTTGTTCGCGATCGAAGCCACCGCGAACACGATCGCGGTGATGAACAGCGCGAACGCCACCAGCGCCTTGCCCGCGTCCGCCGGCACCATGGACTTCACGCCCAGCACCAGCAGCAGCGCGGCGATGATGACGACGAGGATGCCCACGCCCGACAGCGGGCTGTTCGACGAGCCGATCAGGCCTGCCATGTAGCCGCACACCGCCGAGACCAGGAAGCTCAGGATGATCACGAACAGCACGCCGCCGATCACCAGCAGCGTGGCGTGCTCGCCCAGCCCGCTGATATTGGCGAAGTGGCCGAGCAGGTAGCCCACCGGAATCAGGCACAGCAGGGTAATCAGGCCGACCATGCCGATCGGCATGTCGTGCTCGGTGCGCGGCAGCGTGTGCAACTGGCCGCTCTTGCGCGCCTTCGAGGCGCGCATCGCGCCGGCGAGGCCGCCGATGACGGGCTTCACCAGCTTGGCCAGCGTCCAGATCGCGGCCACGCCGATGGTGCCCGCGCCCACGAAGCGCACGGAATGGTTCCAGGTGGCCTGGGCGGCATCCGCGGCTGCACCCGCGACAGGGTGCAGCACGAGGAAGTGCGGCACCGCCCAGCCCCAGCCGATCAGCGCACCCACCAGCATCGCCACGCCCACCCACAGGCCCACCAAGTGGCCCACCGCGAACAGCGCGAACGAGAGGCTGAAGTCGAAACCGGTGGCCGCGCCCCGGTCGCCCATGCGGAAGTAGCTGGACACCGCTTCGGCGAACACCTTGGTCTGCACCACCACGTAGAACACCGCCGAGACGATGGAGCCCACGATCACCGCCTTGAGGCCCGCGCCACCGGATTCCACCGACTCGGCGGCCTCCTCGCCGCCCGCCGAACCCACCTTGAGCACCTCGGCGCAGGCCACGCCTTCCGGATACGGCAGGTCCGAGTCGGTCACCAGCGCGCGGCGCAGCGGGATCGTGTACATCACGCCCAGGATGCCGCCGGTGGCGCAGATGCCGAAGCTCATCCAGAACGGGAAGCCGTTCCACCAGCCGATGATGATCAGGCCCGGCAGCACGAAGATGATCGAGGACAGCGTGCCGGCGGCCGAGGCCACCGTCTGCACGATGTTGTTCTCCTGCATCGTGGAGTTCTTCATCGCCCGCAGTATCGCCATCGAGATCACCGCCGCCGGGATCGAGGTGGCGAAGGTGAGGCCGGCCTTGAGGCCGAAGAACACGTTGGCCGCGGTGAACACCACGGTGATCACGATGCCGATGACCAGGCCGCGCAGGGTCAGTTCGGCGCGCGAGGACGCGCTGGATGCGGATGGGTTCACGCTGGTACTCCCCGGATGGACGCTGCCGCGCACGATAGCGTGGATCGGGCGTACCGCGAAATTTCGCCCCGAAAGTACCGCCTGGCACGGCCGGCATGCTTCGCCAAGTGCTCCGGCGCTCAAGGTTCGTCATCCCGGCGAAAGCCGGAATGACGAGCAAGACCGGGGTTTCCTCAAGTCGGGACCATCCACTGCGCCGCCCGGAAACTGCCTAGACATTGCCGCAACACCCGCCGGCGCACTGTGACGGTGCTGCGATTCGGAAGGAGAGCTGCATGTGGCGCAAGCCATGGCTCAACCTCGGTGCCGTCATCTGCCTGGCGCTGGCGCTGCTCACGCTCGCCACCGGGTCGTCGCTGGCTGCGCGCGACGACGCCGGCTTCGTGGCGCGGATCGACCTGAACGGCCCGATCGGACCGGCCGCGGCGGAATACGTGGATGCTGCGATGCGTCAAGCCGACGCCGACGGCGCCACGGCGATCGTGCTGCAGATGGATACGCCCGGCGGCCTGGCCGAATCGATGCGGCGTATCGTCAGCGCGATCCTGGCATCGCGGCTGCCGGTGCTCGGCTACGTGGCGCCGGCCGGCGCGCGCGCGGCCTCGGCCGGCACCTACATCCTGTATGCCTGCCCGATCGCGGCGATGGCGCCGGCCACCCACCTGGGTGCCGCTACCCCGGTCAGCCTCGGCGGCGACACGCCGCTGCCGATCGGCGGCACGCAACCGGCTTCACCCAAGAGCAGCGGCACACCTGAACCCGGCGGTCCCGCACCCGACGCCGAAACCCGCAAGGTGCTCAACGATGCGATCGCCTACATCCGCTCGCTGGCGCAACTGCATGGACGCAACGCGGCCTGGGCCGAGCAGGCGGTGCGCGGCGCGGCCACGCTCACCGCCAGCGAAGCGGCCAGCCAGCACGTGGTCGACTTCGTCGCCGCCGATGTCACCGCGCTGCTGGCGCAGGCCGACGGCCGCACGGTGAAGCTTGGCGACCAAAGCGTGGCACTGAAGCTGCGCGGCCTGGCCGTGCACGATTACCCGCCGGACTGGCGGGCGCGCTTCCTCGGCATCATCACCAACCCGACGATCGCCTACCTGCTGTTGCTGGCCGGCATCTACGGGCTGATCCTGGAAGCGTTCCACCCCGGCACCTACCTGCCCGGCGTCACCGGCGGCATCTGCCTGCTGGTGGGCCTGTACGCGTTGCAACTGCTGCCGGTGAACTACGCGGGGCTGGCCCTGATGGCGCTGGGCATCGGCCTGCTGCTGGCGGAGGCCTTCGTGCCCACCGCGGGCGTGGTGGGCATCGGCGGGGTGATCGCGTTCGTGATCGGCTCGATCATGCTGTTCCACCGCGGCGTGCCGGGCTACGAGGTGAACGTGGGCGTGATCGCCGGTCTCGCCTTCTGCGCGGTTGCCTTGCTGGCCATGCTGCTGCGGCTGGTGACGCGCGCGCGCCGGGCCAAGCCCTTCCTCGGCGACGAACCGATGCTGCAGGCCAGTGGCGAACTGCTGCAGGCGGTGCCGGCCGGCGGCGAAAGCTGGGCGCTGATCGGCGGCGAACGCTGGCGGATACATTGCGAAGTCGCCCTGCCGGCCGGGACGCGCGTGCGCGTCACCGCACGGCACGGCCTGCTGCTTCACGTCACGCCCTTGCAGGCGAACAAAGGAGAGCTCCCATGATCGGGTTCGGTGGTGTCGTCGTCATCGTGGTGGTCCTGCTGCTGTTCCTGTCGATCAAGGTGTTGCCGGAATACCAGCGCGGCGTGGTGCTGACGCTGGGCCGCTACACCGGCATCAAGGGGCCGGGCCTGGTGATCCTGGTGCCCATCGTGCAGCGCATGACGCGGGTGGATCTGCGCGTGACCGTGATGGACGTGCCGCCGCAGGACGTGATCTCGCGCGACAACGTCTCGGTGCGGGTGAACGCGGTGGTGTATTTCCGCGTGGTGGAACCGGACAAGTCGGTACTGCAGGTGGAGAACTTCCTGCAAGCCACCAGCCAGTTGTCGCAGACCCGGCTGCGCTCGGTGCTTGGCCAGCACGAGCTGGACGAGATCCTGTCGCAGCGCGACTCGATCAACCACAGCCTGCAGCAGATCCTCGACGAGGCCACCGATCCCTGGGGCATCAAGGTCACCAATGTCGAGCTCAAGGATGTCGACCTCAACGAGACGATGGTGCGCGCGATCGCCCGCCAGGCCGAGGCCGAGCGCGAACGGCGCGCCAAGGTGATCCATGCCGAGGGCGAACTGCAGGCTGCCGAGAAGCTGCGCGATGCCGCCGCCATGCTCTCGCAGCAGCCGCAAGCCCTGTCGCTGCGCTACCTGCAGACGATGGCCGACATGTCCAACAGCGGCAAGGCATCCACCATCGTGTTCCCGCTGCCGATGGAGCTGATCAAGCCGCTGCTGGATGCGTTGCCCAAGGCGTGAGCCGATTGGTCCTCGCACGGTGGTTCGGCACCATGCCGTTCCTCACCGTTCGCCCCCAGACTTGATCCGGGGGCGAACGGTGAGAGGCCAGCTCCTGCCCGCGTCCTGCTGACACGATGCTGTCAGCAGGGCATCGCCAGACTCCTCGCAACTTCCACGGAGCCTCGCCATGACCACCGCCCCCATCACCTTGTACGGTTGCGCCCCGGCCTTCGGCCTGCCCGATCCCAGCCCCTTCGTCACCAAGACCGAGGTGCAGCTGCAGATGGCCCACCTGCCCCATCGGAAAGTGTTCGCGATCCCGCCGGAAGCGCCCAAGGGCAAGCTGCCGTACATCGACGACGCGGGCGAGGTGGTGTGCGATTCCAGCTTCATCCGCACCTACCTTGAGCGCAAACACGGGGTGGACCTGGACGCGGGCCTCGACGCACGCCAGCGCGCCGAAGCCTGGGCGATCGAGCGGATGGTCGAGGATCACCTGTACTGGGCGATGGTGTGGTTCCGCTGGATCGATGCGGAGAACTTCGCCAGGGGCCCGGCGCATTTCGCCGACCGCGCGCCCGAGGCGATCCGCGAACGGCTGCGCGAGGACATGCAGGCCGCCAAGCAGAACGCGCTGCACGCGCACGGCCTGGGCCGCCACAACCGCGAACAGATCGCCGAGCTGGGCACGCGCTCGATCGACGCGCTGGCCATGCTGCTGGGCGAGCGCGAATATCTGTTCGGCGACCGGCCGCACGCCGTCGATGCCATCGCCTTCGGCGTGCTCGCGGCGATCCTCACCCCGTTCTTCGACACGCCGCTGCGCACCGCCGCCGAGCGCCATCCGAACCTGGTCGACTACGTGGCGCGCATGATGCGGGTCTACTACCCAGCGCACGTCTGGCCGCAGCCGCAGGCCGCGGCGGCCTGAGTCACCGCGTACAATGGGCGGCTGTTGTCCTCAAGGCACGCGCATGGCCCTCAACGCCACCATCCACAAGGCCGAGCTGTCGATCAGCGACATGGACCGGCATTACTACGCCAGCCATGCGCTGACGCTGGCGCGGCATCCGTCCGAGACCGAGGAACGCCTGATGGTGCGCCTGCTCGCGTTCGTGCTGTACGCGGACGAGCGACTGGAATTCGGCAAAGGCCTCAGCGACGAGGACGAGCCGGCGCTGTGGCGCAAGGCGTATACCGACGAGATCGAGCTGTGGATCGAGCTGGGCCAGCCGGACGAGTCGCGCATCCGCAAGGCCTGCGGCCGCGCGCGTCAGGTCGTGGTGTTCACCTACGGCGGACGCGGCGCGGATATCTGGTGGGACAAGCTGGCCGGCGCGCTCGCCCGCAACGACAATCTCACCGTGCTGGACATCCCGGAAACCGACGTGCGGGCACTCGCCGCGCTGTGCGATCGCGGCATGCGCCTGCAGTGCCTGATCCAGGACGGCGAGCTGCAGCTCATCAGCGGCGACCGCACGCTGGCGATCCGCCCGCAGGCGCGCATGGGCGATTACGCCGTCGCCTGAACCTGCAATCATGTAGGAGCGCACCCTGTGCGCGAATGCTCTGGCCGGTGTGCCGAAAAGTGCTTCGCGCCCAGGGTGCGCTCCTACCCCCATTCCCCATGCCTGGAGTCGCTCATGCGCTGGCTGTTGCCCTTGTTCGCCCTGTTCGCCCTCGCCGCCTGCGGCCCCGCGCCGGCACCGTACACCGGTGGCCACGTGGACAAGCTCACCACGATCGACGAAGTCGTCGGCGGCGGCGCCGAGGCGAAACCGGGCACGGACGTGCGAGTGAATTACACCGGCTGGTTGTACGACGAGCAGGCGAAGGACCACCGCGGCGCGAAGTTCGACAGCTCGCTCGACCACGGCGCGCCGTTCTCGTTCCCGCTCGGCCAGGGCCGCGTCATCAAGGGCTGGGACGAAGGCGTGGCCGGCATGCGCGTGGGCGGCAAGCGCATCCTGCTGATTCCCGCGGCGCTGGGCTATGGCGAGCGCGGCGCCGGCCGCGCGATTCCGCCGGACGCCTCGCTGGTGTTCGAGGTCGAGCTGCTTCAAGTCGCCCCGAACTGAGTGCCATCGCCCCTGCAAAGTGGCACCATGCAGCCACCACACCCACCCGCAGGAGAACGCCATGAAAGGCATGGAACAGAAAAAGAGCGACAAGAAGAAACCGCTGAAGACGCCCAAGGAGAAGAAGGCCGAGAAGGCGGCAAAGAAAGCCGCCAAGCGCTGAGTCCCCCCGTAGGAGCGGCTTCAGCCGCGACGCATTTGTCACCGCGGGACGCAATCGCGGCTGAAGCCGCTCCTACGCGGGCGCGTTTACGGCTCGGCAGCAGCCGCTTCGCGCCCCAGTTGGCGGATGCGCGCTTCCTCGCGCGCATCAAGAATCGACTGCATCACGCTGTCCACGTCGACGTCGCTCTCGTCGAACACGAAATGGCCGCTCAGCTCGCTGTCCGGCTGCAATTCGCCCTGCTCGAACAGCGCCCACATCTCCTCGGCGTAATGCGTGTCGAGCAGTTCCGGCGCGAAGCGCGCCAGGCTGATCGTGAGATTGCCCACGTCCCGCCGCAGCATGGTCCGCGCGGCGTTGTTGCCGGCGGCGCTGACCACCTGCGGCAGGTCGATGATCACCGGGCCGTCCGGCGCCACCAGCACGTTGTATTCGGACAGGTCGCCGTGGATCAGCCCCTCGCACAGCATCCGCGCGACCTGGCGGATCAGCACGCGGTGGAACTCGCGCGCGGTGTCCGCCGACAGTTCCACCTCGCCCAGCCGCGGCGCGGAATCGCCGTCGGCATCGGCGACCAGTTCCATCACCAGCACGCCGTTGAAGTAGCCGTGCGGCTGCGGCACCCGCACGCCGGCGGCGACGAGCTGATACAGCGCGTCCACCTCGGCGTTCTTCCACGCGGCCTCGGCCTCCTTGCGGCCGAACTTCGTCGCCTTGCCCATCGCGCGCGCCTGCCGGCTGCCGCGCACCTTGCGCCCTTCCTGGTACTGCACGCGCTGCTGGAAGCTGCGCTGGGCCATGTCCTTGTAGACCTTGGCACAGCGGATCGCGTCGCCGGAGCGCACCACGTAGACGGACGCCTCCTTGCCGCTCTTGAGCGGACGCAGCACTTCGTCGATCACGCCGTCATCGATCAGCGCCTGCAGGCCGGCGGGGGTTTTCATGCGTAAAGAGGTTCGTCAGAGCAAGGGAAGCCGGCCATTATGACCGATCCGCATGAATCCCCGTCGCAAGCCGGTCGCACGCGGCGGCGACCAGCTCGTACGAGCGCCGCCGCAGCGCATGCTCGAACACGTTGCTGACGATCATCAGCTCGTCCGGCCGGTGACGGTCGACGAAGGCCGCGATGCCCTGCTTCACCGTGGCGGCACCGCCGACCACGGCGCAGGCCAGCGCGCGCTCCACCATCAGCTTTTCCGGCGGCGTCCAGTACGCCTCGATGTCGGCGATCGGCGGCGGGATCAGCCCCGGATGGCCGCGACGCAGGTTGATGAAGCTCTGCTGCTGGGTGGTGAACAACCGCCGTGCCTCGTCGTCGCTGTCCGCCGCCACCACGTTGATGCCAAGCATCGCGTACGGCCGCGCCAGCCGCGCCGAGGGGCGGAAGTCGCGGCGGTACAGCGCCAGCGCCTCGTCCATCGCGTCGGGCGCGAAGTGCGAGGCGAATGCGTACGGCAGGCCCAGCTGTGCGGCCAGCCGCGCGCCGAACAGGCTGGAACCGAGCAGCCACACCGGCACCTCGCTGCCCGCGCCAGGCACGGCACGCACTGCCTGGTCCGGCGCGGCCGGCTCGAAGTAGGCAAGCAGCTCCATCACGTCCTGCGGGAACGCATCGGCGCTGTCGTAATAGCGGCGCAGCGCCCGCGCGGTGGCGTGGTCGGTGCCGGGCGCGCGGCCCAGGCCGAGGTCGATGCGGTTGCCGTGCAGCGCGGCCAGCGTGCCGAAGGCCTCGGCCACCTGCAGCGGTGCGTGGTTCGGCAGCATGATGCCGCCCGCGCCGACGCGGATGGTCGAAGTGCCGGCGGCGATATGCCCGATCAGCACCGCGGTCGCCGCGCTGGCGATGCCCGGCATGTTGTGGTGTTCGGCCAGCCAGTAGCGCCGGTAGCCCAACCGCTCGGCGAGCTGCGCGAGGTCCAGCGTGTTGCGGAACGCCTGGGCGGCGTCGCTGCCTTCGGTGATCGGCGCGAGGTCGAGGACGGAGAACGGGATCATGGTGGCATCCGGGAATACGATGCGACCTGATCTGGGGGCGGATGCCGCACTTGGAAAGGTCTGATCAAAAGGTCTGATAAATCGGCTTCTTGCTCGTCATTCCTGCGAGGAGCTTTTCAACAGCCGAAGGCTGGTCAAGCAGAAAGCGCTTCACAACAGCGAAGCTGGTCATCCAGTGCCTTTGTGTTCAATCGCCTACAGCATGGATCCCAGCCTGCGCTCATTGCTGTCCGGAATATTCGCAGACGATCTTCTCCCCTCTCCCTCCGGGAGAGGGGCTAGGGGAGAGGGTTCGGACTTGCCGAGACACTTCGCTCCGCTCGAACCCTCTCCCGGCTGCCGCCACCCTCTCCCGAAGGGAGAGGGGCTCACCAGTCAGCGCCTGCGCGAATTCAAGTCGCTCGGTTTCGTTGTTCAAAGCGATAGCTTGGGGTGCTTAGAGTCTGCGAACTGGGATTTCGGATATTGCGGACAGCGGTGAGCCTGCGCTGGGATGACGAGCAGAATCAGAGCATCCCTTGGCAATCGTCAGCCATCCGGATGCCGCGCCTGCCACGCCACCAGCGCGGCCTTGTAACGCTCCAGCGCCGCCTCGTACGTGTCGTAGACGCAGGGCACGCAACCTTCGCCGCAGCAGTCGGATGGATCGGGCTCGGGCGGTGGCTGCGGCCGCGGATCGTCGGGCGGGTTGGCAGGCGTGTCGGCGGTGCTCACGCGCAAGGATTCCGGTCTGGCATCGCTTGCAGTGTATCGCCGCACTGGCCGCGCGGCCGGCGCGCTGCGATGATCGAAGCCCCCCCGTTGCGGAAGTCCCCCGATGCCGTCACGCCGTCTCCTCCCCCTGCTTGCGCTGCTGGCCGCGCTGTCTCTGCCCTTCGGTGCGCAAGCCGCTCCCGCTGCCGGCGAGCACTATCGCGTGGTGGCCTACGACACCGCGCAGCACCCGATTCCCGCGGACGACGTGGACCGCATCGACACCTTGATCTTCGCGTTCGCGCAGGTGGTCGATGGCCAGGTGACGCTCGGCGACACGGCCCGCGCGCGGCTGGCGCAGCGGATCGCGCTGAAGGCCGCGCACCCGCAATTGAAGGTGACGGTGTCGGTGGGCGGCTGGGAGGCGGGAGGCTTCTCCGAGGCGGCGTCCACCGCGGCCGGTCGGCAACGCTTCGCCGACAGCGCCGCCGCGCTGCTGGCGGCAACGCACGCCGACGGCCTCGACGTGGACTGGGAATACCCCGGCCACCACGAATCCGGCATCGCCTCCAGCCCCGACGACCGCGCGCACTTCACCGCCCTGCTCCAGACGCTGCGCGCCACGTTCGATCGCACCGGCCACGGCAAGCACTACCTGCTCAGCATCGCCGCCGCAGACGGCCCGTTCGTGGACGGCATCGACATCGCCGCGGTGGCGCCGTCGCTGGACTGGTTCAACCTGATGACCTATGACTTCTGCAACGCGATGACGCCGACCACTTGCAACCACACCGGCCTGCACGCCTCCGCGCTGGCGCCGGCCGATGCGCGCACGCTGGCGCGCGCGGTGCGGCAGTTCCTCGCCGCCGGCGTGCCGCCGGCCAAGCTGGTGCCGGGCGTGGCGTTCTACGGCCGCGAGTTCGCCGATGTGCAGCCGGAGCATCACGGCCTGTTCCAGCGCTTCGGCCACTTCCAGGCCATGATCGCGTGGCCGCAGCTCAAGGCCGACTACATCGGTCGCCACGGCTACGTGCGCTATTGGGATGCCAAGGCCGAGGCGCCGTACCTGTGGAACGCCAGGACGCGCAGCTTCATCAGCTACGACGATCCGCAGTCCATCGCCGCCAAGGCCGCCTACGTGAAGGCGCAGCACCTGGGCGGCCTGATGTACTGGGAGCAGGACAACGACCCCGATGGCGAGTTGCTCAAGGCGATGTGGCAAGGCCTGCAGTGACCTTCGTCCATGACCTGTGACCCATGCCGGACATCGCCACGGGACAGCGTCCGGCGAGGCTGGTAAAACGGCAGGCGGCGAGGCCTTCCCTCGCAGAGGCAACCGATGTTCCCTCACCGCCGCCTGGCCGTCCTGCTCGCCTGCGTGTTGCTGGCCTGCGGCCCGCGTGCCGCCTCCGCCCAGACACCAGCCCAGACGCCGGCCCGGACACCCGACCTGACGCCGGACCAGTGGCAGGCGCTGCAGCTCGCCGCGGCGGACAAGTCCGACCGGATCATGGCCGTGGCGAACCGGCACAAGGGGCTGCTCGCGCAATACCAGGTGATGCGCCGTACCTGGGACGAGGACAAGTCGCCGGCGTTCCGGCTGATCTTCGGCCAGTACATCAGCTGGTACCAGAGCTTCATCGGCGACTACTCCGACGCGGCGGCCAGCTTCTCGATCAAGCAGCTGCCCGAGCCGGACGATCGCCCTTCGCCGCTGGGCCTGCCCGACTACCATGCCCATCCCGCGCTGGCGGCCATCCCTGAGCTGGCGAAGCCCTACCGCGTCGTGCTGCTCAACGAGGCGCACAACGTGGCGCTCACCCGCAGCCTCACCGTGCAGCTGCTGAGCCGCCTGCGCGCGGAAGGCTTCGACTGGTTCGCCGCCGAGACGCTGTACCAGGCCGACACCGGCCTGCAGGCGCGCGGCTACCCCGTCGACAAGAGCGGCTTCTACACCGAGGAACCGGTGTGCGCCGAGATGGTGCGCACCGCCCTGAAGCTGGGCTTCAAGGTGGTCGCCTACGAGGCCACGTCCGACGCCACCGGCGACGCGCGCGAGGCCGAGCAGGCGCGCAACCTCGACGCCGCCGTGTTCAAGCGCGATCCCGCGGCGCGGCTGGTGGTCGATGCCGGTTACGGGCACATCGTGAAGTCGGGGCGCTACCTCGGCGGCTCCTCGATGGCCGAGCACCTGTACCAGCTCACCGGCCTGCCGATGCTGTCGGTCGAGCAGACCGCGCTGTATCCGCACGCACTCGCCGACGACGACCACCCGGTCTACACCGCGGTGATGGCGCAGCTGCATCCGCACGTGCCGATCGTGTTCACCAGCGCCACGGGCCAGCCCTGGTCGCTGCGCCCGGGCTACGACGTCAGCGTGTTCTTCCCGCTGAGCCACTTGGTGCGTGGCCGGCCCGACTGGCTGGAACTGGGCGGCCTGCGCCAGGCCTGGTTCGTCGATGGCGCGCGCTGCCAGCAACACTTTCCCTGCCTGGTCGAGGCACGCTACGCCGATGAAAGCGACGACGCGATCCCGGCCGATCGCCTGGTGCTGGACCAGGTTCCGCTGCTGGGCACGCTGGATCTGCGGATGACGATCAGCTCGCAGGGCGTGCCGGGCTCCGATCTCTACCTGCGCCCCGGCAAGTACCGCCTGCGCTTCAGCACCGAGAACGGCGACCCGCTCCACCACCAGAACATCACCGTACCGGCGAAGCGTGGCGGCGACAGTGCCGCCACGCTCCCGGAACCACCCAGGTCGACGCTGGCCTGCCAACCCGGCGTGCTGCCGCGCCGCTGCAGCGGCTGACCATCGCCACACCACGCCCCCGCTCGTGAAGGAGAGTCTTCGCATGATCCATCCGACCATTCGCCCGGCACTGGTTTTGGGCTGCCTGCTGCTCACCTTCACCGCCGCGGCCGCCCTGCCAGCCGACCCGTCGCCCGCGGACAGCATGCTCGGCTTCACCAGCGATGGCGCGGCACGGCAGCAAAGCCTGGAACGACGCTTCGACGCCCTGCTCGACCCCGCCGACCAGCGCGCGTGGCTGAAGCAGATGTCCTCCGCGCCGAACCAGGTGGGCACGCCGCACGACAAGGCGAACGCCGAGTTCATGCTGGCGCAGTTCCACGAATGGGGCTGGGACGCGCACATCGAGACCTTCGACGTGCTCTATCCCACGCCGAAGAAGGTGGCGCTGGAACTGCTGGGGGCCAAGCCCTACACCGCCAAGCTCAGCGAGCCGGCCGTCCCCGGCGACGCCACCTCGGCGATCCGCGACGGCACGCTGCCGCCGTACAACGTCTACGGCGCCGACGGCGACGTCACCGCGCCGCTGGTCTACGTCAACCACGGCATGCCGGACGACTACAAGGCGCTGGCCCGCCGCGGCATCGACGTGAAGGGCAAGATCGTGATCGTGCGCTACGGCGGCGGCTGGCGCGGACTCAAGCCCAAGCTCGCGCAGGAACACGGCGCGGTGGGCTGCCTGATCTACTCCGATCCGCGCGACGACGGCTATTACCAGGGCGATGCCTACCCGGAAGGCGGCTGGCGCCCGGCCGACGGCGTGCAGCGCGGTTCGGTGGCCGACATGCAGGTCTACCCCGGCGATCCCACCACGCCCGGCTACGGCTCCGTCCCCGGCGCGAAGCATCTCGCGCTGAAGGACGCGAAGACGCTGATGAAGATCCCGGTGCTGCCGATTTCCTACGCCGACGCCACGCCGCTGCTGCAATCGCTGGGCGGCCCGGTGGCGCCGGCCGACTGGCGCGGCGCGCTGCCCTTCACCTACCACATCGGTCCCGGCACCGCGAAGGCGCACCTGGTCGTTGAATCGAACTGGGACCGCAAGCCCGTCTACGACGTGATCGCCATGCTCAAGGGTGTCACCGAGCCGGACCAGTGGATCGTCCGCGGCAACCACCACGACGGCTGGATGTTCGGCGCCTGGGACCCGCTCGCCGGCAACGTGGCGCTGCTGGCCGAAGCCAAGGCCATCGGCACGCTGGTCAAGCAGGGCTGGCGACCGCAGCGCACCCTCGTCTACGCCAGCTGGGACGGTGAGGAACCGGGCCTGCTCGGCTCCACCGAATGGGCCGAGACGCACGCGAAGGAGCTGCAAGCCAAGGCCGTGCTCTACGTCAACTCCGACACCAACGGCCGCGGCTTCCTCGACGCCGGCGGCAGCCATTCGCTGCAGCACCTGGTGAACCAGGTCGCCGCCGGCGTCACCGATCCGGAAACCCACGTCAGCGTGCAGCAACGCCTGCGCGCCCGCATGCTGGTGAACGGCGCGGCCAAAGGCGCGAACGCGGAGGCGAAGGAAGACGCCAAGCTCGCCGCGGCCGGCGGCGACCTGCCGATCGCCGCGCTGGGCTCCGGCTCCGACTACAGCGCCTTCCTCGAACACCTGGGCATCGCCTCGCTGGACCTCGGTTTCAGCGGCGAGGACGACGACGGCGGCGTCTACCACTCGCGCTACGACTCCTTCGACCACTACGTACGCTTCGGCGACCCCACGTTCGAATACGGTGTGGCGCTGTCCAAGGTCGCCGGCCATATCGTGCTGCGCGCCGCCGACGCCCGCGTGCTGCCGCTGCGCTTCGGCGACTTCAGCGCCATGCTGGACCGCTACGTGGACCAGCTGCACAAGCTGGTCGCCGACACCCGCAAGGCCACCACCGAACAGCATCGCCTGCTGGACCAGCACGCGTTCGCGCTGACCAGCGATCCCACCCGCCCGGTCGCGCCACCGGAACGCGACTCCGACGTGCCGGCCATCGACCTCGCACCGCTGGACCAGGCGGCGAAGCAGCTCAAGCAGAGCGCACAAGCCTACGAGGCCGCCTATCAGGCCCGCGCCACCGCCGGCCTCGACCTCGGCGACACCCAGCGCACCGCACTGAACGCGCTGATGGGCCGCATGGAGCAATCGCTCACCAGCCCCGACGGCCTGCCCGGCCGCACCTGGTTCAAGCACATGATCTACGCACCCGGCATGCTCACCGGCTACGGCGTCAAGACCGTGCCCGGCGTGCGCGAGGCGCTGGAGGCGCGGCGGTGGGATGAGGCGGATCGGTATGCCGTGGTTACGGCCAAGGTGCTGGATGGGTATCGGGCCAAGCTCGACGAACTCACGGCGATGCTGAAACAAGCCCGCTGAGTAACACGTAACGACGAAGGTCGGCATTGCCGGCCTTCGTCGTTTGGTAACCCCGGTGCGATTCGAACACGCGACCTACGTCCATGGAGGGCGCGCTCTACCCACCTGAATCACGAGACCAAGATGGCAGCAAATCGAGCAGCGCCAAGGCGTTGGCTCCGGTTCGACGACTCCAGTCTAGGCCGGGGTACGAACCCAAGTAGTGGGTAGATACGAGCGTGATCACGCCACGTCGAATTGCTTATCGCAATTACTTGCGACAAATTGGTAGACTAGCGAGGTGCCGAAGGCTCCGCTGCGTGGGTCGAATGGCAGGGGAACAATTCACTGCAGCCGTCGTCCCGCTACACGAGCTTCCGGCGACTAAGCTCCATCGTTAGCTATCACAGGGGAAGTCATGCATTTCCGTTCAATAAACCTTGCTCTAGGCATCGTACTGCTCAGCGGCTGCGGGATCATGTCCCAGCCCGCTGAAGAGTCTGCAAACGTCGCGAAGCAAGTTACAGCGCTCCGGTCGGAACTAAAGAGCGTCAAAGAGGATTTGACTGAGCTCCAGGCTCAGGTAGCTGTTAATCACTTCTTCACCAACATGGATAGAACCGCACGCCTCACGCCCGGCAGCTCCGGCTACTCCATCCTTCGCACCGATCTGGGGATCTTAACCGTCTCTCTAGACAATATAGAACCCTACGCAAACGGCTCCAAGGTAACTCTCAGCTTCGGCAATCCTCTCGCATCAACGATCAATGGCTTGAAAGCGAACATCGAGTGGGCAAGTATGAACGATAAAGACGAAATGGATGACAAGTCCAAGCACTCAAAAGCTATTACGTTCAACGAATCGCTTAAGCCAGGTTCGTGGACAGCAACTTCTGTTGTTCTTGAGGGCCTTCCCCCTAGCTCTCTGGGAGTCATCAATATTAGCAATGCATCACATACCGGAATTGTCCTGTCCAAGCGATAGATAACAGCTCATCCAAGCGGCCCGCGAAAATCTGCACGCCACTTAAATTCAGCATTAGGCCGCAAATGGTTAGTCTTCGATATAGGGAAAAATTCAACTCTGCTCTCTACGCCTTGGCTGTCAGGGAGGGTGATGTGCGTGAGCGCCTACGTGGCGCGTATAGATACCTCCGCATGCTCCGCGAGGACGAAGTTCCGGCCGAGTGTCGTAAGGAGTGGAATGCCATTCTGAGTACGCTAACTCAACGAGACCCCACCTTCTTCCCTTCTGGTAAAGTTCACAAGAATTCGCTGGAACACACACTCAGCCGCATGCAGAATAGCTCGGGGCGAAAGATCGCAGAGAGAATCTATGCACTTGCTCGTAGCATTGAGTAGGCTGACTCTTGGCCCTGCACTGCGGCGACCTAACAATTCGAGCCAAACCGCTTCGTGGCCCGGATTAATCCTGGCATCAGGACTACTTTGGAGAGTTAAATGCGGCTCGTATTCCTTACCTGCCTTGTCTTAATCAGTACTGGCGCCCTGGCGCAGTCACCAAAAAATACCAAAGCGCTGACTGCGGCCGACTCAGAACTAGCAACCCGATGCACAAAAGCAGCTACTAAAGCAGTCGAAGCAGCGAAACGCTATCCAATGAGCAAAGTCGATCGTGACGAATTCATTCTTGCTGCCGTCAAGGCAATGCGTGCGAATGATCCTGCTGGCGCCTACGTGCCGAGCGAGCGCGAGATATTCGCTGCGAAATTCAGCATGGAGGCAACGCTCGACTCAGGATTTTCGCCAGATGCAAACGGTCAAGACATGGTGGGTCACGCAGCTGCCACATGTGTAATCGTACATTACAAGAATTGGTAGGCCAAACAATTCGTGTATGGACTCCTCGTGCAACTAACCCGAGATGCTGTGACGGTGGATGTCGGGTAGTTGTATCGGTTGCAGTCTTGTATTCGGCCTTGCGGTGAGCGCATGGCGCTCGGACCATCGTGGAATCCGCGAATCGAAAACCTATTGTTCGAAGCAGCCTCGTGAGCCAGAAGTATTATCGGCTTGGTTCGATTCGGGACCGACACATTCGTCATGACACTGTTCGTCGTGGCAACTCGGGAACGACTACTCGGCAGCGCATGCCACGCCGGTGGCGACCGCAGGGCGCACGCTGCAGTGATTGCCGTCGAACGCAGTGTGATGGTGCTTCATTGCACAAGTGCAGACGGCTTCGCCACTGTTTAACTTCAGCGCTACTGCCCCCCAAAAACACCAAAGGCCGGCATTGCCGGCCTTCGTGTATCTGGTGACCCCGGCGCGATTCGAACGCGCGACCTTCCCCTTAGGAGGCAGAATGTCTTTGATTTTCCCCGCTCCTAACCCTTGTTTTGTAAGGGTTTTCTTGAAGGGCGTTTTAACACGGGGCAAATCTGGGGCAAAATCAGCGAGAAGTTGGTGGCCCCGGCAGGGTTCGAACCTGCAACCTCACCCTTAGGAGGGGTGCGCGCTATCCAATTGTGCCACGAGGCCAAAGGCGGAATTATGAAGGACACCACCAGCACCAGCAAGGCAACGAAGAAAGCCCCGAACGTCGAGGAACGCCCTACGCACTACCGCGTCAGGATCGCCCGTAGGGACGCCACAGGCACCCTCCAGAAGTACACGCAAAAGTTTTACTGGGACAGCAACCCCGCCTCAAAGAAGCAAGCCCTCGCGAAAGCCCGAGCCTTCGCCACGAGCGAAATTAGCCACCTGATGACCGAGGGAAAGCCCAGGTCATCCGTGGGCAAGAACCTTACCGTGCGTGACTTGGTGAAGCGCTACGAAGCGGAGGGGCTACCCAAGCTCAAGAACGGCCGTTCTACGGGTTCCATGATTACCGTCATCCTGTCCACTTTTGACGACCCACGCACAGGCCAGCCCGTCGAATATTTCGGGAACATCCTGTCTATGGGAGCCGACAAACTCACAGCAAAAACATTGCTTGGAGACGATGAAACCTCGTTCGTATCCATCTACAAAGCGACACGACCGAACAAGAAGAAAGAGCCAGCGAAAGGCACAATTCGTAAGTATGTGAACGCGTTTGGGAGCGTCTACACCTACGCTATCAATGTTCTTGAAATTGATGTTGAACACCCCCTCAAAGGCAAGCGTAAGCATCACGGCCTTGAAGTCGCCGACTTCCGCGATACGGTTGTGGGTGATACCGACTTTGAAAAGGTTCTTGCTCATTTGAAGAACGGCAAGAAGACCAAAAAGAGAAAAGAAGTTATAGCGGTGGTTCAAATCCTACACGGGGCAGCTTGCCGTCGTGGTGAAATCGTCCACCTTCAAAAACAGAATGTTTTGAAGGAAGAAGGACAGTTCATGAAGTTGATTTTTCCAGATACAAAGAACGGAGAAAAACGCATCATCCCGCTTCAAGAGAAAGAAGAAGGTATCTTGAATGAGATTTTGAAGAATGTTCCAGAGGACAGGGACAACGTGTTTACCATCCAACCCGACAGCGTTACGCAGGCATGGGGAAGAGCAAGGGAAGAACTCAAAAAGAAGTTGAAGGAACCCAAGGCACGCATTCACGACTTACGCCACACCGCTATTTCATACCTTGCGGGTGAAGCCGAAATTCCTATTCAAGACCTCGCAAAAATCACGGGACACAAAGACCTCAACAGCTTGAACCGCTACTATCACAAGACAGCGGAAAGATTGGGGCAACAGGTCAAGGAAGCAGAAGAGAGATTGAAAGCAAAGAACCATAAAGCCTCGTAAGAGGCTTTTCTTTTTAGTGTTGCCCGTACCATGTGAGAACCACTAATCACCACATGAGGGCATCACCAATGAACACACTTGAACAAGAACTTCAAAAGCGCGTGGATATTGTTTCACAGGACTTTGAAGAGTATTACAACATGGAACTACACAAAGCCCACGAACGGATGGGGCAACTTCAAACGCGACTTCATGAAACGCTTGAAAGTCTCAACTACAACCCCGACACCTTTACGTGGGACAGTTCCCACGCTTACGAAGCAACGCAAGAAGGATTGAATAGCCTTATTGCTCGCGAATTCAACCCCGAAGACCACGCCCACGCAAAAGAGGTGTGGAACACATACGAACTCATAGAGCAAATGAACGAGGTCGGTAAGAACCTTGTTAACACAACAATTCCAATCAGCAAGATAAGAGATAAAGAACCATACGACGCTTTAAATACGCACCTCCTCCGCAAGGGGCAGGACAAGACCAGCGCTTCTAACGCCTTTGACCCCGACTTGTGCCATTTCGGTTACTTTTCAATGAAAGACCTTCAAGCCCGTTCAATGGGTATTGAACGACAACGCTTTCAAAGCGCTTTACAGAACTACATCGAGGAGAACAAGAAAGAAGCCATAGCCGTCTATCACGAAGACTTCAAAGACAACGTAAGTATGGCGTTTCAGTTGTACGACGCACAGGCGGAGAGGATGTGGAAAGAAGCAAAGGAAACGGCCAACCCGAAGCGTTCGTTTGAAGCAACGGGCGATTACAAAGGTACTTATGAAGCCTTCGTTCATATCTATTCTTCGCACGCCGTGAGTATGTACGATGACGGCGGTTATAACCGAGGTTTCAAAAACGAGGTTAAAGCAACCATCATAGATAACGCGATGGAGACGGTTAACCCTTTTGCTCAAAGCCTGCCAGTCATCAACTGGAAGAACGAGAAGGAGGCAAAGAACTACGCTAAAGACATGGCAGACCGCGTTTACGAGCAAGCAGCGGGACACGTAGACGAAGCCTTTTTAGACGCCACAGCAGGCATGAGCGAGGGGCTAACAGCACGGCAGAAGGTCGAACAGGCACAGAAGCGCCAGCGTGAAGCAAGGTGGGAGAACAACGAAAAAAGCACCTTGACAGGCGAAGAGGTCTTAAACCAAGGAAGGCAACAGCAAGACCACAGAGAACGAGGACACAGCAACAAGTTCAAGATGTAAACGAAAGTCCAAGAAAAGAAACAAGCCCCGCGAGGGGCTTTCTTTTTGCGTGTGAGTTAAGAATTAAACAAATCCCTTACCATATAACACACAATAACCCACACAACTAACCAAAGGTCTCGAAATGAAAAGAATACAGGATTACATAAACGAACAATTAGCGAACGGGCTTGATTATGAAGCAATCGTCAAGAACACCGCCGACAGCGTAAGACTTATTGGCGAGAAAACGGAAGAGATAGAGGCTTTGAAAGACAGGCTTTCAAGCATTCTTGAAGACTTCGGTTATGACTTCTATCGTCTTATAAAGAAGGTTGAAGAACGAGTAAGCGACCCCACCCGCTCGATTGACTATAAAACAGTGAATAGCAACTATCAAAACGTAAAAACCAGAAGTGAGGCAAGGTTTTTGATGGATGTTATTTCACGAAAACACTAACCATCAAACCATCATGAGGCATTCGCATGGACATAGAACAAGAGAAAGCACAACTAAAAGAAGCCGTCACGGAAATTGAAGCACAGGAGCCAGCTACACGCTGGCTTTTTGTCACCATCGGGGCGGATAACTGCGCTCACGACGAACTAACGCACCGCTTCGGACAGATGGAACGAGCGTGGGACAAATTGGACCTGGAGGCGTTCGACGTCCGTGGATGGCTCAAAGTAACGGAAGTATCCACAAGTTACGCGACCCCAGCGAAGCCCTTACATCCCCACTATCACGCCCTTATGGCCGTTCGCCCTCATTACTTCCAGTGGGGCGCATGGAACAACGGCTTCAAGTGGGCAACAGAGTTCAAGAAGTGTCTTGATGTAGAGATGTGGACGGATGGAGACGCGAGCGAGGTTAGAAGCATGGAACACGTAATAGACTATCTTTTTAAACCGAACGGCTACCCGTACCCGAAAGAAACAACGGCGGGAGGCAATATAAAAGCACTGTTAGAAGAATGAACCCCGAAAGGGGTTTTTCTTTGTTTGTGTGACACACATCACAAATATGAATGTTAGTTGAATAGTGAGGGAAAAAGTGAGGTTAAAAAAGAAATATCCCCTACCATGTAAATATCAAGAAAACAAAGACACTTGATATTCACTATAAATAAGAAAGGTCATCATCATGAACAAAGAAAGCAAAGTTAAGTTTAAAGACATTAAAACAATTGAGGAACTATGGACAAGAATTGAAGGAGATACTGAGAATGGTTTTACTTTAAGTATCGGTGCCCAGCGGAGCCACGGTGGAGACTGGGGAGATTTTTTAAATTCAGAGAAAGAAAATGAAAATCAGGTTCTTGTAGAAGTTTCTTATTGCTGTAATTTTGGAACAAGCACAACGAATATGTATGTAGATAAACCAACAATGAACTAAAAGAAGCATCACCAAAGAAACAAAACACTAATCATCAACTACGAAAAAGGCAATCATCATGAAAAAGAAAATCATCAAACAAGAACAAGTAATCAGCGTCCGTTTTGACTATTTCCACAACGAAAAAACAAAAATCGGGTTCGGGACAAAATCGGTCAACGCAAAAAACGACCTCGGTATTTGGAAGATTTCACAGAAGAAAGGCGACAACTGGGAAGGCATAGGAGAACTTCCGGGCGGTCAAACCGCAGAAGAACTTATCGATTGCGTGAATACTTTCTTCAACGGCAAGAAGTCTTTTATCTTCAATTACAGTTAAAAAGACAGCATCACGAAGACAAGAAAAAGCCCCTTTCGGGGCTTTCTTCGTTTCAGGATTGAGGAATTAACAGCGGTTGAAGTTACAGAATTGACCGAAATCAGGAGACCACGCGGAGCATTGACCCGACACATTACAGGCCCGAACCTTCACTTGAACATTCCAAACTCCGAAGCTGTTTGGGATTTGACAGGTGCTTTGAGGTAGCGCTTTTGTCATGTTAGCGACTTGAGTTGAACCACCAGTGTTAGCCATTCCACCTATTACAGTGTAAGCCGTTCCAATCGGAAGGAAGTAATAACCCGTATTCATTGTGGGCAAGTTTTCAGTAATCACGGAAGAATAGAGACCACTTGCAGGAACATTTTGAACGGTCGCATTGAAGACAGATGCGGGTGGATTGATACCGCAAGTGATACCCATTTGATAAGAAGCGGCGTTTGCGTCGGGCGAAACGACGACATTAACGCCCCACATTGAGTAAAGAACTTTCGGTGAGGAAGGCACAGGATAAGCCGGAGGCGGAGGCGTTACGGTTGCGTTTCCAGTCGCAACGGTCGGAATTTGAGGGGTACTAAATCCCCAATTAACAGAAGTTGAAACGCTTCCTCCGTTCGTTCCACTCAAAGAACCGAGACCTAACGGAGCGGTTCCGTGGCTTTGAAATGTTGAAGTAGTGCTTCCCATTGTCGGCGCTTTTTCAACAGAAGCCAGCGAAACGCTACCTTTCAAGCCGACTGAAACAGGCGCAGAAGTCACGCTATCCGAAGCGCCCGCCACCAATTCAGGCTGTCGAATTGACGCAAAAGCAGACTTAACGCCGTTGCTTTTGAACAGCAAAGACCCGCCAGAGGCGCACGAAACGGAACCCATCGGGGCTAACTTCGCCTTCAATTGCGAGCAAGTTTTGTCGTCAGTCTTGACCGTAACAACGCCGTTTGAAGTGCTACCGTCGTTGAAAGTGTCGCCCGAAAAAGTAGCCGTTCCGCTTATCGCAGAAGTCAAGTTTGCTTTGTGAACTATCAAATCCGCGTCCTTTGTCAGGTCGCTTTGATGATTGACATTGTGAAAATAAACCATCGTTCCCGCTGTCAAGACGGAACCTAAAGCGACAGCAAGGAGGACGGGAGTTAGGGCGAAGCCGTTTGATTTTTTGTTCTTGTTATTCATAGTGAGACCTATTGATTAGTGATTGATGATGATTTCTCCTTCTACTTCAGTGTTGCTTTCTTCACGCATGGTATCCAAACGATGGACGGAAAGAATGGCAACAACGATAAAAAGAGGGAATAGAACCGCCCGCACAGGGAGTGAGAAGACGGGAGAGACGACAACGCCCAGAGCGATAAAGGAGCCGAACCGGACAATGTTTAATGCTTTTTCTTTTGTAATTTTCATGATGATGACCTTCGTTGTTGTTGATGTTAGTCGTTATAAGTGGATTCAATAATTTTGATTTTCGCTTCATGATTGCGCCACTTTCTTACTTGCGCCTCATCAATTGCGTCATCGTGGACAAGAAGAAATTGTTCAATCTTTTCCTCTTCGCCTTCTTGTAAAGACGTAAAACCTTCGATGACATGCGGGTTATCTTTCATGACCTCGTTCAAAAAATAGATTAAATGGTCATAACTGTAATCGTTCCATCCCGCGCTGACTGATATAAAAAATCCGTCCTTAAATGGCGTTGTCGTAATTCTTACGTCTTCCTTTCCGCTTTCGTCATAGATACTTTGTTGTGTTTTCATAAAGGTTTACCTCTTGTAATTTCGTTTTCAATGGAATTAAGGAGCCACAAAAAGATGGCAACCATTGGAAGAAGGAGCAAAAAAAGAACCGTTGCCGTAGCGCCACCGCCTAAAAACTGAGCGACGAACAGAACAAAAAGCAACGCAGACGAACCAAAAAGACAACGCTTGAAGCGTAGGGATTGAGAGAATTTCATGGCGTGTACCCCTTGCGTCCAGTCGATTTCATGACAAGTTTTTGAGACTTTCCCGCTCCCGACTGAGTAAAAAGCGCCTTCTCATACCAAGAATATTTTAAGAAACTATCGTTCAAAACTTTCAAACAAGCGTCAACACAAGTCATCAATTCAAACAATTTCCTGAGCATCAAGTTAACTTCCATTGTGTCTGGAGCGTTAACGAACATCCCGCAACAGTTGTGTAAATCGTCCAAAACATCCTCAAACTTTTGACCTACAGTTTGATTGAACGGTTCTAAATGTCGTGGCGGTTTGTCCTTTTTCGTTGTCTCTTTTCCTTTCAAGAACGCCTCAACTTCGCGTTGATACCAACCGTTTTGGTAATTCCATTGATTGAAAAAGACGGAAAAAGGAGATGTGATCTCTTGAAAATTGATGACGGCTTTAACGCAGTTGCGCAAGTTCAGGTCATCAAATGATAGAAAGAATTCCTCGGTTTGACGCTTTGCGTCTTGATAGTATTCCGTTACAACCGAGTTCAATTCTTCAATGTTGCGAATAGAAAAAGATGGTTCCATAAGGGTGCCTTCATGATGGTTAGTGTTAACCGTCATGGTAAGGCATTTTAAAAATAGTTAACTAAAAACGTACAAGAAAACGCCCTTCGTTCGTTTTCTTGATGCCATAAGCATATAAGAGCGCATAGAGGGATACACGACACGCACCTATCGGGCATATCGTGTTGCGTTTTTAAATGCCTGTGTTTGTAACGTAATTAAAAATCAAAGAAAAACCTTACCATCGTGATAGGCATTTCACTATCACGAGGCAATATCATGAGAACTTGGGTCGATGTAACACCAGAGCAAGAACAGTTTTTAAAGCGGGCAACAGGTCAGTTAGGAGTGAGGCAAGCCCTCCAGGACTACCTCACTCAACAGACCAGCAAGCGCAAGCAACAGAACGCAGCACTTGTGGAAGAAATCCGCGATGACCTCATAAGCGCCATTCAAACCTATTCCACTTTCCCCGACGAAAACGGACATACGGTCAGCGCCGGTTCTTCCGGTATTTTCGTAAAGCGTTTAATCCGCGAAAAGAACAAGTGGAAGAAGCTGGCCGAAGAAGCCGGACACAAAGAGGGGCAACCTGAGGTGTCCCATGTTTAATATTAAAGATGTCAACAGAACAAGATACGCGGAGTACATCCTTTCCGGTTCAGTCCAACCCGAGCAAGACAGAGAACTGAAGTATTGCTTCCATAACGTCTTTATCAATGTGGAGCCAAAAGGACACCACGGACAACCCGAGGTGTCCCATGTTTAAGATTAGAGACATTGATACAGCGGAATACGCGGAGTACATCCTTTCCGACGTTGCCCAACTTGAGAAAGACGGGGCAACAATGAACTACTACTCAAAGAATGACAGCGGAGCCATTCCCTTCGAGAACAGTTTTAGATACGCGGGCAAGGGTTGCGAAGCGTTCGGGCTGTCAGGCGATTACAGTCAGGACAAGAAGCCGTTTATAAACATGTTCAAGGGGCTTCACCCTTTCACAGGTAAACCGTTGGTTCAAAACGTGGGCAAGGAAGACCGCCGCATTGGATTCGATGGAGTGTTCACACCCTCAAAGGCCTTTTCTTTACTTCTCGCTAAGGCGCAGTTAGACGGCAACAAGAAGATGGAAGAAGCGCTTCTAAACATCCACCGCGAAAGCGTGGCCTTCACCCTTGCCAACATTGAGAAGAACTTAACGAGCAGGTCAGGCAAGGGAGGCCGTAAGGTCGAACGCAATGTAAAGATGTTCGTTTTTCAGTGCGACCACTTCGACACACGACCCACCGCAGACGGGTTCGTTAGTCCGAACGTCCACACCCACAACGTCATTCAAAATTACGTGATGTGTGAAGACGGAAAGATTAGAGCGGTTGAAGCGGCAAGCCTCAATAAACAGATTTCCCTTGCGGGTTCCGTTTACGACATGAAGCAAGCGGAGTTGCTACAAGCCGCTGGGTTGGGTCTCACAGTAACAAGCCAGCGTGTAAGCGATGAGTTCGGGGAAACAAAAGACATGACCTTTACGGTCAACGGCGTTTCTCAAACCGTCGCAGACGCTTTCTCAGGACGACACGCGGAGATTAAGGCTTACATGCGGGAGCATGGCGTGGACGGCCAAACAGCGGCCCTTGCCACGAGGAACAACAAGCAAGTAGCCATGAACTACGACGTAGTTCGAGAGACGTGGGCGGAGAAGTTCAAGGAACTTGAAGCGATAGACCCGGACGGTATCAACCTCGAGGCTCACGCGGAAAACGTCCTTGACGCTATCCCGAGCGACGAACATATCATCGACTTAACCCACCGCTTCAAGCACAAGGTGGCAATCAACGAGTTTGATATACGCACAGTAATTAACCAGTGCTACACCGGACACCCGAACGCAGAGGCAGAGGCAGAGGCCACCTTTCAACGCATCATGTCTAACGAAGACTTGCTTTGTGGCTTGAAGCCACTTGATGAAATCCACAACAAGCAATTTTGTTCAATGAAACTTGTTGAAGCAGATCTTGCCATTCGTTCATTCACGAAGAGGAACGAGGCAAGCCGTGAGCACGAGTTGCCACCCGAAGCCATCGAAAAAGAAATTGAGGCATTCGCGGAACAACGTGGTTATAGGCTATCACCCGAACAAGAAAACGCGTTGAGAAAGGCGACAGGTCCGGGTGCCCTTTGCGCCATAGTAGGAAAAGCTGGAACGGGTAAGAGCACAGTACAGGCCACCATATGTGGAGCGTTTGCCGGTCAAAATTTCCAGCTGATAGGCACGAGCGTAAGCAATGCCGCCGCAGAGAACCTCCAGAAAGAAACGGGCATCGTCAGTCACAGCACAGCAAAATTTCTTTATGACTACGACGAAGGCAAATTAAACATCACGCCCAAGACCGTGATTTTTTTTGATGAGGTCGGCATGGCCTCCCTTGAAATCTTCGGACGCTTCGCAGAGATAGCAGAGCGCCACGGAGCAAAGCTCGTGGTAGCAGGGGACCCGAGGCAACTTTCTCCTGTCGGAACGGGCGGAAATGCCCTTAAATGTTTGCTCCAAGCGTTAGACCCAAGCGGGCTGGCGGAACTTGACGACATACGCCGACAGAAGCGAGAGGAAGACAAGAAGCTGGCCGTGGGCTTCTACGACCTCCTTACCCCCGCCGACAGTCAACGCATGTACGGCGACCTCACAGACGCCGGATACATAACAGCGTTCGACACGCAGAAGGCAGCCGTAGCGAAGCTGGCGCAGGACTATGTAGACCACCCAGCACCCGAGGAACAGAAGCTGGTGATGGCTTCCCTTGTGGAGACCGTCGAGGCGTTGAACACCAACATACAGAAGCGCTTGATAGAGAAAGGCACGGTTTCGCCCGACCCCATCAAAACCGTGGGGGCTTACACCTTTCACGCGGGCGATTGCGTGCGGTTCACAAAATCGAAAAAGTTCGGGAAGACCCTCAAAGTCATCAACGGCACGAACGGAACCGTTGTACCGACCACGGACGGAACCCTCCAGGTCCGGCTTGCCACGGGCGAGACCGTAACCGTCCCCGACGACTTTACAGGCGTGGCGCTTCGCTACGCCCGAACCATCCACCGCTCACAGGCTCTTTCCATTGACCATTGCTTCGCCATGATCGATGGCAAGTCAGGCGGAGTTTCAGGCATCAAGAACGCCCTCGGGTTAGTTCAGTTTACGCGTATGAAAGAGACAATCTCTTATTACGGTGAAACGACTTACCTTGAACACTTCAAAAACAATCTTCACATTCGGGACGCCGAAGCTGGAGCCTTCGAACTTCTAGACGACAAATCAAGGAGCAACCTCAAAATCACTAAAATGGTAGAACACATGAACAACATCAAATCAAATAAGAAGACAACCAAAGAAGAATTAAAAGCCGCCTCAGTCGAAAGCGTTACAGAAATGCTTGATAAGGTCGAAGAGCAACACAAGAACGGCGTTACTCTTTCCCAGCATCAAGAAGAAGATATAAAGAATGTTTCACATGTAACACAATTCAATTACTTGAATGACCTCTTCGAGAAATACAACCTCAAAGGTCTTGATACAGGGACAGGCTACGACATTTCATTTAATGAAGCGAAAATTATTCGCGTCAGCGAGAACAAAGACGTAAGCGTTAGCGTTGCTTCCCTTGCCACAAATCATGCTTATGATGTTGTTAGTTCAATGGTCAAGAACAAACACTTTAACAAAACGAAGCCCATCTATATAAGTGTGAACGAAAACATTTCTTCATTCACGCCCGAACTTCAAAAACAAGCCATCGAAAAAATGCTTGATAGCCTCATTGAAAGCGGTATCGACACAAACAAAATCATTATAACGAACGAAGCACACAAGAAGCTGATTGAAGCGGCGAAAGTGAAACGAGCCATGAGCATCACACAAGACCCATTCAATTCAAACGTCCTTACCTTCAACAAGGACGCCATGAACAAGGTGGCGGAGGCACAGAAGAAGCCAGCGGAGCCAGAGGCAGCTCCAGGCCCCACACCACGCCAGAAGGTGGAGCAAGCACAGAAGCGCCAGCGTGAAGCAAGGTGGAACGAACAGAACCATACGCCAGCAACGCCCGTCCAGATGGAAGAGCCAGACGACCCGTTCAATAGAAAGAACTTGAAGAAGAACCAAAAGAGGAAATCTAAACTTTCAATGTAACGGCTATAATATCAGTACCATGATTGATGACCATGGTGTTTGATGGTTAGTGAATAAAAACAGACGGCAATCCTTCCAGTATTGACCGCCAGTTTTTCGCCCCTTGATAAGGGGCTTTTTTGTGGGCGATTTAAAAATAAGCCTCACCGCTACCATAGGAAACATCATCATTCAAAAACTGGAAATTATCATGAAGAAACAATATCTATTATATCCCCTTATATTCATAGCACTACTATTAGCCCCACATGTTGCCCTTGCTGATGGCTTCTTTTCGGTATCAGACACCGATGTATCAAAGACGCAAGTAGTAGATTACCTATTCGGTTCTTTGTCAGGAGGCAAAGACGCAAACGTGTTCGGTGCCGTCATTGGAGTTTTCAATGGTGCGGTCTTGATGTTAGCCGGCATCTATCTGGCATATATCTATATCACAGGAACAGCACAAGGAGCCCACGATGGACAGTTCCTCGGTAAAA
Source organism: Rhodanobacter humi (assembly GCF_041107455.1). Classification (NCBI taxonomy): domain Bacteria; kingdom Pseudomonadati; phylum Pseudomonadota; class Gammaproteobacteria; order Lysobacterales; family Rhodanobacteraceae; genus Rhodanobacter; species Rhodanobacter sp. FW106-PBR-R2A-3-15. The sequence goes on from NZ_JBGBPY010000001.1 coordinate 492,060, forward strand.
GATGGTCTTCTATGTGGGTTCCCATTCGCATGTTATTAGGAGCCGTTCTAGCCTTCCCTTCATTGACGGGAGGTTTTTGCATAGCGCAATGGCTTGTCGTCTGGCTTGCGCTTCAAGGTGTCGGCTTCGCTAACCATATATGGACAGCCTACGCGGGCGACTCTTTAGGAGCGCCAGCCATGGCGAACGCTAACCGCAGTGTTGAACCTTACGTCATCGCAAGACAGCTTTTCTTGAATAACTATTGCGACAGCATCACAAATCAGGCACTCCAAGGTTCAGGACTTGGAGCGGAACAAGCCGCACTGGTAAAACAGGTCTATGGCAATAGCAAGATGGCACCAGTCACAGACTTTTCAACGAATGGAGGCGCAGGCGTGCGAATTCGCTTTTCGTCGAGCGGAAACCTTAACCCAACCGGCGAGGTAAACAACGTTTGCGGTAGTGCCGTTTTTGCGATGACGGAGAAAGCGCAAGGAGTAACGACGAATGAAGATGGAACAACCACGGGAGAAACAACAGATAAGGGCTTCTTTTCGGACACTCAAATAAAAACGGTCTACGCAGGCGTTCAAGCAAGCAACGAACTTACAGAAGCCGCTCACGAAATCAACATGACGCATAGAACGGCGCTTATTGCGGTACAGGTAGCAACAAAGGCGCTGGCGGATGCTTACCTTGCTAATCCAAAGATGGATGTAAGAGCCCCGATTGAGACCATAGCAAAGGCGTATAACACCGCGTTAGATATCACCTTCAAAGCGCAAGCCTCAAAACTTGCCACAGCGAACAAGTCATTTCAAGAACAGGTGAAACAAGACGGCTGGATAATGGCGGGCAGTTACTTTATTACCATTTCAAAGAGGCAACAGGTATTAGCGGAAGCAATGGACAACTTCCCGAAGGTCTACGCACCGGAAGGAATGACAACAACGCAAAGCTTCAAGGTAGGTTCAAGCAACTGGCTGGGATATAACAATACTTACACGACAGCGCAAAACGCCGCTTTTGAATTGACGAAAGTAACGATGGGCGATTACATGCGGGCGGCTTCAAAGTCGCAAAGTGACCTTGTAAAGAATAGTCCATTCACTCAATCAGACATTGGTTCAGGCCAGAAAAGTCAGGAAGGGTTCGGAGACTTCATATCAAAGGTTTTTGATGGTTCAGAAGTGAACCCCGACGATATTTTCAGTGTGGCGGGTATGGCTTCGAGTTCAAACCCGTTGACCGTTTCAAGCAACATAGGAAACAAGCTCATTTCTTGGGCAAATGTCATCCTTGGGGTTGGCATGCTCGCGGGCTTCTTGAACGGCGGAATTTCCGCCTTTGGTATCAAGATATGGACGATGCTCGCTTTGCCGGGAATGGTTCTAACTACCGTTATTCCCATGATGCCGTATATGATTTGGATGGGTTCGGTTCTTTCTTGGATGGTGCTACTTATTGAATGTGTTGTTGCGGCACCACTCTGGGCAGTCGCTCACATGAACCCCGAAGGGGAAGGCGCGACGGGAAACGGAGCAAAGAACGGCTATTCGTTCATTCTTGGTCTAACGCTTCGTCCGTCCTTGATGGTTTTCGGTCTTATTGCGGCAATCATCGCCATGAAGCCCATTGGGGCGCTCATCAATGGCACCTTTTCGCTTGCGTTCGGTTCGGTTGCCAGCGGTTCGGGAAGTATGACAAAGATTATTAGCGTTATCGCGGGTGCGTTCATTTACGCTTTCATGATGACGCTTACAGCAAAGAAGGTGTTTGAACTTATCCACATCTTGCCGACCGGCATCATGAAGTGGATGGGTGCCGTAGATAGCAACTTGAAAGACCACGGTAGCGAGTTCGGTATGGTCGCCGGTGCGGCGGTGGTGGCGGGAAGTCAGGCCGTCGGACAGATAGGGCATGGAGTAGGCGGAGCGGTCGGGGGCATCGGTAAAGGCGCAAGAGGGGGCGCTGGAGCCTTACTCAAAGACCTGAAGAATAAGGGCAAGGACAAGGGCGACGGAGACGGTGGCGGAAGCCCCGCAGGAGGCAACAGCGGGGGACCTGGAGGCGGTGAAGGCATGGCCTTATCACAGAACAAGCTGGCCACCAGCGGGGGCGGTAACGGCGTTCGTGATGTGATGGCGTCCAACCCTAAACCCCTCACCGAAGAGGCGCAGGCGCAGGTGGCCGACCTTGAAGGGCAACGGAACGACTACCTCAATAAAGCGAGGGAACAGAGCCCAGACTATGGACGACGCTATCAAGAAGCCTTGAACGCCGACAGGCAATCAAAGGCAACGGGCGTCAAAGGCAATCAGGCAAAGAGCCTCATAGGCGAGGAAACGCGAGCAGCAAAGCAGGCGAAGAAGGACGGCGAGCCGTTAGAGAAGTATCAAGAAAGCCTCTTGAAGGCAGCAGCAAAACGGAAACAAGCAAGGGAGATACAAGGCCTATAACAAGAAAGCCCCTTTCGGGGCTTTTCTTTTAAACGTCTTTGAACCATCGTGGAACAGGTGCGGAATGATACGAGCGATAAGCCGCCATTCCTTCCTTGAACTCAAACATACAGAAACAACGGAGAACATAGCGAAGCATTCCATGTTCATGGTGCCTCTTGATGTATTGCCTTTGTTTTTTGAATGACAGGCGCTTGAATTGTTCGCGGTTCATGATGTAGCCCTTTCGTATGATGATGTTTACATGGTACAAAGAAAAGCCCTCTTTCGAGGGCTTTCTTGATAGTGGGTCTACGAAAACCGACTATCCATTTTTAAACATCATCATGAAAAGGCACTTTTGATGCCGTCGCTATGGTAACCGATAGAAAATAATTTACATCGTGTTTATGTTCGTATTTAACACAACATGCTGCGGCTAACCATTCAAGCAATGTCGATATGTAGTGGTTCAATCTTGAATTACAACCAATGAGCCACTAAAAAAGCCACCTTTTTAAAGAGTGGCTTTATTAGTTCTTCGATTTCATTCGTTACAATGATTGTACCAGAAGCAAAATAACGATTGTGACACTATGGACATTGTAGCAAATAAACCAAATAATTATACACAGCAATTATCTAATTTCAGTATTCGTTCATTGTCGAACGCTCATACCTTCCCCGAACTACTCGGGAGCAAGACATGGAGCCATCAACATGTAGAGAAGCGCAAGATAGCAAGCGCTCTTTCAAAGTCTCATATTCCGTATGTTCACAAGAAGGCAGCACAGATGCTTTCATGTGCTTTACATGTTCAATACGCAGTGAACGGCAACAGCGCCCGATGCTTTGGAACCATTCGCTGTCATAACAAGTTCTGTCCTATTTGTGCGTGGAGAACATCCGCCAAATGGTCAACCGTTATACCGATTGCCATTGAAAATATGGCAAGAGACTACGAATACATAAAGCCTTATTTCCTTACGCTAACCCTTCCAAACTGCCCCGCGTCAAGAGTTGCTAACCATCTTCGCATCATGAGCAAGGCATGGAAGCGCCTACTATGTAGAGCGTTCTTCAAGACGAACCTTATTTCGTTTGTGCGTTCAGTAGAGTTCACACACAACAAGACCGAAAACGACACACACCCGCATTATCACATCATCTTGTTGGCAGCCCGCGACCTTGAAGAGGCTTACAGGGCTGCTTTCCCCGATAGCAAGCACGACTTGAAAACATTCCTTGCGAAGGAATGGGGAAGCGCGTTAGCAGACGAATTGAAGAAGGACATTTCAGTTGACGCACAAGACCTCCAAGAATTGCCAGCGTTCGAGAAAGGAGAGAACCCCGCAGAAACCGCAAGGAAGAACGAAGACCTCCTCGGGAAAATTCGCTATCTTTCAAAGTATGTCGTGAAGAGTAAGGAAATAAGCCAGCACAGCGAATGGGCAGCCGTGCTAATGAACAACACCCAGCGAGCAAGAATGACCGTCATTGGTCATACTTTGAATAGATACATGCCCAAGACAGGCAAGACCGAGCTACAGCCGGACGAGGTGCTTGTTTCAGGCCTTGCCGTCAACATCAAGCGAAGCCTCCACCGCAACACAACGAGCATTGTTAGCCAGAACAACGCCGTTTTCACGACGGATTGCGAAGAGACAGCGAAGCAGAAGCAGACAGGCCAGAGTTACCACCAAGCCCTCAAAAACGGCTGGGTTCGGTACTTCTACGAACAGACCGACTTTGCCCCGACCGCATGGCTTGAAACGCTTGATTACGTCATGGCGACGAAAGACGCCATGCCGGAACACGGCCACCTATCAGGCCACATCATCGCCGATTGGCTCGATACGGGTTTCTTCCAAACCCCCGAGCAGTTCGACAGGCTCGCGGAATTCTTGAACAACCTTGCCGACTTTATGACGGAAACCGGCCTGAAGTCGTGGGAGGTTGTCGGGTTGCCACATCCCGAACTTCCCGAAGTAGACGGCCAGATGTACAACGACCTGAAGCAAGCGTTTTCGGGCTTTGTAGCCACAGCGATCGATGCGGAGCAAGCCGACTTGCTCGCAACAGTCAGGAACCAGTTTGACGAAATCCAATACCGCTACAACGCAGAGCAACGGGCTGGCTACTTCCCCGGAACCCTTACCCGTAGGGAGGTCATGGAGGAACTACGACAGACGGATCTCGCCATCTTGCGAAGAACCGACGACCTCACCCGCGGTGGGCTGTCGCAAGGTGAAGAGGACGAAGCGAAGCACAACCTCCGTTCGTTGAAGTACAAGCGGAACGCCTTCATACAGAAGCTGACAGGCCTTGCCAGAAGCAACACAAGGGAACGCTTCCAAGCGGTCGCCGTACTACATCAAGCGCCTTACACATGCCTTAACGACGCCCTGCTACCTGTCGGGCAGTTGTTCGTCTACGAGCTCGAAGACCTACCGCCCGAAGAAGAACCCATCACGGCCTCACTTGCCCGCAAGGTGGCCTTTCCGTTCCTTCCGCACAAAGACGGACGGCACGACTTCGCCCGCTGCTTTGGCAACCAGACGGCCACGGAGCAAGACATGGAGAAGGCCGACGCCGACGCCGAACACATCGCGTTCAGTGCCAGGACCAAAGCCAACAAATGGAACCGCATCGCTTACGGCACCAGCGCTTTAACCATCCGCGACGACGCCACGGACAGGGGCGGTTTAGTGCCGACTTCGTGCCACCCAGCAGAGGCAGAACTTGCGTTCTTTGGTATCCGCCACACGGCCACCTTTGAGGAGGTAGCCTCCGCGTTGCTTGACGAACAGGCCATTCGTTCCAAGGTGGGCAACATCCGTGAAGCCGTCTTCAACGAACGCAACGCCCAACGCATCGCCAAGGGGCTACAACCCGACGCAGAGCCGGAAAAGGGGTTTTGCCCGCCAACGCCCGAGAACATGAGAGACGCAATCTTCCAGTTCACGAGCAATCAGGCCTTCATTCTGAACGCATCGCGTAGCCTTCGAAAACAGTCCTACACGGCCACCGTGACAGGCGTGGATAACGCAACACCGTTCACAGGCTGGAGCTACGAGAAGGCCACAGGCGCAGGCTTCAAAGCATGGAGAGCAAGCAAAGGCCAGCGCTTCGATAGCGCATGGTTTGCGACCCGTGCGGTTCAAATCACTGTACAGATTGAAGTGGACGGGAAGACTACCTATCAACGCTTTTATGTACCGCGAAGCATGAGGCAAGGCTGGGAAGCCTTGAAGGGTCGAACCTTGAACAAGGGCGACCTCTTGGAAAAGAAGCCACCCACCACGGGCTAACCTCCAACCCCGACAACCGAAACCCTACCAAAGCCCGCAAGGGCTTTCAGTCGTGCCTCCAATTCAAGGAAAACGCCAACAATTCCCCAATGGCAACCATTCAAGCATCAAGGACGGGCTACGCCCGAGCAGCAGCAAGCCGCTTTGCGGCGGTCCCCTTGATTATTGGCGTTAATTTCTGTGGGTACATAAAGAAGAGTGCTTTTCCCCACTAATCACCCCTCCACTTGGCACCAATGACGACCTCAAGGAACAACTATTTTCCAAGAACACGCACAACCACGAAAAAACACGATGTTTCCATCTTGTGGGTTTCTTGAACGAAGAATAATCTATCAATCACTTGACAAGCACTTCGCTTATCAAGCAACCGGAACACTATATAGGGTTCTAATCTATGACCACTTAAAATAGGAAACACAAGATGGACAATGAAATTGCTGGAAGGGTTGTTCTTGTTGAAGCCGATGAAAGAAATCGCTCTTTAATTGCCACGGTTGAATGTAGAACTTGGAAGCAACGGAAAAACATGCTTGCAGTTTGGTTGAGGTTCTTTCCTGATAAAGAGGCATCAACGAAAGAATTCAATCAAAATTTTGAAAAACTCACGAGGAAAGCCGATGACTTCCTTAAACTGAAGAATGACCAGCAACGGGCGACGTGGCTACACAACAACCAAGATGGATGGATTGTTAAGGGATTGGCGGGGTTGCTTTCATGAACGCACAACAGAAGCACGACAACAAGGAAGCAAGGCGGATAAAGCAACTAACGGATAGATGTTATTCGGACAGTTACGACGACCCCGCAGTTATCGCCTGTCGGGTTGCTTTGAACAAGGTTGTAGACGCAGGAGGCACGGAAGACGACAGAAACAAGGCAGAGTGGAACTTAAAGGACGCCATCATTAAAGCATCATGGAAGAACGGAACGATACACGGAACCAAAGAGTACGACATGGTAAAGATACAAGAACAAATCATAAGACCGAAGTAATCAAGAAGCCTCTTAATTGAGGCTTTCTTGTAATTAAACCTCATGAAATACCTTACCCTATTCTTGTCATCCGACACATAACAACAAGAATAGGTCATCATCATGAAAAACATTAACTATCAAAACAAGAAAAAGAAAGGCTTTGCCTTGACAGAAGTTCTTTTATCCATTGCTGTCATTGTCATTATTGGTATTGTTGCTTATCCGCTCTATGCCTCTTCAAGAGATGCGGCGACGGTCGAGAAAATAAGGAACGAGGCAACAATGGTTTTAAGTAGCGCCGACACATCAAGCAAATCATTTAGAAGTCAGGCTATGAGTGATGGTCAGTATTTTGATGTAATGAAATACTTTGAAGCGACGGGACAACTTCCCGAAGGTCTCACACATACGGGCTTTGGAATTATGGGCGAGCGTTACGCCATTGATGGCACGGATTGGACAATGGAATATAACTTCTTGCCAGATGGCAGAAGCAACATGTGGATAGCAGCAGGAAACGACGGTCAAAAACAATGTATCCCGTTGTTCAAGACCTTTGCGGCAATGACGAAAGGCCAGCTGGTTCTAAACAACGGAACCGCCCCTTATTACTACGTGTCAGGGGAACCCATCGACACAGCGAAACTAACGGCAGCTTGTGCGGTAGACCCTTACGGGTACGGAATGTATACCTTCCTCTTTGATAGCAGTACAGCGGTCAGTTATCACTAAACCGACTTGAACGCCTCACAGAAAGCCTCCTTCACAGGGGGCTTTTTTGTTGTCCTTCAACCACCCAGCGCCTGAGCCGTAGGCCAGAACAGGCGAAGCCCCTTAAAGGCTCTTAACAGCGTCTTGAAAGCGGGTTTGTCGTGAGTGAAAGAAGTATCTATCGCCAGAGCGTGAAGCGGTCTCCGCGTGCTACGCACACAAAAAAACCCCGATTAAGGGGCTTCGTTGTATCTATGAGGGTTCGGGTTACTTTGCTGATCGGCGGAAGTCATGACGAAGCGCAGAGCCAACGGGGGCGATGACATGAACCCACAATGCCCTCACTACTTGAAACAACGAAAGGCGAGCAAAGGAAAGGAAGAATTGAACGATTGCCAGCGGAAGGAAGATAGCCCAAGCGCCACGATTGACCGACTTCGCGAACAAGGGGTCATGAAAGTAAAGCCAGCCAGCACCAGCAATCAATGCCACAGAAACAAGCATGATAAGAAAAGGGACATTGATTTTTTTGGAAGTGTTCATAGCGTTACATCATGATGTGGTTTGATAGTGAGGCCATTGTAGCCGATAACCTCACTAATTGGAGCCCCTTTTAAAATAAATTACTTGCCTTTTTTTACAGGTGCCTTTTTAGCAACCTTTACGGGAGCTTTTGCCGGAGCCTTTTTAGCAACTACGCCTTCTTTCTTTGCTTTTTGAAGTGCGGTTTTATTGGCTTCAACGGCGGGATGTGCGGGGTTGGCAACCTTTGCTTTCAACAGTTGTTCTGGAGTGAGGTTCTTTTCTACAAGTTCCTTTGCCATCCTTCCCTGAACCGGATAATTGACACCATCAACAAGATAGAAGAAACGGGGGATGCGCTTCGCGTCACCGTCCGACTTGCTGGCCTTGGTTTGCTTCTCGGAGCGAATGAAGTAAACGTCATCATGTGTCAAGGTAAAACCTTTCGCCTGCGCTTGTTCAAAAATGCCTCTGATGCTTTCAATGAAGCCCCTCTTCATTTTTTCAAGATTAGCCTTTTGACGATTTTGGAGCGCTTTGAAAAGTTCCTGTTCCTGTTCCGGCGAAATCTCAGCGAAGACGTTATCAATGAAAGAAGTAGACATGATTTAAACCCCTTTGTTGGTTGGTGTGAGGCGATCTTATCGAGCCCCATTCAAAGAAACAACAACTATTTCAAGAAAAGAAGCAATCTTTCTTGCTTGTTCGAGTTACATTCAACTTCAAACTTCAACAAATCTTTTTGGTAAGTATTCGGAGAAATACAGCGCAAGAGAACAGAGGCTTTCCAGATTGTCGGTTCCGGCATCTTTGTTGAACTCAACGAGGACGGACGCAAAGAACGCTTTTGAACAAGCCTCTACATCATCAAGCGAGGTTGTCAGGCTTTCAACGTGTGCCGACAGTTCTTGAATGTCGTTGTGTGAAATCCCATGCCCCAAGCGATAGAGCCAGATTCCGAACTTCAACAACAACGATTGAAGTTCATACGAGCCTTCAAACCGTGACGACACCGCCAGCATGTCAAGGCCAGAGTAAGCGTGGGCATGTTCAAACCCGAGCGGTTGATAGACTTCCAGCGACCGCACACCACCAGCACCGCGACGGGCGGGCATGTTCTTTACATCAAAGTGGGTGCCTGCTTTCGGTTCATACGCAATCACGCACTTTTGCCCATCCATGACGGGCAACCCGTCCAGAAAGTCGGCAAAGGCTTTCATAGAGACGCGTAGAGAGCCGGTGGGTAACTTCGTGAACCCAGCGTTCAAGCGTCCATCCTTGACGGCACGGCGAACGGTATCAATTGCCAGTTTCAACACCCTTGCCACGTCAGCAGGGGTCAGGTGGGTTTGTTCGGGAAAGATTTCTTTAAGACGTTCGTAGTTGATTGAAGTGGTTGTTACGGCTGCCATGCTTCAAGGCTTCCTTGTTGAAGGAAAGCCAAAACTACACCAACCCAAGCCACCGCCCAAGAACCCCCACGATGGAGGCCAGAACCGGCTCCAGGTCCGGCACCGGAACCCACGGGGCAAAACGGGGCAAATGCGGGGCAAAAAAATCGCACGAAGTACCCCGAATGACCACGAAAAAACACGTTCTTAACGAAAGTGTCACGAATGGACGGAACGAGAAAGTGCCTTAAAGCATTGAAACGAAAGGATAAATCAAGAAGGCTACCCGTTCCCCCTTGACTGACATTTCCATTAGGAGGGGGATGCTCTATCCAGCTGAGCTACGGGGCCGAGGCGCGGATTCTGGCATGGATCGCCACCCGCTGCGAACCGGGGACACAGCCTCCCCTGCTAGAATTGCCGTTTCGAAACGGGGCGCGTCGCGCGCCCGGCACTGGAGTCCCCATGTCCCACAGCATCCTCTCCGCACTCGGCCTGGCCGACGTCAATTCCGGCACCTACCTCGGCCACGGCGAGTGGTCGAAGACCAGCAACGCCGGCACGCTGCAGCCGGTGAACCCGGCCAGCGGCGAGGTGATCGCCAGCGTGCACGCTTCCAGCGCCGCCGACTACGCGCTGATCGTCGAGCGCGCGCAGGCCGCGTTCAAGGTCTGGCGCACCACGCCGGCACCGCAGCGCGGCGAGGCGGTGCGCCTGTGCGGCGAGGCGCTGCGCAAGCACAAGGACGCGCTGGGTTCGCTGGTGGCGCTGGAGATGGGCAAGATCAAGCCCGAGGGCGACGGCGAAGTGCAGGAGATGATCGACATCGCCGACTTCGCGGTGGGCCAGAGCCGCATGATGTACGGCGCCACCATGCACTCGGAGCGCCCGGGCCACCGCATGTACGACCAGTACCACCCGCTGGGCCTGGTCGGCATCATCAGCGCGTTCAACTTCCCGGTGGCGGTGTGGGCGTGGAACGCGATGCTCGCCACCATCGCCGGCGACATCTGCATCTGGAAGCCGTCGCCGAAGACGCCGCTGTCGGCGATCGCCACGATGAAGATCTGCAACGAGGCGCTGAAGGCCGGCGGCTTCCCGGATCTGTTCTTCCTGTTCAACGACGCCGGCGTGGAGCTGTCGCAGGCGTTCGTGGACGACAAGCGCATCCCGCTGATCAGCTTCACCGGCTCGACCAAGGTGGGCCGCCACGTGGGCGAGCGCGTCGCCAAGCGCATGGGCCGCTCGCTGCTGGAGCTGGGCGGCAACAACGCGATCATCCTCGACGAAAGCGCCGACCTGAAGCTGGCAATCCCCGGCATCGTGTTCGGCGCGGTCGGCACCGCCGGCCAGCGCTGCACCACCACGCGCCGCCTGTTCGTGCACGAGTCCATCTTCGACAACGTGCTAGCCACGCTGGTCAAGGCCTACCAGCAGGTCGAAAGCAAGATCGGCGACCCGACGCTGGCCACCACGCTGATGGGCCCGCTCAACAGCCCGGAGGCCGTGCAGGCGTATCTCGCGGCCGTCGAGAAGGCCAAGGCCGCCGGCGGCCACGTGCGCACCGGCGGCAAGGCGCTGACCGACCGCAAGGGCAACTTCGTGCTGCCGACCATCGTCACCGGCATCGCCAACTCACATGAGGTCGTGCAGACCGAGACGTTCGCGCCGATCCTCTACGTGATGCCGTTCAAGACCATCGACGAGGCGATCGACCTGCAGAACGACGTGCCGCAGGGCCTGTCCTCGTCGATCTTCACCAACAACCTGCGCGCGGGCGAGCAGTTCCTGTCGGCGGCCGGCTCGGACTGCGGCATCGCGAACGTCAACATCGGCACCTCGGGCGCCGAGATCGGCGGCGCGTTCGGCGGCGAGAAGGAAACCGGCGGCGGCCGCGAGTCCGGTTCGGACGCGTGGAAGGTCTACATGCGCCGCCAGACCAACACCATCAACTACTCCGACGCGCTGCCGCTGGCGCAGGGGATCAAGTTCGACTTGTAAGCCCCTACTCTCCACGGCCCGTAACGACGTCATGCCCGCGCAAGTGGGCATCCACTTTGAGACTCGCTCAAGAGCAACATGGATGCCCGCCTTCGCGGGCATGACGTCCAAATCCAGCCATCTGGTTCGCCCTGCAAGCCACGCCCAAGGATCGACGCCATGAGCTATCAGCCGCCGCAACGTTCCAGCACCAGCTCGTTGGCCATCGTGAGCCTGATCTTCGGCGTGCTCGCCTGGTGCATGTTGCCCTTCGTCGGCGCGCTGGTGGCGGTGATCTGCGGCCACCTGGCCCGCAACGAGATCCGCCGCGCACCGGTCGACCAGCGCATCGAGGGCGACGGCATGGCCATCGCCGGCATGGTGCTGGGTTACGTGCAACTGGTGCTCAGCGTGCTGGCGGTGTTCTTCCTGATCGCCGCGCTGGTGTTCGGACTGGGTCTCGCCCATTTCTGGCGCTGACGCCGGCATGCCGATCGCCTCCCCGTTCGATTTCCGCGGCTGGCGTGTCGTCGTGGCCGGCGGCAGCAAGGGCATCGGCCGCGCGATCGCGCTGGCGTTCGCCGAGGCCGGCGCGGCGGTGTCGATCTGCGCCCGCGGGCAGGCGGCACTGGACGAAACGGCCCGCGCGCTCGCCGCACACGGTGGCACCGTGCACGCACACGCCTGCGACCTGGGCGATCCGGCGGCCATCGAGGCCTGGATCGCCGCCGCCGCGACCACGCTGGGCGGTATCGACGTGCTGGTGAACAACGCCAGTGGCTACGGCTTCGGCGAGGGCGACGACGCCTGGCTCGCCGACTTCAACATCGACCTGATGGCGGCGATCCGCGCCTCGCGCTGCGCGCTGCCGCACCTCGCGGCCTCGCCGCATGCCTGCGTCCTGCACACCAGTTCCATCGCCGCGCTGCATCCGCGCAGGAACGGCCCCGCCTACGCCGCGATGAAGGCGGCGCTCAGCCACTACACCACCTCGCAGGCGCTGCAATTGGCTGAACAGCGCATCCGCGTCAACGCGATCGCGCCGGGCTCCGTCGAATTTCCCGATGGCCTGTGGGATCGCGTACGACGGGACGATCCCGCGCGCTACGCCGCTACGCTGGCGAAGATCCCCTTCGGCCGCTACGGCACGCCGGAGGAAATCGCCCATGCCGCGCTGTTCCTCGCCTCGCCGTATGCCGGCTGGATCACCGGCCAGACGCTGTGCGTGGACGGCGGCCAGCAGTTGAACGGGTGAACCCATGAACGCAGCGGACAGCACCGAACGCTTCAGCGACCGCGTCGCCGACTACGTGCGCCACCGTCCCGACTATCCGCCCGCCCTGCTGGCCTGGCTGCGCCGCGAGCATGGCGTGACACCGGACTGGAAGGTCGCCGACGTGGGCGCGGGCACCGGCATCTCCAGCAAGCTGTTCCTCGATGCCGGTCACGCGGTGACCGCGGTGGAACCGAATGCGCCGATGCGCGAGGCGGCCGTCGCGTGGCTGGGCAACCAGCCGCGCTTCCGTGCCGTCGACGGCCGCGCCGACGCCACCGGCCTGCCCGACGCCAGCGTCGACCTGGTGACGGTGGCGCAGGCCTTCCACTGGTTCGACCCCGGCACCACGCGACGCGAGTTCGCGCGCATCCTGCGCCCGGATGGCCTCGCCGCGATCTTCTGGAATTCGCGCCGGCTCATAGGCACGCCCTTCCTCGAAGGCTACGAGGCGCTGCTCAGACGCCACGGCACCGACTACACCAGCGTGGCCGAACGCTATGCCGACGACGACAGCATGCGCGCATGGTTCGGCGCCGGCTGGCGCGGCACCACACGTTTCGAATACAAGCAACTGCTGGACTACGATGGACTGCGCGGCCGGCTGATGTCGTCCTCCTACGTGCCGAAGCCCGGCCACGCGCAACACGCACCGATGCTCGCCGCGCTGCGCGAGCTGTTCGACCGCTGCCAACAGGATGGCCGGATCAGCTTCGACTACGACACGCGCATCATCACGGGTACGCTTCAGCTTTAGCTTTAACTCGTCTTTCCGGCGACCGGATTGGCGACAAAGTTCAGCCCCCCCGCCGTTCGCCCTGAGCGTAGGCCCGCAGGGCCGACGCGGGGAGCGACCATGGATGGTCGCGCTTTGAGGAGCGAGGAAGTCGAAGGGTGATCGCCGCCGGGCGCTTCGACTTCGCTTGCTATCGCAAGCTACGCTCAGCGCGAACGGGGTTTCTGGCTGAGCGTCGTCGCTGACTAGGTCGCCGGGATGACGAGCAGAATCAAACCATTCTTCGCCGAGACACTTCGAGACAACCCATGTACGACCTGCTCCGCCCGCTGCTGTTCGCTCTGGACGCCGAGACCGCGCACGGCCTCACCTTGTACGGCCTCGACGTGGCCCATCGCAGCGAGCTGATGCGCTTCGTCGCAAAGCCCGCCGCCGAACTGCCGGTGGAAGCCTTCGGCATCCGCTTCCCGAACCCCGTCGGTCTCGCTGCCGGCCTGGACAAGAACGCCGACCATCTCGACGCGCTGGGCGCGCTGGGTTTCGGCTTCGTCGAAGTGGGCACGGTGACGCCGCGGCCGCAGGCCGGCAATCCCAAGCCGCGCCTGTTCCGGCTGCCGCAGCACGAGGCCATCATCAACCGCATGGGTTTCAACAACGCCGGTGTCGACGCGCTGGTGCGCAACGTGGACAAGTCCAGCTATCGCGGCGTGCTCGGCATCAACATCGGCAAGAACAAGGACACGCCGAACGAGCGCGCGGTGGACGATTACCTGCTGTGCCTCGACCGCGTGTACGACCGCGCCACGTACATCACGGTGAACATCTCCTCGCCGAACACCCAGGGCCTGCGCGACCTGCAGGAAGAAGCCACGCTGCGCCGCTTCATAGCCACGCTGCGCGAGCGGCAGGAACAGCTCGGCTCGCAGAGCGGCGCGCGCAAGCCGATGCTGCTGAAGATCGCGCCGGACCTTTCCGAACACGAACAGGACGGCATCGCCGAAGCGCTGCTGGCCAGCGGCATCGACGGCGTGATCTGCACCAACACCACCGTCGACCGCGCCCTGGTGGCGGACGATCCGCGCGGCAACGAGACCGGCGGCCTGTCCGGCAAGCCGCTGTTCGCGCTCGCCACGGATGTGCTGCGCGGCATGCGCCGGCGCCTCGGCGGGCGCGTGCCCATCGTGGGCGTGGGCGGCATCCTCGACGGCAGCGACGCGGCCGAGAAACTCGAAGCCGGCGCCACCCTGCTGCAGCTCTATTCCGGTCTGATCTACCGCGGCCCGCGGCTGATCGCCGAATGCGTGGACGAAATCCGCCGCCAACAGGAAAGCGCGCATGCCCGTTGAGAGAACCGACATGGGCGGCTACACGCTCACCGAGAACGCCCCGCTTGTCAGCCGCAACACGCTGCGCGTGAACGCCCGCGCGAAGCTGCTGGCCGAACTGCGCGATGCCGCGAAGCTGCCCGAGCTGCTGGACTTCCCCGCCGTGCGCAGCGCGCCGCTGCTGGTGCTGGGCGAAGGCAGCAACCTGCTGCTCGCCGGCGACTTCGACGGCACCGTGCTGGCGATGGCAACGCGCGGCGTGCAGGTAGAGCAGGACGGCGAGATCGCGCGCATCGCGGTGGCCGCCGGCGAGCGCTGGGACGATTTCGTGCGCTGGTCGCTGGGCCAAGGCTACGCGGGGCTGGAAAACCTGATCCTGATTCCCGGCACGGTGGGCGCCGCGCCGATCCAGAACATCGGCGCCTACGGCACCGAGGTCGCCGAGTTCATCGAGAGTGTGGAAGCCTGGGACACCCGCGAACGCCGCGTGGCCCAGCTCGACCGTGCGGCTTGCGCGTTCGGCTACCGCGACTCGCTGTTCAAGCACGAACCCGGCCGCTACATCGTCACCGCGGTGCGCTTCGCCCTGCCCCGCACGCGCGAGTTGCGGCTCGACTACGCCGGCATCCGCGAGGAGCTGGCGCGCATGGGCGTGGACAAGCCGGCTCCGTTCCACGTCGCCGAGGCGGTGGTGCGCCTGCGCACCCGCAAACTGCCCGACCCCGCGGTGATCGGCAACGCCGGCAGCTTCTTCAAGAACCCCATCGTCGACACCGCGCAGGCCGAGGCGCTCAAGCGCGAGCATCCGGAACTGCCCGCGTGGCCGCAGCCCGACGGCCGCAGCAAGCTCTCCGCCGCCTGGCTGATCGAGGCCGCCGGCCTCAAGGGCAGCCGCACCGGCGACGCCGGCATCTCCAACCGCCACGCCCTGGTGCTGGTGAACCACGGCCACGCCAGCGGCGGCGAACTGTGGGCTTTCGCGCTGCGTGTGATCGCCACCGTGCAGGCGAAGTTCGGCGTGCGGCTGGAGCCGGAACCGGTGGTGGTCGGGGCGCGCTGAGCAACCTGCTCGTCATTTGATTTTCTCCCCTCGCCCACTTGTGGGAGAGGGGCCGGGGGAGAGGGCGGACTTGCCGCAACACTTCGCGAGCGATCTTCTCCCCTCTCCCTCCGGGAGAGGGGTTGGGGTGAGGGTTCGGACTTGCCTCACCATTACGCTTCGCCCGAACCCTCTCCCGCCTGGATTCGCGCCATCCTTGGCGCTCACCCCTTCGGGGCCGGCTCTGCCGTTCCGCAGGCGCTCCTGCGCCTGCTGGTCGGCACCCTCTCCCGGAGGGAGAGGGATTCACTCGTGCGTGCCTGCGCGAATTCAGTTCGCGAGGCTTCGTTGTTGAAGCGAAGACCCGCGTCAGCTGAATGACGAGCAAGAAGGTGGCCTCGACACGTGCCGTGCATGCCAGCCTTCACACCGCCCGAAGAAACCGCATGCCAGCATGAGCGCTTCCCGTCACCGAGGAGCGCTCCATGGCCATCCGCAATGTCGCCGACGTGCTGGTCGAAACCCTGGCCAACGCCGGCGTGCGTCGCATCCACGGCGTGGTCGGCGACAGCCTCAACGGCATCACCGAGTCGCTGCGCCAGCGCAAGGAGATGAGCTGGTTCCACTACCGGCACGAGGAGGCGGCCGCGTTCGCCGCCGGTGCCGAATCGCAGCTCACCGGCCAACTGGCGGTGTGTGCCGGCTCCTGCGGGCCCGGCAACCTGCACCTCATCAACGGCCTGTACGACGCGCAGCGCTCGCGCACGCCGGTACTGGCGATCGCCGCGCATATTCCTTCGGTGGAGATCGGCAGCGGCTACTTCCAGGAAACCCATCCGCAGAACCTGTTCCAGGAATGCAGCCACTACTGCGAACTGGTGAGCAGCCCCAGCCAGATCCATCGCGCCGCCGAGATCGCGGTACGCACCGCCGTCGCGCAGCGCGGCGTATCCGTGCTGGTGATCCCCGGCGACGTGGCGCTGGCCGAAGCCTCCGGCCCGGTCGCCGATGCCGCCAGCCTGCTGCCCGTGGCCCCCGTGGTGGTGCCTTCGCCCGACCAGCTCGACAAGCTGGCCGAACTGCTGGCCGGCGGCCGCAAAGTCACCTTGTTCTGCGGGCGCGGCTGCGCCGGCGCGCACGACACGGTGATGCGCCTCGCCGCCACGTTGAAAGCGCCGGTGGTGCATGCGCTGGGCGGCAAGGAACACATCGAGTGGGACAACCCGAACGACGTCGGCATGACCGGCCTGATCGGCTACAGCTCCGGCTACCAGGCGATGATGGACTGCGACACCTTGCTGCTGCTCGGCACCGACTTCCCCTACCGCCAGTTCTTCCCGGACGACGCCAAGATCTGCCAGATCGACCTGCGCGGCGAGAACCTGGGCCGCCGCTGCAAACTCGACCTGGGCCTGGTCGGCGACGTGGGCGCCACCGTCGAAGCCTTGCTGCCGCGCCTGCAGCCCGCGCGCGACGACGGCCACCTCAAGGCCAGCCTCGCCCACTACCGCAAGGCGCGCGAAGGGCTGGACGAACTCGCCACCGGCAAGCCGGGCCAGAAGCCGATCCATCCGCAATACGTGGCGAAGGTGGTGGACCAGGTCGCCAGCGAGGACGCGGTGTTCGCCTGCGACGTGGGCACGCCCACGATCTGGGCCGCGCGCTACCTGCGCATGAACGGACGGCGCCGACTGCTCGGTTCCTTCGTGCACGGCTCGATGGCGAACGCGATGCCGCAGGCGATCGGCGCGCAGACCGCGTACCCCAAGCGCCAGGTGGTCAGCCTCTCCGGCGACGGCGGCTTCGCGATGCTGATGGGCGACCTGCTCACGCTGATACAGCACCAGCTGCCGGTGAAGATCGTGGTGTTCAACAACGGCACGCTGGGCTTCGTGGAGCTGGAGATGAAGGCCGCCGGCTTCCTGCCCGTCGGCGTGGCACTGGACAACCCCGACTTCGCCGCCATGGCGCGCGCGGTCGGCATCCACGGCGTGCGGGTGGAAGATCCCGGCGATCTGGAAACGGCGGTACGCGAGGCCTTCGCGCATGACGGCCCCGCGCTGGTCGACGTCGTCACCAATCGGCAGGAGCTGTCGATGCCGCCGAAGATCCAGCTGGAACAGATCAAGGGCTTCAGCCTGTGGGCGCTGCGCACCGTGATGAACGGCCGCGGCGACGAGCTGATCGAGCTGGCGCGCAGCAACCTGCGGCGCTGAAAGCAAAGCCCCACTCGGGTACGACCACAGCACCTGATCTCGTCCGTCATCCCGGCGAAGGCCGGGATCCAGTTACGACCACGCCATCCAAGCCATGAGGCCACTGGATTCCGGCCTTCGCCGGAATGACGGAAGGTAGCGGCTAGGCTACGAGGTAGAACCTCACCCCTTGGCCGGCTTCTCGATATCCGGCAGCAGCAACGCGCACACGCCGATCAGCGGCAGAAAGGCACACAGCTGGTACACGTGGGCGATGCCGTCGAGGTCGGCCAGCTTGCCCAGCACCGCGGCGCCGATGCCGCCCATGCCGAAGGCCAGGCCGTAGAACACGCCAGAGATCATGCCGATGCGGCCCGGCACCAGTTCCTGCGCGTAGACGATGATGGTGGTGAAGGCCGAGGCCAGGATCAGGCCGATCACCACGCTGAGCACGCCGGTCCAGAACAGGTTCGCGTGCGGCAGCAGCAGCGTGAACGGCGCCACGCCGAGGATCGAACCCAGGATCACCCACTTGCGGCCCACCTTGTCGCCCAGCGGGCCGCCGATCAGCACGCCTGCCGCCACCGCGGCGAGGAACACGAACAGGTGCACCTGCGCGTTCTGCACCGACACATTGAACGCGTGCATCAGGTAGAACGTGTAATAGCTGCTGATGCTGGCGATGTAGAAATACTTGGAGAAGATCAGTACGCCCAGCACCATCAGCGAGAACTTCACCATGCCCGGCGACAGCTCGCGCAGCGGCGCGCGGCGCGCGCGCGACTTGCCGCGGGTGGCGTGGTGGCGTGCGTACCAGTGGCCCACCTGCACCAGCACCGCGATCGCCAGCAGCGGCGCCAGCGCGAACCACGCCACGCTCTCGCGCCCGTGCGGCACGATGATCCACGCCGCCAGCAGCGGCCCCAGCGAGGCGCCGAAGTTGCCGCCCACCACGAACACCGACTGCGCCAGCCCCGGCCGGCCGCCCGAGGCCATGCGCGCCACCCGCGAGGATTCGGGGTGGAAGATCGACGAGCCGGTGCCCACCAGCGCGGCGGCCAGCAGCAGCACCGGGAAATTCGGCGCGGTGGCGAGCAGCAACAGGCCGGCCAGGGTGAAGCCCATGCCCGCGGCCAGCGAGTACGGCATCGGCCGGCGGTCGGTCGCCATGCCCACCAGCGGCTGCAGCAACGAGGCGGTGACCTGGTAGGTCAGCGTGATCAGGCCGACCTGCGCGAAACTGAGGTCGAAGCCGCTCTTCAGCAGCGGATAGATCGCCAGGATCAGCGACTGGATCATGTCGTTGAGCAGGTGCGAGAAACTGATCGCGCCCAGCACGCTGAACTGGGTGCGCTCCTCGGCGGCCACGGGCGGCGTGGCGGCGGAGTTCAGCGGAATGGCGTCGACGCGGGTCTGCATGGGGGAACCGTCAGGGATCTCAGGAAAAGATCGCGACGGCGCGCATTGCATCCGTCGCTGCGCACACCATAATCCGCATGGAAGCGGCCCGCATGCGCCGCCGGGTCAATATCTGTCGAATCCGGGCCACAATAAAGACACATTCGATCAAGCGTCGATTCTCGGTTGCCCAGCACCGTTCGCCCTGAGCGTAGGCCCAAGGGGCCGAAGTCGAAGGGTGATCGCAGCGACGCTTCGACTCCCTCGCTCACCAACGCGCGAACGGAGTCTCTGATTCACCAGGAAACCATTGAGCAGGCTCCCATGCGCCACACCCGCGTCGATGCCTACGAGAACGCGCCCCGCGACGTCGTCGCCACCGGCAACGACTACGCCGCTGGCTACGTGCTGCCCGCGCACGCGCACCGGCGCGGCCAGCTGCTGTACGCGGCCACCGGCGTGGTCAGCGCGGTGACCGACCGCGGCAGCTGGGTGGTGCCGCCGCGGCGTGCACTGTGGTTGCCGCCGGGCGTGCCGCACGAGGTGCACATGAGCGGCGCGGTCTCCACGCGCAGCGTCTACGTGCGGCGCGAGGCCGCCGATGCCGCGGGCCTGCCCGCCTACTGCCAGGTGATCGCGGTGTCGCCGCTGCTGCATGCGCTGCTGCTGGAGGCGGTGGACCTGCCGCTGGAATACGCGCTGGACGGCCGCGACGGCCGCGTGATGGCGCTGCTGCTGGACGAGATCCGCGCGATGCCCGCGCTGCCGCTGAACACGCCGCTGCCCGACGAACCACGCCTGCGCAAGTTGTGCCGCGCCCTGCTCGCCGCACCCGCGCTGGAGATCGACGTCGACGCGATGGCGCACAAGGCCGGCATGAGCCGGCGCCACTTCACCCGGCTGTTCCGCCAGCAGACCGGCATGAGCTTCGCCGCGTGGCGCCAGCAGGCCTGCCTGCTCGCCGCGCTGACCCGGCTCGGCGCGGGCGAACCGGTCACCACCGTCGCGATCGAGCTGGGCTACGCCAGCGCCAGCGCGTTCAGCGCCGCGTTCCGGCGCACCCTCGGCGCCCCGCCCAGCCGCTACCTGGCGATGCAGGGGCGCGACGCCGCGGCGTGAATCGCGGCCGATGTCATCGCTCCGTCAAAAAACCTCGGCACAGTCGTCACATGCCAGCACGGAACGCACGAGCCGCCGGGGTTACCATGCCCGTAGGATCAGCGCGACACGCCCACGGATACGCATCGAATGAGTTCGCACGCCCCCCGCAAGTCCCCGCCCGCCGCCACCGGCGCCGCAGCGGCCAACGACGCCACCGCCGCGGCGCCCGACCTCGGCGAGCGCCGGCTGTACATCAACCGCGAACTGTCGCAGCTGGCGTTCAACATCCGCGTGCTCGACCAGGCGCTGGACGAACGCACGCCGCTGCTGGAGCGCCTGAAGTTCCTGCTGATCTTCTCGCGCAACATGGACGAGTTCTTCGAGATCCGCGTGGCGGGGCTGAAGGGCCAGATCGCGCTGGACCACGAACTGCTCGGCGCCGACGGCATGGCGCCGCGCCAGACGCTGGCCGAGATCAGCGCGATCGCGCACCGGCAGATCGAGCGGCAGTACGCGATCCTCAACGAGCGCATCCTGCCGGAGCTGGCCGCGCACGGCATCCGCATCGCGCGGCGCGACGAGTGGACGCACAAGCAGAAGCAGTGGGTGCGCCGCTATTTCCGCGAGGAGGTGGCGCCGCTGGTGACGCCGATCGGGCTGGACCCCACCCATCCGTTCCCGCTGCTGGTCAACAAGAGCCTCAACTTCATCGTGCAGCTGGACGGCACGGATGCGTTCGGCCGCGACTCCGGCCTCGCCGTGGTGCCGGCGCCGCGCGTGCTGCCGCGACTGATCCGCATACCCGACGACATCGCCGAGGGCGGCGATGGCTACGTGCTGCTGTCCTCGATGATCCACGCGCACGCCGACGAGCTGTTCCCCGGCATGAACGTGCTCGGTTGCTACCAGTTCCGGCTGACCCGCAACGCCGACCTCGCGCTCGACCCGGAGGACGTGGAAGACCTGGCGCTGGCCCTGCGCGGCGAACTGTACTCGCGCCGCTTCGGCAACGCGGTGCGGCTGGAGGTGGCCGACAACTGCCCGAAGACGCTCACCGCCCACCTGCTGAAACAGTTCGGGCTCGCCGAGTCGGAGATGTACGAGGTGAACGGCCCGGTGAACCTGGCGCGGCTGTTCCGCATCGCCAGCAAGGTGAACTACCCCGCGCTGCAGTACAAACCCTTCGTGCCTGCGCTGCCGAAGGTGCTGAAACACGCCGAGGACCTGTTCGCGGTGATCGCGAAACAGGACGTGCTGCTGCTGCATCCCTATGAATCCTTCGCGCCGGTGGTGGACCTGCTGCGCCAGGCCGCGAAGGATCCACAGGTGCTGGCGATCAAGCAGACGCTGTACCGCACCGGGGCGGATTCGGAGATCGTCGACGCGCTGGTCGATGCGGCGCGCGCGGGCAAGGAAGTGACTGCGGTGGTGGAGCTGCGCGCGCGTTTCGACGAGGAATCCAACCTCACGCTCGCCTCGCGCCTGCAGCAGGCCGGCGCGATGGTGATCTACGGCGTGGTGGGCATCAAGACGCACGCCAAGCTGATGCTGATCCAGCGCCGCGAAGGCAGCGAGCTGGTGCGCTACGCGCATCTCGGCACCGGCAACTACCACACCGCCAACGCGCGGTTGTACACCGACTACAGCCTGCTCACTTCCGACGAGGTGCTGTGCGAGGACGTGCACAAGCTGTTCAGCCAGCTCACCGGCATGGGCAAGGCGCTGCGCATGAAGAAACTGCTGCATGCGCCGTTCACGCTGAAGCAGGGCCTGCTCGACCTGATCGCGCAGGAAGCCGCGCACGCCGCGGCGGGCAAGCCGGCGCGCATCCTGATCAAGGTCAACGCGCTCACGGATCCCAAGATGATCCGCGCGCTGTACAAGGCCAGCATCGCGGGCGTGCGCATCGACCTGCTCGTGCGCGGCATGTGCTGCCTGCGCCCGGGCATGCCCGGCGTGTCGGAGCACATCCGCGTGCGCTCGGTGATCGGGCGCTTCCTGGAACACAGCCGCGCCTACTGGTTCGCCAACAACGGCGAACCGAAGCTGTACCTCTCCAGCGCCGACCTGATGGAACGCAACCTGGACCGCCGGGTGGAGTGCGCGTTTCCGATCGAGGGCAAGAAGCTGCAGCAACGCATCCTCGGCGCGCTGGAGCTCTACCTCGCCGACAACGTCGGAGCCGCCGAGCTGCAGGCCGATGGCAGTTACCGGCCGGTAACGCGAACTCCCGACGAGGCGGTGCTCGACGCGCAGCAGCAGTTGCTGGAGAAGCTCAGCGGCGCGGAGGCGTAGGAACACACCCTGTGCGCGAAAGCTTTTGGCTTCGATCGAGCGCCAGAGCCATCGCGCACAGGGTGCGCTCCTACAGGCTTATTTCAGATGCTGCTTCACCCACGCCACATAGCGGTCGACGAAGCCCTGCAGGAATTTCTGCGTGCCCTCGCTGGCGATGTGGCCCTCGGCGTCGATCAGGCCGTCGTCCTTGAACTGCACGAACACCTCGGGCTGCGCCAGCGTCGCCACGTCGAGGTAGGCCAGCACATTGCGCAGGTGCTGCTGCGCCAGCGCGCTGCCGGTGCCGCCGATCGACGCGCCGATCACCGCGCCCGGCTTGCCGGCGAAGGAGTTGGTGCCCCAGGGTCGCGAGGCGAGATCGATCGCATTCTTCAGCACGCCGGGTATCCCGCGGTTGTATTCCGGCGTGACGAACAACAGCGCATCCGCCGCTTCCACCTGCTGTTTCAGCTGCCGCCCCGCAGCCGGGTAGTCGGCATCGAAGTCCTGGTTGTACAGCGGCAGGTGATCGATGCGCAGATGCTCGAAGGCGAACTCCTTCGGCGCCAGCCGCTCCACCGCCCGCGCCAGCCGCTTGTTGATCGACGCCTTGCGCAGGCTGCCCACCAGTACCGCCACCTTGATCGTGCTCATGCAGGATGCTCCACAGGGCAAGGGCGCCGCCGGGTGCGGCGCATCCCGCGCATTGGACACGCACGGCAATCAAGCCGCCGTGATGCGCGACGTCAACGCACGTACAACGCGTCGTGCAGCAGTTGCCGGCGCGGCTGGTCCGGCTGGCCCAGCCAGGTGAGCTTGTCCTGCGAGCTGTCGTCGGGATCGACCGCCGGCGTCAGGTTCTCGGGACGTTGCGCGAACAGCCCCCACATCGCGTGATCCTGCGCGTCGTACAGCAGGGCCACGCGCTCGGTGGGGCAATCGTGCGGCTTGCACGCGGTGGCGAGGAGCATGGCCTTGCCATCGACCTGCACGGTCCGCGCCGGCGTGGCCGTGCCACCCTGGCGTACCCAGGCCGGCAGTGCCTGTGCATCACGCAACGCCTCCAGCGTCTTCGTGAAATCCGGACGCTGCAGCAGGTCGTACAGGTAGATCGGCACGGCAGTCGGCGTCGCGACCGCCGTGGTGGCGTCGTTGCCCGCCGGCGCCGCCTGCGTGGCGGGCTTGCCGAGGGAAGACGCCGAGGATGCCGGCGCCGCTGGCGCCTGCGACCCTTGCGAACAGGCCACGCAGGCCAGCGGCACCGTCAATGCGCATGCGAGCATGGAAAACTTCATCGCAAGCCTCCTCGTCATGTGGCACGAGGTTTCAACCTAGCAAGTCGCCATGCAACGCCCGCTGACGCGCACGCGCGCGTCATTTCGCCTGCAAACTGTCCATCGCCTTTTTCGCATCGGCATGCGCGGCATCCAGCGTGGTCGCCTTCAACCCCTGCTGGGCCTGGCCCAGCGCGGCATGCAGGTGGGCCTCGACGGCGGCATCGCCCTTGGCGTCGACGATGGCGCCCTGGCCCATGCCCTTGCACGGATCCGCCGCCTTGGCGTCGAAGCCCTTGCCCATCGGACCGACCAGGCAATTCACCACATGCTGCAGGTGCGCATGCGCGGTTGCGAGATCCGTCGCGCCCAGCGCCATGCCAGCATGCGCGCCGGCGGTGGACATCTGTTTCGAGGCTGCGCCGTTCGCGTCCGCCGCGAACGCGGCGACCGGCAGGGCCAGCGCCAGCAACAGGGCCGGCAAACCACGCGTGCAGTACTTCGTCATGACACGACTCCCGGGCGACGCGGCGTTGGCCGCAGTTTCCCCACTATGCACCCGCCGCCGTGAGAAAAGGGCAAAGGCATGCCACAGGTCATGCCGGCGGCGGTACGGCACAGTCCTACACTGGACACCTTCCCGGATGGAGATAGTCGCCATGGCCCGCGTGGAACTGGAAGCCGATCGCGTCAGCATGCTAAGAGCCTGTTCAATGTCTCCGCATGGCTCGCGTCGCGTTGCCGTGGCCGTCAGGTGGTGGTGCGTGGCGCAGCGCCTGCCTGGCTGGCAGGCCAAGCCGCGCGCCGCCGCATGGCGGCCACGGCAACGCAACCCGAAGGGCCGGGTCTGTTTGCCCGCATCCCGGTGTCATCACTCAGTCGTGGACGGACGTCCACTCCTTCGTTCTTCCTTGGCCTGCGCGCAAACAGCTCCCGGCGCGGGCCATACGGAGACATTGAACAGGCTCTAAGTCCACTGGACGAAGTGCTGGCGCTGCACGGTTCGCTGCACATCCCGTATCGCCACATCCAGACGGCGCATGCCGAACCGGTGCCGGAAACCTGGTTCCGCGGCTTCCGCATCGGCACCAACATCCCCGGCGTCAAGGTGGCCGGCAGTTTCTACAACGGCGAAGGCGTGATGTTCTACGACTTCCACAACCCCGCGCGCTGCCTGACGCTGGAGCTGGCGGACGAGCACTACCGCCGCGTGGTAGTCGAGGTCGACCGCGACCAGGACGCCGCCGCGCTGGCGGCGCGGATCACGGCGCGCCTGCCTCCCGCCGCCGGCTGACCGGCAAGGGCGCCATCACCACGGAACCCGCCGCCCCAGGTAGTCGAGGTACTGCAGCCCCGCCTTCCCCGCCTGCGCCTCCATGGTGTCCACGAGGTTCGGGATGCTCTCGCCGATTTCCAGGCGCGCATCGGGACCGCCCAGATCGGTGCGCACCCAGCCGGGCGCCATCAGCAGCAGGGTTCTGGAACCGTCGGCATGGCGGGCGGCGTAGCTGCGCATCAACATGTTGAGCGCGGCCTTGCTGGCGCGATACACCTCGTGGCCGCCGCGTTCGTTGTTGGCGACGCTCCCCTGGCCGGACGACATGATGGCTATCGTGCCGGCCGGCCGCACGAGGCCCTGCAGGGCCTCGACGACGCGCAACGGGCTCAGCGCGTTGGTGACCATCACGCGCACGAACTCGTCGGTGGAAACATCCGCAATCGTCTCATGGTCGTCATTCGTGACGCCGGCATTGACGAACAACATGTCGAAGCTCCACGACGCCAGGCGCGCGCATAGCGCGTCCACCTGATCCGGATGGTTGATGTCGACCGTCTCGACCGCAAGCCGTCCGTCACTGGCCTGCGCCAGATCGTGCAGGCTGGACGAGCCCGCGTTGCGCTCGGTGGCGACGACGTTCCAGCCGCGCTTGAGGTATTCCTCCGCGAGGGCGAAGCCAAGGCCGCGCGACGCGCCGATCAACAGCAGGTTCCTGTTCGAGGCAAAAGCTGGCATCTACAATCTCCCGTATCGGCACGCCCGTCGAAGGACGACACGCCCGCTTCGTGCCTTCTGCAAGAACGGATGGTAATCCCGCCGCAGCGCGGAAGCTGCGGCGGCGGCGATGCTGCAACCGTGCCGCACACTGGCCAACGATCCACCTCGGAGATTCCCTGCGTGTCGCATTACACCGGCCCCCTGCTCACCCGCCCGACCGCCGCCGCGCTGCTCGCCGCGCGCGATGCGGGCACCGCCGCATGGACCGGTTCGCTGGACCTCGACCGCTCGACCGGCGCTGCCGAATTGCAGGCGGATGGCTGGCTGTGGCGCGGCGAACGCTACCCGTACCCGCCCGCGCTGAAGGAGCGCAGCATCCACTACTGGGACGGCGACGGGTTCACGGCGGCGGCGCGCTACTCCGGCGCACTGATCAAGCTGGTGCCCACCGAATGGGGCGTGCCCACCTTCGAGATCGACGGCATCAAGATGCTGCCCACCGCGCAGGCCTCGCCGCTGGACGACGCGCGCCGCAAGGTGGCGCTGGTCGAGCCGCGCGGCAAGACGGTGCTGGATACCTGCGGCGGCTTGGGCTACTTCGCCGCCAGTTGCCTGGACGCAGGCGCGGCGCACATCCACTCCTTCGAGAAGAACCCCGACGTGCTGTGGCTGCGCACGCTCAACCCGTGGTCGCCCGATCCGGACGCGCCGGAACATGGCGGGCGCCTGCAACTCGTCCACGCCGACGTGTCGCAGGCCATCGCGCAGCTCGCCGACGCCTCGGTGGATGCGTTGCTGCACGACCCGCCGCGTTTCGGCATCGCCGGCGAGCTGTATTCGCTGGCGTTCTACCGGCAGCTCGCCCGCGTGCTGCGCCGCGGTGGCCGCCTGTTCCACTACACCGGCAGCCCGAACAAGCTCACCAGCGGCCGCGACGTGCCGCGTGAGGTGGCACGGCGGCTGCGGGAAGCCGGCTTCGAGGCGCAGCCGGCGCTGGACGGGGTACTGGCGACGCGGCGCTGAGCGCGTTTCATGCCGACGCTGCCGCGGATGGGCGGCATGCCACGACACTCCATCGCACCGACGAGCGATTCATCTGCGTTCGCGCGATGAACCGCAGCTGTCTGCACCGGTTTCCATCCCGTTCATTCGAGGGGTACGCTCGACCTCCCCCCCCGAGCGAACCGGAGCCCCCTCATGGCCTTGTGGAAAGAACCCGTGAAGTCCCCCGCCACCGCGGCGCCCGAAACCACCGAGCAGGTACGTCTCGATATCCCGGACAACAAGCCCGAAACGGCTGCACCGGTACAGCCGGCACAACCGGCGCCGCGTCCCGCCCTCGCGGCGGTGGCGGCCAAACCCAAGGCCGAATCGCTGATCGCGCCCGACCTCACCATCGAGGGCAAGATCGAAGGCGCGGGCCACGTGCGCATCGCCGGCAGCTTCAAGGGCGACGTCAGCGTGCGCGGGGACCTCACCATCGAGCCCGGCGCCAAGGTGACCGGCAGCGTGCGTGCCGAGAAGGTCACGATCGGGGGCGAGCTGGTGGGCAACATCGAATCCGCGGTGCACGTGGAACTGCTGCAGAGCGGCGCGCTGACCGGCGACCTGAAGGCCGGGTCGCTCAGCGTGGCGGCCGGCTCGCGCATGCGCGGCCAGGCCGAGTTCGGCTGGGACGACAAGGACACCTCCCGCGGACACGGCGGCACCACTTCGTGACCATCGCGCGCCCGGGCACGGCCGGGGCGACGCGCATATGCCCGCACTGCCGGGAGACCATCCTCGAAAGTGCGAGCGTGTGCCCGGCCTGCCGCCACAAGCTGCGCTTCAGCGATGCGACCGACGCGGGCGCGGCGGCGTCCGTGCCGCTGCGCGTGGATGGCAGTTTCCGCAATCCCGACAGCGGTGCGTGGGAATACTCGATGGTGCTGACCATCCGCAACGAGCGCGGCGAAGAGATCGCGCGCAAGCTGGTGGGCGTCGGCGCCATGCAGCCGGGCGAGCAGCGCAGCTTCAGCCTGAGCGTCGAGATGCAGGCCGCCGGCGCCGGTGGCAAGCGCACGCGGCCTTACTGACGACGCGGCCGTCGCCTGCTCGCGCACTTCTCACAAGTGCGCGTCGGGTTCGAAGTGCTGCAGGAATTCGTAGCGCGCCGTATTGCGATCGATGAAGCCGCGCGTGTCCGCGCCGATCGCCTGGCGCAGTAGGCCGCCGTCCTTCGGTGCGACGGCCGGCCAGCGCGGCAGGCCCGGTCCGTTGGGGTCGCCGGTCTTGATGAAGTTCGCCCAGTAGCCTTCCATCACGTTCGAAACGCGATGGTCGGTGGCGGTCCACGCATAGACGTGGTTGCCATCGAGGTTGCCCAGCGCGTATTCGATCTCGCCACTGTGCACCGCACCCGCATCCGGGCCTGCGCTGCCATCGCGCTTCGCGGGGCGCGGCTGCTCGAAGTAGTAGTAATAGACGGGTGCCTTGCCGGTACGGCGCTGCCAATCCATCCAGCGCCAGGTCGCGAAAGCGATGAACTGGTCGCCCGACAACGCCGTGCCGGAGGCTTTCACTTCCGCCTCGCTGTTGCCCGGATAGAGCTTCAGTGCCTCATTCGCCTGCGCGCCGAACTGCCGCTGCAGCACGGCGCGGTAGTTCGCCGGCGTGGGCGCCTGGTCGTCGAGCAGGCTCTTCCAGTAGCCCTCCTGCGAATTGGAGCCGACCAGCAAGGGGATGTGCGCCTGCGCGCCGGCGGCATAGATCGCCTCCGGCGAGCGCGGCAGGAAATAGCCGTCGACGGTCGGATTGAAGCTGTCGCTGTCCGATGTCCCCAGCGCCTTGAGCAAGTCGGCCGCGGGCATCGCGCGCAATTCAGCCAGCGAACGGGCACCAAGCTTGCGCATGAAGTTCTCACCCCTTTGTTCGGCCAGCGCCAGCGGTTCGGGCTTCAGGTTGCCCAGCACCGCGCCGCTTTCGCCGATCGCGCGCTGCATCAGGTCCTTCGACAGCGGCGAGGCCATCAGCGCTGACACCGCCATCGATCCCGCCGACTCGCCGCCGACGGTGACTTGGGCCGGATCACCGCCGAACGCGGCGATGTTGTTGCGCACCCAGCGCAGCGCGGCGGTCATGTCGAGCAGGCTGTAGTTGCCTGCGGCATGCCGCGGCGACTCGGCGGCCAGCGCGGGCAAGGCCAGCAGGCCAAACACGTCCAGCCGGTAGTTCACCGTGACGGTGACGATGCCGCGCTGCGCCAGGCTGGCGCCGTCGTAGCGCGGCTCCGAGCCGTCGCCGGCCAGCAGGCTGCCGCCGTAGAAATACACCAGCACCGGCAACTTGCCGGCCTTGCGCTGTGCCGGCGTCCACACGTTGAGGTAAAGGCAGTCCTCGCTCATGCCGGCGGAGCGGAACACCATGTCGCCGTACAGCGGGCGCTGCATGCAGCGAGCGGCGAAATGATCGGCCCTGCGCGCGCCGTCCCACGACGCCACCGGCTGCGGCGGCTTCCAGCGCAGCGCGCCGACCGGCGGCGCGGCATAGGGAATGCCCTTGAACTCGTCCAGGCCAGCCTTCGCGTCGTGGATACCGGAGAGCGTGCCGGTGGCGATCCGCACCGTCGGCGCCGAATCGGAAGCTGCGACCCACGAAGCGGGAAGCACGAGCAGCAGTCCTAACAGGACATGGCACGAACGCGAAAGAGCCATCTGCATGACGGGCACCTCGACAAGAGACAAGGCGCCATCATAGAAGCGGATCGTGCGTGGCGCCTCGTCGGCACGGGCACGCGATGGAGCAGCTTCGTTTCGGTTGGAAAGCTAACGACGCCCTCACCCAGCCCACTCCCCAAGCGGTGCCAGGGGGGAGAGGGCATGTCTCAGCCCACTGCCTTCTTCAGCAGCGCGGCGATGCGTTTCTCCACCTCGGCGTTCATGGTCTTGAGCGCGTATGACGTTGGCCACATGGCACCATCGTCTAGCCTGGCCTTGTCCGTGAAGCCGAAGGTGGCGTAGCGGTCCTTGAACTTCAGCGCGTCCTTGAAGAAGCAGACGACCTTGTCGTCCTGCGCATACGCCGGCATGCCGTACCAGGTCCTCGGCACCAGCGCCGGGGCATGCGTCTTGACGAGGGCATGCACACGGCCGGCCATGACGCGGTCGGCCTCCGGCATCGCCGCGATCGCCGCCAGCACCTCGCGCTCGCCATCTTCCCTGGTCCTGTCCGCGCGCGCCTGCGCCTTCAGCTCCTTGGCATAGGCCTTCATCGCCGCCTGCTCCTCGGCGCTGAAGCCGGCCTTCTTGCCGGACGCCACCGCGGTCTTGCCTGGGGTCTTCTTTGCTGCCGGACTCATCGGATTTCCTCGTCGTGATCGATATCGAAAGGCTCAACGCCGCTCCTGCACACGCAGCAGGTTGCCCGCGGGATCGCGTACGGCGCAGTCGCGCACACCGTAGGGCTGCATGGTGGGTTCCTCGACGATCTCGGCGCCGCTGGCCTGGATCTTTTCGAACGCAGCATCGAGGTCCGGGGTGGCCAACAGCATGATCGCGTAGGTGCCCTTGGCCATCATCTCGGCGATGGTGCGTTTCTCCTCGTCGGTGACGCCGGGGCTGGCGTTCGGCGGGAACAGCACGATGGCGGTGCCGGGCTGATCGGCGGGACCGACAGTGATCCAGCGCATGCCGTGGTAGCCGACGTCGTTGCGCACCTCGAAGCCGAGCGTGTCTCGGTAGAACGCCAGCGAGGCGTCCGGGTCGGCGTGCGGGAGGAAGCTGGCGTGGATGCTGATGTCCATGGCGGTACGGCTCGGTGCGGGAGGAGCCGTCATGCTAGGTCAGGCTCGGCGGCTGGCGCTTCATCCATTCCTGATCGGTTGCGTCCTGACCGGTCGCGTCACCTGCCGCGCCACGCAGGACGGCAGGCCCGCCGTGGCCTGCGCCGCCTCGCGTCGATACGCACCGGGCGACATGCCGACCAGTTCGGTGAAGCGGGTGCTGAAGGTGCCCAGCGAGGCACAGCCCACCGTGTAGCAGACCTCGGTGACGCCGAGGTCGCCACGGCGCAGCAAGGCCATCGCGCGCTCGATGCGCCGCGTCATCAAATAACTGTAAGGCGATTCGCCGAAGGCGAGCTTGAACTGGCGGCTGAGATGACCGGCCGACATGCCTATGCCGTGCGCCAGCGCCTCGACATTCAGCGGCTGCGCGTATTCGCGATCGATGCGGTCGCGCACGCGGCGCAGCCGGGCAAGGTCGCGCAGGTGCGTTGCCGGGGCGGGCTGGTCGCTCATCGGCAGGATCGTCCCACGGTGGGGGACGAGCCTCAAGCGCCGGCGTCTCCTCCGTACCCGACTCGGCGCCGAGTCTCAGTAAAGGGCTCCGTTCGCGCTGAGCGTAGCTCGCGATAGCGAGCGAAGTCGAAGCGCCGCCGCGACAGCCCTTCGACTTCGGCCCTTCGGGCCTACGCTCAGGGCGAACGGTGGTCGGTTACCGAGAGTCAGCGCCAATCAGGCTTTCCGGAGGGAAAAACACGATCAGTCCTGCGCCAGCGGCTTGCGCGGCAGTTTTTCCTCGCGCTGCGCGGCGTGCCAGACGAAGGAGGCGACGATGGCGGCGGCCTGCTTCAGGTCTTCCGGCGAGGAATGGTCGTAGGTGTCCAGGTTGCTGTGGTGGACCTGGGTGGAGTAGTCCAGCCGGTCCTGGATGAACTGGAAGCCCGGCAAGCCCACGGCGTCGAACGACACATGGTCGGTGCTGCCGGTGTTGCGGCTGGTCACGGTGGTGGCGCCGACGTCGTGGAACGGCTCCAGCCACGCCTTGAAGATCGGCATCGCCGCGGTGTTCTCCTGCGCGTAGATGCCGCGGAAGCGGCCCGAGCCGTTGTCCATGTTGAAGTAGGCCGCGAAGCGCTCGTAATCCGCCTTCTTCTGCAGCGCGCCGGTGGGCTCGCGCAGCGACGCGGGCAGCGCCTTCTGCGCAGGATCAGTGGGCTCCGGGTAGGCCGCGAAGTGCTTCGCCACGTAGGCGCGCGAGCCGATCAGGCCCTGCTCCTCGCCGCTCCACAGCGCCACGCGGATGGTGCGCTTCGGCTTCGCGCCCACGGCCTTGAGGATGCGCATCGCCTCCATCATCACCGCCACGCCGGCGCCGTTGTCCGAGGCGCCGGTGCCGGTGTGCCAGGAATCCATGTGCGCGCCCAGCATCACCACCTCGTTCGCCTTGCCGCTGCCGGGGATCTCGGCGACGGTGTTGTAGCCGGGCTGGTTGGCCTCGTCGGTGAAGCGCGCCTTGACGTTCACGCGCAGCTTCACCGTCTCCTTGCGTTCCAGCGCACGCATCAGCGGGTTGTAGTGCTCGGCGACCATGGCCAGCTCCGGCACGCCCGCGGATTCGCCGGCCCGACGCGAGCCGCCGCCGCCCACGCGGATGACGCCGTTGTCCCAGCCGCTGATGCCGATGGTGGCCAGCGCGCCCTCGGCGACGAAGAACTCGTTGATCGCGCGGGCCAGCTCCTGCCGCTCGGTGTAGCGCTTGAGGAAGGTGGCGCGGTCGCGCTTCGCGTCCTTGGGCAGGGCGAAGTCCTGCAGCTCGGCGAGGCCGGCCGCGTCGTAGCGCTGCCAGTTCGCCTCGGTGCCGGGCTTGTACGCACGCGCGTCGTCCAGCAACAGGATCTTGCCCTTGAGCTTGCCCTTGTACTGGTCCAGGTCCTTGCGGGTCTTGATGCTGACGCGCATCACCTCGCCCTCGACCGGGCCATTCGTGCCGGGCGTCCACGCTTTCGGCAGCGCGTACAGCGGCGCAGTGCGGGGCGCCAGCATCTCCACGCTGGACTCGCTGAACTCCCAGCCGCGGCCGAAGTCGTCGAAGGCCTCGTCGTGCACGTTGGCCAGGCCCCAGCCCTTGAACTTCTCCTGGGTCCAGGCATTGGCCTGGGCCATCTGCGGCGAATTGGTGAGACGCGGGCCGATGTCCTCGGTGAGGTGGCCGAGAATGTCCATCACCTGCGAATGGTGGAAGGCCTCCTGGCGGATGCGATTGACCATCTCCAGGTCCACCGGCTCCTGGGCCATGGCCATGCTGCTGAAACCCAGGCACAACACCCACATGCAACGCTTGATCACGATTTACCCCGAATGGCTTGGCGCAAGAATTTTCGAATCTAGCGCCCCGCCCGATCGCATTCATGGGTCAATGGTCATGGTCCGTCCGGCGACGCGGCGCCAGCGTGCCCCATCGATCCGATACCATGACGGCCCCGTTCCGGCGGCATCCACGCCCCGCGCCCGCCGCCTCGATCCGCCCCACGGAGCCGCACCGCATGTCGCCCGCACGCCTCGAAATCACCCGCCCCGATGACTGGCACCTGCACTTGCGTGACGGCGCGGCGCTGCGCGCGGTGGTGGCCGACACCGCGCGGCAGTTCGCGCGTGCCATCGTGATGCCGAACCTCAAGCCGCCGGTGACCACGGTGGCGCAGGCCGAGGCCTACCGCGCGCGCATCCTCGGCCAACTGCCGGCGGACACGCGCTTCCAGCCGCTGATGACGCTGTACCTCACCGAGGCCACCGCGCCGGACGAGGTCGCGCGCGCGAAGGCCAGCGGCTTCGTGCGCGCCGTGAAGTACTACCCCGCCGGCGCCACCACCAACTCGCAGGCCGGCGTGCGCGACCTGGCACACGTATATCCGGTGCTGGAAGCGATGGAACGGCACGGCCTGCCGCTCCTGATGCACGGCGAGGTCACCGATCCGGCGGTGGACATCTTCGACCGCGAGCATGCCTTCATCGAGCGCCAGCTGATCCCGCTGCGCGCGCGTTTCCCGCAGCTGCGCATGGTGCTGGAGCACATCACCACGCGCGCCGCGGCAGAGTTCATCCGCGAAGCGCCGAGCCACGTCGGCGCCACCATCACCGCGCACCACCTGCTGCTCAACCGCAACGCGATCTTCGAGGGCGGCATCCGCCCGCACCATTACTGCCTGCCGGTGCTGAAGCGCGAGACGCATCGCCAGGCCTTGCTGGAAGCGGCCACCAGCGGCGATCCGCACTTCTTCCTGGGCACCGACAGCGCGCCGCACGCGCAGCACGCCAAGGAAGCCGCCTGCGGCTGTGCGGGCATCTACACCGCGCATGCCGCCATCGAGCTGTACGCCGAAGCCTTCGAACTAGCCGGCAAGCTGGACCAACTGGAAGCCTTCGCCAGCTTCCACGGCCCGGACTTCTACGGCCTGCCGCGCAACCGCGACCGGATCGTGCTGGAACGCAAGCCCTGGACCGTGCCCGCCACCCTGCCCTTCGGCGACAGCGTCTGCGTGCCGTTCCGGGCGGGCCAGGACGTGGCGTGGTCGCTGGCCTAGGCACCTCCCCTCTAAACGCCACTCAATCGGCGAAACGGACGACGGCGTTCTCCGCGGGCCATTCCGCCTGCCGTCGCCGGGCCTCCGCCTCGTTCCGCGGCGTCCAGACCGCCTTGCCGAACATCCCCGGATCCGCGTAGGCACCCAGCAGGTCAAACGCGTCGAGCACGAACGGGCGTCCCTCCGAGGCTATCGTGGAAGGCCCATCGGACACGTGGAAATGCAGGTGCGGGCCGACCGACGCGCCGGTGAAACCCAACTGCCCGAGCACCTCGCCTCGATGCACGCGCTGGCCGACCCTGACCGCGACGCTGCCGGGCCGCAGGTGCTCGTAGAACGCGTAGCGGCCGTCGTCGAGGCGCAGCGCCACGTAGTTGCCCGCGTCCTCGGCCAGCGCGTGTTTCGGGTTGCCGGACACGCTGACGGATTCGGCCATCGCATCGCGCACGGCAGCCACGCTGGCGTCGGCAACGGCCAGCACCGCGGCACCGTAGCCGAGCCAGTCGCCCGGCACGTCCGGATTCCCGCGTGTCATACGCCCCGTGGCGTCGACCCGGATGAAGTCGACGGCGAAGCGTCCCGGAATGCGCGCCATGCCATCGACCGTGTTGAACACGCGGCGATGGCCGTTGCGCCACGCGGCTGCATGCACGGCGATCCACGGACCGCCACGCAACGGCGGGCCGAGCGGAGTGCCGGTCGCATACGCCACCGTCGCGCGGGCACCGCGCACGGAGCCCTGCCCGGCGCCGCCCGGTGCGGCGTACGTCACCACGTGTTCGATCGCCGCCGGGCAACGGTCATGCACGGGCCATTCGATGTAGACCACGCCATGGCGACCGGGCGGCACGGTCGTGTCGCGTGCGGCGAGCGGCGCACCGATCAGCGCCAGGCGTCGCTGCAGGTCTTCGCCCGCGAACGCCGCCAGTACCTGCCCGTCCGCCGCATCCACCACCTCGACGCGCGCCACGGCCAGCGGCGCATCGGTGGAATTGGTCAGGTGCAGCTCCTGGAATACCTGCATGCCGGCATCGGTGCGCACCGCATGCGGCGCATCGAGGACGCGCAGGTCGAACGACTGCCGGGCCGACTCCGCCATGGCCGGCCGCGCGATGCCGGCAACGGCCAGCAGACAAGCGAAAAACGCACCCGCCACGATCTTCATGCGCCGCTCCCGCCGCGAAACCGTCATGATGACCTCGCCGGCGGCCATCGCACAGCGCGGCGTGACCAGCGTTGCGCCACGCGGGACGAGCGGCGGCACCGGCGGGACGGGCGCACGCTCCACACCGCTTGGGACTGCCAGCTCAGCGCAACCGCTTTCCCTTGCGCCGTCGCATCCGCCACCAGCGCAGCAGGCCGTAGGACAAGCGCACCTTCTCCTGTCCCACCGGCAGGTCGGCGCGGGCGAAGATCCACGCGGACTTGCTGAAGGCGATCTGCTGCTCGGGATACACGCTGCGGTGGCCGATGATGAGGTAGGCCGCCACGCAGGCGCCGGCCACGTACAGCGTGGCGTCGGCGCCGTACAGCTCCACGCCCATCAGGATCGCGGCGATCGGCGCGTTGGAGGCCGAGGCCACCACTGCCACCAGCCCCACCGCCGC
Source organism: Rhodanobacter humi (assembly GCF_041107455.1). Taxonomy (NCBI): domain Bacteria; kingdom Pseudomonadati; phylum Pseudomonadota; class Gammaproteobacteria; order Lysobacterales; family Rhodanobacteraceae; genus Rhodanobacter; species Rhodanobacter sp. FW106-PBR-R2A-3-15. The sequence continues at coordinate 527,934 of NZ_JBGBPY010000001.1, forward strand.
GCCCAGCGCGGGCGGCAGGCCGAACAGATGCGCGAAGGCGCCGCCGGCCACCGCGCCGAGCACGAACTGCGGCGTGACGATGCCACCGTAAAAACCCGAACCCAGCGTGATCGCCACCAGCAGCGCCTTCCACAGGAAGCCGAGGTACGGCATGGTCTCGCCGTGCAGCGCGCGCTCCATCAGCGGCAGGCTGAGGCCCAGGTAATCGATCGGCACCACGATCACCAGCAGCGCCAGCACGATGCCGCCCAGCATCGGCACCAGCGGCGGCCACAGCGCATAACGCTGCTTCAGCCCGCCGAACAGTTTCTTCGCCTGCCGCAGCAGCTCCACGAACAGCCAGGCCACGCCGCCGCACAGCACGCCGATCAGCACGGTCTTCAGGAACAGCACTTCGGTGAACTGCCCGGTGAAGTCGATGACGTAATGCGGGTAAGGCACGCCCAGCGCCCGCGAGACCTCGAACGCGGTGACGCCGGCGACGATGCCGGGAAACAGGAAGTCGTGGCGGATGCGCCCGATCGCGAGCATCTCCACGCCGTAGATCGCGCCCGCGATCGGCGTGCCGAACACGCTGGAAAAACCCGCGCTGACGCCGCAGGCCAGCAGGCGCTTGCGCATCTCCGGATTGAGGTGCAGCACGCGTCCCACCACTGCCGCGAGGCTGGCGCCGATGTGCGAGCACGGCCCTTCCTTGCCCGCCGAGCCGCCGCAGGCCAGGGTGATGATCGCGGCCACGGGCTTGATCCACATCGTGCGGAACGGCAGCTTGCCGTGCTGCTCGTTGACCGCCACGATCGCGTTGTCGTTGAACGTGCTGCGCCGCAAGCGATAGCCGTAATGCAGCAGCAGACCGTTGGCGAGGCCGCCCAGCGGCAAGGCCAGCGCCAGCCACCACCACGGTGCCGCGTAGGCATGGCCCTCGCTGGCGTACAGCGCGCGCAGGAACAGCGTGCAACCCACGCCGACCACCGCGCCGGTGCAGATCGACAGCACCAGCCACTGCAGCACGGTCGCCAGCATCACCAGCGGTTCGGTCAGACGGAATCGTCGCATCGGCGTGGCTGCTGTGGGATGAGAGAGCGGGACAAAACCCGGCGAGTATAACGCCCGCCGACAGCGCGCCCGGTGCGCCGCAAGGCCTCGCCCGGGTCCGCCGACGCCGTGCCGCCACATTGATCGGGACTTCACCAGCCCCATATCCCGGGCAACGTCGAACCCGCGAGGCTCAAGCCATGAGCGACCCGCTGCATCTCGTCTGCCCGCACTGCCAAGCCGTGAACCGCGTACCGGCCGAACGCCTGGTCGCGGCGCCCGTCTGCGGCCAATGCCACCAGCCGCTGTTCACCGGCCATCCGCTGGCCGTCGACGAGGCTGCCTTCCAGAAACACCTCGCGCGCAACGACATCCCGGTGCTGGTGGACTTCTGGGCGACCTGGTGCGGCCCGTGCCAGATGATGGCCCCGCACTACGCGCAGGCCGCCGCGCAACTCGAACCGCACGTGCGCCTGCTCAAGGTCGACACCGACGCCGAGCAGGCGCTGGGCGCCCGCTACGCGATCCGCAGCATCCCCACCCTCGCGCTGTTCAAGGGTGGCCGCGAAGTGGCGCGGCAGGCCGGCGCGATGCAGGCCGCGGGCATCGTGCAGTGGGCGCGGGCACAGGGCGCGTGACGGGCTGACTCCCCATCCCTGGCGGCGCGAGTCATCGCAACCGAGGGGCTCATGCCGCGAGCCTTCGACCCGGGAAGCGGTCGACAACCCTCGGCGCGACGCCGGACCCGGCGGAGATGGTTACCATGGTCCGCCCTCCGACCAACTCGCAGCCCATGACTTCCCAGGCACGACAACCCGAAAAAGGCAGTCCCGTCACCGGCCCGTCGCTGCTCGAGGATGTGAGCCTGCCGGCCGCGGTGATCCTCGATTCGGCGCTGGCCAACAACATCGCCTGGATGCAGCGCTACGCCGACGACCACGGCGCGCAGTTCGCGCCGCACGGCAAGACCACGATGACGCCGGCGCTGTTCCGCCGCCAGCTCGATGCCGGCGCCTGGGGCATCACGCTGGCCACCGCCGTGCAGTGCGCCGTGGCCTTCGAACACGGCGCCACGCGCCTGCTGATGGCGAACCAGCTCGTCGGCGCACCGAACATGGCGATCGTCGCCGGCCTGATCGGGCGCGGCGCGGACTACTGCTGCGTGGTCGACAGCGCGGCCAACGTCGCGGCGCTGGACCGGTTTTTCGGGGAGCGCGGCCTGACCTTGAACGTGCTGGTCGAACTCGGCGTGCCCGGCGGCCGTTGCGGGGTGCGCGACGAAGCCGCGCTCGCAACACTGGTCGATGCCATCGCGGCCGCGCCGGCACTCGCGCTCTGCGGCATCGAAGGCTACGAGGGATTGATCGGCGGCGAACATGCGGCCGACGATGTCCGCGCCTACGCCCGGCGACTCGTCGCCACCCTGCGCGGACTGATGGATGCGGGAACGTTTGCCGATCGCAAGCCGATCGTGACGGCGGCGGGTTCGCAATGGTTCGACCTGATCGCCGAGGCGTTCGACCAGGCGGACCTGCGCGAGCACTGCACGCCGGTCCTGCGTCCCGGCTGCTATGTCGTCCACGACCATCGCTCGTATCGCGACGCGATGGCCGAAGTGAAGGCGCGCGACCCGGAACTCGAAGGCGAGCTGCAACCCGCGCTGGCCGTGTTCGCCCACGTGCAATCGCTGCCCGAGCCCGGCCTGGCGGTCGTCGCGATGGGCAAGCGCGACATTTCCTGCGATCCCGACCTGCCGATCCCGCTGCAACGGCACCGCCCCGGCGAACCGGCGCATCCGCTTCGGCACTGCACGACCCGCAAGGTGATGGACCAGCACACCATGCTGGCTATCCCCGCCGACGCCGACCTGCGCGTCGGCGACATCGTTTCGTTCGGCGCCTCCCACCCCTGCCTGACGTTCGACAAGTGGCGGCAGGTGCTGCGCGTCGACGACGAACTGCGCGTGCTGGAAGTGATACCGACGTTCTTCTAGCGCCTCTGCCACGGGCGCTGTCGCAACCGGGATCGTTACCGTCTGTCCAGCGGCGCCAACCACGGGTGGTCGGGACGCGAGCGGCTGTCCAGTCGATTGCTGTTGCCGGGGCAACCCACGCCTTCGGTGGCAGACGTCAGGCGCCCGTCGCGCGACTGGATGGCGGCGCGGTAGCAGCTGCCCAGCGAGTCGGTGAACGACACCAGCTCTTCGCCCGCTTCGTCGTACGCGAAGTCGGTGTGGTCGAGCGGATCGGGGATGGCCTTGCCCGGGGCGTGGTCGTGGGTGGCGAGGTTCTCGTCCAGTACGGCGTGGTAGCTCGCGCCCTGCGCATTCGTACGATGCGTCTCAATGCGATGGCCCAGCTTCATCGCCACGAAGGCCGTGAAGTCCTGCCCGGTGGTGATCATGGTCTTCTGCACGGAGAGATACAGCGGGTCGCGCTGTTCTACCGTATAGCCGTCCAGATGCTTGCCATCCAGTTGGCGCTCCATGGCCACCTTCATCGTACCCACCTGGTCGACGGTTTCGTCGTAGCGCTTGTCGCCCGGCCGCGCAAAATTCATGTGATTGTGGAAGCCGCTGGTGTACTGCACGGTGGTGGTCAGGTCCCCGTGCAGCGTGTGCAGGCGCCCGACGATCACGCCGGATTGCGACTGGTCGGTGTCTATCGTTCCCACAATGCGGCCCGCGGCATCGGCATGCAGGGTGTCGTGCACCACCAGCCCGGCGGGTTGCTGCGCGGCCAGCGTGTCCTGTGTCACCTCGCCGCTCAACTTGCTGGCGTGCGGATCGAGATAGACCAGCAGGTTCGCCGCCACGTTGAAGAAGTGGTGTGCGCCCGGCACGCGCACCGCCACCGCATGCGGCTTGCCGTCGTCGAACAGGCCGGCGAACGGCGTCAGGTCCACCCGCGTCGGAATGAAGTTGGCCGTCTGGAAGGCCGGTGTGGGCAACCACAGGCGCGGCTCGATGCCGCCGGTGAAGATCCACGGATACACCGGCGCCAACCCGGCCGGCTGGCCGTCCACCAGCACTTCCACGCCGCGGAAGCTGCCGCCATCGCAGGCTTCGAACGACTCCAGCGAGTAGTCGCGCGTCTTCTCCAGATAAGCGTTGTCCACGCAGATGTACCAGCGCTCGTCGAACCCCTGGCTTTGCGCGATCACATCGAGATACGCGCGCTCCACGTTGCGCGGGAAAGTGATTTCGCGCGACAGGCTCTGCTGCGGATTGTCGAGCGCGGCCTGCTGACCGCGCGGATCGCCGCTCATCGGATAGACACGATCCGCGGACGCCATGGCCGGCTGTCCGTCGCTCGCCGGATAGAACAGCAGGCGTGCGTCCACGTAGATCGGCTGGTTGGTCGCCGGGCTTATCCAGTTGTTGAGGATCAGCTGCCCCGGCTGCGCCTGCCGGAACAGCGCGGCGTAGTCGCTGAGGTCGCGCTCGACGTGCCAGTGCTGGGCCACGCCCGGCTCGGGCTCGATGGTGGTGCCGAAATACAGGTTCACGCCGCCCAGCCACAGCGCCACGGTGCGGTCGAACTGGCGCCCGGCCGGCACCGAGAAATCCGCCTCCAGCACCACCTTGCTCCAGCCATCCGCGCAACCCTTGGGCGGCGCGAACTCGAAGCGATGCGGGCGCGCGGCCATCGACGAGCCATCGCCCTGGTCGTCGAACGCTTCATGGGAGAACAACGTCACCGTGCAGGGCTTGGCCGCCGGCCGCGACACCGGCGGCTCGGCCGTGGCCACCACGCGCGAACCCAGCTCGAACCGCGCCGCGGTGGCTGCATGCAAGGCCGCCGCCGACACCGCGCACGTCGCCAGCAATGCGACGCATCCTGGCAGCCATCGCCGCAGTCCACCCTTCCTCTTGTTCGCCACTGTCGATGCTCCCCGTTCTCGGGCCGTCCGCCATGGAGGGGTCATCGTGGCACGGCCTCCGGTTTGAACGGGGCAAACCCGGCGTGGCGCGCGATCGAAACGTCGGCCCGGTCCGGAAACCTAGCCGAACGGCCGCTCGATCGACGGGCTCTGCGGCGTGAACCAGCGCGCGCCGTCGGCGCCGACGTGCATGTCGTCCTCCAGCCGCACGCCGAACTCGCCGGGGATGTAGATGCCGGGTTCGTCGCTGAAGCACATGCCGGCCTCGATCTTCCGCGGGTTGCCCTCGACGAGGTAATACCACTCGTGCATGTCCATGCCGATGCCGTGGCCGAGGCGGTGCGAGAAATACGTGTAGCCGGGGCCGTAGCCGGCATCGACGATGACCTTGCGCGCGGCGGCGTCCACCGACTCCATCGCCGCGCCCGGATGCGCGGCCGCGAGCGCGGCGCGTTGCGCCTTCGCCACGACGTCGAACACCCGCTTCATCTGGTCGCTGGCCTTGCCCAGCGTGAAGGTGCGGGTGATGTCGCTCTGGTAGCCCTCCACGTAGCAGCCGTCGTCCAGCATCACCGGCGTGGCGTCGCGGATCACCTGCGGCTCGCGCGAGCCGTGCGGCAGCGCGGTGTAGGTGCCGACGTTGATGCTGGCCTCGCCACGCAGGCCCATGCGCGCGTAGCCGGCGTCCACCCACGCCGCGATGTGCTGCTGGGTCATGCCGGGTTCCAGGCTCTGCCAGATCGCCTTGTACAAGGCCAGCGTGGCGTTGTTCGCCACCTGCATCAGCGCGAGTTCCGCGGGACTCTTGATCGCGCGGCAGCCCGCGGTGACCGGCGTCGCCGGCGCCAGCTTCGCCTGCGGCATCGCCGCGGCGATGCCGGTGGAGCGGAAGAACGGCACCTTCTCCTCGATGCCCAGCGTGCCGGTGCTGGCGCCGTGCTCGCGCATCAGCTGCGCGATCAGCGCGTACGGGCTCTCGTTCTCCTGCCAGGTGCGCACGTCGTGGCCGAAGCGGATCTGCTCCAGCGCGCGGCTGCGTTCGAACGCGGGCGTGATGTACACCGGGTCGCCCGAGCGCGGCAGCAGCATGCCCATCAGGCGCTCGCTGGTCCACCAGCGCATGCCGGTGTAGTAGTCCAGCGTGGTGCCGCCATCGAGGTAGATGGCGTCCATGCCGTGCCGGCCCATCAGCTCCTGCGCCTTCGCGAGGCGCGCGCGGCGCTCATCGTCGGTGATCGGCACGACCTGCGACTTCACCGGCTGCAGCGCGAGGATAGCCGCCGGCAGCTTGATGCCGCCGACTTCTGCGGCCTTCGCCCCGGCGCCCAGCATCGCCACCGGCAGCGCCGCCGCGCCCAGCGCCGTGGATTGCAGGAAGCGGCGGCGGCCGGGGTGCATCGCGTCGTGGCGCTTGCTCATGGGTTCGCTCTCGTCCGGGACCGGGCCGATATTGCGGCACGGCCACGGGCGGTTCGCCACTGGCAAAAGGCATGGCCACCCGCGCGATTCGCCGCGACGAACCCGCTCAGCGCCGCCTCGACATCACGCCCCTGCGCAAGCCGGTTCGCCCGGCTGCATCGCATGGAATTCGATGGACAGGCCGAGGTCGTCCCGTGTCGGCGCGAGGAAGGACTCGCCGGACAGGCCGCGGTAGGTCGTCAGCTGGCGCTCGTAGCCGCGCTCCACCCAGCGCCGCGCACGCCCGAGGTCGCTCACGCCGAAGCTCACGCCCAGGATGCGCGCGCCGCCGTTCGCCATGGTCTGCGCGGCGAGGCCCGCGCCGTCGGGCTGGAGCGCCAGCAGCGCGGTCGGGCCGACCGGCACGCAATAGCCCTTCGCGCCGAGTGCGGGCAGCTTGACCGGCACCGCATGGCCGTAGCCCATTTTCTCGAGCTGGCGGCGGTCGGCATCGGCATCGGCCGACACCAGCCAGATCGACGACAGTTCGCGCGCGCCGTTGGGATGCTCGCGCGTCACGCGGTAGTCGGCGGCGTTGGCGGGATCGAACTGATCGGGCGCGTAGCCGGCCGCGTAGTCGATGAAGAAGGTGTTGCTCGACAGCGGCGCATGGTCGAACGCGAACAGCCGCCAGCCCGGCTTCGCACTGTCGGGGCCGGAGAAGAACGGCGTGACCGCGTAGTGCAGTGCCTGCAGCGACTGGTGGATCGCATCCAGCGACGCGGTGCGGAAACCGAAGGTGCGCGAACCCGGGCCGCCCTTCAGCGCCTGCTGGTCTTCCTGCATGCCGGGGTCGAACGCGGGATCGGGCCGGGTGATGCCGAGCAGTTCGATGAAGCTGCTGTCGGCGAAGCGGATGTAGCGATTGGCCACGCCGCCGGGGTCGCGCCCGGGCCGCACCTGGAAGCCCAGCTTGACCGCCATGACCGCGGTGGCCTGGTCGATGCCGCGCCCCCACAGCAGGATGTGGTCGAGCCGCGTGGCGGGTGCCGCGGGAACGGTCGCCGGGGTCGAAGCCTGCGCGACACCCGCGCACAACAGCAGCCATGCCGAAACGTAGCGGATCAGGCGCATGCGCATCCTCACGTGCAAGGTTGGGGAATTTTCCCGGCAAGCCGGCCGGCTTGCTCCGGGCGCCCTTTTATCGGCGGATCGCCGCTCGCCTGCAAGGACAATATCCGGACAAAAACGGCCAACGCACCTGCATGCACGGCGCATTGCGGCATCGATCGGCGACAAGCCCCGCGCTCAGGCACCCGCGCCACGGCGCAGCGACTGCGGCGACATGCCGAACGCGCGGACGAAGGCGCGGCGCATGCGGCTGGCGTCGCCGAAACCCGTCGCCGCGGCGATGTGGTCCAGGCCGAGATGGCTGGTCTCCACCGCGATGCGCGCGGACTCCAGGCGCAGACCCTCCACGACCTTGGCCGGCGTCGCGCCGATCTCCGCCGCGAAGGCGCGGGCGAAATTGCGCGGGCTCATCGCGGCGCGCTCGGCCAGCCGCTCCACCGTCATCGGCTCGGCGAGGCGCGCGCGCATCCAGCCGATCAGCTCGCCGAAGCGCCCGGTGCGGCCACCGCGTTCCACCAGGGCGGAATACTGCGACTGCCCACCATGCCGTCGCTGGTGCACCACCAACTGCTGCGCCGCGCGTCGCGCGATGGCGGGGCCGAGGTCGTCCTCGACCAGCGCCAGCGCCAGGTCGATCCCCGCGGAGATGCCCGCCGAGGTCCACAGCTCGCCGTCCCGCACGAACATCCGGTCGGCATCCAGGCGCACTTTCGGGTAGCGCAACCGGAAGCGTTCGGCCGCGTCCCAGTGCGTGGTGGCGCGCCGGCCGTCGAGCAAGCCGGCCTCTGCGAGGAAGAACGCGCCGGAGCAGACGCCCGCCGTGCGCCGCCACGCGTCGACGCCCAGCCAGGCCATGATGTCGCGCTGGCTCTCCTCGACCTGCGCCAGGTTGCCGCCCGAGACGATCACCGTGTCGAAGCGCTCCTGCCCCAGCGGCGCGGCCGCCAGGCATACGCCCGCGGAACTGCGCACGCTGCCGCCGCCAGGGGCGAGCACCCTGATCGCGTAGCTGTCCGGCCGGAAACGCTCGGCCATCTCGAACACCGCGATCGGGCCGGCCGCGTCCAGCAGCTGGAATCCCGGGAAAACCACGATGGCGATCTCGCGTCGCATGGTGCCGGCCACTCGCATGTGCAGTGGCGGAAAAGTGGCGTAATCGCGAGGCGTGCGTCAAGCCGGGGCGCGAAGCGCTCAGCATGCTTCAAGCCTCCCGGGAAACGGCACCCCGCAGACGCGGGCTAGACTGGCCCCGCCTTCCGCGCGAGCCGCCTCCATGATTCCCCACTTCAGCGACTTCTCCGCCAACGAGCGCACCTACCTCGCCTGGATCCGCACGGCGATCTCGCTGATGGGCTTCGGTTTCCTGATCGAGCGCTTCGACGTGTTCCTCGTCTACACGACACGCGGCGCGGTGCTCGGCAACGGCCTGCACATGCGCGCTTCGGAATGGCTGGGTCTGGGCATGATCCTGCTCGGCGCCGTGCTGATCCTGCTGGCCACCCGCAGCTTCTACCGCAATTGCCGGCTGATCCAGAGCGAAACCGAAGCCTCCTACCGCGGCTCCGCAGTCGAACGCGTGCTGACGGCATTGCTGGTCGCGCTGGCGCTGTTCCTCGTGCTGTACGTGGGTTACCAGCTCACCAGCCTGCAGTGATGCGGTGCCGGAGCGGGCAAGCCGGCACCCTTCCCTCCACAGCGCTACAGTGATCGGCGGGGCCCGGGGCCGGACGTTCAAACAGCCATGCTGATTGGAGGGGAGCCATGCGACATGCGATAGCGCTTGCGGCAGCCTTGTTGATCGGTGCGGGCGCGGCCTGCGCCGCGACCCGCGATCTCGCACCCATCGTGTTGCCGCAGGCTGCAGCGCCCGGCAAGGCGGTGCAGCCGTTCGTCAAGGTGGATGCGCCCGTGGTCGCGCTGTTGCACGTGCGCGTGATCGACGGCAGCGGCGCGCCCGCGCGCGCGAACCAGACGATCCTGATCGAGCACGGCAAGATCGCGGCCGTGGGCGCCGACGGCCTGCCGATACCCGCCGACGCCAAGCGTATCGACCTTTCCGGCCGCACCGTGTTCCCGGGCCTGGTCGGCATGCACGACCACCTGTTCTACATCGCGCGGCCGAACCTTGGCGAGCAGGACGGCAAGCTGCACAGCGATCCGCCGCTGATCGTGCCAGAGATGGCGTACTCGGCGCCGCGGCTGTACCTCGCCATGGGCGTCACCACCTTGCGTACCACCGGCAGCGTCGAGCCGTACACCGACCTCAACCTCAAGCACGACATCGACCAAGGCAAACTGCCCGGCCCGCACATGGACGTCACCGGGCCGTACCTGGAAGGCGCGAACTCGCCCTTCATCCAGATGCACCCCATCCGCGACCCCGAGGACGCGAAGGAAACCGTGGCGTTCTGGGCGAAACAGGGCGTCACCTCGTTCAAGGCCTACATGGACCTCACCCGCGCCGAACTGCAGGCCGCGGTGGACGAGGCGCACCGCCTGGGGCTGAAGGTCACCGGCCACCTGTGCGCGGTCACCTACCGCGAAGCCGCCGCGATCGGCATCGACGACCTCGAGCACGGTTTCTTCGTCAACACCGAGCACGACCCCGGCAAGGCGCCGGACCAGTGCACCGAGTCCGACGGCCTCGCCACGCTGCGTGCGATGGACCCGCAGGGCAGCGACGCCAGGAGCCTGATCCACGACCTCGTGGCGCACCACGTCGCCGTCACTTCGACCCTGCCGGTGTTCGAACAGATGGTGCCGCACCACGCGCCGCTGTGGCCGCAGGCGATGGCCACGCTGAGCCCGCAGGCCAAGCACGACTACCTGCTGTTGCGTGAGCGCACGGACGCCTTGCCACCGGGTGAGGCGCAGAAACGCGGCCTCACGTTCCGCCACGGCATGGCGATGGAACGCGCATTCGCCGCCGCAGGCGGCCTGCTGCTGGCCGGCCCCGACCCTACCGGCAACGGCGGCGTGGTACCCGGCTTCGGCGACCTGCGCGAAGTGGAACTGCTGGTGGAGGAAGGCTTCACGCCCGCACAGGCGATCCGCATCGCCAGCTGGAACGGCGCGCTCTACCTCGGCCTGCAGGACCGCATCGGCTCGATCGCCGCGGGCAAGGACGCCGACCTGGTCGTGGTGAAGGGCGATCCTTCGCAGCACATCGACGACATCGAGCACGTCGAGACCGTGTTCAAGGATGGCGTCGGCTACGACTCGCAAGCGCTGCTGCAATCCGTGCAGGGGCGCTACGGCGAATACTGAGGCTGGCCGCAGGCGCTGCGCGGCCCCGGCGGGACCGCGCAGCGGCGTGACCCGGGTTTCCGGGATCGCCTACATCGCCGGCGCGGGTGTCCCATCGGACCACTTCGCGGCTGGGATCATCAGCACCTGCACCGCCACCACCCCGTCGTGGAACTGCGGGTTCCGCATGACCGGCGAACCCGGCACGTCGGCACCCCAATCTGCTCCGCGCGAAACGTAAAACATCAGGTGCGGCATCCAGTGCCCCGCGTCGTCATTCAGGTAGCCCTGCTTCGACATCATGTAGCACATCGCGCCGGGCTCCAGCGGTGGCAACTGCTTCGCGGCGACGGCGGCCTTCATGCCGTCCATGATCTGTTCCCTGGATTTTCCGGCGAGTGCCAGCTCGGTCCGCTTGAAGGTGATCGGCAGGATCGAGCGTGCCGCCTGCGGGTTGAGGCACATCGGCCCGCGCAACCTGGGATTCCAGAATTCCGGGAAATCGAACTGCGCCGTCCAAGAGCGGTCGACCAGGCACACGAAACCGTTCTTGCCCTCGACCGCCGTGACGTAGCCATGCGGCCCGAGCACCAGGATCGTGGCGTCCCCGGAAATCGCCTTGGGCGCCGCGCTGCGCGCCAGCGCGATCTCCGCATTGCGGTCCGCCATCAGGTATTGCGACAGCGGCGCCATGCTTGGATAGGCGTGCTGCACACCCTTGGCTGTCGAACTTCCGACAACGGCTACCGTCAAGAACAAGCCCAGCATCATGCAAATCTTTGGGCGGACGACATTTCGCTTCATCTCTGTCTCCCGAATGGATCGCACAGGCACCATGAAGATCCGACGCTCATCGGACCGAACCCGGATCGCGCCCGGGCAAAGGCACCCGTGGGCGAACCGTCCCAACGACGAACGGCGCAGGGGGAAATCGACATCCGGTCGGTCCCGCACGCCAAGGCAATCCACAACCCCCGGCCGTAGTCGATTCCCCCGCCCCGCATCGAAGGCCGCGCCCAGCGGCGTACTGATCAACCGTTACGTCCGCGAGGGCGCGGTGCGCACCGGGTCGTTCGGACCCGGCTGACCGGCGCCCGCGCCGCGCGATTGAGATGCGCGCCTCCGCCTCCACATCATGGGCATCCGAACCCGCCCCTGGATCGCCCATGACTTCCCACGCCCCGCTCCGCATCGATTTCGTCTCCGACGTCGCCTGCCCGTGGTGCGCGGTCGGGCTCGCCAGCCTGCAACAGGCGCTGGCGAAGCTCGACGGCGCGGTGCGCACGGACATCCACCTGCAACCGTTCGAGCTGAATCCGCAGATGGCGGCTGAAGGCGAGGACGCCGGCGAGCACATCATGCGCAAGTACGGCATCGACGAGGCGCGGATGGATGCCAACCGCGCGGCGATCCGCGAGCGCGCCGCGGCGCTCGGCTTCGCCTACAACGTGCACCGCGGCAGCCGCGTCTGGAACACCTTCGACGCGCACCGGCTGCTGCACTGGGCCGGCTTGCAGGACGGCGCACGTGCGCTGGCACTGAAGCAGGCGCTGCTGCGCGCCTACTTCAGCGACGGCGAGAACGTTTCCGACCACGACGTGCTCGTCCGCATCGCCGGAGATGCCGGCCTCGATGCCGGCGAAGCACGCCGCGTGCTGGACAGCGGCGAGTACGCCGACGAAGTGCGTGCGCAGGAACGGCGCTTCCAGCAGGCCGGCATCCATTCCGTGCCGGCCACCATCGTCAACGGCACGCATCTGATCTCGGGCGGACAGCCGCCGGAAGTGTTCGAACGCGCGTTGCGGGAGATTGCGGAGCAGGCCACCGGCGCGGGCGGCGTGCGCGAAACACGGTAGCCGCGTTGCCGCATGATCCGCGGCAGCTTGTCGACCGGCAGCGCGTCCACGCGACGCCGGTCGAAGCCGGTCGCACGCTGCGCCTGCTGCAGTGAATCGACGACGGCCTCGAGCGAACGGCGGCCGGAAGACGGCGTGGAATATCCTCAGCGCACCCCGCGCACCGGCAGGATGGCCCAGGCGCCCAGCGCGACCAGGATCGCCGCCACGACGAACAGCACCGCATAACTCCCGCCGCTCGCGGACAGGATGCCCGGGGCGATCGCCGGCATCAGCGACTGCGGCAGCACGCTGGCGATATTGAAGATGCCCAGGTTCCTGGCCGCATGGGTTTCGCGCTCCGGCAGCACGTCGGTCACCAGCGCGAGGTCGGCCGCCAGGTACACGCCCTGCGCGACGCCGGCAAGCGCCATCGCCGCGAGGAACCAGGGATACGAGGCGGCGAAGGCGATCGCCAGCAGGGCCAGCGCATAGAGCAGTGCGGCGCCGGACACGAAGACCTTGCGTCGCCCGAGGGCATCGGACAAGCCGCCGCCCAGCACACTGGAGACCGCCACCGCGCAGGACTGCACCAGGGTGGACAGGAAGATCCGGCGCGGCACCTCGGCGGGCGCGCAGCCCAGCTGGCCGATCAGGTAGAACTCCTGGTAGGTCATCAGCAGCGAGACCCCGGCGTAAAGCAGGAATCGGCTGCTCCAGGCCCAGGAGAAATCGGGGAAACGCAGCGGATTGATCCAGAAGCTGCCCAGGAACTCGCGCCACCCGTAGCGTGGCCGCCGGGCCGCGGCCAATCGATGATCAGGCAGCACCCAGGCCAGCAGTAGCGCCGCAGCCAGTGCAATCGCCGCCGGCACCAGGAACATCGCGAGCGTGGAATCCGCGAGGGCCTCCACCAGGAAGGTGCCCCCCGTCATGCCCAGCGGCAGGCTGATGTTCACGATGCCGGACACCGTGCCGCGCTGCGACGCCGGGATCTGGTCGGCGAGGATCGCCGCCAGCGCGGCGAGTTGCGCGTTGCAGGCAAGCTGCGTGACGCACCAGCCCAGCAGGAGCTGCGGAACCGACGCGGCCGTCGCGATCATCGCCAGCCCCGCCGCTCCCCCCAGGGCGCCGACGACCAGCCAGGGCCGGCGCATGCCGAAACGCGAAGTCGTGCGATCCGACAGGCGACCGAAGAACGGGTTGCCGAACAGCGCCATCAGCGCGCCCACGCCCACCACCAGCGACAGGCTGCCGGTCGCGTGCGCCGGCGCGATCACGCGCACGCGCATCGCCAGACCCAGCAGGATGGGCGGAAGCAGCGCCATCCACAGGCCCGTGTAGGCCATGCCGTAAATCACGATGAACGGCCAGCCGGCGCGGCGCAGGTGCGGCGCCGCACCCGCGTGCGCACCGGCCGGCACGGGAAGCCCGCGCATCGCAGCTTCAGCCTTGTCGTCGATCACCGTCTCCACCCCGTGGGTCCGCGCGCCAGGCTCTCGGCGAACCCGGCGCCGGCACAGGGCGAATACTACGGTTTCCCGGGCGCGGCCGTGGATGCGCGCAAATGCACCCGGTAAGGCACGCGCGACTGCTGGGGCACGACGGACTCGCGGATCGACTGCAATACGTTCTGGACGGCCAGGCAACCGAGCTCGCGGCACGGCTGGTGCACCGTGGTCAGGCCGGGCGACACCAGCTGCGATACCGGCGTGCCGTCGAAGCCGCATACCGACAGGTCGCCGGGAATCGCCAGCCCGCGTTCGTAGGCCTCGCGCATCGCGCCGCAAGCCATGTCGTCGTTTGCGGCGAAGATCGCCGTGGGGGGGCGCCGCCTGTCGAGCAGCGTCCTGGCGCCGGCCACGCCCGACGCGAAAGCGAAATCCCCGTCCACCACCAGCGACTCGTCGTACGCGATGCCGGCCTTGCGCAGCGCATCGCGATAGCCGCTGAGCCGCCAGGTGCGCGCGCCGTGCCCCTTCAGCCCGGCGATGTGGCCGATCCGCCGATGCCCGAGCGAGACCAGGTGCTCGACGATCTCGGCCGCCGCCCTGCGCTCGTCGAAGCCGACGTCGATGCGCGACTGGCGCAACCGGGAGGAAATCGTCGAGTACGGAATGTCCAGCTCGTCGAGTCGCTGCAGCAACTCGGCATTGTTCGCATGCGGCGGCACCAGCACCAGCGCGTCGGGCCGGTGCGTCGCCACGAAGCCGTCGATCCGCGCGGCCAGGTCGTCCGCCGCGTCGAAGGGGTGCAGCACCGCGTTGTACGGCGTCCCCTTGCACGCCTGCAGCACGCCCACGATCACCTCCATGGTGTAGCTGGAGCCGGCCATCGGGTTGTCGTACAGCAGCGCGACCAGGTACGAGCGGTTCCCCGCCAGGCTGCGTGCGGACGCGTTCGGCACGTAGTTGAGCGCGCGGATCGAAGCTTCGATCCGCGTGCGCAGCTTGGCGCGCACGCTCGCATAGCCGTTGAGCACGCGGGACACCGTCTTGGTGGACACGCCGGCATGCGCAGCGACGTCTTCGATTCTCGCAGGCATGTGCAGATCCGGCCCCCGTATGGCTTGCAGCGCCCATGCTACCCCAAGCGGAAGGCGCGCAACCATCCGGATTCCGCCCGCCCCACTCAAAAGTACCAGCGCTGGTATTTTCTATTGACAGCGCTTGTACATTTGACTAGCGTGCGATGGCGCAAGAGCCCGCGACGCAGGGGAGAAGGGTCGCGTCGACCGGGCACTCACTCGACACTGGGGAGATACCGAAGTGAAGAAGCCATCCATGCATCCGCATGCGCGCAACGCCGGCCAGCTGCGCCTGCTGCCTTTTGCGATCGCGATGACGTTGTTCGCGGCCGGGCCGTCGCATGCACAAGCCGCGCAGCCCGCGCCACAGGACACCGACCAGGCCGCGCAGACCGCACCGGCCACCACGAAGGATTCGAAGGCCGCGGCGAAAAAGAAGAATGCCTCCACGACGGCGAACGAGAAGGAGGCGAAGCAGCTCACCGGCATGACCGTCAACGGCTTCTCGTCCAGCTTGAATCGCGCGCAGGACATCAAGCGCTACGCCGACACCGTGGTCGATGCGATCTCGGCGCAGGACGCCGGCTCGCTGCCCGACCTGTCGGTAACCGAGGCCTTGCAGCGCGTGCCGGGCGTGGCCGTCAGCGCGTTCGGCATCGCCGCCGACCCGGACCACTTCTCGATCCAGGGTTCGGACATCAGCCTGCAGGGCCTGCCCTACACCAGCACGCTGTTCAACGGCCGCGAGGTGTTCTCCGCCGGCGGCGGCCAAGGGCTGAACTTCGCCACGGTATCGCCGGAATTGATCGGCTCGGTGGTGGTGAGCAAGAACCAGACGGCGGACATGATCGAGGGCGGCATCGCCGGCTCGATCGACCTGCACACGCGCATGCCCTTCGACAGCAACAAGGACACCCAGGCCTCCGTCACCCTCGGCGACTATTGGGGCGACCTGGCCAAGCGGGGCACGCCGCAGATCGCCGGCCTGTTCAGCCACAACTGGAGTACCGATATCGGCCGCTTCGGTTTCCTCGCGAACGTGGCCTACGACCGCATCGACCAGACCGACAATGCGATTTCCGTGGTCGATTACCAACGACGCTGCAATGGCTGCGACCTGCCGGGCGGCAGAACCGACGCCTTTCCCGGTCTTGCGCCGGGCGAATATCGCTACGTGCCGGTCGGCGGCGACCTTCGCCACCAGGACGAAACAAGCACGCGCTTCGGCCATGCGCTGGCCCTGCAATGGGAAAGCCCGGACAAGACCTGGCAAGCCGCGCTGACATGGAATCGGGCATCGGACTCCGAGACCACCTTCGAGCACACCCTGCAGGCATCGACGGATGGTTGCAACGGCCAGACGCTGGCTGGCTGTGCCGTGCCGCTGGCGGGCACCACGCCGGTGTACGACGCCAACGGCGTATTCCAGTCCGGCACCATTTCGGGCGATCCGGCCGCATCGACCTTCCTGCCGCTCACCTATGGCGGCGTGCCGACGCAGCTGGATACCGCCGGCTTCAAGCGGCGTTACGTGACCAACGACTACGCCTTCAACCTGAAGTGGAACGTCAATGATCGGCTGCACTTGAGCCTGGACGCGCAAGACACCCATTCCGATTACTCGGATTCGTACTACTACATTCGCCAGATGACCCAGGCCAACTGGTACATCGCCACGCACGGCAACGGCGTACCCACGATCAAACTGTTGGCGCCCGATCCCAACGAAACGACGGCCCAGTATTTCGCCAACCCCAACAACACCTATTGGTCAGCGGCACAGGATCACCAGGAGAAGTCCTGGGGCAACCAGCGCGCCTTCCGCCTGGACGGCAGCTTCGACGTGGACAAGGGGCCGCTGGACAACATCCAGTTCGGCTTCCGGCACAGCGACCAGAAAGAAACGCTGTATTCCTCGCCGTACAGCTACTTCTGGGACATCAGCACGCCTTACGCCGGCGGGCCGGGACTGGCGGTCACTGCCGCCGACACCCCCGGCAACGTTTCCCCGTACCACGTCAACCTGCCGGCCTTCGGCAACGGCGATTTCGGCGTGGTCGCGCCCTTCTTCAACCTGAACCCGCAGTCGCAATTCTGGCAATCCGTCGCCGCGATGAAGCAGATCAACCAGCAGTCGCTGGCCATCAACCCGGGCTGGAGCTGGTGGAGTCCCTACTACACCAACTACGAACGGGACCAGTACGGCTATACCTTCGTGCCGGGCACGCATTATCTGCCGCAGGAAATCTCCTCCAACGGGGAGAAGACCAACGCCACCTATCTGCGCCTGAACTTCAGCAACAGCAACATGGATTTCCTGAGCGGCCTGCAAATCAGCGGCAACATCGGCGTGCGCTACGTGCATACCCAGGACGATGCCTCGGGCTACCTGCTGCTGCCGGACATGAGACAGGCCCTCGGCAACGCCAGCGTCCCGGAGTACTGCCTGGGCGTAACGAAGAACGGCACCCAACCGGCCTCACCAGGCACGTTCTGCGCGCTCACCTCGGCGCAGCAGCAGCAATACGTGACCTTCGCCAACGGCGGGTACAGTCCGATAACGGCCAGCAGCGGCTACGGCAACTGGCTGCCCAGCTTCAATCTGGCGATCGGCTGGACGGACGACCTCATCACCCGTTTCGCATTCTCCGAGTCGATCTTCCGACCGGCGCTCAACCAGCTGGAGGCGGGCCAGTCGATCAGCGGGCTGCTGCCTTACGGCACCAATGGCAGCACCGAGCCCACGGTGGGCAACGGCTATAACGGCACGAACCCCTACCTCAGGCCCATCACTGCGCACAATTTCGACCTGAGTCAGGAGTGGTATTTCGGCAACGCCGGTTCGCTGACCGGCATGCTGTTCTGGAAGCAGTTGAACCACACCATCCAGTACATCACCAACGTGGTGAACACCACGGTGACGAACAACGGCGTGACCTATCCGGAGCAGTACACGGCGGGCCTGGCCAACCTCAACCAGAAGGGCAGCGTGGGCGGGGCGGAACTGGCCTACCAGCAGAAATTCGATTTCCTGCCTGGTTGGCTGTCCGGCTTCGGCGTGCAGACCAACTACACCTACATCAAGCCGCATGGACTGGCCTTCGGCGTGGTCAACTACTGCCCCGCCACGTATCTGCCGGCTACGCAGTGCGTCAACCAGCTCAAGCTGCCACCAGGCGAACTGTCCCGCGATACCTTCAACTTCACCGCGTATTACGAAAAAGGCCCGCTGTCGGCACGCCTGGCGTGGAACTGGCGCTCGCAGTTCCTCATCACCGGCCAGGAGGCGGATTATCCCTTCCTGCCGGTCATGGCCGCCTCCCAGGGCCGGCTGGACGGTTCGCTGATCTACTCGCTCAACGACCACGTCAAGGTGGCGCTGCAGGTGGCCAACCTGTTGAACTCGACGTTCAAGAGCCGCGAAATCATCGACACCAACGGCACCACCGTGCCCAAGGGCTTCTTCCGCGACGACACCCGCTACAACCTCAGCCTGCGCGCGGACTTCTGACCGGGCGCGTGCAACAGGCTCCCGCCATGGCGCATGCCGGACCACGTGCCATGGCGGCATGGAACGGCAGCTCGACGATCTCCCCGATTGCCGCCATTCCCGCGAAGGCGGGAATGGCGGCCTTGTTCGCCTGCCTGCTGTCCATCGCGTGCGCGGCGTCGCCAGTGCATGCGACAACGACGACAACCGCGGCTTCCGCGGCGCCCCGCATCGAGGCCATCGCCCATGCGGGCTGCAACGCCATCGCCTCGCGCGTCGATGCACCGCCGGGGAACGCCCCCGTCCTGTTGCGCAGCTACGACAGCCGGCGCGGGCAAGGCGCACCCGCCCTGCCGCCGCTGCACTCGGCGGCATTCACCTACGACAATGCGCTCGCCGTCATCGCCCTGCTCGCGTGCGGCAGGCGGCCACAGGCGGAGCGCATCGGCGAGGCATTGCGGCGCGCGGCCATGCACGACACGCGTCTGCGCGATGCGTATCGCGCCGGCGTCGTCGAAGGCGACAAGCCGTTGCCGAACGGTTGGCGGGATGCGCAGCGGAAGCAATGGGTCGATGCCGCGCACGAGTATTCCGGCGCGTACCAGGACGGCACGTCGTGCGGGAACGTCGCATGGACCGCACTGGCGCTGCTGGCGCTGCATGACGCCACCGGCGAGACGCGCTGGCGCGATGCCGCCGTGCATCTCGCCGACTGGGTCGTCGCCCATGCATCGGACGCGCATGGCGCGGCCGGCTTCCATGGCGGCGTCGAGTCCTACCTGCTGGTGCCGCGCAAGGCGTCGTGGAAATCGACCGAGCACAACATCGACCTTGCCGCGATGTTCGCGTGGCTGACCCGGATCTCCGCGCCCGGTGGCGACTGGAACGCGCAGGCACGGCGCGCCCGCGATTTCGTCGCGCTGCAATGGGATACCGCAAGCGGGCATTTCTGGACGGGCACCGAGGGCGACGGCACGACGCCGCTGCGCTCGCCGTCCGCGCTCGACGTGCAGCTCTGGGCGCAGCTCCTGCCGGACGCGCCGAAGGCCTGGCGGCGTGCGCTGGACTGGGTCGAGCGCATGCATGCGGTCAAGGGTGGCTTCGCCTTCACCGACGCCCGTGACGGCATGTGGACGGAAGGCACCGCACAAGCCGCGCTCGCCTGGCGATGGGTCGGCGACGAGGCCAGGGCCGACTTGCTGTTCGCGTCGATCGCGCAACAGGCCTCGCCGGGCGGGTTCCTGTACGCCACGCCCCAGCCGCGCGTCGTGGCGTTGTACGCCTGGTACTACCACCGGCCATGCCTCGCCGCGACGGCATGGGCGGTGATCGCCGCGTCGAACCGCAACCCCTACCTGCCGAATCGCGCGCTTGCCATCCGGCACCCGCGATGAGCATGCTTCCAACCTGTTCCGCAAAAACGAAGGGAACGTCATGGCACTTCACAAGACCCGCATTGCTTCCTTGATCGGCGTCGCCCTGCTGGCATTCGGCGGGACCTGCGCAACCGCGAACGCGAGCGGCGATGCACGCCCGTGGATGAACCCGAAGCTGTCGCCGGACCAGCGCGCCGAGCTGGTGCTGAAAGCGATGACGCAGGACGAGAAGTTCCGCCTGATCCGCGTCGACTTCGGCGACACCGAGAACGGCCACGTCATGGCGCCGGGCGCGCTGGGTTCCGCCGGCTATGGCCCGGCGATCGCGCGGCTGGGCCTGCCGGCCATCCAGGAAAGCGACGCGGGTCTGGGCGTGGCCAAGCCGCACAAGCTCGGCGCCACCGCCCTGCCCTCGGGCCTGGCCACCGCGGCCAGTTTCGATCCGGCGGTGGCTTACGCCGGCGGCGCGATGATAGCCAGCGAAGCGCACCGCCGCGGCTTCAACGTGATGCTGGCCGGCGGCGTGGACCTGGTGCGCGATCCGCGCAACGGCCGCAATTTCGAATACGCGGGCGAGGATCCGCTGCTGGCCGGCCTGATCGCCGGCAACGCCATCGCCGGCATCCAGAGCCAGCACCTCGTCTCCACCATCAAGCACTACGCGCTCAACGACCTGGAAACCGACCGCACCACGCTGAGCGCGAACATCGACCGCGCCGCCGCGCGCGAGTCCGACCTGCTCGCCTTCGAGATCGCCATCGCCACCGGCAAGCCCGGCTCGGTGATGTGCTCCTACAACCGCATCAACGCGGTCTACGCCTGCGAGGACGACTGGCTGCTCAACCAGGTGCTGAAGCACGACTGGCACTACCCCGGCTTCGTGATGTCGGACTGGGGCGCGGTGCACAGCGGCGCGAAATCCGCGCTGGCCGGGCTGGACCAGGAATCGGCCGGCGAGACCTTCGACAAGGAGGTGTACTTCGACCAGCCGCTGCGTGCCGCGGTGGCTTCCGGCGAAGTGCCGCAGTCGCGCATCGACGACATGGCGCAGCGCATCCTGCGCAGCCTGTTCGCGGCCGGCGTGATGGACCATCCGGCCACGCAGTCGACTATCGACTTCGCCGCCGACCGCAAGGTGGCGCAGCGCGCCGAAGAGGCCGGCGCGGTGCTGCTGCGCAACCAGGATGCGCTGCTGCCGTTGTCCGCCGCGCAGTCCGTGGCGGTGATCGGCGGCCATGCCGACAAGGGCGTGCTGACCGGCGGCGGTTCCTCGGCGGTGCAGTCGCCGCAGGGCAACGCGGTGCCCGGCCTTGCGCCCACGGAGTGGCCGGGGCCGCGCATCTACCAGCCGTCCGCACCGCTGGCCGCCATCCAGCAACGCGCGCACGGCACGGTGAGCTATGCCAGCGGCGAGGACATCGCCGCCGCCGCGAAGCTGGCCGCGCAGGCCAAGGTGGCCGTGGTGTTCGTCGAACAGTGGGCGGCGGAAAGTTTCGACGTGCCGCACCTCGCCCTGCCGGGCAACCAGGACGCGCTGGTGGAAGCCGTGGCCAAGGCCAACCCGCACACCATCGTGGTGCTGGAGAACAACGGCCCGGTCGCGATGCCGTGGCTCGACCGGGTGGGCGCGGTGCTGGAAGCGTGGTATCCCGGCGCGGCCGGTGGCGAGGCCATCGCGCGGCTGCTGTACGGCGAAGTCGATCCCTCCGGCCGCCTGCCGGTGACCTGGCCGCGCGACGAATCGCAACTGCCGCGCCCGGCCATCCCCGGCGCCGGCCTCGCCGCCATCGGCCTGCCGCCGCAAGGCCAGCCGGCGCAGGACGTGGACTACAACATCGAAGGCGCCGACGTGGGTTACCGCTGGTACCAGCGCAAGCAGCTCGAACCGCTGTTCCCGTTCGGCTACGGGCTCACCTACACGCACTTCGACTACAGCAGTTTCGTGCCCCACGTGGCGAACGGCAAGGTCACCGCCTCGTTCACCGTCACCAACCGCGGCGCGCGCGCGGGCGTGGACGTGCCGCAGCTCTACGTGACCCTGCCCGGCTCCAACCGGGTGCGGCGACTGGCCGGCTGGTGTCGCGTCAGCCTGAAGCCCGGCCAGTCCGTGCACCTCACGGTCAACGCCGACCCGCGCCTGCTGGTGGACTTCGACGGCAAGAGCCAGCGCTGGCAGCAACCGGCCGGCGACTACCAGTTGCAGCTGGGGCATTCGGCGACGTCGTTCCAGGGCGAAAGCAAGCTGACGCTGGCAGCGGCGGCCTGGGCAGCGGATGCGTCGCCGGCTGGCGTGCCGCAACCCTGCGTGGCCGACCGCACGCTGTGACGCGTACCGCGACACGCCTGCAACATGCCGCGGGCGTGTCGCGGGCTCGCCGGCGCCGATCGCATCGCGCCATCAGGCAGGAACGTAGGTCAGCCTGATCACGTCCTCGATGACCAAATCGGTGGCCACGAGGCGCAGCCGCGGTCGCGGGCCCGCGAAGAACGGCTTGCCGCGGCCAAGCACGACGGGGTGGAGGTAGATCCGATACTCGTCGATGAGGCCAAGGTCGGCCAGGCTGTGCGCGAGGCCCGGTCCGGCGACTTCGATTTCGCCGGCGAGTTCGCTCTTCAGTTTCCGCAGCGTCGCTTCGATGTCATCGGCGACCAGGGTGGCGTTCGGGCCGACCGACGTCAGCGTGCGCGACACGACCCACTTCGGCTGGCTGCGCCATGCCGCCGCGTAGTCGCGTTCCGCCGCGTCCCAATCCGGAAGGTCGTCGTCCCAGTAGCGCATGACCTCGTACATGCCGCGACCGTACACCATGCCCGCCAGGTCGCGTACCCGCTCCGTGAAGTGACGAAAGAGCGACGGATCGGGAGGCCCGAAGGCTTGGTGGTCGACGTAGCCGTCCAGGGACTGGTTCATTTCGAACACGAGCTTCGCCATCGGAAATCTCCACTCTGGTCTTACCGTCACGACGAACGGACGGGCCCGAACTCGACAAGGGACCGGAAAGGTTCTCAGCCTCGGGCCGGCGGCGCCGGCATCGACAGTGCGTGCCTGGCCATGGCGACCGTGGCAGCCAGGTCGGCACCGGCTTCCAGCACGACCGCGCGCTCGTCCGCGGCGGGTTCCTCCAGCGTCGCCAACTGGCTGTCGAGCAGGCTCGCCGGCATGAAATGCTGCCGCGCGCGCAGTCGGCGCGCGAGTTCGTCGTGCGGTACGCGCAGATAGAGCAGGCGCAATGCCGGGTCCGCTCCACGCAGCACATCGCGGTAGGCGCGGCGCAACGCGGAGCAGGCAAACACCGCGCCCTGCCCGCGGTGCGTCGCGATCGCGGCGGCGATCGCCTCTAGCCATGGCCGGCGATCCGCGTCGTCCAGCGGGATGCCGGCGCTCATCTTCGCGATGTTCGCCGCGGGATGCAGCCCGTCGCCTTCCACGAAGTCCACGCCGCATGCACGCGCCAGCGCGGCGCCGACATGGCTCTTGCCGCTGCCGGAGACGCCCATCACGACGATCGTCGGCGATGCCGGCATCAGGTTCGCCTGCAAGACGCGGCTCCGGAAGAACGGATCGACCCGTTGCGCCTGTCCACGGATCACGGTCCGCGCGGGGGCGCCACACTCTCTGCCGCGTGGGCCTGGTTCGGCAAGGCCGCCAACCAGGCCAGCACCGTCTTCGACAGTTCGAGGCGCTGGTCGGAATAGGCATGGTCGGTCGGCAGGTGCGTGGTGCTCACGCGGGTGTCGCCCGCCTTGCGCAAGGCGGCGGCGAACGCGTCGTTCTCGGCGGCCAGGCCATCGTCCGAGGTGACCACAAGCACGCTGCGGTTCTTCAAGGTGCCGACGCTGGCTTGGAACGACCAGTCGGCGGCGTGCTGCAGCAATTCGCGGGCGAGGCCTTCCGGGGTGCAGCCGGCCAGCGGCGCCATACCTTCGCCGGCAAGCCCCGCGCCGGCGCGGGCGATCGCCTCGCGTTCGCCCCGCGTGGCCCGCAGTGACTGCATGCGCCCGCCGAGGTCGGCGGCGGAAATCGTGGCGAAGGCCTTGATGGCCGGATCGCGGGCCGCCCCCTCCACCGCCATGAAACCGCCCATGCTGTGGCCGATCAGCACGATGCGGCCCGGGTCGAGTCGCAGCTTGCCGGCGACGCCGGGCTGGCGCAGGTAGGCCAGCGCGGCCGTGGTGTCCTCGATGCCGTGCGAGAACGAGAAGTCGCCCGGCGTGCCCCACGAGCCGCGGTAGTTGAAATACAGCACGTCCCAGCCCGCGCGGCGCATGTCCTGCGCCAGGTCGAGGTTGCGCTCGTTGCCGGGGAAGCCGTGCAGCAGGATCACCGCCGGATGCGGCCCGGCGCCGGCGGCGACATAGACCAGCGCATTCATCAGCGCACCATGGCTGGGGATCTGCATCGTCTGCATCTCCGCCCGGTCGCCGCCCTTGGGGGCGGCGACGATGTGGTTGTCCGTCGCCGGATGCGCGTGCAGCGGCGTAGGCGCCAGGCCGAGGACGCTGGCGAGAACAAGCGAGAAGGCGATGGTGGTCGCAGCGCGATGCATGGCGGATCTCCCCAGGTGGCCGCCGGGCGCCGCTGCGCCCGTGGCACGGTCGGCGGACTGTAGCAAAAAACGGGTCGGTTCCGGCCCATGCGACGGCAGCCACTTTAGGTCGCCGCAAACGCCACCATCTACGACATAGTCCCGCCGCCGGAGATCGCCATGACCACCTACCGCAAGACGCCCGAGGCGCTGGCCGGGCTCACCCCCGAGCAATACCGGGTGACCCAGCAGGGCGCCACCGAGCACCCCGGCACCGGCGAATACCTGCACCACTCGGCGGTCGGCATCTACGTCGACGTGGTGTCCGGCGAGCCGCTGTTCGCGTCCTCCGACAAGTTCGATTCGCACTGCGGCTGGCCCAGCTTCACCAGGCCGATCGAGCCGGCCAGCGTGCAGGAACTGCGCGACACCTCGCACGGCATGATCCGCACCGAGGTGCGCTCCGCGCACGGCGACAGCCACCTCGGCCACGTCTTCCCCGATGGCCCGCGCGAGCGCGGCGGCCTGCGCTACTGCATCAACTCCGCCTCGCTGCGCTTCATCCCGCGCGAGGACATGGAGGCCGAAGGTTACGGCCGCTACCTCGACCAGGTGGAGGGCGCGCGATGAGCAGCGAACGTGCCATCCTCGCCGGCGGCTGCTTCTGGGGCATGCAGGAGCTGATCCGCCGGCAACCGGGCGTGCTCTCCACCCGCGTGGGCTACGCCGGCGGCGACGTGCCGAACGCCACCTACCGCCACCACGGCACGCATGCCGAGGCGGTGGAGATCGTGTTCGACCCCGCGCGCACCAGCTACCGCGCGCTGCTGGAATTCTTCTTCCAGATCCACGACCCCAGTACACCGAACCGGCAGGGCAACGACCGCGGCAGCTCGTACCGCTCGATGATCCTCTACACCGGCGATGCGCAGAAACGCATCGCCGAGGAAACCATCGTCGACGTGGACGCCTCCGGCCTGTGGCCGGGCAAGGCGGTGACCGAAATCGCGCCCGCGGGCGATTTCTGGGAGGCCGAACCGGAGCACCAGGACTACCTGCAGCACTACCCCGACGGCTACACCTGCCACTACCCGCGGCCGGACTGGCGCCTGCCGCACAAGGAGGCCGCGGCCCGCTGAATCGCACCGTCGCCAGCCGCACGCGTGGCCGGCCATGACGGCGCATGCCGCGAACCGACCCATCGAACCCCGCCCGGTGTCCTGGCACGCAGGGCGGGGCTCGATCCGCCACGTTCCCGACGATGGATCCCGGCCGAGCATGTTCAACAAGATCAGAAACTGGCGCGCACGGCGCATCGTTGCCCGGCGCCCGATCGCAGAGGCACTTTGGCGGGACGCATTGCGGCGCTGCGCGCCCGCACGCCGGCTGGGCGCCTCCGACCAGGCCACGTTGCGCGTGCTGGCGACGCTGTTCCTGGAAAGCAAGTCGCTGGAGCCGGTCAAGGGGCTGGAACTGGACGACGCCGACCGCGTGCTCCTCGCGACCCACGCCTGCCTGCCCATCCTGAAACTGGGTCTCGATTGGTACGACGGCTGGCACAGCCTCATCGTCTATCCCGGCGCGTTCATTCCCGGCCGCACGCAAACCGACGCCGCCGGTGTGGAACACCAGACCCACACCGTGATGGCCGGCGAGGCGTGGGGACGCGGGCCGGTGATCGTCTCGTGGGCGGATGTGCTGCATGGCGGAACGCGGCCGGGCCACAACGTGGTCGTCCACGAAATGGCGCACAAGCTCGACATGCTCAACGGCGACGCCAACGGTTTCCCGCCCCTGCACCGGCGCATGGACCGCCGCGTGTGGACGCGGGTCTTCTCGGGCGCATGGGATCGCCTGCAGGCAGACCGGCGCGACGGAGTCGAGTTGCCGATCGACCCGTATGCGCTGGAGAGCCCGGCCGAATTCTTCGCGGTGGCCAGCGAGCAGTTTTTCGAGGCACCGGCCACCTTGCGCGAGCATCTGCCGGACGTCTATCGACAGCTTGAGCAGTTTTACCGGCAACACCCGTTCTGAGCGCCCAACGTTCACGCGCAAGGGGTTCCGACCGGGCTGGCTAACCTTGAACCCGCGCAGCGAGTTTTTTCATCGCTGCATTTTCGTAGATGACTTGGCCAACTTCCCGATGGTGCAAAGCCACCTCTGCGGCGATCGAGCGACCGAGTATCCGCTGATCGATAGTGCCGAACGACCCGGGCACGATGCTTCCCAACCAACCGACCCAGGCCGGGGTATGGGCGTTGCCGACGATGATGCCGGGGCGAAAGATGGCGAGACGGGCAAAGCCGATGTTGCGCACGGTGTCTTCCTTCATGCCCATGACGCGGGCATAGCGAAACCGGCTGCGGGCTGAGCTTCCTGCTGCGGAAAGCAGGCAAAACTGGGCGATGCCGGCGTCACGGCAGCCGCGCGCAAAGGCGCCGACGACGCCGAGTTCAAGCCGTTGCAATGCTTCTTCGCTCCAGCGTGCCGATCCCGAACCGACACCCACGCAGCTCACCGCGCTGACGGGACCCTGGCTGGAAACTTCGCGGGCAAGGGCGGCAGTGCGCCCGGCGAAGTCGGCAGCGCCGGTATCGAGAACGACGTTGCGCACCCTCGATCGTGCCGCAATGGGCTTTCTGGTGACCATCACCACTTCCCGGCATTCCGGAATGGCCAACAGCTCCGCGACGGCGGCACCACCGACTTGCCCGGTACCACCGAGGACGATTGCGGCGAAATTCTGCTTCATGAGCAATGCCCTGCCTGAGTGATGCGTTAGTTCGCCGCCAGCATGCGCGCCAACCTGGCATGTTGCGAAGACTCGTTGAGGACACCGTGCCCTGCTTCGTCGCGATGGGAGCGCCGCGGGTGCTCGCCGATACCTGCCGGGCGTGGCTCAAACAAGGCGCCGGCGATGACGCATCGATCGCCATCCGCCAGCACCCGCGGCAGGAACGCGCCCTGGAAGCAAACGCTTTCGGCCATGGCGCGGAGACACTCGCCTGCACCGACCCGAGCGGCCGCGACGCCCCAGACACCAAGCCAGAGGGCATTCAACCTCGGCCCCGTCCCCGGCTCCCTCGATGGGGGAACCCCGGACGAAGGAACCTGTCTACCGGCGGCTGGCCGGAACACGCGCAGACGGCAGGCGCAGGTTTTGTATGGGTAGTTGGCTTGAATGAGGCGGTGTCATCGAACGTTCCGGGCAGGGCCGACATCAACGGGAGGGCGATCGTGCGCGCGGTCTGGCCTTGCTCGACAGCGATACGCGCGCGACCTTGGGTCACCAAGGCTGGCGACAGCCGGCGCTGACGCGCCAGGCGCGGGTGCTCGTGCTGGCTTTGGTGTTGGCGCTGCACGCACTGTTCGTACTGATGCTGTGGTACGCGGTGCAGCTCAGGCCGCAGTACCTGGCGCTGGTGCCTGTCGATGGCGATCAGGTGCTGGTCGTGCGCCTGCTGGATCATGTCAGCACGCCGCCGCCTGCACCACCCGCGCTGCCCCAGTTGGTGCCGCCGCGGCAGACGGCAACCCCACGCGTGCGCCCCGTGTCGCAGGAGAAGCCTCGTCGTGACGCGATGGTCGTGCAGGATCATCAAGCGGCACCTGCGCCGGCAGCTTCCACGCCGGCCGCCAGCAGTCTGTTCGCCAAGGATGGCTCGATACGGCTACCGCCCGCGGTGACGGACTACTCGGCAAGCACCAACGCCAAGGCCAAACCGGCCAAGCCCGCGGACGACCGCCGGATCATGCAGCACGACAGCAACCGCATGCACTACAAGGCCACCCGTTTCGAAAAATATTTCCCGCCGCCGAACGAGACGGCCGGTGGCGCGGTGGGTCGCCATATCGGCGATGCGATCAAGGCGATCGCCAAAAGCGTGTGCGATCCCACCAAGCGCAGTACGGCTTCCAACCTGCTGTGCGGCGTGCCTCCCATACCCCCTTCGCCCAAGGAAGGCGACGAGCGCCTCAACCTGCCGCCGCCGTCGCTGGTCGGCGACCCGCACCCGATCCAGTCGCCGCCGCTGTCGACCTGCATCGCCGAGTACAACGACACCAAGCCACTGTCGTACGGCTGTCCGACAGATACGCCCGACCTGGCCTTCAAGGCCGAGATGCGTGAATGCATCGATCTGTTCCGCGCAGGCAAGCGCCTCAAGACCTGGTGCCCGGCCGATACATCAAGGCGCGCAGCGGCCGAGTCGTCCACGCCGGCGGCTTCCGCGAGCGTGGGTTTGCACTGATGTGCGCTTCCCGGTGTTTTCCATCCGGGAACCACGGTGCGTGCCGGCAGTCGCAGATAGTCGCGTGAGATCAGGAAGGCTTGCAGCCGGGTAGCCGCAGGTCGGGCGTACGGCAAGCAACCACGTACCTGCGGCGCCGGTTGCAAACCTTCCTGATTTCGACAAAAAGTGCCAGCTGTTTCTTGCTCACGGCCCCAGCATCCGCGGCACCAGCGCGTGCCACCCCGGCGTGTCCCACAGCAAATAGACGGCGATGGCGAAGGGCAGATACAAGCCCAGCCAGACCAGGTACGCCCGGTGTACCGTCCGATGCCTGACCACGTCCCAGAGGAAGATCGGCGACACCACCAGCGGCACGTAAAGCAGGGTCGAAAGCGGGCTGGCCGGCCCAGTGGTCGGCAGCCAGGCGATACGGTCGATCCCCGCCGACAACGGGACGGCCACCGCGAGGAACATCATCCGCTTGTGGAAGCCCGGGTCGGTGCGCCGCGCGCGCAAGGCCAGCCAGATGCAGATGGGAAAGAGGGTGCCGGCGCTGATCTGGAACAACGCGATGTTGTCCAGGAACAGCAGCGTCTGCCGCAGCTTTTCCTGCACCGGCGGCGGTGCTGTCTGGGCTCCGTGCCAGACCTGCTGGTAGATCGCCGGGACAAGGATGAAACCGACCACGACGATGGTCGGAACGAGCAGGAAAGCCGCGCGCCCCAGCAGCATGTGCCGATCGCGCCGGCCCGTCGCCATCAGCCAGGCCTGGGCGAGCAGCACCAGCAGGAAAGCCCCCATGAGCACGGCATGCACGTGCAGGACAGGCGGGAACGGCGGCCTGGCACCGGCCCGCACCATTTCGACCTTCATGATCGCGTCCGGGATGAACCCGGTCAGCGTGACGGCGATGAAGAAGGCCGCCATGAAGACCCAGATCCAGCGGTCGATCGCCAGGGCAAGCGGCCTGGCAGGCGAATAAAGCGGTTGCGCGTAGTTCGTGGCCATGACACATCCCCTGTCAGCACTTTCCGCAACGGATGGCTCGACCTGGGCCGGCACCATGCCGAGCATGATGCCGGGAGCGCAGACGAGCCCGATGGCACGCTCCGCCAGTGTTCCCCCGGAAACAGGGGAACGTGGCGTTCGTGCCTCCCTCAAAGCTGGTACTTCACCCTCACTGCCCCGCCGGACCATTCCGGCCACAACGCCTCCACCGCCCCCCCATCGACTCCACCCGGCCGGAAAGCACCCCTCTTTCCCGACAACGAAGTCGACGTGACGCACGGCGTGCCGCGGCATGGTGAGCTTTCCGCACCGCTCCCGCAACAGCCGGCTAAACGGCCAAAAAGCTGTCAGGGACAATGCGAACGTGGAAGGTGTGGACGAACCGGCCTCAGGCGAACCAGCCAGCCGCGGCAGGCGGAACCCGGGCGCCACAGCCCCGCAGACTCGGGCTACCCTGTCCCTGTTTCCCCCTGTCCTTGTCCGCGCAACCGACCACGGGAGAACCACGATGATCCGTCGATCCCTGCTGCTGCCACTGCTGGCGGTCCTGCTGGTGGGCTGCGATCCGGCGCCGAAGGCGGCCGGTGACACCGCAGCCGCCCCCGAAGCCACCGCCCTGCCCCTGTTCGATACCTTCGGCGACCTGCACCACGATGTGGCCAGCCGCGTGCCCGCCGCCCAGCGTTATTTCGACCAGGGCCTGCGCATGGCCTACGGCTTCAACCACGAGGCGGCCGGGCGCGCCTTCGCCGAGGCGGCGCGGTTGGACCCGCAATGCGCGATGTGTGTCTGGGGCCAGGCCTTGGTGCTGGGGCCGAACATCAACCTGCCGATGGACCCGGCGCACGCGAAGGACGCCACCGCCCTCGCTGCACGCGCAGCGAGCTTGGCCGCCACGGCGCGCCCGGTCGACCGGGCTTTGATCCAGGCGCTGCAGCTGCGTTACGCCGACCCGGCGCCGGAGGACCGCAAACCGCTGGACCGCGCCTACGCCGACGCGATGGCGCGCGTGGTCGCGCAGTTTCCCGAGGACGACGACGCGGCGACCCTGTACGCGGAGGCGTTGATGGATCTCTCGCCCTGGGCGTACTGGGAAAAGGACGGCGCCCCGGCCGAGTTCACCCCGCGCCTGCTCGGCGAACTGGAACGCGTGCTGGCGCGCAACCCGCGCCACATCGGCGCCATGCACTACTACATCCACGCCACCGAGTCCTCGCCCGAGCCGCAGCGCGCCGAACCCTACGCCGATGCCTTGGCGGCGCTGGCGCCCGGTTCGGGCCACTTGGTGCACATGCCCGCGCACGTCTACATCCGCGTCGGCCGCTACCACGACGCGACCTTGACCAACCTCGCCGCCGCCACCGCAGACACGGATTTCCTCGCGGTGTGCCACGGCAGCAACGGGGTCTACCCGCTGGGCTACGTGCCGCACAACTGGCACTTCGCCACGATGACGACGGGCCTGACCGGCTCGCGCACACTGGCGCTGCACGCGGCGGAGCAGACCGCCCGGCGCGCCGACCGCGCCGTGATGGGCGAGGCGCCGATGGCGTTCATGCAGCAGTACGTGGTCACGCCGCTGTTCACCCAAGTCCGCTTCGGGGACTGGGACGCAATCCTCGCCGATCCCGCCGTGCCGCCGGAACCGCCGTACCCGGCCGCGATCCGGTACTTCGCCCGCGGCATGGCGCACCTGCGCAAGGGCGCTCTGGCCGAGGCCGCGCACGAAGCCGACGCCCTGCATGCGGCCGCCATCGATCCGGCCATGGCGAAGGTGAGCTTCTTCGACATCAACCATGCCGACGGCGTGTTGCGGGTCGCCGATGCCTTGCTGCGCGGCGAACTGCTGCGTGCGCAGGGCGAGCGCGCACAAGCCATCGCCACGTTGCGCGAAGCGGCCGCCGCCGAGGACGCCCTGGCTTACAACGAGCCGGCCGACTGGCCGCTGCCGGTCCGCCCCTACCTGGGCGCCGCGTTGCTCGAAGCGGGCGACGCCAGCGGCGCGGCGGAGGCATTCAATCAGGATCTGAAGACCTACCCGCTCAATGGCTGGTCGCTGTTCGGCCTGGCGCAAGCCCAGCAGAAACTCGGGCAGGCCGACGCCGCGCGCGAAACCTCGCAGCGGCAGGCGGTCGCATGGCAGTGGGCCGATGCGCCGCTGACGGCGGCGCGGTACTGACAGCAAGCGTCAGGGACGATGCGGGCGCAGTGGGGGCCTGCCGAGTGGACGGGCCGGCGAGGCGTCCCGTCCTTGCCTCGACCCATGCGCGGCTGGGCCACCAGCCACGCACGAACCGGGCAGCACTCGATGCAGCGACTGCGGATTTGCAAGCGCCCTGCCTTGCGCGCCATCGCCACCGCGAACTATCCCCCCAAAGGGCAAGGATCACTTGGCCCCGACGGCACCCAACTTCGCCCGGTGGCGGCATTCCCACGCCAGCCCGCGATATGGCGAACGGCACCAGGCCGGCGTATGGTCCGCAAGTTGCGTTGACCCGGGGGAAGGCATGGCCATGCACATGGAAGGAAGCATCGAAGCAAGTGAAGTGATGCATCCGGACGTGTTGGAGTCACCGCAACTCACGTTCGCCGCATTGAACGCAAAGATCGACGCGCTGCCCAAATTTCCAGAGGCTTCGACGATCCTGCCGTTGAGAGCCAGGTGGGGGTTCGCAGCCGTCATTGCGGGCGCACTGTTTGCCCTGCTCAGCGTCAGGCTGCTTCCGGGTAACGCAACCTGGACGCTCATCCTCGGCTCGTCAGGTGTAGCCGTTGAGATCGCCGGAGGTATTGTCCTCGTCCTCTCCGAGATGCCCAGGAAGTGGCCGACATTCGCCGGCGAGCGACGCGAATTCGCGGCTGAACTGGATTTCGATTTCCCTGAGCACTTGAAGCTTGTCGACTGGCTACGCACCTTTCCGCTCGACCAACGCGAAAAGCTGAGCGAGTTCATCACCTACCGGCACGCGCGCATGAAGGAGAAACTCCCCATGCTCACCGGCAGTATCGAGAAACTTGGCGCCCTGCCCATCGTCATCGCGCTCTACCTGCAGTTCAAGGATATGCACTGGCCGCCTCATCCCAGCTGGCTGGAGGTCGGCCTGATCTTTGCGCTGGTTTTTGGCTACTGGCTGAGTGTGCTGCAAATCAACGTCAGGCTACGGATCCAGCTCTACGAGATGTTGCTCAGCAAGGCGCTGACGCAGAAGGCCCGGTGAAAGTCCGAGATACCAGAGCAGAGCAAATACAGTGTCAGGGACAACTTGCTTGAATGTCGGGAAGCTCGAAACGCGGAAGCCAGACCATGCGTGGCAGCATTCCGTTCCAACCTTCCAGCGACCATCGGCACAAACTCAACGGCAGCCTCGTCCCAAGCCCCAACCGTTGCCAGAGTGTTTCCGACACCTTTTCCCTGTTTGACAACCGCATCCCAGACAACGCGAGGATTCCATACATGCCACGTTTCCATTTTCTCCGCAGCACCGCCATGGGGGTGAGTCTCGGCATCGCCGTTGCCTGCATGTCACTGCCTGCTTTCGCCGCCACGCCGGACACGGTGACCTTCGCGGCAAACAGCGTGTGGGCGCAGGAAATCGGCAACCTCGACCACTCCGGCAGCTCGCACGATTACACGGTGGCGATAGCGGCGGGCAAGACATTGCAGGTCAACCTCCACAGCAACAATGCAAACGTGTATTTCAAGGTGAACGACCAGACCCACGGCAAACAACTGCTGGATTCCCATGAAACAGGAGTCTCCACCTGGTCGTCCCCGAATGCGACAGCCACCACGTACGCGATCCAGGTCTACATGGCCCCTGATGCGGTAAAGCGCGGGGAAACCGCGAAATATGCGTTGCAGGTCGGGCAATACGGGGCCGCAGACCTGAAGCCGCCGACGACCGCAATGACGTTCCAGGCCAACCAGCCATGGTCGGTACAAGCCGGGAGCCTGGCTTCCGGCGCTCCCGCACACGACTTCACCGTTTCCATTGCGGCGGGTATGGCGGTCAAGATCAATCTCGTCGCGAGCAACCCCCAGTTGCACTTCAAGGTGAATGACCAGACCGCCGACAAAAACCTGATCGACACGAGCACAAGCGGGACGAACACGTGGTCCAATTTGGTTGCGACGGCGACGACCTACACGATCCAGGTGTATGTCGATCCGGCGGCGATCCCGGCTGGGCAACAAGCACCGTTCACCCTGCAGGTCGCGCAATACGCGTCCGGGGACGCACAATCAGCGCAACCCGCAGGCGCGACCACGGCTGCGCCGCCCGCTGCGGCAGCATCGGCACCGGCATCTCCGGCCTCGATGTAAACACGGCACTCGCCGCAAGTCGGGGTCAAGGCGAGTCACGGCTCCGTCCGGCGACGATCGAGAGGCTCCGACATCTTTTTCCGGGCCGCATCCTCGCCGGATTCGACAGCAACGCGCTCCCGCTGCGGAGCGCATCGGGGAGAATCATGAAGACTCGTCGCGATTTCCTCACCCAGGCGCCGCTGGGCCTGCTGGGTGCCGTGGTGGCTGGCAGTGCCTTGGCGCAGACCGGGCAGAACCCCGCCCCGACCACGCCGCCGCCCGGTTCGCCCGGTGCCTTCAACACCGCGCCGCCGGTGGGGCCGAAGCTCACCACGACCACCTTCGTCGAGGCGGAGAAGCTGGCGCAGGTGAGCATGACCGAGGCGCAGCGCGAGATGGCGGTGGCCAACTGGCCCACCTCCATGGCGGCGCTGCTGGAGCGCCGCACCGGTCCGCGCAAGGTGGCGCTGGAGGAAGGGCTGGCGCCGGCCACCACCTGGTTCCCGGCGATGGGCCGTGCGCATGTCGGCCCCACGCATGATCGCTTCGTGCCGTCCAGAATGGCGGCCACGCCGCTGCCGGCCAAGGACGAGGACATCGCCTTCGCCTCCGTCGCCCAGCTCGGCGCGTGGCTCCGCGCGCGCAAGCTCACCTCCACCCGGCTGACCAGGATCTACCTCGAACGTCTGAAGCGCTTCGACGCGCAACTGCGCTGCGTCATCACGCTGTGCGAGGACCACGCGCTGGCGCAGGCCGCGCAGGCGGACAAGGAAATCGCCGCCGGCCACTATCGCGGCCCGCTGCACGGCATCCCGTGGGGCGCGAAAGACCTGCTCGACACCGCCGGCATCGCCACCACCTACGGCGCCGAGCCGTTCCGCCACCGCGTGCCGAAGGACGACGGCGCGGTCACCCGCAAGCTCAACGAGGCCGGCGCAGTGCTGGTGGCCAAGCTGAGCCTGGGCGCGCTGGCGCTCAACGACATCTGGTTCGGCGGCCAGACCATGAACCCGTGGCTGCTGCTGGAAGGTGCCTCCGGCTCCAGCGCCGGTCCCGCCTCGGCCACGGCGGCCGGCCTGGTGGCGTTCGCCATCGGCAGCGAAACCCAGGGCAGCATCATCAGCCCGTGCATGCGCTGCGGCACCACCGGCCTGCGCCCCACCTACGGCCGCGTGCCGCGCACCGGCGCCATGACTTTGTGCTGGACGATGGACAAGCTCGGCCCCCTCGCCCGCTCGGTGGAAGACACCTTGCTGGTGCTCAACGCCATCCGCGGTACCGACCCGGGCGACACCGCCAGCGTGGCGGCGCACCTGGACTACGACGCGACCGCTCCGATCAAGGGCCTGAAGGTCGGCTACTTCTCCGGCTGGATGAAGGAAGCGCCGGCCACCGACCTGGACCGCGCCGCGCTCGACCAGCTACGCGCACTCGGGCTGATGCCGACCGAGGTGTCCCTGCCCGACTGGCCGTACGACGATCTCAACGTGCTGCTGTTCGCCGAAGCCGCCGCCGCCTTCGAGGAGCTCACGCTCTCCGGCGCCGCCGACCGGATGCACGTGCAGACCCCGGATGCCTGGCCCAACCTGTTCCGCGAATCGCGCTTCCTCTCCGCCGTGGACTTCGTGCAGGCCGACCGCCTGCGCCGCAAGGTGGCGAAGGAGATGGCGCGCGTGATGGGCGAGGTGGACCTGCTGCTGGTGCCCTCGCTGCGCGACGAGATGATGGTGATTTCCAACATGACCGGCCAGCCCTCGCTCACCTTGCGCACCGGCTTCGTGGAAGTGAGCCAGGTGCGCAGCGACTGGGCGCCCGACCCGAAACACCCGCTGCCGAAGCTGGCCAAGCCGCACCGCGTGCCCTACGGCGTCACCCTGATCGGCCGTCTGTTCGAGGAAGGTACGCTGGGCCGCGTCGGTCGTGCGCTGGAGGCGAAGGTGGCCGTGGCCGGGGAGCGGCCGCCGGGATTCTGATCCGCGGACTGATCCGGGAGATGGTCGCAAGCGTGCGGAGGCGACGAGCGAGATGCAACGTATCAGCAGACGTACAAGCGAACGTTTCTGGCGCTGTCCGTCCTGCCAGGGTTGTCGCGGTGCGCGCCAGCTTGGCGAGAGCGCACGCTGACGCCTGCTTCGGAGCTCCGCGATGGCCGGACCGGCCATCGCGGAGCATCCCTTTCCAGAACGTCACCGGAGGGTGACGTCACTCGCTTTTACGGCAGCCACTGGGCCCGAATGGTCAGGCCGGTGACGGCGGTCCGGGCATGCACCAGGACGTAGTACGTACCAGGCTTCGGGTTGCTTGAGGTGCACAGCTCGTTGTTGCCGGCATGGTACGAGCGGCAGTCGTAGCTGGTCAGCGTCGGCGCCGAGCCGTATTTGACGTACAGATCGGCATTGCCCGTTCCGTTCACGGTCATCACCTCGCTGTAGGTGGCGCCGCTGGGGATCGTCACGGTGTACCGCAAGTCACCACCCGTGGAGATCTTCAGGCCGGTCACGGGTTTGTCGTTCTGCAACTGGCCGCTCGGGGCGGGTGCGGGTGCGGGTGCGGGTGCGGGTGCAGGTGCGGGTGCCGGTGCCGGTGCCGGTGCCGGTGCCGGTGCCGGTGCAGGTGCGGGTGCCGGTGCGGGTGCGGGTGCGGGTGCGGGCGCAGGTGCAGGTGCAGGTGCCGGCGCAGGCGCCGGCGGGGGTGGCGGAGCCGCGGTCACGGTGCCGCCGCCGCTTACGTTGAAGGCAAGCACGCCGTTGGCGCTGACCATGAACGTACCGCCGGGCGACACGCTTACCTGCTGCTGTCCGTTGACGCTGGCCACCGTCACCGAATAGCCGGTGTTGGGGACCAGCTCGGTGATCACGTGACTGGCGGCATTCGCGGGCACGGTGTAGCGGATGGCCCCGCTGACGGGCGTGCCGGCGGCCCCGGCGCTGTTGATGACCACGTCGTTGCCGTCACTGCCCGACAGGCTCACGCCCACGATGGCGCCCGCGTTGACGGTGACGGGGGTGGCGGAGGCCACGAGCGTCGGCGACGACGAGGTATCGAACACGTTCAACCACTGCTGGCTGGGGCCAGCGGTCGGCGCGCGCTCCTGCACCTGCCACACCTTCACCGGGTTGCTGCCCGGATACAGACCGACCGTGGTCGTGGTCGCATTGGCGGGAAGCACCGAGGTCATCGCGCCGGCATAGGTTCCGTTGTAGGCCACGTCCAGCCGTGTCTCGCCGGTTGGCGCCGAGCCCTTGGTCGGGGCGGCCGGGAAATGCCACGCCAGGTACTGGTCGTAGGCGCTGCTGCCGGCCGTGGTGCGGTCGTGGACGACGAACCGGT
This sequence comes from Rhodanobacter humi, assembly GCF_041107455.1. Taxonomy (NCBI): domain Bacteria; kingdom Pseudomonadati; phylum Pseudomonadota; class Gammaproteobacteria; order Lysobacterales; family Rhodanobacteraceae; genus Rhodanobacter; species Rhodanobacter sp. FW106-PBR-R2A-3-15. The sequence goes on from NZ_JBGBPY010000001.1 coordinate 565,256, forward strand.
GCGGCCGCAGGTACACCACCTCGCGCGACCAGGCCGCCACGGCCGGGCCGGCGGAGAACTTGCGATACATGTCCTCGATATGTTCGGCGCGGGTGTAGACGTACTGCCCGCCGTCCTCGAAAGCCGCGACGTGCGTGCGCACCTGGTTGTCTTCGGTTGTGTACGCTGCCTGCCCGCCGGGTTCGACGATCTTGCCGCCGCTTTTGTTGAACACGTAGAAGATGTTGTAGAGCTGGCGGTTGCCCATGTAGAGCGTGCCGTCGCTGCTGCCGTAGTTGTCGTTGTAGATGCGGTCTTCGTCCGCGCTGCCGGTAGGCCCGTGCACCATCCACCCGCCGGCATTGACCAGCAGCGGAGTATTGCCCTGCGTCAGCGCCAAGCTGCCCTGGTCGAAGTACTGCTCACCCTGCGCCGGCGCATTGGTGTACGGCCCCGCGCGGAACGACATCCAGCTGGCAGCGTTGCCCCAGTCCGAGCGCGCCGCCACCGCGTTCATGCCACTGGCTAAGTACGACAGCGGCAGCGACGTAAGCGATGTGGTGGGCGCGGCGGGATTGGTCTCCAGGAACAGCAGCCATGGATCGGAGGAATTGAAGCCATTGGTGGCCGTGCTGACTTCATTGAGGTACTCGTGGAATACACCCACCTTGGGCGATTTCCAGTATCCGATTTCGCCCAGGATCATTTCCGCCAGGCCCACCTGCGTGGTGCCGGGCATCCCGATGCCGACCGCCGAGCCATCCGCGTGGTTCATGTCGCGGTCGTCGAAATACGCACGCGACGGCCAGGTGAAATGGATCATGTAGTCGGCGCTGTCCACCGGGTAGCTGTACGGTGCCGCCTTGGCGTGGACGATGTCCGTGCCGGTCGCCGTCATCACTTCGCGTGCGGGCAGGCTCATGTTGAGGATGCCGAGCGGCGCGTAGTTGCCATAGCCTTCCGGCCAGCCGCCGCCGGTCAGGTGCTGCGCGTAGAACGGTTGCACGCGCTGGCCGAACTGGTTGGTGTACCAGTCGTTCCACTGCGCCGGCGCACTGGGGTTGTCCCCGTAGGTGCCCAGTGCAATGGCCGCCTTGGCGTGGAAATAGCCGGCGAAGTAGTTGCTCTGCGGGTGGTTGTATTCGAACGTCTTCGTTTCGAAGGACGTCACCCACGCATTGGCGGTGGTGTAGACCTGCGTCCGCTGCGCCGGGGTCAGCAAGTCGTACAGCCAGTCGTAGCCCAGGCCGAAGCCCACGCCGTAGAAGCGCATGGCGTAGCCGTCATCAACGTTCGGGTTCTCACCCTGGTTGCCGTACGGCGCAGCCATCTTCATCAGGATATCGACCGCCTTCGCACCGTAGCTGGCCGCAGCGGTCGGGTTGCTCGTCTTCAAGGTCTGATAGCAGAGCCCTTCGGACAGCAGTGCCGGCAGGTAAGACTCGCCCTGATAACCCGAACCGATATTGGGCAGGTTCGGGTAGGCGGTGCCGGTCGGATAATTCACCGTGCCGCCGATGTACGAGTCACAGACCGACTTCAGCATCTGCCACTCGGGCGTGTTCGCGGCGGCGTTCTGGCGCAAGGCCGAAAGGGTCGGCGCATCGAGGATCAACCGGGGATGCGCCGCGGTCACGGCGGGTGCCGTCGCGGCAAAAGCATTCGCGGACAGCGTGGTCAGCAGCATGGTCAGCAGCGTGGCGCAGCCGCCTGCGCCCACGCCGCGCAGGAACCTGGACGGCTTGCCCAAGGCACGCGGATCGGTGGCTACGGCAGGGGTGGAAGCAACGGCAGGGGTGGAAGCGAGGGCGCACGCGAGACGCCCCGCCGGAACATTGCGGGGAAAATTCATTTAACACTCCAAGACTTGTCGTTTCCCCGGGTGCCTGCGACAAGCCTTCGTCTACATCTCGGGGGGAATGGATCAGGTCCGATCCAGCATTGCAAGTTACGCAGGCGAACCTTTATCAATCGTTAGGCCCGCCTCAAGGCGATGTAGGAAAAACGTGATCCTCATCACCCTTTCGAAATCAGCCCCGCCTGACGGGGTCAACCTGACCCCGTTCTTCCGGCGTTCGCTGGGCTGACGTCGATTTCCGAAGGCCCCGTTCGTCTTCCTGTCGCAGGGCCGACAAGCCCGAACCCCAGGAGGACGACTCACGATGATCACGGTCTTTGGCGAAGGCAGAGGCTTTCGGGTCGTCTGGTTGCTGGAAGAGATGGGGCTCGCGTACCGCTTGCGGCCGGTGGACCTTCTGGCCGGCGTCGAGAAAGACCCGGAGTTCCTGGCCATCAATCCTGCCGGTTTCATCCCGGCGATCCGGGACGGAGACGTCACCATGATCGAGTCCATTGCGATCATGGAATACCTGATGGGCCGCTACGGGCCAACCCCGCTGGCGCCCGCCCCGCACGATCCGGCGTTCCCCGCTTATCAGCAGTTCCTTCACCTTGGCGAAGCCGGCCTGGCGGCCTCCATCTACTTCGTCGTCGGTGCGCGCAATTTCGCGCCGGAGTCCGAGCGACAGAACTGGAGCGCCGGTCAGGCGCTGGACGTTTTCCAAAGTCGGCTGGGCCTGGTGACGCGGCAGCTGGCACGCACGCCCTATCTCGCCGGCGAGATGTTTACCGCCGCCGACATTTCGGTGACGTACGCGCTGGAATTGGCGCAACACGGTGCAGGCGTCGCCCTCGGCGAAACAGAGAAATCCTATATCGCCCGCACCAGCGCACGCGACGGCTACCGGCGCGCCATGGAGACCTGTCACTCCAGGAAGGCATGGTTCGCCAGAACGCCTGTTCAATGACCGCTTTTGGCTAGCTGGCCGGATCAGTGCAGAACGAACAACAAACGGCGCGGATAAAGTGCACCGTGTCCCCGAATTTTCAGTTTGCAGCGCTCGGGACTTGAGTACTCACGCCGCAATCCGCTCAATCTGGTCGACAGCCTTGCCCAGCATCCGATGGGCCTCTTCCAGATCGTAGTCCGCCTGAAGCCCCAGCCAGAAGCGCTCGCTGGTCCCGAGGGCAGCGGCCAGACGCACGGCGGTATCCGCCGTGACACCGCGCTTGCCGAGCACGATCTCGTTGATGCGGCGCGGCGGCACGCCGGCAGCGCGCGCCAAGGCGTTCTGGCTGATACCCATGGGCGTCAGGAACTCCTCGAGCAGCACTTCGCCGGGATGGATGTTGGGCAGGCTCTTCATGATCGACTCGTTGGCGTCAGTGGTAATCGACGATTTCCACGTCGTGGGCGTCGCCGTCGATCCATCGGAAACAGACGCGCCATTGATCGTTGATGCGGATGCTGTGCTGTCCTTTGCGTTGGCCCTTCAGGGCTTCCAGCCGATTGGCCGGAGGAATGCGCAGGTCATCCAGCACCGAAGCGTTTGCCAGCATGCGCAGCTTGCGGCGCGCCACGGATTGGATATCGGCAGGCAGGCGCCGGGAAGGCGTTCCGCCCCAGATCTTTTCCGCCTCCTTGTCGGCAAAGTTTCTGATCACGGGCAAACCATAACGCCATCCGTCATATAACGCAAATCGTCATGGCCTGGACTTCGGGAATGCCAACCATTGTCCCTGGCCCCTTTTCCAGGCAGCAGCCACGCAGAATGCGGTGCGCTGTCCATGGGCAAACATGCGCACCCGACATGCTGGATCTTGTCTTGCCTGGTAAGCCGATGATCTGTTCTTCGGTAAACCGCTTCTTCACGTCCAATCTCCTTCGGTTGGGGGATTGGACTCCAAACGGCCGTGCTACTCAAAACCGGGGGGACGTCGAGATGATGCAGCGTACCAACAGACGTACGAACGACCGCTTCTGGGGTTGTACAGGCTATCCGAGCTGTCGCGGTACGCGACAGCTCCAAGAAAATGCACTATGACGCTTATTCCGCAGGGCGAGGCTTAATTGGCCACGTCCCCTTTATCAAGCACGCCCAGAGCGTGTCGCAGGGCCTCCTCAACTTCGGTACTGGCCTCAAGCCTTCTCAGAAGCAATAGTGATGCAACCAGCGGGCCCGACTCGAACCCAAACTGCTCAACAAGCTTCTGCACCTGAAATGGCAGTCTTCGCTCAAACACATCTAAAAGATCTCGATCCACAACACTTGCAAGAAAAGGGGCCTCATAACCCTTGCGTGCCAATGCTAACTGCTTCCTCCATCCGTCCAAGCGTTGCCGTCTAAACTCCATCAAATCCAAACCAGGATCCCCTAGGCGAGCAACTGCGTCCTCGACAACCCGGTCGAACCGATGCGCGGGCCAGTCGACGCTTACCCGACAGGCAAGGTCCTCCGACAATTGCGACCCATCAATCTCGTCTGTCAAGGCAAGACAAGCTTCTGCTAATCCGCGAAGGACCTGGTCGAGTTGACTATAGAGCGAGGCGCAACAACTACGAAAGTGTTCTTCAGTCGTGGGCAGCTCGTAACCGCACGCTGCCCTAAACCACGCGTTCAACAAAAGAAGCACTTTCCGATCGCTCCTGCTCGCTTCGGACAAGTTGTGGGAGAGAAATGTCCGTAGCCGACCCAAGTCGTCCTTTGTTCTCGTGGCTTCCGATCGCGGCGGCAGCTGCGCCAAGAACGCAAAAGGGACACGTGCTGCCTCCGCAAAAACCGCGAACCCCCAGTTGACTAGCTTGTAGAAGGCGAGCTCACCATCCAGCGCAACCGGCAGTTTAAGGGAGACGGCATGACACGCACCCTTCACTTGCGAATTGACCCGCATCCGAATGAGCTCATAAACCGTCGAGAGATCGGCAGAGTTCATCGTCGCCTCGCTGGCCGAACGAGGGGGTCAGCAATGGGTCCGACGTAATTGAATGCGATTCCGAACTCTTGAAGCTCGCGACCCGGAGCGAGTTGCTCACCCGGGAAGTCATGCTCGAGCAAAGACACCGACGCATTCAACCCTGTCACACGGACTTTCCAACCACTTTGACCAACGCCCTCCACGCGGCCACCAAATCGCTTTGGTGAACCAGACTCATCAGATAGAACGAGGCGACGAACTACCCGCGAGCGGTCCTCATACTCGGTGTCGCGAGAGAGTGACTTCCACATCTCTACGGCAGCTACTGCGTCGCCCACAATCCAAGTGAGCACAGCCTCAAGATACCTCTCTTGATTTCTAGTAGAGGAACCTAGCAACTCATTGAGGCGACGAACTATTTCCAACAGCTCGTGAGCTCTCTCTGGATTAGCCGGAACAGAACCGCGCTCCTCATGAAAAAGCCTCTGGCCAGTCAGTTCAATCCACTTCGATTGGAGCAGCAGGCGATAGCACCGAAAATCCTCAGTCTCAACGCCACCGCTCTTAGAAAGGAGGAACTCGGAAACAGTCCTGGCAACCTCAATCATGTTCGAGTCAACTTCCGCGTCGAGATCAAACATTCGCTTGCCCATCTCTCGAGCAACCAAGAAGATCGCAGCAGCGGGCGCCACGCTCGCCAACTCTCGAACCGCATCCGCGCCCAAATCCGCATCGCCAATCAATGATGCAATCCTTGAGCTTCTTTCAAGAAACCTTTGCCGCTGGGATGACCTCAAACTGTGTCCATCGACCAGATCGAGAACCGAATAGAGCTCAGCTATCACCTCCGCTTTCCTAGCCTCAGGCAAGGTCGAACTTTTGAGCATGTCCCCAGACGTCCACAGGGCAATATCGAGCGCGTGATAGTCATCGCTCATCGCAATTGCCTTCGCACTCGCAATGCGCGCTGCCAAGTAGTCGGACCACGACCCTTCCGTATCGCTCGCCTTTTGTCGCTGAACCGCCAAGTACCCATAGATGGACGCACGCTCCGCGGTCAGATTAAGCCTAGTTCGCTTACTAGCCCTGACTTCACCAGCTTCAATGAGCGCTAACGCTTCTTCAATTGTCGCTCTCGCCGAGTCGAGAATCTCGAGACTCTCGTGCTCGCTAGCGTTAATCGCCGAACCACCGTCTATTGACCAGACAGCCTGTCGACGGAACACACTTTCTCGAAGCATCAATGATGCATCTCGAACACCAGCGGAAACTCGCAGGGCTTTCAGTGCGTTCGCAAACTCAAGGTATCCAGCCTTGTATGAATCCTTTCTGGGACCATCCCTGTCTAGCTTTTGAAGCAGATCAAAAAGAAAGTCTCGCTCGGCGGACGAATCAACCCCCGTCGACCTGGCACCCAAGATTAGATCAACGAGGTACGCGATCTCGCGCGCGGCGTCTGCAACGCGACGCCTACAAATCAGCTCCGCTTCAATCTGGAGCCGAGGAGCCAGCATGAACTCGGCCCCCTCCGCGCCACCTGTTTTCCAGCGAAACAAGTCAAGGTCCCTGAACAAAAACGCGATTTGCTCGAGTGAAAGGTCTGGGGCTTTGGTGCTGAGAACCCGCATGAGCAAGTTTAGTGGCACCGGGCAGTTGAGCCGCCCGGCGACCATTACGTAGTCCACCAACTTAGCAGCAGAGTCCTGCGCCAGATGATCTGGCACGTTTTGGTCGTCGAAGACCCCTCCCTCGGAGGGAGCAATACCCAGTTCGACCAACTGGCTTGCCAGCTGCGACAGCCCTCTAGCAACTGGGACCGTCTTACTTCGCTCCCGTAGCTGCCTTTCGAAGTGTCGGGCCTCTGTTGCTAGCCCAGCAGTAATCTTCTCTCGCCCCGGAGAGAGATGCCGGTAGAGCATAGCGAGCATGTTGCTCCCGTCCTCCACCCCAAAGCTGACTGCAGCGCCCCGCGACCAGTGCGACCTGACCAGCTCCAACAGTGAGTGATGCTCCACCTCCGTCAAATCGACCGGAGCATGCACGTACCCCAACTCATTGCTCGACTCGTACTCTTCCGATTCGTAGCTCGACCCGATGACCAGAATGCGCCGACCACGGCTCTTAAGCCCGTTTGCGAAATCCTTGTACCTGTGCGCGGGTAGATTTGCGTCCACAATCAATACGGTCGCATCCGCCCCAGCCTTCTCCGCCTGTTCGCAGAACACTTCGACATCTTGGTAGTTAGGGAGCCTACTGGTTGCCACGAGGACCGGAAGCTTGCTCTGCACCCGAAGGTAGATTGCTGCTCGAGCTAGAGCTAGCGTCTTTCCCGTTCCGGATTGACCGTACAAAACAACCGTACCGTCAGACTTCGGGTGACGATCGAGGTTGGCTTGCACCGCGCGCCAAAGGTCACTCTCAAACTCGCGCTTTATTGAGAACCCTTTGAGCACGCCCTCCATCAGTAGGCGAAAGCCGCCCAAACCGCCGTGGAAGCGACGGAACTCAATATCAGCTTCCGCCGCATTAACGAGCGATGGTTCCACTGTCCACTCATCGTCAACAATGCTGCCCGAGGCCTCCACACGAAGCCGAAGTGCCGGGGTGATATTCAGCGCGCCAGAACCAAGCGTGACGCGTCCAGGATCATCAGGCGAAGCTGCCTGATCGGGGCTATACCGACCGGCGACTTCAAGACGACTGAGAACTTCCGAGAAATCGCCAATCACCTCCATCAGTTGCCCAGATCCAACCATTTCTGCAGCTATCGCCGAACGATCCGCGACACCGTTACCAAAGAATAAAACCTTCGGGCCTGTAGCATCAGCGATCGAAGCAAGAAGATCATCCAAATCAAGCCAGTCGGCATCGCTGAGCCCCAGAACGACAACGACACCAGTGGATGTTGCTGTCTCTCGAATGCGATTGACCAACTCTGTCGCATGGGTTTGAGTACGCTTGAGGAGCTCGAGCTTCCTCTTCGGCATTGCCCATGCTGGAACTACCTCGTCAGCCTTGCCAAAGATGTAGTGCACAGGAGGCCGAGACCTGCTTCTCGCGACACGTGCAAAAGTCCCCCCAGCAAGAACCGCTTCTGGCTGCCGCCCCCTGGTCGCGAAACGACGCGCAAAACCTGGATCAACCGAAGACGTGAAGATTGCGCTCCACGGAAAATTGCACACAGCCTGACGCTGTTCTGTAGCAACGCTCCGCGCAAACCTCTCGGAGATCCATTGCACGTCCTCCTCAGACAACCCCTTGTCGAGGGCCGAGTTCCAAGAAGCCCCCCTTGGGAGACCCAGCCGCTCGCACAATCTCGGGAGAATGCTTGACGCGGAGACACTGTCTGCATCGAAGTCCTGGCCTGCGACTAGCACCACGGGCATAGATGCAGTCAGAGCCACATCGATTAGTGCACCGGCCTCTGATACCAACTTGACCTGAGCCACCAACATTCTCCTGTTAAAATGGGCGGGTCGAACTGCACGAAAGCCCTCGCGGGCGCCATAAGACGCGGCCTGCGAGTTTGAGGAAACCTAACTCAAGGGTACCTCGACATGCCAGCTTTTCGAGTCCGGCCCGGCATTACGCCGCTCAAACAATGCAAAGAATAAGGCCCGCAATGTGCGGGCCCCGGTTTATCGCATCAATCGTCACATGTTGCGCCGATACTCCCCACCCACGTCATACAGCGCATGGCTGATCTGCCCCAGCGAGTGCGTCTTCACCGCCTCCATCAGCGCCGCGAAGACGTTCTTCCGATCCCGCGCGGTGTTCTGCAGGTAGGCCAGCCCATGCTTGTCATGCACCTGCGGCACGGGCGCGTCCGTGGAATCGGTGCCATGCGCATATGACGTCTCCCCCGCCGGCGCCAGCGCATTGCGCGCCTTCTGGAACGCTCGCACGTTGTCGATCTGCTGCCCCTTCTCCTCCTCCGTCGAGCGGATCAGCTCGATCTCGGTGGCGATCTCGCCGCCGCGGTCCTTGGGCAGGAACGTGTTGACGCCGATCAGCGGCAGCGAGCCGTCGTGCTTCTTGTGCTCGTAGTACAGGCTTTCTTCCTGGATCTTGCCGCGCTGGTACATGGTGTCCATCGCGCCGAGCACGCCGCCGCGCTCGCTGATCGCTTCGAACTCCTTGTACACGGCTTCTTCCACCAGGTCGGTGAGTTCCTCGACCACGTAGCTGCCCTGCCAGGGGTTCTCGTTGAAGTTGAGGCCCAGTTCCTTGTTGATGATCATCTGGATCGCCACGGCGCGGCGCACACTTTCTTCGGTGGGCGTGGTGATGGCTTCGTCGTAGGCGTTGGTGTGCAGGCTGTTGCAGTTGTCAAACAGGGCGTACAGCGCCTGTAGCGTGGTGCGGATGTCGTTGAACTGGATTTCCTGCGCGTGCAGGGAGCGACCTGAGGTCTGGATGTGGTACTTCATCATCTGGCTGCGCGCGCTGGCGCCGTAGCGCTCGCGCATGGCGCGCGCCCAGATGCGACGGGCCACGCGGCCGATCACGGTGTATTCCGGGTCCATGCCGTTGGAGAAGAAGAACGACAGGTTGGGCGCGAAGTCGTCGATCTTCATGCCGCGCGCGAGGTAGTACTCCACGATGGTGAAGCCGTTGCTCAGGGTGAAGGCGAGCTGGCTGATCGGGTTCGCGCCGGCTTCGGCGATGTGGTAGCCGGAGATGGAGACGGAGTAGAAGTTGCGGACCTTGTGCTCCACGAAGTACGACTGGATGTCGCCCATCATGCGCAGGGCGAACTCGGTGGAGAAGATGCAGGTGTTCTGCGCCTGGTCCTCCTTGAGGATGTCGGCCTGCACGGTGCCGCGCACGCTGCTGAGCGTCTCGGCCTTGATGCGGGCGTAGGTCTCCGCGTCCACCAGCTGGTCGCCGGTGACGCCGAGCAAGCCGAGGCCCAGGCCTTCATTGCCCTTGGGCAGCTCGCCGGAATACTGCGGGCGGCCGTGGGGGTACATCGCGGCGATCTGCTTCTGCGCCGCGGCCCAGCGCGCGGGGTCTTCCTTGAGATGCTTCTCCACGTTCTGGTCGATCGCGGTGTTCATGAACATCGCGAGGATGATCGGCGCGGGGCCGTTGATGGTCATCGATACGGAGCTGGTGGGCGCGCTGAGGTCGAAGCCGGAGTACAGCTTCTTCATGTCGTCCAGCGTGGCGATGTTGACGCCGGAGTTGCCGATCTTGCCGTAGATGTCGGGGCGCGGTGCCGGGTCTTCGCCGTACAGCGTGACCGAGTCGAACGCGGTGGAGAGGCGCGTGGCCGCGCCGCCCTGGCTCAGGTAATGGAAGCGGCGGTTGGTGCGCTCGGGCGTGCCCTCGCCCGCGAACATGCGGGTGGGGTCCTCGCCGCTGCGGCGGTACGGATACACGCCGCCGGTGTAGGGGTAGTGGCCGGGCAGGTTTTCCTTGCCGAGGAACAGCAGCTGGTCGCCCCAGCTCTCGGTCTTGGGCGGCGCGACTTTCGGGATCTTCTGGTGGCTCAGCGATACGCGGTAGTTCTCCACGCGGATGGTCTTGTCGCGCACCTTGTATTCGTTGACGTCCTTGGTCACCGACTCGCGCAGCTTCGGCCAGTCGCGCAGCAGGTGGATGGACTCGTGGGTGAGTTCCTTGAGCGCGGCGTTGTAGCGCTGGCGGAGGAGCAGGAGGGTGCGGTCCACGGTGTGCGGCGCTTCGACTTCGCCCGCCTTCGGCGAGCTACGCTCAGCGTGAACGGTTTCCTGGGCATCCGCACTATTCCCCGTTCGTCCTGAGCGTAGGTGCGCAGCACCGGAGTCGAAGGACCCATGCAAATCTTCAGCGTGGTACAGCTCCAGCGGCTTCGGCAGCTTCGCGTCGCCCAGCTCCTTCAGCGACTCGTAGTAATGCTGCGCGTTGCTGGCGGCCTCGGCCTGGTGGGCGACGGAGGCGTTGATGCCGCGGCCCTGCTCGGCGATCTCGGCGAGGTAGCGCACGCGGCTGCCGGGGATCAGCACGGTGGCGCGCGGCTCCTTCAGCGTGGTGTCGAGCTGCGGCGACCACGATTCGGCCGGCAGGTGCAGCTTCTCGCGCATCAGCCGGCACAGGTTGGTGAACATCCAGGTCACGCCGGGGTCGTTGAACTGGCTGGCGATGGTGGGGTACACCGGCACGTCCTCGTCCTTGACGGCAAACGCGGTGTGGTTGCGCTTCCACTGCTTGCGCACGTCGCGCAGCGCGTCCTCGGCGCCGCGGCGGTCGAACTTGTTGAGCACCACCAGCTCGGCGAAGTCGATCATGTCGATCTTCTCCAACTGGCTGGCCGCGCCGTAGTCGCTGGTCATCACGTAGACCGGGAAATCGACGAGGTCGACGATCTCGGAATCGCTCTGGCCGATGCCGGCGGTTTCCACGATCACCAGGTCGTAGGGCTGCGCCTTGAGGAAGTCGATGCAGTCGTGCAGCACCGCGTTCGTCGCAGTGTGCTGGCGGCGCGTGGCCATGGAGCGCATGTAGACGCGGTGGCTGCGCAGCGCGTTCATGCGGATGCGGTCGCCCAGCAAGGCACCACCACTGCGGCGACGCGTCGGATCGACCGCGAGCACGGCGATGCGCATCTGCGGGAACGCGTGCAGGAAGCGCAGCAGCAGTTCGTCCACCACGGACGACTTGCCCGCGCCGCCGGTGCCGGTGAGGCCGAGCACGGGCGTGGCCTTGCCGGCCAGCTTCCACTGCTTGCGCAGGTGGTCGAGGTCGGCGGCGGGGAGCTTGCCCTCTTCGATGGCGCTGAGCATGTGGCCGATGGAGATCTCGTCGTCCACGCTCACTTTCGACTCGGCAGTGTCGGGCGCGCGCTGCGCGGCGGCCTTGCCGGCACGCTGCATCACGTCCTCGATCATCTCGGTGAGGCCGAGCTTCATGCCGTCGTTGGGGTGGTAGATGCGCTCCACGCCGTAGGCCTGCAGCTCGCGGATCTCCTCCGGCGTGATGGTGCCGCCGCCGCCGCCGAACACGCGGATGTGGGCGGCGCCCTTCTCCTTCAGCATGTCCACCATGTACTTGAAGTACTCGACGTGGCCGCCCTGGTAGGACGACAGCGCGATGGCGTCGGCATCCTCCTGCAGCGCGGCGCGCACCACGTCCTCCACCGAGCGGTTGTGGCCCAGGTGGACCACCTCGGCGCCCTGGCTCTGGATGATGCGGCGCATGATGTTGATCGCCGCGTCGTGGCCGTCGAACAGGCTGGCCGCGGTGACGAAGCGCAGCGGGGTGGTCTCGGCCTGGGGGGCGCCGGCTGGGACGTGCTTGGCGGGGGAACTCATGGCGACTCCGACATCGTGTGCTTGAACCTGACGATTCTAGTGCGATGCACCGCAGCATCGCTGGTGCGCTGCGACATACGGACAGGCATGGCCGGCACGCACGGGCCTGCCGCGCGGCTCGGCGGCCAAGGTTCTTACCCGGCTAGGGAACCTCTGATTTTGCTCGTCATCCCAGCGAAAGCTGGGATCCAGTGCCTGTAATCGCTTGAATGCAAAGGCGCTGGATTCCTGCTTTCGCAGGAATGACGAGCAAGAAGCCGACTGATCTGACCTTCCCTAGCGTCGAGTCTCAGTCAAAGACTCCGTTCACGCTGAGCGTAGCTTGCGCCAGCAAGCGCAAGCGGGGCGACGCCATGGATGGCGCCGGCTTTGAGGAGCGAGAAGGTCGAAGCGCTGCCGCAGATGGCCCTTCGACTCCGGCCCTACGGGCCTACGCTCAGGCCGAACGGTGGTGGGGCTACTGAGACACAACGCCAATCCGGAGGCTCAGTGCACGTAGCTGATAGCGATGACCGGGGTCACCCGGCAGGAGGCGTTCGTGAGCCGCACCGACGCCGCTGATGGTCGCCCAGACATTCGCGGGGGCGGCATCCAGCAGGATTTCCTTGCATATCGAGGCCACGGCGCCTCCTCGTCACGGATGGTCGCGTTTCTCGTCGGATCAGCCGCCCAGCGTGTCGACGGAAGTCCAGGTTGGGACCCAGGTCCTGCCTCCGTCCGTCGAGATGGCCCAATCCTGCCGGCAGGATTTCGCGGTGATACCGGACCAGACGTTTCGGGTCAGCACGGTCTTGCCGTCGACTTCGTCCATGCCAATGAAGGTGCCCGTGTCGCCCTTGAATTCGCCCACCATCGGCGGGGCCAGCGTCCCGGTCTTGCTGTTCGCGAAGTAGACCCGCCACTGCTGCGTCTTGCGGTCGTACAGGCGCAGCGCGAGGTCCTCGACATGGCCGCCGGGCCCGTCGACTTCGAGCTGGCCCACGTTGGCCCAGTCGTCCCATACGCGATACACCGCATGCGTGCCGCCCAAGTTGCTCCACGCGCCGGGTGCGGACAGCGGATTCAGCACCGCCCGTATCCGGGTCGACCAGCGCCCCGTGTTGAAGTCGAAGCCGTGCTCCGGCCCGGCGCCTTGGGCGTGGGGCACGTCGTAGTCGGGCGCCTTCTTCAATCGGGTGAGTTGCGCCACGAAGTTCGTGACCCAGGTCTTGCCGCCGTCGGTCGAAGAGGCGATCTCGTAGTGGTAGGAGTCCGGCGTGATGTTCGACCAGATGTCGCGTTCGAGGACCTTCTTGCCATCGACCTCGGTCAGGCCATGGAACACGCCGCGCCCGTTTGCGAACGCTCCGTACGAAGGCTCCTGCATGGTGCCGTCGCTGCTGCCGGCGAACTGCTCGCTCCATTGCCCGGACTTCGGGTTGTACAGAAAGAGCGTCAGGCCCTGGAAGTGACCGCCGGGCCCGGAGGCTTCGATCTTCTCCAGGTTGGCCCGCCCGTTCCACAGGGGCTGATCGATCACCGTGCCGGTGAATTTGACCCACGCACCGGCGCCCGAGGCCGTGACATCCCGGCTCTCGATTTCAGTCCGCCACGTACCGAAGTGGAAATCGAAGGCGTGCTGCTGATCGGCACCTTGCACCGCGCCCGCGGCCGATGCCGACGGCCATGCCGTCGTCACCACCAGGGCAAGCAGGCAGGTCCGCAAGATCGTCGTCGTGCACATGAGATTCGTCCTCCTGGATGGAATACGTATCGACATCAATGGACGTAGTTGATCGCGATCGCCGGCGTCAGCGAGCGCGTCGCGTTGTGCCCGCCCACGATCACCCGCGCGCCCAGCAGCACACCGAGGCTGGAGTTGAAGCTGTATTCGACCGCGGGCGCATAACCCCAGGCATCGCTGGAGCCGGCCCGCAGATGCACGGGTGTGGGCAAGGCATCGACCGGATCGGTGGTGCCGTCGACGCGGGTGGCCGCGCCATGGCTGCGGAACAGGTCCAACGCCAGCACCCAGCGGCGGGTGAGGCTGTATTCGAACGAGGTGCCGATGTAGAACGCGTCGCCCGGCCGTGCCGTGCCGCGGAAACCGGGCGCGGTGCCGTAGACGCTGGCGCCGGTCACGTCGGCATCGCCGCTGAAGGTCCGCGTGAGATTGAGCCGCACCCGCAGCAGGCGGCCGTTCGGCATCCAGAAATAGCTTTGCGCGTTGAGGCCCAGCGTGGTGGCCCAGGCGCCGCCGCCCATGCCGTCGCTGGCGCGCGCCAGGTTGTCGTAACGGCCGGTGGGCAGCGTCTCCTGCAGTTGCACGGCGAGCGTGGGCAGCCAGCTGCCTTCATGGAAGCGGGTGAGCCGGTACTGCGCCTGCACGATCTGGTCGCCGAGGCCGATGCCCGAGCTGTTCGGCCCGTTGCTGACGCGGTTGTAGCCGATGATCGGGATCAGGCCTACGGTGAGCCGGTCGGTGAGCCCGTACAGCACGTAGGCGCGCGAGCCGAAGGCATCCGAGCCCTTCGAGGTGACGTCGTAGACGTAGGGCTCGATCAGCATGTGCCCGGTCGGCAGCGTCTCGGCGGAATTGGCCAGCATCGGGCCGGTCCACCAGGCGTCGTCCAGCGCCTGGCGCGGCGGGCTGGCGTCCTGCGCCGCGGCCACGCCGACGCCCAGCAGCCCGGCGCACAGCGCCGCGAGGCGGCGCGCGGTCCGCCGCGCCGTTTTCGCCTGCCAACGCATGACCACCGACACCTCCGCAGTTCGCCCGTCAGGGGCAGACTAGGCAGGCAAGTGGTACGAGCGAATAGCCACCGGGCGAGAACATGACATGACCACTCGGCAAAGCGTGACGAAGCGCGTGCCCACCGGCCTGGTGCCGGCGATCGCGCTGGACGGCGGCGGGCCGATCTACCAGCAGCTGGCGGAATGGTTCCGCCGTGCGATCGCCGAAGGCCGCCTGCGGCCGGGCCAGCGCGTGCCCTCCACCCGCGCGCTGGCGGGCGAGCTGGGCGTCTCGCGCCTGCCGGTGCTGGGCGCCTACGAACAGTTGCATGCCGAGGGCTATCTGGAAAGCTTCACCGGCGCCGGCACCTGCGTGGCGGCGGCGATCCCGCACGAGGGCGCGGGTGCGCCGCAGCGGCGCGCGCCGCGCACGACGCCCGCATCCGCGCCATCGGCGCCGCGCCGGGTCGCCGCGCGGGTGGCGGCGATGGCCGCGCCGCCGCAGAGCTGGCTGGAAAGCCAGGGCGCGTTCCGCGTGGGCGTGCCGGCACTCGATCACTTTCCGCACGGCGTGTGGTCGCGCCTGCTGAGCCGGCACGCGCGCCACGTCGGCGCCGACGCGCTGGTCTACGGCGACACCCTGGGCTACGCGCCGTTGCGCGAGGCGATCGCCGAATACCTGGCGACGGTGCGCGCGGCGCACGCCGGCGCCGGACAGATCCTGATCACCAGCGGCGCGCAGCACGGCCTGCAGATCTGCGCGCACGCCCTGCTCGATCCCGGCGACCGCGCCTGGGTGGAGGAACCCGGCTACCCCGGCGCGCACCAGGCGCTGGGAACCGTGGGCGCCCTGCCCGTGCTGGTGCCGGTGGATGCGGAAGGGCTGGACGTGGCCGCGGGCATCCGTCGCGCGCCGACCGCGCGGCTGGCCTACGTCACGCCCTCGCACCAGTTTCCGCTGGGCGCCACGCTGAGCGCGGCGCGGCGCATCGAGTTGCTGCAGTGGGCCGCGCGCACCGGCGGCTGGATCGTCGAGGACGACTACGACAGCGAGTACCGCTACGGCAGCCGGCCGATCGCCGCGCTGCAAGGGCTGGATGCCGACGCGCGGGTGATCTACGTGGGCACCTTCAGCAAGGTGCTGTTCCCCGCGTTGCGGCTGGGTTACCTGGTGGCGCCGAAGGACCTGCTGCCGGCCTTCCGCGCGTCCCGCGACGCGCTGGATACCTGCTCGCCGATGCTGCCGCAGCGCGCGCTGCACGACTTCATCCGCGAAGGCCACTTCGCACGGCACATCCGCCGCATGCGCGTGCTGTACGCGACGCGGCGCGCGGCGCTGCAGGCGGCGATCCAGCGGCATCTGCCCGGCACATTGCAGGTCGTGGGCGCCGAGGCCGGCATGCAGCTGACCGCGCTGCTGCCGCCGGAGGTGGACGACGTGGCCCTGTCGCTGCGGGCGGCACAAGCCGGCGTGTCGGTACGACCGCTGTCGCCGTGCTATCGCGGCGACGTGAAACGCAACGGCCTGATCCTGGGCTACGGCAGCGTGGATGAGCGTGCCATCGAGGAGGGCGTGCGTCGGCTGCGGCGCTGTCTGTAGGAACGTCTTTGCTCGTCACTCCTGCGCAGGCAGGAGTCCAGTGCCGTTGCCATCGAGAGCATCGAGAGTCGCTGGGGCGACGGTTCTTTCGGCGCTGCCGTAGCGAACAGCGCTCAAGCCACGCCGAACGGCAGCTCGCTCGTGCCGATCACGCGCTCGCCCACCGTTTCGCCGCGCACGAAGGCCAGCGCGGCGTTGATCGTGTCCGGCGCGTCCAGCACGCGGCGATGACCCAACCCCTGCGTGCTGAGCAGGCGTGCGCCGGGCCAGTAGCGGGCGTAGCGTTCGCCCTCGCTCCACGGTACGTCGGTGTCGTCGAGGTCGTGCACGATCAGCGCGGGCTGGCCCAGCGCGGGCAGGCGACGATGCACCTCCAGCTGTTCGACGCTGATGCCGGTGCGGCGCAGCAGCCAGTCGTAGAAGGCCTGGCGCAGGTGCTCGCCCAGCCGCACGAGATGGAAGTAGCGGCTGGCCGCGTCGGCCATGTCGGCGGCGGGCGCCACCAGCACCAGGCGCTGCGCATGCCAGTCCTCGTCCTGCGCCAGTACCAGCGCGGCGCCGCCCAGCGAATGCCCCACCGCCAGCGCGGCCTCGCCGTAGTGGCGGCCCACCGCGCGGATCGTGGCGGTGAATTCGGGCAGCGTGCACAACCGGCCGCTGCTGCGGCCGTGGCCGGGCTGGTCGAACGTCACCACGGCGTAGCCCAACGCGCGCAGGCCGTCCACCCACGGCTGGAAGCGCAGGCCGAAACTGGACCAGCCGTGCGCCAGCAGCGCATACGGTTGGGTGTCCGGGTCGCCCCAGACATAAGTGGCGATGCGCTCGCCACCGATCTGCAATTCGCCGCGCTGCATCGCGGCGCCCTCCGGCGCCGCCAGCGCACGGCTGCGGCTGCTGGCGAACGGCGTGGCGAACAGTCGCGCGGCGCGGTCGGCGGTGCGCTTCGGTGACAACCGGCCACCAAGCATGAAGCCGGCGCGCAGCGCGCCGAGACGCAGACGGGTGGAAACGGAAGCGGCATGCGGGGACATGGGGAGCGCCTCGTGCGGGAAAGGGTCAGGGTTGCCAGCTGCGCCACAGGCGCTCGAATGCCGCGGCGGTGTGGCGCTCGGCCTCGTCGTAGCCGAACAGGCCGCCGTCGTGGTGCAGGCCGAGCAGCAGCGCGTAGATCTCGAACGCGAGCTGGTCGGTGTCGGTGTCAGCGCGCAGGTGGCCCTCGGCCACCGCGTGCGCGATCGCCTTCTGCAGCTCGCGGCGCCAACCGGCCTGCTGCGCCACCACGGCATCGTGCAGCGCGCCGTCGCGGCCGTCGTACTCGCTGGCGGCGGAGAGCAGCACGCAGCCACTCTGGTGCTTGCGCGCCCAGACGAACCAGTGCGCCACGATCGCGCGCAGGCGCGGCAGGCCGCGCGGCTGCTTCAGCGCAGGCAGCAGCACGTTGGCCATGAAGCGCTGCGCGCCCAGGTCGAGCACGGCCAGCTGCAAGTCCTCGCGCGAACCGAAGTGCGCGAACACGCCGCTCTTGGACATGCCCACGTCGGCCGCCAGCGTGCCGATGGACAGCCCTTCCAACCCGTCGCTGCGCGCCAGCACGTAGGCGTGGTCGAGAATGGTGTCGCGGGTGGCGGCGCGCTTGCCGGCGGGAGTTGCGGTTTCCATGGGCCACAAAATAGCACGACCGTTCGTTTTATTTCCAGCCCCGTGACGACCCTCGCACGAACCTGCGCTTATGCTCGGAACTCAGCCCGTCGTAAGGAAGGAAGCCCATGCGCCTGCATCCCCTGCCTGCACTGTTCGCCGCCACCCTGCTCGCCGCCTGCGCCACCTCGCCTACCGGCCGCCCGCAGCTGATGATGGTGTCCGACGACACCATGAGTCAGATGGGCCTCACCGCGTTCAACACCATGCGCCAGCAGGGCAAGTTCGTGGATGCGCCGCGCGAGCGTGCCTACGCCAGCTGCGTCGCGAATGCGCTGATCGCGGTGCTGCCGCCGCCGTGGAACGCGCAGCAATGGGAAGTGCAGATCGTGGGCGACGACAGCGCCAACGCCTTCGCCCTGCCCGGCGGGCGCATCGGCGTGAACCGCGGCATGTTCAAGATCGCCACCGACCAGAACCAGCTGGCCGTGGCGCTGGGGCATGAGCTCTCGCACGTGGTGGCGCGACACGGCGCCGAGCGCGTGTCGGACAACTACGCGGCGCAGGCCGCGGTGCTCGCCGGCACGGCCTACGCCGCCAGCCGCGGCAACGATGCCGGCTATGCCGCCGCGGCCTTGGGCGCGGGCGCGGAACTGGGCATCCTGCTGCCGTTCTCGCGCACCCAGGAAAGCGAGGCCGATGAGCTGGGCCTGCGCACCATGGCGCGTGCCGGCTTCGATCCGCGCGCCGCCGCCACGCTGTGGACGAAGATGGAGCAGCAGGGCGGCGCGAAAGTGCCGGCCTTCCTCTCCACCCACCCCTCGCCCGCGCATCGCGCGCAGACGCTGGCGGCCGAAGCGCAGACGCTGATGCCGACCTACGCACAAGCCCGCGCCGGCGGCCACGCACCGGACTGCCGTTTGTAGAAGCCTGTTTATGATCTCCCCGTGGCTCGCGCCGGGAGCTGTTTGCGCGTAGGCCAAGGAAGAACGATGAAGTGGACGTCCGTCCACGACTGAGTGATGACGCAGGGATGCGGGCAAACGGACCCGGCCCCGGAATTGATGGGTGCAGGGGTTGCCTTGCCGTGGCCGCCATGCGGCAGCGCGCGGCTTGACCCCCGCTTTCGCGGGGGCAGGCTCTACCAGCCGGGTAGGCGCTGCACCATGCGCCACCACCTGACGGCCACGGCAAGGCAACGAGGGCCATGGGGAGGTCATGAACAGGCTCCAAGTGCCCCACCCGGAGCTGAATGCGGCGCGGCACTCGCGTCAACACGCGCCGCAAGGCGGCGTTTTCTGTACCGCACGCCGCCTTTCGCGGCGATCACGGAGAACACGATGCGTCGCAAGTCTTCCGCCCTGATCCTGTCGACCGCGCTGGCGCTGGCGCTGGCCGGCGCCGGATTTGCCGCTACGCCCGCGGCACAGGCCGCGCCGCAGGTGTCGGTCGGCGTGGGCGTGGGAATCGGCGTGGCTCCGCCGCCGCCGCGTTTCGAGCGGGCGCCGCCGCCGCGTCGCGGCTACGCCTGGGCGCCCGGCTACTGGTCGTGGAGCCCGCGCCTGCATCGCCACGTGTGGGTGGGCGGCCGCTGGATGCGCGTGCATCCGGGCTACCACTACATGCCGGCGCGCTGGCAACAGGGGCCGCGCGGCCACTGGCATTTCAGCGCCGGCTACTGGGCCCGCTGAACATGCAACAACCTGCGGCGCGAGCGGCGATGCCACGCCCGTTTCGCCGCAGTTTTCGCCCCCTGGACTCACCGTCGCTTTCCACGGCGCGGCAACGCCATCCACGCTTCACCACACTCAACGAGGGGAACCCATGTCGTCACGTCTTGCAGGTCTGCTGATCGTCTCCGCTGCCGCCGCGGTGGCGGCCGGTTGCGTCGAGGAGCGCCCGGTCTACCACCCGCGCCCGGTGCAGCGCGAAGTGATCGTTGAGCGCCAGGCGCCGCCACCGCCGCCCGAAGTGGTGGAAGTGATCGCGCCGCAACCGCCGCCGCCGCGCATCGTGGAAGTGATGCCGCCGCCGCGCCCCGGCTACGTCTGGGTGCACGCCTATTGGCGCTGGGAAGGCGGCCGTTATGTCGCCACCGCCGGCCACTGGCGCGAGGCGCGCCCCGGCTACCACTACGTGCATCCGCACTGGGAGCAGCGCAACGACGGCTGGCATTTCCATGTGGGTGTGTGGGTGAGCGGTTGAGTCGGAGCATGGTCCGAGGCACCTCGGGTGACGCAGGTCGGGATTCATCCCGACTTGCGTCCCGGAGCGCACGGTCGGGATGAATCCCGATCCACGATGTACCGGCTTTCGATGGTTCCAGGCGCGGTGTCGAAACCACTGCTGGCGCCTGTTGCATCGCAGCCCGCGAGACGAGGCACAAGGACACTGACGGGGACAATATCCCCGCGGTCGGTGACAATCCCGGCAGCAAACGCCAGCCAGGACGCCCGTGCCAGTTCCCTCATCCGCCACAGTCGCAGACGCCATCCAGCCCGGCTTGATGGTCGTGCACGGCAACCACCTGGAAGACCTGCGCGACCTGCTGGTCGAATGGCTGGCGCGCACGCCGCTGGCGCCGCTGGAAGACGAGACGATGCTGGTGCAGAGCAACGGCATCGCGCAGTGGCTGAAACTGGCGCTGGCGCGCCCGCGCGGAGCCGGCGGCATGGGCATCAGCGCGGCGGTGGACATGCAGCTGCCCGGCCGCTTCCTGTGGCAGGCGTATCGCGCCGTGCTGGGCCGCGAGGCGGTGCCCGCCGATTCGCCGTTCGACAAGTCGCGGCTGGCTTGGCGGCTGATACGGCTGTTGCCCACGCAGCTCGGCCACGCCGACTTCGCGCCGCTTCGGCATTTCCTGGGCGAAGGCCAGACCGACCCGGTCAAATTGTTCCAGCTCGCGCAGCAGGTGGCCGACCTGTTCGACCAGTACCAGGTCTATCGCGCCGACTGGCTGGATGACTGGGGGCATGGCCGCGACGTGCTGCGCGATGACTTGCGCGCACGTCGCGAGCCGCTGCCCGCCTCGCAACGCTGGCAGGCGACACTGTGGCGCGCGCTGCTGGAAGATGTCGGCCCCGCACAGCGCGACAGCCATCGCGCTGCCATGCATCGCGCCTTCCTCGCGCACGCCGTGGCGCTGGAGCAACGCCCCGCCGCCTTGCCGCGGCGCCTCGTGGTGTTCGGCATCTCCTCGCTGCCGCAGCAGACGCTGGAGGCGCTCACCGCGCTGGGCCGCGTCTGCCAGGTGCTGCTGCTGGTGACAAACCCGTGCCGGCACTACTGGGCCGACATCATCGAGGACCGCGAGCTGCTCAAGGCCGCGCAGCACCGCCACGCCGGCAAGCCCGGTCTGCCGGAAACACCGCAGTACGAAGAACTGCACCTGCACGCGAACCCGCTGCTCGCCGCCTGGGGCAAGCAAGGCCGCGACTACATCCGCCTGCTCGACAGCTTCGACCGTCCCGATGCCTACCGCCCCCGCTTCGCCGCGCTGGGCCGCGACATCGACCTGTTCGTCGATCCCGGCCGCGACAGCCTGCTGCACCAGGTGCAGCAGGCCATCCTCGACCTCGAACCACTTCCGGCCGATCCCGTGCAACGCCAGCCGCTGATTTCGGGCGACGACTCGCTGCGCTTCCACATCGCGCACAACCCGCAGCGCGAGGTGGAGATCCTGCACGACAACCTGCTCGCGATGTTCGAACAGGCTGCACGCGACGGCAGGCCGCTGGCGCCGCGCGACGTGATGGTGATGGTGCCGGACATCCAGACCTACGCGCCGCACATCCAGGCCGTATTCGGCCGCCTGCCGCCAGACGATCCGCGCTACCTGCCCTGCAGCATCGCCGACCGCCCCGCGCGCGGCGCCGCGCCTCTGCTGGTGGCGCTGGAACAGCTGCTGCGCCTGCCCGAATCGCGCTACGCCGCGGGCGACATCCTCGACCTGCTCGACGCCTCCGCGCTGCGCCGCCGCTTCGGTCTCGACGACGCCGGCCTGCCGCTGCTGCGCCGCTGGATCGAAGGCGCCGGCATCCGCTGGGGCCTGGACGGCGCGCAGAAGCAAAACCTCGGCCTGCCGCCCGAGGAGCAGAACAGCTGGCGCTTCGGCCTGCGCCGCATGCTGCTGGGCTACGCCGTGGGTGACGGCGCATCGCTGGACGGCATCGCGCCCTACGCTGAAGTCGGCGGCCTCGATGCCGCCCTGGTCGGCCCGCTGGTGCTGCTGCTGGATCAGCTCGACCACTATGGCCAACTGCTCGCCACGCCGGCCACGCCCGCGCAATGGGGTGCGCGTCTGCGCAGCCTGCTCGCGGCGATGTTCGACGCCGGCCGCGACGACGACGACGCCGTGCTGTTGCAACGCCTGCACGAGGCGCTGGAGGCCTGGGAACGCGCCTGCAGCGAAGCGGGCTTCGCCGACACGCTCCCCCTGGCCGTGGTGCGCGAGCACTGGCTGGCCGCCGTGGACGAGAACCGCCTGTCGCAGCGCTTCCTCGGCGGCGCGGTGAGCTTCGGCACACTCTTGCCGATGCGCGCCATCCCCTTCCGCGTGGTGTGCCTGCTCGGCATGAACGACGGTGCCTACCCCCGCCGCGCGAATGCGCCGGACTTCGACCTGATGGCCACGCCCGGCCAGCAACGTCCCGGCGACCGCTCGCGCCGCGAGGACGACCGCTACCTGTTTCTGGAAGCCCTGCTCGCCGCCCGCGATGCCTTGGTCGTGAGCTGGGTGGGCAAGAGCGCGCGCGACAACAGCGAACTGCCGCCCTCGGTGTTGGTGGGCCAACTGCGCGACTACCTCACCGCGGGGTGGGTAAAAAGGGGTCAGAGTCGCCTTTCGGGCGAGGCGATCGAATCAGAAACGGACCCGTCATCGAAAGGCGACTCTGCCCCCCTTTTTGCCCTCACCACCGGCTACCCGCTGCAAGCCTTCAGCCCCAGCTATTTCGACGCCGCCAGCGACGCGCGCCTGTTCACCTACGCCGCCGAGTGGCAGCGTGCACGGCAACCCCGCCGCGAAACCGAAGCCGCCCCGCTCACGCCGTGGCCGCGCGAAACACCCTTGAACCTCGCCCTGCTGCAACGCTTCCTGCGCTCGCCGGCCAAGCTCTTCTACGCCGAACGCCTGGGCGTGCATTTCTCCAGCGACGACGATGCCGACACGGACCACGAGCCCTTCGCCCTCGATCCGCTGGAAAACCACCAGCTCACCGACGCCCTGCTGCGCACCGCCATCCACGCCGGCAACGAGGCGCTGGCGCCCGCCGCCAAACGCCTGCACGAACAAGGCGCGCTGCCGCCGGGCAACTTCGGGGTGTTGACGCTGGCGCCGATGGAAGCCGCCGCCGCGCGCGTCGCCACGCGCTGGCACGCGCTGGATGCCCACTATCCACTCACCGGTGAAAGTCACGCGCTGCACGGCGTGGCGCACGGGTTGAGCATCGAGGACGCGCTGGACGATTTGCGCACGGACGACGACGGCGGCCACGTTTGCCTCGTGGCCACGGCGAGCCAGCTCATGCCGGACAAGAAGCTGCGCCACGACAAGCTGCTGACCCACTGGGCGGCGCACTTGCTGGCGAACGCCAATGCGCTGCCCGTCACCACCCACATCGTGGCGCCCGATGCCATCGTGCAACTGCGCCCGCTGGATACCGCCGACGCACAACGCCATCTCGGCGCGCTGCTCGCCGCCTTCGCCGCCGGCCTGTGCGCGCCGCTGCCGCTCGCACGCAAGACCGCGTTCGCCTGGCTGCAGGTCGAGGCGGCAAACGCAAAAGCCCCGCCGGACAAACAGAAGTCCGCCGCCGCCCTCGCAGACGCAACCGCTGCGGTCGCCAGCAGGCACTACGACCACAGCGACGGCGAGCACGGCCGCGGCGAGGTGGACGAGGAGCCCGCCCTCGCCCGCAGTTGGCCCGACTTCGCCGCCCTGCGCGCCGCCGGCTTCGAGGACTGGCTGCACTTGTACCGCCCCCTGCTGGACGCCGCGTGCGTCGTGGACGACGACGCATGAACAGCACGCAAGCGCTCGACCCGCTGCGCCTGCCGCTGGCCGGCACTCAGCTGATCGAAGCCAGCGCCGGCACCGGCAAGACCTGGACCATCGCCGCGCTGTACCTGCGCCTGGTGCTGGGCCACGGCGGCGGCGCGCCGCTGTTGCCCGCGCAGATCCTGGTGATGACCTTCACCAAGGCCGCCACCGCCGAGCTGCGCGAACGCATCCGCACGCGGCTGGCGGAAGCGGCCGAAGCCTTCCGCGACAAGCGTGCGCCCGACGATTTCCTCGCCGCGCTGATCGCCGACTACCCCGACGCCGAGCAACGCGCCCGTGCCGCGCGCCAGCTGGAACTGGCCGCACAGTGGATGGACGAGGCCGCGGTGTTCACCATCCACGGCTGGTGCCAGCGCATGCTCAGCCAGCACGCCTTCGCCAGCGGCGAGGCCGCGGTCAGCGATACCGTGGCCGACGAAGCCGAGCTGTTGGTCGAAGCCGTGCGCGACTACTGGCGCGGCCATGTGTTCACGCTGGGCCGCGAGGCTGCCGCCGTGTTCCTCGGCGCGTGGAAGACCCCGGCGGAGCTGCAAAAGGCACTCGCGCCCCTGCTGCCCCACGCGGATCGCTTGCAGCTGGGCGGCCAGCCACTGCCCACGCCGCGCGAACCGAAGGACCTGCTCGACGTCCCCGCCGGCGCGCTGCACGAGGCCGAGGCCACGGCCCGACAAGCGTGGCTGGCCGCTGTCGACGCGATCGAGGCCATGCTGCTCACGGCCTCGGATACCAAGGTGCTCAAGGGCAACCTGGTCGTTCCGAAAAACCTTCCCTGCCACCTCGCCACCATGCGCGCGTGGGCCCAGGGCGGCGAACTCGGCGACGATACGCTGGCGCGCTTCACGCAGTCGCGTTTGACCGAATGCACCGCCAAGGACAAGCGAACCCCTGCGCACCCGGCCTTTGCCGCGCTGGAACACTTGCAAGCCCGCCGGGCCGAAACCCTGGCGCTTCCTCCGCTGCTGCTCGCCCACGCCGCCCCATGGGTGGCGCAGCGCGTGGACGAAGCCCGCCGCCGGCTGGCCCAGCTCGGCTACGACGACATGCTGAAACGGCTGGACGCCGCCCTGCATGGCGCGGCGGGCGACGCGCTGGCGCGCCTGATCGCTGCGCAATACCCGGTGGCCCTGGTGGACGAGTTCCAGGACACCGACCCGCTGCAGTGGCGCATCCTGCAACGCAACTACGCGGGCATCGAAGGCAAGGCACTGCTCCTGATCGGCGACCCCAAGCAGGCCATCTACGGCTTTCGTGGCGCCGACATCCACACCTACCTCGCCGCGCGCGAGCAGGCCGGCCAGCCGCACTGGACGCTGGGCACCAACCATCGCTCCACTGCGGCGCTGGTCAAGGCCGTCAATCGGGTCTTCCTGTTTGCCGACCAGTACGACGACGGCGCCTTCGGCTTCGGCAAGGCGCTGCCTTTCATCGAGGTGGCCGCCAAGGGCCGCGCGGAGCAACTTCAGCTCGACGGCGAGACCCTGCCCGCCATGCCCATGGCCGTCCAGACGTCCACATCGACACTCAGCTCGGGCGCCTGGCGCGAGAGCATGGCCGAACACGCCGCCGCGCAGCTGGTGGCGTGGCTGAGCGCCGCGCAGCAAGGCCGCTGCGGCTTCGCGGACGAGCGCGGCAAGCTCACGCCGCTGCAGCCCGGCGACATCGCCATCCTGGTGCGCGACCGGCACGACGCCGCGGCGATGCGCGCGGCACTGCGCGCGCGCGGCCTCGCCCACGTCTATCTCTCGGACAACCAGTCGGTGTACGCCAGCGCCGAGGCCACGGAACTGCTTGCCTGGCTTGCCGCCTGCGCCCAGCCCGGCAACGACCGCGCCATGCGCGCGGCGCTGGCCACGCCGTGCATGGGGCAGAGCCTGGCCGAACTGGATCGTCTGAACACCGACGAGGCGCACTGGGAAGCCTGCGGCGAACACTTCCGCCAGCTGCACGCGCTGTGGCAGCGCCACGGCGTGCTGGCGATGCTGCACGACTTGCTGCACCGCTTCGGCGTGCCGGCGCGGCTGCTCGCCCGCGCCGCCGGCGAACGCGCGCTCACCAACCTCCTGCACCTGGCCGAACTGCTGCAGCAGGCCGCCAGCGGGCTGGATGGCGAGCACGCGCTGATCCGCCACCTCGCCGCGCAAATCGCCAACCCCGCCGGCGGCGAGGCCGCCGAGGAGCAGATCGTGCGGCTGGAGAGCGAGGCCGCGCTGATCAAGATCGTCACCATCCACAAATCCAAGGGCCTGGAATACCCCGTGGTGCTGCTGCCCTTCGTCTGCGGCTTCCGCGAAACCAGCGACAAGAAACCGCTGCTGTGGCACGACGCGCACGGCGCGGCGCACTTCGACCTGCGCCCCGATGCCGAGGCCCGAAAGCACGCCGAGGCCGAACGCCTGCAGGAGGATCTGCGCCTGCTCTACGTGGCGCTCACCCGTGCCCGCCACCTGTGCTGGCTGGGCGTGGCCTGCCTGAAGAACGGCAACGGCAAGGCGTCGGAACTGCACAAGTCCGCCTTCGGTTATGTGCTGGCCGGCGGCCTGCCCATCGAGCCTGTGGAGCTGCGCACGCGCGTCGACCAGCTCGCCCAAGGCCAGGACGCCATCCACGTCGCCGAACTGCCCGAGCAGGCCGACACGCAGCGCTACCGGCCCCAGGGCAACGCGATCCAGCCGCGCGATGCACGCCGTTGCACCCGGCCCCCGCACACGCCGTGGTGGATCGCCAGCTACAGTGCGCTGGCCCAGCACGAGGCAGATGCGTCACACGGTGCGCCGGAAACCGCAGGCCAGTCCACGCTGGCCGAAGCCATCCAGACCATCGACGAAGCGACAGCCGCATCCGGCGAGACTGCCTTGCCAGCAGAAACCGTACCCATGGTGGATACCGGCGTTGCCGGTATCCAGGCCAACATCCACGCCTTCGATCGCGGCGCCGCGCCCGGCACCTTCCTGCATGAGCTGCTGGAGCACTGCGCCGAGGAAGGCTTCGCTCGCGCCGCCGCGCCCTCGCCGCTGCTGCTGGAAACCATCGCGCGGCGCTGCCAGGCCCACAACTGGAAACGCTGGATCGCGCCCTTGAGCACCTGGTTGCCCACCCTGCTGCGCACGCCCCTGCCGCTGCCCAACGGCGACACCATGCCGCTGGCCGCGCTCACCGATCCACAGCGCTACCGCGCCGAGCTGGAATTCTGGTTCGAGGCGAATCACGTGCAGGCGCAGGCGCTGGATCGACTCGTTACGACGCATACCCTGACCGGCGCGCCGCGCCCCGCGCTCGCGCCCACGCTGGTCAACGGCATGCTCAAGGGCTTCATCGACCTGGTGTTCGAACACGAAGGCCGCTGGTACGTGGCCGACTACAAGTCGAACTGGCTGGGCCGCGACGCCGGCGCCTACACTGCGGCGGCGATGCGCGAGTCGGTGCTGCAGAGCCGCTACGACCTGCAGTACGCGATCTACACGCTGGCCTTGCACCGCCAGCTCCAGGCCCGTCTGCCCGGCTACGACTACGCGCGCCACATGGGCGGCGTGCTCTACCTCTACCTGCGCGGCGTGGACGGCGCGGGCCACGGGGTGCACCGCGAACGGCTGCCGTTCGTGCTGGTCGACGCGCTGGACCAGCTGTTTGCCAACGGGGGACTTGCCCGTGCACATGCTTGAAGAGCACCCCACCCCAACCCACGATGCTCCCGCCCCCGTGAGGACGTCATTCCCGCGAAAGCGGGAATCCATCGGCTCGACGAGCTTCCACGGCAACATGGATGCCCGCTTCCGCGAACATGACGACCGCAGACAACCGACGTCAGAAGCATGGCACCGGGAGGATGCATCCCCATGAGCACCGATCTCTCCACCCTGCTCGACCGCGCACTGGAACAGCAGCGCCTGCGGCCGCTGGACGTGGCCTTCGCCCGCTTCCTCGCCGAACGCGATGCGCGGAGCGCGCCCGCGCTGCTGTGGCTGGCCGCCGTGCTCAGCCGGCAGCTGGCCGACGGCCATCTGTGCCTCGATCTGGAGCTGCTGTCCACGCTGGCGCAGGAACAGGACTGGCCCGCCGACTGGTGCGCGCTGGCCGACGAGCTGCGCGCCGGCGGCCTACCCGCCTCGCCGCTGCTCGCCGCGAACCGCGCGGGCGAACCGGATAACGCACCGCTGGTGCTGGACGGCACGCGGCTGTACCTGCGCCGCTACTGGAACCACGAGCGCCAGGTGGCGCAAGGCATCCTCGCCCGCGTGACGCGCGCGGAACCGTCGTCGCCGCACCTCGCCGAGGAATTGGCGCGGCTGTTTCCTACCGATCGTAGGAGCGGCTTCAGCCGCGATAACGATGCCGCAAGCATTCCTGTCGCGGCTGAAGCCGCTCCTACGGCCGCTCCTGCAACAAGCCCCATGCCCGACTGGCCGCGCATCGCCTGCGCGCTGGCCGCGCGCGGCGCCTTCGGCGTGATCACCGGCGGCCCCGGCACCGGCAAGACCACCACCGTGGTGCGCCTGCTCGGTCTGCTGCAGACGCTGCAGCTGCGCGAGCACGCGCAACCGCTGCGCATCCGCCTCGCCGCACCCACCGGCAAGGCCGCGGCGCGGCTCAATGCCTCGATCAGCGCCCAGCTCGCACGGCTGGACGTGGACGCGGCGGTGCGTGCGGCGATCCCCGCCGAGGTCGTCACCCTGCACCGCCTGCTCGGTGCGCGGCCGGACACGCGCCGCTTCCGCCACGATGCGCGCAATCCGCTGCACCTGGACGTGCTGGTGATCGACGAAGCTTCGATGATCGACCTGGAGATGATGGCGGCGGTGCTCGACGCGCTGCCCGGCGACACGCGGCTGATCCTGCTCGGCGACAAGGACCAGCTCTCCTCGGTGGAGGCCGGCGCGGTGCTGGGCGACCTGTGCCGCCGCGCCGAAGCCGGCCACTACGACGCCGCCACTGCGCAATGGATCGAAACCACCACCGGCGACGACATCGCCGCCTTCGTGCAGCCCGGCGCGCAACCGCTGGACCAGCGCATCGCGATGCTGCGCGTGAGCCACCGCTTCGGTGCGGCCAGCGGCATCGGCCGGCTGGCGCACGCGGTGAACGCGGGCAATGCGCCCGCCGTGCAAGGCCTGCTGGCTGCGCCGCCGGAAGATCTCGCCTGGTTGCCGAACGCGGATGCCGCCGCACTGGAAGCGCTGGCGATCGACGGCATCGCCGCTTCGCCCGAGCACGGCGACGCGCCTTGCGGTTATCGCCACTATCTCGAATGGCTGCACGCCCATCGCCCCGCCGCCGACGCCGGCGAGACGGCGCACGAAGCCTGGGCCCGTGGCACGCTGGAAGCATTCAACCGCTTCCAGCTGCTGTGCGCGCTGCGCCGCGGCCCGCACGGCGTGGAAGGCCTGAACCGGCAACTCGCTGCCGCGCTGCGCGCGCGCGGGCTGATCGAAAGCGAGCACGGCTGGTACGAAGGGCGCCCCGTGCTGCTCACCCGCAACGACTACGGCCTGGGCCTGATGAACGGCGACATCGGTCTGTGCCTCCGCCTGCCCGCCGCCGACGGCAGCGGCGGCACGCGATTGACCGTGGCCTTCCTCGCCACCGACGCGGATCGTGCGGGCGGCACGCGGCTGCGCTTCGTCGCGCCCTCGCGCCTCGCCGACGCGGAAACCGCCTGGGCGCTCACCGTGCACAAGTCGCAGGGCTCGGAGTTCGAGCACACCGCCCTGCTGCTGCCGCCCGAGCCGAACGCCGTGCTGACGCGCGAACTGCTCTACACCGGCATCACCCGCGCCCGCCGCTGGTTCAGCCTCGTCGGCAACGCGGCGGTCATCGAGCAAACCATCGACCGCCGCACGCAGCGCCACTCGGGGCTCGCGGCGCGGCTGCAGGGGGATTGAGTTCGGAAACCTGTCCCATGCCTCCGCATGGGACGGGCTCTCACCAGCAACCGGCCGTGGCCGGCTCGCGTGCACCGGTCTGGTCTAGCGAGAGTGTGCTGCACTGGCTGTCACGGCTGGCCTGCGCGCCCTGCGGTGTGGCCGTCAGGCGATAGCTGGCCGCCGCAATCGCCGACGTGGTGTAGCTGTAGTCATTGCCGGTCCGCGCTGCCGACGCGCAATCCAGCACCAGCGTCCCGGCGGAAACCGGGTTCGCCACCGGTGTGGTGCTGGTGTCCTGGTCATAGCGCAGGTTGGTCGTGTAGTAGCGCTCCATGTAGTTCGCATACTCCGACAGGCAGGCCTGCGCCGCCACGCGCTTGGTCTTGACGACATGACGCGTGTACGAGGGAAACGCGATGGCCGCCAGGATCGCGATGATCGCCACCACGATCATCAACTCGATCAGGCTGAAACCGGAACCGCGCGCCATCTTTCGATGACGCCCGATCCACCTGCCCATGGACGCAAGACTTTTCATCACTCGTTCCTCAATGGACGATCAGCTCGCGCCAGGACACGCGCTGCAGTGCGCCGGTCGAACTCGCGGTCTGGGTGCTGGACGTGCTGCCGTTGTCGAAGCTGGTCAGCATCGCGCTGCCGACGAAGATCGGATTGTTCGGCAGCGAGCTGAACCCGATGCCCGCGGCCGGCTTGCCGTCGATCGTGTCGTTGGAATCCACCTTGCCGTCGCCGTTGAGGTCGAAGAACGGCTGTGACGGATTGGTGCCGGTGAACGGATCCAGCGCCAGAATCCAGCCCCTACCGGACGGGTTGCAGGGATCGCTGGCCTTGGGAATGCGCGTGGTGCCCAGCAGCAGGTTGCCCTGGAACTGGTTGGGCGTGACCATGCGTTCGCCCTCGGCACCGGCGATGGGTGACTTCAGGTCGATGTACCAACCCGACTTGCCGGTGATCGACGCATCCGCCGCAGCCGCCTCGCCCAGCGTGGTGACGGCGCGCGCGTTGCCCGCTTCGGCCGTGATGGAACGTTGTACGAGGTTGGCGCTGCGCGTCATGCCCGAAGTCACCGCCAGCCCGCTGGTGCCGGACTGCACGATCAGGCCGTACCAGCTCTGCACGCTGGTATCGGTCAGGTCCGTCGTGCTCAGGTAGCGACCGGTGCCGAAGAACACCCACGTGTTGCCGGTGGCGGGATCCTTGCCGACCAGCATGCCCGCGGTGATCGGCTGCACCTTGTTGCTGGCATCTTTCGCGACGAAGATCTTCACGCCATCGCTGTCCGGCGTCGCCGTTGCGCTGGTGCCGCTGGAATCATTGAGCGTGAACGACCACACGTTGCCGTTCGCGTCGCCCGCGTAGGCCACCGTGCTGATGCCGTTGCCCGACGGATCCATCCACACCGCCGGTGCGGCCAGGCCGCTGGTGTCGGTGGTGGCGTGCGCATGCAGGGTGCCGTTCGCAAGCTCGAATTGCAGCAGCGCCGACTTGCCCGCTGCACTGTTGTAGCCATTGCCCATCAGTACCGACCAGCTGCCATTCGCGGTCTGGGCAATCACCGGCTTGCCGGACATCTGGCCGATGTAGCTGCTGTTCGTCAACCCATCGCTCGCCGAACGCTCCCACAGGAATTTCACATCGGCTGGATCGGTGACGTCGAGCGCGTACACCGCCTTGGCGACGCCCCGCCCGGTGCTGCCCACCAGGACCGTCTTCCAACCTGCCGGACTGCCGATATAAACATCGGCCACGGTCAGCTCACCGTCGTTGAAGAAACCGTGCGCCACTGCGCTGCCATAGTCCGGGCTCGCCAGCGCGCCCAGGCCGGCCGTGATCACCGCGCCCGGCAGATAAGCGAACTTCTCGGCACCTGTGCCCGCGTCAATGCCGTGCAGCATGCCGTCATTCGCCGCCACGTAGACCGTGCCGGCCCGACCGCTTTGGTCGCTCGCGTATTTCGCGAACACCGTCGAGCCGGTGAAGCTCTCTGTATAGAACTGGTTCGCGTTCGGTGCGCCCACATAGACCGGTTGCGAGTTGACGATGTCGCCCACTGGGGTGTCGCGGTTGCGGTAGCTGCCGCCGTTGGACTGTTCCTTCGAGGCATCGCCGCGCAGGTAGTTGATGAGGTCGGCCTCGCTCGTCGCTGTGCCTGCCACCGAACCCAGGGCCGTGTGCTGGGCCGTGGACAGCGCCGGCAGCGCATTGCCCGCACCCAGCTTGAACGCCACGAACTGGCTGCCCGCCGTGGCTGCCGGATTGAACGTCATGATGTTGCGACTTGCCAACGTGGGCAGCTTGGTCGATGCGGTCCAGGTGGGACTGGTGGCGATCGCGCCGGTGGACGAATCCACCGCCAGCGACTTGAGGTCACCCTTCCATTTGGCCGTCCAGTAGTTCGCCTGGTAGGCCACCGTGCCGGTCTGCAGCTGCGTGGAGTTCGCGGCCAGGCTCGCGCCAGTACCCACGCGCTCGGCGGCGCGCTTCAGGGCTTCCTTGAGGCCGTTGGCGAAATCCTCGGGACTCTTGGCTGAGTAGAAACCGCCATGGCCGTTGACTGCAGCGTGCGCGAGATCGGCAATGTTGGCGATGTCATCGCTGCTGGGCTGGGGCCAGGCGAATCCGCCGATCGCCTTGCTGCTGTCGCCATTGGCCCAGGCGAAGACTTGGTCCATCGGGATGACCGGACCACCTTCGTAGTAAACCGGCGAAAAGCCCATGCCCAGCGTGAACGTGGTCATGTGCTGCCAGAACGCCGGATCCTCCACATTGGCCGGCACCTCGTTTTTCGTATTCGGGCGCAAATCCGTCTTCCAGTACTTCATCGCCACATCGGCAAGTGTGTCCTGGGTGCCAGCCGCATCCGTGTAGTTGAACGTGCACCGACCGCCCGAGTAATAGCCATCGCTCCAACCGTTGAGCGATCCCGTGATCGATTTGTACTGCTGCTGGCACGCAGCCTTGCTGCTCTGCTTGGCCGAATACGCCTTCGTCTGCGACCCGTCCGCATAGGGCAATTGGGCCTTGTAGGCGAACTTCTGCCCGTTCTCGCCCTGGATCTCGCCCGGTCCGTCGACGCTGTCCTGCTCACCAATACCCGCAGGTACGCTCCCATTCCAGAAACCATCCGTTGTCAGGATGGTGTAGGACTGGCGGCAGGCCAATTCCGAACTGCCCGCAGCGGTGCCGTTGTCCGGATCCGAACTCATCCCGGACCACGGCTGGTCCGTCTGGTAGTACTTGCCGACCGCATTCAAGGCCTGTTGTAACGGCGTGGCGGAATTGGCTTTGCCGCTGCTCACCCACTTCCAGAAATTGGCTTTCTGCGTAACCGACGAACCGTCGCCGAAGGGCTTGACCGTGGCCATGACGTTGCCGTTGCTGCCGTTCGTCCAGGTCGCACCGGACGCACTCGGCAGATTGCCATCGTTGTTGCCATTGATGGAACCGAAACCCACGCGGAATGTCGCATCCAAGGTGGCGAACGCGTTCATCAGCCCGCTCTTGGCCATCAGGATGCGTGTGCGGTAGTACGAGAACCAGTTGGCCACGTTCTGCTGAGCCGAGACACTATCGTCGCAGACCGCCTTCTGGGCATCAGGAAGGCTGGCGCAACTTCCCACCACACCGACGTAATTCTGGGTGTTTTTCGTGCCGGTCGTATAGGTGAAATAGTACTTATTGGTCGTCGTGCTTTTCGTGCACTGTGAACCGTTCACGGTGTCGCCGCTGTCGCAGGCAGGGACATTCGGTGCGTAATAGGTGTAGGCTGGGTTCTTGGTGGTACCACTGTTGTGCTGGCACTTGCCGCTGTTTGCCCCGCTGGTTTGCAGCGCATCCCCCGAAGCACACGCCATCGTCGCCGCATAGGTGCTCGTCGTCACGATGGCAAACATCGTGTAGTACGGGAATTTGGTCTGATATGGGCTCGAATATCGGGTCACGTCCGTCGTGCTGGTATCGAGAAAGCCGTCCTTGTAGGCGCTGGTCAACCCAGGTGAATTCGGATAAAACGTGCCGTCGGCCTTGGGCGGTGGCGAATAGGTCACGCTGGGGTTGTAGTAGGTTCCGTTGATGCCGGCGTTGCGCACAGCGTCATTGGCGGTGCTGCTCAAATAGCCCCAGTCCGGCATGTAATCCCAAGCCATCGACCCCGAATCGTCCAGCATCAGCACCAGGTTGGGCGGCAACGAACGCTGGATGATCAGCGGCGACTGGTCGACGCTGACGGTGGCCGCCATCGCAGGTGCAATACCCGCGATGCATACCAGCAGGCTGGTGGCGAGCAGGTTGGCCAGGAACTTGGCGGCCTTGCTGCGCAAACGGGACACGATGCTCATGGCGGCTCGCTCTTCGGAATGGCGCGGCATGGAACGGCCCATGCGCCCGGTCGGACTCGTGGAAGGCATGCGGGGTCAGCCCTGCCTGACCATGGCCTGCAGCACCACCACGGCGCGATCGCCCACCAGGGCAGGATCGCCGCTGCGCGCGGTGACGCGGTAGTACACGGCGGTGGTGGAGGTGCCTTGGGCGCCGTAATTGTGGGAGTTGGCACTCTGGCCGTAGCCGGTGCTGGTGCTGGGGTTGTACCAGTTGCCCATGTTCTCGATGACGTACTGCGGCTGGCTGGCTGCCAGCGTGCCGGCATCGAACTGGCCCGTGCCGGCGCCCTTGGCGACCGTGATGATCTTGGAGGCATCAAGGTTCGGGTCGTCGAACGGGTTGCCCTGGCAGAACACGCCACCTGCCTGACAGTTGCGCGCGATGTCGCCGGGGTTGCTCGCGATGAGCGCCGTGGCGGCGCGCATCGCCGCCTCGGCGCTCTGGAAGGCGACCTGCCGGTCGAAGTGGTTAGCGGCCATCCGCTGCTGCATGATCGTGCCGCGCACCGCGGCCAAGCCGACGAGTGTGATCACCACCAGCAACAGCAGCGCCACCACCAGGGCGACGCCACGCTGTGCCGCGCGTCGTGGCATGGGTTGATGGCAGGACGAACGGATGGTCGTTGCGGTGGGCATGTCAATTCACCCGGTTGCGTACGGTGGTGGTGGCGGTGAAATTGCGCTGCAGGGGCTTGGCATCGGTGCCGGCGTGCTGGTCGGCGCTCTCCAGCCACAGGCGCACCTGCACGGCATCGACCTGCGCCCAGTTGCTCACGCCGCTGGCCGCCACGAAGCCGGTATTGCCCGACTGGTGGTAGGCGATGCTCATGTTGGTCACCCCGCGCACCATTTCCTCGGCGGTAGGCGTGGGCACTCCGGCGTTGTTGGCCAGGCTGACGCGATACAGCGACCGGCCCTTGTCCGGGTTGTTGCCCACGTACCAGTCGGCCGCACGCAAGCGGGTGATCTGCGCATTCGTGGCGAACACATAGCTGGCGCTGCTGCTGCAGACGGTGGGGTAGTTCAGGTCGGTGGTGCAGTTGCCCGGCGAGCCGGTGGCGCCCACGTGGCTGAGCGTGGTGCCGCCCAGTCCGGTGATCTGCACCAGCGTGGCGTGGTCGGGATCGCACACGACCATCACGTCGCCGGTTTTCAAGTCAGTGCTGGCCTCGTTGAGGGTGAACGTGGCGGCTGGCTCGGCATTCGCCTTCACGCTTGCGCCCACGCCCTCGCCGCCCAGCAACGCCAGGGAATCGGTGCCGCTCACCCGGTTCCTCTCCGCCGTCCCGGTGGTCACGGCCGGATCGGTCTGGCTGCCGCCGTAGCCCACCACCGCGTGGTTCCAGTTCGCCCACCAGGCGCTGCCACCGGCGGCCGGACCGTTGTTGAGCACGTTCGCAACCCGACCGTCGTTGCTGCAGCCGGTGAGGCCGGCATCGCGGATATCCCGCGCCATCATCTCGAAGGCGATGCGGGTGTTGTCCTGCACGTCACCCAGCGCGAGGTTGGTGCGGTGCGCACGCTGGTTGGCGAGGAACACGCTGGTGACGCCGGCGATCACGACCAGGCCCAACAGCATCGCCACCATCAGCTCGATCAGGGTGAAGCCCGCAAGCGGATGGCGTTTCATAGCATGGCCCTGGTGGCAACGGTCTGGACGTTGCTGCCGCCCGTGCCGGCACGGCTGTCGTCGAAGGTGATGGTGACGGTGCAGTCGGCGGTGTTACCGGCATCGGTGCAGGACACCTGGCCGGTGGTGCTGTCCACCGCGCCCAGGCCCTGGGCCAGCTGCGCACACCACTGCCCGAGCTGTACGTCGGCCATCGCGCCGGTCGCATCCGGGCAGGCACTGGCCGCGAGCGCCGAGCTGCCGGTGCGGTTGTAGCTGCCGGCCCGGGCACTGCCGACATCCGCGCGCATGGCGTCGAGGATCGAGTAGCTGGCGATGGTGGCCAGACTGCGCGCCATCGCGCTGTTGCTGGTGGCGAGCGAGCGAGCCTGCAAGGCCGCCACCCCGAGGAAGGCGACGGAAAGCACCAACACGGCAACCAGCACCTCGATCAGACCGACGCCGGCCTGACGCACGCGTGGGCGCAACGTGTGCCGCACGGGAAGGCTGGTGCGGCTCATGGGCAGTCTCCGCTGGTGGTCGTGGTGGCGAGGATCGAGCCCGCCGTCATGGTGATCCTGCGGTGGTTGTCGCTGCTCATCTGGCTGGTGCAGATGTCCGCCACCAGATCGTTGAAAGGCGAACTGGTGCCCGCCTTGCGGGCTTGTCCCTGCGCGGTGAATTGCAGCGCGGTCACATCTCCGTTGATCCGGACCGGCTCGGCGAGGCTGACCGCACCAGCGAGCACCGGGCTGGCTGCGCCGCCACGCATGGCCCAGACCGCGCCGGTTTCCGTGCCGCAGGCGCTACCGAGCGTCTCGCTGGTGTTGGCGCTGGCCGAGTTGCTGCAGAACTGGGTGCTGGCGTTCCGCTTGACCGCCTCCATGCGCGCAACGCTGATCGCGTTGACCAGGTCGTTGGCGGCGGTATTGAGCCGGTTGGAAAGTGTGATGCTCTTGAAGCTCGGCACCGCGATCATGAGCAGGACCGCCGCCACCGCGACCGTGATCATCAGTTCGACGATGGTGAAGCCACGCTGGGAACTCCACGCGGTTGCCTGGCCACCGACTGCACGGCCCCCGCGCGCCTCGCCCGACAAGATGCCCCATGACTGCGGCTGGACCTGCATGATCACTCCCCTGAACCCATGGATTCGCAGGTTAGTGACGCAAGTTAATTCGTCAAGTATTTGCGATGACGAACGGCAAGAACTTGCCGACAGACGGCATGCCGGCGTCGCGAAACCTGATCACCGTCACGCATCCGGCTCCGATTGGGATGCGCCGCGGGCGGAATTCAAAAGATGTTCTGCCGGCCGCTCAGCCTTGTCGCCCCCGCGCAGGAAAACCGCAGGCACCCCGGACGACAAAAGGCCCGCATCGCTGCGGGCCTTTTGTCGTGACCTGGTGCCGGAAACAGGAGTCGAACCTGCGACCTACGCATTACGAATGCGCCGCTCTACCAACTGAGCTATTCCGGCGATGGCGAGCCGCGAAGTTTACGGGGCGGCCGGATGGGGTGCAAGCCGGATCAGCCCGCCATCGGGCCGCTGTCGACGACGCGCAGTTCCTTGGGCAGGGCGAAGGTGATGGTTTCCGCCTCGCCGTCCAGCTCGCGCACCGCGCCGGCACCCCAGGATTGCAGGCGGGCGATCACGTCGCGCACCAGTTTCTCGGGCGCGGAGGCGCCCGCGGTGAGGCCGATGCGGCCCACGCCATCCAGCCAGGATCGTTCGATGTGTTCCGCACCGTCGATCAGGAACGAGCGCACGCCCTGCTTCTCGGCCAGCTCGCGCAGGCGGTTGGAGTTGGAGCTGTTAACCGAACCCACCACCAGCATCAGGTCCACCGCGTCGGCGAGCCGGCGCACGGCGTCCTGGCGGTTCTGCGTGGCGTAGCAGATGTCATCCTTGCGCGGCCCCTCGGTGTCGGGGAACTTCGCGCGCAGTGCAGTAATGATCGCCTTGGTGTCGTCCACCGACAGCGTGGTCTGGGTGACGTAGGACAGCAGATGCGGGAACTTCGGCATCAGTACCGCCACGTCCTCCACCGATTCCACCAGCAGGATCTCGCCGCTGTTGGCGGGGTTCCACTGGCCCATCGTGCCTTCCACCTCGGGATGGCCGGCATGGCCGATCAGCACCACGCTGCGGCCGATGCGGCCCAGCCGCGCCACTTCCATGTGCACCTTGGTGACCAGCGGGCAGGTGGCGTCGAACACCTTGAGGCCGCGCTGCTCGGCCTCGCCGCGCACGGCCTTGGAAACGCCGTGGGCGCTGAAGATCACCGTGGCGCCGTCGGGCACCTCGTGCAGTTCCTCGACGAACACCGCGCCGTCGTGGCGCAGCTTGTCCACCACGTAGCGGTTGTGCACCACCTCGTGGCGCACGTAGATCGGCGCGCCGTACGACTCCAGCGCCCGTTCGACGATGGCGATGGCGCGGTCGACGCCGGCGCAGAAACCGCGGGGATTGGCGAGCAGGATGTCCATGAAAGCACCAGCAGAACGAAACCGGTGTAGGAGCGCACCCTGTGCGCGATGGGGCTTTTCGCGAAGAGCCGATCGCGCACAGGGTGCGCTCCTACGGGCAAGCGCGGATTATCGCATGCCGCCCTGCCCCTTGCCCCCGAACAGGCCGAACGCCACCAGCAGCAGCGCGCCCACGGTGATGCCGCAGTCGGCGAGATTGAACACCGGGTAGTGCCACTGGCCGAACTGCACATCGATGAAGTCGGTGACCTGGGCGGCGTGCAAGCGATCGATCAGGTTGCCGATCGCGCCGCCGATGATGAACGCCAGCGGCAGCGCCGTGCGCCAGTCGCGTCGCGGCGTGCGCGCGAGCCACATCACCAGCACCGCACTGATGACCAGTGCCAACACCACGAACAGCCAGCGCTGCCAGCCATCGCCCATGGCCAGGAAGCTGAAGGCCGCGCCGGGATTGAACGCCAGCGTCCAGTTGAGGAAACCGGGGATCACCGGGTGCGGCTGGCCGGCCGGCTGCAGCGCGGCCAGCGCCCACCACTTGCTGAGCTGGTCGAGGGCGATGACGAGGGCGGAAAGCAGCAGCCAGGGGAGTGCGTTGGGTTTGGTGGTCATGCGGAAACTCTGGAGGATGAATTCCCTTCTCCCACCGGGAGAAGGTGCCCCGAAGGGGCGGATGAGGGTACGGATTTGCAGGCAGCTACTCGCAAGTTCCGAACCCTCACCCCAACCCCTCTCCCGAAGGGAGAGGGGCTCAAGCACAAGCTTAGAACCAGCGGCGTGTCTCACCCGGCCCTTCCACATTGCTCACGCAGCGCCCACACAGTTCCGGGTGATCGGCGTGCTGGCCCACGTCGTCGCGGCGGTGCCAGCAGCGCACGCACTTGGCCGCCTCGCTGACCGTGGCCGAGACCCATACGTCAGCGCCTTCCAGCTCGGTGAGCACGGCGTCGTCCGGCTGGCCGCCGGCCTGGCCCAGGCGCACGTCGGACGTGATGAAGAAGAAGCGCAGCTCATCCATCGCCGGCGCGTAGCGCGCCACCGTGGCCTCGTCGGCGTGGATCGCCAGCTTCGCCTCCAGCGCGGCGCCGATCTGCCCGTCCTTGCGCATGCCTTCGAGCACGCGCGCGGCGGCGTCGCGGATCGCCAGCAGGTCACTCCACCAGCGGCGCTGTTCCAGCGAGGCTTGCGTGGCGGCCAGGCCGTCGTACCAGGTTTCCAGCAGCACGCTCTCGCCGCGCCGACCGGGCAGCGCCTGCCAGATTTCCTCGGCGGTGAAGGCGAGGATCGGCGCCAGCCAGCGCACCAGCGCCTCGGCGATGCGGTACATCGCGCTCTGCGCGCTGCGCCGGCCGTGGCTGTCAGTCGGCATGGTGTAGAGGCGGTCCTTGGTGATGTCGAGGTACAGCGCGCCCATCTCGTTGGTGCAGAAGTTCTGCACGCGCGCCACCACCTCGGGGAAGTCGTAGCGCTCGTAAGCGGCGACCACCGCCTGCTGCACGTCGAACGCCTGCTGCACGGCCCACTGGTCCAGCGGCAGGCTGTCTTCCACCTTCACCAGATGCTTCGCCGGATCGAAGCCGTCGAGGTTGCCGAGCAGGAAGCGCGCGGTGTTGCGCAGGCGGCGGTAGCCGTCCGACACGCGCTTGAGGATCTCGTCGGAGACGCTCATCTCGTTGCGGTAGTCGGCCGAGGCCACCCACAGGCGCAGCACGTCGGCGCCCAACGTGTCCATCACCTTCTGCGGCGCCACCACGTTGCCCAGCGACTTGGACATCTTGCGGCCCGACGCATCCACGGTGAAACCATGGGTGAGCACGTCGTCGTAAGGCGCGCGGCCGTGGATCGCCGCCGAGGTGAGCAGCGAGGACTGGAACCAGCCGCGGTGCTGGTCGGAGCCTTCGAGGTACATCACCTTGTACTGCGACGCGCTGCCCTGCTGCAGCTCGGGACGCTGGCCGATCACGCCGAAGTGGGTGACGCCGGAGTCGAACCACACGTCGAGCACGTCGGTAACCTTGTCGTAATCCTTCGCCTGGTCGCCCAGCAAGTCGGCTGGATCGAGGTCGTACCACGCGTCGATGCCGCCCTGCTCCATGCGCTTGGCCACCTGCTCCATCAGCGCCACGGAATCGGGATGCGGCTCCTGCGTGGCCTTGTGCACGAACAGCGCGATCGGCACGCCCCAGGTGCGCTGGCGCGAGATGCACCAGTCCGGGCGGCCGGCCACCATGCCGGCGATGCGCTCCTCGCCCCAGCCCGGCACCCAGCGCACGTCCTTGATCGACTTCAGCGCGGTGGCGCGCAGGCCGGCCTGTTCCATGCCGATGAACCACTGCGGCGTGGCGCGGAAGATCACCGGCGTCTTGTGGCGCCAGCAGTTCGGGTAGCTGTGCTCGATCTTCGCGTGCGCCAGCAGCACGCCGCGCCCGCGCAGCAGCTCGACGATGGCGTCGTTGGCCTTCCAGATATGCATGCCGGCCAAGTCCAGCTCGCCGGCCTTTGGCGTGTCGTCGCGGTAGGTGCCACGCGCGCCGATGTAGTTGAGCAGGCCGATGCCGTGCTCGCGAGCGGCCACGAAATCCTCCACGCCGTGGTCGGGCGAGGTGTGCACCGCGCCGGTGCCGTCCTCGGCGCTGACGTGCTCGCCGAGGATCACCGGCACGATGCGGTCGTAGAACGGGTGGTGCAGCTGCGTGCCGTTGAGCGCTGCGCCCGTGGCATGGCCCAACACCCTGCTCCCCTCTCCCGCTTGCGGGAGAGGGGTTGGGGGAGAGGGTTGCTCGGTGGAACCGGAAAGCTGCGCTCTGCCTGTACCCTCTCCCGCCCTCCGGGCACCCTCTCCCGCAAGCGGGAGAGGGAAATAGCGCGCGATGGCCTTGTCGACCAGCGCACTGGCGATCACCAGCAGCACGCGCTTGCCATGGCGCGCCGGGCCTTCGACCAAGGCGTATTCGAGTTCCGCACCCAGCGCCACCGCCTGGCTTTCCGGCAGCGTCCACGGCGTGGTGGTCCAGATCGGCACGGCGACGATGGCGTCGCCCGCGTCCACGCCGAAGGCCGCGGCCAGCGCGTTGCCGTCCACCGCATCGTAGGCCACATCCACCGCCGGCGAGACCTTGTCGCCGTATTCGATCTCCGCCTCGGCCAGCGCCGAGCCGCAGTCGAAGCACCAGTACACCGGTTTGGCGCCGCGCACCACGTGGCTGTTGGCGACGATGCGCGACAGCGCGCGCACCATGTCGGCCTCGTACTTGAAGTCCATCGTGCGGTACGGGTTTTCCCAGTCGCCCAGCACGCCCAGGCGCTTGAAGCCGGCGCGCTGGGTGTCGATCTGCTCGGCGGCGTATTCGCGGCACTTCTGGCGGAACGCGCGCGCGTCGAGCTTCTCGCCCGGCTTGCCGTGCTGCTTTTCCACCGCGATCTCGATCGGCAGGCCGTGGCAGTCCCAGCCCGGCACATAGGGTGCGCGATGGCCGGCGAGCAGCTTCGAGCGCACCACCATGTCCTTGAGGATCTTGTTGACCGCGTGGCCGATGTGGATCGCGCCGTTCGCATAGGGCGGGCCGTCGTGCAGCACGAAGGCCTTGTCGCGGCCGGCGGTCTTCGCCTGGATCTGCGCGTAGCGGCCCACCTGCTCCCACTCGGCCAGCCAGTCCGGCTCGCGCCTGGGCAGGTCGCCGCGCATCGGGAAGTCCGTCTGCGGCAGGTTGATCGTGCTCTTGTAATCCGTGCTCATCGGGTGCCTCGGTGGTTTCGCCCCGAAGCCGCCCGGCCCGGAGCGCAGTTGTACCGCCCACCGCGCGCGGCGGCAGGCGCACGCGCTGCGGGCGGATGCCTTAAATAATAATGACGATGGCCGCAGGCGCGGGAACGCGCTCACGGCAGGAAATCAGCTTGGGCTTTTCGCGGTACGTCATGCGCGGGCCAGTACGGGATTCATGCCCAGGATCTCCCGGGCCGAACGCGCATCATGATCCATCTGCGCCTTCAGTGCATCCAGATCGTGGAATTTCTGCTCGTCGCGCAGCTTGGCCACGAACTCCACCGCCATGCGCCGGCCGTAGAGGTCGCCCTCGAAATCGAACAGGTGCACTTCCAGCAGCGGCTCGCTGACCTGGTTCACCGTGGGCCGCACGCCCAGGCTGGCCACGCCCGGCCAGCTGCATTCGCTTTCGCCCAGACCCACGCGTACCGCGAAGATGCCCTGCACCGGACTGACCCGCTTGCGCAGGTGGATGTTCGCGGTGGGGAAACCCAGCGTGCGGCCCAGCTGGTTGCCGTATTCCACCTTGCCCTCGATCACGAATGGACGGCCGAGCAGCGTGGCTGCCCCGGCGAATTCGCCGGACGCCAGCAGCAGGCGCACGCGGCTGGCGGAGACGCGTGCGCCATCCAGCAGGATGGCCGGCATCACGCAGCCGGCAAAACCGGCCTTTTCGCCCAGCTCGCGCAACAAGGCCACGTCGCCGCCACGCTTGTGGCCGAAGCGGAAGTCCGCGCCTACCCATACCTCCCTGACAGCCAGGCGCTCGACCAATACGCGCTGCACGAAATCCTGGGCGGACATCGCTGCCAACTCGGCGTTGAAGCGCAACATGTGCACCTGCTCGAAACCCGCCGCCGCAA
The DNA here is from genome assembly GCF_041107455.1 of Rhodanobacter humi. NCBI lineage: Bacteria > Pseudomonadati > Pseudomonadota > Gammaproteobacteria > Lysobacterales > Rhodanobacteraceae > Rhodanobacter > Rhodanobacter sp. FW106-PBR-R2A-3-15. Next base: position 608,276 of record NZ_JBGBPY010000001.1, read on the forward strand.
GGCCGAGCAGCTTCTCGCGCGCGCTGGAAAGGCGGGGCAGCGGCTCGGATGAGAAATAGGTGCGCGGCAGCGGCTCGAACGTCACCACCGCCGGTGCGCAGCCCAGGGATCGCGCGCGGCGCTGCACTTGCGCGAACAAGGCCTGGTGCCCCCGATGCAGGCCATCGAACGCGCCGATGGCCACCACGCTGCCGTTGGGCGCCAGGCAGGGGCCTGCGATATCGCGGGAAAGTTTCGTCATCGCGAAAGTATATCGGGCAAGCATTCGCACGCGAATGCCGGAGAAGCAGGCCGTTGCGAAACGTGCGGCCACGGATGGCCGCTGCTTGATCTTCGCGATCAGGGATGATCGCAATCACACAGGACGCCGGTCGGGATTCATCCCGACAGCATGGGGAGTGTCGGGCTGAAGCCCGACCTACACCGCCCGCAAGTCCTTCAGGCGCAGACCCGCCGCAAGCAGCGTCGCGACATATGCCGCCCCGCCCGCGGCCACCAGCACGGCAAGGCGCCAGACCCGGGTGAAAGTGGCGGCGTGGTCCCAGTCCGGCCACAGCCAGCGCCCGAGCAGCAGCACCGCCATCATCGCGACGCAGGCCAGCACCAGCCGCAGCCAGTGGCGCAGCCAACCCGGCTGGCGTTCGTACACGCCGGCGCGCTTCAGCCAGTGCCACAGCAGCACGAAGTTGAGGTAGCTGGACAGCGTGCTGGCGATACCCAGCGCCAGGTGCAGGCCCGGCACCTGCGCAATGCCGGACAGCCAGCTCTCCTGGCGCACCGCGGCCGGCGCCCACAGCTCGAACAGCAACGCGATGAACAGGAAGTTGCCCAGCATGTTCACCACCAGCGCCGCCACGCCGGCGCGCACCGGGGTCCTGGTGTCCTGGCGCGAATAGAACGCGGGCAGCAGCACCTTCACCAGCGCAAACGCCGGCAGGCCGCAACTCAAGGCCAGGATCGACAGCACGGACATGCGCGTGTCGAACGCGTTGAAGCGGCCATGCTGGAACAGCGTGGCCACGATCGGCTCGGACAGCAGCAGCAGCGCGCACATCGCGGGCACCGAGATCAGCAGGGTGAGCCGCAGGCCCCAGTCCAGCGCCCGCGAGAAACCTTCGCGATCCGTGTTCACGTGATGCCGCGACAGCGAGGGCAGCACCACCGCGCCCAGCGCCACGCCGAACACGCCCAGCGGGAGTTCGAGGAAGCGGGTGGACAGCGACAGCCAGCTCTGCGAACCGGTGACCAGCAGCGAGGCGATCACGGTATCCAGCAGCAGGTTGATCTGCGCCACCGAGGAACCGAACAGGGTCGGCACCATCAGCCGGAGAATGCGCTTGACCTCGGGATGACCCCAGCCCCAGCGCGGCCACACCAGCAGGTCCAGCCGGCGCAGCGCCGGCAGCAGGAACAGCAACTGCAGCACACCCGCCACCAGCACCGCCCAGCCCATCGCCATGATCGGCACGGCCAGGCGCTTCGACAGCCACAGCGCGCCAACGATCATGCAGATGTTGAGGATCACCGGCGCCAGCGCCGGCAACGCGAAGCGATGGAAACTGTTCAGCGCGCCCGCCGCCAGCGCGGTCAGCGACACGCACAGCAGAAACGGAAAGGTCAGCCTGAGCAGGTCGATGGTGAGGTCGAACTTGTGCGGCTGATCCAGCGCGCCCGGCTCGAACACCGTGGCCACCTGCGGCGCGAAGATCAGCCCCAGCGCGGTGATGACCAGCAGCACCGCGCCCAGCGTGCCGGACACGCGCGCCATCAGCTCCTTCAGGTCCTCGTGCGTGCCCTTCTCCTTCACCTCGGTGAACACCGGCACGAAGGCGGTGGAGAACGAGCCCTCGGCGAACAGCCGGCGCATGAAGTTGGGGATGCGGAACGCCACCCAGAACGCGTCGGTGACCGCATTGGCGCCGAACACCACGTTCAGCGACATGTCCCGGACCAGGCCGAGCACGCGCGACACCATCGTCATGCTGCTGAACGAGAGCAGCCCGCGGAACATGCTGGGGGACTTCATCCGGTGGAGAATCCTGGATCGGGCGCAAAAGGCGGGCAACGGGCGCACAGTCTGCCAGCCGGCGCGGGCAAGATCACTGGCGGATCATGGCCGAATCCGGGCAGCGCGACGGGCAGGCGCCATTTCGGCGCGGCCTAAATGCTTGACGCATGGGCGAATCGCCCGCATAATTCGCCTCTTTCTCCACCCTGCAACCCGCGATTCGGGAGTTCTACCTTGGCCAACATCAAGTCCGCGAAGAAGCGTGCGCGCCAGTCCGAGCAGCGCCGCCTGCGCAACATCAGCGCCCGTTCCATGGTGCGTACCGCGCTGAAGAAGGTCGTCAAGGCCATCGAGGCCAAGGACAAGGCCGGCGCCGTCGAAGCCTTCACCGCCGCCCAGCCGGTAATGGATCGCTACGCCGCCCGCGGCCTGATCCACAAGAACAAGGCCGCCCGCCACAAGAGCCGCCTGAACGCGAAGATCCGCGAACTGGCGTAAGCCGCTCGCAGCGCGCGTCACGAAAAAGCCGGCCTTGGCCGGCTTTTTCGCGTTGAGGAATCGCGGCTGAAGCCGCTCCTACGCGCGCCCCTGCCATGTGTAGGAGCGGCTTCAGCCGCGACCACGCAAGCCCGTCACCGGCAAGCGTCGATCGCCTGCCCCAGCCGCTCCACGCCCACCACTTCAAGTTCACCCACGCGACCGGACTTCGGCGCGTTCGCCTTCGGCACGATGGCGCGGCGGAAGCCATGGTGCGCGGCCTCCTTCAGGCGCTCCTCGCCGTTCGGCACCGGGCGGATCTCGCCGGACAGGCCCACTTCGCCGAAGGCCACGGTTTTTTCCGGCAACGGCCGGTCGCGCAGCGAGGAGAGCACCGCCAACAGCGCCGGCAGGTCCGCCGCGGTCTCCTGCACGCGGATGCCGCCCACCACGTTGATGAACACGTCCTGGTCGTAGGCGGCCACGCCGCCGTGCCGGTGCAGCACCGCCAGCAGCATCGCCAGGCGGTTCTGCTCCAGGCCCAGTGCCACGCGACGCGGATTGCCAAGACTTGACTGATCCACCAGCGCCTGCACCTCGACCAGCAGCGGCCGCGTACCCTCGCGGGTCACCATCACCGCGCTGCCCGGCGTGGGACCGGCGTGCGCGGAGAGGAAGATCGCGGACGGGTTCGGCACCTCGCGCAAGCCCTTGTCGCCCATCGCGAACACGCCCAGCTCGTTGACTGCGCCGAAGCGGTTCTTGAACGCGCGCAGCACGCGGAAGCGACTGCCCGATTCGCCCTCGAAATACAGCACCGCGTCCACCATGTGCTCCAGCACGCGCGGGCCGGCGATGCCGCCCTCCTTGGTGACGTGGCCGACCAGGAACACGGACGTGCCGGTTTCCTTGGCGAAGCGCGTGAGTCGCGCCGCCGACTCGCGCACCTGCGACACCGAACCCGGGGCGGCGGTGAGCAGTTCCGTCCAGATCGTCTGGATCGAATCGATCACCAGCACGCGCGGCTTCACCACCGCCGCCTGTTCGAGGATGCGCTCGATGCAGGTCTCGGCCAGCGCCTGCAGCGGTTCCAGCGGCAGGCCCAGGCGCTGCGCACGCGAAGCCACCTGGGCCAGCGATTCCTCGCCGGTGACGTAGACGCTGGGCAGTTGCACGCCCAGCGTGCCCAGCATCTGCAGCAGCAGGGTGGACTTGCCGATGCCCGGGTCGCCGCCCACCAGCACCACCGAGCCCTCGACCAGGCCGCCGCCCAGCACGCGATCCAGCTCGCCGATGCCGGTGAGCGTGCGCGCCTCGGCGGTCAGCGCCACTGCGGTCAACGGCATCACCTGACTGGCGCCCGCGGCCTTGCCCGCGTAACCGCCGCGCGCCGCGCCCGCCGATTTCACCGCCGGCTGCAGCACGATCTCGGACAGCGTGTTCCACGCCCCGCACTCCGCACACGAGCCCTGCCACTTCGGGTGCTCGGCGCCGCAGTCGGTGCAGACGTAAGCGGTCTTGGCCTTGGCCATGGAGAGTTCCGCTCCTTGTGAATAGTGCGGCCAAGGATGGCCGCTTTTTGATCTTCGCGCTCATGGATGAGCGCAAAAGTAATGAATAGTGCGGTCATGGATGACCGCCTCTTGATCTTCACACTCAGGGACGAGTGCAAAAAGTGACGAATAGTGCGGCCATGGATGGCCGCTTCTTGACCTTCGCGCTCATGAATGAGCGCAAAAGCGATGCAAGACAAGCCTAGCCGACTCGCATCGCAGGCGACGAGACGACAAGGCCGGCGTAACGCGTCAGCCTTCGTCCTCGACGAACAGCACGCGGCGGGTCATGCCACAGGTGAGGTCATAGGCAATCGTGCCGGCATGGGCCGCCACGGTTTCCACCGGCAGGCCGTCGCCCCACAGGGTGATGCGGTCGCCCACCCGCGCCTGCGGTGCCTCGCGCAGGTCCAGCGTGATCAGGTCCATCGAGACGCGGCCGACCAGCGGCACGCGGGCATCGCCCACCTGCACCGGCGTGCCGCTGGCCGCGCTGCGCGGGTAGCCGTCGCCGTAGCCGATCGCGGCCACGCCCACCGGCATGTCCTCGGGACAGGTCCAGGTGCCGTTGTAGCCGATGCGCTCGCCCTTGCCGATGCGGTTGATCGCGATCAGCCGCGTGGACAGCGTCATTGCGGGACGGAAACCGAAATCGGCGCCGCTCTTGCCGTCCACCACCGACAGTCCATACAGCAGGCCACCCGTGCGCACCCAGTCGGCACGTGCCTCCGGCCAGCCCAGCACGGCGGCCGAGTTGGACAGCGAGCGTGGCCCGCCCAGGCCTCGGGTCGCTTCGTTGAAGCGTGCGATCTGTGCACGCGTGACGTCGCCGCCGAACACCTCCGATTCGGCGAAATGCGTGAGCAGGCCGATTTCTGGAGCGATGCCCGGCATCGCGGTAAGCCGCGCATGCACCGCGGGCACCTGGTCGGGCGCGAAGCCCAACCGATGCATGCCGCTGTCGATCTTCAGCCACACGCGCAGGCGCCCGCGCCTTGCGCCGGCCTCGGACAGCCAGGCCAGTTGCGACTCGTGGTGGATTGCGGCGTCCAATTCCAGCCGCTGCATCTCGGCGATGTCGCCTGGCTGGTCGGGGCCGGACAGCACCACGATGCGCTGGCGATGCCCTGCCGCGCGCAGGCGCAGGCCGTCGCCCAGCGCTGCCACCGCGAAGCATTCGGCATCCGCGTCCAGCGCACGCGCGACGCGCTCCAGCCCGTGGCCGTAGGCATCGGCCTTGACCACCGCCATCACCCTCGCCGGCGCGGTCATGGCCTGGATGCGGGCGAGGTTGTGGCGCAGGGCGCCGAGATGGATGGTGGCGACGGTGGTGCGGCTCATGCGTGGCGCGCGACTACTCGAACCCGCCCACGAACGAGTCGGCGGCGTAGTTCTCGAACTTGGTGTAGTGGCCGAGGAAGGTCAGCTTGACGGTGTCGGTGGGGCCGTTGCGCTGCTTGCCGATGATGATCTCGGCGAGACCCTTGTCCGCCGATTCCTTGTTGTAGTACTCGTCGCGGTAGATGAACATGATCACGTCGGCGTCCTGCTCGATGGCGCCCGACTCGCGCAGGTCGGACATCATCGGGCGCTTGTCGGCGCGCTGTTCCAGCGAGCGGTTCAACTGCGAGAGGGCGATCACGGGCACGTTCAGCTCCTTGGCGAGTCCCTTCAGTGAACGCGAGATTTCTGAAATCTCGGTGGCGCGATTCTCCTTGTTGCCGGGCACCTGCATCAGCTGCAGGTAGTCGATCACGATCAGGCCCAGGCCGCCGTGTTCGCGGTGCAGGCGGCGCGCGCGCGAGCGCAATTCCACCGGCGACAGGCCCGGCGTGTCATCGATGAAGATCTTCGCCTCGGACAGGATCGCGATGGCATTGGAGACGCGCGGCCAGTCCTCCTCGGCGAGGTCGCCGTTGCGCAGGTGCTGCTGGTGGATGCGGCCCACCGAGGAGATCAGGCGGAACGCCAGCTGCGAGGCGGACATTTCCATCGAGAACACCGCTACCGCCTTCTTCGCGCGCAGCGCGGCGCTCTCGGCGATGTTCAGCGCGAACGCGGTCTTGCCCATCGAGGGGCGCGCGGCCACGATGATGAGATCGGAGGGCTGCAGGCCCGAAGTGAGGTTGTCGAGGTCGCTGAAACCGCTGGTGATGCCGGTGAGCTGGCCCTTGTTCTGGTAGCGCTCGGTGAGCAGGCGGAACGCGTCCTTCACCGCCTCGCGCATGGAGACGGAATCCTTCTTGCCGCGCGCGCCGGATTCGGCGATGTGGAACACGCGCTGCTCGGCGCTCTCCAGCACCTCGTGCACGCTCTTGCCCTCGGGGCGGTAGCCGTCCTCGGTGATCGAGGTGCCGGCGTCGATCAGCTGGCGCAGCACGGACTTCTCGCGCACGATCTCCGCATACGCAGCTATGTTTGCGGCACTCGGCGTGCCGTTCGCCAGCTCGATCAGGTAGCCGGCGCCACCGATCATCTCGCCCAGGCCGTTCGCCTCGAACCAGTCGCCCAAGGTCACCGCGTCGCAGGGCATGCCCTTGTTCGCCAGCTCGTTGATCGCGCGCCAGATCAGGCGGTGGTCGCGGCGATAGAAATCCTCCTCGCCGAGGCGGTCGGCCACCTTGTCCAGCGCGTCGGGCGCCAGCATCAGGCCGCCCAGCACCGCCTGCTCGGCGTCGATCGAATGCGGCGGCACGCGCAACGCCTCGATGGCCGGCGACGAAGGCTTGCGATCGGGCACGAAGGACATCGGGTTACCTCGGGAAGATGGAGCTGCCGCCGCCGGCGCGCCGACGCGGACAAGAACAGCATGATGCGCGGCGGCGTCTCACCCGTCGAGACAACAACTCTGTGGATAAGCTGGGGAAAGCGGGGGATAAAAAGCCGGGGTTCGGACTGCGCAGACAGGATGCCAGAGCGAACATCGGCGTAACCGATGGCCTGCAGGGCAGGCCGTAGGAGCAGCATGTCATTCGGTATTGGGGATACGGAAGAGCGCTCCCACTCCCCCCCCATTTCCCCCAAGCGGCACTTGGGAGGAGAGGGAAAAAACCGCCCGGCCCCAAAACGAACGGGCGCCCGAAGGCGCCCGCTCGCAAAACACGCGGCAGCGAATTACTTCTTCTCGCCGACCACGATCACCTTGACGCTGGTCTGCACGTCGGCGTGCAGGTGGATCGCCACCTCGAACTCGCCGGTGTTGCGCAGCGGGCCTTCGCCCAGGATCACTTCGCCCTTGTGGATGTCGTGACCGATCGCCTGCAGCGCCTCGGCGATGTCGCGCGGACCCACCGAGCCGTACAGCTTGCCCTCGGGGCTGGCGTGCGCCTCGATCGTCACCGACACCTCGGCCAGCTTCGCCTGGCGGGCCTCGGCCTCGCTCAGCGAACTCTTGGCGCGGGCTTCGTACTCGGCGCGGCGCTGCTCGAACGCAGCCAGGTTGGCGGCGTTCACGCGCACGGCCTTGCCCTGCGGGATCAGGAAGTTGCGGCCGTAACCCGGCTTCACGCTGACCTTGTCACCGAGGTCGCCGAGGTTGCGGACTTTCTGCAGAAGGATGAGTTCCATGGGTATTCCTTTTCGTTAGCGCCGAAATGGCAGGCGCAGCCGTGGACGGGTGTCCGAAGGGTTCCGCTCCCCCACCCTTGCGGGCGAGGGAGCGAAGGCACGATCAAACGTCGTGGTTGTCGGTGTACGGCAGCAGCGAGAGGAAGCGCGCGCGCTTGATCGCTGTCGCCAGCTGGCGCTGGTAGCGCGCCTTGGTGCCGGTGATGCGGCTGGGCACGATCTTGCCGTTCTCGGTGACGTACTGGCGCAGGGTGTTGAGATCCTTGTAGTCGATCTCCTTCACCTTCTCCGCAGTGAAACGACAGAATTTGCGGCGGCGGAAAAACTTGGACATGGTCTGTGCTCCTCTCAGTCGTCGCTGTCGCGGTCGTTGCCACGGCTGTCGCCGTCGCCATCGCTGTCGTCGTCACGGCGGCGCGACGAACGGGCGTCGTCCTTTTCCTTGCTCTTGAGGATGAAGGACGGCTCGGTGTCGGCGGCGTCACGCTTGATGACGAGGTGGCGCAGCACCGCGTCGTTGAAGCGGAAGCCCGACTCCAGCTCGTTCAGCGCGTTCTGGCCGACTTCGATGTTCAGCAGCACGTAGTGCGCCTTGGCCAGGTTGACGATCGGGTAGGCCAGCTGACGGCGACCCCAGTCTTCCAGACGGTGGATCTTGCCGCCGTCGGTCTCGATCAGCGCCTTGTAGCGCTCGATCATCGCCGGGACCTGCTCGCTCTGGTCAGGGTGGACCAGAAACACGACTTCGTAATGTCGCAGGGACATCGTGGTTCGACTCCTTGTGGATGCGGCCGAAATGGCCTCGCAGCCTCCCGCCGGATGCGGTGAGGCAAGTGTCCGTCACACCCCTTGCAGGGCGGACAGAAGCGGAATTGTACGCGAAGCGCGGAATGCCGCGCAAGTAACTGAATTTGAAGAGTGCGGCCATGGATGGCCGCCCATTTGACCTTCGCGCTCACGGACGAGCGCACGGGTACCGCACGCCGCTCTCAGCCCACCGTGAAACTCTCGCCACAGCCGCACTCGCCGGTGGCGTTGGGGTTGTGGAACACGAAGCTGGCGTTGAGGCCCTGGCGCTGGAAGTCGATCACGGTGCCGTCCACCAGCGGCAGGCTCTTGTCGTCCACCACCAGCGGCACGCCGTCGACGCTGACCAGCCGGTCGCCTTCGCCCACCGACTGGGCCAGATCCACCACGTAGCCGAAACCGGAGCAGCCGGTGCGCTTCACGCCGAAGCGCACGCCGGCAGCACCCGGCGTCTGCGCGAGAAACTGGTGCATGCGTTCGCTGGCGGCAGGAGTGATCGTGATGGTCATGGCAGGCGGGTTTCGTGCAAAAGCGGGAATCGCGCACGCCGGAAAGGTCGCGACGCGGGCAAGGCCTACATTATCATGCCGGTTTGTCCACGCGCTCCACGGGACGCGCGTTCCAGCGATCCATGCGCCCGAGATGCGGCGCACCCACGGGAGTTTCAATCCATGACGGCGGTCCGCCCCACGGCATGCAGTGTGAAGCAGGCACTTTCCGGCAAGCTCGCCGCAGGCAGCCCGGTGACCGTGCGCGGCTGGGTGCGCACCCGCCGCGACTCCAAGGCGAGGCTCTCCTTCGTGGCCGTCAGCGACGGCTCCTGCTTCGACCCGATCCAGGCCGTGGTGCCGGCCACCCTGGCGAACTACGAGTCCGAGGTGAAGCACCTCACCGCCGGCGCCGGCGTGATCGTCTCGGGCACGCTGGTGCCCTCGCAGGGCAAGGGCCAGGCCTTCGAGATCCAGGCCGATGCGGTCGAGGTCACCGGCTTCGTGGACGACCCGGAAACCTACCCGATCCAGCCCAAGCAGCATTCGATGGAGTTCCTGCGCGAGGTGGCCCACCTGCGCCCGCGCACCAACCTGTTCGGCGCGGTGACCCGCGTGCGCCACACCATGATGACGGCGATCCACCGCCATCTCACCGAACAGGGCTTCTTCTGGATCAACACGCCGATCATCACGACCTCCGATGCGGAAGGCGCCGGCGACATGTTCCGGCTCTCCACGCTGGATCTCGCCAACCTGCCGCGCGACGACAAGGGCAAGATCGACTTCCGCAAGGATTTCTTCGGCCGCGAGGCCTTCCTCACCGTGTCCGGCCAGCTCAACGTGGAGGCTTACTGCCTCGCGATGAGCAAGGTCTACACCTTCGGCCCCACCTTCCGCGCCGAGAACTCCAACACCCCGCGCCACCTGGCCGAGTTCTGGATGGTGGAGCCGGAGATCGCGTTCGCCGACCTCGCCGCCAACGCCGACTGCGCCGAGGCCTTCCTCAAGGCGATCTTCAAGGCCGTGCTGGAGGAGCGCTCGGACGACATGGCGTTCTTCGCCGAGCGCGTACAGCCCGACGCGATCAGCCGGCTGGAAACCTTCATCGCCCAGCCGTTCGAGCGCATCGACTACACCGAGGCGGTGGCGATCCTGCAGAAATCCGGGCAGAAGTTCGAATATCCGGTGGCCTGGGGCATCGACCTGCAGACCGAGCACGAGCGCTACCTTGCCGAGAAACATATCGGCCGCCCGGTGGTCGTAATGAACTACCCCGAGGCGATCAAGGCCTTCTACATGCGCCTCAACGACGACGAAAAGACCGTGGCGGCGATGGACGTGCTGGCGCCGGGCATCGGCGAGATCATCGGCGGCAGCCAGCGCGAGGAACGCCTGGACTACCTCGACCGCCGCATGGCGAAGTTCGGCCTCGACCCCGTGACCTATGGCTGGTACCGCGACCTGCGCCGCTATGGCACGGTGCCGCATGCCGGCTTCGGCCTCGGCTTCGAGCGCCTGCTGGTCTATATCTGCGGCCTGTCCAACATTCGCGATGCCATCCCCTATCCGCGCGCGGCGGGGACGGCCGAATTCTGAGTACTGCCCATGACGCATCGGTTCCCCACCCTGGCCCTCGCCCTTGCCGCCACCCTGCTGCTGGCCGGCTGCCACACCGTGAAGGATCTGGTGCCGACGACCCTGGTGCCGCCGAACCTGCGCGCGCCGGAGAACACCGACGACCCGCTCAAGCAGGCACAGCAGCGCCTGCTCGATGCCACGCCGTGCTGCACCAGCTTCGCCGACTTCTCCTACCAGAACCTGCTGCCGTGGCAGCCGCAGCCGTTCACCCTGGGCAGCGGCAGCAGCGTGGCCAACCTCGCCGGCACGCACAGCTACTTCCTCGCGTTCCGCCTGCCCGAAGGCGCCAAGCTGCCCTACCGCGTGGCGTTCAAGTCCGAATTGAACGGCCGCTGGCTGAAGTCCAGCTACCTGTTCGCGCCCACCGTGGTGATGCTGGACAGCGGCTTCCAGCCGATCGGTTCCAGCGCCGACATCTCGCTGTGCGAACACATGGGCTGGAGCGACGCGGCCTCCGGCGCGTTCGGCAGCTACACCGTCGACAATCCGCTGGCGCGCTACCTGCTGGTCTACAGCTCGGCGGCACAACAGACCGGCAAGACCTATTGGGAGCAGTCCCCCGCGGCGTTCAACAGCAAGGCCACGCTGGACATGAACTCCAGCGGCAGCTTCAGCGTGCCGCACGGGCCGGACGGCACGATCTGGGTGGGCATGATGGACAACACCTACGCCAAGGCCGTGGACAACGCGATCTGCAAGAAGCCGCAGGAAGGCGACGGTGTGCTGAACACCTTGCGCACCGCCCTGCCGCTGCCATGGAACAGCAACACCAGCAGCACCGGCCCGAACAGTACCGGCACCAGCGCCGGCGGCAGTACCACCAAGGCCAAGGGCAGCTGACGTGCTGGCCATCTACCTGGGCCTGCTGACCGCCGGCGTCGCCCTGTTCGTGCTCTCCTACGTGGCGCCGTTCCGGGTGGCCGCGCTGATGCGCCAGCGCCATCCGCAGCACTGGCAGGTGGTGACGGAGGGCACCGACGGCAAGCTCGGCGCGCTGCGCACCTGGATGCGCATGCAATACGTGCTGCGCTCGCCCGCCCTGCCCCTGCTGGACGACCGCGACATCAACCGCTGGCGCGGCATCTGGCGCTACAGCCAGTGGCTGGGCTGGCTGTGCTGGCTCGCCGCGCTGGCGATGCGCCTGCGCTGGGGCTGATCCGCACCTTTCGAAACCCCACGGGAGCACGCCCATGCGACTGCAACTCGACGGCCGCCATGCCCTTGTCTGCGGCGCCTCGCAAGGCATCGGCCGCGCCAGTGCGATCGAACTGGCGCAACTCGGTGCCAGCGTCACCGTGCTGGCGCGCCGCGCCGAGGCACTGGAAGCGCTGGTCGCCGAACTGCCGCGCACGCACGCGGCGCAGCGCCACGACTGCCTCGCCGTGGACGTCGCCGACGCCGCCGCGCTGCGCGAGCATGCCGAGGCGCTGGTCGCCGCCGCACCGGTGCACATCCTTGTCAACAACAGCGGCGGTCCGCCGCCCGGCAGCGTGCTCGACGCCACGCCGGACGATTTCCTCGCCGCCTGGCGCCAGCACCTGCTGGCCAACCACACGCTGGCGCAGGTCGTGGTGCCGGACATGCGCGCGGCCGGCTGGGGCCGCATCGTCAACGTGATCTCCACCTCGGTGCGCGAGCCGATCCCCGGCATCGGCGTGTCCAACACCACGCGCGGCGCGGTGGCCAGCTGGGCCAAGACCCTGGCCGGCGAGCTGGCGCCGTTCGGCATCACCGTCAACAACGTGCTGCCCGGTGCCACCCGCACGCCGCGCATCGAGCAGATCGTCGCCGCGCGCGCGCAGAAGACCGGCAAGCCGCCGGCCGAGGTGCAGCAGGCAATGGAGGCCGAGGTGCCGATGCGCCGCTTCGCCGACCCTGCGGAAATCGCCGCCGCGGTGGCCTTCCTCGCCTCGCCCGCCGCCAGCTACATCACCGGGGTCAGCCTGCCGGTGGATGGCGGGCGGCTGCGCTCCTTGTAAGCGGGCGTACGCTCGCGTCCGGTGCAATCGCGGGCCTCGCAGCGTAAGCTTGCGCGGATGCCCATCACGCGCCTCGCCAACCTGATCGACGGCCGCCTCGTGCCGCCACGCGCCGATCACTGGCTTGATGTGTTCGAACCCGCTACCGGCGAAGTCTTCGCCGAATGCCCCAACTCGAATGCCGCCGACATCGCCGCCGCGACCGATGCCGCGCAACGCGCCGCGCCGGGCTGGGCCGCCATGCCGGTCGAGCAGCGCGCGCGCCTGCTGCAGCGCCTCGCCGACCTGGTCGAAGCCCGGCTCGACGCATTCGCCGCCTTGGAATCGCGCGACAGCGGCAAGCCGGTGGCGCTGGCACGCCGCGTGGACATCCCGCGTGCGGTGAGTAACCTGCGCTTCTTCGCTGCCGCCGTCACGGCGTGGGGCAGCGAGTCGCACGCGATGGCGCTGGGTCCATCGGATCAGGGCGCGATCAATTACACGCTGCGCCAGCCGCTGGGCGTGGTGGGCTGCATCAGCCCGTGGAACCTGCCGCTGTACCTGTTCACCTGGAAGATCGCGCCCGCGCTGGCCGCGGGCAACGCGGTGGTGGCCAAGCCCTCCGAGATCACGCCCTGCACCGCCGCCCTGCTCGGCGAACTGGCGATCGAGGCCGGTCTGCCGCCCGGCGTGCTGAACATCGTGCATGGCCGCGGGCCCACGGTGGGCCAGGCCATCGTCGAGCATTCCGCGGTGAAAGCGGTGTCCTTCACCGGCAGCACCGCCACCGGCGCGCACATCGCCGCGGCTGCCGCCGCGCAATTCAAGAAGGTGTCGCTGGAAATGGGCGGCAAGAACCCGGCGATCGTGTTCGCCGACGCCGACCTTTCCGACGAAAACCTCGACACCCTCGTGCGCTCGGGCTTCGCCAACCAGGGCGAGATCTGCCTGTGCGGTTCGCGCCTGCTGGTGCAGCGATCCATCTACGACGGCTTCCGCGAGCGTTATCTCGAGCGCGTGCGCGCACTGCGCGTGGGCGACCCGAACGACGACGCCAGCGAGCTCGGCGCACTGGTCTCGAAAGCGCATCACGACAAGGTGCTGGCCTGCCTCGCACAGGCGCGTGCCGAAGGCGGCCGCGTGCTCTGCGGCGGCGAGGCGGTGATCGTGCCCGGTCGTTGCGAACGCGGCTGGTTCGTGGCGCCCACGGTGATCGATGGCCTGCCGGACGTGGCCGCCACCAACCAGCAGGAAATCTTCGGCCCGGTGGTGACGCTGATCCCGTTCGAGGACGAGGCCGAGGCGCTGGCCATCGCCAACGGCACCGGTTACGGCCTGGCCGCCTCGCTGTGGACGCGCGACCTGTCGCGCGCCCACCGGCTCTCCGCGCAACTGGATTTCGGCATCGTGTGGGTCAACTGCTGGATGCTGCGCGACCTGCGCACGCCGTTCGGCGGCGTGAAGCATTCCGGCGTCGGCCGCGAGGGCGGCGTCGAGGCGCTGCGCTTCTTCACCGAGCCGAAGAACATCTGCATTCGCTACTGAAGGACACCGATGAATTCGATCAAAGACCTGCTGGCCAACAACCGGCGCTGGGCCACCGAAACCACCGCCAAAGAGCCGGACTTCTTCGAGAAGCTCGCGAGCCAGCAGTCGCCGAAATACCTGTGGATCGGCTGCTCCGATTCGCGAGTGCCGGCCACCCAGATCGTGGACCTGCCGCCCGGCGAGATCTTCGTCCACCGCAACGTGGCGAACGTGGTGGTGCACACCGACCTCAACGCGCTCAGCACCATCCAGTTCGCGGTGGACGTGCTCAAGGTGAAGCACATCCTGGTGGTCGGCCACTACGGCTGCGGCGGCGTGGGCGCGGTGCTGAAGGAATCGCGCCTCGGCCTGATCGACAACTGGCTCCGCCACATCGGCGACATCGCGCTCAAGCACCCCGACAAGCTCGATCCGGCCATCGAATTTGCGGTGCGCCACGCGCGCCTGTGCGAGTTGAACGCGATCGAGCAGGCGCTCAACGTTTGCCATACCACCGTGGTGCGCGAGGCTTGGGAGCGCGGTCAGCCGCTGGCCGTGCATGCCTGGATCTACGGCCTGGACAACGGCCACATCACCGACCTAGGCCTCGACGTGCGCGGCCACGAACAACTACCTGCCGCCTATGAAGGTGTGCTGGCCAGCCTCACCGGGCGTTGGAGCGCCGCGGCATGAGCGACGTCGTGCGCACCGACGCGGCGCCGGCGCCGGTGGGCGCCTACCCGCACGCGCGACGGGTGGGCCACCTGCTGTTCCTGTCCGGCGTCGGCCCGCGCCAGCCGGGCACGAACGCCATCCCCGGCAACGTGCACGACGCCGACGGCAAGCTGGTCGCCTACGACATCGAGGCGCAGTGCCGCCAGGTGTTCGCGAACGTGCGCGCGGTGCTGGAAGCGAGCGGCGCGCGCTGGGAGGACCTGGTCGACGTCACCGTGTTCCTCACCGACATGGCGCGCGACTTCGCCGCCTACAACAAGCTGTACGCCGAGTGCTTCGCCGGCGTGGACGCCTGCCGCACCACGCTGGGCATCACCGCGTTGCCCACGCCGATCGCGATCGAGTTGAAGTGCATGGCCGTGGTTGGTGTCGGCAATCATCCCTGATCGCGAGGATCAAACGGGCGGCCATCCTTGGCCGCACTTTTCAAGAGCTCTTTCAACCATCCCGATCATAAAAAAAACCCGCCGGCGTACCGGCGGGTTTTTCGTGATACCGGGAATCCCGGCGATCAGCCAGCCGTGGAGGCCGAAGCGGCTTCTGACTTCTTGGCGGCCTTCTTGTGGCTCTTGTGATGCTTGCTGGACTTGTGGTGGCTGGCGGTCTTGTGCTCGGAGGTCATGGCGTGCTCGGCGGCAGGGGCCTCGGTCTGCGGAGCCGCGGCCGGAGCAGCCTGCTGGGCAGCAGCCGGAGCCGCCGCCGGAGCGGCCTGCTGGGCCAGCACGGACCCGGAAAGGGCCACACCCGCGACAAGCAGAGAAGCAATGGCAAGCTTACGGATCATGATGGTGCGCCTCAATGTAATTGTTGTATCGCGAACCCGGCCGGAACCCGGCACCACGGGTGGCGCGACGGGGGCCACAATAGCAGCACGCCGGACGTACCGGCACTGAACGAGATACACATTTTGCGGAATGCATCGACTACGGATATCCGGGCTTCAGCTTGGTGACGATGCGTATAACAAACCGGTCCCACGCGGCCTGCCGGCACCGGTTCGCAAGCCGTGCGGGCGACGCCGGCACGCGACCGGAACGGGAGCCGGCGCAGGCCCGGCAACGGCGTCGTCAGAGGCCAAAACGCGCCGGCGCGTAGGGCAGCGGATCGAGCACCGGCGTGGTGCCGCCGAGCTGCGCGGCGACCAGCTCGCCGGTGGCGGCCGACATGCTCACCCCCAGCATGCCGTGCGCCGTGGCCAGGTGCAGGTTGGACCAGCGCGTGCTGGGACCGATGATCGGCACCTCGTCCACGCTCATCGGCCGCCAGCCCCACCATTCCTCCAGCTGCCGCGGACCCTCCGGCTCGTGCAATCCGGCGGCCGCGCCGCGGCGCAGCGCGTCGAGGCGGGCGCGGTTGAGGCCTTCGGCGTAGCCGGAAAACTCCATCGTGCTGCCCAGCCGGTAGCCGCTGGCCCAAGTGGTGACGCAGACCTGCGCCTCGCGCAGCACCAGCGCGTGACGCGGGGCACGGGCGGGACGCGTGTAGGTGATCGAATAACCCTTGCCCGGCTGCATCGGCAGGCGCAGGCCCAGCGTGCGGGCCAGCAGCGGCGACCAGGCGCCCAGCGCCAGCAGCACGCGCCCGCCCGCGAATGCGCCGCGCGAGGTACGCACTTGCGTGATGCGCCGGCCGTCGACATCGAAACCCTCGATGCGCGCGCCGCTCTCGATCACGCCACCCAGCTCGCGCACGCGCCGCACCAGTTCGGCTACGTAGCGGTCCGGCCGCAGCCGCGCATCGCCGGGATGGAACAGGCCGCCGACCACGCCGGGCTTCAGCGCCGGCTCCATTGCCTCCACCGCGTCGCCACGCAGGCGTCGCACCTCGACGCCGAGGCGGTCGAGCACGGTGGCGTGGTGGCGCTCGTCGGCCGCCATCACCGGCACGCTGCGATAGACGTAAAGCTCGCCCTCCTCGGCGAATTCGCAGTCCAGCGCCTCGTCGCGCACCAGCTCGCCCAGCAGTCGGCGCGAGCGCTGCAGGATCGCCGAACGCGCCGTGGCGGCGCGATGGAAATCCGCCCAGTTGCAGTGCCGGGCGAAGCCCAGCAGCCAGCGCAGGCGCGGGCCGTCGAAACGGGGATTGAGGTAGAG
The DNA here is from genome assembly GCF_041107455.1 of Rhodanobacter humi. Taxonomy (NCBI): domain Bacteria; kingdom Pseudomonadati; phylum Pseudomonadota; class Gammaproteobacteria; order Lysobacterales; family Rhodanobacteraceae; genus Rhodanobacter; species Rhodanobacter sp. FW106-PBR-R2A-3-15. Next base: position 625,130 of record NZ_JBGBPY010000001.1, read on the forward strand.
CGGCGCGTCGGCGCGCAGCATCGAGCGCAAGGCCACGCCCAGCGTGCCTGGCATCGCCAGCGGCGCGGCATGGCTGGGCGTGATGGTGCCGCAGTTGCCGTGCGAGGCGCCGCAGCCGGGCGTGCCCTGTTCCAGCACGCGCACCGATGCTCCCTGGCGCAACAGGAACAACGCACAGGCAAGGCCGATCACCCCGCCGCCGAGTATCAATACATCCCCGCCCGTCGTATCCATCCGAGCATTGTAACCGCCTGCTGCGTCGCGTCATGCGCGCACCGCAGGCAACGTGCACCATGCGAGGCGCCTACTCCCCCAAGGCAACCACCATGCTGGCCAGACATGCCGTTCGTGCGAGCTTCATTGCCGCGCTGCTGGTTTGCGCCAGCGCCGCCGCGCAGTCGTTCGACCCTTCCTCGCTGAAACTGCTGCAGACCATGGAGCGCAAGCCGACCACGCTGGCGCGCTACCAGTACCTCGTCCAGAAAGTGCAGACACTCTCGCACGACGACCAACTGCTGGCGCTGCAGTTCATGGCCTTTTCGCAGGCCGAACTCGGCCTCTACGACCAGGCCGTGTTCGGCTTCCCGCTGAAGAACGCACTGCCGGACGGCTTCACGCTGCCGACGCCGACGGAGTGGAAATCGGCGGACGCAGTCGACGCCATCACCGCGCTCGCGGCGCAACGGCGCATCGTGATGGTCAACGAGGCGCACCACGACGGGCATACCCGGCAGCTCACGCTGGAACTGTTGCCGCGGCTGCGCGCGCTGGGCTTCACCTACTTCGCCGCCGAGGCGCTGGGCGACGACGATCCCGACCTGGCCAGGCGCGGCTATCCCGTGCGCAAGAGCGGCACGGAATACCTGCGCGACCCGATGTACGGCGACATCCTGCGCGAGGCGATCCGGCTGGGCTACACGATCGTCCCCTACGACAACGCGCTGGCCGGGGAGGCGCGCGAAGCCGCGCAAGCCGAGGCCTTGTACCGGAAGGTGTTCGCGAAAGACCCCAACGCACGGCTGTTCGTGCATGCCGGCTACGCCCATATCGACAAGGCACCAGGCCGTCTGGGCAAGTGGCAGCCGATGGCGATGCAACTGGAAAAGCTCACCGGGCTGGTGCCGCTCTCCATCGACCAGACCGACTTCCTCGAAACCGGCCTGGACAGCTCGGATGCCTACCACCGGCTCGCGCACGCATTCCCGTCCGACAAGCCCGAGATCCTGCTGAACCGCCAGACCGGCCAGCCGTGGAGTGCACGACCAGCGGCCTACGACATCAACGTGATCCTGCCGGCCACCCTCAGCATCGAGGCTTTCGGCAAATACAAATACGGCGGCCGGCTCAACTACGAACAGGTCGGCCTGCCGCACGTGATCGACACCAACGAAATGCAGCGGGCGGGCTGGCTCACGCTGGGCGGCAAGCGGCGCCCCTATGCGATCGACGCGGCACTGTGCCGAGGCACGATCCCCTGCGTGGTCGACGCGTACTACCTTGGCGAACCGAACGACGCCATCGCCGCCGACCGCTACGCCTTCATGGGTCCCACCGAAACGAGCAAGCTCTACCTGCGCCCCGGCGCCTATCGGCTGCGCGCCAGCGACGGCAATGACCGCACGCTGTCGGAAAGCACCATCAAGATAGCGCCGCCGTAAGGACGCTCTGATCAACCCCTTGCGCCAGAAAGATTACGGGCGTAGTCTTCAATGAGACTACGCCCGTAATCCTTTGCAGGTGCAACCATGCCGAACCCTGTTCCCGCGATCAGCGAAGCCGAAAGCCGCGTGATGGAAGTGCTGTGGCGCAAGGCGCCGCAGACTTCCGAGGACATCGTCGCCGCCGTGCAACAGGGCAGCGACTGGCATGAAAAGACCATCCGCACCCTGCTCGGCCGCCTGCTCGGCAAGGGCGCGGTAAGCGCGGAGAAGGATGGCCGGCGCTACCTCTACGCCCCCGTGCTGAGCCGTGAACAATGGCAGTCGCAGGAGAGCCGCAGCCTGCTCGACCGCGTGTTCGGCGGCAAGCTCAGTCCGCTGCTGGCGCATTTCAGCGAGCACGAGAAGCTCGGCGCGAAGGACGTGGCCGAGCTGCGCAAGCTGCTGGCAGCCATCGAGAAGAAGGAACGCTGAGATGGATGCGAGCCTGCTGCGTTGCCTGCTGCTCGTGACCGCGGCGCTGGCCTCGGTGCTGCTGGCGAGACGCTCCGTGCGGCGGGCCTTCGGCGCCGGCCCGGCCTTCGTCCTGTGGCTGCTGCCCATGCTGGCGATGGCGCTGCCGTGGCTACCCGCCCTGCCTTCACAGTGGGGCGCCCTGCCGGCCATCCACGTCCTGCCCGACGGTTTGGCCGCCGGAACGGCGGGCGCCGTGGCCAGCACGCACGCGCCGTGGCCGCGCTGGCTGTGGCTGGCCGGCGCAATCGCGATGCTGTCGCGATTGGTCGCGCAGTACCTGCGCCTGCGTCGGCAGTCTCGTCCATTGCCGGCGGCGCTGGTGACGGGTCTGCGGCAGGAACTGCACGACCTCGATCCGCGTCGCCTGCGCCTGCATCCGAGCGGTCCCGCCGTGCTGTGGGCGCCGCGCAGCCTGGTGCTGCTGCCGGCGGATTTCCTCGAACGCTTCGCCGCCGCCGAACGGCGCCTGGTGCTGCATCACGAACTCACCCACCTGCGTCGCGGCGACGCGCTGTGGAGCCTCGTCGCCGAACTGGTACTTGCGCTGCTGTGGTTCCACCCGCTGGCTTGGCTGGCGCGGCCGCGCTTCCGGCTCGACCAGGAACTGGCCTGCGACGAACGCGTGCTGCGCGACGCGCCGCACGACGACGCCGACTACGCCCACACCTTGCTGCACAGCGTCGGCCTGTCCCCCGTGCCGGTGCTGATTCCCTGGCTCGCCGAGCCCCAACTCAAGGAGCGACTCACCATGATCCAGCGTCATCGTCCCGGGGCCCTGCGCCGCCGTGCGGGTGTTGTCGCGCTTACCGTGCTGATGGCCGGCAGCGTGTTCGTGGCGCAGGCGGCCGTCCACGACCAGCAGGCCGGCCAGGACCTCGCCTACAACTCGCGCATGTATCCACGCTACCCCGCAGCGGCCATCAAGGCCGGCGAACAAGGCACCGTGATACTGAAAGTCCAGGTGCTCGCCGATGGTTCCGTGGGCACCATCACCTACGAGCCCGAGCACAGCACCACCACCTCGGCCGACCTGATCGCGGCGGCCACCGATGCCGCGCGGCAGTGGCGCTTCAATCCGGAGATCAAGGGCGGCAAGCCGGTCACGGGCTATGCGCGCGTGCCGGTCAGATTCGACATCCACCCAATGCCGGGCAAGGCCGGCAAGGACGAAGTTGAGAAATCAAGTTCGAAGTAGGCCAAACCCAATTGATTTGCATGTGAATTATTGAATTGATAACCTCGGCGCGTCCCACGCCGAGGTTGTCTCGTGAATCCGCAGCGCGCCGCCCGATTCGCAACTTCGCCCGCGCGCATCGCCCGGCTGGCGCTGCTGACCGTTGCGATCGCCCTGCTGGCCGCCTGCGCCAGCGCGCCCCGTCGCAGCGGCACCACCCCATCCGCCCTGGCCAGCGAACCCGCACGCGGCCCCGAGGGCGAGATCGCCGCCGCCAACGACGTGCTGTTCCGCGCCATGGCCTTGGTCGGCACGCCGTACCGCTGGGGTGGCAACAGTCCCGCCGGCGGCTTCGACTGCAGCGGCCTGGTCGACTACATCTACCGCAACGCCACCGGCCTCGAACTGCCGCGCACCTCCGGCGAAATGGCCGACATGGACGCGCGCAAGGTCAAGCGCATGACCCAGCTGGTCAGTGGCGACCTGGTGTTCTTCGACATCGGCGGCCGCATCAGCCATGTCGGCGTCTACGTGGGCAAGGGCCGCTTCGTGCATGCGCCGAACAGCGGCGGCACCGTGCGCCTGGACGATATCGACGGGCCGTACTGGGCCGAGCACTTCGCGTTCGGGAAGCGGGTGCTGGACTGATGCCCGTCGCACCCGGAACGGGCGCGAAGTGGACGCCCGCCTCACGGATACGGGCCTAGGCTAGGCGGACAGGCCAGCACGATATCGGCTGCACGGCCCGCCGCCTGCCTGCGCGATGCCGCCCCGACGGCCACCCGTCGCTTCCACACCGAGGATCGATCCATGAGCATCAGCAAGATTCTGTACACCGCCACCTCCACCGCCAAGGGCGGCCGCGAAGGCCATGTCCACAGCAGCGACGGCGTGCTGGACTTCGACCTGAAGGTACCGAAGGAACTGGGTGGCCCGGGCGGCCGCGGCAGCAATCCGGAGCAACTGTTCGCTGCCGGCTATGCGGCCTGCTTCGAGGGTGCGGTGCGCTACGTGGCGCGCGAGAAGAAGATCGCGCTGAAGGACGCCTCGGTGACCGCGCACGTCGGCATCGGACCACGCGAGCCGACCGGCTTCGGCATCGCGGTGAGGCTGGAGGTGAGCCTGCCGGGCCTCGACCGCACCGTGGCGCAGGAACTCGTCGACACCGCCCATCGCGATATCTGCCCGTACTCGCACGCCACGCGCGGCAACGTGGACGTGCAGATCAGCCTGGTGTGATTCCAGATTCGGAATGATTGGGCTGTTGATTCGTCGGCCAGTGCTCCGCCGGGCTCACAGCAAGGCCGTCCCCTCTCCCCAACCCTCTCCCGCAGGCGGGAGAGGGGGCGAACGTAAAAACGGCGTCCTTTCGGACGCCGTTTTTGCTTGAGTCACATTGATGCGGGACGCCGTTTTGCTTTTACCGTTGATCCGCCGGTCAGTGCTCTGCACTGCCCGGCGGATGGGCGTGGCCGTGCTTCAGTTCTTCCTCGGTGGCATCGCGCACTTCCTGGATCGCGACGTCGAAGTCCAGCGTCTTGCCGGCCATCGGGTGGTTGAGGTCCACATCGACCGCGCTCATGCCGACCTTGTGCACGGTGACTGCGCGCTGGCCGCCTTCCTTCAGCGCCAGCACGGTGGTCATGCCGGGCTTGAGGTGTTTGGCGTGCTGGAAATACTTCTTCGGTACGCGCTGGATCTGGCCTTCCTGGCGTTCGCCATAACCGTCGACGGGGGCGATCGTCGCCTGGACGTTGTCGCCGGCGGCGTGCTCTTCCAGCGCCTTCTCCAGGCCCGGGATCAGCTGGCCGTGGCCGAGCAGGATCCACAACGGCTCGCCGTTGTCGTGCGAGCTTTCCACCTTCGCGCCGTCCACGCTGAGCGTGTAGTGCAGCGCGACGACCTTGTCCTTGCCAGCCTTCATTGCCTGTCTCTCTGATGATGCAAAGGGCGTGATTCTATCAGGAGCCCGGCTTGCCGAAGCCCACCCCACGCGCCTCCGGCCCCAGCCACACCAGTGCGGCGAGCACCACGGCCACCACCGCGACCCACAGCGACATCGCCCAGGCGAAATCGCCACCGTGCCGGTGCGCCAGACAGGTTTGCGCGGTGGCAGTGCCGGCGGCGAGCAGGTTGCCGAGCTGGTAGGCGAAGCCCGGCAGGGTGCCGCGCACCGCGTCGGGCGACAGTTCGTTGAGATGGGTGGGCACCACGCCCCAGGCGCCCTGCACCATCACCTGGATCAGGAAGGCGCCCAGGCCGAGCAGCCACAGCGAGCCGCCGTGCGTCCACAGCGGGATCACCGGAATCGCCAGCAGCGCGGCCACGATCATCGCGCGCCGCCGCCCCACCTTTTCCGACCACGCGCCGAAGAACAGGCCGCCGGCCAGCGCGCCGAGGTTGAGCAGCGCCACCAGCAGGAAGGCCGCGCCCGAACCGGTGGGCAGGCGCAGGTTCACTTCCTCGAAGGTGTGGTACATGTCCTGCGAGCCGTGGCTGAAGGCGTTGAACGCGAACATCAGCACGATCATGTAGGCGAACAGCTTCCAGTGCCCGCGCATCGCCTCGCCCACCCCGACCTTGCCGTGCGCATGCTGCCCGGCCTGCCACACCGGCGACTCCGGCACCTTGCGCCGGATGTACAGCACCAGCAGCGCCGGCACCGCGCCCACCACGAACAGGCCGCGCCAGCCGATCGCGTCGACCAAGAGCCAGTTCGCCAGCGCGGCGAGGAAGAAGCCGCAGGGATAGCCACTCTGCAGCAGGCCCGAGACCAGGCCGCGCGATTTCGGCGGGATCGCCTCCATCGCCAGCGAGGCGCCGATGCCCCACTCGCCGCCCATCGCCACGCCGAACAGGAAGCGCAGCACCAGCAGCATGGCCAGCGAGGTCGAGAACGCCGTGGCCAGTTCGAACACCGAGAACAGCACCACGTCCAGCATCAGCACCGGCCGCCGCCCGTAGCGGTCCGCCAGCCGGCCGAAGATCAGCGCGCCCAGCGGCCGCGCCGCCAGGGTGAGGAACAGGCCGTAGGTCACCGCCTCGTTGTCGGTGTGGAACTCCTTCGCCACGCCCACGATCACGAAGGTCAGCAGGAAGTAGTCGAACGCATCCAGCGTCCAGCCGAGGAAGCTGGCCAGCACGGTGTGGCGCTGTTCGTGGCTCAGTTCGCGCAGGGACGACAGCGGCGACATGGCAGGCACTCCGCAGGGCGACGGCGCAGGCTAGCACGCGATCCCGGCAGCGCCCGCCCGCTTCGGCTATACTCCGCGCACGGCTTCCCCGCCGTTGCGGCTTGCGCCGCCCCATTTCCCAAGATCGCAACACGGTTCCGCATGAACGCTCCGGGTTGCACAGGAGTGTTTTCATGTCTTTCGAATCGCTGGGCCTCGCGCCCGCGTTGCTGCGTGCGCTTGCCGAACAGGGCTACGCCGAACCCACCCCGGTGCAGGCCGGATCCATCCCGCTGGTGCTGGAAGGCCACGACCTGCTCGCCGCCGCGCAGACCGGCACCGGCAAGACCGCCGCGTTCGCGCTGCCCTTGCTGCAGAAGCTGTCCGGCGCCGGCCCGACCATGACGCGCCGCCCGCGCGCCCTGGTGCTCACGCCCACCCGCGAGCTGGCCGCGCAGATCCACGACAACCTGCGCGACTACGGCAAGCACCTGCGCGTCAGCGCCACCACCATCTTCGGCGGCGTCGGCATGGGCCCGCAGATCAACGTGCTGCGCCGCGGCGTGGACATCGTGATCGCCACGCCCGGCCGACTGATCGACCACATGCAGCAGCGCACGCTGGACCTCTCCGGCGTGGAGACGCTGGTGCTCGATGAGGCCGACCGCATGCTCGACATGGGCTTCCTGCCGGCGCTCAAGCGCATCCTCGGCGCCGTGCCCAAGCAGCGCCAGACCCTGCTGTTCTCCGCCACCTTCGCGCCCGAGATCAAGGCGCTGGCGATGCAGTTCATGCGCGCGCCGCGCGAGGTCTCGGTGACGCCGCCGAACTCCGTGGCCACGCTGGTCAGCCACCACGTGCACCCGGTCGACGCAGCGAACAAGCGCGAGCTGCTGCTGCACGTGCTGAGCCAGGACAGCCGCCGCCAGACCCTGGTGTTCAGCCGCACCAAGCACGGCGCCGACAAGCTGGTGAAGTACCTGGAAGTGTCCGGCCTGCGCGCCGCGGCGATCCACGGCAACAAGAGCCAGAACGCGCGCACCAAGGCGCTCGCCGACTTCAAGAGCAGCCGCATCACCGTGCTGGTGGCCACCGACATCGCCGCGCGCGGCATCGACATCGACCAGCTGCCGATGGTCATCAACTTCGACCTGCCGATGGTGGCCGAGGACTACGTGCACCGCATCGGCCGCACCGGCCGCGCCGGCAGCGAAGGCAAGGCGGTGTCGCTGGTCAGCCACGACGAATCCGGCCTGCTGCGCGACATCCGCAAGCTGCTCAAGGACGAGATCGCCATCGACAACGTGCCCGGCTTCGAGCCTTCCACGCCGCTGCGGCTGGATGCCGGCGCGCCGCGTCCGAAGCAGGGCCAGCGCCAGCCGCGGCCGCCGCAACGCCAGAGCAGCGGCGGCCAGCGTCAGGGCGGCGCGCATCGCCCGCACGGCCACGCGTCATCGAACGGCGGCAGCGAACACGCCGCGGGCAACCGCAAGCGCCATCGCCGGCCGCGGCCGGCAGCGAAGGCCTGACGAAACACCGGTAGGAGCGCACCCTGTGCGCGATGGCTCTGGCTTTGATCGATACCAGAGCATTCGCGCACAGGGTGCGCTCCTACAGTTTTGTCAGCGCTCCTGATCGGTGGGCCGCATCAGCACTTCGTTGATGTTGACGTGCGACGGCCGGCTCACGCAGAAGGCGATCACCTCGGCCACGTCCTGGCTCTGCAGCTGACGCATGCTGTCGGCCCAGGCGTTGAGCGCGTCCTTGGTCGCGGCATGGCCGATGTGTTCGCGCAGCTCGGTCGCCACCGCGCCCGGCTCGATCACGCTGACGCGGATGTTGTCCTTGTACACCTCGCGGCGCAGCGCCTCGGAGAACGCCACCACGCCGAACTTGGCGGCCGAGTAGGCCGCCGCGTTGGGGTTGGCCACGCGCCCGGCGGTGGAGGAGACGTTGACGATGTGACCGTCGCGCCGCGCGCGCATGCCGGCCAGCGCGGCCTGCGTCGAGGCGATCAGGCCCAGCACGTTGAGTTCCAGCATGTGCCGCCAGCGGCCGAGGTCGGCCTCGGCGACCGGCTCCAGGTACATCACGCCGGCGTTGTTGACGAGGATGTCCAGACGACCGAAATGCTGCTCGGTCTCGCGCACGATGCGTTGCGCCTCGGCCTCGTCGGCGAGGTCGGCCACCAGCACCAGCGGCTCGGCGCCGAGCGAGGCCAGCTGCTGCGCCAGTGCGTCCAGGCGTTCGCGCCGGCGCGCGGCGATCGCGACCTTGGCGCCGTGCCGCGCCAGTTCCAGCGCGGTGGCTTCGCCGATGCCGGAGGAGGCGCCGGTCACCAGCGCGATGCGGTCTTTCAGGCGGTTGTGCATGTTCGTCTCCCAATCAAAGGTTCCGTTCGCGCTGAGCGTAGCTTGCGCCAGCAAGCGGAGTCGAAGCGCCACGCGATGCCCTTCGACTCTGGCCCTTCGGGCCGACGCTCAGGGCGAACGGCACAAATCTCAGACTGTTACAATGCCACCATTCTCCCGCATGCCGCCGCGCATGCCACCTCGAGGTTCCCCCATGTCCGCCCCGTCTCCCGATTCCGCCCCGGCTGTCGCCGGCTTCGGCGCGCTTGCGCTTTCGCCGGAGGTGCTGCGCGCGCTCACCGACGTGGGCTACGAGTCGCCCTCGCCGATCCAGGCCGCCACCATCCCGCCGCTGCTGGAAGGCCGCGACGTGCTGGGCCAGGCGCAGACCGGCACCGGCAAGACCGCCGCGTTCGCGCTGCCGATCCTCTCGCGCATCGACCTCAAGCCCGGCAAGCCGCAGGCACTGGTGCTGGCGCCCACGCGCGAACTGGCGATCCAGGTGGCCGAGGCGTTCCAGCGCTACGCCGCCCATCTGCCCGGCCTGCAGGTGCTGCCGATCTACGGTGGCCAGAGCTACGGCCCGCAGTTGCACGCGCTGCGCCGTGGCGTGCACGTCGTGGTGGGCACGCCGGGTCGGGTGATCGACCATCTCGACAAGGGCACGCTCGACCTCTCGGAACTCAAGTATCTGGTGCTCGACGAAGCCGACGAGATGCTGCGCATGGGCTTCGTCGACGACGTGGAGAAGGTGCTGGAAGCCACGCCACCCACCCGCCAGGTGGCGCTGTTCTCCGCCACCATGCCGGTGCCGATCCGCAAGATCGCGCAGAGGCACCTGAAGGAACCGGTGGAGATCGCCATCAAGGCCGCCACCACCACCGCGGCGAACATCCGCCAGCGCTACTGGTTCGTCAGCGGCATGCACAAGCTGGACGCGATGACGCGCATTCTCGAAGCCGAACCGTTCGACGCGATGATCGTGTTCGCGCGCACCAAGCAGGCCACCGAGGAGCTGGCCGAGAAATTGTCGGCGCGCGGCTTCTCCGCCGCCGCGATCAACGGCGACATCGCGCAGCCGCAGCGCGAGCGGGTGATCCAGCAGCTCAAGGACGGCAAGCTCGACATCCTGGTCGCCACCGACGTCGCCGCGCGCGGCCTCGACGTGGAGCGCATCAGCCACGTGATGAATTACGACATCCCCTACGACACCGAGAGCTACGTGCACCGCATCGGCCGCACCGGCCGCGCCGGGCGCAGCGGCGAGGCGATCCTGTTCGTCACGCCGCGCGAGAAGGGCATGTTGCGCGCGATCGAACGCGCCACCCGCCAGCCGATTCAGGAGATGAAGCTGCCCACCGTCGAGGCGGTGAACGACCAGCGCATCGCCAAGTTCATGCAGCGCATCAGCGACAGCCTCGCCACCGGCGAGCTGACGCTGTTCCAGCAGCTGATCGAGCAGTACGAGCAGGAACACGACGTGCCGGCGATCGAGATCGCCGCCGCGCTGGCGCGCATCGCCCAAGGCGACCGCCCGCTGCTGCTGGCGCCGCCGCCGAAGCGCGAAGCCGCGCCGCGCGAGCACGTCGAGCATCACGACCGGACGGAGCGCCGCGAGCGTTCCGAACATCACGGCAAGCCCGAGCGCGAACACCCGCGCGCGCCGACCGGCCACGCGCCGCGTCCGCACCACACCGAGGCGGGCAAGATCACCTACCGCATCGAGGTCGGCCACGACCACGGCGTGAAGCCCGGCAACATCATCGGCGCGATCGCCAACGAGGCGGGGCTGGACAGCCAGTACATCGGCCGCCTCAGCATCCGCGGCGACCACAGCCTGGTCGACCTGCCCGACGGCATGCCGAAGGAAGTCTTCGGGCACCTGAAGAAGGTCTGGGTGGCGCGCCAGCAGTTGCAGATCCATGCGTGGGACGGCAAGGACGACACGACCGGCGAACACGGCGTGCATCCCGCCCGCAAGCCGGGCGGCTTCCGCAAACCCGGCGGTTTCAAGCCCGGCGGCGCCAAGCCCGGCCCGCGCAAGCCGCGTGCGCACGACGGCAAGCCGCCACGCTCGAAGTAGGTCGGGCTTCAGCCCGACTTGCCTTGCGGAGATGTCGGGCTGAAGCCCGACCCACGCCCGGCACGGCGCCGGCGTTTCCGCAAGGCAACGCTGCGTTCGCTTCGCTGTGGATGCAAATTCCGTACGCGCCACCATCTTGGGCCGATCCCCCACGAGGCGATCCGCCATGCCCACCCTGCCCAGCCTGTACATCTCCCACGGCTCGCCGATGACCGCGTTGCAACCCGGCGCAACCGGTGCGCGGCTGACCGAACTGGCGCAGGCGTTGCCGCGCCCCAAGGCCATCGTGATCGCCAGCGCGCACTGGCTGGCGCACGCGCCGCTGGTGGGCGGCGCCGCACAGCCGGACACGATCCACGACTTCCACGGCTTCCCGCCTGCGCTGTACCAGCTGCGCTATCCCGTGCCGGGCGCACCCGCGCTCGCCGCGCGCGTGATGGACTTGCTCGACCAAGCCGGCCTCGCGCCGCAAATCGACCCGCAGCGCGGGCTGGACCACGGCGCCTGGGTACCGCTGCGCCTGCTCTACCCTGACGCCGACATCCCGGTGGTACCGCTGTCGATCCAGCCGGAGCTGGGCTCCGCGCACCAGTACGCGCTGGGCCGTGCGCTGGCGCCACTGCGCGGAGAAGGCGTGCTGCTGATCGGCTCGGGCAGCATCACCCACAACCTGCACGACTTCCGCGCCGGCTACAGCGCCGAGCGCGAGGCGCCCTACGTGCGTCCTTTCATCGGCTGGATCGAGCAGAAGCTGGCGGCGGGCGACGTCGACGCCTTGCTCGACTACCGCCGCCAGGCGCCGTTCGCCCAGCGCGCCCACCCCACCGACGAGCACCTGCTGCCGCTGTTCTTCGCGCTGGGCGCGGCCGGCGACGGCGCGCAAGCGCAGCGCATCGACGCCGGCATCGACCTCGGCTTCCTCGCGATGGACATCTACCGCTTCGACGATCCGGCCACCGTCACTTCACGATGACCGTACCGATCATGAATGGGTGCACCGTGCAGTAGTAGGTGTAGGTGCCCGGTTTGCTGAAGATGGTCACGTAGCGGTCGCCGGTGTCCAGCGCCTTCGACGGCGCGAACTGCCCGTTCGCGCTGACCACGATGTGCGGCTCCTCGTCGCGGTTGATCCATGTCACCTTCGCGCCCACCGGCACGGTGAGCGTCTTCGGCATGAACATGAAGTTGTGGATCTCGATCTGGCCAGGCTTGGCCGCGGCATCGACCGCGGCATGCGCCGCCAGCGCCGGTGCACCCACGGCCAGCCACAGGCAGGCTGCAAGGACAAGACGACCGCTCATGCCATCGCCTCCTCGGTGACGGCCAGCGCATCCTTGCCCTGCACGTGGCGCACGCTGCGGATGCCGAGATAGCTGCGCAGCCGGTCGGGCGTCACGCTCTTCAGCGGCCCCGGCACCGGTCCCGCGCCGGGCGCGGGCTGCGGGTAGGCGGTGGAGCGCGCGGTGTGGAACGTGATGTTGCCTTCCACCTTCTGCTGGATCTGGTGGATGTGGCCGTTCAGCACGCTGACCGAGCCGAAGCGGCGCAGGTAGCCCATCGCCTCCGCGCTGTCGTCGGTGCCCCAGCCCCACTGGGGGTACAGCGACCACATCGGCATGTGCGCGAACACCAGCACCGGCGTCTCGGCGGACAGCGGCGCGAGATCCTGCTTCAGCCAGGCGAGCTGCTCGGCGCCCAGGTAGCCGAGTCCGCCGGCCTTGAGGTTCAGCACGTTGATCAGGCCCACGAAGTGCACGCCACGGTGGTCGAAGCTGTACCAGCCGCCGTCGTGCTGGCGTTCGCCGAAACGGCGGAAGAATTCCGCGCCGTTGTCGCCGATCACGTCGTGTTCGCCCGGCACGTAGAGCACCTTGCCCTTGCCGGCGCGCGACTCCTGCATCAACCCCTGCACGGTGGCGAATTGGTCCGGCCGCGACAGGTGGGTGAGGTCGCCGGTGTGCAATACAAAATCCGGGCGCACCGGCAGCGCGTCGACCTGGGCCAGCGCCGCGCGGAACGTGGCCGCCGGGTCCGGGTTCGGCGCGAGGTGGAAGCCGATGTGCGAATCGCTGACCTGGGCGAAGCTGAAGGTGGTGTCCCTCGCCTCGGCGCCCGCGGCGGCGCCCAGGGTGCGGGCATGCAGCACGCCGCCCTTCATCATCAAGAGGGTGCCGGTGCCGGCCCAGGCCATGCACTTCATGAATTCGCGGCGGCCCATCGTGCGCTTGTCGTGTTCGTCTTGCATGGTTTCCACTCCACGGCGCCTGGGATGTGCGCCCTTCGTGATCCATTACCGGGCGGTCCAATGGCCTATTCCGGTTTTTTCGCGTCGGGAATAAAGTCGTTGCCCGCGCGGTAACCCCCTTATGCCCAGCGAAGCGCCAGCCGCCTCCCCGCCTCCGCCGCCCGCCATCGGCGCGCGCTTCGAAGCCGTGGTATTGCCGTGGCTGGACGCGGCGTGGAACCTCGCGCGCTGGCTGGCCCGCGACGATGCCGACGCACAGGACGTGGTGCAGGAGGCGATGCTGCGCGCGCTGCGCTACTTCGACAGCTTCCACGGCGGCGATGCGCGGGTGTGGCTGCTGGCGATCGTGCGCAACACCTTCTTCACGCTGCGCAGCAAGACCCTGCCCGAGCACCTTACCGAGCCGCTGGACGAGGACACCCATCCGCTGGTCGACGAACAGGCCACGCCGGAGGCGCTGACCCTGCTCGCGGTGGACGTGGGCTCGCTGCGCGCCGCGCTGGAGCGTCTGCCGCCGCCGTGGCGCGAGGCGATCGTGCTGCGCGAGCTGGAGGAATGTTCCTACAAGGAGATCGCCGCGATCACCGGCCAGAAGATCGGCACCGTGATGTCGCGGCTCGCCCGCGCCCGCGAGCGGCTGAAACTCGAACTGACCCACCGATCCGGGGAGGCGCGCCGCCATGATCTGCGCTGACGCCCGACTGCTGTTGCACGCCTATATCGACGACGAACTCGACGTCGCGCAGAGTGCCGCGATGGCCAGCCATGTCCGCGACTGCACCGCCTGCGCTACCCGCGTGCGCGAACACGAACGGCTGCGGCACGTGCTGGCGCAGCCGGAGCTGTACCGGCACGCGCCGGCCGCGCTGCGCGAGCACTGGACGCCGCGACACGAATCCGTGCCGCCGGCGACCATCCCGCGCCCGCGCCGCGCACCGATCGCCTGGGCCGCAGCGGCCGGTTTCGCCGGCGCGCTGCTGCTGGCTACGCCGCTGTACTACGCCACGCAACCGCTCAACGCGGCCGGCGACGCGCTGGTCGACGATGCGGTGTCCAGCCATCTGCGCGCGCTGCAGCCGCAACACCTGATGGACGTGGTGTCGACCGATCAGCACACGGTGAAGCCGTGGTTCGACGGCAAGCTGGATTTCTCGCCGCGAGTGGTGGACCTGGCCGGCGCGGGCTTCCCGCTGGTGGGTGGCCGGCTGGACGCGCTGGAAGGCCGCAGCGTCGCGGCGCTGGTATACCGCCGCCAGCGGCATATCATCAGCGTGTACGAATGGCCCGCCACCACGGCGGATGCCAACGCCGCCCAGCGCGAATCGCGGCAGCATGGCTACACCGTGCTGCGCTGGATCGACGACGGCATGCACTACGTGGCAGTCTCCGATGTCGATCCCGCCGCGCTGCGCACATTCGTGCAGGATCTGCGCCGGGGCAGCGGCAGCAGCGATGCACGTTGACTGACCCCATCCCCACCGAAAGGACGACCGCAATGAAAAATCGATACATGAATCTCATGACAGCAGGCGCACTCGCGGCGTCGGTGTTGCTGGCCGTGCCGGCATTCGCCGCGCTGAACCAGGGCGCCAAGGCGCCGGACTTCACCGCCGAGGCCAGCCTGGCCGGCAAGGATTTCAGCTTCTCGCTGCAGGACGCGCTGAAGAAAGGGCCGGTAGTGGTGTACTTCTACCCGGCGGCCTACACCGGCGGCTGCGACATCGAGGCGCACACCTTCGCCACGCAAAAGGCCAGCTTCGACAAGGCGGGCGCCACCATCATCGGCGTCTCGGCCGACAGCCTGAAGCGGCTCAACACATTCTCGTCCGATCCGAACTACTGCGCCGGCAAGTTCCCGGTCGCCTCCGACGCCGACGGCAGGATCGCCGCGTCCTACGGCCTCAAGCTGCAGCCGGCGGAACCCGGCATGACCGATGTGCGCGGCCAGGTCATCGACCATGGCTTCATCCCGCGCACCACCTTCGTGATCGGGCGCGACGGCAAGATCGTCGCGGCGTTTTCCTCGGAAGCCGACCACCTGCACCCGCAGGACCACGTCACGAAATCGCTGGCCATCGTGCAGCACCTGCAGGCGGGCGCCGCGCCCTGATCGTGGCGCTGCCGACTAGGAGCTTGGGCGGTAGAAACATTCGAGGCGAGAAGCCTGCCGTGCGAGGGCAGGTTTTCGACGATTCGCCGCCCCATAGTGGTTCTATGGGGCAAGAAGCGACGGAAAGATGCACCGCACGGCGGGCTTTGCAGCCCGGATGATTTCTGCCGCCCAGGCTCCTAGGCCGCGCCCGCTCCGTCGACGCCGATCCAGTCCTCCGGCGTCAGCGGCGCCAGGTCATGGGCGATGCGCCCCTTGTCGCACTGCAGGCTGTGCCGGCCGAACTCCCAGGACGGCTCCACCTCGCGGCATACCGAGGGCTTGATCGGGTGGATGCTGCAGTGCGCGGCCTTGCCGATCTCGCCGACCAGCGCCACGCAGCGCATGGGCTGCGAGTGCGTGCCGCGCATCACCACGCGGTGTGGGTCGAGCTTCTCGGTAAGTCCCGCGGGCACCGTGCCGCCCAGGAAAGGCTCGGTTTCGGACCAGTGGAAGGCGATGCGGAAATGGGCGCAGCAAGCGCCGCAACTCAGGCAGGGATGGCTCATGCAGGCCGGCGAAAGCGCACCCCGAGGCGCGCGGCCGACAAATTCTAGGGCTGCTCGGGAGGCGGCGGAAGATGCCTCCGCCACCTCGTTTTCCTGTCGTTGATCCGCAAAATCCTACGGCTCGCCCGCGAACGTGTTGCAGCTGTTGATGTCGCCGCTGGCCATGCCGGTCTTGAACCACTTCACGCGCTGCGCCGAGGTGCCGTGGGTGAAGGTGTCGGGCACCACGCTGCCCCGGGTTTCCCTCTGCAAGGTGTCGTCGCCCACCGCACTGGCCGCGTTGAGCGCGGACTCCACGTCGCCGGGCTTCAGCCAGGCCAGGCGCTGCTGCGTGCGGTTCGCCCACACGCCGGCGAAGCAATCGGCCTGCAATTCCTGCCGCACGGACAGGCCGTCGGCCCCGTCCATCGGATAGCCCTGCTGCTGGAGTTGCCGCACCTTGTCGAAGACGCCGAGCAGGTTCTGCACGTGATGGCCGACTTCGTGTGCGATCACGTAGGCGCGCGCGAAATCGCCGGAGGCGTGGAATCGATCCTGCAGCTCCTGGAAGAAGCCAAGATCGAGGTAGACCTTGCGGTCGCCCGGGCAATAGAACGGCCCCACCGCGGTGGAGGCGGCGCCGCACGCGGTCGCCACCTGGCCCTGGAACAGGTGCAGCTTGGGATCCACGTAGGTTTGGCCGGCCGTAGCGAAATAGTCGCCCCAGGTTTTCTCGGTCGACCCCATGATGTGGCAGGCGAAGGAGATCTGTTCGCTGGCGGGATTCTGGCAACTGACGGCCTGCGCCGGCTGCGTCTGTCCGCTGGTCTGCTGCGCAACGCCGCCGTCACCGCCCAGGAAAGGCGTGATGAGGTCGCGCTTGAAGATCAGGCTCAGCACCACGAGGACCAGGATGCCGCCCAGGCCGAGGTGGACTCCGCCCGGCCGAAAACCGCCGCCGCCGCCACCACCGTCGCTGCCTTCCTCGACGTTGTCGCTGTTCTCGCCCTTCTGCCAGTCCATGTCCGCGCTCCCGTGCCGGTGCCCGTGGCGACGATAGCGCCTCGCCCGTCGCCGCCGCTACAGTGGCGACTCCCTCCGGACGAGATGCGCCATGCTTCAGCAACTGCCTGCCCTGGTCACCCTGCTCACGGTGCTGCTGATGTTCGGCACCGCCACCGCGGTGGGGTTCGCGCGTGGGAAATACGGCATCAAGGCACCGGCCACCAGCGGCCATCCCGCGTTCGAGCGCGCGTTCCGGGTACAGATGAACACGCTGGAAGCCACGCTGATGTTCCTGCCGCTGCTGTGGCTGGCCGCGCATTACGGCCTGGGCAGTTGGGCCGGCCTCGCCGGGCTGGTGTGGGTGGCAGGGCGCGTGTGGTACGCCGCGGCCTACCTCAAGGAAGCCAGCAAGCGCGAAGGCGGCTTCGTGCTGGGCTCGCTGGCCTTGCTCGCGGTGCTGGTGCTGGCCGCGTTCGGCACAGGCCGCGCGCTGCTGATGGGTTAACCCGCGGCGGGTACGACCCGCAGCCGTTCAATGCGCGCGCCATCCATCGCCACCACCTCGAACTGCAGGCCCTCGCTGGTGAAGCGGTCGCCCGCCACGGGCAACCGCCCCAGCTGCTGCAGCACGTAGCCGGCCAGGCTGGCGAAGCCGTCGTCGCTGCTCAGGCGGTGGCCCAGCAGGTGTTCCACCCGGCGCAGGTCGAGGCTGGCATCCAGCAGCCAGGCGCCGTCGCTCTCCTGCACCGCAGCGGGGTCGCCGCTGTGCTCGTCGGGGAATTCGCCGGCGATCACCTCCAGCACGTCGGCCGGGGTGACCAGGCCCAGCACGCTGCCGTACTCGTCCACCACCAGCGCCACCTGCAGCGGCGAGCGGCGGAACTCCTCGATCAGGCGCAGCACGCTCAGCGATTCCAGCACGCTCATCGGCTTGCGCACGACGGCGTCGGTGTCGATGCGGCCGTGTTCGAGCAGGCTGGCCAGCAGGTCGCGCGAAGTGGCCACGCCGATCAGCTGGTCGAGGTCGTCGCCAGCCACCGGTAACCAGTGGTGGCTGGAGGCGGTGACTTCGGCGCGCAATTTTTCCGCGTCCTCGCGCGGGTCGATCCAGCTGATCTCCGGGCGCGGGGTCATGATCGAGCGCACCGGCCGGTGCGCGAGGTCCAGCACGCCCTGCACCATCACCAGTTCGTCCTTGCCGAACATCGCAGCGCCGCTCTCGGCGGCTGCGTCGGCGGCCATGGGCGCGTCCTCCTCGTCCTCGCCGCCGGCGCCGAGCAGGCGCAGCACCGCCTGCGCGGTGCGGTCGCGCAGCGTACGCGAACTGCTGAACAGGCTGCGCCGGCGATTGCGGCGCATGGTCTGGTTGAACGCCTCGATCATGATCGAGAAGCCGATCGCGGCGTACAGGTAGCCCTTCGGGATGTGGAAACCGAAACCCTCGGCGACCAGGCTGAAGCCGATCATCAGCAGGAACGACAGGCACAGGATCACCACCGTGGGTCGCGCGTTGACGAAGGCGGTGAGCGGCTTGCTGGCGCTGATCATCAGGATCATCGCGATCACCACCGCGATCATCATGATCGCGAGGTGGTCGACCATGCCCACCGCGGTGATCACCGAATCCAGCGAGAACACCAGGTCGAGCACCACGATCTGCGCCACCACCAGCCAGAAGCGGGCCCGGGCCCGGGCGGACTCGTCGTGCTCGTCGCCGGCCTCCAGCCGCTCGTGCAGCTCCAGCGTCGCCTTGAACAGCAGGAAGGCGCCGCCCAGCAGCAGGATGATGTCGCGCCACGACAGCGCGAAGCCGTGCCAGTTGAGGATCGGCGCGGTCAGCCGCACCAGCCAGGACATCGCCGCCAGCAGCAGCAGGCGCATCACCAAGGCGAGGCCGAGGCCCATCAGGCGGGCGCGGTCGCGCTGTTGCGTGGGCAGCTTGTCGGCGAGGATCGCGACGAAGACGAGGTTGTCGATGCCGAGCACGATCTCCAGCACCACCAGGGTGAGGAGACCGGCCCAGGCGGAGGGGTCGGCGAGCCAGTCGAATGCGAACATGGGTTGGGCGCGCGGCGCCGTCATCCTCCTGGGAGCGGCCGATCACTATAGCAAGCGGCGCGGCGCAGCCGGCGCGACGCGCTCAGGCCAGTTCGACCGGCACCGCCGCGCTGACCACCCACAGCCGGTACGGCACGACCATCGGCTCGTTCGCGTGGCGCTCGGCCAGCATCGCCATCAGCTCCACGTCCAGCCGCTGCACGCGCGCCTCGTCGCTCAGCGCCGCCACGGCGGGGCAGGCCCGCACGCGCTTGCGCCAGGCCACGTGGCTGCAGGGCACTTCGATATCCAGCGACCAGGTGCGCAGGTCGCCGAAGCCGGCCTCGGCCACCTCCTTCAGCCACAGCGGATGCAGGCCGCTGCCGCTGTGCGCTGTCCAGCCGGGGTTGCAGGCCAGGATCAGCCGTTCGCTGTCCTGCACCACGTTGCCGGCCAGCGGCAACCATTCGTATTGCACGATCAGCAGGCGTCCGCCCGGGCGCAGCCAGCCGCGCGCCAACGCGAGCGTGCGTGGCCGCTCGCAGGCCTGCCAGCACTGCCCGGCGGTGACCGCATCGAACGAGGCGGCCGGGAAATCCGCGTTCTCCACCCGCGCCCGCCACTGCGTCACCGTCACCCCGGCGAGCCGGTCGAGTTCGGCGGCATGGGCCAGCAGGGGGGCGGAATGGTCGATGCCGGTGAGCGCACAGCCGCGCAACGCCAGGCCGCGTGCGAGGTTGCTGCCGCCGCAGTGCAGGTCCAGCACGGCGCCGCCCGACGGCAGGCTGCCGTCGGCGAGCAAGCGCTCGAACAGGACCTCGGGAAACTCGGTGACCGGTCGCAGACGCTCGACCGCGCTGCGCACGAAATCCTCACCCACTGTCCCTCCCTTGCAGCGCAAGCCGCCTGATTGTCAGCCGGACAGTCTCCAGCCCAATGCAGGCCAGAGCGTAGCACCGACCCGACCGTGCCGGATGGCGTATTGCGCCGGCTCGCGCGCAGCGGCCAAGATGCGGCATCGGGGTGCGGCGCCGCGCGTCCCGGCGATTTCGTCCATCAGGCGCATGGGTTCCACGTCCGATGGATGCACCGCGCCACAGCCTGCCACCTGCCCTGCCGCCGACCTTTGCCGCCCCCACCTTGCCCGGGCTGCCCGGCATCGGCGGTGCGCTGGGCCTGATCGCGCTGTACTTCGCCATGCAGGTGGTGACGGGCTTCGTGACGGCGCTGCTGCTGGGCTTCGGCTACCGCCTGCTGCACGGCGCCACGCCCGTCGACCTGCGCGCGCTGGTCACTCGCCCGGACATCAGCAGCGCGGTGGTGATCGTCACCTTGTGCGGCGCCGCGCTGGTCACGTTGTGGGCGGCGCGCGCGCGCTGGCCGCGTTTGTGGGCACAGGCACAGCCGCCCGGCTTCGGTTTCGCCACGCCCGCGGCGGCGTACTGCATTGCCGCGGTGGCGCTGGGGCTGGTGGTGCCGCTGGTCGGCGGCAAGCTCACTGAACTGCTGGCGCACGGCCACGCCGTGCCGCAGGACGTGAAGCAGCTGGGCGGCGGCGCCGGCACCGGCTTCCGCATCGCGCTCACCCTGGCGGTGGCCAGCATCGGCCCGCTGGTGGAGGAGCTGCTGTTCCGCGGCGTGCTGCTGTCCGCCCTGCTGCGCCGCCTGCGCACCGTCTGGGCGGTGCTGGCCAGCGCCGCGCTGTTCGCACTGGTGCACCTGCCCGACCTGCACTGGCTGTGGTACGCGCTGCCCAACCTCGCACTGCTCGGCGTGGTGCTGGCCTGGCTGCGGCTGCGCTCAGGCTCGTTGTGGCCTGCGGTGATCGCCCATGCCAGCAACAACCTGCTGGCGATGCTGGCGCTGTTCGCGTCGCTGGCCCATCCGGGGTGACTTAGAGCCTGTTCAACGTCTCCGCGTAGCTCGCGTTGCCCATGAATGGCCGTCAGGTGGCAGTGCGTGGTGCAGCGCCTGCCTGGCTGGCAGGTCAAGCCGCGCGCTGCCGCATGGCGGCCATTCATGGGCAACCCTTCGGGCCGGGTCTGTTTGCCCGCATCCCGGCGTCATCACTCGGTCGTGGACGGGCGTCCACTTCCTCGTTCTTCCTTGGTCTGCGCGCAAACAGCTCCCAGCGCGGGCCACGTGGAGACATTGAACAGGCTCTTAGCCGATGACGCCGGCCTCGCGCAGGAGTCGCGCCGTCTCGAACAGCGGCAAGCCCATCACGCCCGAGTAGCTGCCTTCCAGGTGCTCGACCAGCGCCGCGCCGTGGCCCTGGATCGCATACGCACCGGCCTTGCCGAAGGATTCGCCGGTGGCGACATAGGCGGCGATGGCGGCCTCGTCGAGCGCCGCGAAGCGCACCCGCGACACGCAGCAGGCGTTGCGTTCCGTATGCGCACCGATCAACCACACTGACGAAATCACCTCGTGCGTGCGACCGGACAGGCGGCGCAGCATCGCCGCCGCATCCGCCGCATCGCACGGCTTGCCGAACACCTCGTCGTCCAGCACCACCTCGGTGTCCGCGCCCAGCACGCGCGCATCGGCGTCGCCGGCCAGCGCGGCCAGCCCGGCGCGCGCCTTGTCGCGGGCGACCCGACTCACGTACTCGCGCGGCGATTCCTGCGCGGCGCGCCGCTCGGGCACGTCCACGTCGACCACGCGGAACGCCACGCCGAGCTGGGTCAGCAGCTCGCGGCGGCGCGGCGACTGCGAGGCGAGATGGAGCATGTGGATACCCTTCAAAGCGTGAGCGCGTATTCGCGGAACTGCGTGTCGCGCTGCCAGCCCAGCGATTCGTACAGCGCCTGCGCGGCCAGGTTGTCGTGCGCGGTGGAGAGCGAGAGGCTGGCCGCACCCTGGTTCCGCGCCTGCGCGGCGGCGGCTTCCAGCAAGGCCTTCGCCACGCCTTGCCGCCGTGCGTCCGCAGTCACGAACAAGTCGTTGAGCAGCCAGGTGCGCACCATGCGCACCGAGGAGAACAGCGGATAGAGCTGGGTGAAGCCCAGCGCCGTGCCGTGCGCGTCGCGGGCCAGCAGGATCATCGACTCGCCGAGGCGCAGACGGGCGGTGAGGAAGTCGCGCGCCCCCGCCTCGTCGGACGGCTTGCCGTAGAACCGGCGGTAGCCGTCGAACAGCGGCACCAGCGCATCGAGGTCGTGGAACGTGGCGCGGCGTATCTCGAACGGCATGGGCTTTCCCGATGGCGAGGGGGGGGGAGTGCCCAGCTTACCGTCACGCACGATGGTAGGGATGCCCCGCCACGATGGTGGTGGCGCGGTAGAGCTGCTCGGCCAGCACCAGCCGCACCAGCATGTGCGGCAAGGTGAGCGGGCCCAGCGACCAGCGCTGATCGGCGCGCGCGAGCACCTCCGCCGCGTGACCGTCGGGACCGCCGATCAGGAAAGCCAGGTCGCGCCCGGCCATGCGCCATGCCTTCAGCTGTTCGGCCAGTTCCTCGCTGGACCAGGTCTTGCCCCGGCCGTCCAGCGCGACCACGTGCGTATCGCGCGGCAGCGCAGCGAGGATCGCGGCGCCTTCGTCCTGCATCGCCTTCGCGTCGTCGCGGCCCTTGCCGCGCGCACCGGGTTTCAGTTCGACCAGTTCCAGCGGCAGCTCGTACGAGAGGCGCTTGCGGTATTCGGCAAAACCCTCGGCCACCCACGAGGGCATGCGCTCGCCAACCGCGATCAGGCGTGCGCGCATGATCGCAGTTCAACAATCAAAGCCGGCGCGCAGCGCCCGCGTTCGCCTCCTCTCCCCTTGAGGGCACGCGGGGAGCGGCCATGGATGGCCGCAGTCTTGAGG
Organism: Rhodanobacter humi; assembly: GCF_041107455.1. Taxonomy (NCBI): domain Bacteria; kingdom Pseudomonadati; phylum Pseudomonadota; class Gammaproteobacteria; order Lysobacterales; family Rhodanobacteraceae; genus Rhodanobacter; species Rhodanobacter sp. FW106-PBR-R2A-3-15. The sequence continues at coordinate 647,819 of NZ_JBGBPY010000001.1, forward strand.
AGCGAGGAGAGGATTGAGGTGAGGGGTCGGGGCTTGCGGATGTGCTTGTCGAAGCAGCGTTTTGCTTCGTAGCCGACCTGCGGCGAGATTGCCCCCTCACCCCAACCCTCTCCCCGAAGGGGAGAGGGAGAAAGCCTGATGTTCACCCCGCTCTCGCGGCGTCGACATCCGGCTCACGGTCACCCACCGTCCACAACCTTTCCAGGCCATAGAACTCGCGGATGCGCGGCAGCATCACGTGGACGATCACGTCGCCCAGGTCCACCAGCACCCATTCGGCTTCCTGTTCGCCTTCCACGCCCAGCGGCATCACGCCGGCCTTCTTGGCGAACTTCACCACTTCGTCGGCGATGGATTTGACGTGGCGCGCGGAGGTGCCGGAGGCGATCACCAGCAAGTCGGCGATGGAGGTCTTGCCGCGCACGTCGATTTCGCGGACGTCCTTGGCCTTCAGTTCTTCCAGCGCGGCGATGACGGTCTTGCGCAGTTCGGCCGTGGAGTCGGCCTTGGTCTTGCGGCTAGTGCTCAAGATAAGCGAGCCTCGATACGGGATCACGCGCCCGGGCGGCGCGGCGGCAGTATAACGCCCGCCCCGCGGGCGCAGGTCAAGCCGGCGTGGCGTCCAGGGCCCGGGCTCAGGCGACGGCCCTGGCCAGCTCGCCGGGGGCCAGGCCATGCGGCGGCAGCGGCTCGCCGGCCAGCCGGTACATGCGCGCCACCGTCGCCTCCAGCGCCGCCGCCATCGGCAGGCCGCGATGGCTGAACAGGTCGGCCAGCAACTGGTAATACATCAGGGTGCCGCCGCGGCCGCCGGTGAAGCGGCCGAACACCGTTGGACCCACGGCCGGATTTTCCAGGTCGCCCACGATGGCGCGTGCGTTGTGCAGCTTGTCGCAGCCGGACACCAGCAGCACGTCGTCCGCGGCATCGGCGAGGTGGGCAAGGTAGGCCTGCTTGCGCGCCAGCCAGTCGCACCGCTTCGCCACGGCATCGACGTGTGCGGCCTTGCCTTCGGCGCTGCCGTCGGTGCAACCCAGCACGATGGCCAGCACGCGCTCGCCGAAGCGCTCGCGGATCAGCGCCACCTGCGCCTCGCCGCAGTCCTCCACCACGTCGTGCAGCAACGCCGCGATCGCCTGGTCCTCGCCGCCGCCGTATTCCAGCACCAGGCTGGCCACGCCCAGCAGGTGGTACAGGTACGGAATATCGGAACCCTTGCGTGTCTGCGCGGTGTGCGCGGTGTGCGCGATGCGCGCATGGTCCACCGCGGCGGTGAAGCGTTCGCTCAACATGGTCATGGCACCCCCCTTCGTCGGATGCGCGCACTATCGCGTCGCCGCGTCTCAACGTTCGCGACAAGGCGTCCGGTTCAGTGCGCCAGCGCCCGCCGCGCCAGCCGGTACTCGTGCATCAGCCGCGCCACCAGTTCGGCGGCGGGCTGCGGGCGCACCCGCGCGGCGGCTTGGCCGCACCACTCGGAGACCAGGTCGGCGCGGCCGGCCGCAGCCGCCGCCCGCCGCAGCGGCGCGGTGAGCGCGTTGAGCACGGGATAGGCCGGCAACTCGTCCGCCGCGCCTTCCATCGCCTCCACATAGCGGTTGCGCAGGCCGCGTGCGGCGCGGCCCGAGAAGCTGCGGATGGTGGCGACGTGGTGATCCTCCGCCGTCGCCAGGTCGCGCTTCCATGCCTCGGCCGCGGAGGATTCCGGGCAGGCGAGGAAGGCCGTGCCGAGCTGGCTGGCCGCGGCACCCAGCACCTCGGCGGCAAACATGCCGGCGCCGTCCATGATGCCGCCCGCGGCGATCACCGGCACGCCATCGCAAACCGCCACCGCCAGCGGGATCAGCGCGAACAGGCCGATCAGCGGCGTCTCGCCCGCATGCAGGAAACCGCCACGGTGACCGCCCGCCTCGGCACCTTGCACGCACACCGCGTCGGCGCCGCGCTCGGCCCAGGCACGTGCTTCGGCCGCGGTGGTGGCGGTGCCGATCACGCGGATGTCGCGGCGCTTGAGTTCCTGCATCTGCGCCGGCGTGGGCAGGTCGAACGCGAAACTGGCCACCGCGGGCCGCGCCTCGCACAACGCGGCGAACTGCTCGGAGAAGCGCGGCGCCCAGCGCGTGGGCAACGTGGTGCGCACGGCCAGGCCTTCGCGCTCCATCAGCGCATCCAGCCGTGCACGGGCGTGCGCCACGGCGGCCATGTCGGGCACGAAATCATCGGGCAGCACGAACAGGTTCAGCGCGAACGGGCGCTCGGTGAGCGCGCGCACCCGCGCCACCTGCTCCAGGATCGCCTGCGGCTCGGTGTAGCCCACGCCCAGCGAACCCAGGCCGCCGGCATTCGAGACCGCGGCGACCAGCTCCGGCGTGGTGGCACCGGCCATCGGCGCCTGGATCAACGGAAGTTCGACGCCGAACTGCTGGGCGAAGGAGGACATGGCCATGCTCGATGCAGGGAGAAGCGGCGATTGTCCGCAGATCTCCGTGCGCACGCCATGAAGGATCGCGCCAGCGACTCAGGCTTTCGACAGCAGCCGCCCGCCCATCGCCGCGTTCGCCGCTACCACGATGCCCACCGCCAGCGCATGGGTGAGCAGGTCGGTGGCGGCGGCGTCGAAGGCGTGGCAGATCTCCAGCAGGCTGGCCGAGGCGGCCGCGCTGGCCAGGCCCACCAGCAGCGCGGTGAGCAGCGGGCGCAGCGGGCAGGCGCGGCGCAGCAACCACACCATGAGCGCCGACAACGGGATCGAGAAACTGACGATGAAGACCAGGCAGTCGGTCGACTGGTGCAGCGTGGCGATGCTGGTGTCCGGCGCCAGCCAGGTGCGCAGGCAACCCAGGCCGCTGGCGCCTATCCACAGCAACGCAGGCGGCAGCGGCAACCACGCCCAGGCGCGGCGGCGTCCGGGAACGGCCAGCGTGAACGCGGACCAGGCCGCGGTGACCGCGGTGAGCACCGCGCCCAGCGCGGCCCAGGCCAGATCCGGCGCGCCGGCCCAGCGGCGCAACATGGGTTCGTCGCCGTAGTGCGCGAACAGCAGCACCGCGAATACGGCCACCACGGCCAGCCAGCCCAGCATCCGCAGCCACGGCGGCAGCAGGCGCCGTACCGGCACCAGCTCGGCACCGAGCGCGGCAATCAGGCTGTCGTTGGAGCGCGGCTCGGCCATGCTCAGTCGTCTCCATGCAGGCGGCCGCGCAAGGCCTTCAGCGCGCGGTGCAGGTTCACTTTCAAGGCGCCGGTGTTGCGGCCGGTCTGCGCGGCGGCCTCGGCCAGCGACTGCTCGCGCAGGCCCAGCTGTTCCACCGCCTCGCGCTGGCCGGGCGGCAGCTGCGCGATGGCTTCGCGCAGGCGTCGCGCTTGCTGGCGGCGTTCGGCATCCGCACTGGCATCGTCGCGATCCGGCTGCCGGTCCAGCACGAACTCGTCGTGCAGTTCGCGGCGGCCGCGCCGACCGTGGCTGCGCAGCGCGTCGATCGCGCGGCGGCCGGCGATCGCGCTGAGCCAGGCGTCGTAGGAACGCGCCGGATCGTAGGTGTGGCGCACGCGGTGCACGGTGAGCAAGGTCTCCTGCACCACGTCGTCCAGTGCGTCCGTGGCCACGCCCTGGCGACGCGCCACCGCGCGGATCAGCGCCACCGAATCGGCCAGCACGCGCTCGTAGGCGCGGCGGTCGCCCGCCTGCGCGGCGGCCATCCACGCGGCGCGCCGGCGGTCGGCCTGTTCGCTGGCACTGGCGGGTTCGGCGGACACGAAGGCGCGGCAATCCGGTAACGGGGCGAGACCGCCATCTAGTACCAAGCTGCCGTCGGCGGTCAAGGGCGTATCGTCCAGTGCATGGATTCCATCCATCAGTTCGCTGCATCCATCACGCCGGTTACTTCGTATCGAAGATGTAACCGCAGGCACGAGGACGGCGAATCACCAGCACACCTCAAGCCCGGACCACTCCCATGCTCCTGCTGATCCTTGCCTACCTCGGCGGCGTGCTCACCATCCTCAGCCCGTGCATCCTGCCGGTGCTGCCCTTCGTGTTCGCCCGTGCCGACCGCCCGTTCCTGAGGAGTGGCCTGCCGATGCTGATCGGCATGGCGGCCACCTTCGCCCTGGTCGCCACGCTGGCGGCGGTGGGCGGCGGCTGGGCGGTGCACGCCAACCAGTACGGCCGCGCGCTGGCGCTGGTGGTGCTGGCCCTGCTCGGCCTCACCCTGCTCTCCAGCCATGTCGCCGAATGGCTGACGCGGCCGTTCGTGGCGCTGGGCAACCGGCTGTCGCAACGCACCGAGGGCGACGGCGAATCGATCTGGGGCGCGGTGGGTCTGGGCATCGCGACCGGCCTGCTGTGGGCGCCGTGCGCGGGGCCGATCCTGGGCCTGCTCTTGACCGGCGCGGCGCTCAAGGGCGCCAGCGTGACCAGCACCTTGCTGCTGCTCACCTACGCGCTGGGCGCGGCCACCTCGCTGGCGCTGGCGCTGGCGATCGGTGGCAAGGTGTTCGCCGTGATGAAGCGCTCGCTGGGCGCGGGCCAATGGGTGCGCCGCGCGCTGGGCGTGCTGGTGCTGGCCGGCGTGGCCGCGATCGCGTCGGGCGTGGATACCGGGGTGCTCACCCGCGTCTCGCTGGCCGGCAGCAACGGCATCGAGCAGAAACTCATCAACGCCGTGCGGCCGATGCCCGCCGCCGTGGCGGCACCCGCGCCGAAGCCCGGCGAGGCCTTGCCGGTGGAAGGCAACCTGCCGTCGCTCTCCGGCGCCACCGGCTGGCTCAACAGCGGGACGCTCACCCGCGAAAAACTGCGCGGCAAGGTGGTGCTGGTGGATTTCTGGACCTACTCCTGCATCAACTGCCTGCGCTCGCTGCCCTATGTCGAAGCCTGGTACGACAAGTACAAGGACCACGGCCTGGTGGTGATCGGCGTGCACTCGCCGGAGTTCGCGTTCGAGAAGGATCCGGCCAACGTGGCCGCGGCGGTGAAGCGGCTCGACGTGACCTATCCGGTGGCGCTGGATTCGGACTACGCGATCTGGCAGGGCTTCCACAACGAATACTGGCCGGCGGACTACTTCATCGACACGCACGGCCGCATCCGCGCCCACTACTTCGGCGAAGGGGGCTATCGCGAGGGCGAGGACACGATCCGCCAGCTGCTCACCGAGGCCGGCTACAAGGACCTGCCCGGCGGCTACGTGCAGCCCGGCGCCAAGGGCGCGCAGGCCGCCGGCTCGGGCGACCAGCAGCGCTCGCCGGAAACCTACGTGGGCTACGCGCGCGCCGAGCATTTCGCCAGCGGCCAGGTCGCGCACGACGACGCGTTCGACTACCGCACGCCGGCGCAACTCGCCACCAACCAGTGGGCGCTGTCCGGCCGCTGGACCGTGCATGCGCAGGACGCCACGCTGGATGCGGCCGACGGCTCCATCAGCTACCGCTTCCGTGGCCGCGACCTGCACCTGGTGCTGGGCCCGGGCAGCGACGGCAAGCCGGTGCGCTTCCGCATCACGTTGGACGGCCAGGCGCCCGGCGCCGACCACGGCATGGACACCGACGCCGAAGGCAACGGCACCGTCACCGCGCAGCGCCTCTACCAGCTGGTGCGCCAGGCCCACGGCACCGGCGAACGCACCTTCACCATCACCTTCCTCGACCCCGGCGTGCACGCCTACGCATTCACGTTCGGCTGAGCCACCTCCGGCAGGAGCGCCTGTACGCGACAGATAACGAGTGAGTGAAGAGGAGTGAGAAGTGAGAGAAGAGCAGCACGCATCGCTCTACGTGCTTTCTCTATCCACTCACTTCTCTCCACTCACTTCTCGCTTTTGCATACAGGGTGCACCCCACCGGCATCTTCCCTTGCGCTATCGGAGGCTCCCATGTCCCGCATCGATGAATCCCTCGCGACGGATCGCCGCCGTTTCCTGCGCGCCGCGCTGAGCGGCGGCGCCCTGCTCGCGGTCGGCGGCAGCTTCGCCCTGCCCCGCCTGCTCGCGGCCGGTGCCGCGGGCGGCGTGCCCGCACTGGTCCACACCCCGCCCGGCGAGGTGCTTCTGGAGTGCTACGCCGACGACGGCCGCGACCTCGGCACCTGCCACGTGCAGCGGCTGGTGCTCAGCGACGCGCAATGGCGAGCGCGCCTGACACCACTGGCTTTCGACGTGATGCGTCGCGACGGCACCGAGCGCGCCTTCAGCGGTCCGCACGAACGTCCCGCGCAAGCCGGCCTGTTCCGCTGCATCGCCTGCGCCACCGCGCTCTACGACGCCGCCACCGAATTCGACTCCGGCACCGGCTGGCCCAGCTTCTGGCGACCCATCGCGAAGCGGAACGTGATCGAAAGCCGCGACGCCCAGTTCGGCATGGAACGCATCGCGATCAGCTGCGCCGGCTGCAACAGCCACCTCGGCCATGTCTTCAACGATGGTCCACCGCCGACGGGTCTGCGCTATTGCATGAATTCGGTGGCGTTGCGGTTTGTGGCAAGAACGGGGTGAGAGCGAATCATGCAACTTCACTTGCCCTCTCATGTGGGTAGCGAAGCGCTTCAGCGGCGATAAGGCGCCAACAGCGCCGGATCATCGAACAACCCCGCCGGCAGCAGGTAGCGCGGATCGCGCCCCGCGGCGAGCAGTTCGCGAATGCGGGTGGCGGAAACTTCCAGCGGCGTCACCGCGAGTTCGATCAGCTTGCCGCAGGGCTGCGCGCGCAGAGGCGCCACGTCGTCCACCCGACGCGCGGCGACTTCCTGCTCCAGTTCCGCAGATCGCATGACCTGCACACCAGGCCGGCTCAACACGCCGATATGCGCGAAGTCGAACAACTCGCGCCAGCGATTCCAGGTCGACAGGCCCGCAAACGCATCGGCGCCCAGCAGCAGCACCAGCGGTCGCCCACCCTGCTCCGCGCGCAACTCGCGCAGGGTGTCGATGGTGTACGAGGGCCCATCGCGTTCCAATTCGCGCGCATCCAGCACCAGCCGCGACTGCCCCGCCAGCGCCGCGCGCAGCATCGCCACCCGCTCGGCGGGAGAGGCTTGCGGCGACGACCGGTGCGGCGGCACGTTCGCCGGCATCAGCCGCACTTCCGCATCCAGCAACTCCGCCGCTTCCCACGCCACGGTGAGATGGCCGATATGGATGGGATCGAAGGTGCCGCCAAAAACGGCAAGCGGCCGCATGCTCATCTGCGCAGCCCTATGCCAGCGCCCGCGCTGCCCGCGGCTCGGCGATCGCCGCGATCAGCCGCTCGGCCTCGCGCCAGGGCTCGCCCTGTTCGCGACCCTTAGCGATGCGGTCGATGCGCGCGGCGCGCGCGAGGCAGGCCAGCCAGTGTTCGCGCGGCGCGCGGCGCAGCGCCTTGCGGAACAGTTGTTCGCGCGCGGGCCACAGGCGTTCGGCGCGCGCCTGGGCGGCGAGGTCGGACGCGTTGGCGAGGCGCAGCGCGAGCTGCAGCTGGTTCACCAGCCAGCCCATCAAGGCGATCAGCTCGTCGCCCTCGGCATGCAGCCCGGCGAGGATGCGCAGCGCACGGGCGCCCTCGCCCGCCAGCGCGGCGTCGGCGAGCTTGAACACGTCGTAGCGGGCGCTGTCGGCGACCAGGTTTTCCATCGCGTCGGCGTCGATGCGGCTGTTGTCGCCGGCGCGCAGCACCACGAGCTTGTCGACTTCCTGGGCAGCGGCGAGCAGGTTGCCCTCCACGCGCTCGGCCAGCAGGGCCGCGGCGTCGGGCGTGGCGCTGAGGCCGCGCGAGGCGAGCCGCGAGGCTATCCAGGCCGCCCATTCGTTGGGCCGCGGCGCGTTGAACACCACCATGGTGCCGGCGGCGTCGAGCTTCTTGCTCCAGGCGCCATCGTGCTTGCTGCTCCACTCCATCGCGGTGATCAGCAGGGTGACGTCGGGCGGTGGATCGGCGCAGAACTCGTTGATCGCCTTGGCGCCATCCACGCCGGGGCGGCCGGTGGGCAGGCGCAGATCGATCAGGCGACGCGTGGCGAACAGCGACATGCCGGCGGCGGCACGGGCGAGGTCGTCCCAGTCGAAACGCTGCTCGACTTCCAGCACCTCGCGCTCGGTGTAGCCGAGCCGCTTCGCCTGCGCGCGCAACGCGTCGGCGGCCTCCAGCACCAGCAGTTCCTCGCCCGCGAGCAGGTAGACCGGCGCCAGGCTGTCGCCGGTCAGGGCCTTCTGCCATTGCGCGGGGGCGAGCGGCATCAGTGCTCGCCGGTGCCGGCTGCCGGGGTGTCCTGCGCGTGGCGACCGGCAGCCTCGAGCCGGAACATGATCGCCTGCACCATGTCGTCGACCAGGCTGCGCTGGATCTGCTGCACCTGCGAGGCGTTGCCCACGGTGTCGGTGGAGTCGTAGCTGTATTCGCGCTGCATGCTGATGCGCTGATGCGGCAGCACGGTCTTGCCGTCGGCGCCGGTGACGTCGAATTCCACGTTGTAGTTCACCGCGTACTCGGTGATGCGCACATAGCCGCCCTGGGTCAGCGACTGGGTGCCGAACGCGGCCACCGGCACGCGCAGCTCGGCGACGCCGGGGCCGGCGTTGTCCTCGACGGCGACGTTGGCGTTCTCCAGAGCACGGGTCAGCCCGCGCTCGAGGTCGCCACCGCCCGAAACGGTGAGGTGCACGTGGCTCATCGACGGCGGCAATGCGGCGCTGCGGCGCAGGTGAAAGCCGCAGGCGGAGAGCGCGAGGGCGGCGGCGAGCGGCAGCGCGACACGGAGCATGCGGTTCATGGCTTTCATCCTGCGACGATGTTGACGATCTTGCCCGGCACCACGATCACCTTGCGCACGCTGAGTTCCTTGAGGAAGGCGGCCACCTGCGGTTGCGCCAGCGCCAGCGCCTCGGCCTCTTCCTTCCCGGCATTGGCAGGCAGTTCGATGGTGCCGCGCAGCTTGCCGTTGACCTGCACCGCGAGGGTCAGACTGTCGCGCACCAGCGCCGCGGCGTCCACCACGGGCCACGACTGGTCCTCCAACACGGCCTCGGCGTGGCCCAGCACCTGCCACAGGCGATGGCTGACGTGCGGCACCACCGGGTTCAGCAGCAGCACCATGCTTTCCAGCGCCTCGTGGCGCACCGCGCGGCCCTGCTCGCTCATGTCGGTGAACCGGCCCACGGCGTTCAGGAGTTCCATCAGCGCGGCGATCGCGGTGTTGAAGGAGTGGCGGCGGCCGAAGTCGTCGCTGACCTTCTGGATGGTCTCGTGCAGCTGGCGGCGCAGCGCCTTCTGGCCGGCATCGAGTTGCGACGGGTCGACGACGCCTGCGGGGGTCCCCCTTCCGCCTTCGACGTTCCCCCATCCGCCTTCGGCACCTTCCCCCGCTTGCGGGGGAAGGGAGGCAGAGTGGCCTGCGGCCATGCCACCCATGCTGGGATGATCGGGCTGCGCGGCGTGCGTGACCACCTCGCGCCAGAAGCGGCGCAGGAAGCGTGCCATGCCTTCCACGCCGGCCTCGTTCCACTCCAGCGACTGCTCCGGCGGCGATGCGAACATCGAGAACAGGCGCACCGTGTCGGCGCCGTACTTGCCCACCATCGCCTGCGGATCGACACCGTTGTTCTTGGACTTCGACATCTTCTCGATGCCGCCGATCTTCACCGGCTGGCCGTCGGCCTTGAGTACCGCGCCGACCACGCGTGCCTTGTCGTCGCGGCGGACTTCCACGTCGGCGGGATTGATCCAGTCCTTCGAGCCGTCGGCGTGGTCGCGGTAGAAGGTCTCGGCGATCACCATGCCTTGGCACAAGAGGTTGGTGGCAGGCTCGTCGGACTTCACCAGGCCCGCGTCGCGGAGCAGCTTGTGATAGAAGCGGAAATACAGCAGGTGCAGGATCGCGTGCTCGATGCCGCCGATGTACTGGTCCACCGGCAGCCAGTAGTTGGCGCGCTCGTCCACCTGGCCGTTCGCGCCCGGCGAGGTGTAGCGCGCGTAGTACCAGCTCGACTCCATGAAGGTGTCGAAGGTGTCGGTCTCGCGCTCGGCCGGGCCGCCGCATTGCGGGCACGTGGTCTTGCGCCACTCGGGGTCGGCCTTGATCGGCGACTGCACGCCGCTGAACGCCACGTCCTCGGGCAGCACCACCGGCAACTGGTCTTCCGGCACCGGCACCGCTTCGCATTTCGGGCAATAGATCACCGGGATCGGGCAGCCCCAGTAGCGCTGGCGGCTGACGCCCCAGTCGCGCAGGCGCCAGTTCACGCGGCGCAGGCCCTTGCCGTCGGCTTCGAGCCTGGTCGCCAGGTAATCGAAAGCCTCGCGGTAGTTTTTGCCGTCCAGCGCACCGGAGTTCACCACACGCATGTCGGGGTGGGTCTTGTCCGAGTACCAGTCCTGCCACACGGCAGGGTCGTAGGCCTCGTTGCCCGCGGCGATCACCTGTTTGATCGGCAGGCCGTATTTGTGGGCGAATTCGAAATCGCGCGCGTCGTGGCCGGGCACGGCCATCACCGCGCCGGTGCCGTAGCCCATCAGCACGAAGTTGGCCACCCATACCGGCACCTGCTCGCCGCTGACCGGATGGATCGCGTACAGGCCGGTGGCCATGCCGCGCTTTTCCTGGGTTTCCAGTTCGGCCTCGGAAACGCCGCCGTGCTTGAGCTCGTCGAGGAAGGCGGCAAGCTGCGGATTGTTCTGCGCCGCCTTCAGCGCCAGCGGATGCTCGCTGGCGATGGAGACGAAGGTGACGCCCATCAAGGTGTCGGGGCGGGTGGTGAACACGGTGAGCGGCGCGGCCTCGCCTTCGACGGCGAAGTGGATCTCCAGGCCCTCGCTGCGGCCGATCCAGTTGCGCTGCATGGTCTTCACCGCGTCGGGCCAGCCCGGCAGCGTGTCCAGGCCGTCCAGCAGCTCCTGCGCGTAGTCGGTGATGCGCAGGAACCACTGCGGGATCTCGCGCTTCTCCACCACGGCGCCGGAGCGCCAGCCGCGACCGTCCACCACCTGCTCGTTGGCCAGCACGGTGTGGTCGACCGGGTCCCAGTTCACCACGCTGTTCTTGCGGTAGGCCAGGCCCTTCTTCAGCAGCCGGGTGAACATCAGCTGTTCCCAGCGGTAGTAGTCCGGGCGGCAGGTGGCGAACTCGCGGCTCCAGTCGATCGCGTAGCCCAGCGACTTCAGCTGGCCGCGCATGTGCTCGATGTTCGCGTAGGTCCACTTGGCCGGCGCGGTCCTGTTCTTGATCGCGGCGTTCTCGGCCGGCAGGCCGAACGCGTCCCAGCCCATCGGCTGCAGCACGTTGCGGCCCTGCATGCGCTGGTAGCGGCTGATCACGTCGCCGATGGTGTAGTTGCGCACGTGGCCCATGTGCAGCGCGCCCGAGGGATACGGCAGCATCGAGAGGCAGAAGAACTTCGGCTTGGCCGGGTCTTCCTTCACCTCGTAGGCGTGCTGCGCGTTCCAGTACTGCTGCGCGGCGGCTTCCACCGCCTGCGGCTGGTAATCCTGCTCGGTCTTGCTGGTGTCGTGGATGTCTTGCATGGGTCCGTGGCCGTGATCTTTGCGGGCAGCGTGGCGCGGGCTCGCGCACCTGCCGGGAGAACGGATCAGATTAGCAGAACGGGCCCGTATGCCGGGCCGGGAGCGCCCTGTCCCGGCCCTTCCCTGCATGCAGGGAAGGGCGCCAAAACCCTCAATCGGCGGGGCAAGCCGGGTTCTGGCCCGTCTCGTACGCACGCGCCGTGGCGGCGATGCGGTCGGCCAGTGCGGCCAGCGCCTGCTGGTGGCCAGCCACCAGGGCGTCGTAGCCCGCCGCCACCGGCTCGCTGATGCGGCTGCTGCAGGCGAGCGCGTCCTGCCCGCCGGAGCCGCCCGTCAGGCGCAGGCTCCACGCCGCGTCGATCAGCGCATGATTGCCGGGCACCGATTCGAAGCGGCGCACGTCGAGCTTGATGCGCAGGCGCGGCTGGCCGTTGCCGGGCAGGCCGCTCATGTCCGCCACGCCCAGCGCGCGGGCGAGGTCGGCGGCCAGCGCGCCGCGGACCTCGTCGCCCAGCGGCGCGATCCAGCGCTGACCGTCCAGCGGCTGCACGCCCTGCCCCCCTTCGCGCACCACCAGCTGCGGCACGTCGACCTGGGCCGGCACGCCAACCGGCAGCAACTCGAAGGGATACGGCGCGGGCGCAGCCGCGCTGCCGGCGGTCGAACCGGCCGGCGTCATCAAGGTGTAGTAGCGCAGCGGCGCGGAGGCGCAGCCGGCGAGGCCCAGCGCGGCGGCGAGTGGAATCCACGGGCGCAGGCGACTCATGGCTGGCTCCTGTTCGGGTTGGCGGGCGCCGGCTTCGGTTCGGTCGGCTTCGGATCGGCCTGGCGGCCGCGCAGCAGCGACTCCGGATGGACGCCGAGGTAGTCGGTGAGCACGCGCAGCGAGCGCATCGTGCGCTGCACTTCCTGCAGCGTGCTGCCCAGGTTCTGCTGCAGCGGCGAGTCGGCGGACAGCGTGTTGTTCGCCGTGCCCAGTGTCTTGCGGGCATCGCCCAGGGTGCCGTTGAGCGCCGGCAAGGTCTGCCCGTTCACCTGCTTGAGCGTGGCGTCGAGGCTGGCCAGCGAGTCGTTGAGGTGGTTGCCGATCTGGTCGAACGGGATCTTGTCCAGCTTGCCGACGATGTCGACCATCTGCTCCTGCAGCTTGTCGAAGCTGCCCGGCGCGGTGGGAATCTCCAGCGGCCGCGCGTCGGGGTCGTAGTTCGCCTTCGCCGCATGCGGCAGGAAATCCAGTGCGATGTAGAGCTGACCGGTGAGCAGGTTGCCGGTGCGCGCCTGCGCGCGCAGGCCGTGCTCGACCAGCTTGCCCACCATGTGCGAGATATCGGCGTTGTCGCCGTTCTTCCTGGCCAGCGCCACCAGCTTGGCATTCGCCTGACCCAGCCGCTCAGGGTAGATCACGGCGCCGACAATGAATGGGAAGCGCTGGGTCTTCTCGTCGTAGTCCATGCGGACGGACACGACGTGGCCAAAGTTCATCCCAAGGAACTCCACCGGCGCGCCCACCGCGAGCCCGCGCAGCGACTGGTCGAAGCGCATGCGGATGTAATGCGGCTCGCCGTCCGGCGGCGCCATCGCGGTGGCCTCGTCGCTGAACAGCCGGAAGCTGGCGCCGTCGGCCGCCGGCGTGGCGTCGTGCGGGCCATTCGGGTCCTGGAAGGCCAGGCCGCCGGCCAGCACGGTGGCCAGCGACTGTGCGTTGAGCTTGAGCCCGTTCGCGCCCAGCGACACGTCCACGCCGCTGGCATTCCAGAAGCGGGTGTCGGTATCCACGAAGCGGTCGTTGGGACTGTCGATGAACACCGCGAGCGACACGCCCTTGCCATCCTTGTCCAGCTGATAGGAGACCACCCGCCCCACCTGGATGCGACGGAAGTACACCGGCGAGCCGATGTCCAGCGAGCCAAGGTCGTCGGCGTGCAGGGTGTAGCTCTTGCCCGGTTCGCCGTGGGTCACCGCGGGCGGGGTCTCCAGGCCCTTGAACTCGTCCTCCTCCGCACTGGAATCGCCGGTGTCGGCGCCGATGTAGGCGCCGGAGAACAGCGTGTCCACGCCGGAGACGCCGCCCAGGCCGATGCGGGGGCGCACCACCCAGTAGCGCGTGCCCGTGGTGGCGAACGCCTTCGCGCTCTTCTCCAGCGCCACCTTCACCAGCACGTGGCTGCGGTCGCCGCTGAGGCGGATCTTGTCAACCTTGCCGATCACCACGTCCTTGTACTTCACCGGCGTCTTGCCTGCGGCGAGGCCTTGCGCGCTCTCGAAGCTGATCGTGATGTCGGGGCCGGCCTGCAGCCAGCTGCTGACCACCAGCGATGCGCCCACGATCGCCGCCAGAACCGGCACCAGCCAGATCAGCGAAGCGTTCGTGCGCCGCTTGCGCAGCACCGGACGCGGCAGGGCGTCGCCGCTCGCCGATTGCGGTGCGCCGGATTGCTCGTCAGTCATCGGAATCTTCCTTGCCGTCCCAGATCAGCCGGGGATCGAAGCACATCGAGGCGAACATGGTCAGCACCACGGTCAGGCCGAAAAACACCACGCCCGGCAGCGGTTCCACCAGGCTGAAGAAGCCGAAGCGTACCAGCGCGGTGAGCAGGGCCACCACGAACACGTCCAGCATCGACCAGTAGCCGATCAGCTCCACCAGCCGGTACAGCTGCGCGCGCTGCCGCCGCGCCCAGTTGCTGCCGCGCCGGCAGGTGACCAGCAGCGTGCCCAGCGCGAGGAACTTCAGCATCGGCACCACGATGCTGGCGCAGAACACGATCACCGCCAGCCCCGGCGAACCCTTCACCCACAGCTCCACCACGCCGCTGATGATGGTGTTGTCGTCGATGTCGCCCAGGCTCGCCGTGCGCATGATCGGCAGCACGTTGGCGGGGACGTACATCAGGAACGCGGCGATCAGCAGCGCCCAGGTGCGCGCGTAGACCGCCGGCTTGCGCCGGTGCAGCACCGAGCCGCAGCGCGGGCAGGCCGGCACGGCATCGCCCTCGCCGGCGCCGGGCGCGCGGCAGACCTGGCCGCAGACGTGGCAGCCGAGCAGGCCGAGTTCATCGGCGCGCGGTGGGGCGCTCATGATGCCGCCTCCGCATCCTCGTCGCAGGTCTCGTCCCACAGCCGGGTGAGGTCGATGCCGGCGAATACGGTGATCAGCAGCATCAGCACGGCGTAGGCGTAGATGCCCGGGTCGGGCAGCACGTCGAAGTACAGATGCGCCTTGACGATGGACACCAGCGCGCCCAGCACGAACACCTCGCTCATCGTCCACGGCCCAAAGTGGTGCAGCGCCACCATCAGGCGACGGAAGCCCGGCGCGCGGCGGCCGCTGCGAGCGTAGATGAGCAGCCAGCCCAGGGTCAGGATCTTGGCGAGCGGGAACACGTACAGCGTGGCCGCCGCCAGCACCGCCACCACCTGCGAGTGGTCGAGCCACATCATGTGGATCACGTCCCACAGCGTGGCGGCCACGTACTGGCCGTTCAGGCCCAGCGTCACGATCGGCCACAGCGTGGCCTGCGCGAACACCACCAGCGCGGTCACTATCAGCGCCAGCATGGTGTCCGCGCGCATGCCGCGGCAGCGCTCCAGCACCGCGCCGCAGCGCGCGCACTCGGCCATCTCGCCATGCGCCAGCGGGCCACGGCGATGCACGGTGTCGCAGTGTTCGCAGATCAGCAGCCCGTGGGTGGCTGCATCGGGACCCGCGACGTCGGATGGGGACGCGTCCATGCCGCGATTCTCGCAAATCCGGGCGGCCAGCGGATGAAGCGGCGCCGGCACGCCCGATTCCCTTGATATGCTCGCGTGCGCCCTGATCTGGGGTGTTTCCCCATCTGCCGGAATCCGCCGTGACCGACGCCACCCTCGACCACGTCTTCGAAGTCACCGAACAGAACTTCGAGACCGAGGTCATCAACGCCTCGCTGGACGCCCCGGTACTGGTGGATTTCTGGGCCACCTGGTGCGGCCCGTGCAAGACGCTGGGCCCGCTGCTGGAGCAGCTGGCCACCGAGTACAAGGGCGCGTTCCGCCTCGGCAAGGTGGACGTGGACAAGAACCAGCAGCTCGCCGCGATGTTCGGCATCCGCAGCGTGCCCACCGTGGTGCTGGTGAAGGACGGCCAGATCGCCGACGGCTTCGCCGGTGCGCTGCCGCTGGGTCAGTTGCGCGAATTCCTGGCGCGCCACGTGCAGCCGCTGGATGGGGCCGACGACGAGGCCGAGGAAGTGGCCGCACCCGCCGAGACACCGGAAGCGGCGGTCAACCGGCTGCAGCAGGCGATCGCCGCCGAACCCGAGCGCGCCGAACTCAAGCTCGATCTCGCCGTGGCGCTGGCCCAGGCCGGCCACAGCGACGCCGCCGCCACCGAACTCGACACCCTGCCCGCCAACCTCGCCACCGACGCCCGCGCCGTGCGCGTGCGCCAGCAGCTGGAACTGGCGCGCGCACTGAAGGACGCTCCCGCGCAGGCCGAGCTGGAGCAGCGCATCGCCACCGATGTCGCCGACTGGCAGGCACGCGACCTGCTCGGCGTGCGCCTGCTGCTGGGCGACGATCCCGCCGCCGGCCTCGAGCAGTTCCTCGCCATCCTCGAGAAGGCCCGCGACTGGAACGACGGCGCCGCGAAGAAACGCCTGCTCGCCGCCTTCGGCACGCTGGACGACGCCGAGCTGGTCGGCCGCTACCGTCGCCGCATGGCCTCGCTGCTGTTCTGATGAAGGCATCCACCTTCCGGCGGCTGCTCAACCTGTGGCCACCGTTCCTGGTCAATGCCATCCGCCTGCAATCGCTCAGCAGCGACTGGTCGGAAGCGAAGGTGGTGCTGCGTCTGCGCCGCCGCAACCGCAACTATGTGCGCAGCCATTTCGGCGGCAACCTGTTCGCCATGGCCGACCCGTTCTGGATGCTGCTGGCCATGCACCGGCTGGGCCGCGACTACTACGTGTGGGACCAGGCCGGCACGATCGACTTCGTGGCGCCGGGGCGCGAGGACGTCTACGCCCGCTTCCACCTCGACGACGCCACCGTCGCGGAACTGCGCAACGCCGCGGCCGATGGCGGGAAAGTGCTGCGCTGGTTCGAGAACGACATCGTCACCGCCTCCGGCGAGGTGGTCGCCCGCGTGCGCAAGCAGCTCTACGTGCGCTTGAAGCCCAAGGCGCGCTGACTGCACGACTCCCCTCTCCCGCTCGCGGGAGAGGGGCTGGGGGAGAGGGCTCACTCCCGCTCGAAACGAACAATCCCGTCGAGTTGCTCGGCAACCTGCCGCAGGCTGCGCCCGCTCATGTCCTCGACCATCCGCCGCAGCATGGGCGAGCGCAACGGCCGGCCGGCGAGGTGGTGCGCCAGCCAGACGCATGCACCCATGCCCAGCGCGCCTACGCCCAGCGTCGCCCAGTACCACGCGGGCGAGCCCCCCGCGTAGATATCCACCCCGGTCAGCTGCACCAGGCCTACCGTCGACACCAGCAACCACAGGAACCACCACGGCAGGCCCAACGCCAGCGAGCTGCGCACGCGGAAGCGTCGCAATTGCGCCAGCCGCCGCTGCTGCACCAGCACGGGTGCATCGAACAGGTAGATGCGGCTGAGCAGCAGCAGCTGCGTGGCGCACGACCAGATCGCGGCAACGCCGTAGACATGCAGCACCAGGCCGATCACCAGCAAGTGCGTGACTTGGCGATGGTCCGCCCAGAAAGAAGCCACCCACACCACGAAGCCCAGCCAGAGCGCCAGCTCCAGTGCCTGCCAGCGCAGCGCCCGGCGCAACGCGGCACGCGCCTGGTCCATCCGCCGCTCGCGAAAATCCTGGCGCAGCAGCGCTTCCATGCCGTCCTGCCGCAATTCCATTCGCGCCCACAACTGCTTCATCTCATCGAGTTCCATGGTCATGCTCCTCCGGTGACGGTCGCGGCGGTCATCCGGCCGCGCAGCTTCTGCTTGATGCGATTGATCTTGGTGGCCACGTTGGTGGCGCTGATGCCGAGTACCTCGGCGATCTCGGCGTAGCTGCGGTCCTCGAGGTACAACAGGATCAGCGCGCGGTTGAGCGCATCGAGTTCGCCGATGAAAGCGTGCAGCGCATCGATGCGCTCGTCCGGTTCCGCGGCGGGCTCGCCAGCGATCGTCGCGAGATGTCCTTCGTCCAGCGGCTCGAAGCGCCCGGCCTCGCCGCCCGTGCGGCGCAGATGCGAGATCGCCACGTTCAGCGCGATGCGGTACAGCCAGGTGCTGAACTTCGCGCGTCGCTCGTCAAAGCTGGCGAAAGAACGCCACAACTGCGCGCCGATCTCCTGCGCCAGGTCCAGCCGTTCCTCGGCGCTGCGCGCGTAGACGCCGGCCACCTTGAGCACGATGCCCCGGTGTTCGCGCCACAGCGCCTCGAAACGTTGCTGGTCCGGTTTGCTTCCCATGTCGATCCGCATCCCCCGTCGTTGCCAACATGATTCGCACGGGCGCGGAAAAAGTCACACGTCACCGGGCGACGACATGGCGCTTCCGCATAATCGCCGCAATGGGGCTCCGGAGGGCCGCATGGCGCTGGCCGAAAACCTGCTGATCCGCGTGCGCCGGCTCGATCCGGGCTGCTTCGCGCTGGTAATGGCCACCGGCATCGTGTCGGTGGATGCCAGCCAGCACGGCCTGCCGCGCGTGGCGCTGGCGCTGTTCGCGTTCAACCTGGTTGCCTACGTCTGGCTGCTGGCGCTCAGCCTGCTGCGGCTGGCGCGTTTCCGCCACGAGATGGTGACGGATTTCACCGATCCCTCGCGCGGCGCCGGTTTCCTCACCCTGGCCGCGGCCACCTGCGTGCTGGGCAGCCAGTGCGTGCTGGTGTGGCCGCTGCCCGCGCTGGCGACCGTGCTGGCGGTGGCCGGCGCGCTGCTGTGGATCGCGCTGATCTACCTGTTCTTCGCCGCCACCATCACCGCGCGCTTCAAGCCCGGCTTCACCCGCAGCATCAACGGCGGCTGGCTGGTGGCGGTGGTGTCCACCCAGGCACTGTCGGCACTGGTGACCCTGGTCGCGGCCAGCCGCGCCGATCCCGACCGCCTGCAGTTCGTGGCGCTCAGCCTGTACATGCTGGGTGCGGCGCTGTACCTGCTCATCATCACCCTGGTGGTGTACCGCATGGTGTTCTTCCCGCTGCGCGCGCGTGAGTTCACCCCGCCGTACTGGATCGACATGGGCGCACTGGCGGTGACCACCCTCGCCGGCAGCCTGATCGTGACCCACGCGCCCGCACACGGCGTGCTGACTGAGCTGCTGCCGTTCGTGAAGGGCTTCACCCTGTTCTTCTGGGCCACCGCCACCTGGTGGATTCCGCTGCTGGTGATCCTGGAAGTGTGGCGCCACGTGTGGCGCCACGTGCCGCTGCGCTACGAGACCGACGACTGGGACATCGTGTTCCCGATCGGCATGTACACCGTGGGCACCTACGAACTGGCGCAGGCGCTGCATGCGGATTTCCTGCGCGCGATCCCCGCCGTCGGCATCTACGTGAGCCTGGCGGTGTGGCTGCTGGTGGCGCTGATCGGCCTGCGCAAGCTGTATCGCAAGGGGTGGCGGCACGGCGTGCATCCGCCACGCTGAGCACTTCCCTACAATGAGGCACCCTTCCCCGCGCGTGCTGCCATGCCTCCCCTCCGCCTCAAACGCTACCTGATCACCGGCCTGCTCACCTTCCTGCCGCTGTGGGTGACGGTGCTGGTATTCAAGTTCGTGCTGGGCCTCCTGGCCGGCATCGGCGCACCGCTGGTGGCGGCGCTGACGGAAGCGCTGGCGCTGGTGGCACCGCACGCCGCCGACACGCTCAACAAGAGTGGACTGGTGTTCGTGCTCGCCCTGCTGCTGACGCTGGGCGGACTGTACGCCGTGGGCTGGCTGGCGAACCGCGTGATCGGGCGGCGCCTCATCAACACGTTCGATGGGCTGCTGCAGCGCATCCCGCTGGTGCAGACGATCTACGGCGGCACCAAGAAGCTGACGGCGGTGCTGCAGAACAAGCCCGGCGGCACGCAGCGCGTGGTGCTGGTGGAGTTCCCGCGACCGGGCATGAAGGTGGTGGGCTTCGTCACCCGCACCCTGATCGAGGAAGGCACCGGCCGCGAGATGGCGGCGGTGTACATCCCCACCACGCCGAACCCCACCGGCGGTTACCTGGAGCTGGTGCCGATGGACGAGCTCACGCCCACCGACTGGACGATGGACCAGGCGATGGCCTTCATCATCTCCGGCGGCGCGGTGTCACCGGACACCCTGCCCGCGCCACGCCGCCTGCCCGCCGATGCGGATGCGCTGTAGGAGCGGCTTCAGCCGCGACTTTCCAGAATCGCGGCTGAAGCCGCTCCCACATCGGCCCGGAGTTGCTCTGAACACGCAACCGCGCCACGCCAGACAGTGCACCACGCCTGGCTGGCCCTGATTGCCGGGATCACCCCTGACCTTTGACACTGTGCCGCCCATGACGATAGTCATAGCGTGGCCGGTCACGGCCGGCGCGGGCAGGCATGCCCGCGACCGACCGGCATGCGCAGAGCACCGCCTCGGCGGCACCACACACCTATGAGAGGGAAGTCCATGACCCAGCAGTACCTGAAGCCCCTGGCACTGGCCGCCGCCGTCGCACTGGCGCTCACCGCCTGCGGCAAGAGCGAGCAGGCCGCCGCTCCGGCGCCGGCCCAGTCGGCCACTGCCGCCGCTCCGGCCACGGCAGCCACCACCGCGGCCGCCGCGCCGAAGAGCGTGTTCGACATCAGCGAACTGGGTGCGAGCAACGAGGCCTGTACGGACTTCAACAGCTTCGTCAATGCGAAGTGGGTCGCCGCCAACCCGATTCCGTCCGACCACACCAGCTGGGGCGCGTTCAACCAGCTGGCCGAGCAGAGCCTCGACACCCAGCACCAGATCGTCGAGGACGCCGCCAAGGGCGCCGACGGCGCCAAGGCCGGCTCGGTCGAGCAGAAGATCGGCTGGTTGTACAAGTCCGGCATGGACGACGCCGCGATCGAGAAGGCCGGCTTCGACCCGATCAAGCCGAAGCTCGCCGCCATCGACGGCCTGAAGAACACCGCCGACATCGTCAGCTACCTCGACCAGAGCGCCGCCGACGGCGAAGGCCAGGTGTTCAGCTTCGGCGCCACCGCGGACTTCAAGGATGCCACCCAGCAGATCGGCTCCGCCAACCAGGGCGGCCTGGGCCTGCCCACCAAGGACTACTACTTCAAGCCCGAGTACAAGGAGCTGCGCGCCGCCTACGTCGCCTACATCGCCAAGACGCTGCAGCTGACCGGCGTGTCCGAGGCCGACGCCAAGAAGCAGGCCGACGCGGTGATGAAGTTCGAGACCGCGCTGGCCGGCGCCTCGCTGGCCCCCACCGAGTTGCGCGACCTCGACAACCAGTACCACTTCGTCAGCGTCAAGGACGCCGACAAGGTCACCCCGCACTTCAGCTGGGAGCAGTTCTTCAAGACCCAGGGCGTGACCATCGACAAGGGCTTCTCGCTGTCGCAGCCGAAGTTCTTCGCCGAGTTCGACAAGCTGCTGACCAGCGCGCCGGCCTCCGAGTGGCAGGCCTACCTGCGCTTCCACGCCATCGACGACGCCTCCAGTTCGCTGTCCAAGGCCTTCCGCGACAACAAGTTCGACTTCTACGGCAAGACCCTGTCCGGCCAGCCTGAGCAGAAGGCGCGCTGGAAGCAGGTGCTGGGCGGCGTCAACGGCGCGATGGGCATGGGCCTTGGCCAGCTGTACGTGGCCAAGGTATTCACGCCGGAGACCAAGCAGCGTGCCGAGGAGCTGGTCACCAACGTGCGCGACGCGCTGAAGGACCGCATCGAGCATCTGGACTGGATGAGCGACGCCACCAAGGCCAAAGCCGTCGACAAGTGGAACAAGTTCCTGCCCAAGATCGGCTACCCCGACGAGGGCGAGTGGCGCGACTGGTCGGGCCTGAACATCAGCGCGGACAACTGGTACGGCAACCTGCAGGCCGCGCAGAAGTACAACTACCAGTACGACCTGTCCAAGATCGGCAAGCCCACCGACCGCAAGCTGTGGGACATGACCCCGCAGATGGTCAATGCCTACTACGACCCCAGCACCAACACCATCAACTTCCCGGCCGCGATCCTGCAGCCACCGTTCTTCTATGCGAAGGGCGACGACGCGATCAACTACGGCGGCATCGGTGCGGTGATCGGCCACGAATCCAGCCACGGCTTCGACGACCAGGGCAGCCAGTTCGACGGCGACGGCAACCGCGCCAACTGGTGGACGCCGCAGGACAAGAAGCAGTTCGACGCGCGCGCCAAGGCACTGGTGGACCAGTACGACGGCTACGCCCCGATCGCGAGCAAGCCCGACCTGCACGTCAACGGCAAGCTGACCCTGGGCGAGAACATCGCGGACCTGGGCGGCCTCAACATCGCCTACGACGCACTGCAGGCCGCGCTGAAGAAGGACCCCTCCGAGGCCGACCAGAAGATCGACGGCTACAGCCAGGACCAGCGTTTCTTCCTCAGCTGGGCGCGCGTGTGGCGCGGCAGCGTGCGCGACAAGCAGGCCGAGCTGTACCTCAACATCGACCCGCACTCGCCGATCGCCGTCCGCGCGATCGCGTCGCCGTCGGACATGACCGCCTTCGCCACCGCCTTCCAGTGCAAGCCGGGCGACGCGATGGTGCGCTCGGGCGACAAGCAGGTGAAGATCTGGTAAGTCCCTTCGGTTTGCGGCGGCTCCGCCGCCGCAAACCGCTCCTCGACGCCGCGCACAAGCGCGGCGTTTTTTTGCTTGTGCGCTTTGTCGCTTGCGATAACGCGAAGAGCAAAAGCCCCTCTCCCGCAAGTGGAGAGGGGGAAACGGACGATGTCAGCGCGAACGCGCCAACCGCGCCAGCGCGAACAACCGCGCGACGCGCATCCAGGCGATCGCCAGCACGATCAGCTGGCCGAGCAGGATGGCCAGCCAGAACCCGCCGTCGACCGCCGTGGTGTGGATGCGCGCGATGCCGAACGCCGCCGCGATCGCCAGGCCCAGCACGCTCACCACCAGGTAGAACAGCAGCGTCTTCAGCGGCCGGCGCAGCAGCTGCATGAAGCCGCGACCGAACGCGCGGGTGGCCGAGCGCAGGCCGGCGTCGGCGATGAAGGCCGCGCGGGTGGATTCCACGATGGCCTGCGCCAGCACGAACACCACCAGCAGCGCCCAGTGCACGCCATGCGACCAGGCGTCGGCCTGCGCTTCCAGCACCGCCCGCTCGGCGTGCCGGTCGGCGAGGTGCATGCCCGCGGCGGCGGCGCCGACCACCACCGCGTACGGCAGCAGCGACCACAGCATCACGCGGAACATGCGCCCGTACTCGATCCAGCCGTTCTGCAGCAGGGCGCCGAAGCCCAGCGTGCGCACGGCGCGTCCGCTGCCCACCGCCATGCCGTCGAGGAAGGGCGACATCAGCAGGGTGAGCAGCAGCCCCAGCAGGGCCGCGCCGCCCAGCCACGCGGTGTGCCCGGACAGCGCACCCAGCGCGTCGCCGAACATCAGCGGGTCGAACTGCCGCGCCCAGGCGTCGGCATGCACCGAGTGGTCGAGCAGCGCAGCCAGCGTACGCCACAGCGGCAACGCCACCACCGTGGCGGGCAGCAGCATCAGCAGCAGCCACAGCAGCAGCAGGCGCCATTGCAGGGCGGCGCCCATCGCGGAGAACAGGGCGCCGAAACCGGCGCGCGGAGCCATCGTCCTGGCCATCATCACAGCGTCACCAGCATCGAGTAGAAGGTCTGCAGCAGTGCCGCCACGTCGGCGGTCCAGCGGCGCGAGGCGGCGCCGTTCGGCTTGGTCGCGTAGCTGTCGTTGAGCTTGTTGGCGTCGAGATAGGCCTGTTGCGCGGGATCGAGTTCGGCCGAAACCACCTTGCTGGGTTTCTCGAAGTCGAAGCGCGCCCAGCGACGATCGTCGTTCCAGCGCACGTCCTCGTGGCTGCCGTCGGCGTAGGTGACGCGCAGCGTCTCGGGCACCTGCGCGCCGTCGCGCAGTACGGTCACGGTGCTGTGCCAGGGGAACGGCCCGCCGCTGCCGGGCCTGGCGTCGGGGTGGATCTTCTTCCAGTCCGCGCGCCGTTTCGCGATCTGCTTGTCCAGCGCCTTCTGGTCGGCCTCCACCGGCTTGCCGTCTTTCCAGACCACGCCGGCCTGGGGCAGCACCTCGTAGGTGTCGATGTCGGCCACGCGATCGTCGATGTGCCGGGTGCCGTAGACGACCTGGTCGAAGATCTCGTTCACCGCCTTTGCATCGCCCGAGCCGTCGACCAGTGCCTGGCGCAGGTCGGCCACCGAGGGATGGCGGAACTTCCAGCGCTGGTAGTACAGGCGCATGGCCTTTTCCATCGCCGGCTCGCCGATGCGCTGCTCCAGGTCGTGCATCGCGGTGGCGGTGCGCGTGTAGACCGTGCCGTAGCTGGAACTGGAAAGCCGGTCCCAGCTGTTCTGCGCCAACGGATCTTCGGGTCGCCGCAGTTCGGCGCCAAGGCGCTCCATCTGGAAACCGCTCATCGCCAGCGTGATGCCCAGCCACTTCATGAACGGCGAGGCGAGCACGAGATCCTCGTGGCGCGCGCGCATCATGCGGTCGTCCCAGAACTCGTTCATGCCTTCGTCGAGCATCGGCTCCTCGAACTCGTTGGAGGCGAGGATGCCGTAGAAGTAGCCATGGCCGAATTCGTGGATGTTCACGAAGTCGCTCATGTACTCGTCGATCGTGCCCGGCTTCACCTCCTTGTAGCCCTCGGAGGTGAAGAAGGTGGGGTATTCCATGCCGCCCGCTTCGTCCGCGTTGTACGGCGGAATCACCGCGGTGACCATGCGGTAGGGATATGGCGCGATGGTCTGCGAGAAATAGCCCAGCGAAGCTATGGTGGATTTCAGTGTGGGCGCGGCACTGGCCACGTATTCGGGCGGGTAGATCACCCGCACGGCCACCTGCGGGCTGCCGGCGCCGGTGTACGTGCCATCCAGCGTCTTGTAGCCCTTCGCCGCCACCCAGGCGAAGTCGTGCACGTCGCCCTGCACGTAGTGGTACGTGGAACGGCCGTTCGCCGTCTGCGGCTCACCCTGCAACTGGCCCACCGCGCCCACGGTGTAGTCGCTGGGCACGTCCAGGTGCACGTCGTAGCTGCCGAAGTCGGCGTAGAACTCGCTGTTGAAATGGAACTCGTGCACGTTCCAGCGCGGTGCGGTGGCGCCGCGTTCACCCGCCAGTTCCAGCACGCCGATCTTGGGGAACCACTGGCCGACCAGGTTGAAGTCGCCCCACCAGCCGGTGCGTTCCACCACGCGCGGCAGCTGGCTGAGGAAGTCGATATCCAGCGCCAGCGTGCCACCCGCAGGCACCGGCTGGGCGAGGTCGATGCGCACCACGGTGTGGTCGGTGACGGGGCCGCCGTCGGGGTGCACGAAGCTCCACTTCAGCGCCGTGCCGTCCTGCGCCACCTGCTGCAGGCGGATCCAGCCCCACTGGCCGTCCTTCAGCACCGCGTTGCCGCGCGAGCGGCCGTGCGCGGTGAGCACCTTGCGTTCGGTGAACCAGGTGCTGCCGTCGTTCTCGAACGCGTTGAGGTAGAGGTGGAAATAGACGTGGTCGACCGGACGGTCGCTGCGGTTGCGCCAGGTCATGTGCTCCTTGCCGGTCACCTGATGCTTCGGCGCATCGAGGCTGGCGTCGATCGCGTAGCTCACCACGCGGTCGGACAGCGTGGCTTGCTGGCCCGTGCGCTCGCCGCCCCAGGCATCCGCCGCGCTGGGCGTGGTGATGATGGTCCGGTGCGCCGGCGCGAACGGAATCGGCGTCGCTGGCACTGCGGCCGGGGCCGCCACCGTGGCAGCCGGTGCAGGTGCCTCCTGGGCGAGACCCGTTGCGCAGCACCCGCACCAACCCACGGCCAACGCGGCGAGCCACAGCCCGCCCCTGCCCCTGATCGACCCCATTCGCGTTCCCCTACGCCGGTGATCTGCCCAGACTGCGCCTGCGCGGCCTTGTCGTCATAGGCCAGAGGTCATACATCCGGGGCTGCACCCCCGCTAAGCTGCCGGACTGGCGCCGCATGGCAAGCTGTGCGCCATCACCGCGAAGGAATTCCCACTTCAATGCGCATCCTGCTGGCCGAAGACGATCCCTCCATCGCCGAAGGCATCTGTGCGTCGCTGCGCCACGGCAGCCACGCGGTGGACCACGTGGCCAGCGGCCAGCTGGCCGATACCGCGCTGCGCGACCACGACTACGACCTGCTGGTGCTGGACCTGGGCCTGCCGCAGCTGGACGGCAGCGAGGTGCTGCGCCGGCTGCGCTCGCGCGGCGCCGGCGTGCCGGTGCTGGTGGTCACCGCGCGCGACGGGCTGGACGAGCGCATCCGCGTGCTCGACCTCGGCGCCGACGACTACCTGGTCAAGCCATTCGCGCTCAGCGAATTCGAGGCACGGGTGCGCGCCCTGCTGCGCCGTAGCAGCAGCCATGGCGTGCCCGAGCTGAAGCTTGGCCGCTTGCGGCTGGACCTGCCCGGCCACCGCGCATGGCTGGACGACGAGCCGCTGGAGCTCACCGCGCGCGAGTTCGGCCTGCTGGAGGCGCTGGCGCTGCGTGCCGACCGCGTCACCAGCCGCGCCCAGCTGATCGAGGCGCTGTGCAGCTGGGACGAGGAACTCACCGACAACGGCCTGGACATCGCCATCCACCGCCTGCGCCGCAAGCTGGAAGGCAGCGGCACCGGCGTGCGCACGATCCGCGGCCTGGGCTACCTGCTGGAAGAAGCCGCCGAGGACGGCAAGCCCGCATGAACCACGCCCCTGCCCGCCGCCCCAGCCTGCGCCGCCGCCTGCTGGGCTTCCTGCTGATTCCGGTGGCGATCCTGCTGGTGCTGGACATCCTGCTCACCTACGGCGTGGCGCTCAGCTACGCCAATCACGTGCACGACCGCGACCTCGGCAACGACGCGCTGACGCTGGCCAAGATGATGGGCAACGAGCAACTGGGCGGCGAACTGACCCCGCAGGCGCGTTTCCTGCTGCAGTACGACCCCAACGGCGACAGCTACTTCAGCGTGGTCAGCCGCAAGCACGGCCTGCTGGCCGGCAACGGCCACCTGCCGCGGCCGGCGCAGGCACCAGCGGTGGGGGCGGCGCCGGAGCTGTTCGACACCCGCATGGACGACCGTCCGCTGCGCGCGGTCACGCTGAGCACGGCATCGAGCAACCATCCCGACGAGATCCTGATCATCACCGTGGCCGAGACCCTGCACGACCGCCACGCGCAGGCGCGCAGCATCCTGCTGCTGGCGATCCTCACCCAGGCGCTGCTGATCGTCTGCGTGCTGTCACTGGTGTGGTTCGGCGTCACCCACGGCCTGCGCGTGCTCGATCCGCTGACCCTGCGGCTGGCCCGGCGCAACCACGAGCTGACTCCGATCGGCGGCCCGGACGTGCCGCAGGAAATCCTGCCGCTGACCCGCACCATCGACGCACTGTTCGCCCGCCTGCGCGGCATGCTGGCGCTGCACGACCGCTTCATCGCCGACGCCGCGCACCAGCTGCGCACGCCGCTGACGGGCTTGAGCCTGCACGTGGAGCGTGCGCTGGCCGACCCCGACCCGGCGAACGTGCACGACGCGCTCACCCACATCCGCCGGCTCACCCAGCGCGCCGCGCGCACCACCGCACAGCTGCTGTCGCTGACCCGCGCGCAGGCGCCGTCGACCGACACGGTCGAGCACGTGCCGCTGGAACTCACCCGACTGATCCCCGAGGCGGTGATGCAGCGCGTGCACGAGGCGCTGGCGGCCGGCGTGGACCTCGGCTACCAGGGGCCTGAGCAGGCGCTAAGCATCGACGGCCATGCTGCCAGCGTGCACGACCTGCTGGACAACCTGATCGACAACAGCATCCGCTACGCCGGCCGCGGCAGTACCGTCACCGTGAGCCTGCAGGCGCGGCCCGACGGCGGCGCCAACCTCGTGGTCGAGGACAATGGCCCGGGCGTGCCGCCCGAACTGCTGCCGCGGCTCAGCGAGCGTTTCTTCCGCGCGCCGGGTGCCAGCGAGGAAGGCAGTGGCCTGGGGCTCGCGATCGTGCAGCGTATCGCCGAACGCCACCACGCCGAGGTGATCTACCAGCTCGGCGAGGAGCGCGGCCTGTGCGTGGAGGTGCGTTTTCCCGCTCCGCGCACCCGCGACGGCGCGGCGCCGCCCCCCGGAACGCCAACGGCGCGCTGACAGCCCCCGCACCCGGCCTGTATCCTTGGGCGGACTCGCACGGTCGTTACCCGCGCCTTCACCTCCTATTGCTCCCTTGACCTGACCGTGGCCCTGATCCTCATCGAAAACGCCGGACGTCGTGCCGGCTCCGCAACACGCGGAGATCGGCATGGCTGAGGCCGCCATCGTGCCGCGCCGCCACTGGCGCGCGTCCCTGCTCGGCGCTGCCATCGCGCTCGCCGGCTGCTCGGTGGCGATGCCGAAGCTGGACCCGCCGATCCCGGCGCAATGGCAGCACGCAATGGCGGCCCAGTCGGCTGCACCCGCCGACCTGCGTGACTGGTGGCGCGCGTTCGACGATCCGGCGCTGAACGCACTGGTCGACCAGGCCCTGGCGCGCAACCTCGACGTGGCGCAGGCGGTCGAACGGCTGCGCGCCGCGCGCATCCTGCAGCGCCACGAGCATGCGCGCTACCTGCCCTCACTGAACGCCCGTACCGAACAGACGATCGACCCGGATGCCAGCGCCTCGTACCTGGTGTCCGGCTTCGACGCCACCTGGGAACTCGGCCTGTTCGGCCGCGCCCAAGGCACCCGCCGCGAGGCCCGGGGCACGCTGGACGCCGGTGCGGCCGACCTGCAGGCGGCCCGCGTGTCGGTGGTGGCCGAGGTGGTGCGCAACTGGATCGAGCTGCGCGCCGCCCAGCAGCAGGAGCAATTGCTGCTGCAGATCGGCGAGGTGCGCGGCCGCCAGCTCGATCTGCTCACGGTGCGCCAGCGCTTGCAGCTGGCGCCGCCCGGCGCGGTGGACCAGGCGCAGGCGGCGGCGGCGCAGGCCGCGGCCGCCCTGGCCGCGCCGCGGCAGGCGATCAACGCCGCGGCACAGCGGCTGGCCGTGTTGCTGGGCCAGAACCACCCCGATCCGGCTTGGCTGCAGCCCGGCCCGCAGCCGCAACTCGGCGCGTGGGCGCTGCCCGGCACGCCGGCCGACCTGCTGCGCACGCGCCCCGAGATCGCCCATGCCGAAGCCGACGTGCTGCGCGCCGCCGGCGAGCTGGGCGTGGCCCATGCCGACCGCTTTCCCAAGCTCGGCCTCGGCGCCTCGATGATCTGGGCCTCCGACCTCAACAACAACAAGAGGCACACCGTCTCCAACGGGCTGGTTTCGGTGGGCCCGCTGTTCGACATGCCGCTGTTCGACTGGGGCATCCGCGCCGCCGCCGAGCACGCCAAGTCGCACGAACTCAAGGCCGCCGTGCTGGCCTACCGGCAGGCCGTGCTGCAGGGCGTGGCAGAAGTGGAAACCGCGCTGGGCACGCTGCAGCAGCAGCAGCAGCGCGAGCAGCACAGCCAGGACGCCTGGCAGGCGCTCGCGCGCGTGGACGGCACGCTTGAGACCCGCGTGAAACTGAAACTGGACAGCCCGCTTTCGCTGGCCGACGGCCGGCTCGCCACCGAGCAGGCCGCGATCGAGCTGGCCGATGCGCGCGCCAGCCGCAGCCTCGCCTACGTGGCGCTGTTCAAGGCGCTGGGCGGCGCGCCGCTGCCGGCGGACGAGGCGCCGCCCGGTGCGAAATCCGGCAAGTCCGCCGAGGCATCCCCCTGATGGTGGCCCTGGCGCGCAAGACCCTGGTCTACGAATGGCGGCGCTTCCTGCCCGCCATGATCGCGGTGGGCTTCGCCGGCCTGCTGCAATTGCTGCAACTGGCGCTGGTGCTGGGCATCTTCGGCGCCACCAGCGTCTACATCACCGGTTCGTCCGCCGACGTGTGGGTCGGTTTCCCCGGCACCCAGAGCGTGGGCTCGGGCCGCTCGATCGACGCCAACGTGGAATCGCGCATCCTGATGGACCCGGCGGTGACGCGGGTCGAGCCTTACGAATGGATCGACGGCGACTGGCGTGGTACGGGCGAGACCGGCGGCGTGTCGGTGTTCGTCTCCGGCATCGATCCCGCCGCCGACGGCCTGATGCTCTCCAGGGTGCTGCCGCCTTCATTGCGCGCACGCTTGGCCGAACCGGATGCAGTGATCGTGGATCGCGCCGACCTCGACAAGCTGGGCGTGGCACTGGACCAGACCGCCACCATCAACGGCCATCGCGTGCGCGTGGTCGGCATCAGCAGCGGCCTGCGCGGCCTCGGCGGCATCAACGTGATCGCCTCGCTGGACACCGCGCGCCAACTGGACACCGACGCCGCCGACAACGGCCCCACCTACCTCGTCGCCAAGCTGCGCGATCCGACCCAGGCCGACGCCGTGGCCATTCGCCTGCGCGGCAGCAGCGAGTTCGGCCCCTACACCACGTGGAGCGCCGCCAACTTCGCCCACATCTCCGTGATGTACTGGCTGTTCGACACCGGCGCGGGCGCCGGCGTGCTGTTCCTCGCCGGCATCGTGTTCCTGGTCGGCGCGGTGATCACCAGCCAGACCCTGGTGGGCGCGGTGCAAGGCTCGGTGCGCGAGTACGCCACGCTCAACGCGCTGGGCGTGGGCGTAGGCGCACTGCGCAAGGTGGTGCTGGAACAGGCGTTCTGGGTGGGCGCGCTGGGCCTGATCGGTGCCACCGTGCTGGGCGTGGTGGTGCTGCTGCTGGCGCGCAGCCAGGACGTACCGGTGGAGCTGGGCCCGCTGGCCGCGATCGCCTGCATCGCGCTGGTGATGGGCCAGGCCGCGGTCTCCGGCATGGCGGCGATGCGCAGCATGCGCCGGATCGATCCGGCCACCTTGCTGAGGTGAACGGGATGCCGCACGCCATCGCCACTGCCACGACACCACGAGCTCCGATCCTGCGAGCCGACCGCGTGTGCAAGGCCTTCGACTCCGGCCGCCAGCACACCCAGGTGCTGGACCAGCTGTCGCTGGACATCGATCCCGGCGAGCTCACCCTGATCTCCGGCCCTTCCGGCTGCGGCAAGAGCACCTTGCTGGCGGTCCTCAGCGGCCTGCAGAAGGTGGACAGCGGCCATGTGCATGCGCTGGGCAGCGAACTGGGCCAGCTCGACCTGCGCGCGCTGGAGTATTTCCGACTGCAGCACACCGGCTTCGTGTTCCAGGGCTTCAACCTGTTCCCCGCGCTCACCGCGCTGGAACAGGTGGAACTGCCGCTCAACCACATGGGCTTGTCGAAGCAGGAGGCGCGCGAACGCGCCCGCCGCTCGCTGGAGGAAGTGGGCCTGGCCCACCGCATCAGGCTGCGCCCCTCGGAACTCTCCGGCGGCGAGAAGCAGCGCGTGGCGATCGCCCGCGCGCTGGCCAAGGAACCGGAGCTGCTGTTCGCCGACGAGCCCACCAGCGCGCTGGACGCCGCCAACGGCCAGACCATCATCGACATCCTGCACACCATCGCCCGCACCCACGGCACCACCGTGCTGTGCGTGAGCCACGACCCGCGCCTGGTCGCGCATGCCGACCGCGTGCTGGCGATGGAAGACGGCCGCATTCTCAGCGACCGGCGCCCCGACGCCGTCGCCACCAAGGAAACCCCGCCATGAAGCCGACCGCCTCCCGCCCGTCTTCGCCCGCGCGCCTCGCGGCGCTGCTGCGGCCCGCCGGATTCGCGCTGGCCGCCACCCTGCTGCTCGCCGCCTGCTCCAGGCACGCGGAACCGGTCGCCGCCACGGCGGCCGCGCCGAGCTACGCCGCGGTGGCGCGCGGCCGCGTCGACATCGAAGGCGGCCTGCTCACGCTGGCGATGCCGCGCGAAGGCACGCTCGCCACCGTCGCCGTGCACGAGGGCGAACAGGTGAAGCAGGGCCAGCTGCTGGCCGCGCTGGACACCCGCCCCGCCCAGCTCGCGGTGGACGCCGCCCAGGCGCAGCTGGAGCAGGCGCAGGCCCAGCTCAAGCTGCTGGCGATCAAGCAGGCTGCCGCCAAGCAACGCGCCGACCGACTCGCCGCCGCCGCTGCCGCCGGCGCGGGCGACGGCCAGAGCGCCGACGACGCGCGCGAGGCCAGCAACCAGCTCGGCGCCGAACGCGACGCCGACCAGGCCGCGGTGGACATGGCCGCGCAGAAGCTGGCCGAGGCGAAGTACGAACTGGCCCAGCGCAGCCTGCGCGCGCCGTTCGACGCGTTGGTGGTGCATGTGACGGCCCAGCCAGGCGCCAGCGTCTCGCCCGGCGCCGGCCCGCTGTTCACCCTGCTGCCGAACAAGCCGCGCATCGTGCGCGCCGAGCTCAACGAAAGCTTCGTCACCGCGGTGAAGCCCGGCATGCGCGCCGAAGTGGTTGCCAACGACGACGCCGAGAACGGCCACTGGAGCGCCCATGTGCTGCGCGTGGGCCAGGTCTACGGCCCGGCCACGCTGGAGAACGACCCGCAGATCCGCGCCAACGCGCGCACGGTGGAATGCGTGCTGGCCTTCGACCAGCCCGAGCAGCAGCTGCGCATCGGGCAGCGGGTGATCGTGCGGTTCCTGCCCGACGGCAAACCTTGATGTTCGCCTCTCTCCCTCGTGTGGGGGAGAGGTTCGGAGAGAGGGGCTCTGTCCTCTCTCTCCCTCACGAAACAAGGCGGTTTCGAGCCGCTGCCGCGGCCCGAGTCACTTTCTCTCGCGTGCCCGAGAGAAAGTAACCAAAGAGAGAGCACGCCGATGGCGCGCCCTGCGCCCATCCATGGGCTCCGGGTAGAGCAGCGCGCTCCCGGCGCGCACTTTTCAGAAGAGCAAGAGCGCACCACCATGAGCGGCGCTCTGCTTTTGCTGTTGCTTCTGGCGCGCACGACGCGCGCCTGCTTTTCCGGGGCCCCTGCGCGGCGGTGAGGCGGGGACGATCAGGCCGCGCAGCGGGCGAGGCCACGGATGACCTCGCCTTTTCGCGCGGGCAGGAGCCCGCTCGAAAAGCCCGGCCCCGTCTCACGAACTTGCCGGGCAGGATGCCCGGCAAGCGCCAATCGGGGTGGCCTTTCTCTTTGGTTACTTTCTCTTTGGCCACGCAAAGAGAAAGTAACTCGGGCGCCCAAAGGGCGCACGAAACAGCTTTGCATTTCGCAATAAAGCAGAGAGCAGGCCAATCCCACACCAGTCGAAAGACTGAGGAAACCGCCCACTGCGAAGCTGTACACCTGAAAAGCCGCCTCCAGCGGCTCGATTCGTCTTGGGTGTCGCGCGTGATCCAGCAAACTGATTTCTTCTTCGAAGGTAGCCGCAGCGGCGTGCTGCTGATCCACGGCCTCACCGGCACGCCGATGGAGATGAAGCTGCTCGGCAAGGGCCTGAACCGCGCCGGCTACACCGTGCACGGCATGCAGCTGGCCGGCCACTGCGGCAACGCCGAGGACTTGCTCGCCACCGGCTGGCGCGACTGGTATGCCAGCGTGGAACAGGCCGCCGACGCGCTGCGTGAGAAGGTGGACCACCTGTTCGTGGGCGGCTTGTCGATGGGCGCCCTGCTTTCGCTCAAGCTCGCCGCCGATCGTCCCGAGCAGATCGCGGGCGTGGGCGTGTACGGCGCCACCTTCCGCTACGACGGCTGGAGCATCCCGCGGATGGCGCGCATGTCCTTCATGCTGCCGTTCCTGAAGAAGCTCGGCATCGGCCGCGACCGCAGCTTCATGGAACAGCCGCCCTACGGCATCCGCGACGAGCGCCTGCGCGCGCAGGTCAGCGCCGCGATGCTGGGCGGCGACAGCGCCGCCGCCGGCCTGCCCGGCAATCCCTGGTATTCGCTGGCCGAGATGTACGGGCTGTCCGCCGCGGTGCGCCGCCAGCTCGCGCAGGTCACCGCGCCCTGCCTGGTGGCGCACGCCAGCGAGGACGACGTGGCCAGCATCAAGAATGCCGAACTGGTGATGCGCGAAGTCAGCGCGCCGGTCGAGCTGCTGCTGCTGGACGACAGCTACCACATGATCACGATCGACAAGGAACGTCGCACCCTGATCGAGCGCTCCGCCGCGTTCTTCGACCGCGTCGCCGCGGCCGACATTCCCCAGCGCGCCGCGGCCTGATCGTGCCGACGGGTTCCATCTCTCCGCTCGTTGCCATCCTGTGGGTGCTCAATGTGGTGCTCGACACCGGCGGCCAGCTTGCGTTCAAGGCCGCAGCCGGCGACCCTGCAGCCGGTGACGGATTCGCGCGCTGGCTGTATATGGCGCGGCGCCCGTGGATCTGGTTGGGCATCGGCTGCTACGTGGTCGAGTTCCTGATATGGATTGCCTTCCTCTCGCTTCTCCCTCTTTCCGAAGCGATCCTGCTTGGCTCGATCAATATCGTGGCGGTGATGGTCGCCGGGCGCATGTTGTTCGGCGAGAAGCTCACCCGCCTGCGCGTGGCCGGCATCCTGCTGGTGACCTTGGGCGTAGTCATCGTGGGGATAGGCGCATGAAGCGCGGCTGGTTCTATCTGATCGGATTCCTGCTGCTGATGGGCTTCGACTCCATCGGCGCGATCAGCTTCAAGTACGCAGGCATGCACGCGTTGCCTGTCGAAGCCAACGTGGCATGGCTGTTGCGGCTGTTCGGCAAGCCCTGGGTGTACGGTGCCGTGATCGGCTACGTGGGCGCGTTCTTCACCTGGATGAGCCTGCTGAAGCACGCGCCGATCGGCCCCGCCTTCGCCGCCTCGCACCTGGAAGTGGTCTCCGTGATGCTGCTGTCGGTGTGGCTGTTCGACGAGCACCTCACTCTGCCGCGCGTGCTGGGTGCCGTTGCGATCGTCGCCGGCATCGTCTGCCTGGGGCTGGCCGAGAGCCGCGAGCACGTGCCGGACGCGGACGAAAGCCCGGCACGGGCCTGAGCCCCGGCTGCGCGCATGCTGCCCCGTCGCCACCACGAACTGCCGCCCACCGCCGGCCTGCCGCTGAAGCTGACGGACCTGCGTCCCGGCGCGGCCACGCTGGCCGCCGACATCGCGGCGCAGCTCGGCACGCCGCCGCTGGCACTCACCTGCTCCGGCACCGCAGCCCTCTTGATCGCACTCGCCACCTTGCGCGAACTGAAGCCGGCGCGTCGCCGCGTGGTGATGCCTGCCTACACCTGCCCGCTGGTGCCGCTGGCCGTGCACCAGGCCGGGCTGGAACCGGTGCTGTGCGACCTGCGTTTCGGCCATTACGACATGGATCCGGATGGGCTGCGCGCCGCCTGCGACGAACGCACGCTGGCGATCCTGCCCACCCATCTCGCCGGCCGCGTGGCCGACGTGGACGACGCGCTGGCCGTGGCCAACAACGTGGGTGCCTACGTGATCGAGGACGCCGCGCAGGCGTTGGGCGCGCGGCGCGACGGCGGCAGCGTGGGCCTCGCCGGCGACCTCGGCTTCTTCAGTCTCGCCGCGGGCAAGGGCTTGTCCATCTACGAAGGCGGCCTGCTCGCCGCGCGCGATCCCGATCTGCGCGAACGCCTCGCCCGCACCGCCGCGCGCATCGCGCCATACCAGCTCGGCTGGGAACTGCGCCGCAGCGTGGAACTGCTGGGCTACGCCGCGCTGTACCGCCCGCACGGCCTGCGCCTCGCCTACGGCAATCCGCTGCGCCGCGCGCTGCGCGATGGCGACCCGGTGGCCGCGGTCGGCGACGACTTCGCCCTGCCCTTGCCCCTGCATGCCGTGGGTCGCTGGCGCCAGGCCGTGGGCGCGCACGCCGCCCGGCGCCTGCCCGCCTTCCTCGAACAATGCACCGCCCGCGCGCAGCACCACCTGCCACGCCTGCGCGCACTCCCCGGCGTCACCGTGCTGGACGATCCCGCCGGCGCGCACGGCAGCTGGCCGTTCTTCTTCCTGCTGCTGCCCGACCAGCGCCGCCGCGACGCCGCGCTGGACCAACTCTGGCAAGCCGGCTACGGCGTCAGCCGCCTGTTCATCCACGCCCTGCCCGACTACGCCTACCTCGACGGCATCGTGCCCGCAGCCGCCGTGCCGAACGCCCGCGACTTCGCCGCGCGCAGCCTCACGATCGGCAACAGCGCGTGGATGGGCGAGCGGGATTTCGATGGCATTTGCCAGACGCTGATGGCCGTATTGTCGCAAAGTTGAAACAGTCCGCCGCACGGACGGAAGAAGGTCCCGCCGCACCAAATCGCGGGTACGTCCGGCCACTGGTTTCCCGTTCCTCGGCGGATGTATCCTCGCCGCCTCGGTCGGATGTGCGCTGTGTCCTCTAGGAGGTCCTTATGCGCGGATTCACTTCGAGACCCGCGAGTCGCTCGTCTCGCACCAAGCTTTTCCAAGCCCTGGCCCCCTTGCTGCTGGCCGGTTTGTTGTTGGCATGCTCCAACGACAACGAGGTAACCGGGGCGAAGGGCGATCCCACCGCATCGGGAACCCAAAGCGAAACAGCGGCGACCACTGCGCTGGCCGGAGGCGTCACGCGCATCGTGGTGACGTACAACGACGACACCAACGCCGGCAATGCCGTTACCTATACCAGCACGACCCGGCACATCAGCAAGGGCGCCTCCAACCTGGGCTGGTCCTATTCGGACAACGGAGGCGGCAGTTGGCACTACGGCGGCAAGCTCAAGCCTCCCAAGGGCTGGGCGGTGCTGTGGGGCGATCCGGCGATCACCACCTCGCAGACCAACTACAGCGTCGTGTTCATCTCAAACCTCGCCATGCCCAACAGCAAGTTCCCGGCTGGTGGCATCGATGGATCGGTCGACCCGTTTGCTCCCGAGTCCTACATTGGCGGAGCGTGCATAGCCAAGTCGACCGACTCCGGCAAGACCTTTGCCAACTACCAGTGCGTGACCGACACCTCGCCCGTGGAAGGCGTGGGTGACGCCACCCAAGGCCATTTTTACGATGGCGGGAGCATGGTGGCATCGAATACCGGTGAGGTCTTCGCGGCGTTCGTGGACGTCGCGACCAGCCAGATTGCCGTGTATCGCAGCCCCAGCGACAGCGGCAGCTTCAAGCTCACCGCACCTCCTTTCCCGGGCATGTATGTTGCGGCCCATCCGCGCCTGCGCGCGGCCCGCGACGGTTCGGTCTACGTCGCCGCCCAGGTGATCGGGCAAGACCAGAACAGCTACATCTATCTCAATCGCTGGTCTGGCGGTTCGTGGGGCAAGCCGATTCAGGCGAGTTATCCCACGGTGTTTTACGGCTCGCTCGATTTCGGTGCCCAGGTGGACGGCTCCGAGTTGACGCTACGGTTCGGCAACAGCATGTCGTACGACGTCGGGGCATCCTCGCCGAACGGCAGCGACGCTATCCGCCTGCTGTACGTCCGACGCGACTCGAACGGTCCGCGCTACATCGACGCCAGCGCGTGCTACGCCGACCTGCATGCCTGTGCGCAGGTACCCCAGTGGGCCTTCAAGGGCGGCGGTCCGGGCAACTCGCAGGTCGATGTCATCAATCCCGAAGTGGCCGCATGGCCCGGTTTCATCGGCCTGCCGCCGACTTGGCAAGCGACGTGGGCGTATCACTACGGCCAGACCGGCACGGTGAATGTCGCGCGCGCCACGCTGGGTTATTTCCCCAACACGGACAATCCACTGGTCATCTTTCCCGTGGATATCCTGCGCAACACCCCGGTGTGCTCCGACTCTGGCCGTGGCTACTGGGGCGACTACGACGCCATGCTCCAGGTTGGCTGGCAAGGCGCCAGTTCGGTCTGGATGAGGTTTCTCACCGATTCCTCACAGGGATGCCCGAAGCGCTGGACCTACCTGGGTGAGACACAACACCTGCAGCAGGCGAACTACGCCTACTGAGGGCCGGCGAGGAGGCAATCGTCATGATCAGGCTCAAAGCGATGCTTGGCCACATGCTTTCCGGACGCTCATCGTTCGTGTTGCTGCTGTTTGCCTTGGCGGTCTTGCCGGGGTGCTCCGGACGACCACCCGCGAACGAACACGCGAAATCCTCGCCAGTCGCCCAGTCTTCGCCCAAGTTCGCGCCGCTGCCGGCGATGCCATCAGCGCCCGTGTGGGAACGCGTGGCCAGCCAAGGCGACTGTGCTCCGCACGGCCTTCACGGCGGTTGGGGAACGTGCATCAACGGCAAGGCCTGCCTTGGCTTTGGCGTACGCGGGGAAAATGGCAATGCAGTCTGTACCTGCTACGGCCGAACCGGCGGGTGCGCGCAAGGGCAACGCTGCGACGCCCTGCAACTGACCTGCGTTCCCGAAAAACAGCCACCGTCCGGCCGGGGCGATGCCGACTGATCTGCGCCTCAGTTTCTTGGTTGTTGGTGTTCGACAACGCATGGCTTCCGAATACCCGTCAGCGCCGGAGGGGATATGCATACCCCCGGGCCACGCTGCTGCATGACCAACGGCAACAGACCGCGGCAGAGTGACGAGAAATGCGAGCTGGCTCGCGGCGTGCTTGGGATCACCAACGGCTGAAGTCAGCCGCGCTCCGCGATGGCTTCAAGCAGCTTCAAGTTCAGCGCATGCTGCTGCGCCTGCCAGCCGGCGAGCTGGACGGGATCGATCGCGGGCTGTTCGTCCATCGCGGAGAGCTTGCGCTTCCACCATGCCTGGTAGCGGTAGTGCGAGACCTCGCCGTTGATGTCGCTGCCCGCGAGGCCGTGCCGCAGGCTGCCGATCAGCGCCAAGGCGTGATCGAGCTGCAGGCGGCCCTGGTCCCAGTTCGTGTGCGCCACTTCCGGTGCGAACGCGTCCTTGTCGATGGTGAGGTAGGTCGGCAACACCTGCTTGCGCTGAGCTTCGACGAAGGCGTCGACCAGCGCATCGGGATGGTCGAAACCGCGAAACGCGCGCGCGATGCCCAACCGGCGCGACCAGCCGGTGTCCACGCCCATGCTCCAGTACGTGAGCCTGCCGCGCAGCAGCGGGGTCAGGTAGTTCTCCCACGCATGGCCTGCGCCGATGTCGTGCGAGGTGATGCCCAGCACATGCACGTGCTCCACGAAGGGCAACGCGGCCACGCGGCGCACCCAGGAGCCGCAGTGCACGCCGAACGGAAACCGCATGTTGTCGGGATGGTTGTCCAGCACCACGACCTGGATCGGTGTCGCTGGCTTCAGCCGCGCGACCAGCGGCCAGCTGAGGTGGTGGAAATCGCCTGAGCCGGTGAACACGGTACCGTACTGCGCGGGCAGCTGCGCGTCCAGCTGCGCAGTGAAGCGGCGCATCGTGGCCAACGAGCAGCCGAAGCGGATCGCTTCCTGCCACTCGGCCAAGGGCAGCACGAGGCGGTTCGGCAGCTCGCCCACCGAGCCGTCGATGTCGAGCACCACGGGGCGTGGCACGGAAATGTTCATGCGCGCCCCCCCGCGATTCGTGGGTCGGGCTTCAGCCCGACGCACCTGGCATGTCGGGCTGAAGCCCGACCTACGACGGGTGCGGGGTTGACGGGGCAACTCATCGCATGACATTCATTCATCGTCTTTCTCCGCAGCGTCCTGCCACTGGCGGTCGCTCTCGAAATGGCCGCCGAGCTTGCGCAGCAGCGCGCGCAGCACGGGGTTCCTGGCGTACACCGCATGGCGGGTGAAGGTGAAGCTGGCGCCGAGGAAGGCCTTCACCTCGGGGTCGGTCCAGCCGGCCACGTAATGCGTCAGGCCACGCTCGCGCGCGTAACCCAGGTTGTGCATCCAGCTGACGAAGTACAGGTTGTGCTCGCGCGCCTCGGGGTAGGCGAAGCCGACGTACTTGTCGATCAGCTTGCCGTCGTGCTCGTAGCAGAGGTTCCAGCCGATCATCTTTCCCTCATGGCGATAGACGAACAGCACGCCGCCGCTCGTCGCGTCGCGCAGCACGCGGCGGAAGAAGTCCAGGCTCAGCCGGTCGAAGTGGATCTCGCTCTGTGCGTACACGGCATCGAACAGTGCGTAGTACGCCGCCAGCGTCGCCTCGTCGCGGAAGCGTGCGTCGCCGGTGCGCACGACGTCGATGTCGAGTTGCGCGCGCGAACGCAGCTTGCGGCGGAGGTTCTTCCGGCGGCTGTAGCTGAGCCGGGCCAGGTAGTCGTCGTCCGTGGCGAAGTCGATAGCCACGTAGGCCAGCGCCTGGCCTTCCAGCAGTACGAAGCCTTCCGCCGCGCAGGCGGCGCCGAAGTCGTGCGCATGTGCGTTGCCGGCCTCGTCGAGCAGGGGCGAATCCTGCGCGATGTCCTTCACGATCAGCAGCCGGCACTCGCGCCCCCAGGCGGCCTTCAGGCCCTTGGCCAGTTCGGCGGGCGCCACCCCGGCCGGCAGCGGCGCGTACTCGGACACCGTGGTGCCGGCGAAGCGGGTGCGCCAGCTGAGCAGCCGGCGCCAGTGGCGGTACAGCGGCAGCGTGGCCACGCGGCGGCGCAGCGCGTCGTCGGCCGTGGTCAGCAGGTCGAACGGCGCCACGAAGCCCGGCATGCCCTGCGGCGAGCGCTCCGCGGTGAAGCCGATCGGTGGCTCGTCCATGAACGCCGTGAGCAGCGCGTCCGGTTCCAGTTGCGAAATGAAAGGCATGAGTAAGCGGGTTTGCCTAGACTATGGGGGTCGCCCGGGCCGGCCCAGCCGGTTCAGGTGCGCCCATTGTCGCCTGCCACCAAGGATCCGTCATGACCGGAACGACCCAGCAGCAAGTGTTCGAGATCATCGCCAAGCAGGCCAAGGTCGACGTGGCGAACGTCAAACCCGAATCCACGCTGAAGGACCTGGGCATCGCCTCGCTGGAAGCGATCGAGCTGATCTTCGACATCGAGGAGCACTTCGACATCCACTTCCCCGAACAGCAGGGGGCGAACTTCGACAGCGACACCGCGCAGAGCCTGGTCGACGCCGTGCAGCATGCGCTGGACGAGAAGGCCGCCGCCGGCGAAGGCCACGCGTAATGCCCACCATCGAGACACGCCGGGTCGTCATCACCGGCATGGGCGCGATCAGCCCTCTGGGCGTGGGCGCCCGCGCGCTGTGGCAAGGCCTGCGCGAGGGACGCAGCGCGATCGGCCCGCTGCGCCACCGCGACAGCGACACGCTGCGCGTGAAGATCGCCGCCCAGGTGCCGGAAAGCTTCGACCCGGCCACCGGCATCGACGAGCGCACCCTGCCCCTGCTCGACCGCACCTCGGAATTCGCGCTGCACGCCGCGCGCGAGGCCATCGCGCATTCGGGCATCGACTTCACCCGCGACGGCCTGGGCCAGCGCACCGCGGTGATCGTGGGCACCGGCGTGGGCGGCGAGACCACCCAGGACGAACAGAGCCGCCGGCTGTACGCGGAGAAGGCCAGCCGTACGCACCCGCTCACCATCGTGCGGCTGATGACCAATGCCTCGGCCAGCCAGATCAGCATCGCCTACGGCCTGCGCGGCGCCACCTACGCGGTGGCCAGCGCTTGCGCCTCGGCCAACCACGCGATCATCCAGGCGGCGCAGATGATCCGCTTCGGCATGGCCGAGGTGGCAGTCACCGGCGGCACCGAGGCCTGCCTCAGCTACGGCGCGCTGCGCGCGTGGGAAGCGATGCGCGTGCTCTCCGACGACACCTGCCGCCCGTTCAGCGCAAACCGCCGAGGCCTGGTGCTGGGCGAAGGTGCCGCCATCTTCGTGCTGGAGTCACTGGAACACGCACGGGCGCGCGGCGCCACCATCCTCGCGGAACTCGCCGGCTCCGGCATGAGCGCCGACGCCAGCGACATCGTGATGCCCAGCGCCGAAGGCGCCGCGACCGCGATGCGCCAGGCGCTCGCCGAAGCGGAACTCAACCCCGAGGACGTCGACTACATCAACGCCCACGGCACCGGCACCCAGGCCAACGACGTCACCGAAACCCGCGCGATCCGGCTCGCCTTCGGCGAGCATGCCGACAAGCTGGCGGTGTCGTCCACCAAATCCATGCACGGCCACGCCCTGGGCGCCTCCGGCGCGCTGGAACTGGTGGCCGCGATCGGTGCGTTGCGCGACAACGTGGTGCCGCCCACCGCGAACCTCGACAAGCCCGACCCGGCTTGCGACCTGGACTACGTGCCGAACACGGCGCGCGAGATGCCGGTGCGGGCGGTGCTCAGCAATTCGTTCGCGTTCGGGGGGCTCAACGCCGTGCTGGCGTTGAAGCGAGCGCCTTAAGCGTCTTGCTCCCCTCGCCCGCTTGCGGGAGAGGGGTCGGGGGAGAGGGGCCTTTGCCCTCGCACTATCGCAAGCAACAAAGCAGTTTCGTGCGCCTGCCGGCGCCCGAGCTACTTTCTCTTTGCGTGCTCAAAGAGAAAGTAGCCAAAGAGAAAGAGCACCCCGCGGCACCGCTTTCCGTCCATCCATGGACGGAAAGTCCGTGAGTCGTGGCCGGGCTTTTCGAGCGGGCTCCTGCCCGCGCGAAAAGGCATCGCCCTCCCTGGCGATGCCCGCTGCGCGGCCTGATCGTCCCCGCCTCACCGCCGCCGAGGGGCCCCGAAGAGCAGGCGCGCATCCTGCGCGCCAGAAGCCAAACGCCGCGAGCTTGCGGCTCATTGTCGCCGCACCTCTCCCAACCGTCTGCTAGAGTGTCATCGGCCCAGCTGACAGGGGTGGAAAATGAAGCGTTTACAGACGACAGCCATACTAATCGCCACTTTGCTGTTGGCGGCGTGTACCACCTTTCGCCCGCGTCTCGGAATGTCCTATAACGAATGGCGTGACAACTGGGCCAGGTCCTTTAACAACTGGACACCTCCAAGAATGGTCGCCGCTCAAGGTGATGAGGAGGTATGGACGTTTGGTGATGGCGTTTACTATTACTTCGTGGATGGCTCTTTGGTAAAGATGGATCAAGGCCAGCTAATGCAGCAACGAATACAAGTTGAAGTAAAAAAAGATTGATTTATATAAGCCCGTGCACCTTCAGATTCGCATACCTTACGAACATTCATACACCGCGCCAGTTGGTGTCGCGGCCTATGTATTCGCCTACCACGAGTGGACGGTTATCTATCTTCCCCAGCCTTGAACCTACTTGGTGTTAGACACTTATGAACCATGGAGCAGGCTGGATCATCTTTGAAGAATCCTATCCCGATGGAATCCGCAGGCTCTTGTCGATTCTCCCAGCCCGAAGAAACCCGAAGGAAGTTACACGCTTCTTGCAGCAGTCTTACGTCGATCGTTTTGCTACCATTGATGAAAAACTACATTTCAAGAAGAATCCAAAATTCCGACCGTTCAGCGTATTAGTTGACATCCATGGCGGCCCGATGTCGATTGGTCACGGACCTTTCTATTTTGCAATCTATGCGCGAAAAATCGTGTGTGAAGGGAATTGCCTTACCTTCTACTACAAAATTGCCGCCAATCGAGATGACCCGCTCAACCCCGTTTTTGAGGAGCGGGCTCAATCGCTACCGATTGGCGCCTGAAAAACGTCGAAAAGGTGTCAGGGACAAATGGACCGCATTTCATGACTGACGTCAGTGCGGCTTGCCGGCAGTGTTCGCCAATGCCGGCCCAATGAACTCGGCCTCCAGGGTCACGTCGACCAGGTCGCCCACCCCCATCGTCGTGCCCGGTGCAGGCACGCCAAATCCCATACCGAAATCCGAGCGCTTGAAGGCTCCGTGCGCGGAAAATCCGATGCGCGCATGCGGATCCATGCCGGGTATTCCCGCGTAGCCGCCGTTGTAGGTGCCGGTGAGCGTCAATGGACGGGTGACGCCGTGCAGATCCAGGGTGCCTTCGATCTCGAATGACTTGGCGCCGGTCATCTGGATTTTTTCCGAGCGGAAGACGATCTCGGGAAACTTTGCCACGTCGAGAAGCTGGGGCCCCTTTACGATATCGATGCACATCTTCGGTGCCGCATCCATTTCCAGCGAGGCGGTTTCGATGGTAGCCACCAGCCTGGACGCAGGTATGTTGCCTGGATCAAACGTCAAGGTCGCATCGAAGCGACTGAATCGCGTGGTGTATGTCGAGAATCCCATGTGACTTACACGAAGCTGGAGGCTCGCATGGGCTTTGTCGATGTGATACACGCCGGCAGGTGGTGCAGTCACCGGAGGCGTGGCAGGTGGCGCCGCCACGTCGGCCGCGCGGGACGTCATGCCATGCATGCCGATCAAGATGGCGACCGCGCCGGCGGCAAACGGCCGAAAAGCAGTTCGAACAATGTTGTTCATGGCAAGCTGCTCCGTATCAAGTTGAAGTATCCCGGTGGGTGCTGCCGACGCGAATGATCGCCACCCGCGTTTCACGGCTTGCGCTCCTTCGCCTTGGCCGCGCCCCCTTCCACCCATGCAACGAACGAGCGGCAGATAAATCGACACGGATCGGCGTCCGAAATCGTTCTGCGACTTGTGTGAGCGCAGAAGCAAAAGCCCCTCTCCCCTGCCCCTCTTCCTCGCTCCTCAAAGCAGGGCCTTCCATGGCCCTTCTCCGCGTCCGCAAGCGGGCGAGGGGAAATCGAGATCGTCGCGAGCACCCGCCCCTCACCCCCTCTTCCTCACTCCTCAAAGCAGGGCCATCCATGGCCCTTCTCCGCATCCCGGAGGGGGAGGGAGAAAAGCAGAGGGCCGAAAAGCAAAAGGCCCGGCAGTTTCCCGCCGGGCCTTTCGTTTGCAACGCGTGGCCAGCTATCAGCCCTTCTTGGCCTTCGTCAGCAGCTGATCCAGCAGCGCGATCGCCAGATCGATCTCCTCGTGCGTGATGTCCAGCGAGGGCGCGAAGGTGATCACGTTCTTGTACCAGCCGCCCACGTCGAGCACGAGGCCGATCTTCTTGCCGTTGTGCTCCAGGTCGCCGGCGAGGCCGATGTCGACCATCTTGTCGAGCAGGGCCTTGTTCGGGGTGAAGCCGTCGTCGGTGCAGATCTCGGCGCGCAGCGCCAGGCCCAGACCATCCACGTCGCCGATTTCCTTGTGCTTCTTCTGCAGGTCGCGCAGGCCGTCGAGGAAGTGCGCGCCCTTCTTCGGCACGGTGGTCTCGTAGTCCAGCTCGTAACCCATCTTGATGACTTCTAGGCCCAGCGAGGTGCCCAGCGGGTTGGAGTTGAACGTCGAGTGGGTGGAGCCTGGCGGGAACACGGTCGGGTTGATCAGCTCCTCGCGCGCCCACAGGCCGGACAGCGGGTTCAGGCCGTTGGTCAGCGCCTTGCCGAACACCACGATGTCCGGCGTCACGCCGAAGTTCTCGATCGACCACAGCTTGCCGGTGCGCCAGAAACCCATCTGGATTTCGTCGGACACCATCAGGATGCCGTACTTGTCGAGCACCTTCTTCAGGCCCTTGAAGAAACCCATCGGCGGCAGCACGTAGCCGCCGGTGCCCTGGATCGGCTCGACGTAGAACGCGGCGTATTCGCACTGGTTCGTCTTGGGATCCCACACGCCGTTGTATTCGGTCTCGAACAGGCGCTCGAACTGGCGCACGCAGCTGTCGGAATACTCTTCCGGCGTCATGCCC
Organism: Rhodanobacter humi; assembly: GCF_041107455.1. NCBI lineage: Bacteria > Pseudomonadati > Pseudomonadota > Gammaproteobacteria > Lysobacterales > Rhodanobacteraceae > Rhodanobacter > Rhodanobacter sp. FW106-PBR-R2A-3-15. The sequence goes on from NZ_JBGBPY010000001.1 coordinate 692,789, forward strand.
TTGGGGCGGCGGAACGGATACGGGAACGGCAGGAACATCGCGCGCTCGCCGAAGTGGCCGAAGCGGCGGCGGTAGCGGTAGCTGGAGGTGATGGACGAGGCGCCCAGGGTGCGACCGTGGTAGCCGCCCTCGAACGCGAACATCAGGCTCTTGCCGTTGCAGGCGTTGCGCACGATCTTCAGCGAATCCTCGATCGCCTGCGCGCCGCCCACGTTGAAGTGCACGCGGCCGTCAAGGCCGAACTTCTTCTTCGCGTCCAGCGCGATGGTCTTGGCCAGCTCGATGCGGGTCTGGTGCAGGTACTGGCTGGCGACCTGCGGCAGCACGTCGATCTGCTTCTTCAGCGCGTCGTTGAGGCGCTTGTTGCCGTAGCCGAAGTTGACCGCCGAGTACCACATCTGCAGGTCGAGGAACGGCGTGCCGGCCGTGTCGAACATGTAGCTGCCTTCGCCGTGGCGGAAGATCTTCGGCGGGTCCACGTAATGCACGGTGTCGCCGAAAGAGCTGTACTTGGCCTCGTCGGCGAGCAGTTGCGCGTCGTCGATGAAACCGACGGCGTTCTTGTCGATGTTCATGGGTATCGATCCGGGGGAGCGGTGACGGAGGGTGTTGCGGATAAAGCGAAGAAGCGGCCGCTCAGGCCGCCGCCGCTTCGTGATAGCGCGCGTGCTGCGCCAGCGTGCCGTCGAGCAGGCGCGGCAGGTATTCCAGCGCGTCCTCGAAGCCGGTGATCGGCATGTACGGGATGCCGGCGGCGCGGCAATGCTCGATCAGGCGGTGCTTGGCGAATACGAAATCCACGCGGTCGGCCGCGCAGAAGTCCGAGGCGCCGTCGCCGATCAGCAGGGTCTTGCCGCCCGTGGTGCGGGCCTGCGCCACGCAGGCGCACTTGCAGGTGCCGCTGCGGCAGCCTTCGGCCTGGAACGGCGAGGTGAGCTGCCACTGCTTCGGCGGCGTGGCGGGCGCAAGGTGGTTCGCGGCCAGCGGCAGGTCGTCCAGGCCGTAGCGGCCGAGGATCTGGTGGATCGCGTAATCGAGGCCGTCGCTGACGATGCGGATCGGCACGTTGAGCTCGCGCGCCTTCGCCACGAAGCCCGGGAAGGCGTGATCGATCCACAGCTCGCGCAGGTGCTCGTCCAGCTCGGCGCGGGTCATCTGCAGCAGCTCGACCTGGCCGGCCATGCACTCGCGCGAACCGATGCGGCCGGCGCGCCAGTCCTGCTCCAGCACTTCCCAGCCCGGCCGGCCGAAGCGGTCGAGCAGCGAGTCGATCACGTCCTCGACGGAGATGGTGCCGTCGAAGTCGCACAGGATGGTCCAGCCGGAAACGGGCATCGGGGGGCACGCTCGCAACAATGATGAGTGGCACGGTAGGCAGGCTGCCTTTCGGCGCCCTTTCCCACGACTGGTCCCTGATCGCGAGCCGAACCGCCGCTGAGCGGAAATGTGATCGCTGACAACCGGACGCGCGTATGGCCGTTAAGCTGATCCGGCTCCCCATCGCTACTGCCCCAATGTCCGTCGCCCGCTCCCGCCTGCTGCCTGCCCTGCTGTGCCTCGCGCTGCCATTCGGCGCAATGGCCGACTCCGCCGACACGCCGACGCTGGCGATCGGTGCCGGCGTGCAGCGCATGCCGAGCTGGGCCGGCGCGCGCACGCACCGCAGCGACCCGATTCCGTTCGTGGACATCGAGCTGCCGCAATACGGTTTCAGCCTGTCCACCGAGGACGGCCTGCAGTACGACCTGATCCGCGGCACGCACCTGCACGGCGGCCTGTACGGCGACTACCAGTGGGGCCGCGACCACGACGACCTCGGCCGGCTGGCCGGCAAGATCCCCACGCTGGCGCCGCGCGCCACCGGCGGCGGCTATCTGGAATGGGATTTCAGCAAGCAGCTCGACGCCGGCATGCGCCTCAGCCACGACATCAACGGCGCGGGCGCCTACCTGGAGCTGTACGCGGAATGGGATCCGCCCAAGATCGGCCTCGTGGAGCAGTCGCTGCAGCTGCGCTGGCAGGCCATGAACGGTGGCGCGATGCAGCGCTTCTTCGGCATCACGCCGGTTTCGGCGCAGGCGCTGGGCGTGCCGGTGTGGCAACCGGACACGGGCAGCCAGCTCGCTGCACTGGAGTACGACCTGTTCCTGCCCACCAGCCAGCACACCGGGCTGGCTGCATCGCTGGCATACGGCTGCCTGCTCGGCGATGCCGCAGCCAGCCCGCTGGTGCGCCAGTACGGCTCACGCAGCCAGTTCACCGAATCGCTGGCCTTCGTCTACCACTTCTAGCGATCGTCGCGCGTCCAGATCGCGCCGGCTTCCTCGCGCACCGGAAAGCAGCTCACCGGCTCCACCGCGGGCGGGCGTGTCACCGCGCCGGACCTCAAGTCGAAGCGCGCGCCGTGGCGCGGGCATTCCACCTCGAAACCGAACACCTCGCCGCCGGCGAGGTCGCCGCCGTCGTGGGTGCACACGTCCTCGATCGCGTACAAGTCGCCGCCGAGGTTGTAGACCGCGATCGGCGTGTCGCCGTCGAACACCACCTTGAATTCACCCGGCAGCAATTCGCTGCGCGTGCCCACGCGCACCCAGCCCTCATCCACTAGGCTCATGCCGGCACCCCGGCGAACTCCTTGCGCAGCACCTCGAAGCGCAGGTCGTCGCGGCGCGGGATGCCGAAACGCGCATCGCCGTAGGGGAACGGCTGGTACTCGCCGGTGCGGCGATAGCCGCGGCGCTCGTACCAGGCGATCAGCTCCGCGCGCTGCACGATCACCGTCATGTGCATCGCGCGGCACTGCCACGACTCGCGCGCGATGCGCTCGGCCTCGGCCAGCACGGCCTTGCCGAGTCCGCCGCCCTGCTGCGCGGGATCGACCGCGAACATGCCGAAGTAGCCGGAATCGTCGTGCTGCTCGATGTGGCAGCTGGCCAGCAGCACGCCGTCGCGCTCGGCCAGCAGCACCATGCCGTGGGGCTGGTCCAGCAGCGCCGCAACACCGGCGGCATCGGTGCGCTGGCCGTCCAGCAGGTCGGATTCGGTGGTCCAGCCGCGGCGGCCGGAATCGCCACGGTAGGCGGATTCGACCAGGGCCACGATGGCTGGGACGTCGGCCGTGGTGGCCGGGCGGAAAACAGTGGGGACGGATTCGTTCATGCGCGCATGTTAGGGGCTGTCGCCGACGCTGGCGACCGGTCCATGGTCGCCGCCATGCGCCGGCGCATCCATGACCTAAGTCACTGTGGCCTGCCCCGCGGATTTGCCCTAGCCTGCGGTTTCGCAAATTCTTTCACCCGTGCATCGCGCGGCACCGCAACGCTCCGAGGATCACCTGCATGACCCATCGCTACACGAAGCCGCTGGCACTGGCCGTCGCCCTGTCGCTCACCACCGGCGCGATCGCCGCGCCCGCCACTTCGTTCGACATCCGCGAGCTGGACACCAAGATCAACGCCTGCCAGGACTTCAACGGCTTCGTCAACGCGAAATGGGTGGCCGCGCACCCGATTCCCGCCGACCGCACGCGCTGGGGCTCGTTCGACGCGCTGCGCGAGGACAGCCTGGACATCCAGCACTCGATCGTTGAGCAGGCGGCCAAGCACGTCGCGCAGGCCAAGCCCGGTTCGATCGAGCAGAAGATCGGCTGGCTGTACGCCTCGGGCATGGACGAGGCGGCGATCGACAAGGCCGGCTACGCGCCGATCAAGCCGGTGCTGGCGCGCATCGCCGGCCTCAAGGACAGCGCCGGCATCGCCGCCTACATCCGCGACAGCTACGCACAAGGCCGCCCGGTGGCGTTCCGCTTCTACGGCAACGGCGACTTCAAGGATTCCAACCGCGAGATCGCCTACGCCGGCCAGGGCGGCCTCGGCCTGCCCACGCCCGACTACTACAGCAAGCCCGACTTCGCGAAGATCCGCAGCGCCTACGTGGCGCACATCGCGAAGCTGTTCGAGCTGACCGGCACGCCGGCCGCCGCCGCGCAGGCGCAAGCCAAATCCGTGCTGGCGTTCGAGACGAAACTCGCCACCGCCTCGCTGGTGCCCACCGAGATGCGCAAGCCGGAGAACCGCTACCACTACATCAGCCTCGCCGAAGCCGACCAGGTCACTCCGCACTTCGACTGGGCCGCGTTCTTCAAGGCGCAGGGTGCGAACGTGGGCGACGGCTTCTCGCTGTCGCAGCCGAAATTCTTCGCGGAATTCGACCAGATGCTGGCCGGGACGCCGGTGGCCGAGTGGCAGGCCTACCTGCGCTTCCACGCCATCGACGGTGCCGCGCCCTACCTCTCCAAGCCGTTCCAGCAGGAAGACTACGCGTTCAACGAGAAGACGCTGAACGGCCAGCAGGCGATGCAGGCGCGCTGGAAACGCGTGCTAGCCACCGTCAACGGCAGCATGGGCATGGCGCTGGGCGAGTTGTACGTGGCCGACCACTTCCCCGCCGCCTCCAAGCAGCGCGCGCAGGAGCTGGTGGCGAACCTCAGCGCCGCCTACAAGGCGCGCATCGAGAAGCTCGACTGGATGAGCCCCGCCACCAGGCAGAAGGCGCTGGAGAAATGGGCCAGCTTCACGCCCAAGATCGGCTATCCGGACAAGTGGCGCGACTGGAGCGGCCTCACCCTCAAGCCCGGCGACTACTACGCGAACGTGCAGGCCGCGCGCAAGTTCAACTACGACTACATGGTGGGCAAGATCGGCAAGCCGGTGGATCGCGACGAATGGGGCATGACCCCGCAGACGGTGAACGCCTACTACAGCCCGCAGAAGAACGAGATCGTGTTCCCCGCCGCGATCCTGCAGAGCCCGTTCTTCGACGCCAAGGCCGACGACGCGCTGAACTACGGCGGCATCGGCGCGGTGATCGGCCACGAAATGGGCCACGGCTACGACGACCAGGGCAGCAAGTTCGACGCCAAGGGCAACAACGCGAACTGGTGGACCGACGCCGACCGCAAGGCCTTCGACGCACGCGCCGACAAGCTCGCCGCCCAGTTCGACGGCTACGAGGCGCTGCCCGGCAAGCACGTCAACGGCCGCCTCACCATGGGCGAGAACATCGGCGACTTGGCCGGCCTCAACGTGGCGTACGACGCGCTGCAGATGGCGCTGGCGAAGAATCCCGCCGAGGCGAAGGCCAAGATCGACGGCTACACCCAGGATCAGCGCTTCTTCCTCAACTGGGCGCGCGTGTGGCGCGGCAGCATCCGTCCCGAAGCCCAGCTCACCCTGCTCAACACCGACCCGCACGCCCCCGCGCAATTCCGCGCGATCGGCGCGCCGTCCAACATGCCCGCGTTCGCCGAGGCGTTCCAGTGCAAGGGCGGCGACGCGATGGTGCGGGATGGGGAGAAGCGGGTGAAGATCTGGTAATTGCGCCTGGTCGAACGGGAAAGCCGCGGCAGCGATGCCGCGGCTTTTTTGTATCCGACCTCCGCGCCGCACGCATGCGCGACCGCACCGGGCCTGGCCGCGAGATGACGGGCGAAGCCGGGCCTCGAAAAAATCTTCCGCGCCGCGATCCGTTTCCACCTGCCGGATCGTCCTTGGCATGTCCCGAACAGAAGGAGGCATGCCATGTCCGACGAGTCCGTCGTCCTGATCAACCTGCTGAAGGTCGAACCCGGCAAGCAGGATGCGCTGGTCGCGCTCCTGAAGCAGAACATCGACAGCGTGGTCCGCACGCTCCACGGCTGGAGGAAGACCCAGCTGATCGCGGCCACGGATGGCGCCGGCGTCGTCATCTATTCCGAATGGGAAAGTCCCGCCGCCGTCGAGGCGATGCGCAACGATCCGCGCATGAAAGCCTGCTTCCCGAAAATCGCCGAGCTGGCAAGCCTTGATTCGGTCATGGGCTCGACGGTGGCGCGCGAAGCCCGCTGATGACACCCCTGCCAGAACCTGCGTCACGCAAACCCACGAGGAGAACCACCATGGCCCGGATGTTGGTGATCTACCGTACACCGAAGGACAGCGAGGCATTCGACCGGCATTACTTCGACATCCACGTGCCTCTCGCCTGGAAGATTCCCGGCCTCAGGAAATACGAGGTGAGCGATGGCCCCATCGCGACCCCGGTGGGCGCCGCCGGCATCCATCGGATCGGCACGCTGCATTTCGACGACCTCGCGGCGATCGAAAAGGCGTTCGCAAGCCCCGAGGGACGAGCGGCCGGGGCGGACCGCCGGCTTTTCGCGCCGGATGACTCGGGCGTCCAGATGTTCCTGTTCGCCAGCCGGGACGTTTGACCCGGCCTACGATGGCAGCACACCAAGAGAGCCCATCCATGTCAGCAAGCAAGACGGTTTTTGTCCTGGTCCACGGCGGTTGGCACAACCGTTCAGCGTGGAACCGCGTCACACCCCTGCTCGAAGCCGGCGGCTTCGAGGCCATGACGCTGGATCTCCCCGGCGCCGGGGTTCATGCGACTGCGCCGGCATCGCTTGATCGCGTGCCGTTCGACCCCGTCGCATTCGCCACCGAGCCGTCGCCCAGCGCCGGCGTGACGCAAGACCAGCGGACGCAGGCGGTCGTCGCACTGGTGAAGGAAGCTGCCTCGCGGGGCCGGGTCGTCCTGGTCGGGCATTCGGCCGGCGGCATGACGATTTCGGCGGTGGCCGAACAGGTGCCGACACTGCTGCATGCGGTCGTGTATCTCGCCGGGTTCATGGTGCCGACCGGCATGACGCTGCTCGAAATGCTCCGGCACGAAACGCTGTCCTCGGCATTGGCGCCCCGGCTGTTCGTGGGCAACCCCGCCATCATCGGCGCCACCCGGATTCACCCGGGGTCGACCGACCACGCCTACCGGTCGCTGCTCAAGGCCTCGTTCTACCACGATGTGCCCGAAGCCGATTTCACGCACGCCGCATCGCAGCTCCATTGCGACGAATCAAACGCTGGCGCGCTGGCGCCATCGGCAGTCACCCAGGGCCGATTCGGCACGGTGCCGCGCCATTACATCCGCTGCACGCAGGATTGCGCCATTCCCCTGGCCGGCCAGGATCACATGATGGCGGCGATGGACGCCGCCATCGGCGGCAAGACGACTCCCCACACGCTGGAGAGCAGCCACTCTCCCTTCCTGTCGCAACCGGCCGCCCTCGCGCGAATACTTGCCGGCATCCCATCCCTGGCCCGCCGGGGCACACCAGCGCAGCAGGTTCCGACATGAGCACGGACGAATTCGAGGATCGCCTGAAAGCGCTGCGGCCGCGCCTCCATCGCTACTGCGCGCGCATGACCGGGTCGGCGATCGATGGCGAGGACATCCTGCAGGACGTCCTCGTCAAGGCCCTGCACGCGCGGGCCCAGGGCGCCGGGGTGGACCATCTCGAAGGCTGGCTGTTCCGCATCGCCCACAACGCGAGTCTCGATTTCCTGCGCGTCCGGTCCCGGGGCACGGTCGTTCCGCTCACCGAGGACATCGAGGCAACGCCGATGCCCGAGGCAGACATCGTCGCGATCAGCTTTCAGACGTTCCTGCGGCTGCCCGAGCTCCAGCGCTGCGCGGTGATCCTCAAGGACGTCCTGGGTCATTCGATCGACGAGATCGCAGGCATCGCCGAGTGCTCTCCGGCGGCGGCCAAGTCGGCGCTGCAGCGCGGGCGCGCCGCGCTGCGCCGACTCGCGCAGGCACCCGAAGACGCCCGGCTGCCGCTGATGTCCGACGCAGCCCGGCGGAAGATCGCCGCCTATGTGGACCTGTTCCAGAGCGGCGATTTCGATGCGATCCGCGCCATGCTCGCCGACGACGTGAAGCTCGACCTGGTGAACCGGCTGCAACTGGACGGGCGCGACAAGATCGTTCCCTATTTCACGCGCTACGCGGAAGTGACGAAATGGCGGTTCACCCTCGGTGCGGTCGAAGGGCGGCCGGCGATGCTGGTCTTCGACAGCACCGGCCCGATGGAGAGTCCCGCGCATTTTGTCCTGATCGACTGGGCGGAGAATCGGATCACCCGGATCCGGGACTTCCTGTTCGCTCCCTATGTGCTCGAAGCCATCGACTGGGTGAGGCTGGGCCAGGAGAGCGACGAGGGCGGGCATTGATCACCTGAGGGAGGGGTGAAGACAGACCGATGCTGCTCCCGCTACCGGAAGTGGCGCGGGTGCCGCAGCAGCAAGCTGCGCCGAATCACCAGAGGTTTCGTCCACACCTCTCTCTCCGCCAGATACGCAAAACGCCCCACGAGGGGCGCGCTTCGATCAGCGTCACGTTGGCGTGGCGCGAGGGATTGTTCGCCCCATCCATGGGGCTCACCCCTTCGCGCTGCGCGCTACGGGGCCAGCCTTCGGCTGTCCCGATTCGCTCCCGGCGAATCGGTCGAACCCGAGAGGTTTCGTCCACACCTCGTCTCTCCGCCAGATACGCAAAACGCCCCACGAGGGGGCGCGCTTCGATCAGCGTCACGTTGGCGTGGCGCGAGGGATTGTTCGCCCCATCCATGGGGCTCACCCCTTCGCGCTGCGCGCTACGGGGCCAGCCTTCGGCTGTCCCGATTCGCTCCCGGCGAATCGGTCGAACCCGAGAGGTTTCGTCCACACCTCTCTCTCCGCCAGATACGCAAAACGCCCCGCGAGGGGGCGTTTTGCGTATCTGGCGGAGAGAGAGGGATTCGAACCCTCGATAAGGCTTTTGACCCTATACTCCCTTAGCAGGGGAGCCCCTTCGGCCACTCGGGCATCTCTCCGGGTTTGTGGTGCTGCGGCAGGGTCGGCAAGAATAACCGCCGACCGGCTTGAGGTAAAGCCCGGATGCCGCGATCAGTGTTCGTCGCCGCCGGAGGCGGGACCGCCGCCTGCTTCGTGCTCGCCCTTGATGCGCTGGTAGATCTCTTCGCGATGCACGGCGACGTTCTTCGGCGCATTGATGCCGATGCGCACCTGATTGCCTTTCACGCCCAGAACGGTGACGGTCACCTCGTCGCCGATCATCAGGGTTTCGCCAACCCTGCGGGTCAGAATCAACATGGTTACTACTCCATTAATTCCTGGTTCCAGACCGCGAAGATGGTGCCTCACCCCTGAGCGTCCATCACCGCGGTTCGACGATCGACCCGTCGAAGGCCCTACCGCCTTCCCGGCTCTCCATCCAGCTACCTGTCGCGACAACCGGTTGGCCGTGCGCGGCAGGCGCCGATCGGTATTCGGGCGATACTAGCGAGCAACCATCACCGGTGCAATGCGCACAGGCATGACCTGTGGCAGGGATTGTGGTTGACGTCAGGTTCGGGCCGACAGCTGGCCGGCTGCCCACGACGGCAAGCCAGCCAGGATTGTCGACAGCTCGGGCGCATCCACACCACCGCCCTGCGCCATGTCGGGGCGGCCGCCGCCCTTGCCATCGATCTGCTTCGCCACGTGCGAGACCACGTCGCCGGCCTTGACGCGGCCCAGCGCGCGACCGTGCACGCCGGCGATCAACGACACGCGACCGTCGGCCGCACCCGCCAGCAGGATCACGCAGTCGCCCAGTTGCTGCTTGAGCTGGTCCACGCTGTCGCGCAACGCCTTGGCGTCCAACCCTTCCAGGCGCGCAGCGACCACCTTGATGCCGTCCACTTCGTGCGCGTTGCTGGCCAGTTCGGCGGTGGCGCTGCCGGCGGCCTTCGCGCGCAACGATTCCAGTTCACGCTCCAGCTTCTTCTGCTTGTCGAACAGCTGGCGCAGCTTGTCGATCGCGTCGTCGCCGCTGCTGGAAAGCAGCTGCGACAGTTCGCCCAGACGACGTTCCTCGTCCGTCACGAAGGCCAGCGCGCCGGCGCCGGTGACCGCCTCGACGCGGCGCACGCCGGAGGCCACGCCGGATTCCGCGACGATCTTGAACAGGCCGATGTCGCCGGTGCGACCCACGTGGGTGCCGCCGCAGAGTTCCGTCGAGAAATCGCCCATCTTCAGCACGCGCACTTCGTCGCCGTACTTCTCGCCGAACAGCGCCATCGCGCCGAAGGCGATCGCGTCGTCGTAGGCCATGTGGCGCACTTCGGCATCCGCGTTGCGACGTACTTCGGCGTTGACCAGTGCCTCGACCTCGGCCAGCTCCTCGCGACTCACCGGCTTGTGGTGGGCGAAGTCGAAACGCAGGCGCTCGGGCGCCACCAGCGAACCCTTCTGGGTGACGTGGGTGCCCAGCACCTTGCGCAGCGCGGCGTGCAGCAGGTGGGTGGCGGAGTGGTTCAGCACGATGGCCTGGCGACGCGTGGCGTCGACCTGCGCATCCACCACGTCGCCGGTCTTGAGCGGCTGCGCGCCATGCCAGCTGCCGGCATGGCCGAAGAACACGCCACCCATCTTCTGCGTGTCGGCCACGGCGAAGCGGCCCGCGCCGTTCGACAGCGCGCCGGTGTCACCCACCTGGCCGCCGGACTCGGCGTAGAACGGCGTGCGGTCGAGGATCAGGTAGCCCTGCTCGCCTTCGCCGAGTTGCTGCACCTCGCGACCGTCGCGCACGATGCCCAGCACCTTGCAGCCCCGCGCGGCCAGCGCCTCGTAGCCGAGGAAGGCGGTGGGCGCGAGCTGGCTGGCAAGCTCGGCCGGCATCTGGCCCTTCGCCTCGAACTTGCCCGCGGCGCGGGCGCGCTCGCGCTGCTCGTTCATCGCCTGCTCGAAGCCGGCCATGTCCACGGTGAGCCCGCGCTCGCGCGCGATGTCGGCGGTGAGGTCGACCGGGAAGCCATAGGTGTCGTAGAGGCGGAACGCGTCCGCGCCGGGGATGGTCTTGCCCGACTTCGCAGCCACCTCGTCGAACAGGCGCATGCCATGTTCCAGTGTCTCGCCGAAGCGCACTTCCTCGGTGCGCAGCGCGTCTTCCACGAAACTCTGCTTCTGCTTGAGCTCGGGATAGGCTTCGCCCATTTCCTCGACCAGCGGCTGCACCATCTTCCAGAAGAAGTCGCCGCGCACGCCCAGCATCCAGCCGTGGCGCAGGGCGCGGCGGATGATGCGGCGGAGCACGTAGCCGCGCCCCTCGTTGGACGGCAACACGCCATCGACGATCAGGAACGAGCAGGCGCGCACGTGGTCGGCGATCACGCGCAGCGACTGGTTGGCGAGGTTCTTCGTGCCGGTGAGCTCGGCCGCCACCTTGACGAGGTGCTGGAACAGGTCGATCTCGTAGTTGGAATGCACGTGCTGCAGCACGGCGGCGAGGCGCTCCAGGCCCATGCCGGTGTCCACGCAGGGTGCGGGCAGCGGCGACAGCGTGCCGTCGGGCGCACGGTCGAACTGCATGAACACCAGGTTCCAGATCTCGATGTAGCGATCACCGTCCTCGTCCGGCGAGCCGGGCGGACCGCCGGCGATTTCCGCACCGTGGTCGTAGAAGATCTCGGTGCAGGGACCGCAGGGGCCGGTGTCGGCCATCTGCCAGAAGTTGTCGGAAGCGAACGGCGCCCCTTTGTTGTCGCCGATGCGCACGATGCGCTCGGCCGGCACGCCCACGATCTTGTGCCAGATGTCGTAGGCCTCGTCGTCGGTGTGGTAGACGGTGACCCAGAGCTTCTCCGCCGGCAGCTTGAACACGCCGGTGAGCAGCTCCCACGCCCAGGCGATCGCCTCGCGCTTGAAGTAGTCGCCGAACGACCAGTTGCCCAGCATCTCGAAGAAGGTGTGGTGGCGCGCGGTGTAGCCCACGGCGTCCAGGTCGTTGTGCTTGCCGCCGGCGCGCAGGCAGCGCTGCACGTCGGCCGCGCGCACGTAGGGCAGCTTTTCGCTGCCCAGGAACACGTTCTTGAACGGCACCATGCCCGAGTTGGTGAACAACAGGGTCGGGTCGCTGGCCGGCACCAGCGAGGCGGACGGCACGATGGTGTGGCCCTTCGCGCGGAAGAAGTCGAGGAAGGCGGAGCGGATGTCGGCGGTTTTCATGCGGTGGCGGCAATGTCCATGAGAGACACGCCGCGGCGCTGCCGCGATCAAGTTTCCTCGTCGGCCTCGTCCACTTCGGCGTGGGTTGCGTATCTTACCGTGGCGGCGGCAAAGCCGCGGCGCAGGAGGAATTGTGCCCGTTTGCCCTGCTCGGCGCGATCCGCGGCGGCCTTGCCGCCGTAATGCCGGCGCAACTGGTTCATCGCGCTGACGTTCCAGTCCACCTCGCACTCGTCCAGCAGCTGGCGGATCGCCGCGTCGGACAGGCCGTGGGTCTTCAATTCCATGCGGATGCGCGCCGGACCGTAGCCCTGGGCGGCGCGGTTGCGCAGGAGCATCCCGGCGAAGCGTTCGTCGTCCTGGTAGTGCTGCTCGCTGAGCCTGACCACGGCCTCATCGGCCTCGTCAGTGGCGTAGCCGCCCTGGCCGAGTTTGCGGCGCAGTTCGCGCTTCGACTGCTCGCGGCGTGCGAGCAGGCCCAACGCCTTGTCGTAGGCGCTGGGGCGTGGTTTCTTCTCGGTGGTGTCGTCACGGCGTTTCATGCGCGACGTCCCGGCAATCAGGTCGAGAGCGCCCCCTCACCCCCAACCCTCTCCCCCGACGAGTCGGGGGAGAGGGAGTCAAGCTGGAGCAGCACCTTACGCCTCTTCCAGCGCTTCCTCGGACGCCGCGGCGGCCTTGCCGGCACCGCCCACCAGCAGGCGGGCGCGCAGCTCGGCGTCGATCTCGTTGGCGATGGCGGGGTTGTCGCGCAGGAACTGGCGCACGTTTTCCTTGCCCTGGCCGATGCGGTCGCCCTTGTAGCTGTACCAGGCGCCGGACTTGTCGATCAGGTTCTGCGCCACGCCCAGCTCGATGATCTCGCCTTCGCGCGAGGTGCCCTCGCCGTACAGGATCTCGAACTCGGCCTGGCGGAACGGCGGCGCCACCTTGTTCTTCACCACCTTGACACGGGTTTCCGAACCGATGATTTCCTCGCCCTTCTTCACCGCGCCGATGCGGCGGATATCCAGGCGCACCGAGGCGTAGAACTTCAGCGCGTTGCCGCCGGTGGTGGTCTCGGGGCTGCCGAACATCACGCCGATCTTCATGCGGATCTGGTTGATGAAGATGACGAGGCAGTTCGACTTCTTGATGTTGGCGGTGAGCTTGCGCAGCGCCTGGCTCATCAGGCGGGCGTGCAGGCCGACGTGGGAATCGCCCATCTCGCCTTCGATTTCCGCCTTCGGCGTCAGCGCGGCGACCGAGTCGACCACCACCATGTCCACCGCACCGGAGCGCACCAGCATGTCGGCGATTTCCAGCGCCTGCTCGCCAGTGTCCGGCTGCGAGACCAGCAGGTCGTCGACGTTGACGCCGAGCTTTTCCGCATAGGTGGGATCGAGCGCGTGTTCGGCATCGACGAACGCGGCGGTACCGCCGGCGCGCTGGCAGTTGGCGATCGCCTGCAAGGTCATGGTGGTCTTGCCGGACGACTCCGGGCCGTAGATCTCGACCACGCGGCCACGCGGCAGGCCGCCGACGCCGAGCGCGATGTCCAGCCCCAGCGAACCGGTGGAGACCGTCTCGATCGCCTCGTTGACGCGGTCGCCCATGCGCATCACGGCACCCTTGCCGAACTGCTTTTCGATCTGGCCGAGGGCGGAGGCGAGAGCCTTGCGCTTGTTGTCATCCATCGTCTTGGTTCCGGTTGGGCTGTGAATGGGAGGCATGATGCCCGGATCGCGTCTCACGGGCTGCGATCAGCGACGAGTCCCAAGTATCCCACAGCGGTCAAGCCCGCCAGCCGGCCCGCGGCGCCTCATGCCGTCAGGGTTTTCCGCAGGCCGGCGAGGGCCGCGGCCACGGTCCGCCGGCGCACCGCCTCGCGATCGCCGGCGAAATGGAACAGCTGTGCGTGGGCGTAGCCGCCGCGGCGCTTCCACGCGATCCATACCGTGCCCACCGGCTTGTCCGGCGTGCCGCCGCTGGGACCGGCGATACCGGTGACCGCCACCGCCACGCCCGCGCCGAAACGCGCCAGCGCGCCGGAAACCATCTCCAGCGCCGTCTCTTCGCTCACCGCGCCGACGTGTTCCAGCGTGCGCGGATCCACGCCGAGCAGCGCCTGCTTCGCCTCGTAGCTGTAGGTCACCACGCCGGCGTCGAACCAGGCCGAGCTGCCCGGCAGGTCGGTGAGCGTCTTGGCGATCCAGCCGCCGGTGCAGGACTCGGCGGTGACCAGCATCAGGCGCTGGCGCAGCGTCTCCTCCGCCACCGCCTGCGCCAGCGCGTGCAATTCGGCATCGGTAGGAACGGACGACGACTCCATGCGAGACTCCCGGTCTTGAGACCGGCACGGTAACGCGACCGGCAAGCCCGTTCCACCCTTTCCCGACCGCGGCGTCCATGAGTCACGACGATCTCTCCCTGCACACCCCGCTGATGCGCCAGTACCTCACCGCCAAGGCGGCGCACCCGGATGTGCTGCTGTTCTTCCGCATGGGCGATTTCTACGAGCTGTTCTACGACGACGCGCGCAAGGCGGCGCGGCTGCTCGACATCACGCTGACCCAGCGCGGGCAGTCGGCGGGTGCGCCGATCCCGATGGCGGGCGTGCCCTACCACGCGGTGGAGAATTACCTGGCGAAACTGGTACGGCTGGGCGAATCGGTGGCGATCTGCGAGCAGATCGGCGATCCGGCGCTGGCCAAGGGCATCGTGGAGCGCAAGGTGGTGCGCGTGGTCACGCCGGGTACGGTGACCGACGCCGCGCTGCTGGAGGAACGCCGCGACAACCTGCTGCTGGCGATCGCCGCGGGTGCGAAGGACGGCTATGGCCTCGCCTGGGTGGACCTGTCCAGCGGCCGCTTCCTGCTGAGCGAGGTGCCCAACGCCGAAGCGCTGGCCGCGGAGCTGGCGCGCCTGCAGCCCGCCGAGACCCTGGTGGACGAAAGCGTGGCGTGGCCGAAGCTGGTCGCCGCCCTGCCCGGCCTGCGCAAGCGGCCGCCGTGGCATTTCGAGAGCGATGCGGCGCGGCGCGAGCTGAACCGCTTCTTCGGTACGCGCGACCTCGGTGGCTTCGGCGTGGACAAGCTGCCGCTGGCGATCGGTGCCGCCGGCTGCCTGCTCGGCTACGTCGAGGAAACCCAGAAGAGCGCGCTGCCGCATCTCAGCGGCATGGCGGTGGAAGCGGCCAGCGAGACCATCGCGCTGGATGCCGCCACCCGCCGCAACCTGGAACTGGACACGCATCCCAGCAGCCGCACCGAGCACACCCTGCTCGGCGTGCTGGACGAAACCGTGACGCCGATGGGCGCGCGTCTGCTGCGGCGCTGGCTCAACCGTCCGCTGCGTTCGCGCGACGTGCTGCGTGGGCGGCATCAGGCCATCGCCGCGCTGGTCGACAACCGCCGTTACGAAGCGTTGCGCGAACAACTTCGCGGCATCGGCGACCTGGAACGCATCCTCGCCCGCGTGGCGTTGCGCTCGGCGCGGCCGCGCGACCTGTCCACCTTGCGCGATGGTCTCTTGGCGGCGCCGGAGCTTGCACGCGCACTCTGTACCAGTGCGATCATCCCTGATCGCGAAAATCAGGAAGCGGCCATCCATGGCCGCACTCTTCAAGAAAGCCTCAGCCCGCTCTTGCACGCCCTGGTCGAACACATCGGCGACCACGCCGACAACGCCGCCCTGCTCGCCCGCGCCATCGTGCCGCAGCCGCCCGTGCTGCAACGCGACGGCGGCGTCATCGCCGACGGCTACGACGCGGAGCTCGACGAACTGCGCCGCCTCTCCACCCATGCCGACCAGTACCTCGTGGAACTGGAGGAGCGCGAGAAAGCCGCCAGCGGCATCTCCACGCTCAAGGTGGGCTACAACCGCGTGCACGGCTACTACATCGAGATCAGCAAGGCACAGTCGGACAAGGCGCCCACGCACTACACGCGCCGGCAGACCACCAAGAACGCCGAGCGCTACATCACCGAGGAGCTGAAGCAGTTCGAGGACAAGGTGCTCAGCGCGAAGGAACGCTCGCTGATGCGCGAGCGCGCACTGTACGAGGCATTGCTCGACACGCTCATCCAAAAACTCGAACCGCTGAAACAGGCCGCGGCCGCCATCGCCGAGCTGGACGTGCTGGCGACGCTGGCCGAACGCGCGGAGACGCTGGACTGGAGCGCGCCCGAGCTCACCGACGAGCCCGGCATCGCCATCGAGCGCGGCCGCCATCCGGTGGTGGAGAAGGTGCGCGAGGAGCCGTTCGAGCCGAACGACCTGAAGCTAGCCGACGGCCGCCGCATGCTGGTCATCACCGGTCCCAACATGGGCGGCAAGAGCACCTACATGCGGCAGAACGCGCTGATCGTGCTGCTCGCCCACATCGGCAGCTACGTGCCTGCGAGCCGCACGGTGATCGGCCCGGTCGATCGCATCTTCACCCGCATCGGCGCGGGCGACGACCTCTCGCGCGGCCAGTCCACCTTCATGGTGGAGATGAGCGAAACCGCGAACATCCTGCACAACGCCACCGCGCACAGCATGGTGCTGATGGACGAGGTGGGCCGCGGCACCAGCACCTACGATGGCCTCGCGCTGGCGCGTGCCGCCGCGGTGCACCTGGCCACCGCCAGCCGCGCGTTCACCCTGTTCGCCACGCACTACTTCGAGCTGACGGAACTGGCGGCCGAACACTCCGGCATCGCCAACGTGCATCTGGATGCCGTCGAGTACGGCGAACAACTGGTGTTCATGCACGCGGTCAAGGACGGTCCCGCGAATCGCAGCTTCGGCCTGCAGGTGGCGGCGCTGGCCGGCCTGCCCAAGCCGGTGATCGCCGACGCGCGGCGCACGCTGGCAGAACTCGAACGCGGCATGCACGCACACGCCGGCGCGCCGGTGGCCGCCGCCGATGCCTCGCCGCAACTGGGATTGTTTGCGCCGCCGGCGCCGTCGGCGGTGGAACACGCGCTGGACGCCATCGATCCCGACGCGCTGACGCCGCGCGAGGCGCTGGAGGCGCTGTACCGGTTGAAAAGCCTGCGCTGATCCAGCCGTGCACTCTGTGCACGACAACGAGAAGTAAGTGAAGAGCAGTGAGCAGACAGAGAAAGCACGGGAAACGATGCGCCCGGCTTCTCTCTCACTCCTCCGCACTCACTCCTTTCCTTCACGCAGACGGTGCCCCTGCACCTGCAGGGCTGAATCGTCCAGCTTCGCAGCTGCCTCTTGCGCTACATGCGCCTCGTCCGGCATCGCGATGTCGGGAATCGCGTCCCACTCGGCCTGGCTCACGCCGGCCGGCGGCCGGGCCTGCCCGACCGGCGCGCGCGCCGTCAGGCGACCCGCCAGCACCAGTTGCTGGATGCGCTCGAACACCTCCGCGCGGCCGAACGGCTTCTTCATGAAATCGTCGGCGCCGTAGCGCTGCACGTAGAACTGTTCGGTGGCCTGCACGTTGCCGCTGATCATCACGATCGGGATGTGCGCGGTCAGCGGATCGTGGCGCAGCGTGCGCAGCACCGTGAAACCGGACAGGCCGGGCAGCACGATGTCGAGGAAGACCAGGTCGGGGCGCTCGCTGCGCGCCAGTTCCAGCGCGCTCTCGCCGTCGGCCGCCTTGAGCACCTCGTAGCCGTCCTGGCCAAGCATCTTGCCCAGCACCGCGCGTATCGTCGCCGAGTCGTCCACCACCAGCACCCGGGTGCTGGTCGCCGCGCGCACGCGCGGCTCGCTGTGGCGGCGCTCGCCGCCGGCCACCAGGCGCTTCAACAAACCGAAACCGGCCATTCCCCTGCCCCTTCGCCGGCGAAGGCGCCCGCGCCGGCGCAGTTTCGGTGCCGGCGCGGGCGGACGCAAGCAGGGGGATTTACGCCACGGGCGACCGCGGCCGGTAACAGAGCAGCAGGTTGCCGTTGCCGAAGCGCCGCGACTCGGCGAGGCGAAGCTCCATGCCGTGCTCGACGCTGCCGAACAGCGGCTTGCCACGCCGGCCCAGCACCACCGGGATGAGCGCCAGCTGGTACTCGTCGATCAGCCCGGTCGGCGCCAGCGCGGCCACCAGTTCACCGCTGCCGAGAATCACCAGGTCCGCGCCCGGACTGCGCTTCAGTTCCTGCAGGCGGGAGGCCGCGTCGCCTGGCAACACTGTGGTGTTGTTCCAATCGGCCTCATGCATGGTGCGCGAACAGACGAACTTCGGCAGTGCGTTCATCGCCTCGGCCACCCGCGGTTCGTGCTGCGCGGCCGCCGGCGTGGGCCACCAGGACACCATCATCTCGTAGGTGCGGCGCCCGAACACCAGCTCGCCGCCGCTGCCGGCATTGCCCGCCACGAAGGCGTCCCACTCCGCGTCGCGTTCCCGGCGATGGGCCCAGTCGAGATCGCCGTCCGTGCCTGCATAACAGCCGTCCAGCGTCAGCATTTCGAAGGCGATCAGTCTGCGCATGGCTTGTACCTCGTCGGGATGCGAATTCAGGCGACGGCGCCGGCGGCGCTCGCGTCCGGGAACGGTTCGCGCCAGGCCGGCAGGGCCTGCAATTGCCGGTGCCAGCGCGCGAGGTGCTCGAAGCCGTCCAGCGGAAGCCGTGCTTCCTTCGCCCAGCCCAGCGGTGTGGAGACGGCGAAATCCGCCACGCCCAGCCGCCCGCCGACCAGCCACTCGTGTTCGGCCAGATGCGCGTCGAGGACAGCCGCAAACTGCCGGAAGAACTTGCCCGCCTCGGCCACCGCGGCCGCATCGGCTTCGCCCATGCCCAGCCAGGGCTTGATCAGATGCTCGAAGTACAGCGAGCCGCCGTGCCGCGAGAAATGCGCCTGGTTCCACGACAGCCAGCGCAGCGCCTCGACCTGCAACGCGGGGACGGACGGCCACAGGTCCGAGCCGGCCCGGGTCGCCAGATGCACCATGATCGCGTCGGCCTCCCACAGGCGCAGCGCACCGTCGACCAGCAGCGGCACCTTGCCGTTCGGATTCAGCGCGAGGTACGGCGGCTGGCGGTGCTCGCCGTGGGCAAGGTCGACGCGTATGTACTCGACCGGAGATTGCAGGTATTTCGCCACCGCACAGGCTCTGCGCGGATTGAAGGTCTCGGCGTAGTACAGCTTCATGGGGACGCTCCTCGGGGGTGGTGGAGCGCAGTCTGCGCCGCATCTACATATGTTCAAGAACATATTCAGCGTCGGCGCTACGCTTGCCGGAACCGGAGGAAAACGCCATGCCGTACAGCGCCGAGCACAAGCAGCGGACCCGCGCGCACATCGTCGAGTGCGCCCGCGTACTGTTCAACCGCAAGGGCTTCGCCGAGGTCTCGATCGACGAGATCATGGCCAGCGCCGGCCTCACCCGCGGCGGCTTCTACAACCACTTCAAGACCAAGGAAGACCTGTACGTGGAAGCGGTGGCGGCCTACCGGGACTTCAATCCGCACGAGCGCTGGCCGCAGCTGGATTTCGATCCCGCGCGCCGCGGCAGCGCGTTCGCCCGCCAGATGGTCGACGTCTACCTCTCGCACGAACACCTGGACGACGTCGAGGGCCAGTGCCCGATGATCGCCCTGCCCTCCGACGTGGCGCGTGCCGGCACCGGCGTGAAACGTGCCTACCACGGACTGCTGGAACGCATGGCCGGCATGCTCGCGCAAGGCGCCGAGGCATCCGCCGGCGCGGAGGCCGCACGTCAGCGCGGACTCGCGCTCGCTGCACTGTGCGTGGGCGGCATGGTGCTGGCGCGCACCATCGAGGACGACGCCTTCCGCGAGGAAATCCGCGCGGCGGCACGCGCCACGGCGCACGAACTGATCGACTGAGCCGCGCCGCGCGCAGCGGCATCACCTGTCGTCCACCGCGGGCATGGCATGTCTGTGCGTCCGCCAGCGTCGCGGACGGCACCCATAGCCATGCGCTATCGGCCACATCGAAACAAGCGAATTCCAACGGCCGTCGCCACTGCGTAGATTCGATCCACAGACCCACCGCCATCCGGAGCCCGCCATGCCCAGGAACCGCAAACCCCGCCTCACCACCGTCGCCGGCGCACCGGTGCCGGACAACCAGAACATCCTCACCGCCGGTCCGCGCGGCCCGGCCCTGCTGCAGGACGTGTGGCTGCTGGAGAAACTGGCCCACTTCGACCGCGAGGTGATCCCGGAGCGGCGCATGCATGCCAAGGGTTCGGGCGCCTTCGGCACCTTCACCGTGACGAAGGACATCACCAGGTACACCCGGGCGAAGATCTTCTCCAAGGTCGGCAAGCAGACCGAGGTGTTCGCCCGCTTCACCACCGTGGCCGGCGAGCGCGGCGCAGCCGACGCCGAACGCGACATCCGCGGCTTCGCGCTGAAGTTCTACACCGAGGAAGGCAACTGGGACCTGGTCGGCAACAACACGCCGGTGTTCTTCTTCCGCGACCCGCTGAAGTTCCCCGACCTCAACCACGCGGTGAAGCGCGACCCGCGCACCAACCTGCGCAGCGCGCAGAACAACTGGGATTTCTGGACCTCGCTGCCCGAGGCGCTGCACCAGGTCACCATCGTGATGAGCGAGCGCGGCATCCCCGCCAGCTACCGCCACATGCACGGTTTCGGCTCGCACACCTTCAGCTTCATCAACGCGAAGAACGAGCGCTACTGGGTGAAGTTCCACCACGTCTGCCAGCAGGGCATCAGGAACCTCACGGATGCCGAAGCGGAGAAAATCATCGGCAAGGATCGCGAAAGCCACCAGCGCGACCTGTTCGACGCGATAGCACGCGGCGACTTCCCGAAGTGGAAGCTGTGCGTGCAGATCATGCCGGAGAAGGATGCGTCCAAGGTGCCGTACCACCCGTTCGACCTCACCAAGGTGTGGCCGCACAAGGACTATCCGCTGATCGAAGTAGGCGTGTGGGAGCTCAACAGGAACCCGGAGAATTTCTTCGCCGACGTCGAGCAGAGCGCGTTCAACCCGGCGCAGGTGGTGCCCGGCATCGGCTTCTCGCCGGACAAGATGCTGCAGGCGCGGCTGTTCTCCTACGGCGACGCGCAGCGCTACCGGCTCGGCGTGAACCACCACCAGATCCCGGTGAACGCACCGCGCTGCCCGGTCCACAGCTTCCACCGCGACGGCGCGATGCGCGTGGACGGCAACCACGGCAGCACGCTGGCCTACGAGCCCAACAGCTACGGCGAATGGCAGGAGCAGCCGGATTTCCGCGAGCCGCCGCTGTCGATCGAAGGCGCGGCCGACCACTGGAACCACCGTGTGGACGAGGACTACTACTCGCAGCCGGGCGCGCTGTTCCGGCTGATGAGCGCGAAGCAGAAGAAGGCGCTGTTCGAGAACACCGCGCGCGCGATGCAGGGCGTGCCGGAGGAAATCCAGCGCCGCCACATCGGGCACTGCAGCAAGGCCGACAAGGCCTATGGCGAGGGCGTGGCCAAGGCACTGGGGCTCAAGCCCTGACCCCGCAGGGGTGCCACAAGCCGACGGCCCGCTATCGCGGGCCGTCGGCGTCGAAACAGGTTCTGGCGGCGGCTCAGGCCGCCATGCCGGTCATCACTTCGTGCACGACTTCGACCACTGGCGGCACGGCCACCACCGGCGGCTCGACCGGACGGGCGGCCAGCCGGCCCGCGCGTACCAGCGCCTCGATGCTGGCCTGCACTTCGGCGCGGCCGAACGGCTTCTTCAGGAAGTCGTCGGCGCCGTAGCGCTGCACGTAGAACTGCTCGGTGGCCTGCGGGTTGCCGCTGATCATCACGATCGGAATATGCGCGGTGCGCGGGTCGTGGCGCAGCGTGCGCAGCACCGCGAAACCGTTGATGCCCGGCAGCACGATGTCGAGGAAGATCAGTTCGGGCAGCTCGGCCTTCGCCAGCTCCAGTGCCCGCTCGCCGTCAGCCGCTTTCTGCACCGCGTAGCCGTCCTGCTCCAGCATGCGGCCCAGCACCGCGCAAATCGTGGGCGAGTCGTCCACCACCAGCATGCGCGTGCCCAGCGGCGCCTGCCGCCGGCCTTCCGACTGCTGCGCCGACGCGTCGGCACCGCCCAGCCACCGCTTGAAGAATCCCATGCCGTTCATCGTGAGGCTCCCCGAAGCCATCCCTGTCCAGTGAAAGTCGCAGACTTGGCGCGACCCGTCGTTGCTGCGGATGGTGGGGCAGAACCATGGCGCAATCTGCGATGCACTGCTCAGTGCCTGTGCGGGAGATGTCGATCACGTCTCATGCCGGTCCTTCAACCGACGCAATTCCCTGCGTGCATGCTTGTCGGGCCGCTGGCGCGGCGCCTGCGCGCCGACCAGCCGGCGCTGCTCGCGCGATGCATCGCGCGCCAGCTGGCTGGCCTCGCTCTCGCGGTACAGCGCCTGCGCCACGCTGGCCGGGCCGCGCTTGTCCGCCAGCGCCAACACCTCGACCTCCAGCCGCTCCTCGCCCCGGCTGATCTTCAGCTTGTCGCCCGCGCGCAACGACTTCGCCGGCTTGCAGCCGCCGCCGTTGACGTCGATCTTGCCGCCGTCGATCGCCTGCTTGGCGAGACTGCGCGTCTTGAAGAAGCGCGCGGCCCACAGCCACACGTCGACGCGTACTTCGGCGGATGGGTTGTCGTGCAGGTCATTCATGGATGGCATTGTCGCCGCATTGCCGATGCCATCACGCCCCAAGCAGCCAGTTGCCCAGGGGCACCGTCACCAGTGACAGCACGATGCCTGCGCCGAGCACGGTGTTCGCCAGTTCCGGATCCAGCCCGTACTCGTCGGCGAGGATGGTGGCCGAGACCATCGGCGCCATCGCCGCCTGCAGCACGCCGGCGGTGAGTGTGAGCCCGCCCACGCCGGCCGCCACGCCCAGCGCCCAGCACAGCGCCGGCGCCAGCAGCAGCTTCCAGCCCAGGCCCCAGGCCCCCGCGCCGAGTTGACGCCCGCCCACCTGCAAACGGAACTGCAGCCCCACGGAGAACAGCGCCAGTGGCGTCAGCGTGGCGCCCAGCGGATGGAACACGCCGTCCAGCACGGCCGGCCAGCCGCCCAGCATGCCCGCGACGACGCCGACCACCAGCGCGATGAAGGCGGGGAACGTGGCGATGCGCCGCGCGATCCGGCGCGGGTCGGGATCACGCCCCGCATACAGGCAGGCCACCACCACGCCCACCGAGGCCAGCAGCGGGAAACAACCCAGCTGGTCGGCCACCACGGCCAGCGTCAGCCCGGCCTCCCCGTGCAGCGCCTGCAGCATCGGATAGCCCATGAACGAGGTGTTGCCCAACCCGCACACCAGGACCAGCGCGCCGACGCGCCCGCGCGACCAGCCCAGCCGTGGCCCGATCCACGCGAACAGCAGCCACGCGCCGAAGAAGGTGAGCCATATCGCCGCTACCAGGAACCACAGCTGCGCATCGAGCCGCACCTGCGGGATCAGCTCCAGCACCAGCGCCGGCAGCGCGATGTTGAGCACCCACCAGTTCAGCCCGTGCACGATGCCGGCCGGCGGCTGCGCCAAGCGGCGCACCAGCGCGCCCAGCACCAGACAGACGAACAGCAGCAGCAAGGCACTCATTGCGGACATTTCGCGGGGACCAGCGCCGCATTAGACGCGATCCGGCCGACCGCCGGAAGCGGACGCCGCCGGCATGCGAGAATGGCCGGGACCCCGAACCGCGCGAGCACCATGAGTTCCAAGCCCTACGACTTCCGCCAGTTCCAGGCCGAGCTCGCCGCACTCGAGCAAGGCAACCCCGAACCGAAGCAGGCACCGGAGCCTGCACCGAAGCCCGCACCGAAATCCAAGCCGCTTGGCAAGAAGGCCGCCGAAGCCGAACGCCTCGCCCGCGCCCGCGGTGAATTCCTCGCCCTGCGCGACCGCCACAATCTCAGTGTCGCCGACGTGGTGGCGTTCTTTCCCGAGGAGGAAGGCATCGCCTATCTGCAGCAGTTGCTGGCGTCGGCGGAGCAGAAGCCGCGGCGACGGAAGCAGCCCCCCTCGACCTGAGATGCGGCAGCCGGCGCCATCCCGTCGCCGCGTGCCGGAACCACCGAACCGACCAAGCATGCCAGGTCACGCCCGGACAACATCCGCGCGATGCAGAATGGCGGCATGAACCGCCTTCCCGCCCTCGCATCCGCGCTGCTTGCGCTGCTGGCCCTGGCGCCGTTCGACGCTGGCGCGCAGGACATCTACAAGTGCATGCAAGGCGGCCAAGTCGCCTACACCGACCGGCCCTGCCCCGCCGGCAAGGGCGAGTTGCTGCACCAGGCTGACGCCACCGAAACCATCGACTATTACCTGCGCCTGGGTCAGGACAGTCTCGCCACGGCTTGGGCGAAGTCCCACCATTTGGATGCGCTCTATCGCGAGCGCCTCGCCATCCACCAGGCCGCGGAGGAAGCCCGCGCCGAACAGGCCAGACAGACGGCCGAACTCGCGCAGCAGCAGGCCGAACAGGCCCGCGCGCAGGCCCGGCAGACCGCCGCACTGCAGGCACAGGCCGAGCAGGCCACCGAGCGCGAGCAACTGCAAGCCGAGAACGACGCGCTGCGCGAGCAGAATGCGACCTACCAGGCCGAACTGAGCCAGCCGACCTATCTGGTCCCGCCCTACGGCTGGGCCGGATCGCGCCCATACCCACCGTTCCATCCACCCCGCTTCGACCGCCACGAGCCCGGGCAGCCGCATGCGCGGCCGCCACCGCCGGTACGCGATCAACCGCGGGTGAAGAGCTGCACGACGCTGGCCGGCGGGCGCGTGCAATGCTGAATTGACAAACTCATCGGTACCGGCGTATGGGGTGAATACCCCCACACGCAAGGAGAGCATCATGCGCACCCCATTTCTTGCCGTTGCCGCCATGGCAGTGCTGGGCAGCACGGGCGCCATCGCCGACGATACGATGTCGCTCAACCAGTTCCCCCACAGGGTCGAGCCGGTGCTGGTGCAGGTGAACGCCCAAGGCAGGGTCACCAGCGCTTCGCCGGCCTACCAGCTCACGCCCAAGCTCAACCGCCTGTTGCGCGCGAACCTCGACGGGATGATCCGCAAGCCCGCCGTCGACAAGCACGGCAAGCCGATACCCAGCCAGTTCATCATGAACATGGCCGTACGCACCGAGCCACGCACCGACGGCAACTACGATGCCTGGTTCGCCTACGTCTCGACCAAGCCGGTGCCGCCGGGTTCCTGGTACTGGGTGCACCTCGACGGCGACCGTCTCGCGCTGGCCAGCCAGGGCATGCGCTTCCGTGGCATGCGCCCGTCCCTGCCGGTCCAGCACTACTACCACGACGGTTACCGGGCAACCTACAAGGGGAGCAGCCAGCCGGTACCGGCCATGGCGCCGGCACCTGCGGTGCAAAGCATGCCCGGCAATGCGTCCAATCCGCCGCCCCGCACCCGGTAAATCCCCGTGCCGAAATCAAAGGCCCGTCGCAAGCGACGGGCCTTTTCGTTGCGCGGGGCTACCGATGCGACGACTCAAGTCCCCAACAGCACCCGATTCATCCGTTGCACGAACGCGGCGGGGTCGGACAACGGGGCGCCGGCGGCGATCTCGGCCTGCTCCAGCAGCAGGTTGGCGAGGTCCCTTGCCCTGCCTTCGTCGGCCTCCGTTTCCACGCGCTTCAGCAGCGGATGGGCCGGGTTGACCTCCAGCGTGGGCTTGCTCTCGGGCAGTTCCTGGCCGGCTTCGCGCAGCAGGCGCGCGAGGTGCGGCGCCATCTCGTAGTCGCTGAGCGCAAGGCAGGAAGGCGAGTCGGTGAGACGGGCGGACACCTTGACGTCGCCCACGCGCTCGCCGAGCAGATTCTTCAGCTTCTTCAGCAGCGGCTCGGCTTCCTTCGCGACTTCTTCCTGCTGCTTCTTCTCCGCCTCATCCAGCGGCAGCTCGCCCTTGGCCACGTTCCTGAGCTTCTTGCCTTCGTATTCGCCGAGATAGCCGACCATCCATTCGTCGATGCGGTCGAACATCAGCAGCACCTCGATGCCCTTGGCGCGGAACGCTTCCAGCTGCGGGCTGCCGGCGGCGGCGGCGTAGCTGTCGGCGGTGATGTACCAGATCGCATCCTGGCCCACCGCCATGCGGCTGATGTAGTCGTCCAGCGAGACGTTCTGCTGCGCGCCCTCGCCCTTCGTGGACGCGAAGCGCAACAGCTTGGCGATGCGCTCGCGGTTCGACGCATCCTCGCTGATGCCTTCCTTCAGCGTGTTGCCGAAGGCCTTGATGAAAGTGCTGAACTTCTCCGGCTCGTCCTTCGCCAGCTTCTCGATCAGGTCCAGCACGCGCTTCACGCAAGCCGCCTTGATGCGTTCCAACTGGCGGTTGTGCTGCAGGATCTCGCGGCTGACGTTGAGCGGCAGGTCGTCGGCGTCCACCACGCCGCGCACGAAGCGGAGGTAGTTCGGCAGCAGCTCTTCGGCCGCATCCATGATGAAGACGCGCTTGATGTAGAGCTTCAGCCCCTTGCGCTCGTCGCGCCCGCCCATCATCAGGTCGAACGGCGGCTGCGACGGGATGTAGAGCAAGGTGGTGAAGCTCTGGCTGCCCTCGACGCGGTTGTGCGTCCAGGCCAGCGCGTCGTTGAAGTCGTGGCCCAGCGACTTGTAGAAGCCCTGGTAGTCCGCATCGGAAATCTCGGACTTCGGCTTGGCCCACAGCGCGGAGGCGTCGTTGACGGTCTCCCACTCGCCGGTGGGCTTGCCATCCTTCTCCTGCGGCACGCGGATCGGGAACGCCACGTGATCGGAATACTTGGTGATCAGCGAACGCAGCTGCCAGCCCTTGAGGAACTCGTCCTCGTCGGCCTTCAGGTGCAGCACCACGGTGGTGCCGCGCTCGGCCAACTCGATCGGCTCCAGCGCGTACTCGCCCTTGCCGTCGCTCTCCCACTTCACGCCCGCGCCGGCCGGCGCGTCGGCGCGGCGGGTCAGCACAGTGACCTTGTCGGCGACCACGAAGGCGGAATAGAAGCCCACGCCGAACTGGCCGATCAGCCGCGCGTCGGCCTTCTGCTCGCCGCTCATCGCTTCGAGGAAACGCCGCGTGCCGGAGCTGGCGATGGTGCCGATGTTCGCCACCACCTCGTCGCGCGTCATGCCGACGCCGTTGTCGCGCACGGTCACGGTGCGCGCGGCCTCGTCCCAGCTCACGTCGATATGCAGCTCGCTGTCGCTGCCCATCAGCTCCGGCTTGCCCAGCGCCTCGAAGCGCAGCTTGTCGCAGGCGTCGGAGGCGTTGGAGATCAGCTCGCGCAGGAAGATCTCCTTGTGCGAGTACAGCGAGTGGGTGACCAGGTGCAGCACCTGGGCGACTTCGGCTTCGAACTTGCGGGTTTCGGCGGGTGCGGTCATGCGGGGTGCTTCCGAGTGGTAGTGAGTTGATCCCCTCTCCCTCCGGGAGAGGGTGCCCGAAGGGCGGGAGAGGGTTCGGGCGGAGCGTGGCAATCCCCGCGAAACGAGCCCTCTCCCCAACCCCTCTCCCGCAAGCGGGAGAGGGGCTCAAGCGTCAAGCATGCGCCGAGTTCTGCAGCGCCGCGATGCGCTCGTCCAGCGGCGGGTGGCTCATGAACAGACGCTGGAAGCCTTCGGCCAGCGGGCCGGAGATACCGAACGCTGCCAGCGTCTTCGGCAAGCTGTTCTCGCCGTGGTCGCCCTTCAGCCGCTGCAGCGCGGAGATCATCGCACCGCGGCCGGCGAGTTTCGCACCCGCGGCATCGGCGTGGAACTCGCGCCAGCGCGAGAACGCCATCACGATCATCGAGGCGAACAGGCCGAACACCAGCTGCAGCACCATCACGGTGACGAAGTAGCCGATGCCGCTGCCGCCGCGGTTGTCGTCGCGGCCGCCCGACATCCAGCTGTCCACCAGCCGGCCCACGATGCGCGCGGCCAGGATCACCAGGGTGTTCAGCACGCCCTGGATCAGGGTCATCGTCACCATGTCGCCGTTCGCGACATGGCCGATCTCGTGGCCGAGCACGGCCGCGACCTGCTCGCGATCCATCTGCTGCAGCAGGCCGCTGCTCACCGCCACCAGCGCGCTGTTCTTCGTCATGCCGGTGGCGAACGCGTTCATTTCCGGCGCGTCGTAGATCGCCACCTCGGGCATGCCGATGCCGGCGTTCTGCGCGTGGCGGCGCACGGTATCCAGCAGCCAGCGCTCGGCCTCGTTCGCGGGCTGCGCTATCACCCGAGCGCCAGTCGACATCTTCGCCATCCACTTGGACATGGCCAGCGAGATGAAGGCACCGCCCATGCCGAACACCGCGGCGTAGATCAGCAGGCCGGTGCTGCCGCCGAAACCCTGGGCGGCAGCCATCTGGTCCACCCCAAGCAGGTGGCAGACGATGCTGAGCAGGAACAGGACGGCGATGTTGGTACCGAGGAATAGTGCGATGCGGCGCATGGCTGTCTCTTTGGCCGTCACGTTGAAGAAAGAGGATGCGATGTTGGGTGGGGCCGACGGCGCCCCGTTTCAAGCATCCGGCCCTCTCGCCAGTCGCCCCTTGGGCAGGCAGACTGCCGCGGATGGACTACCGCGGCCGCTTCGCCCCCTCGCCCACCGGATTGCTGCACTTCGGCTCGCTGGTCGCCGCGCTCGGCAGCTGGTTGCGCGCCCGCGAAGCCGGCGGCCGCTGGCTGCTGCGCATGGAGGACATCGACCCGCCGCGCGAAGTGCCCGGCGCGGCCGCCGCCATCCTCGCCGCCCTGCCCGCGTTCGGCTTCACGGCGGACGAGCCGGTGCTGCACCAGTCGCAACGCCAGGCCGCGTACGACGCCGCGTTCGCGCGGCTGCGCGCCATCGATGCGGTGTTCCCCTGCTGGTGCAGCCGCAGCGAACTGGCCGCGATGGGCGAACTGCATCGCGACGGCCGCTGCGTGGCGCCACCCGACCCGCGGCGCGAGCCGGCCTGGCGGCTGCGTGCGCCCGACGTCGAGATCGCCTTCGACGACATCGTGCAGGGTCCGCAGCGGCAGAACCTGCGCGAGAGCGCGGGCGATTTCGTGATACGCCGCGTCGAGGGCCTGTACTCCTATCAGCTGGCCTGTGTGGTGGACGACGCCCACCAGGGCATCACCGAGGTGGTGCGCGGCTGCGACCTGCTCGATTCCACGCCGCGGCAGATCCACCTGCAGCGACTGCTGGACCTGCCCACGCCCCGCTACCTGCACCTGCCGCTGGCGCTGGACGGCGCGGGGCACAAGCTCTCCAAGTCCGCGCAGGCCTGGCCGGTCGACCCGGCCGATCCGCTGCCCGCGCTGCGCCGCGCCTTGGCCTTCCTCGGCCAGCCGGTGCCCGCGGAGGCCGCCGACGCACCCACGCTGCTGGCCGCGGCGTTGTCGCGCTTCGATCCGGCGCTTGTTCCAAAACGCGGTGGTTGCTTTGCCGGCTGAGCAGTTATAAACCTCTCCATGGGCCAACGCCGGTCGCCGACCGTCGCGACGCGCGCCCTGCAGCGAACCCAAGGAGACTGGACATGACGCAACGCACGGCTTTGGTCACGGGTGGCACGGGCGGTATCGGCAGCGCGATCGTGCGCTACCTCGCCCGGCAGGGGCACCGGGTCGCCACCAACTACCGCAACGCGGAAAAGGCCGAGGCCTGGCGCAAGTCCATGGCCGCCGACGGCATCGAGGTGTGCATGGTCACCGGCGACGTCGCCGATCCCGCCTCCTGCGCGGCAATGATCCAGGCGATCGAAGCGAAGTGCGGTCCGGTGGAAATCCTCGTCAACAACGCCGGCATCACCCGCGACACCACCTTCCACAAGATGAGCTACGAGCAGTGGACCGAGGTGGTGAACACCAACCTCAACGCCTGCTTCAACGTCACCCGCCCGGTGATCGACGGCATGCGCCACCGCAAGTGGGGCCGCATCGTGCAGATCAGCTCGATCAACGGCCAGAAGGGCCAGTACGGCCAGGCCAACTACGCCGCCGCCAAGGCCGGCATGCACGGCTTCACCATCTCGCTGGCGCAGGAGAACGCGAAGTTCGGCATCACCGTCAACACCGTCTCGCCCGGCTACGTGGGCACCGACATGGTGATGGCGGTGCCCGAGGACGTGCGCGCCAAGATCGTGGCGCAGATCCCGGTCGGGCGACTGGGCAAGCCGGAGGAAATCGCCCACGCTGTCGCCTTCCTCACCGGCGAGGAAGCCGCCTGGATCACCGGCGCGAACCTCGCCATCAACGGCGGGCATTACATGGGTTGGTGAAATGCGCGCTTTGAAGCTGCCGGTGGCAGCTTCAGCGCATTTCACCAGGTGAGGCATGGATGCCGAACGGGCGGCGGCGCAGGGACGCCTGCTTGCCATACCCCGCAACGAAGCAGAGGCGTTGAAACGCGTCCCGCGCGGCGATGGCCCGGTGGGGCATGGATGCCGAACCGGCGGCGACGCAAGAACGCCGCCGCGCAATGGCACAAGGCGTGCATGCCGATTCGGCGCGAATGCCGCGACTCGTCCGGACCCGATGGAAACGACTGCAATCACCCCGCTGGGCAAGATCCTGGATCTCCTGCTGGACGCCATCTGCGTCGTCGACGCCGAGGGGCGCTATGTGTTCGTCAGCGCCGCATTCGAGCGCATCTTCGGCTACGCGCCGGAGGAGGTGATCGGCCGGCGGATGATCGAGCTCGTGCATCCGGAGGACCGCGAAGTGACGCTGCGCACCGCCGCGGCGATCATGGACGGCAAGCCCGAATCGAATTTCCAGAACCGCTACGTGCGCAAGGACGGCGAGGTGGTGCACATCATGTGGTCGGCACGCTGGTCCGAAGCCGACCGGGTGAGGATCGCCGTCGCCCGCGACATCACCGCGTTCAAGCGCGGCGAATCGATGCGGCTGGCGCTGCACGCAGTCGCCGAGGCGGCACATGCCGCACAGGACCTGCCCATGCTGTTCGAGCAGGTGCACCGGATCATCGGCGGCATCCTGCCCGCGACGAACTTCCTCGTCGCCCTGCACGACCGCACGGAGAATCGCCTGCGCTTTCCCTGTGTGGCGTACGGCGAGCACGAGGCCGTGCCCGAACCGGAGGCGCTTGCCGCCGACCCGCGCATCGCCGCGGTGATCCGCAGCGGCCGGCCCGTGCAACTGGCCGCTGCGGCGGGGGATGGCGCCACACGCTGGCTCGGCGTGCCGCTGCAATCGAAAGACGGCGCGATCGGCGCACTGGTGATCGAGCATCGCGGCAAGGCCGGCTACAGCGACGCCGACAGCGAACTGCTGCAATTCGTCGCCACCCAGGTGAGCACCGCGATCGAGCGCAAGCAGGCGCAGGCGCGGCTGCACCATCTCGCCCTGCACGACCCCCTGACCGACCTGCCCAACCGCAACCTGTTCGGTCGCCAGCTGGACGCCACGCTGGCGCGCGCCGCCAGCCGGAAGGCGCACGTGGCGTTGCTCTACATCGACCTGGACGGCTTCAAGCAGGTCAACGATCGCCACGGCCACCCCATCGGCGACCTGTTGCTGTGTGAAGTCGCCACCCGCCTCCGCGGCTGCCTGCGCGAGCGCGACGTCGCGGGGCGCATCGGCGGCGACGAGTTCGTGGTGCTGCTCGATGCGCTGGCCTCGCCCGGCCACGGCGTGGACATCGCGGAGCGGATCCGCGCGGCGCTCGGCCCGGTCTTCCAGCTCGCGGAACAGTCGATCCCCATGTCAGCGAGCATCGGCGTGGCCATCTTTCCCGCCGATGGCGAGGACGGCGAGCAGTTGGCCCGTGCCGCCGATCGCGCCATGTACCGTGCCAAGCAGGCGGGCGGCAACCAGACCCGGGTCGCCGGCGGCGTCGATGCCGTGGACGTTCCCGGCAGCTGACGCTCCCGGCGCACCGGCGCAGCTAGTCGTCCGCCTGCAGCAATCGCTCCATCACCTTCCCCACCGCCGCAAACGCGAACGCCCCGGTGACATGCGTGGCCGCGCCCAGACCGCCGCCGCAGGCAAGGTTCAGCGCGTCGCCACCGGGCGGACGGGTGCCGCAGACCGTGCCGTCCGGCTGCGGGTACTGCACGTTCTGCAGCGAGTACACCGCCGGCACGCCGAAGTAACGTTGCGGGCTGCGCGGAAAATTGAAATCCGCGCGGAGCTTCTTGCGGATCAGGCTGAACATCGCGTCGTGCTCGGTGCGCGAGAGGTCGCGCACGCGAATCTGCGTCGGATCGGTGCGACCGCCGGCCGAACCCACGGTGACGATGGGCAGCTTGCGGCGGCGGCACCAGGCGATCATCTCCAGCTTCACGCGGAACGCATCGCAGGCATCCAGCACGGCGTCGTAGCCGCGATCCAGCAGCTCGTCCAGCGTGGCGGTCGTGAGGAAGCGCTCGATCGCCTCCAGTCGCAGCGAAGGATTGATCGCGTGCAGGCGCGCGGCCATCACGCCCACCTTGGGCTTGCCGTATTCACCGTCCAGCGCGTGCAGCTGGCGGTTGGTGTTGGACACGCAGACCTCGTCCGCGTCGATCAGGGTGAGCCGCCCCACCCCGCTGCGCACCAGCGCCTCGGCCGCCCACGAGCCCACGCCACCCACGCCCACCACGCAGACATGGCGCTGCGCCAGCTTCGCCACGCTGCCGGCGCCGTACAGGCGTTCGACGCCGGCGAAACGTTCGTGCGGGTAGGCGGATTCGCTCATCGAAAACCTGATGGTGTGGCGCGGGACACGCGCTGCGCAAAGCAGCCATTCTATCGCCCGCCCCCGGGAACCGGGTTATCCTCGCGGGCTCGTCTCCCGCAAGGAATCCATGATGCGTGCCGCCCTCCTGATCCTGCTCGGCCTGGTCATCGGCGTACTCGGTACGTCCCAGGTGATGAATGCGCTCGCCGCGCGCAACCCGATGCCCAAGGCGGTGATGCACACCATGGGCTACCACATGGGCGAGCTGAAGCAGGCGATGAAGGCGCAGAAGTGCGACGCGGCGACGATCCAGCACCATCTGTTGCGCCTGCAGTCCACCGCCACCGACATCCTGCCCACCTTCGGCATTGCCGACAAAGGCTTCACCGACGACGCGAACCAGCTGCAGACGCGCCTGCAGCAGGCCACCGTGTCCGCCCCGGCCAGCTGCGCGGCACTGGCCGCGGCGCTGAAGCCGGTGGGCGAGACCTGCCAGAGCTGCCATCAGCAGTACCGCTGAGGCACCTATCACGGCTGAAGCCGCTCCTGCACCCCGCACCGTAGGAGCGGTTTCAGCCGCGAACGGGATTGACCAAAGCGCCGCTAGAAACTCACCTTCCCACGCAGCATCTGCGCGTACATCACCCAATCGCCCAGCAGGCTGTACAGCGGGTGGCGGAAGGTGGCCGGGCGGTTCTTCTCGTAGACGAAGTGGCCGATCCACGCGCAGCCGTAGCCGGCCACCGGCAACAGCCACAGCCAGTCCCAGCGGCGGCTGGCGATCGCCAACAACAGGATCACGAGCACCAGCGAACTGCCGATGAAATGCCAGCGCCGGCACAGGCGCTGGCTGTGCTCGCCGAGGTAGTAGGGATAGAACGCGCGGAAGCTGGCGAATTCGCTCATGGGCACTCCGTCAGTCGGGCGGCAGCGGAATGAATTCCTGTTCGTCGCCGGCCACCTTGCCGAAGCAGCCCTCGCGCCAGTCGGCCTTGGCCTGCTCGATGCGCTCGCGGCTGCTGGCGACGAAGTTCCACCACAAGTGGCGTTCGCCATCCAGCGGCGCGCCGCCGAACAGCATCACGCGGCTGGCGACTTTCGCTCGCAACGACGGCACCGCTGCGCCCGTCTGCACCGCCATCCGGCCCGCCGCGACGGACAGCTCGCCCCACGCCAGCTCGCCCTCGATCACGTGGACGCCGTGCTCGACATGTTCCGCCGGCAGGGCCAGCTCGGCGCCGGCTTCCAGCCGCGCTTCGGCGAAGAACATCGGCGCATAGACCTTCACCGGCGAGGCCGCGCCCCAGCCGGTGCCGACGATCAGCACCAGCTCGACGCCGGGCTGGCGGATGCACGGCAAGGCCTCGGCCTCGTGATGATGGAACTCCGGCGCCATCTCCGCGTGGTCGCGCGGCAGCGCCACCCATACCTGGATGCCGTGCACGCGCTGGCCCGCGGCGCGTGCTTCCGGCGGCGTGCGCTCGGAATGCACGATGCCGCTGCCGGCAGTCATCCAGTTCACCGCGCCGGGCTGGATGTCGGCGAGGCTGCCCAGGCTGTCGCGATGGCGGACCGTGCCCTCGAACAGCCAGGTCACCGTGGCCAGGCCGATGTGCGGATGCGGTCGCACGTCCATGCCGCGGCCCGGCGCGAAATCCACGGGGCCCATGTGGTCGTAGAACACGAACGGGCCCACGTGGCGGGCCTGCAGCACCGGCAGCAGGCGGCGCACGGTGAAGCCGTCGCCGAGATCGTGCAGGCGGCCATCGATCAGGATCGGTTGCGCATCCATCGGTACTCCTCGCTCACCAGGCTCGTCGATATTGCGCCGGCGCGGGCAGCTCTGCACCCAGCTCCTGCGCGGCGCGGCGCGGGAAATACGGATCGCGCAGGCTCTCGCGGGCAATCAGCACCACGTCGGCCTCGTCGTTTGCCACGATGTCGGCGGCTTGCTTCGATCCGGTGATGAGGCCCACCGCGCCGGTAGCGATGCCCGCTTCACGGCGGATCTGCGCGGCGAACGGCACCTGGTAGCCCGGCGCCACGGGCACCTTCACGTGTGGCAGCAGGCCGCCGCTGGAAATGTCGACCAGGTCCAAGCCCAGCGACTTCACCTCGCGCGCCAGCCGCACGCTCTGCTCGACATCCCAGCCACCCTCGGCCCAGTCCATGGCCGAGATGCGCAGCCACAGCGGCAACTCCGCCGGCCATACCTCGCGCACTGCGGCGATCACCTCGCGCGCCAGCCGCGTGCGGTTCTCGAAGCTGCCGCCGTAGTCGTCGTCGCGCCGGTTGCTGAGCGGCGACAGGAACTGGTGCAGCAGATAACCGTGCGCGGCGTGCAACTCGATCAACTGGAAGCCGGCGGCCAGCGCACGCTGCGCCGCCGCCCGAAAATCGGCGATCAACTGGCGGATGCCAGCCGCATCCAGCGCCATCGGCGTGTGCCAGCCCGCGTCGAACGGTAGCGCCGACGGCGCCACCGTGGTCCACGCGCCCTGCGCCGGCGTGAGTGCGCCACCGCCGTCCCAGGGCCGGTGCGCACTGGCCTTGCGGCCGGCATGCGCCAGCTGCACGCCGGGCACCGCGCCCTGCGCCGCGATGAAGGCGGCGATCGGCCGCCAAGCCGCGGCCTGCACGTCGTTCCAGATGCCGGTGTCGCCCGGCGAGATGCGCCCCTGCGCCGACACCGCGGTAGCCTCGGCGATCACCGCAGCCGCGCCGCCCACCGCACGGCTGCCCAGGTGCACCAGATGCCAGTGGTCGGGCATGCCGTCGATCGCCGAGTACTGGCACATCGGCGACACCACGATGCGGTTGCGCAGCGTCAGGCTGCGCTGCGGGAGGGGTTCGAACAATTTCATCGGTCGTCCGGCCGGGAGAGGGAGACACCTACAGTGCAGGCGCCTCGCCCGCGCATCAAGGGGCGGGGCGAGCCGGCGCCACGAGCGCCGCGTCGTGCGCCGCGATCCAGTCGGCCAGGCGCGCGGCGACCGCGGCCGGCGCCTTCATCCAGCCGAAGTGGTCGGCCGGCTGGCCGGCCAGTTCGTCCGGCAGCACCAATTCATGGCGGCGCGGCGCGTGCGGCATTTTCCCCAGCAGCCAGTCCAGCGAGGCGGCCTGGCCCAGCCAGTCGTCGCGCAGGCGCAGGGCCAGTACCGGTCGCTCCAGCGCGGCCAGGTGCTGCTCGAAATCCGTGTCCATGCCCGCCGCGGCGTAACGGCCGGTACGGCCGCTGCGCGCCCAGTCGGCCGCGACACCGCGCGCCTCGTTGCCGCCGAAGCCGATACGACGACCGGGCAAATGCCCCAGCAGCGTCGCCAGCACGGGCGCCAGCGCGTAGGCCAGGCCGATCACGGCGCCGCGGCGGAAGCGCCGCCAGTACGGCGCACCGCTGGCCACCAGGGCAAGACCCGTCACCTCGTCGGGATGCAGCGCGGCGTACAGGCAGGCCAGTTGGCCGCCCAGGCTGTGCCCCCCGAGCCAGGGACGCGCCTGCGGCCAGCGCGCACGCATCGCGGCCAAGCCAGCAGGCAGGTCGATCTCCAGCAGCTCGCGGTAGCCCCAGTCACTGCGACGGCCGGCCCGCAGGCTGCTGGAACCGATGCCACGCCACTCGTGCAACGCCACCGCCACGCCCCGCGCCGCCAGTGCGGCGGCCAGCGGCAGGTAATGCTTCGCCGGCACGCCCATCGCCGGCACCCAGTACACCGCCGCGCGCGGCACGCCGTCCGGCGCCACGCACAGCAATTCCGCACGCGCGCCGTCGGTCATCGCCAACGGCAGCACGGTGGGTTCCGAGGTGGTTGTAATGGTGCTCATCGAAAAGTGCAGCCATGGATGGCTGCCCGTTTGATCCTCGCGATCAGGGACGATCGCAAAAGCAAGACCAGCCATGGATGGCCGCCCGTGTGATATTCGCGATCAGGGATGATCGCAAAGCCAAGGGATCGCAAAGGCAAAAGAAAAAGGCCGGCTTGCGCCGGCCTTTTTCACATGCGCCATCGCCATCAAGCCGGAGCGACTTCTTCGGCCTGCAGGCCCTTCTGGCCCTGCACCACCTTGAACGTCACCTTCTGGCCTTCCTGCAGGCTCTTGAAGCCCGTGCCGGTGATGGCACGAAAATGCACGAACACGTCGGGGCCGTTCTCGCGGCTGATGAAGCCGAACCCCTTGGCGTCGTTGAACCACTTGACGGTACCTGTTTCACGATCCGACATGACTCACTCCGATCCATTCCAGACGCTTGAGACGAGCCGACCCCGCGGGCCGACGACTTACTGGGCATGCCGGGGTCGGGTGTAGCGACATGGAATCGACAGGGGTTCCATACCGGGCACGCACGTGGCCAAGCAGACGCAGTGGGCAAAGCATAACGGAATTTCACGAATGCAAGCGATATGTCAAGCGTCATCGCCGGAAAGTGTCCGCGGACACTAAATCGCCGTGAGCAATGGCCCAAATGGGCATCCGGCGTGGATGCAAGGCACAAAATCGCCTGGAACCACATGGCATCGCACGGCTAATGGCCCGCAGGGGGCCTGCCATGGATGGTGTACATCCTTGCGATCATCCCTGATCGCGGGAATCACACGGGCGGTCATCCATGGCCGCACTTCTCAAAACAAAAAACCGGGCATCGCTGCCCGGTTTCGGATGACGCATGAGCGCTGGCTCAGGCCGGCATCACTTCGTCGGCCTGCAGGCCCTTCTGGCCCTGCACCACCTTGAAGCTGACCTGCTGGCCTTCCTGCAGGCTCTTGAAGCCATTGCCGGAGATCGCGCGGAAATGCACGAACACGTCCGGACCATTGTCACGGGCGATGAAGCCGAAGCCCTTGGCGTCGTTGAACCACTTGACGGTACCGATCTGACGATCAGACATTGAATCACTCCACTGGGTATTGCATGAAAGGAGACTCGACCGCCGCGAATGCGGCAGCCGGCTTACTGGTGTGCAAAGGAAAACAACCCCGGGGTGAACAGATGAGGCAGATCGCGGATCGGCTGCATCGGGTCACCGGTGCTTGGCGACCCCGGCAAACTCAGCCCGCACATGATAACCGCAGCGGATATCCGGATGCGAGGAGCACGAATATCATGTCGTGTCGCCCTTCCCGAGGACTCCCCGCATGAGCACCCGTCTATTGCTTACGCTGTGCGCCGGTCTGCTGCTGGCCGGCTGCGCCACCACCCGGCCGACGCGTCCGACCGCGCCGCCCGCACCGGCCACGGTCACCGGCGTGCCTTCCTGCGATGCCTATCTGGCCGGTTATCTGGCCGGCCATCGCGCCGCGGCGGTCTTCCCGGCCGACCAGTTGCAGGCGCATTACCAAGCCATGCGCGACAGCCTGCTGCAGGCCGCCAGCGATCCGCAGACCCGCCCGTATCTGGATGCCCGCTGCCGCCTGCTGTCCAGCCAGCTGAGCCAGAGCCCGCCGGGGCGTCCGCCCGGCGCGACGGCTGCGGTGCCCGGCACGCACTGATTCAGGCGGACTCCGCCTTCCACGCGGCCCGCAACATTGGCGCCAGCGCCGCCGGCCGACAGCGCGCGAGACGGATCCGCGGCGTGCCGTGCCAACGCGCGGTGCGCGCGATCGCGGCAGCCAGCTCGCCCGCCAGCCGCGGCGCCGGCTCCACGCCATCCTCCAGGTACAGCGCCTTGATCTCGAACACGCCCGCGTCGCGGTGCGCCTTCGCGTCCAGCCGGCCGACCAGCGCGCCGCGATGCAGGATCGGCAGCACGTAATAGCCGTAGCGTCGCTTCGGCGCCGGCACGTAGCACTCGATGCGGTAATCGAAATCGAACATCGCCAGTGCGCGGGCGCGATCCCAGACCAGCGGATCGAACGGCGACAGCAGCGTGGTATGCGTGGCGCGCAGGCGGCCGCCGCGCGCACGTTCCAGTTCCGCGGCATGCACGCGATGCACGTAGCCCGGCTCGTCCCAGCCGCGCACCGCCACCTCCAGCAGCTCGCCTTCGGCCAGCAGCGGTGCCAGCTCGCGCGCCGTCACCGTCGGCTTCAGGCGGAAGTAGTCGGCGATCCAGCGCGCCTGCGCGATACCCAGCGCGCACACGCCGTCGAGGATGAAGTGCCGGCGCAGCTGCGCCGAATCCAGCGGGCTGGGCGCGAACGGCGGATCGAGCCGCGCCAGTACCCGCTCGGCCAGGTCGTACACGCGCTGGAAGCGCTCGCGTCGCGGCACCATCAGATCGCCCAGCGCGAACCATGCTTCCAGCCAGCGCTTCTCCGGCTTCCACTCCCACCAGCCGGAGACGCCGCGATCCTCGCGCGGGAAATCCGACGCCAGCACCGGGCCGCTCTCGCGAATGCGCGCGAGCAGCGCGTCCATAGCGGGACGGTGCTCGCGATGCATGCGCTCGGCGTGGCGCTGCGCCCAGTGGCTGCCGCGCTCGCGCCAGGCGCGATGCGTGGCCAGATCGCGCGCGGCGACGAAACAGGCCTCGTGCGCCCAGCATTCGGCGATGCGGCCATCGGCCAGCGCCTCGTCCAGCCACGCCATCGGGTAATCGCCGAGGCGCGCATGCAGCACCAGGTAGGGGCTGCGCGCGACCACGTGGATGGAATCGATCTGCAACAGGCGCATGCGCTCGATCGCCGCCACCACGTCGGCGCGACGCGGCTTGCGTCGTGGCGCCTGCAGCAGGCCTTGCGCATACAGCTGCAGCGCGCGCGCCTGCGGCAGGCTCAATGCTGCAGTGTTCGCTGAAGCTGCGTTCAACGGCACGTCGTTTTCACACCGGCTCGACAAGAATGTTGCGGCGACATTTATGCAGCCTCTGCTAGCGTCCATCACAGGCCTCGCGGAACGCGGATCCCCTTCACCGCCCGCGAGGCTCGCACTCCCTCAGACATTCTGGCATGGAGTAATCATCATGAAAGCACGCAATGTGTTGTTGCCCGCACTCGTCACCGGCGCCCTGATCTTCGCTGGCGCCTCCTTCGCCCAGGACACCACCGGCCAGGCGCCGCCACCACCGCAGAACACCATGCCGTCGGCACCGGCTCCCACGCAGACGCCACCGCCCGACGTGACCGTGCGCAGCGTGCCGCCTGCCGCGCCGCAGATCGCCACGCCGCCGCCGTTCAGCCAGCTCGCCGGCAACAGCAAGTGGATCACCGAGGAGCAGGCAGCGGCCTATCCGCCGCTGGCGAACGACTTCCTCAACGCCAGCCACGACGGCAAGCGCGTCAGCAAGACGCAGTACGAAGCGTGGGTGAAGCAGATCCAGTAAAGCACCAGGCAAGCAAGCAAACGGCCACGTCGACGACGTGGCCGTTTTTTTGGCTTTACCGATGCGGTCTTCCATGATCGCGGCAATACGACGGTCGACGGAAAGACGAGCCGATCGCTCTGCCTTGGCGTCAGAAGCGGCCATCCATGGCCGCACTTCTCAACGGATGCGACGATCGACGGAAAGGCGAACTGCTCGATCGACTAGACTCCGGTCATTCCACGCCCCCATGCGCCGGAGTCCCCATGCCTTGTCGCCGCATCCTGCTGCTGGCCGGCTGTCTCGTCGCCGGCGTCTGCCATGCGCAGAATCCCGACCCGATGGACATCCGCGCCTGCACCGCGATCGAGAGCGACGCACAACGACTGGCCTGCTACGACCGCGCCACCGGACGCGACCAGCTGCCGGCCGCGCAGAAGCGCAACGAGCAGCCCGCCACGACGAACGAAGGCATGTTCGCGCACGACCGCCAGACCAGCGTCGTCGCCGCGGCCGAGCCGCAGGTGGCCGCGCCGCTGTCGCTGCTGGACAGCCGCTGGGAGCTGTCGCCGGAGAGCAAGCTCGGCACCTTCAACCTGCGCGGCTACAGGCCGGTGTACGCGATGCCGCTGTTCGCCACCAGCAACCAGAACCGCGAGCCGCACAGCCCGAATCCCGACAACACCGTGAAAACGCCGCAGCAGCTGCAGAACGTCGAGGGCAAGTTCCAGCTCAGCCTGAAAACGAAGATCTGGCAAGGCGTGTTCGGCGATGCCGGCGACCTGTGGCTGGGCTACACGCAGAGCTCGCGCTGGCAGGTCTACAACGCGCAGGCCTCGCGCCCGTTCCGCGAGACGAACTACGAACCCGAGGCGCTGCTGGTGTTCGACACGCATTACCGCGTGCTGGGATGGAACGGCCGCCTGTTCGGCATCGGCGTCGACCATCAGTCCAACGGCCGCGGCAACCCGCTGTCACGCAGCTGGAACCGGGTGATCGCCGACGTCGGCTTCGAGCGCGACGGCTGGACCGTGATGTTCCGCCCGTGGTGGCGCATCCCCGAGGCGCGTCGCGACGACGACAATCCCGACATCAGCGACTACATCGGCCGCGCCGACATGCAGATCGTGCACGAATGGCGCGGCCAGGAGTTCGGCATGATGCTGCGCCACTCCCTACGCGGCGGCAGCCGCAGCCACGGCGCCGCGCGCTTCACCTGGAGCTTCCCCATCGCCGGCAACCTGCGCGGCTACATGGAGCTGTTCAAGGGCTACGGCGAAAGCCTGATCGACTACAACCACAACGCCACCTACCTGGGGCTGGGCGTGTCGCTGCTCGACTGGTATTGAGCGCGCCGACCATCCTCACCCATGCATGCGAGCACCGCCGTGAGCGACACGATCCTGATCCGGCCAGCGACGACCGCCGACTACGCCGCCTGGAAACCGCTGTGGGACGGCTACAACGCGTTCTACGGCCGCAGCGGCCCCACCGCCCTGCCGGAGGAAATCACCCGCACGACGTGGGCCCGCTTCCACGATCCGGCCGAACCGGTGCATGCGCTGGTCGCC
Organism: Rhodanobacter humi; assembly: GCF_041107455.1. Classification (NCBI taxonomy): domain Bacteria; kingdom Pseudomonadati; phylum Pseudomonadota; class Gammaproteobacteria; order Lysobacterales; family Rhodanobacteraceae; genus Rhodanobacter; species Rhodanobacter sp. FW106-PBR-R2A-3-15. The sequence goes on from NZ_JBGBPY010000001.1 coordinate 734,032, forward strand.
GAACGCGACGGCTCGCTGCTGGGCCTGGCGCACTACCTGTTTCACCGCAGCACGATCCAGCTCGAGCCCAGCTGCTACCTGCAGGACTTGTTCACCGCGCCAGCCGCACGCGGCCACGGCGTGGGTCGTGCGCTGATCGAACGCGTCTACGAAATCGCCCGGGCAGCCAAGGTGCCCCGCGTGTACTGGCAAACCCATGAAACCAACGCCACCGCGATGCGGCTCTACGACCAGGTGGCCGAAAAGTCGGGCTTCGTGGTTTACCGCAAACTGTTCTGACGACAAGGGCCCGGCAGCGCACTGCCGGGCCCTTGTCGTGTCGTGCGGTGGCGGCGAGCCACCGCCATGCAATCAGTGGTGGTGGCCGCCCGCGCCATGCACGTGGCCGTGCGCCAGCTCTTCCTCGGTGGCTTCGCGCACCTCGGTCACCTCGATGGCGAAGTGCAGGGCCTTGCCGGCCAGCGGATGGTTGCCGTCGATGTGGACCTTGTCGTCCTCGACCCTGGTCACGGTGACGTTGATCACGCCCTGCGGACCGTGGCCCTGGAACTGCATGCCGGGCTGGATGTCCGCCACGCCCTGGAACGCCTCGCGCGGCACTTCCTGCACCAGTTCCTCGTGACGCACGCCGTAGCCTTCCTCCGCCGCCACGTGGGCGTCGAACTTGTCGCCGGCCTTGCGGCCTTCCATCTGCTTCTCCAGACCCGGCACGATGTGGCCTTGGCCGTGCAGGTAGGCCAGCGGCTCGCGACCGGCGGAGCTGTCGACGACCTGGCCGTCGTCGTCGGTGAGGGTGTAGTGGAAGGCAACGGCGGCGTTGGCGGCAATCTGCATGACGGGTTCCGATAACGGGAAGAGCACCGGCATCGCACCGGCAGGAACAGGCAAGTTTAACAGATCACCCGGCTTGGCCGCCGAAAGCGGCCCGCGTCTGCGCGATACTCGGCGGATGAAACGGATCGCAACCCGAATCGTCCTGCTGCTGTGCCTTCTGCTGGTCGCCGACCTGTCGATGGCAGCCACTGCACCGATATCCGGTGCACCGCCTGATCGAACTGCGCTGACCGCGCAGATCGATGCGATCATCCGCCAGCCGCGCTACGCCGCCGCCGACTGGGGCATCGCCGTGATGGCGCTGGACAGTGGCCGCACGCTGTATGCGCACCAGGCCGGCAAGCTGTTCCAGCCCGCCTCCACCGCCAAGCTGTTCACCGCGGCGCTGAGCCTGGCCACGCTGGCTCCCGACTACCGGATTCCCACGCGCCTGCTCTCGGCCGCACCGATCCGCCACGGTCGGCTGGATGGCCCGCTGCTGCTGTATGGCATGGGCGACCCCACGCTAGGCACGCCCGGCGCGAATCCCGATTGGGCGGATGATCTGGCCGCGCAACTGGCCGCGCATGGCATCCGCGAGGTACGCGGCGACCTGATTGCCGACACCACGTATTTTTCCGGCCCGCCGCTCGGCAACGGCTGGGAGGCCAGCGACCTGCTGGGCTGGTTCGCCGCGCCCGCTTCCGCGCTGAGCGTGCACGAGAACACCGTGGCACTGACGCTGACACCCGCCACCGTCACCGGCCAGCCGCCGCAACTGGGCTTCACGCCCGACGTGGCAACGCCACCGCTGGCGAACACGCTGACCACCACGCCTGCACACACTCCGGACGACATCAACCTCTACCGCGCACCGGGCGATCCGCTGCTGCATGCGTTCGGCAGCGTCGCCGCCGGCATACCGCCACGCAGCTACCGGCTGGCGATTCCCGACCCCGCGCGGCAAGCCAGCGAAGAGTTGCGCGCGGCGCTGGCGCGCCACGGCGTGCGGCTGAAAGGCGCGCTGCACGTGCTGCACTGGCCGGAACGCGACGATGCGCTGCGCGCGAACGCGCAGGTGCTGGCCGAAGTGCTGTCGCCGCCGGTGAGCGAGATCCTTGCCCAGGGCCTCAAGCGCTCGCAGAACCTGTACCTGCAGAACCTGTTGCAGATCGACGGCGTCAGCGCGCAGGCCGCGGCGGCGAGCCAGCCCGACGCCCCCACCGCCTTCCTCAGCAGCGAAGCCTGGGGACTGCGCGCGCTGCAGGCGCTGCTGGAACGCATCGGCATCCCACCATCGTCGGTGCTGCTGGAGGAAGGCAGCGGGCTATCGCGCGGCAATCTGGCCACGCCCGGGGCGATGGTGCAGCTGCTGCAATACCTCGCCGCACAGCCATACGCGGCGACGCTGCGCCGCATGCTGCCGGTGGCCGGTGTGGACGGCACTCTGGAATGGCGCCTGCGCGACGGCCCGGCCACCGACAAGGTGCAGGCCAAGACCGGCAGCATGACCCATGTGCACAACCTCGCCGGCTACGTCACCACGGCGGGCGGCAGGCAACTGGCCTTCGCGATCCTGCTCAACAACTACCAGCGCGGCCCTGACGATCCACGCGCAAACCGCGACATCGACGCCATCGTCGAGCTGCTGGCCGGATATCACGGCGGCGAATGAATCATCCGCGGGAGCGCACCCCGTGCGGTCAAGGCCGTTCAGTCCGCCAGCAGGCGATCCAGCTCCCTGCCGATCTTCTCCGGGGTGTCGGTGGGCGCGTAGCGCTTCACCACCTGTCCATGGCCGTCGACCAGGAACTTGGTGAAGTTCCACTTGATCGCCTCGCTGCCGAGGATGCCCTTGCCCTCGTGCTTCAGCCACTGGTACAGCGGGTGCGCATGCTCGCCGTTCACCTCGATCTTCGCGAACAGCGGGAAGGTGACGCCGTAGCTGGTGTCGCAGAACTCGCGGATCGCCGTCTCGTCGCCCGGCTCCTGGTGGCCGAACTGGTCGCAGGGGAAACCCAGCACCACCAGGCCACGGTCGCGGTCGTCCCGCCACAGCTTTTCCAGGCCGGCGTATTGCGGCGTGAAGCCGCATTTCGAGGCCACGTTGACGATCAGCAAGGTCTTGCCTCGCCATTCCGACAACGAGCGTTCGTTGCCGTCGATGTCACGTGCGCTGAAGTCGTGGACGCTGCTCATGGCGAAAACTCCGGTATGGCCGTATGGAAGTCCGTGAACCGCTAGAATACTCGCCCGCCCCCGCTCGAACCGCCGTGATCCGCTTTCTCGACGTGCACAAGTCCTACCGCGTGGACGGCAAGGACATCCCCGCGCTGCAGCCGTTCAGCCTCGACATCCTGGATGGCGAGGTGTTCGGCATCATCGGCCATTCCGGCGCCGGCAAGTCCACCCTGATCCGGCTGATCAACCTGCTGGAGCGCCCCAGCGGCGGGCGCATCCTGATCAGCGACACCGAGATGACCGCGCTGGACGAGCCGGCGCTGCGCGCGCAGCGGCGGCGCATCGGCATGATCTTCCAGCACTTCAACCTGCTCGCCTCGCAGACGGTGGCGGACAATGTCGCGTTCCCGCTGCGCCTCGCCGGCGAGCGCGACGCAGCGAAAATCCGTGCCCGCGTGGACGAGCTGCTGGAGCGCGTGGGCCTGACCGAGCACGCGAACAAGTACCCCGCGCAGCTCTCCGGCGGCCAGAAGCAGCGCGTGGGCATCGCCCGCGCGCTGGCGAACCGCCCGGAGATCCTGCTGTGCGACGAGGCCACCAGCGCGCTCGACCCGCAGACCACGGCGTCCGTGCTCGATCTGCTCGCCGCGATCAATCGCGAACTCAAGCTCACCATCGTGCTGATCACCCACGAGATGGACGTGGTGCGCCGCATCTGCGACCGCGTGGCGGTGCTCGATGCCGGCCGCATCGTGGAAAACGGCACGGTGGCCGACGTGTTCCTGCACCCGCGGCACGCCACCACGCGGCGCTTCGTCAACGAGGCGCTGCCGGAGGAAGCCGCCAGCACGCAGGCACCGATCGTGGCCGGCCGCGTGCTGCGCCTCACCTTCCGCGGCGCCACCACGCTGAGTCCGGTGCTGAGCCGGGTGATGCGCGAGAGCGGCGTGGATTTCAACCTGCTCGCCGGCCGCATCGACCGCATCAAGGAGCTGCCCTACGGCCAGCTCACCCTGACGCTGGAAGGCGCAAACACCGACGCCGCCCTGGCCGCGCTGCGCGAGGCCGGTATCGAGATCGAGGAGCTGTCCCGATGAACCCGTTGCACTCCCTGTTCCCGAACATCGACGACTGGGGCGAACTGGGCCGCGCCTGCGTCGACACTCTGTTGATGCTGGGCGGCGCGCTGGCGCTCACCGTGGCCATCGGCCTGCCGCTGGGCGTGCTGCTCTACCTCACCGGCCGCGGCCAGCTGCGCGCGATGCCGAAGTTGTACGGTGTCGCCTCGCTGGTGGTGAACGTGCTGCGCTCGGTGCCGTTCATCATCCTGATGATCGTGCTGATGCCGGTCACCTACGTGCTGGTGGGCACCAAGCTCGGCGTGCGCGGCGCGATCCCGCCGCTGGTGATCGGCGCCGCGCCGTTCTTCGCACGGCTGGTGGAAACCGCGCTGCGCGAGGTGCAACAGGGCGTGATCGAGGCGGCCCAGGCGATGGGCGCCAGCACCTGGCAGATCGTGCGCCACGTGCTGCTGCCCGAGGCCCGCGCCGGGATCGCCGCCGGCATCACGGTGACCGCGATCGCCCTGGTGGGCTATACCGCGATGGGCGGCGCGATCGGCTCGGGCGGCCTCGGCGACCTCGCCTACCGCTACGGCTACCTCAGCTACAAGTCCGACTACATGGTCGTGACCGTGGTGCTGCTGGTGGTGCTGGTGCAGTTGCTGCAGATGATCGGCGACCGCATCGTGGCGCGTTATAAGCGCCACTGATCCGGTTATTTCCCCGCCAAGATTTGGACGTCTAGTCTGGAACTCCCCCTGGAACCCGTCATGACCGATGCTGCTGCTCCCCGCGATCTCCGCCATCCTCGCCCTGCTGCTGCTCGTCGGCATCGCCCGCAAGCCCTCGTGAAGCGACTGCTGGGCGCCGCGGCCTTTGCCGTGCTGCTCGCCGGCTGCTCCGCGCCGAAGGAGGACGCGAACACGCTCACCGTGGCCGCCACCGCGGTGCCGCACGCGGAGATCCTCAAGCAGGTGCAGCCCATCCTGGCCAAGGAAGGGGTGAAGCTGGAGATCAAGGTGTTCGCCGACTACGTGCAGCCGAACACGCAGGTGGTCGAGAAGCACATCGACCTGAACTATTTCCAGACCGGGCCCTACCTCGATGCGTTCAACCGCGAGCACGGCACCCACCTGGTGCCGATCACGGGCGTGCACATCGAGCCGTTCGGCGCCTACTCGCGCAAATACACGAACATCGACCAGCTGCCCGTGGGCGCCACCGTGGCGCTGCCGAACGACCCCAGCAACGAGGGCCGCGCCCTGCTGCTGCTCGCGAAGCACGGTTTGATCACGCTGAAGGATCCCGCCAACGCGCTGGCCACGCCCAAGGACATCACGGCGAACCCGAAGCAGCTGAAGTTCAAGGAACTGGAGGCGGCGATGCTGCCGCGCACGCTGGACGAGGTGGACCTGGCGCTTATCAACACCAACTACGCGCTGGCGGCCGGCCTGAATCCGGTCAAGGACGCGCTGCTGATCGAGAGCAAGGACTCGCCCTACGTGAACTACCTGGTGGGCCGCCCCGACAACGAGCATGACCCGCGCGTGCAGAAGCTGGTGCAGGCGCTGACCAGCCCCGCGATCAAAGCCTACATCGAGCAGAAGTACAAGGGCGCGGTGCTGCCGGCGTTCTGATCCACCTGTAGGAGCGCACCCTGTGCGCGAATGCCCTGGCGCCTGATTGAAACCAAGAGCATTCGCGCACAGGATGCGCTCCTACATCAGCAGGCTCAGGCGGCCGCCATCTGCTTCGGGATCGAGCGGTTGGTGTGGGTGATGCGATTGTTCGCGTCCACGTAGACGCAGGTGGGCTGGAACTGCGCCAGCTCCTTCTCGTCGAGCTGGGCGAACGCGGCGATGATGATGAGGTCGCCCACTTCCACGCTGCGCGCGGCGCTGCCATTCACCGAGATGATGCCCGAGCCTTCCTCGGCACGCAGCGCGTAGGTGACGAAGCGCTCGCCGTTGTTGATGTCCCAGGCATGGATCTGCTCGTACTCGCGGATGCCCGCGGCATCCAGCAGGTTGCCGTCGATCGCGATCGAGCCCTCGTAATGCAGCTCGGCGTGGCTGACGGTGGCGCGGTGGATCTTCGCCTTGAACATGTTCAGTTGCATGACTTCGGGTTCCTGCGGGAACGGCCCGCGTGGCTGCGCATTATCGAACTGCCGACATTGCACCGCAACATCGGCCGTTCAGCGTGGAAATGCGGGCGCTTCAGTCGAACTGCAAGTTGTCGATCAATCGTGTCGTGCCCAATCGCGCGGCAATCAGCGCCACCAGTCCTTCGCCCTCGCCGTCGGCCGGCTCGGACAGGTCCTCCGCACGGCGGATCGCCACGTAGTCGGGCGCGAAACCCGCGCGCTCCAGCTTCGATTGCGCCGCCTCCTCCACGATGCGCCGCGCATGGCCCTTGCCGACCAGCTCGCGCATCTGCGCCAGCGTGGCGTGGATCTGCGGCGCCAGCGCGCGCTCTTCCGCCGACAGGTACTGGTTGCGCGAGCTGAGCGCCAGCCCGTCGTCGGCGCGCAGGGTGGGCGCGCCGATCACCTTCACCGGCAGCGCCAGGTCGCCAACCATGTGCTCGATCACCTTGAGCTGCTGGAAATCCTTCTGGCCGAACACCGCCAGATCCGGCTGCACCATGTTGAACAGCTTGCACACCACGGTGGCCACGCCGTCGAAATGACCGGGGCGATGCGCACCTTCCAGCGTGTCGGTGATCCCCGGCACGTGGATGCTCGCGCCCTGCTCGGCGCCGAACGGATACATCGTCGCCACCTCGGGCGCGAACAGCAGGTCGCATTCGTTCTCGGCCAGGCCGGCCTGGTCCTGCGCCAGGGTGCGCGGGTAGCGCGCGAAATCCTCGTTCGGGCCGAACTGGGTGGGGTTCACGAACACGCTGGCCACCACGCGATCGGCCCGTGCGCGCGCCAACTTCAGCAGCGAGTAATGCCCCGCATGCAGGTTGCCCATGGTCGGCACCAGCCCCACGGTCTGGCCCTGGCTCCGCCAGCTGCGGATCGCGGCGCGCAGGGCCGGAAGGTCTTGCACGGTTTGCATAAGGTCGCCGTTGTCTAGTTGAAGCAGTGTTCGGGCGCGGGGAACGCCCCGCTGCGCACGTCCGCCGCATAGGCCGCGATCGCCGCCGCCACAGCATCGCGGCCGGCGAGGAAATCCTTGCTGAACTTGGGCCGCTTGCCGGGCGTGATGCCCAGCATGTCGTGGATCACCAGCACCTGGCCGTCGCAGTGCGGGCCCGCGCCGATGCCGATCACCGGGATCTTCAGCGCCTTGGTCACCCGCTCGCCAAGTGCGCTGGGCACGCCTTCCAGCACCAGCAGATCGGCGCCTGCGGCCTGCACCGACTGCGCCTCGGCCAGGATGCGGTCGGCCGTCTCCTGCTCGCGGCCCTGGATGCGGAAGCCGCCGAACTTGTGCACCGACTGCGGCGTGAGGCCCAGGTGGGCGCAGACCGGGATCGCGCGCGCCACCAGCGCGGCGATCGCGTCGAGGATGTGCGGCGCGGCGCCCTCGATCTTCACCATCGCCGCGCCCGCCTCGCCCACCAGCCGCGCGCCGGCCTCCAGCACGTGCGGCAGGTCGCGGTCGGCCATGAACGGCAGGTCGGCGACCAGCAGCGTGGCCGACAGCCCGCGCGCCACCGCCTGCGTGTGGTAGACCATGTGGTCCAGCGTCACCGGCAGAGTGCTCTTGTGGCCCTGCACCACCATGCCCAGCGAGTCGCCGACCAAGGCCACGTCGATGCCGGCCAGTTCCAGTTGCGCGGCGAGGCTGTAGTCGTAGGCGGTGAGCATCACGATGCGGCGGCCTTCGGCCTTCATCGCGTGCAGGCCGGGCACGGTGACCGGTTTGCGGGCGGGCATGTTGGCGGGGTCCACGTACACGGCGTCGTCTCGAAGGCGAGGGATCGGCCGATTATCCGCTGCACCGCATCATTCGGCCAGCCGGTCTTCGATCAGGCATTCGCAGCCCTGCGTATCCGCCGCGGCGAGCAGGTCGGCCACGCGGCCCTGCCCCGGCAGCCGCAGGTCCGGCGCAATGTCGTTGAGCGGCAGCAGCACGAAGGCGCGCTCGGCGATGCGCGGATGCGGCAGGGTCAGCCGCTCGTCGTCGAGTTGCACGTCGTCCATGTGCAGCAGGTCGAGATCCAGCGTGCGCGGGCCGTTGCGCTCGGCACGCACGCGGCCGGCGCGCTGCTCGATCGCCAGCAGCGCATCCAGCAGCGCCTGTGGCGCGAGGTCGGTATCCAGCAGTACCGCGGCATTGAGGAACGGCGGCTGCTCCAGCACGCCCCAGGGCGGCGTGCGGTACAGGCGCGAGCGGCGCAGCACGCGCGTGCCGGGCAGATGCGCCAGCGCATCCATGGCCTCCAGCAACTGCCGCCGCGGATCGCCCAGGTTGCCGCCCAGCGCGACGTAGGCTGCGGTCACGCCGGTTTCGATTTCGTCGCAGGCTTGCGCCGGCGCCGCTTGCGCGTCGGGCCGGCAGTCGGTGCGGCCGCCTCGGGTTCGCTGCCGCCGCCGTGTGCCGGCAGCGCCGCCGCCAGCGTCTCGTGCGGCAGTTGTTGCGCGTGGTCCCACCACAGGCCCAGCTCGCGGATCGCCGGCGATTCGTGCGCACGCAGCAGCAGGAAATCGAATGCGGCGCGGAAGCGCGGATGCGCCAGCAGGCGCAGCACCTTCTTGCGCTGGATCTGCTCGAAGCGCGGCTGCAGCGACCAGATCTCCTCCATGGTAAAGGTGAAACGGCGGGGGATCGCCACGCGCTGGCACTGCTCGCCCACCACCTGCAGCGCGGCGCGCGCCCAGGCTTCGGTGGCGTCCTTGCCGCGGGCGATCTGCTGTTGCGCCAGGTCGCGCACCTCGCCCCACAGCAGCACCGCGAACAGGAACGCCGGCGTCACCGACTTGCCCTCGGCGACGCGCGCGTCGGTGTTCTCCAGGCCCTGCTCGACCAGCGCGCGCAACGCCTCGTCGCCACGCTTCAGCGCACGGGCGGTGGCCGGGAACAGGAACTTCAGCAGGCCGCACTGTTCAAGCATGCGGAAGCTCTTCAGCCCGTGCCCGGCGAGGAACATCTTCAGCGATTCGTCGAACAGCCGCGCCGGCGCTGCCTCGGCCAGCAGCGGCCCCAGCTCCTCGAACGGCGCAGCCGCAGGCGCATCGATGCTGAAACCGAGCTTGGCGGCCAGTCGCGCCGCGCGCAGCATCCGCACCGGATCCTCGTGGTAACGCGTGTCCGGGTCGCCGATCAGGCGCAGTACGCGGTCCTGCAGATCCTGCATGCCGCCCACGTAATCGCGCACCGAAAAGTCGCTGATGTCGTAGTACATCGCGTTGACGCGGAAGTCGCGGCGCAGCGCGTCCTCCTCGATCGAGCCCCACACGTTGTCGCGCACGATGCGGCCGTCGACGATATGGCGCTCGCCCTCCGCGCCCTCCTCCTCGCCGGTACCGCGGAAGGTGGCCACCTCGATGATCTCCGGCCCGAACACCACGTGCGCCAGCCGGAAGCGGCGGCCGATCAGCCGGCAGTTGCGGAACAGCTTCTTCACCTCGTCCGGCGTGGCGCTGGTGGCCACGTCGAAATCCTTGGGCCGACCGCCCAGCAGCAGGTCGCGCACGGCACCGCCGACCAGGAACGCGTCGTAGCCAGCCTCGTTGAGGCGGTACAGCACGCGCAGTGCGGCCTTGCTGATGTTCTTGCGGGAAATCGTGTGCTGCTCGCGCGGGATGATGCGCAGCGCGGGCCTGGCGTCGTTCCTGGCTTCGGAATTCAAGCGTGTGGAGTCCTTGCGGGTATCGGGTCCGGCACGCAGCCAAGGCGGCGGCGCAACGGCCTGCAGCCGCTCATCTTACCTGCCTTCGCCGGGGCATTGCCGGGCGAAACATTTCCGCTATACTACCGCGCTCCGCGTCAATCCGCTCCCATCGTCTAGTGGCCCAGGACACCGCCCTCTCAAGGCGGGAACACGAGTTCGAACCTCGTTGGGAGCGCCATTATCTATGCGATTCGTCCGGAATCGCTGCTCGGCGCGGCAATGCGACAAGCTTCAAGCACTCGCCTTGCCCAAGCGCCAACCGCGGCCATCGATGGCCGCACTCCTCAGGAACAACCGGCACGATCAAACGGTCGTGCCAGTTGCTTTTGCGCAGTGCCAATGCTTTTGCAGCGACAACCACGGCAACCGCCCTCCAGCCTGTGCACGTGGACGCATCGGCCATGCCCGGGTAGCGGCCGGCACTGCCATCGGCGACTTCTCACCCGGCGCGCGTTGCAGTCATACTTGCCAACGCCACAACGCTAGAGCCCCGCCCCATGACCTTTGTCGTCACCGACAACTGCATCAAGTGCAAGTACACCGACTGCGTGGAAGTCTGCCCGGTCGATGCCTTCCACGAAGGCCCGAACTTCCTGGTGATCGATCCGGACGAATGCATCGACTGCACGCTGTGCGAGCCGGAATGCCCGATCAACGCGATCTACCCGGAAGACGACGTGCCCGCCGGCCAGGAGGGTTACGTGGCGTTGAACGCCGAACTGGCGAAGGCGTGGCCGGTGATCACCGAGCGCAAGGACGGCCTCGCCGATGCGAAGGATTGGGAAGGCAAGCCCGACAAGCTCAAGCTGCTGGAGCGCTGAGGGTCGGAATCGGGGGACGGCAGAACGCCGCAAGCCGCCCCTTCAAGGCATCGCAACGAAAAATGCCGCCCATCGGGCGGCATTTTTCATGGGCGGGAATGGCGGTGGAATCAGCTGCCCATGCCCTTCTTCAGCGCATCGATCAGCTTGGCGACCGCACCCTCGTCACCCTGCACGCGCACTTCGCTGGCGCTGCTGCCGCTGGGGTTCACGGTGACCTGCACCGCATGCGTGGCCGTGTCGGAGCTGGCCTTGCTCTTGCCGTGATGGAACATGCGGCCGAAGAAGCCCCGCTTTTGCGCCGGCGCCATGCCGCCCACCACGTTCACCGCATAGCTGTGCGCGCTGTCGTCATGGCCGGTCACCTGGCCCGCGCCGCCACCGGCCAGGAACTGGCCCACCTTCTGGTAGGTGCCGTCGACGGTATCGGACACCACGAAGGCGTCGGAGATCGCGCTGGGCACGGGCGCGGCCTGCGGCTGGTTCGAGCCCGGCGGCGGAATCACCAGCGCGGCATTCGCCGGCGGAGTGTCCAGGCCCGGCGGGATTTCCAGCGGGGACTCCTGCTTGGCGGTTTCCCACGCCTTCGTGGAGCGGAACATGCCGCAACCGGAGAGCAGCAGGCCCGCGAAGGCCAGCGCCGGCAGGGTCACGAGGAGCGAGGATTTCTTCATGCAAGGGATTCCGTGGAAAGGTCGGTTACGGCACAGCCAGGATCGAATTCAGTCAGGCGGCATGCGCCAAGGATGCCAGACTGGACAGCGCCTCGCGCAAACGGGCGCGATCCGGCCCCTCGGCGAGTTCCACCAGCGGCAGCCGCGGCAGCGCTGAACCCAGCCCCAGCTCCGGCAGGCCGGCCTTCACCGCGATCGGGTTCGGTGCGCAGTTCAACGCTTGCAGCAGCGGCGCCAGGGCATCCCCGCAACGCGCGGTGGCGGCGCGGTCGCCGCCGGTGGCCGCGTCGCACAGCGCGCGGAACGCCTTGGGCACCAGGTTCGCCACCACCGACACGGTACCGGCCGCACCGGCCAGCATCGCCTGCCCGGCGGTGCCGTCGTCGCCGGAGAGATAGACGAAATCCGGGCGCGCAAGTTCCGCGAGCGCGGCGATGCGTTCGGCGTCGGCGCGCGCCTCCTTGATGCCGACGATGGCCGGATGCCCGGCGAGCTGCGCCACCGTCTCCGGCAGCAGATCGCAGGCGGTGCGGCTGGGCACGTTGTACAACACCAGCGGCAGGCCGCCGTGCTCGGCCACTTCGAGGAAGTGCCGGCGCATGCCTTCCTGGGTGGGGCGCACGTAGTACGGCGTCACCACCAGCGCGGCATCGGCACCCAGCGCCTTGGCGCGACGCGTCGCCGCCACGGTCTTCGCGGTGCCCGCCTCGCCGGTGCCGGCGATCACCGGCACGCGGCCGGCGACGTGCTCCACCGCGAACGCGAGCAGGCGGTCGAACTCGTCGTGCTCTAGCATGTGCGCCTCGCCGGTGGAGCCGGCCACCACCAGCGCCTGCGTGCCGCCGGCGAGCTGATGGTCGAGCAGGCGCGCGAACGCCGGCAGGTCGAGCGTGCCATCGGGCGCGAACGGCGTCGCCAGCGCGCAGATGCTTCCGCGAATATCCAAGGCTCGGTTCCGCTGCAGATTCAGACCGGCCATGTTACTTGCGGCCTTGCCGGAGCGGCAAGTAAGCTGGCCGGCGCGATTCCCGCGCCGCGCGGGATCCGGCACAGGCCATCCCATTGAAACCGACGCCCTCCGCCCGTTCGGGCAGCGACAACCAGTTGCTGATCCACGCGCTGACCTCCGCCACCCACTCACCGCTCACCGCGCTGACCCGCCGCATCGCCGACGCCGGCTGCAGCCTGGCCGAATCGCGCGTGGCCACGATCGGCAACGAGGTATCGATGATGCTGCTGGCGAACGGCGCCTGGGACGCGCTGGCCAAGCTGGAGACGGCGCTGAACAAGCTGGCGCGCGACGAGAACCTGCGGCTCAGCCACTATCGCACGGCGCCGCGCGAGCCGAATTCGCACCTGCTGCCCTACATGGTCGAGATCATCTCCGCGGACCGCCCCGGCATCGTGGTGCGTATCGTGGAGTTCTTCAGCCAGCAGGGCATCAGCGTGGAGCAGCTGCATTCCACCCGTTACCACGCGATGCAGACCGGCGCGGAGATGTTCCAGGCGCAGTTCACGATCGGCATTCCTGCCGACATCCACATCGCCGCCTTGCGCGACGATTTCCTGGAGCTGTGCGACGGCCTGAACCTGGACGCGATCATGGATCCGGTGAAGTTCTAGGATGCTCCGCCCATGACGGTCTGACAAGGCTGTCATCCGTAACATTCATCGCGCTAGTCTCTGTCCGAACACAGGCGAAACCCCGTCGGGTTTCCGGAGAGACCATGCCAGACCTCGGAAAGAAGGCCCCCGCCCTCAGCGGCACCACCGGCGACGGCAGCACGCTCAAGCTCGCCGACCTCAAGGGCCAATGGGTAGTGCTGTATTTCTACCCCAAGGACGCCACCCCCGGCTGTACCAACGAGGCGAAGGACTTCCGCGACCTCTACCCGAAGTTCAGGAAGCGCCACGCCGAGATCGTCGGCGTCTCGCGCGATTCGGCGAAATCCCACGCCAACTTCGCCGCCAGGCAGGAACTGCCGTTCCCGCTGCTGTCCGACCCGGACGAGACCTGGTGCCGCGCCTTCGACGTGATCCACGAGAAGGTGCTCTACGGCAAGCGCCACATGGGCGTGGTGCGCAGCACCTTCCTGATCGCCCCGGATGGGAAGCTCGCCGCCGAGTGGCGCGGCGTGAAGGTGCCGGGCCACGCCCAAGCCGTGCTCGACGCCATCCCCGCCAAGTGACCGCCGCCCTTTTCGTCGCAGTCGCCGCGGCATCCCGCATGCCGCGGTCCCGTTGCATCTCCACTCACGAGGTTCCAGCCGCATGACCGGAAGCAAGCGCATCTACGCCCTCGATACCAATGTGCTGCTGCACGACCCGACGTCGCTGTTCCGCTTCGAGGAACACGACGTGTTCATCCCGATGACGGTGCTGGAGGAACTGGACGAGAAGAAGAAAGGCGCCTCGGAAGTCTCGCGCAATGGCCGCCAAGTCAGCCGTTTCCTCAACGAGCTGATCGTGCGCGGCAACGGTCACGGCATCTCGAACGGCCTGGAGCTGGCCAGCCCGCAGGGCATCAAGCTCAAGCGCGGCGGCGCGGTGGGTCGGCTGTACTTCCAGCAGCGCACCAGCGCGAACCACGGCAAGGCGGACAACCTGATCCTCGCCGCGGTGATCGAGCTGCGCGACCAGAACCCCGACCGCGCGGTGATCCTGGTCAGCAAGGACATCAACCTGCGCATCAAGGCCAAGATCTACGGCATCGATGCGGAGGATTACGAGAACGACCGCGCGCTGGACGACTTCGCCCTGCTCTACACCGGCTCGGCCGCGCTGCCCGAGGACTTCTGGGACAGGCACCCCGAAGTGCAGTCGTGGAACGAGCGCGGCCGCACCTACTACAAGCTCGACCGCCACGAGGACGAGGACTGGTACCCCAACGAATGCCTCTACCTGCCCGGCGAGGGTGGCGTGGAACTGCGCGTGCTCAAGATCGAGGAAGACAAGGCCACGTTCGCGCTGATGGACGACCACAGCCATGCGAACCACCACGTCTGGGGCATCGCCGCGCGCAACCGCGAGCAGAACTTCGCGCTCAACGCACTGATGGACCCGGACGTGGATTTCGTCACCTTGCTCGGCACCGCCGGCACCGGCAAGACCCTGCTCGCGCTCGCCGCGGGCCTCGCGCAGGTGATGGACCAGCAGCGTTACCGCGAGATCATCATGACCCGCGCCACGGTCTCGGTCGGCGAGGACATCGGCTTCCTGCCCGGCACCGAGGAGGAGAAGATGACGCCGTGGATGGGCGCGCTCACCGACAACCTCGAAGTGCTCGCCAATCCCGAGGAAGGCGGCAGCTGGGGCCGCCAGGCGACGAACGACCTGCTCGCCTCGCGCATCAAGATCCGCTCGCTGAACTTCATGCGCGGACGCACCTTCCTGTCGCGCTACCTCATCATCGACGAGGCGCAGAACCTCACGCCCAAGCAGATGAAGACCCTGATCACCCGCGCCGGCCCCGGCACCAAGATCGTGTGCCTCGGCAACGTGGAGCAGATCGACACGCCCTACCTCACCGAAACCACCTCCGGCCTCACCTACGCGGTCGACCGCTTCAAGCAATGGGAGCATTCGGCGCACGTCACCCTGCGGCGCGGCGAGCGCTCGCGGCTGGCGGATTTCGCATCCGAGGCATTGTGAGAAACGCACCACCCATCGCCCTCACCATCGCCGGCTCCGATTCCGGCGGAGGCGCGGGTATCCAGGCCGACCTGAAGACCATCCACGCGCGTGGCGTGCACGGCTTGTCGGCGATTGCCGCGATCACCTCGCAGAACACGCGCGGGGTGACCGCGGTGCACCCAGTGCCGCTGGCGCACATCCGCAGCCAGATCGCCGCGGTGTTCGACGACTTCCCGATCGGCGCGGTGAAGACCGGCATGCTGGGCAGCGCGGCGATCGTGCGGCTGGTGGCGCGCGAAATGGCGGCACGCAAACCGGCGTGGCTGGTGGTCGATCCGGTGATGATCGCCACCAGCGGCGCGCGCCTGCTCGACGAGGGCGCGATCACGGTGCTGGTGGACGAACTGATCCCGTTGGCCGACGTGCTCACGCCCAACCTGCCCGAAGCCGAGGCGCTGCTGGGCTATCCGATCCGCAACGCGAAGGACTGCGCCCGCGCCGGCAACGAGCTGCGTGAACTGGGTGCCAAGGCCGTGCTGCTCAAGGGCGGTCACGGCAGCGGCCGCGAGGTGGTGGACCGCTTCTTCGACGATCGCGGCGTGCTGGAACTGCGTCACCCGCGGCTGAAGCTGGAGGCCCACGGCACCGGCTGCACGCTGGCCTCGGCGATCGCCGCCGAACTGGCCAAGGGGCAATCGCCCCGTGGCGCCGTGCGGCGCGCCGTGGCCTACGTGCAGCGCGCGCTGACGCGGGGCTACCAGCCCGGCGGCGCGCCACTGCGCGTGTTGTCGCACTAAACCGACACCCGGCTCATTCACGGCTAGCGCAGTAGAATGACGCTTTGCCCTGCCGCCTGAACCGATGACCCCGCGCCTCGTCCTGTTGATCCTGATCCTGCTGTTCGCGCTGTGCGTGCTGCTGGTGCACCTGCGCGGGCGCGCGCGGCTGCGCTTCGACCGCCAGCTGGTGGATCACTCCGCGATCTTCGCGCCGTACAACCTGCTGATGTACGCGTTCTCCGCGGTGCCGGCGCGACCTATCCTCGACCGCCGCGGCTTCCCGCAGCTGGACCTGCTGCAGGCGAACTGGCAGACCATCCGCGAGGAGGCGCTGTCGCTGTTCGACGAAGGGCATATCCGCGCCGCGCAGAACGGCGCCGACGCCAGCTTCAACAGCTTCTTCAAGCAGGGCTGGAAGCGTTTCTACCTGAAGTGGTACGGCGAACCGTTGGCCTCGGCCGAGGCGCTGTGTCCGAAGACGGTGGCGCTGCTGAAATCCATCCCCAGCATCAAGGCGGCGATGTTCGCCACGCTGGCGCCGAACAGCCGGCTCAATCCGCACCGCGACCCGTTCGCGGGCTCGCTGCGCTACCACCTCGGCCTGATCACGCCGAACTCGCGCGACTGCCGCATCTTCGTCGACGGCGAGGAGCACGCCTGGGGCGACGGCAAGGACGTGGTATTCGACGAAACCTACGTGCACTGGGTGGAGAACAAGACCGACCAGACCCGGGTGATCCTGTTCGCCGATGTGGAACGCCCGCTGCGCACGCGCTGGATGAGCGCGATCAACCATCGCGTGGGAGCGTTCATGGGCAAGATCACCGCCTCGCCGAACACCGAGTCGCCGGAAGAAAAGACCGGCTTCGTCAACCGCGTGTTCGCGCTCAACCAGCGCAACCGCGAGCGCAACCGCGCGTTCAAGAAGAAGCACCCGAAGCTGTTCCGCGCGCTGAAATACCTGGGCATGCTGGTGCTGGCATGGCTGATCGTCTGCGCGCCGTGGCCGTTCGTCCGCTGACGCGGTAACGCCAAGGCCCGCCCGCGCGTCCTTGCTGTGATCCCTTCGAGGAAACCGCCATGGATCCGCAAACCGCCCTGTTCCAGCAACACCGCCAACGACTGTTCGGGCTGGCCTACCGCATGCTCGGCACGCCCGCCGACGCCGAAGACGTGTTGCACGACGCCTGGCTGCGCTGGCACGCGCAGGACACCGCCGCGCTGGACGACCCGGAGGCGTGGCTGGTCACCGTGACCACCCGCATCGCGCTGGACAAGCTGCGCCGCGCCAAGACCGAGCGCGAACACTATCCCGGCCCATGGCTGCCCGAGCCACTGGTGGAAGAAACCGCACCGGCCGCAAACACCGGTGCCGAGACGCCCGAAGCCCTGCTGGAGCGCGACCAGAGCCTCACGCTCTCCTTCCTTACCCTGCTGGAACGGCTGGGCCCGGAGGAGCGCGCCGCCTTCCTGCTCAACGAGGTGTTCGACTACAGCCATGCCGAGGCGGCCGCCATCCTCGGCATCAACGAGAACGCCTGTCGCCAGCGCGTGCACCGCGCCCGGGCGCGGCTGCGCGAGGACCGTCCGCGCTACAGCGTCGATGCACGCGCCCAGCAGCGCCTGCTGCAGCGCTTCGTGACAGCCATGGAACAACCCACGCTGGAATCGCTGCAGGCGCTGTTCGCCGAGGACGCGATCCACATCTCGGACGGCGGCGGCGTGGTCGCCGCCACCTTGCACCCGCTGCACGGCGCCGAACGACTGGCGCGGCTGTACCTGCAGATCGCCCACAACACGCGCCTGCAGCCGCTGCGCTACAGCCTGCGCACGCTCAACGGCGCGCCGGCGCTGCTGGCCTGGGCCGGCGACACGCTGACCACCGCGATCTGGATCGAGGGCGACGGCGAGCACATCACTGCCATCCACGCGCTGCGCCATCCGGGCAAGCTCGCGCGCCTGGCGGCGACGGTCACGAATCCGCAGGCCGGCGCGTCCTTGCATTGAGCGGCCCGATCCGGTCGTCATTACCCACTACCGAAGGAGTCACCCCATGACCCGCATTTCCATCCAGCGCCACTACGCCACCATGCAGCCGCTGATCAAGCTCGGCGAGGAGATCCGCGCACGCGGCCACCTCGATGCGAAGCTGGCCGACTTGATCCTGATGCGCTGCTCGCAGATCAACGGCTGCGCGTTCTGCCTGGACATGCACAGCAAGGACGCCCGCGCCGCCGGCGAGACCGAGCAGCGCCTGTACCTGCTGCCCGCCTGGCGCGAGACCAAGCTGTACAGCGAGGCCGAGCAGGCCGCCTTGGCCTTCGCCGAGGAACTCACCGAGCTGCCCTCGCACGAGTCGGTGTCCGACGCGCTGTACGAGCGGCTGCACCAGCATTTCGACGACGCGGCCGTGATCGACCTGATTCTGCTGATCGGCCTGATCAACACCTGGAACCGGCTCAACATCGCCGTGCGCACGGAAGGCGGCCACTACAAGCCCGCGTCGCACTGACGCGGCAGGCGCATCCGCGCAGGCCTCAACCGCCTGCGCGGATGCGCGCGAACATCCCACGCGCCTTCGCCTGCATCGCACCCGGCAGCGATTTCAGCCGCAACGCCGGCTGCTCGACCAGGTGCCAGGACAACACCGCCAGCAACATGGCCAGCGGCCACGCCAGCAGGATGTTGCCTGCCGGCGTCAGCCGCGGCGCGAGATGCGCCACCAGCTGTTGCATCGGGTAGCCCCACAGGTACAGGCCATACGAGTAGTCGCCGAAACGCAGGCAACCCAGCCACGGCGATGCATAGGCAAAAGCGAACACGAAGGCGGTCAGCGCCAACGCGAACGCGAACGGATAGAGCGGCGTTGCGTGCAGCAGCCACGCCAGCGCGGCCAGCCCAGCCACGCACCACCAGCCCGTCGGAATGCGCTCGCGGTTGACGCAGCAGAACACGCCCAGCGCGAAATAACCGGCCAGCCGCAGGAACGAAGCCAGCGGCACCAGCGGCACGTGTGCGGGAGCCAGCAGTCCGCAAACGAACAATGCCGCCAGCAGCAGATGGCAGCACCAGCGCCGCGACAGGATGCCCAGCACGCCCGCCAGCGCTACCCACAGGTACATGCGCACCTCGGCCGGCAGCGTCCAGATCGAGCCGTTGACGAACGCCAGCTTCGGGTTGCCGGTGAACACGCCGGGCAGTTCCCAGACCAGCCCCTTGCCCAGCTGCACGTTCTTCGTCACGTAGCGCACCACCTCGTGGCTGCCGTAGTAGTCATGCAACGGCAGGCCGGTGCACGCGGCGCCCAGCACCAGGGCCGTGCCCAGCAGGCAGAGCAGATAGGCGGGATAGATGCGCAGCAGGCGCGCCCACAGGAAATCCCCAAGGTGCCGCCGGCGCAGGTAGCTGCCGGCGATCATGAAGCCGCTGACCACGAAGAACACGTTCACCGCCAGGTCGCCGGAATAGCTGCCCCAGCCCAGCCAGACGAAGATGTCCGGCCAGCCCCGGCCGCCGGTGATGGCAGGCGCATGGCCGTAGATCACCAGGCTCGCCGCCAGCAGCCGCAGCAGCAGGAAATTGTCGCGACCCACGGCCAGGCCATCGGCCGCGGTGGTGATGCGCCGCATCGCCGGACCGCGCCAGCCGCCTCGCAAATCCGACAGCCACTCCCTCGCCCTCATGCACACTCCCGTCGACCGGCAACCGACGCCAGCGACATGGCGGCAGGCGAACGCGCATCTTAGCGGCAGCACCCGCCATCAAGCCGGGGCCGGACACGTACGAATCCGCCGGATCGCACCCGCACGGACCGTCAGGCCGTACGGTTCCGCCGCCCCGGACGAGGCCGGGCGCCCGCCGCCGCATGCTGGCTGCTCCTCCCGACGAGCGGAAACAGTCCCATGCACGAACGATCCGCCAGGCTCCTGCGCGGCCTGGCCATCCTGGCATTCGCCGTGCTTTCGATCACGGTCGCCACCTACGCCTTCGCCTACCTCTATCGCGAGCACTCGCCGTACAACCGCTTCGCCGCCCAGTTCGCCGTATCCGGACTGGACGTGCCGGCGCACTTCTTCGGCGCCGGCCTCGCCCTGCTGCTGACCCCGCTGCAGCTGAGTGCGGCCGTGCGCCGGCTCGCGCCTCGCCTGCACCGGGTGAGCGGCTGGCTCACCGCCAGCGGCATCCTGGTGGCGGCCCTCGCCGCCCTGTCGATGTCACGGCACACGCAGGGCGGCGCGGCAAGCGGCGCGCCGCTGGCGGTGCTGGCCCTGGCCTGGCTGTTCTGCATGGGCAAGGGCATCCGCCGCATCGTGGCCGGCGACGTCGCCGGCCACCGTCGCTGGATGTGCCGCACCGCCGCGTTGACCTTCGCCGCGGTGACCCTGCGGCTGATCCTGGGCGCCGGCATCGCGCTGCACCTGCCGCCCCTGTCCGTCTACGTCTTCGCCACCTGGGCCTGCTGGCCACTCAACCTCGCCGTGTGCGAGCTGCTGCTGCGCCAACGCAGCGCCCGCCCGCATCCTTCCGCCATCGCACTGGCCACGCATTCGTGAAACACGGGAAGAACGCCATGACCACACGCATCCTGAAAATCATCCTTGGCCTGGTGCTGCTCGTCGTGCTCGCGGGCGCGGCTTGGCTGGGCACCGCTGGCCGCCCCCTGCTGCTCATCGCCACCGGCTCGACCAGCCAAGGCCTGTGCGAAGCGGCTTTCGTCAGCCATGTCGACCCCGACCGCGTATTCCGCGAGCAGCACGCGCCGCAGATGCGCGGCCTGGCCTGGGCGGTCCGCCGGCACGTGGATCGCACGCGGCGCGAGGCACGCGTCAGCGTGCTGGGCGCCTTCGATGCGCGCGCCGTGTTCCGCCCCGGACTGGGCTGTCTGCTGGTCCACGGTGACGGCCCCGTACCCGAGGCCGCGGGTTTCGAACCCTCGCCCATCGCCAGCCCATATCCGGATCGCGTGGTCGGGTCGGACGACCCCGCCGTCCGTGCCGCGCTCGAGCGCGCCTTTGCCGAACCCGATCCCGCGCATCCGCGCAACACCAAGGCCGTCGTCGTGCTGCACGACGGCCGGCTGATCGCCGAACGCTACGCGCCGGGCTACGGGCCGGACACGCCGATCTGGGCGCACTCGCTGACCAAGTCGCTGACCCATGCGTTGATCGGCATCCTGGTGCGCGAAGGCAAGCTGCGACTGGACCAGCCGGCGCCGATTCCCGCCTGGCGACGGGTCGGCGACCCGCATGGCAGCGTGACTGTCGACCAGTTGCTGCGCATGGACAGCGGCCTGCCGTTCGACGAGACCGATGGGGTAGTGAACCCGCTCACGCGCATGGCCTTCCTCACGCGCGACATGGCCGGCTATGCGGCGGGCACGCCACTGGCGCATCCGCCCGGCACCCACTGGGCCTACGGCAACCTGGACTACATGCTGCTCGGCCGCGTGGTCACCGACGCCGCCGGCGGCAGCGCCGTGGACGCCGAACGCTTTGCGCGGCGCGAGCTGTTCGCGCCGCTGGGCATGGCGCACACCGTGATCCAGACCGATGCCACCGGCAGCCTCGCCGGCTTCGGCGGCAGCTACGGCACTGCGCGCGACTTCGCCCGCTTCGGCCAGCTCTACCTCGATGACGGCGTGGTCGACGGCCGGCGCATCCTGTCCGCGGGCTGGGTGGCCTACAGCCATTCGCAGACGCTGGACACCGGCTACGGCGCCGGCTTCTGGCTGAACATCAAGCACGACACCCGGGTGCCGGTGTGGAACGCGCCCTGGGGCATGCCGCAGTTACCGAGGGACATGTACTACGCACGCGGTGCGTTCGGGCAGTACGTGGTCATCGTGCCGTCGGAAAAACTCGTGGTGGTGCGCATGGGCATCTCGCTGGACTACGGCGACCACACCGGCGATCTGGTGGCGGCGATCATCCAGGCCCTGCACGCCCGACCGTCGCCGTGAGCGACTGCGCCTTGCGGTAGGCGCTGGGCGTGTCGCCGACCTGGCGCTTGAACGCGGCGTTGAAGGTGGACTTGGAGGTGAAACCGCAGGCGTAGGCGATGTCGAGGATGCTGCGCGTGTCGCCGACGTCGGCGAGGCAGGCGCGCGCCGCCTCCACGCGCAGCCGGTTGATGTAGTCCCAGAACGTGCCGCCGAAGCGGCGGTTGATCACCGTCGACACCAGGTACTCGGGATAGCCGCTGCGCTTGGCCACCTGGCCGATGCTCAGCGCCGGCTCCAGGTACAGCGGCGCGGCGCCGTCCATCAGCGCCGCGAGGCGTGCCTGCACCGCGTCGTAGCGTGCATCGTCCGGCTCGGCGCTCGCGGCGGGCGCAGCGGGTTCATCGCTCGCGGACTCAACTTCTGGCTCGACCGCCACCGGCGGCTGGCCCAGGCTGAACCAGCCCACCACGCAGATCCAGCCCGCGATGGCGCCGAACAGCAGGCCGTAGTTGAGGATCGGCAGGTAAACCAGCGCCTGCACGATGGCGATGCACCAGATCACCACCTGGCAGGCCGCCATGGCGTCGACCCAGCGCAGCGACAGGCGATCCGCGTCGGAACGCCGCTCGCGCAGGCGTCGCCGATAGCGATGCACCCGGACCAGCGCCGCCGCCACGTAGCTGAGGCTGTAGACGAACAGCGCGATGTCGAACCAGTGGCCGATCGAGCGCTCGCCGGCAATCCAGCTCGCCGACATCGCCTGCAGCCGCGCCGGGCTCGCCAGCAGCACGTGGCCGGTGACCAGCAGCATCGCGGCGAAGCCGAGCAGGTGCATGAGGTCGCGCCAGCGGAAACCGACGCCCCGGGTCAGCGCCCGCACGTAGAGGAAGAACAGGCTGCCGTACAGGAACGGAAACAACGCCACGAAGCGGTAGGCGCGGAACCACTCCGGCGCCAGCGTGTGCCAGTAGGCCGCCTTCACCGCCAGGTCGAGGCCGGTCAACGCCACCCACACGGCGAGCAGGCGGTTCGCCTCGCGGTTGGCGGAGCGGCGCCACAGCGCCAGCGCCAGCAGCGCGGCCTGCACGGCGGCGGCGATGTAGACGTAAACCCAGAACGCGATGTCCATCGGAGGGTCGTGCGGCAGGCTGGAAACGCCCATGCTAGCAACCGCCGGCGCGTGCTCCAAAAACGACAAGGCCGCGGACGATGCCGCGGCCTTGCGTGGTCACGTCGCGAATGGTCAGGCCGCGACGCGCTTCGCGATGGCCGCGCCGAAGCTCTCGGTGCTGCCCTTGCCGCCGAGGTCCGGCGTCACGCTGTCGCGGTCGTTCGTCATGGTGTCGCGGATCGCGGCGCGCAGCTTGTCGCCCTTGTCCACCATGCCCAGGTGGTCGAGCATGTCCGAGGCGGCCAGCAGCAGCGCGCAGGGATTGGCGATGCCCTTGCCGGCGATGTCGGGCGCGGAGCCGTGCACCGCCTCGAAGATCGCCGCGTGCTCGCCGATGTTGTCGCCCGGCGCCAGACCCAAGCCGCCGACCAGTCCGGCGCAGAGGTCGGACAGAATGTCGCCGAACAGATTGGTGGTGACGATCACGTCGAACTGCTCGGGCTTCATCACCAGCTGCATGCAGGTGTTGTCCACGATCATCTCGTTGAACTCGATCTGCGGGTATTCCTTGGCGATCTCGCGCGCCACGTTGAGGAACAGGCCCGAGGCGGTCTTGATGATGTTGGCCTTGTGCACGGCGGTGACCTTCTTGCGGCCCTTCTTCACCGCCAGCTCGAACGCGTAACGCACGATGCGGCTGGAACCCTTGCGGGTATTGCGCACCATCGAGATCGCGGTCTCGCCGTCCTCGGACAGGCTCTGCCCCTCGGACAGGTACGCGCCCTCGGTGTTCTCGCGCACCGTGATGATGTCGATGTTGTCGAAGCGCGCCTTGGTGCCGGGGAAGCTCACCGCCGGACGCACGTTCGCGTACAGGTCGAAATGGCGGCGCAGGGTGACGTTGATCGAGGTGAAGCCGCCGCCGATCGGCGTGGTCAGCGGGCCCTTCAGCGCCACCTTGTGCTCGGCGATCTTGTCCAGCGTGGCCTTCGGCAGCAGGTCGCCGTGCCTCTCCAGCGCCACCATGCCGGCGTCGACAAAGTCGTACTTGAGGCCGCAGTCCAGCGCGTCGAGCACGCGCAGCGTGGCGGTCATGATCTCCGGGCCGATGCCGTCGCCCGGGATCACCGCGATGGTCTTGCTCATGGGGGGAAACTCCTTGGGGAATGAAACCGTCGATCGGCGCCGGGAGAGCGGCGCACGGGATCGATAACCCTGCAATTATCGCCCATCCGTACGGCAGCGAACAGCCGGGAGCGTGCGCAAGGCGTTGAAAATCCTCGCACGCAGCGTTGCGGGAAATGGCATGCCCGGCTCGTCTTCCTCTCCTCTTGAGGGAAGAGGATCGAGGTAAGGGGTCAATCTTGCGGCGACGCCCGATCAAAGCAGGCTTCGCACTGACTCTGTCGCAAGACCCGCCCCTCACCCCAGCCCGTTGCTAGGCTCGTTCCTCGCCAATCAACCCCGGCCCTCGCGCCGGCGCTCGGGCGCTCAACCATGTGCGAGCCCGTGGCTCGCAAGCAACATGGTTTCGCCCCCCGCGTGGAGAGGGAGAAAAGCGCGTCAGGCGTGGTCGGCGCAGCTACCGGCCGAACCGGCGTCACCGGCTTCCAGTTGGTCGAGGAAATCCACCGCGCGGCGCAGGTGCGGGATCACGATGGAGCCGCCCACCACCAAGCCGACGCTGAACGTCTCGAAGAACTCCTCGCGCGTCACGCCGGCGTCCTTGCACTGCGCCACGTGGTAGCTGATGCAGTCGTCGCAGCGCAACACCATCGAGGCGACCAGGCCCAGCAGCTCCTTGGTCTTCACGTCCAGCGCGCCGGGCTTGTAGGTCTGCGTGTCCAGCGCGAAGAAGCGCCGCACCACCTGGTTGTCCTCGGCGAGGATGCGCTCGTTCATGCGCTGGCGGAACGCGGTGAACTCGGCCAGGCGATCCTTGCCGCCGTCCTTGCCGTCGCCTTGGACCCCGCTCATGCGGTCTCGCCCAGCAACTCGGCCAGCTTGCCGCTGCGCTCGGCGGCCACCAGGTCGTCGTAGCCACCCACCAGTTGGTCGTTGACGAAGATCTGCGGCACCGTGCGGCGGCCGCCGCTGCGCGCCAGCATGGCGTCGCGCTGCGCCGGATCGGTATCCACGCGGATGTCTTCCCAGCTCAGGCCCCTGGCCTTGAGCAGGTTCTTGGCCGCCACGCAGTACGGGCAGACCGCGGTGGAATAGACTTCGATCTTGGACATCACGAAACTCCGATTGCCTGCGCCGCAAAATGGGGGCGAAAGCCCCTGGAACAAGCCGCTGTACGGTGAACCGACACCGCCGCACGCGGTCATCTATTGAATAGTGCGACCAGGATGGCCGCCCGTTTGGTCCTCGCGATCAAGGATGATCGCAGCAGTCGCTCATTGTCCCGCAAACCCATGCCCATGTCGCCACGACGCCCCGCCAAGCGCCTGCTGACCGCCCTGATCCTCGCCGGCCTCGCCTTCGCCGCCGGGGCGCAGGATCGCCTGCCCGACCTCGGCAGCTCGGCGAACGCGCTGATCTCGCCGCAGGAGGCGCAAGACTACGGCGCCGCGATGCTGCGCCAGATGCGCGCGCTGGGCATGGTGGTGGACGACCCGCTGCTGGACGACTACATCAACGATCTCGGCTTCCGCCTGGTGGCCGCCTGCGCCAAGCCGCGCGACCACTTCGCGTTCTTCATCGTCAAGGACGACGAGATCAACGCGTTTGCCGCGCCCGGCGGTTACATCGCGGTGAACTCCGGCCTCATCACGATCACCCGCAACGAGAGCGAGCTGGCCGGCGTGATCGCCCACGAGATCGGCCACATCACCCAGAACCACCTGCAGCGCGCATTCGAGGCCTCGAAGAAGGACGCCCCGCTGATGGCGCTGGTGCTGCTGGGCGCGATCGCCGCCGGCACCGCCGGCCGCGGCGCCGGCGACGCGCCGACGGCAGTGTTTGCCGCGGGTCAAGGCCTGCTCGCGCAGAAGCAGATCAATTTCACCCGCAAGGACGAGATCGAGGCCGACCGCGCCGGCATCCAGACGCTGGCCAACGCCGGCTTCGATCCGAACGCGATGGCCGCGTTCTTCGGCCACATGGAAGACGTGATGAGCGCCGGCGCCGGTGGCCAGGTGCCGTCCTTCCTGCAGGACCACCCGGTCACCAGCGACCGCATCGCCGACGCCAAGGCGCGGGCCGGCGCGCTGATCGCCGCGCAGAAGCTGCGCCCTTCCGGCGACACCCTGCTCAAGGGCCAGTGGGAGCAGATCACCGCGCCGATGCCGTTCGTGCGCGCACCGCTCCGGCTCGACCGTCATGCCGCCGATCCGAACGGCCTCGACACCTACGCCTTGATGCGCGAGCGGGTGCGCGTGCTGTCCGGCAACGCGCTACGGCTGGCCACCTGGTACAGCAGCAACCTCAAAGACCACCCGGAGTTCGACACGCCGGCGAACCGCTACGGCTATGCGCTGGCGCTCACCCACAGCGGCCGCGGCGCGCAAGCGATGACGCAGCTCGAACCGCTGCTCAAGACGCACCCGGGCAGCCTGATCCTCACCCTGGCGCAGGCCGACGCCGAACTGCAGGCCGGCAGGCGCGACGCCGCGCTGGCGCTGTACCACCAGCTCAACGAGCAATCGCCGCGCAACCGCGCGGTGGCGCTGGCCTATGCCACCGCGCTCACCGAACACGGCGACAAGACCCAGGCCGCCACCGCGGCGGACCTGCTGCGCCCGCTGCTGCAGGACAGCGATCAGCCCGAGATCTACAGCGCCTACGCCCGTGCCAGCGACAAGGCCGGCGACGGTGAACGCGCCGGCGAGGCCTTCGCCGACGCCAGCTACTACTCCGGCCGTCCATTCGACGCGATGGAACAGCTGCAACGCCTGCTCAAGCGCGACGACCTCAGCTACTACGCCCGCGCGCGCATCCAGGCGCGCATCGCCGAACTCACCCCGCTGGTGCTGGAACTGCGCAAGCGCAAGATCGCCACCCCGGACAACCCCGCCACCCGTGACGGCTCGCAGCAGTTGCAGCATCAGCAGTGCGCCGGACGGCTGTGCTTCGGCCTGGATACAAGCTCTCACTAAAAGTGCGGCAAGGATGGCCGCTTTTGTGAATAGTGCGGCCATGGATGGCCGCCCGTTTGATTTTGCACTCATGGACGAGTGCACGGGTAACCACTCACGGACGAGCGCACAAATAACTCGCACAAGTAACCCATGTCATCGCCGCGTAACATTTCTGCACTGCAATATCACGGTCACAGGCCAACGGACGCTGACGCGTGCACAAACGCATCCTGATCGTCGAAGACGAAACCTCGATCCGCGACATGATCGCGTTCGCCCTGCGCAAGGCGGACATGGAGGCGATGCAGGCCGCCGACGCCCGCGCCGCCCAGCTGGCCATTTCCGAGCAGGTGCCCGACCTGATCCTGCTGGACTGGATGCTGCCGGGCATGAGCGGGCTGGAACTGGCGCGCCGCCTGCGCAAGGAGGAGCTGAGCCGGGAGATCCCGATCATCATGCTCACCGCGCGCGGCGAGGAGATGGACCGCGTCAACGGCCTCGAGGCCGGCGTCGACGACTACGTGGTCAAGCCGTTCTCCACCCGCGAGCTGATCGCGCGGATCAAGGCGGTGCTGCGGCGCAGCCACGGCGACGACGGCGACGGCGTGGTGGAGCTGGGCCGGTTGCGCATCGACGGCCCCGCGCATCGCGTCTACGCGGGTGACGAGCCGGTGACGATCGGCCCCACCGAATACCGCCTGCTGCACTTCTTCATGACCCATCCCGAACGCGTGTACTCGCGCGCCCAGTTGCTCGACCACGTGTGGGGCGGCAGCGTCTACGTGGAGGAGCGCACCGTGGACGTGCACATCCGCCGCCTGCGCAAGACGCTGGAACCGTGGAAGCTGGAAGACATGGTGCAGACCGTGCGCGGCAGCGGCTACCGTTTCTCGCTGAGTGCCTGAGGGCCGGGATTCGGCAAGGGTCAGCCGCCTGGTCTCCCGGCCTGCCGGGGGAGAGGATCAGGCCGAGGGGGGAACGCCTGTAAGCTCTTCGCATCAGCCCCTGCCCAGCCATCCGATGCCCACCACTCCTCGCTGGAAACTGCCCGCCGCCTGTTTCGCCGCCCTGCTCGCCGGGGCGCTGCTCGGCTGGCTGGCCGGCGGCCACGTCGCGACCGGCGTGGCGCTCGTCGCCGTGGCGGAAATCGTCTTGCTGCTGACTCGCGACCGTCATCCGGCGCGCCCCATCATGGCGTCAACCGTTGCCGCGAAACACAACCGACTCATGACGCGCTCCCGCCGCCTCGCCTCCAGTCTGCGCGACCTGCGCCGCACCGCCAGCCAGCTACCCGACGGCGTGGTGTTGCTCGACGCGGACCAGCGCGTGCGCTGGTTCAACCATGCCGCGGAAAACCTGCTGGGCCTGCGTTCCCCGCACGACCGCGGCGCGCCGCTGGGCCAGCGCCTGCCGGCTTCCGAACTGGTCGACTGGCTGCACCAGGACGAGCGCGAACCGCTGCACGACACCGTGGCGCCGGGCCGCCCGGACAGCCAGATCAGCGTGAGCCTGCTGCCGTTCGGCCGCCGCCAGCAGGTGCTGCTGGCGCGCGACACCAGCCACGTCACCCGGCTGGAGCAGATGCGCCGCGACTTCGTGGCGAACGTCTCGCACGAGCTGCGCACGCCGCTCACCGTGATCCACGGCTACCTTGAGCTGATCGATCCCGAGGACGCGCCCGCGCTGGCGCCGGTGCTCGGCGAGATGCG
Organism: Rhodanobacter humi; assembly: GCF_041107455.1. Taxonomy (NCBI): domain Bacteria; kingdom Pseudomonadati; phylum Pseudomonadota; class Gammaproteobacteria; order Lysobacterales; family Rhodanobacteraceae; genus Rhodanobacter; species Rhodanobacter sp. FW106-PBR-R2A-3-15. Next base: position 762,684 of record NZ_JBGBPY010000001.1, read on the forward strand.
CGCGCAGTCCAAGCGCATGGGCCAGATCGTGGAGGACCTGCTCACCCTGTCGCGGCTGGAGACCCAGCACCGCGTCGAGGACGAGCGCGTGCCGATGGCGCCGCTGCTGGCCACGCTGCGCAAGGAGGCCGAGGCGCTCAGCCAGGGCCGCCATCGCGTCGCGGTGGAAGCGGATGCCGGGCTCGACCTGCTCGGCTCGCCCAAGGACCTGCACAGCGCGCTGTCCAATCTGGTCAGCAACGCGGTGCGCTACACCCCGGCCGGCGGCAGCATCACGATACGCTGGCGGCGCAGCGATGACGGCGCGACCTACTCGGTCAGCGACACCGGCTACGGCATCCCCGCCAGCCACCTCGCCCGGCTCACCGAACGCTTCTACCGCGTCTCCTCCAGCCGCTCGCGCGGCAGCGGCGGCACCGGGCTGGGCCTGTCCATCGTCAAGCACGTGCTGAACCTGCACCAGGCGCGACTGAGCATAGCGAGCGAGCCGGGCCGCGGCTCCACCTTCGCCTGCCATTTCGGCCCCGAGCGCCTGCTCGCACCCTCCAACGGCCACGACGAAAGCTGAAGCAGCATGCGGTGCGTCGCGCACCGGCCGGCGCGCTTGCGCCAGAATGCACGCATGTCACGCCCCGTCGCCCAAGCGCCCGCACACCCCGACCTCGCCGCACCCGAGCTCTTCCTCAGCCGCGAGCTGGCCGCGCTGGAGTTCAACTTCCGCGTGCTGGCGATGGCCCGCGACGACGCGGTGCCGCTGCTGGAACGGCTGCGCTTCCTCAGCATCGTGGCGAACAACCTCGACGAGTTCTTCGAGGTGCGCGTGGCGATGCTCAAGCACCACCACGCCTACGGCTCGGCCGCGCCGGGGCCGGACGGCCTGTCGCCGCCGGAGCTGCTGGCGCGCATCCGCGCCCGCGTGCTGGAGCTGGTCGCCGAGCAGTACCAGATCTGGCAGCAGGAGCTGCGTCCGCAGCTGGATGCGGAGCGTATCCACATCCTCACCCGCAAGCAGTGGACTCCGCGCCAGCGGCGCTGGCTGCAAGGCTATTTCGAGCACGAAGTGCTGCCGGTGCTGTCGCCGCTGGGGCTGGACCCGGCGCATCCGTTCCCGCGCATCCTCAACAAGACGCTGAACATCGCGGTGGTGCTGAAGGGCCGCGACGCATTCGGCCACGAGGGCCACATGGCGCTGGTGCGTGCGCCGCGCTCGCTGCCCCGGATCATCCGCCTGCCCGCCGAGGTGTGCGGCGAAGGCGAGCACTTCGTGTTCCTCGCCGAGCTGCTGCAGGCCTTCGTCGACCTGATGTTCCCCGGCTTCAAGGTGGTCGGCTCCTACCAGTTCCGGGTCACCCGCAACAGCGAGCTGATGGTGGAGGAGGCCGAGGTGGACAACCTCGCCCGCGCGCTCAGCGAGGAGCTGGTCGGGCGCGGCTACGCGCGGCCGGTGCGGCTGGAAATCGCCACCGACTGCCCGCAGGCGATCACCGCGATGCTGACGCAGAACTTCCAGCTGGAAGAGGCCGACGTCTACCGCTGCGACGGCCCGGTCAACATCATCCGCGCCGGGCTGATCTGCGACTGGGTGGACCGCCCCGAGCTGAAGTACCCGCGCTTCACGCCGCAACTGCCGGCGGGGCTGGAGACCGGCCGCGACAAGTTCGAGCTGATCGCCCAGCGCGACGTGCTGCTGCACCACCCCTACCAGAGCTTCGCCGCGGTGATCGACCTGCTGCGCCAGGCCAGCACCGATCCACAGGTGCTGGCGATCAAGCAGACGCTGTACCGTGCCGGCGAGGACACCCCGCTGGTGGATCTGCTGGTAGAGGCGGCGCGCCACGGCAAGGACGTCACCGTGGTGATCGAACTGCGCGCGCGCTTCGACGAAGAGGCCAACATCCGCCTCGCCACGCGCCTGCAGGAGGCCGGCGTGCAGGTGGTGTACGGCGTGGTGGGCTACAAGACCCACGCCAAGATGATGCTGATCGTGCGCCGCGAGGATGACACGCTGCGCCGCTACGCCCACCTCTCCACCGGCAACTACCACCAGATCAACAGCCGCACCTACACCGACATCGGCCTGATGACCGCCGATCCCGAGATCGGCGAAGACCTGCACAAGGTGTTCCAGCAGCTCTCGGGCCTGGGTCCGCGCATCGCGCTGAAGCGCCTGCTGCATTCGCCGTTCACGCTCTACACCGGCGTGATGGAACGCATCGAGCGGGAGACGGAACTGGCCCGTGCCGGCCGCCCCGCGCGCATCGTGGCCAAGCTCAACGCGCTCAACGAGGCGCACGTGATCGAGGCGCTGTACCGCGCCTCGCAGGCCGGCGTGGAGATCGACCTGATCGTGCGCGGCGCCTGCACCCTGCGCCCCGGCCTGCCCGGCGTCTCGGAACGCATCCGCGTGCGCTCCATCGTCGGCCGCTTTCTCGAACACAGCCGCGTGTACTGGTTCGGCAACGATGGCGCGCCGGAGCTCTACTGCGCCAGCGCCGACTGGATGGAGCGCAACCTGATGCGCCGCATCGAAATCGCCTTCCCCATCCGCGACCCCGAACTCGCCGCGCGCGTGTACGCGGAAACCCTCGCCAACGGCCTCGCCGACAACACCCAAGCCTGGCTCCTGGACAGCGACGGCCGCTACACCCGCGCCACCCCGGGCCGCCACGCACCCTACAGCGCGCAGCAGGCGCTGCTGGACAAACTGTGCCCGTGAAACAGGGACGGAGTCCAGGCTCCATCACCTTGTTCTCGCCTCGTTTCACTACAGCCAGTGCGACAAATCCCGTTCGAGCAACCGGGCCAGCCGCTCTACATCCGGGCGGCAACGCTGGTACAGCTCCTCGTCGCGCGGCAACCGTTGCTTCCTGCCCCGCGCCAACACGCGGATGCCGTTCAATACCCGCCGCCTTGCCTGGTAAGGCGCAATGGCCTGAACCACACGCTTGACTGCGCTGTTGCGGTAAACACGATGCACCGCGCGCTCAAGCGGGGTTTGGGCGGGCGCTTCGTTGTAGGCACGGAACTCCGGCGCGAACGAATCGTCGACCTGCAGAAACGCGAGCAGCTGACGATAAGTCTCTTTCGGCGCAGCGACCATGTCCTCCAGAAGAACCACCTTCATCGCATCGCGGCCAAAGGTATCGAAATAGCGCTCTACCTGCGGTGCGAAGCGCGCGACGGAAAAATAATCGAGACACTTCGGAATGGTCGTGTGCGGCGGGATCCGCAAACCGTTCCGGCGGTCTTCGCCGGCCGCGATCGCCTCGTAGAAATCGGTGATGTCCTCGCGCGCGGTGATATGACGAATGCAGTGGGCGTGTCGCGAATGCATCTGCTCGACCGGCGGACGCAGCATGATCAGTATCCGCGCGTCGGGGCAGAACTGCTTGATTCGCGACGCCGCCTGCTCGCTGAACAGGTACAACACCGAAGCATCGCCACGCCACTTGGCATACTCGCTGCCGCGATACAGATCGAGGTATTCGCCTTCGTCCTTGATCGAATCCCGCTCGCCGATTTCGAGCTCCGGGCAGAAGTAATGAGGCTCTTTGGCCCGCCCGAGCTTCGCATCGTCGAACGGGAAAAATATCTGCGGATGCTGACGCAAGTAGTGATACATCGACGTCGTGCCGCATTTCGGCGCCCCGACCATGAAGAGGTTTGGCGTCGGCCTGTCGTGGATCATGCTCGAACTCCGCGCAAAGGCGATGTCTGATGACCATCCGCAAACGCGGCCATGGTACCGCTCCGCCGTGACTGCGGAAATCAGGACGCACGGCGCAGGTTCTTCCGGATCGGAGATCTCCATCGGCCGCTCGCCATCGTCGACTCCACTGCACAAAACCCTGTGCGATCAGCCTAGGCTCGCGCTTGCACATCAGCCCTTGCGCCAGGAATGCCGCATGCGGAGTGACCCAGCGGACAGCGGCAACTCCCCGTGACCCTTGCCCTCGTCGCAGGCTCCAGTCCACCCGTCGCAGCAGGCGTGGGCGTCACGCTTGCGCCCATGCCTTGCGCAGTTTCTTGCGCGGCATTTTGTCAAGAATCGTTCATTGCCCACGCGTAGCGTGGACGCGCTCCGGCCCCTGTCCGGCGCTCATCCGGCCCTACCCAAGGACACTCCATATGACGAAGCTTCTGCTCGGCCACTCCTTCCGCCAGCGCATCGTGGCTGTCATGGTGATTGGCGCACTTGCTGTCAGCGGCATCGCCAGTGCCGACGATTATTCGCACGGACACGGCTTTCAGTTTCTGCCCGGTAATCTGGTGGTAAGTCGCAGCGTTTACGACAACAAGAGCAGCAACATTGCTGTCGGCACCATCCTTGCGCCGAACTGCGCAAACACCACTGGCGGCTGCGGTGCAGCAACCGGCGCTCCCTATGACGGCAGCTATCCCTAATGTCTGGAACAACGATCTCTACGACGGCAGTTTCGGCATCACGGCGCGAATCTTCCTGGATCAGCTGACTCCCGACGGCTGGCTGATCAACTCGCTGGAGGTACCCAACAGTTCCCTGCCCACCGCGATGGCGGGCCAACTGGTCACCAGCTTCAGCTCCAAGTCGGAGCTGGCCTTGAATCTGTCGCTGGATCACAAGTACCTGACGTTCATGGGCTATGTCGCCCCCGTCAATGCACTCGACGTGTCCAACTCGAACACTGCCGGCGCCGTCGACCCCACCAACCCGGATGGCCAGAATTTCCATCGTGCGGTGGCGACGGTGGATCGCCATGGTCGCTTCAGCTTCACGGAAACCAATGCCTACAGCGGCAACAACGGGCGCGCCGCCATCCTCAATGATCGCGGCGATGCCCATTATTTCTACACGGCTGGCAATGCGGGCAACGGCAGCAACCCGCAGCCAGAGGGCGTCGTGCTGGGCGCCGGCGCGCAGTTCATCACACCGGTGTCGCTGCCGGAGGTATTGCAGACGCCTGGCGTCAGCATGCCGGTAGCCAGCTTCTCGCTGACCGCATTGGGGCAGAAGGCCGACAAGATCGGCAAGGACGACAATTTCCGCGGCATGACCGTGTTCAACAACGTGCTCTATTACACCAAGGGCAGCGGCGGGAACGGCATCAATACGGTCTACTTCGTGGATACGATGGGCAAGGCCTGCCCCAACGGCGTGGGCGTGCCGGTGCCCGGTGCCGCTCTGCCCTCCGCTCCGCTGCCCTACGACGCAAGCACGCTGGCCAAGACAGGTCTGCCGACCAACATGTGCGTGCTGGCCGGTTTCCCGTCGACGCCGAACAAGACGGCGACGACCGTCGCCTATCCGTTCGGCATCTGGTTCGCCGACGCCAACACTGTTTATGTGGCCGACGAAGGCGATGGCTACGCCGGCGGCAGGGACTTGCACACGCACGCCGCGGCGCAGACCACCGCCGGCCTGCAGAAATGGGTAATCGATGCGGCGACGCAGAGCTGGAACCTCGCCTATACGTTGCAGGCCGGGCTGGGCCTGGGCAAGCCGTACACGGTGCGCGACTATCCGATCGGGACCAACTCGGCCACCAACCTGCCCTGGTCGCCCGCCACCGACGGCTTGCGCAACATCACCGGTCGCGTCGATCGTGACGGCAAAGTCACGCTCTGGGCCGTGACATCCACGGTGAGCGGCAACGACGACACCGGTGCCGATCCGAACCGGCTGGTAGCGATCCGCGACGACTTGAAGAACACCACGGCAACCGCTGCCGCGAAGGAGTCATTCGTGACCTTGCGCGGTGCGAAGTTCGGTGAAGTGCTGCGCGGCGTGTCGTTCGCCCCCGGTGACGACGACGATCACCGCCGCTGACACTTGAGCGTGGGTTGACGGCGCGGCCTGGCCACGCTGCAGGGTGAATCGAGGGGCCAGCAGACATTACCTACGGAGAGGGTATGTTGCTGGCCCCTTGTTTGTCGGGACGCCGAACGGACGGACCACTGATCATCCGGTTTTCGTCGCAGCGCCACGGTACCGCCGATTCAATCGCGAGCATGCGGCATGGCGGGCTTGCCCAGGGCGCGCCGTGTCATGCCGCGTGCGGATGCGGCATGATGTGCGTCGCGGCACACATCTCCGCCGACAAGGAACCCGCGCTTGAGCCAAGCCGACCAGACCCCGATTCGCGACGGCGAGCTGCTCGCCGCGGTGGACATGGGCTCGAACAGCTTCCACCTGATCGTGGCGCGCATGGAGCACGGCGAGCCACGGGTGATCGACCGTCTGCGCGACAGCGTGCGCATGGCCGCGGGCCTGCGCAGCGACGGTTCGCTGGACGCCGACCGCCGCGCCCGCGCGATGGACTGCCTGGCGCGCTTCGGCCAGCGCATCGCCGGCCTGCCTTCGCAGCGGGTGCGTGCGGTGGCCACCAACACGGTGCGTCGGCTGGCCGCGCCGCAGGCCTTCCTTGGCGCCGCCGAGGCCGCGCTGGGCCATCCGATCGAAGTGGTGTCCGGCCGCGAGGAAGGCCGTCTGATCTTCCTCGGCGCCGCGCACGACCTGCCCGCCTCGCGCGAGCCGCGGCTGGTGATGGACGTGGGCGGCGGCAGCACCGAGTTCATCATCGGCCGCGGCCTCGCGCCGCTGCACACCGAGAGCGTGCAGGCCGGCTGCATCGCCTCCACGCTGCGCTTCTTCCCCGGCGGCAAGCTCAACCGCAAGCGCTGGCAGCGCGCGCGCGGCGAGATCGGCGTGCTGTTGCAGCAGTTCGCCGAGGACTACCGCGAATCGGGCTGGCAGGATGCCTACGGCTCCTCCGGCAGCGCCAAGGCGATCGGCGCGGTGGTGCAGGCGATGAAGCTCAGCGACGACGGCATCACCCCCGCCGCGCTTGCCGGGCTGCGCGACGCGATCCTCGCGCAGGGCACGATCGCCGCGCTGAAGCTGCCCGGCCTGGTGGAGGAACGCACGCCGGTGCTCGCCGGCGCGGTGGTGATCTTCGAGGCCGCGTTCGAGGCACTGGGCATCGCGCGCATGCGCGTGTGCGAGAGCTCGATGCGCGAGGGCCTGCTGTGGGACCTGCTCGGCCGCGCCGCCGGCAGCGACCCGCGCACGGGCAGCATCGACGCGCTGGCCAGCCGCTACGGCGTCGACCGCGCCCAGGCGCGGCGGGTGGAGTCCACCGCGCTGCAGCTGTTCGACCAGGTGGCCAAGGCCTGGAAGCTGGACGGCGAGGCGCGCGAATGGCTGTCCTGGGCCGCGCGCGTGCACGAGATCGGCCTCGCCATCGCGCACAGCCAGCACCACCACCACGGCGCCTACATCCTGCGCCACGCCGACCTCGCCGGCTTCTCGCGGCAGGAGCAGCAACTGCTCGCCGCCGTGGTCGAGCTGCACCGGCGCAAGCCGGACAAGGCGGTGATCGCCACACTGCCCCAGCGCTACCGCCAGCTGGCCCGCTACACCACGGCGCTGCTGCGCCTCGCGGTGCTGTTCCGCCGCGGCCGCCGCGCCGAATCGCTGCCGCCCATGAAACTCACCGCCACCCGCCAGCGGCTGCGCCTGCAATTGCCGGCGGCGTGGCTGGAACAGCACCCGCTCAGCGAGGCCGACCTGCAGCAGGAACAGGCGCCGATGGCGGAGCTTGGGATGGAACTGGAGTTGTCCGCGGTTTGATTCAGGCGGTACTAGTGCGATTCGTCCGGAATCGCCGTAGCGTGCGGATGCCGGCAGGCTTCAAGCTCTCGCTCCGCTCTCGCGCCACCAGCGGCCATCCATGGCCGCACTCTTCACAAAACCTCTCAACTCCACACAACGACGTGGCCGCGTATCATGCGCGGATACTTCGGAACGCTCGACGCCATGCCCAAGCTCAAGCTCGCCCTGCTGCTCCTCACCGCCGTCCTGCTCGCACCCGCGCTGCAGGCGCAAGATGCCAAGCCGGCGCCCGCCGCGGCCAATCCCGAAGTGCTGCTGCACACTTCGCAGGGCGACATCATGCTGGAGCTGTATCCGGACAAGGCGCCGAAGAGCGTGGCGAACTTCCTGCAGTACGTGCGCGACGGTTTCTACGCGGGCACGGTGTTCCACCGCGCGATCCCCGGCTACCTGCTCCAGGGCGGCCTGTACACGCGCGAGCTGCAACCGCGGCGCACCCGTCCGGCGATCGCCAGCGAGGCGGACAACGGCCTGTCCAACCTGCGCGGCACCGTGGCGGTGGCGCGCGGCGCCGACCCGAACTCCGGCACCTCGCAGTTCTTCATCAACCTGGTGGACAACCGCCGGCTGGACTTCGTGGGCAACCAGAGCGGCCTCACCTGGGGTTACGCGGTGTTCGGCAAGGTCATCAAGGGCATGGACGTGGTCGACAAGATCGCCGCCCTGCCCACCCGCGGCATCGGCCCGTTCGCCGCCGACGTGCCCAACCCGCTGGTGGTGATCGAGGGCGCCCAGGTGATCGGCGAGGCCGCGCCCGCCGCCGCCGCGGCCAGCGCACCCGCCCCAGCCGAACCTGCCGCCACGCCCAAGCCCGCGAAGCGCAGCGCCCGCAAGCCCGTAAGCGGCGGCTGAGGCGGCTGATGGGCACGCTGTTCATCGCCGACCTGCACCTGGACGACAGCCGGCCGCAGATCACCACACTGTTCGAACGCTACCTCGCCAGCGACGAGGTACGCCGCGCCGATGCGCTGTACATCCTCGGCGACCTGGTCGAGGCCTGGATCGGCGACGACGACGATGCGGAGCTGCCACAACGCATCGCCACCGCCACCCGCGCCGTGCGCGAGGCCGGCGTGCCGGTCTACTTCATGGTCGGCAACCGCGACTTCCTGCTCGGCGAGGACTACGCCCGTCGCGCCGGCTTCGAGCTGCTGGAGGACGGCACCGTGCACACGCTGCACGGCCGCCCCACTCTGCTGATGCACGGCGACGTGCTGTGCACCGACGACACGGCCTACCAGACGGTGCGCAGGCAGGTGCGCACGCCGGAATGGAAGGCGCAGATCCTCGCCATGCCGCTGGAAGCGCGCCGCGCCTTCGCCGCGAAATCGCGTGCGGAAAGCCGCGCCCACACCGGCAGCACGATGGAAGCCATCATGGACGTCAATGCCGGCGCGGTGGCCGAGTCGATGCGCCAGGCCGGCACGACGCGGCTGATCCACGGCCATACCCACCGCCCCGCGATCCATCATTTCAAGATCGACGGCCAGCCCGCCGAGCGCATCGTGCTGGGCGACTGGTACGAACAGGGTTCGGTGTTGCGCGTGGACACCGACGGCGTGGAGCTGCGCGGCCTGCCGACAGGCTGAAAAACGCCCGCAGGAGCGGCGTAGGAGCGGCTTCAGCCGCGATTCGCGCCGGTCGCGGCTGAAGCCGCTCCTACACGCTCTCGCCGACGACGGCCGTCGCTCAGCGCACCCTCACCTTGCTCTTGGACACGTACCACGTGCCCAGCAGGAAATCCCACAGCGGCGAGGTGACGCCGTAGTTCTTGTCGGGATGGTGGTGGTGCACGTGGTGCACCGCCGCCCACTTGCGCGCCAGCGGATGGCTGAAGCGGCGACGGTGGATGATCAGGTGGCTGAAGCCATACAGTGCGTAGCCGAACGCGATCGCCCCGGCGAGCAGCAGCGCGATCGCCAGGGGCAGCACCAGGGTCAGCACCGCCGCGAGCAGCAGAATCACCGCCGGCGGGAAGAAGAACGGCAGCGAGTCGAAGCCCAGCGGCTTCTCGTGATGCAGGGTATGGCCTTCCTCAAACAGCGGCACCGGCCCGTGGAACAGCCAGCGATGGAAGGCGTACTCGATGAAGCTGAAGACGAACAGGCCGACCAGCACCACCAGCACCGCTTGCAGCGGGCGGTTGTGGTCTACCCAGAGCGCCGCGCCGAGCAGGGCGAAACTGACCACGAAATCGGCGGCCTGGCCCACCCAGTAATTCGCACGGGTGGACGACATCCGCGCGATGGCCTGCAGCACGCCATGGCCGCGGACCTCGCTCGATTCCGTCGACGGGCGCATCGCCTCACCCATGGGCAAGCCTCGCGCCTATCCGGTTTGTCTGGCCTCTATCCAGCGTCATCCTCTACTCCTTCGACCGGCTTCCACGGCAGTTCCATGGCTGCCTTCACGGCGGCATCACCGCCCGCGCAAGCTTACCGCGCCCTGTCCAACGGCGGGCATGGCGCCGGTTCTGCCGCCTCACGCGGTATTCAGTCGCGCGCGCGGCATCGGCGCGATTATTCCAGCAGTTGCCCGATCCGTGCATCCTGCTCACGCCACAAGGCATTGATCCAGGCCTGGAAACGCTGGCGGAACGCCTCATCGCCCTCGTAATCGCCGCGGAGGCCGGGCTCGATCAGGCGCTGGCGCAAGCTCACCCGCACCTCGCGCAGGCGCCCGGCGATCAGGTCGGACAGGCTGCACGGACCGCCGGGATAGACGATGGCGACCTCCAGGATGGCCTGCAGGCCGTCGCCCATCGCATCCAGCACGAAGGCCACGCCGCCGGCCCGCGGCCGCAGCAAATGCCGGTAGGACGAGCCCTGCGCGTCGTGCTTGGCCGGCGTGAAGCGGGTGCCCTCGACGAAGTTCATCACCGACACCGGCAACTGGCTGAATTTCGCGCAAGCGCGGCGGGTGACCTCCCGGTCCTTGCCCTGCAGTTCGGGATGCTTCGCCAGGGTTTCCCGCGAGTAGCGCTTCATGAACGGGAAATCCAGCGCCCACCAAGCCGGCCCCATCAACGGCACCCAGATCAGCTGGCTCTTCAGGAAGAAGCGCAGGAACGGGACGCGCCGGTTCAGGATCTTCTGCAGCACCGGAATGTCCACCCAGCTCTGGTGGTTGGCCAGCACCAGGTAATTCGCGTCGCGGCGCAAGCCGTCCAGGCCATCCACCTGCCAGCGGATGCGCGTGAACAGCTCGAACAGCGCGTTGTTGACGCCGATCCAGCTTTCCGCGATCGCGACCAGCATGCGCGAGCACAGGCGCCGCCATGCCGCCAACGGCAGCAGCAGCTTGAGCAAGGTGAGCGCGAACAGCGGCAGCACGTGCAGCAGCACGTTGAGCACGAGCAGCAGGATGACCAGCGGCACGCGGATCAGGCCGGGCAGAAAGGAAAGCATCGGAAACCCTGTGACTGACGAGAGCCCGAGCATAACGGCCCGGGGCGGTGTCCCGGGATGGCCGGGGCATCGCGGCGGCAGCTCAACGCAGCAACCGGCGCACCTTGAGCAGGGCCGCCACGAAGGCATCGACTTCCTCGTGCGTGTTGTAGAACGCCAGCGAGGCGCGCAGCGTGGCCGGCACGCCGTAGAACTGCATCAGCGGGTGCGCGCAGTGGTGGCCGGAGCGCACCGCCACGCCTTCCAGGTCCAGCAGGGTGGCGAGGTCGGTGGCCTGTGCGCCCTCGATCAGGAACGAGATCACCGGCTCCTTCTCCGCTGCCTCGCCGACGATGCGCAGGCCCGGGATCTCGCGCAATCGCGCGGTGGCGTGGTCGAGCAGGGCGCGCTCGTGGGCCCGGATCGCCTCGAAGCCCAGCGCATCGTAGTAGGCGATCGCGGCGCTCACGCCGGCGAAACCGGCGATGTTCGGCGTGCCCGCCTCGAAGCGATGCGGCGGCTCGGCGAACGTGGTGCCGGAGAACTTCACCTCGCGGATCATCTCGCCACCGCCGAAGAACGGCGGCATCGCGTCCAGGTGTTCCTTGCGCGCCCACAGCGCGCCGGTGCCGGTGGGCGCCAGCATCTTGTGGCCGGTGAGCGCGTAGAAGTCGCAGCCCAGCGCCTGCACGTCCACCGGGCGATGCGGCACCGCCTGCGAGCCGTCCACGAACAGCGGGATGCCGCGCTTGCGGCATTCCTTCGCCAGCTCGCGCACGGGATTCACCGTGCCCAGCACGTTGGAGACGTGGCCCACGCAGGCCAGCTTCACCTCGGGCGTGAGTCGCTTGACGAACTCCTCCACGATCAGCTCGCCGCTCGCGGAGATCGGCGCCGCCTTCACCGTGGCGCCCGCGCGCGCGGCCACGATCTGCCACGGCACGATGTTGGCGTGATGCTCCATCGTGGTGGTGAGGATCGCGTCGCCGGGCTGGAGCCGCGGCAGCACGAAGCTGTACGCCACCAGGTTCGCCGCCTGCGTGGTGCCCGAGGTCAGCACCAGCTCGTTGCGCGACGGTGCATTGATGAAGCGCACCAGCGCATCGCGCGCGCCCTCGTAGGCTGCCGTGGCCTCCTCGCCGAGCAGGTGCACCGCGCGCGACACGTTGGCGTTGTGCTCGCGGTAATGCCGATCCACCGCCTCGATCACCTGGCCCGGTTTCTGGCTGGTGTTCGCGTTGTCGAGGTACACCAGCGGCTTGCCGTGCACCGTGCGCGCGAGCAGCGGGAAATCCGCGCGGACGCGCTGGACGTCGAAGGTGGTGGATGTGTTGGCTTGTGCGTTCATCATCGATAGGTTCCGTGTCTCGGCATCACCGTAGGAGCGGCTTCAGCCGCGACCGGCAAGGGAGGGAATCGCGGCTGAAGCCGCTCCTACACCGCTCCTACACCGCCAGCAGGCCGGCGAGGTGTTCGCGCAGCGCCGCATTCGGCAAGTCATCCAGCACCGCGCGGCAGAACGCGGCGGTGAGCAGCGCGCGCGCCTCGGCCTGCGGGATGCCGCGCGAGCGCAGGTAGAACAGCGCGCGCTCGTCGAGCTGGCCCACGGTGGCGCCGTGCGCGGCCTTCACCTCGTCGGCGTAGATCTCCAGCTCCGGCTTAGTGTCGATCTCGGCCTGGCCGGACAGCAGCAGGTTCTTGTTGCTGAGACTGGCGTCGCTGCCGTCGGCGCCGGGCGCCACCAGGATCGCGCCGCGGAACACGCCTCGCCCGCGCTGGTCGGCCACGCCGCGCCAGACGGAATCGGACGCCGTGTTCAGCGCCTGATGGCGGATCGCCAGCTGGGTGTCGATGTGCTGGCGACCACGCGGCATGAACACGCCTCGCGTGTCCAGGCGTGCACCGCCGCCGGCCAGTTCGACGCGCAACTCGTGGCGCACCAGCGCGCCGCCCAGTTCCAGCACATGCAGCTTGGCTTGCGCCCGCGCGCCCAGGTGCAGCCGGCTGCGGCGGATCAGGTTGCTGCCGACAGCAGCGTTCTGGAACAGCGTGTGATGCAACACCGCGCCATCGCGCAGCGTGATATCGCCCACCGCCGTGCCCAGGTGTTGCTGCTCGCCACCGGCGGCATGGTGCTCCACCAGCGCCAGCTCGGCGCCCTCGCCCAGCTCGATCACGTGGCGCAGATGCCAGGCCAGCTCGCCTTCGGCAGGCGCGCCGAGGAACACGAGGTGCACCGGCGCGACGATCTTCGCGCCAGCCGCCACCTTCAGCGCCACGCCGTCGGCGGCCAGCGCGGCATTGAGGCGCACGAAGGCGTCGCCCCGCTCCGGCTCGTGGCGCGACAGCACGAAGCGCAGCGGCTCGGCATCCTGCCGCAGCGCCTGCGCCAGCGGCTGCAGCGCGAGGCCCGCCGGCAGCGCGTCCAGCGCGGAAAGGTCGGCGCGGAACACGCCGTTGACGAAGACCAACCGCGGCCCGTCCACGCCCGGCAAGGCGAACGCGGCGGGGTGGATCGCACGCGTCGCCGCCTGCGCATCGCCGTTGACATAGCGGCGCTGGCCCAGCGCACGCAGCGCGGTGTACTTCCATGCCTCCATGCGCGTGTCGGGCAAGCCGGCGGCGGCGAACGCCGCGAGGTGTTCGCGGCGCAGCGCGTCCAGCCAGGCGATGCCGCTAGCCGGCAGCGGCGCGTCCAGCAGCGACGCCACGAAGGGCGCAGGGGCCGGCTGGCTCATGCCGTCGCCCCAGCCGGCTCGCCGTGCTCGCGCACCCAAGCGTAGCCATGTTCTTCCAGCTTCAGCGCCAGCGTCTTGTCGCCGCTCTCCACGATGCGGCCACCGGCCAGCACGTGCACGAAGTCCGGCTCGATGTAGTCGAGCAGGCGCTGGTAATGCGTGATGACCAGGAACGAGCGCTCCGGCGAACGCAGCGCGTTGACGCCCTGCGCCACCTGCTTCAGCGCGTCGATGTCCAGGCCCGAGTCGGTCTCGTCGAGGATCGCCAGCTTCGGTTCCAGCAGCGCCATCTGGAAGATCTCGTTGCGTTTCTTCTCGCCGCCGGAGAAGCCCTCGTTCACCGCGCGGTGCAAGAGTTCATCGGAGATCTGCATCACCTTGAGCTTCTCGCGCACCAGCTTGAGGAACTGCATGGAATCCAGCTCCTTCTCGCCGCGCACCTTGCGCTGGGCATTCAACGCCGCGCGCAGGAAGTAGGTGTTGTTGACGCCGGGAATCTCCACCGGGTACTGGAACGCGAGGAACACGCCCGCGGCGGCGCGCGCCTCCGGCTCCAGCGCCAGCAGGTCGACGCCGTTGTACGTGACGCTGCCGGCGGTGACCTCGTAGCCGTCGCGACCGGACAGCACGTTGCCCAGCGTGGACTTGCCCGCGCCGTTCGGCCCCATGATGGCATGCACCTCGCCCGCGTTCACGCTGAGCGAGAGGCCCTTGAGGATTTCCTTGCCCGCGACGCGGGCGTGCAGGTTTTCGATTTTCAGCATGACTGTTCCTGGTCTTGAGCCCCTCTCCCTTTGGGAGAGGGGTTGGGGTGAGGGTTCGGCTGGAACGAGACACCGCGCTCCGACCGTACCCTCATCCGCCCTACGGGCACCTTCTCCCGGAGGGAGAAGGAAAAAGCATCAACCCACCGCGCCTTCCAGCGAAACTTCGAGAAGCTTCTTGGCCTCCACCGCGAACTCCATCGGCAGTTCGCGGAAGACCTGCTTGCAGAAGCCGTCGACGATCATCGACACGGCGTCTTCCTCGCCGATGCCGCGGCTGCGGCAGTAGAACATCTGGTCGTCGGAGATCTTCGAGGTGGTGGCCTCGTGCTCGACGATCGCCGTGGGGTTCTTCACTTCCATGTACGGGAACGTGTGCGCGCCGCAGCGCTTGCCGATCAGCAACGAGTCGCACTGGGTGTAGTTGCGCGCACGCTCGGCGCCCTTCTCCACCTTCACCAGGCCGCGGTAGCTGTTGTTGCTCTTGCCGGCGCTGATGCCCTTGGAGACGATCTTCGACTTGGTGTCCTTGCCGATGTGGATCATCTTGGTGCCGGTGTCGGCCTGTTGGTAATGATGGGTGAGCGCCACCGAGTGGAACTCGCCCACCGAACGGTCGCCGCGCAGTACCACGCTGGGGTACTTCCAGGTGATCGCCGAGCCGGTTTCCACCTGGGTCCAGCTGATCTTGCTGTCGTCGCCGCGGCAGTCGCCACGCTTGGTGACCAGGTTGTATATGCCGCCCACGCCGTTCTCGTCGCCGGGATACCAGTTCTGCACGGTGGAGTACTTGATCTGGGCGCGCTCCAGCGCCACCAGTTCCACCACCGCGGCATGCAGCTGGTTCTCGTCGCGCTTGGGTGCGGTGCAGCCTTCGAGGTAGGAGACGTGGGCGCCTTCCTCGGCCACGATCAGGGTGCGTTCGAACTGGCCGGTGTTCTGCGCGTTGATGCGGAAGTAGGTGCTGAGCTCCATCGGGCAGCGCACGCCCTTCGGGATGAACACGAAGCTGCCATCTGAGAACACCGCCGAGTTCAGCGCGGCGAAGAAGTTGTCGCCGGTCGGCACCACGCTGCCCAGGTACTGCTGCACCAGCTCGGGATGCTCGCGGATCGCCTCGCTCATCGAGCAGAAGATCACGCCGGCCTCGGCCAGCTGCTTGCGGAAGGTGGTGCCGACGGAGACGGAGTCGAACACCGCGTCCACCGCCACGCCCGCCAGCGCGGCGCGCTCGTGCAGCGGCACGCCCAGCTTCTCGTAGGTTTCCAGCAGTGCGGGATCGACCTCGTCCAGCGACTTCGGCGCCTTCTTCGGCGCGGCGTAGTAGCTGATCGCCTGGTAGTCGATCGCGTCCATCTTCAGCTTGGCCCAGTCCGGCTGCGGCATGGTCAGCCAGTGGCGGTAGGCCTTGAGGCGCCACTCGGTCATCCACTCCGGCTCGCGCTTGATCGCGGAGAGCGCGCGGATGGTCTCCTCGTCCAGGCCCGGCGGCAGGCCGGTCATCTCGATCTCGGTGACGAAGCCGGCGCTGTAGCTGCGGCCCAGCGCCTCGGCGACCCCGGCGTTGTCGCGCAGCGCGGTGGAAGTGCTGTCGATGGTTGCGCTGCTCATGCCGTGGTTCTGCCTTTCAGGGTGCTGATGTCGACCGTCACTTCGTGGCGACGCGGCGGTGGCCGCAACATGTCGGCCAGGCTCACCGCGCGCAACGCGTGGTCGAGCACGCTGCTGATGCGCTGCCAGCTGCCGCGCACGCCGCATTGCGCCTCGCGCTCGCACTGGCCCTCGGTGACGCCGCATTCGGTCATGCCGATCGGCCCTTCCATCGCCTCGACAATCTCGGCGAGGCTGATCGCCTGCGCCGGCCGCGCCAGCCGGTAGCCGCCGTTGACGCCGCGGAAGGACTCCACCAGGCCGGCGTGGCCCAGCGATTTCAGCAGCTTGCTCACCGTGGGCAGTTCCAGGCGCGTCTCGTCGGCGATCTGCGCCGTGCTCAGCACGTCGTCCGGATGGGCGGCGATGCAGGTCATCACCACCGTGGCGTAATCCGTGAGTCGACTGACGCGGAGCATGGGAAGGCTCGTGTAGCGGGGATCGATCTTAATCCAGACCAAAATGGTACTGATTGCGGGAAGTCCGGTCAAATCGCCGGCGGCGGGTGGTCGGGCTGAAGCCCGCCCTACGGCGCAGTGGATCGCAGGTCGGGCTTCAGCCCGACCACCGCTTGCACCAAAAGCAGGCAGAGCTTGCACCAGCCACGCTGCAAGCCACCGCTCTTTGGCCATCCAAACGGCCATGTGGCGCGCTTCCCACCGCTGGCACGCATTCTGCTGTGCTGCAACACGAGACCATCCGCGGGGGAGAAATGCATGCAGTGGATCACCGCCATCATCAAGCCGTTCAAGCTGGACGAAGTGCGCGAGGCGCTGGCCGAGGCCGGCGTGCATGGCATGACGGTCACCGAGGTCAAGGGCTTCGGCCGCCAGCACGGCCACACCGAGTTGTATCGCGGCGCCGAGTACGTGGTCGATTTCCTGCCCAAGCTCAAGATCGAGCTTGCGGTGAGCGACGAGCAGCTTGAACACGCGATCGAGGCGATCGTCGGCACCGCCCGCACCGGCAAGGTGGGCGACGGCAAGATCTTCGTCTCCGCGCTGGAACAGGTGATCCGCATCCGCACGCAGGAGGTCGACGCCGATGCGCTCTAGCCGACTGCTCGCCGGCGCCGCCGCGCTGGCCCTCCTGCCGCTCTCCGCCTTCGCCCAGGCCGCGCCCGTGACGAAGCTCGACAGCGGCGACACCGCGTGGATGCTCACCGCCTCCATGCTGGTGCTGATGATGACGATACCCGGCGCCGCGCTGTTCTACGGCGGCATGGTGCGGGCGAAGAACCTGCTCTCGGTGATGATGCAGTGCTTCGCGATCACCGCCCTGATCACCGTGCTGTGGATCGTCTACGGCTATTCGCTGGCCTTCAGCACCGAAGGGATGCACGCCGGCATCACCGGCTGGCATTCCTTCATCGGCGGACTGGACCGCGCGATGCTGGCCGGACTCACGCCCGACTCGCGCTACCAGACCGTGCCGGAAAGCGTGTACGTGATGTTCCAGCTCACCTTCGCCATCATCACGCCGGTGCTGATCGTGGGCGCCTATGCCGAGCGCATGCGCTTCGCCGCCATGCTGTGGTTCAGCGCGCTGTGGTTCACCCTCGTCTACCTGCCGATCGCGCACATGGTGTGGAGCGGCCCCGGTTCGTTGCTGGGCGACCTGGGCGTGCTGGATTTCGCCGGCGGCACCGTGGTGCATATCAACGCCGGCGTCGCCGGCCTCGTGGCCTGCCTGGTGATCGGTAAGCGCCGCGGCTGGCCGCACACGCACATGCCGCCGCACAACCTCGGCTACACCGTGATCGGCGCCAGCCTGCTGTGGCTGGGCTGGTTCGGCTTCAACGCCGGCTCCGCGGTGGCCGCCAACGGCAGCGCCGGCATGGCGATGCTGGTGACCCAGATCGCCACCGCGGCCGCCGCGATCGGCTGGACCGCGGTGGAATGGACCGTCCACAAGCGCGCCAGCGTGCTCGGCATCGCCTCGGGCGCGGTGGCAGGCCTGGTCGCGGTGACGCCTGCCGCCGGCACCTGCGGCCCCGGCGGCGCGCTGCTGATCGGCCTCGCCGCCGGCGTGATCTGCTTCTTCACCGCCACCCGACTCAAGTATCGGCTGGGCTACGACGACACCCTGGACGTGTTCGGCGTGCACGCCATTGCCGGCATCGTCGGCGCCCTGCTCACCGGCCCGTTCGCCGCCGCCAGCCTCGGCGGCTTCGGTCACGTCGCCTCGGCATGGGGCCAGTTGTGGATACAGGCCAAGGGCGTGGGCTTCACGATCGCGTGGAGCGCGCTGCTGAGCGTGGCCATCCTGAAACTGCTCGATCGCACGCTGGGACTGCGCGTGGATGCCGAGCAGGAGCAGATGGGCCTGGACCTTGCCGAGCACGAGGAGCGCGCCTACGACCTGCAGCGGTGATTCCCGCCGCTTCCGCGCACCCGACGAGCCCGACCGGGCCCACCGCCACCAGCCGGACAAGACACGGAGAACACACGATGCGAGGACCAGCCAGCGCCCTCATCGCGATCGCCCTGCTCGGCGCCGCGCCGGCCCATGCCGACGATGCGCCACCCGTGACCGGCAACGTGGCCGTGACCTCGGACTATGTGTTCCGCGGCCTGAGCCAGACCTGGGGCAAGCCGGCGATCCAGGGCGGCGGCGACTACGCCGCCGCCAGCGGCTTCGCCGCCGGAACATGGGCCTCCAGCATCAGCGAGCGCAGCTTTCCCGGCGCCGCGATGGAACTGGACCTCTACGCCAGCTACGGCCGCAGCTTCGACAGGGACTGGTCGTGGCGCGCCGGCGTGTACGGCTACATCTATCCCGGCGGCAACCTCGACCGCGCCAACCCGCGCCTGCCGGCGCGATCGTTCGACACGCTAGAAGCGAATGTCGCGCTGGGCTGGAAATGGCTCACGCTCAAATACAACCAGGCACTGACGGACTACTTCGGCACGGATGTCGAAGAGGGCTACGCCGGCAACTCGCGCGGCACCCGCTACGTGCAACTCGACGCCACGCTGCCCCTGCGCGGCGCGTGGAGCCTCACCCTGCATGCCGGCCACACCCATTACCCGAACGGCCTGCTCGCACCCTTGCCCGGCGGCGCGCGCAAGCCTGACTACAGCGATGTCGGCGCGACACTGAAATACCAGCTCACGGCGCAGTGGGCACTGAGCGGCGGCGTGACCCATGCCAGCAACGCCGCCTTCTACCGCCACACCGCCAGCCTGCTGAACCCGAATGACACCAGCGACGTCGGCGGCACGCGCGGATTCGTGATGCTGCAGGGTACGTTCTGAGGCAGGGCGACGGCTTTCGGCAATCCCATCCCGTTTGACGCTATCCGTTTGCCAGGCGGATCCCGGCATCGGTTGTGGTGTGGGTAAAGTCCACCGTCCCGCATGGGGCCACCGCGAAATGCTGGGTCGCGAAGCGGATTCGCATGGCCTCGTCCCATTCCAGGTCGTCAAGGTTGAGCGTGTCCTTGGTTTCGCGCACCAGGTAAAGATGTTCCTTGCCGTCGCGCTCGTACACGATGGCCCAGTCCGGCGAGTACTCGCCCACCGGCGTTTTCACGCGGAAGCGGCGTGGCAGCTTGGTGAACAGCTTTACCGTGCCACGGTGGTTCTCCAGCAATTCGGCGAAGGATTTTTCCACCAAGCTGTCGTAGTCCACGTAGTCGTAAAGGTTGGTGCCGTCGATCGGTGCCTCTGCCACGCCCGAAGGCGGCGTTGGCTGCCCTGGCACGGCCAGCGGCTTGTTCTTGGTTTCGCTGTCCAGGAACACCACGTTGGCGTCCCACCAATGAGCTTCGTCCACGGGGACATACTCGATGTTCTGGACCATCTGCTCGATGACCGCAACGCGGATCGCGTGGGCGACGATGCGCGCCCAGTATCCCGGGTCGTGGATGGCGCCGGCCTGGTACTGCGGCGGAATGGCCGACAAGATCGCCACCACGGTTGGCCGGGTCAGCTGCAAGGGAAACTTGCCGTGTTGGAGCTGGTCCTCGACCAGCTGAACCACGTTGGGCAACCGTTGCCCGGCCAGAACCACGTACTCGCCGGAGGATTCCGCAACCGTTTCGTCGGTAGTGACGACCTTGCCGCAGTCGTCGTATACCAGATCGGCGCTCTGGACCACGTTGGCTCGCCGCTGGATGTTTCGCAGTTCGTCCAAGTGCTCATGTCCGGCCACAGTCACGGCCAGCGTGATTTCGTCCAAGTGTTCGATGCGATACACGGCCCGGTAACGGATACGCCGCCACAACGCCGCAAACTCGGGGCTTTGGAGCTTTTCCGATCGCAGTCGAATGGTGACGCTGTGGTCTTCGTTTTCCACGTCCGGCCGGTCGCCGGCACCGCCGTACTCGGCGTTGAGGCCGTCGCGGAACTCGCTGAAGCTCTCGTCCACCACCAGGGTCAGGCGGTTGATCGCTTCGTCCTGCACGCGGTTGCCGTCTTGGTCCACCGGCAGGCGCAGGCCTCGCCCGATTTGCTGCCGCCGCTCGGTGTCGGAACGGGTGTGTCGCAAGAACCCGATCTGGAACACGTTCGGGTTGTCCCAACCTTCGCGCAGCGCCGAGTGCGAAAAAATGAAGGCGCGCGGGTTGGCCAGATCCAGCAGCTTTTCCTTGTTGGCGATGATCTCGTCGTAGGCACGCGCCTCGAAGCCCTCCTCGTTGGCCTTGCCGCTGGTGTCCTTGTAAATCCCGGTCTTCGTCGATGGGAAGTAGTGGACGCGCAAAGTCGCCGGATCAGGCATGGCATCGACCGGCCGGCCGGATCGCGCCCACTCCTCGCGGAACAGCGCGTCGAACATCGCCGGCAAGGTCGCCGCATCGCCGATGTAGTCGGCGACGCGCTCCACGAAAAACAGCGACAGTACTTTCAGGCTTTGGCCGCGCTGCTCCACGTCCGCCTGTTTTTGCAGGTGCGCACGGATGGTGTGGCGTATCTGATCGCGCCAGATCGAAAGGCTATCCACGCCCAGGGTTTGGCCGACGGTGAGTGCCACGCCGTTATCGAACCTCAGTTCCGATCGGGTCATGCTTTCGATGACGTAACCGTGGTACTGAGCCAGCCCGCCGCTTTCTTCCTGCAGGTCGGCCCCTGGTGCCAACACCACCGTTTTGCGATCACCGTCGGACGCGTCGACAACCAGTTCGGCCAGCCAGCGCGTCGTGCCGCGCTGGGTCCTGGATCGAATCTCCTTGAGTTGGAGGTAAGGCTGGCCGCTGGCACCAGCCACCACGCCTTTCACGCTCACGCGCTTCACCAGACCCAGTTCCGCCGCGCGCTTGGCAGACAGGCGATGAACCAGGTTGTACAGATCGCGGTGTGTGGCGCTGTACCGCAGGGCCACCAGCGGATTGAGCGTGGCAATCGTCTTGCGGCGCTTGGGCGTGCCCATGTTTTGCGGCTCGTCGATCAGCACCACCGGACGCAACCGGGCCAGCTGGGCGATCCCGGTGGCTCCTCCGTTCCAGAGGTTGGCCTGTTCCGGCGAGGCGTACAGGGTATTGCTCGCCGGTTTGTCCAGCGAGCTGATGCCGGCCACCAGGAATTGCACGCTGGATGACGGGTCGGCGAAATCCGGCACGGCCTGGCTGTCGCCCAGCACGCGCCACTGGTAATCCAGATGGGGGTATTTGGCCCGAAAATGCTCACGGGTCTGCTCAAAGGTCTTCACCACGCCAGCCCGGATGGCCACAGTGTGAACCAGGATCACGAACTTCCGCAGGCCGTAGGTCTCGGCCAGGCGCAGCGCCGTGGCGATGTAGGCGTATGTCTTGCCGGTGCCCGTTTCCATCTCCACCGAGAAGTTGGGGAAATCCCGGGGCTGTTCGAGCAGATCGGTTTCTTCCATCAGGACCAGGGTGCCCTGCGCCTCGACGGCTTCCCGGGTGGTCACGGCCAGCAGATTCCGGGCCAGCACCTCGCGATCAAGCTGGAACCCGGCGTGGCCGGCCGCGCCGGATGCCTGGCCCGTCACTCCCTGAGGCGGCACCAAGGCACCACCTTCGAACAGATCCACGATGGCCTCGATCGCCTGGGCCTGATGCGGCTGATCGTCAAATCGAAACTTCACGCGCCATCCTTTCCAGCATGATGAGCTTCGAGCGCAGACGCGGGGCCAGCGTCAGGGTCAAGGCGTCATCAACCCGATCCCCACGCAAGACCAAGGTGTCGTCGCCGGTCTCGCGCAGTTTCACCGCCGCGGCGGTGACCGGAGTGAAGCGATCAAGGCAGACCAGCAGGCGTTCGTCAGCAGCGTTCTGGAAGGCGTACACCGCTGCCCCATCGGCCTCGGTACGGGTCAGCGTTTCGTCCAGCCGGGTGGCGCTGGCCTTGAGGGCCACTTCCCACGCCAAAGCTTCAGGACTCGCGTCGTCCTTCACCGGGGGCTGCCCGGCCTGGGTCAACATCAAGGTGTACTGGGCACTTTCACCCCGCCCGGGCAGGGCCACAACCGGTGCCTCGACGGCCAGCCCGGTTTCCCGTGCACGGAACACGCGGAAGCCCAGATTACCGCCGATCGCTTCCGCCGATCGCCGCAATCGCTCTGCGGTGATTTCGAAGATGGTGGCGTAACCGGCGGCCACGGCGTTCCTGCCGGTTTCGGTGGTTTCGTCCGGCTTTTCGGGGCGTTGCACCAGCACCCAGTGCCGGGTTTTGCCGTCGCGAGGGTTCTGCTCCCAAATCGCCTGCCCCGTGGAACCGGAGCCGGCAAAGAAATCCAGCACCAGATCGCCATCGTCGGTGATGGCGTGGATCAGTCGAGCCAGCACGTCGGTGGCCTTGGGGTCGTCGAAGACTTCGGCGCCCATCAAGTTATTTAGTGCCGACGACGCTCCGCTTCGATCACGGTAGAACGACGAAGCCGGCGCCCAGTATTCCTGCTCATGCAGATATTTTTTGATACGGATTCGCGTGGCGCGCCCACTGGGGTACAGCAGTCGTCCAGCCTGGTCGAGTTGCTCCATGCGGGCCAACTCATAACGCCAGCCATTTTCTGGGGGCTCGTAGCCCTTGAAGTTGTAGATCAAGTTTTCGCGATAGTTCGGGCTGGAGCTGTTGTCCGAAGTCCACACACCATCTTGGTCGATGTGGTTGTAGTGCTCATGTTGCTTGGCGGGATTGCCTTCGGGCAGTTCTTTGAACCATGCGCGCAGCTCTTCCTTGGCCACATCGAAGGCGGTTCCGTGCTTTTCGAGCAGTTCCTTTTCCTTGGCATAGACCGCTTCCAATCCGGTCTTCCGTTCGCGCCAACGTATATCCAGATCTTTTAGTTTCTGGCGGTTTTTCGCATACACAAGGATGTAGTCCTGGCCGCCTGCAGTCAGTTTGGCGTCACCTTTTCGACCTCCCTGCCACGTCATCATGTCCACGAAGTTCTCCGCACCGAATACCGCATCCAACAGCAATCGCAGGTGGTGAACTTCGTTGTTGTCGACGCTGGCCAGGAACACGCCGTCCTTGCGCAGCAGGTGGCGTGCCACCACCAGTCGCGGGAACATCATGGTCAGCCAAGGCGCATGTTTCCGGCCCTTGGTTTCCTTCTTGCTGGTGGTCGCACCCTGATCGTCCACCTGGCCGGTAGCACGCAGGTATTCGGCCTCGGGAACCGAGAAGTCGTCGTTGTAGGTGAACGTGTCGCCGGTGTTGTACGGCGGGTCGATGTAGATCAGCTTGAAGGCGCCGCCGTAGCCGTTTTTCAGCAGCTTGAGCACTTGCAGGTTGTCGCCTTCGATCAAGACGTCCCGGGCATCGTCCCAATGCACCGACGCCGGCACGTCCGGAACCAGCGTAGCCGTGGTCGGGGCGCGGGCGTCCTGCCGCGCCTGCTCCAGGCCCGGCCAGGAAAAGGCAAAGGCTGGCTCGGTTTCCTCGGCCAAGCCAAGCGCATCGAGCAAGGCGGTGCGGTCAAGTTCGCCATCGAGGAAAGCCGCGGGCAGAAGCTCCCGCAGTTGCTTCAACAGCTCCGTCAGCCCATCGGAAGTTTCGGATGGCACGCAACGGACTTCGCTCAACTGTTCGAGCAAGGATTTGGCCACGCGGCGCCCCTGTATTCACGTAAAAAGTGAATCATAGTGAACGTGCAAGGTGAATTGCAGCCGTGCCCACGCACGTACCTTGCCGGCATGGCCGATCACCGCATGGAATTCTCCGAGCGTCTCGCCGCTGCGATGCAGAAGGCCGGGTACGAGCCTCGGCCGGTCGTGCTGATGACGCAGTTCAACAGCCGCTTCCACGGCCGGTCCATTGCCTTCCAGACCGCCTCGCGCTGGCTCAACGGGCTGGCCATCCCGAAGCCGGACAAGCTGATCGCGCTGGCCGACTGGCTGCACATGGACCGCGGCCTGCTCGGCTTCGGCGAGAAGGAGCTGCGCCGCGGCAGCGACAAGCAGATCAAGGAGCGAGCCGCGGCATACGACGCCGACGAGCAATTGCTGCACGCCATCCAGACCCTGTCCGGTGCGCAACGCAAACTGGTGCGTGAGCTTGTCACGCTCCTTGCCGCAGCAGGCAGCAAGCGCTCAGGCTGAGTTTGAAGGGGGCCAAGGCCAACCAATAGGCCTCGTGCTACAGGATCAGGCTGCAGCCACCGTGATTTTGAGGCCAAGCGCATGCGCCACCTTGCTGACGGTGGCAAAGCTGGGATTTCCGGTGCCGGACAGCGCCTTGTAGAGCCCCATGCGGGTCAGTCCGGTCTTGGCGGCAAGCTGGGTGATGTTCCGGGCACGCGCCACGTCGCCAAGGGCGGCGAGGAACAACGCAGGATCGTCTTCCGCCGCGCAAGCCGTCAGATAGGCCGCGATGTCCTCCTCGGTTTCGAGGTAGTCGGCGGTGTCGTAACGCGAGAAGGTTTCTTTGACGGTAGCCATGTTCAGTTCTCCCAGCATTCGGCGATCTTCGCCGCCAGGGCGATGTCCTTGCGCTGTGTGGATTTGTCGCCACCGCACAGCAGCAGGATCAGCGTCTTTCCCTTGAAGGTGTAGTACACCCGGTAGCCGGGGCCATGATCGACCTTCAATTCGTGGATTCCGTTTGCCAGCGCACGAAACTGACCGGGGTTTCCAAGTGAGAGGCGGCGGATGCGCACCTCGATCCGTGCCTTGGCATCGCGATCACGGAGGTTGCGCAACCACGTATCGAACGTGCTGCTTTTCAGAACCTCGTACATGGACAGATGGTAAACTGCAGTTTACTTATCGTCAACCAAGGGTGCCCTTCACCGCCCTCGCCACTGGTACCCAATGCCTTACCATCGCCGCATGACTGCCACCGATTTCCGCACCGCCGCCCGCCTCGCATGGGCCCGCACCACTCTCGGCGACGACGCGCTCACGCTGGAATCCGCCTCCTCCGACGCCAGCTTCCGCAGCTACTGGCGCACCACGCACGCGGGACAAAGCTGGATCGTGATGGACTCGCCGCCGGAGCGCGAAGACCCGCGACCCTGGCTGGCGATCGGCGAACGGCTCGCCAAGGCCGGCCTGCACGTGCCGAAGGTGGCGGCGCAGGATCTGCAGCAGGGCTTCCTGCTGATCGAGGATCTCGGCTCACGGCTGTATCTCACCGAGTTGAACGAGGCGAACGCAGACCAGCTCTACGGCGACGCGATGGACGCGCTGCTGGTGATGCAGACGAAAGTGGCCTGCGACGACCTGCCGCCGTTCGACCACACGGTGCTGGTGAACGGGCTGGAGGTGATGCCGAAGTGGTTCCTCGAACGCCACCTCGGCCACACACCGGATTGCGATGAGTGGGACGTGCTGGAAGCGGCGTTCGACGTCATCGTTCGCAACGCGCTGGCGCAGCCGCGCGTATTCGTGCACCGCGACTATCACAGCCGCAACCTGCTGGTGGTCGAAGCGAACAATCCCGGCGTGATCGATTTCCAGGGTGCGTTGCACGGCCCGATCACCTACGACCTCGCCTCGCTGCTGCGCGACGCCTACGTCGCCTGGCCGCGCGAGCGCGTCGAGGCCTGGGTGGAGTCCTACCGCCTGCGTCTGCGCCACGCCGGCGCGATCGGCCACGACATCGACACGACGCGCTTCCTGCGCTGGTTCGACCTTACCGGCCTGCATCGCCACGTGCGCGTGCTGGGCCAGTTCTACCGGCTGTGGTATCGCGACGGCAAGCCGGGTTATCTCGCCGACGTGCCGCAGGTGTACCGCTACGTGATCGAGGTGGCGAAGAGCTATCCGGAGCTGGCCGACTTCGCGGCCCTGCTGGAACGTCATGTGCAAGGTCGCGACCTCACCCAGGTGGCCGCAGCATGACGGAAATGCATCGACCTTCCCTGCCCGTCCTCCCGGCGAAAACCGGGATGACGGCAACCTGCCGCCACGAAGAAGGCAAGGCATGAGGCACGCGCTGATCTTCGCGGCCGGACTGGGCGAGCGCATGCGCCCGCTCACCGAACGCACGCCCAAGCCGCTGCTGGTGGTGGGCGGCAAGCCGCTGATCGTGTGGCATCTGGAGAAGCTCGCCGCGATCGGCGTGAACTACGTGGCGATCAACACCTCGCACCTCGCCGAACAGTTTCCCGAGGTGCTGGGCGACGGCTCGCGCTGGGGCCTGCGCATCCGCTACGTGTACGAAGGCCCGGTGCCGCTGGAGACTGGCGGCGGTCTGCTCAATGCGCTGCCGTTGCTTGGGCCGGAACCGGTGCTCACGATCAGCGGTGACGTGTGGTGCGACGCCGACTTCGCAGCCCTGCCCGCCGAACCCGCGGGGCACGCGCACCTGCTGATGGTGGACAACCCGACGCACCATCCAGGCGGCGATTTCCGGCTGGACGCGCAAGGCCGGCTGCATGCGGATGGCGAGCCGCGGCTCACCTACAGCGGCATCGGCGTATTCCGCCGCGAGCTGCTGGATGGCTGGCGCGAAGCGGTGGGCGATGTCGCGGGCGTCGAGGCGAAGCCGCTGCGCTTCAAGCTGCGGCCGCTGCTGGAAGCGGCGATGGTGCAAGGCGCGCTGTGCGGTTCGCTGCACCGCGGCCGCTGGACCGACGTGGGCACGCCACAGCGCCTGGCCGAACTGGATGCCGCACTGGCATTACGCGCCTGAAACGCCAACGGCCCGGATGACCGGGCCGTTGGCGTGTGAAAAGCGCCCCCTCTGCCCTTTGGGCATCTCCCCCGCAAGCGGGGGAGAGAAAAACAGTCCGAGGTAACGCGCCCTCTCTGCCCTGCGGGCATCTCTCGCGCTTGTGGAGCACCCTCTCTGCCCTTGCTGGCATCTCTCGCGCTTGTGGAGCGCCTTCTCTGCCCTGCGGGCATCTCTCCCGCAAGCGGGAGAGAGTCATCAGGATCGCCCGCGGAGCGGGCGATGCGGCCTCATGGCCGGCGGGCGAGCTCCGGGTTTTCCTTGGTCACCGGCATCAGGTCCTTCTTCGACACGCCCAGCCACAGCAGGATCGGGCTGGCGACGAAGATGGACGACAGCGTGCCGACCACGATGCCGATCAGCATGGTGATCGCGAAACCGTGCACCGCCTGGCCGCCGTAGAAATACAGCGCGGCCATGGTGATGCCGGTGAACAGCGAAGTGATGATGGTTCGCGACAGCGTGCTGTTGATCGAACGGTTGAGGATCTCTTCCGGCTCGGCCTTGCGGGCGAGGCGGAACAGTTCGCGGATGCGGTCGAACACCACCACCTTGTCGTTGATCGAGTAGCCGATCACCGCGAGCACCGAGGCCAGCTCGGTCATGTCGAACTCGCGCTGCACCAGCGCCAGGATGCCCAGGGTCACCAGGGTGTCGTGGACCTCGGTGAGCACCGCGGCGATCGCGAAGCGGCGCTCGAAGCGGATCCACAGGTAGGCCATGATGCCGAGTATCACGAACACGGCGGCCACCATGCCGTCGCTCTTCAGCTCCGCGCCGACCTCGGCGCTGACCGAGGAGCGGCTCTTCAGCGCGGCGTCGCTGCGCGTGGCCTGCAGCGCGTGCATCACCACACCGGCCACCTTGTCCAGGTTCACCTGGCCCTTGGCGTCCAGCATCTCCTTGGTGGGTTGCAGGCGGATCGACACCTGGCGGCTGCCGCCCACGCTCTGCACCACCGGGTTCTCGAGGCCGCCCTTGTCCAGCGCGTCGCGCACGTCGCCGGTCTGCACCGGCTGGGCGTACTCCACCACCAGCGAGACGCCGCCGGTGAAATCCAGGCCGTAGTTCAAGCCCTTGGTGGCCAGCAGCACCACCGAGGCGACCACCAGCACGATCGCCACCGCGGCACTGAATACGCGGATGCGCAGGAAGTGGATGTTGCTGTTGTGATTGAAGATTTCCATCTACCAGTTCCTCGGAAGGTGTACCGGCCACAGAGGGCCGGTCGCGGAACGGACGCCCAGGCGGCCGTTCCGCGGAGCCTGATCCGGACACGCGCCGGATCGGGCGAGCCGGCGCAAGTCCAGGATGGACTTGCGCCGGCCATACGAGTCAGACCGACAAAGTCTTGAGCTTGCGGCGGCCGTGAATCAGCGCGGTGAACGCGTGCGTCATCACCACCGAGGTGAACATCGAGGTCAGGATGCCGAGGCCCAGCGTGACGCCGAAGCCGCGGATCGCGCCGGTACCCATCGTCATCAGCGCCAGCGCCGCGATCAGGTGGGTAACGTTGGCATCGAGAATCGTGGCCCAGGCCTTGTCGTAGCCGGCGTGGATCGCCGCGTGCGGCGTGGAGCCGTTGCGCAGCTCCTCGCGCACGCGCTCGCAGATCAGCACGTTCGCGTCGATCGCCATGCCCAGGGTCAGCACGATGCCCGCGATGCCCGGCATGGTGAGCGTCACGCCGATCATCGACATCACCGCGACCAGGATCAGCAGGTTGAAGAACAGCGCGATGTCGGCCACCAGGCCGAACAGCTTGTAGTAGACCGCCGCACACACCAGCACCAGCAGCAGGCCGAGCATCACCGCGTCGAAGCCCTTCGTGATGTTTTCCTGGCCGAGGCTGGGGCCGATCACGTATTCCTCGACGATGTCCATCGGCGCGGCCAGCGAACCGCTCTTCAGCAGCAGCGCCAGGTCGGAGGCTTCCTTCGGGCTGCCCAGGCCGTTGGTGGAGAACTCCTTGCCGAACGGGCTCTGGATGGTGGCGTCGTTGATCACCGACCAGGTGGTCTTCGGCGTGCGCACTTCCTTGCCGTTGACCGTCGAGGTCTCGTACACGGTGTTGATCAGCACCACCGCCATCGGCTTGCCGACGTTGGCGTTGGTGAACTCCTGCATCTTCTTCGCGCCGGACGCATTCAGCGTCACGTTCACCGAGGGCGAGCCGTTGTTCTGGTCGATGCCGGAGCTCGCGTTGATCAGCTCGTCACCGGTGACGATCGGGCGCTTGCCCACCAGTACCGGCACGTGGCCGTTGCTGGTGTAGTAGAGGTTGGCGTCCGGCGGGGTGCTGCCGGTGCGCGCCGCTTCGATCGCGCGCGGGTCGCCGGGGTAGCCGATGCCGGGACGGTATTCCAGCGTGGCGGTGGCGCCGATCAGCTTCTTCGCCTCGGTGGGATCCTGCACGCCGGCCAGCTCGACCACGATGTGGTCCTCGCCCTGCTGCTGGATCAGCGGCTCGGACACGCCGAGATTGTTGATGCGGTTGCGCAGGGTGCCGAGGTTCTGCTTGATCGTGCCCAGCGAGAGGTCGCGCAGCTTGGTCGGCTTGATCGCCGCGTACAGCACGTAGCGGTCGCCGGTGCTGGGGCCATCCGTCACCGCCAGGTCGGGTGAGTTGGTGGCGATCAGGTCGGCCGCGCCGGAGCGGTCGGCCGCCGAGCGCAGCACCACCACGATGCCCTGCCCGGCCACCGCGCTGCGTGCCACCGACTCGTAGCGGATGTCCTTCTGGCGCAGCTGGTTGCGGATGTCGTCGGCGTAGCTGTTCTCCAGCTTGTCGAGCACGCCGCTCTGGTCCACCTGCATCAGGAAGTGCACGCCGCCCTGCAGGTCCAGGCCCAGCGGCATGGAGTTCGCGCCGATCATGGTGAGCCAGCGCGGCACCGTGGACTGCAGCTTGAACGCCACGGTGTAGCCGTCGCCGAGCAGGGCCTTGATCGCGTCGGCGCCGGTCTTCTGCACGTCGGCATTGGCGAACGTGGCAAGCAGCTGGTCGCCCTGCGCCACCACCTCGCCCGCGGCGATGTGGTCCTTGGCCAGCGCGTCGGCCACCTTCTGCCGCAGCGCGTCGTCGATCGGTGCCGAGCCCTTGTTCGCGCTGACCTGCACCGCCTTCAGCGGCGTGAAGGCGTTCGGCAGCGCGTAGACGATGCCGAACAGCATCGCCAGCACGACCAGCGCGTACTTCCAGCGTGGGAAATCGCTCATCTCAAGATCCTTTGTGGGCATCCGTGGCCGCGAACATGGAACGGCGACCATCCGTGGCCGCGCTCAAAAGGTTTTGCGCTCGTCCGTGACCGCCGGAATCAAGAAGCGGCCATCCATGGCCGCACTATTCGAGAAGCCTCGCCCCTGGACATCCCGGCTTTTCAGGCGGACTTCAGCGAGCCCTTGGGCAGCACCTGCGACACTGCGCCCTTCTGCAGCTTCACCTTCACGTTCGGTGCGATCTCGATCGTGATGAAGGTCTCGCCCACTTCTTCCACGCGGCCGGCGAGGCCGCCGTTGGTCACCACCTCGTCGCCCTTGGCCAGGGCGGAGATCAGTGCGCGATGCTCCTTCTGCCGCTTCATCTGCGGGCGGATCATCATGAAATACATCAGGCCGAACAGCACCACCATCATGAGGATCATGGAGAGGCCGCCGCCCTGGGGCGCAGCGGCCTGGGCCAGCGTGACAGACATCGGAAGACTCATCGTTTCGTCTCGCAAGTAATGGCGGCAGCAGGGAATTCCGCTGAACGCCCGATAAAAGACCATGGATTATGCCATGCGTTCACGTCCGCCGCACGGTGGCTGTAGGAGCGCACCCTGTGCGCGATGGCTCTGGCGCTTGATCGGAGCAAAAGCATTCGCGCACAGGGTGCGCTCCTACGGGGTCTCGGCCACGGCGCCCTGCCGCCGCGCGTGGAAGGCGGCCACAAAATCCTGCAGGCGGCCCGCCGCGATCGCCTCGCGCAGGCCCGCCATCAGCCGCTGGTAATGGCGGAGGTTGTGCATGGTGGCGAGCTGGCTGCCGAGGATCTCGTTGCAGCGGTCGAGGTGGCGCAGGTAGGCGCGCGAAAAACCGTTTGCGCAGGCATGGCAGTCACAGCCTTCCTCGATCACCCGGGTGTCGTCCGCGTACTTCGCGTTGCGGATGCGCAGCGTGCCCTCGGCGGTGAACAGGAAGCCGTTGCGCGCGTTGCGGGTGGGCATCACGCAGTCGAACATGTCGATGCCGCGGCACACCGCCGCCACGATGTCCTCGGGCCGGCCCACGCCCATCAGGTAACGCGGCTTGTTTTCCGGCAGGAGCGACACGGTGAAATCCAGCGTGTGGTTGCGCGCCTCTTCCGGCTCTCCCACCGCGAGGCCGCCCACCGCGTAGCCGTCGAAGCCGATCTCCACCAGCCGTTCCGCCGAGCGCCGGCGCAACGGCTCGTACACGCTGCCCTGCACGATGCCGAACAGGTTGTTGGGGTTCTTCAGGTCGTCGAACGCGCGGCGCGAGCGCTCGGCCCAGCGCAGCGAAAGCTCCATCGAATCGGCCGCCACCTTCTCGGTGGCCGGGTACGGCGTGCACTCGTCGAAGATCATCGCGATGTCCGAATCCAGCGTGCGCTGGATTTGCATCGACACTTCCGGCGACAGGAACACCTTGGAGCCGTCCACCGGCGAAGCGAAGGTCACGCCCTCCTCGGTGAGCTTGCGCCGGTGCGCCAGCGAGAACACCTGGAAGCCGCCGGAGTCGGTGAGGATGGGCTGATCCCAGCCGATGAAGCGATGCAGCCCGCCGAACTGCTCCACGATCTCCAGCCCGGGCCGCAGATACAGGTGGAACGTGTTGCCCAGGATGATCTCGGCGCCGGTCTCGCGCACGTCGCGCGGCGTCATCGCCTTCACCGAACCGTAGGTGCCCACCGGCATGAAGGCCGGCGTTTCCACCGTGCCGCGGGGGAACGTGAGGCGGCCACGGCGG
Organism: Rhodanobacter humi; assembly: GCF_041107455.1. Classification (NCBI taxonomy): domain Bacteria; kingdom Pseudomonadati; phylum Pseudomonadota; class Gammaproteobacteria; order Lysobacterales; family Rhodanobacteraceae; genus Rhodanobacter; species Rhodanobacter sp. FW106-PBR-R2A-3-15. The sequence continues at coordinate 794,925 of NZ_JBGBPY010000001.1, forward strand.
GCGGCGCCATCGGTCGCGAGGAGATCGAAATTCAGGGAAGTCATCGGTACATTATCGCGGGTTTGGAGGGCGACGCCGGTGGCGCAGAAGTGGCTTGTAGGAGCGGCTTCAGCCGCGATGCTCTTGATGCGATGAACGAAACGCATCGAAAAAGCATCGCGGCTGAAGCCGCTCCTACGGGGTTGATTACCGCTCAGGCCCCCTGCGGCAGGATCAGCATCGCATCGCCATACGAGAAGAATCGATACCGCTGCTCCACCGCGTGCCGGTAGGCGTCGAGCATGAACTCGCGCCCGGCCAGGGCCGACACCAGCATCAGCAGGGTCGACTGCGGCAGGTGGAAGTTGGTGATCAGGCCGTCGATGCTGGTGATCTTGTAACCGGGGAAGATGAAGATCTGCGTCTCCCCCGCGAACGGGCGCAGCTCGCCATCCACGCTGGCGCTCTCCAGCGCGCGCACCACGGTGGTGCCCACCGCGACCACCCGGCCGCCGGCGGCGCGGGTGCGGTGAATCTGCTCGACCAGGCCCGCACCCACATTCAGCCATTCGCTGTGCATGTGGTGCCCGCTGATGTCCTCCACCCGCACCGGCTGGAAGGTGCCAGCGCCCACATGCAGCGTCACGTAGCCGAAATGCACCCCACGCGCGCGCAACGCAGCCAGCAGCGGCTCGTCGAAATGCAGCCCGGCGGTGGGCGCGGCCACCGCGCCGGGCTCGCGCGCGTAGACGGTCTGGTAGCGCTCCAGGTCGGCAGCGTCGGCATGGCGCTCGATGTACGGCGGCAACGGCATCTCGCCGAGCTTGAGCAGCAGCTTCTCCAGTGGCTCGGGCGCCTCGAAGTGCAGGCGGAAGAAGCTTTCGTCGCGCCCCAGCACCACCGCATGGCTGCCGTCGGCCAGCTCGATCCGTGCGCCTTCCTTCGGCTTCTTGCTCACGCCCAACTGCACGGTGGCCTCGTGCGCGCCGGTGACGCGCTCGACCAGGATCTCCACCGCGCCGCCGCTCTCCTTGCGCCCGTACAGACGCGCCGGCAGCACGCGGGTGTCGTTGAACACCAGCAGGTCGCCGGGCTGCAGGAAGCCGGGCAGCTCGCGGAACATGCGGTCCCGCCGGCTGCCGGCCGCCACGTCTAGCAACAGCAGGCGGCTGGCCGAACGCTCGGCCAACGGCGTCTGCGCGATCAATTCGCGCGGCAGGTCGAAATCGAAATCGGACTTCTTCAAGGAACGGCTCGGCGGCGTGACGAATGTGAAGTGCAACGGCGCATTATCGCGCAAGCCCGGACCGGCCGGCGCCCGCCTTGTTCCCGCTGCAGGCAGCGGCCAGAATCCGGCGATGAATCCGCACTACCCCGCCGCGCCCTGGAGCGGCTTCCTCAAGGGCATCTCGATCGTCGTCACCCTGCTCTTGCCGGGCGTGTCTCTGCTGGTCGCGGTCACCGTGCCGGCCCATCTGCCGCCGGTGTTGCGCACGCTGACGGTCGCCTTGCCGCTGGTGATCCTGCTGGCCGCCGTCCCGTTCGTGGTGCGCGACTACGCATTGCGCGACGGCACGCTGCAGGTGCGCCGCCTGTTCTGGACAACCAGCGTCGCGCTGGGCAAGCTGCGCGAGGCCACCATCGACCCGCAGGCCGGCGCGGGCTCGATCCGGCTGTTCGGCAACGGCGGCTTGTTCTCGTTCTCGGGCTGGTTCCGCAACGCGAAGCTGGGCCGCTACCGCGCCTTCGTCACCGACTGGCAGCGTGCCGTGGTGTTGCGTGGGGCCGGCATCACCGTGGTGTTGTCGCCGGCCGACCCGACGGGTTTCGTGCGTGACCTGCAAGCCGCGCTGGCGCCACCGGCCCGCGCCGAGGCACGCAGCAAGACGTTGCCGCGCTGGCGGCAAATCCGGCGCTGATTCGCGGCCATCCGCAGTCGGGATGAATCCCGACCTACAGCCAGCCTTTCTGCCGCGCCAGCCGGTAGGCCTCGATGCGGTTCGCCACGCCCAGCTTGCCGATCGCCTCGGACAGGTAGTTGCGCACCGTGCCATGGGAAAGATTGAGCTGGGTGGCGATGTCCCCGGCGGACTGGCCTTCACCGGCCAGGCGCAGCACCTGGCGCTCGCGGTCGTTCAGCGGATCGGCCTCCGACCAGGCTTCCAGCGCCAGCTGCGGATCGATCGCCCGGCCACCGCGCTGCACGGTGCGCAGCGCCTCGGCGAGGTTCTCGGCGGGCGCGTCCTTGAGCAGGTAGCCGGACACGCCCGCATCCAGCGCACGGCGCAGGAAGCCCGGCCGCGCGAAGGTGGTGACGATGATCACCTTGACCGGCAGCTCGTGGCGCTGGATGCGCTGCGCCAGCTCCAGCCCGGTGAGGCCGGGCATCTCGATGTCGGTGACCAGTACGTCGGGCTTCAACCGCTGCAGCTCGCGCCATGCCATCTCGCCGTCGCAGGCGGAGCCCAGCACCTCGATGTCGGATTCGAGATTCAGCAGCGCCGACAGCGCACCGCGCACCATCGCCTGATCCTCGGCCAGCAGCACGCGGATCATGCGGCGCTCCCCTGGTCCGCCAGCGCCGGCACCGGACGCGCATTCGCGGCCGCGGGCTTCGATGCCGTGCACAGGGGCACTTCGACATCAAGCGTGGTGCCGCGCCGTGCAGGCGAGGCTATGGAGAGCGTGCCGCCCAACGCGCGCACGCGCTCGCGCATGCCGCTGATGCCGTTGCCGTGGGCGGCCAGGCCGCCGCGTCCGTTGTCGCTGATGCGCATGTGGAACCTTTCCGCTTCGCGGGAGAACGCCACGTGCGCGGTCGTGGCGCGCGCGTGGCGGTGGATGTTGGTGACCGCCTCGCGCAGCACCAGCGCCAGCGACGCCTCGATCTCCGGCGGCAGCTCGAGCGAGACCGGCACCTCGGCATCAAGCGCGATATTCGAGGCTTCCAGCATCAGCCGCGCCGATGACAGCTCCGCCGCCAGGTCGCTGCGCCGCATGCCGGTGACTGCGGCGCGCACCTCGGCCAGCGCATGGCGCGAGACGCGCTCCACCTCTTCCATCTCGCGCTGCGCGCGCGGCGGATCGGCCAGCGCCAGCTTGCGCGCCAGTTCGGACTTCAGCGTCACCAGCGACAGCGTGTGGCCGAGCAGGTCGTGCAGGTCGCGGCCAATGCGCTCGCGCTCGGCCAATGTGGCAAGGCGACGAATTTCGTCCTGCGACAGGCGCAACGCCGCGTCCTTTTCCTTGTAGACGCTCTCGACCATGACGATGGCGCTGATACCCAGCGCCGAGACAGGCATCACCACCAGCAAGGCCGCCGGATAACCGACCCACGACGCCAGCGCCACGAACGTCGCGTTGACCAGCAGCAGCTGGATCAGCCGGGCGCGGAAGCTCATCCGGCAATGGCTCAGCATGACGCAGGCATAGACGTAATAGCTGAGGCCGCTTGGATACCAGCGCAGCAGCACGAAGCACAGCGCCGCCATGGCCCAGGCGTAGAAATGCGTCGTGCGCCACGGCGCCAACTGGATCCTCGCGAACAGCAGCAGGAACACCGGGTAGGAAACGAGCGTGCAAGCCAGCCACATGCGCGTGTAGCCATGCACACCGCCGTCGAACAGCGGCGTGACGAAGATCCACAACGACCACAGCAGATGGACACTGTCGGCCCACGGCGACTTGCCGCGGCGGAGATCGTCGGCCACGCCGGAGTCCGGCGCGGGAGCGAACCAGCGGCTGACGCGGGCCGGGATCATGTCGCCACCACCCGTGACCACCGGTACACCGCTTTTTTGCTGGTCTGGCAACGAAGCATCATGAGACGTGCTGCACCCGGGTGGACGCCAGCGTGCTGGCCCGCGGCGGGTCGACATCCGCCCCGCGCACCACGCCGCCCGCTGCCAGCGGCACCCCGATCTCCAGTCGCGTGCCGGCGCCCGGCGGCGAGTCCAGCCGCAGGCTGCCGCCCAGCGCCTGCACGCGCTCGCGCATGCCGCGCAGTCCGTTGCCTTGCAGGTGAACGCCGCCGCGCCCGTTGTCCTCGATGCGCAACTGCACGTCGTCGCCGCTGCGGACCATCGACGCCCGTGCCCGGGTCGCATGCGCGTGCCGCGCGATGTTGGTCGCCGCCTCGCGCAGCACCAGTGCCAGCCCGCATTCGACCGATTCGGGCAGGTTGGACACCTGCTGCTGCGAATCGAACTGCACGCCGGACGCGCGCAGCAGCAATGCGGCCGAGGCCAGCTCGGCGGCGAAACCCGCGGCGCGAATGCCGGTCACCGCCGTGCGCACTTCCGCCAACGCATGCCGTGCCACGTCCTCCGCCTCGGTGAGCTCGCGCCGCGCTGCCACCGGGTCGCGGTCGAACAGTTTGCGCGACAGTTCCAGCTTCAGCGTGATCAGCGACAGCGTGTGGCCGAGCAGGTCGTGCAGGTCGCGGCCGATGCGCTCGCGCTCGGCGGTGGCAGCCAACTGTCGGATCTGTTCGTGCGATATCCGCAGCTTGGTGTTCTTGTCCCAGCTGATGCGTCCCACCAGCGCGCCGATACCCGTGCTGGTGCATACGCCGACCATGATCAGATAGGCATACCAGGGCCAGTGCAGGAAGATGCCTTCCAGCACCAGCAGCGCCTGGATGATCGCGATCTTGATCGCGCTGGAAAACCACACCCCTTGGTACGGCACCATCGCACAGGCGAACACTGCGTAGGTCCAGCCGGCGGGGTTCCACGGTATCGACAGCGCCGTCAGCACCCCCAGCGCGCCGACGTAACCGTCTACCTCGGCGGCTGGCCGCACGCTAGCCAGCAGGAAAAGCAGAAGGAACAGCGGATAGCCCAGCGCCAGCGACAACCAGAAGCCGACTCCCACAGGCTGGAACAGCGGGCCGAGGAACACCCAGAACGACCACAGCAGGTTCCACGCATGCGCCCACGGCGAGTGGCCCGCGGCACGCATCGCCGCCGCCGTGGAACCCGGCGCCGGATGCAGCCAGGCAGGCCACCGCAGGCCGGAAGCGCGCTCGCTCGTGTCGTTCATGGCCCGCATGCTAGCGCGCCTCAGCCGTGGCGACGCAGGCGCCGCACCGCCAGCATGAAGAACACCGCGCCGAAACCCGCCAGTACCAGCAGATGCGGCAGCACCGCGTCGTGCGTGATGCCCACCGCGGCCAGCGCGATCCGGTCGAGGTGGTAGCTCGGCCACAACGGCGCGAGCTGCTGCAGGAACTTCGGCAGCATCGGCAGCGGGAACCACAGGCCGGACAGGAAGGACATCGGCAGGTAGACCAGTTGAAGCATGCCGGGCGCGCCCTGCCCCTTGAACAGCGTGCCCACCAGCATGCCCAGTGCGCAGAACGGCAGCACGCCGAGCACGCCCGTCGCCAGCAGCGCAGCGACCTGTACCAACGTCAGCGCCACGTGCGCCAAGCCGAGGGCCATCGCCAGCAGCATCAGCACCACCACGGCGGCGGCGCCCATCGCCATCAGCATCTTGCCCAGCAGATACGCACCCGGCGGCATCGGCAGCGCGCGCTTGAGCGTGAGCAGGCCGCCCTCGCGCTCGATCGCCAGCGACACGCCGAAACCGAACAGGCCCGGGCTCATCACGCCGAAGATGCTGTAGCTGGCCAAGAGGTAGCGCGCCGCATCGGCGCCTTCGGACTTGCCCATCAGCACGCCGAACACCAGGTAGAACAGGCCCGGGAACAGCAGGATCGGCAGCATGAAGCCCGGCGCGCGCAGGTAGCGCAGGCATTCGCTGCGCGCCTCGGCGAGATAGGCGCCCAGCACGCGGCGCGGCGGCATGGCGGAAGCGCTGGCCGGCGATGCGGCGGTCATGGCAACGGCGTTCATCAGGCGGCCTCCTGCTCGGCGACGGTTTCACGGGTGAGTTCGGTGAATGCCTCGGCCAAGCCGGCGCGTTGCACCTCCAGTTCGCCCAGGGCGGGATCGGCATCGAGCAACCGGCGCACCACCGCCTCGGCCTGCGCGGTGGCGATGCGCAGGTGGCCGTTCTCGCGCATGGCGGAGGCCACACCCGGCCAGGCGGCAATCGCCGCGGCGTCGAGATCGCTGACGCAGCGGATGCGGGTGAGCGCCACGCGCTTGCGCAGGTCGTCCACGCTGCCTTCGCTGAGCACGCGCCCCTGGCCGAGCACCACCACGCGCTGCGCCAGCGCCTCGGCCTCCTCCAGATAATGCGTGGTGAGCACCACGGCGCAGCCTTCGGCGACCAGCGCACGCATCGCCGCCCACAGCTTCTGCCGCGCGTCGATGTCCATGCCCACGGTGGGCTCGTCGAGGAACAGCAGCTCGGGCCGCCCGCACAGCGCCAGCGCGAACTGCACGCGCCGCTGCTGGCCGCCGGAGAGCTTGCCGTAGGGCCGCAGCAGCAGGTCGGCGATGCCGGCCAGCGCGGCGGTTTCGTCGAAACCGCGCGGGTGCGGGTAATAGCTCATGGTCAGGCGCAGCAGCTCGCCCACGCGCAACGTGGCCGGCAGGTTGGCCGACTGCAGCATCACGCCGATGCGGCGGCGCGCCTCGATGCGCTGCGGATCGAGCCCGAACAGTTCGGCGCGGCCCGCGTCGGGGCGGATCAGGCCCAGCAGCAGGCCGATGCTGGTGCTCTTGCCGGCGCCATTGGGGCCGAGCAAGGCCAGCAGTTCGCCGCGCCGCACGGCGAGGTCCACGCCATCCAGTGCGGTGAGCGGGCCGTAGCGCTTCACGGTCGCGGCAAGTCGGGCAACGGTAGTCTCGTTCATGCGGGTGTCTCCTCCTGCCGCACAGCCTAGGCAGCGCGCCGCGTCGCCCCCAGTCGCCGCCGTCAACCATCGCGGGTGACAGGCGTCATCCCGGCCGTGCAGGCACCGGGAAACGGCTCCCAAGTACCTGATCGGGCAGGGCAAGGCGCCACCCGCACCGGCCGTTCCAGCTCCCTCAGGGGGTACCGGGCACCCTGTCTGCCGGGTTATCCTCGGTATTCGTGGACGCGCGCCCCACCCCGTCGAACCGGGCCATGCGCCGCGGGAGCCAGGCTCCCCCACGCAAACACGTCGGCCTGCTTCGCGCTGGGTGCGAGGCGCCGGTGGACTCCGAGGAGAAAGTCATGGGTTTGATCGATCAGCTGCGCGAACTGCGCGAATTCGGCGGCAAGCCGCGCACCACCGGCCTGGACGATGCCAGCATCGAACGCATGGCGGCCGTCGACCCCATGCTCGGCGAGGCCGTGGCCAGTGCCGTGGCGCGCCACCGCGAACTGCGCGCCGAACTGGGGGCCGCTGGTATGGGTGATTTCCTGAAGCTGGACGAGGCCGCGCAGCTGGCGCAGGCGCAGGCCGGTTTCGTCAACTTCTATCCCGACGACGCGATCAACCCCTACCTGCCGGCCGCCGCGCGCGGCCCATGGATCGTCACCCTGAAGGGTGCGGTGCTGCACGACAACGGCGGCTACGGCATGCTCGGCTTCGGCCACAACCACCCGGCGATCGACGCCGCGCTGGCGCGCGACCAGGTGATGGCGAACGTGATGACGCCGAGCGTGGCGCAGTTGCGCTTCGCCCAGGCCTTGAACAGGGAACTGGGCCGCCATCGCGGCGGCAATCCGTATGCGCGCTACCTGTGCCTCAACTCCGGCTCGGAGTCGGTCTCGCTGGCCTGCCGCGTCGCCGACGTCAACGCCAAGCTGATGACCGACGCCGGCGGCCGCTATGCCGGGCGCACGATCAAGCGCCTGGTGGTGAAGGGCGCGTTCCACGGCCGCACCGAGAAACCCGCGCTGTATTCCGATTCCTCGCGCAAGACCTACCAGCAGCATCTCGCCAGCTACCGCCACGAGGACAGCGTGCTGGTGGTCGAGCCCTACAACGTGGCCCAGCTGGAAGCCGCGTTCGCCGATGCCGACAAGCACGGCTGGTTCGTCGAGGCGATGTTCCTCGAACCGGTGATGGGCGAAGGCGACCCCGGCCGTGCGGTGACGCCGGAGTTCTACGCCGCCGCGCGCCGGCTCACCGAGGCGCACGGCTCGCTGTTCCTGGTCGACTCGATCCAGGCCGGCCTGCGCGCGCACGGCGTGCTGTCAATCACCGACTATCCCGGCTTCGAAAAACTGCCCGCGCCGGACATGGAGACCTTCTCCAAGGCGCTCAACGCTGGCCAGTACCCGCTCTCGGTGCTGGCGGTGAGCGAGCGCGTCGCCGGCCTGTACCGCAAGGGCATCTACGGCAACACCATGACCGCGAACCCGCGCGCGCTGGACGTGGCGCTGGCCGTGCTGGGCGAGCTCAGCGACGAAGTGCGCGCCAACATCCGCGCCCGCGGCAAGGAATTCGTGGACAAGCTCAACACGCTGAAGGACGAGCTGGGCGGCCTGATCACCAAGGTGCAGGGCACCGGCCTGCTGTTCTCCTGCGAGCTGGCCCCGCAGTTCAAGTGCTACGGCGCCGGCTCCACCGAGGAATACCTGCGCGAGCGCGGCATCGGCGTGATCCACGGCGGCGTCAACTCGTTGCGCTTCACCCCGCACTTCAACGTCACCAGCGCCGAGGTGGACCTGGTCGTGTCGCACGTGCGCCACGCCCTGCTGGAAGGCCCGCGCAAGAGCGAAAGCAAGGCGGCCTGAGCCTGCGCTCCGCCTGCCAAAGCTGAGCTTCCGCTTTGGCAGGCGCCCTCCCGGTTCGACGCGGTCATGCCGCATTGACCTAGATGAATGCGGCTTGCACTGAAATTTTCGTTAGCCTCCACGCTGCTCCCGAACCGGCTATAGACTGCAGGCGCCGGCACCTGCCGGTCACCATGGGAGGTCACATCATGTCACTGTCGATACGCATGCTTGCTGTCAGTGCCGCCATTGCTCTCGCCGGCACCGCCTTCGCGGCCACGGCCACCCCTGCCGCAACGCAGGCAGCCAAGGCCGCGGCAACGGCCCCGGCCGCCAAGAAGGAAATGACCGCGCAGCAGCAGCGCATGGCGGACTGCAACAAGGAAGCCACCGGCAAGAAAGGCGCCGAGCGCAAGGCCTTCATGAGCTCCTGCCTGAAGGGCGAGCATGCCGCGCCGGCCACCGCCGCCGCGCCGTCGGCCAAGGAGGCGCAGCAGGAACGCATGAAGTCCTGCAACGCCGAAGCCAAGGTCAAGGCACCGAAGGGCGCCGAGCACAAGGCCTTCATGAGCGCCTGTCTGAAGGGCGATGCCGCCGCGGCTCCCGCCGCGCACTGAGCCTGCAGCAGCTTGTTCAGGGCGCCGCCGCAAGGCGGCGCCCTTTTCTTTGCCTGCGGCTATGCTTGGCCGATGAAAATCGTCGAAGTCCGCCACCCCCTCATCCAGCACAAGCTGGGCCTGATGCGCCGCGCCGGCATCAGCACCAAGGAGTTCCGCGAGCTGGCGGGCGAAGTGGCCGCCCTGCTCACCTACGAGGCCACCAAGGACCTGGAGACCGTCGAGGAACACATCGAAGGCTGGGCCGGCCCACTCACCGTGCAGCGGATCAAGGGTGCCAAGATCACCATCGTGCCGATCCTGCGCGCCGGCCTCGGCATGCTGCCCGGCGTGCTCGATCTGATCCCCGCCGCCAAAGTCAGCGTGGTGGGCCTGCAACGCGACGAGCAGACGCTGAAACCGGTCGCCTACTACGAGAAACTCACCGGCCGCATGGACGAGCGCATCGCGCTGATCGTCGACCCCATGCTGGCCACCGCCGGCACCCTGGTCGCCACCGTGGACATGCTGAAAGCCGCCGGCTGCCGGCGCATCAAGGGCCTGTTCCTGGTCGCCGCGCCGGAGGGCCTCAAGCGCATCGAGGCCGCGCATCCCGACATCGAGATCTACACCGCCGCGATCGACGAGCGGCTCAACGAGCACGGCTACATCCTGCCGGGCCTGGGCGACGCGGGCGACAAGATCTTCGGCACCAAGCAGGGCTGAATGCAGGCGCCACAGGGGACATTCGACTACCTCATCGTCGGCGCCGGTCCGGCCGGTTGCGCCACCGCGTCGCGGCTGGCGGTGGCGCGTCCCGACGCCAGCGTGCTGCTGGTGGAAACCGGCCCCGCGAAGAGCGGCATCCGCTCGGACGTGCCGCTGGGCATCGCCGCGCTGATGCCGTTCCGCAACGCGCGCAACTACGCTTGGCATACCGTGCCGCAGGCGGGCCTGGGCGGCCGCCGCGGCTACCAGCCGCGCGGGCGGGGGCTGGGTGGCTCCAGCCTGATCAACGCGATGATCTGCATCCGCGGCCAGCACGAGGATTACGACGATTGGGCCCGGCTCGGCGCCACCGGCTGGGCATGGCGCGACGTGCTGCCGTATTTCCTGCGCAGCGAGCACAATACGCGCGGCGCGGACGCATGGCATGCCGTCGGCGGCCCGCTGCACGTGAGCGACCTGCCCAGCCCCAGCGCCTGCGCGCAAGCCTTCATGGCGGCCGCGGTGCAATGCGGCCATGCGCTGAATCCGGACTTCAACGGCGCCAGTCAGGAAGGCGTCGGCCTGTTCCAGGTGTTCCAGCGGGATGGCAGCCGCTGCAATGCGGCGCGCGCCTATCTCGCCGGACTGGCGCCGAAGAACCTCACCGTGCTGGCCGACTGCCAGGTCGAGCGCGTGCTGATCGCGCAGGGCCGCGCCTGCGGCATCCGCTGCGTGGACGGCCGCGAATTCGCCGCGCGGGCCGAAGTGGTGTTGTCGGCCGGCGCCTTCGGCACGCCGCAACTGCTGATGCTCTCCGGCATCGGCCCTGCGGCGCATCTGCGCGAACTGGGCATCGCGGTGCTGCACGACAGCCCCGGCGTAGGCGACAACCTGCAGGACCATCCGGACTTCACCATCAGCCGCAAGGTGCGCGATCCCGACCTGCTCGGCACGGTGCCTTCGCTGCTGCCGCAGATCCTGCGCGCCATCAAGCCGTACCGCCACGGCCACGGCCTGCTGACCAGCAACGTCGCCGAGGCCGGCGGCTTCCTGCGCACCCGGCCGGAACTGGAGCGGCCGGACGTGCAGCTGCAGCTGTGCATCGGCATCGTCGACCACCACAGCCGCCGCCTGCACCCGGCGCGCGGCCTGGCGCTGCACACCTGCGTGCTCAGGCCGCACAGCCGCGGCAGCGTGCGGCTTGCTTCTACCGACGCGCGCAAGCCGCCGCTGATCGACCCGGCCTTCCTCAGCGACCCGCGCGACCTGGAGACGCTGGTCGCTGGCGTCGCCTTGTCCCGCCGCATCCTTGCCGCGCCTGCCTTCGCGGCTTACACGGGCCCGGCCTACCACGACGCCGAGACCACGGACGAAGCGCGCCTGCGCGAGATCATCCGCCAGCACGCCGACACCATCTACCACCCGATCGGCACCTGCCGCATGGGCAGCGACGCCACGTCCGTGGTCGATCCTGAACTGCGCGTGCGCGGCATCGGCGGCTTGCGCGTGGCCGACGCCTCGATCATGCCCACCCTGATCTCGGGCAACACCCAGGCACCCTGCGCGATGATCGGCGAGCGGGCGGCGGAATTCCTCGCCCGCGCTTGAGAACGACTCAGCCCCGACCGAAGCGGTCGGTGGCCTCGATCAACTCATGGATGTTGCCCGGCTCGAACGCCGAGTGCCCCGCGTCCTGCACGATGCGCAGGTCCGCTTCCGGCCAGGCGCGATGCAGATCCCAGGCGCTGCGGATCGGGCAGACCACGTCGTAGCGGCCTTGCACGATCACGGCCGGGATCTTGCGGATGCGCTCCACGTTGCGCAGCAACTGGTCCTCGTGGGCGAAGAAGCCGCCGTTGACGAAGTAGTGGCATTCGATGCGCGCGAAGGCCAGCGCGAATTCGTCCTCGTCGTGCGAGCCGATGCTGGCCGAGTCCTGGTACAGGTAACTGGTGGAGCCCTCCCACACCGACCAGGCGCGCGCCGCGGCCACGCGCACCGCCGGGTCGTCGCTGGTGAGGCGGCGGTGGTAGGCGCTCATCAGGTCGCCGCGCTCCACTTCGGGGATCGCCGCGAGATAGGTTTCCCACGCGTCCGGATACAGCGCGTCGCAGCCCTTCTGGTAGAACCACTCCAGTTCCCAGCGGCGCAACATGAAGATGCCGCGCAGCACCAGCTCGGTGACCTTGTCCGGGTGCGTCTGCGCGTAGGACAGCGCCAGCGTGGAGCCCCAGGAACCGCCGAACACCTGCCAGCGGGCGATGCCCAGGTGCTCGCGCACGCGCTCGATGTCAGCCACCAGGTCCCAGGTGGTGTTCTCGCGCAGTTCCGCGTGCGGCGTGGACTGGCCGCAACCGCGCTGGTCGAACAGCACGATGCGGTACACCGCCGGATCGAAGAAACGCCGGCACTTCGGGTTGGTGCCGCCGCCCGGGCCGCCGTGCAGGAACACCACCGGCTTGCCGTCCGGGTTGCCGCACTGCTCGTAGTACAGCGTGTGCAGCTCCGAGACCTTGAGCATGCCGCGGTCGTAGGGCTCGATCTCGGGGTACAGCATGCGGCGCGGCTCGGCCATGGCGATTCTCGTTGGATGGCGGGGAAGCGCAAGGCTAGGTGTTTGAGTGCCGGAAACGCAACCGACCGTGCCGCTCGGGCATGTCGGGATGAATCCCGACCCACCATTGCGGTCAGTTCTCGAACAGCTTGCCCGGATTGAGGATGCCGTTCGGATCGAACACCTTGCGCACGCCGCGCATCAGCGCGATCTCCGCGGCGCTGCGGGTGCTGTCGAGGTAGGGCCGCTTGACCAGGCCGATGCCGTGCTCGGCCGAAATGCTGCCGCCGTGTTCCTTCAGCGTGACGGCGAGCAGTTTCGTCACGTGCTCGCACTGGGCGATGAAATCCGCGTCCGCCATGCCAGCGGGCTTCAGCACGTTGATGTGCAGGTTGCCGTCGCCGATGTGACCGAACCACACCACCTCGATGTGCGGGTACTCGCGCGCCAGCAGCGCCTGCATCGCGTGCAGGAAGGCCGGCACCGCGCCAATGCGCACCGAGACGTCGTTCTTGTACGGCTTGTGCGGCGCCAGGCTCTCGGTGATGCCTTCGCGCAGCCGCCACAGCGCAGCGGCCTGCGCCTCGCTCTGCGCGATCGTGCCGTCGACGATCCAGCCCTGCTCCATGCCTTCGCCCAGCACCGCCAGCGCAGCGTCCTGCGCGGCCTCGTCCTGCGCGTCGAACTCGGTCACCACGTAGTACGGATGCTCGCCATCCAGCGCGCGCTGAGCACCGTGCGCCAGCACGTGCTTAAGCGCCACGTCGGTGAAGAATTCGAAGGCCTGCAGCGCGAGCTTCGCACGGAACAGGCCGAACACCGAAAGCACCGCGTCCATGTCCGGCAGCGCCAGCAACATGGTTTGCGCGAGCGGCGGCGGATCGGTGAGCTTGAGCGTGGCTTCCACCACGACGCCCAGCGTGCCTTCCGAACCGATCATCAGCTGGCGGAAGTCGTAGCCGCTGGAGTTCTTCACCAGCGCGCGGTTCAAATCCAACAGTTCGCCATTGCCGGCCACCACCTTGAGCCCGGCGATCCATTCGCGGGTGTTGCCGTAGCGGATCACCCGGATGCCGCCGGCATTGGTGGCGATGTTGCCGCCGATCGAGCAGGAACCGCGCGCGGCGAAATCCACCGGATAGATCAGCCCGTGTTCGCGTGCCGCAGCATGCACGGCTTCCAGCGGCATGCCGGGCTGCACGGTGAGCGTGCGGTCGGCCGCGTCGAAGCCGAGCACGCGGTTCATCCGCTCCAGGCTCAGCACCAGCTCGCCGTTCGCCGCCACCGCGCCGCCGGAAAGCCCGGTGCGGCCGCCCGAAGGCACGATGGCCACGCCATGCTCGTTGGCCCAGCGCACGATGCCCTGCACTTCCTCCACCGTGGCCGGCAGCGCGATCGCCAGCGGTGCGGGCGTCCAGCGACGGGTCCAGTCGCGGCCGTAGTGTTCGAGGTCGCCGGCCGCAGTGAGCAGGCGCAAGTCGGGCAGTCGGCGGACGAGGTCGTCCAGGGGGGCGCTCATGTCGTCTCCAGCGGGCTTATATCCATGGCGTCGTTTGGACGTCCAAACATTATGTGCTGCAACGCCGCAATTCTGGCATAGTAGCAGCTCCTTTCCACCACGGAACCGCCATGAAGACCTCGTTTCCCCGGCAAGACATCAAGGTGCTGCTGCTGGAGGGCGTGAGTCGCACCGCGGTGGAAGTGTTCGAGCGCGCCGGCTACACGAATATCGAATACCACCAGAAGTCGCTGCCCGAGGCGACCCTGCTGGAACGCGTCGCCGACGCCCACATCGTGGGCCTGCGCTCGCGCACCCAGCTCACCGGCGAGGTGTTGCGCCATGCCCGCAAGCTGATCGCCGCCGGCTGCTTCTGCATCGGCACCAACCAGGTCGACCTGCCCGAGGCCGAGCGGCTGGGCATCCCGGTGTTCAACGCGCCCTACTCCAACACCCGCAGCGTGGCCGAGCTGGTGATCGCCGAGGCCATCATGCTGCTGCGCGGCATCCCGCAGCGGAACGCGCAGTGCCATCGCGGCGGCTGGAGCAAGTCCGCCACGGGCAGCTTCGAGGCGCGCGGCAAGGTGCTGGGCGTGATCGGCTACGGCCACATTGGCACCCAGGTGGGCGTGCTGGCCGAGGGCCTGGGCATGCAGGTGATCTTCCACGACGTGGAGACCAAGCTGTCGCTGGGCAACGCGCATGCCGCCGCCAGTCTGCACGACCTGCTGCAACGCGCCGACGTGGTGACCCTGCACGTGCCGGAAACCCCGGCCACCAAGCTGATGTTCGGCGCGAAGGAGATCGCCGCGATGCGCCAGGGCGCGGTGCTGATCAACGCCTCGCGCGGCAGCGTGGTCGACATCGAGGCGCTGGCTGCGGCGCTGCGCGAAGGCCATCTCGCCGGCGCCGCGGTGGACGTGTTCCCGGTCGAGCCCAAGGGCAACGACGACCCGTTCGTGTCGCCGCTGGTGGGCCTGGACAGCGTGATCCTCACCCCGCACATCGGCGGCAGCACGCTGGAGGCGCAGGACAACATCGGCATCGAGGTGGCCAGCAAACTGGTGCGCTACAGCGACAATGGTTCCACCCTGTCGGCGGTGAATTTCCCCGAGGTGTCGCTGCCCGGGCACCCGAAGAGCCGCCGCCTGCTGCACATCCACAAGAACGTGCCCGGCGTGCTGTCGCGCATCAACGAGCTGTTCTCCGCCGGCAACATCAACATCGACGCGCAGTTCCTGCAGACCGACGCAGAACTGGGCTACGTGGTGATCGACGTGGCCGCCGACGAGGCGCAGTCGAACGAACTCCGCGACAAGCTGGCGGCGATCCCCGGCACGCTGCGCAGCCGCGTGCTGTACTGAGCGATAGCGGCGCGCCGCATGGCGCGCCGCAGTGCTTCCGCCGCTCAGCCCCGCGTGCGGCGTGGCGCCTTCGCGGCCGGTTTGCGCGCAGCCGTTTTCGCCGCCGGCTTCTTCGCGACGGCCTTCTTCGGCGCAGCCGCCGCACGCTTGCCCATGCCGGCGCCACGCGCGGCGCGGCGCCGCTCCACCTCATGTTCCTCGCGGAACGCGGCGGCGTAGGACTTCAGCTCGGCCTTGAGCTTCGCGCCCAGCCCGGGCGTCTGGTCGAGGTGTTGCTCCATCCGCTGCAGCAGGTCGTAATCGTGGTAGTCGCGGTAGGGCTTGAGGTCGAGGTCGGCCGGCACCTTCTGCAGGCGTTCGTCGCCCACGGACTTCACGTACTTCTGCATGAAACGGTCGTAGGCCTTCCAGGTGACGCGCTGCGCGTTCACCGCAGCCTCCTCGGCGCGCGTGGCGATCTGGTGCGCGTGCAGGTAGTGCAGGTCGAGCTGGTCGATCAGGGTCTTCTCCACTTCCTCGTGCAGGATCAAGAAGCGGTCCACCTCGACCGTGCGACCACGGAAGCTGAAGCTCTTCGGCAGGTGGCGATCGATGTAGATGGTCTTGCCGTCCTGGCTGTAGCCGGCGAGGTAGGGAATGTCGTGCGCGCGATCGAGCTTCTTCACGCGGCGCAGAATCGCATCCAGCGCGCGGTCCAGCATCAGCGCGGAGACGTACCAGTCGGGCGCCTTGAGTTTCTCGTGCGGCGCATTCGGGTGGCAGCTGTTCGACGACATGCGGCATCTCCTGGCGTGGGCAAACCCGATGCGCGCAGCCTAGCGTTCCGGCGATGCAATTTCCTGCGCTCCCGCGAGGCGCACAAACGCAAACGGCGCCCGCGGGCGCCGTCGATGTTTCCAGTTTGATGGTCGGGGCGGCCGGATTCGAACCGACGACCCTTTGCCCCCCAGGCAAATGCGCTACCAGGCTGCGCTACGCCCCGACTTGGACTGGAAAGGCGGCAACGTGGCCGCCTTCTGCGCTTCGCGATCATGCGATCGTGAAGCGCAAACTATAACAGAGGAATGCGCTCAGCGGCGCAGCAGGGCGAGGACTTCCTCCAGCTCCAGCCGCACCTGGTGCACGATCTGGTGCGACATGCTCGCCTCCACTCGCGCCTGCGGGCCTTCCAGCCGCGCGCGGGCGCCGGTGATGGTGAAGCCCTCGTCGTACAGCAGCGCGCGGATCTGGCGGATCATCAGCACGTCGTGGCGCTGGTAGTAGCGCCGGTTGCCGCGGCGCTTCACCGGGTTCAGCGCGGGGAACTCCTGTTCCCAGTAACGCAGCACGTGCGGCTTCACCCCGCAAAGCTCGCCCACTTCACCGATGGTGAAGTAGCGCTTGGCCGGGATGGCGGGCAGTTCGGTGTTATTCCCTTGGTCCAGCATAGCCCTCGACTCGCACCTTGAGTTTCTGCCCTGGCCGGAACGTCACCACCCGCCGCGCCGAGATCGGAATCTCCTCGCCGGTCTTGGGGTTGCGTCCTGGCCGCTGGTTCTTTTCGCGCAGGTCGAAATTGCCGAAACCCGACAACTTCACCTGCTCCCCTCTTTCCAGTGCTTCGCGAACGACCTCGAAACAGGCGTCCACGAATTCCTTGGCTTCACGTTTGTTGAGGCCCACGTCCAAGAAAAGCCGCTCGGCCATATCCGCCTTGGTCAGCGCCATCTCATCCTCGCAACTTAGCCTGGCATGTCTGTTCCAGTGCGGCGATGGCCTGCCGCACGCAACGGTCTGCGTCGTCGTCGACAAGGGTGCGGGAAGCATCCTGCAAAATCAAGCCCATAGCGAGACTTTTTCGGCCCGCTTCGACCCCCTTGCCGCTGTAGCGGTCGAACAGCCGCAGCTCCTTCAGCACGCCGCCGAGCGTGCCGCGGACGACCTCGCCGATCCGTGACCAGGTGACGTCTTCCGGCACTTCGACGGCGATATCGCGGCGCACCGAGGGAAAGCGGGCCACCGGTTGTGCCTTGGGCAGGCGGCGCGCCAGCAGTGGATCCAGCGCCAACTCCAGCACGTGCACGTCCGGCCCCAGATCCAGCGCCTTGGCCAGCTGCGGGTGCAGGGCGCCGAGATATCCTGCCGTCTCGCCGTCGCGCGAGATGCGCGCACCACGGCCCGGATGCAACCAGCCCGGCAGGCCGTCGGCATGCACCGCCCAGCGTTCCGGCTCGCCGCCCCAGGCCAGCAAGGCATCCAGGTCGCCCTTGAGATCGAAGAAATCCAGCGCACGGGACGGCTCGCCCCACTGCTCGGCACGGGCAGTACCGCAGGCGGCAATGGCCAGGCTGGGGGTTTCGATCGGTGGATTACCCTCCGCAAACACGCGCGCCACTTCGAATAGCCGTACCCGCTCCTGCTGGCGCGCACGATTGTGGCGCAACGCCTCGACCAAGCCCGGCAGCAGCGAGGGGCGCATCACCGCGAGGTCGGCCGACAACGGATTGGCCAACGGCACACCCTGCCCGGCCAGCCCCCATTGGGCCAGCAGCTCGTTGGCGACGAAGGAAAGGTTCACCGCCTCGAAGTAGCCCTGCGCGGCCAACTGCTCACGCAGGGCCAGTTCGCCGATACGCGCCTCGGGCTCGGCCGCCAGCGCCAGCGCGCCGGCGGGCGTGGCGGTGGGGATGTTGTCGTAGCCGAAGATACGGGCGACTTCCTCGATCAGATCTTCCTCGCGCTCGATGTCGAAACGGCTGCTGGGCGCGGTGATCCGCCAGCCATCGACCTGCGGCTCCACCTTCATGCCCAGCGCGGTGAAGATGCGCGCCACTTCGGCATCGGCCACGTCCACGCCCAGCACGCGCGCAAGGCGCGCGCGACGCAGCGTCACCGGCACCGATTGCGGCAGGTCGGCGGGGTTTTCCGCCACCAGCAACGGGCCGGCCTGGCCGCCGGCGATGGCAAGCAGCAGCTCGGTGGCGCGCTCCAGCGCTCGGCGCGGCAGCTCGGGGTCGACGCCGCGCTCGAAGCGGTGCGAGGCGTCGGTGTGCAGGCCAAGCTTGCGTGCGCGACCCATGATCGCGGCTGGCGCGAAGTGCGCGGCCTCAAAGAAGATGTTGCGCGTGGCGTCGGTGACTCGCGAATCGAAGCCGCCCATCACGCCGGCCACCGCCAGCGCCTTCTTCTCGTCGGCGATCAGCACGAAGCCGGTATCCAGCGTCGCCTCGCTGCCGTCCAGCAACTTGAGCGTCTCGCCTGCGTGTGCATGGCGCACCACGACATCGCCTTCGAGCTGGTCGTTGTCGAAGGCGTGCATGGGCTGGCCCAGTTCCAGCATCACGTAGTTGGTGACATCCACCACCGCGCTGATCGGGCGCAAGCCCGCGCGGCGCAGGCGCTCGGCCAGCCACAGCGGCGTACGCGCCGTAGCGTCGATGCCCTCGACGACGCGGCCGAGGTAGCGCGGCGCGTCCTTGCCGGCTTCGAGACGAATGCCGCGGCGGGCCTGACTCGTCACCGGCGCCGGCGCCTGCTCGCCGGTCTTCACGCGGCTGCCGAACAAGGCGGCCACGTCGTGCGCAAGCCCGTAGAGCCCGAGGCAATCCGGGCGGTTCGGCGTGAGCTTCAGCTCGATGCTGGCATCGGGCAGACCCAAGTAATCGGCCAGCGGCTTACCCACCGGCGCATCGGCCGGCAGCTCCAGCAAGCCCGAAGCGTCAGCGTCGATGCCGAGTTCCTTCGCCGAGCACAGCATGCCGAACGACTCCACACCGCGTAGTTTCGCCGCCTTGATCGCGATGCCGCCAGGCAGTGTCGCGCCCACCGTGGCCAGCGGCACCTTGATGCCCACGCGCGCATTCGGCGCGCCGCAGACGATCTGCAACGGCTCGCCCTGCCCTGCGTCGACCTTGCACACCTGCAGGCGGTCAGCTTCGGGATGCTTTTCGGCACCGACGATCTCGGCCACCACCACACCGCCCAGGCCTTCGCCCAGCGGCGTGAGTTCTTCCACTTCCAGCCCGGCCATGGTCAGCGCGTGGGCCAGCTGGGTGCGGTCGGCCTGCACGTCGACCAGCTCTCGCAGCCAGTTCTCGGAGAATTTCATCGTGTATTCCCTGCCGGTTTACGCGAACTGCTTGAGGAAGCGCAGGTCGTTCTCGAAGAACGCGCGCAGGTCGGTGACGCCGTAGCGCAGCATCGCGAAGCGCTCCACGCCGAGGCCGAAGGCGAAGCCGGTGTAGCGCTCCGGATCGATGCCGCAGTTCGCCAGCACGTTCGGATGCACCATGCCGCAGCCCAGCACTTCCAGCCAGCGCGACTCGCCGTCCTTCGTTTCCCAGCGGATGTCCACCTCGGCCGAGGGCTCGGTGAAGGGGAAGTAGCTGGGGCGGAAGCGCATCTCGAAGTCGCGCTCGAAGAACGCGCGGATGAACTCCGCCAGCGTGCCCTTGAGGTCGGCGAAGCTGGAGGTTTCGTCGACCAGCAAGCCTTCGATCTGGTGGAACATCGGCGAGTGGGTCTGGTCCGAATCGCTGCGGTAGACCTTGCCGGGCGCGATGATGCGGATCGGCGGCTGCCGCCCCTTCATCGCACGGATCTGCACCGGCGAGGTATGCGTGCGCAGCAGGCGGCCGTCGCCGAAGTAGAAGGTGTCGTGCATCGCACGCGCCGGGTGGTGCGGCGGGAAGTTCAGCGCCTCGAAGTTGTGCCAGTCGTCCTCGATCTCCGGGCCATCGGCACGCTGGTAGCCCAGCCGCGCGAAGATCGCGGCGATGCGCTCCAGCGCGCGGGTGATCGGGTGGATGCCACCACGCTCGCCATCGCGACCGGGCAGCGAGATGTCGATGGTCTCCGAGGCGAGCCGGCGGTCCAGCTCGGCCTGCTCCAGCACCGCCTTGCGCGCGGTCAGCGCGTCGGCAAGGCGCTCCTTGACGCGGTTCACTTCGGCGCCACGCGCCTTGCGCTCGTCCGGCGCCAGCGCGCCCAGCGACTTCAACGCGGCGGTAACGATGCCGTTCTTGCCGAGCAGGCCCACGCGCAGGGATTCGAGCGCGTCCAGCGTATCGGCCTTGTCGATTTCGGCCTGCGCTTGCGCGGCGCGGCTTTCCAGATCGTCCATCGATGCGGTCTCGCTTTGCTCCCTCTCCCCTGCGGGGAGAGGGCTGGGGTGAGGGGCGACTCTTGCGCCAACGCCATGTTCGAAGCGGGCTTCGATGAAGTTCGGGGCAAGCCTTGCCCCCTCACCTCAATCCTCTCCCCCTGGTTTGAAACAAGAATGGGGGAGAGGAGGCAAACGCAAAAAGCGCGCTACCAAAACAAAGCGGGGAGAAGGCGTTGGCCTTCTCCCCGCTTGATTCACATCATATCGTCAGTGAGCGACGATCAAGCGGCCAGACTGGCCTTCGCCTTTTCCGCGATGGCGCCAAACGCCTTGATGTCGTGCACGGCGATGTCCGCCAGCACCTTGCGGTCGACCGTGATGCCGGCCTTCGACAGGCCGTTGATCAGGCGGCTGTAGGACAGGCCGAACTGACGGGCCGCGGCATTGATGCGCACGATCCACAGGGCGCGGAACTGGCGCTTCTTCTGCTTGCGGCCGATATAGGCGTACTGGCCAGCCTTGATGACGGCCTGGTTCGCTACGCGGAACACCTTGCGGCGGGCGTTGTAATAGCCCTTCGCGCGGCCGATGATCTTCTTGTGACGACGACGGGCGGTAACGCCACGCTTTACACGAGCCATGGTCTAGTCCTCCCGTCTCAGAGATACGGCAACATGCGAGCCACACCCTTGGTGTCGCACGCCTTGACGTGGTTGGTGGCGCGCAGGTTGCGCTTACGCTTGGTCGACTTCTTGGTCAGGATGTGCGACTTGAAGGCGTGACCGGCCTTGAACTTGCCGGAAGCGGTCTTGCGAAAACGCTTCGCCGCCGCCCGGTTGGTCTTGATCTTGGGCATGGTGATGCTCCTTGATGAGGCTGCGCTCTCTGCAAGAGCAGCCCGGTTTCTGACTGATTCGGCGGCGACCGCAAGGCCGCGCTTTCCATCCTGCCGACATCGGTGCACGACCCTTCCTGGCGGGTCGAACGGACGATTATACGGGGGATGCGGGGCCGACGCCAGCCCGTGCCCACTCCCTCTCCCCGGCGGGGTGAAGGAGGCGGACGATGCCGGGCGGGTTCGATCCGCACGAGCGATACGGCAGCCGGAAGGCCACCGTTCGCTTCACTGCTTCTTCTTGGGGCCGATCATCATGACCATCTGGCGGCCTTCCAGGCGCGGGAAGGACTCGATCTGGCCGTTCTCGCCCACGTCTTCCTGGATGCGCTTGGCCAGGCTCTGGCCGAGATCCTGGTGCGACATCTCGCGGCCGCGGAAACGGATGGTGACCTTGACCTTGTCGCCCTCTTCCAGGAAGCGAAGCATGTTGCGCAGCTTGATCTGGTAGTCGCCCACGTCCGTGACCGGACGAAACTTCACTTCCTTGATCTCGACCTGCTTCTGCTTCTTCTTGGCGGCCTGCGCCTTCTTCTGGGCTTCGAACTTGAACTTGCCGTAGTCCATGATGCGGCAGACCGGCGGGTCGCCGTTCGGCTGGATCTCGACCAGGTCCATCCCCGCTTCCTGCGCCAGTGCCAGCGCCTCGTCGCGGGTGAGGATGCCCAGCTGCTCAGCATCGGCGCCGATCACGCGTACGCGTGGAACGCGGATTTCCAGGTTGCGGCGATTACCCTTGTTGTCGGTGGTAGCGATACCACGATCCTCCAGAAGAAGTGATGAAAATGACCGTCCGGCACTCAGCGCCGGGTTTCGGTCACCAGACGCTCGATGAAGTCGGCCAGCGGCATGCTGCCCAGATCCTCGCCCGAACGGGTACGCACGGAAACGGTCCCCGCTTCCTTCTCGCGGTCACCGACCACCAGAAGATAAGGGATTTTCTGCAACGTATGTTCACGGATTTTATAGCCGACCTTCTCGTTGCGCAAATCGGCCTCCACCCGGAAGCCTTTGCCGACAAGGGCTTGCGCCACCTCGCTGGCGTATCCGGCCTGGGCATCGGTAATGCTGAACACCACCGCCTGCACCGGCGCCAGCCAGGCCGGCAGCAGGCCGGCGTGGTGCTCGATCAGGATGCCGATGAAACGCTCCATCGAGCCCACGATGGCCCGATGCAGCATCACCGGATGCTGTTTCTGCGAGTTTTCGTCCACGTACTCGGCATCCAGGCGCTCGGGCATCATGAAATCCACCTGCATGGTGCCGACCTGCCAGGCGCGACCGATCGAGTCCTTGAGGTGATACTCGATCTTGGGCGCATAGAACGCGCCCTCGCCCGGCAATTCCTCCCATTCCACGTCAGCGGCACGCAAGGCACGACGCAGCATTTCCTCGGTGCGGTCCCAGAACTCGTCCGAACCGATGCGCTTGTCCGGCCGCAATGCGAGCTTGATCGCCAGATCGGTGAAACCGAAATCGGCGTAGACCTTCATCGCCTGCAGGTGGAATGCGGTGACCTCCGCCTCGACCTGGTCCGGCGTGCAGAAGATGTGGCCGTCGTCCTGGGTGAATGCGCGCACGCGCATGATGCCGTGCAGCGCGCCGGACGGCTCGTTGCGGTGGCAGCCGCCGAACTCGCCGTAGCGGATCGGCAGCTCGCGGTAGCTGTGCAGGCCGGTGTTGAACACCTGCACGTGGCCCGGGCAGTTCATCGGCTTCAGCGCGAAGGTGTGCTTCTCCGACTCGGTGAAGAACATGTTCTCCGCGTAGTTGTCCCAGTGGCCGGACTTCTTCCACAGCGACACGTCCAGCACCATCGGGCAGCGCACTTCCTGGTAGCCGCTGCGCTTGTACACGCCGCGCATGTACTGCTCCACCGCCTGCCAGATCGCCCAGCCGCGCGGGTGCCAGAACACCATGCCCGGGCTTTCCTCCTGCTGGTGGAACAGGTCCAGCGCCTTGCCGATCTTGCGATGGTCGCGCTTCTCGGCCTCTTCCAGCTGATGCAGCCAGGCCTTCAGATCCTTGTCGTTCAACCACGCCGTGCCGTAGATGCGGGTCAGCATCGCGTTGTTGCTGTCGCCGCGCCAATAGGCACCGGCCACCTTCATCAGCTTGAACGCGCGCAGCTTGCCGGTGTTCGGCACATGCGGGCCACGGCACAGGTCGGTGAACTCGCCCTGCGTGTACAGCGACAGTTCCTCGTTGGCCGGGATGGATTCGATGATCTCGGCCTTGTAGCTCTCGCCGATGCCGCGGAAGAACGCCACCGCCTCGTCGCGCGACTTCACGCTGCGCGCGAGCGGCAACGCCTCCTTGACGATCTTCTCCATCTCCGCCTCGATCTTCGGCAGGTCCTCGGGCGTGAACGGGCGCTCGTAGGCGAAGTCGTAGTAGAAACCGTTGTCGATCACCGGGCCGATCGTGACCTGCGCGCCCGGATACAGCCGCTGCACCGCCTGCGCCAGCAAGTGCGCGGTGGAATGGCGCAGGATCTCCAGCGCCTCGGGGCTCTTCTCGGTGACGATCTCGAGGCGGGCGTCGTGTTCGATGGGGAAGCTGGCATCCACCAGCTTGCCGTCCACCTTGCCGGCGAGGGTGGCCTTGGCCAGGCCGGCGCCGATGGAGGCGGCCACGTCCTGCACGGACACCGGGTGGTCGAACGGGCGCTTGCTGCCGTCGGGTAGCGTGATCTCGATCATGTTCATTCCTGCCGCGCCGTCGCGGTGGACGTCGCTATTTCTGAGAAGTCCGGCCATGGACGGCCGGTTTTGCCGTTGTCCGCCCGGATGGCGGACAAAAACAAAGGCGCTTGAGCGCCTTCGTGGAGCACAAGGCGGAAGAGCCGTCAGCGGTGATTACGGGTAGTTGCCATGTCGCACGCTCGGCCGGCGCGTTGGCGCGGGCCACCTTGTCTCTGGAATGACGGCGAAACGCTAGTTTAGCCCATCGCGTGCTGTCAATTCAGCGCCCCGCCGTCGACAATAGGAAGGCCCCATCGCCACCAAGGCCTTGCCCATGCGCATCCTCGTCACCGGCACCGCCGGCTTCATCGGCGCCGCCCTGGCCGAACGCCTGCTGGCGCGCGGCGACGAAGTGCTGGGCATCGACAACCACAACAACTACTACGACCCGGCACTGAAAGAAGCCCGCCTCGCGCGTTTCGTCGGGCACCCCGGCTACATCCACGTGCGCGCCGACCTCGCCGACGCCCCGGCAGTAAACGCCGCCTTCGCGGATTTCAAGCCGCAGCGGGTGGCGAATCTGGCCGCGCAAGCCGGCGTGCGCTATTCGCTGAAGAATCCGCAGGCCTACGTGCAGAGCAACCTGGTGGGCTTCGGCAACATCCTCGAAGCCTGCCGCCACGGCGATGTCGAGCACCTGGTCTACGCCTCGTCCAGCTCGGTCTACGGCGCGAACCGCAAGCTGCCGTTCGCGGTGGAGGACGCGGTGGACCACCCGGTCAGCCTGTACGCCGCCACCAAGAAGGCCAACGAGCTGATGGCGCACAGCTACAGCCACCTGTACGGCCTGCCCACCACCGGGCTGCGCTTCTTCACCGTGTACGGGCCATGGGGACGGCCGGACATGTCGCCCATGCTGTTCGCCGACCGCATCAGCCGCGGCGAGGCGATCGACGTGTTCAACCACGGCAACCACAGCCGCGACTTCACCTACGTCGACGACATCGTCGAGGGCGTGATCCGCACGCTCGACCATCCGGCCGCACCCGACCCGGCCTACGACGCGCAGTCGCCGAACCCCGGCAGCTCGAACGCGCCGTACCGCGTCTACAACATCGGCAACGACCAGCCGGTGCAGCTGCTGCGCTTCATCGAGCTGCTGGAGCAGCACCTGGGCCGCACGGTGGCAAAGAACCTGCTGCCCATGCAGCCCGGCGACGTGCCGGACACCTGGGCCGACGTGTCGGCGCTGCGCCGCGACGTGGGCTATGCGCCGAACACCCCGATCGAGGAGGGCGTGGCGCGTTTCGTGGCGTGGTATCGGGACTATTTCCGCCGATCGTAGGAGCGGCTTCAGCCGCGATTCGCGCCGGTCGCGGCTGAAGCCGCTCCTACGCACGACCCATCAGAACGGCTTGGCCAGCACCAGGAAGATCACGCCCAGCAGCAGCGGCACCGGCAACTCGTTGAGCCAGCGCAGCGCCTTCGACGACGGCAGTACACCACCCCGCTCGCAACGCCTGATCATCCGTCCTGCCCACACGAAATACGCCAGCAGCAGAGCCACCAGGGTCAGCTTGGCGTCGATCCAGTGCATGCCCGCCGCCACGTTCGGCAGCTTTGACGGGAACAGTCGCCAGCCCTGCCACAGCACCAGGCCGAACAGGAAGGCGATGCCGAACATGTTGTGGCCGAACTTGTACAGCCGCCGCCCCATCAGCAGCAGCCGTGCCTTCACTGCCGGCTCATCGCCCGCCTCGGCGAGGTTCACGAGGATGCGCGGCAGGTAGAACACGGTGGCCATCCAGGCGATCACGAACAGTACGTGGAAGCTCTTGACCCACAGATAGACCATCGCGACGCTCCGCCCGGAAAAAGAAACGACACGAACCGGAGTTCGCGCCGTTGCATGGTATCTGGTGGGCGGCACAAGGATCGAACTTGTGACCCCTACCATGTCAAAGTCGCGAAAGATCAAGGCAATCAAGACCCAACGCGATCACAAGAACTCATGCTCGACCGCATGGCATCGGACTTTGCGCGAGGTGTCGGGGTCAGTGTGGGGTCAGTCGGAAACCGGCCATCACGGCCACCTTCCTTCTACCCCCTGATAACTTGGCCTGATCGCGACCATCTTCCTTCTCGCCCGCCGATGTCTACATCACTTGGAATCAAGATGATGGTGATGCGTCAGGCTGGCCAGCAGCGAATCGACGACCATGGCAGGCTCAGTCGCACGATCTCGGCCGCATGGCAGGATGACAAGTCGGCCCACAGCCGCGCCTGTCCACAGCGCAGGCCGGCATATTGGCCGTATGCACTCCGTTGCGGCAGTTCGACACCGGCCATGATGGTACCGGCGGGCACGGTGCCCCCGTGCTGCAACCTGATCGCTCCCGGCGCAATGTGCCAATCCACGGCCGTGCCGTCCGCAAGCGTCGTTTTCACGGGCAGCGATACTCCCGCCTCCGGCCATATCAAATGCTGCGAGCCTGCAGTACCCGTTAGCCGGCCACGAAACACATTGCGCAGACCAAGCAGGCGTGCAACAGCACCACTGGCCGGGTGCGCGTGCACGTCCAGTGGCCTGCCCGTCTGCACGATGCGTCGGCCGTGCATCAGCACCAGCCGGTCGGCCATCGCGGCCAGTGCGGGATCATGGCTCACGGCCAACGTGGGGATCCCGACGGCGTGCACTTCGGCGACGAGTTCCGCCAGCACGTCGTCGCGAGTGGCGGGGTCGAGTGCGGAGGTGGGTTCATCCAACAGCAGCAGTTGCGGCCGGCGGGCCAGCGCGCGGGCCAGCGCCACGCGCTGCTGCTGACCACCGGAAAGCTGTGCGGGCCAGCGTTCGGCAAGATCTGCCAAGCCCACGCGCTGCAGCCACGCCATCGCCTCATCGCGGCGGTGCGGGCCGCTGAGCGCAAAGGCCACGTTCTGCCACGCGCGCAGATGCGGAAACAGCGTATGCCCCTGCGGCAGATAACCCACAGCGCGTCGCTGCGGTGGCAGGCCGCCGTAGGGCTCGCCCTGCGCAGGAAGCAACCCGGCGATGGCGCGCAACAGCAGCGACTTGCCCTCGCCGCTGGCGCCCAGCAGCACGGTGAAACCCTCCACCTCGAAACTCGCGGACAGCTCGATGGGCCGCGCGATGCGGTAGTCGATGCGCATCAGGCCAGCCTCCGGCGCACCGCCAGGCCCAGCGCGAGCGGCAACGGCAGCGCCACCAGGAAGAACACCCACAACAACGGATACACGGCGGACAGGCCGATGTCCTGCAGGTTCGTCCACAACTTCACCGGGATGCCCTGCGGGTAATAGGCCACGATCAGCACCACGCCGAATTCGCCCAGCGCACGCACCCAGGCCAGCGCCACCGCGGCGGCCAGGCCCAATTTCGCCAGCGGCAGGCTGACCCGGAAAAAACAGCGCGCGGGCGAGTGGCCCAGGGTCAGCGCGATCTGCTCCAGCTCGCGCGGCACGCTCTCGAAGGCGGCGCGCGCGGCCAGCACGTAGTACGGCAGCGCGGCGTAGAACTGCGCCATCACGAAGGCCGGCGCGGAGTTGGTGAGCACCAGCCCGGCGCGTTCCAACAGGCTGCCGGCGGGGCCGTAGGGGCCGTACATGGCGGCGAGCAAGAGGCCCATCGCCAGCGGCGGCGTGAGCAGGGCCAGCAGCAGCAGCGCGTCGACCAGCCACTGCCCGCGCACGCGATGGCGCGCCAGCCACCAGGCCAGCGGCGTACCCAGCGCCACAATCAAGCCCAGTGCAACAAGGCTCAGCCCCAGCGACACCGCCACCGCGCCACCGTCGCCGTGGGCGAAGCCGAAGTGACGCCAGTCGGTGGCGAGCACCAGCCCCGCGAACGGCGCGGCGAGCAGCAGCAGGGCGAGTGCCGCCAAACCCGCCGCGAATCGCGATCGACTCACAGCGTCTTGCCGTGCGGCGGGTCATAGCCGCGCTCACGCAGCGCCTGCCGCCCGGCTGCGCTCGTGAGCAGTTCCACGAAAGCGCGACCCAGCACTGGCTGTTCCGCGTTCGCCGGCACGGCCGCATAGAACACCAGCGGCTGCGCCTCCAGCTTCTTGCCGCTGAGCAGGGTGAAGCCGGCCTTGGCGTACCAGCTCGCCTGCAGCGCCGGTTGCGCGAGGTCGATCTCGGCGGGCAGGGCAATGGTGGGCAGGTGATGCGAGAACGCCGCGCTGGCGTAGCCGATGGTGGCGTCGATTTGGCCTGCTTCCAGCCGCGACATCAGCGAGGCTTCGGCAAACATCTGCTGCGGGTTCTGCCATTCGCCCGCCACCTCTTGCAGCAGCTTGGGCTGGTGGTAGTAGCGCGCGGCGAGCTGCAGAGTGAGCAGCGCGTTCGCGCCCTGCGGATCGACCGCCGGATCGGTGCGGCCCAGGCGCAGGCCCGGTTCGCGCAACACGTCGTACCAGGCCTTCCTGCCGGCCGCCGCGGCCTGAAAATCCGCCGCGAAACGGCTCTTTGGGCTGTAGACCACCACCATGCGCGTGCTGGCCACCGGCACCGCGTGCACGACCAGGCCGACCTTTTTCAGCACTTCCATCGGCCCCGGCGTGATGCCGACGAAGGCATCGGCAATAAACTGCTTGCCGGCGATCAGCCGCGCCAGCACGTAGGAACCCTGGCCAATGCCCTGGTACTGCGCGCGATGCGCCTTGGCGAAGGCGGGGCCGAGATCCTGATCCATCACCACGCCCATCGAGCCGGCATGGGCCACGCGCACGACAGGTGTTTCGGCGGCCTGCACGGCAAGGGCAAACAGCAGCGGGGCGAGGCCGACGAGCAGGCGCCAGCTCTCCCGAGTTCGGTAGGAGCGCACTCTGTGCGCGATGAGGTCTTTCGTGAAGAACGGCAATCGCGCACAGGGTGCGCTCCTACCGATAGACGGTGGCGCGCTCATGCCCTGCCCTCCTTCATCCGGCGCGCGCTGTCGCGCACGTCGACGTCGAAGGCGACGTCCAGGCCGTCCAGCGCGAACGCGAGGCCATCGCGGCTGGGCAGGCGCGCGGCCAGCGCACGCACCTCGGCTTGCGGCAGTTGCACCCGCCAACCATCGTCCGTTCGCAGCCAGCCGGCGGCTTCGGTCAGCGCCACGCGCTGCACTTCCACGCGGCCATCGGGCCAGCGCATGGCGTTTTCCACCGCCTCGCCGGCCAGCAGCCGCGCCAGTTCCGACTCGTCGATGCGCAGGCGCAGCGACTGTTGCCGTTGTTGCACTCTCATCGGCTCATCTCGTTCCAGAGTTCGGGGGTATTGCAGTCCACGAGTTGCGCCGCCTCGTCCTTCGACAAGGCCAGCGCTTCGGTTTCCATCGCCGCCTGCAGCGCGCGCAGCGAACGCGCGCGCTTCTCCGCCGATTGCGCCAGCGTCTGCAGCAAGGCGCGGCTGGCGGCGTCCAGACGAAAGCGCCACGGCAGCACGTGTTCGGCAAACGCCACGCTGCGCGCCTGACGGCGCTCCGTGCGCAACCGCTGCAACAGCGCGCCGGACAAGCGCGGCATGTCCACCGGGATCACCAGCAGCTCGGCCTCAGCCGTCACGCTGGCTGCCACGCTCATGAGGCCACCGACCGGGCCGAGCTGCGGGGCGAGATCGGCCACGCCGCGATGCGCGGGGCGCTCTCCGCTCACGCGCAGTGCATCGACGCCCGCCGCGCGCAGCGTGGCCAGTTGATGCTCGATCAACGGCTGGCCGTGCCAGTCCAAAAGTGCCTTGTCGCACCCCATGCGGCTGGACTGGCCGCCGGCCAGCAGCACGCCGATGCAGGGGCGATCCTCAGCGATCGTGGCCATGCGCGGCATGCGAATGGGTGTGGGTGAACTGGCGCTCTTCCTCGCACAGCGAGCAGCCTTCGCTCCAGGCGCTGTCGCCGTCCACGTAGTGTTCCTGCTTCCAGATCGGTGACTCGCGTTTCACCGCCTCGATGGCCAGCCGGCAGGCGCGGAAGGCCTCGTCACGGTGCGGCGTACCGGCAGCCACCACCACGGCGAGATCGCCGATGGCGAGATCCCCTTTTGCATGCGCGATCCACAGCTTCAGCGGCGCGCCCACCTCGGCCAGCGCGCGCTCGGCGATGGCGCGAAACTGGTTCAACGCCAGCGGCACGAACAAGTCGTAGCTGATGCCGGTGACGACGCGCCCCACGTTGTGGTCGCGCACCCGGCCGATGAAGCTGGCGATGCCGCCGAAGCGCGGATCGGCCACGAAATCCAGCGCCGCGGCCACGTCCAGCGCGGCCACGCGGCGTTCCACCACGGCGACATGCAAGCCGTCCATTTCAGCCTCCACTAACCGGCGGCAGCACGGCCAGCGCCACGCCGACCGGCACTTCGCGGTGGTTGTGCAGGATTTCCTCGTCGGTGGCGAAAGCGCAGCGCCGCACCAGGCCGGCGGACACCTGCGGCGCTTGCGCAGCCAGGTGCGCGACCAGCAATTCGCGCAGCTCGGCCATCGTGCTTCCGGCGGGTACGTCCAGCTCCACCGCGCCGCTGGCATCGGCCTCGCGCAGCGCGCCGAACAGGGCAATCGATGTCTTCATGCGTGGCTCCCGCCGAAATCAGGGCTGTGCAAATGGCTGGGGCCGTAGACCTCGACCAGACTGCCGGCAGCCAACGTGTTCGCCTCCAGCGGAATCACCGCCCAGGCATTGGCCTCGGTCAGCGAGCGGATGCGGTAGGACTCCTGCCCTTCCAGCACCTGCGCGCTGAGACCGCCTTGCGCATCCATCGCCACGCGCGCCTTGAGGTGAAAGCGCAGGCGCGGCTTCTTCGCGTAGTCGGCGGTCAGCGACACGCGCCAGGGCACTTCGTGCGGCAGGCCAAGCATGGTGCGCAGTGCGGGCTCGACGAAGAAGCGCAGCCCCACCGCCACCGCGATGGGGTTGCCCGGCAGGCCGAAGAACAGCGTGCCGTCGGGCAGGCGCGCGAACAGCAGCGGCTTGCCGGGGCGGATCGCCAGCTTGTGGAAGATCGCGGTGGCGCCGAGTTGCTGCAATGCCTCGGGCACGAAGTCGTAACGGCCCATCGACACCGCGCCGGTGGAAATCACCACGCGCGCACCGGCATCGCGGGCGCGCGCGAAGGCGGCGAGGAAGGCCTCCACCTCGTCGCCCACGGTTTCGCGATGCACCAGCTCGGCGCCCGCGCGCGGCAAAGCCGCGGCGAGATGCGGGCCGTTGGAATTGCGGATCTGCCCCGGCGCGAGCGCGGCGCCGGCCGCGTCCACCAGCTCGCGGCCGGTGCACAGCACGGCCAGGCGCGGACGCGTCGCCACCCGCACTCGCGCCACGCCCAACGCGGCCAGCAGCATCAAGTGATTGGGCGCAAGCAAGATGCCGGCGGCGAGCACGGCCACGCCCTGCGCCACGTCGGAACCGGCGCGGCGCAGGTTGTCGCCCGCCGCCACGGCGGCTTTCAGGCGCACGCGCGGCGGCGCGTCCAGGCGTTCGGTCTGCTCCACCGCGATCACGCGGTCGAGGCCGTCGGGCACGCGCGCGCCGGTCATGATTTCCCAGGCGCCATGCCGCGCACGGCTGGCGCCGTCGCCCGCGGCCTGCTCGCCTTCGATCAGCCACTCGCTGCCGGCCGGCAAGGGCTCGCTGCCGCCGGCGAGCGCGTAGCCGTCCATCGCCGAGTTGTCGAACGGCGGCAAGGCCTCGGGTGCGATCACCGCTTCGGCCAGCACGCGGCCCAGCGCGTCATCCAGCGCGCAGTTCTCGGCGGGCAATGCTGTGCATTCGGCGAGGATCAGCCGCAGCGCGGCTTCGGGAGCCAGCAGTTCGTGGCTCATGCGTGGCCCTCGCCGGCGACCATCGCCAACGCATGCGCGAGGATGGGCGCGAGGATCTCCATGCCTTGCGCCGCCGCCTTGCTGCTGCCGGGCAACGCGATCACCAGCATGGAACCCACCAGCACCGCTTCGGCGCGGCTCAGCCACGCCAGCGGAGTGTGCTGACTGCTTTCGCTGCGGAACATTTCCGCGATGCCGGGCACACGGCGCTCGCCCGCCAGTGCCAGTGCCTCGGGCGTGACATCGCGCGGCGAGAGGCCGGTGCCGCCGGTACACAGCGCGAGGCGGATGCCGGCAGCGGCCAGCTCGCGCAGGCGCGCAGCCAGCGGCGCGGCCACGTCGGCGCGTACTTCGGCCGGGCCAAGTTCGGCGCCCAGCGCGCGCAGGCGTTCCACCAGCAAGGGGCCGGAGACGTCCTCGTAATCGCCGCGGCTGGCGCGGTCGCTGAGCGTGATCACGGCGGCGGGTACGCCGTCCAGCTTCGGCAAGCCGCGCGGGCGGTAGTGCTCGCGCTCGGCATCCGTCATGCCCTCGGGGTGGAACCACAAGCCCTTCTTGCCGCCTTCCTTGAACAGCAGCCGCACGCCGACGATGGCGAGCGCGGGTTCGACCGGTTTGGTGAGGTCGTAGAGCGTGAGCAGGGCCGCGCTGGCGCCCGCGAGCGCTTCCATCTCCACGCCGGTGCGGGCGATGGCGGCGGCCTCGCAATAGATCCGGATCGCGCGCCGTTCGGGCACCGGTACGCAGCGCAGCTCGGCGTATTCCAGGGCCAGCGGATGGCACAGCGGCATCAGTTGCGCGGCGCTTTTCGCGCCTTGCAGGCCGGCCACCTCGGCCATGCCCATGGCGTCACCCTTGGGCAGGCGGCGTTCGACGATGGCCTCGAAGGCGCTGCCGGCGAGAAGTTCACCCACCGCCACGGCGCGCCGTGCGGTGATGCGCTTGTGGCGCACGTCGGCCATGTGGAACGCGGCCTGACGCTCGGGCGCGGTGGCGCGCTCGCTCATGGATCAACCTCCGGTGGAAGCAAGATGGGGCGTGACGCCGGTGCGGCCTTCATGCAGAAAATGGCCCTGCTCCTTGCGGCCGATCTGGCCACCGATGGCATGCACCAGGTCGTCGAGCTGGTCGTCGCGCTGCAGGTGCTGGCGCAGCGGTATGCCGAATTCGCCGAACAGGCACAGGCGCAGGTCGCCGCTGGCGGTGACGCGCAGGCGGTTGCAGCCGGCGCAGAAGTCCTTGGAGTACGGCGCGATGATGCCGATGCGGCCGGCGTAATCGGGATGGCGGTACTCGCGCGCGGGGCCCGCGTCGGCGGCGCGCGGCAGCGCCTGCCAGCCCGCCTCCTGCAGCTCGGTTTCCAGCAGCCCGGCGCGCACATGGTGGTCGCGGAAGAACGCGAGGTTGTCGCCGGTCTGCATCAACTCGATGAAGCGCAGGCCCACGGCGTGGTCGCGCAGGTAGTCCAGCCAGCGCGGCAGCTCGTCGTCGTTGACGCCGCGCAGCAGCACGGCGTTGAGCTTCATGGACAGGCCGCCGGCCAGTGCCATTTCCACGCCGCGAAGGATGTCGTCCAGCCGGTCGTGGCCGGTGATGCGCGCGAAGGCCGCGCGATCGAGGCTGTCCACGCTGACGTTGATGGCGTTGAGCCCGGCATCCATCCACTCGTGCAGGCGCCTGGAGAGCAGCGTGCCGTTGGTGGTCATCGCGAGCTTATTCACGCCCGGCACCGCGGCGGCAGCACGCAGCACGTCGGTGAGGTCGCGGCGCACGCTGGGCTCGCCGCCGGTGATGCGCAGCTTGTGCATGCCCAGCTCGGCGAAGCCGCGCAGCAGGCGGGTGATTTCTTCCAGCGACAGCGGCCCCGCTGCGCCCGTTTCGGCGTGGTAGCCGTGCGGCAGGCAGTAACTGCAACGGAAGTTGCACGCGGGAGTGACCGACAGCCGCACATACGGAAAGCGGCGACCGTAGCGATCGGCCAGCGGGGCCGTGCCCACGGAACCAGACCCAGGCTCAGGACGGCAACGCATCGATCAACCCCTGCACGAGCGGCTTCAGGTGATAGCGAGCGGCCGGGACGACCGCGACCGCCACGCCGCGTTGCGCAAGCGCCTCGGCGACCACAGGCCCGACGGCGGCCACGACGGTTCGATGCAAGGCCTCATCCAGCGCCCGACCTTGGCCTTGGCCGTCCGCCAGGCGAAACAGACGCTCCACCTGTTGCACGCTGGTGAATGCGATCGCGTCGACTTCCCTTTGCCACATGCGTTGGATCAAGGCCAACACGTCGGCGTCGTCGGCCGCATCGGCATAACGGTAGGGAGCGACGGGCAAGGCCAGTGCGCCCGCTTCGGCGAGAAAATCCATCAGCGGCGCGTTGGACTCGCTGCCGTACAGCTGCACGCCGACGCGCCGGCCATGCAGCTCGAACTCGCGCAGGCAGGCGATCATGCCCGGCGTGGTGGCCGGTTCGGCGATGCGCTCGGGCCGCAGCCCCAGTTCGCGCAACACCCGCGCCGGTTTGGGGCCGCGCGCCACGATGCGCACCTGCGCCAGGCGCGCGACGAAGCCGGCACGCTCGGTGGGCGCATGCCGGTCGAGCGCGGCCAGCAGGCGATGCAATCCCTCGCCGGTGTACAGCAGCAGGTCGTCGCAGCCGCCTGCATTGAACTGGCGCAGCCAATCCAGCACGGGCGCTGGATCGGGCGCGTCGCGGATCTCCACCAGCGGGCAGCGCAGGACGCGGGCGCCACGTCGTTCGAGCAACGCCGCGAACACATCGAGCTCCCGCGACTCGGGGATCGCGACGCAGCGGCCCGCCAGCGGCTGTCCGGATTCGACGACTGCATTCATCGCGGCGACTCCCGGCTGTCCGTCGGTGCGTCCATCAGGCCGGCTCCATCTGCATCGTCCGCGCGGCCGGCGCAACCTCGGCATGCCCATCGACCAGTTCGCCAAACCAGGCATGCTCGCGCGCACAGGCCGCGACCTCGCCGACGATCAGCAGCGCCGGCGAACCCACCGCATGCGTTTTGACGAGTGCCGGCAATTCGGCAAGCACGCCGACGATCACGCGCTGCTGCGGCAGGCTGCCGTTCTCGACGATGGCCACCGGCGTGTCGGCTGCTCGCCCATGGGCGAGCAATCGCGCCGTGAGCGCGTCGACCCGTTCGACGCCCATGTAGACGGCCAGGGTTTGTCCACGCTGGCCAAGCGCCTGCACGTCCAGCGCATCGCTGCCCGCCTTGCCATGCGCGGTCAGCAGGCAAACCGACTGCGCCTGGTCGCGATGGGTCAACGGGATACCGGCAAAGGCGGCGCAGGCCGTGGCCGCGGTGACGCCCGGCACCACTTCGCAGGCGACGCCGTGGCGACGCAGGAAGGCCAGCTCCTCGCCGCCGCGGCCGAACACGAACGGATCGCCGCCCTTCAGGCGCACCACGCGCCGCCCCTCGCGCGCATGCGCCAGCATCAACCGATGGATCTGTTCCTGCGCCATCTGGCGGCCGCCGCAACGCTTGCCCACGTCGATGCGCTCGGCATCGCGCCGAGCCATCGCGAGAATCTCCCCGCTCACCAACTGGTCGTGCAGCACCACGTCTGCCGTGTGCAGCGCGCGCAGCGCCTGCAGCGTGAGCAGGCCCGGGTGGCCCGGGCCGGCACCGACCAGCACCACCGAACCCTTGTATGGCGGCGGCTCGTCGCCGCACAGGGCGTCGAGCAGCAACTGTTCGGCCTCCTGTTCGCGCGCGGCGCGCAGCAACGGCAGCACCGGGCCGTCGTGCAGCCAGTCATAGAAGGCGCGGCGGCCGGCGAGGTTTTCGTGCCGGCGCACGATCTGCGCACGCTGGCGCTGCGCCAGCGTCACCAGCGCACCCAGGGCGTGATCCAGCACGCGTTCCAGCGTCTCGCGCACGCGTCGCGCCAGTGCGGGTGCCGCACCCGCGGTGGAGATGGCCACCATCAACGGCGAACGATCCACCACCGCAGGCACGTGGAAGCGCGAGCACGCGGCATCGTCCACCACGTTGGCGAAGATGCGCCGCTCGTCCGCGGCGGCGGCCACCGCGGCATTCAACGCGTGGTCGTCCGTGGCGGCGATCACCAGCCACATGCCATCGAGCCATCCGGGCGCGAACTCGCCGCGCTGCCAGTGGATCGTCCCCGCCACGGCCTGGGCGGCGAGTTCGTCGTCCAGCCGTGGCGCGCCCACCGTCACGCGCGCACCTGCATCGCAAAGTGCAGCAGCCTTGCGTCGGGCCACGCTGCCGCCACCTACCACCAGCACTGGCAGCCCATGCATATCTGCGAAAAGTGGGTACAGCTTCATCGTCGGCCTCCGGTTCGCTGCCATGCGCGTTCATGCCTCGCTCTCGGCGTGCGCGTCGGCGATCAGGCGCTGCAGCTCGGGGATGCACGAGCCGCAATTGCCGCCCGCGCGCAGCACGGCGGTCACGCCCGCCGGCGTGTCGAGACTTTTCTCGCGGATCGCCGCGCAAATCGTGTTGCGGCCCACGCCGAAGCACGCGCACACCACCGGACCGGGGTCGCCATCCGCGTCCGGCGCCTCGCCGGCAAGCAGGCAGGCGCGGTCGGCGTCCCCCAGCTGCGCCTGGCCGAACAAGCGGGCCAGCCATCGACGCGACGGCAAGTCGGGGCGCGCGGAGAGGAACACGCAGGCTTCGAGTCGCGCGTCACGCAACAACGCGGCGCGATAGATCCCGGTATCGGCATCTTCGTATTCCAGCCACTCTGCGTCGGCACCAGCCGCATCCAGCCAGGTTCTGGCCCAGGCGCCGCCATCCTTCGGCTGCTCGCGCTGCGCGATCTCGTAACGCCAGAACTGCTCGCCGCGAATCAGCGTCCAGTAGCTCAAGCCCGCCACCGGCAGCATGCGGCGCGCGAACGCGAAGCCGTACCAGCGCACCGGAAACGGCTCCACACGCACCGGCGTGTGCTTGAACTCCGGCTGGCCGGAAACCGGATCGACCACCGGATTCACCAGTGCGCCGACGCGCGCATCGGAGGCGAACTGTGCGTTCCAGTGGATCGGCACGAACACGTTGCCGGTCAGGATGCCGCCGCCGTGGCGCACCCGTGCCACCATCGCTCCCCAGTTCGAGACTACCCGCGCCAGTTCGCCTTCGCGCACGCCGCTGCGCAAGGCATCGTGCGGATGCATGTCGACGAAAGGCTCGCCGAGATGGCCAGCGAGCCGTGGCGATTTGCCGGTGCGCGTCATCGTGTGCCACTGGTCGCGCACACGGCCGGTGTTGAGCACCAGCGGGTACTCGCGATCCGGCGCATGGACGGGCGGACGTCCGCAAGCGGCGACGAAGCGTGCGCGGCCATCGGCATGCGCATAACGACCATCCTCGAACAGCCGCGCCGTGCCGCTGCCGTCGTCGCGCACCGGCCACTGCACCGGCGCCAGCGCGTCATAAGCCGGCTCATCGAGCGCGGCCAGGCCGCCGAGATGCAGTTGCCGCCACGCCGCCGGCAGGCCGTCGTTTGCAGTTTCGTGGTTGCGGAAGGCGGTGAGTCGCGCGTGCTCGACGAAGATGGCGTGCGGCCCGGCGTAGTCGAAGGCTTCGGCAAAGCCCAACCGCTTCGCCACGTCGCAGACGATGCGCCAGTCGGCCCGCGCCTCGCCCGGTGCAGGCAGGAACGGTCGCTGCCGCGAGATGCGCCGCTCCGAACTCGTCACCGTGCCGCTCTTCTCGCCCCAGCCCAGCGCCGGCAGGCGCACATGCGCATGTGCGCTGGTGTCGGTGCACTCGACGATGTCGGAGCACACCACCAGATCGCAGGCCAGCAGCGCCTGTCGCACGCGGTCGGCGTCGGGCAGGCTGACCACCGGGTTGGTGCCCATGATCCACAACGCCTTGACCCGCCCTTCCAATACCGCATCGAACAACGCCACCGCTTTCAGCCCGGGTTCGGCCGCGATGCGCGGCGACGACCAGAACGCCTGCACGATCTGCCGATGCACCGGATCGTGCAGATCCATGTGCGCCGCCAACATGTTGGCCAGGCCGCCGACTTCGCGCCCGCCCATCGCGTTCGGTTGCCCGGTGATCGAGAACGGCCCCGCGCCCGGCTTGCCGATGCGCCCGGACAGCAGGTGGCAGTTGATCAGGCTGTTGGCCTTGTCGGTGCCGCTGGTGGACTGGTTCACGCCTTGCGAGAACAGGCTGACCACGCGCTCGTGACGCGCGAACAGGCGATAGAACGCCAGCAGGTCGGCCAGTTGCACGCCGCAGATGCACGCCACGACGGCCGGATCGCCGGCCTCGGCGCTGGCCACCGCCAAGGCGGCATTCAGGCCATCGGTATGCGCATCGACGAAGCCGGCATCCATCACGCCATGCTGGAACAGGAAGCTGAGCAGGCCGTTGAACAGCCAGACGTCCGTGCCCGGCTTGATCGGCAGATGCAGATCGGCCGACTCGCAGGTGGCGGTGAAGCGCGGATCGATCACCACGAGCTTCGCCCCGGCCTCCTTCGCGCGCGTGATGCGCTGGAACACCACCGGATGGCACCACGCCGTGTTGGAGCCCACCAGCACCACCAGCTCGGCCTGCGCCAGATCCTCGTAGCAGACCGGCACCAGGTCTTCGCCGAAGGCCCGCTTGTGCGCAGCGACCGCGGAGGACATGCACAGGCGCGAATTGGTGTCGATGTTCGCCGTGCCCAGGTAACCCTTGGCCAGCTTGTTGACGACGTAGTAGTCCTCGGTGAGCAGTTGGCCCGACACGTAGAACGCCACGGCATCGGGGCCATGCTGGTCGATCGTGCGGCGGAAACCGTCGGCCACGCGATCGAGCGCCTCGTCCCAGCCGACCCGACGATACGTGCCGTCCGGCTCGCGCACCTGCGGATGCAAGAGGCGACCGCGCAGGTCCGTCGTCTCGCCCAGCGCCGCGCCTTTCACGCACAGGCGCCCGAAGTTGGACGCATGCGCGGGATCGCCTTCGACGCTCACCGTACCCGTGGCATCTGCCCGCGCCAACACGCCACAGCCGACACCGCAGTACGGGCAGGTGGTGGCCACCGCCTCTCTCATGCGGCGACTCCATGCTTGGCCATGGCGGGTCGCGCGCGGCTCATCGTTCCCCGCGACGGACCAGCACGTGTTCGCCATCGCGGCGTATCTGCCACGCATGCACGTGCAGCGCCGCGTCCTCCAGGCACTCGCCGGTGCGCAGGTCGTAGTGCTGCTTGTGGATCGGCGAGGCCACCACCACGCGCTCGCCGAGGCTGCCCACCAGGCCGCGCGACAGCACCGCCGCGCCGGACTCGGGATCGACGTTGCCGACCGCGTGCAGCGTGTCGTCGGCGAGGCGGAACACCGCCACCTGTTCGCCCGCCACCAGCGCGCACACGCCGGTATCGGGCACGATCTCGCCGATCCGGCACACGCAGGTCCAGTCGCCCGTCGTAACGCTGCTGTTCATCGGTTCACTCCGTCTCGACCACGACCGGGATGCGCTCCAGCCGGCTGCGTTTTTCTTCCCGCGTGGCGGGTCGGATCTGTCCGCGCTCGGGCACGAAGGCCACGTTGTCGTCGGCCGCCTCGCTGTTGACGAAGTGGCGGAAGCGACGGCGCACCTGCGGATCGCTCACGGCCTTCTTCCACTCGCACGCGTAGCTGTCGATCACCCGCTTCATCTCCGCCTCCAGCTCGGCGGCGATGCCCAGCGTGTCGTCGATGACGACCGCGCGCAGGTAATCCATGCCCCCTTCGAGGTTGTCGCGCCACACGCTGGTGCGCTGCAGGCGATCGGCAGTACGGATGTAGAACATCAGGAAGCGGTCGACGTAGCGGACCAGGGTTTCCGTGTCGAGGTCGCCGGCCAGCAGCTCGGCGTGCCGCGGCTTCATGCCGCCGTTGCCGCACACGTAGAGGTTCCAGCCTTTTTCGGTGGCGATCACGCCGACGTCCTTGCTTTGCGCCTCGGCACATTCGCGGGTGCAACCGGAGACGGCGAACTTCAGCTTGTGCGGCGAGCGCAGGCCCTTGTAGCGGTGCTCAAGGTCGATCGCCTGGCGCACCGAATCCTGCACGCCGTAGCGGCACCAGGTGGAGCCCACGCAGGACTTCACGGTGCGCACGGACTTGCCGTAGGCATGGCCGGATTCGAAGCCCGCCGCGATCAGCTCCTCCCAGATCGACGGCAACTGCTCCAGCCGCGCGCCGAACATGTCCACGCGCTGGCCGCCGGTGAGCTTGGTGTACAGGCCGTACTTGCGCGCGATCTGCCCGATCGCGATGAGCCCCTCCGGCGTCACCTCGCCGCCGGCCATGCGCGGCACCACCGAATAGCTGCCGTCCTTCTGGATGTTGGCGAGGAAGTAGTCATTGGAATCCTGCAGCGCGGCGTGCTCCTGCTGCAGCACGAACTCGTTCCAGCACGAGGCCAGGATGCTGGCGGCCACGGGCTTGCAGATATCGCAACCCAACCCCCGGCCGTGCCGCGCCAGCAGCTCGTCGAAGCGGCGGATGCGCTCCACGCGAACCAGGTGATAAAGCTCCTGCCGCGTATGCGCGAAGTGCTCGCACAGGTGGTTGTTCACCGCCAATCCGGCGCGCGCCAGCTCCGCCTTCATGAGCTGCGTCACCAGCGGCACGCAGCCGCCGCAACTGGTACCGGCCCGCGTCGCCTGCTTCAACGCGTCGAGCGTGGTGGCGCCAGCCGCCACTGCCTCGCACAACTGCCCCTTGCTGACGTTGTTGCACGAGCACACCTGCGCCGATGCCGGCAACGCGTCCAGCGCCAGCCCCGGCTTGGCCTTGCCGTCGCCTGCAGGCAGGATCAGCGACTCGGGCGACTCCGGCAACTCCATGCCGTTGAGCATCATCTGCAGCAGCGAGCCGTACTCGGCCGCATCGCCCACCAGCACGCCGCCGAGCAGGCGCTTGCCGTCCTCCGACACGACCAGCTTCTTGTAGACCTGCCGGCGTTCGTCGCTGAACTGGTAGCTGAAGCTGCCCGGCGTGGCGCCGTGCGCGTCGCCGATGCTGGCCACGTCCACGCCCATCAGCTTGAGCTTGGTGGACATGTCCGCGCCGGCGAATTCCGGCAGGTCGGGCGCCGGCCGGCGAGCCTGCAGCGCGTAGATGTGCTTGGCCACCACCCGCGCCATGTCGTAGCCCGGTGCCACCAGGCCGAACACCTTGCCGCCCCACTGCGCGCATTCGCCGATGGCGTAGACGTCGCGGTCGCGCGTGCGGCAGAAATTGTCCACCATGATGCCGCCGCGCTGGCCCACGCCCAACTCGCTCTGCCGGGCCAGCTCGTCGCGCGGGCGGATGCCGGCGGAGAACACGATGAGGTCGGTTTCCAGATGGCTGCCGTCGGCGAACTCCATGCGATGGCGCCGCGTTTCGCCATCGACGATGCGCTGCGTGTTGCGGCCGGTATGCACCACCAGACCCAGATCCTCGATCGCCCTGCGCAGCATCTGTCCGCCGCTGTCGTCCACCTGCACCGCCATCAGGCGCGCGGCGAATTCCACCACGTGCGTTTCCAGCCCCATGTCGCGCAACGCCTTGGCGCACTCCAGGCCAAGCAGGCCACCGCCGACCACTACACCGTGCTTGGCTTGGCCGCCCCATGCCGACAGCGCATCCAGGTCGTCCAGCGTGCGGTAGGTCAGGCAACCCGGGCGATCGTTGCCCGGAATCGGCGGCACGAACGGCGAGGAGCCGGTGGCGATCACCAGCTTGTCGTAAGGCAGCACGTCGCCGTCACTGGTCGTTATGCGCTTCATCGCGCGGTCGATGCCCGTCGCGCTCGTCGCCAGCTTCAGTCGTATGCCGGCCTGCTCGAAGAAGCCGGGCGCCACCAGCGACAATTCATCCATGGTCTTGCCGGAGAAAAACTCCGACAGGTGCACGCGGTCGTAGGCCGGCCGCGTCTCCTCGCCGAGCACGGTGATCTCCAGATCCGGCGGCTGCAGGGCCGCGAGCTCCTCCAGCAGCTTGTGCCCCACCATGCCGTTGCCCACCACGACAAGTCGCGTCGTCATGTCGATGACCTCCCCGTGGAATCCGTCGATAGCTCTCGCGGTTGCAGCAGCCAGTTCTGCTGCAAGGCCTCCTGGTACCGGCGCTCCTCGCTGGCTACGTGTTCGCGGCTGAAGCGCACGGCGAGCGCGCACAGCGAACCGGCGATCACGAAGCCGCCAAGCACCGTGAAGGTGTGCTGCACCGAACCGATGTATTTCTGCAGGAACCCGGCCGCAACGGCGCCGACGTTGCCGCCGGCACCGATGATGCCCGCCACGCCACCCAGCGCCTTGCGATCAACAAAAGGTACGAGCGCATAGGTCGCCCCGCATGCCATGTGCAGGCACATGCCGAAAGCCAGCATCGCCGTCACCGCCATGGCCACGCCTTGCGCGCTTGAGAACCACAGCAGCCCGATGCCTTCACAGAACATCAGCGCACACAGGAGTCGCGCCCGGGACGCCAGGCCATGCCTGCGCGCCAGTCGATCGGACGCCATGCCTCCCATCGCCCGCGCGAACAGGGCCAGCAAGCCAAACCCGCCGACGGCGAGGCCCGCGCCGCGCAGGTCCAATCCAAAACGATCGACGTAATACGAGGCCGCCACGCCGTGCACGAAAAGCTCGATGCCGAAGCAGCCGGCATAGGTGACGAACAGCATCCACACCCGGTAGTTGCCGGCCGCCTGGCGGAGCGTTGCCCAGCCGCCCTGCTTGCCGCGGCCTGCAGCGAAGCTTTGCGCACCCTGTCCGTGGCGATCACCTTCCGGAGTGTCCTGGGCAAATTTCCAGTACAGGACGCCCACGATCACCATCAGCACCCCGGGCAGCAGCATGACGATGCGCCAGGCGAGATGGTGCCCAACGCCTAGCGCAAGCACGCCGGCCAGCAGCAGTGGTATCGCCGCCTGCGCCGCGCCGCCGCCTGCATTGCCCCAACCGGCCGCGGTTGCATTTGCGGTGCCCACCACGTTGGGCGCAAACATCACCGACGTGTGGTACTGCGTGATCACGAAGCCTGCGCCGACCGCGCCGATCGCCAGACGTACGAGCAGGAACGATGCATAGCCCTGCACCAACATCATTCCGAACACTGGAACAGAGCCCAGCAGCAAGAGACCCGCATAGGTGCGCCGCGGACCCAGTCGGTCGCACAGCGGGCCGATCAGCAGGCGCCCGAAAATGGTCGCTGTCACGGCGGCGATGGTGATGTTGGCGACTTGGTCAGGACTGAGTCGGAACTCTTCCCGCACCAGCGGCATCAGCGGCGCCACCGCGAACCATGCGAAAAAGCACACGAAGAACGCCAGCCAACTCAGGTGGAACGCACGCATCTGGGGCGTGCGCCATTGGAACAGCTCGATCCGAGTCGCCTTGTCCGACATGGCATCTCCGCCCGTAGATGACGAATCGCCTCCTGCACCTTGTCGCGCAGCACACATCCCTGTCCGCCTGGAATGTTGCGTAGCAACACGCATGCCAGCGCAAGCGCCACCATGAAAACGGGGGATTGGCAGATTTTTTGGAGCTGACCGGGCAGCGGAGTGCACCCGCTTTGGTGCGGCTTTCTTCGGCTTGCACCATTGCCGTGCAGCCGGCACCACGCGAGAAATCGGTTGGCGCCGCCCGTCTTCGTTGTCGAATCGCCAGGCAAGACCTCGGGTATTTCCCTGCGGCGTGGTGCGATCAGAGTCGGGCACGTGCGCGGGGAGGCTCTTCAGCCACTCGCGATGATGCTGACGCTGTTCCCGCCGGCCCGCCTGTGGGTGTGCAGCGAATGCCATCTCCCGTTGCAGGAGAGGCGCCCTGCAGTACTCAAAAGAGGTTTATTTCCAAACCACCGGCGTACTGGCCGTGCGACTTTGGGCGGTCTTCAACACGCCCATAGGGATGGCTGCTGCAGCTGAAATCAATCGGAACTAGGCTGATCCCAATGTCTTTACATCTGCTCCAGTTCCTTGCCCCGCGTTTCCTTGACATAGCAGAGCACGAACACCGTCGATAGCGCCGCAGCCACTGCATAGATGCCGTAGGTGGGCGCGAGGCCGATGCCGACCAGCAGCAGCGGGAAGCTGATGGTGATGGCGAAGTTGGCGATCCACTGCGCGGCGCCGGATACCGCCAGGCTGGAACCGCGGATCTGGTTCGGAAACATCTCGCCCAGCATCACCCACATCACCGGGCCCCACGACATGTTGAAGAACACCACGTAGACGTTGGCCGCGACCAGCGCCAGCGTGCCCATCGGCGGCGGCAGCCCGAGTTTGCCGGCGGCATCCATGTGCGCATGCGCGAACGCCCAGGCGACCAGTGCCAGTGCCACCGCCATGCCCAGCGAACCGATCCACAGCAGCGGCTTGCGGCCGATCCGGTCCACCAGCGCCACGGTCACCAGGCAGGCGGCGATGCTCAGCGCACCGGAAACCACGTTGATCAGCAGCGCATCGCTCTCGGAAAAGCCCACCGCCTGCCAGAGCACGGCGCCGTAGTAGAACACCACGTTGATGCCCACCAGTTGCTGCAGCACCGCCAGCCCGATGCCCACCCACACGATCGGGCGAATGCGCTTCGTGGCCTTGTCCACCAGGTCGGACAGCCGGGGGCGATGGCGGTCCTGCGCCAGCGACGTGCCGATCTCGCCCAGCTTCGTGCGCGCGATCTCCTCGCCGTACAGGCGCACCAGCACGGCCTTCGCCTCCGTCTCGCGCTTGCGCATCACCAGGAAACGCGGGCTTTCCGGAATGAACAGCAGCGTGACCAGGAACAGCGCCGACGGCAGCACCTGCATCCAGAACATCCAGCGCCATGCGCTCTGCCCCAACCACAGCGCCTCGGTGGACGCGCCCGCCGCCCTGGCCAGCAGGTAATTGCTGAGGAAGGCGCAGAACAGGCCGCTGATGATGGCCACCTGCTGCATCGTGGCGAGGCGCCCGCGGTAGCGCGCCGGCG
This sequence comes from Rhodanobacter humi, assembly GCF_041107455.1. NCBI lineage: Bacteria > Pseudomonadati > Pseudomonadota > Gammaproteobacteria > Lysobacterales > Rhodanobacteraceae > Rhodanobacter > Rhodanobacter sp. FW106-PBR-R2A-3-15. The sequence continues at coordinate 839,662 of NZ_JBGBPY010000001.1, forward strand.
CCACCTCGGCGATGTAGGCCGGCGCGATCACACTGGCTGCACCGACTGCAAAACCGCCGGTGAGGCGCGCGAGGACGAAGAACACCACGTCGTGTGCGGCGCCGGCGCCCAGCGCCGAGAACAGGAACAGGATCGCCGCGGCGATCAACACCGTGCGCCGCCCCTGGTAGTCGGCCGCGCGTCCGGCGAAGAACGCGCCCACGGCGCAGCCCAGCAGCATCGAGGCCACCTCGAAGCCGATCTCGGCGGCATTGGAGTGGAAGGCCAGCTTCAGGCCGTCCACCGTACCGTTGATCACGCCGCTGTCGAAGCCGAACAGGAATCCACCCAAGGTGGCCACGCAGCTGATCTGCACGATCAGCCGCGTGTTTTCCGTCCGCTCCAGCGGTCCGGTGGCATCAAGCGTCGCACTGTACATGTCCACGAAAGGCTCCCCTCATTAGTCTGCGCGCGGGGCCCCCAAGCCCCGCCCTCCCCGCCTCGCCGCCAGCGGCGCGCCCGATTACGCGCGCAGCAGGAACTGGTTGACCAGATTCTCGTAGCGCTCCTGCTTGCCGCTGCGCTGGACGGGTTCGCCATGCGCGACCGCGTGGGCGCGCAAGTCTTCCATGCCCAGCCGGCCTTCGGCAAACGCGCGACCGTCGCCCGTGTCGAAGCTGGCGTAGCGATCCGTGCGCCACTGTTCCAGCGGTGAACGGGTCAGCAGCGCATGCGCCACCTCGAGGCCGCGCGCGAAGGTGTCCATGCCGCCGATGTGGGCGATGAACAGGTCCTCGGCGTCGGTCGATTCGCGGCGCAGCTTGGCGTCGAAGTTCAGTCCACCGGGCGCCAGCCCGCCCTGGCGCAGCACCACCAGCATCGCGCCCACGGTGTCGTAGAGGTCGCTGGGGAACTGGTCGGTGTCCCAGCCGTTCTGGGCGTTGCCGCGGTTGGCGTCGATGCTGCCGAGCAGGTCGTGATCCGACGCGACCTGCAGATCGTGCTCGAAGGTGTGGCCGGACAGCGTGGCGTGGTTCGCCTCGATGTTGAGCTTGAAATCCCGCTCCAGGCCATGGGCCTTGAGGAAACCCGCGACCGTCGACGAGTCGAAGTCGTACTGGTGCTTCATCGGCTCCATCGGCTTGGGCTCGATCAGGAAGTTGCCCTTGAAGCCGATGCTGCGGCCGTAGTCGCGCGCCATCGCGAGGAAGCGCGCGAAGTGTTCCAGCTCGCGCTTCATCTGCGTGTTGTGCAGCGAGGCATAGCCTTCGCGGCCGCCCCAGAACACGTAGTTGCTGCCGCCCAGTTCCACCGTCGCCTCCAGCGCGGCCTTGATCTGCACCGCCGCGCGCGCCACCACCGCGAAGTCGGGGTTGGTGGCCGCGCCGTTCATGTAGCGCGGATGGCTGAACAGGTTGGCGGTACCCCACAGCAGCTTCATGCCGGTGGCCTGCTGGCGCTCCTTCGCCAGCGCCACCATGTGCCGCAGGTTCTGCTCGTACTGGGCCACGTCGTCGGCGTCGGGCGCCATGTCGATGTCGTGGAAGCAGTAGTACGGCGTGCCCAGCTTGGTGAAGAACTCGAAGGCGGCGTCCATGCGCGCCTCGGCGCGGGCCATCGGCGTATCGCCGGCATCCCAGGGATAGCGCCGCGTTCCCGGTCCGAACGGATCATGGCCGGCATTGCAGAAGCTGTGCCAGTAGCACACCGCAAAGCGCAGGTGTTCGGCCATGGTCTTGTCGCCGATCTTCCGGCTCGCGTCGTAGTGCTTGAACGCCAGCGGGTTGTCCGATTCGCGCCCCTCGTAGGGAATGCGGCCGATGCCGCGGAAATATTCGCGCTTGCCGACGAAGGGAGTGTTCATGGAATGCGTTGCCTCTGCGGGTTGCGTCATGGGGAAAGTTCGGAAGGAGCGGCGCCGGCGAGCCGGCCATGGGCATGCTGCTCGGCCGCCAGCAATGCAAGGAACTGCCGGTAGGGCTCCTGGTATGCGGCCACGTTCGCCGCCCGGGGTTGCGCCGCGCGCGTCGCGTCCAGCGCCACGTGTTCGCGCGCGAGCTCGGCGATGGAGCCCTGGTCGCCACCATCGCAGCGCCATGCCCACAACGCCTGCAAGGCAGCACCAAAGGCGGCGCCCTCGGTTTCCGCGGGTATCTCCACCGGCAGTTCGAACACGTCGGCCAGCAGTTGCCGCCACGGCGCACTGTTCGCCCCGCCGCCGGTCAGACGGATCGTCCCGAAATCCAGGCCGGCGGTGCGCAAGGCGTCCAGGCCGTGGCGCAACGCGTAGGTCGCACCCTCCATCGCCGCGCGATAGGCATTCGCGCGGGTGAAGTTGCCCGGTGTCATGCCATGCAGGCTGGCGCGCGCGGTGGGCAGGTCGGGCGTGCGCTCGCCATTGAAGAACGGCAGCATCAGCAAACCGTCCGCGCCCGGCGACGTGCGCTCGACCAGTGCATCGCCCTCCCCGGCCTCGAAGCCGAAGGCGGTGGCGACACGCCCCGTGGCCACAGTGCAGTTCATCGTGCACACCAGCGGCAGCCAGCCGCCGGTGGACGAACAGAACGCCGCCCAGAGCCCCTCCGCATCCACCACCGGGCGATCGGCGCTGGCGAACAGCGTGCCCGAGGTGCCCAGGCTCACGCTGAGCACGCCCGGCTGCACGTTGCCGGTGCCGATCGCCGCCATCATGTTGTCGCCGCCGCCGGCCGAAACGCGCACCGCGTGCGGCAGACCCAGTTCATCGGCGATGGCGGGTGCGATGGGCGCACTGAAATGCGCGTCGACCAGCGGCGGCAGGCAGCGCGACAGGTCGCGCTCCGCATCGGTGGCCGCGAGCATCGCCGGGGACCAGCAGCGCCTGCGCACGTCCAGCCAGCCGGTGCCCGAGGCGTCGCCGCATTCCATCCAGCGTTCGCCGGTGAGCCAGGCATTGATGTAGTCGTGCGGCAGCAGGATGCCCGCGAGCCGGCGATAGACGTCCGGACGATGCTTGCGCGTCCACGGCAGCTTGGAAGCCGTGTAGCCCGCCAGGACGGGATTGCCCGCCAGCGCGATGCACTGCCGGTAACCGCCTGCCGCGGCCATGATCTCGTCGCACTCGCGCCAGCTGCTGGTGTCGCACCACAGCTTGGCCGGCGCCAGCACCTCGCCCGCCGCGTCCAGCGGGACGAAACCGTGCTGCTGGCCGGAAACCCCGATCGCCACGACGCGTGCACGCAGGGCGGCATCGAGATCCGCGAAACATTGCCGAACCGCCTCAAGCCACCATTGGGGATGCTGCTCGCGGCTGCCGTCGGGCCCTTCGACCAGTGCCAGCGGCTGGCCGCGAACCGCAAGCATGCGGCGACGATCGGCGTCGTAGGCGAGCAGCTTGACACTCTGGGTGCCGATGTCGAGGCCGACGACAACGGTCATGCAGCTGCCCGCCTGCGGCCCTCTGCGGCGTCACTGCTGGCCGGTGCGGCATTCCTCGTCGAATCTTTCAAGACACCTACCCTTCTCAGGAATCCGGATACAGGCCAGTCGCCGTCGTGTCGCAGTCGGCGGCCACTCGTCGCACGATCCGTGGCGGCGCGACAGGCGGCCGGGTCCGCGCCGATCGCGCTGCGCCTCGCTTGAGATGCTGCGTTCGGCGTTGCGGCGCCGCAATTGCGAAATCCGTCATCGCGCAGGTCATTTTCCGTGCCGCAATGCCGCATGTACGCGGCCGCCCCAGCAGGTATCGTCGATCCAATCCGGTAGATGCCGTCGCAGCAGATCGTGGTATCCATGCCATCACCTCACCGCATCGCCCTGCTCTTCAACGCGAACAAGGTCTATGACCGTCACGTCCTCACGGGCATCGGGCAATACCTGACGTCCACGCGCGTCGAGTGGGACCTGTTCATGGAAGAGGATTTCCGCTGCCGCACCGTGGGCATCCACCACTGGCGCGGCGACGGCATCATCGCGGACTTCGACGATCCCATCGTCGGCGAGACGCTGTGCGGCCTGCCCTTGCCGGTGGTCGCGGTGGGCGGTTCCTACGCCGACCCGGCGAACTATCCGGAAGGCATTCCCTACGTGGCCACGGACAACGCCAAGCTCGTTCGCCTGGCCTACGACCACCTCATCGACCAGGGGCTGCAGCGCTTCGCCTTCTACGGCTTGCCGCCCACGCCGGGCAACCGCTGGGCGATGGAACGCGAGCAGGCGTTCCTTGGCATGACCCGCGCGGACAGCCTCGAGGGCATGGTGTTCCGCGGCTCGCCCACCAGTGCGGGCGGTTGGGGCATCGCCCAGGAAGCGATCGTGGACTGGGTGCGTTCGCTGCCCAAGCCCATCGGCATCATCGCGGTCACCGACGCGCGCGCGCGCCACCTGCTGCAGGCCTGCATCGTGGCCGACGTGCCCGTACCGGCCGAGATCGCGGTGGTGGGCATCGACAACGACCCCATCGCGCAACTGCTCAGCCGCATTCCGCTGACGTCGGTGATCCAGGGCGCCGAGGAAATGGGCCATACCGCAGCCCGGCTGCTGCACCAGATGCTGCACGGCGGACGGCTCGCCGAGCAACGCATCATCGTGCCGCCCAAGGGCATCAACGTGCAGGCAAGCAGCCGGCACGAACCGATGAGCAACCAGCACGTGATGCGGGCGCAGCACTACATCCGTCAATACGCCTGCCTCGGCATCAAGACCGACCAGGTCGCCGACTATGTCGGCGTGTCGCGCACCCTGCTGGAGGAGCACTTCAAGCGCGAACTCAAGCTGACCGTCCACCAGGCCATCCTGCGCCACAAGCTGCAGACCGCGCAGCGGATGCTGGTCGACACCACCGTACCGCTGGCCGACGTGGCCGTGCGCAGCGGCTTCACTTCGCTGCAGTACATGTATGCGGTGTTCCGCCGCGAGCTCGGCTGCACGCCGCGCCAGTACGCCGAAGGGCTGCAAGGTGGCGAAGGGGCTCCCCGCGATGCGGAGGGGCTGGCCGCGGTGGACGACACGGCACCGTAACAAGCACCAACCGGGTGCCTGGCGGCACGCCGTCGCACCTGCGGAGCATTCGCCTCCTGCAGCCGCTGGCATGCCGTGCCGCCACCTGGTTCGACGCGACCCGATGAACAAAAAAAACATCGGCACGTGCGGGGGGACGCATGTGCCGATGGGAACCGGCGCGCGCGGGGACGACGCACAAACCGACGGAAACGCTGGCATGGCATGTCGAACCGATTGCAGCGGACTTCGTGGAAGCCCGCTTGCTTGAGCGGATCGTGAAATGGCGTCGCCGAGGCGACAATTGCGAAATCAGCAGTCGACGCTAACGTTTCTTCGTATGCGTTCGCACATCCCGCCTCGCTGGCGTGTGCTTGCTGCTAGCGTTCGGTGGCCCCTTCGACAGGACATTCCATGTCGTTCTTCCCGCATGCCAGGGTTCCACGCAGAGTGCATCCCTCCCTGCTTCGTGGATGTCTGCTTTCCGCATGCGTTATGGCCGGCTCGTCGGCATGGGCCGCACAGCCCGGCAGCCAATCCGATGCTCCCACTGCGCAGACACTCAGCCCGGCGCAGATGGATCAGGCCTGGCAGCGCGCCACGGCGCGCTACGCACCCGAGCGCAAGGCACTGTTGGCCGAAGTCGCACAAGGCGATGCCATCGGGCCGTTTCGTCCCGACTGGATCTCCCTCGCGCAATACCAGGCACCGGCCTGGTTCGGTGCCGCGAAGTTCGGCATCTTCATCCACTGGGGCGTCTACGCCGTGCCGGCGTTCGCGAACGAGTGGTACCCGCGCAACATGTACGACGGCACGACGCGCGAGCACGCCCACCAGCTCGACACCCATGGCCCATTGACGCATCGCGGCTACAAGGACTTCATCGCCGGCTTCAAGGCACGGCACTGGGATCCCGCGGCGTGGGCCCGATTGTTCAAGCAGGCCGGCGCGCGTTATGTGGTGCAGGTGGCCGAACATTCGGACGGCTTCGCGATGTACGACTCGAAGCTGTCGCGCTGGACCGCCGCGCAGATGGGGCCGAAGCGCGACGTGGTGGCGGCGCTGGAACGAGCCGTGCGTGCCGAAGGCCTGCGCTTTGGCCTGTCCTCGCACCGCGCCGAGCACGACTGGTTCTTCGATCACGGCCGCGAGCTCGCCTCCGACGTGAACGATCCAGCCGATGCCGACTTCTACGGCCCCGCCGTGCCGCACTTCGTGCAGGATGGCGACCAGGACCTGCAGCAGGATTGGACCTACGTTTCGCCCACTTACGTGGACGACTGGCTGGCACGCACGGCCGAACTGGAAGCCTATTACCGACCCGACCTGATCTATCTCGACTGGTGGGTGGGCCACCCTGCATTCCGCGGCGCGCTGGCCGAGTTCCTCGCCTACTACTACAACCGCGGTGCGCAACGCGACGGCGTGGTACTCAACTACAAGTTGCATGCGCTGCCCGCCGGCAGTGCCGTCCTCGACGTGGAGCGCGGCCAGCTGGGCGATATCCGCCCCACGCCGTGGCAGACCGACACCACCATCAGCAACAGCTCCTGGGGCTACGTGGAGTCCGACAGCTACCGTTCGGCCACCTCGATCATCCAGCTGCTGGCCGACGTGGTGAGCAAGAACGGCAACCTGCTGCTGGATGTCGGCCCGCGGCCGGACGGAACCATCGTCCCGCAGGAACAGGCCGTGCTGCTGGAAATCGGCCGATGGCTGGCAACCAATGGGGCGGCGATCTACGACAGCCATCCGTGGCGCGTGTCCGGCGAAGGCCCCACCGCGCCGACCGCCGGCGCCTTCAAGGAACAACTGGCCAAGCCCTGGACCGCCGACGATTTCCGCTTCACCCGCAACAAGGACCTGCTGTACGCCATCGAATTCGGCTGGCCAGCCGACGGCACGGTGACCATCCGCAGCATCAAGCCGACCGATCGCGTGCAGGACGTGCGCCTGCTGGGTTCGTCCACGCCGGTGCGCTGGCAAAGCACCGGGCAAGGGTTGGTGCTCCATGTCGGTTCGCGTCCCGCCGGCCCTGCGGCCTTCGTCTACGCCATCCGTACCGCCACGGACACGCCATGAAGAAACCCACCGACCACCTCGACGCGGCAAGCGATGGCACGCTCCCGACCACCGCCGTCGCGCCGAACCTTGCGCGCAGAAATCTGTTCAAGGCCATGGCGACGGGTGCGATCGCCGCACCACTGGCGCGGATGGCGAAAGCCGATCCCGGCCAGCGATGCGCCGACTCCGGTCTGCACTGGGACAAAGGCATCGAGGGCCAGCGCAAGGCCGATCTTGGCGACGGCAGTTACCGCAACCCCATCGTGTCCGGCGATCACCCCGATCCCGCCGTGCTCAAGGACGGCGACGACTACTACATGACGTTCACGCCCTTCGCCGCTTCGCCGGGGCTGGCGATCTGGCACTCGACCGACCTGGTCGGCTGGACGCCGATCGCGACCGCCCTGCACAAGCCGATGGGCAACGTCTTCGCGGTCAATCTCTGCAAGCACGGCAACCGCTACTACATCTACCTGCCGGCGCAACGGTCCGGCGGCGACTGGTCGATCTTCGCGATCGCGGCGGAACGCATCACCGGCCCGTGGAGTGAGCCGGTCGACCTCGGCATCCCCGGCTGCATCGACCCCGCGCACGTGGTCGGCGAGGACGGCAGGCGCTACCTGTTCGTCAACGGCATCCGCATGATCCGCCTGCGCGACGACGGCCTGGCCACCGACGGACAACTCGTGCATGCCTACACGCCATGGCAGTACCCGCAGGACTGGATCGTCGAGGACTTCGCGCCGGAAGGGCCGAAACTTCTGCGCCGCAACGACTGGTTCTACCTGGTCAGCGCCGTGGGCGGCACGGCCGGCCCGCCCACCAGCCACATGGTGATCGTGGCGCGCTCGCGCTCGGTGCATGGGCCGTGGGAGAACTGCCCGCACAACCCCATCGTGCGCACGCAGTCGGCCGCCGAACCGTGGTGGTCGCGCGGCCACGCCACCTTCGTCGAAGGGCCGGCCGGCGACTGGTGGATGGTCTACCACGGCTACGAAAACGGCTTCCGCACGCTGGGCCGTCAGACCCTGCTGGAACCGATGGCGTGGACGGCGGACGGCTGGCCGGTGGCCACCGGGGGCGACCTGTCGCGACCGCTGCGCAAACCCTCGGGCGGCAAGGCAAGCCCGGTCGGCTTCGCGTTGTCGGACGACTTTTCCAGCGACAGGTTCGGCATCCAGTGGTCCTTCCACGATCCGCGCCCGGACGAAATGCGGCGGGTTCGCCGTGCCGACGGCAGCATGGAGCTGGCCGGTGCAGGCACGTCGCCGGTGGACAGTTCGCCGATGGTCTGCGGCGTGGGCGACCGTGCCTACGTGGCGGAGCTCACGCTGGAGCCGTCCGCCAATGCCGAGGCGGGACTGCTGCTGTTCTACAACCACAAGGCCTTCGTGGGTGTCGGCTTCACGCCGGACACGATCAAGACGTTCGAATACGCGCAGGAGCTGGACTGGGCCCGCATCCGGCGGCCGAACCGCCGCGTGCGCGTGCGCCTCACCAACGACCACAACGTGGTGACGTTCGAGTACTCGCACGACGACGGCCGCAGCTGGCAATTGCACACCTTGCGCATGGAAGTGTCCGGCATCCACCACAACGTGTTCGGCGATTTCCTGAGCCTGAAACTCGGCATCTACTGCGCCGGCAAGGGGACGGCACGACTGGGCGACTTCCGCTATCGCGCGATCGAGGGCAATCCGCTGGCGTGATGCCGCGGGGCGCGACGCGCGCACCACCGGTGAGCACGGGTGGCGCCGGCGTGCGGCGCACCGCCCGGTCCGCTCAGGCCGCTTCGGCCGTGCCCGCGTGGCGACCGGCGTCGCCGCGCCAGCCGGCCAGCATCTCCTGCATCGCCCGACGCGCCGCTTCCGGCTGGCGGCGGCGGATCGCGCCCAGCAGTTTCCGACGCGCGGCGGCGCAAACCGGACATCGCCAGCGGTGTACGCGGCGGATGCGTGGCAAGCGAGCAGCGCGTTCCCGATCACCGCGAACATGGAGATCCTCGGCTCGTTGCCGGTGGCGTGCAAACGCCTCGCGGAAGGCCAACTCCGTGCAGGCCCCGGGAGCAGGATCGGCTTCTGCAGTCATCGCATCGCATGCGGCCTCGATGCGTCCCAGCTGTTCGTCGTCGCGACGCCGCGCGGCGGTGACAGCGTTGGCGAGTCCTATGGCCTCGCACATCTCCAGCAGTTTCCCGACGAAATCCCCTGCGGGCAGCAAGGTACGGCGCCAAGCCAGCACATCGACGTCGAACTTGTCCCAGTGCCTGGCGTCACGTACGCAAGCACCAGTCCGCTCGGGCGATTCGGTCAGGCCCTCGGCGGCACCTTCATCGCCCCTTGCTGCAAGGTGCGGCGTACCTTCATGCGCCCGACCAGCACCTCCTCGCGCGGCAGTTGCCCGCCTGCGGCAATCCTGTCGCTGACGAGCAGGCACCCAAGCTCCCGCACCATCTGTTGGTGCAAGTTGCACACGACAATCGACCTGATCATGGCGCCCCCCAGAGCTGGCGGATCAGGGGTGGTGAGTGACAGGCGCGTCATCGGCTGCCCGCCCCATCAGGCAACGGTTGCAGCCGTGAGCTGGTCGGCCTTTGATCGGCCCACCTGCAAATCCGTCTGCGCGATCCATGTTCCCGCTGCCATTTATCACTGAAACGACCGCCGAATCCGGCCCACTCCAAGCCGGTGCTCCCTGATGTTTCAGTTGATGGGCGGCATCATCCCAAGTCAGCCTGGTGAGCGAGTATTTGCCCTGCTCGTAGCCGTAGGACTTCCCGTCGTCCCGGAAGAGCGTAAAGCTGCCATCCGCGCCCGGATATACCTTTACCGACACGATCCGCTGCGTTTGCCCGGCGCTGCCGTCGTCCGGCCCCATCGGCACGATGCTTCCCGCCTTCACAAACAGCGGTAGCGTGTCGATGGGCGCATCCACCTCGACCGTCTGCCCGCCGTGCAAGCGCTGGTTCGTCCAGTAGTTGTACCAATCGCAACCCGCTGGCAGATACACGGCTCGATGGGTGGCGCCCTGCGTCGTGACCGGAGCCACCAGGAAGGCCGGCCCGTACATGTATTCATCAGGGATGTCCGCAACCTTCGGATCGTTCGGGAAATCCATGAACAGCGCGCGCATGTACGGCGCGCCGGTCTGGTAGCTGCGGTAGGCCGCCGAATACGTGTACGGCAGCAACTGGTAGCGAAGCCTCAGGTATTTCGCCAGGATCGGTTCGGCTTGCTTGCCGTAGGACCATATTTCGTTGTGCTTCCGTTCCCCGTGGGCACGCATCACCGGCTGGAACACGCCCCATTCGAACCAGCGCACGAACAGTTCGGGATAGTCCTCGTAGTTTCCGATCGTGTCGCGCGCATCGGAACCGTCGATCAGGGGCTTGTGTGCCGCATGGTAGTCGGCCGGGATGAGCGGCGAGAAAAAGCCCGCGATATCGGTATCCCAATAAGGCATGCCGGAGGCGGCAAAGTTGAGGCCTGCGGGAATGGATCGCTTGAGCATGTCCCAGGTCGCGAAAATATCGCTCGACCAGAAGACGGTGCCGTTGCGTTGCGCCCCGAGGTAGGCCGCGCGCGCCAGGATCATCAGCCGTCGGCTGGTCCCGAAATCGCGCCGGAATCCTTCGTATACCGAAGCGGTATGAAACAACGGATACACGTTGTAGTAGCGCGTGCCCGAGCCGATCCAGAACACGTCGTTCGCCGGATCGATGTCCGGCTCCGTTTCGTCGAGCCACACATCGTCGAAGCCGTACCGCTTTATGTAGCGATCACGGATTTCCCGCCAGAACCAATTCGCCGCATCGGGATTCGTCGTGTCGATATTCGGTCCGATGACCGCCTTGAAGCCGCCCGGGTCCGGCACGCCGTTCCGCGTATGCACCAGCCAGCCTTTGCGGGCGAGCATGTCATAGAACAGCGATCCCTTCGAAAAATGCGGCCACACGCTGAGCAGCGTGTCCACACCCATCGCATGCAAGCGGCGATTCATGGCGGCGGGATCCGGCCAGCGCTTTGGGTCCAGATCCAGGTTTCCCTGCCTGGTCATGTTGAGGAAATCGACCACCAGCACGCCCAGCGGCAGATTCTTCCGGCGGTACTCATCGGCTACGGCAAGGATCTGCGCCTGCGTCGCGTAGATCGCCTTGCTCTGAATATATCCGTAGGTACTCCTGGGCAGCAGGTGGGTCACGCCCGTCAACAGGCGGTAGCCTTCGTAGATCTCGTCGGCGCTGTTTCCCGCGATGACGAAATAGGAGACGCGATTGCCCACCTGCGACGACCAGGCGTTCTGGCTGTTGAAGCCGAGTTGTACGGTTGTTTTCGATGGGTTGTCCCAAATCAGGCCGTAGCCCAAGCTCGACACCATGAAGGGAACGCAGACATTTTCGCCGCCCAGCGCGGAATAATCGTGCCAGCAACGAATCTCGTGGTCGCGCAGGTCCAGCCATCCCTTCTGCTGCTGTCCGAGCCCGTAGTAGTGTTCATTGGCGGGCGAATCGAATGTGGCGGCGACTCGAAAGCCCTTTGCGCCAGCTTCCGCCTGCGCGACCTCCGGCTGTTCGGGTGCCATGGTCCACGTGCGCATGCGCAACAGCGTCTTGCCCTCGGCGTTGGTGATCCGCAGCGCGTCGTTGAACGTAGTTCGGTCATTCCATCCCCCGAAGTACTTTTCGCGCAGTTGCTGGTTCAGCGCGTCCAGAGGCATGCGCTGCGGGAGTTCGTCAGGCGCAAGGTCCCCGGGCACCACTCGCACGATCATTTTCGCCGAACGAAAAACGTCGTCGCCTGCCGCATCGCGCGTATGCGTCCATCCCTTGGCCGAGGGTCTGGCAAGAAACCCGTATCCCGGCGGACTCACCGCGGCCGCCCGATCCACGCTCAGCGTTACCCGCAAGATGTTTGGCGCATAGGGTTCGAGTGAAATGGTTCTTCCGTTCCTCTGAAGGACGAGAGGGGCATCCTGGGCCACCGCCGTACCCTTCAGCGACACGCCCAGGAGCAACGCGCAGAGTCCGACGGAGAACAGTTTCTTCATCATGCAATACCCTACCCCGAACATTCGACCGATGCCGTCTTGGAGATTCATCACGTCGTCCCATGCGTAGAACAAGTTGCCGTTCATGCCGTCGGACAACCCTCGTGACAGACCCTCAAACACGGATCCTTCCAATTCATCGTAATCAGGGTGTTCAACCATGCCTGCCGAGTTTTTGACCAGCAGGGCACGGTGATCACCGATCGCCCGTTGCCCAGCCGGCTATTTTTGATCGACGGCGACGACCGCGACCGACCTGGCCGGCAAATCGAAAGTCAACCTGCCACGCTCGCTGCGCCCCGAATAGGCGACCGGATGGATCGTGTTCGGCGCCGCGAACGTGTTGTGGCTGTCCATCTTCGGCCCGGTCAGGATCCGGCCGCTGGCGGTGCCGCTCAGCCCGGTCTCGACATGCGCGGCGCGATCGGGATCGAGATTGACCAGGGCGAGATAGAGCTTGCCGTCGGTGCCGCGCGCGGCCGAGGCATCAACCATCGGCAAGTCGTATTTGCCCTCCACGTAATGGGGGCCGCTGACCGTTGCCGGATAAGGCGTGGCGCCCTGGAACGGCACGTACATGTGGAAGACGTGGTAGGTGGGCGTCAGCAGCATCTTGTCGCCCTCGGTCAGCACCATCGCTTGCAGCACGTTGACCATCTGCGCGATCGCCGCGAGCTTCACCCGGTCGGTATGGCGGAAGAAAATGTCCAGTGTCAGCGCCGCCACTTCGGCGTCGCGCAGCGTGTTCTGCTGGTAGAGGAAGCCGGGATGGCTTCCAGGCTGCGGATCGTACCAGGTGCCCCATTCGTCGACGTAGAGCGCGACCTTCTTGTCGGGATCGTACTTGTCCATGATCGCCGAATGTCTGGCGATCAGCGTGTTCATGTAGCGCGCCTTGCTGAGCGTCGCTGCCCATTCGTCCTTGCTGAAACCGGTCGCGGATCCTTTGTGCTCCCAGGAGGAGCCCGGGAGCGTGTAGTAGTGCAGGCTGATGGCGCCCAGCTGTTTGGCCGCATCGCGCATCAGCGTGTCGGTCCAGGCGTAGTCCGCGTCGCTGGGCCCCGAGGCGACCTTGACGAAGTCGGGAGCGCCCGGCGCCGGATTCACGAACGTGGCGTAGCGTTTGAACAGGTCGGCGGCATAGCCGGCGGTCATGTTGCCGCCGCAGCCCCACAGTTCGTTGCCGTAGCCGACGTACTTCAGGTTGGTCCATGGCTTGTCGCGCCCGTTGGCGCGCCGCTCCTGCGCGAGCGCGGAATCGCCGCCGGCGGTCATGTACTGCACCCACTGCCGTGCATCGTAAGCTGGCAGCGAGCCCAGGTTGATCGAGACATAGGCGGCCGCGCCCAAGGCTTCGGTGTAATCCATGAACTCATTGGTGCCGAAGCTGTTGTCGTCGGTGACGCCGCCCCAGTTGGTGTTGATTCCCTTGGGTCGCTTGGCGGCGGGGCCAATGCCGTCGCGCCAGTCGTAGGTGTCGGCGAAGCAGCCGCCGAGCCAGCGGATCACCGGCACATGGAGCGCTTTCAGCGCATCCATCACGTCGGTGCGATAGCCGTTCCGGTTGGGAACCGACGAATGAGGGCCGACCCAGATGCCGTCGTAGATGCCGCGGCCGAGGTTCTCGGCGAACTGTCCCTCGACCGCCGGTTCGATCACCGGGCCGGGGTGGGCCAGATCGACGGTCAGCCTGACGTGGGTCGGGGCCGGGGTGATCTGTGCGATCGCCGGTGTCGAAAGGACCATGGCTGCAACAGCGGCAACAAGCGTTCGTTTCATTCTTTGATTCCTGTCTCGAGTAGCGATAGCTGGGGCATGACATCCATCTACCGAATCGTTCCGACATCGATCGGCGACGTATACGAGCCTAAATCGACGAGCGAAGCTGTCAGGCGTTTGGTGCCGTCTGGTTCTTTAGGTTTGCTGGCAAACTGATTTGGATTCTCTTGCGCGCCATGCGCGAATAGCCTGAAGCGCTGTCTGGTGGCTGAGTACTTGTTGCGCCAGCCTGCAGGCGTCACTGAACACCGATAGAGATCAACCGACGGAGGTGACGCACCTGTCCGTATGTCACCATTCAGTGCTTCGCGCCGCCCTTGTCGGTGGAGAAGCGATAGACGATTCGGTTGTCGTAGACCTGCCCCGGACGCAACTCCGCTGAACCGAAGTTCGGATGGTTGGGCGTGTCCGGGAAGATCTGCGGCTCGAGCACGAAGGCATCACCTTGGCGATAGGTGTGGCCCGACCGGCCCACGGTGGTGCCGTCGAGGAAGTTGCCCGAATAGAATTGCAAGCCCGGCTGGCGCGAATACAGGCGCAGGATGCGTCCACTGGCGGGGGACTCCACCTGCGCCACAAGACGCGGCTCGGCACTCTTGGTGCGGCTGATCACCCAGTTCATGTCATAACCCTTGCCGATCAGCAATTGACTGGAACGGCCATCGCGGATGTCCTGGCCGATGGCTTTGGCATGGCGGAAATCGAATGGCGTCCCCGCTACCGATTGGAATGTTCCGGTCGGGATTTGCGTCTTGTCCACGGGGGTAATCTGGTCAGCCGGTATCAGCAGTCGCTGGTTCATTACCGTGCCCGAGCCCGCTCCATCGAGATTCCAATAGGTGTGGTTGGAGATATTGACGATGGTCGTCTTGTCGGTGGTGGCGCGGGCATCGATGGTGAGCTGATTTTCTTCGCCCAGGGAGTACGTCACGGTGGCCGTCAGGCGCCCGGGATAGCCTTGGTCACCATCGGGGCTGACAAGACTCAGGGTGACGCTGGCCGTCGGCCCCTGCTTGACTGAAGTGACCTGCCACAAGCGCGTGTCGAAACCCTCGGTTCCGCCGTGCAGGGAATTGGGGCCGTCGTTGATCGTGAGCTGATAATGCTTGCCATCGAGCGTGAACTGGCCCGTGGCGATGCGGTTGGCAAAGCGCCCCACGGTGGCACCGAAAAACTGGCGCTTGGACAAATACCCCGCCATCGTGTTGTAGCCGAGGGCCACGTCCGCCAGGTGACCGTTGCGGTCGGGAGTGACCAGGGACTGGACCCGCGCGCCGTACGCAATCACCGTGACGCTCACACCATGATCGTTTTGCAGCTTGACGGCTTCGACCTTGCGCCCGTCCGGCATCGAGCCAAAGATGGAGCGTGTGGCCGACGTGGCCAGACTGACACCGGGTATCAGCAGTGCGCAGACCAAGGTCGCCATCACACAGCGATGGAAATTCTTCACGAATACGTTCCTCACAAGTGGAATGGCATCGCATCTTGCGTACGTCGCGAGCCGAACGGACGCGACTCGCGAGCGGTCAGACGCCGATGTTGCGCAAGCGCACGCCTGACATCAGTTTGCGTTCGATGTTCTCCAGAGTCACACCCTTGGTCTCCGGCAACAGCAGAAAAACCAGGACGATGAACAGGAAGTTGAGCGCCGCATACACGCAGAACGTCAGCCCGGTGCCGAGCGTGGTCAGCAGGGAGAGGAACGTGGCGCCCACGATGAAATTGCTCACCCAGTTGGTCACGGTCGAGCAGGACACGCCGAAGTCGCGCCCGTTCAGCGGCTGAATCTCCGAGCACAGGATCCAGACCACCGGCGCGGCAGACATCGCATAACTGATCACGAACGCGATGAGCAGCGCGATGGCGATCCCGGCAGAGAATGACGTCCCCAGGCCCACGTTGAACAGCACGCCCATGCCAAGCATGCACGCGCCCATGACGGCGTAACCGATGTATAGCAGCGGCTTGCGACCAACACGATCGACCTGGCTCACGGCGATGAACGTGGCTAGCGCCATCAGCACCCCGATGGCGACCGTGCCCCACATCCGATTGGCCCCGGTCGCTATGCCGGCCAAGCCCAAAATCTTCGGCGCGTAGTACAAGATGACGTTGGCGCCGGTGAACTGCTGCATGAATTGCAACAGCATGCCCAGCAGGGTTGAGCGGCGAAAATTGCCGTTTTTCAGGAACAACCTGAAACCGTTGCCCTCCACCTGCAGGCTCTGTCGGATGGCCGCCATTTCCGCCCGCGCGACACCGGCATCATTCTGCCTGAGCTTGAGCAGCACATGGAACGCTTCGTCGTCGCGCCGTTTGGACATCAGCCAACGCGGACTGGTTGGCAAAAAAAACATCGTCAACACGAGGATGCCGGCCAACGGCGCCATGGACCCAAGCATCAGGCGCCAGCTGCCGGAATAGCTGAGCCCTGCATCGATCAGGTAGGCAACCAGGATGCCCACCATGATCGCCAGCTGGTAGCCGGAAATTAACGCCCCCCGACTACGCTCCGGCGAAATCTCCGATAGATAGATCGGCGCGATGTAGGAAGAAATACCCACGGCGATGCCGAGGATGGCCCGCATGCCGATAAGCATGTACGCCGAAACCGCCAGCGCGCAGCCGATCGCGCCCAGCACGAATACCACGCCACTGATGAGCAGGGTGATCCTGCGTCCGAAACGATGCGATAACCAACCGCCGGTGATCGCCCCCAGCGCCGCGCCCAGCATCATCGCGCTGACCACGAACTCCTGGATCACGTCCGAGGCACGGAACGCCTTGGCGATCAAGGGCAACGCGCCCGAGATAATGCCGATATCCATACCAAACAGCAGTCCGGCAAGTGCAGCGATGGGACCGACAATGTAGATGATGGGCACCGCCTTCTGGCGCCGCCCCATGGACACTTCGTGAGGAGTCACGACGCGTGCCTCACCGCTGGACTGATACATGTACTTCCCCTCGTAACCGATTGTATGGAGCGGTTGTCGACACATGCGGCGTCTCGCCCTCCGCGGGATGCCGCGCACAAAATCCGGCGCTTCACAACCGAGGCATCAGGCGGCCGTGTAGGCTGTTTTCACTGTCGTGTAGAACTCTGCGGCGTACCGTCCCTGTTCCCGTGCTCCGTAGCTCGATCCCTTGCGCCCACCAAATGCCACATGAGGATCGACGCCAGCGGTTGGCAGGTTGACCATCGCCATGCCTACCTGGGCGTGACGCTTGAAGTGGGTGGCGTGCTTCAGCGAGGTCGTGCAGATGCCGGCACACAACCCGAACTCCGTATCATTGGCCAGCGCCAGCGCATGGTCGTAACCATCCGCCGGCATGACGCAAGCGACCGGTCCGAAAATTTCTTCGGTGGCTATACGGTGACCAGGCTCGGCCGCAAACAAGGCGGGCTGCAGGTAGTAGCCTCGAGGGCCGGGATCCAGCTGCTCGCCGCCCCACAGCAAGGTGGCGCCTTCGTCCTTGCCGATCTGGATATAGGCCAGATCCTGCTCGAACTGCTGTTGGCTGGCTACGGGGCCGATGTCGGTATCCTCCGCCAGCGCCGGTCCGACCTTTAACGACGCAAGTTTCTGTTGCAAGCGTTCGACGAACTCATCATGGACGGCCGACTCCACGATCAACCGACTGGAGGCCGTGCAGCGCTGCCCTGTCGAAAAGTACGCGCCGTTGACCGCACATTGCACTGCATTGTCCAGGTCGGCGTCAGCCAACACGATGAGCGGATTCTTGCCACCCATCTCGAGCTGGATCTTGAGTCCGCGCTGGGCAGCGGAACGCAGCAATTGATTGCCGGTGGCCACCGAACCGGTGAAGCTCAGCGCATCGAGCCCCGGCGCATCGAGAATCGCCTGACCGACCGTTCGGCCACTGCCGATCACCAGATTGAATGCGCCCTGAGGCAGGCCGGCCCGACTGATGATCTGCGCCAGTGCCCATGCGCACCCCGGCACGGTCTCGGCCGGTTTGAACACCACCGTGTTGCCGTACGCCAGTGCCGGCGCAATCTTCCAGGCCGGGATGGCCAGCGGAAAATTCCAGGGCGCGATGATGCCGACCACGCCCACCGGTTCACGCGTGATCTCGATGCCGACGCCCGGGCGCGTGGAGGCCAGCCATTCACCGGGAATCCTGAGCGCCTCACCGGCGAAGAACTTGAAGATCTGTCCGGCACGTGCGGCCTCACCGATACTCTCGGACAGCGACTTGCCCTCTTCCATCGCCAGCAGCCGCCCGAGTTCCGCCTTGCGGGCCAGGATTTCGCTCCCGATGGCATCCAGCACATCGGCACGCCGCTGCGGAGTCGTGGCTGCCCAAGTTGGCTGCGCCTTTTGCGCAGCGCCGACCGCATCAAGCGTGCGCTGGGCATCGACCACCCCGAACTTGCCCACCGGGGAGTCGAGATCGGACGGATTTTCATCGATGGTGATGTTGGAGCCAACGACCCACTCGCCAGCGATGTAATTCTGGAATGTCTCGATCACGGATATTTCTGCCTCTTACAAGGATTGGACATCACCGATCGAAAAGCCGTCGTCGACCACCTGCAACGTGTTGCGCAGCGGTGCCCCCATGGCCGGCAGATCGATCTCGAACTCGTCGCCGGGTTCGACCCGAATGCCATCGGCGAAACTCAAGGTTGCCGTGCCCATGAAATGCAAATGGACATCACCGGGATGGCGATGAGCCGCGTATTTGAAATGATGGTATTCAAGGTTATCCAGCGAGTGGCACATGTTTGCCTCGCCGGTAAGAAAGGGCTTTTCCCAGATGATCCTGCCTTGGCGGCGTAACCGGCTTGATCCGCGCAGATCATCCGGTAATGCGCCAATCCACAGCTCCGGCCCCACCGCACACTGTCGCAATTTCGAGTGCGCGAGATACAGATAGTTCTGTCGTTCGGTGACGTGGTCGGAAAACTCGTTGCCGATCGCGAAACCCAGGCGCCGTGGCGTGCCCGTCTCGTCGACCATGTACAGGCCCACCAGCTCCGGCTCCTCACCGCCATCCAACGCGAACCCCGGTGACGACAAAGGGGCTCCGGGCGCCACCACCATATGGCCGTTGCCCTTGTAGAACCACTCCGGCTGCGCGCCAGGATGGCCATCTTCAGGCCGCCCGCCTTCCACGCCCCAGCGGAACATACGCATCGAATCGGTCAGTGCCTCTTCTTCAGCTTGGTGTTTCGCTTCGTGCTGATGCATGGCGTCACGCGTGGCCGCGCTACCGGTGTGCGTAAGGCCGGTACCGGTCACCAGACAATGCGCGGGATCAGGATGTTGGAGTGGTGTCAGTACGCGCCCATCGGCAAGCAGCTGAGCGTAGTCGAATGTCGCATCGCGCGGGCTTTCACCGATCAGCGTGGCCAGTGCCAGGCCAGAGGCGAGAGCTTTCTGTGCCAAGGCGTAGATAGATTCGTCGCCACGCAGCGCTTCAACCGTCGCGCTACGGGCATCGACCTCACCCACCCGTGGCGTCCGGGTGTTGTCGATGAACTGGATCAATCGCATGCATACCATCCCGGCATCTGAAAGTGCGCCCGGTAAGCCCGGGCCTAGTCAGGGGGAGGCATATCTACCTCTCCGGTTATTGCCCATTCTGCCCGGGTCATGTATACACAACAAATATAGTTTTATAGTCAATTGATACGAAAAAACGTATGACATTTTTTACACGGGAGCGGCCGTCTTGTCGTCAACAAATCCCTGGTTCTTGCGCGCGCGCCTGAAGACGCGACAGCTATTGCTGCTGGTCGCCATCGACAACGAGGGCAACATTCACCGGGCGGCGGAAACACTCAACGTATCGCAGCCGGCTGCGTCGAAACTGCTCAAGGACCTCGAGGACATGATGAATGTCCAGCTGTTCGAACGCCTGCCCCGCGGCATGTGCGCCACGCTGTACGGCGAGGTGATGATTCGCCATGCGCGCATCGCCTTGGCCAGCCTGGGAGAAGCCGGCGCCGAGATCGACTCGCTCAAGGAAGGTCATGCCGGCAATGTGCGCGTGGGCGCGATCCAAGGGCCAGCCGTCACGCTGATTCCCGAGGCCATCAACCGCGCGATCCAGGAGCGTCCGCTGCTGCGCGTCTCTCTGCAGGTCGAGAGCAGTGATGTGCTGATGGAACGCCTGACACAGAGCAAACTGGATATTCTGGTCGCCCGGCTTTTCGCCCAGCACGACAAAAGCCGACTTCATTATCAGGCTCTTGCCGAGGAAAAGATTTGCGCCATCGTGCGTCCCGACCATCCGCTCCTCAGCCTCCGGCGGCCGTCACTGGCCAATATGGCGCAGTGCGGATGGATCGTGCCTCCCACGGGCAGTGTGTTGCGACACCGTTTCGATCTCATGTTCCGCAACGCGGGCCTGGAGCTGCCGGTACGCCTGATCGAGTCGACCGCGCTGGTATTCGTGCTCAACATGCTGCGTCGCACTGACTACATCAGCGTGATCCCCACGGATGCTGCCGGTTACTATGTCGAGCATGGCATCGTGTCGGTGGTGCCGACGGAGTTGGCGTGCAAGATGGACGACTTCGGCATCATCACGCGCAAGGACTGGCTGCTGTCACCGGCTGCAGAATGCATGTTGGCAGCGCTCAGGGACACTGCCTGTGACGTGTATGGGCTTCCACGCCTGGACTGACCAAACCTGGCGCTCGGCAGACACCGGGCTCAAGTCCAGCCCGCGTCGACAACGAACTCCTGTGCCGTACACGCCCGCGACGCATCAGACGCAAGGAACAGCGCCATCGACGCGATGTCTGCAGGCATGATCTTGTCCGGAAGGCACTGATTCTCCATCAACTCCTTCTCGCTTTCGGCAGTCAACCAGAGCATTCGTTGCCGCTCTGTCATGACCCACCCGGGGCTGAGCACGTTGATGCGGATCCGATGCTCGCCCAGCGACTTGGCCATCCCCCGCGTCATGCCGTTCATGGAAGACTTGGCCATCGCATAGCACGGGTAACCCGCGTTCTTGGTCTGCCAGCCGGTCGAACCCAGGTTGATGATGGAGCCACGTCCTTGGCGACGCATTCCCGGCACCACGGCTTGGATCGCGAAAAATGCGGCGCGCTGGTTGATGCCGATCCGCTGCTCCCAATAGACCGGTGTCACGTCCTCAAGCGCATGACGATCATCGCTCCCCACATTGTTCACCAGCACGTCCAACGCCCCCAGCGCTTGTGCCGCGTCGGTGATCGCCTGTTGCAGCGAATGTACGTCGGTCACGTCACACCGCCTCCACCACGGCGCGGGGCCGAGGTCTCGAATCCGGTCGACCAGTGCGTGGCTCACATCCGCATTGATGTCCACGAATGCCACGTGAGCGCCTTGGCGTACGAATGCCTCCACCAGTGCTGCGCCGATGCCGCTACCGCCACCAGTGATGAACACCCGTCGCGCGCACAGGTCGGGATAGACCGCTTCTGACGTGGCCGCACTACGGCCATCGTGCCGAACTGATGATGCCAGCATGGGTGCAGATCTCCTCTTGTTGACATATCAATATGTGTATTGATATCACATAAATTGTTATTTTATTTGTATCAATATGCCTTGTAGGCTGCATCCTGTAAAGCCCGCTTGTTTACAAGCATTACTGAGGATTCACGGATCTTCAGCAAAGGACGTTGGACATCCATGAGCTCTTCAAAAGACACGAAAAGTCGCAGCCAGTCCTGGTTCGGCCACTCCGGCAAAAGTGGCTTTCTGTATCGAAGTTGGCTGAAAAACCAGGGCTATCCCAACGATCTTTTCGACGGCCGGCCGGTGATTGGCATCTGCAATACCTGGTCGGAATTGACGCCCTGCAACGGGCACTTCCGCGAGCTGGCCGAATACGTGAAACGGGGCGTCTACGAAGCCGGCGGATTCCCGCTCGAGTTTCCCGTCATGTCGCTGGGCGAGACGCAAATGCGCCCGACGGCAATGCTGTTTCGCAACCTGGTCAGCATGGACGTGGAAGAATCCATCCGCGCCAACCCGATCGACGGTGTCGTGCTGCTGATGGGCTGCGACAAGACCACCCCATCATTGATGATGGGGGCGGCCAGTTGCGACCTGCCCACCATCGGCGTGTCGGGTGGCCCCATGCTCAGCGGTCGCTGGCGCGGCCAGAAGATCGGTTCGGGCACCGGCGTGTGGAAAATGTCGGAGATGGTGCGGGCCGAAGAGATGAGTCAGGAGGATTTCGTCGAGGCTGAGTCATGCATGCATCGATCGAAAGGCGGTAGCTGCATGACCATGGGTACCGCCTCCACCATGGCCAACATGGTCGAGGCACTGGGCATGTCGTTGCCCGAGAACGCAGCCATACCTGCGGTGGACTCGCGCCGCTACCGACTCGCCCAACTCAGCGGACGACGGATCGTGCAAATGGTGCATGAAGACCTGCGCATGTCGAAGATCATGACGCGCAAGGCCTTCGAAAATGCCATTGTCGCCAATGCGGCCATCGGGGGATCAACCAATGCCGTCATACACCTGCTGGCCATGGCCGGACGCATCGGTGTGGAACTCAATCTAAAGGACTGGGATGAGCTTGGCTCGAAACTCCCGTGCCTTGTCAATCTGCAACCCTCCGGCGAACACCTGATGGAGGATTACTATTACGCTGGCGGCCTCCCTGCGGTGCTGCGTGAAATGGCTCCACACCTGCACCTCGATACCTTGACCGCAAACGGCAAGACATTGGGAGAGAACATCGCGTCGGCACCCTGCTGGAACCGCGACGTTATCAAGAGCACCAGCGAACCCTTCAAGCCTGAGGCCGGCATCGCCGTGTTGCGCGGCAACCTGGCGCCGGACGGTGCGGTGATAAAGCCGTCGGCGGCATCGCCGCACCTGCTGCAGCATCGCGGGCGGGCCGTGGTCTTCGAGAACATCGAGGAGCTGCATGCGCGCATCGACGATGACTCGCTGGACATCGACGAGCACTGCGTCATGGTGCTCAAGAACTGCGGTCCGCGTGGCTACCCCGGCATGGCCGAGGTGGGCAACATGCCGTTGCCGCCCAAGTTGCTCAAGCGAGGCATCACCGACATGGTGCGCATCTCCGACGGGCGCATGAGCGGTACCGCCTACGGAACCGTTGTCCTGCACACCTCACCCGAGGCAGCCGCGGGTGGCCCTCTGGCCCTGGTGCAGAATGGAGACCTGATCGAACTCGACGTGCCTGCACGGCGCATCCACCTGGACGTGACCGAAGAAGAACTCGCGCGCCGGCGTACGCTCTGGAAGGTCCCCGACGTTCCAAAGCGGGGTTGGTGCAAGCTCTATGTTGATCACGTGCAACAGGCTCATCTCGGTGCAGACCTCGACATCCTGGTCGGTAACAGCCGAAGCGATGTGCCTCGCGATTCGCACTGAATATGCTGATCGCCGGAATTCCGCGCGAATGATCAAGCCTCCGCCGCTACCGTCTGGGCACTTCCCCAAGGAGCACGGCTGACCCTGAGGCTTCCCCGTGTCTCTCACGCTGATACATCCAGTTTATTGACCAACGATCGGGCGACTGTTGCCGTCCGCCTGAAGTTGATCGGGGTGGCCAACCGCGCCTGTCGTTCCCGAACACCCACCGCGTGACGGCGGAGATCCAGTTCACCGCGCTGCCGGGAGCGTCGGCCTGGGGAGGCCGGTGCCGAACGGATCGCGCGTGCACCGCGCGGTCGGCAGATGGCGCGTGCACGCACCAGCGCCTGGCGATGCCTCAACGTACCGGCCTCATGGACAGGAGCGCGCATCCATGTGCCGGCAGGTCGAGGGACAGACGCGTGGACGTCTTCCGCGGCTGGCCGCTCCAGAGGTCGCGAGCATCGTAGCTGCCGGAAGCCAGGCCGAGCTCACCCCATGGCGCATGCAGTGAGACGGGCTTGTCGTCCAGATTGAAGATCGCCAGGTAGCGCTCGCCATCGTGCCGGCCGGACGCCACCCAGACGCGCACGTGATCGAACCCTTTCGGCAGGCGGCTGACCGGATGATTGTCCCGGCTGTCCTGGTCGACGGCGATCACGTCCTTGTTGGTGATCAGTGCACGCGTGGCGTCGTCCAATCGGGTCAGGTTGGCACCGAGGATAAGCGGCGAGCGCGCGATGGCTTGCAAGGTCAGCAGTGTGCGCTGCTCGTCCATGGTCAGGCGCGAACGGCGCGCCGGGCCGAAGCCGGGATGTGGTGCGAGCGTGCCGATCGGCAGCATGTCGGCATCCGGCCAATGGCCGTCGCGAGCCTGACCCGCCCATAGCGGCAGGCGTTCGAAGAGGTTGCTGATGCCCGACGGGAAAGTATCGGTGGGGTGGTCATGCACAAACGACCAGCCGTCCCAGATATCGTTGGTAATCCGCCACATCTGACCGTACCGGCGAATCTCCGCGGCGTGCGACAACTGCGTCGGGCCAGGCGACAGGCTGAGCACGATCGGCCGACCGGTCTTGCGGATTGCGCTGGCAATCTGCCGGATCTCGCTGATCTTGTAGGGGTGGTCGGCGATGCAGTCGACCTTGAGGAAATCCACGCCCCAGCGCGCGTACTTGGCCAGCATGGCGTCGTAATAGGCCTGCCCGGCAGGCGTGTCGCGCACGCCATAGTTGCTGTCGTCCCAAGGGCAGGTGTCTGCGACATCGGCGACATCTTCCGCATGGAAGGCGGAGCCGGCGATCGGCAGATTCGCCGCAACCGCCTGTTTGGGAATGCCGCGCACGATGTGGATGCCGAACTTCAATCCTTGCGCATGCACCCAATCGGCCAGCGGTTTGAAGCCTTGCCCATGGGCGGCGGAGGGAAAGCGGTCGAGCGCGGGAACCAGCAGGCCGTGTGCATCCATGGCGTAGTCGCGGGTCTGCAACTTGTCGCCGAACGGATTGCGCATGTACCAGCCCTGATCGATGACGACGTAAGTCCAGCCGTAGCCGCGCAATCCGGCCAGAACGCTGGCGTTCGCCTTGAAATCGGCCTCGTCGATGGTGAATCCGAACGAATCCCAGCTGTTCCAGCCCATCGGTGGCGTGGGGCTGGTTTCCTTCGCCGCTGCCATGCCGGCCATCGCCAGCATGAGAATCAGCAGCAGCACGATTCGCGTGCGTTCGAGCATCGGGTTTGCTCCAGTCAAGTGCCCGGCTCCTTCACGTGCGCAAGGGAGCCAGGCGTTGCGGTACGACGGCTTGGTGTCAGTCGACGGACGTTCCGTAAATGACCCCGCGGCCGCTGTTCGTGCCCAGGTACACCGTGCCGAAGCTGCGTGGGTCGCCGACCACGCGCGACACGCCGCCCCACTGGTGCTGCGCGTCGTTGATCTGCACCCAGCTGGCGCCGACGTCGGTGGAGCGGAACAGGCCGGTCACGCCGTTCACCGTGCCGGCCAGGTAGATGGTCGGGTAATACTTGCCTACCGCTGCCTTGCCGAAACCGATCGAGCTGGCGGCACTTACCGTGGACGCGTCCACCGCGCTCCAGCTCCAGCCGGAGCTCTGGCTGCGATACAGGCCGGATGGCGTGGCGAGCCATACATCACCTTGCACGCCGGTGACGGTGACGGCCTGGCTGGTTTCCCACGAGGGCACCTCGGGCAGGCCCGAGGTGGTCGACGCGTACCAGCTGACGCCCTTGTCGGAGCTGCTGAAGAAGGTGCCGGTCGCCGGACTCCATGCGTAGAACAGGTTGCCGTTGATGCCGTCGGACAACACCTGGGCGCCAACCGGCAGGCTGGCCATGCCGCTGGCAGCAGGATAGGCAAGCGTGTGCCAGGTGTTGCCGTGGTCAGTGGAGGCCACCGGCGCCACATCCGATGGCGCCCATACCATGGTGCTGGCGTCGGCAGAGATCGCCACCGTGCCGCCGCCCTTGGCGGAGCCTGCCTGGTTGGCGAATGGCGTCCAGCTTTTGCCGCCATCGCTGGACACGGCTCCGAACACGTTGTTGCCGCCCGTGCCCACGCGCACGATCGTCGACGGCGCGCCCTTGGCGAAGTCCAGTCCTGTCCCGTTGCCGCAGACCGGGTTGGTGACCTTCGTGGCCGGCGCCACATCGAGGTCGGCATGCACGAAACCGCAGACGTCACCCAGCGCGCTGATCAGGTGCGCGCCCGCGGTAGGCGAAAGCAATCCCAACACTGCCGTTTCCTCGATGCCATTGGCGCCCACGCTCCAGTGGGTGGGCTTGCCGGCGTCTGCGGCGGTGAGGTCGTCGGTGGTCCAGATGCCGCCGCCCCAGCCGTACATCGCATGTCCTGAATCGAAGGGGTCGATGACCACCTCGCCCCAATTGCCGAACGGTGCCTGAGTCTGGCCCACCGACACCATCCAGGGCGACAGGCTGGAGTCGCGTACTGCCTTGCTGCCCACGTCCTCCCAAGTGGAGCCGCCATCGGTGCTGCGGTACATCGTGTCGTCCGGCCACCAGTGATCCATGGTCATCACCACGAGGGTGCCGGGCCGGGCCGGATCCACCGCCAAGCCGCTGAAGCCGGAGGGGTAGTTGTACGGATCCGACGGCGTGATGTTTTGCCAGGTGCCCAAGCCGATGCTGTACTTCCAGACCTGTCCCGCCGTCATGCCGTTGGGTCCGACCGCGTTGCCGTACGTGATGTACAGATTGCCGTCGGGACCGATCAATCCGCGCTGCGGCATGAGGCCGCTCGGGCCGCCGGCCACCGGAGCCCAGGTCGTACCGCCATCGGTGCTCTGGTAAAGCGTCGAGCTTGCCTGGCCGATGGATACGCCGGCAAAAAGGGTTCTGGTCGGCATGCCGGCGGTGCCGGACGGCTTGTAGAAGGCGATGAAGGCCACGCCCGCGCCGCTGCCATCGTTCGACAAGGCCGTGAATCCGCTCACCTTCGACCAGGTGCTGCCGCTGTCGGTGCTGGTCCACAAGCCATTGGTGCTGGCCTGGTTGGACTCATTGGAGGTGCCGTAGAACAGGATCGAACCCTTGTTCGGATCGACCTGCAAGCGCTCGCCCACGTTGCGCCCGTCCATGTTGCCGCCGATGCGGAAACCGAGCGGGTGCACGGTGAAGTGCGCCCCCTGGTCGGACGACACGAGCATCGCACCGGCAGGAGCCCACGATCCCGTATACAAACCGGTCGCCAGATAGAGCATGTTCGGGTTGGAGGGATCGATGGCGATGCTGTTGATGCCCATCCACTGCACATCCCCCGGCGGCGTGCCGTCGTTGAGAGGCACCCAGGTGGCGGTCTGCGCATTGTAGCGATAGGCACCGCCGACGTCGGTCCGCGCGTAGAACAACCCTGGCTGCCTGGGGTGCGCAATGATGCCGTCGACGTAGCCGCCGGCGACGATCCGCACGTTGCTCCAGCTGTAAGTCGGCACTGCCGACTGCGCGACCGCGGCCATCGACGGCAGCGCGAGCGCGCAGCAGGCAAGAGCACTGGTAAAGATTCGCAACATGAGTTTCTGCATGATCCCCTCCAGGTTGATGTCAGTCCGCCGAAACGTTCCGCCACTGGCCCACCAGATCGGGCGAATGCAGGCGAATCATTGCGCCGTGTTGAATGCAACGAAAGACGTTTCGCCGCATCCTTCGCGGAGGCGGAAAATTACGTCCGATCCCACTGCATTCCCCGCTCCGCCCGGTGACGAAGGAACGAGAGACGCCCCAGTGTCAGCTCCCGTCCACTTCACGTTGTGGCCACGGGTTGAATCGAGGAGGCTGGTCGATCGAGGTCCAGCGCGATGATGGTATCCATGGTGTTGCTCCTGCTTCTTTGGATATGCAGATTCAGTGCGGCGGGGTCCTGCGAAACCCTGACGGGCTCGCCGGTCAAGCTGGCGGCCCCGATCACGTTGGCCTGGATCGCAGGCAGCGTTACGGTTTCCATCTTGCCCTCGAGCACGTGGACATAAATGCGTTGGTCGCGATGCGTGGACACGCCATATTTTCCGGGCATGAAGGGGCCGCCCCGAGTCTCGTAGATGCTCTCGCCGTATTTCCCCAGCCAGGTGCCGATTTCCTTCAGTCGTTGCACATGGCTGGGCTGGATCGTGCCGTCGGCACGCGGACCTACATTCAGCAGGAGATTGCCGTCCCGGCCGACGACGTTCGCCAACAGGTGAATGGCGTCTTTCAGTGACATCGGGTCCTTATCGCCGGAGTACCCCCAGTATCCGGCCAGGGGGAAAGCCGTTTCCCATGGCGTGGTGTTGTCGAAATCGCCTACGGCCCATTCGCGAACCTGATAATCCGGGGGGACATCGGCAGCACGGTTGTTGACGACGACCTGTGGCTGCAGGTCGCGGATGATCCGATTGACTTCCGCCCCCTGCCAGCTGAACTTGCCGTGGTAGTGCTCGCCGGGCTTGAGCTTGGGGAACGAGGGATCGCTCATGTCATGGCTGAAACTCAGCCAGTCGCTTTCGCCGCCGTCGAACCAGAGTGCATCTATCTCGCCGTAGTCAGACATCAACTGCTTGATCTGGCGGTGGTACTGCGCGCGCATTTGCTCGGCATTCTCCAACTGCAAGTTGGGGAAGAAGAATCCGGGAAATCTCCAGTCCAGTGGCGAGTAGTACAGGCCGACGCGGAGTCCGGCTTTGCGCACGGCGGCGGCATACACCGCGACGATGTCCTGGCGAGCCGCCGTGCTCACGCTCGTGAAAGGATTGCCTGGATCGTCGAAGAGCGCGAACCCGTCATGGTGCCTGGCGGTAAGCACGGTATATTTCATGCCCGCTTCCTTGGCGATGTCGGCCCATTGCTCCACATGGGCCCTGACAGGATTGAACTGCCCGGCAAGCTTTGCGTATTCGTGAACGGGAATCTGCTCGCGCCACTGCACCCATTCGCCGCGTGCAGGGAGGGCATAGAGTCCGAAATGGATGAACATGCCGAAACGCGCACCGCGCCACCACTGCATATTCCCTCGGTCAACGACCGCAACCTTCTGGCCTGCGCTGGCTTGGTCAATGCCAGGGGCATCGGCGGGAGGTTGGTCCTGGGTCATTGGGCTCGTATTGGCGCGCAGTACAGAAGGGAGCATGGCGACACTCGACAGCGCTCCAAGGGCGAGACAGAATTCCCGGCGATCGATTCTTGGCATGCAGTGCCCCAGGTCCGTGATTTCGGTGCGTGAATCGTTTTCCCGGAAGCTGGCTGATGCATGGTCGGCGCGATGTCGGCCGATCAGGCAACGCAGCACCCTTGTCAGATGAAAGCGCCGTATTCGATGGCATTTCCCCCGGCTCCGGTGTGTTCAACCGAAGGCGAGCCCCTGGATCGTGTGCATGCCGCGAAAAAGGTGTCGCCGCGTGCTTCGCGAAAGCGGCAAGCCCGTCCGATCCCGCTGCATACCCCGATCCGCACGACGACGAAGGAACGGCATCGGGGAACATCGCGAGATACCTCTCGCAATACGCTTGCGCGAAGCTCACGCATGATGTCGAGCATCGAACGCCGTCCCTGGCACGACTCTACGCGCAACGCCCGATACGCGGCATTGCGAAGAACGTCAGCTGCAATTGCGAAATTAGAAACTGCGCCGCGCAATCGCCAGGTGAATGACCAGTCTGTGATATCCGTCTCACGGTATGCGTGGCGGCGGTTCCCCCGGATCGCTCGTATCGGTCTTGCCGTCGCTGCACGACAGCGCGGCTCGCCCTGGCTTCGAAATCGCCTCATACCTCCTTTCGGGTCCGAAAAGAAGCCGGGCCAGCCGGCAAATCACCTGCTGTCCGTGTGTCCGGTGAGCGATTCGCGGGCTTTGGACAGTGCGCTCGCCAACTGGCTCAGCTTCCCCGGCCCTGGGTCGAGACCGCCGGCGGGGGCTGGACATACTTGAAGTCCATCAACCCCATGCCGGCCATCCATCGCGCCAGCAGCGCGGGCCAGATGCTGAGCAACCGATCGGCCTGACCAAGGCCGGTGCCATGGCCGCCTTCGCGAAAGACATGCAGTTCAGCCGGCACATGATGTCGATGCAACGCCAGGTAATAGTCGACGCTGTTTTCCGGTGACACGGTAGTGTCCGCATCGGTGGCGTAGATGAAGGCCGGCGGGGTCTGGTCAGTGACCTGCGTCTCGTTGGAGAGCAGTTCGACCATCGCCTGCGTCGGATGCTGGCCGAGCAGGTTTTCGCGTGACCCCAGGTGGGTGAAATCCTTCTTCATCGTCACCACCGGGTAGGCGAGAATGGTGAAGTCCGGTCGTGCCGAGACTTTCGCGATGGCATCGCCGCCAATCGCCGTAATCGGCGCAAAATGCGTCGACACGGTCGAGGCCACGTGGCCGCCCGCCGAAAAGCCCATGATGCCGATGTGGTTCCTGGCCAGATGGTAAGTATCGGCGTGGTCACGTACCCAGCGCATCGCGCGCCGTCCGTCGTCGATGGGCTGCGGATAGCCATGACCCGCACCATGCCGGTACTGCAGCACAAAGGCGGCCACGTGATGTCGATTGAACCATTGCGCGACCAGGGTACCTTCCCAGTCCACCGCGAGGTTTGCATAGCCGCCACCCGGGCAGATCACGACGGCAGTGCCGGTGGGATTGGAGGCAGGAAGGTAGGCCGTGAGCAGCGGCAATTGCTGTTGCCGCGCGCCATCAGGCGGCGCCGTGCCCGGCCACAAGGGTACGGTGGTGGTGGTCGCATGCCCCAGCGACGCGAACAACAGCAGCACGCCCAACGCGCTCAGTTTCGCCCGCAGCGACAAGCCGCCGGCATGGGTTTGGGCCGTACGTGGTTTGCGCAATGACATGATGGGAACCTTGTACAGATGGTGGACATCGAACCCGATGATCGCGACGATGGCGCCGAGAGCCGGTCACGACGAAGAAGCCCCCGGTGACGGCGAACTCGACTTCGAGGTGCTGCGCTTGGCGTGAAGTCCCGGCATGTCGATCCGCAATACATAAGCCGCGGCGCCAGCCGGTCGTTCGGGCAGGCGCACATGCAGGCCGTCGGCCTGCTGGCTCGCCTCGATCGCCTTGCCGTCGGCCAGCAACGTGACAACGCCGACGTGGTCGGACGGCTTGATCGAGTGGATCACCGCCTCGCCCGTCGCGGGCCAGCCCAGTTCGATCGCGTAGAGCACGCCCGGACGCGTGGTGAAACGGAAATCCTCGGCGGTGTAGGGCTTGGTGCCGGTGTCCTGGAACGAGCCGGTCGCCACATGGGTCGGCCCCTCGCCGAACACCCGCCACGGTGTGGTGTCGTAGATCGCCGCGCCATTGAGTTTCAGCCATTGGCCGATGGCGAGCAGCACGTCGCGCTCGGCCTTCGGAATGGTGCCGTCCGAACGCGGGCCGATGTTGAGCAGCAGGTTGCCGTTCTTGCTGACCACATCGGCCAGCAAGTGAATGATGGTTGTCGGGGTCTTGTACGTGTCGCCCTTCACGTAACCCCACGACTTGTCGCTCAGCGAGGTGTCGGTCTGCCAATGCAGCGACTGGATGCCGGCGAGCTGGCCGCGCTCGATGTCGAGCACGCCAGACCCCGCGGGGAAGTCGCCGAGCTTGTAGTTCACCACGACGCCGTCGCGTGTCGCGCCCTCGTTGTAGTAATACGCCAGCATCTTCGGCAGCGTGTTGCGGAAGCTCGGCTGGCCTATCCACCAGTCGAAGTAGACCAGGTCCGGATGATATCGATCCATCAGCTCGGCAGTGCGTGCCAGCCAGTCGTCCAGAAACGCCTGCGAGACGTAGGTCCAGTCGCCGACCAGATCGCCGTCATGGCCGCTGGGCAATACCCGCGGCACGGCTGGCCCGTAGAGACCGGCATAGCGTGGATCGTTCACGTCCGAATCGAATCGTCGCCCGCCGTCGAAGAACCAGTCGTGCTCCGCGCGGTGCGACGATACGCCGAAGCGCAGCCCCTGTGCCCGCACCGCCTTGGCGAGCAGCCCGATGACGTCCTCGTGCGGCCCCATCTTGACCGCCGTCCAGTCCGACAGCTGCGAGTCGTACATCGCGAAACCGTCGTGATGCTCGGCCACCGGCACCACGTAGCGGGCGCCGGCCGCCTTGAACAGTTTTGCCCAGGCATTGGGGTCGAAATGCTCGGCCTTGAACATCGGGATGAAGTCCTTGTAGCCGAACTTCGACTGCGGGCCATAGGCGGCAAGGTGATGCTTGTATTCCGGGCTGCCCTGCTGATACATGAGGCGCGAATACCACTCGCTGCCGAACGCCGGCACCGAGTACACGCCCCAGTGGATGAAGATGCCGAACTTCGCGTTGTCGTACCAGGTCGGTGCGGTGTAGCGCGTCAGCGACACCCAGTCGGGGCGAAAAGGTCCGTGGTTCATGCCCACGGCCACCCTCGCCAACAGCGCCTTCCGCGCCGGTTCGTATTTCGCCGTGGCCTTCTGCCACGCCAGATCGGCGGCTTCCGGCGACAGCGTGACAGCAGTAGGTGCCGTCGACGATGGCACCGGCGCGGCATGCCCGGGCACCAGGATCGCGGCGAGCAACACGCCGCAGGACATCAGCAATCGCTTCATGGTCAACCTCCTTCGATTCGCAAAGACCGCGTGCGCGGCGAAATGCATCAACAGTGACCGGCATCAAGTTGACGACACTGCCCCGCAACGCACCCTCCACAGTGAAAATCCGGGCGCCACACCAAGCAGTAGCAGGGCCACCCGTGCACAACGCAGACAGGATTTGATCCTGCATCGTCGCGTTCAGACATCCAGATGGTCCGGCGTGCGGCACGTCCGACCGCGGTGAAAATCCCGCGACGCGGCACCGGTCAACGTCAACGATTCGCCGCCGCAGGCTCGCGACTGTCCAGCACCACCACGCCATACGGCATCAGCGACACCTCGCTGCTGGCACCACCTTCGGCGAGCACGGGCCACATCGACGACGGCAGCTGCACTCGCCGCGCCGCGGCCGCATGGTTGACCAGGATCACCACCTGATGGCGGGCATCGCCGCGCACGCAGACTTCCACATCCGCCGGTACGCCAGGTACCGGTGCGTGGACGTCTGCCTGCTGCAACCACGACGCGGTGAGGCGATCGAGCAGGCCATCGTCCAGCCATGCCCCCACGTAGGTGATGCTGCCCTTGCCAACGCGACGGCTCAGTACCGCCGGCTGATCGTCCAGCCAGCCGTTGGATTTGCCGTAGCGCAGGACCACCTGGGTCTGTGGCGACTGGGCCTGCAGCTGTTCGGCCCAGGTCGTGGCGCTGCCCTGCCCCGCTTCGCCTGCGACGGGGACCGCCTTGTCCAGCGCATAGAACTGCGCCACGCGCCCACCCAGCACACTCGCCAGCGGGCCGGGCTGGCGTTGCGGCTGCAGGCCGTCGTCGGCGTTCTTCATGCCGCTGCGCGGGCCCAGCACCAGATGCCCGCCGTGCTCCACGTACGCCTTCAGTCGCGCCGCTTCCGCGTCGGTCAGCACGTTGAGCGCCGGTGCGACGACCAGCTTGTAGCCATCCAGCGGCGCATGCGCGGAGACCACGTCCACCACCTGTGCCTGCGCCCGCAGCGGACGATAGAACGCCTTCAGCTCGGCCACCGGACCGAAGTTGGCGGCATGGCGCTGGAAGTCGATCGCCCAGCGGCTGTCGAAATCGTTGATGACCGCCACCTCGGCATGCGGCGTGGTGCCGGCCAGCACCGCACCGGCCTTGGCGAACTCCGCGCCCACCTGCTGGATTTCGCCGTACACCGGCACCGGCGTGCCATCGGCGCCGACCAGCGTGCCGTGGTATTCCTCCTGGCCATTCGGCGCGGCGCGCCACTGCCAGTATTCGACGGCATCGGCGCCGTGGCCGATGGCCTGCCACGCCATGTCGCGCACCACACCCTTGCGCAGGGTCACGTTCGTCGCGTGCCAGTTGACGAAACCCGGTTGGGTTTCCATCACCCAGAAATTGCGCCGCTTGTAGCCGCGGGCCAGGTCGTGACGCGCGGCGTTGTCGACCCAGTCGTAGTCCTCGCCGGTATCCACGTAGTCGTCCCACGCCGCGATGTCGAGCGCCTGGTGCACGGTGTACGCATCGAAGCCGTCGAACCAGCCCATGGTGTTGGTGGTGATGAACTGGCGTGGATCGACGTGCGGGCGGATGGCGTCGATCTGGTTGAGCGAGTAGCTGCGCCAGGTGTCGCTGACGAAGCGCTTCCAGTCCAGCAGCAAGGCAGGGTTTTCGTGGTCCGCGCGCACCGGGATCTGCTCGAAATTGTCGTAGGTCTGGCTCCAGTACGCCGTGGCCCAGCGGTGGTTGAGTGCCTCGATGCTGCCGTACTTGTGCTGCAGCCACGCGTGGAACTGGGCCTTGGCGTCGGGATCGAACGAATCCGCCGCGTATTCGTTGTCCAGTTGCCAGCCGACCACGTCCGGGTTGTGACCAAAGCGCTTCGCCATCTGCTCGGCGATGTCGTGGGCGAACCGCCGGTAGCGCGTACTGGCGAAGGAGAACTGCTGGCGGTTGCCATGCTCGTCGCGCACGCCATCCTCACTGACGCGCAAGGTATCGGGATACTTCTGCGTCAGCCACGCGGGCGGTGCCGCCGTGGGCGTGCCCAGCACCACCACGATATGGTGGCGTGCGGCCGCGGCGATCGCGCGATCCAGCCAGCCAAAGTCGTAGACGCCCTCGCGCGGCTCCATGCGGCTCCACGCAAACTCGCCGATGCGCACCAGATGCACATGCGCGGCCTGCATCAGCGCCAGGTCGTGATCCCATTGCGCCTCGGGCCATTGCTCTGGATACCAGGCCGCGCCCAGCAGCAGCGGCGGCGCACCGGCGTAACGGGTGGCCTGGGCATGCGTCGTGGTGACGAACGTGAGCATCAGCCCCAGCGCACCCAGCAGCAGTGCAGCGCGCCTCGTCAGAGCGCTGATCGATTGAAGACAAGGCATCGTGACGCGCTCCGGAAACCAGGCTCGATGGCCTTCAATCTTCTTCATCCCGGCTGTCTCCTCAAAGATGCGCATCAGGCTTCATCCGCTGCAGGAATTCGTAGCGTGCCGCGTCGTGGTCGACCCGGGTATGCGTGGGCACGCCGATCACCTGGCGCAGCAGACCGCCCTCCTTGTCCGCGGTGGCCGGCCAATGCGGCAGGCCCGGCCCGTTGGGGTTGCCGGTCTTGATGAAGCGAGCCCAGTAGCCTTCCATCGTGGCCGAGACTTGGCGATCGGCGGGCGTCCACGCGTAGACCGCGTTGCCGGACAGGTTGCCCAGCGCATATTCGATTTCGCCGCTGTGCACTGCACCCGGATCCGGGCCGGCGCTGCCGTCGCGCCTGGCCGGGCGGCCCTGGGTGAAATAGTAGTAATACACCGGCGCCTGGCCGGTCTGGTGCTGCAGCTGCATCCAGCGCCAGGTCGCGAAGGCGATGAACTGGTCCCCCGCCAGCGCCGTGCCGGACGCCTTCAGCTCGGTCTCGGTATGGCCGGGATACAGCTTCAAGGCTTCGGCGGCGTGCGCGCCGAACTCCCGGTGGAGGACGACGCGATAGTTGGCCGGCGTGGGTGGCGCGTCGTGGAACAGGTTCGCGTAATGGCCTTCCTGCGAATTCGAGCCGACCAGCAGCGGGATGTGCGCCTGTGCGCCGGCGCGATAAATGACCTCGGGCGAACGCGGCAGAAAGTAGCCGTCGATGGTCGGGCCAAAGGGAGCTATGTCCTTGTCGTCGCAGGCCTTGAGCAGGACGCTCGCAGCCATCGCACGCAAATCGGCCAGCGAATGCGCACCGACACGTTTTTCGAAGGCCTCGCCTTGTTGCTCGGCCAGTGCCAGCGGTCGCGGTTTCAGGTTGCCGAGCAGCGCGCCGCTCTCGCCGATGGCCCGTTGCATCAGCCCTTTCGAGAGTGGCGAAGCCATCTGCGCCGACACCGACATGGAACCCGCCGACTCGCCACCGATGGTGACTCGTGCCGGATCGCCGCCAAAGGCGGCAATGTTGCGTCGAACCCAACGCAGCGCGGCATTCTGGTCGAGCAGTCCGTAGTTGCCGCTGGCATGCTGCGGCGACTCGTCGGCCAGCGCCGGCAGCGCGAGGAAACCGAGCACGTCCAGCCGGTAGTTCACGGTGACCGTGACGATGCCGCGCTGGGCCAGGCCGGCGCCGTCGTAGCGCGGCTCGGACCCGTCGCCTGCCCAGAAGCCGCCGCCGTAGAAGTACACCAGTACCGGCAATTTTCCACCAGGGCTGCGCGTCGGCGCCCACACATTGAGGTACAGGCAATCCTCACTCATGCCGGCGGAACGGAACACCATGTCGCCGTACAACGGGCGCTGCATGCAACGCGGACCGAAATGGTCCGCCTTGCGCACACCCGTCCAGCCGCTCACCGGTTGTGGCGGTTTCCAGCGCAAGGAACCGACCGGTGGCGCGGCATACGGAATGCCCTTGAATTCGTCGAGGCCTGACTTGGCATCGTGGCTGCCCAACAGTGCGCCGGTGTCAGTGCGTACCGTGGGCACCGCGCCGGTCGCGAACACGGCACTGGCCGCCGATGCGAAGACCAGCGCCAGCAAAAGACTGAAGTGGCGACGGATGAAGACGGGGGGCATGGTCATGGATCTCGCAGCAGCGACAAGAGTTTTCATCTTACGAACGGACCTCGGTGAACGAGCGCGCCGGGTCAATATTGCACTCAGCAACCTCAAGCGTTCGCTCGACCGCACCTATCACGTTTTCGGTTTTTTCAAGTACGCCCATCGATACCTCTCCGAAGCGGCTTGGCGCGTCAATCGACGTTTCCAACTCGATGCCTTGGTGCCTCGCCTGCTGGGCGCCGCCGCGCGTTGCCCCACGTGGACCGAGCGCCGCCTACGCGTTGTTCCCGTTTTGGCCGACTGAGCAATGGCGCTCTCAGGAGCCAATGTTGTTCTGCGCCAGCTGCAAGCGAGGCCGAGGCCTGCACCGAAAAACCGACAAAGACGGGCTAGATCGTGAAGCATGAAAAGGAACGACGAAGGTCAGAGTGAGTTGCCGCCTGACCCGATCCGATAATAATCAAAATCAACATAACCGCCCGGCTTTTCCGTTGCATAGTTGAACAGGCCGAAGCGGTAGCCCATGAATTGCGGCACGGTGTAGACCATCTGCAGCGTATTGCCGATTTGCTCCCATTTCTTCCCGTCGAGGCTGTAGTAGAAATTGGCCTTATCCGTCTGGTTGCGGAAATCGCAATCGATCCTGAAGTAGACCACCTTCTGCAGCAACGGAATCCCAGCGATTTCCTTGGGCGAATCGCCATGCGCGTTGACCATGACGATGGACTTTCGACCATGATCCATTTTGACACCGACGTAGCCGTATTTTTTCTGGAGCGCGATGAGTCCGGCCACGTCGCCATTCTTCATCTTGTCCACATGGAGGCGCGTCGATGCCGAACTGGTGGGGCCGAAGGTCCGCTGGGTAAGCGTGTTGCGCGCGCCAAGCACGTCTTGATCGACACGGCCCGTCGTAATGCGCAGACGTCCAGGCTTCTGCAGGATTTCCCAGTGCGCGTTATCGGGATTGTGATTCCATTGCCAGGCGAGCGGCAGCTTGGGATCGCCGGGCCGGCGGTTGAATTCGTCGGAGGCGACGATGCCGGAGACGCCGGAGACGCCTTGTCCGCCGGCGGGGATGTCGAGCGTCATGGGTACCTTGCCGTTTTCGCCGAGAACGGGCCAACCGTCCTTCCAAGTCACGGGCACGAGGTAGGGGACGCGACCGACGGCGTCGTCGTCCTTGAAAAGATAGGCATACCATTTGCCTTGCGGGGTGTCGATGAGGCCGCCTTGGGCGATACCCCGATCTTCGAGCGCGATGCGACTCTCGTAGGGACCGTCAATTGCGTCGGCGCGGCTGATGATGACGGTGCGCGCCCAGCGGCTCCCGGGCGAGGCGATGTTGAAGAGGTAGTAGCGGCCCTTGATCTTGAAAAGCTGCGAGCCCTCGCCCTTGAGACCGCCTTGGTCGGCGCCGAAGACGGCGTTGACGTTTTCGACGATGACCTTGTTCACGCCGCCGGGCTTGATTCCGGAAAGATCGGGTTGCATCTCGGTGAGCATGATGCGACCGCTCCCGTGAATCATGTACACGCGACCGTCGTCGCCGAAAAACAGGCTGTGGTCACCCAGCGCGGGTGCGAAACTCGTCGCTCTCCACGGGCCGCGCGCCGGATCGCGCGTACTGTAGATGTGGGTGCGTCCAGTGGTGGCGGAGAAAGTCGTGGCATAGAACATGCCGTCGTGGAAACGCAGGCTGCTGGCCCAGGAACCCTTGCCGTAGGCGTTTTGTCCGTTATCCAGATTCATGGCATCGTTGTCGACCAGCCGGTCGTAGGCGTAGCCGACCAGATCCCAATTCACCAGGTCCTTCGATTCCATGATCGGCACTCCCGGGCTCAGGTGCATCGTCGTGCTGCTCATGTAATAGATGTCGCCAACGCGAATCATGGACATGTCCGGCACATCGGCCCAGATGATGGGATTGTGGGCAGGATGCGCCTGTTCCGCCGAAAGGGGCCGAGACGCGGCGCAGGCGAGGACCAGGACCCCCAGGAGAAAAAGGATCAGGCGGTTCATATGGCAGGCAGGAGAGACGGCGGAAGGGCGGCTCAGGTTGTCAGGGTGTTTGTCCATTGTCTTGTCTGCGGAGCCAATCATTGAGAGTCAGGGTGTCGATCGAGGGGGCGTGCCGCCCACTTCACGAAGGATGCGGCCCAGGTCTGCCGCCACCTCGCACAAGCGCAATGCGGTCGCCAAGCACTGACGGCCTGCGGCCGTCTCAGCGTGTACAGCGCGAACGCGAAGTCCGCGGGGCGGTCGCTCTCCCGATCTTTCAGCGGCCGGTCGTCGAGGCCGGCCAATGACGTCAGCACCAGTTCGCCCGTCGGTGTTTCGATCCATTGGAAGGTTTGCGTCCTGCCGGACCGACCCGCCACAAGCGTCGCCCCTCCATCCTCACCCGCCCTATGACTTCGCAGGACCAGTCAGGAGCAGCATCAGCACGCTGTGCGGCGCAAGCCGCGCTTGCAGTGTGGTGCTGGTGTCGCCCGTCTTCTTGGTCCACAGGTCGGACCAGCGGTAGACAGTCTGCTTGAAATCGACCGACCGCTTGCTCAGGTCATCGGTCAGGACTTGCGCCTTCCAGTCATGGTGAACATCAATAGCCTGGGTGGAGCGGTTCAGGAACATCAGTGCCCATTGGCCGCCGTCGAGCGGCTTCGCATAGATCTCCAGCGGACCGTCGGCCAGGACGCGCAGCGCCTCCACACCCAGCCTGTCCTGGTCCACCGCGATCACGCCGGGGTTGGTCAGGATGCGGCGGGTCGACTCGGACATGGAACGCAGGTCGTTGCCCAGGATGAGGGGCGAGGCCATCATGGCCCAGATCGACAGCTGGGCGCGGTCTTCATCCTCGCTCATGCCGTTGCCCACTTCGAGCATGTCCATATCGTTCCAGTGGCCGGGCCCTGCGAACTTGCGCAGGCCGGCCTGCCGGTCAAGGATGCGCAGCACGCCCAGACCAGTCGAGAGACCGGGACTGAATTCGCAGTCGAAGCAATTATAGATATCGGGAGTGGTGCGCCACGAATGAGCAACCTGGCCGGCCCACTCCCACGGCTTGCTCATGCCCCATTCGCACATGCTGAACAGCATCGGACGGCCCGACTGGGCGATGGCGTCGCGCATCGTGGTGTAGGCCGCTTTGGCGTTCATGTCTGGGGTGTTGCACCAGTCGTACTTGACGTAATCGATGCCCCAGCGCGCATAGGTCCGCGCATCCTGATACTCATGGCCGCGGCTACCGGGACGGCCATCGCAGGTGGTCGCGCCGGCGTCCGAGTAGATGCCCAGCTTGAGTCCCTTGGCATGTACATAGTCTGCCAGCGCCTTCATGCCGGATGGGAAGCGCTTGGGATCGGGCTGGATGTTGCCGTCGGCGTCGCGCTGGCCCTGCCAGCAGTCGTCAATGTTCACGTATTGGTAGCCGGCGTCCTTCAAGCCCGTCTTGACCATGGCATCGGCGGTCTCACGGATCAGGTGCTCGTCGATATTGCAGGCAAATTTGTTCCAGCTGTTCCAGCCCATTTGCGGGGTGTTGGCCAGGCCTTCGGCCTTTTGAGCCCAGCTGTTGCCGCAGGCGGCGGCCCCCAGAAAGATGCCCAATACGACCTGCGCTATGCGTCTGGCGTTCATTTCGAATCCTTCATCATGTTGAGAGTCCGGGATGCGCCGCTGAATCCACGGATTCGCTGGCGCCATCTTTTTCTATTCCGACCAGATAAAGCGCGCACCTTCGCTGTCGTCCGGCATGGGGTCGGGACTGTCGGCACGGACATCCCCGGTCTTCGGGTCGATGCGCAGGAAACGGAGGCAGTCATTGCGAGTAACTGAGTGCGTAGGGTGACGGATCTTCGGCAGATACTTCACCGCGTCCTTGCAGTCGGCATCGTCGTAACGCGAACGGGAAAACATGGTGATTTCGCTGAGCGAATAACGCGTCTGCCGCTGCGCGCGCATTTCCAGCAGTCGACCTCTGTCGTCCGGCCGACAGGTGCGCAGACCGGTGGCGCCCCAGCCGATCGGTTCCGGCGGTGGCAATGTAACGTTCATTGCGCCGCCGATGGCTTGTCGACGAACCAACTCAGATTCAGCGCATTGGCCATCGCCCGATAGCCCGCGCTGTTCGGATGCAGATGGTCGCCGCTGTCATAGGCGGCGAGCATCTTTTGCGGCGCGGCCGGATCGCGGACCACCTTGTCGAAATCCACCACGCCGTCGAACGCGCCGGAACTGCGGATCCACGCATTCACCCGCTCGCGCGTCTTTTCTCCCGCCGCGCTGTGATACGGCCAGCCACTGCCGCCGTAAGGCGTCAGGGTGGCCCCATAGATCTTCACGTGTTTGGCATGGGCACGGGCGATGAGTGCTTTCATGCCGTCGATCACTTGCTTGGCGGTGATCCTGTCCTCGGCTTTCAAGGCGTAACCCGAGCCGCCGATGTCGTTGATGCCTTCCAGCAACACGATCCAGCGCACGCCGGGCTTGTCCAGTGCATCGCGATCGAAGCGCGTCAATGCACTTGGGCCGGAGCCGTCGTGCAGGATGCGATTGCCGCTGATGCCGGCATCCGCCACTCCGATGGAAGACAGCTTTGGATCGGCCTGCAAGCGCGCGGCAAGGTAGTCGGGCCAGCGTTCGTTCGCGTCCTGCTTGGAACCCACGCCATCGGTGATGGAATCGCCGAAAGCGACGAGTGTGTACTTGGTGGATGCGCTGGCCACTTCCACGTCGGAGAGGAAGAAGCGATTGCCGCTGGTCTCTTCGCGCGGGAAGTGCACCGCTGCGGTGGCATCGCCGCTTTCGGTGATGTAGGCGGTGGCAAAGCCGGCACTGTGGACGGTCGACGCATGGTATGCCGCCGCGGCCGGTGCGTGGATGCTCACCGCCAGCGACTGCAGCGCCTTCACGTCCATCTGCACCGGATCGCACAGCACGCTTTCGCCCTTGGCGATGGTGACGGTGGGCTTGCCGTTGAACAACAGCGTGTGATCGCTGCCGGGCACCGTATCCGCTCCACCGGCGCTCAGCGCCACGTGCACCGGCCCCAGGGTGATCGCCGCGTTGCCGAAAAGATTGGACAGCCGTACGCGCACTGCCGAGCCGCCGATGCTCGCCCGCACGACCTGTCGCACCGTCTGTGCGTCCAGGGCCGGACCCGCGGTATCCGGCGATGCCGCCCATGCGTCCACCCAGGTGCGATGGCTGATTCCACTGGCAGCCATCGCGCCAGTCGCGAACGCGCACGCCGAACCGATGAATGCCCATGTCAATAACCGATGATGCATGTTGCGTCTCCCATGTGGTTCATGCGGTACCGTCGCTCAGCGCGACACTTTCAGCTCATGTCCGTCGTACTCGACGCGCTGGTCGCGACTGCCAGCCGGCACACCCGCGTTCGGCCGCGCCGCACCGATGCGACGGATGACGAACTGCCGCTTTGCCGGCGTGCCGCTGCCGTCGCCTTCTCGTTTGCCCAAGGTCAACACGCCGGTGGCGTTGTCGTAGTCCAGCCGGATGCGCGAGTAGTGGCCATGCTCGTAGCCGTACGAGCTGCCATCGTCCTCGTACAGCGCGAAGTGGGCATCGCGACCCGGATAGACGCGGATCTCTGCGATGGACTGCTTCGATGCGGTCGACTGGATGTCGGAACCCAGCGGCACGATGGAACCGGCGCGAACGAAGACGGGAATCTGGTCTATGGGCGCGGCCACCTTTACCCAGCGGCCGCCGGCCAGCTTTTCGTTGGTCCAGAAGTTGTACCAGTCGCTGCCGGCGGGCAGATAGACGTCCTTTTCCGTCTGGCCCTGATCGGTGACTGGCGCCACCAGGAAGGCGGGGCCGAACATGTATTCCGTGCCGATGTCGGCGACGTTGGGATCGTTCGGGAAGTCCATCCACAGCGGCCGCATGAAGGGCGCGCCGGTGTCGTAGGTCTTCTTGGCCTGGCTGTAGATGTACGGGATCAGGCGGTAGCGAAGCTTGTCGTACTTCGCCATGATCGCCTCGGCCTGATGGCCGTAGGCCCAGATTTCCGTATGCTTGCGGTCGCCGTGCAGGCGCAGCGTGGGAAGGAAGGTGCCGTATTCGAACCAGCGCGTGAGCAGTTCCGGGTAATCGTTGTTCTGGCCCACCGTGTCGCGCGCATCGGAAGGATCGAGCAGCGGCTTCTTGGTGGCGTGGGTGGTCTGCGGCAGCCATTGCCAGCCACCGATGTCGTTGCCCCAATAGGCGATGCCCGAAGCGGTCATGTTGAGGCCGGTGGGAATCTGGCGTTGCAACGCCTCCCAGCTCGGGTCGATGTCCGACGACCAGAACAGCGCGCCGGTACGCTGGGACCCCAGGTACGCCGCGCGGGACAGGATCAGCACGCGCTCGTCCGGTTTCCAGGCGCGCATGCCCTGCGCGACGCCTTCCACGTGAACCAGCGGATAGAGGTTATGGTAGCGGTCGCCGGAGCCGATCGAGAAGAAATAGCCGTCCGGCACGAGATCCGGTTCGGTCTCGTCCAGCCACGGATAGTCGAAGCCGTGCGAGAGGATGTTGTCGCGCACGTGCGTCCAGAACCACGTGCGCGCCGCGGGGTTGGTCGAGTCGATCAGGGCGCCGGCGCGGTCGGAGCGAAATGGCAGGCCATCGACCGTCTTGCCGTTCTTGTCCTTGAGGAAATAACCCTTGGCGTCGAGCTCCTTGAAGTAGCGCCCGGAGCGTTCGAAGCGCGGCCAGATCGAGATGATCGACTTCATGCCCATGGCATGCAGCTGCCGGTTCATGCCGTCGGGATCCGGGAATTCCGCCGGATTGATGTCCAGCTGGCCCATGCGCGTCCAGTAGAACCAGTCGATCACCATCACGTCGAGCGGGTAGTGCTTTTCGCGGTAGGTGCGCGCGACGCGCAATACCTCGGCCTGGCTGTCGTAACGCGCCTTGGACTGGATCAGGCCGAAGGCCGCCTTGGGCGGGATCGGCGTCTTGCCGGTCACCCGCGCATAGGCCGAATAGATCTGCTCCGGCGTGTCGCCGGTGATGACGAAGAAACTCACACGTTCGCCGACTTTCGACTCGAAGCTCGTGTGGCCGCGGATGCCGGCGACGAAATGCGTATCGGAGGGGTTGTCCCAGATGATGCCGTAACCCCTGGACGACACCATGAAGGGCACGCAGACGGTTTCGCCACTTGGCGCGTCGTACCAGTGCTTGCAGTCGATGACGCGGCCGCGCAGATCGAGCGGGCCGAGACTGCCCTGGTTCTGGCCCATGCCGTAGTAGTGCTCGTCGGCAGGCGCCGCGAACGTGGCGCCCACCTGATAGGTGGCTTCGCCCGCCACCTCGTGCGGCGACATGTTCCAGCCGGTCATGTCGACGATCGTGACGCCCCTGGCGTCCTTCACTTGCAGGCTGACCGGCGCCAGTGTCGGCGCGAAATAGCGGTCCGTGATTCCCGGCACATGCGGCGGCGGCGGC
Source organism: Rhodanobacter humi (assembly GCF_041107455.1). NCBI lineage: Bacteria > Pseudomonadati > Pseudomonadota > Gammaproteobacteria > Lysobacterales > Rhodanobacteraceae > Rhodanobacter > Rhodanobacter sp. FW106-PBR-R2A-3-15. Next base: position 883,454 of record NZ_JBGBPY010000001.1, read on the forward strand.
GCATCCACATGCAGGGTCAGCATCGGGGAGGCGAAGGTATCGCCGCCCTGGCCGTGGCTCTCATGGAAGGCAGAATTGTCGGCGTGGCCGGCAAGAATCCCGTAGCCGGGCGGCTTCAATGCCTGGTTCTTGTCGGCCGCAATCGTCACATGGATGACGTTCGGGCCGTAAGCCTCGACGCTGACCCATGCGCCGTGCCGGTCGAGCGTGGCCATCGGTGCGGCGCCGGCGACGGCAGCCGCCGTGGTGCATGACAAGAGCAGGCCCAGCAATGCAAGGTCAGAAATTCGCACGACATTCCCTCCGCGTTGAACGAACACCCGCGATACCACGCGCGGCCGATGCCCGACGATTTATCACGCAAGCCCGGCTTGTCCGGCGCCCTGCCCCGCGAATGACCGGATTCGCCATGCGTGCCGGGCGATACGCCAGCAACGACGTGCCCGGGCGGGCGCTCGCCGGATGCATTGGAGGCCATGGCTTCCACGCCACCGGCGCATCGCGCGGGTGCAATCGCATGTGGTTCATCGTGTTTTCCCCATCGTCAGGTCGGTGGCCAGCGGCGTGTGGTTGGAGGCGTCGCCGACATAGATGGTGAAGCGGCCCGGATCGACCTGCCAGCCATGTTTGCCGACGTCGTAATACGCAAACGCGCGCCGATCCAGGGTCAGGCTGACGTGCTTGGTCTGTCCCGGCTTCAGCCGCACCTTGCGGAACGCCTTCAGCTCGCGTGCCGGCCGGGCCACCCGTGCCGACGGATCGCCCACATAGACCTGGGCCACCTCGGCGCCATCGCGCGAACCGGTGTTGCTGACATCGAACGAAACCGTGATCGTGTCGCCGACCTTGGCCACTGCAGGCGACACGCTGAGCTTGCTGAACGAGAAAGTCGTGTACGAGAGTCCGTAGCCGAAGGCGAACAGCGGCTGCGGCTTGTGCGGGTAGGTGGTGTACCAGCGGTAGCCGAGGAACACCCCCTCGCCGTATTTCACGGTGGGGTTGGTGCCCGCGGGATGCGGTGGTGCGTCGTAGAAATCGTGGGTGGGATTGTCCTTCCATTCGCGGTCGAAACTGACCGGCAACTTGCCTTCCGGCGTATGCGCACCGAACAGCACTTCGGCGATCGCCCGCCCGCCTTCCTGGCCGGGATACCAGCTCTGCAGCAAGGCAGGTACCTGGTCCAGCCAACCGTCGGTGGCATAGGCGTCTCCGGAGTTCACGGTCACGATGGTCTTCTTGTTCACCGCGGCCACTGCCTCGATCAGCGCTTCCTGGCCCCACGGCAGCTGGAACGTGCGGTCGAACGCCTCGCTCTCGGAGGTGGGATCGAAGCCGACCGCGACCACGGCGGCGTCCGCCATCGCCGCCATCTTCCTGGCATCCGGCGAAATCAGATCGTCCAGCGCGATCACGCCCAGGCCCATGCGGCTGTAGCTCACGTCCGGCTTGTAATCCAGACGGATCGATACCGGCTTGCCCGCGACCAGGTCGAGCGTGACGTACAACGGTGCCTGGCCCTCACGCTGCGGTTGAGTGATCACCGGATTGCCGTCCACCAGCAATCGGTAGGTATCCAGACTGGCCGCGGCGGTGAGGAACAGATACTTGCCGCTGTGGGCGGGCACGAAGCTGCCGCTCCAGCGAATGCTCTGCCGCTGGGTGGCCGGGGTGGTCCACAGCTCCGGCTTCCACTGGTCGACGTGTTCGTCGGTGGAGGTCGTGCCGGGCTTGCCCTGGAAATCGGCATTGGCGAAGGTCTGCCGCAGCAGGCCCTTGCCGCCGGTCGGGCTGACGAAGCTGGACTGCTTGAATACCTCGTCCGGCGAAGGCAGGCCGCGGCTGTACAGCACGCGCACCTTGTCGCCGAGCTGATGGGTGATGCCGGTGAGCACGCTTTGCGCCTCGAACGTATCGACGTGCGAACTGCCGCCGGCGCTGCTGATCGCCGGGAAGGCATTCGGGCCGATCACCGCGATCGTCCTGATCTTCGAAGCATCGAGCGGCAGCACGTGATGGGCGTTCTTCAGCAGCACCAGCCCTTCGCGCGCGGACTGCAGCGCCACCGCATCGTTGTCGAGGTTGAACAGCGGGATCGACAAGTCCTGCTGCGGTCGATCGAGAAAGCCGAAACGCACCGCGGTGCGCAGGATCCGGCGCACCTTGTCATTCAAGACATCCTGCGACAGCTTGCCGTCCTTCAACAGTGGCAGCAGCCGCTGCGGCGACATCGCCTCGGCGCTGGGCATCTCCAGATCGAGCCCGGCGTCGAACGCCTTGACACCGTCGTGGGCAGCCCCCCAGTCGGACATGAAGATGCCCTTGAAGCCCCAGTCCTGCTTCAGGATGTCGTGGCTGATCGCGTGGTTCTCGCTGAGGTAATCACCATTGACCAGGTTGTAGCTGCTCATCACCGCGCCGACGTGCGCGTCCTTCACCGCCATCTCGAACGCGGGCAGATAGATTTCGCGCAGGGTGCGCTCGTCGATGAGGGTGTCGAGATGGCGGCGGTCGTATTCGGAGTTGTTCGCCACGAAGTGCTTGATCGTGGCCACCACGCCCTGGCTCTGGATGCCGTCGATGAAGCCGACCGCCATGCTGCCGGCGAGGAACGGATCCTCGCTGTAATACTCCATGTTGCGGCCATTCTGCGGTGCGCGATGGATATTCGCGCCCGGCCCGAGAAGGAAGTTCACGCCGCGCGCCCGTGCATCGCGGCCCATCGCCTCGCCCACTCGCCGCGCCAGTGCAGGATCCCACGAGGCGGCCAGGCCGACCCCGGCCATGTAGGCCGTCGAGGTCCCTACCGAGCGTACGCCGAACGGCCCATCCGACATCCGCAGGCGCGGCAGTCCGATCGCCGGTTCGGCGCGAATGAACATGTTGTCCTCGCCACCGATCAGGTCGACCTTCTGGGCCAGGGTGAGCTTGTCGAGCATCGCGTCGACGCGATGCTCGATCGCCGGCGAGTCGGCGACCGGGTCCGAAGAGGTGGACGAAGCAGCCTGCGCGGCGCCGCTCGCGCCGAGGCAGGCCAGCAGGGTCAGGCTCAGGGTTTTCAGGCGCATCAAATCAAATCCCTCAGTAGGTGGCCAGCTTGACGTGCAACACTTGCGGCTGGCTGGTGAAATTCAGGCCCCAGTCGGTCTGGTCGCCGTTCCATTCGCGCAGGAAATGCCACTGGCCGTTCTCGTAGAGGCCCTCCTCCACCCGCTCGAACAGGAAGCGCACGTGGCGACCCGGCGGCGGCATGAAGTCGACCCGTGCGTGGTAGCCGGTCACCAGGTATTCGTCCTTGCCCAGCTGGGCGATCAACACGCCCCCCTGCTTGTTCTCGTTGCCCTTGGGCGGCTCCATGCCAAACGGCGGCTGGCCGTAGCCGACATGCACGCGCCAGCTGCCCAGGTCGAGCGTCGATTCGTGCGTGTCGTCCGGCTCCGAAGCGCCCCACAGCTTGCCCTCGAAGCTCAGGCGGGCGAGCAAGCTCTGCATCGGCGCGAGCAGGGCGTAATTCGCCGCGAATGGCTGGATAGTGTCTTCGTTGATTACCTTCGCACCCAGCGGCCAGTTCGAATACCCGGTGTAGTCGATGCCAAACGGCGAGTAGCCGATCGCCTGGTGGCCCAGCACGGCGAACAGGTAACGTGCGTAAAGCACGTCGTTGCCGGTTTCGCCGACGAACAACGGGTTGTCGGCACGCCCGTAGCGATCCAGCACCGCGGTGTATTTGGCGTATTCGCGCATGTAGATGTCCGGCGCCAGCAGATCCAGCGCAGGCGCCGCGGCACGCCAGATGTCGAGCACGTTGTCGGTGGGGCCGCCGCTCGAATAGCTGACGCCGGGCGGGCCTGGATGGAACGGATCGCGCAGGGCCACATTCGCGTACATTGGCAGGTCGTAGACGGCCTTGCCCGCAGCCGCGACCTGATCGATGTAGTGGGCGATCGCCCACGCATACGAGAACTCTGCTGCGTCCTTGCCGAACACCTGCGACCAGCTGCCGGCATGCTTTCCGGTCTTCTTCAGCACCGCCGCGGGAACGGGAGCCTGCAGCAAGCGCGTGCCGGCGGTTGAGTAGTCGCGATCGGTGCCGTAGGTGCCCGACTCGTTCTCCACCTGCACCATGATGACCGTGTGGCGATCTGCGTCGATCGTGCGCAGATGCGTCATCAGTGCCACAAAGGCGGCGCGGTCGGCCTCCAGCGTGTTGCTGCCGAGAGGCGACAACGAATTGAGCGTCGAGCCGTCCTTCTTCAGCACGCGCGGAAAGCGTCGGTTGTCCAGTTTCACCCAGGCCGGCGCGTAGCTCGGACTGTTGTTCTTCCAGGTGGCAAACCACAGTAGTACCAGCCGTACCTTCTGCTGGCGCGCCTGCGCGACCAACGCATCGAGAAAGCTGAAATCAAACTTGCCCTCGACCGGCTCGATCTGATCCCACGCAATCGGCACCTGCACGGTGTTGGCGTGGATCGCCGCGATCGCCGGCCAGACCTGCGGCAGCATCGCCGGCCAGTTGCTTGAATTGTTCACCTGCGCGCCGAGGATCAGGTAAGGCTGCCCATCCACCAGCAGCATGTGCCGACCATTCTGGCTGACCACGCGCGGCAGCGAGGCGGCCGCCGCCGGCAACGCGGCGAAGAGGCCGAGCGCAAGAGCCGCGGCACACAACAGGCGACGCATCGGGGAAGCGCGCATCTTCGTTTTCGGCTTCATCGGGCCACCTGCGGTTCGCCATAGACAATGCCGCGCCCGCCGGTGGCCATGTACACGCGGCCGAACACGCGCGGGTCGCCAACGAGATGCGTGATGCGGCCATAGCGATGCGCCTCATCGTTGATGCGCTGCCAATGGCCGCCGTCATCGATGGAGCGGAAAATGCCCTGGTGTCCGTCGAGCCGGCCGGCCACGAACAAGGTCGACTCGTGCCGCCCTTGCGCAGACTTGCCGAAACCGAAGGCATCCACACCGGTGAGGCCCGCAAAGCGTTGCTGCACGTTGCCGGCGTCATCGCCACGCAGCAACGGCAGATCACGCGCTGCGAGATAGAGCACGCCTGCCGCGTCCGGCGCCGCCTGCAATTGCACGTGATCGTGGCCTTGCGCGGCTTGCCCCAAACCACCCCGGATCGGCGTGAATGTCGCGCCACCATCGCGGCTGGCGAACAACGCCCCGGTGCGCGGATCGAATGCTGCAAAACGCCGCGGGTCGACGCGATCACCAAGCACGCCAACATCGCCGGACAAACCTTGTACGGCTTGCCAGTGCCGGCCGAAATCACGCGTGAGATAAACGTGCTGCGCATGCCACGGCGCCCACAGCACCGCGCTGCCATCGGCGGTGAGTGCGATGCTGCCGGCACCGTCGCCTTCCGGCGGTTCGCTGGCGAAGGCCTGCCAGTGCCGGCCATCGTCATCGGACCACGCCGCGCGCACGGCCGGCCCGAACGGTTCACGCAGGTAACCGCTGCGCACGATCAACGCGGGGCGCTGTCCCGCATAGTCGATGCTTTGGCTGTTGGCATAGCGTGGCGGCGCCTGGAACTGCAGCGGCGCCACCGCAAGATCGTCGTGACGGAAGCCATCAAGGTCGCCGATCGCGCTCAGCAGGTGCGCGCCCTGCGGCGGACTGATCAGACCCAGCGGAACGGTTTCCTCCAGCCCGCGATCCTGGAACCACCAGTGCACCTTGCCGCCATCATCGAGCCGGCGCATGTCGCGCGAAGCCCAGATGCCGTAGCCCGTGACGAACATCACATGGTCGTGATCGAATGGATCGATGGCCACGGTAGTCATCCAGTGCGGCGTATGCTCCACCGTCCACGCCGCACCGCCGTGATCGAACACCGAGTGCGCGAAGACCTCGGACCAGTGCGCGCCGCGATCGGTACTGCGGAACAGCAAGTCGTGTGGCGTGTAGTGATGGTGGGTGCTGGCGATCAACACCCTCGGGTCGGAGGGATCGACGGCCACGTCGCCCCAGCCGAAACCCTGCTGCTTGCCGGTGCCGCGCAGGGGCGTGATGTCGGTCCAGCGTTCGCTGGACGGTTGCCAGCGCCACACGGCGCCATCGTTCATGGTGTCCGGACCTGGCTCGTCGCCATAGCTCAGGTAATAGTTGCCGTCGCTGGCACGATGCATGTGGCCGGGCCGCAAGCCGACGGGTTGCCCCGGCACGGCGCTCCAATGACGGCCGCCATCGGTCGACTGGAACAAGCTGGTTTCGCGCGTGGATACGCCGGCATAGAGCACCGGCGTCGGCTGCCCGTGCCGGCCGCTGATCGGATCGAACAGCACGAATACGATGCCGATGGGTTGCGTGCGCCACGCGTTACGCGCACTGGCCGACGGCGAGGTCGCCACCGCCGGGAAGCTGTCGACCTTTGCCCAGTGCGCGCCGTAATCATCGCTTCGCCACAAGCCGGCATCGGGCGAGCCAAGGAACAGAATGCGGCCATCGTTCGGATCGACTACCAGGCGTTCGCCGTTGCCGCGTCCCAGTTCGTTGCCACCGAGCTTGAACGGCAAGTCGGTGCGTTCGAAATGACGTCCTTGGTCGTGCGAGCGCAGGATGGCGGCGTCACCCGCCTGCGGCGTGGTATAGGTGCCGGCTGCCAGGTACAGGCGCTGCGGATCGGCGGGATCAAGCGCCAGGCTCTCGATGCCCAGCAAATTCTGATCCTTCGCCCCGATCCAGTCGGTCAACGGCACCCAGCGGGACTTGGCCACATCCCAGCGGTAGGCACCTCCTACGTCGGTGCGCGCATAAACCAGCCCCCGCACAGCGGGGTGAAAGACCAGCCCGCTGACGTAGCCACCGCCGCCGATGCGCACGTTGTGCCACGCATACGAAACCTCCTGCGCTGCCACGGGCAGCAACGCAGACAGGCACAACAGAAACAGGCAGTGCACAACCCGGAACATCACCTTGGTTGGTTTGAGAAGGCTCATCGTGTCGTCAACCATTGGGAGCCGGCAACACACGCGTGGAGGGGTTGCCTGCGGAAGGGCCAGGGCGGAAACGTCGATCAGCGCTCTGACGCGCGACATGCGGTAATCGATCCGTACATGGCGTGGACGCGATCGTGGACGCGATTGCCGACAAAAACATGCCGGCCCGCATCGCATGGATCGGATTTGACGCGGCAGTCAGCGACTGGTGCGCGCGCGCCGAGCACGCGTGCACATCTTGTCGGGCGGCACTACCGAACCCGTCGTACATCTGGCTCCCCTCCAACTCTTGGTTTTCCGACCGCAGCACCTTGGCACGCCGACCGGTCCGCCGGCGATGGTCCGAACAACCACCAGTGCAGTGGCTCACCGGTCCGGGCGACCAGCCTTGCGACAAAACGCGCCACACGGACTGAAGGGCGCAACCTGCATGCTCCGATCACTTGCGCATGGAGACAATTACAAAATCAGCCAAATTGCCTGACGTTTCTTCTTTTGCGACTGCCGCAATCAGCGGTTGCCTGACTCCCGCGGACGCTTGCAACACCGTGCACGTCCCGTCAGTTCCGCACAGACTGTCCGCACCTCAGCACTGCGTCGTAGGCGCGACGGTACGCGATGACGCCACACTGGCACCGTCATGACTCGTTTGGAAATGTCTCTGCACTGATCACCGTTCGTCGTGGTGTCCGCGACTTTGTCGCCTTCACTCGACTTGCGCGACATTCCACCGTGGTCGAGAGTCGGGTGTCGTGGCCGCGGCACCCGGTGGGCGACAGTCGCCGCGGCCATGCCGAAAGCCCATGGTAGTGCTCAATCGCCGACCGCCTTCTGCGAGTCAGAGCCGTGCACGGGCTGCTGGTAAGCGTAGGGACCAAACGTGACACCGGTGAAGCCACCCGCCGTGGCGGCGCTCAGTAGACTGGCGTCGAGCCCGTGCTGCAGCACGTGCCAACTGCCCTCGTTGACGGCGTAGAAAACATCCAGTTGCGGACCATCCACCTTGAGGCGGATGGAAACGGTGGTGACCCCGCCAGGCAAGTTGGCGTGGCTGAGCTCGACGCCCGCCAGCGGATCTTCCTTGCCCGCCCTTCGAAACAACGCCAGCACATCGCCCGACGCATGGCGGACAACACCCGCTGCATAGAAATGGGTTTCGTTTTGCAACATGGCGAGGCCTGCCTGTTCGCCGAGACGCATCCCGCGCACGTCGAACCGGGCATCGATCGTGGCCCGGTGATGCTGCAGCCGATGCGCAACATAGGCTGGCTGGCCGGACGTGTCGTCACCCAGCGGCACTGCTGACGGCTGGATACGCAGGCCTTCGCGACCGGTGGCATACCAGGACTGGTGGGGCGCGTGGATCGTCATCCACTGCATGGGCAAGGTCGGCGCACGGAAGCGCTCGCTCCAATGGAATGGGCCGCTCGTCGGTATCGCCTGCGACTCGCGCGGCAAGTCGGGTCGCTGCGCCACCATGGGCACCGACTTGCCGTGCGGCAGGATCACGGGCCAGCCATCATGCCAGGTCACCGGCAGCAGGAAGGTCTCGCGACCCAGGTTGTACTGGTTACCGCGATACGGCAGTGTTCCCAGGAATACCGCCCACCAGGACCCATCCTTCAACTCGACCAATTGCGCATGCCCCGTCGACGTCACTGGATGCGGCCGGCCGGGCGCTAGATCGCGCTGGGTCAGGATCGGATTGCCATCCCACGGCACGTAGGGACCGGCAACCTTGCGGCTGCGATAGATCATCTCGGCATGCTGTTCGCCGGTGCCACCTTCGGCCGTGTTGAGGTAGTAATAGCCGCCACGACGAAAGAGGTGCGGCCCCTCTACATATTGCGGTTGGGTGGCAGGTTTCGCGCCGCCATCCACCAGCACCTTCCGCGGCCCGACCAGCTTCATCGAGGCGAGGTCGAATTGCTGGATCCAGATCGCGCGATGCCCTTCGTAACGCGGCTCGCCTTCGGGCATGCCGTTGTTCACAACCCACGCGGTGCCGTCCTGGTCGAAAAACAGCGAGGGATCGATTCCTTCGAAGCCCAGCCAGATGGGGTTTGACCAAGGCCCGGCGGGATTCTTCGCCGTGATAAGGAAGTTGCCCTTGTCGCAGTAGAAGCAGGTATTGGTGATGTAGAACGTATCGCCGTGGTGGCTGATAGACGCGGCGAACAGGCCGCCGGTCAATTCGCCGTGGCCATAGTTGATCTGGCCGGGTTGGTCGATCGCATTGCCGAGCTGCGTCCAGTCGACCAGATCCCGACTGCGGAAGACGGGCAGTCCCGGGAAGTAGCCGAAGGTGGAGTTGACCAGGTAGAAATCGTCACCGACCCGAATGACGGATGGGTCGGGATAGAAACCCGCCAGCACCGGATTGCGATATTGCGTCGGCGAAGGCACGGGGCCACCATCGTCACCGTGGTAGCTGATGTCCTTCACCACGACGGATGCGGCCGCCATCTGGCACAGCAGTGCGCAGAGCGTGCCAAGCACGAATCGTTTCATTGCGCCTCCCTCTGGGTGCCGGACGAGCCGCCAGAACATGCGACGGCGCACACTCTGCCCACACGCCTCCGCCATGCTCACGTTGAGCGTGGCGCCGATGGTTCCGGGATGTCGAAGAAATTCTTTCTCAACGTTGCCGTCATCTCGGCCGGCGCGATCAACCGGCCGGAACGCAGTGAGGCTTCACGGCTCCTGGCAAGGCACCCAACGCTGGATGCCCTGCCCCATGCAGGAACCCTCATAGCCTGCCCAGGCACTGCATGATCAGAACGTCGCGCGCAGCGTCAGCGCATAACGGGAGTCGTTCACGTACCAGGAAGTGACGTGCTTGCCGGATGCGTTCTGATCCATGATCGTGCGTTGTTCGGCGTTGTTGAGGTTGTTCATCTCCAGGCCGAGCTTCACGTGCTCGTTGAACGCGTAGAAGATCGAACCATCCAGCTGGCCGTAGGCATCGGCGAATACCGGCAGCTTCCACGGAATGTTGTTGTCGGTACCGTTGTAGCCATTCGGACCGATCGACAGCAGGTACTGGCTGCGCCAGTTGTAGGCCAGCCGGATTTGCCACGGACCGTGCTCGTAGAAGCCGGCGACATTGAGTGAATCCCTCGACAAGCCATCCGCCGGGAGGCTGCCGTATCCGGAGCCATCCGTATCCACCGGCACCGCCGTAGTGTCGTTCGGCACATGGGTCCTGCTCCGGATGTAGGTGTAGTTCGCCGACATGCCGAAGCCCTTGACCGGCAGGAAATCGAAGAACTGGTTCCAGCCGATTTCCGCGCCATCGATGGTCGCCTTGCCGACGTTCACCGGACGGGTGACCAGGTACTGGTAGCTGTTGCCGTCGACACCCGGATACGTCACGAAGTGCGACTCGTTGCGGAAATAGTCGCTGATCCCCTTGTGGAACAGGTTGATCCAGGCCATGCCGCCGCGGTCCTGGTCGAAGTACCACTCCAGCGACAGATCGAACTGGTTGGCCTTCATCGGCGTCAGGTACGGATTGCTGTTGGAACTGCTAGTAAGCGTCAGCTTATCGAGCGGCAGGGTGGTAGTGCCGGGTGGCGGCGTATAGCCGGACAGCACGGCGGCACTGAGAATCTGATACGCCTGCATCTGGCTGAAGTCCGGCCGCGCAACCGCCTTGGAAAAGGCAAAACGCGTGATCCAGTTCGGCGCGAATTCCCACTTCACGTTCAAGCTGGGCAGGACGTCGGTGTACTCGTTGCGGGCGCTGATGGGAGCGGACTGGCCCGTGCCGAGATAAGGCGCAAACGCCTGGTTGGGATACACCAGGAAGCCCTGGCTGGCATTCCTGGTCTTCACCGCACGCACGCCGATGTTGCCGCTCAGACCGACATCGTCCACCCCGAAGTCGAGCATGGCATACGCCGCGTAGGTCTTTTCGTGCTGAAGATTGGTGTGCGCGGCATCGAGCAGCGTGGGCTGGTACGGGACGTTGTAGCCGCCACCGATGTAATACGGGATGGCAGCATTGTGGATGTCCGCATAGCTCCCCGGGTAACCCAGCGCGGTCGACGGCACCGGTGCATAGAATGCGCCCGGGATGCCAGCGTCGCCCTTGTAGAAGTTCTTGAACGTGTCCAGGTGCACCAGGCTGGTATTTACGGTGCCGTTCAAGTTGAGGCCAGGCAATGCGCCGCTGGGTATTGCCCAGCCTTGCATCCAGGTCTGGAACACGGGCTTCCAGTTGTAGCCCGTATCGATGTTGTCGGCGTTGCGGTTGGTCACGCGCACGCCCGCCTTCACCCCTTGCACGAACCCATCGACGAAGCTGTGGTCGATGTCGGCGCGCCAAGCCAGTTCCTTCGCATAGTTCTGATTCTGGTGGTCCATGGTGAACCCCCAGTAGTAATTGGCGGGGTTCCCGGTGAAGGCGGAATCGACGCCGATGTGCGGCGGGTTGCTGCCGTTCAGGGCGACGTCGATGTAGGGCACGTTGGTGCCCAAGGCCACCGTGGAATCCAGGCTGTTGGTGGTGGCCTTGACGAACTGCAAGGAGCTCGTGAGTTCGGTGCTGGTGCCCAGCCGCCACTTCATCCCGGTGGAGAAGTCCGTGGTCTTGGAATGGCTGTTGGAGGCGCGGATGTCGGTGCCCATCGGCATGCCGCCGGGCTGCGTAAGACGACCGGACTGGAACACGCCGCCATTGATCTGGCTCGGCTGGCTGGCATCCACCGTCACCTTCGTCGGATCGTTGCCCACGAAGATCGCATCTTCGTTCCAGACTTCGTGGTACTTGCTCTGGAACGCGGTGGCGTACAAGTCGAGATCGTCGCTGGGACGCCACTGGAAGGCCAGGTAGGCACCGTCGCGCTTGCGATCGTAGAGCAAGGTGCGCCAATCGGCGCCGCGCGGCACCCAAGTGCCACTTGCATTCTTGAAGAACGGACGCACGAACAAGCCATCGGTACGCGTTGCCAGTTGGGAATCGGCGACATCGACGAGGACGCCCATTTCGCCGAGGTCGGTGTGCCAGCGATTGCTGTAGAGCACCGAGCCGGATGGCTTGTACTTCTTGACGAAGTCGCCATAGTTCTCGCTGACGGACGCGGCGATCTTCTGGCCCTGGAAGTCGAACGGCATGAAGGTGCGCAGGTTCACCGTGCCGCCCAGGCCGCCCTCGATCATCTCGGCCGTCTGGTTCTTGTACACGTCGACGCCGGACATCAGTTCCGACGGCACGTCCTGGAAGCTGAGGGCATGCCCGCCGTTGGCGGAGAAGATGTCGCGGCCATTCAACTCGGAACGCACCTGCGTGAGGCCGCGCACCTGCACGCCGTTGCCTTCGGCAGAGAAGTGTTCCGGGTCGCCTTGGGAAAGGAAATGGTCGATGGTGACGCCGGGGATGCGCGACAGGGTTTCGGTGACGCTGCGATCCGGCAACGCGCCGATGTCCGTGGCGGACAACGAATCGACGAAGGTGTCTGCGTCGCGTTTGATGTCCTGCGCCTTTTCGACTGATGCGCGGATGCCGGTCACCACGATTGCAGAGAAATCCTTGGCCTGCTTGTCGCCGACCTTCGCAGCCTTCTTCTTCGGCGATTTCGCATCGGTGGTGGACGCGGTCGACGCGTTCTGGTCCTGTGGCTGCCCCGGCACCGCCGCTGTGGCCGGCTGTGCATGCAACGCCAGCGACCCGCAGCACAGCAGTCCCAGCGCGATCGCCCCGGACAGGCGCGCCATCGGGAATTTCCCCGCCGCATGGCGGCGTCCGGCATCAAACGTGGTCTTGCCCATCATGTTGGTGTCTCCCCAAGAATTGACGTAGCCGAGCCGTTCGACGGTCTGTCGGCAGTTCCCCGCAAGATGCACAACCAGCCCGAAGCCCTTTCGCGGACACGTGGCTGAAGCACATGCTGGATGCTGTCGCGCCGCACTAAAACCAGACAATTGCGAAATCAAAAGTCCGAGCTAACGTTTCTCCATGTGCGGCTGCAACATATTCGATGCCGAAGCTGGTCCCCTGCTGGCGTTGACCTCGCGCAGCCTGTTCAGCCGTGGCCACTTCCGCGCTACTGCAAGACGGGAACGCGTGCTTGCCAGCGCTGTTGCAGCCGAGACAGTGCGCAGTTCATTGCCGCGCCACCCACCAGCGGAGCATGCCGCATGCGTTCGCTCGTTCTCTCGCCCGCCCTGGCCACCATGTTCACCACCGCACCGGTGACGGCCGAAAAGCCCGTGGCCGCCACCCCGCCGATGGGCTGGCACAGCTGGAATCATTTCGCGTGGAAAGCCACCGGCACCGGTGTGCGCGCGGCGGCCGATGCCATGGTTTCCAGTGGTATGCGCGCCGTCGGCCACGTCTACATCAACATCGACGACACCAGGCGGGGCAAGCGCGGCCCGGACTCGGCGCCCTTGCCAGTCGCAACTCCATGGCTGGCTCGAGACGAACAGCGTGACCGCGACAACGCGAGTCAAACATTCTTTGGCCAGCAAAGGAATCCGCGTTACACAGGGTTCTGCACGCGCTCGTCGCTGGCGGGCAGCTCGAACACCACGCGCAGGCCCCCGCCGTCTGCGCGCGGCTCGGCATAGATTCGTCCATTGTGCAATTGGATGATGCTGCGGCAGATCGCCAAGCCCAAGCCGCTGCCGCGATCCTCCTCGCCACTCTGATGGAAGCGCACGAAGCGGTCGAAGGCCCGCTCGCACTGATCCATGGTCAAGCCCGGTCCCTCATCCTCGACACTGACCCTCCAGTAACGAGGCACGAACTCCGAGCGCAGCGTGATCAGGCCGCCGGGCGGCGAGGCTCGCAAGGCATTCGTGAGGATGTTCAGGACGACTTGTCGAAGCCAGCGTTCCTCGAAAGCCACCACGCCCTCGCCGCGGTGCGTGTAGCGCAGGCGCCGTCCCTGGTGCTCGGCCAAGGCGCGGACATCCTGCTCGAAGCTCTGCAGAAAGTGATGTGGATCCTGCGGCACCAGACTCATGCGGACGCCCTGTGCCTCGGCGCGCGACAGAAACAGCAGTTCATCCACCATGTGGTTGACGCGGGCCAGTTCCTCCAGTTGCACCAGTATGGCCTCCTCCTGTGTCGGATCCAGGTTGCCGTCGGCGAGCAGCTTCTCGGCATGCAGCCGCACCAGCGACAGCGGGGTCTTGAGCTCGTGCGATACCTCGGCGCTGAACTGGCGTACCTGGGTGAACGAGGATTCGAGTCGATCGAACATCTGGTTCAACAAGCGTGCTAGATCGGAGATCTCGTCGTCGACTCCGGTGACGCCGATGCGTTCAGTGAGATTGTCGGAGCGAATGCGGTTGGCCGTTTCGCCAATCAGTCGAACCGGTCGCAGCATCAGGCGGGAAAGGCCCAGGCCGATCACGATGCTGGCCAGGATCATGCCCAACAGCAGCGCGAGGCTGACTTCGGAATAAGCCACCATGGCGCGGCGCATCTGGCCCACCGGCGTACCGATGCTGACATCGAACGGCGGCAGCACGAACTCGGCGATGCGCAGCTCGCCGATGCCGGGAATGGTGCCGTTGTAGACCCGCTTGCCTTTGACGTCGGGCAGCGGATTGCCGGCCAGGTTCTTCGAGCGGAACAGGTTGCCCTGTTTGGGCGAGTCTATGCTGATATAGAAAAGCACCGAGGCGTATTCGGTGGTCTGGCGGATGCGTTCGTTGATGATCGCGCCATTCAGCGTCGGATAGTCCGAGCCAAGGCGCGCCTTGATCTGCCCGAATTCCGTGGCATTGAGCAGGTCCAGGTCGTGGATCACGTAGTTCTTCAGCAGTTGGTGGCCGGCGACGAACAGGCAGGCCAGGGTAAGCGTGACACTCAGTACGAACCAGAACGTGATGCGCGCGCCGATCGATTTCATACCAGCTGATAGCCGATCCCGCGCAGCGTCTTGAACAGCGGTTCGGTCGGATTGGACTCGAGTTTGGTGCGCAGGCGGCTCATGTAGACGTCCAGCAGATTGTTGTCCGCCAAACCGGGCCAGATTCTTTCCGAGATGTACGAGCGGGTCAGGGTGCGCCCCGCGTTCTGCATGAAGATTTCGAGCAGCGCGAATTCCCGGCTGGTGAGATCGACGTTCTGGTCCCTCAGCTTGACCGTGTGACTCAACAGATCCATGCGTACGCAGCGATGGGTGATCACGGTCTGCTTTACCGCCGACTGGCGCCGCAGCAAGGAACGTACGTGGGCGAGCAGTTCATCGAAGCTGAAGGGCTTGGGCAGGTAATCGTCGGCGCCGAGGTCGAGACCCTTGATGCGGTCCTCCACCGCGTCGCGCGCGCTGAGGATGAGCACGGACTCGTTGAAGCCGGAGCGGCGCCATTCCGAGAGCAGGTGCAGGCCGTCGCCATCGGGCAGGCTGAGGTCGAGAATGATCACGTCATAGTTGGTTTCGGCTAGCGCATCGCGGGCCTCCCTGCAGGTGCCGACCCAGCACACCGTGTAGGCGCATTCACTGAGCCCCTGCTTGAGAAACTGGCCGAGGCGCTGCTGGTCTTCGACGATGAGAATCTTCATGGCACACCTGCCTGTCGACATTGCGCAGCGAGTGTATGCCCGCATCGAACGCAACCAGTGACGCGACGCACAAAGCGCGTGCGGCAGGCCTGCATCGTGGCGACGCATGCTCCATGGCGGGAAGAGAAGCCATGCCTGCCAACCTGAAAGAACTTTAAGGATCGTTACAGGTATCCGTCAGGTGCTTGTTCTAGGGTGCATGACACGCGGCTCCGGAGCGGGCGGGAGGGAACGGGGTAACCGGTGATCGCTGCGACCCGCTTCCGCTCGCGCAATCCCGCGCAGCACGCCGACACCCGCTTCATTCACGTCAATCGTCGAGGACGGAATCCATGGTTCGTTACGCACTTCTCCTGAGCACTGCCCTGCTCGCACCGCCGCTGCTGGCGCAGACGGCCGCGCCGAATTACGCCCAGCACCTGGTGGACGAAACGCTCGCCGCGCACCCGGACATCGCCATCATGGCGCTGCACGTGACGCCGCCGAAGCAGACCGACAACATCATCATCGCCTCCAATATCGGGCGCATCGGCAAGAAGGCCGACTCCGACGACATGGGTGTCGTCAACACCGGCAAGCCGGCCATGGCCGTGAACGCAGAAGGCGACCACTTCGAAGTCGAGTTGCCGCTGCAGGACGTCACCCACGACACCGTGGGTGCGGTGAGCATCGTCTACCCGTACAAGGCAGGCGACGACAAGGCTGCGCTGGCGAAAAATGCGGAGACGGTGCGCGACGAGTTGCGCCGCAAGATCTCCAACGTCGGCAACCTGACCCAGCCCTACCAGTTCGATCCGGCCATCCCGACGCATACCTATGCGCAGCAGTTGGTCGATCAGACCATGGCCGCGCATCCCAGGCTGCTGATCCTGATGCTGCACATCGTGCCGCCGGGCAAATCGACCAACGTGGTGGTGGGTACCAGCATCGGCCGTTTCGGCAAGGCGGCCGACGACGATGACATGCGCGCCATCAATACCGGTATTCCCAACCTCGAGGTCAACGGCCGCCGCTTCGAGGTCGAGACGCGCCTGCTCGACGCCAGCGGGAAGACCCTTGGCGCGGTGGGTATCGTGCTTCCGTACAAGCCTGGCGACGACAAGAAGGCACTTGAGCGTGAAGGCTTTGCCATCCGCGACGAGTTGCGCGCGAAGATCCCCGACTTGGCCAAGCTGATGGAGCCGGTCGCCCCGGTGGCTGTCGCCGATCCCAACCCGACGGCGAGCCTGATCGGACGCAGCACCGATTGGCACCCCGGCTATTCCGGCGACTTCGACCACTTCGGCGTCGACGTCAAGGGCAACCGGCTGTTCCTGGCGGCGGAGGATCACGGCACGGTGGAGCTGTTCAACCTGAGGACCGGCGCGCACGAGCGCACGCTCCACGGTGTCGAGACGCCACACGCCTTCGTCTACCTGCCCGAGCACAACCGGCTGATCCTCACCGACAGCGGCAAAGGCATGACCAAGATCATGGATGCGACCACCTTGAAGGTCGTGGGCCACATCACGTTGGCACCGGGTGCCGACTCGGCCGAATACGATTCCTCGACCGGCCACCTGTACATCGTCACCGGCGGCAAGGACGTCGGCATGAAGGACTGCTTCCTCAACGAGGTGGATCCGCTCACCGGCCATGTGTACGCCAAGCTGCGGTTCGACTCGGACCATGTCGAGGCAGTCAAGGCCGAGCAGCATGGCAGCCGGTTGTTCGTGAACGTGGCCGACCAGAACTACGTGGCCGTGGTCGACAAGAAGACGCTCAAGGTGATTGCGCACTGGCCGCTCAGCGGCGCCCAGACCAACCTGACGATGGCGCTGGACGAGGCCGACCACCGCCTGTTCGTCGGCACCCGCAATCCCAGCAAGCTGTTCGTGCTCAATACGGACACCGGCGCCACGGTGGCGATGCTGGATGCGCCGGCGACTTCGGACGGGCTGTTCTGGGACAGCGCCCGCAAGCGCGTCTACGTGCCCGGTGGCGACGGCTATCTCGGCGTGTTCCAGCAGGTCACCCCCAACCTCTACGCTGCGCGGCCGTGGATCGCCAGCGCCATCGGTGCCAAGTCGGGCATCGTCGTTCCGCAGCTGGATCGCCTGTACCTGGCCGCTTCGCCAGGTGAACACGGCAAGGGCGGCGAAATCCTCTGGTTCAAGCTGGGCAACTAGGAGCGGATGATGCGCCCGAACCGACAGCGAAAAGCGATGCCATCACGCAGCCGCCTGGTGGTGCCGCTCGCCTTGCTCTGCTTCGCGCTGCTGCCGGTACCGGGCCGCGCCACGAGCTTCTACCATCTCGGTTCCGCGGTGGCCTTGCCGGGCAAGGCACCGGGGTGGGATTACCTGACCTATGACGCCGCACGGTCGCACCTGTTCATCGGCCGCCGGCACGACGGCGTCACCGTCTTCGACGTGACCACGCACAAGCTGGTTGCCACGATTGCCGGCACCGAGGGCGCGAACAAGGCGATCCTGGTGCCTCGGCTCGATCGCGGGTTCAGCGTGAACTCCGATGGCACGAGCACCGAGTTCGCGCTGTCGTCGCTGAAAACCATCCGCCATATCCACTTCGGGCAGAGCGCCGACGCCGGCAGTTATGAGCCGGTCACCGGACAACTGTTCTTCACCATGGGCGACAGTCGCAAGGTGGCGTTCGTCGATGCCCGCAGCGGCAAGCTCGTCGCCACGTTGCCGCTGGACAGCGGCAACATCGAGGCATCGGCGCCGGACGGGCATGGCAATATCTTCGTCGCCGAGCGCGACCGCGACAAGGTGGTGCGCATCGATGCCCGCACGCATACCGTGACCGCCAGCTGGTCGACCGCGCCGTGCCACCAGCCCGTCGGGCTGGACTATGACGCCGGCGATCAACGCATCTTCGTCGGCTGCCGCAGCGACCGGCCGGTGCTGGCCGTGCTCAACGCGGCAAGCGGAGCCCTGGTAACCACGCTCCCGATCGGCCGCGGCAACGACGGCGTCATCTACGACCAGGCCACCCATCGCATCTACACGGCCAACGGGATTGACGCCAATCTGGTGGTGATCAAGCAGACAGGTCCCGACGGTTATGCGCTCGACCAGGCCATCACCACGCGGCCGATGGCACGGACCCTGGCATTGGATACGGCACGGGATCGCGTCTATCTGGTCGCCGCCGAAGGTGGCGTCGATCCGGCCATGAAAGTGAATACCGCGGTGGCACCGTTCTACCCGAACTTCTATTTCGACCAGACGTTCACCGTGTTGACCTACCAAAAGAACTGAATTTCTTGATTTCAGCGCATCGGAAAACCTTGTCGGACTGATGTGGATGGACCAGTTCCGTGGCGATTGCCGGTGGGTCGCATGCGCAAAACCCGCATATGAATTTTCTTTCGTGTGATTTTCAGTACCAGTAGAACTGCACCACCTGTTTCCGCCACGTCATCAAGCGCTCCGGGGAGGAGCGCCAATGCCAGACAAGGCGTACTGAATGCAAATCCGCATCGGAACGGTGTTTTCACGGCGGTCGACCCGCGCAAGCGTGAGCCACCAGACCGGATGCTTCCAATCAAACGTTGAATCCACGCTGTCAGCCAAAGGGAATTTGCGCGCAGCTTCCCGGGGAGGGAATCATGTCTCAGCAAAAGTTGCCCAAGCTGTCCTGCATCACAATTGCGTTGGCCGCCTGCCTGGCTGCGCCGTCGGCATTTTCGCAACCGGCGGATGACGGCGGTCATGCCCCATTCGCACAAAACGCCCCAGGGCAAGACCAGCAGGCTCCGAACTCGAAAACCGGCACTTCGACTGCGAACCCGCCATCGGCCGACAAGGCCGCGCAGTTGCAGCGCGTCGTCGTCACCGGAACGCTGTTGCCGGTCAACCCCAACGATGTGGCCGTTCCCGTCACCACCCTCGATGCGGACTCGCTCCGCCAGACCGGCGTCTCGAGCAACATGCTCGATGCGTTGAGCAAGGCGATCCCCGCTTTTGCCGGCCGCAGCAATGCGGGTCCGAGCAACGCGCAGAACCACAATCAATTCACGGCGGGCGGCTCGCAGATCGAACTGCGCAACCTGCCGACCCTGGTTCTGGTAGACGGCCAGCGCATGGCGCTGGATGGCGTCGCCGGCCTGAGCGGAAGCAAGAACTTCGTCGACGTCAGCCAGATTCCGGCTGCCGCGCTCGAACGGGTCGACGTGCTTACCGATGGCGCTTCGTCACTCTACGGCGCCGATGCCGTCGGCGGCGTGGTCAATTTCATCCTCAAGCACGACTACCACGGCGTCACGGCCGGCGCGCATTACGGCGTGGCGGACGGTGGCTATCGCGATCGTTCGGCATTCGTCACGGTGGGCGGGGATGTCGGCCCGGTGAACATCACGGCGACCGCAAGCTACTCCAAGACCAGCCCGCTGTTCCAAAGCGACCGCTCGTTCACGAGTCCGAAATACGGTGTGGTTCCGGGCACGGGCCTGCCCGGCGTCGTCAGCGGGGGCAACTACGTGCTGGCGCCGGGGCTGCTCTCGCCGAACGTTCCAACCGGGTCCTCCGCCACCGCCAGCAGTTACGCGAGTCTTTCGCCAGGCACCTACAACGCCACCAGCGCCGCAAAGCTGTCCAACGGCTTCGACTATTCGAAGTACGCCATGCTGCTGCAGCAGGAGGAGCACAAGAACTTCGTCGCGACGATCAACTCGCAGCCATTCCTCGGCGGCCGGGTGACGGCCTTCGGCGACGTCATGCTCTCGCAGAACAAGGTGCATTCCACGGCGTGGCAGGCGGCGGGCCAGCCCTTTGCGTTCTCCTCGCTCACCGTGCCGGCCGGCGCGCCCTACAACCCGCTGACCACCAACGCGACGGGCGTGACGTTTGCCGACATGTCCCGACCCAAGGGGGTATTCGATACCACCGATGCGTACCGCTTCTCCGCCGGACTCAAGGGCAAGCTGTCCGCCACGTGGACCTGGCAGACCAGCGTCGATTACAGCGACAGCAAGGTGGAAGAACACGACACCAACCTGCTTTTCAAGCCCAACCTGAAAGCCGCCGTCGCTGGTGGCTACGATGCCAACGGCAACCCGGTGGCTGGCGGCGCCTACAGCAAGGTCTACGGAGGTTATTCGATCAACAACGGGCTGATGCTGCAGCCAGCACTCAACCCCTTCGCCGTGACCGGTAACCCGGCGGCCGCACTGGCCAACATTTTCGGCACCGAGGTGCTGAATGGCGACAGCAAGCTCTATTCCTGGGATGCGCATGTCGCTGGCGACCTGTTTCAGCTGCCCGCGGGCCCGGTGAGCGTCGCGGTCGGCGTGGGCTGGCGGCATGAAGGAGTTTCCGGCCACGCCGACCCGAATGGCCGCGTCACCGATCCGGTCACCGGTTCCACCGCCGGCAATGCCCAGAACTGGATCGGCGGCCTGTATACGGACCCGTTCAGTCACGGTCGCGACGTGAGTGCGGCGTACACCGAAGTGCTGATTCCGATCACCTCGGACAAGATGCACATCCCGGGCCTGCACCGGCTCGACCTCACGGCCGCGGGTCGGTTCGAGCATTACAGCGACGCCGGCAACGGCACGTCGCCGAAGTTCGGCTTCCGCTGGGAGCCGTTCGACAACCAGTTCGTGGTCCATGCGACCTACACGAAGTCGTTCGCCGCCCCGCCGCTGTATCAGGCATACGGGCCGTTCGACACCCGTCCGGTGACCGACAACCTGATCGGCATCGTGTTCGGCAAGCCGTACGCGGTCGGCAACACCTTCAACGGCGAGGACGGCGTCAATCCGTCACTCAAGCCTTCCACCGCGCAGTCGCGCTCGATCGGTTTCGAATTCCACCCGAACTTCATCGACGGTCTGACCGTGACCGCGGACTACTCCTCGATCACGGTGCGCGGTTTCCCGGGTGGCGCGGACTTCACCCGCATCCTGCAGTCGGTGAACGACTCGGGTTCGGCCTCGTCGTATTTCGACAGCGTTAGCACGGGCAACTTCACCAACCTCGGCGGCAGCAGTCCTTTCGGCACGCCCGGATCGCTGAAGGCGTTCCTGACCAACCCGGTCACCGGCCAGCCGGATCCGAGCAAGTACTCGCAGCTCTACGTCATCGACAAATTCCGCAACCAGAGCGTGCTGGTCGAGCATTCGTGGCTGTTGGGGCTGGATTACATCCTGCCGTGGAACAAGTACGGGTCCTGGGAGCTGTCGAGCAAGGGCACGGTATTCAATTCGTTCAAGTTCCAGCGCCGTCCGGGCGATGCGTTCCAGCAATACGCCGGCGCGGCCAGCAACATCGGCGTGTTCGCCGGAACGCTGCCGAAGTATCGCTTCTACTCGACACTCGACTGGTCGTTCCAGAACCTGGACGTCACCCTGGCCAACACCTACATCTCTTCGGTCCAGGACGAGGGTGCCGCCGGCACGCTCCCGGGCATCCGGGTGCCGAGCTACAGCGTGTGGGATCTGCACGGTTCCTACACCTGGACGCTTGGGCCGGGCGGCGGCGATGACGGCAACAAGCTCACGCTCTCCCTCGGCGTGAACAACATCGGCAACAAGATGCCGCCGAACTTCCCGCGCGCCTTCACGAACCAGTTCATCAACAGCGATATCAGCACGTATTCGCCGATCGGACGGTTGATATATGGCGACGTGAAGGTGTCGTTCTGAAGTCGACATCTTGATGTTCGTGGTGACGGGCGTCGAATCAGCTGGCGGCGTTACGCCTGCAGCAAGATGCCCGAAACCATCCCGGTGAGCGACTACGCCACCGGATACTGGGCAGTCACGATTCTGCTTTGACGAAGTGGCCGATGCCCTGCAGCTCGGTGGACTCGCTCCTGATCAGGGCGGATCTCACCTTTCATTCCCGATCCGGAGGTAGGCCCACGTGTCAGAAATCGAATCCGCCAGAATCGCCGCCAGGCTCGACCGGCTGCCGCCGTCCCGCACTGTCTGGACCATTGTCGTCCTGATTTCGCTGGGCGGTGTCTTCGAGTTCTACGACCTGTTCTTCACCGGCTACGTGGCGCCGGGAATGATCAAGTCCGGTCTGTTCACGGCGCAGTCGTTGGGCTTTTTTGCCGGGCTCGACAGCATCAAGATCGCGGGATTCGGCACGTTCGTCTTCAGCACGTTCGCCGGTCTTTGGTTTGGCGTGGTGTTGCTGGGTCATCTGCCGGATCGCTTCGGCCGGCGGCCGGTATTCACGTGGTCGCTGGTCTGGTACGTCGCTTGCACCGCCATCATGGCGTTCCAGCAAACCGGCGAGATGCTGAACGTCTGGCGCTTCATCGCCGGCGTGGGCTTCGCGGTGCAACTGGTCACCATCGACACCTACATCTCCGAACTGATCCCGGGTGCGGAGCGGGGTCGCGCGTTTTCCGTCAACCAGTTCATCACGTTCGCCGTGGTGCCGTTGGTGGCGCTGCTGGCCTGGTTGCTGGTGCCGCTCAGCCCACTCGGCATCGAGGGGTGGCGCTGGGTGGTGCTGATCGGCTCGGTCGGCGCGGTGCTGGTGTGGCTGCTGGTGCAGGGGATTCCGGAGAGTCCGCGCTGGCTGGCCCTGCAAGGTCGTACCGACGAGGCGGAAGCCATCATGGCGGCGATCGAACAGCGGGTGGTCGCGGAGACGGGCAAGCCGTTGCCGCCGCCTGCGTTGACGCACGCTGAGGAGACCGGCCGCGGGCGTTTCGCCGAAATCTTCTCGCCGCAGTACCGCAAGCGCACGTTGATGCTGTCGATATTCAACATGGCCCAGGTGATCGGTTTCTACGGCTTTGCGGCATGGGTGCCGACCTTGCTGATAGCACGCGGCATCACCGTCACGCACAGCCTCGAATACTCCTTCATCATCGCCATCGCCAATCCGCTGGGGCCGCTGCTCGGCGTGCTATTCGCCGACCGGATCGAACGCAAACTGCAGATCATGCTGGGGCTGGTGCTGATGGGTCTGAGCATGCTGGCCTTCGCCATGGCGAACAACCCGGTCGCGCTGGTCGCACTTGGCGTGGTGTTCACGCTGGCCGCCAACGTGATGTCGTTCGCCTACCACAACTACCAGGCGGAGCTCTATCCGACCCGCATACGCTCCAGGGCAGTGGGTTTCGTCTATTCGTGGAGCCGCATCGCTGCCGCGTTCGCCGGTCTGGCCGTCGGCTATCTGCTTCATGCAGGCGGCGCGCTGGCGGTGGCGATGTTCATCGCCATCGCCATGGCGGTCGGCATCGCGATGATCGGCATTTTCGGCCCGCAGACCAAGGGTGTGGCACTGGAGGAAATCAGCCGCTGAGACCGCGTTCACCGCCCGAGCAGACTTCAGAGGGACTTCGTCTCGCTTAAAGCCTATGGATCCAGCAAGCCGTGACATGGGGAGATCCACGAAACACCGTCACACGCCTATCGCGCACAAACTCGAGGGGGTTTTACGACATGTACAAGCAAAACAAGAGGCCGATGCCCAGTGCCATCGCTGCCGCTTCGGCGTTGGCAAACCAGCGCCCGCATGTCTGGTGCGCGGCAGCGCACGAGCTGGCTCGTTGCAAGATCAAACCGGTGGCGCGGCTGATTCGGGCCAGTGTCTGGCGCACACCGTTTGGCCTGCGGCTGGCGCCTGCTGCGGCATCCGGCATCATCCTGATGGCGTTCGCCTGCCCTGCCACGGTGGCCGCCCGGCCGGCCCCGGCTGCAACGTCAGCCCCTGCCACGAGCGCCCCGAATGCACCTGCGGCGGTACCGAACGGCGTCCAGCAGGCTGCTGCACCAGCCACCGCGGCGAAGTCACCTCCGAAACATGTCGTCCAGCTCAAGGCGGTCTCGGTGAAGGCGCGCTTCATTTCCGCCGCCGGCCACAGCGCATTGAAGATGGATGCGCCCTCGCGCGACACCCCGTTTTCCATTTCGACCTACACCGGCAGCTTCATGCATGCCGTCGAAGCGCAGAAGGTCGATGCGCTGTATCCGTACATGACCGGCATCCAGAGCGCCGGCATCACCGGCTACGACCTGGTTTTCAGGGGCTTCCAGAGTGGCGCGAACGACCAGAACTCCATCCTGGTCGATGGACTGCCCGGCCTGGCGACTCGATTCGGCTCGCCGGCGACGATCGGCATATCGCGCATCGACGTGGTGCGGGGGCCCGCGTCGGTGTTGAACGGCGAAGAGCAGCCGGGCGGCTTCGTCAACCTGATCACCAAGAAACCCGAGGATTATCCGCTCTACGAATTCAGCACCACCGCCACCGCCTATGACGGCGCCGGCGTCGGCTTGACGGACCGGCCCGGTTTCGATGCCGCAGCCGACCTGACCGGGCCGATCGACAAGGACAAGCGCTTTCTCTACCGGCTGGTCATGGATGATTCGAACAAGGACACGTTCCGCAACGCCAGCTACGACCACGACGTCTATTTCGCACCCAGTCTCACCTGGAAGATCTCGGACGCGACCGACCTCACGGCGGCCTACGAATACCAGCGCCTGCGCTACAGCTACGACACCTACCTGGTCGCACCGGACAGCAACATCCACCTGGTCCCGCCGATCACCACGCGCTACCAGGAGCCGAGCGACTACGAGAAGGAACACGGCAGCGTGCTGACGCTGCTCTTCAACCATCGCTTCGACAACGGCATGAGCTGGAACCTCGACACCCGCGACGTCTGGCACACCGACGAGGCGCACGGATTCGACGTCACTGCGATCCGTCCGGACCTGCTGCACGTCGCGCGCCGGGCCCGAGGGCAGACCAACAAGCGACGTTACGACTACCTGGACACGAACCTGCACATGCCGTTCGACACGTTCGGCATCGGCCACAAGATGGTGCTCGGCCTGACCGCCGGAAGGGACACCGCGGACGAAGACCGGCTGCAGTTCTTCAACGGCCCGGCCACTGGGCCGGATTCGCTGGACATGAGCATCTACGATCCGGTCTACGGCGTGGCTCCGCCGCTCGCCGACCTGCCGCTGGTGGCGAAGGGCAACACCTCGCTGTTGACCGACCGCTACACCGTGACCGACAGCTACGGCGCCTACATGGCCGACCTGATGACGCTGTCGCCGCACTGGAAAGCCACCATCGGCCTGCGCTACACGCGCGACCGCCAGGCGATCACCGAGCTCAGGGTCCCCAACGTTCCCAAGAGCAGCAAGACCAACAGCAAGGTCCTGCCGATGCTGGGCCTGGTCTACCAGCCGAACGACCATTGGAGCTACTACGCGAGCTACAGCACCTCGTACGTTCCGCCCGCCGCGAACGCGATCGACGTCAACGGGGTGAACAGCTTCGTGCCCACTTCGGCCAAGCAGGTCGAGCTTGGCAGCAAGGCCAACTTCCTGCAGGGGCGCTTGTCGGCCACCCTGGCGTTCTATCGCATCGACGAAAAAAACACTTTCAGCCATTTCGCCTGCGCCTACGGCACCTGCTACCAGCAGCTCGGCAAGGCGCGTTCGCAGGGCGCGGAATTCGAGATCAACGCGCGGCCCTTGCACAACTGGCAATTGACAGCGGGATACGGCTACACCGATGCGCGCATCACTGCGTCCGACAATTTGGCGCAGTTGAACAGCCGCCTGCCCAACGTGCCGTACAACAGTGCGCATGTCTGGTCGCGCTATGACTTCACGGCGCCCGCGTTGCAGGGGCTCGGGTTCGGCCTCGGTGTGATCTACAACAGCGAGCGCCAGGGCTTCACGCCGACGAAGGCAGGCAGCCCGATGCTGCGGCTGCCCGGCTACACCCGGGTCGATGCGGCGCTTTACTACAGCTACCAGCAGTACGTAGTGACGTTCAAGGTCGAGAACCTGTTCGACAAGACCTACTACCAGAGCGCGGGATTCAACGGCGACATCAACCTGCTCCCCGGCAACCCGCGTCTGTTCACCCTCTCCGTGAGGGCTTTCTTCGAATGAACCGGAACAAGCGAGGACAAGGAGCGCATATGCGATACCTGCGCGGGAAGGTGCTGGCCATGGTGCTGGCGGGCGCGGCGGCCGGCCCGGCCATGGCCGGGCAGACCTCCGCCAGTGTGGAATGGCTGCTGCCGACGGCGAAAACCCACGCCGTGCAGACCCACGCCCAGGACGAGGCGGGCAAGCAATCCGGAAGGCCGTTGCCCACGCCCGAGTTTCTGCAGCCGACACTGGATGCCGCGCTGCCGTCATTCAAGCCAAGCCACGACGCCGGCCTGAAGGGCTCGATCAGCATGGCGGCGTCGGACACCCTGCCGGGCTTGGTGGGAGCGTGGATACACGCGTTCCACAAGTTCTACCCGGACGTGCGCATATCCTTCGGGCCGCCGTACGAAGGCAGCCACGGCGCCATGGAGCTGGCGAACGGCAAGATCGACATCGCGTTCGTGTCGCGCGAATTGAAGCCCACGGACATCACCGCGTTCGGTGCGCGCCATGGCTACCCGCCGCTCAGCGTGCCGGTCTCGGGCGGATCGTACCGGCAGTTCGGATTTCTGGACGCCGTGGTGTTCTTCGTCAATCCGCAGAACCCCGTCGAACGCCTGAGCCTGGCCCAGCTTGACGCGGTGCTGTCGCGATCCCTGCTCAGGGGCAAGCACGCCGCCGTCACCTGGGGCGACCTCGGTGCCGGCGGCGCCTGGGCCGCTCGTCCGATCCACGTGTACGCGATCAAGCCTTGGAACGGGTTCGAGGAATTCGTGCGGCAGCGCGTGCTGGACGTGGGAGCGCAGCGCGGCCACTGGCGCACGGACCTGCACTATGACCCCACTGTCTTCCCGATCGCCCGACGCGTGGCGGCGGACCCGGACGGCATCGGCTATGCGGGGCTGGCCTTCGTCGACGCGCCAGTGAAGATGCTCGCCATCGGCAGCGACGGGCACTACCTCGCACCGACCTATGCGAATGTCGCCTCAGCCGCCTACCCGCTGAGCCGGCTGATCTATGCCAACGTCAATCTGAAGCCAAGTACTGCCATGACACCGCCGATGAGAGAGTTTCTCCGTTTCGTGCTGAGCCGGCAGGGTCAGCAGATCGTGTTGGACCAGGCCGTTTTCCTGCCGCTGCGCGGATTCCAGGCCGAGAGTGCGGGCGCGCTGCTCGGCGCGCCCGCACACGGTGACCGCTCATGAGGCCGGCCCGCATGGGAAAATCGCCGAGCGCCTGGACCCGCGCGGGGCTGGGCGCCTCATGGCTCGCGTTGTGCCTCGCCAGCGGCGCCAGCCTCGCTGCCGAAGCCTCGCTGCAACTCGTGCATCGCTTCTCGATCCAGGGCGCGGCACCGGTGCGCGCGATCGCTTTCGGACCCGGCGGCACGCAGGCATACGTGGCCACCGGCAGCGAGCTGCGCGACTACGACGTGGCCACGGCGCAGTTGGCCGACACGCTGGCGCTGCCCGCGCCTGTCGCCGACATGGTGATCGACACCCCCAGCCGCACGGGTTTTGCCGCGCTGGCTGCACCGGCGAAACTCGTGATCTTCCGGCTGCAGCCCTTGAAGGTCGCCGCATCGACCGCGCTGACCGACGGATCGCCTTCGGCGCTGCTGTTCGACGCCGCCACGCACGCCCTGCTGGTGGAAAGCACCCAGGCGGCGACGGTCACCAAGTTCGATGCGGCCACGGGCCGGCGCCTCGCCTCCCTGCGGATGCAAGGCAGCCTGCGGCAGATGGCGGCCGATGGCCGCGGCACGCTCTACGTCGCTGACATGGCGCACGACGCCATCGACGTGGTGGACGAGGCGCAGATGAAATACCTGGGCGCCATCCCGGTCACGGGCTGCAAGGATCCGACCGGGCTTGCCATGGATCAGGTCGGCCGCCGGCTGTTCGTCGGCTGTACCGATGGCATGCGCTACGTCGTCGACACCGACCTGGGCTTCACTTTCGAACGGCTGCCTTCGTCGCTGCGCGGCACGTCGCGCATGGTGTTTGCCTTCCACCCATTCGGTTCCGCCGGCTGGAAAGGTGCCGCCATCGGTGCGAGCGAGAACGGCCGCCTCGCGCTGGTCAGGATGAACGCCTTCGTGAATTACAGCGCAGCCGGCGATTACCCCCTCAACGGAAGCTTCGAAGCGATGGCACTTGACCAAGACACGCACCAGTTGTGGCTGGCCCTCGGGCAGCCATCCGCCGCAGAGAAAGCGGCCAGACCCATCGAGCTGTGGACCCTGGGCGCAACGGCGGAGGTGTCGAAATGAAGCGCCCCATCCGTTTGTCGATGGCTGCCGGCGGTTTCCTGTTCGCCTGCGCACTGGGCCTGTCGACGGCATGCGCGGCGATGCTGCCGCCGTCGACGCTGAAGGGCAAGACGGTGCTGCTGGTGACCGGCGCCACACCCGCCGACGAGCCCAACGACGATGCCCTGGTGCGCCAGCATCTGGAGGCGCTTGGCTTCACCGTGAAGACCGTCGACGATGCCACGCCCGAGAGCGCGGCAAAAGGCGCCAGCCTGATCGTGATTTCCTCGACCGCCAACGCGCATCGCCTGGGCGATCGCTACGCCGACGTCGCCATCCCCCTATTCACCTGGAACACCTTCGACTACCCCAATCTGGGCATGACCGGCCAGGAGCTTCACCATGATTTCGGCGTGATCGATCCGGTCCAGCACTACGCTGACAGCTTCATGATCCTCTACGGCTACGGTGCGAACACCACCTCGGACATCAGCAAGGCGGTCGGGCTCAAACCGCAGCTGTTCGGCACGCTCTACCTGGAGCCGGGCAACGCCGGCTGGGGCAAGCCTGGCCCGGGCGGCACGGTGATCGCCGACTTCGACGGCCGGCCGGACATGGCGGCGGTGTTCACCTACGAGCGCAACGCCAGCATGCTGGATCGCCGGACGGCGCCCGCGCGCCGGGTAGGCTTCTTTCTGGCCAACGGCAATTTCCACCTGCTCACCGCCGTGCACGGACCGGCCGCCAGCGATCCCCAACTGCGCAGTTGGGCGATCGGACTGAAACTGTTCGATGCGGCCGTGCGCTGGGCCGCGAGTCCGCCGCCGCCGGTCGCGCCCTATGACCCCGCCGCGCTGGACGCGCGGCTCGGCCACGCGGCGCATGGCAAGAAGCTGCTCTTCGTGGAGCGCGTCAACGCCGGCGAGGGGCGCGAGGCGGACGAGCACATCGTGGCGCACCTGCACAGCCTGGGCTTCGAGGTCGACATCGCCGACCAGATGGACCCGCAGACACGCGCCGACGGCGAAGACCTGGTGATCATTTCCTCGACCTGCTCGAAGTACAAACTCGCCAACAAGTACGTCGACGTGAAGGTGCCGGTGATCTCGCTGGAGGGTTTGTACGCCGACGCCATGCATCTTGCCGGGCGCCAGCGCTACGTCGACTACGGCGAGCACGGCGAGGAGAAAGAGAGCGACGACCCGCCCGAGAGCTACCTGGACATCGTCGGCGCCTCGAGCCCGATGGCAGCCGGCCTGCCCCCCGGCCTGGTCGAGTTCACCCAGCATCCCGGCGTACTGAAGTGGGCCAGGCCGACGCCCGATGCGATCGTGATTGCGACCTTGCCCAACGCGTCTGCCGAGCGTGCGATCTTCGGATACCCCAAGGGCTCGGTGATGGCGGACGGTTTCGTCGCCCCGGCCCGACGCGCCCTGCTGCCGCTGGACAACCCCTCCTATGACGACCTCACCGTCCAGGGCAAGGCGCTGTTCGATGCCGTCGTGTTGTGGTCGATCGGCGGCGGTGCGTAGCCGCAGGCCGTGAAGCCCCGCCGTGTCCTGTCGACGCTGGAGGGCGCCTCGATGTGCGCGTCCCCCCTCCAGCGTTTCGGCAGGGCCACCGCAACGCGGATGCTGATCGCGCTGGGCGTGGCGGTTGCCGGAAGCATTCCGGCGAACGCCACGCCCGCGCCGGACGCCGGCAGCCAGCCGGTGGTCGCGATCGCAACCGATGGCGGCCTGCGCTGCCTGGGCGCCAGTACCATGCAGCCGCTGCTGGCGGCCTGGGCGCGCGCCTTCCGCGCGCACCGGCCGCAGGCCTCGGTCGAGATCGGCGACAGCAGCCATTACTCGGCCGAAGGCGTGGCCGCCACGCTCGCCGGACAGGTGAACTGCATCAGCTTCGCGCGGGAACCGTTTCCGGCGGAACTGGCCGCATTCAAACGCCGCCTGGGGCAGGCGCCGATCGTGATTCCCGTCGCTGGCGGAAGTTATGCAACGCCACACGGCACGTTCGCACTGGCCATCTACGTCAACCGCGCGAACCCGCTGCGCGGGCTGACGCTGGCACAGCTGGCCGCGGTGTTCTCCGGCGCGCCCGCACCGGGCCGGCACCGGCCACTGGCCTCGTGGGGGCAACTGGGATTGCGCGGAGACTGGGCCGCGCGTCCGATCCACCTCTATGGCATGACGCCCCGCCGCGCCTCGGGCAATCCGCCCGGCATCGTCAATTTCCTGGACCGGCGCGTCCTGGGCGGACGGAGCTGGCGCAGCGACCTGCGCGTGCAGGTCGATACGCCGGGCACCAGCACGCTGGCGGCGATCGTGCGGCAGGTAGGCGCGGATCCGGACGGCATCGGCTACAGCGGCTTCGACTACGCCAGCGGCGCCGTGCGGGCGTTGCCGCTCGCCGTGGCGCAGGGCACCCCATTCCATGCGGGCACGCTGGGCGAGGTGGCCGCAGGCCGCTATGCGCTGGCCAGGACGATCTATCTGGGCTTTCCCCGTTCCAGCACCGGCGGGCTGAGTCCCGCGGCCTGCCAATTCCTGTCTTTCGTCCTGGGCGCCGACGGACAGCGACTGATCGCGCAAGATCGGATGCACTTCGATCCGCTCACGCCCGCACAGGATCACACTGCCCGCACCGCCCTGGCGCGCGAGGGGCTTTGCGATGCACCCCTGCCGTCCGCGGATGCCAGGCCGCCGCATCCGCGCCCCGCCTACATCGACGACAACGGCGCGGTGCGGATCGTTGGCTACAACGACATGCGCTGGATGCTCGAAGCCCTGGATCGCCGGTTCGAGTCGACGCATCCCAGCATCCGCTTCGATCTCGTGCTCAAGGGAACCCGCACGGCGCCGGCTGCGTTGGCCGAAGGCAGCAGTCTTTTCGCGCCGATGGGTGCCGAGTTCACGGATCAGGCACTCGCCCGGTATCAACAACGTGTCGGCACTAGTCCACTCAAGTTCCGCGTTGCGCACGCCGCGCTCGATCCGCGCGCACGCTCGTCGCCGTTGGCGATCTACGTGAATCCCGCCAATCCGCTGGCGGTGATCAGCATGAGGCAACTGCGCGGCATCTTCGCTGCACCACAACGACTGCTCGAGGGTGCGCAACTGGGACTTAGCGGTGCATGGGCGCATTGGCGCATCGAGCCATGCGGTCTCGCCCAGGACACCGCGCTGGGCGTGTTCATGAATCGGCATCACCTGGGCGGCGCCGGTTATGCGAGGAGCTATCGCGGCTTTCGAGAATCGGCAGCGGTGCTCCGACATGTGGCGCTCGATCCGGCGGCACTGTGCTTCGCCGACCTCAATCAAGCCAGCGACGCGGTTCACGTCCTCGGCATTCGAACGGGCACGGGCGATGCGCGGGAGACATTCACAGGCTCCCGCCAGGAGATCGTTGCAGGCCGCTACCCGCTTGATCGATTCCTCTACATCTATGCCAGAAAGCCGGACGCCCGCGACGACCATGCGCTGGCATGCGATTACCTGCGCCTGGTGCTGTCCGACGGCGGACAACAAGCCATCGCCGCGGCGGCGCCGGGCTATCTGCCCTTGAGCGAGGCGGAGAGAAGCGTCGAGCGTCGCCGACTCGAAGCGTCCTTATGCCGGTGAGATCTTCTGAGATCCTTCCCTGAGTTCAACGACGGTCGCCGCGGACAAAAGGGAGTGGCCGCAATCCAGATGTCGCAGAACGGTACGCCTCCCCTTCCGCAGACGGTCAGCCACCCGTGAGGTCATGGAGCGTACCGCCTTGCTCTTCGCGGCGTTCACACTGTTCACAGTGAATGGAGGTAAATTTTGTGAACGTTCTCAGGTGTGAGAAATAAAAAAGGAACCCTTTCGGGTCCC
Organism: Rhodanobacter humi; assembly: GCF_041107455.1. Taxonomy (NCBI): domain Bacteria; kingdom Pseudomonadati; phylum Pseudomonadota; class Gammaproteobacteria; order Lysobacterales; family Rhodanobacteraceae; genus Rhodanobacter; species Rhodanobacter sp. FW106-PBR-R2A-3-15. The sequence continues at coordinate 915,903 of NZ_JBGBPY010000001.1, forward strand.
TTTGGAAGCCTCAACTAACCGTGTCAAGGCAGATTTTCCAAGCACTTACAAAAACTCTGTGGAAGTGCTGAAAATGGTCAATTGGTGGGCGGTACAAGGATCGAACTTGTGACCCCTACCATGTCAAGGTAGTGCTCTACCGCTGAGCTAACCGCCCGATTCGCACGGCAGCAGGCCGCGCGAGCCGCGCAGTATAGGCGACTCCCGGGCCGGCCACAAGCCGCCCAGCCCCACTCAGCGCAGCGCCTGCTCGCGCAATTGATGGATCTGGTCGCGCAGCTTCGCCGCGTCCTCGAACTCCAGATTCTGGGCGTGCTTGTACATCAGCGCTTCCAGCTTCTTGATGGCGGCAGCGGCCCTGGCCGGGTCCATCGCCTCGTAGCTGGCGGCCGGCTCGGCCACGGCGCGTTGCCGGCTCCTGCCGCCACGGCCGCGCGACGGCGACTCGCTGCGCGCGCCCTCCATGATGTCGGCGATGCGCCGCTCGACCGTCTTCGGGGTGATGCCGTTGGCCGCGTTGAACACGAGCTGCTTCTCGCGGCGACGGCCGGTCTCGTCCATCGCCGCCTGCATCGAGCGGGTCACCTCGTCGGCGTAGAGGATGGCCTTGCCGCGCACGTTGCGGGCGGCGCGACCGATGGTCTGGATCAGCGAACCGGTGGAGCGCAGGAAGCCTTCCTTGTCGGCGTCAAGCACCGCCACCAGCGACACCTCGGGCATGTCCAGTCCCTCGCGCAGCAGGTTGATGCCCACCAGCACGTCGAACTCGCCCAGGCGCAGGTCGCGGATGATCTCGCTACGCTCCACCGTCTCGATGTCCGAGTGCAGGTAGCGCACCTTCACGCCGTGCTCGGAGAGGTATTCCGTGAGGTTCTCGGCCATGCGCTTGGTCAGCGTGGTGACCAGCACACGGTCGCCCATCGCGATGCGCTTGTTCGCCTCGCCCAGCAAGTCGTCCACCTGGGTGCGCACCGGGCGCACTTCCACCTCGGGGTCGACCAAGCCGGTGGGCCGCACCACCAGCTCGACGATGGCATCACCGGATTTCTTCAGCTCGTACTCGCGCGGCGTGGCGGAGACGTAGATCGCGCGCGGCACCCGCGCCTCCCACTCCTCGAAGCGCAGCGGCCGGTTGTCCAGCGCGGACGGCAGGCGGAAGCCGAACTCCACCAGGGTTTCCTTGCGCGAGCGGTCGCCTTTGTACATCGCGCCGATCTGCGGCACGGTGACGTGCGACTCGTCCACCACCAGCAGGCCGTCGGCCGGCAAGTAGTCGAACAGCGTGGGCGGCGGCTCGCCGGGCGCGCGCCGGGAAAGATGGCGCGAGTAGTTCTCGATGCCCTGGCAGTAACCCACCTCGGCCATCATCTCCACGTCGTAGCGGGTGCGCTGGTCCAGCCGCTGCGCCTCGACCAGCTTGTTGTCGCGGTACAGCACCTCCAGGCGCTCCTTCAGCTCGTCCTTGATGGTGTCGATCGCGTTCAGCACGCTCTCGCGCGTAGAGGCGTAATGCGTGCGCGGGTAGACCGTGTAGCGCGGCACCTTGCGGATCGTTTCGCCGGTGAGCGGATCGAACAGCGCCAGCCCTTCCACCTCGCCGTCGAACAGCTCGATGCGCAGCGCTTCGGTCTCCGATTCGGCGGGAAACACGTCGATGATCTCGCCGCGCACGCGGTAGGTGCCGCGGCGCAGTTCCATCTCGTTGCGGGCGTACTGCAGCTCGGTGAGCTGGCGGATCAGCTGGCGCTGGTCGATGCGCTCGCCCTTGGCCAGGATCAGGCGCAGCGAAAGGTAATCCTCGGGGTTGCCAAGGCCGTAGATCGCCGACACCGTGGCCACGATGATCGCATCGCGCCGCGACAGCAGCGTCTTGGTGGCGGCCAGTCGCATCTGCTCGATGTGCTCGTTGATCGAGGCGTCCTTCTCGATGAAGGTGTCCGAGGCCACCACGTAGGCCTCCGGCTGGTAGTAGTCGTAGTAGCTGACGAAATACTCCACCGCATTGTTCGGAAAGAACTCGCGGAATTCGCCGTACAGCTGCGCCGCCAGCGTCTTGTTCGGCGCCATCACGATGGTCGGCCGCTGCACCTGCTGGATCACGTTGGCGATGGTGTAGGTCTTGCCCGAGCCGGTGACGCCCAGCAGGGTCTGCGCGGCGAGGCCCGCCTCGAAACCCTCGCTGAGGCGGCGGATCGCCTCGGGCTGGTCGCCGGCGGGCTGGTAGGGGGCGACGAGTTCGAAGCGGTCGGTCATGGCGGACGATATGCGGGCGGATACCCGCATATTAAATCGCCACTGCTGACAACTCCTGTCAGCAGAAGCCGACGCCGCGGCCATCCGCTGGACGGCTGGCCGCGCGTGCACGGCTTCCTAGCATGGTCCTTCCGTCAATGCAGGAACGCGCGATGGCGATGCAACAGGCTTGCGGCCCGTGCGACCGGCAGCGCGGCGTCACCCTGATCGAGCAGGTGATGGTGGTGGCCATCATCGGCGTGCTGGCGGCGATCGCCGTGCCGTCGCTGGCGCCGCTGCTCCAGCGCAACCAGGTGCAACTGGCGCAGACGGAATTCATCGCCGCCCTGCAGCACGCGCGCGGTACCGCGGCGGTCAGCGGCAAACCCACCCTGTTCTGCCCCAGCCGCGACAGCCGGAGCTGCAGCAACGACGCGCGCTGGGAATCCGGCTGGCTCATCGGCCACGACCCGGCCCGCAAGGGCCAGCCCGACACGACCCCGCTGCGCACCCGGGCCGGCTATGCCGGCATCGTCATCCTCGGCGACAGCGGGCGCCGGCTCGTGCGCTTCCAGAGCGACGGCAGCGCCAGCGGCATGACCAACACCTGGCGCTTCTGCCGCCGCGACCGGCCGAATGAGGCGTTGGTGGTGGTGATCGCCAACTCCGGTCGCGTCCGCGGTGCGAAGGCCAGCGCGGAACAGGCCGCCAGTTGCGCCGCAGCGCAGTAATCGCGACATCACGAAAGCATGAACGCGAAAAGGCCGGCATCGCTGCCGGCCTTTTCATTTGTCTGGCGCCCGAAGCTGGACTCGAACCAGCGACCCCCTGATTAACAGTCAAGTGCTCTAACCAGCTGAGCTATTCGGGCGGGAGCTGCGTAGTTTGTAGATTGGGCGGCGGACTGTCAAGCCGCCGCCCCGTGGCCGGTGCCGCTTTTCAGCCGGTAATCACGCGATAGCACGGCACGTAGGCCGCGCCGCCGGGCAGCTTCATGCGGTGCTGCTCCACGAAGGCCCGCAGCAGCTTGTCCAGCGCCTGCATGATGTCGCGGTCGCCGTCGATGTCGAACGGGCCGTTCTGCTCGATCGCCTGCACGCCCTCCTCCTTCACGTTGCCGGCCACGATGCCGGAGAACGCGCGGCGCAGGTCCGCCGCCAGATCGTGCAGCGGGCGACCGTGGCGGAGCTGCAGGCCGCGCATCGCTTCGTGGGTGGGGCGGAACGGCGTCTGGAATTCCAGCGGAATGCGCAGCGCCCAGTTGAAGAAGAACGCGTCCTTGGTGTCCAGGCGGTTGTTGCGCACCTTGTCGATGCCTCTGGCCATCGCCTTCGCCACCGCAGCCGGATCGTCCACGATGATCTGGTAGTGCGCGGCCACCGCGTCGCCCAGCGCGAGGCGCAGGAAGCGGTCGATCTGCTCGAAATAGGCGGCGGACTGCTTCGGCCCGGTGAGGATCAGCGGGAACGGTGCGCCGGCGTTGTCCGGATGCAGCAGGATGCCCAGCAGGTAGAGGATCTCCTCCGCCGTGCCGACGCCACCGGGAAACACGATGATGCCGTGGCCCATGCGGACGAACGCTTCGAGGCGCTTCTCGATGTCCGGCATGATGACCAGCTGGTTGACGATCGGGTTCGGCGACTCGGCCGCGATGATGCCCGGCTCGGTGATGCCGATGTAGCGGTTGTTGCGCCGGCGCTGCTTGGCGTGCGCGATCGTGGCGCCCTTCATCGGCCCCTTCATTGCGCCCGGGCCGCAGCCGGTGCAGATGTCCATGCCGCGCAGGCCGAGCTGGTAGCCCACCGCCTTGGTGTAGTCGTACTCCTCGCGCGAAATCGAGTGGCCGCCCCAGCACACCACCAGGTTCGGGTCGATGAAAGGCTTGAGGATGCGCGCGTTGCGCAGGATCTCGAACACCACCTGGGTCAGCGCGTCGGACGGTTCGAGGTCGGTGCCGATCTGCTCCAGCTGGGTGGACACGTAGACGATGTCGCGCACCACCGCCACCAGCAGCTCGTTGATGCCGCGGATGATCTGGCCATCCACGAAGGCCTGCGCCGGCGCCTTGGTCAGTTCGATCTTGATGCCGCGGTCCTGCTGCAGCACCTGGATGTCGAAGTCCGGATACTGCTCGAGGATCGCCCGCGGGTCGTCGCTGATCGCGCCCGAGGTCAGCACCGCCAGCGCGCAGCGGCGCAACAGCGCGTGCAGGCCCGAGTCGCTGGCGCCGCGCAGGCGCACCACCTCGTGGCGGGAAAGGATGTCCAGGCCACCGGCGGGCGAAATGCGCGCGCTCACCGTGGCGTTGCGACCGGCGGTGCCGGCACCTGCATCGTTCATCAACATCTCCATGCCACTGTCCCGCGGGCACACGCCCGCGCGGATGCGGCGACCCCGAAGCTTCCTGCCTCGACGGAAGCCGCGTCAAGAAGAAACGAAAAGACGATCGCCCTGCATGCCCGGACGACGCCTGCAAGGTGGCGCGCCGGGATGTGCGCCACCCAAAAAAACCGGCGCCCGTTCGGGCGCCGGCCTGATGCGTGGCTTCTGACTCCGGCTGATCAGAACTTGTAACGCAGCGTCAGCATGAGCGACCAGCGCTGGGCCAGGTCGTCGTTGTTGTTGATGTAGGTCGGGACATCCTTCGGGTGATAGTTGCCGCTCTGGATGTAGTTGGCGCAAGTCGCCGCGCCACCGCAGGAGATGTCGTAGATGAACTTGCCAGTCGCCGGATCGACACCGTAGAAGTCCGCAAGATAACGACCGTTGCTGGAGAACGGTTGGCGTTTCTCGATGCCCCAGTGCTTGTTGAGCAGGTTCGTGAAATTGTAGACATCCAGGCGCACGACACCCTTGTTGCCCTTGAAGATCCCGGGAATTTCCTGACTGAAGCTCAGGTCGACCTGATTGAGCCAGCGCGCGCGGGCACCATTGCGACGGGCAGTCCCGCCCTGGTGATCCTTCAGGTATTTGTCGCTCTGGATGTATTCGTAGAACTGGTCGATGTACTTCTGGTTGGTTCCCTTGCGGAACTCGACATCCCCCGGCTTCGGAATATAGACCAGGTCGTTCACGTAGCCGTCGCCATTGGCGTCGTTGCCGAACGTCCAGCTGTACGGGGAGCCCGAGTGGCCATCGTAGAAGATGCTGGCGCTGGTCGCATAGTCACCGAAGAAGCGATGCTGCCAGTTCAGCCCGGCGATCACGCGCTTCGGAATCGAGTAGTTCGAGGTGCTGGCGACATTCTCGTTCGCGTTCTTGACCTGGTTGTAACGCCAGTTAGACAGCGCCACGCTCGATGTACCCGGATTGACCTCGGTCGCGCGGCTCCAGGTGAAGCCGAACGTGCCGGACCACTCGTTCGAGAAGGGCTTTTTCAGCGCCAGAGTCAGGCTGTCCGCGCTGCCCTTGCTGGAATTGTCCAGATTGATGACATCCGAGAAGGCCGGATTGGCATTGGCCTTGATGCCCTGGCCGCTGGCCTTCGGATCGGCGTTGACGAGCTTGTAGTAGGTGACGCGACCGTCCGGCAGGTAACCGGTGGGAGCGCCGAGATTCATGCTCTGGTACCAGATCGCGTCACGCTGCTTGATGTGCTGGTAGTCCACCGTGGCGATCAGGCCCCACCACGGCAGCTCCTTGTCGAAGCCCAGGGTGAGTTTCCATGCGGTCGGGATCGTGAAGTTCGGCGAGATGGTATTCACCGCCATCTGCCCGGATGTGCCGTTGTTCTGGGCAAAGGGGTCCGCGCTGAACTTCGGCAGATTCGCATTCGGCCAAGCGAATTTGCACGGGCTCGTGCCGCCCGGGCCACAGAAGTACTGCTTCTGGGTCATGCCGGAGTTGGAGAAAATGTTGCCGACCCACACGCCCGGGGTGTTTGACACGAACAGGCCCGCGCCGCCGCGCAACTGGGTCATGCGTTCGGTGTCGAAGCTGTAGTTGAACGACATGCGCGGTTGCACCACGCGGTTGCCGTTGATCGTGGTCTGGTTGCTGCGGCCGAAACCGCCCGTGGCCTGGTTCGGATTGGCCGCAACGCCAACGCCCGGCGCAGCCGCGAAGGTCGGGTTGTAGAGCGGCCGATCGCTCATCAACGGGATGTCGACACGCACGCCGTACTGCACCGACAGGTTGTTGTTCACCTGCCAGGTATCCTGCAGGAAGATGCCCCACTGGTTCAGGTTGTAGGCGGCGGCCGTGTCGGCCAGCGACAAGCCGTCGGAGGGACGGTTGTATCGATAGCTGTAGTACAGGCCTGAGTTGAAGTTGTCGATGCCGGTGTTCGCGTTCTTGCCCGGGTTGCCGCTCAGGTCCTCGAAGACGTAGCTGCCGTACAGATTCTGCACGAACAGGTTGTAGTACTCGTTGCGTTCGAAGTCGACGCCGCCCTTCACGGTGTGGTCGCCGAGGAACAGCGTACCCGCCCAGGCAGCGTTCCAGGTCTTCACCTTCAGCACGTTGGCCTGGCTCGAGTATTCGGTACCGAACTCCACCGAAGGACCAGCCGAGTAAGTGGTCGGATAAATGGTGATGTCCGGCATCGGCACGCCGTTGTACGGGCCGCGGTGCTGGTCGAAGTCGCGATAGGACACGGACGTGTCGGTCGAGAACACCTCCGACCAGTCGTCGTAGAAATGCAGCGCGTAGCTCTTGTTGTCGACCTTGGTGGTGTACCAGCCACTGGACAGCCGCAGATTGGTGGTGCTGCCGGTGATGATCGGCTTGGTTTCCTTGGTCTCGCTGAAGGTGACGCTGGCGCGGTGGTTGTTGCTGATGTTCCAGTCGATCTTGCCGAGGTAGCGCTTGTCCTCGAGGTTGGAGTTGCCGCCGCCCACGTTGCCGATGTCGGTCATGCCGTACTTCTGCGCGGCGATCTGGCGAATCTGGTCGACCTGGGCCGAAGTCAGGCCGGCGATCGGGCTGGCAACACCGGAATCGGCCGGGCCGTAAGGGCTGCCCGCCGCCACCTGGGTGCTCTTTTCCAGTGAGGCAAAGAAAAACAGCTTGTCCTTGATGATCGGGCCACCCACCGTGGCGCCGCCGGTCCACTGGCGCGAGAAGCCGTTGTAGCTGACGCCCTGCTCGTTGTCGCCGATCATCTTGTCGTTCTGGAACGCGTAGTACACCGAGCCGTGGAACGCGTTGGTGCCACTCTTGGTCACCGCGTTCACCGCCGCGCCGAGGCCACGGCGGTTCGCCACGTCGAAGTTCGCGGTGGAGATGTTGTATTCGGCAATGGTGTCCATCGAGATCGGCGTGCCCAGCGTGGGCAGGCCGTTCGCGTTGAGGCCGAACGGGTCGTTCGCGCTCATCGAGTCGACGGTGATGTTGTTGTAGCGGCTGTTCTGGCCCACCGCGGAGATCTCGCCACGGGCACGGTCGGTGATCACCACGCGCGGGTCCAGGCGCACGATGTTCTGGATCGAGCGGTCCGGTGCCGGCGTGGCCTCCAGCTCACGCTGCGAAATGTTGGTGGCGATGCCCTTGTTGTCCGGCGTGAAGGTCTGCATCAGCGCGCTGGCCGACACGGTGACCGCGCCCAGATCCTTCACCTGCTTGGCCTGCTCGGCGCCCACGGTCAGGTTGACCGAGGTGTCCTGCGCCAGCTGCAGGTAGACGTTCTTCTGCTCGATCTGGGCCATGCCGGCCTTGGACGCGGTGACGTCGAACGGGCCGCCCACGCGCAGGCCCTGCGCGGCGTAACGGCCGTCCGGGCCGGTGGTGGTGATCTTGGTGGTGCCCGACGGCTCGTGCACGATCTGCACGGTGGCGCCGGCGACCGGCTGGCCGCTGGCGTCGAGCACGCGGCCGCTGATCGAGGAGGAGGTGTCCTGGGCGAGCGCCGGCACGGTGGCCGTGGCAAGCAGGGAGGCAATCGCCAGCGGTAGGACGCTGGCGCGAATTCGGCTGTTCATGATGTTTCCCTCAAGTTCACGACGAAATTTCTTGCGGATGAAACCGAACAGAACGCCTCCCGGCAGTCCGGGCGGACGAACTCGTGGTTTCCCCAGTGTTTTTTGGTCCGGAATACGACGGTGACGGGGCCATCCCGCCTGCCAATCAGTTGTTAAGCGGACTTTAACGGCATTGTATGACAGTTTCGCAATATCTTCACGCAAGCCTCACTGCCAGCCGAGATAGCGCCCCCAAGCGCGCCGAGGCCCCGCAACACGGCGTTGAAATCGTGCAGCCAGCAGCCGCCAGGCCTTCGTCAATGGGCGCCACGACACGGTACGCGTGGCCAGCCAAGCCAGACGTTCGACTACTGGCATCCGTTCCATGCTGAGCATGGCCGCCTCCACGCCGGGTTTTCCCCACCGGGGCCGGCGATCATGACAAGCCGGTGATCCGGCGTGCGGCGCGCGCGATCAGATGTGCAGGTGCAGATACGCGGCCACGCCGCCCAGGAACATCTGCACGGACAGCGCGATCAGCAGCATGCCCATCACGCGCTCCAGCGCGGTCAGCACGCTCTCGCCCAGCCAGCGGAACAGGTAGGTGGAGCACAGCAGGATCACCGCCGTGGCCAGCCACGCGCCGATCAGCGCGATCGCCCAGTCGGCGGTGCGTCCCGGCTGGGTGTTGGTGAGCAGCAGCAGCGCCGCCATCGCCGAGGGGCCGGCCACGCCGGGAATCGCCATCGGCACGATGAAGGGCTCGCCGCCGCCGGACTTGCCGAAGATGCCGCCGCCATCCGCCGGCGGGAACACCATGCGGATGCCGATCAGGAACAGCACGATGCCGCCGGCGATGCTGATCGAGTCGGGCTTGAGCTGCAGCAGGCTCAGCAGCACCTGCCCGCCCACCAGGAAACCCAGCAGCACGCCCAGCGCGATCAGCAGCTCGCGCACCATCACGCGGCGGCGACGCTTGGGCGGCACGTCCTTGAGCAGGCTGAGGAAGATCGGGATGTTGCCCAGCGGGTCCATGATCAGGAACAGCATGATTCCCGCCGACAACGTGGTCATCTGCGTTTCCATCAGCACGCCCCTGTTTGACGATGGCAGTCCGTCACGCCGTTTCCCGCAGATCGAGCACATGGCCGCGCGCCGACGCGGCCTGCGCGCCGAGCAGCCAGACCATGGCTTCCGCCGCGGCGTCCGGCAACGGGTGCTGCATCGTGTCCTCGCCGAAATACGCCTGCCGGCGCAAGCGGGTGCGCATCGGCGCAGGCAGCAGCGCGTGCACGCGCAGCGGGCTCTCGTCGGTTTCCTCGTGCAGGATGGCGGCGAAGCGCTCCAGCGCCGCCTTCGAGGCGCCGTAGGCACCCCAGTGCGCGCGCGCCAGCCGCACCGGATCGTCCAGCACGAACACCACCGCGCTGTCGGGCGCTTCCTGCAGCAACGGCAGGCAGGCCTGGGTCAGTGCGAACGGCGCGTTGACGTTCACGTGCATCGCACGCAGCCAGTCGTCGGGCTTGTGCATCGCGAGCGGAGTGAGCCCGGCGAAACTGGCGGCGCAGTGCGCGATGCCGTCGAGCCGGCCGAAATCGTGGCGCAGGCCGTCGGCCAGCGCGGCGTACTCGCGCGGCGTGGCGGTTTCCATGTCCAGCGGATGGATCACCGGCTCGGCCAGACCCTCGGTCAGCATCGCGTCGTACAACTGCTCCAGCTGGCGCTTGCGCTTGCCGCTGATGATGACGGTGGCGCCGGCGCGGCTCGCCGCGCGCGCCACCGCACCGCCGAGGCCGCCGTAGGCGCCGGTGACCAGCACCACGCGACCGGCCAGCGAGGTACGCGCAGGCACCCCGCCCGCGGGAAGCCGCATCGTCGGCAGCATCATTCCTGCGCCGCCCCGGTCACGTCGCCGGCCATGCGCGCCAGTTCGCCGGAGGCCTCGAGGTCCACCACGATGTCGCAGCCGCCGATCAGCTCGCCCTCGATGAACAGCTGTGGGAAGGTCGGCCAGTTCGCGTAGTGCGGCAGCGCGGCGCGGATCTCCGGATCGGCCAGCACGTTCACCGCGTGGAACGGCGCACCGGCCCGCTGCAACGCCTGCGCGGCGCGGCTGGAAAAACCGCACATCGGAAACTCCGGCGTGCCCTTCATGAAGAGCACGATCGGGTGCGCGGCGAGCAGCGACTTGATTCGCTCGTTTACGTCCATGGCTGGGTGTTTCATCTTTACAATGCGGGCAGATCGGTATTGTATCAGTCGACCACCGGCCGTCGCCGGCCGCCGCGATACCTTCCCCCAGCCACCGTCAAGGAGCCTCTCATGGCGATCGAACTCCCCCCGTTGCCCTACGAAAAGAACGCGCTCGAACCGCACATCTCCGCCGAGACGCTGGAGTACCACTACGGCAAGCATCACCAGGCCTACGTGACCAACCTCAACAAGCTGATCGAGGGCACCGAGTTCGCGGATGCGGCGCTGGAAGACATCATCAGGAAGTCCTCCGGCGGCGTGTTCAACAACGCCGCGCAGATCTGGAACCACACCTTCTACTGGAACTCGCTGAGCCCCAGCTCCCCCCAAGGCCGGGGCGGCAAGGAACCCACCGGCAAGCTGGCCGACGCGATCAGCAAGGCGTTCGGCTCGTTCGAGAAGTTCAAGGAGGAGTTCAGCAAGTCCGCCGCCGGCAACTTCGGCTCGGGCTGGACCTGGCTGGTGCAGCGCCCGGACGGCGCGTTGGGCATCGTCAACACCTCCAACGCGGCCACGCCGATCACCGGCAGCGACAAGCCGCTGCTCACCGTGGACGTGTGGGAACACGCCTACTACATCGACTACCGCAACGCCCGCCCGAAGTACCTGGAAGCGTTCTGGAACCTGGTCAACTGGGAATTCGCGGCGAAGAACCTCGCCTGAGCCCCGCGCCGCACCAAGGCGGAGCCGCGCGGCTCCGCCTTTTTCATGCCCGGGAACCGCCGTGCGCTCGCCGCACCCGACCGCAATCGCTACAATGCGTCGGTTTGCGCCATCACAATCCGGAGCCCCCATGAGCGACCAGCCCCTGTACCGCCGCATCCTGCTCAAGCTCTCCGGCGAAGCGCTGATGGGCGAGGCCGACTACGGCATCGACCCGAAGGTGATCGGGCGGCTGGCCGAGGAGATCATCGAGGTACGCAAGGCCGGCGTGGAAGTGGGCGTGGTGATCGGCGGCGGCAACATCTTCCGCGGCGAGGGCCTGGCCGCGTCCGGCATGGACCGCGTCACCGGCGACCACATGGGCATGCTGGCCACCGTGATGAACGCGCTGGCGATGGCCGACGCGATCGAGAAGCGCGGCGGCTACGCCCGCGTGATGAGCGCGATCCAGATCCACGACGTGGCCGAGGACTTCATCCGCCGCCGCGCGATCCGCCACATCGAGAAGGGCCGCATCGCGCTGTTCGCGGCCGGCACCGGCAACCCGTTCTTCACCACCGACTCGGCCGCCGCGCTGCGCGCGGTGGAGATCGGCGCGGACCTGCTGCTCAAGGCCACCAAGGTCGACGGCGTGTACACCGCCGATCCCGCCCGCCACCCGGATGCCACCCGCTACGACCAGCTCACCTACGACGAGGTGATCCAGCGCAACCTCAAGGTGATGGACACCGCCGCGATCGCGCTGTGCCGCGACCACAACACGCCGCTGCGCATCTACGACATGACGGTGCCGGGCAACCTGCTGCGCATCATGCGCGGCGAACCGGTGGGCACCCTGGTGCGCAACTGACGCGCCCGGGGCGCGCCGCCGGCCGCCACGGCCGGCGCTGCTATACTCGCCGGCTAGCCAGATCCACCGGGACACGCCCATGATCAACGACATCAAGACCGATGCCCAGACCCGCATGGGCAAGAGCATCGATGCGCTCAAGCACGAGCTCACCCGCCTGCGCACCGGCCGCGCCAGCACCGCGCTGGTGGACGGCATCAAGGTGCCCGCCTACGGTTCGGAGATGCCGCTGAACCAGGTGGCCTCGGTCGCCCTGGGCGATTCGCGCTCCATCATCATCACGCCGTTCGACAAGAGCCTGGTCGGCCCGGTCGAGAAGGCCATCCTCGCCTCGGACATCGGCATCACGCCGACCACCGCCGGCACCGTGATCCGCCTCAACATGCCGCCGCTCACCGAGGAGCGCCGCAAGGAATTGGCCAAGCACGTGTCGCACGAGGGCGAGAGCGCGAAGATCGCGATCCGCAACGTGCGCCGTGACGCGTTGCAGAAGCTGAAGGATCTGCTCAAGGACAAGCAGATCAGCGAGGACGAGGAGCGCCGCGCCGACGACGAGATCCAGAAACTGACCGACCGTTTCGTGAAGGACGTCGACGGCGTGGTGAAGGCCAAGGAAGACGAGTTGATGTCCATGTAATGGGCGTCGCGACGAAGCCGCCCAGCACCGCGCCAGTTCATCTGCCAACTCCCGGAACGTTGCGATGACGTCATTCCCGCGAAAGCGGGAATCCATCCGCTTCGAGCCTCTCAAGCCAACATGGATGCCCGCTTGCGCGGGCATGACGGCCCGAAAGTCCGAAGCACTGCCTTCTCGCCAAGGGGAGAAGGAACCAGCCACAGGCACTCATGACCATCCCCCGCCACATCGCCATCGTGATGGACGGCAACGGCCGTTGGGCGAAGGCGCGCCACCGGCCGCGCAGCTTCGGCCACAACGCCGGCCGCAAGGCGGTGCGCGAGGTGGTGGAAGGCTGCCTGCGCGAAGGCGTCGCGGCGCTCACCCTGTTCGCGTTCTCCAGCGAGAACTGGAAGCGGCCCGCGGAGGAAGTCGGCGCGCTGATGGCGCTGTTCGTGCGTGCGCTGGACAAGGAAACCGACGAGCTGCATGCCCAGGGCGTGCGGCTGCGCTTCGTGGGCGACCTGGCCGCGTTCGACGCGCCGCTGCGCGAGCGCATGCAGGCCGCAATGGCGCGCACCGCGGGCAACCGCAAGTTGCAGCTCAATATCGCGGTGAACTACGGCGGCCGCTGGGAGATCGCCCACGCTGCGCGCGAGGCCGCCGCCGCGGTGGCACGCGGCGAGCTGACCGTCGCGGCCATCGACGAATCCGCGCTCGACCGCTTCATGTGCCTGGCCGAGTTGCCACCGCTGGACCTGTTCATCCGCACCGGCGGCGAATGCCGGCTCAGCAACTTCCTGCTGTGGCAGGCGGCCTATGCCGAACTGCATTTCACCGATACCCTGTGGCCGGACTTCGACCAGGCCTGCCTGCACCGGGCGATCGAGGACTATGGCCGACGCGAACGCCGCTACGGCCGCACCGGCGATCAGATCGCCACGGACTCCCAGGGGTAAGCATGCTGTTCCAGCGCGTCATCACCGCCTTGCTGCTCGCGCCGCTGGCGATCCTGATCATCCTGCTGCTGCCCACGCCGTGGCTCGCCGTGGTCGGCGCCGCACTGTTCCTGGGCGCGCTGGAGGAATGGGCGCGCCTCGCCGGCGTGCACAAGGCATCCATGCGCATCGCCCTGCTGGTGGTCGCCGCCGCGCTGTTCGTGCTGCTGTGGTTCGCGCATGCCGGCGCGCTGGTGCCGCTGCTGCTGGTGCTGGGCGTGGCGTGGTGGCTGCTGGCCTGCCTGTGGTTGGGGCGTTTCGCGTTCGGCGCGGCGCCGACGCCGGAAAACCGCGCGCTGAAGCTCGCGGCCGGCGCCTTCGTGATGTTCCCCGCCTGGATCGCCGTGATCGCCCTGCACGGCCGCGAGCCGCACGGCCACGGGTGGATGCTGTTGGCGCTGCTCATCGTGTGGGCCGCCGACATCGGCGCGTATTTCAGCGGACGCCGGTTCGGCAAGCGCAAGCTGGCGCCGCAGATCAGCCCCGGCAAGACCCGCGCCGGCGCCTACGGCGCGCTGGTGGCCGGCACCCTGGTCTGCCTCGTCGGCGGCTGGCTGCTGGGCGTGCGCGGCGGCGCCCTGCTCGGCCTCGCCGTGCTGGCCGTGCTCACGGTTGCCGCCTCGATCGTGGGCGATCTGCTGGAAAGCCTGATGAAGCGCCATGCGCAGGTGAAGGATTCGGGCACGATCTTCCCCGGCCACGGCGGCCTGCTGGATCGCATGGACAGCGTGTTCGCCGCATTGCCGGTGTTCGCCCTGGGCCTGTGGCTGCTGGGGATATGAAAGGCCGGGAGTCGGAAACAGGGAGCAGGGAATCGAACCGCGGTGCGCGGCTCGTGCCGCGCGCCAGCAAACTCGCCAATAATCCGCTTTTCCTGTTCCCCATTCCCGACTCCCGATTCCCCCGCAAGAGACACAGGCCATGAAACGCGTCGCCGTCATGGGCGCCACCGGCTCGATCGGCGCCAGCACGCTGGACGTGATCGCGCGGCATCCGGACCGCTTCCGCGCCAGCGTGCTCAGCGCGCACCGCAACGTGGATGCGCTGGCGGCGCTGTGCGCCACGCATCGCCCCGAACTGGCGGTGATCGCCGAGCCCGCGCTGGAAGGCGAGCTGGCGCGCCGGCTCGCCGCAGCCGGCGTGCGCTGCGAGGTGGCCAGCGGCCATCACGCGCTCACCGCCGCCGCATCCGGCACGTTGTGCGACACCGTGGTGGCCGCGATCGTCGGCGCCGCGGGGCTGGACTCCACGCTGGCCGCCGCGCGGGCAGGCAAGCGCCTGCTGCTGGCGAACAAGGAATCCATCGTGCTCGGTGGCCCGCTGCTGCTGGAGGCGCTGCGCGCCGGTGGCGGCGAACTGATCCCGGTCGACTCCGAACACAACGCGATCTTCCAGTGCCTGCCCGGCGGTCGTCCGGAGCTGGCGAAGAGCGGCGTGCGCCGGCTGATCCTCACCGCCTCCGGTGGCCCGTTCCGCGGCCGCACACGCGCCGAACTGGCGACGGTGACGCCGGACCAGGCCTGCAAGCATCCGAAGTGGTCGATGGGCCGCAAGATCTCGGTGGATTCGGCCACCCTGATGAACAAGGGCCTGGAAGTGATCGAGGCGCACCACCTGTTCGGCGCGGACGCCGACGCGATCGAGGTGGCGGTGCACCCGCAGAGCCTGGTGCACTCGCTGGTGGAATACGTGGACGGCTCGGTGCTGGCCCAGCTCGGCAACCCGGACATGCGTACCGCGATCGCCCATGCGCTGGCCTGGCCCGAACGCGTGGCATCGGGCGTGACGCCGCTGGACCTCGCCACTTGCGGCGCACTGGAATTCGAGGCGCCGGATCTGGACACTTTCCGCTGCCTCGCCCTCGCCTACCAGGCGCTGCGCGCGGGTGGCGACGCGCCGGCGATCCTGAACGCGGCGAACGAGGTGGCGGTGGAGGCCTTCCTGGCCGGCGCCCTGCCGTTCCTCGCCATCGCCGAGGTGGTGGAGGGTGTGCTGGCGGAACTGCCGCCGCTTGCCGTGGTCGATGTGGAGTCTCTGGTCGCACGCGACGGCGAGGCGCGGGCCGCGGCCCGGCGCATGCTGCGGCGGGCTTGCTGATATCCTGTCACCCTTGATTTCCTGCCACGGCGCTTGATGACTTCCTTTTTCGGCTCGGTGTTCTGGTTGCTGGTCACGCTGGGCGTGCTGGTGACCTTCCATGAGTTCGGCCATTACTGGGTCGCGCGCCGCTGCGGCGTGAAGGTGCTGCGCTTCTCGGTGGGCTTCGGCAAGGCGGTGTGGAAGCGCATCGGCCGCGATGGCTGCGAGTACCAGATCGCCGCGATCCCGCTGGGCGGCTACGTGAAGATGCTGGACGCCCGCGAGGGCGTGGTGCCGCCGCAGTTCCAGAACCAGGAATTCACCACGCAGCCGGTGTGGAAACGCATCCTGATCGTGCTGGCCGGACCGGGCTTCAACCTGATCTTCACCGTGGCCGCGCTGTGGCTGATGTTCATGCTGGGCCGGCCCGACGCGGCGCCGATCGTCACCGCCAAGCCGCAGAGCATGGCGGCGCTGGCGGGCATCCAGCCGGGCGACCGCATCCTCCGCGTCGGCGGCCGCGAGGTGGATACCTGGAGCGATTCGCTGGACGCGGTGGCCAACGGCCTGCTGGGCCGCACCCCGCTGCCGCTGGACGTGCGCGACCCCGACGGCACGCAGCGACAGCTCGTGCTGCCGCTGGACAAGCTGCCGCCCGGCCAGACCATCGATCAGTACTTCACTACCCTGGGCCTGCGGTTGGCGTCGCCGGCCGCGGTGGCCGCCACCGTGCTGGACGACCAGCCCGCCGCGCTGGCCGGCATGCAGGGCGGCGACCGCATCCTCAGCGTGGACGGCAAGCCGGTGTCGGATTTCGAGACGCTGGGCAAGCTGGTGCAACAAGGTGCGGTGGAGTCGCCGAAACTGGCGATCGTGGTCGAGCGCAACGGCCGGACGATTCCGCTGGAAGTCGTGGCGAAACGCGAGTCGCTGCAGGGCCAGCCTGCCGACTGGATGATCGGCATCGGCGCACCGCCGATGGAAACCGCCACGCTGCGCTACGGGCCCGTGCGCGCGCTGCGCGAAGCGTTGGCCGGCACTTGGCGCCAGGTCACCCAGACCTTCGGCATGATAGCCAAGATGCTGGGCGGCGAGGCTTCCACCAAGAACCTGTCCAGCGTGATCGGCATCGCGCAGATGGCCAATGCCAGCGCCCACATGGGCTTGGCCTGGTTCCTGCAATTCCTCGCCATGGTGTCGCTGAGCCTGGCGGTGCTGAACCTGCTGCCGATCCCCGTCTTGGATGGCGGCCACCTGCTGTATTACCTTATCGAGTTGCTCAAGGGCAGCCCGCTCAGCGAGCAGGCCATGGCGATCGGCCAATACATCGGGCTGGTGCTGCTGTTCAGCCTGATGGGCCTGGTGTTCTACAACGACATCCATCGCCTGCTGCTGTCGTGACGCCGATGATCCGTGCTCCCGGTTCGTCGACGCCGCAAACGTTCGTGCCGGCCGCGCCATCGCGCGGCGGCTTGTTGCATCCGGTGCCCCTCGCGGGCACCTGCTCTTTCTCGCGACAGGGCCCTGCCCTGCCGCGTGCCTTGATCGGGCCGGCGGCCTGATCGAAACCCTCCACCGGAATCGACGATGAAGCGTATCGCCGCCCTGCTGCTGCTTGCCTCCCTCTCCGCCAACGCGTTCGCCTTCGATCCGTTCGTGATCTCGGATATCCGCATCGACGGCCTCTCGCGCATCTCCGCCGGCACGGTGTTCAACTACCTGCCGATGAGCCGCGGCGACCGCATGACCGACGCCACCGCGCAGCGGGCGATCCGCGCGCTGTACCAGACCAAGTTCTTCAGCGACGTGGAGATGGAGCGCGACGGCAACATCCTGGTGATCAAGGTGGTGGAGCGGCCGTCGATCGCGAAGCTCACCATCCGCGGCAACAAGGACATCAAGACCGACGACCTCAAGAAGGGCCTGAAGTCGATCGGCCTGGCCGAGGGCGAGACCTTCGACCGGCTGGCGCTGGACAACGTGCAGCAGGAGCTGATCCACCAGTACTACAACCGCGGCAAGTACAGCGTCTCGGTGATCCCGCACGTGGTGCGGCTGGAACGCAACCGCGTGGCGATCGACATCGAGATCCGCGAAGGCCAGGTGGCGAAGATCAAGGAGATCAACATCGTCGGCAACCACGCGTTCACCGACAAGCAGATCCGCGACGGCTTCGAGCTGGGCACGCCGAACTGGATGTCCTGGTACTCCAAGAACGACCAGTACTCGCGCGAGAAGCTCTCCGGCGACCTGGAGAAGCTGCAGTCCTACTACATGGACCGCGGCTACGCCGA
The DNA here is from genome assembly GCF_041107455.1 of Rhodanobacter humi. Classification (NCBI taxonomy): domain Bacteria; kingdom Pseudomonadati; phylum Pseudomonadota; class Gammaproteobacteria; order Lysobacterales; family Rhodanobacteraceae; genus Rhodanobacter; species Rhodanobacter sp. FW106-PBR-R2A-3-15. The sequence goes on from NZ_JBGBPY010000001.1 coordinate 933,785, forward strand.
CTTCGGCGTCGATTCCACCCAGGTGACGATCGCGCCGGACAAGCAGTCGATGTACCTCGCCGCCGACGTCAAGGAAGGCGAGATCTACAAGATCTCCGACGTGAAGCTGCTCGGCACCCTGGTGCTGCCGGAAACCACGCTGCGCCAGCTGGTGTTCGTCAAGCCGGGCGAGGTGTTCAACCGCGGCGCGATCGAGGCCAGCACCAAGGCGATCAAGGCGCTGCTGGCCAACATCGGCTACGCCTACGCCAAGGTCACGCCGTACCCGAAGCTCGACAAGGACAAGCGCACCGTCGACCTTACGCTCTACATCGAACCGGGCCAGCGCGTGTACGTGCGCCGGGTGGTCTTCGAGGGCAACACACGCACCGAGGACGACGTGCTGCGCCGCCAGATGCGCCAGCTCGAGGGCTCCTGGTACTCGCAGGCGGCGATCGACCGCTCGAAGATCCGCCTGCAGCAGCTGGGCTACTTCAAGAAGGTCGACATCGACAAGAAGAAGGTGCCCGGCTCCGACGACCAGGTCGACGTCACCGTCAAGGTCGAGGAGCAGTCCGCCGGCAGCCTGCAGTTCGGCGTCGGCTACTCGCAGTACTCGGGCATCATCCTGTCCGCCTCGGTGTCGCAGCGCAATCTGTTCGGCACCGGCGACAGCGTGTCGGTGAGCGGTGAGCGCAGCAGCTACTACACCAAGTTCAACGTCAACTACTACAACCCCTCGCTCACCGACAACGGCGTGGGCATCGGCTACAGCGCCACCTACTCCAAGACCGACTACGGCAACGTCGACAACAGCGAGTTTGCGAACTACTCCACCAGCCAGAAGGCGTTCTCCACCTACCTCGGCCTGCCGATCACCGACTTCCAGAGCATCCGCGCCGGCATCGGCCTCAGCAGCAACAAGATCAACTCGATCCCCGGCTACACGCCGCAGCAGCTGGTCGACTACCAGAACGAGATCGGCAACTACACGATCCACTCGACGATCGGCACGCTGGGTTGGAACCTCGACACCCGCAACGGCTACTGGGCGCCCACCCGCGGCGGCGTGCTGTCGCTGAACGCCGAGGTGGCGCTGCCGAGCTCCACCGTGAAGTACTGGAAGCTGACCGGCGAGGCGAACCACTACTGGCCGATCGGCCACGGCTTCGTGCTCTACCTCGACGGCCAGGTGGGCTACGGCAAGACCTACGGCCAGAACGGCATCAGCGACACGCAGTTCGACCAGCTCAAGGCCGCCTACGCCGCCAACGGCCAGACCCTGACCGACGTGCGCAACGACTTCCCGTTCTGGGAGAACTTCTACTCCGGCGGCGTGCGCGACGTGCGTGGCTTCCAGGACAACACGCTGGGCCCGCGCATCTGCTCCGGCACCGGCACACCCAATGCGAGCGGCATCTGCAACGGCAGCTACTACTCCTACGCGCAGCCGGTCGGCGGCGCGTTCAAGGTGCTGGGCACGGCCGAGCTGTACCTGCCGCTGCCCTTCCTCAAGGACGTCAACACCGCTCGCGTGTCCTGGTTCGTCGACGTGGGCAACGCCTATGCGAACTGGCAGAGCTTCAGCGCCAGCACGCTGCGCGCCTCCACCGGCCTGTCGCTGCACTGGCAGGCGCCGATCGGCCCGATGATCATCAACTTCGCGCTGCCGTTCCGCACCCAGGCTGACGACGGCCACTACGAGGAACGCATCCAGTTCACCTTCGGCTCCACGTTCTGACCGGGCGGAACCACGTCGCACAAGCGAAAAGCGCGGCTTGCCGCGCTTTTCGCTTGTTGGTCCCGGCCGATACAATCACGAGCCCGACGCGGAGACGCCCTTGAGCCAGCATCCCAGCCATACCTTCGCCAGCCATTCCCTTGCAGAGCTGGCCGAACGCTTCGGCCTGCGCCTGCAGGGCGACGGCGGCCGCCGCATCGAGGGCGTCGCCACGCTCGCGCATGCGCAGGCTGGACAGATCAGCTTCCTCTCCACCGGCAAGTACGCCGCGCAACTGGCCGCCACCAACGCCGGCGCGGTGATCCTGCGCGAGGAACACCTGGCCGACTGCCCGGTCGACGCGCTGGTCGCCGCCGATCCCTACGTGGCCTACGCGAAGATCGCCGCGCTGTACGAGCGCCTGCCGGCTGCCGCTCCCGGCATCCATCCCAGCGCGGTGGTGGACGTCGGCGCGAAGGTCGCCCCCGGCGCCAGCATCGGCCCGTGCTGCGTGATCGAACGCGGCGCGACAGTCGAGGACGGCGCCGTGCTCGGCCCGCACTGCATCGTGGGCGAAGACTGCATCGTGGGCGCCCAGTCGCGCCTGGTGGCGCGGGTGACCCTGGTGACGCGGGTGACGCTGGGCCGGCGCGTGCTGGTTCACCCGGGCGTAGTGATCGGTTCGGACGGCTTCGGCCTCGCCTTCGAGCGCGACCACTGGCTGAAGATCCCCCAACTCGGCGGCGTGCGCATCGGCGACGACTGCGAGATCGGCGCGAACACCACGATCGACCGCGGCGCGCTGGACGACACCGTGCTGGAGGAAGACGTGCGCCTCGACAACCAGATCCAGATCGCCCACAACGTGCACGTGGGTGCGCACACCGCCATGGCCGGCTGCGCCGCAGTGGCCGGCAGCGCCAGGATCGGCCGCTGGTGCCAGATCGGCGGCAATGCCGGCGTGCTGGGCCATCTCGAACTGGCCGACCGGGTTACCATTACCGCCAAGAGCCTGGTCACGCACTCGATACGCGAGCCGGGTGAGTATTCCTCCGGCACCCCGCTGCAGGACAACCGCCAGTGGCGCAAGAGCGCAGCCCGCTTCAAGCACCTGGACGATTTCGCGCGCCGTCTCTCGGCGCTGGAGAAGGACAACAACGATGAGTGACGCCCCCGCCCCCGTGATCCTGCCGGTGAACGTGGAACAGATCCAGCAGTTGCTGCCACATCGCTATCCGTTCCTGCTGGTCGACCGCGTGGTCGAGATCGTGCCCGACCAGAGCGTGGTGGCGATCAAGAACGTCACCATCAACGAGCCGTTCTTCAACGGCCACTTCCCCGGCCACCCGGTGATGCCGGGCGTGCTGATCGTGGAGGCGATGGCGCAGGCCGCCGGCCTGCTCACCCAGCTCAGCAACCGCATGCGGGGCAACACTGCCAGCCCGCTGTTCTACCTGGTCAAGGTGGACAACGCGCGCTTCAGCGCGCCGGTGGTGCCGGGCGACCAGCTGCGGCTGGAAGTGTCGGTGAAGCGCGTGATGCGCGGCATGGGTCTGTTCGCCGCGCGCACCCTGGTGGACGGCAAGGAAGTGGCCAGCTGCGAACTGATGTGCGCGGCGAGGTCGGACAAATGACCCAAGCCGCCTCGATCCACCCCACTGCGCAGGTCGACCCCGCCGCGAAGATCGGCGCCAACGTCGGCATCGGCGCCTACAGCGTGATCGGCGCCGAGGTGGAGATCGGCGACGGCACGGTGATCGGCCCGCATGTGGTGATCGAGGGGCCGACCCGGATCGGGCGCGACAACCGTATCTCCCAGTTCGCCTCGATCGGCAACTCGCCGCAGGACAAGAAGTGGGAAGGCGAGCGCACCGAACTGGTGATCGGCGACCGCAACCTGATCCGCGAGTTCGTCACCATCAACCGCGGCACCGGCGACGGCGGCGGCATCACCCGCATCGGCGACGACAACTGGCTGCTGGCCTACGTGCACATCGCGCACGACTGCCAGGTAGGCAACCACACCGTGTTCTCCAACTACTCGGCGCTGGCCGGGCACGTGGAGATCGGCGACTGGGTGATCATCTCCGGCTACGCCGGCGTGCACCAGTTCTGCAAGGTCGGCGCGCACGCCTTCATCGCGATGGGCTGCCTGGTCGGCTCCGACGTGCCGCCGTTCCTGATGATGGCGAACGAGCAGCACGGCCGCCCGCGCGGCATCAACAGCGAGGGCCTGAAGCGCCGCGGTTTCGACGGCGCGCGCATTTCCTCGATCAAGCGCGCCTACCGCACCCTGTACATGGCCGGCCTCTCCCTGCCCGAGGCGCGCGAGCAGCTCGTCGCGCAGGCTGAGGACAGCGCCGACGTGCGCGCGATGCTCGACTTCATCGACCGCAGCGAGAGGGCATTGGCCCGATAAGCGCCGCCGATATGCGCCCCGCATATCGGCAAATCAGGTACGCGCTCTGGCTCTTGGAGCCGGGATTCGGCAAAGCGTTGCGCGCCCGTAGTTCACAGGCAGGGCATTACACTCCCCCGCATGAGCAGCGCCGCGCCAACCGAATCCCCCCTCATCGCCCTCCTCGCCGGCGAAGACTCCGGCGACCAGCTCGGCGCCGACCTGATCGCCGCGCTGCGCCAACGCTACCCGCACGCCCGCTTCGTCGGCATCGGCGGCAAGCGCATGCAGGCACAGGGTTTCGAATCCTGGTTCGACATCCGCGAACTGTCGCTGTTCGGCCTCGCCGAAGTGGTGTCGCACCTGCCGCGCCTGCTGAATCTGCGCAAGGCACTGGTCGCGCGCCTGCTCGCCGCGCAACCCGCCGTGGTGGTCGGCATCGATGCGCCGGACTTCAACCTTGGCGTGGAGCAGCGGCTCAAGCAGGCCGGCCTGCGCACCGTTCATTACGTCAGCCCCTCGGTGTGGGCGTGGCGCGAAAAGCGCGCCGAAAAGATCGGCCGTTCGGCCGACCGCGTGCTGTGCCTGTTCCCGATGGAGCCCGCGATCTATGCGAAACACGGCGTCGATGCGCGCTTCACCGGCCACCCGCTGGCCGACCGCTTCCCGCTGGTGTCCGACCGCGCCGCCGCCCGAGACGCACTGCAGTTGCCGCAGGATGCGCCGGTGCTGGCCGTGTTGCCGGGCAGCCGCGGCAGCGAGCTGGCCCGGCTGGGCGAACCTTTCCTCGACGCCGCGCGGCGCGTGGCCGCCGCCCTGCCCGGCCTGCGCGTGGTGATCCCCGCCGCCAACCCGCGCATGCTGGAACGGCTGCGCGCCCTGATCGCCAGGACACCGCAGGACGCCGCCGCCTTGCAGTTGCTGGACGGGCAGGCCCACGAGGCGATGCAGGCCGCCGACGTGGTGCTGCTGGCCTCCGGCACCGCCACGCTGGAGGCGATGCTGGCCAAGCGGCCGATGGTGGTGGGTTACCGCGTCGCGCCCGCCAGCTACCGCATCGCCAGGCTGCTGCGCATGCTCAAGACCGACGTCTACGCGCTGCCGAACATTCTCGCCCGCGCCTGCGGCATGGGCGAGCATGTCGTGCTGGCGCCCGAACTGATGCAGGACGACTGCACCGCCGCGAAACTCGCCGACGCCGTGCTTGCGCTGTTCAACGACAGCGAACGCCGCGGCGCCATCGTGGCCGCGTTCGAGCAGCTGCACCGGGCCTTGCGCGCGGAGCTGGAGGGCGGTGCGGCGGAAGCGGCGGCCGGGGCGATTGGGGAGTTGATAGAGCCAGGGCATGCATGACTTTCTCCCTCTCCCCTTTGGGGAGAGGGTTGGGGTGAGGGGACACGTTGCAACTAGGCTGGACCGGAGCACGCTCTGATCCAACCCATCGCAAGCCCCGACCCCTCTCCTCAATCCTCTCCCGCAAGCGGGAGAGGAGGCGAACGCGCCGAGCGGGCCCGCATTCTCCAACGTCTTTGCGAACATGAATATTTCGACTTCGTCCAACAACATTTCTTTAAGAGCGGGGGTGGACGAGGCCGGTCGCGGGCCCTTGGCCGGCCCGGTGGTGGTGGCTGCGGTGATCCTCGATCCCGCGCGTCCCATCGCCGGCCTCGACGATTCCAAGAAGCTCAGCGAAAAGCGCCGCGAAGCGCTGTATCCGCAGATCGTCGAATGCGCGCTGGCGCACTGCGTGATCGTGGTCGAGGCCGAGGAGATCGACCGGCTCAACATCTTCCAGGCCACCATGGCCGGCATGAGCCGCGCCGTGGCCGGCCTCGCGCCCGCCGCGCAGGAGGCGCTGGTGGACGGCAACAAGCTGCCGAAGGACCTGCCCTGCCCCGGCCGCGCCATCGTGGGCGGCGACGCGCTGGAGCCGGCGATCAGCGCCGCCTCGATCCTCGCCAAGGTCACCCGCGACCGCCTGATGGTGGCGCTGGATGCCAGCCATCCCGGCTACGGCTTCGCCGTGCACAAGGGCTATCCCACGCCGGCCCACCTGGCCGCGCTGCAGCGGCTCGGCCCCTGCACGCAGCACCGGCGCAGCTTCGCGCCGGTGCGCCTGCTGCTGGATCAGGCAACGCTGTTCCCGGACGACCCCGGTTGCTGATCGCCCGCCGGCGAAATGGATCGGCATAGGCCATCGGTCTATGCAACTTTTCCCCGCGCGGGAGCATCATTCACTGCAGGAAGCCCCGTCCGCATGGACGCGTCCGCAGCAGCGGCGACGTCCCGCCAGATCAGACCCGCCGATTGCTGCCACCGTTGCGCACAACGCGCATCGCCCATCGCAGGAGTCGTGCCATGATGCTCCCGTCCAACCATTCGACCGCTTCTCCCGTGCCGGCCGGCATGCCCGTGCCGGCACAGGCTGAACTCGCCACCGGCGGCGCCGATGAAAACCTGCCGCTGCATGCCGACTACAACCTCCATCCGCTGAAGGTGGACGGACTCGGCCACTACCTGCCGTCCAGCGAGGAACCGGAGGAAGAGCGCTTCCATGTCCGTTGAGCGGCGATGCTTCCCCTGCCCCACGCCGCTCGCTACGCTGGCGACGCTATCCGGGGAAAAGGGATGACATGCGCCGTATCGCCGCCGTATTGCTCGGACTGATGTTCTGCGTGGCCGCCCACGCGCACGTGCAACCGGGCGACACGCCGCCGGACGCGCTGGGCACGACCCAGGACGGCCGGGCGGTGACGGTTTCGTCGCTGCACGGCAAGGTCGTGGTGGTCAGTTTCTGGGCCACCTGGTGCGGCTACTGCATGAAGGAAATGCCGGTGCTGGCGAACCTGCAGTCATTGGCGACCCAGCGTGGCCTGCCATTGCAGGTGGTCACCGTCAACTATCGCGAGGATCGGCGCGTCTTCGTGAACGCCGTGCGCGCCCTACGCCCGCGCCTGCCCGGCCTGCTGATGACCTGGGATCGCGATGGCGCACTGGGCAGGCCCTACGGCAGCGACAAGGGCATTCCGGTGATGGTGATGCTGCGTCGCGACGGCACGGTGGCGCACGTCCACGTCGGCTACGGTGAAGACATGCTCGACACCCTGGTGGGCGAGATCAACGAGTTGCTCGCCGGGACCGCAGCCACCTCCGCCGCCGGCAACGCCGGCGGCAGCCTGTAGGGCCCTCGGCGGACTTTCGACCGCCGGAATCCAGCCGCCGCCCCGCGCCAGGCGCATCGCGCGGAAGTCAATCTTGCCGCTGGCCCGGGTGCCGGTTAGCCTGCATGGATTCACCGCGTCGATCCGCATGCCCGCACGCTTCGTCCATACCCACCTGCACAGCGAGTATTCGCTGGTCGATTCGACCATCCGCATCAAGGCGCTGGTCGCCGCCTGCGTTCAGGCAGGCATGCCGGCGGTGGCGCTCACCGACGAATGCAACATGTTCGCGCTGGTGAAGTTCTACAAGGCCTGCAGCGCGGCGGGCATCAAGCCGATCTGCGGCAGCGACCTGTGGATAGCCGCGCCGGACGATCCGCGCCCGTGGCGACTCACCCTGCTGTGCCAGCACCGCGAGGGTTACCTCAACCTGTCGCGGCTCGTCTCGCGCGCTTGGCAGGAGGGCCAGCACGGCGGCCGCGCGCTGGTCGAGGCGGGCTGGCTCACCGCCGCCGCGACGGATGGCCTGATCGCCCTGCTCGGCCGCGAGAGCGAAACGGCGCGCATCGCCCTGTCGCAAGGTCACGATGCCGCGCTGGCGAAACTGCGCCCGCTGGCGCGGCTGTTCCCGGATCGCCTGTATCTCCAGCTCACCCGCTGCGGTCGCGAGGGCGAGGAAACCTGGAACCAGGCCGCCCTGGCGCTGGCCACCGAACTCGCGCTGCCCGTGGTTGCCGGCAACGACGTACGCTTCCTCAAGCGCGACGATTTCGAGGCGCACGAGGCGCGCGTCTGCATCCACCAGGGCCGCGTGCTGGCCGATCCCAAGCGTCCGCGCGACTACAGCGACCAGCAGTACCTGAAATCCCCGGAGGAAATGGCCGAGCTGTTCGCGGACCTCCCCGAGGCGTTGGAAAACACCGTCGAGCTGGCCAGGCGCTGCAACCTCGAACTGAAGTTCGGCGCCTACTACCTGCCCGATTTCCCCGTACCCGCGGGCTACGACCTCGACAGCTACATCCGCGAACTGGCGCGGCAGGGCCTGAAGGAACGCCTCGCCGCCTCGCCGCTCGCGCCCGGCCACACGCTGGCCGACTACGAGGCGCGGCTGGAACGCGAGCTGGACGTCATCATCAAGATGGGCTTCCCCGGCTACTTCCTGATCGTGGCGGACTTCATCAACTGGGGCAAACAGAACGGCATCCCGGTGGGGCCGGGCCGCGGTTCCGGCGCGGGCTCGCTGGTGGCGTGGGTGCTGAAGGTCACCGACCTCGATCCGCTGCAGTTCAACCTGCTGTTCGAGCGCTTCCTCAACCCCGAACGCGTGTCGATGCCCGACTTCGACATCGACTTCTGCATGGACCGCCGCGACGAGGTGATCGACTACGTCTCGCGCAAGTACGGCCGCGACCACGTCAGCCAGATCATCACCTACGGTTCGATGGCGGCGAAAGCGGTGCTGCGCGACTCCGGCCGCGTGCTGGGCATGGGCTACGGCGCGGTGGACAAGATCGCCAAGCTGATCCCGCCGCGCCCGCTCGACCTCACCCTGTCCGACGCGCTGGGTCGCACCGAGAAATCGAAGAAGGAGCCCGAGCGCGTCGTCAAGGAATTCTGCGAGCTGTACGCGCAGGACGAGGACGAGGCGCGCCCGCTGATCGACCTCGCGCTGAAGCTGGAAAGCCTCACCCGCAACGTCGGCAAGCACGCCGGTGGCGTGGTGATCGGCCAGAAGACGCTCACTGAATACGCACCGCTGTACTGCGAAGCGGGCGGCGGCGGCGTGGTCACCCAGTACGACAAGGACGACGTGGAAGCGGTCGGCCTGGTGAAGTTCGACTTCCTCGGCCTGCGCACGCTCACCATCATCGACTGGACGGTGAAGGCGATCAACGCGCGTCGCGCCGAGAAGCGCCCCCTTCCGCCCTCCGGGCACCTTCCCCCGCAAACGGGGAAAGGAAGTTCGAGTCTGCCAGCGGCAGACGACGATTCCATGGGCGAGGAGCCGCTGGATATTTCCAAGCTGCCGCTGGACGACGCGCATACCTATGCCGAGATCTTCGCCAAGGCGAAGACCGTGGCGATCTTCCAGTTCGAATCCTCGGGCATGCAGCGCATGCTGAAGGACGCCAGGCCCGACCGCTTCGACGATCTCATCGCGCTGGGCGCGCTGTACCGCCCCGGCCCGATGGACCTGATCCCCAACTTCGTGGCGCGCAAGCACGGCCGCGAGGACGTGGTGTACCCCGACCCGCGCGTCGAGCCGATCCTGAAAGAGACCTACGGCATCATGGTCTACCAGGAACAGGTGATGCAGATGGCGCAGATCGTGGGCGGCTACACGCTCGGCGGCGCCGACCTGCTGCGGCGCGCGATGGGCAAGAAGAAAGTCGAGGAGATGGCGAAGGAGCGCGCCAAGTTCCGCGAGGGCGCGGCCAGGGATGGCGTCGGCAGCGACAAGGCCGACGAAATCTTCGACGTGATGGAGAAGTTCGCCGGCTACGGCTTCAACAAGTCGCACGCCGCCGCGTATGCACTCGTCTCCTACCAGACCGCGTGGCTGAAGGCGCACTACCCCGCCGAGTTCATGGCCGCGACGATCTCGTCGGATATGGACAACACCGACAAGGCGGTGACCTTCATCGAGGAGTCCAAGGCGATCGGCCTCGCCGTGCTGCCGCCGGACGTGAACGCCTCGGACTACATGTTCGTGGCGACCAAGCCCAAGGAAATCCGCTACGGCCTCGGCGCGATCAAGGGCGTGGGCCAGGGCGCCTGCGAGTCCATCGTCGCGGAACGCCAGCGCGACGGCGCGTACAAGGATCTCGCCGACTTCTGCCGCCGCGTCGATCCCACCAAGCTCAACCGGCGCGTGCTGGAGGCATTGATCCTGTCCGGCGCACTGGATGCGCTGGCGCCCAACCGCGCCAGCCTGATGCTGCAACTGCCCGACGCGATCAAGGCCGCCGAGCAGCACCTGCGCGATCGCCAGTCCGGCCAGAACGACATGTTCGGCGCCGCGATGGGCGCAACCACACCGGTGGTGCAGATCGAGCTGTCCACCGCGCCCGACTGGCCGCTCGAACAAAAACTGCAAGGCGAACGCGACACGCTGGGCCACTACCTCTCCGGCCATCCCGTCGATCCCTGGCGCGAGGAACTGGCCCAGCTCGCCACCTGCCCCCTGGGCGAGATCGTCGAGCGCTACCAGCCACCCCGGCCGCGCAAGAGCGATGGCGACGACGGCAACCGCTTCCGCCGCGGCCCGGATACGCCGTGGACCGCGGCCGGCATGGTGGTGGCCGTGCGCAAGCGCGGCGACAGCGACGCCTTCGTGCGGCTGGAGGACGGCACCGGCGCGATCGAGGTGAGCTTCTTCGGCGAGCTGTACCAGCAGGTGGCGCCGCTCCTGGTGCGCGACGAGCTGCTGATCGTCGAGGGCGGCCTGCGCATCGACGAATTCTCCGGCGGCGGCTTCCAGATCCGTGCACGCAGCGCCACCACCCTGGCCGATGCCTGCCGGCGCCATGCGCGCCTGCTGCAGGTGAAAGTGAACGGCATCGGCCCCGGCTTCGCGGAACAGCTGCGCCAGACCCTGGCCGGCTACCGCGGTGGCCGCGCCAGCGTCAGCCTGCACGGCTACCACAACGGCACGGCGCAGGCCGACCTGGAGCTCGGCGAGGAGTGGCGGGTGGAGGCCATTCCCGACCTGCTGCGCGCGGTGCGGGCGTTGCCGGGGGTGACGGCGGCCAAGCTGCGGCTCGTCCGCAGCGAAAAGTGAAACATCTGCTCTGAGACCCCCAACGCCAGAGCCAGAGCTTTTGCTGATCTCGAAAGCCGCCTTCCTGGCGGCTTTCGAGTCGGTACAGCCGGCCGCAGGCCGACTGCACCTCCGCTGCGCAGGCACTGAAGCGCCTGCGCACGGGCGGCACATCCATGTGCCGCAACCTCGCTCCGCCCGGAGTGCCGGGATACCCATACGCGCCCGTTCCCGCCTTTTTTACGTGACCGGTATACTGCCGGGCTTCCGTGCCATGAACCTCGGCGAATGAATCCCAACTTCCTCGATTTCGAACAACCCATTGCCGAGCTCGAGGCGAAGATCGAGGAGCTGCGCCATACCAGCAACGGCCAGGCGCTGAACATCGACGAGGAAGTCGGCCGGCTGCGCGAGAAGCTCAAGCTCAAGACCAACGACATCTTCAAGAACCTCAGTTCATGGCAGATCGCCCAGCTGTCGCGCCACCCGGCGCGGCCGTACACGCTCGATTACATCGGCGTGATGTGCGAGGAGTTCCACGAGCTGGCCGGCGACCGCATGTACGCCGACGACGGCGCCATCGTGGGCGGCCTGGGCCGCATCAACGGCCGCGCGGTGATGATCGTGGGCCACCAGAAGGCGCGCGACACCAAGGGCAAGCTCCGGCGCAACTTCGGCATGCCGCGCCCCGAGGGTTACCGCAAGGCGCTGCGCCTGATGAAGATGGCCGAACGCTTCGGCCTGCCGGTACTCACCCTGATCGACACCATGGGCGCCTACCCCGGCATCGGCGCCGAGGAACGCGGCCAGAGCGAGGCGATCGCGCGCAACCTGCTGGAGATGGCCGACCTCAAGACGCCGATCATCTGCACCGTGATCGGCGAGGGCGGCTCCGGCGGCGCGCTGGCGATCGGCGTGGGCGACCGCACCAACATGCTGCAGTACTCGACCTATTCCGTGATCACCCCGGAAGGTTGCGCCACCATCCTGTGGCGCAGCGCCGAGCGCGCCAAGGACGCCGCCGAGGCGCTGGGCCTCACCGCGCCGCGCCTGCTGGAGCTGGGCCTGATCGACAAGCTGATCCGCGAGCCGCTGGGCGGTGCCCACCGCAACCCGCGCTCGATGGCGATCCGCCTCAAGGCCGTGCTGATGAACCAGCTCGACGAGCTGCAGGCGATGCCGACGACCGACCTGCTGGAACAGCGCTACCGCCGCCTGCGCAGCTACGGCGCGTTCCAGGAATAACCGCCGTCGCGATACGCCCGGCGCTACCATCGACGGCACACAGACTGCCGGGAACCGCCATGGCCCACGACAAGCTCGCCGTACTGATCGACGCCGACAACGCGCGCCCGGCCATCGTCGAAGGCCTGCTCGCCGAGATCGCGAAGTACGGCACCGCGCACGTCAAGCGCATCTACGGCGACTGGACCAAGCCCGACCTCAACGGCTGGAAAGAGGTGCTGCTGCGCCACTCGATCCAGCCGATCCAGCAGTTCCGCTATACCGTGGGCAAGAACGCCACCGACTCGGCGATGATCATCGACGCAATGGACCTGCTCTACGCCGGGCGCTTCGACGGCTTCTGCATCGTCTCCAGCGACAGCGACTTCACCCGACTCGCCTCGCGCATCCGCGAATCCGGACTCACCGTGTACGGCTTTGGCGAACGCAAGACGCCCGAACCATTTCGCACCGCCTGCGACAAGTTCATCTACACCGAGGTGCTGGTGCAGGCCTCCGAGGCCGAACCCAGCGCCGGCGTGAAACGGCGCACCGCGAAGGAACTGCGCGGCGACAGTCAGCTGATGAACCTGCTGCGCAACGCGATCGAGGCCGCCTCCGACGACACCGGCTGGGCCGGGTTGGGCGCGATCGGCAGCATCATCAACAAACAGTCGCCCGACTTCGACTCGCGCAATTACGGCTATGCCAAGCTGAGCGGACTGATCAAGGGCATTGGCCTGTTCGAGACCGAGGAACGCCACATCGGCAACGGCAAGCACATGTACATGCGCCTGCGCACCGACAAAAAGTGAGCGACCCGCTGCTTCGCCATCTTGCCGCCGCGCTGGAAGTCGCGCCGCCTTCATCGCTCTGCGTGGCCTACAGCGGCGGCCCCGACTCCACCGCCCTGCTGCACGCACTGGCGCAACTGCCCGCGGCGCGCGAACGCGGCTTGCGCGCCCTGCACGTCGACCACGGCCTGCGCGCGGACAGTGCGGCCTGGGCCGAACATTGCCGCCGTTTCTGTACCGGGCTGGGTGTGCCCTGCGAAGTCGTGCGCGTGCAGGTCGAGACGCATCGCGGCGCAGGCCTGGAAGCCGCCGCCCGCCACGCCCGCTACGCAGCCTTCGCCGCGCAGCTGCGCACCGGCGAAACCCTGCTGCTGGCCCACCACCGCGACGACCAGGCCGAGACCGTGCTGCTGAAGCTGCTGCGCGGCGCCGGCCCGGAAGGTTTGGGCGGCATGCGCGAGCGCCGGCCGCTGGGTGCGGGCACGCTGTGGCGGCCGCTGCTGCATGACATCACACGCGCACAACTGCACGACTACGTCGCCGTGCACGGCCTGCCCTGCATCGACGATCCCTCGAATGCCGACACCCGGCTCGCCCGCAACCAGCTGCGCCACGAGATCCTGCCGCGCCTCGCGGCGCACTGGCCGCAGGCAACGGACTCGATCCTGCACAGCGCCGCGCTCAGCCGCGCCGCCGCCGACGCGCTGCGCACACACTGGCTCGCCGCCTTCGAAGCCTTGCACAACACCACCAACGGCAGCCTGGCCGCCGCCGACTGGCTGGCGCTTGCTCCCGCACTGCGCGAACCCCTGCTCGATCACTGGCTGCATGCGCGCGGCCTGCCCGCACCCACCACCGCGCAGCGCGCACAGGTCGAACGCCAGTGCGCCGCCCGCCCAGGCCAGTCGCCGTGCATCCGCTGGCCCGGCGCGGAACTGCACGTGTGGAAGGGGCGGCTGTGGGCACGCGCCCCCCGGCTCGCCATCGATCCTTCCTGGCAAGCGCACTGGCAGGGCGAGCCGCTCGCGTTGCCCGACGGCGGCCAGCTGACGCTGCACGACGAACATGCGCGCCTGCCCGCGCCGCTCGTCGTGCGCCTGCGCCGGGGTGGCGAACGCCTCAAACCCGTCGGCGACGCGCACACCCGCGAGCTGCGCGACCTGTTCCAGCAGGCTGCGCTGCCGCCATGGCAACGTCTGGCCTGCCCGCTGCTGTACGAAGACGACACGCTGGTCGCGGTGGCCGACCGCTGGTGCAGCATGCGCGGCCGGCAACTGTTCGCCGCCGCCGGCAGTCAGCCGCGCTGGCAGGCCGGCGCCTGAGATTGCCGAAACGCCTGCAAAACCGCGCTCCAGGCACCGCAATGGCAAGCTGTCGCATTGATTCCCTACCGCCGCTGCGCTAGCGTTGCGGGTCATGGCCAAGACCGTTTCCCCCGCCGCCAAGACCCCGCCCGCCGCCGACTTCGAACACTCGCTGGACGAGCTCGAACAGCTGGTGGCGAAGATGGAGGGCGGCGAGCTGAGCCTGGACGAATCGCTGGCCTCCTTCGAGCGCGGCATCGGTCTGTACCGTCACTGCCAGCAGGCGCTGGAACAGGCCGAACTGCGCGTGCGCCTGCTGCTCGACCCCGAAGCCCCCGACAGCGCCGAACCGTTTGAACCCGAACACTGAGCTTGGCCCTGCCCTGCAGTCGTTGATCGCCCGTGCCGAGCAGGCACTGGATCGCAGCCTGCCGCACGCCGAGCAATCCCCCGCCGAACTGCACCGCGCGATGCGCTACGCCGTGCTGGGCGGCGGCAAGCGACTGCGCCCACTGCAGGTCTACGCTACCGCCCATGCACTGGGCCATGACGAGGCCGCACTCGACGCCGCCGCCTGCGCGGTGGAACTGATCCACGCCTACTCGCTGGTGCACGACGACCTGCCCGCGATGGACGACGACGCGCTGCGCCGCGGTCGCCCCACCTGCCACATCGTGTTCGGCGAGGCGATGGCGATACTCGCGGGCGACGCGCTGCAGGCGCTGGCCTTCGAACTGCTCGCCGCGCCCGCCGCCGCGCCCGATGCCGCCACCGGCATGCGCATGCTGCATGCGCTGGGCCGCGCCTGCGGCGCCGAAGGCATGGCCGGCGGCCAGGCGCTGGACCTCGCCGCAGTGGGCCGCAAACTCACTCTTGCCGAACTCGAACACATGCACGCCTGCAAGACCGGCGCACTGATCCGCGCCTCGGTGGCGCTGGGCGCGCTCGCCGCCGGCGCCGACGAAACCACGCTCGCCGCGCTGGATCGCTACGCCTCCGCGGTGGGCCTGGCCTTCCAGGTGCGCGACGACATCCTCGACGTGGAAGGCGAATCCGCGGTGATCGGCAAGACCGCCGGCAAGGATGCCGCCGCCGACAAGCCCACCTTCCCCTCGATCCTCGGCCTCGACGCTTCGTGCGCACGGCTGGCCGAACTCACGGACATCGCCCTCGATGCCATCGCGCCGCTGGGGCCGCGCACCGAACTGCTGGCCGAGCTGGCCCGCTACGCCGCGCAACGCCATCGCTGAAAAACGAAAAAGCCCGCGATGCGGGCTTTTTCGCTTCGATGCAGCCGAGGCTCAATTCACCAGCCGCAACGCGAACGGGTAGCGGTAGCTGCCGTCCGAACTGACCTTGACCGCGGCGACGATGCAGAAGACCAGGTTCGCCAGCCACAGCAGCCAGGTCAGCAGCACGCCGATGATGATGATGGTGAGGATCCAGCAGATCACGTAGCCGATCAACACGGAGATCTGGAAGTTCAGCGCCTCCTTGGCCTCTTTCACGAGATAGGCCTTGTCGGCGCGGTCCTTGTGCATCAGCCAAACGATCAGCGGCACGATCACGCTGAGGATGAAGCCCGACAGGTGGGTGAGCATGGCCACGTTGCGGTCGTCGCTGCTTGCCTCGGTGGTGGCGGGCGGCGGTGGCATCTGGTCCGACGGTGTACTCATGAGCAATCCTCCCCGGTGAGTGGACCGCGCGCCGCGGGCAGCCGGCCTTGCGCGGACTGGTCAAACGCTTTAGAGCCTGTTCAATGTCTCCACATGGGCCGCGTTGCCTTGCCGTGGCCGCCAGGTGGTGGCGCGTGGCGCAGCGCCTGCCTGGCCGGCAGGTCAAGCCGCGCGCTGCCGCATGGCGGCCACGGCAAGGCAACCCTGCACCCATCAATTCCGGGGCCGGGTCTGTTTGCCCGCCCCCCTGCGTCATCACTCGGTCGTGGACGGACGTCCACTCCCTCCTTCTTCCTTGGCCTGCGTGCAAACAGCTCCCGGCGCGAGCCATGCGGAGACATTGAACAGGCTCTTACAGCATGCCGCAGGAATCACTCGCCCGCCACTGTCATCCGGCCTACCAGGATCGAGCCGCAGAGGATGTGCGAACGCGGATCCACGTCCGCGCCCGTCGCCACGATGCCTGCGTACATGTCGCGCAGGTTCGCGGCGATGGTGATCTCCTCGACCGGATACGCGATGACGCCGTTCTCCACCCAGAAGCCGGCCGCGCCGCGCGAATAGTCGCCGGTGATGGTGTTCACGCCCTGCCCCATCACCTCGGTAACCAGCAGGCCCGTGCCCAGCCGGCGCAGCATGCCGGCGAAATCGCTGGCTTCGCCGTCGGTCGCGCCAGGCGCCACGCACAGGTTGTGGATGCCGCCGGCATTGCCGGTCGAGACCAGTCCCAGCTTGCGCGCCGAATAGCTGCCCAGCACGTAGCGCGCCAGCACGCCGCCTTCCACCAGCGCGCTGTCGCGGGTCGCCACGCCTTCCGCGTCGAAGTTGCCCGAGCCGTGGCCGCGCCGCAGGTGCGGCTGTTCGTCGACATGCAGCCACGCCGGCATGATCGCCTTGCCCGCGTGGTCGAGCAGGAAACTGGCACGGCGATACAGCGCACCACCGCTCACCGCGCCGACCAGGTGGCCGATCAGGCCGCGCGCGATCTCCGGCGCGAACAGCACCGGGCATTCGCGGGTGGACAGGCTGCGCGCATCCAGCCGCGCCAGCGTGCGCTCGGCCGCCTTGTCGCCCAGCGCCTCGGCGCCGATGAAATCGCCGGCATCGCGCACGCTGTCGTACCAGTAGTCGCGCTGCATGCGCTCGCCTTCGCCCGCGATCAGCGACAGCGACAGCGAGTGCCGGGTGCCGCGCTCGCGGCCGACGAATCCGTGCGAGTTCGCGTACACCGCCAGGCTCTCGCCCGCCTGCACGCCGGCGCCGTCGGAATTGCTGATGCCCGCGTGCGCGCGGCCGGCGGCCTCGATGCGCTGGCCCAGCGCGATGGCGTCCGCGGTATCGACGGCCCAGGGATGCCACAGGTCGAGGTCGGGGAAATCCGTCGCCATGCGCGCGGCGTCAGCCAACCCCGCGGCGGGATCCTCCTCGGTGAACTTCGCGATGGCGCAGGCCTGGTCCAGCGTGGCCTGGATCGAATCGGGATGCAGGTCGGCGGTGCTGGCCGAGCCCTTGCGCTGGCCAAAGTACACGGTGAGGCCGAAGCCGCGGTCGCGGGTGTGCTCCACCGTCTCCACCTCGCCCAGACGCACGTTCACGCTGAGCCCGGTGTCGATGCTGGCGGCCACCTCGGCGGCGCTGGCACCGGCCGCGCGGGCACGGCGGATCACGTCTTCCGCGAGCTGGGCCAGGCGATCGAGGTCCTGTTGGCTGCGGTCGGTGCTGAGGGCGGTTTCGCTCACGAATGAAGTCTCTGGAAGATCAAACGGGTAGAATGCACGATCCGCGCCGTGCCGTCTGCCCAGATGGGGGCGCCGCGGCCAACTGCAACGCATCGCGGAGTACGCGCATGGCGACCGTCCCCGGTGTCTACCGCCACTACAAGGGCCAGCGCTACCGCGTGCTGGGCACCGCCCGCCACAGCGAAACGCTGGAAGAGCTGGTGGTGTACCAGGCGCTGTACGGCGAACACGGCCTGTGGGTGCGCCCGGCGGCGATGTTCGCCGAAACCATCGAACTGGATGGCGAACCGATCGCGCGCTTTGCGCTCGAACAAGCCGCTCCCGTCGACGGCGGCACGCCTGCCTGACGCAACCTTTTCTTCCGGAACCGAAACCGTGAGCCCGAGCCGCAGCCGCAACCAGACCGAACTCGATGACGCCGACTACGGCCCCAGCCGTACCCAGCAGCGCCGCGACGCGCTGGCCGTGCTCGCGCTCGCCAGCCAGTTGGTGGAACTGCCGCCGAGCCGGCTGGCCAAACTCGAACTGCCCGACGACGTGCGCCGCGAGGTCGAGATCACCCGCAAGATCACCGCGCACATCGCCCACAAGCGCCAGCTCGCCTTCCTCGCCAAGGTGATGCGCCGCCACGACGACGAAGCCTTCGCCGCGGTGCGCGCGGAACTGGGCGAGAACCGCGAGAAGCAGCGCCAGGAAACCGCCGCGATGCACCGGCTGGAAGCGCTGCGTGAACGCCTGCTGGGCGAGGACGGCGACGAGGCGGTCTCCGCGCTGATCGAGCAGCATCCGGGCGTCGACCGCCAGCACCTGCGCGCGCTGATCCGCCAGGCGCGCGTCGAGCAGGCCACGCCGAACAAACCACCGCGCGCGTTCCGCGAGCTGTT
Source organism: Rhodanobacter humi (assembly GCF_041107455.1). Classification (NCBI taxonomy): domain Bacteria; kingdom Pseudomonadati; phylum Pseudomonadota; class Gammaproteobacteria; order Lysobacterales; family Rhodanobacteraceae; genus Rhodanobacter; species Rhodanobacter sp. FW106-PBR-R2A-3-15. The sequence continues at coordinate 952,424 of NZ_JBGBPY010000001.1, forward strand.
CCAGTTGCTCAAATCGCTGTCGGAAAGCAACGCGTAGGAGCGGCTTCAGCCGCGACCACCGCACCGCGCAGATCAAACGATCGCGGCTGAAGCCGCTCCTACGACGCAGACCAGAAACCGCGTATACCGGCCACGCCTTGCGCGCCAGCCAACTGCGCTTGCGCCAACTGCGCCGGCACCATGCCGCCCAGTGCATACACCGGCATCGCGGCCGCCTCGGCCAGCTCCTGGAAATTCGACCAGCCCAGCGGCTGCGCCTGTGGGTGGCTGGCGGTGGCCGCCACCGGCGACAGCGTGGCGAAATCCACGTCCAGCCGCAGTGCCTGCGCCAACTGCGCGGCATCGTGGCAGCTGGCGCCGACGATCTGCTGCAACGGCAGCGGACGTTCACCGAGCGTGGCCAGCTGCGCGCCGGTCAGGTGCACGCCGATGCCCAGCACCCGCGCGCCCTCGATATCCGCATTGAGCAGCAGTTGTGCGGCATGTGCGCGCGCCAGCGGCAGCAATGATGCGGCGAACTCTCGCACGCTTTCGCGAGGCCACAGCGGCAGGCGCAACTGCAGCATGCGCTCGCCCGCTTCGATGGCATGTCCGATCCGCTCGAACCAGAAGTCACGTTCAGCCGGCAGCACTTCCGCCGGCGTGATGAGGTAATGCGGCGGCAGGCGCAATGCCTGCAGGATCGCTCGATCGGCCGGCGCCAGCGTGGCCGGATCCGCCTGCATCGGCAAACACCAGCGCAGGCCCTGCCCTTCCAGCGAACGCGGCGCGCCGCGCCACTGCGTCACGCACCAAGCGTCCAGCAGCAGCGCGCGCTCGTGATAGCGCCAAGGCACGCGGATCAGCGGCGCGGCCTCGACCAGCGCGATGCCCAGTTCCTCGTCCAGCTCGCGCGCCAGCGCCACCAGCGGCGTCTCGCCGGGCTCGCGCTTGCCGCCGGGGAATTCCCACAGGCCCGCCAGATGCTTGCCGGCGGGGCGCTCGGCCAGCAACACGCGACCCTCGCGATCGCACAGCGCGCCGGCCAGCACATGCAGCGGCGCCTGATCCACGGACGGACTCAGCTGCCGCGCACGTACTCGACCATGTCGAAGTCGTAGGCGTGCTCGGCGTCCTTCTTGTGGTGCACGCGCGAGACCTCGGTCCAGTCGGTGAAGTGCACGCCGGGGAAGAAGGTGTCCGCACCGTCCACCGCCGCGCTGACCCAGGTCAGGTACAGCCGGCGCGCCATCGGCAGCGCCTCGCGGAACACCTGGCCGCCGCCGATCACCATCAGGCCGGTGTGGTCGCAGCGCGCCTGCGCCTCGTCGATCGAGCGCACGGTGACCTGGCCGGGGAACGGCGCCTCGTGCCGGCGCGACAACACCAGGTTGGTGCGGTCCGGCAGCGCGCGGCCGATCGACACCGCGGTGTTGTAGCCCATCAGCACGTGCTTGCCCACGGTGAGTTGCTTGAACCAGCGCAAGTCGTCCGGCAGATGCCAGGGCAGATGTCCCTTGCGGCCGATGGCGAAGTTCTCGTCGAGCGCGGCGATCAGCGAAATGGCCATCTGGGTTCCTTGCAAAATACGGAAGTCGAAGGGATGACGCGGGTGTCTTGCCACACGCCGATTGTAGCGATTGGGGACGATGGCGGGAGCCTGTCAAAGACCTTTGCCAATGTCTGGAAAGGGCTGTCCTGCCCTTTCCAGACTCGCCAAGTCCGGCATCGCCGGGCCTGGCTCCGTCACACGATCCCTCCGTGAATCGCGGTATAGCGGGCTGTCTTCGACAGCCCGCTATACCGCCACCGGCGCCTTGATCGCCGGGTGCGGCGCATAGCCCTCGATGGCGATGTCCTCGTAGCGGAAATCCTCCAGCGCGCGCACCTCGGGATTCAGCGCCAGCTTCGGCAAGGGGCGCGGCTCGCGCGACAGCTGCAGCCGCGCCTGCTCCACGTGGTTGTTGTACAGGTGCGCGTCGCCCAACGTGTGCACGAAATCGCCCACGCCCAGCCCGCACACCTGGGCCACCATGTGGGTGAGCAGCGCGTAACTGGCGATGTTGAACGGCACGCCGAGGAAGATGTCGCCGGAGCGCTGGTAGAGCTGGCAGCTCAGCTTGCCGTCAGCGACGTAGAACTGGAACAGCGTGTGGCAGGGCATCAGCGCCATCTTCGGCAGCTCGCCCACGTTCCAGGCGCTGACGATCAGGCGGCGCGAATCCGGATTGCGACGGATCTCGTCCACCACCCAGCGGATCTGGTCCACCGCGGCGCCGTCGGCGGTGGGCCACGCGCGCCACTGCTTGCCGTAGACCGGGCCGAGCTCGCCGCGCGCGTCGGCCCATTCGTCCCAGATGCTGACGCCGTGTTCCTTGAGGTAGGCGATGTTGGTGTCGCCCTGCAGGAACCAGATCAGCTCGTGGACGATGGACTTCAGGTGCAGCTTCTTGGTGGTGACCAGCGGGAAGCCTTCGGCCAGGTCGAAGCGCATCTGCCAGCCGAACACGCTGCGCGTGCCGGTGCCGGTGCGGTCGGCCTTCTCCGTGCCGTGCTCCAGCACGTGGCGCAGCAGGTCGAGGTAGGCCTTCATTTTCCGTCCTCGATCGGCATTGCCACTTCGTACAACCGCAAGGTGGGCGAACGCCGCGACAGCCACAGCAGCCACAGGCCCACGGCGATCAGCGGCAGCGACAGGATCTGCCCCATCGTCACCCAGCCGAACGCGAGGTATCCGAGCTGGATGTCGGGCAGGCGCACGAACTCCACCGCGAAGCGGAAGCCGCCGTACATCAGCGCGAACAGGCCGGAGATGAGATAGCGCGGCCGCGGCTTCATCGACACCAGCCACAGCACGACGAACATCACCACGCCTTCCAGCGCCATCTCGTACAGCTGCGAAGGCTGGCGCACCAGGCCGCCGAGTTGCGCCAGCTGCGCCTGCCAGGCCGGATGCGCCGCGACGTAGGCCACGTCCTCACCATGCGCGTGCGGGAAGATCATGCCCCACGGCAGGTCGGTGGGCTTGCCCCACAGCTCGCCGTTGATGAAGTTGCCCAGCCGCCCGAGGCCCAGGCCGATCGGCACCAGCGGCGCCACGAAATCCACCGTGTCGAAGAAATGCAGTTGCTGCTTGCGCGACCACCACAGCCCCGCCACCAGCACGCCGAGCAAGCCGCCGTGAAAGCTCATGCCGCCGTCCCACACCTTGAACAGCGCCAGCGGATCGGTCCAGATCCAGCGCAGGCCGCCGGCGTAATAGAACAGCATGTAGCCGATCCGCCCGCCCGCGATCACGCCCATCATGCCGTAGAAGAACAGGTCGCCCAGCGCGTCGCGCGTCACCGGCAGGCGGCCCTTGCGCCGCCTGTACTCGCCCAGCACCGCGGCGCTGAAAAAGCCCACCAGGTACATCAACCCGTACCAGTGCACCTGCACCGGGCCGAGGTGGAAGGCGATCGGATTGATGTCGACGACGAGGGGCTGCGTCATGCGGTCGGGGATCAGGCAGGCAAGGCCCTCAGTGTACCGGGACAAGGCGCGGCACGGCGGCTACACTGCCGCGAATCCGGTCAGCCAAGGTGCAGGGGAGCATCCGCCACGACCGGATCACGCCAACAGGGGAGAGCAAGGATGATGTCTTTGCGCAAGTTGCGAGCCGCGCTGGTCGCGGCGTGCCTGGGGTTGCCTGCCGTCGCGGCGGCAGCCGACCTGATTCCGGTGGAAAGTTTCGCCCGCCACGCCAGCATGTCGATGCCACGGCTGTCGCCCGACGGCCAGCACATCGCGGTGCGCATGGACGACGGCGGCAACCACGCGCTGGTGATCTACGACGTCGCCGACATGAGCAAGCCGGTCAGCATGTTGCGCATGCCGAAGTTCGAAATGCCGGTCGACGTGCAATGGGTCAGCCCGACCCGGCTGGTCGTGGAGAAGGGCAAGATGCTCGGCTCCATCGATCGGCCCGTGGGCACCGGCGAGATCCTCGCCACCAATGTGGACGGCAGCCACCAGGACTACCTGTTCGGCTACCAGTCCGGTTACGGCACTCGCGGCGACACCCGCCAGGCCGATGACGGCTGGGGCTCGATCGACGGGTTGCCGGCGAAGGCCAACGGCCATTTCTACCTCGGCGCCCAGCTCTGGAACGACGAGAACCACAGCCGGCTGTTCGACGTGGACGCCATGAAGAACGTGCGCCACCTGATCGGCGACATCGGCGTGGGCGGACTCAGCTTCATGGTGGGGCCCGATGGCAAGGTGGAGTTCGCCTACGGCACGAATACCGATTTCGAGTACGTGGCCTACCAGCGCCTCGGCGACCGCTGGGCCCAACTGGGCAAGGCGCAAACCGGCAAGCTCTTCGCCCCGTTCGCCACGGCGCCGGACGGCCAGCATATCTACGCGAAGTACAGCGCCAGCGGCGGCCCCACCGAACTGGTCGAGCAGCGCCTGGATGGCGCCGACCGCAAGCTGCTGGCGAAGGACGACTTCGGCAGCGTCGGCAATGCGCAGTGGACCGCTCCGCCGCTGCAGCCGTTCGCGGTCATCACCACGACCGGCACGCCACGCCCGATCTACGTCGATCCGTCCCTGCCGGCGGCGAAGCTGTACATGGCGATCAGCCAGAAATTCCCCGGCGAGTTCGTCGACTTCATCAACTTCAGCGAGGACGGCCGCGAGCTGCTGTTCTCCGTGAGCAGCGACCGCGATCCGGGTACGTATTACCTGATCGACACCGAGCACTACAAGGTGGTCAAGCTGTTCACGGCGGCGCCATGGATCGACCCGGCAAAGATGGCCGAGCGCGTACCGATGCGCTTCAAGGCCAGCGACGGCATGGAGCTGGAAGCCATCCTCACCGTGCCGAACGGCGTGCCGATGGAGAAGTTGCCGATGGTGCTGCTGCCGCACGGCGGCCCGCACGGCGTGAGCGACGACTGGTTCTTCGACTGGGATGCGCAATTCCTCGCCAGCCGTGGCTACCTGGTGCTGCAGGTGAACTACCGCGGTTCCGGCGGCCGCGGAGTGAACTTCGAGCAGGACGGCTATCTCAAGTGGGGCACGCGCATCCAGCAGGACCTGATCGACGGCGTGAAGTGGGCCGAGCAGCAGCAGTACGCCGATCCGGACCGCGTCTGCGTGTACGGTGGCAGCTTCGGCGGCTACTCGGCGCTGATGTCGGTGATCCGCGCGCCGAAGCTGTTCAAGTGCGCGATCGGCTACGCCGGCGTTTACGACCTGGCGATGATGTACAAGAAGGGCGACGTTCGCACGCGCGCTTCCGGCCGGAACTACCTCGCCAACGTGATCGGCAAGGACGATGCCGCACTGGCCGCCAACTCGCCCGACCAGCTCGCGGCGCAGATCGACGTGCCGGTGCTGCTGATCCACGGCGAGGCCGACCAGCGCGCCCCGTTCGCCCAGGCCAAGGCGATGCGCGCCGCGCTGGATGCCGCGCACAAGCCCTACGAATGGATGGCCAAACCCAACGAGGGCCACGGCTTCTACACCGAGGCCAACAACGTGGAACGCCTGAACCGCATGCAGGATTTCCTGGCCAAGTACATCGGCAAGGGCGCCACCCCGCCCTGATCCCACACCCGACCTGATCCGCGACAGGAAGGCGCTTCGGCGCCTTCCTCGTTTCGCGCAGCCGGATGGCGCCGAGCCGCGCCGCCGGGCGGCCGTCCGGCACCGCCTGCCCGGGCCGCAGAACGCCCCGCCCATCGTTCACCGCGCGCCTCGCGCGCCTCGCGAAATTTCGCACCGCTGCCGCGCATGAGCGAAAAGTTCGGGGAGGCGCAAACCACGGCCCGATGCAACCTCCCCGCGATAGTCGACGGTGGCAGCTGTTCGAGGTTCGCAGCAGCGCGCCATGCCTGGATCAAATGCCATCGGCCCGTCCGATCCAGCGCGCTCGCGCGATGCGGCGAGCCACCACCTCTCTCCAGACCGCACACCCCGCAACTCACGCGGCGAATGCCGCTGCGCCAGGAGTTGGCCATGACGGTGGCTCTACCCGGACACGAAGCGCAAATACATACGCCAGCGCATCGCAAGATATTGTTGAATGTTTGTTACGGGCAAGTTATGTTCCAACGCTGGCGCAAAAACGTGCGGCTTAGATCGACGATTTTCGCCCGTACCCGATTGGCCTGCTCCCCGCAGCCGGTCTGGGTTAGCGCAGCGTCAGGCGTGCAGCAGGCGCATGAACCTGCGTCGTTTTCAGCATTGGGGAAGTCCTCCGGCCTTGCCGGAACCACTTGGGGAGTACGCATTAAATGAGTAACTGCACTATCTTCTCGACGCGCCAGCTGCGTCGCACGACCCTGGCGCTGAGCCTGGGCTTGGGTCTCGGTCTGGTCGGCACCGGCGCGATCGCGCAGCAGGCGTCCGGCTCGATCTTCGGCCAGGTCACCGGCCAGCACGGCGGCACGGTGAGCATCCGCAACGTGAACACCGGTTTCGAGCGCTCGATCCCGGTCGACAGCGCCGGCCGCTACCGCATCACCTCGCTGCCGATCGGCACCTACACCGTGACGCTGCAGGACAACGGCCAAGCCGTCAGCACCCGCGAAAACGTGCTGGTGAACATCGCCGGCGGCGTGGAAGTGTCGTTCGGTTCGGCCGCAGGCGCCAAGAATCTGGAAGGCGTGTCGGTGGTGGCCTCGGCGCTGCCCTCGATCGACGTCTCGTCGGTGGATACCAAGACGGTGTTCACCGCCAGCGAACTCGCGAAGCTGCCAATGGGCCGCGACCTGTCCTCCGTGGCGCTGCTCGCGCCCAGCGTGATCAACAACTCGTCCTACACTGCCGCACCCAGTTTCGGCGGTTCGGCGGCGTCCGAAAACGCGTACTACATCAACGGCTACGCGGTGACCAACCCGCTCACCGCGCTGGGCTTCAGCACGCTGCCGTTCGATGCGATTGAACAGGAGCAGGTGCTCACCGGCGGCTACGGTGCCGAGTTCGGCCGCTCCACCGGCGGCGTGATCAACATCATCACCAAGCGCGGCACCAACGAGTGGAAGGCCGGCGTGTTCACCTACTGGTCGCCCGAGCGCCTGCGCGCCAACCCGATCAACCAGCGCTACCCGAACACCGGTGCCTACCCGGCCACCGACGGTACGCTGTACGCCTACCGCAACAAGAACCAGTACTCGGTGGTCGACTACGGTGCCTACGTCAGCGGCCCGCTGATCAAGGACCGCCTGTTCGTCTACGCCACCGGCGAGATCACCAAGCGGAACGGCACCAGCGTCAGCAACGCGATCAGCACGCCGACCATCGCCAACGGCTGGAACGAGTACAGCTACAAGATGCCGCGCTGGAACGCAAAGATCGACTGGAACATCAACGACAGCAACATCCTCGAGCTGACCGGCGTCTCCGACAAGACCCAGTACTTCAGCGACCTGTCGCGCTTCAACTACAACGGTTACACGCATGACGACGTGCAGGCCGGCGGCCTGTACACCAAGGACGGCGGCGAGCTGTATATCGGCAAGTACACCGGCTACATCACCGACAGCCTGACGGTGAGTGCGCTGTACGGCGAACAGACGATCCAGCACGTCAACACGCCGTGGCATTACGACCCGACCTGCCCACGCATTTCGGGCAACACGACCGCCATCAACCAGATGCCGGGCATCACCTACTACCCGGCCTGCCAGTTCGCCACCACCGTGCTGCCGCTCGGCGCCAAGGACGAAACCCATGGCTGGCGCCTGGACGTGGAATACCGCATCTCCGACCACTCCCTGCACGTGGGTGCCGACTACCAGCAGGCGCACTCGATCACCGGCGACGAGTACGCCGGCGGCTACGTCTGGGTGTTCCAGCAGACCGCCAACAAGAACAACCCGATCAACGCCGGCCTCGGCGTGGGTGCGCCGGCGACGGGCGGCAACTCGGGCCTGGGCGTACCCGGCCCGACCCCGAACAAGGGTTACTTCACCCGCCGGCAGTACTACACCCACTTCGCCGACGTGAAGGTGGACCAGTCCTCGCAGTTCATCGAGGACCGCTGGCAGCTCAACGACAATATGCTGCTGGTGCTGGGCCTGCGCAACGAGCAGTTCACCAACTACACCGGTGACGGCGTCCCGTTCGTCTCGCAGCGCAACCAGCTCGCCCCGCGCCTGGGCTTCTCGTGGGACGTGTTCGGCGACTCCTCGCTGAAGGTGTTCGCCAACGCCGGCCGCTACCACCTCGCGCCGCCGAACAACGTGGCCGTGCGTGGTGCGGCCGCCTCGCTGTACACGCAGGAATACTTCACCTACACCGGCACCGATCCGCGTACCGGTGCGCCGACGGGCCTGACGCCAATCGCCGTCGACAAGTCGAAGGGCCACGTTTGCCCGGGCCCGGGCAACGCGGTGTCCTCCAACCTCGAGTGCGGCACGGCGCCCGATCCGCGCACGGTGGCGGCGAAGGGGATGAAGTCGCACTTCCAGGATGAGTACATCCTGGGCATGGAGCAGCAGCTCACCCCAGCCCTCAACTGGGGCGCCAAGCTGACCTACCGCAACCTGCGCAGCGCGATCGACGACACCTGCACCCAGGCCCTGGGCGGCGCGTGCTTCCTGTTCAACCCGGGCGTAGCCAACACGTTCCTGGAAGAGCAGGCCGACGGCAGCTTCAAGGAAGTGACCTACAGCAACGCCCAACTCGGCATGCCCAAGCTGAAGCGTCAGTACTACGCACTGGATCTGTTTACTACGTACAAGAACGACAACTGGTACGGCAAGCTGATGTACACGTTCTCGCGCAGCTACGGCGACACCGAGGGCCAGCTGGCTTCGGATCTGGATACCGGTTCGGGCGGTCAGGCCGACGTCTCGCAGACCCAGGATTGGGACTTGCCGCAGTTGATGGTGGGTTCGAACGGCCGCCTGCCGAACGACCGCACGCACCAGATCAAGGCGTTCGGCTACTACCAGATCACCCCGGAATGGCGCGTGGGCGCCAGTGCTTACATCACTTCCGGTCGCCCGAAGACCTGCACCAGCTTCTATCCGACGCCGGACGCGGGCTTGTACACCGGTGCGTACTACCACTACTGCGGGACGCCGGGCACGATCACGCTTTCGCCGACCCTGCCCAACGGCCAACCCAACCTTGCCTATCAGCCACCGTCGCCGGACTACGGCCTCTCGCCGCGCGGCTCCAAGGGCAGCACGCCGTGGGTGTACACGGTCAACCTCAACGTGGCCTATACCCCGGAGTGGGCGAACAAGCAGTTGACCCTGCAGGCGGACGTGCTGAACGTGTTCAACCAGCAGGTACCGCAGGCGTACAACCCGCAGTACGCGACAGACACCGTCACCCGCAGTCAGTTCTACGGCCAGGAACTGGGCTTCACCGCACCGCGTTCGGTGCGCCTGTCGGCACGCTACGACTTCTCGCTGTAAGGGAAGCCGCGCAGCTTCCGGCGATGCAAGCATCGCCGGAAGTCGCCAACAAGAGAACCGCCGGCGCAAGCCGGCGGTTTTTTTGTCGGTACCTGCTGCCGGTGTCGGACCGGCGATCCACTGTCCGTTACAACAACACCGGCCGATCCGGCAGCTCATCAGGCCGCGCCTTGCCGTCACTGGGAAAATGCCGCTGCAGCAGCGCATGCACGTCGGCGATGCCCTGCAAACTGCCTTCGCGCCACTGGCCGCGCGCATAGGCGTCGCGCATGTGGGTGCAGACTTCCGCCCACTCGTCGGGCGCCACATGGCGGGCGATGCCGCGGTCGGCGACGACTTCGATGCGGTGCTCGGCGAGCAGCACGTAGAGCAGCACGCCGTTGCTGTGTTCGGTGTCCCAGATGCCGAGTTGGCCGAACAGCTGGCGGGCGCGTCTGGGCGCGTCGAGTCCGGCAAGCACCGCCAGCGGCGACAGCCTCGATTCCACGGCCAGGCGCACTTCGCCCCGATGGGTACGTTCGCCCTCGGCCACCGCCGTGGCGATCTCGTCCAGCAGGCCGGCAGGAAAGCGGCGATGCAGCTGGAACCAGCCTTCGCCGAGGTTCATCAGCAGGCGTTGCAGGCGGGCCATCTCACCAACTCCCCGAGGCGCCGCCGCCGTTGAAGCTGCCGCCGCCTCCGCTGAACCCGCCTCCGCCGCCGAAGCCACCGCCGCCACCGAAGCCGCCACCACCCCAACCGCCGAAGCCACCCCAGCCGCCGCCACCGATCGAGCGGCCGGCGCCGGCAGGCAGCAGCATCAGCAGGCCACCCACGATGCCGCCGAAAATGCCCATGTCCACGGAAGCCATCAGCCAGAACAGGCCGCCGATGACGAGCCCGCCGAGTGGCGCGCGCACCAGCGCATGCGAACGACCCAGCACGCCGCGCAGGAAGATCCACGCGAAGAAACCGATCCCCAGCAGGCTGTTGAGATCCAGCCCGCGCCGTTCGTGCGGCGTACCCTGCACCGGCGGCGGCAGCGGTTCGCCGTCGATCAGCAGGGTGAGCGCGCCCACCGCGTCGCTGATACCGCCGTCGTAGTCGCCGGTGCGGAACTTCGGCGCGAGGTATTCGCGGATGATGCGCGCCGCGGCGGCGTCGGGGATCGCCCCTTCCAGCCCCGCACCCACCTCGATGCGCACCTGGCGGTCGTCTTTGGCGATCAGCAGCAGCACGCCGTCGTCGATGCCTTTGCGGCCCACCTTGTTCGCCATCGACACGTCCAGCGAGTAGCTGTCGATGTCCTGCGGCTTCGTGCTGCCCACCATCAGCACGACGAGCTGCGCACCCTTGGCCTTTTCCAGCGCCACCAGCTTGGCGTCGAGCTGGTCGACCTGCTGCGCGCTGAGCGTGCCGGTGAGGTCGGTGACATGCCGCGCCAGCTTCGGCACGGCGGCATCGGCGTGCAGCAGGGCCGGCAGCAGCAACGCCACCGTCAGCAGCAGCGCCCACCGCATCCGCGGGCGGTGCGGCGTCATCTCAATGCGCCGAGGCGGTGGGCGCCGGCGCGACACCACCGAAGTCGACCTTGGGCGCGCTGGAAATCGCCTGCTCGTTCTGCACGCTGAAGTTCGGCTTCACGGTGTAGCCGAACATCTTCGCAGTAAGGTTGTTGGGGAAGGTGCGGATCAGCCCGTTGTACTGCTGCACCGCCTGCACATAGCGCTGGCGCGCCACGGTGATGCGGTTCTCGGTGCCTTCCAGCTGCGCCTGCAGGTTCTGGAACAGGCCATCGGCCTTGAGGTTGGGATAGTTCTCGCTCACCGCCATCAACCGCGACAGCGCGTTGCCGAGCTGGCCCTGCGCCGCCTGGAACTTCGCCAGCGCGGCAGAATCGTTCGCCAGCTCCGGCGTCACCTGGATGCTGCCCACCTTGGCGCGCGCGTCGGCCACCTCGGTGAACACCTTCTCCTCGTGCTGGGCGTAGCCCTTGACCGTGGCGACCAGGTTCGGCACCAGATCCGCGCGGCGCTGGTACTGGTTGAGCACTTCCGACCACGCGGCCTTGACCGCCTCGTCCTGCCTCTGCATGGCGTTGTAGCCGCAACCGGTGAGGCTGACGGCGAGCAGCAACAGCACGAGATTGCGCAGCAGTTTCATGGCGGGGCTCCGTTCCGGTGAGGGCGCCATTGCAGCATCCCGCCGCGTACGGTGCAATCAGAACCAGTTTGCGCCCAGCACCAGCACCCAGCTCAGCACCATCAATACCAGCAGCAGGAACACCGCGGCCGAGCCCATGTCCTTGGCGCGGCCGGCCAGTTCGTGGAACTCGGGGCTGACCTTGTCGACCACCGCCTCGATCGCGGAGTTGAGCAGCTCGGCCGACAACACCAGGAAGGCCGGCGCCACCAGCGCGAGCTTCTCCAGCGCGCCCTGCCCCAGCCACAGGCCCAGCGGGATCAGCACCACCGCCAGCATCGCCTCCAGTCGGAACGAGGCCTCGTGACGCCAGCCCGCGCGCAGGCCCAGCATCGACCAGCGGAAGGCGTTCCAGAGCTGGCGCGGGTTGCCGCGGAATCCGTGGCCTGGCATGGGGAGCGGGTCTCCGGCGAGTGATGCCCCGCCGCGCGAGGCCAAACGCCGATGATGCCACAGGCAGGCCCCGCGCTTTCGTGCCTCCACGCCGGATATTGCGCTGCAGCGAAGCGGGCATGACGGATGGGTTACGCTTCGTCGGTTGTGGCGCGGTTCAGCGCCGCGACTCGCCGGTCGCGCTTGCGCGGCCGTTGTACTCCTCAGCACGGAATCGATGCATGGCAATCCAGAATCCACCCGTTTCGCAAACACGGTCGTTCAGTACCGTCTTCCTGATCGAGATGTGGGAGCGCTTCGGCTTCTACGGCATGCAGGTGCTGATGGTCACCTACATGATGAAGAAGCTGGGCTTCGTCGACATCAAGGCGAACCTGGTGTGGGGCGCGGCCGCCGCGCTGATCTACGTGACGCCGGCGATCGGCGGCTGGGTGGGCGACAAGCTGATCGGCACCCGCCGCACCATGCGCATCGGCGCAATCGTGCTGATGCTGGGCTATGCGCTGCTGTGGATTCCCACCGACAACGCTTCGTTCCTGTACCTTGCGCTGGGCGTGATCATCGTCGGCAACGGCATGTTCAAGCCGAACGCCGGCAACCTGGTGCGCAAGATCTACGAGGGCGACGACACCAAGATCGACAGCGCGTTCACGATCTACTACATGGCGGTGAACATCGGCTCGATGATCTCGATGACGCTGACGCCGTGGATCCGCGACTACGTGGGTGAGCATTACGGCGACGACTGGGGCTGGCACACCGCGTTCGGCGTGTGCGCGATCGGCCTGCTGCTGGGCCTGGCGAACTACGCGCTGATGAGCCGCGCGCTGAAGCACATCGGCTCACCCGCCGACCACGAGCCGATGAAGCTGAAGCGCCTCGCCGGCGTGCTCGCTGGCGCGGTGGCCATGGTGTTCGTGTCCGCCTTCATCCTGCACAACGAGCTGGTGGCGCGCATCTGCGTTTACGCGGCCGGCGTGGTGCTGCTCTTCATCTTCGGCTACCTGATCTCCAGGAGTCATCGCGACGAGCGCGCCGGCCTGATCGCGGCGCTGGTGCTGGTGGTGCAGACGATCTTCTTCTTCATCTTCTACCAGCAGATGTCCACCTCGCTGAACCTGTTCGCGCAGAAGAACGTGGACCTGTCATTCAGTCTGTTCGGCTTGCACCTGTTCAACTGGATCCCCGAGCAGTTCCAGAACCTCAACGCGATCTGGATCGTGGTGCTGAGCCCGGTGCTGGTGTTCGCGTACAACACGCTGGGCCGGCTGGGCAAGGATCCCTCGATCGCCGCGAAATTCGCCTGGGGCTTCGCCGCGGTGGCGATCGGCTACTTCATGTACGGCTTGGGCGCGCGCTTCGCGGTGGCCGGCCAGGTGTCCTCGTGGACCATGGTGTGGGGCTACGGCTTCTATTCGCTGGGCGAGCTGCTGGTGTCGGGCCTGGGCCTGGCAATGATCGCCCGCTACGTGCCCGCGCGCATGGGCGGCTTCATGATGGGCGCGTACTACGTGGCCTCGGGCATCTCGCAGTACCTCGGCAGCGTGGTGGCGAACTTCGCGCACGTGCCGAAGGACGTGGTCGACCCGGTGGTGTCGCTGCCGATCTACATCGACCTGTTCGACAAGCTCGGCTTCGCCGGCGTCGTCTGCACCGCGATCGCGCTGGCCATGCTGCCGCTGATGAAAAAGCTCTCCGCCAGCCATGCCGACGTGGCGTCGGCCCGCGAACCGCTGCCCGCCGTGCGCAGCGAGGAGTTCGACACGCCCTGATCCGGCGGGCCCGTCGCCGCACGGCGGCGGGCCCGTGGCAACGGGAGGGACCGCATGTCGCATCGCCCGATCAAGAACCGCATCGGCCCGTTCGCGCTGGCGCGCGCGCTGGCCTGGTTGCGTCTGTGCGCGATCGGCGGGCAGAGCGTGGCGGTGCTGGTCTGCGCGCTCTGGCTGCGCCTGGCGATACCGCTGCTGCCGCTGCTGGCCTGCATCGGCCTGCTCGCGGTGTTCTCGGTATTGGCGGCATGGCGGCTGGGTCGCCCATGGCCGATCGGCGAAGGCGAGACGATCGCCCACATCGGCGTCGACACCCTGGTGCTGGGCGTGCTGCTGTACTTCACCGGCGGCGCCAGCAATCCCTTCGTCACCTTGCTGCTGGTGCCGATCGCGCTGTCCGCGGCGACGCTGTCGATCCGCGCCATCCTCGCGGTGGCCACCCTCGCCGGCGCCGCCTACCTGCTGCTGCTGCGCTGGTACGTGCCGCTGCCGATGCTCGACGGCGTGCACGACCAGGGCTTCTCGCTGCACGTGATCGGCATGGGCGTGAACTTCGTCATCATGGCGCTGCTGCTGGGCTTCTTCACCAACCGGCTGGCACGCGCGCTGCGCATGCAGCAGCTGGCGATGCAACGCGTGCATGAGCGCGCGCTGCGCGACGAGGGCATCCTCGCCATCGCCACCCAGGCCGCGGGCGCGGCGCACGAGCTCAACACGCCGCTGTCGACCATGCGCACCCTGCTGCCCGAGCTGCGCCGCGAACACGCCGCTGACGCCGAACTGGCCGAGGATCTCAGCCTGCTCGAAGGCCAGGTGGACCGCTGCCGCGACATCCTGCGCGAGATGGTGGCATTCGGCCAGGCCCAACTCTCGCAGGAGTCCGAGCGGATGGACGTGGCGCAGTTCCTGCACAGCTGCACCGAGCGCTTCCAGCTGCTGCGCCCCGAGGCCGAGCTGGAGCAGCAACTGGACGAGGACACCGCACGCCTGCCGCTGCGCGTGCCGCCCGGCCTGCGCCACGCGCTGCTGAACCTGCTGAACAACGCCGCCGACGCCTCCGCCCTGCGCGACTCGCGCGAGGTGCTGCTGCAGGTGGCGCGCGAAGGCGAGTGGCTGCAGTTCCTGGTGATCGACCGCGGCCCCGGCTTCGCCAGCACCGAGGGCAACGCGCGACTGGGCCAGTCGCAGAAGCAGAGCGGCCTGGGCATCGGCCTCACCCTCGCCGTGGCCACCGCCGAACGCCTCAATGGCGAGCTGGAGGCGCGCAATACCGACGACGGCGCCGTGGTCTGCCTGCGCCTGCCGCTGGCGGTGATTTCGGGGCGCTGAGGATCACGCACCGCGCGCGTGCAACTTGCGTCGCATGCGGCAAGAATGGGCGCAGCCGCCCCACCCGGATTCCCTCATGAACGAGCCTGCCTACCCCACCTCCGCACGCCCCTTGCTGCTGGTGGACGACGACGCCACCTTCGTGCGCGTGCTGAGCCGCGCACTCACCTCGCGCGGTTTCGAGGTGATCTCGGCCACCAACCTCGGCGATGCGCGCATGCTGGCGCGCCGCCATCAGCCGCGCTACTGCGTGCTCGACCTGAAGCTCGGCGAGGAAAACGGCCTGCGGCTGATCCCCGAGCTGCACACGCTGGTGCCGGACATGCGCATCCTGCTGCTCACCGGCTATGCCTCGATCGCCACCGCGGTGGAAGCGATCAAGCGCGGCGCGCACGACTACCTGGCCAAGCCGGTGGACGCCGACGCGGTGGTGCGCGTCCTGCTCGATGGCGACGGCGGCACGGAAGGCGACGACGAGGATCTGCCCGACGCCCCCGAGGCCCCGCTGGCGCTGCGCCGGCTGGAGTGGGAGCACATCCAGCGCGTGCTCACCGAGTGCAACGGCAACATCTCCGAGACCGCGCGCCGGCTCGGCATGCACCGGCGCACCCTGCAGCGCAAGCTGGGCAAGCACCCGGTGCGCGAACGGCCCGACGGCGAAACCTAAGCCACGTCATCTGCGACAACGCGCCGTCTGGCGCGGTCACCGGAAACGGCTAAGCTGGAAACCTTGGACCATGGTCAAGGGTTTTCGCTTGGACGTCCGTTTTCCCGTCGCGCTGCTGCTGGCTGTCTCCGTCGGCACGGCGCTCGCCGCCGAACCGCCGCAATCGACCACGCTGACGCCGGTGCACGTGCACGCCAGCGACACCGCGGTGCTGAACACGCCCAGCGTGACCGTGCACATCCCGCGCGAGCGCCTGCAGCAGCAGAACCTGGTGGACAGCGCCGACGCGCTGCGTTACGCGCCGAACCTGCAGGTGCGCCAGCGCTACATCGGCGACCCCAACGCCACCATCAGCGGCCGCAACGGCGGCACGCTGCAGAGCGCGCGCAGCCTGCTCTACGTCGACGGCCTGCTGCTCTCCAACCTGATGAGCAACAGCTGGGACGGTGCGCCGCGCTGGGGCATGGTGGCGCCCGCGCAGATCGGCGCGGTGGACGTGCTGTACGGCCCGTACTCGGCGCTGTATCCCGGCAACGCGATGGGCACCACGGTGCTGATCCACACCCGCCTGCCCGATCGCCTGGTCGCCAGCGCCGACGCGCAGTACTTCAGCCAGGACTACGGCGATCGTTACGGCGCCGGCGGCCATTACGACGGCCACCGCCTTGCCGCCCAGCTGGGCGGCCGGCAGGGCCGCTGGCGCTGGCTGCTCGCGCTCAACCAGCTCGACAACCACGGCCAGCCGATGCAGTACGCCACCGCCAAGGCCGGCGGCAACGCGGCCGCCGCCGTGCCGGTGGGCGGCGCCACACCGGACCGCAACCCCAACGGCACGCCGCGCCTGGTCTACGGCGCCAACAGCATCGAGCACACCCGGCAGACCCAGGCGGCGCTGCAGGTCGGCGTGGACATCACGCCCGCGGTCAACGCGCTGCTCTCGCTGGGCTGGTGGCACAACCACGCGTTCGACACCACCCGCAGCCTGATCCGCGACGCCGCCGGGCAACCGGTGTACGCGGGCGCCATCCTCGCCGGCGGCCGGGTCTGGACCCTGCCCGCCAGCGGCCTCGCTCCCAGCGCCTACGACCAGACCCACGTGCTCTACGGCGCCGAGCTGGACGGCCATCTCGACAACGGCTGGCACTGGGACGCCGTGGCCAGCCGCTACGACTACCGGCACCAGCTCGAACACGATGCGGCCGGCTCGTCCGCCAGCAACGCGCGGAGCGGCCCCGGCTCGGTGGCCGACATGAGCGGCTCCGGCTGGAGCACGCTCGACCTGCGCAGCTCCGGCCCGCTGGGCGACGACAACATGCTGTACGCCGGCGTCCACCTCGATCGCTACCGGTTGACTTCGCGCGTGCACGCCGCCAGCGACTGGCTGGGCGCCGCCGACGGCCCGCTGCTCAGCGCCTACGCCGGCCGCACGCAGACCCGCGCGCTCTACCTGCAGGACGTATGGAGCTTCGCCGAAGCCTGGGCGCTGACCCTGGGCACGCGCTGGGAGCAGTGGCGGGCCTGGGACGGCCTGCTGGCGAACGCCCATGCCGCGCTGGGATACCCCTCGCGCCGACGCAGCGACGCCTCGCCCAAGGCCGCGCTGAACTGGGATCTCGCCAGCGACTGGCAGTTGCGCCTGTCCTGGGGCAAGGCCGTGCGCTATCCCACCGTCGAGGAACTCTTCCAGGGCTCGGTTTCCGGCAACGCGATCGTCAACAACAACCCAAACCTGCAGCCGGAGCGCGACTGGTCCACCGACCTCAGCCTGATCCGCACGCTGCCGCGCGGCCACTGGCGCGTGTCGCTGTACCAGGACCGCGTGGCCGACACGCTGTACTCGCAGACCGACATCACCTTGCCGGTGCCGGTGACCAACGTGCAGAACATCGACCGGGTGCGCACGCGCGGCGTCGAGGGTGAACTGACGCTGGAGAACATCGGCGGCCTCCCGGTGGACCTCACCGCGAGCGCCGCCTGGAACCAGGCGACCACGTTGCGCGACCGCCAGTTTCCCGCGGCGGACGGCAAGGCCTTCCCGCGCATCCCGCGCCTGCGCGCCAGTCTGTTCGCCGACTGGCGCTTCGCGCCGGGCTGGGACGCCTCGCTGGGCCTGCGCCGCTCCGGCCGCCAATACGGCACGCTGGACAACAGCGACTTCGTGGACACCTATGGCGCCGTGAGCAGCTTCACCGTGGCCGACGCGAAACTGCGCTGGCGCTTCGCGCCGCAATGGACCGCCTCGCTGGGCGTGGACAACCTCGGCAACGAGCATTACTGGGTCTACCATCCCTACGCCGGCCGCACCTGGTTTGGTGAGTTGCACTGGGAGTTGTAGCCCCGCGCTTTCTCCCTCTCCCGCCAGCGGAGAGGGCCGGGGAGAGGGCAAGCAATGCGCCGCGACCTTTTCCCTCCCATCCTTCAAGCCATGCCATGCGCCAACTGATCCTTACCCTGTTTTGCCTGCTCTCGTCCGCCGCCCTCGCCCACGACATGCCCGGCATGAAGATGCCCCGCGAACCCGCGCTGGGCGCCAGCGCCGTGTTCGACGCGCACGGCCGGCTGTGGGTGGTGGATGCGGCTGGCGGCCACGTGCGCCTGCGCCACTCCGACGATCTCGGCAAGACGCTCAGCCCGCCGCTGGACGTCAACGCCGTGGCCGAACCGATCTACGACGAGGGCGAGAACCGGCCCAAGATCGCGTTCGGTTCCAGGGGTGAGCTGTACGTGAGCTGGTCGCAGCCGCGTGCGAAGCCTTGGACCGGCTTCGTGCGCTTCGCCCGCTCGTCGGACGGGGGCGCGCATTTCTCCGCGCCGATCACCGTGCACCACGATCGTGCCGAGATCACCCATCGCTTCGACGCGCTGGCGGTGGACGGCCACGGCCGCGTGGTGGTCGCCTGGATCGACAAGCGCGACATGGAAGCGGCACAGGCCAAGGGCCAGCCCTACCTCGGCGCCGCCGTGTACTACAGCTGGTCGGACGACGCGGGCAAGAGCTTCGTGCCCGAACACAAGCTGATGGACAACTCCTGCGAGTGCTGCCGCATCGCACTGGCGCCCACGCCGGGTGGCGAGGTCGCCGCGTTCTTCCGCGGCATCTACGGCGACAACATCCGCGACCACGCCTGGGCCCTGCTGCCCACCGACGGCAAGGCACCGCACCCCGAGCGCGCCACGTTCGACGACTGGCGGATCGCCGCCTGCCCGCACCACGGCCCCGGCCTCGCGATCGCCGCCGACGGCGTGCGTCACGCGGTGTGGTACGAGGCCAAGCACGGCCCCGCGATCTGGTACGGCCAGCTCGATCCCGGCCATCCGCCGAAGCATCTGCTGAAACTCGGCGACCCCGGCGCCAGCCACGCCGACGTGGCCGTGCACGGCAAGACGGTATGGCTGGCATGGAACCAGGTCGACGCGAACGGCTACACGCTGATGCTGCGCGTTTCCGCCGACGGCGGCCTGCACTTCGACGCGGCGCGCGCCATCGCCCACTCCAGCGCTGCGGTAGGTTCGCCGCAGCTGCTGACGCGGCAGGGCCGCGCCTTCGTGGCGTGGAATACCACCGACGGATTCCGGATCGTCCCCGCCGAGGCCCCGTGATGCGCCGCGTGCTGCTCGCCACCCTGCTCGCGCTGGCGCTGCCGGCCCTCGCCCATGCCGGCACGCCCGTGCCGCTGTCCGCGGGTGACGTGCCCGCCCTGCTCAAGCCGCCCGCGCACGGCGTGCGCATCCTCGCGATCTGGGCGCTGGACTGCGCCTATTGCGAAGCGAACATGCAGGTGCTGGCGAAGCTGCAGCGTGCGCATCCGCGCGAGGTCGAGCTGGTCACCGTGGCCACCGACAGCATCGCGCAAGGCGCGCAGATCGCGGCACGGCTCAAGGCCATGCGGATGGACGGCTATCCGGCGCGGGCCTATGCCGAAGCCTCGCCTGAGCGGCTGGATTTCCTGCTCGACCCGAACTGGGGCGGCGAGACGCCGCGCACCGAGATCATCCGCGCCGACGGCAGCCGGCAAGGGATCAGCGGCGAACTCACCGCACCGCAGCTGCAAAAGCTGCGCCCGTAGGAGCGCACCTGTGCGCGACGAGCGAGAAGTGAGTGAAGAGGAGTGAGTAGATAGAGAAAGCATGGAAAGCGGCGCATCCTGCTCCTCTCTCACTTCTCACTCCTCTTCACTCACTTCTGTCGCACGTTACGGCTGATCGCCGGCATCGTCCGCGCTGGCGGCCGGCGCGGGCGCGGAGCTGCCGTCGTCCTCGTCGCCGTAGATCGCCACGTGCGGCACGCCGCTGGCGTCGATCCAGCCGCGGTACATGCCGTCGGTGTTGAACGGGATCGCGATGTTGCCGTGCGCGTCCAGCGCGATCGCGCCGCCGTTGCCGCCCAGCGCGGGAATCTCCTGGTTGATGACGACGGCGGCAGCGCGCTTGATCGGCACGCGCATCTGGCTCACCTGCATGCAGATCGCATGCGCCGCCACGGTGCGGATGTAGTACTCGCCCCAGCCGGTGCCGGACACCGCGCAGTCGCTGTTCGCATAGGTGCCCGCGCCGATGATCGGCGAGTCGCCGATGCGGCCCCAGCGCTTGTCGACCATGCCGCCGGTGGAGGTGCCCGCGGCGAGGTGGCCCTGCGCGTCCAGCGCCACCGCGCCCACGGTGCCGAAGTGCTTCGCGGCGTCCTCATCCTCGTGCGGCTTGCCGGCGCCGTCTTCCTTCAGCGCCTTCTGCAACTGCTGCCAGCGTTCCTCGGTGCGGAAGTACGCGGGATCGACCAGCGGCATGCCGATGCTCTGCGCGAACGCCTCGGCGCCCTGGCCGGAGAGCATCACGTAAGGCGTCTTCTCCATCACCGCACGCGCCAGCAGGATCGGGTTCCTGATCCGCTCGACGCCGGCCACCGCGCCGGCACGGCGGCTGTCGCCGTCCATGATCGCCGCGTCCAGCTCGTTCCTGCCGTCGTGGGTGAACACCGCGCCCTTGCCGGCGTTGAAGTTCGGATCGTCCTCCAGCACCACGATCGCCGCGCTCACCGCATCCACCGAGCTCTTGCCGGCCTTGAGCTGCGCGTAGCCGCTTTCCAGCGCCTTCGTCATCGCCGCGCGTATCGCCTTCTCCTTCGCCGGCGAGAGCTCGCGCTTGATCACCCCGGCGCCACCGTGGATCACCAGCACAGGCGGCACGGCGGCGTGGCTCATCGTGGCGACTCCGAGGGCGGCGAGGACAGGCAACAGACGGCGCGGCTTCACGGGGCTCTTTCCCTGAGGACAACAGGGGAAGTATAGCGAGCCGGTTTCGTCACTTGGGCTCGAAGCGCACCTGCTTGCCCTCAAACACCGGCTTCATGCCTGCGAGATTGGCCAGTTGCTGCATGGCCGTTCCTGCGGGCATGTCGTTGAACGACAACGTGACCGCAGCATGGCCCAGCGCATCCGGATTGACGAGCGTCCAGCCCGCTTTCGCCGCCACCGACTCCGCGACCGCGCGCGCCACACCGTTCTTGACGTGCTCGGTGACCTTGACGGGAGACGCCTCGGCAATCACACGCGCCGGACAACCGACTCGCGGCGTGAAGTCGATGGCAAAACCGCGCTTGCCATCCGCTCCGGTGCCGACCACGTGCATTGCCTTGCCGGGCGCACCCAGCAACTGCGTATGCTCCAACATCGCGCCGTCGGCCCCGGAAACGGTCATGTCGATGCGAAGGTGCCCGCTGTCTGCACTCGTGATGGTGGCGTCTACCCCGCCGCTGAGCATGCGCACCTTGGCAACCTCGCCGGGCGCGCTGCACAACGCCAAGGCCTGCGTCTCGGCATGGCGCTGGTGTTCATTGTCGCTGGAAAAGTCGACCGTCATGTCTAGTTGATATTCCGCGGCCGCGCCTGTCGCAGCCTGCGTCGGCGCAATGGGTGCGGTCGCGGCATAGACCGAACCGGCCAGCGCCACCACCAACAAGCCGATTGCGACGATGCCGGCGTATCGACGCAGGCGATTCGGTACAGGTGATTTCAACATGGCAATACGCTCCGTGAGTGGATGACGAGGGGGCCACGCGCAGCCCACCGGCAGCGCGAACGCGGCCGACCGGGTTTTCAACATCGCATTCGCATAGCTGCGCCGTTGCGCGCCGTGCCCGCGCAGCACCGCGGCATCGCAGGCCAGCTCCTGATCGTGGCGCAGGGCCGCGAGCGCCCACCACGCCAGCGGGTGGCACCAGAACAGTGCAGCCAGCAGTTGCGCGAACAGGCACCACCAGCCGTCGCCGCGCTGCGCATGCGCGTCCTCGTGGGCGAGGATCAATGCCTGCTCGGTGGTGTCGTAGCGCTCGGAGAAATCCGCGGGCAACACGATGCGGCTGCGCCAGGCGCCGACCAGGGCCGGGCCGACATCGGCATGCGCAGCGCGCAGCACCGGCCGACGCGACCGCGCATCAGCCATCGGCGTGGCCCCGCGCAGCCGACGCCGATAGCCGCGCTGCGCCAGGGCGGCCAGCGCAACTACGGCGGCGCCACCGGCCAGCCACAGCAGCATGGCGCCGATGCGCCAGTCGAAACCGCTCGCAACGCCCGCCTGCAGCGCCATCGTCCCAGCCGCAGAGGTGATCGTGTACACCAGCGGCGGCAACGGCGCCGAAGCCGCGGCGGCATGCGGCAGCTGGCTGGCCAGCAACGCCAGCGGTGGCAGCAGCCACAGCTGGAACGCGCGCTCGGCGCCGAACCAGCGACGGCACGGCTTGCGCAGCGCGGCGACGAACAGCACCGCCACGGTGAGGGCCAGCAGCGCCAGCCAGCCACGGGCGGCCCATGCCGCCGCCAGTGGTGCAAGACCCGGCAGGTGAAGCTCATTCATCGTCGAGCTCCTTCAGCAGCTTGCGCAGTTCGGCGATGTCTTTCTTCGTGAGCTTGCGCTGCTCGGAGAAGTGCGCCACCAGCGGCGCCACGCGGCCGTCGAACAGGCGGTCGAGCAGGCCCTTGCTCTCCTGCGAGACGTACTTCTCGCGGCTCAGCAGCGGCGTGTAGAGATAGCGGCGGCCATCCTTCTCCGCCTTCACCGCCTTCTTCCGCAAGAGGCGGTTGAGCAGGGACTTCACCGTGCCCTCCTGCCAATCCTGTGCCGGGCCGACCTCGGCGAGGATCTCCTCGGCGCTGCGCGGAGACGCGCGCCACAGCACCTCCATCACCACCGACTCGGCTTCGCTGATCGCCATGACGCCACCGTTTACATGCGTAAGTGAATTGATGTTTACATGCGTAAATGCATGCCGTCAAGCGACTGCCACACCGCCGCGGAAGGACTTGCGACCTTGGTACAGGACGGCCCGGCGGCAATCCGTCGTATCCTTGGCAGCTGGTTCCCCTGCATGAAGGCACGGCAATGGACAAGGTTTGCGCAAACGCCAGCAAGGCTCTCGACGGCCTGTTGTTCGACGGCATGACGATCGCGGCGGGTGGTTTCGGCCTGTGCGGCATCCCCGAGAACCTGATCGGCGCGCTGCTGGAGGCCGGCACGAAAGACCTCACCATCGTGGGCAACAACGCCGGCGTGGACGATTTCGGCATGGGACCGCTGCTGAAGACCCACCAGGTGAAGCGCGTGTACGCCTCCTATGTGGGCGAGAACAAGGAGTTCGAACGGCAGACCCTGGCCGGCGAACTGGAGCTGCACCTCACCCCGCAGGGCACGCTGGCCGAGAAGCTGCGCGCCGGCGGCGCCGGCATCCCCGGCTTCTACACCCGCACCGGGTTCGGCACCCAACTGGCCGAGGGCAAGGAAACCAAGGTCTTCAACGGCAAGGAATACGTGCTTGAGGAATCCATCACCGCCGACGTGGCCATCGTCAAGGCGTGGAAGGGCGACCGCCTTGGCAACCTGGTGTTCCGCGAGACCGCGCGCAACTTCAACCCGATGATCGCCACCTGCGGCAAGGTCTGCGTGGCCGAGGTGGAGGAACTGGTCGAGGTGGGCACGCTCGATCCGAACAACATCCACGTGCCGGGCATCTACGTGGACCGCATCATCCAGGGCGCGAAGTACGAGAAGCGCATCGAATTCCGCACCATCGCCGGTGCCAACACCGGCAAGGAAAACCCCATGCGCACCGCGCTGGCGCAGCGCGCCGCGAAGGAATTGCGCGACGGCTTCTACGTGAACCTCGGCATCGGCATCCCCACCCTGGTGGCCAATTACATCCCCGAGGGCATGGACGTGGTGCTGCAGTCGGAGAACGGCCTGCTCGGCATCGGCCCGTTCCCCACCGAGGCGCAGATCGATCCCGACCTGATCAATGCGGGCAAGCAGACCGTCACCACCCTGCCCGGCTCCAGCTTCTTCTCCAGCGCCGACTCGTTCGCGATGATCCGCGGCGGCCACATCGACCTGGCCATCCTTGGCGGCATGGAAGTCTCGGTCACCGGGGACCTCGCCAACTGGATGGTGCCCGGCAAGATGGTGAAGGGCCCGGGCGGCGCGATGGACCTGGTCAGTGGCGTGCGCCGCGTGGTGGTGCTGATGGAGCACTGCGCGAAGGACGGCTCGCCGAAGATCAAGGAGCAGTGCGAGCTGCCGATCACCGGCAAGGCCTGCGTGGACCTCATCATCACCGACCTCGCGGTGTTCGAGGTGGCCAAGGGCAAGGGCCTGACCCTGGTCGAGCTCAACCCCGGCGTGACGGTGGACGAGGTGAAGGCGAAGACCGGCTGCGCGTTCGCGGTGGGCGCCGCGCTGAAGCAGTAATCGCGGCTACAGCAAACCTGTAGGAGCGCACTCCCGGATCAAGTCCGGGGGTGCGCTCCTACCCTAGATACAGCTCAGGCGGCCGCCGCCGGCAAGGTCTCCGGGAAACGCACACGCGCCACGCCCGGCTTGCCCGGCGCGTGCAGTTCCAGCGGCCAGGCAAAGCGGTCGCTGATGCGCTGGGCGATCGCCAGCTCGAAGCTGAGCCGTTCGTCGCCGGGGCGGATCGGGGCGGCGCCAGCCGCCGCATGGCTCACGGTGATCGCGCCGGGCAGCACGGTGACCACCACGCGGCCCGTATCGGCATGCTGGCAGGCATCGCGAATCAGCTGCCAGCACAGCACCGAGAACGCGCGCGCGGAACCATGCAGCGCGAAGCGCGCCGGTTCCTCCAACTGCAGCTCCACCGACGAGCCGGACATCAGGTCGCGCGCGGTTTCCAGCTCGCGGCGCAGCACGTCGTTCACCACGAACCGCTCCGCGGTGCCACCGGGATCGGATTCGCGCGCGAGGATCAGCAGCACCTCGACCAGCGCCTCCAGCTCGCGCGTGGCGCGGTGGATGCGCCGCACCGAGCGCCGCCCGCATTCGCCGAGACCGTCCTCGTCGGCCAGCATGTCCACCGCCATGCGGATCACCGTGAGCGGCGTGCGCAGTTCGTGGCTGGCGTCGCGGGTGAAGTTGCGTTCGCGCTGGCCGTAATCGGCGATGCGCGCGGCGAAGCCGTGCAGGCCGTACGCCAGCGCGACGAGATCGGCGTCGGCGTCCTGCGGCAGGCGCTCGGGCCGCAGCGCGGCCGGATCGGACAGGCCGTCGTGCCACTCGCGGATCAGCCGCGCGAGCGCGCTCACCGAACGCCATTCGCGCCGCGTGGCCAGCCAGGCCAGGCCGGTGACGATCACGATCACCGCGATCGCCGCCGGCAGCGGCGCCTGGTCGTAGGCGCCCATCACGCAGACGATCGCCACCGCCACGAACTGCAGCGCAAACACCCAGGCAATGCGGCGCCGGAAGGCACCGGCACGGAAGATCGCCGCACCATCCACTTCTTTCGCATTCATCTACGTTCGTGCATCACGCCATGTGGGCAGCCGTGGCCACTTCCGCGTCGAGGTCCGCGAGCCGGTAGCCGGCCGAGTGGATGGTATGTAGCAGTGGCCGCGCGAACGGTTTGTCGATGACCCGGCGCAGGTTGTACAGGTGCGAGCGCAGCGTGTCGGAGTCGGGCAGCATGTCGCCCCAGATCTCGCGTTCGATGTCGCGCCGGCTCACCACGCGCGGCGACTCGCGCATCAGGATCGCTAGGAGCTTCAGGCCGATCGGCGACACGGTGAGCTCCTGCCCCGCGCGGGTGAGCCGCAGCGTGGCGGTGTCCAGCGTCATGTCGCCCACGTTGAGCACTTCGGCCGAGACCTGGCGGCGGTCGCGACGGATCAGCGCGCGCAGCCGCGCCTCCAGTTCGCGCACCTCGAAGGGCTTGACGAGGTAATCGTCGGCGCCGGCTTCCAGCCCGATCAGCTTGTCCTCCAGCGTGTCGCGGGCGGTGAGCATCAGCACCGGGGTGGCCTTCTTCGCCTCGCGGCGCAGCTTGCGGCACACCTCCAGGCCGTCGAGGCCGGGCAGCATCAGGTCCAGCACGATCACGTCGTAGCTGCTGGTGACCGCCAGGTGCAGTCCGCTGGCGCCGTCGGCCGCGTAGTCCACGGAATAGCCGCAACGCTCCAGGAACTCGCCCACCGTCTCGGCGATCTGGCGGTTGTCTTCCACCAGCAGAATCAGGCCGGCCTGCTCGTCGTGTCCGCTCATGTCGCTCCTCCTGCGTGGCTTCACAAATGTGAAGAGCTAACCGGGCACACGGTGACGACGGCGTGAAAACGGCCCGGAAACGTTCAGCTCAAGGGCGCAGCAAGGGCTGCAGCACGCGCCACACGTTTTCCAGCACCTTCGGCTCGCCAGCCGCCGTCGGATGCAGGCCGTCGGCCTGCATCAGGGCCGGATCCAGTGCCACGCCGTCGAGCAGGAACGGCAGCAGGGCCACGTGCTTCTGTTTCGCCAGATCGGCGTAGACCGCGCGCAGGCCGTCGCGGTACTGCGGGCCGTAGTTCACCGGCAGCTCGATGCCCAGCAGCAACACTTTCGCGTGCGTGGCCTGGGCGGCGGAGATCATCGCCGTGAGGTTGTCGCGCAGCTGGTTCAGCGGCAGGCCGCGCAGACCATCGTTCGCGCCCAGCTCGATCACCACCACGCCGGGCCGATAAGTCGCCAGCAGCGCCGGCAGGCGGTTGCGCCCGGACAGCGAGGTCTCGCCGCTGATGCTGGCATTGACCACGGCCCATGGCGGCACCATCTTGCCAAGACGGACTTCCAGCAGATGCACCCAGCCCTGCTCCGTCGCAATGTTGTGCGCGGCGGACAGCGAGTCGCCCAGCACCAGCACGGTACGCGCAGGCGTGGCCTGCACCGCGACGACGGCGCCGGCCAGCCACAACAGCAAGCACAGGAAACGACGCATGAGCGACACGCCCCACCTTGTCCTGGAAGCGCACGATGTTAGCAAGTCGGTGGACGGCCCCGAGGGGCGGCTGCAGATCCTCGACCGCGTGAGCCTGCGCGTCGCCGCCGGCGAGAGCTTCGCCATCGTCGGCGCCTCCGGTTCGGGCAAGACCACCCTGCTCGGCCTGCTCGCCGGGCTGGACACGCCGAGTTCCGGCAGCATCCGCCTCGACGGCCACGCGCTGGAGACGCTGGACGAGGAGGCGCGCGCCGACCTGCGCCGGCGCCTGGTGGGCTTCGTGTTCCAGTCCTTCCACCTGCTCCCCGCGCTCAGCGCCGAGGAGAACGTGATGCTGCCGCTGGAACTGGAAGGCGACGCGCAGGCGCGCACCAAGGCCCGCGCAGCACTGGAAGCGGTAGGCCTCGCCGCGCGACGACGCCACTACCCCGCCCAGCTCTCCGGCGGCGAGCAGCAACGCGTGGCGATCGCCCGCGCCTTCGTGCATGGCCCGCGTCTGCTGTTCGCCGACGAACCCACCGGCAACCTCGACCAGCGCACCGGCCACCACATCGCCGACCTGCTGTTCGCGCTGAACCGTGACCACCGCACCACGCTCGTGCTGGTGACCCACGACGCACAACTCGCGGCGCGCTGCCAGCGGCGCATCGAGTTGCACGAGGGGCGCGTGCTGGCGCACGCGGCGGCGGTGGGCGCATGAGCGCGCGCATTGCTCCCCGCTCCCGCACACGGGAAGACGCAAACATCCCTCCCCTCTCCCGCTTGCGGGTACGCCGGGAGGCGCCATGGATGGCGTCGGCCTTGAGGAGCGAGGAGAGGGGTCGGGGGAGAGGGTCTTTTGCTTCTCTCGCTGGATACGACACCAAAGCGGTTTCGTGCGCCCTTTGGGCGCGCGAGCTACTTTTCTCTGCGTGGCCAGAGAAAAGTAGCCAAAAGAGAGGCCACCCCGATGGCGCGCCCTCCGCCCATCCATGGGCTCCGGGTACGCGGGCGGGTTACGGGGTTTTTCGACGGGACTCCTGTCCCGGCGAAAAACTGGCCCGCATCCCTGCGGGCCATCCTGCGGACTTTCCTCCACCCGCCCGCCGCGCCATAGGGGCCCCGGGTAAAGCAGCGCGCTCCTGCGCGCAGAAGCAACGGCACCCCACCCCAACCCTCCCCTGCATGCAGGGGAGGGTGACTACGGGCTCGCGGCGCCTGGTTTTTGCTCCGGCTTCTGGCGCGCACGATGCGCGCCCGCTCTTGCGGGCCCCCTCGGCGGCGGTGAGCCGTGGACGAGAAGGCCGCGCAGCGGGCGAGGTCATGGATGACCTCGCCTTTTCGCGCGGGCAGGAGCCCGCTCGAAAAGCCCGGCCACGACTCACGGACTTTCCGCCCACGGATGGGCGGAAAGCGCCGCCGCGGGGTGTCGTTTCCTCTTGGTTACTTCTCCTTTGGACAAGCAAAGGAGAAGTAACTCGGGCCGCGGCAGCGGCACGAAACCGCTTTGAAACTTGCGGAACCGCAGAAGCCCCCCTCACCCCAACCCTCTCCCCCAACGATGAACCCGTTGGGGGAGAGGGAGGAAGCAAAGCAGCGCAGGACGTCGCGCATACGTCCAAAGGAGCGCAGCCATGAAGCTCCTGCGCCTGGCCCTCCGCAACCTGCGCCGCGAATGGCGGCTGCCCGAACTGCGCACCCTGGCCGGCTCCCTGTTGCTGGCGGTGCTGGCGCTGGGCGTGGTGGCCACGCTGGCCACGCGGGTGGAGCGCGGCATCCTCGCCAGTGCGGCGGAGCTGATCGGCGGCGACATCGGCGTCTCGGCGCCGCAGGCCGTGCCGGGTGTTTACGCCGACGAAGCGCGTCGCGATGGCCTCACCATCAGCCACGCCGCCGGTTTCCCCAGTGTGGCGTTCGCCCATGAGCGCAGCCAATTGCTTGACGTACAGGCCACCGACGGTGCGTATCCGCTGCGCGGCAAGCTGGTGCTCGCCGATGCCGCCGGGCGCCAGCGCAACGGCCATGGGCCCGCCACCGGCACGGTGTATCTCGACCACCGCGCGCTGGTGGCGCTCGCGCTCCAAGTGGGCGACACGCTGCAGCTGGGCGGCAGGGAACTGCGCATCGCCGCGGAACTGGTGCAGCAGCCCGACGGTGGCGCACTGGTGACGCTGGCGCCGCGCGCGCTGATGAGCCTGCAGGACGCCGAGCAAGCCGGCTTGCTGGGCACCGGCAGCCGCGCGCAGCACCGCCTGCTGCTGGCCGGCACGCCGGAAGCGGTGCAGCGCTGGCGCACCTGGGCGCAGCGGCAGAGCCTGCCGCAGGGCGCGGAATTGATCACGCCGGAGCAGACCCAGGAGCGCATGCGCACCGCGTTCGATCGCGCCGGCGCCTTCCTGCATCTCACCGCCCTGCTGGCCGCCCTGCTCGCCGGCGTGGCGATCGCGCTGTCCGCACAGCGCTACGCGCGGCGCAAGACGCCCGAGGTGGCGCTGCTGCGCGCGCTGGGCACGCCGCGCCGGCGCGTGCTGGGCCTCCTGCTGCTCACGCTTGCCGCGCTGGCGCTGCCGGTGGCGCTGGCCGGCGTGCTGCTCACGCTGGGCGCGGCGCAGCTGGCCTGGCAGTTCGCCAGCACCTTGTTCGGCGGCATTCCCACCGAGCTGCCGCTGCTGCCCGCGCTGGGCGCCGCGGCGATGAGCCTGGCCGTGCTGGCCGGCTTCGCGTTGCCGCCGCTGCTGCGGCTGGCCGAGGTGCCGCCAGTCGCCGTGTTCCGCCAGAGCCTGGCGCGCCGGGTGCGCCGCTTCGATGCGCTGTACCTGCTGCCCGCGCTGGTGGCGCTGGCGCTGATCTGGAGCCAGAGCGGCTCGCTGAAACTCGCCGGCATCCTCGCCGCCAGCCTTACCGGCGTGGCGCTGGTGGCCGCGCTGCTGGCGGCGCTGCTGCTGTGGCTGGCGCGGCGCGTGGCGCCGGGTGCGCATCCGGCCTTGCGGCTGGGACTCGCCGCGCTGGCACGGCGGCGGGGCTTGAGCGTGGTGCAGGCCACCGCGCTCGCGCTGGGCCTCACCGCGCTGCTGCTGTTGTCGGTGGTGGCGCCCGCGCTGCTCGACGGTTGGCGCCGGGAGCTGCCTGCCGATACGCCGAACTGGTTCGCGCTGAACCTGCAGGACGAACAGCGCGCCGGCTTCGCGCAGGCGCTGGCAGGCATCGGCGCCGACCAGCTCAACATGATGCCGCTGGCGGTGGGCAAGCTCGTCGCGATCGATGGCAAGCCCATCGACCAATCGCACTTCGCCGACCCGCGCGCGAAAGACTGGGCCGACCGCCAGCTGCGCCTGTCCTGGGCCGACGCGCTGCCGCCCGCGAACCGGGTGATCGCCGGCCACTGGTTTGCGTCGCAGCCGGCGCAGGCCGAGGTATCCGTGGACCGCATGTGGCGCGACATGTTCGCGCTGAAGCTGGGCGACACGATGAGCTTCGACGTGGGCGAAGGCCGCGTCGATGCAAGGGTCACCAGCTTCCGCCAGGTGGACTGGAGCTCGTTCCGGGTCAACTTCTTCCTGCTGCTCGACCCCGCGCATGCCGGCGCGCTGCCGCACACTTGGCTGGCCAGCTTCCACCTGCCGCCCGGCCACGCGCAGGCGATGGCGCAGCTGTCGCGCGATTATTCCAACCTCAGCCTGGTCGACGTGGATGACCTGCTCGCCCGCATCCGCCAGATCGTCGACCGCGTGGGCGGTGCGGTGCGCTGGATCCTGGGCTTCAGCCTGCTCGCCGGCGCACTGGTGCTGGCCGCGTCGCTCGCCGCCAGCGCCGCCGAGCGTCGTCATGAAGCGGCCCTGCTGCGCACGCTGGGCGCACGCCGCGCCCAGCTGCGCGTGGCCGCCGCCTGCGAGTTCGCCCTGCTCGGCCTGATCGCCGGACTCACCGCGGCACTCGGCAGCGCAGGCGCTGGTCTGTGGCTGGGTCGCGCAGTGTTCCGCATCGACGGGTTCGTGCCGCCGGCGTGGCCGCTGGCGCTGGGCGCGCTGGGCTGCGCGTTCGTGGTGATGCTGTTAGGCCTCGCGGGCACGCGCAAGGTGACGCGCACCTCGCCGATGCGGCTGCTGCGGGAGGGCTGAGCCGCCGCGCCTCACGCATGCGAGACTGGCGGCTCCTTCGCTGCCAGGACCCGCCATGCTCGGTGTCGTGCTGCTGTTCGTCGGTTTCGTGCTGGTCATCAACGGACTCACCCTCGCCGGCCGCATCGAGGCGCGCGAGGCGGCCGTGTTCAACCTGCTGGTGGGCCTGCTCTCGGCATTGGCCGGGGTGCTGGGCGCCAGCCGCGCCGAGACACCCGCGGACTTCCTCGCGGTAGGCTCGGGCCTGCTGTTCGCGTTCACCTACCTCTACGTGGCGGCGGTGAACTGGTTTGGGCTGCGTGGCACTGGCCTGGGCTGGTACTGCCTGTTCGTGGCGATCACCGCGCTGCCGGTGGGCTGGGACGCCTGGACACACGGCGATGCACGCATGGCCGCGATCTGGCTGGTCTGGTCCAGCCTGTGGCTGCTGTTCTTCGTCGATGGCTGCACCGGCGTGGCGGTGAAGCGCTTCCTCGCGCCGTACACGGTGCTGGTGGGCATCGTCACTTGCTGGGTGCCTGGCTTGCTCATGATGCTCGGACGCTGGTAGGTGGCGGCAGCGTCCATCGGTTGGCGGCAGCGCCTGCGGCAGGAATGGCTGCTGCTGGCGTTC
Source organism: Rhodanobacter humi (assembly GCF_041107455.1). Taxonomy (NCBI): domain Bacteria; kingdom Pseudomonadati; phylum Pseudomonadota; class Gammaproteobacteria; order Lysobacterales; family Rhodanobacteraceae; genus Rhodanobacter; species Rhodanobacter sp. FW106-PBR-R2A-3-15. The sequence continues at coordinate 984,119 of NZ_JBGBPY010000001.1, forward strand.
GCGCTGCTGGTCGTGGCGCTGGCGCTGCTCGACCCGCAGCCGCTGGCGGACTACCGCCGCTGGTTGCAGATCCCCACCCTGGCCGGCCTGCTCGGCCTGCTGGTGGCGATCCAGGGCATCCGCGACAGCGGGCTGGTGCAGCATGCGGCGGGCGCGCTGGTGGCGCGCGTGCACACGCTGCGCGGGCTGGGCCTGCTGCTGGTGGCAAGCACCGCGCTGCTGTCGACGGTGCTGACCAACGACGTGAGCCTGTTCCTGATCGTGCCGCTGACGCTGGCGATCGGTGGCATCTGCAACCTGCCGGTGGCGCGCATGGCGGTGCTGGAGGCGCTGGCGGTGAACGCGGGCAGCACGTTGAGCCCGATCGGCAATCCGCAGAACCTGTTGCTGTGGCAACACGCGCAACTGCCGTTCCTGCGCTTTGCGTTGGCGATGCTGCCCGCGGCGGCAGTGATGTTCGCGCTGGTGGCGCTGCTCACGCTGGCATGGCTGCCGAAGGGTCGGGTGCTGCTTGAGTCCGCACAGGTGGACGGGCACGCGGTTTCCGCGCCGCTGGCCACGGGCTCGATCGCGGCGCTGGTGGCGATGGTGCTGGCGATGGAATACGGTCATGCGCTGATCGGCGCGCTGGCACTGACGCTGGCGTTCGCGCTGCTCGCGCGGCGCAGCCTGGCGCGCATCGACTGGCTGCTGCTCGCCACCTTTGCGGCGATCTTCCTCGGCCTCGGGCATTTCGCCGAGTTGCCGCTGGTGGGCCGCGGCCTGGACCGGCTTGCGCTCGACCGACCGTTGACGTTGTACGCCGCCGGCATCGTGGCCTCGCAGCTGATCAGCAACGTGCCGGCCACCGTGCTGCTGCTGGATCGCGCGCACGATGCGATCGCGCTGGCAGTGGCGGTGAACGTGGGGGGCTTCGGGTTGGCGATCGGTTCGCTGGCGAACCTGATCGCGCTGCGCTTGGCGAAGCAACCGCAGGGCTTGCGGTTGTTCCACCGCGTGTCGGTGCCGTTCCTGCTGGTGTGCGCGCCGCTGGTGTATCTGGCGTGGCGATGGTTTGGGTAGGAGCACCCTCTCCCCCAACCCCTCTCCCGCAAGCGGGGGAGGGGAGCAAAGCAGGATCAATCGTCGTCGCGCGGCACGCTGACCTTGCCCTTCACGCCGCTGTGGCTGACGTCGCCGCTGCCCTTGGCGCCGAGGCTGAGGTCGCCGCCCACGTCGTGCGCGCCGAGGTCGCCCGAGCCCAGCGTGTCCACGTGCACGCTGCCGCCGACGTTGCGCAGGGTGACGTCGCCGGAGCCGACGCTGCCGACCTTCGCATCGCCCTTGATGCCGCTCGCCTTCAGGTCGCCCGAGCCCACCGAACCGGCCTGCAGGCTGCCGACGTCGCTGGCGTCGACGTCGCCGGAACCCACGCTGGTGCTGAAGGCGCCGCTGATGTTGCTGACATGCAGGTCGCCCGAACCCACCATGGTGCGCAGCTGCTGCACGTCGGCCACGGTGGCGTCGCCGGAGCCCACGCGCACCGTCACCGGCAGTTCCGGCGGCAATTGCACGTTCGCTTCCAGATTCGTGTAGGAGCTGCCGAACAGATGGAACGAGAACGTGTCCTGCCCACCCAGTTCGATGATGAGCTGGTCGCCCTCGCGGCGCTGGGTGATCTGCAGCTTGTCCAGCAACGACTGGTCGGAGGCGCAGGCGCGGCCGTTCACCACCAGTTGCCTCGCGCCGGGCGCGCCGTTCACGTGCAGGTCGTAGCTGTTGACGTCGATCTGCACGCCGCGCACGCCGGCGAGGTCGAGCTGCAGGTTGCGCGGCGCCTGGTACTTGCATTGGTCGGCGGCGTAGACGGAGAGCGGGGCGAGCAGCAGCAGGGCAAGGGCGGCACGGCGCATGGCGGAACTCCTGGTCTGGGTGTCGACTGGTTCTGATGCAACCCGCGGGCAAAAGGTTGCACGCCGTCATCCCGGCGAAGGTCGGAGGCGCTTCACGATAACGGAGCTGGTCATCCAGTGGCGGCGTGGCTCGGATGAGCTTGACCGTCACTGGATCCCGGCCTTCGCCGGGATGACAAGCAAAAGCAGAGTCTTGTGTCCGTTACCGCTCGTCTTGCTTGGCGCGCTGCCACAGCTGTTCCTGCGCTAGCAGGTCGTGCGCAGCGAGGCTGCCGCCCGCGTCGGCGGCCAACTGCTCCATGCGACGGAAGCGCCGCTCGAACTTCGCGTTGGCGTGGCGCAGCGCGCGCGAGAAATCCACGCCGGCGTGGCGGGCGAGGTTGGCCACCACGAACAACACGTCGCCGATTTCGTCCTCCAGCCGCGCCGGATCGGCGCCGGCGTCGAACTCGGCGCGCACCTCGTCGATTTCCTCGGCCAGCTTGTCCAGCACCGGGCGATGGTCGGGCCAGTCGAAGCCCACGGTGGCGGCGCGCTGCTGCAGTTTGGCGGCACGCTTCCACTCCGGCAGGCCGTGCGAGATGCCGGCCAGGGCGCTGGCGTCGTGCGCCTCGCCCCTGGCGACGCGCTCGGCGGCCTTGAGTTCGTCCCATGCCTGCTTCTGCGCGTCGAGGTTTTCATACTGCACGTCGCCGAACACGTGCGGGTGGCGGCGGATCATCTTCGCGCTGATCGCCTGCGCCACGTCGGCGAAGTCGAAGCGGCCCTGCTCGGCCGCCATCTGCGCATGGAACACCACCTGCAACAGCAGGTCGCCCAGCTCGTCGCGCAGGTCGTCGAAGTCGCCGCGGTCGATCGCGTCGGCCACTTCGTAGGCTTCCTCGATGGTGTAGGGCGCGATGCTGGCGAAGTCCTGCTGCACGTCCCAGGGGCAACCTCGCTCGGGGTCGCGCAGGCGCGCCATGATCGCGAGCAACTCGTCAAGGCTGTGCGGATAGACATCGCTCATGCAGGACCTCGAATGACCGTCTTTTTGTCCGTCATTCCCGCGAAAGCGGGAATCCAAGTGGCTGTCATGCAAGATCAAGATGGATTCCCGCTTTCGCGGGAATGACGCCATAGGAAGTGTCCCGAAGGTCCGCTCACGGCAGGCCGGCGTCGCGCAGCTTGGCGGGCCAGTCCAGGCCGGCGTCGCCCACGGCGATGAATTCGGGATTGAGCAGCGATTCGCCACGGTCATAGCGCAGCGGCCGGCCATGCAGGTCGAGCACCGCGCCGCCGGCTTCCTCCAGCACGCATTGCGCGGCGGCGGTATCCCATTCGCTGGTGGGGCCGCGGCGCAGGTAGACGTCCGCGCCGCCGCGTGCGAGCAGGCAGAACTTCAGCGAGGAACCCAGCGGCTGGAGCACGTGGTCCCCGCCGACCAGGCGGCGCAGCGTGTCCTCCTGCGCGCCGCCGTGCGAGCGGCTGCCGGCGACGATCGCCGGCTGCGCCAGCGCGCGGCTGCCGATGCGCTCCCAGTCGCCGTGCGCTTCCGCCTGCCACCACGCACCGATGCCGCGCGCGGCGGCGTACAGATCGCCGGTGACCGGCGCCAGCACCACGCCCAGCACGGGCCGGTGGTCCTCGATCAGCGCGATGTTGACGGTGAACTCGCCGTTGCGCTTGACGAACTCGCGGGTACCGTCCAACGGATCGACCAGCCAGTGCCGCGCCCACGATTTGCGCTGCTCCCACGACGCCTGCTTCGCTTCTTCGGAAACCAGCGGCAGCGCGGGTTCGATGCGCGCCAGGCCTTCGGCAATCACCTGCTGCGCGGCAAGGTCGGCGGCGGTGAGCGGGGAGCGGTCGTCCTTCAACTCGACGTCGAAGTCGCGGGCGTAGACCTCCAGGATCGCCTCGCCCGCGCGGCGCGCCAGCGCTCCGATCTGCCACAGCAGGGGATGTTCGAATGGCGCGCTCATGACAGTTGCATCCGGCCGGCGAGGTATTCGCGCGCCATGAACAGCGCGGCGATCGAACGGCCCTCGGTGACGTCGTCGCGCGCCACCAGGGTGTGCAGCTCGGCGAGCTTCCACGGCACCACTTCCAGTTCCTCGGGCTCGTCGCCGGGCAGGCGCTCGGGATACAGCTCCTGCGCCAGCACCACGTGCGCCATGTGGGTCATGTACGAGGGCGACAGCGAGAGGTTGTGCAGGATCTTCAGCTTGCGCGCGCCATAGCCGACCTCCTCCTTCAGCTCGCGGTTCGCGCCCTGCTCGGCGGTCTCGTCCTGGTCCAGCCGGCCCTTGGGCAGGCCCAGCTCGTAGCGGTCCAGGCCCACACCGTATTCGCGCACCAGCAGCACGGTTTCCGCGTCCAGCATCGGCACGATGATCACCGCGCCGAGGCCGCCGGGTTTCATGCGTTCGTAGGTTCGGCGCTCGCCGTTGGAGAATTCCAGATCGACCTGCTCGGCGCGCAGGAAGCGGCTGTGCTCGATGTCGCGCGTGGCGTGGATGATGGGCGGCTTGGGCATCGGACGATTGTAGCGCGTGGCGTCCGCGGCTCAGCGGCGCAGGCGCCGCAGCGCCTCGGCATGGATCGCCGGCGTGCCGGCCAGCACGCTGCGCATGTCCAGCGTGGGCGTCTGGCCGTCCAGATCGGTGAACACGCCGCCGGCCTCGCGCACGATCACCGCCAGTGCGGCGATGTCGAGGATGTTCACGTCCGATTCGATCACCAGGTCCACGCAACCGCGTGCCAGCAGGTGGTAGTGGCAGAAGTCGCCGTAGCCGCGGATGCGGTTGGAGTCGCGGATCATCGCGCCCAGCGCGCCCCAGCGCGCATCGCCGGTGAGCGTCTTGACGTTGCCGGTGGAGATCGACGCCTGCGCGAAATCGGCGGTATCGGCCACGCGCACGCGCTCGCCCTCGAACCACGCACCGTCGCCTTGGCTCGCCCACATCGTCTCGCCGTAGACCGGCGCGCTGGACACCCCCAGCACCAGCTCGCCGCGATCCATCAACGCGATCTGGGTGGAAAAGAACGGCGTGCGCCGCACGAAGCTCTTGGTGCCGTCCAGCGGATCGACCAGCCACAGCAAGCCGTCGCGTCCACCATCCAGTCCATATTCCTCGCCGTAGATCGATGCCTCGGGCAAGGCCGCCGCGAGGATCCTGCGGATCGCCTGCTCGGCCTCGCGGTCGGCCACCGTGACCGGCGTGGCGTCGCCCTTGATCTCCACCGCCACGCCGCGCTTCCAGTAATGCAGGATCACCTCGGCGGCGGCGGCGGCGGCTTCGCGGGCGGCGGCCAGGGCGGTCGCGGCGAGTTCGGGTTTCATCGTGCGGTGTTCCCTAAGGTGGATGCGGCCAATCCGCCGCGGTGTTCGACGTGTACCGTGCCGTCGGCACCGGGCCTGCCCAGCGCAGCGAGCCAGTGCCTCAAGATCGGATCATCGTGCCGCGCTTGCAGCTCGGCCGTGAGGCGCCAGCCCAGCGGGCTCAGTTGCAACTCGCCGGTGGTGCGCAGCGGGCCTTGGCCGTCGTCCTGCCATTGTGCATGGATCACGCCGTTCTGCGCGTCGAGTTGGCCATCCCAATCGCCCAGCACCACTTCACCGCCCGGTGTGCGCAGCGCAGCGTGTCGCCAGTGCAGCACGGCCTGCAACTGCATCGGCCAGCCGCCCTGCAGCAGCGCATGTTCCGCGTTCAAGTCGAGCTCGCCCTGCGGCTGGCCCAACGGCAGGCGCAGGCGTGGGTCGGTCAGTGCGGCGAGATTCACCCGGGCCTGCACGCCACTCCAGACGACCTGGGCCGCCGACAATTTCCGCAGCTGGCCGTGGAAGTCGAACTGCGGACCGTCGAAGTCGAGCTGAACCTCGACCCGCCCGAGCAGGGCGCGATGTGACAGCTGCCACTGCAGCCGGCCCAGGTCCCGGCCGTCCGGTGCCAGCACCTGCTCCGCGCGACCATTCCACACGCTGCCGTCCACTTGCTGCAGGCGCAGGCCGTGCAACGACGGTTGCAGCAGCGGCAACGCCCAGCGCGCGGGCAGCCACCACAGCAGGACCGTGGCGGCCAGCAACAGCACGGCCACGGCCGCCAGGGTTTTCTTCAGGGTTTTCAAACGCATTTTCCGGACGGGTCCCGCGCGCTTGAGTGCTCGTCTACTCGGAACGATCATACCCGGATGACGAAACTCATCGACCGCAATGCCGCGCTCGCCGCGCGGGACCTCAAGCATATCTGGCATCCCTGCACCCAGATGCGCGACCACGAGACGATCCCGCTCGTACCGATCGTGCGCGGCGAAGGCGCGTGGCTCTACGACGCCGAAGGACGACGCTACCTCGACGGCATCAGTTCGTGGTGGACCAATCTGTTCGGCCACGCGAACCCACGCATCGCCGCCGCGCTGGCGGAGCAGGCAAGGACGCTGGAGCACGTGATCTTCGCCGGCTTCACCCACCCGCCGGCGATCGAACTGGCCGAGGAACTGGTGCGCATCACGCCGCCGGGACTGGACAAGGTGTTCTTCGCCGACAACGGTTCGGCGGCGGTCGAGGTGGCGCTGAAGATGAGCTTCCACTACTGGCTGAACAAGAGCGGGCTCAACCAGGGCCACGGCGGGAAGACCCGTTTCATCGCGCTCACCGGCAGCTACCACGGCGAGACCTTGGGCGCGCTGTCGGTGAGCGACGTGGCGCTGTACCGCAAGACCTATGCGCCGTTGCTGCTGACGCCCATCCTCGCACCCTCGCCCGACGCCTACGAAGGCGAACCGGGCGAATCGCCGGCGCAGGTCGCCGCGCGCCGGCTGGTCGAACTGCGCGCGCTGCTGGAGCGCCACGCCCACGAGACCTGCGCGGTGATCGTGGAGCCGCTGGTGCAATGCGCGGGCGGCATGCGCATGTACCACCCGGATTACCTCGCCGGCCTGCGCCGGCTGTGCGACGAATACGCGGTGCACTTCATCGCCGACGAGATTGCGGTGGGCTTCGGCCGCACCGGCACGCTGTTCGCCTGCGAGCAGGCCAATGTGTCACCGGACTTCATGTGCCTCTCGAAAGGCCTCACCGGCGGCACCCTGCCACTGTCGGCGGTGCTCACCACGAATGCGATGTACGAGGCCTTCTACGCCGAATACAACACTGGCAAGGCCTTCCTGCATTCGCACAGCTACACCGGCAATCCGCTGGCCTGCAGCGCGGCGCTGGCCACGCTGGCGATTTTCCGCGACGAGCCGGTGCTGGAACGCAACCGTGCGCTGGCCGCCCACCTCGCGCGGCGGCTGGAGCCGCTGCGCGAGCATCCGCACGTGGCCGAGGTGCGCCAGACCGGCATGATCGCCGCGGTGGAGCTGGTGGCCGACAAGGCCACGCGCCGCCCCTTCCCTGCCGAGGATCGCCGCGGCCTGCGCGTCTACCTGCACGGCCTGCAGCACGAAGCCTTGCTGCGCCCGCTGGGCAACGTGGTCTATTTCATGCCGCCCTACGTGACGAGCGAGGCGGAACTCGACCACCTGGTGGCGGTGGCGACGGCGGGCGTCGCGCGCGCCGTGGCGGACTGAACCGCCAAGGCGCTTCGACGGCGGCGATCAGTGGATCGCCGGATCCAGCATGCGCAGGGCGTCGGCGGTATTCGGCTGGCCGGTGCTGCGCAGTTCCTTCGCGCTGTAGCTGCGCCCGAACGCACCCTGCAGGCACTGGCCCTTCTTCGGGGGGATCAGGCTGCCGGTGTCGCGGAGGCAGTTGCGGTCGCCCGGCTTGATCAGCGGATGCTGCTGCAGCGTGGATGGTGTGGCCGCGGCCGTCGACACGGCATGCGGTGCGAGCGACGCGGACGGTGCCGTTTGCGCCGCCGCGGCTGCCCCGAGGCCGAGACCGAGCAGCGCCGACAACGAAAGGATGGTGGTCTTGAGCATGGCGGTTGCCTCCTGCCGCTCCGTGACCTGCTCATCCTGTACCCGCCTCCGGCGGCAGGCAAGCGCCGCCGTCCTTGCGGCGCGCCGGCGTTCAGCCTGCGCATCGGCTCGATTATGCTTGCGCTTTGTCGCGAAGCCATCCGCATGCGCACGATCCGCATCCATGTCGACCTGCCGCTCGCCACCGGCGCGGAAGTCGCCTTGCCGGCACAGGCCGGCGAGCACGTGGCCCGGGTGCTGCGTCTCGCGCCAGGCGATCCGCTGACCTTGTTCAACGGCGACGGCGCCGACTACGCCGCCACGATCCGCAGCGTCGACAAGCGCGAGGTGCGGGTGCAGCTGCTGGAGCGGCAGGCCGTGGCGCGCGAATCCCCGCTGCGACTGACCCTGGCGCAAGGCGTGGCGCGCGGCGAGAAGATGGACTTGATCGTGCAGAAGGCCACCGAGCTGGGCGTGGCGCGCATCGTGCCCCTGCTCACCGAACGCTCGGAGGTGAAGCTCGATCCCGCCCGCGCGGAGAAGCGCCTGGCGCACTGGCGCGCGGTGGCGGCCAGTGCCTGCGAGCAATGCGGCCGCGCCAGCCTGCCCGAGATCCTCCCTGCGCAGGCGTTGCCGGCCTGGCTGGCGACACTGGCCGACGAAGGCGGGCTGCGGCTGGCCCTGCTGCCCGAGGCGGAATCGTCGGCGCGGGAACTGCGCCCGGGCGATGCCGGCGCCTTGCTCGCGGTGGGGCCGGAAGGCGGCCTGGGCGAACGCGACATCGCCCTGCTGCATGAGGCCGGTTTCCACGGCCTGCGGCTGGGCCCGCGCATCCTGCGCACCGAGACCGCCGGGCTCGCGGCACTGGCCGCGTTGCAGGCGCTGCACGGGGATCTCGCGTAGGAACGCACCCTGTGCGCGAAAGCATGAAGTGAGTGAAGAGGAGTGAGAAGTGAGAGAAGAGCAGGGCACGCACCGCCGCGCATGCTTTCTCTATCTACTCACTCCTCTTCACTCACTCCTGCCCGTTGCACACGAGGTGCGCCACGAAAGAGGTGAAGTCACGCCGCGCCGTCCAGCGTCGCCGGTTCGTCCGGCCCGTCCAGCCCCAGCAACTGCACCAGCTCGGCCTCGATGCCTTCGAGGTCGGGGATCACCGCCACGTCGTCGCGCACCAGCACCTGGGCGCGTACGCCCGGCGGCAGCGCGTTGCCGTCGTGGGTGGGAATGATCAGCTCGGCGTTCAACGTGGTCAGGCGCGGAAAGCCCTGGGTGAGCACGGCGACGAAGGGCAGTTTCGGATGGCCGCCCAGCGCCTTCAGCACGGCCACGCGCACGGTCAGCTCGGCGTCGCCCTCGCCCGCGCCAGCGAGTCGGGCGAACGAGACCAGCGGCACGCGCCAGCCGCGCCAAGTGATGCGCCCGACCAGCCAGTCGGGCGCGCCTTCCACCGTTTCGTGGGCGGGCTGGGTGATCACCTCGGCCACGGTGGTATTGGGCAGCAGCAGGCGCAGGCTGCCAGCCGGCACCAGTACGCAGCGGATTTCGCGGGGCAGCAATGTGTCGCTCATGGATAGACCTCGATCAGGTGCGCCGCCAGTTCGTGCAGCGTTCCGGAATAGCTCACCAGCCGTTCGGCGAAGATGCCGCTGACCATGTCGGCGTAATGCTCGCCGTCGGCCGACTCCACCCAGACCTGGCCGCCGCGGTCGTGGATCGCCTGCGCACCGGCCACCGCATCGGTGGAGTTGCCGGCGAACACGATGCCCAGCGCGTCACACCCGAACACGTTCGCCGCCATGGTGAAGCTGGCGTCGATCGACGACTCCTGCGCGCCGTCATGGTTGCGCAGCTCGACGCTGCCATCGCGGCGCAGCTGCACCTGGCCCTCGGCCGGCACCAGCAGCACTTCGCCGCTGCGCGCGCGGCTGCCGTGCGCGGCCAACCGCACCGGCAGGCTGGAATGGGTGGTCAGCAGCTGCAGCACGGCGGCAACCGGCTGGCCGCCGAAATGCTGGGTCAGCAGGATGGTGTGCCGCGCGGAGGCAGGCAGGGTCGCCAGGAAATCGCATACCGCATCCAGGCCATCGGTGGCGGCCCCCAGCAGCACCACGCGACCGGGCACGCTGCCGAGTTCGTCCAGCAGCATTTCGTTCGGCTCCCACGCCTGCGGCGCCACCGCCTCTTCCATCGACACCAGTTCCAGGCTCATCGTCGGCTGGAACTCCGCGGCCGCCGGTTCGACGTCCGGCGCGAGGAAATCGGCGGCGCTCATCTTCTCGATGCCGAAATCCCCGGTGTCCGCAGGCACAGGATCGGCGTGCCCGGCGGCATCGTCGTCGACCAGCGCCCAGCTTGCCGGGGCGGCTGGTGCCTTCGCCGCCACCACCGGCGCCGCGGCCTCGACCGGCACCTCGGGCAGCTCGTCGTCCAGGGACATGGCGTAGCTGAAATCGCCGTCGTGCAGCGGCAGTTCCTGACGTGGCGCGGACGGCGCGGCGTCCTCGTCCGGCAACGGTTCGTCGGCGGCGAGCAAGGCGGCCAGTTCGGCCTCCAGATCTTCCGATGCGGCGCGGCTCTGTGCCTCGTGTGCGTCATCGTGCAACGGCGACTCGACCAGCTCCGGCCGGTCCGGCACGGCCGCTTCCGGCATGGCCGCTGCGTGGCTGGCCGATTCGAACCCGGGCACGGGCTCAGGCTCGACCGACTGCGTCGCGAGCGGAGCGACGGCCGCCGCGGCAACCGCCACCGGTGCCGTCTCCAGCGCCAGTGCATCCGGTGGCCGCGGCGGGTCCACGTCGCCGCTGGCCAGTACCTTGACCGCCAGGTGGCGGGCCCAGCGCGCACGGTCCCAGCCGCTCAGCGCACGGCTGGCGCGGGCGTCGTTGAATACCAGGCTCGGCCGCTCGCCATCGATCATCTCGACCAGGCGATCGAAGGCCGCGTCGTCCTCTTCGTCGAGGTTCACCACCAGCACGTCGGGATCGAGCTGCCTCAGCAAGGCGGCATCGAAACCCGCGACGGTGCCCTCATGCACGATCCGCACACCGTGTTCCTGCAGTACCTGGTGCAGGTGGCCACCCAGCTCGGCATCGTCGAACAGCAGCGCCACCGCGGGCCGCGCTTCAAGCATGGTGCGGCTCCCGTGCAAGCAGTGCCATGGCGTGCTGCTCCAGCACCTCGCCGATCTGCGTCAGCAGTTCGGCTTCCTGGTACGGCTTGCCGAGGTAACGGTCCACGCCGATGTCGAACGCGCGCTGGCGATGCTTCTCGCCGGTACGCGAGGTGATCATGATGATCGGTATGTCACGCAGGCGCGGGTCGGCCTTCATGTGGGTGGCCAGCTCGTAGCCGTCCATGCGCGGCATCTCGATGTCCAGCAGCATCAGGTCGGGCACGCGCTCGTGCAGTTTCTCCAGCGCGTCGACGCCGTCCTTCGCGGTGCCCACCTCGTATTCGTGGCGCTCCAGCACGCGGCCGGTGACCTTGCGCATGGTGATCGAATCGTCCACCACCATCACCAGCGGACGCGTGCGCAGCTCCTCGATGGTCGGCAGTTCGACCGCGTTGAGGCCTTCGGCCAGGCGCTGCTCGCGCCGCACGACGCCGTGGCGGACCAGCGGCGCCAGATCGAGAATCACCAGCACCGAGCCGTCGCCCATGATGGTGGCGCCCAGCACGCCGGGCACCGAACTCACCTGCGGGCCGACCGACTTCACCACGATCTCGCGCGAGCCCAGCACCGCGTCGATGCGGATCGCCGCGCGCAGGTCGCCGGCGCGGGTGAGCAGCAACGGCGGTTGCTCGCCCTCCGGCACCGCGCCGGGCGGCAGGCCCAGCAGCTCGGCCAGGTCGTGGATGCCGTACTGCTCGCCGTTGTAGCCGAACGCCGGTTCGTGCTCGGCCAGCTTGGCAGCCAGCTCGTCGGGGCCGATCCGCGCCACACCCTGCACCGAGGTCATCGGGATCGCGAAGGTGCTCTCGCCGATGCGCACCAGGATCGCCTGGGTCACCGCGAGGGTGAACGGCAGGCGCAGCACGAAGGTGGTGCCCTGCCCCGGTTGCGACTCGATGGCGAGCGAACCGCCCAGCTGCTTGATCTCGTTCGCCACCACGTCCATGCCCACGCCGCGGCCGGCGAGCTGGGTGATCGTGCTGGCGGTGGAGAAGCCCGGCTGGGTGATCAGCGCGAGCAGCTGGTCGTCGCTGAGGCGCGCGTCGGCGCGGATCAGGCCGCGCTCCACGCCGCGCTTGCGCACGGCCTCGCGGTCGAGGCCGCGGCCGTCGTCGCTGACGCGCACCACCACCTCGGTGGCCTCGCGCGCCACGCGGATGCGCACCGCGCCCTCGGCCGGCTTGCCCGCCTTGCGGCGCTGGGCCGGCGATTCGATGCCATGCGCCACGGCGTTGCGCAGCATGTGCTCGAACGGCGCCTTGATGCGGTCGAGCAGGTTGCGGTCCATTTCGCCGTGGGCGCCGTCCACGTACAGCTGGGCGCTCTTGCCTTCCTCCTGCGCGGCCTGGCGCAGGGTGCGGCGCAGGTTCGGCACCATGGTGTCGAACGGCAGCATGCGCGTGCGCAGCAGGCCTTCCTGCAGCTCGGTGCTGACGCGCGACTGTTGCACCAGCAGGTTCTCGGCCTGGCGGGTCAGCTCGTCCAGCATGCCCTGGATCGACACCAGGTCGGATACCGACTCGGCCAGCGCACGCGAGTACTGCTGCAGCTGCGAGAAGCGGTCGAGCTCGAGCGGATCGAACACGGTGGCGCTGCCGGCCTCGCGGTGCTCGCGCTGGAAGCGCGCGATGATCTGCGCCTCGGTCTCGATTTCCAGCATGCGCAGCTGGCTGCGCAGGCGCTGCACGGTCTGGTCCAGCTCGACCAGGTTGAAGCGGTAGCCGGACACCTGCTGTTCCAGGCGCGAGCGATAGATCGCCACCTCGCCGGCATGGTTCACCAGGTTGTCGAGCAGTTCGGCGCGGACGCGGATCTGCTCCTGCGCGGAAGGCGCGTCGACGCCCGCTTCCGCGGGCAGCAATTCGGGCAGCGGCATGGCCGGCTGCGCCGGCGGCGCCACCCGGGCGGCCAGCGCCGCGTCGTCGGCGAACTGCTGCTCGCCGGCCAGCGCCAGCAGATGGTCGATCGTGGACTGCGGATAAGTCGGCGCCTGCCCCTGCGACACCTGCTGCACCATGGTGTGCAACTGGTCGAAACTGGTCTCCAGCACGCCGATCAGCGGGATCGCCTGGGCGGCATCGGCCACCGGCTTCTCCAGCAGCGTCTCGATGGCGTGGGCCAGGTCGCCCACCGGCATCAGGCCGGCGATGCGCGCACCGCCCTTGAGCGTGTGCAGGTCGCGCTGCAGTTCGGGCAGATGTCCGGCCGCGGCCGGCTCCGCATGCCACTGCGCCAGCACACCGTCGGCGTGGTCGAGGATCTCGCGCGCCTCCTCGACGAAGACTTCGAGCAGGTCGGCGTCGATCGGCAAGCCCGTGTCGGCGGCCGCCACGGCGGCGACGGGTGCCGCACGATCGACTGCGGCGGCGTGAGCGGCCTCGGCCTCGCGTTCCGCATCCAGCCGGGCCTGTTCCGCGGCACGTTGTTCCGCCGCGGCCTTTTCCGCCGCCGCGCGCATCTGCGCCTCGGCCGCTTCGCGGGCGGCGCGCTCCTGCGCCAGTCGCGCCTGCTCGGCACGCTCCTGTTCGAGGCGTTCCTGTTCGACCTTCGCCTGTGCCGCCTGCTCGGCGGCGGCGCGTTCGGCCGCTTCCTGTTCGGCGGCGGCGGCGCGGGCACGCTGCTCGGCTTCGGCGCGTTCGGCTTCGGCATGCTCGGCCGCGAGGCGCTCGGCGTCGGCACGCTCGGCGGCTTCGCGTTCGGTCTGGCTCGGCGCCTGCGGTTCGAAGGCGCCGAGCGCAGCCATCAGCTCGCTGGCGTAGTCGTCGTGCGCGCCATCCTCCGGCAGCGGCGCCGGTGCCGCGTGCTCCGCAGCGGCAGGCGTCTCTGGCTCGTCCGTGGCGTCGGCGAGTGCCGCGAAATCGACTGGCGACGGCGCCGCCTCCGCGTGGATTTCGGCGCCCACATGCGCCACCTGCGACTCCGGATAGCGGTCGCGCAACTCGACCAGTTGGGTGGTGAGCAGGTCGACGTTCGGCAGCTGCGGCGTGGCCACGTCGAACTGGGCCATCACGTGGTCGACCACGTCGGCCGAGCGGTCGAGCAGGCGCACGCCCTCCACCGGCAGCGCCTGTCCGACGCCGCGCACGCGCTTGAGCAGGCTCTCCAGCGGTGAGAGCAGCTGGGTGAGCAGCGGAATCTCGACCATCGCGATCGCGCCATGCAGAGTATGCACGGCGCGCAGCAGGTCCTCGCCCACCGGCAATTCGCCGCTGCTGCGTTGGATCGCGGTGCGGATGGCCTGCAGGTATTGCGCGACCTCGCTGCGCAGGATCTCCAGCAACACCGGGTCGACCGAGGGCAGCGGCGAGATCGCCAGCGACACCGGCGGCTCGGCCGGTTCCGGGGCCGGGATGCTGTGCGTGTCGGTGAGACCGGCGGCCGGAATCGCCGCAGCGGCGGCGTCGAGGCGCGGCACCCGGCGGCGCACGGTGCGGCGCACGGTTTCCATCGCGGTCGGCGCATGGTCCTCGATCCGTGCGGACGCGTCGCCGCCGGCGAGCCGGCTGGCGGTCTGCTGGATCGCCTCGACCGGCGCATGCGGCGCGCCTTCGCCCTTCAGCGAGGCCAGCAGCTGCGGCAGCGCATCGATGGCGCGGCGCACCAGCGCCTGCACGCCTGCGTGCGGCTCGATCGTGTGATCGAGCACGCGGTTGAGCATGTCCTCCACCCGCCAGGCGAATTCGCCCAGCGCGGGGATGCCGACCAGCCGGCCGGAGCCCTTGAGCGTGTGGAAGGAGCGGCGGATCGGGGTCAGCTCGTCGAACCGCGCGGGATCGGCCAGCCAGCTGCCTTCGGCGCTGCGCAGGTTGTCGATCTCCTCCTGCATCTCTTCCAGGAAGATCTCGCGGATGTCGTCGTCGATGCCTTCGGCCTGGTGGTCGAAACGGAACGCGCCGGCCTGCGCGGCGTTCGCCGGCACCTGCTCCTCGATCTCTTCCTCGATCTCGATCCAGTCGGCGTCGTCGCCAGCCATCGGGGGTGCGGTGGCTTCGGTCTGCGCATAGCGCAAACCCTCGACATCATGCGCCGGCGCCTCGCGCGGCACTTCCGGCGCGACGAACAGCTGGCTGGCATCGCTGCCGGGATACAGGCTCACCGACTCGGACAAGGTGTCCTCGCCGCGGCCCTGCGCCTCGGCCGCCGGCGCGTCGACCTCCACGGCCGACAGCGGCCGCTCGGCCGGCAGCGGCCAGTAGCCGAGCTGGCCGAGGCTGTGCTCGGCCACGTCGATGATGTGCGCTAGGCCACCGCGATGCTCGCGCGCCGCCTCCAGGTAGTACTCCAGCGCGGCCAGCGCGTCGGCCAGGTGATCCATCTGCGTGCTGCTGGGCACGCGGCGGTCGGCCAGCAATTCGTTGTGGATGAAGCGGCCGATGCCCTCGGCCAACTCGGCCGGACGCTCGGCGGACAGCATGCGCGCGGCGCCGGCGACCTCGCTCATCTGGGCCGGTGCGGCGGCCAGTCCGGCGTGCTCCCAGCCGGATTCGACGAAGGCGACGATCGCCTCCTTCACCTTTTCGGTGTTGCGGATCGCCTCCTGCATCACCGTGCTGAGGATGCCCTGCGCCTCGCTGCGCGGCAGCCCCGGCGCGACGGTGCCGTCGTGCGGCTCCTCACCCGCGCCCAGGCTCTCGATGTGGTCGTCCAGCGAGGCTTCCACGTACAGCAGCGCGCCGGCCACGTCGAGCAGGATGTCCTCGTCGACGGGGCGCAGCTTGTTGACGATCTCGTCGAGCACGCGCCGCTGTTCCTCGATCACCCGGCGCGGCACCGACAGCGCCAGCATGCCCAGGGTGTCGCCCACGCGGCCGAGCAGTTCGCACTGCGGCTCCAGCGAGGCCGCATCGGCGCCGGGCTGGCGCTGGAACAGGTCGAGCGCTTCCTTCACGCGCAGCAGGTCGTCCTTCAGCGCCTTGGCCACCGAATCGAGCAGGGCGCGGTTGTGCCCCGCCATCGAGCCGCGGGCATGTTCCAGTTCTTCGGCATCGGGCAGCAGGTTGTCCAGCGCATACGTGCGGCGCAGCAGCTCCATGTGCGGGCTGTGCTGGCGCGACTGCGCCACGATGTAGAGCAGGCGGTTGCACAGCTCGTCGGCCTCGCCGCCGCGCAGGCCGTCCTCGCCCTGCTCGATCAGCTGGCGGATGTGCCGGTCGGCCTTGCCGATCAGCTGGCGCAGTTCGGCCACATGCGCCGCGAGCATGCCGCGCTCGAGTCCTTCCACCACGCCGGCGGCGATCCACCACAGGCGCCGGCCATGTACGTGGAAGCAGCGCGCGGCGATCGCCAGCAGCGCCTTGCGCATGCCGGCCAGCGGCTGCGCCTGCGACTGGCCGCGGAACCAGGCAAGCATGTGCTGCTGGAACTGCAGGCGCAGCTCGACCAGCTCGCCGCGGCGTGCCTCGGCCTGCGCCTCGCTCATCGCGGCGGGCGCCTGGGTGGGCAGGAAGGCGTCGAGGTTGGGGCGGAACAGCGCCGATTCGGGCAGGGCCTCCTGGCCACGGCTGGCGCGCAGGTCGTTCAACAGCGGCAGCAGCACCACCGGCACGTCGCGGTGGCCGCCGGCGAGGCGTTCCAGGTAGTCGGGCAGCTGCATCATGCCGCGCATCAGCGCGGTATAGGCTTCCTCGCGCTGCGCGACATGCCCTTCCAGCAGCGCGATCGCCAGCGCTTCCATTTCCGACGCCACCATCGCTGGGCCGGGCAACTCGACCATCCGCAGCGTGCCCTGCACCTGGTGCAGGCCGCTCGCGCAGGCGCGCATGGCTTCGTCGCTGGCCGGGTTGTCGACGTAGGATTCCAGCGCTTCGCGAGCATCCGCCAGCGTCTGTTCCAGCTCGGGACGAACCCACTGCAGTGTGGTGAAATCGATGTGGTCTTGAAGTCTCATGCACTTCCCTCAGCGGTTGCGCGGCACGGGGCCGCGCCACCATCGAGACTGCCCCAGTCAGTAAGAGCCTGTTTATGATCTCCAAGCACCCCGCGCCGAGAACTGTTTGCGCGCAGGCCAAGGAAGAACGAGGAAGTGGACGTCCGTCCACGACCGAGTGATGACGCAGGAATGCGGGCAAACAGACTCGGCCCTGCGGGTTGCCATCGAGTGGCCGTCAGGTGGTGGCGCGCGGCTTGACCTGACCGCCAGTCAGGCGCTGCGCCACGCGCCACCACCTGACGGCCACTCGATGACAACGCGGGGCGCTTGGAGATCATAAACAGGCTCTGTCCCATCATCCCGGCAGCTTGAAGTGCGCCACCGAACGCCGCAGATCGCTGGCCAGCTGCGCCAGCGTACCGATCGAGTCGGCTGTGCGGCTGGCGCCCTGCGAGGTCTGCGAGGTGATTTCCCGGATCGCGTTCATCGATTGCGAAATGTCCGTCGCCGCCGCCGACTGCTGGCGCGCCGCGCTGGAGATGTTCTGAATCAGCGCCGACAGATCGTGCGAGACGCGCTCGATGTCGCCCAGTGCGCTGCCGGCGTCCTCCGCCTTGCGCGCACCGGCCACCACCTCGGCGGTGGTCTGCTCCATCGAGTTCACCGCCTCGTTGGTATCGGACTGAATCGTCTGCACCAGGGTCTCGATACGCTTGGTCGCGCTGGTCGAGCGTTCGGCCAGTCGCTGCACTTCGTCCGCCACCACCGCGAAACCGCGGCCCGCCTCACCGGCCGAGGCCGCCTGGATTGCCGCGTTCAAGGCCAGGATGTTGGTCTGCTCGGCGATGTCGTTGATCAGTTCCACGATCGAGCCGATCTCCTGCGAGGACTCGCCCAGCCGTTTGATGCGCTTGGAGGTCTCCTGGATCTGGTCGCGGATCGAGTCCATGCCGGAGATCGTCTCGCGCACCACCTCGGCGCCGTGCGAGGCGATCTGCACCGAGCGCTCGGCCACGTCGGCCGACTCGGCGGAGTTCTTCGACACGTGGTCCAGCGAGCTGGCGATCTCGTTGATCGCGCCGGTCGCGGTGCTGATCTGCTGCGCCTGCTGCTCGGCCGCGTCGGCCAGGTGGCGGGCGGTGGTCTGGGTTTCCTGCGCCGACGAGGAGACCTGCTCGGAGGTCTCGTTGATCGTGGTCACCAGGGTGCGCAACTCGTCAATGGCGTAGTTCACCGAGTCGGCGATCGCGCCGGTGATCTCCTCGGTCACCGTGGTCTTCACCGTCAGGTCGCCTTCGGCCAGCGCGCCCATCTCGTCCAGCAGGCGCATGATCGCCTCCTGGTTGCGCTGGTTGAGCGAGGTGGACTCGGCGAAGCGGCGACGCTGGTCGCGCACCAGGCTGACCACCAGCAGCAGGGCGAACGCCACCGCGCCGATCGCGGCCAGCAGGCCCCACCACACGTTCGGAAACAGGCGGCGCAACGGCAGCTTGCCGATCTGCTCGGCGAGGTCGTTCGCGCGCAGCAGCACCGACTGCGAATCCAGCGAGGCCTTGTTGCCGGCCTGCTTCACTGTGGCGAGGTTGCCGGAAGCGGACACCAGCTTGGCCAGCGGATCGGCCAGCTTGCCCCAGTCGTCCTGCATGCCGGTGAGGATCTTGCGCGCATTGGCGTCGCCGATCGGCCGCACGCCGCTGCCCGGATTGCCCTCGATCAGGCCCTGCAGCACACTGCCATACAGCTGGGCGTCGCGCTGCAGGCCGTCGGCGGCCGCCTGGGCGTTGTCGCCGCCCTGCAGCACTTCCTGCACGCGGCGGATGATGCGGTCGGCCGACAGCATCTGGCGCGAGGTGCCGAGCATCTGCTCGGCACTGCCGTTGCGCTGCTGCAGGATGTTGACCACCTGGTCCATGCTGGAATTGAGCAGCGGCATCTGCTGCGACACGGCGGCCGCGCGCTGGCCGGAGTCGAGCACCACGGCCTTGTTCTGGAGGATCTTGCCGATGTCGCCGTCCAGCTGCTTCCAGGCGCCGTCCAGCGCGCTGGCCGCACGACCGACCGGTGAGGCGTTGTTGTCGGCATAGGCGTGCATGCCGGTGGCCGCATCACCCTTGTTCAGCTTGCGCACCGCCGAGTCGATCGCGTTGCGGGTGCTTTCCAGCTCCTTGTACGAATCGGCGTTGCCGTCGGACGACTCCAGCGCGAATTTCGCGGTCTGCTGCGACAGCACCTGGATCTGCGTGGTCAGCGCGACCGCCTGGCGGTCCTCGCCGTTCTTCACGTTGAGCTGCCAGAAATCCAGTGCCGCGAAGCCGATCGCGACCAGCAACAGGACAATGAGTGCGGTATTCCCACGCTCCTTGCCGACGCCCCCTGTAGTGCTCATGTTCACCTCGTCCGTCTACTTCACCGGATCGGCCCCGCCAGCCTGGGCGGGGACGGATCCTGGACCTGCCATCTTGGAGTTTCCGGCCCCTGGCGGCGCCGGACCTGCTGCATGCGACCGCCGCGGGATCAGGCCGCGGCCTGGCGGAAATCGGGCGCCCGCACCAGCCGGCCCATGTTGAATATCGCCATCTGCTGCTCCCCCTCGCCCACCCGCTGCTCGGCGAAACGCGCCAGCCGCGGATCGTCTTCCTGCCCGGCCGCACGGCGCTGCTCCGCATCCACCGTGCGCTGGCCGAACACCTCGTCGACCAGCAGCGCCACGCTGCCGCCGCCCTGGCGCACCACCAGCAGGCGGGCGCGGTCGGTCTGCGGCGTGCGCTCGTCGAACAGGAAACGGCCGAAATCCACCACCGGCATCAGGTTGCCACGCACGTTCGCCACGCCTAGCAGCCACGGCCGAGTGCCGGGCACCGCGGTGAGCGGCGGCATCGCCAGCAGCTCGTTGATCTCGCCGATCTCGCTGACCAGCATGCGCGGCCCCACGCGATAGCCGATGCCGCGCCACAGGCCCGGCGCGTCCATCCGCTCGCGGGTGTCCGAGGCATGCTCCAGCGACAGCCGCTCGTAGCGGGCCAGGATCTCGAACGGGGTGAGGCCGGCGGTCGCGTTCATGCCGCGCTCGACAGCAGTTGGTTGATGCAGGCGAGCAGCTCGCCCTCGTTCACCGGCTTGGTGATGAAGGCGCGCGCGCCCTGGCGCAGGCCCCACACCCGGTCGGTCTCCATCGCCTTGGTGGTGATCATCACGATCGGCACCTCGGACGTGGCCGGGTCGCGGGTGAGCGTGCGGGTGGCCTGGAAGCCGTTCATGCCGGGCATGATGACGTCCATGATGACCAGCGCGGGCGGCGTGCTGCGCACGCGCTCGATGCCTTCCTCGGCATTGCCGACGGAGGCGACTTGATGACCCGCGCGTTCGAGCAGCGTGGTGAGCACGCGCACGTCGGTCGGCGAGTCGTCGATGATGAGGATATCGGCCACAGGTTCCCCCGAGAATCTGCGGTCAGCGGCTGGGAACCGTACTGACATGGTGATGGATGGCGCCGAGCAGCTCGTCGCGCGTGAATGGCTTGGTGAGGTACTGCTCCGCGCCCACGACGCGGCCGCGTGCCTTGTCGAACAGGCCGTCCTTGGAACTCAGCATGATCACCGGGGTGCCGCGGAACTGCGGGTTGTTCTTGATCAGCGCGCAGGTCTGATAGCCGTCCAGCCGCGGCATCATGATGTCGACGAAGATGATGGCGGGCTTCTGGTCGGCGATCTTGGCCAGCGCCTCGAAGCCGTCCACCGCAGTCAGCACGTCGCAGCCTTCCTTCTTCAGCAAGGTCTCTGCCGTGCGACGGATGGTCTTGGAGTCATCGATCACCATGACCCGCAGGCCAGCCAGACCATTCGCGTTCGCGTTCAGATTCATTACTCCCCCCCTGTCACCCAAAAACGGGTCCAGGACAACCACCAAGACAGGCAACAAGCATGCCGCCGGTGCACATGACAAAACAAGACAAGCATCGCGATCCGCGACACCCGCTCTGCGGCGGGATGCACAGGCCTCGTTGTTTACTGCCTGCCTGTCAGCGCGTCAAGCAACATTCGCGTCGCGAGGGGCCCCGCGAGCGCGCAATGTGACCTTCACCGGCAGGCTTGAACCTTCCGCGGCACAGGGGGCGCTCCGATCAAGCCAGGGGCGGTGTGCAGGCTTGTCGCGACCGGCGGCGTGGGCGAACATCGTCCTTCCCGTCGCCGGCGCTCCGCGCCGCAAGACCTTTCGCGGAGAATCACGATGCCCCTCTCGGTCGCGGTGCTGATGGACCCCATCGGCGCGATCAAGCCGGCCAAGGACACCAGCCTGGCCATGCTGCTGGAGGCGCAGCGCCGCGGCCACACGCTGCACTATCTGGAACAGGGCGACCTGGCGTTGCGCGACGGCGCGCCGTGGGCGCGGCTGCGCCCGCTCGCGGTACGCGACGACGCGCACGACTGGTTCAGCCTCGGCGAGGCGCAGTGGCGCGACCTGCGCGAGCTGGACATCGTGCTGATGCGCAAGGATCCGCCGGTGGACGCCCAGTTCATCTACGACACCATGGTGCTGGAGGCGGCCCAGCGCGGCGGTGTGAACGTGGTGAACGACCCGCGCGCCCTGCGCGACTGCAACGAGAAGCTGTTCGCGCTGCAGTTCCCCGAATGCTGCGCGCCCACCCTGGTTTCACGCGATCTGGCCGAGCTGCGCCGTTTCGTGGCCGAACACGGCGAAGCGGTGCTGAAGCCGCTGGACGGCATGGGTGGGCGCGGCATCTTCCGCGTGAAGGCCGGCGACAGCAACCTGAATTCGATGCTGGAGACCCTGCTGGCCGGCGGCCCGCACGGCGAGGGCCGGCACTTCGCGATCGCGCAGAAGTTCATCCCGGCGATCAGCGCGGGCGACAAGCGCATCCTGCTCATCGACGGCGAGCCGGTGCCCTATGCGCTGGCGCGCATCCCGCAGGGCGACGAGTTCCGCGGCAACCTCGCCGCCGGCGGCCGCGGCGAAGGCGTGCCGCTCAGCGAGCGCGACCGCTGGATCGCCGCCCAGGTGGCGCCGGAACTGCGCCGGCGCGGCCTGCGCTTCGTGGGCCTGGACGTGATCGGCGATTACCTCACCGAGATCAACGTCACATCGCCGACCTGCGCGCGCGAGCTGGATGCGCAATTCGGGCTTAATATCGCGGGCCTGCTGTTCGATGCCCTCGAGCAGCGCCCTGCTGGAAGCCGCGCTCCGTGAGTTCCGCCGCTGCACGCCCTGCCGCCGACCCGATCGGCGCGACCCTGCTGTTCTCGCTGCTGCTGCATGGCGTGCTGCTGCTGGGCATCACCTTCCATTTCGCCAAGCCCACGCCCAGCCTGCCCACGCTGGACGTCACCCTGGTCAACGTGGCCAACCGCGAGGCGCCGGACCAGGCCGATTTCCTGGCCCAGGCGAACAACCGCGGCGGCGGCCAGAGCGAGCACGCGGCGCGGCCCTCGCAGCCGTTCTCCGGCGCCCTGCCCAAGCCCGATCCCGGCACGGCGATGCGGAACATCGACGCCGCCACGCCGCAGCCGCGCGAAGCCACGCCGCAGCGCATGGTCACCACCAGCGGCCAGAGCCGTTTCAGCGTGGCCAGCGACACCGCGCAGACCGAGGTGCCGCCGCAGGACGCGCCCAGCGCGCAGGAGCTGCGCCGCCAGCAGGAGATGGCCCAGCTCGCCGCCGAACTGCGCCACCAGACCCAGGCCTACGCCAAGCGCCCGCGCAAGAAATACATCTCGGCCAACACGAAAGAGTATGTCTATGCCGCCTACATGCGCGGCTGGTCCGACCGCGTGCAGCGGGTGGGCAACCTCAACTACCCGGAAGAGGCGCGCCGACGCGAGCTGCACGGCGACCTGCTGCTCACCGTGGGCATCAACCGCGACGGCAGCATCCACAGCATCGACGTGATCAGCAGCTCCGGCCAGCCGCTGCTGGACGCCGCCGCCGAGCGCATCGTGCGGCTGGCCGCGCCGTTCCCGCCGCTGCCCGCCGAGGCCAAGGTGGACGAGCTCTACATCACCCGCACCTGGCAGTTCCTGCCGGGCGGCGTGCTGCGGAGCAAATAGACCGCAACGCAACTGCCGACTCTTCACGGTACGGGCTTACAATGGGCGCATGAGCCGCACCGAACCGCCCACCCTCACCGGTCACTTCCTGATTGCCATGCCCGGGCTGGCCGAGCCGCCGTTCTCGCGCGGCGTGGCCCTGCTGTGCCAGCACAGCGAGGAAGGCGCGGTGGGCCTGCTGGTGAACCAGCTCTCGCAGTACCGCCTCGGCGACGTGCTGGCGCAGATGAAGCTGGAGTGCAGCGATCCCGAGCTGGCCGACGCACCGGTGCTGATCGGCGGCCCGGTGCAGCAGGAACGCGGCTTCGTGCTGCACCGCGAGCCCGGCCACTGGGAGTCCAGCTACCGCATCAATGCCTCGTGGTCGGTGACCACCTCGCGCGACATCCTGGTGGCGATGGCCGCCGGCGAGGGTCCGCGCCAGGCGATCATGGCGCTGGGCTACGCGGGCTGGGATGCCGGCCAGCTGGAACAGGAACTGATGGCGAACGCCTGGCTCACCGCCGAGGCCTGCGAGCGGGTGGTGTTCGACACCCCGCTGGAGGACCGCTGGAGCGCCGCCGCCGGCCTGGTCGGCGTCGACCCGCTGCAGCTTCCCGGCTACGCGGGCCACGCATGAGTTGTGCCTTCGGCTTCGACGTCGGCAGCAAGCTGATCGGCGTGGCGGTGGGCAATGCGCTCACCGCCAGCGCCCGCGCGCTCGCCGTGCTCGCGGTGCGCGACGGCGAACCGGAATGGCCGCAACTGGATGCGCTGCGCGGCGCATGGCTGCCCGACACCCTGGTCGTGGGCCTGCCGCTCACGCTGGCCGGCGAGGAACAGCCCGCCAGCCGGCGTGCCCGCCGCTTCGCCGCGGCGCTGCAGCAACGCTATGCCCTGCCGGTGGCGCTGGTCGACGAACGCCACAGCTCGCGGGAGGCCGCACGCCGCTTCGCCGCCGCCCGCGCCGCGGGCCTGAAGCGCCGCCGCGATGCAGCGGCGATCGACGCCGTGGCCGCCGCCGTGATCCTCGAACGCTGGCTCGCCGAACCCGCGCCCACTTCCGATCTTTCCACTCCCGCCGCCCCGCCATGACCACACGCCTGCGCCACCTCACCACGCTGGAACACCTGCCGCGCGCCAGCATCGAGCGCCTGCTCGATCGCGCCATCGCGGTGCGCGACGCTTGCGCCCACGGCACCCGCAAGCTGGACACGCTGGCCGGGCGCACCGTGCTCAACCTGTTCTTCGAGCCGTCCACGCGCACGCGCACCTCGTTCGAGCTGGCCGCGCGCCGGCTCGGCGCCGACGTGCTGAACTTCGACATCGGCTTCTCCTCCACCGCCAAGGGCGAGGCGCTGTACGACACCTTGCACACGCTGGAGGCCATGCACCTCGACGCGATCGTGGTGCGCCACAAGGTCTCCGGCACGCCGGAGGAACTGGTGCGCCACGCGATGAGCGGCGTGTCGGTGATCAACGCCGGCGACGGCAACCGCGCCCACCCCACCCAGGGCCTGCTCGACGCGCTGACCATCCGCCAGCACCGGCCGGATTTCGAGAACCTGGTGGTGACGATCTGCGGCGACATCCGCCATTCGCGCGTGGCGCGCTCGGACGTGCACGCGCTCACCGCGCTGGGCACGGGCGAGATCCGCCTCTGCGGGCCCGCCGCGCTGCTGCCGGAGGCCTCCGAGTTCCCGCAGTGCCGCTTCACCGAGGATTTCGACAGCGCGATCGAAGGCGCCAACGTGGCGATCATGCTGCGCCTGCAGAAGGAACGCATGGCCGCCACCGACCTGCCCGACGAGGCCGCCTACTTCAGCCGCTACGGCCTGGACAACCGCCGCCTCGCGCGCGCCGCCAAGGGCTGCCTGGTGATGCACCCCGGCCCGCTCAACCGCGGCATCGAGATCGCCGACGAGGTGGCCGACGGCGCGCAGTCGCGCATCCTCGAACAGGTGGCGAACGGCGTATTCGTGCGCATGGCGGTGCTGGCCGAGCTGCTGGCGCGCTGAGTGCCGCTCCCGTCGAGACACGACCGGCGCGACACGCATCACGCGGACGGCCGGATGGCCGTCCGTCTTGCACCGCAGCAAGCCGCAAAGCGGGCATAATTGTGCGCAGCGGCATCCACCATCGGGGAACACCATGCAATCGAGGACGCGCTTCATCGCGCTGGGACTGGCCTGCGTCGCACTGGCGGCCTGTTCACACAAGGACAAGAACGCGCCGCTGGCCTTCGTGCCGGCGGACACGCCGTACGTAGCCGCCAACCTGGCGGCGCTGGACGATGCCACGCGCCAGGCGCTGCTCGCCCAGGCCGACCTGCAGCTGCCCTCGCAGGTGGCCCAGATGGAAGCCTTCGCCACGCGCGAGCAGCCCAACGATCCCGATGCCGCGCGCCTGGTGCGCGCCTTCACCGCCGAACTCAAGGGCAAGACCATCGAGGCCTTCGCCCAGGCCAACGGCTTCGACCTCAAGGGCCGCTTCGCGCTCTACGGCGAGGGCATGGCGCCGGTGCTGCGCTTCGAACTGACCGACCCGAAGGCTTTCGAGGGCTTCGTGGGCCGGCTGGAAACCGCCTACGGCAAGCAGCTCGATACCGCCGCCATCGGCACGCAGAGCTACCGCAAGCAGTTGTTCCCCGCCTCCGGCACCGAGCTGGTGCTCGCCGTGGTCGGCAAGCAGATGGTGGCGGCGATCCTCCCGGCCGACGCCGCCACGCCGCTGCTGCGCCAGACCCTGGGCCTGGACCGCCCCGCGAAAAGCCTGCAGGACGACGGCCGCCTCGCCGCGCTGGCCAAGGACAAGGGCTACGCGAAGTGGCTGGTCGGCCAGCTCGACCTCACCCGCTCGCTGCCGCTGGTGATTTCCGGCAGCGACCCGCTGATCGCCGCGATCGAGCACGCCCACGCCGGCGCGGAATCCGCGAAGACCGGCGAGCCGGTGGCGAACCTGCTGAAGACCTCGCCGAGCTGCGCCCCCGAGGCCAGCCGCATCGCCGCGCGCGTGCCGTCGATCAGCTTCGGCTACACCCGGCTGGACGCGCAACACCAGGACGGCCGCCTCGACGTGGCGCTGGCCGACGACATCGCCAAGGCCTTCAGCGGACTCAAGGTGGAGCTGCCCGGCCTCGGAGGCGGCAGCGCGGCGCCGTTCGACCTCAGCCTCGCGTTGCCGGTGGTCGCGCTGCGCACGTTCTGGTCGGCCCAGGCCGATGCGGTGGCGGCCAAGCCGTTCACCTGCCCGATGCTGGTCGACCTCAACGACGGCTTCGCCAAGCTGGGCGAGGCGATGCCGAAGGCGGCGCTCCCGCCGTTCGGCAACCTGCTCGGCCTGCGCCTCGCACTCGACAGCCTGAGCGCGGACAAGACCAGCAGCCTGCCGAACTTCAGCGGCCGCGTGGTGCTCGGCACCAGCGACCCCAGCGGCCTGCTCGCCACCGGGCAGATGATGGTGCCCGCGCTGGCCAAGCTGAAACCCGCCGCCGGCGGCGCGCCGGTGGCGCTGCCGAAGGACATGGCCACCATGCTCGGCCAGCCGGCCTGGCTGGCGACTGGCGACAAGGCCCTCGCGCTCGGCATCGGTGCCGGCGAGGACGCCAAGCTCGCCGCCACGCTGCACGATCCGGCAGGCGGCCCCGGCCAGATGCTGCGCATGCACCTCTCCGGCGCGATGTACCTGGACTGGCTGAAGTTCATGGAGATGAAGTCCGACAGCCTCGCCGCCGCTGCCGCCGAGATGAGCAAGAGCGACGAGCCCACCATCAACGGCGACACCACGCCCGCCGACGAGGCCGCCCAGGCCGCCGCCGACGCCGCCCGTTCCAAGGCGCAGTTCACCGCGATGGAAGCCCAGGCGCAGCGCGTGGACAGCATCGACGCCGAGGCGCACGTGGACGACAGCGGCCTGGTGATCACCAGCCACACCACGTTGAAATAAGCCAAGCCACACGGCCTCAACGAAGAAGGCGCCCGATGGGCGCCTTCTTCGTTTCGATGAACCTGCAGGAGCGGGCCGCTTCCGGCGTTCCTTATGCGAATCAGCGCTGCAGCAAGCCGCCGCCGAAGTTGTCGCCGCCGCGGGTCTGCTCCACTTCCACGCCCTCCAGGCCCTGCGACAGCGTGTGCGCGTCGCCGCCCTGGGCCAGCTTGATGCGCAGGCGCACCTCGTTCGCGCTGTCGGCGTGGCGCAACGCGTCCTCGTAGCTGATCTCGCCGGCGTGGTAGAGCTCGACCAGGCTCTGGTCGAAAGTCTTCATGCCGAGCAGGGTGGATTCCTTCATCACTTCCTTCAGCTTGTGGATCTCGCCCTGGCGGATGTAGTCCTGCACCAGCGGCGTGCCCAGCAGGATCTCCACCGCCACGCGGCGCGCCTTGCCGTCCGGCGTGGGGATCAGCTGTTGCGCCACCACGCCCTTCAAGTTCAGCGACAGGTCCATGAACAGCTGCTCGCGGCGATCCGCGGGGAAGAAGTGCAGGATGCGGTCCATCGCCTGGTTCGCATTGTTCGCGTGCAGGGTGCACAGCACCAGATGGCCGGTTTCGGCGAACGCGATCGCGTGCTCCATCGTTTCGCGCGTGCGCACCTCGCCGATCATGATCACGTCGGGTGCCTGGCGCAGGGTGTTCTTCAGCGCGTTGTCCCAGCTGTCGGTGTCGATGCCGATCTCGCGCTGGGTGATGATGCAGCCCTCGTGCTTGTGCACGTATTCGATCGGGTCCTCGATCGTGATGATGTGGCCGGTCGAGTTCTGGTTGCGGTAGCCGATCATCGACGCCAGCGAGGTGGATTTGCCGGTGCCGGTGCCGCCCACGAAGACGATGATGCCGCGCTTGGTCATCGCCAGCTGCTTGATCACCGGCGGCAGGTTCAGTTCCTCGACGGTGGGGATCTTCGACTCGATCCGACGCAGCACCATGCCCACGCAGTTGCGCTGGTAGAAGCACGACACGCGGAAACGGCCCACGCCCTGCGCGGAGATCGCGAACTGGCACTCGTGGGTCTTCTCGAACTCCTCGCGCTGCGAGGGCGTCATCACGTTGAGCACCATGTCGCGCGACTGCTGCATCGACAGCGGGCTCTGCGTGATCGGCACGATGCGCCCCTGCACCTTCATCGACGGCGCCACGCCGGCGGTGATGAAC
This sequence comes from Rhodanobacter humi, assembly GCF_041107455.1. Classification (NCBI taxonomy): domain Bacteria; kingdom Pseudomonadati; phylum Pseudomonadota; class Gammaproteobacteria; order Lysobacterales; family Rhodanobacteraceae; genus Rhodanobacter; species Rhodanobacter sp. FW106-PBR-R2A-3-15. The sequence goes on from NZ_JBGBPY010000001.1 coordinate 1,012,132, forward strand.
AGGTCCGAGGCCTGCTTGTGCACCATCAGCTTGAGGAAGGAGGTGAAGTCGAATTCGCTCATGGTCTGGTCTCCTCCGGGAGACGCGAATCAGTGGAACGGCTGCGGTATCGTGATCTTGCCTGCCCGCGCCTAGCGGAACAGATCCTTGTTCTTGGCGTAACCATACGCCTCCTGGCGCGACACCTGGCCGCGCTTGACCAGGTCCTGCAGGCACTGGTCCAGGGTCTGCATGCCGAACTGCTGGCCGGTCTGGATCGCCGAATACATCTGCGCCACCTTGTCCTCGCGGATCAGGTTGCGGATCGCCGGCACGGCCACCATGATCTCGTGCGCCGCCAGGCGGCCGCCGCCGGTCTTCTTCAGCAGCGACTGCGAGATCACCGCGCGCAGCGATTCGGACAGCATCGAACGCACCATCGGCTTCTCGCCGGCGGGGAACACGTCGATGATGCGGTCGATGGTCTTGGCCGCCGAGCTGGTGTGCACGGTGGCGAACACCAGGTGGCCGGTTTCCGCGGCGGTCAGCGCGAGGCGGATCGTTTCGAGGTCGCGCAACTCGCCCACCAGGATGAAGTCCGGGTCTTCGCGCAGCGCCGAGCGCAGCGCCTCGTTGAACCCGTGCGTGTCGCGGTGCACCTCGCGCTGGTTGACCAGGCACTTCTGCGAGGTGTGCACGAACTCGATCGGGTCCTCGATCGTGAGCATGTGCCCGTATTCGTTCTTGTTGATGTGGTCGACCATCGCCGCCAGCGTGGTGGACTTGCCCGAGCCGGTCGGGCCGGTCACCAGGATCAGGCCCTGCGGCTGCTCGATCAGCTCCTTGAACACCTTCGGGCAGCCGAGATCCTCCAGCGTGAGCACCTCGGAGGGAATCGTGCGGAACACTGCGCCGGCGCCGCGGTTCTGGGTGAATGCATTGACGCGGAAACGCGCCAGGCCCGGGATCTCGAACGAGAAGTCCGTCTCCAGGAATTCCTCGTAATCGCGCCGCTGCTTGTCCGACATGATGTCGTACACCAGCGAATGCACCTGCTTGTGTTCCAGCGGCGGGATGTTGATGCGGCGCACGTCGCCGTCCACGCGAATCATCGGCGGCAGGCCGGCGGACAGGTGCAAGTCCGAAGCCTTGTTCTTCACCGAGAAGGCAAGCAGTTCGGCGATATCCATCTGTGGTTCCCCTCGACCCGTCGTCGGATGCTGTGGCGATGGCTGCGGCGGAAAGGCGAGGTGCGGTCGCCGCGCGCGTTGCACGCATGCGACCCGGCCATCCGGCTCCCCCTTGCAGCGAGCCGATACTACTCGCGGCACGGGGCGCGCGGCCAGCCTTCGCGGCGGTTTGCGCACTTCGTCACCGAAACCGCCACGACGCACGGCGGCACGGCCTCCGGTAAGGTATGCGGCCGTCTCCTCCATCCAGGATTTTCCCCATGACACGCATCGCCTTCATCGGCGGCGGCAACATGGCCCGCAGCCTGATCGGCGGCCTGCTCGCCACCGGCCATGCGGCCGCCGACATCCGCGTGGCCGACCCGCTGGCCGAAACGCGCGAACGGCTGGGCCGCGACTTCGGCGTGGCCACCTTCGCCGAGAACCGGCTCGCGGTGGCCGACGCCGACGTGATCCTGCTGGCGGTGAAGCCGCAGGCCATGCCCAAGGTGCACGGCGAACTGCGCCACGCCCTGCAGGGGCGGCGACCGCTGATGATCTCGATCGCCGCCGGCGTGCGGCTGGACCAGCTCGAACGCTGGCTGGGCGCGCTGCCGATCGTGCGCTGCATGCCGAACACCCCGGCGCTGATCGGCGCCGGCGCCACCGGCCTGTGCGCGAACGGACGGGTCAGCCCCGCGCAGAAGGCACAGGCGCAGCACATCCTGGCCGCCGCCGGGCTCACCCGCTGGATCACCGACGAGGCGCTGATGGACACCGTCACCGCGCTGTCCGGCTCCGGCCCCGCCTACTTCTTTGCCCTGGTCGAAGCGCTGGAAGACGCCGCCGTGGCGCAAGGCCTGCCGCGCGACACCGCCCGCGCGCTGGCCGCGCAGACCTGCCTCGGCGCCGGCCGCATGCTCACCGAAAGCGGCGAAGACCCCGCCGAACTGCGCCGCCGCGTCACCTCGCCGAACGGCACCACCCAGGCCGCGCTGGAAAGCTTCGCCGCCGACGGCCTGCCGCGCATCACCGCGCGCGCCGTCGCCGCCGCCACCCGCCGCGGCGCGGAACTCGCCGCCGCCCTGGATCAGGAATCGCATTCGTGAGCTACCTCCTCAACGCCTTCGCGCTGCTGGTCGAACTCGCCTTCGACGCCGTCGCCACCCTGTTCCTGCTGCGCGCCGCCGCCGAAGCCTGCCGCGCCGACTTCCACAACCCGCTCAGCCAGTTCATCTACCGATACACCAACCCGGTGCTGGCGCCGATCCGCCGCGTGCTGCCGAACTGGCGCCGCATCAACCTCGCCGCCCTGCTGGTGGCGTGGCTGGCGATGCTGCTGAAGCGCCTGGTGCTGTTCGCGCTGATGGGGCTGCTGCCACACGTCCTCGGCCTGCTCGTGCTGTCGCTGGCCGAGCTGCTCGACTTCACCCTGCTGTTCTACCTGGTGCTGGTGTTCGGCTGGTCGCTGATGAGCATGTTCGCCCCCGACCAGCGCCAGCCGCTGCAGCGCTTGCTGAGCGTGATCGTCGATCCGCTGCTGCGGCCGCTGCGGGGGCGGCTGGTGGTGGGGATGATCGACTTCTCGCCGACCGTGGTGATCATTGGTTTGCTGCTGGCGCGGATTTTGGTGGCGGCGCCGTTGCTGGATCTCGGGATGCGGTTGGCGGTGGTGGGCTGAGCCTATGTGCTCCCCTCTCCCGCTTGCGGGAGAGGGGCTGGGGGAGAGGGGCTCTGCTCGCTCGTTTCGCACGTTTCAAAGCAGTTTCGTGCGCCTGCCGGCGCCCGAGTTACTTTTCTCTTGCGTGGCCAAGAGAAAAGTAACCAAAAGAGAAGGCCACCCCGGTTGGCGCTTTCCGTCCGTCCATGGACGGAAAGTCCGTGAGGCGGTGCCGGGCTTTTCGAGCGGACTCCTGTCCGCGCGAAAAGGCGTTGCCTTCCCTGGCAACGCCCGCTGCGCGGCCTGATCGTCCCCACCTCACCGCCGCCCAGGCCCCGGAAAAGCAGCGCGCATCCTGCGCGCCAGAAGCAAAGCACTGACACACCGCGACACTGACGCGGCGTGCATATCGGAGCTTTTGAGGCGATAAAACATATCTACCTCGTTTCGCGCGATACGCACGCCAGCATGTGCATGGCTGCCAGCAGGAAGAGCTGGCCAACCCTCTGTCAGCACGCAGGATTCCCTCACTTGACGCTGGAACTTCGGCGATGGAGCATGGAGTGCATATGCCCCGATGCGGGGTCTACTAAACGTTAGCTGAAACACAAGGGGGTTCGCAATGAAAGGCCTCACATTTGCGCTGTGTTTACTTATTTCCACAACTTCCGCATTTGCGAACGACTTCCCTTCGAGTCAATGGAAAAGCAGTGAGCTCTCCCTCTTCGAGCTTGTACAGAGCGGTTACAACATCGTCGCAGTAACAAACGATCCGAATTCTGGCGAGACCTTTTTTCTTCAAAAAAGCGGCAGCGCGTACAAGTGCGCGGAGGTTCATGCCGACGATGTAAAAGCGAGAAAATTTGTCGCGCCATTCAACTGCTGGGAGCTAGTAAAGCCTTATGTCGCGTCTCTGCCCAAGTAGCGGGCTCGCGTCAGCTAACCACTCGTTCAAGGCGGACGGCTACGCCGCCGCTTAACTCCAGCGCTAGGCCTCAGCGAGACTTGACCCATGAGATGTCTGCTCGTTCTACTCTTGACGCTCATTCCGCTCGCTCACGCGGACGAGACTTTCAGCACTTCGCCGCTGGATGCCGAAGTTGCTGCAAATGCCTACGCGCGCGCAACCGGACTTTCTCCGATTGAAGCGGCTGGAGGCTTTGAGCTACGTGTGTGGACACAGGATTACATGACTGGGGCGGTTGCGGGTACCGTAATTTTCCATGACACCCAGAAATCGTTCGAAAGCAGCTCATCTTACAATGACGGCAATATCACTATAAAAGCGGCACGGCTGAGCAAACCGAGGCCCGTAACGAAGTTAGCAGAGTTGAAGGAACTCGTTGCTAAGCTGGAGCCTTACGACAAGGCCTTCATATCGTGCGGCGTGATGGATGGCGGATCAGTTCTCATAGATGCCGCGATAAACGGGCACACAATTACATTTGAAGTCGCAAATCCTCAGTTTTGTAAAGATAAAGCGTCTCAAACTATTGTAAATATTCTAGACATTCTTGCGCGCCCCTAAATGGCCCTAAATGGGGCGGAGGCAATTAATCTTCGCGCTCTCGCAGCCGCGCAGCGGCTGCGCCCGAGTGCGCGCTGGGAGCGCGCTGCTTTACCCGGGGCCCCTATGGCGCGGCGGGTGGGTGGAGGAAAGTCCGCAGGATGGCCCGCACGGATGCGGGCCAGTTTTTCGCCGGGACAGGAGTCCCGTCGAAAAACCCCGTAACCCGCCCGCGTACCCGGAAGGCAGGATGCCTGGAGGGCGCGCCATCGGGGTGCCATTTCTCTTTGGCTACTTTCTCTTTGGGCACGCAAAGAGAAAGTAGCTCGGGCGCCGGCAGGCGCACGAAACCGCTTTGTCGCTTGCGTAGAAATTCACCGAGCGAGTCCTTCGACTCCGCTTCGCTACGCTCAGGACGAACGGGGTGAACGGGCCGAACGAAGCAAACAAAACGAACAGTTAACCCGCAACCCTCGCGTGTCGAATCGACCACCGCGTCAGTACTGCGCGCTCAATGCCCCAACACCGTCACCGTGACCCTGCGCTGATGCGGGTCGCGACGATGCTCCCACAGGAACAACCCCTGCCAGGTCCCCAGCTGCGGTTTGCCGCCATGCACCGGCACCACGAGGCTCACACCAGTGAGCACGGCGCGCACGTGGGCGGGCATGTCGTCGGGGCCTTCGGCGTCGTGCTGGAAGATCGCGTCGCCGTCGGGCACGGCGCGCGCCAGCCAGCGTTCGAGATCCTCGCGCACGGTGGGGTCGGCGTTCTCGCTCAGCAGCAGCGAGCAGCTGGTGTGCGCGGTGAACACGTGGGCGATGCCGAGCTGCACGCCGCTGGCGGCCACCACGTCGGCGACCTGGTTGGTGATTTCGGTGAAGCCGCGGCCGCGCGTGTGCACCGTGAAGCCGTGTTGTCCTGCATGTTCGGCGGGCACGGAACGGCTCATGGCACGACTCCCCTCATGGATACAGCAGTCGGTGCGTCCAGGTCTGGCCGTGCCGGCTCCAGCGCACGCGCTCGTGCAGGCGGAACTCGGCGCCGTACCAGAACTCGACCGTGTCCGGCTCGACCAGGTAGCCGCCCCAGTGCGGCGGACGCGGCACGTCGCGGCCTTCGAACTCGCGCTCGTAACGGGCCACGCGCTCGTCGAAGCTCTGGCGGCTGGGCAGGTTCTGCGACTGCAGCGAGGCCCAGGCGCCGAGCTGGCTGCCGCGCGGCCGGGTGGCGAAGTAGGCGTCGGATTCCTCCGCCTGCAGCTTGCGCGCCACGCCTTCCACGCGCACCTGCACGCCATGACGCAGCTGCTTCCAGTGGAAGCACAGCGCCACCTGCGGATGCGCCGCCAGCTGGCCGCCCTTGTCGCTGTCGTAGTTGGTGTGGAAGCGCAGGCCGCGCTCGTCCACGCCCTTCAGCAGCACGATGCGCGAGGCGACGCGGCCGTCGGTGTCCACCGTGGCCAGGTTCATCGCGGTGGGCTCGGGGTCGCCGGAGGCCTTCGCCTCCTCCAGCAACTGCCGGAAAGTGTCGAGAATTTCGGGGCTCAGCATGGCGGCGAAACTTTTCCCTTGAATCGTGGCGCGCGCGCGCCATCATGTCGCGGATGAAACCGGCACATCTTAACCCAATCCCCCACCCCGCCCGGGTCCACGGCCGGCTGCGCCCACCCGAAGCGGAAGCCCGCCGATGAGCATGCCCAAGCCGCATCCGCCGGCGCCAAACGCCTCGCTGGCCGGCCATCTGCTGGACCAGTACGCCGGGCGCATCGCCCGCTCGCGGCGGCCCTACATCATCGGCCTGTCCGGCCTGCAGGGCAGCGGCAAGAGCACGCTGGCGCGCGAGATGAAGGCGCAGGCCGAGGCGCGCGGCTGGCCCACCGAGGTGCTGTCGCTGGACGATTTCTACTATTCGCGCAGCGAGCGCGAGCTGATCGCCCAGCAGATCCATCCGCTGCTGCGCACCCGCGGCGTGCCGGGCACGCACGAGATCGAGCTGCTGCTCTCGGTGCTGGCCGCGCTGCCGCAGGCCTCGGAGAAATTGCCGGTGACGTGGCCGCGCTTCGACAAGGGCCGCGACACGCGCATGCCGCCCTCGCGCTGGCCGCGCGTCGTCCGGCCGCCGCGGCTGGTCATCGTGGAAGGCTGGGCGCTGGGCCTCCGGCCGCAGTTGCAGTCCGAACTCGATGTGCCGGTGAACCGGCTGGAACGCGAGGAGGACGCCGACGGCAGCTGGCGCCACTGGGTCAACAAGCAGCTGCGCGGCTACCAGCCGCTGTGGCGCAAGTTCGACGCGCTGATCGTGCTGCAGGCGCCGAACTGGGACGTGGTGCGCCGCTGGCGCGGCGAGACCGAGGAAGAACTGCTGGCGCGCCATGCGCCGCTGGCGATGGACGCGGCCACGCTGGAGCGCTTCCTGCAGCACTACGAACGGCTCAGCCGTCATGCACTGGCCACCCTGCCCGCGCTCGCCGACAGCGTCGTGGAATACGACGACGACCGGCACATGACCGGGCTCACGCATTCGTGACGTTTTGCTCCCCTCTCCCGTCGGGAGAGGGGTCGGGGGCGAGGGTTCGGCTGACTCGAAATACAGCAACCGTCTTGCCTGATGCCGGGAAAGTGCTTCCTGCACTTTCCCGGCTCGTCCGGCCCAGCAAAGCCGGGCCGGACGAGCCGGGCAATCGCCGTGGCGATTGCCCTGCGTGCGATCCATCCGTGGATCGCGTGTAACAGGCCGCAGCAGCGGCCTGTTACACCGGCTCCACCTGCACCGCCGTGCCGTAGCTCAGCACCTCGGTGACGCCCTCGGCCACGTCGTTGGCGTCGTAGCGCATCGCAACCACCGCGTTCGCGCCCATCGCGGCGGCGTGCTGCAGCATCAGCTCGAACGCCTCTTCGCGCGCCTTCTCGCAGAGTTCGGTGTAGATCGTGATGTTGCCGCCCACCAGGGTCTGCAGCGCGGCGCCGATGTTGCCCACCACGCTGCGCGAACGCACGGTGATGCCGCGCACGATGCCCAGCGTGCGCGTGACGCGGTAACCGTGCAGCTCGTTGCCGGTGGTGACCATGCCGTGCGGAATCGGGAAACTGGCCATGCGGGTTCTCCTCGATGGAAAGACGGACCGCTCAAGTATCCAGCAGCGCCGCGTAGCCGTCGCGTGCGTCGGGCCACCGCGGCACCCAGCCGCTGGCTCGCAGGCGGGCGTTGCTGAGCCGCTTGCTGCCCACGCCGGTCGGCGGCGGCCCCTCGGCGGGCAAGGGCGCGTCGACCAACTGGGCAAGGAAGTCGTACAGCTCGTCCAGCGGCAGTGGTGTGTCGTCCACGCCCAGGTACAGCGGCGCGGGTGACGGCAGGCGCAGCAGGTGCACGATCGCCGCCGCCGCGTCGTCCACATGGATGCGATTGGCCCAGTGCGGCGCCTCGCGCGGCACGCGCACCGCGCCGGCGCGCAGACGCTCGACCAGCTGCAGGCGACCCGGCCCGTACAGGCCAGCGAGGCGCAGCACGGTGGAGGGCACGGGCTGCACGGCCAGCCATTGCTCCGCCTCCAGCAGCAGCGCGCCGTTGAAACCCGGCGGCGCGGGCGGCGTGGCCTCGTCCACCCAGTCGCCGTCGTGCTCGCCATACACCGCGCTGGAGGACACCAGCAGCACCTGCCGGAGCGCGCGCCCGTCCAGCGCTTCCAGCAGCAGGCGCAGGCCGTCCACGAACAGCGCGCGGTAGGCCGCCTTGTCGCGCGCCTCCGGCGCGGGCAGGTAGACCAGCCGCGTGATGCCGGCGGGCAGGCCAGCCAGGGTGTGCGGCGCGGTGAGATCGGCGCCCAGCCAGCGCAGGCCAGGCGGACTCCCCGGCGGCGGCCGGCGGCGCAGCGCCCACACCTCGTCGCCCTGCGCGAGCAGACGCGCGGCCACGCGCAAACCCAGATCGCCGCAACCGGCCAGCAAGATTCGTTCAGCCATCCAAACACCTGTAAGAGCCTGTTCGCGATCTCCGCATGACCCGCGCCGGGAGCTGTTTGCGCGCAGGCCAAGGAAGAACGAGGAAGTGGACGTCCGTCCACGACCGAGTGATGACGCCGGCATGGGGGCAAACAGACCCGGCCCTTCGGGTTGCCTTGCCGTGGCCGCCAGGCGGCAGCACGCGGCTTGGCTTGCCAACCAGGCAAGCGCTGCGCCTCGTACCACCACCTGACGACCACGGCAAGGTAACGCGAGCCATGCGGAGATCGTGAACAGGCTCTAAAGTGACGGGATGAACCCGTCGCGCAACCTGTTCCTGATCGGCCCGACCGGCGCGGGCAAGACCTCGGTCGGCCGACGCCTCGCCGCGCATTATGGCCTTGCCTTCGTGGATCTCGACCACGAGATTGAGCGACGCACCGGCACGGATGTCGCCACCGTGTTCGCCGTCGAGGGCGAAGCCGGCTTCCGGCGCCGCGAGAGCGCGCTGCTGGACGAGTTCAGCGCGGGCGACGACGTGCTGCTGGTCACCGGCGCCGGCGCGGTGCTGGCTGCCGACAACCGCGCCCTGCTCGCCACCCGCGGCTACGTGCTGTGGCTGCAGGCCGGCGTCGAGCAACAGCTGGAGCGGCTCGCGCACGATCACCAGCGCCCCTTGCTGGCCGGCACGGATCGCCGCACCCAGCTCGAGGCGATGGCCGTGATCCGCGAACCGCTGTACCGCGAAACCGCCGACCTCGCGTTGCCCGCCACCCACGGCATCGCGGCAATCTGCACCCAGGCCATCGTGCTGATCGACCGGCACTGGCAACGCCACTCCCTCCCCACGCCCTCGCCCGCCGCATGAACGCAAGCAGCCCCACCACCATCGACGTCACCCTCGGCGAGCGCAGCTACCCGGTCTGGATCGGCCGCGGCTTGCTGGGCGACAGCACCCGCTGGCGCGCACGCCTGCGCGGCCGCCATGCGCTGGTGGTCAGCAACACCACGGTGGCGCCGCTGTACCTGGAACGCGTGGCGCAAGGCCTGGCCGGCCTCGCGTGGGCCAGCTTCCAGCTCGACGACGGCGAGGCGCACAAGAGCTTCGCGAACGTGGAGCGCGTGCTGGAAGCGCTGGCGAAACTCGGCGCCACCCGCGACGCCTGCGTGATCGCGCTGGGCGGCGGCGTGGTGGGCGACCTCGCCGGCTTCAGCGCGGCCTGCTGGATGCGCGGCATCGACTTCATCCAGATGCCCACCACCTTGCTGGCGATGGTGGATTCCTCGGTGGGCGGCAAGACCGGTGTGAACCTGCCCGCGGGCAAGAACCTCGTCGGCGCCTTCCACCAGCCGCGCGCGGTGGTGGCCGACATCGATACGCTGGCCACCCTGCCCGATCGCGAATACCGCGCGGGCCTCGCCGAAGTGGTGAAAGGCGCGGCGATCGGCGACGAACCCTTCTTCGCCTGGCTGGAAGCCCACGCCGACGCGCTGGCCGCCCGCGACGAGGCCGCCGTGATCGAGGCGATCGCGCGCAAGGTGGCGTACAAGGCCGGCGTGGTGGCGCGCGACGAGACCGAACAGGGCGAGCGCGCCCTGCTCAACCTCGGCCATACGTTCGGCCACGCGCTGGAAACCGCCGGCCGCTACACCACCTTGCTGCACGGCGAGGGCGTGGCCGTCGGCATGCTGCTCGCCGCGCGGCTGTCCGAGCGGCTGGACATGAGCGCGGCCGCCGACACCGCGCGCCTGCAGCGCCTGCTGGTACGCATCGGCCTGCCCGTGGCGATCCCGCCCGGCATGGACGCCGAACAGTTGCTCGCCCTGATGCGGCTGGACAAGAAGAACACCGCCGGCACGCTGCGGCTGATCCTGTGGTGCGGCATCGGCAAGGCCGAGATCGTGGCGGGCGTGAACGAAAACGACGTGCTGGCCGTGCTGCGCGAGGCTACTGCGTAGGAGCGCACCCTGTGCGCGAATACCCTGGTGCCAATCGGAGCAAAAGCATTCGCGCACAGGGTGCGCTCCTACAAAGCCCGCGGCTCGCCTGTAAACTGTGGATCCCGGCTCACGCACGACGCCACGGACGCCATGCGCCTCTACCTGCAAAACCTGCCCGGCAGCGCCGAGCCGCCACGCTACGTCCAGATCGTGCTGGAACAGGATCTGCTCGGCGGCTGGACGCTGTACCGCGAGACCGGCCAGCAGGGCGGCAAGGCCACGCTGCGCCGCGAGCAGTTCCTGGAGCGCGACGCGGCGATCGCCGCGTTCGAGAAGGCGCGCGACGCCCAGCTCAAGCGCGGCTACCGCCTGATGTTCGCCCAAGGCCTGGAAGGCCCCTACGGACGATGAAATGACTGCAGTGTTGAAGAACGATCGCTTCCTGCGCGCGCTGCGGCGCGAACCCGTCGACACCACGCCGATCTGGGTGATGCGCCAGGCCGGCCGCTACCTGCCCGAGTACCGCGCCACGCGCGAGCGCGCCGGCAGCTTCATGGGACTGGCGCAGAACCCCGAGTTCGCCTGCGAGGTGACGCTGCAGCCGCTGGAACGCTTCGACCTCGACGCCGCGATCCTGTTCTCCGACATCCTCACCATCCCCGACGCGATGGGTTTGGGGTTGTCCTTCGCCCATGGCGAAGGCCCGCAGTTCGCGCGCCCGGTGCGCAGCGCCGCCGACATCGCCAGGCTCGCCGTGCCCGACATGGACGGCGAGCTGCGCTACGTGACGGATGCGGTGCGGCTGATCCGCCAGGAACTCGCCGGCCGCGTGCCGCTGATCGGCTTCGCCGGCAGCCCGTGGACGCTGGCCTGCTACATGGTGGAAGGCCAGGGTTCGCGCGACTTCGCGCGGCTCAAGGCGTTGTGCTGGAACGAACCGAAGCTCGCGCACCAGCTGCTCGACGTGCTCGCCCGCAGCGTGGCAGTGTATCTCGCCGCCCAGGCCGCGGCCGGCGCACAGGCGCTGATGGTGTTCGACAGCTGGGGCGGCATGCTCGGCCCCGCGCCGTTCCGCGAATTCTCGCTGCGCTACCTGACGCAGATCGTCGCCGAACTGAAGGACGACGCGCATGCACGCGAACTGCCGGTGATCCTGTTCTCCAAGGGCGCCAACGCCAGCCTCGCGGCGATGGCCGATTCCGGTTGCGCCGCGCTGGGCGTGGACTGGACGATCGACCTCGCCGACGCGCGCCGCGCGGTGGCCGGCAAGGTGGCGCTGCAGGGCAACCTCGATCCGGCGATCCTGCGCGCAAGCCCCGAGGTGATCCGCCGCGAAGCCCGTGCCGTGCTTGACAGCTACGGCAATCATCCCGGCCACGTGTTCAACCTCGGCCACGGCATCACGCCGGAAGTCGACCCCGAGCACGTGCGCGTGCTGGTGGACGAGGTGCATGCCTACGGGCGGACATTGCGCGGCGAGGGTACGGCACGTATCTGAGCAACCGGGACCGAGGGGGGCAGGCATGGGACATTTCGAATGGCTGATGCTGCTGGGCTTCGCCCTGCCCGGCGCCATCATCTGCCTGATCCATCGCCACCTCACGCGCAGGCCACGCTGATGTATATGGGCCATTACGCCATCGCGCTGGGCGCACGCCGCTGGCTACGGCCGCTGCCCATGGCATGGCTGCTGTTCGCCTCCATCGAGCCTGATCTGCACGACGTGCTCGGCAGCATGATCCCCGGACTGGGCATCGGACCGGACACGCACACGCTGCCCGGCGCATGCGTGGCCGCCATCGCCATCGCCGTCATTACCGCACTGGTCTTCCATCGCGCCGGCCTGGCGCTTGGCGCCGGCTTGCTGGTGTTGTCGCACATCGCCGCCGACTACCTCACCAGCCGACTGCCGCTATGGCGACATGGCCCGATGGTCGGCCTGCATCTCTACGCGACGCCCTGGGCGGACTTCCTGCTCGAAGCCGGCACCATCGCCATCGGCTTGACCATGTACGCCAGCTCGCCCGACTTGCGCCGTCCCGTGCGAGGCGGCGTGGCAGTCATCGCCGTCGTGATGCTGACTCTGCAAGCCATATGGAACTTCGGGTTGGGCGGCGGCTGATCCGAGGCAACGACCCCGACCATGTTCAACCTCGGCCACGGCATCACGCCGGAGGTCGACCCCGAGCACGTGCGCGTGCTGGTGGACGAGGTGCATGCTTACGGACGGGTGTTGCGCGGCGGTTGATGCCATCGCGTCAGGGAGTCGCCCCGGCTGCCCGCTCCTCGCGCAACACGATCACGCCATCCGGAACCTTTGACCCATCGACCGTGTACGGCCCGGCGCTTGCCTCAGTTCAACCGCACGATCCGCAGCAGGTGCTGCCGCCGCTGATGTGCACCGGCTGCTCCAGCAGCCTCGCCGCGCAACCCAGCCACTGCAGCTTCTCCAGCACTTGCGCGGCGCTTGCTTGGGTGAGCACTTCCAGGCGGCCGTGGGCGGCGTCCAGCGTGACGGTGGCGTGGGCGTCGAGCGCGCGCATCGCGACGGCGATGCTGGCGGCGTCGTGCGGGCAAGCGGAAAGTTCGAACTGCATCGTGGGCACCGTGTCGGGATCGCCGGCACGCGCCGGCGCGCCATGATGCAGGGGGCCCGCCCGCAGCCCCCTGATCCAGGTCAACCGATGCGCAAGCTCAGCGCACGTGCACCCAGTGCACATGGACGCCGTTGGCACGGTCCTCGGCGCGAAAGCCCTCGCGCCCGTCCACCACGGTGCCCCAGCTCGAGCGCATTGCACCGGCCTGGACGCGGTCCACGCGCACGTGCTCGCCCTTGGGGATGGCGAAGCGCGTCTCGACTACCATCACGCCTTCGCGCTGGTAGACCAGGGTGGCGAGCCGGCCGACACCGGCACCCCAGCCGATGTGCACCTCGCAGGCCACGGGCGCGTGCACGCCGCGGTTGTCGAGGCTCCAGCTTTCGGACCGGGTGAGCAGCGACTGGAGTTCGGGGTTGCTCCAGTCCACGGTGTTGCCGGATGGCGGTTTGTCGTAGCGGCTCATATTCATGATGGATCGTTGGCCAGACACCGGTTTCGCAGGATGTTCCGTGCACGCGGACGGGCGCGCGCCCTCACGGGCACCCGCCACCGTACCCGCACAAGGATGAAATTCTTGCAATGCCACGGTCATGCTGTCGGCAGAAGCAGCCCATGCTTGAGGCGTGCCCGCCCTGCGGCGTTCAGCCACGCCGCGCCTTTCGCGCCGGGACCGGCATCTGCGAGGCGGCTCAGCCGGGCTGCATGCCCATGCGACCGCGTGGCGCGACGCCGACCAGCCGCGAGCGCAGCCAACGCTCGCACGGCACCGACAACCAGCGTTCCACCGTCGCGCCCAGCAGCCAGCACAGCCCCAGCGCCGGCAGGTACCACAGCCAGCCCTGCGCCGGATCGCCGCCCCAGGCACGGTACGCGCGCACCACGGCGTAGACCACGAACATGTGGGTGAGGTAGATCTCGTAGCTCATCCGCCCCCAGGCCCGCAGCCAGCCGAGGCCGCGCAGCGGCGACACCGCCCCGAGTTCGGCACGCCATCGGAAGCACAGCAGCAGGCACAGCGACGACAACGTGAGCACCAGCATGTAGCCGTCGCGCAGCCAGTGCCACAGCGCGCCGCCATCCAGCAGCACCGCGCCCAGGCCCACGGCACCCAGCCAGCCCAACAGCATCACGGTACGCCGCGGCGGCTGCCAGGCATCGGCCAGCAACGCGCCGAGCACACCGGTGGCGATCGCCGCCATGCCCGGCAGGTAAGCCTTCTCCAGCCAGATCTCGTTGCCGTGCAACGCCGCGCGCGTCCATGGCAGCGACAACGCCAGCAGCACCAGTGGCGGCGCCAGCAGCGTGCGCCGGCGCAGCAACAGGCAGGCCAGCGGGAAGCCGAGGTAGAACGCCTCCTCGATCGACAGCGACCACAGCACGTCCCAGTTGCCCGGCAGATAGCCGGTGCGCGCCTCGTACCAGTTCAGGTGCAGGCCCAGCGCCGACAGCAGCGCACGCGGCAGCGACTGGCCAGCGCGATGGATCACGTAGTCCGGCAGGCCGAGCAGATGCAGCACGCTCAGCACTGCCAGCAAGGCCAGCAGGCAGGGCACGATGCGCGCGAAGCGCCGCGCGTAGAACGCGCGCACGTCGATGGCCGCGAGGCTGCCCCAGCGGCGCAACGCATTGCCCGCGATCAGGAAGCCGGAGATCACGAAGAACACGTACACGGCCTCGTAGCCGTTCCAGTTGAGCCGGTTCAGCAGCCACGTCGGCAGGACGCCAGCCAGCGCGGTCTTTTCCAGCGGGATGCGCAGGCCGAGATGGTTGAACACCACCAGCACGATCGCCAGGCCGCGCAGCGCGTCGATGCCGGGGTTGCGGGAGCCCGCATCCCCCGCCCCCATCACCTTCGTCCCCGCCGCATGAACCGCCTCGCGCATATCGCCTGCCCTGCCGTGTCGAAGCGCGATGGTGGCGGCACGATGGATGGCAGGCAAGACGCGCCGCCTCAACCCGGCGGCTCGGCCGTCCAGCGCGCCGCCGCGAAGTCGATGAAGGCACGGGTGCGCGCCGGCAACTGCTTGCCCGGCGGCCACACGATGTGCACCGGCTGCCCCGGCAATTGCCAGTCGTCCAGCACGGTTTCCAGCCGCCCCTGGTCGAGCAAGGCACGCACCTGCCACAGCGCGGCGATGCCGACGCCCTGCCCCGCCAGCACCGCCGCATTGCATACCGCGGCGTTGCCGGAGCTGAAGCGGCCATGCACCTCCACCGTCTGCCGGCGCTCGCCGCGGCGGTAATGCCAACGCTGCGCTTCGCTGTTGCAGTCGCGCAGCACGCAGCTGTGGCCGCGCAGGTCGACCGGACTGCGCGGGCGGCCATGGCGGGCGAAGTAGCCGGGCGCGCCCACCGTCACCAACCGCAGCAGGCCGAGCTGGCGCGCATGCAGGCGGCTGTCCGCCAGTTCGCCGAGGCGGATCGCGACGTCCAGCTTCTCGCGCTGCAGGTCGACATGCTGGTCGGCCACCACCAGCTCCACGTCCACATCGGGGTAGCGCTCCATGAACGCCGCCACCATCGGCACCACGTGCGGCGCGCTGAACTGGGTGGAGCCGGCGATGCGCAAGCGGCCGTCGATGCGTGCGCCATGCTCGGCGAGTTCCGAGCGGGCCAGGTCGATGTCGGCCAGTGCCGCCTTGATCCGCGCATGGAAGGCCAGCCCCGCCGCCGTAGGTTGCGCCCGGCGCGTGGTGCGTTGGATCAGCTCCACGCCCAGCTCCTGTTCCAGCCCCTGCAGCGAACGGCTCACCGCCTGCAGGGAACGATGCAGGTGGCGCGCGGCTGCACTGAGGTTGCCCTGCTCCACGATGGCGACGAAGACGCGGTAGTCGTCCAGGCTGGCCATGGCATTCTCCCGATTGGCGTGATAGTCAGTCCATGCTAACGCCTATTCTCCCGAACCGTCTTCAGGCGAAGAATGGCCCCGTCGCTCCTCCATCCCAGCCGGAGACAACCATGTCCGCACCACTCCCCACCGCCATCAACGGCCACGAAACCGACCTCGACCCTGCCTCGCCGCTGGCCGCGCTGAGCGCGTTCTACCGCGCCTTCAACAGCCGCGACCTCGAGGCGATGGCGCGCAACTGGCACGACGGCGCCGACGTGGCGATGAGCAACCCGCTGGGCGGCATCGCACGCGGCTGGCCGGCGATCCGCGCGGTGTACCAGCGCATCTTCGAGGGCAAGGCGCGGGTGCACGTGGAGTTCCACGACTACACGCTGCACGAGGCCGGCGACATGTTCTACGCAGTGGGCCGCGAGCGCGGCGCGCTGGAACGCGACGGCCTGCGGCTGGAACCGGCGATCCGCACCAGCCGGCTGTTCCGTCGCATCGACGGCGCCTGGCGGCAGGTGCACCACCACGGCTCGTTCGACGACGCGGCCCTGCTCGCCGCCTATCAGGAGGCCGTGCGGTGAACGCGACGACCGCTTCCGTCGCGCCGATGACACGGGCGCCGGTGCTGCTGTTCGCGCTGGCCACCGCAGTGATCGTGCAAGGCCTGTACGCGGCGCAACCACTGGTGGGCGCGATCGCCGCTTCGCTGGGCCTGGCGCCCGCCGAGGTCAGCCTGGTCTCCACGCTGGCGATGCTCGGCTACGCGCTGGGCCTGTTCCTGCTGGTGCCGCTCTCCGACCTCATCGAGAGTCGCCGGCTGGTGCTGCTCACGTTGGCCGCCAACGCGCTGGCCCTGCTGGCTGCGGCGCTGCCGATTCCCGCCTCTGCGTTCCTCGCCGCGAGCCTGCTGACCGGGCTCACCGCTGCGGTGATCCAGATGCTGATACCCATGGCCGCGGCAATGACGGACGAAGCGCAACGCGGCCGCGTGATCGGCAACATCACCAGCGGCCTGATGCTCGGCATCATGCTGGCCCGTCCGCTGGCCAGCGTGATCGGCGGCCACTGGGGCTGGCACGCCAGCTATCTCGTGTTGGCGCTGGCCATCGCGGCGCTGACGCTGCTGCTGAGCCGCTCGATGCCGCGTCTGCCGCCGCTGCATCGCACGAGTTATCCCGCGCTGCTGCTCTCGATGGCGCGCTTGTGGCGCGAGGAACCGTTGCTGCGCCGGCGCGCGATCTCGGCCGCGCTCTGCTTCGGCGCGTTCAGCGCGTTCTGGGCGCTGGTCGCACTGCGGCTGGCATTGGCGCCGTTCCATCTCGACGCCGATGGCATCGCGCTGTTCGCCCTCGTCGGCGTGAGCGGCGCGATCAGCGCGCCGCTGGCCGGCCGGCTGGGCGACGCCGGCAAGGCCCGCATCGCCGAGCGCGCGTTTTACGCCTGCGTCGTGCTCGCGGCAGGGTTGGCGTGGCTGGGCGGTGTGATGCACGCCTCGTCGTGGGGGCTGGTGCCTCTGGTGCTGGCGGCGATCCTGCTGGACGCCGGCACCATCGGCGACATCACCCTGGGGCGCCGCGACGTGAACCTGATCCGTCCGGAGGCGCGTGGCCGCATCAACGGCATCTACACCGGCGTGTTCTTCCTCGGCGGCGCGGCCGGCTCGGCGGTGGCGGGTCTGGCCTGGGCACATGCCGGCTGGCTGGGCGTGTGCCTGGTGGTGCTGGGCTTCGCGCTGGCGGCACTGGGTGGCGGACTGCGACGCGAGGAAGCCGACGCTATTCCGCTGCCACGTCCATCCCCGGAAACAGCACTTCGGTGTAACCGAACTTGCTGAAGTCGGTGATGCGCGAGGGATACAGCCGGCCGATCAGGTGGTCGCACTCGTGCTGCACCACGCGGGCATGGAAGCCATCGGCGCGGCGGTCGATGGGCGCGCCGTGCGGATCGACGCCCTGGTAGCGGATCAGGCTGTAGCGGTTCACTGCGCCGCGCAGGCCGGGCACCGAGAGGCAGCCTTCCCAGCCCTCCTCCATGTCCTGCGACAGCGGGGTGATGACGGGGTTGAGCAGGATGGTCTGCGGCACCTCGGGCGCGTCGGGATAGCGCTCGGAATGCTCGAAGCCGAAGATCACCAGTTGCAGGTCCACGCCGATCTGCGGCGCGGCGAGGCCCACGCCGTCGGCGGCGTGCATGGTGTCGAACATGTCGGCGATCAGGGCGTCCAATTCGGCGCTGCCGAGCATCGCGTCGGGCACCGGAGGTGCGATACGCAGCAGGCGCGGGTCGCCCATCTTCAGGATGTCGCGGATCATGGATGCCTCGTGGGTGGACGCGTTACCGGTTGGAATAGGGTCGATGCCGGGCAATGCAAGCATCCAGCGACTTCAACCACAAAAGGCCGAGCAACGGCGCCGCGCCTATTTTGTTGAACCCGCAAGCGGGTTCAACAGCGCGTTCAGCCGCCGAACACCTTCTTCAGCAGGTCGGTGGTGCGCGCGGCGGGATTGGTTCGGATCGATTTTTCCTGATCGCCGATCGTGGTGAACAAGCCGTCGAGCGTCTTGCGGGTGACGTAGTCGTCCAGATTCAACGGGCTGCCGCTGCTGCCGTTGCTGTCGCTCTCGGCGTGATGGCCACCCAGCGATCCGAGCGAGCCCAGCGATCCGAGTGCGCCGCCCAGCGCACCGCCGCCGCTGCCGGACGTGAATGCCTTGTACTTCTGGGTGACGCCCACGCTGTTGGTGGCCTTGGCCACGATCGGCTCGATCCGCGCGGTCAGCGCCGGGCCGGCAACACGGCGGAAGTAGTCGGTGGCGGCGTGGTCGCCGCCGCTGAGGATGCCGCGCGCGTCGCTCAGCGTCATCTTGCGGATCGCGTCGCCGAAGATCTGCGCCACCTGCGGCACGGCCTTCTCGGCGGCCCGGTTCATGCTCAGCTCGAACGCGTCGACCTTGGCGCCCTGGCCCAGCTTGCGTGCGAGCTTGCCGGCCTCTTCAAGCTTTCCCGGCAGCGGAATGCGTACCTTGCTGTTGTTCCAGAAGCCGCCGTCGCGGCCGAGGCTGTTGATCGCGCTGGTGGTGCTCTTGGCCAGCGCCTCCTTGAGGCCGGCGGCGATGTCGCTGGTCGGCAGGCTCGCGGCGGCCGTCGAGGTATTCGACATGTGCGTGGCCTGCTTGGCCTTGTCGAGCAGATCCTTGAACTGCCCCGTGCCCGCCGCCGGCAGGGCCAGCGCCGGCAAGGTCACGGCGGCGAACAGGGCGACGAACAAGGCAGAGTGCGGATGCGTGCGCATGAGAAACTCCGGCGGCCAGGGTTCAAGCAGTGTACGCCGCACCCGTGTTGTCTCCGTGCACGGGGCCCGGCGATGGCCGCCCGCCGCATCTGTCGGCATTCGACCAAAGGCTAAGCCGTGCGGCATTGACCCCTGCCACGTCCGGCGCAACCCTTGCCGGGAATTTCCGGGAGAGACCCCATGAACAGCGCAACCGTCAAATCCGGCCCGGTGGCAAAACTTGCCTGGGTCGTCGTGGCCATCGTCGGCGCCTGGTGCCTCGGCGTGGTGGCGCTCCGCCGCGGCGAGCCGATCAACGCGATCTGGATGGTGGCCGCGGCGCTGGCGATCTTCGCCATCGGCTATCGCTTCTACGGCAAGTTCATCGAGTGGCAGGTGCTGCAGCTCGACCCCAGCCGCGCACCGCCCTCGGTGCTGCGCAACGACGGCCTGGACTACGTGCCCACCGACAAGTGGGTGGTGTTCGGCCACCACTTCGCCGCGATCGCGGGCGCCGGCCCGCTGGTGGGCCCGGTGCTGGCGGCGCAGATGGGCTACCTGCCCGGCACGCTGTGGATCCTGTTCGGCGTGGTGTTCGCCGGCGCGGTGCAGGACTTCATGATCCTCGGCCTCTCGCTGCGCCGCGACGGCCGCTCGCTGGGCCACATGCTGCGCGAGGAGCTGGGCCCCGTTCCCGGCCTCGTCGCCATGCTGGGCGTGCTGGTGCTGATGATGATCGTGCTGGCGGTGCTGGCGCTGGTGGTGGTGAAGGCGCTCACGCACAGCCCGTGGGGCACGTTCACCGTGGCCGCCACGATCCCGATCGCGTTGCTGATGGGCGCCTACCTGCGCTGGTTCCGCCCGGGCCGCATCCTGGAGGTGTCGATCATCGGCCTGGTGCTGCTGCTGCTGTCGATCTGGGCCGGCAAGTTCGTGGCCGATTCGGCCGCACTGGCGCCGATCTTCGACATGGACGCCAAGGCGCTGGCCTGGTGGCTGATCGCCTACGGCTTCGTGGCCTCGGTGCTGCCGGTGTGGCTGCTGCTGGCGCCGCGCGATTACCTCAGCACCTTCCTCAAGATCGGCACCATCGCGCTGCTGGCGCTGGCGATCTTCCTCGCCGCGCCAATGCTGCAGATGCCGGCGGTGACGAAGTTCATCGACGGCACCGGCCCGGTGTTCGCGGGCAACCTGTTCCCGTTCCTGTTCATCACCATCGCCTGCGGCGCGGTGTCGGGCTGGCACTCGATCATCGCCTCGGGCACCACGCCCAAGCTGCTGGCCAACGAGGGCCAGGCGCGCATGGTGGGCTACGGCGGCATGCTGTGCGAGGCCTTCGTGGCGATCATGGCCTTGATCGCAGCCGCCTCGCTGCACCCGGGCGTGTACTTCGCGATGAATGCGCCGGGCGCGATCATCGGTACCACGGTGGAGCACGCAGCGCAGGTGATCAGCCAGTGGGGCTTCGTGGTGACGCCGGACGAACTGACCCGCACCGCGCAGGAGATCGGCGAGAACAGCATCCTGTCCCGTGCCGGCGGCGCGCCCACCCTGGCGGTGGGCATGGCGCAACTGCTGCACAACATCATGCCCGGCGAGGGCATGGTGGCGTTCTGGTACCACTACGCGATCCTGTTCGAGGCGCTGTTCATCCTCACCACGGTGGACGCCGGCACGCGCGTGGGCCGCTTCATGATCCAGGAGATCGTGGGCCTCATCCACAAGCCGCTGCAGGGTACCGAGTCGTGGACCGGCAACCTGCTCGCCACCGCGATCTGCGTGGCACTGTGGGGCTACTTCCTGTACCAGGGCGCGGTCGACCCGCTGGGCGGCATCAACACGCTGTGGCCGCTGTTCGGCATCGCCAACCAGATGCTGGCGGCGATCGCGCTGATGCTGGCCACGGTGGTGGTGGTGAAGCTGAAACGCGAGCGCTACGTGTGGGTGCCGGGCATCCCCGCGATCTGGCTGATCGTGTGCACGCTGGTCGCGGGCTACGAGAAGCTGACGGGCCCGATCAGCTTCACCGCGGCCGCCGACAAGTATGCCGACGCGCTGGCGAACGGCCAGCTGCTGGCGCCGGCCAAGACCACGGCGGCGATGCAACAGATCATCACCAACAACCGCGTGGACATGGTGATGACCGGGCTGTTCATGGCGCTGGTGGTGGTGATGGTGCTGTTCTGCCTGAACGCCCTGGTCAAGGCCTGGCGCACCAACCACCCCACCGCCATCGAGGAACCCTACGTGGCGCTGGCGGACGTGGCGGTACACTGACGTCATGGACCTCAAGACGCGACTGCAGGCATTCCGGAAACGGGCGGTGCAGACCGCCCGCCTCTGCTGCGGCGTGCCGGACTACGAGGTCTACGTGCAGCACCTGCGCGAGCATCACCCCGAGCGCAAGGTGCCGAGCTACGCCGAGTTCTTCCGCGAACGCCAGGAAGCCCGCTACAAGGGCGGCGGCGGGCGCTGCTGCTGATCCCGGAGTCGCCGCCGCGGCCATGCCGGCACCGACCGGCATGGCCGCGTGCTTTTCGCGCCGCCCTGCCGTCTGGGGATTTCCCGGGCAGCCCCCATGTCTTTGCGCACTGGCCGTTCATGTCGCGGCCGGGACAATAGTCCGAGCGTTTGCCAGAACATCCCATGTCCGAGATCGAGAACATCGTTGCCGTCCAGGCTGCCGCGCGCCCCGCGCCGCGGGCGTCGCACCACACCGGCCTGCGCGTGATCGCGACCTACGAGATCATCAAGACCGTGTGCCTGCTGCTGGTCGCGGCGGCGGCGTTCCACCTCGACCGCGAACAGAATTTCGAGCGGCTGGTGCACTGGCTGGAACATCTGTCGCTGTCCGACAGCAACGGCCTGCGCTGGCGGATGGTGTCGATGCTGCAGGAATTCGGCCCCAGCCGCTTCGTGGCGGTGGGCCTGGTGGCGCTGGGCTATGCCGTGCTGTTCGGCATCGAGGGCGTGGGCCTGCTGATGGGCAAGTACTGGGCCGAGTGGTTCACCGTGATCGCCACCGCCTCGCTGATCCCAATCGAGCTGTACGAAACCCTGCACCGCTTCGGCTGGCTGAAGCTGGCCGCGCTGGTCGGCAACGTGGCGATCGTGGTGTATCTGGTACGCGTGGCGCTGCAGACGCACGAGTCGCGCAAGGCGGCGCGCGGGCCTGCGCACTGAGAGCAACTTGCCCCTCTCCCGCAAGCGGGAGAGGGGAGCGTCACACGCGGCAACCGTGCGAATGCCGCCCCTCACACCTCGTGATGCCCTGCCTCCGCGGCAATCGCCGCCGATCGCCGCGGCGCCAGTTCCACCAGGTACATCGCCCCCAACACCAGCGCGCCGCCCGCGAGCATGCGCCAGGTGAGCAGGTCGCTGCCGAAGGCCACCGCGAAGGCGGCGGCGAACACCGGTTCGGTGGTCATCACGATCGCGGCGCGGGTGGCCGGCATATGTGCTTGCGCCCAGGTCTGCAGCGCCATCGCGCCGGCGCCGGCGATCAGCGCCATGTAGAACACGGCGAGCCATGCGGCGCGATCCGGCGGCGCCACCGGGCCGCCGTGCGGCAGCGTGGCGAGGAGGCAGACCAGCGCGATGGCGACCATCTGCATCGCCGACAGGCCGAACGCCTCGCCGGAGCGCGACCACTGTCCCAGCAGCACGATGTGCAGCGCGTACAGCACCGCCGAAGCCAGCGTGAGCCACACGCCCAGGTCCACCGACACGCCGTTGAGCGAGAGCAGCGCGAGACCGGCGGTGGCCAGCCCCACCGCGACCCACACCACGCCGGGCATACGCTGGCGCAGCAGCAAGGTGGCCAGGATCGGGGTGAACACCACGTACATGCCGGTGGCGAAGCCGCTGACGCTGGGCGCGATCAGCTGCAGGCCCCAGGTCTGCAGCAACTGCCCGATGCCGTAGATCCCACCCAGCGCGAGGCCACGCGCGATGCCCGTGCGGCCCAGCCGCCAGACATGGCGCGGAAACAGCACCAGCATCGCCAACGCGGCGATCGCGAAGCGCACGGCGAGGAAATCCGCCACCGGCATGCGCGCCACCACGTCCTTGATCATGAAGAACGTCGAGCCCCACACGGCGGTCATCGCCAGCAGGCCCAGGGTGGGGAGGGTCGTGGTGCGTGAGGTCATGGGGAGGAGTGAGTGGAGAATGGGGCGAGCGAAAAGAGCAGCGCAACAAACCTTCGCACTCTCTCATGTTCCCGGTTCTGTTTATCGG
The DNA here is from genome assembly GCF_041107455.1 of Rhodanobacter humi. Lineage (NCBI taxonomy): Bacteria > Pseudomonadati > Pseudomonadota > Gammaproteobacteria > Lysobacterales > Rhodanobacteraceae > Rhodanobacter > Rhodanobacter sp. FW106-PBR-R2A-3-15. Next base: position 1,035,278 of record NZ_JBGBPY010000001.1, read on the forward strand.
ATCTCGAAAACCGCCATCCTGACGGTTGTTCGAGTCGGCGCGTCCGGCATGCGCCGGATGCGCCTCCGCCGCCAGGTACTGGCGTACCTGACGCGGCGGGCCATCCCTGGCCCGCAAACGCAGCCCGACTCATCGGGCTGCGTTTCGCGCTTTACGCAGCAACTGCCCGGGAATCTGCAGGAGGAAATGCGCCCAGATGCCCAGCCACACCGTGGCCGCCACCAGCGGCCGGCGTGCTTCCGGGTCGAACTTGCGGAACCAGCGCCACATGCCGCGATGCTTGTGGCGGCTCACGAACACCGGGCGGTGCCGGCTGGAGCCGCCCTTGCCGTGCAGCACGCGCACGTCGCCGGCCAGCAGCACGCGCCAGCCGGCGTCGCGCACGCGGCGGCACAGGTCGAGGTCTTCGCAATGCAGGAAATAGCCTTCGTCGAAACCGCCCAGCCGCTCGAACAAGTGGCGCGGCAGCAGCATCAGCGCGCCGGACACCGCCTCGGCTTCGACCAGGTGATCCGGTACCGCGCCGCCGACCTCGACGCGCTCGCCCTGCCCGCCGAACAGGCTGGCCAGCGCGCGACGCAGCAGCGGGTCGCGCCGGTACGAGGCGGGATCGGGCACGCCTTGCGCGTCGCAGACCACGGCGCCGAGCAGGCCGACCTGCCGCTCGTCGTCGAACACGGCGAGCAGGCGGTCGAGGCTGGCCTGGTCCAGCAGGCAGTCGGGATTGAGCACCAGCAGGATCCGCCCCTTCGCCTGCGCCGCTGCGCGGTTCGCCGCGGGGCCGAAGCCGAGGTTGCCGTGGTTCTGCATCAGGTGGAAGCGCGGCTCGTGTTCGTAGGCACGCGCCAACGCCTGCGGCACGCCGTCGGCCGAGGCGTTGTCGATCAGCAGCAGCTCCAGCGACGTGCTGCAGGCCAGCACCCGGTGCACGCAATCGCGCAAGCCCTGGCCGCTGTCGGCGGACACCACGATCACGCTGAGTGGCAGTGGCGAGGAGGAGAACGGTGTATTCACGGGGCAAGTATGCGGCAGGTGGCGTGAGACAGTTGCATGGGTTGCGGGTCGGCGGTTCGGAAGGGCGGCAGCTCAATCGTCCTCGTCATGCCCCAGCACGTGGGCGATGGCCAGCGGCACGTGTTCCTCGTCGCGGCTCAGCCACGGCTGGCCTTCGTGCCAGCCGGCCAGCTGCCAGCCACGCAGGCGATGGCGGCGATCGCGGCGGCGATCCAGCAGCAGCAGGCCGCGTTGAGCGGTCAGCGGCAACACCAGCCAGCGGCCATCGGCGGCGAAGTCGCAACGCGGTTCCACACCGTCGAGCCGGCTGCCGTCGGCCAGTTGCGCGGCCTCATCGCACCAGCGCAGTTCGCCGCCCAGCGGATCGGTGAGGCCCACTTCCAGCGACCGCCACTGCGGCGGTTGCAGCTCGATGATCGCGCCGGCCGGGCCGATCGGCGCCAGCGCCAACGCGGGCCATTCGTCCGTGGCCGAGGACGACGGCTCGCGCCGCCGGCCGCGATCCAGCCGGCCTCGATCCAGCCAGTACTCCAGCAGCATCAGCAACGAGAAGCCGGCCAGCGCGGCGAGCAGGGTCAGCAGCCACGCCAGCGCATCCGCGCCCAACGCGCGCAGCACCGCCAGCAGCAGGCCCGGCAGGCCCCAGCGCAGCGCCTGCCGCAACAGCCGCGCCTGCGCCTGCAGCGGTCCCGTGCGCCACAGCAGCGCCAGCACGCAGGCCACCAGCAACGGCAGGTCCAGCCACCACGGCAGGACGGCGAGCAGCAGCAACCAGGCGAGCGCCGGCAGCCAGGTCAGGCACCGGCGCCACGGCACAAGCGAGCTCAGCCGCACCACACCCGCGCGTTGCGGAACATGCGCAGCCACGGCGAGTCCTCGCCCCAGGTTTCCGGTGCCCAGCTCATCTGCACGCTGCGGAACACGCGCTCCGGATGCGGCATCAGGATGGTCACACGGCCGTCGGCGGCGGTGAAGCCGGTGAGGCCGCCGGGCGAACCGTTCGGATTGAGCGGGAAGTGCTCGGTGGGCTTGCCGCGGTTGTCCGTGAAACGCAGCGCCGCCTGTGCCTTGGACGGGCTGCAGGTGTTCGGGAAATGCACACGCCCTTCGCCGTGCGCCACCGCCACCGGGATGCGCGAACCGGCCATGCCCTTGAAGAACAGGCTGGGCGAGTCGAGCACTTCCAGCGTGGCCACGCGCGCCTCGTACTGCTCGGAGGTGTTGCGCAGGAACTTCGGCCAGTGCTGCGCGCCGGGGATGATGTCCTTGAGCTGGCTCATCATCTGGCAGCCGTTGCACACGCCCAGCGCGAACTTCGTCGGGTCGGCGAAGAACGTGGTGAATTCGGCGCGCAAATAGTCGTTGTACAGGATCGAGGTGGCCCAGCCGCGGCCGGCGCCCAGCACGTCGCCGTAGGAGAAACCGCCACAGGCGGCGAAGCCGCGGAAGTCGGCCAGCTTCACCCGCCCGGAAGCGAGGTCGGACATGTGCACGTCGACCGCCTCGAAGCCGGCGCGCGTGAACGCGGCGGCCATCTCCACCTGGCCGTTGACGCCCTGCTCGCGCAGGATCGCCACGCGCGGTTTCGCGCCACCGGCGATCGCGGCATGGATCAACGGCGCGGCGATGTCCTCGGCCGGGTCGAACGTGAGCTTGGGCGAGAGGCCAGGATCGGCGTCGTCCATGCGCCACTCCAGCTCGGCGTCGGCACTGGCCGGGTTGTCGCGCAGCTGCTGCATCGCGTGGCTGGTCTCGTTCCAGGCGCGGTACAGCGTGCTCCAGTTCCACTTGAACAGCGTCTCGTTGCCCGAGTACAGCTTGATGCCCAGCTTCTCCTTGGGCCGGCCGATGCGGTAGCTCATGCCGGCGAGGTCATGCTTCACCAGCAGCGCCTCGAACGCCTCGCGATTGGCCACTGCCACCTGCAGCACCGCGCCCAGTTCCTCGTTGAACAGCGCGCGCAGCGCGGCGTCGGCCCAGCCGTCGAGCTGGATCTCCAGGCCGCAATGGCCGGCGAAGGCCATCTCCAGCAAGGTGACGATGACGCCGCCGTCGGAACGGTCGTGGTAAGCCAGCAGCAGGCCGCTGCGATTCGCTTCCTGCACCAGCTCGAACAGCGCCTTGAGGCGCTTCGCGTCGTCCAGGTCCGGCGGCACGCCGCCGCTGCGGTTGAACACCTGGGTCAGCGCGGAGGCGCCGAGGCGGTCGCGGCCCGCGCCGAGGTCGAGTAGCCACAGGTCGGTGTCGCCGCGGTGCAGCTTCAGCTGCGGCGTGAGCGTGCGGCGCGCGTCGTCCACGCGGGCGAACCCGGTGACCACCAGCGACACCGGCGCCACCGTCTTCTGCGGCCTGCCTTCTTCCGACGCGCTGCCGTCCTTCCACACGGTCTGCATGGACAGCGAGTCCTTGCCGACCGGAATGGAGATGTCCAGCTCGGGGCACAGTTCCATGCCCACGGCCTTCACCGCGTCGAACAGCGCGGCGTCCTCGCCGGGGTGGTTCACCGCGGCCATCCAGTTCGCGGACAGGCGGATCTCGCCCAGCGAGGCGATCGGCGCGGCGGCGAGGTTGGTGATCGCCTCGCCCACCGCCAGCCGCGCGGCGTCGGCGCTGGAGAGCAGCGCCACCGGGGCGCGCTCGGCCATCGCCATCGCCTCGCCGCGGTAGCCGTCGAAGTCGGCCAGGGTCACCGCGCAGTCGGCCACCGGCACCTGCCACGGACCGACCATCGGGTCGCGATGGTTGAGGCCGCCCACGGTGCGGTCGCCGATGTGGATCAGGAAGCTCTTGCTGCCCACGCCGGGCAGGCGCAGCACGCGCAGCAACGCCTCGTCCATGCCGATGCCAGTGAGGTCGGGCACCAGGTCCACGCGCGGCTTGATGCGCTTGGCGTCGCGGTGCATGCGCGGCGGTTTGCCGAACAGCACGTCCATCGGCAGGTCGATCACGGTGAGGTTGCGGCGCGGGTCGGCGACGCGCAGCACGCGCGCCTCGGTGGCCGTGCCGACCACGGCATACGGGCAGCGCTCGCGTGCGCAGTACGCCTCGAACTCCGGCAGGTTTTCCTGCGCGATGGCCAGCACGTAGCGTTCCTGCGACTCGTTGCTCCACACCTGCATCGGCGACAGCGAGGGATCGTCGCAAGGAATCTTCGACAGATCGATCTCGCCGCCCACGTCGGCGTCGTTGAGGATTTCCGGGATCGCGTTGGAGAGGCCGCCCGCGCCCACGTCGTGGATGCTGACGATGGGGTTGGCGTCGCCGCGCGCCCAGCAGGCGTCGATCACCTGCTGGCAGCGGCGCTCCATCTCGGCGTTGTCACGCTGCACCGAGGCGAAGTCCAGCTCGGCGCTGGACGCGCCCGAAGCCACCGACGAAGCGGCGCCGCCGCCCAGGCCGATCAGCATCGCCGGGCCGCCCAGCACGATCACCGCGTGGCCGGGCTGCACCGCGCGCTTCTGCACGTGGTCGCGGCGGATGTTGGCGAGGCCGCCGGCCAGCATGATCGGCTTGTCGTAGCCGCGGCGCAGGCCGGCTTCGCCGGTCTCGTGCTCGTAGCTGCGGAAATAGCCGCCCAGGCAGGGGCGGCCGAATTCGTTGTTGAACGCGGCGGCGCCCAGCGGGCCGTCGCGCATGATCTCGAACGCGGATGCCATGCGCGGCGGCAGCGGGCGCTCCACTTCCCACGGTTGCGGATGGCCGGGGATGCGCAGGTCGGACACCGAGAAGCCGGTCAGCCCCGCCTTGGGCTTGGCGCCACGGCCGGTGGCGCCCTCGTCGCGGATCTCGCCGCCGGCGCCCGTCGCCGCGCCCGGCCAGGGCGCGATCGCGGTGGGATGGTTGTGCGTCTCCACCTTGATCGCGTAGTCGATCTGTTCCTCGTGCTTGCGCCACACGCCGTTCGCATCGGCGAAGAAGCGCTTGCCGGTGCTGCCCTCGATCACCGCCGCGTTGTCGTGGTAGGCGGACAGCGTGTGCGCGGGCGATCGCTGGTGGGTGTGCTTGATCATCGCGAACAGGCTCTTGTCCTGTTCCTGGCCGTCCACCGTCCAGCTCGCGTTGAACACCTTGTGGCGGCAATGCTCGGAGTTCGCCTGCGCGAACATGAAGAGCTCGGCATCGGTGGGATCGCGGCCCAGCTCGGCATAGCGCTCGGCGAGGTAGTCGATCTCGTCGGCCGCCAGCGCCAGGCCCAGTTCGGCATTGGCCTTGGCCAGTGCGCCACGGGCGTCGCCACCCAGCGCCACGTGCACCAGGTCGCCCGGTTGGCCGGCGAGGAACAGGCCCCGCGCCTCGTCCAGCGAAGCCAGCACCGACTGCGTCATCGCATCGTGCAGCAGGGCCAGCACCGCCGCGTGCGCGGGCGTGCCGGCCGCCGGCATGCCGGCGAGCTGCCAGGCCGTGCCGCGTTCCACCCGGCGCACTTCGAAGCCGGCGCCGTGCAGGATGTCGGTGGCCTTGCTCGACCACGGCGAGATCGTGCCCAGCCGCGGCACCACCCACAGCGTGGCGGGCTGGGGCGCGGTGTCCTTCGCCTCCAGCACCTCCAGCAGGCGCTGGCGCAGCGTGCCTTCCGGCGCGGCGGCGGCATCGAGGAAATACACGAACCAGGCGGCCTGCACACGGCTGCCGCGATGCAAGGCGTCGAGGCGGGCGTTGAGGCGTTCGAGGCGGAAGGCCGAAAGGGCGTTCTGCCCGTCGAGTGCGATCATGCGGGGAACGGCGCCAAGCTGATGGGAACGCCTATTCTAGCCGATGCACCCGGCCGATGCTGCGGCACGGCATGACCGCTGCCGGCCGTGCAGGCGCAGGCTCTTGCGGGGCGCCGCCTGAACCGACTCAGCCTTCCTTCTGCAGCACCTGCAGCAGCTGCGCCGGCGTGAGATAGCCACCCACCATGCGGCCGCTGGGAGTGAAGATCGCCGGGGTGCCGCTGACGCCCAGCTTCTCGCCCAGCTCGAACTGGGCGCGCACCGGGTTGGAGCAGCTGGCGGCCTTGGGCTCATGTCCCGCGAACGCCTCGGTGAGCGCGGCCTTGCGGTCGGCGGCGCACCAGGCCGAAACCATGGTCTTGTAGGTCGCCGTGGGATGGCCGAGCGGGTTGGTCACGCCCTCGCGCGGCCACGCCAGGTAATCCACCGCGATGCCTTCCTTGTTGAGCTCGGCGATGTGCTCGTGCAACACCTTGCAGTACGGGCAGGTGACGTCGGTGAACACGGTGACGCGGTATTTCGGGTTCGCCGGCGCGTATTCGATGCGCGCGGAGGATGGCACCTTGGCCAGCTCGGCCTTGCGATAGGCCGCCCAGGCGGCGTCGTTGAGGCTCTTCTTCGCACCCAGGTCGACCAGGTCGCCGTTCAGCAGGTACTTGCCGTCGGTGCTCACGTAGACCAGCTGGCCCGAGGCGATCACCTGGTAGAAGCCCGGCAGCGGCGCGCGGTTCACCACGGCCACCTGCACGCCCGGCGCCAGCTTCGCCAGCGACTGCTGCACCAGCTTCAGCGCGGCGGCGTCGACACCGTCGCCGAGCATCGGGCCGGGCGCCGGCGCGTCCGTTGCCGGGACAGCCGTGGCGGTGTTGTCGGCCGCGCAGGCGGTCAGGGCGATTCCGCTGACGCACACGGCCAGCAACAGCTTCTTCAACATCTCGCACCTCGATGGCCGGGCCCAAAGAGGGTCAGAGTGCAGTTTTACGACGCTTCTGGCAATGCCGGGCATCCTCGAAAACTGCACTCTGACCCTCTTTTGGCCTAGCCGCGCGGATGATGCTGCGCGTGCAGGCGCTTCAGGCCTTCCTTCGCCACCAGGGTGTAGATCTGGGTGGTGCTGAGCGCGCTGTGACCCAGCAGCATCTGCAGCGCGCGCAGGTCGGCGCCATGGTTGAGCAGGTGGGTGGCGAAGGAGTGCCTGAGCACGTGCGGCGAGATGCGCTTGGCCTGGATGCCGACCTTGAGCGCGTGGCGTTTCACCAGGGTCCAGAACATCTGCCGCGTCATGCCCGCGCCGCGCCGGCTGAGGAACAGCGCCGCGGGCTGGCGGCCTTTCGCCAACACGGGGCGCGCACCGGCGAGATAGCTTTCGATCCAGCCCAGCGCCACCTCGCCTACCGGCACCAGGCGATCCTTGCCGCCCTTGCCGGTGACGCGCAGTACCCCCTGCCGCGGGTTGAGTGCGGCGAGCGGCAGTTCCACCAGTTCGGACACGCGCAGGCCCGAGGCGTACATCAGCTCCAGCATCGCGCGGTCGCGCAGGCCCAGCGTGCCGTCGGTGTCCGGCGCGTTCAGCAGCGCCTCGATCTCGCGCTCGGCCAGCGCCTTGGGCAGGCTGCGCGGCATGCGCGGACGCTCGATCAGCAGGGTGGGATCCTCGAAGCCCGCCTGCTCGCGCGCGAGGTGCGCGTAGTAGCGCCGGAACGCCGATTGCCGCCGCGCCATCGAGCGCACCGCCGCATGCTGCGTGCCGTGGTAGGCGGAGATGTCCTCGCGCCGCGCGTCGCGCAGCGAACGACCGCGCCCGGCCAGCCAGCGCGCCAGCGCTTCCATATCCCGGCGATAGGCTTCCAGCGTGCGATCGGCGAGGCCGTCCTCGGACCACACGCGTTCCAGGAAGGCGTCGATGCTCGCGGCGTCCGCTTCGGTGATACTGGGCGAATCTTCTTTCTGCATGCGCACCATGCTGGGCATGGCGCCAACCGAGTGCAAGCCGCCCGATGAACGCCGCCAACCTGCCCTGCCCGCTGTGGCGCCGCCTGGTCGCCTTGGTCTACGACCTGCTGATCGTGGTGGCGATCGTGATGGTGGTGGGCCTGCTGTGCCAGCTCGCCACCGGCGGCCGGCTGATCGAGACCGGCGCGCACGCCGTGGTCCCGCTCTGGTACCAGTGGCTGCAAGGCGTGGTGGTGGCCGCCTACTTCGTCGCCTCATGGCGCCGCGGCGGACAGACCCTGGGCATGCGACCGTGGCGCATCCGCGTGAGCCGCGACGACGGCGGCACGATCAGCCTGCAGCAGGCCGTGGTCCGCGTGCTGGTCGCCGCTGCGCCGATGCTTCTTCTGGCACTGGAACCGGTGCTCGGCCTGCACGCCACGCTGTGGACGGTGCTGGGCGCATGGGCGCTGTGGTTCGTCGTGGCGCTGTTCGATCCGCGCCGCCGCGCCCTGCACGACCTCGCCGCGGATACCGAGTTGCGGCGCATCGACTGAGCGTCAGCGCACCTTCCAACTGGCGACCGGCCAGCGGCTGGAATCGCCGGCTTCGGCACAGGTGACCGGCGCCAGCCGCGCGACGCGCCCCGTCGATCCCGCACCGGAGCGGCGCGGCCAGCGTTCCAGCATCGACAGCAGGCCGCCGAGCGCGCTCAGGTACGCCCGCTTGGCGTAACGCTTGGATTCCGGCAGACCGCTGGCGCGGGAGCACAGCTCGTCGACGTAGCCGCCCCAGTTCGAACCATCGAGCATGTTCTGGCAGATCGAGATCGACGGCGACAGCGCCCGCGCGCCATGCCACCAGCGCGAGGGCACGAACACCATGTCGCCCGGATGCAGCACGGTGTGGTACTGGGTGGCGCGCTCGTAGAGCGGGAAGCGCTGCGCGTCGACCTGGCGCACGTCCGGGATCGTCGACTGGTTCGGCATGCCCGGCTTGGGATACAGGAACGCGGCGTCTTCCGGCGGATACAGGATGAACTCCTTGTCGCCGTGGATCTCGGTGATCGTCGCGTGCGAGTTCTCGAGGTCGTAGTGCAGGAACGGGAAGCGGCCGCCGATGCCGCCAAACAGCAGCTTCAGATAACCGTCCGGCCGCCGCCACTGCCGCGGCATCAGCGGGCTGGCCAGCCGTCGCGGGAATGCATAGGGATTCAGCGGCTCCAGGTCCGGCAACAGCTCCGGCATGTGCGGGCCGATGAACAGGCGGTACATGTACGGGCCGGGCGCATCCTCGCGCGAGGCCAGCACCGCGTCGATGAAGTCGGCAAACGTCATCTGCTCGCTGGGGCTGACCTGGATGCGTTTCGCGCCGAAGCGTTCGCGGAAATACTCCGGCGTCCACTGCTGCCGCGCCGGGCAGGCCTGCAGCGCGTTCTCCACCACCACCGGACGATTGCGCGCAACGTAGTCGCGCACGAAGTCCGGATACGGCAACTCGGCGGCGCTCCGGCGCTCGAGCGCGACCCGGCGCTGCGCCCGGATTTCCGGACGCGCCTGCGTATCGATGTCCACTGCGCCCATGTCGATTCGCTCCCCTGTGCGAAGCAGCCGCGGGCCACCTGCCGGTGCGCCGCGCCACGAAATCCCGACGCCGGAGCGCGACGCTACGCGCGCCGTCGGACGGCGTCAACGCAGCCGTGCGCCGGCTGGCGCAGCCGGCCGGCATCGCCACGACGCGCCGCCGGGCGACACCAGGCGGTGCAAGCCAAACCCTTGATCGTCTTGACGATCGCGCCTGCGGCACTGCAACACAAGAAACCGTGAACGGCGCTAAGATGGCGCGTTTTCGCCCATACCGGTCGCCCCATGCTCTATCAGATCCACGAGTGGCAACGCGCCTTCCTCGGCCCGCTCAGCCACTTCGCCGACGCCAGCGCGCAGATGCTCAACGATGCGAACAATCCGCTCGCCGCATGGCCCGGCACGCAACGGCTGGCCGCCGGCTACGAGCTGGTCCATCGTCTTGGCAAAGATTACGAGAAGCCCATCTTCGGCATCCACCAAGTCGAGGCGCACGGCCACGAGATCGCGGTGATCGAACGCGTGGCGCTGGACACGCCGTTCTGCCAGCTGAAGCGCTTCAAGCGCTTCAGCGACGACCCGGCCACCGTCGAGACGATGAAGACCGACCCGGTAGTGCTGGTGGTGGCGCCGCTGTCCGGCCACCACGCCACGCTGCTGCGCGACACCGTGCGCACCTTGCTGCGCGAGCACAAGGTCTACGTCACCGACTGGGTGGACGCACGCATGGTGCCGGCCACGGCCGGCCCGTTCGGGCTGGACGACTACGTGGCGCTGGTCGAGCGCTTCATCCGCCACATCGGCGCGGACAACCTGCACGTGATCTCGGTCTGCCAGCCCACCGTGCCGGTGCTGGCCGCGGTGTCGCTGCTGGCCGCGCGCGGCGAGGCCACGCCGCGCAGCCTCACCATGATGGGTGGCCCGATCGACCCGCGGCGCAGTCCCACCAGCGTCAACAACCTCGCCACCACCCAGCCGCTGGCCTGGTTCAAGGGCAACGTGATCCATACCGTGCCGCCGAACTATCCCGGCCGCGGCCGCGAGGTGTATCCGGGTTTCCTGCAGCACGCCGGCTTCATCGCGATGAACCCCGGCCGCCACCTGCAGTCGCACTGGGACTTCTACCAGAACCTGCTGCGCGGCGACCTCGACGACGCCGAGTCGCACCGCAAGTTCTACGACGAATACAACGCCGTGCTCGACCTGCCGGCGGAGTTCTACCTCGACACCATCGCCACCGTGTTCCAGCAGTTCCTGCTGCCGCGCGGGCTATGGGACGTGCGCGGCGAGCGGGTGAACCCCGCCGCGATCACCCGGAGCGCCCTGCTCACCGTGGAAGGCGAGCTGGACGACATCTCCGGCCTCGGCCAGACCCAGGCCGCGCACGACTTGTGCAGCAGCATTCCGGCGAAGCGCCGCGCGCACAAGGTGATCGAAGGCGCCGGCCACTACGGCATCTTCAGCGGTCGGCGCTGGCGCGAGGTGGTCTATCCGCAGGTGCGGGATTTCATCCGGCGGTTCGACAAGACCGTCGCCTGACCGCCGTCAAGGCATCCCCCACAGCGCCCGATCGAGGTTCGCGTCCAGCCCGAAGGCGCTGAGCGCCACGCGGCCGTTCTTCACCTCCACGCCTTCGGTACGCAGCCGCTGCACCTGTTCGCGGAAGCCGCGGCTGCCCTTGGGCAGGGCGATCTCGCCCGAGGAACGCAGCACGCGGAACCAGGGCAATTCCATGCCGTCGGGCACCTCGCCCAGCAGCTTGCCGACCAGTCTTGCGCGCCCCGGCAGGCCGGCGCGGGCGGCGATGGCGCCGTAGCTGGCCACGCGGCCCGGCGGGATCGCGGCGATGGCGGCGTAGACGCGGGCGTGGCTGTCTTGCATGGCGATAACAGGGCCTTGACCAAGGCGGGGTGCGGACGTGTCAGAGTAGCAGCGCCATCGGCCAGTCTCGGGGGGCGTCCCATGCACCACTTCGAAGCCGTACGTTCCCACGTGGGCAGCCTGCACGGGCTGCGCCAGAACGACCCCTACCTGATCAGCTTCGACCTCAGCCTGCCGCGCGGGCGCCACCAGGGCATCTACCTGGCCGAGCTGGAGGACGAGATCGGCCGCCGCTACCTGCGCATCTCCACCCCGATCGGGCCGCTCGCGGGCACCGACCCCCAACGCTGCCTGCGCTTCAACTGGGAGCAGCGCTGCGGCTTCCTCGCCGTCACCGACCTGGACGGAGCGCCCTACCTGCAGCTGTGCGAAAACCGCCCCTACGAACTGCTCGACGAGGGCGAGCTGCAGCGCGTGATCGTGGAACTGGGCCGCCTGGGCGACCAGCTCGAACAGCTGGTCGCCAGCGGCAGCGACGCGTTCTAGCGCGCAGCAGGCTGCCGAGAAACAGCCTGCCGCCAGATCAGTTCCACAGGTGGGCCAGCCCGACGAAACACCACGCGATCAGCGCGGTAACCGGCAAGGTGAGGATCCACGCCCACACCATGCGCTCCACCACCGACCACTTGATCGCGTTCGAGCGCTTGGCCGAGCCCACGCCCATGATCGCGGAGGACACCACGTGGGTGGTGGAGACCGGCAGGCCGAAGGCCGAGGCGGCGAGGATCACGATGGCCGAGCTGCCCTCGGCCGCGAAGCCGTTGATCGGGTGCAGCTTCACCATCTTGTGGCCCAGCGTCTTGATGATGCGCCAGCCGCCGCCTGCGGTGCCGCCGGCCATGGTCAGCGCGCACACCACCGCCACCCACGCCGGCACCACGAAGCCGCCGTGCTCCGAGCCGTTGATGCGCAGGAAGTGCAGCCACGCCGGCAGGTGATCGAACTGCCCCGCCGCGGTGGCGCTGGCCAGCGCCAGCGCGATGATGCCCATGCTCTTCTGCGCATCGTTCATGCCATGCGCCAGGCCCATCGCGCTGGCCGAAGCGATCTGGGCCTTGCCGAAGAACGCGTTCACGAACGGGGTGCGCCCCAGCCGGTGCAGCCAGCCGCTGCGGCGCGAGAACCACGCCAGCAGCGCATACAACCCGCCCATCAGCGCGAAGCCGAGCAGCATGCCCATGATCGGCGAGGCCACCATCGGCACCACCACCTTGGGGACCACGCCCTTGCCCGTCCACCAGTGTGCGCCGCCCTGGGCCCAGATCACCGCGTTGAAGTGGCCGCCCGCCTCGGCGATCGCCGCGCCCACCAGGGCGCCCACCAGGGCGTGGCTGGAACTGGACGGCAGGCCCAGCCACCAGGTGATGAGGTTCCACACGATCGCCGCCAGCAGCGCGCAGATCAGCAGCTGCGGGCCGGCGTCGACCACGCCGGTGTTGACGATGCCGGCGGCGATGGTGGCCGCCACCGCGGTGCCCCACAGCGCACCGATCAGGTTGGTCACCGCGGCCAGCAGCACTGCCTGGCCCGGCGTGAGCACCTTGGTCGCCACCACGGTGGCGATCGAGTTGGCGGTGTCGTGGAAGCCGTTGATGTAGGTGAAGACGAGGGCGATCAGCACTACCGCCGCGACCAGTCCGAGGCTCATGCGGGCAGACTCACGAGTGCTTCAGCACGATCGAATAGACGATGTTGCCGACGTCGCGGCACTTGTCGATGGCCTTCTCGAGCAGCTCGAACAAGTCCTTCGCCAGCATCGCCTTCATCGCGTCGTTGCCCTCGACGTACAGCGTGCGGTACGGCGCCAGCAGCATGCGGTCGCCTTCGGATTCCAGCGTCTGCAGGCGGTCCTGCAGCTTCTTCACCGGATCGATGCGCAAGCCGCGACGCAGCTCGCCGATCATCTCGGACACCACCGTGGTGGAGCGCTCCAGCACCAGCGCGCGCTGGGCGAAATCCACGCCCTGCAGGCGCACCGCCACGATCTCGTAGCGCTCGGCGAACTTCTCCACGGTCTTGGGGATCTTGTACAGCGCCGAGTTCAGCGCCTCGATGTCCTCGCGGTCCAGCGCGGTGACGAAGGTGTTCACCAGCTCCTCGCTGATCTGCGCGGCCAGCGCCTTCTCGCGCGCCCGGGTGGCGGCGAACGCGGCCATCACCGGCGCATGGTCGGTCTGGGTGACCAGGGCTTGCAGCGCCTTGGCGCTCTCGTGCGCCGCATCGGCGCTCTGCTCCAGCAGGCCGTAGAACCTGTCGCCTTTGCCGAAGATCGTCTGCAGTGAAAACATGCGGGTCGCGCCTGAGGGGTCCAAATGACAGCAATGTTACAGGACAGCTACCCCGCATCGCAGCACAAGGATAGCCGCGTCCTCGCCATGCGCCGGCCGAAAACGCGCGCATCCACCAGCACGATCAGGCACTTGTGCCGCGCGAACCGCCAGCGTGGAGCGTCGCACCACGCTGCCGCTACACTCCGGCCCATGCGCCCCTCCCCGCGATCCCCGCGATGCTGACCGAAATCGCGCTCGTCCTCGTGCTCGCCCTGTGCAACGGCTTCTTCGCACTGTCCGAGATGGCCCTGGTCGCCTCGCGCAAGAGCCGCCTGAAGCAGATGGCGCGCAGCAGCCGCCGCGCCGCGCTGGCGCTGCGGCACGCCGAGAAGCCGGAATACTTCCTCTCCACCATCCAGGTCGGCATCACCCTCTTGATGCTGGTCACCGGCGCCGTCGCCGGCGATGCGCTGGGCACGCACATCGCCACCCTGCTGCACGGCGGCCGCGCCGCATGGCTGGAGCCCTATGCGCGAGTGCTCGGCGTGGTGCTCGGCTTCGCGCTGATCTCCTTCATCCAGATCGTGGTGGGCGAACTGGTGCCCAAGCGCCTCGCGCTGTCCGCGCCGGAGAAGGTGTCGGTCATCGTGGCCATCCCGATGCTGCTGCTGTCGCGCGCCACCGCGCCGTTCGTGTGGTTGCTCAACGCCGCCAGCAGTCTGCTGCTGCGCCTGCTCGGCGTGCGCAGCCGCGGCCATGCCGCCGCCACCGAGGAGGAGATCCGCCTGCTGGTGGCCGAGAGCGCCGAGCAGGGCGTGCTGGACGCCGACGAACACAACATGGTCAACCGCGTGCTGCGCCTGGGCGACCGCAGCGTGGACAGCGTGATGACGCCGCGCGTGCGCATCGCCTGGCTGGACATGGCCGCGCCGCGCGAGGAGAACGTAGCCGTACTACGGCAGACGCCGTACTCGCGCTATCCGGTCTACCGCGGCGACGAGAGCGAGGTGGTCGGCGTGGTCGAGGTGAAGCGCCTGCTGCAGGCCTTCGCCGACGGTCGCCCGCAACTGTTCGACCACCTCGCCAAGCCGCTGTTCGTGCCCGCCACCGCGCGCGCGTTGGACCTGCTGGAGGAATTTCGCGACGCCGAGACGCCGCTGGCCCTGGTGGTGGACGAATACGGCGACATCGAGGGCGTGGTCACCGTCAACGACCTGCTCGCCGCCGTGGTCGGTGTCAGCCAGCTCGGCCACGGCGATGCCGCGACCGACGCACCCATCGTCGAGCGCGCCGACGGCAGCTGGCTGGTCGACGGCAGTCTGGCCAACGACGACCTGCGTGAACTGCTGCATGTTGACCGCCTGCCTGGCGAGGACGAGCACGATTTCCGCACCGCGGCCGGCATGGTGACGGCCGCGCTGGGCCACATCCCGCAGACCGGCGAGGTGTTCGCCTGGCAGGGCTTCCGTTTCGAGGTGGTGGACCTGGACGGCGCCCGCATCGACAAGCTGCTGGTCACCCGTGCGCCGCAGCAGGACAACGCGGACGAGGCGGAGGGGTAGCGGCGGCGCGTAAAGCCAGAGCAAAAGCGTGGCTTGATGTCAGGAAAGGGCTTCCTGCCCTTTCCTGACTCGCCCGATCCGGCCCTGGCCGGATCGGGCTCCGTCAATCAGGCTCAGCCTGATTGACGTGCGATCCCTCCGTGGATCGCGGCGATGCTGGCGCGGCCCGCGCCAGCATCGCCATCCGCTGCGCATCCGCGAGGATGCCGTGCAGCACGCGCAGCTCGCGCTGGTCCGGCTGCGCGCGCTGGAACAGCTTGCGCAGCCGCAACATGATCGTCTCGGGCGAGCGGCCCTTGTGGAAGTCGATGTCGTCCAGCGTCTCTGCGAGGTGGGCGTAGAAACGCTCCATCTGCCCGGCGTCGGCGGGCGGTTCATCGTGCTCGGGCGGCGGCGCGGGCAACTCGTCGCCCAGCATCGCCAGGCGCAACTCGTAGGCCATCACCTGCACGGCCTGGGCGAGGTTCAGCGAGCTGAAATCGTCCACGCTGGGGATACGCACCATCGCATGGCAGGTCGCCAGCTCGTCGTTCTCCAGCCCGGTGCGCTCGTTGCCGAACAGCAGCGCCACCTGCTCGCCGCGCGCGGCCGCGGCCAACGCCTGCCGCGCGCCTTCGCGCGGCGACAGCTCCGGCAGGTTCACCCCGCGCCGCCGCGCCGACAGGCCCAGCGCGAAACTCGCGCCGGCCAATCCGTCGACCAGCGTCTCGTGCACACCCGCCTCGGCCAGCACCTGTACCGCGTTCGCCGCCAGCGCATCCGCCTCGCGGTCGGGAAAACGCGCCGGCGCCACCAGCTCCAGCCGGGTGAACCCCATCGTGCGGATCGCCCGTGCCGCGCCACCGATGTTGCCGGGGTGCGAGGTGCGCACCAGCACGAAGCGGAACAAAGAGGCGAGATCAAGAACAGTCATGGGCAGGCAACCGACGAAGTCGAGCGGCAAAGGGGCAAAGGGGCAAAGGATAGTGCATCGCCCGTCGCACGCCCTTGCCCAGCCCTTCCGTCAACCGCAGCCAAAGCTACGTTCTGACAGTCAAGGCCAGACTGCAAGGACACGAGATGCGTCGCCATCACAAGCTTGCCCTGCTTGCTTCTACCAATGCGCTGCTGTTTGTTGTCTTGCTGTGTCTGTCGGCCCCAGCCTTGTTTGCGATCCTGGGATGGCTCTGCGCCCCGCCTTTGGCTGTCCACATTTCGGCCGACGACGTGGACATCGACGTTCGGCGATTGGGCGAATACGTCTCTGATCTGCGGGTCTTCGAGATTCGCGATCTGACCGCGAATCGGCTGGTCTGGCAGGCCGGACCGGTCGATGGACAAATGGGCCTGTGGGAAGTGCACTTGCACGCCGGAGACAACCCGTACCGCCTCGGCGTTTCTCCCGAAGCGCAACTCAAGGTCATCTATCCAGCCAGCGTGCAGCCAATTCACCTGACGCCTGGCCACCGTTACGAGGTCCATGTGACCGGCTACCCGATCGCCGGCGAGTGGCCCCTCCTCCCGCCTTGGTCGGTCAGGGCTCGCTTCTCCCTGCCCGACCCCAAGGAATCCGGCAAGTCTCCGCCATGATCTCCGCCGGTCTTGGTCGCTCTGCTAGAATCGCCGGCCGCAACCCGTTCTTTCGACAGCCGAAGCCATGACCCGACCCGCCATCACCATCGCGGTGCGCGCCGCGCGCGCCGCCGGCAACGTCATCCTGCGCTACATGAACCGCATCGACGGCCTCACCGTCGTCGAGAAGCAGCGCATGGACTTCGCCTCCGAGGTCGACAAGCTGGCCGAGGCCGAGATCGTCAAGGAACTGCGCCGCGCCTACCCCGACCACGGCATACTCGCCGAGGAAAGCGGTGCGATCGGCAAGAAGGGCCCGCTCACCTGGGTGATCGATCCGCTGGACGGCACCCACAATTACCTGCGCGGCATCCCGCACTTCAGCGTGTCCATCGCCATGCTCGACAAGGGCGTGCCGGTCTACGGCGTGGTGTTCGATCCGCTGCGCGGCGAGCTGTTCACCGCCAGCAAGGGCGACGGCGCCTATCTCGACAAGGGCACCGGCCCCACCCGCATCCGCGTCGGCAAGCGCGAGAACCTGGGCGGCGCGATGATCGCCACCGGTTTCCCGTACCGCCAGCGCGCGCATCTGGACACCCAGCTCGCGATGACCCGCGCCCTGCTCGGCCAGGCCGAGGACATCCGTCGCTCCGGCTCCGCCGCGCTGGATCTCGCCTACACCGCCGCCGGCCGCTACGACGGCTACTTCGAGATCGGCCTGAAGCCCTGGGACATGGCTGCCGGCGTGCTGCTGGTACACGAGGCGGGCGGTCGCTACGGCGACTTCGCCGGCCGCGACGGCATCCCGGCCAGCGGCAACATCATCGCCGGCAACCTCAACGTGGCGAAGGCGATGACCGATGCCATCGGCGCGCACGCGACGCCGGAGTTGCTGAAGGCCTGACCAGGCCGGCGACGCGCCTCTAGCGTGCCGACAGCTGCCTCCCTCGTGACACCGCCAGCGCGACACCCGAATACGCCGGGTCGCGCGTGACCTCGGCACGCGCGAAAGCCGGTGGCCGATAGCCGGCCGCTTCGGCTACCGTCGCGAATTCGATTTCGAAGATCGCCAGTGGCGGCACGCCGCCATAGACGTCCAAGGCACCGCCGGCAATGGCGTAGCGGCGCTTGCGCACGCAGTGGCCCGGCAAGCCGGAGAGCACCCGGTGTTCCGCCTCGGCCAGGTACAAGTTGGCGATCGGCTCCGAGAAACCGTCGCCGCCGTATTTCTTGCAGAACTTGAAGACGGCCGCGCCCGCGTCGTCTTCCACCCGGCGCAGGCGCAAGCGCGTGCCGGCGATGTAGAGATCCTCGATCGTGCGGCACGGCAACCCGTCGAGCGGGCCCGCAGCCGACAAATCGGCCAGCCAGCGGCGCTCGATCTCGGCTTGCGCGTATTTGGGCGTGCCGCCGCTCATCGCCGGCCGTGGCGCAGATGACGCGCGGGTGCAGCGACGGAGCGGTTCACGGCGCGGAGGACTCCGCCTCGCGCAGCAAACCGCGCAAAAACGGAATCGTCACCCGCCGCTGCGCCGCCAGCGAGGCCTGGTCGAGCCGATCCAGCAGATCCAGCAGCGCGCCGAGGTCGCGGGTGTGGCGGGCGAACAGCCAGTCCAGCACGCCTTCGTCGAGTTCGATGCCGCGCAGGCCGGCCTGGGCCTTGAGCACTTCGCGGCGCTCGGCGTCGTCCAGCGGCTGCAGCGCGAAGCGGGTGCAGGCGCCGAGACGCGAACGGAGATCGGGCAGGCCCAGGCCCAACTGCGTCGGTGTGGCTTCAGCGGCGAACAGCAAGGCCGCACCTTCGGCCTTGGCGCGATTGTAGAGGTCGAACAGTGCGTGCTCGGCCTCGCGCTCACCGGCGATGGCGTCGAGATCATCGAATGCCAGCAGCGCGCCGCCGGCCACGCCGCGGATCGCGGCGGCGCGATCGGCGATGCGCGCCAGCGGCAGGTATTGCACGCCGCGGCCTGCCTCGCCAGCAGCCTGGCAGGCGGCCATCAGCAGGTGGCTCTTGCCGCTGCCGGCGGGGCCGTGCAGGTAGAGCCATGGCGCGTCCGGCTCGCGCGCCAGCGCCTCGACCGCGGCCAGCGCAGCGGCGTTGGCGCCGGCGTGGAAATGTTCGAAGCGCTGGCGGCGCGGCCAGCGCAGCGCGAGCGGCAGCTGCGGGATCATGGCTGGGCGGGCGGCTCGTGCGACGGCGGCTCGATCACCGCCGTGGTTTCCACCGTGCCGGTGGCGGTGCTCACCGCGACGTCCACCTCGGCGACCGTCTCGTGGAGGGCGGGATCGGCCTCGCCCTCTTCGGTGTACAGGTCGCTCTGGCGGTAGCGCTCCATCAGGTAGCGCAGCAGCACCATCACCACCGAGGCGGCCGGCAGCGCCAGCAGCACGCCGATGAAGCCGAACAGCTCGCCGCCGGCCAGCACCGCGAAGATCACCGCCACCGGATGCAGGCCGATCTTCTCGCCCACCAGCTTGGGCACCAGCACGTAGCCTTCCAGCAACTGCCCGACGATGAACACGCCGCAGACGATCAGCACGTGCGTCCAGTCGCCGTACTGCACCAGCGCGGCGATGATCGCGGCGCCGAAGCCGGTGATGAAGCCGAGGTAGGGCACGAAGCTCAGCAGGCCCGCGATCATGCCGATCAGCACGCCCACCGACAGCCCCGCCACCAGCGACAGCGTGCCGCCGTAGTACACGCCCAGCGCCAGCATCACCAGCAGCTGGCCGCGCACGAAGGCGCCGAGCACCGCATCCGATTCGCGCGCGAGGTGGGCGATGGTGGGCTGGATCGAGCGCGGCAGCAGGCGGTCGATCGCCGCCACCAGCCGGTCCCAGTCGCGCAGCAGGTAGAACGCCACCACCGGGATCAGCACCAGGTTGGTGAGCCACAGCACCAGGCCCAGGCCGGAGCGCGAGACCTTGCCCAGCACCTGCCCCGCGATGCCGCCCACGGAACCGATGTGCGTCTTGATCGTGGCGATCAACCGGTCGCTGTCGAAGGTGCGCGGATCGAGATGCAGCTTCGCCTGCAGCCACGGCCAGGCGGTGTGCTCGGCCCAGTCCACGTAGCGCGGCACGTTCTGGATCAGGTTCTCGATCTGGTGCGAGATCAGCGGAATCAGCAGCAGCAGCGCGCCGGTCAGCAGCAGCGCCAGCAGCAGGAACACGATGCTCACCGCCAGCGTGCGCCCCATGCCGACGCGCTCCAGCCGGTCCGCCAGCGGATCGCCGAGGTAGGCCAGCATCGCCGCCACCACAAACGGCATCAGCATCGGCGCCAGCCGCCACAGCAGGAAGACGATGACCGCGAGGATCGCCAGCAGCTGCCAGCGACGCTGGTTCTCCTGCGTCAGCATGCGAACATCCTGTGGAAAGCCGGCTCTTCTGAAGAGTCCGCACAAGGATGTGCGGGGTTTTGCGAGGGACTCGCACATGACCGCACATGGATGTGCGGGCCATTGCGAGGGACTTGCATATCCATCAATGCAGCCAGCGCAGGCTGGCGTCGGTGCCGGGATGCGCGGCGGCGCGGATCAGCCGTCCACTGGCGGCGAGGTTCGCGGCCAGCGCATCGGCCGGCATCGCCGACTTCACTTCGATCAGCATGCCGTCGTTCTCCGCACCCAGCGTCGCGACGCTGCGCACCGAGGGATCGGCGCGCAGCACGTTGAGCAGGCTGGCGTAGTCCATCGCGCTGTTCAGTCCGCTCACCCACAGCTTCTCGTCGCTGACCGTGGCGCCGATCACGTTGAGCTGCTTGCCGATGCGGTCGACCGTGCCGTTGCCGGCGTCGACCAGCAGCGCGTCCTCGGTGGCGGCCTTGTCCGTCCAGCGCTGCGCCTTGCCGCCGGAGACCAGGGTCCAGTCGGCGCTGCCGTCGTGCAGGCTGCCCAGCAGCACCAGGCCGGTGTGGTACTGCTGGTTGATCGCGGCCAGCGTGGCCGGATCGGCGGCGTCCACCTTGGCCGGGTCCGGCGCGCTCGCGGGGTCGGCATAGGCCACGCCGTAGCCGCGCGCAGCGGCGGCCTTGGCGAGACTGGCCAGCGCGTCCTTGTCCAGCAACTGGCCGTCACTGCCACGCACCATCAGCAACACCGGCGGCTTGGCGCCCACGCTGCCCACCACGCCCAGCGTGGAGACCAGGTGGCGCACCGCGCCGGGCTCGAAATCCACGGTGAGGCTCATGCCGGTGGCGGCGCGCGCGTACTGGAAGCGGCGCACCAGCGCGGCGGCGTTCTTCAGCGCGTCGTCGTAACCCGCCTTGCTGCGCAGATCCTGGCCACCGGCGACCCGCGCCAGCACCTGGCTGAGCGCAGTGGCGAAGGCGTCGCCGCGCTGGGTGTCGCTGGTGTCGGGCACCGGCACCGTCACCGAGTACGGCGAGGCGCCCTGCGCGTGCAGCGGCGGCAGCGCGGCGAAGCCCAGCAGCAGAGCGATGGTGAACAGGCGGAGCAGACGCAACGAGGGCAGGCGCATCGGCGGGACACTGGTGGGGGATACCGCGGAAGTCTGCCCAATCGCCCTCCCGGCGTCCATGCCGCGGGCCACGGAACCGGCACGGCGGCCGCGCCGGCAACAACCCGCATGCGGTAGAATTGCCCGTTTCCCACCGCCGGTTCCCGCCATGTCCGACGCCCTTACCTACCGCGCCGCCGGGGTCGATATCGACGCCGGTAATGCCCTGGTCGAACGCATCAAGCCGCTGGTCAAGCGCACCGCTCGCCCCGAGGTGATGGGCGGGCTGGGCGGCTTCGGCGGCCTGTTCAACCTGGGGGGCAAGTACAAGGAGCCGGTACTGGTTTCCGGCACCGACGGCGTGGGCACCAAGCTGAAGTTGGCCCAGCAGCTCGGTCGCCACGACACCATCGGCATCGACCTGGTCGGCATGTGCGTCAACGACGTGCTGGTGCAGGGGGCCGAGCCGCTGTTCTTCCTCGACTACTTCGCCACCGGCAAGCTGGACGTGGACACCGCCGCGGCCGTGGTGGGCGGCATCGCGAAGGGCTGCGAGCTGGCCGGCTGCGCGCTGATCGGCGGCGAAACCGCCGAGATGCCCGACATGTACCCGCCCGGCGAATACGACCTCGCCGGCTTCACCGTGGGCGCGGTGGAAAAGTCCGACCTGCTTTCCGGCGACGCCATCGTGGCCGGCGACGTGGTGCTGGGCGTGGCTTCCAGCGGCCCGCACTCGAACGGTTACTCGCTGATCCGCAAGATCCTCGACCGCGCCGGCCGCCCGCTCGATCTCGACCTCGGCGGCGTGAAGCTCGCCGACGCGCTGATGGCGCCCACCACGATCTACGTGAAGCCGATGCTGGAGTTGCTCGCCACTCAGGGCGCGGCAGTGCACGGCATGGCGCACATCACCGGCGGCGGCCTCAAGGAAAACATCATCCGCGTGGTGCCCGACGGCCAGGCCCTCGCGCTCGACGCCGGCGCGCTGGCCCTGCCGCCCGTCTTCGACTGGCTGCAGCGTGAAGGCAAGGTCGCCCGCGAGGAAATGTGGCGCACCTTCAACTGCGGCATCGGCTTCACCGTGATCCTGCCGCAGAGCGCGGTGGCCGCGGCTTCGGCCCTGCTGGCGAAGCACGGCCTCGCCAGCCGCGTGATCGGCGAAGTGGTGAAGGCCGCGGGCGACGAGCGCGTCCATATCGGCTGAACTCCAATCACACACCGTTCGCCCTGAGCGTAGACCCGCAGGGTCGAAGTCGAAGGGCCTTCGACTCCGGCGCGAAGCGCCTGCGCTCAGGGCGAACGGCCGCAGACCAACGAATCCATGCCCACTCCCTTGCGCATCGCCGTGCTCGCCTCCGGCCGCGGCAGCAACCTCGCCGCGCTGATCGCCGCGCGCGACGCCGGCACGCTGCCGGTGGAGTTCGTGCTGGTGGCCAGCGACAAGGCTTCCGCCGGCGCGCTGCGGCTGGCCGAAGCGGCGGGCATCCCCACGCTGGCGCTGAACCCGAAAAGCTACCCCGATCGCCCGACGTTCGACCGCGAGCTGTTCGGCCGCATAACCACCAGCGGCGCCGACCTGCTGGTGCTGGCCGGCTTCATGCGGGTGATCGACGGCTCCGCGCTGGCGCCGTGGGCGGGGCGCGTGCTCAACATCCATCCCTCGCTGCTGCCCAGGTACCGCGGCCTGCACACGCACCGCCGCGCGCTGGAGGCCGGCGACGCCGAGCATGGCGCCAGCGTGCACTTCGTCACCGCGGAACTCGACGGTGGCCCACTGATCGCCCAGGCGCGGCTGGCCATCGAAACCGGCGACGACGAAGAAACATTGGCCCGCCGCCTGTTGCCGCTGGAGCACCGTCTGCTGCCGGCCGTGGTGGCGCTGGTCGCCGCGCACCGCCTCGCGCTGGGCGAGGCCGGCGTGCTGCTGGACGGACAGCCGCTGCACGCGCCATTGCAACTGGGCGAACACGGCCTGCAGTGACGCCCGGTTCAGTTGGCCGCCGGCAGACTCGGCCTTCATGAACCCACGCATCCTGCTCGCCGTCGCCCTCGCCTTGCTGCCGCTCGCCGCCGCCGCGGCCACGACGCCCAAGCCCTTCACCGCCCGCTATCAGGTATCCCAGGATGGCCAGCCTATGGGCGAGGCCACCGTGACCCTGCGCCCCGGCCCGGACGGCAGCTGGATCCTGCGCAAGGACACCAAGGGCACCGCCGGCCTCGCCGCCCTGCTCGGCGCCAGCACGCAGGAGGCCTCGCGCTTCCGCTGGCGGGGCGCCGTGCCCGAGGCGATCAGCTACGACTACCACCTCGTCGCCGCCGGCAAGGACAAGCAGCGCCACCTGCAGGTGGACTGGTCGAAGCGACAGGTGAGCGTGCAGGACGGCAAGCATGCCGACACCTACCCGGCCCAGCCCGGCATGGTCGAGCGCAATACCGTGCCACTGGCGGTCGGGCTGGCGTTGGGCGATGGCAAGCAGCAGATCAGCCTGCCCGTGGGCGTGCGCCAGACGGTGGAGACGGAAAACTTCAAGGTCGCGGGCAGCGAGACCGTCAAGGTACCCGCCGGCAGTTTCCAGGCCGAACGGGTGGAGCGCAGCGACGCCGCCAAGACATTCAGCGCCTGGTACGTGCCCGGCCGCTACCCGTTGCCGGTGAAGCTGGCGCAGAGCGACGGCGGCAACCTGGTGCTGGAGCTGGTGAGCTATTCCCAGCCTTAACGGCGACTACGCCGGCACGTAGCGATCCAGTTCGTGCGCGTGCTCGTGCAGCCATTGGCGGGTCTTCGGGGCAATTACCAGACCATCAACCACGAGCTGCACAAGCAGTACTCCTGACAAGGCCAGCGCCGTCCCCAGCCAGTCCGGTTTGACCCATAGCAGCGCCAGCACGGCGACTGTTCCAGCGATACGCGCCACCATCTGCAACAGCAACCAGCGAGGCGTGTTGCTGCGCGTGGTCGCCTCACTCCACAACGTGCGCTGCCGATGCGTCGGCAAGCCGCGCAATTCGGGAACATCGTCCAGACGCCAGAAGCGGATCATGGCTTTGCCCCCGCCACTGGTGGATCGTCGGTGCGGAACTCGCGCAGATGCTCGCGCAGCCATTGCCTGGCTCGCGGCTGCTGGTACGCGACGTCCCATATCAATGCGACGGCAGCGACAAACGCCGTTACTGGCACCACGGACAGAAAGCCCAGATGCAACCAAACCTGAAATTGTCCAGACACGAGCACGACAAGCGTGACAATCAGAACAGACACCCATCTGAAATATCGTGGGCGGCTGCGCTCCTCGGCCGCGCGCAACCACTCGCGCCGATCCACGACGGCGACTTCCTGCAGTTCCGGGATGTTCTTCGCGAACCAGTAGTACGCCATGCTCCGCCCTCCGTTGCGCAACGGAGGGCAGTCTGCGGTGGAGGCACTCAGTTCGGCAAGCGCCGGATCCGCGCACCCAGCGTGCCGAGCTTTTCCTCGATGTTCTCGTAGCCGCGGTCGATGTGGTAGACGCGGTCGACCACGGTGTCGCCCTGCGCCACCAGGCCGGCCAGCACCAGGCAGGCCGAGGCGCGCAGGTCGGTGGCCATGATCGGCGCGCCGCTCATGTGGTCCACGCCCTTGATCACCGCGGTGTTGCCTTCGAGCTGGATGTCGGCGCCGAGGCGCTGCAGCTCGTGCGCGTGCATGAAGCGGTTCTCGAACACCGTCTCGGTGATCACGCCGGTGCCCTCGGCCACGCAGTTGAGCGCGGTGAATTGCGCCTGCATGTCGGTGGGGAACGCGGGGTACGGCGCGGTGGTGATGTTGACCGCCTTCGGCCGGCGCCCGCCCATGTCCAGCTCGATCCAGTCCTCGCCGCTGGAGATGTGCGCGCCGGCCTCCTCCAGCTTGGCCAGCACCGCGTCCAGCGTGCTGGCGCGGGCGCCGCGGGCGCGCACCTTGCCGCCGGTCATCGCCGCGCCGACCAGGAAGGTGCCGGTCTCGATGCGGTCGGGCAGCACCCGATAGTCGGTGCCATGCAGGCGGTCCACGCCGTGGATCACCATGGTGGAGGTGCCCTCGCCCTCGATCTGCGCGCCCATCGCCATCAGGCAGTGCGCGAGGTCGACCACCTCGGGCTCCTGCGCGGCGTTCTCGATCACCGTGGTGCCCTCGGCCAGCGTGGCCGCCATCATGATGTTCTCGGTGCC
Organism: Rhodanobacter humi; assembly: GCF_041107455.1. Taxonomy (NCBI): domain Bacteria; kingdom Pseudomonadati; phylum Pseudomonadota; class Gammaproteobacteria; order Lysobacterales; family Rhodanobacteraceae; genus Rhodanobacter; species Rhodanobacter sp. FW106-PBR-R2A-3-15. The sequence goes on from NZ_JBGBPY010000001.1 coordinate 1,060,432, forward strand.
GGTGACGGTGACCATGTCCATCACGATGCGCGCGCCCTTGAGCCGCTTCGCGCGCGCCTTGATGTAGCCGTTCTCCACGCTGATCTCCGCGCCCAGTGCCTGCAGGCCGCGGATGTGCTGGTCGACCGGGCGCGAACCGATCGCGCAGCCGCCGGGCAGCGACACCTCGGCCTGGCCGAAGCGCGCTACCAGCGGGCCCAGCACCAGGATCGAGGCGCGCATGGTGCGCACCAGGTCGTAGGGCGCGATGCAGGTGCTGGTGGTGCGCGGATCGACATGGATCTTCATGCGGTCGTCCAGCACCAGCTGCACGCCCATCTGGCCCAGCAGTTCGATGAAGGTGGTGACGTCGTGCAGGTGCGGCACGTTGCCGATGCTCACCGGCGCATCGGCCAGCAGGCAGGCGGCGAGGATCGGCAGCACGGCGTTCTTCGCGCCGGAAATGCCTACCTCGCCCTGGAGCGGCACGCCGCCATTGATCAGGATCTTGGCCATCTTGCGGTCCTAACTGGTGCGCTCCTCCATGAGCGCAAAGAAGAACCGGCATCCATGCCGGACTTTTCAATAATTCAGGCGGTCATCACGGACGGGCATCACTGCTGGCGCGCCGCGGCTTCCTCGGGGGTCAATGTCTTCAGCGCCAGCGCGTGGATCGCGCCGCCCATCAGCTCGCCTAGGGTGGCGTAGACCAGCCGGTGCCGCGCCAGCGGCAGCTTGCCGGCAAACTGGCCGGCGACCACGGTGGCCTCGAAGTGCACGCCATCGTCGCCGCTGACCTCGACCCTGGCCCCGGGCAGGCCGGTTTCGATCAGGGTCTGGATGCGTGCTGGGTCCATCGGGCTTCCACGGGCAGGGGCGGCGACGCGGCCGGAACGGCATTGCGTCGACGTGTGACGTTAAAATGCGAATATGCCATGGTAATGGAAATCCCCTGTCGCAGTAACGACAGCGCCCTCCGCCTGGCCGCCAACGCCCCCGCCACGGGCCTCCCGCCGTCCCGCACCGAGCCGACATGAACCCACGCCCCGCCCCGCATGCCGCCATCGAACCGCAGCCTGACGCCATCGTGCGCAGCGCCCGTGCGGTGATCGCCACCGAGGCGGCCGCGATCGCCGAGCTGGGCCCGCGCATCGACGGCGCGTTCGTGGACGCCTGCCGGCTGCTGCTGGCCTGCCGCGGCCGCGTGGTGGTCACCGGCATGGGCAAGTCCGGCCACGTGGCGCGCAAGATCGCCGCCACGCTCGCCTCCACCGGCACTCCGGCCTTTTTCGTGCACCCGGGCGAGGCCAGCCACGGCGACCTGGGCATGATCCAGCCCGACGACGTGGTGCTGGCGCTGTCCTACTCGGGCGAGACCGACGAGCTGCTGTTCATCCTGCCGATGATCAAGCGCCAGGGCATCCCGTTGATCGCGATCACCGGCAAGCCGGCGTCCTCGCTGGCCAGCCAGGCCGACGTGCACATCGACGGCAGCATCTCCAGCGAAGCCTGCCCGCTGGGCCTGGCGCCCACCACCAGCACCACCGCCGCCTTGGTGCTGGGCGATGCGCTGGCGATCGCCCTGCTGGAGGCGCGCGGCTTCACCTCGGACGACTTCGCCCGCTCGCACCCCGCCGGCAGCCTGGGCCGCCGCCTGCTGCTCAGGATCAGCGACGTGATGCACGGCGGCGACGACGTGCCGCGCGTGCCGCCCGAGGCCAGCCTCACCGCCGCGCTGGTGGAGATGACCCGCAAGCGGCTGGGCATGACCGCGGTGGTGGACGCCGAGCAGCACCTGCTCGGCGTGTTCACTGACGGCGACCTGCGCCGCGCGCTGGACGACGAGGACGTGAATCTGCGCGGCGCCCGCGTGGCCGAACTGATGACCCGCGGCCCCAAGACCATCGGCCCGGACAAGCTGGCCGCCGAGGCTGCGCAGCTGATGGAAAAACACCAGATCAACGCCCTGCTGGTGGTCGACGACGAACGCCGCGTGGTCGGCGCGTTGAACATTCATGATCTGCTCCGGGCGAGGGTGGTCTGATCCCGATTTGCCTTGGCAAATCGGAAAATCAGGCAAGCCCGCTCTTCGACGCTCTTCGCGACAAAATTTCATGCCCTATCTCGCCAACATCCCCGCCGACATCCTCACCCGCGCCAGCGCCATCCGCCTGGCCGCCTTCGACGTGGACGGCACGCTCACCGACGGTCGCCTCTGGTACGGCGAGGACGGCCACGAGGCCAAGGTGTTCCACGTGCACGACGGCCTGGGTCTGAAGCGCCTGCAGGCCAACGGCGTCGCGGTGGCGATCGTCACCGCGCGGATCAGCCACCCGGTGGCCTTGCGCGCCGAGGAGCTGGGCATCGCCCACGTCTACCAGGGCCAGGGCGACAAGCGCGCCTGCCTGGAAACCCTGCTGGAAGCGCTGAACCTCACGCCCGAACAGGCCGCCTTCGTCGGCGACGACCTGCCCGACCTGCCCGCCATGCGCATCGCCGGCCTCGCCGTGGCGGTGGCCAACGCTCACCCCTGGGTGGCCGAGGCCGCGCACTGGCAGACCCGGCTGCCTGGCGGCATGGGCGCGGCGCGCGAGGTCTGCGACCTGATCCTGCATGCGCAGGGCAAGAGCGCCGCCGAACGGGAGCGCTGGCATTGATCGCGCGCCTGCGCCGCTGGCTGCGCGACCGCAAGCTGGCCAGCGCGATCGTGGTGGTCGCGCTCGGTGTCGGCCTCGCCCAGCTGCTGCTGTGGTGGATGGGACCGGCGCCGAAACCGAACGACTTCGTGGGCCCGCCACGCTCCGGCTACACGCTCACCGACTTCAAGCTCTGGTCCTACAGCCCGGAAGGCCAACTCGCCTTCCGCATGCAGGCACCGCAGCTGGAGCGCCGCGAAGGCGACGAGTCGCTGTACATCAACTCGCCCGTGTTCGACCTCGCGTCCAAGAAGCCCGGCGTGCCGGACTGGCACGGCCAGTCGCTGTACGGCTGGGTGGACAAGAGCGGCAGCCTGATCAAGCTGCAGGGCCCGGTGACCATGCACCGCCCCGCCTGGGCCGATACCACAGCGACGGACCTGGTCTCCTCGGACGTCACCGTGTGGCCGAAGGAGAACCGCATGGAAACCGCCGCGCCGGCGCAGATGACACAGGGCGACAGTAGAATGGACGGGGTCGGCATGCGTGCCAACCTCAACGACAATCACCTGGAGTTGCTCGACAATGTCCATGCCACGTTCCCGCCGCGCAAGCGCAAGTCGTAAGTTCGTCGCCGGCCTGCTCGCCGCGGCGGCATTGGCGCTGCTGCCCACGTTGGCGCTGGCGAAGAAGTCCGACCGCCAGCAGCCGATGAACGTCGAGCACGCGGACTCGTTCGACGGCACCTACGCCCCCAACAGCACGGTCAAGCTGCGCGGCCGCGTGGTGATCACCCAGGGCACCATGAAGATCACCGGCGACCTGGCCACGGTGCATTTCGACGCCGACCAGAACGTCGACCACGTGCAGGTCACCGGCGCGCCCGCGCACATCCAGGAACTGGACGACGCCGGCAACCTGATGACCGGGGACGCGGCGCAACTCGACTACGACAACATCAAAGGCATCGCCGTGCTCACCGGCAACGCGGTGGTCAAGCAGCAGGGCCGCGGCGAGGCGCACGGCGACAAGCTCACCTACAACACCCAGACCAGCGAGATGACCGGCAGCAGCAGCGGCGACAACGCCGTGCACATGACCTTCCTGCCCAAGCCGAAGCCGGGCCAGCCGGCGTCGCCCGCTCCCGCCCACAGCGCACCGGCGGGCGGCAAGTAAGCATGCTGTCAGCCGAAGGTCTGCAGAAGAGTTTCAAGTCGCGGCAGGTGGTGCGCGATTTCGGTTTCTCCATCCGCGAGGGCGAGGTAGTGGGCCTGCTCGGCCCCAACGGCGCCGGCAAGACCACCTGCTTCTACATGGTGGTGGGCCTGATCGAGGCCGATGCCGGCACGATCAAGCTGGACAAGCAGGAGATCACCGGCCTGCCGATGCACCTGCGCGCGCGCCTGGGCATCGGCTACCTGCCGCAGGAGGCCTCGGTATTCCGCCGGCTCTCGGTGGCCGACAACATCCTGGCCGTGCTGGAGCTGCGCGAGGGCCTGTCCCAGCAGCAGCGCGACGGCGAACTGGAAAGCCTGCTGGACGAACTGAAGATCGCCCACATCGCCGGCCAGAAGGGCATCAGCCTGTCCGGCGGCGAGCGCCGCCGCGTGGAGATCGCCCGCGCGCTGGCCGCCAACCCGCGCTACATGCTGCTGGACGAACCGTTCGCCGGCGTCGACCCGATCTCGGTGGGCGAGATCCAGCGCATCGTGCGCCACCTCAAGGAACGCGGCATCGGCGTGCTGATCACCGACCACAACGTGCGCGAGACGCTGGGCATCTGCGACCGCGCCTACATCCTCAACGAGGGCGAAGTGCTGTCGCGCGGCACGCCCGCCCACATCCTCGCCGACGAGAAGGTGCGCGAGGTCTACCTCGGCCGCGAATTCCGATTGTGACGCCGTTCCGGCGGGGACGTCGGGCTATGGCCGCCCCCGCCGGCTGCGGGTAGGATTGGAACCCAGTCCTCCCCACAGGCCGGCATGAAACCCGCACTGCAATTCCGCCTCCATCAACAGCTCACCCTGACGCCGCAACTGCAGTTGGCAATCCGCCTGCTGCAACTGTCGCAACTGGAGCTGGAGGCCGAGCTGCGGCAGCTTGCCGAAAGCAATCCGCTGCTGGAATTCGCCGACGAGAGCGAGGACGAGGTCGCCGCTGACGAGGCCGCGCCGGAAGCCGACTACGTGCAGGCGCCCGGCCCCGCCGAGGCCGCCGCCGATCGCGATGTCGACGGTGGCGACACCGCCGATTGGGCCGACGATGGCGGCGGCAGCGTCGAAACCCCGATCGACTTCTCCAACGGGAGCGGCGGCAGCGGCGCCACGCGCGGCGACGAGGATTTCGAGCCGCAGAACGTCACACCCGAGTCCCTGCAGCAACACCTGCTGTGGCAACTCAACCTCGCCGGCTTCAACCCGCGCCAGACCGCGATCGCCACCGTGCTGATCGATGCGCTGAACGCCGACGGCTACCTCGCCGACGGCATCGAGGCCGTGCGCGCGGCGCTGCCGGCGAACCTCGCCGCCGACCTCGACGAGATCGAGGCGGTGCGCCGCCGCCTGCAGGGCTTCGACCCGCTGGGCGTGGCCAGCCTGGACCTGCGCGACTGCCTGCGCAGCCAGCTGGAACAGTTCGACGCCGCCACCCCGCAGCGCGAGCTGGCGCTCGCCATCGTCGACGGCGAGCTGGAACTGCTCGCGCGCAACGACATCGGCAAGCTGGCGCGCAAGCTGCGCGCCAGCGAGGACGAGGTGGCCGCCGCCGCCGCGCTGATCCGCAGCCTCGACCCGCGCCCCGGCGCGGCGCTGGACACCACCCCGGTGGAATACGTGGCGCCGGACGTCTATGCCGTGAAGGACGGCGGCCGCTGGCAGGTACGCCTGAACCCGGACGCCCAGCCGCGGCTGGGCCTGAACCAGCACTACTGCAACCTGATCGCCCGCGCCCGCGGCGACGACGCCAGCTGGATGAAGGGCCAGTTGCAGGAAGCACGCTGGCTGCTGAAGAGCCTGGAATCGCGCGCCGAGACCCTGCTGAAGGTGGCCGGCGCGATCGTGCGGCGGCAGAGCGCCTTCCTCGACTACGGCCCCGAGGCGATGCATCCGCTGGTGCTGCGCGAGGTGGCCGAGGAGGTGGGCATGCACGAATCCACCATTTCGCGCGTCACCACGCGCAAGTACCTGCACACGCCGCGCGGCACCTTCGAGCTGAAGTATTTCTTCTCCAGCGGCGTGTCCACCGAGGACGGTGGCAGCGCCTCGGCCACCGCGATCCAGGCCATGCTGCGCAAGCTGATCGAGGCGGAAGACCCGCGCAAGCCGCTGTCCGACCAGGCGCTGGCCGAGGAGCTGAAGGGCAAGGGCATCCAGGTCGCCCGGCGCACCGTGGCGAAGTACCGGGAGGGGTTGCGCATCCCCAGTTCCAGCGAACGCCAGCGGATAGTCTGAAGGATGCTCCGATCAATCCCAGTGCAGGCGTCATGATGCCCAGAAGGTTCGCAGATTGTCGTGCGTGGCGCCGCCCAGACTGGCTGTCTGGGCAAGACGCGCGCGGCGATATGCGGACCTTCTGGGCATCACCTCGTCATTTGAATTCAAGCAGTTGAGGCCGGTCTGTCTGCGCGCATCCCTTCGGCCCGCCGTCTTGACAGACAGCCAGTCTGCCTTCGACGACGGTCCTGCGGGCTGCGCGCAGACAGACCGGTGACGCCTACACTGGGATTGATCGGAGCATCCAAAGGGAACTTGCCCACCGGGAAAACGCTCCCATTACCTGTAGTGAAGGATGATCGACGACGCGTTCGGACCCCGTCCGCAACGTGTCCATCCCGCCGCCAAACGCGGCACTGCACCACCAGAGGAGGCGTACCATGCAATTCCAACTCAGCGGCCAGCAGATCGAAGTCACCCCGGCGCTGCGCGCCCATGTCGAATCCAGGCTGGACCGCCTCCAACGCCTCGATGACAAGCTGATCAGCCTCGCCGTGGTGCTCTCCGTGGACAAGCTGCAGCACCGCGCGGACGCCACGCTCGGCGTCACCGGCGCCACCCTGCACGCGCAGGCCGCCGAGGCCGACATGTACGCCTCCATCGACATGCTGTTCGACAAGCTGGTCAACCAGCTGCGCCGCCATCGCGAGAAGATTGTCGACAAGCATCAGCGCGCCGTGCGCGACGAGCGCCAGTACGGCTGATCCGTTCCCCGCAGGCCGCCCGTTGCCGGGCGGCCTGCCCCGCCGAAACACGCACGCCGCCCAAGCTGGCACAATGGCCCTGCCCCGCCGCGAAGCCCACCGGCGGCGCGACGCAAAGGACCGAAGGCTTGGACCGGCTCACCGCACGACAACTCTACGACGGCGTCAACGAACGCATGGGGCTGCGCTGGCTGGCTGGCATGCGCGGCGAATCGCGCGTGCTGGAACCGGGCGCCGCGCAGGCACGCCGGCCCTCGCTGACCGGCTACCTCAACGTCATCTACCCGAACAAGATTCAGATCGTCGGCACGGAGGAGCTGAACTTCCTCGACGGGCTGGATTCGCGCCAGCGCTGGGAGGTGATCCACAAGATCGCCGCCACCCGGCCGGTGGCGCTGATCGTCACCAAGGACCAGTCGGTGCCCTCCGACCTGCGCGAGGTGGCCGAGGAAACCGACACCCCGCTGTGGGTCAGCACCAAGCGCGGCCACGAGCTGCTGACCTTCCTGCAATACCACCTCGCGCGCCAGCTGGCGGCGAAGACCACCCTGCACGGCGTGTTCCTGGAAGTGTTCTCGATCGGCGTGCTGATCACCGGCGAGCCCGGCTCCGGCAAGAGCGAGCTGGCGCTGGAACTGATCAGCCGCGGCCACCGCCTGGTCGCCGACGACGCCACCGAGTTCACCCTGATCGCGCCGGACGTGATCGACGGCAGTTGTCCCGAGCTGCTGCAGGACCTGCTGGAGGTGCGCGGTCTCGGCGTGCTCAACGTGCGCGAGATGTTCGGCCACATGTCGGTGAAGCCGTCCAAGTACCTGCGCCTGGTGATCCACCTGAAACCGTTGCGCGAGGGCGAGGACATCGACGCGCTGACCCGCCTCACCGGCGACATCGGCCACCGCGAGGTGTTCGACGTCAAGGTGCCGATGATCACCATCCCGGTGGCGCCCGGCCGCAACATCGCCGTGCTGGTCGAGGCGGCGGTGCGCAGCCACGCGCTGAAGAGCAAGGGCATCGACCCCGCGCAGACCTTCATCGACCGCCAGGCGCACCAGCTGCGCCGACTGCCGCCTTGGTGATGCCATGAACGAAGACCATTCGCCGCCGCCCAGCCCCTATACCGACCCGCACGAGACGCACCTGATCGTGCTCACCGGCATGTCCGGCGGCGGCAAGACGGTGGCACTGCGCGCACTGGAGGACCTGGAGTTCTACTGCGTCGACAACCTGCCGCCGGCCCTGCTGCCGCAGCTGGTGGACGCGGTGTGCCGCGGCGCCGGCCGGCGCCGGCGCATCGCGGTGGGCGTGGACGTGCGCAACCGCGGCGACGACTTCGAGCACCTGCCCGAGGTGCTCTCCGCACTGGCCGCCACCGGCGTGCAGCTGCACCTGATCTTCCTCGACTGCAGCAATGAAGTGCTGCTCAAGCGCTACTCGGAAACCCGCCGCCGCCACCCGCTGGCAACGCGCGGCATGTCGCTGGCTGACGCCATCGGCAAGGAGCGCCGCCTGCTGCGCCCGCTGATGGCGATCGCCGAGAAGGTGATCGACTCCAGCGAGCTCAACGTGCACCAGCTGCGCCGGCTGGTCGCCACCGGTTACGCGCAGGCGACCGAGGGCATGACCCTGATGTTCCAGTCTTTCGCGTTCAAACGCGGGCTGCCGCTGGATTCGGATTTCGTGTTCGACGCGCGCTGCCTGCCCAACCCGCACTGGCAACCGCGGCTGCGCCCGCTCTCCGGCAAGGACGCGCCGGTGCGCGAGTACCTGGACGGCGAGCCGCTGGTCGCCGAATACCTCGCCGACACCACGCGCTGGCTGGACACGTGGCTGCCGCGCTTCGAGCAGGACGACCGCAGCTACGTCACCATCGCGATCGGCTGCACCGGCGGCCGCCATCGCTCGGTGTACCTGGTCGAGCAGCTCGCCGCGCACTACCGCGAAACGCGCGAAGGCGTGCTCACCTTCCACCGCGAGCTGGACTGATCGGCATGTCGACACAACGAACAGAACAGGCAGGTGCACAGCCATGAGCGTGGGCGTGATGCTGATGACCCACGAGGCGGTCGGCCAGGCGCTGATCTCCGCCGCCCACCACGTGATGCCGAAGCTGCCGCTGCAGGTGGAAGCGGTGGAAGTGCCGCCACAGGCCGACCCCGACGTGATGCGCACGCTCACCGCCCGCCACGCGCGCGCGCTCGACCAGGGCGAGGGCGTGTTGGTGCTGGCCGATCTCTACGGCGCCACGCCATGCAACATCGGACTGTCGCTCGGCTCGCTGGGCGTGCGCCTGCGCTGCGTCTCCGGGCTCAACCTGCCGATGCTGCTGCGCGTGCTCAACTACGCGGAAAAACCACTGGACGAACTGGCCGAGATCGCGGCAAGCGGCGGCCGCGGGGGGATCTTCATTGACCATGCTTGAAAGAGAAATCGTGGTGTCCAACAAGCTGGGCCTGCACGCCCGCGCCTCGGCCAAACTGGTGCAGCTGGTGCAGGGCTTCAAGTCCACCGTACTGCTGGTCAGCAAGGGGCGCGAGGTGAACGCGCAGAGCATCATGGGCGTGATGATGCTCGCCGCCGGCATCGGCACGCCGCTGACCGTCCGCGCCGACGGCCCGGACGAACAGGCCGCGCTCGACGCGGTGGTGGCGCTGTTCGAGCGCAAGTTCGACGAGGGAGCGTAACCACGATGAGGCACGTCTTGCCCGGCACCCTCGCCTCGCGCGGCATGGCGCTGGGCCGTGCGCGGCTGGTGCAGCCCAGCCGCTACGCGGTGGACACCCGGCCACTGGCCGAGGATGAGATCGGGCCCGAGCTGGAACACCTGCACCGCGCGCTGGACACCGCACGGCAGGAACTGCGCGAGCTGCGCGGCAAGCTGCACGGCGCGCTGGCACGCGAGGTCAACGAGTTCATCGACGCGCACAGCCTGCTGCTGGATGACGCCGAACTGCTGCGCGGCCTCGACGACCTGGTGAAGATCGGCCACTACCGCGCCGGCGCCGCGCTGAAGAAGCAGCGTGATCGCCTCGCCGCGGTGTTCGAGGCGATGGACGATCCCTACCTGCGCAGCCGCAAGGAGGACATCGACCAGGTGATCGCCCGGGTGGTCTCCGCGCTGCAGCGCCACACCACGCCGGAGGAGCGCAAGCTGGCCGCGCGCGTGGGCGAGATCCTCGTCGCCGACACCATCGCGCCGGCCGACATGGCCCAGCTCGCCGGCAACGGCCTGCTCGGCGTGGTCACCAGTTCCGGCAGCGCGTATTCGCACAGCGCGATCCTCGCGCGCAGTCTCGGCCTGCCGATGCTGGTGGGCGCGCGCGACGCGCTGGCGTTGCTGCACGACGACGACCTGATCCTGCTCGACGCCGAGCGCGGCGAAGCGATCGTGCACCCCACCGCGCAGGACCTCGCCCGCTACCGCGCCTGGCAGCGCGAGGTCGCCGCCGAAGGGCGCCGCCTCGCCACCCTGGCGAACGCACCCACGCGCACCCGCGACGGCATCGAGATCCGCCTGCTGGCGAACGCGGAAACTCCCGCCGACGTGGCACTGGCACGCACCCGCGGCGCCGACGGCGTGGGCCTGTACCGCACCGAGTTCCTGTTCCTGCGCCACAAGGGGCTGCCGTCGGAAGACGAGCAGTTCATCGCCTACCGCGACCTGGTGCTGGGCATGGGCGGCTTGCCGGTCACGATCCGCACGCTCGACCTCGGCGCCGACAAGGCCGACGCGGCGGGCCTGGTGCTGCGCGGCGAGGACAACCCCGCGCTGGGCGTGCGCGGCGTGCGGCTGTCGCTGCGTTATCCGGCGGTGTTCACCACGCAGATCCGCGCGATCCTGCGCGCCGCCTGCTACGGCCCGATGCGCGTGCTGGTGCCGATGGTGACCCAGCCGGACGAACTCATCGCGGTACGCACGCTGTTCAAGCTGGCGCGCCAGGACCTGAAGCGCGAGAGCATCGACCTACCCGAGAAGCTGCCGCTGGGCGCGATGATCGAGGTGCCCGCCGCCGCGATCAACGTGCGCGCCCTGCTCGAACATGCCGACTTCCTCGCCATCGGCACCAACGACCTCGCCCAGTACGTGCTCGCCGCCGATCGCGGCAACGACGCGCTGGACAACATCTACACCCCGCTGCAGCCGGCCATGCTGCGCCTGCTCTCGCACGTGATCAGCTCCGGCCGGCGCGCGAAGAAGCCGGTGAGCCTGTGTGGCGAGATCGGCGGCGACGTGAACTTCACCGCGATGCTGCTCGCGCTCGGCCTCAACGAATTCAGCATGCACCCCAGCCAGCTGCTGCAGGTGCGCGACCGCCTCGCTACGCTCGACCATGCCGCGCTGCGCGGCCACGCCACCCGCCTGTTGCGCGCCACCACCCACGAGCAGGTCGCCGAGCTGCTGGCGCAGTTGGCGCAGTGATTCCGCCTTGCGCCCCTCTCCCGCTTGCGGGAGAGGGGCTGGGGGAGAGGGCGCGAAGCTTCAGCGACTGAGGCCCGCCTGCGCGATGAACGCATCCAGCAGCGCGCCGCGGTACTTCTGGCGATGCACCAGCATCGAGAGTTTGCGGCGCAGGTCGAGGAACGGCGTCTTCAGCGCCTTCAGCCGGCCGGTGGCGAGCGCGTCGGTGACCGCCACCTGCGGCAGGCAGGCGATGCCGAGGCCGGCGATCACCGCCTGCTTGATCGCCTCGATCTGGTCCAGCTCCAGCACGGTCTCGCCGGGCGGCAGCTGCGACAGCACGCGCTCGCTGGTGGCGCGGGTGGCCGAGCCCGGTTCGCGCATCACCCAGCGCGCGCCGGCGAAATCGGCGGGCTTCAGCGTGCGCTTGTGCGCCAGCGGATGATCCGGCGGCGCGCACACCACCAGCAGGTCGTCGCGCCACGGCCGCACCTCCAGCTGCGGGTGCGTCACCGGCCCCTCCACGCAGCCGAGGTCCAGGCTGTGCTCCAGCATCGCCGCGGCGATCGCGTCGGTGTTTGCCACACGCAACCGGATCGCCACCTGCGGATGCGCGCGCACGAACGCACCCAGCAGCTCGCCCACGCGGTAATTGCCCACCGTGTTGCTGGCACCGATGCGCAACTCGCCGGAGAGCGCATCACCGTCCTCGCGGCCGCGGCGACCGAACTCGGCGTGGCGCTCCAGCAGTTCCTGCGCCAGCGGCAGCAGCTCGCGGCCGCGCGGGTTGAGCCGCAGCCGGCCGCGCTCGCGCGCGAACAGCGGCGCGTCAAGCTGCCGCTCCAGCTCGGCCAGCGCCATGCTGGCGGCCGGCTGGGTCATGTACAAGCGCTCGGCCGCGGCGCGCACGCTGCCCAGCAGCGCGATCTGCACGAACACCTCGAGCTGGCGCGGGCTGATGTTGTTCATCATTCGATCTTATACGAACGATCAGATTTTCCAAGTTTTGCTGATTGATGGCGACGAGGACAATGACGCATCCCCACCATGCGCCGCCCCATGAATACCCCACTCGCCGCCGCCCTCGCCCGCCCCACCCTGCGCAGCCGCGCACCCGGCCTGCTGCTCGCCGTCGCCATCGCGCTGCTGGCATGGTGGCTTGGGCGACTGGTGCCGCTGATCGGCGGCCCGGTGTTCGGCATCCTGCTCGGCATCGCGGTGCGCAACACCGTCTCGCCGGATGCGCGCTTCACGCCCGGTATCGCGTTCGGCGGCAAGCAGGTGCTGCAGTGGTCGATCATCGCGCTGGGCTTCGGCCTCAGCCTCACCCAGGTGGCGAAGACCGGTCTGGAATCGCTGTCGGTGACCCTGGTGACGCTGACCGTAGCCTTCCTCTCTGCGTGGGCGCTGGGCCGCTGGCTGGGCGTGCACGACAAGCTGAAGATCCTGATCGGCGTGGGCACCGCGATCTGCGGCGGCTCGGCGATCGCCGCGGTGACGCCGATCATCAAGCCCGACGAGCACGACACCGCGTTCGCGATCTCCACCATCTTCCTGTTCAACGTGGTGGCGGTGTTGCTGTTCCCGCTGCTCGGCCACCTGCTGCACCTCAGCGACCTCGGTTTCGGCCTGTGGGCCGGCACCGCAATCAACGACACCTCCTCGGTGGTGGCAGCCGGCTACAGTTACAGCAGCGCGGCGGGCGACTACGCCACCATCGTCAAGCTCACCCGCGCCACGCTGATCATCCCGATCTGCCTGATCCTCGCCTTCGCGGTGGCCGCGCGCGAAAAGAAGAACGGCGCCGCCGACTTCAGCCTGCGCCGCATCTTCCCGTGGTTCATCCTGTGGTTCCTGGTCGCTTCAGGCATCCGCACCGTCGGCCTGATTCCCGCCGCGCTGCTGCCCATGCTGCACGACCTCGCCGAGTTCCTGATCATCGTCGCGCTCACCGCCATAGGTCTTTCCGCGAACCTGCGCAGGATGATCGCCAGCGGCGCGCGGCCGATCCTGCTGGGGCTGGGCGTGTGGGCGGCGGTGTCGGTGAGCAGTCTCGCGGTGCAGTTGTTGATCGGGAGGCTTTGAACCCGATTCCAAGACATGGTCCGGGAGTAGGAATCAAGGAATAAGCGCGGCTACTGCCCCGGCATCGCGTGAAGATCCATTTCGAATGAGGTGAAGAAAGGCGCACTCGGTGGTTGAAACAAAACCAGGTGCGCCACCTTTTCCTCAAAGCAGACCGCAAGATCTGAATCCCCGTCGCGCCATGTGGCGACAACCTTGCCTTTCGAGTCAAGCTTCGCCACGACGACAAATGGCGGCAGGTCATTCGACCTCGCCCCAGAGAGGCATTGCGGCAATATCTGGCTGATCGCCTTGCCCTGGGATTCGAGCAGCGTTTGGGCTCTCGCCCCATGTATCGAAGCTTCGTCACGGTCAGCAAGCGCCTTGGCCTCGCTGAAGCCGAGTGATGCAGCCAAGGCAGGCTGCATCGCTACCGCCAGAATGCAGAAAGCGATCCAACGCATATGCCCGTATCCCCTGATGCAAAATGATCTTCGGACGGAGCATATCGCACAATCTTTCGGATTCCGCACGGTGCGTGCAGAACCTTGGATCACAGCATCAAGGAAGCTGGCCCACCTACCTTGCAGGATGCAGCGAGACGGCTTTCAGGCCTTCCCCTGCTCCACCAGCGTCAACGCCACCTTGTCGCGCAGGTACACCGGCAAGGCCTGTTCGGGCGGCAGCGCGCGGCCGGCCTTGAACTCGCGCGCGGCGAGTTCGGCCACGTGCACGGCCTGGGGATAACGCGCACCGTCGGCGTAGCGCGGCGCCACGCCCAGCCGCGTGCGCAACGCGGCTTCGTAGGTCGCCCAGCCGCTGCCAACCACCTGCCAGGCACGGACTTCGGGCAGCCGCAGGGATTCGGCGGTACAGACGCGCTCGTCGTCCAGCGCAACGAGTCCGCCTGCGCCGTCGCGGCGGTAGCTGGCGGCGTAGATTTCGCCCATGCGCGCGTCGATCACGGCGAGGATGGCGGTGTCGGCGTCGCCCGGTGCTTCCAGCGCCAGCGCGGCCAGCGAAGACACCGTGACCACGGGCAGGTCCAGCGCCAGCGCCATGCCTTGCGCCAGCGACACCGCGAGGCGCACGCCAGTGAATGCGCCGGGGCCGCGACCCACCGCGATCACGTCCAGCGCATGCTTGCCCAGGCCCGCTTCGGCCAGCAGCTCGTCGGCCATCGGCAGCACGCGCTCGGCGTGACGGCGCGGCGCCAGTTCGCTGCGGGCGATCACTTCGTCGCCGTGGATCAGGGCGACGGAGCAGGCTTCGGTGGCGGTTTCGATCGCAAGCAGGTTCATGGCCGCTCCATGATAGCCGTTGACGGAACGTGCGACGCCGGCACTCCGGCCGTCGTGCCTCGCCGGCTGGCCGCCATTCGCGTGGGCCAGCACCCGCATGCCGGAAGGATCATGTGCGCGCACCTCGCCAGGGAGTGCCCATCACATCAGCGGGAAGGGCGCTGCGGGAGGCGGCAACGGCCGGTTCGGGGTCGGCACGATGGCATGGCCCGGGAAGCGGGGGGTCGCTACGACGCTTGCACGGCGGCCAGGCTGTCCCGCGTGATGCCGGCGATGGACTTCGCGCCGGTCAGGGTCATCGCCACGCGCATCTCGCTGGCGATCAGGTCGAGCAAGTGCGCCACGCCCTGCTCGCCGGCCGCGGCCAGCGCGTAGACGAAGGCGCGGCCCAGCAGCACGCCGTCAGCGCCCAAGGCCAGCATGCGCACCACGTCCAACCCCGAGCGCACGCCGGAGTCGGCGAGGATCTTCAACTCACCCTTCACCGCATCGGCGATGGCCGGCAGCGCGCGCGCCGAGGACAGCACGCCATCGAGCTGGCGCCCGCCGTGGTTGGACACCACGATGCCGTCGGCGCCGAAGCGCACCGCTTGCTTCGCGTCCGCGGGATCGAGGATGCCCTTCAGCACCATCGAGCCCTTCCACGATTCGCGGATCCATTCCAGATCGCGCCAGCCGATCGCGGGGTCGAAGTTCTTGCCCAGCCAGCCGATGTAATCCTCCAGCCCGATGCGATGACCGAGGTAGGCCGACACGTTGCCGAGGTCATGCGGACGGCCCCGCAGGCCCACGTCCCACGCCCAGCGCGGATGACACATGGCCTGCCAGATGCGACGCAAGCCGGCATGCGGGCCGGACATGCCCGAATGCGCGTCGCGGTAGCGCGCGCCCGGCACCGGCATGTCCACGGTGAACACCAGGGTGCGCACGCCGGCCACCCACGCGCGTTCCAGCACGCTCTGCATGAAGTCGCGGTCCTTGAGCACGTAGAGCTGGAACCAGATCGGCCGCGACACCGCGCGCTGCACTTCCTCGATGGGGCACACCGACACCGTGGACAGGGTGAGCGGCACGCCGCGGCTCGCCGCCGCTCGCGCCGCCTGCACCTCGCCGCGGCGCGCGTACATGCCGGTGAGACCCACCGGCGCCAGCGCCACAGGCAGGGCCAGCTTCTCGCCGAACAACTCGGTGGAGAGATCGACCGTGCCGACCTCCCCAAGCACGCGCTGGCGCAAGGCGATGCTGCGCAAGTCTTCGACGTTGCGACGCAGCGTCGCCTCGTCGTAGGCGCCGCCGTCGATGTAGTGGAACAGGAACGGCGGCAGGCGGCGCTGCGCGGCGGCGCGGTAATCCATCGCGGAGGAAATGATCATGGTTCGCCACTCTGCACCGCCGCGCCATGGCACGCAACGCCGCGGATCACTCCACCGCGGCGATCGCCGCGCGCAGCTGCCGGTAGCCTTCCACCAGGCGCGGGCCGGGCCGGCCGAGGAAGGCTTCGCTGATCGCGTGGATGTGATGGTTCGCCACCGCCGGCACCTCGCGCCAACCCTCGCGGGCACGCACCTTGTCGGCGCGATAGTTTTCGACCTTCACCCCGCACCAGCTCATCGCCACGATGTCGGGCCGCTGCGCCGCTGCGTCCGCCAGCTCCAGCGGCACGCTCTTGGCATCTACGTCGCCCCAGGGATTGCTGCCGCCCGCGCGCTGGATGAGGTCGTTGACCCAGGAGCGCCTCGCCGCGGCGATCACTGGCTTGGGCCACCACTCCACCAGCACGCGCGGCCGCTGTCCCGTCGGCTCCACCGTCGGCATCGCCGCCTCCATCTTCGCCACCAACGCCTCACCGCGCGCCGCCACGCCCAGCGCGGCGGCGATGCGACGGATATCTCCGTACACGTCGGCCAGCGATTGCGGATCGCACACCAGCGTCCGCAGCCCCGCGGCTTCCAGCTCCGCCACCACGCGCTCGTGGCCCGGCACGGTGAGCGAAGTCAGCACCAGCTCGGGTTCGAGCTTCAGCACGGCCTCGATATCGAGGTCGAGATCACGCCCGGTCTTGGGCAAGTCGGCCACGACCTCGGGCGGATAGTCGGAATCCGCATCCACGCCCACCAGCATGCCGCCGCAGCCCAGCGCGCAGACGATCTCGGTGTTGGAGCAGGTGTGGGAGAAGACGCGCATGGCTGGATCAGGCATCGGCCACCACGGTGCCCTGGTGGTACACGATCTTCCAGCCGTCCGGATCGCGCTGCCAGATCGTGGCGCGGCGCGTCACGCGCTCGCCCTGCCGCAACGTGTAGGTGAGCAGGTAGACCGCGCCGGCAAGCTGGCGGCAGTGGAAATCACTGGTTTCCCACGGGTCGGGCGACGGATCGCGCTGGCGCTCGTCCAGCACATCGAGCACATGCTCGCGGCTGTAGCGGCGGCCGGAGGCGCCCACTTCCCAGAAATCCTCCGTCGTCATCACCAGATGATCGGCGCGGCTGCTCCCGCATTCCGGGCGATGGAAGATCGGCTCGCGCCGGCGCAGCTCGTCCAGCACACCGGCGAGCCGGGGATCGGTGACCAGGTTCGGTTCCACGTCGACTTCCTCCCGGCGGCGGTGCATCAGGCCGGCGGCTGCCACAGTTCGACGCGGCTGCCTTCGGGGTCGGTGATCCAGCCGAAGCGTCCGAACTCGCTCTGCTCGACGCGTTCGTCCACCGCGACGCCGGCGGCGCGCAGTTGCGCCAGCAGCGCGTCGAGGTCGTCGACGCGGAAGTTCAGCATGTACGACTGCGGGCCGCCGCCGAAGTAGCCGGTGTCGGCGGCGAACGGCGACCACAAGGTATAGCCGGCGCGCCGTTCGTCCTCGGCGAAGCGGGCGCCGCCCCACTCCTCGACGTCCAGGCCCAGATGCTGCGCATACCACGCGCCGAGTGCGGCGGGGTCGCGCGATTTGAAGAAGATGCCGCCGAGTCCGGTGACCTTTGCCATCGTTCAATCCTCGCTGGGTTGTGCTCCCTCTCCCCCGACTTTGTCGGGGGAGAGGGTTGGGGGTGAGGGGGCGCACTTGATCTTGAAGTTTCTGAAGAGCAAGAGCTACCCCCTCACCCTAACCCTCTCCCCCATCGCAAGCGATGGGGGAGAGGGGATCAATCGCGGCACGCGGGAGGGCATTCCCGAAGAATGCCTGCACGTCGGCCAGTGCGCGGGTGCGCGGCATGGCCGGCAAGCTGGCGAGGAACAGTTTGCCGTAGTTCTTGCCGGTGAGGCGCGGATCGCACAGCACCAGCACGCCGCGGTCGGTGACGCTGCGGATCAGCCGGCCGGCGCCCTGCTTCAGCGCGATCGCCGCGGCCGGCACCTGCCAGCCCATGAAGGGGTTGATGCCCTGCTGCTCCAGCGCCTCCAGCCGCGCCACCAGCACCGGATCGTCGGGCGCGGCGAACGGCAGCTTGTCGATCACCACCACGCTGAGCGCATCGCCGGCCACGTCCACGCCTTCCCAGAAACTCGCCGCGCCGAGCAGCACGCCGTGGCCGGAGTGGCGGAACTCCTCCAGCAACTGGTGGCGCGGCGCCGTGCCCTGCACGAACAGTGGCCACGGCACGCGCGCGCGCAGCAGCTCGGCGGCGCGGCGCAGCGCGCGGTGCGAGGTGAACAGCAGGAAGGCGCGGCCGTTCGAGGCTTGCAGCACCGGCAGCACGGCGTCGAGCACGCGCTCGGTGTAGTCGCGCGCGGCCGGATCGGGCAGGCCTTCCGGCAGGTAGCACAACGCCTGCCGCGCGTAGTCGAACGGACTTTCCAGCAGCAGCGCCTGCGGCTCGTCCAGGCCAAGCTGGCGGGCGAAGTGCTCGAACCGGCCGGCCACCGACAGCGTGGCCGAGGTGAACACCCACGCGGCTCCGCTGCGCTCGCGCATCGCACGCAAGGGCGCCGCGAGATCCAGCGGCGTGGCGTACAGGGCGAAGCCGCGCGGGAACAGCTCGTACCAGCGTACGTCGCGTTCGGAACCCCGTTCGACGATGCGCTCCAGCCGCTCGGCCAGCAGCGCGGCGCGCTCGTGCGCGTTGGCCAGGCCGCGCGAACGCTCGGCCTGCGAGGCCAGCAGGTCGGCCAGCGTGGCCAGCAGTTCGCCCACCTCGTGCAGGCCTTCGCGCACCGTGTCGACAGCTTCCAGCGCACCGAACGCGCCGCGCGACGGCAGCGGATCCATCGCCAGGCGCAGGCGTTTCAGCGCGTCCTGCAGCGCCTCCACCGGCTCCAGCAGCAGGCCGATCGCGCCGGTGACGCCGCTGCATTCGCGCAAGGCGTCCTGCGCCAGTTCCGCAAGCTGGCGCGCGCTCACGCTCTGCGAGAAGAACTGCCCGGCCAGCTCGGGCACCTGGTGCGCCTCGTCGAGGATGAAGGCCGAGGCACCCGGCAGGATCTCGCCGAAACCCTCCTGCTTCAGCGCGAGGTCGGCGAACAGCAGGTGATGATTGACCACCACCAGCTGCGCCTCCTGCGCCTCGCGGCGCGCCTTCACCACGTGGCAGTCGTCGTAGAACGGACACTCCACGCCCAGGCAGTTCTCCGGCGTGGAGGTGACGCGCGGCCACAGCCGAGATTCCTCCGGCACCTCGGCCAGCTCCATGCGGTCGCCACGGCGCGTGCGCGCGGACCACGCGCGTATCGTCGCCAGTTGCGCGGCCTGCGCCTTGTCGAAACTCGCCCCCTCGCGCACGGTCTGGTCGAGCCGGTACAGGCAGAGGTAATTCGCGCGCCCCTTCAGCAGCGCGGTCTTGACGCGCGCATCCAGCACCGAGCGCACTTTCGGCAGGTCGCGGAAATACAACTGGTCCTGCAGCGCCTTGGTGCCGGTGGAGACGATCACGCGTTCACCGGACAGCAGCGCGGGCACGAGGTAGGCGTAGGTCTTGCCGGTGCCGGTGCCGGCCTCGGCGATCAGCGTCTCGCGCCCGGCGATGGCCTCGGCCACCGCGGCGGCCATCGCCTGCTGCGCGGCGCGCGGCGCGAAGTTCGGCAGCTCGCGCGCGAACGGGCCGTCGGCGCCCAGCAGCGCGGCGACACTGTCCGGCTGCGTATCGTCGAATTCGATCATCGCCGCAGTATCGCCCAGCGCCTGCACGCGGCAAACCCGTTTCGTGCCAGTTGCGTGATGGCAGCCAGCGCCCCTGCCCGGCGAAAACCCTCCGACAACCCGGTGGCGCGGGGGCACCACCGGGTTGCCGGAATGCGCCCTCCCGGCGCAGACCTGCATGCTTGCAGGCAAGACATGCATACCACTCCAAGCTGCCGGGCCGGCGGCGTGTCCCGGACACGCCGGCACGCCGCGGAACGCCACGGGCCGCCGCGACGGCTCCGGAACGCCCGGACCATCGCCAGCCACGACAGGCGTTCCGGCCCGTCTCGGATAGTCAGACGTTCGAGCGGCGGAAAATTGAAATGGCGGCCGTCATGCGTCACAGGCGTCTGGCGTGGCGGGCGTTTCGGGCTCACCATGCCGCCACATCGCCATCGGGAGACGCGTCGTGAGCATCGAGCTGCGGATGTTGGCCTGGAGCGTCGTGCTGGGACTGGTGCAGATAGGCATCGCCACCCTGGGTTTGCTCGGCCAGCGCGGGCTGGGCTGGGCCGCCGGTGCGCGCGACACGACTCCGCCCGC
This sequence comes from Rhodanobacter humi, assembly GCF_041107455.1. NCBI lineage: Bacteria > Pseudomonadati > Pseudomonadota > Gammaproteobacteria > Lysobacterales > Rhodanobacteraceae > Rhodanobacter > Rhodanobacter sp. FW106-PBR-R2A-3-15. The sequence continues at coordinate 1,080,659 of NZ_JBGBPY010000001.1, forward strand.
GCTCGCCGGCCTGGCGGGGCGGCTGGACCGCGCCCGCGCGAACTTCCTGGAGACGTTCCCGTTCTTCGTCGCCGTGGTGCTCGCCACGATCGCCCTGCAACGGCACGATGCGACGACCGCGCTCGGCGCCCAGCTGTATTTCTGGGCGCGGCTGGCCTACGTGCCGATCTACGCGGCGGGCATTCCGTACCTGCGCACGCTGGTGTGGGCGGCGAGCCTCGTCGGCATCGTGATCCTGCTCGGCGCGCTGTTCTGAGCGGATGCCGGCCCCGGCTCAGTACCGGTTGATGCCCTGCACGTGGCACTTCGCCAGCCACTTCTGCGCGGTGGCGGCGCCGGCCTCGTCGTCGGCTTCCTGGCGCAGCTGGGTGATGGTTTCCCAGTTGCGCGCGCACAGCGGCCCGAGCTTGGGGCCCAGCGTCCACGACTGCTGGGCCAGCTTCTGCGCCAACGCGTAATCACGCTGGTACACCGCCACCTCGGCGCGATCCTGCAGCAGCTCGGGCGAATCCGGGCTGTGCTTGAGCGCCTGGTCGAGCTTGGCCGCAGCCGCGTCGTAATGGCCGGCGTCGCTGTCGGCCTGGGCGGCCTGCTTCCAGGCGCTGATGCCGGGATCAGCCAGCGGCTGCACCGCGATCACGGACTGCTCGCGTTCGCCGGCGGCGCGGATCGCCGCAATCATGGCGGTGGGCGCCAGCGCGGGGCGCTTCGGCGACTCGATCGGCGCCGGCGTGGTGCAGGCCGCCAGCATGGCCGCCGCCACGGGCAGCGGCCATGCGCGCAGGAATCGACGTACGAGGAACATGCTCAGTTTCCGCTGGACAGGGAGGGAATGGCCACCGGGGCCGTGCCGGGATTGACCGGGGCGCCGCTCGACGACGACGACGCCGGGCTGCCGCCGCCGAACAGGCTCTGCCAGAAACCGCAGCCTTCGATGTCGCCGGACAGCGAGCCGGTCACCACCGGCACCTGCTTGGCGCCCGAGCACTGCTGCTCGGTAGGCTTGCCGTCGGCAGGGTTGACCCACGCCATCTGCAGGCCGTCGCCCGGCGCGGCGGACAATGGCCGGGTCGGCAGCTTGGCGAACAGGTTGCGCCACACGCGCAGCGCGCCGGTGGCGCCGAACAGGTGGGCGGGCTTGTTGTCGTCGCGGCCCATCCAGAACACGCCAAGGTGCTCGCCGGTGAAGCCGGCGAACCAGCTGTCGCGCAAGTCGTTGCTGGTGCCGGTCTTGCCCGCCACGTGCAGCGACGCCAGGCTGGAATTGCCCAGCGAGCTCGCGGTGCCGTAGGTGGCCACCTGCTGCATCGCCCAGGTCACCAGGCGCACCGCCTCCTGGTATTCGCCCTTGCCGCTCTGCACCTCATAGCGCTTGATGGTGCGGCCGTTGCCGTCCACCACGCCGCGCACGGCGAGCAGCGGCAGCGCATGGCCGTCGGAGGCGATGTACTCGTACAGCTGCGCCACCTGCAGCGGCGAGAGGTCCAGCGCGCCGATCAGCAGCGAGGGGCCGGAATTGACGTCGGTGAGGCCGAAGGACTGCAGGAACGCGCGAATCCGCGGCAAGCCCACCGCGAGACCGAGGCGGATGCTGGCGAGGTTCCACGACTTGGCCAGCGCGTCCACCATCGGCACCATGCCGTGGCTCTGGTTGTCGTCGTTGTGCGGCTCCCACAGCGTGCCGTTCTGCATGCGCATGCTGATCGGGCTGTCGTCCAGCGCGGTGGCGAGGTTCCAGCGCGAGGGATCGGTCAGCGCCACCAGATAGACGAAAGGCTTGATGGTGGAGCCGATCGGCCGCTGCGAATCCAGCGCGCGGTTGAAGCCCTGGTCGCCGGGGATCTTGCTGCCCACCACCGCCAGCACGCTGCCGTCATGCGCATCGGTGACCACGCCGGCCGCCTGCAGGTCGTCGCCGCGCTTGCCCAGGCTGTTCACCGTCTCTGTCACCGCCTGCTCGGTGTAGAGCTGGGCGGCCGGGTCCAGCGTGGTGAAGATCGACAGGTTGCCCGCGCGCAGCGTGTCCTCGTCGAAATCGCTGGTGATCTGCTGGCGCACCAGCTGCATGAAGGCGGGGAAGCGGTCATGCGGCAGCTGGCCGTTCCTGATCACGTCCAGCGGCGCGGCCTGCGCTTCCTTGGCCTGTGCGGCCGAGAGCAGGCCGGTGTCGACGAACTCCTGCAGCACCAGGTTGCGCCGCGCCAGCGCGCGCTCCGGCGAGCGGCGCGGATCGTAGTAGCTCGGCCCCTTGACCAGGCCCACCAGCATCGCGATCTCCTGCGGGCGCAGGTCGCGCAGCGGACGGCCGTAGTAGAACTCCGAGGCGGCCGCGAAACCGTGCACCGCCTGGCCGCCCTGCTGGCCGAGGAAGACCTCGTTGACGTAGGCCTCCAGGATGCGGTCCTTGCTGTAGTGCAGCTCCAGCAGCAGCGACATCAACGCCTCGTTGATCTTGCGCGTGAAGGTCTGCTGGCGGCTGAGGTAGAGGTTGCGCACCAGCTGCTGGGTGAGCGTGGAGGCGCCCTGCACGGTGCGCCCGGCACGCAGGTTCGCGAACGCGGCGCGCAGGATCCCGCCGAAGTCGATGCCGATGTTGTGCTTGAAAGTGCGGTCTTCCACCGCCTGCAGGCCGCTGACCAGCAGCGGCGGCAGGTCGGCCAGGCGCACGATGCGCCGGTCGACCTGCTGGGCGCCGTACACGGTGGCGATGCGCGCGGGGTCGAGATGGGCCAGCTCGACAGCCTTGCCGGTGGCGAGGTCGCGCACCGACGCGATCGTGCCGTTGCCCAGGCGCACCTCGATGCGCTTGGGCAACTCGCCGCCTTCCGGCCCCGCGTAGCCGCGCGAGGAAATCGTGTAGCGCGTACCCTGCTTCGCCCAACTGCCCGGCACCTGGCCGTGGCCGTCGTCGCTGTACCCGGCGAAGGTGAGCTCCAGCTGCAGCGCGGCCGGGGTCATCGGCTCGCCCGCCTCCAGCGGCAGCGGCCGCGCGAACACCCGCGTGGGCACCGCGAACACCAGGTCGTTGAAGCGCTCCTGCACGCGCTTGTTCAGCACCAGCGTGTACGGCAGCACGAAGCCGACCAGCAGGCCCAGGCAGATCCAGAACGGAATGCGCAGCCACGGCCACGCAGCACGCAGGAACGAGCGGGTTCGGGTCAGCACGGCCGATGTGGGGTCATGACGGTCATAAGCACGGGATGATAGGGCGTGCTACCCGGCGCGGATATGAACGAATGGGGCGCAATCCGGGGCGGCAGTGCCCCGCGCCGTGCCCGTGGGTCGGGATTCATCCCGACTGACCCGGCAAGTCGGGCTGAAGCCCGACCTAGGGTGGCGAAGAGCGGAAAAGCGCCGTGCCTGATTTTCCGGCGTCGCCAAGGCGACGCCGGGATCAGCCAGCCTTGTCCCCCGCCGTGTGCGCGATCCAGGCGCCGACCACGGCCGACACGTAGGGTATCGACTGCGCGGCGAGGATGAACATCCACAAGGTGCCTTCGATGTAGCGCGTGCCGTAGCCCAGCGCCATGCCCACGATGCACAGCACCAGGGCGATCGCCATCAGGAGCTCCTCGCGCACCGGCGCGAACGCGGCAAAGCTCGACCCGCCCATGCGCCGGCTCTTGGCGGTCACCACGAACGAGGTTTTCTCGCGGGTGAGGCCGTGCAGGATGCCGCGCGCGATCGCGTGGCTGAGGCCCATGCTGGCCAGCGAGGCCATCAAGGTGTCGTACCAGCTGCAGGGCACACGGGCGCGGTACAGCACGATGCCGAAGATCGCCTTGGCGAAGAAGAAGCCGATCACCGGGATCAGGAACAGCTGCATCGGCAGGCTGAAGTACTGCGGATACGCCACCATGCCGGCGGTCCAGAACAGCGCCATCAGGGTGAAGATCAGGTGCAGCGCGTCGGCGAACCAGCTGAACCAGCCGGTGAGGAAGTGGAAGCGCTGGCCGGCCGAGAGCGGCCCCTTCTGCGTCATCCACTGCCAGCGCCCTTTGAGGATCTGCATCGCGCCGAACGCCCAGCGGTAGCGCTGGCTCTTGTAGGCCTTGAAGTCGGCCGGCGTGAGGCCCTTGCCCATCAGCTCGTCGACGTAGACCAGCTCGTAACCGGCATGCATCAGGCGCAGGCCCAGCTCGGCGTCCTCGCAGATCGTCCATTCCGACCAGCCGCCGGTGCCTTCCAGCGCGCTGCGCCGGACCATGGTCATGGTGCCGTGCTGGATGATCGCGTTGCGCTCGTTCCTGTGGTGCATGCCGATGCGGAAGAAGCCGTCGAACTCCCACGCGGTCATGCGGCGGAAGCGGTTGTGCTCGAAATCGCGGTGCGCCTGCGGGCACTGCACCACGGCCACCTTGGGGTCGTGGAAGTGGCCGGTGAGGGTGGACAGCCAGTCCGGGCGCACCACGTAGTCGGCGTCGATCACCGCCACCACGTCGGCCTCGGGTGCGGTCTCCTTCAGGCCGAAGTTCAGCGCGCCGGCCTTGAAACCGGGCCAGGGCTCCAGGTGGAAGAAGCGGAAGCGCTTGCCCAGCTTCTCGCAGTAGTCCTTCACCGGGCCCCATACCGCCGGGTCCTTGGTGTTGTTGTCGATCACCAGCACTTCGTAGTTCTGGTAGTCGAGCTCGGCCAGCGAATCCAGCGTGGCGATCACCATCTCCGGCGGCTCGTTGTAGCAGGCCAGGTGGATCGATACGAACGGCTGCTTCTCCGGGATGTCCGGCCGCAGCATGCCGGCATGGCGCACCCAGCCGCGCCGCCACAACACTTCGGTGAACTCGAAGCCGTTGATCAGCAGGATGGCGAGGATCGCGATCTGCGCCGGGAACAGCAGCACCAGCATCGTCCAGTCCACCCAGCTCAGGTAGAACTGGAACGGCAGCGTGGCCGACCACACGATCAGGCCGCAGGCGAGCTGGATCAGCGCGGCGAAGAAGAAGCGCCCGGTGAGCTTGAAGCGCGCGAAGCGCCGCGCGAACCAGACCATCGGCAGCAGCGCCAGCAGGCTCGCCGCCAGCGCCTTCCACGGCCAGGCGGTGTCCTCGGTCACCGGGCCGGTGAACGGGAACTTCGGCTGGCGATCGGCGTTGAACATGCCCCAGTACGCCTCGGTGCGGCCCGAGAGCTGCTCCTTCCACGGCTGGTCGAACGCCTCCATCACGTAGTAGTCCAGGTGCAGCTGCTTGGCCACGTTGAACCACTGGCGCAGGAAGATCGCCTCGTCGGACACCGACGGATAGGCGTATTCGTGGCGGTCGCCGTTCGACGGCCAGCCGATCTCGCCGATCACGATGTGCTTGTTCGGGAACAGCCGCTGCAGGTTCTCGTAGCTGCCCAGCGCGGCACCGATCGCGTCCTTGCGCGGGATGCCGTTCCAGTACGGGAACAGGTGCACGGTGATGAAGTCCACGTGCTCGGCCAGTTCGGGATACTTCACCCAGATGTAGTCCGGCTCGGCGGTGGACACCGGCTGGTGCAGCGCGGCGCGCACCCGGTCCAGGTAGGCCATCAGCTGCTCGGGGGGAATGTCGTTGCGGAACAGCACCTCGTTGCCCACCAGCACCCGGTTGATGGTGCCGGGGTAGCGCCGCGCCTGCGCGATCAGCGCGGCGATTTCCTTGTCGTTGTTGTCCAGCCGCGTGTCGATCCACGCGCCGGCCAGCACCTTCAGCCCCTCGCGCTCGGCCAGCCGCGGGATCTGCGGGTTCTGCAGCATCGAGTAGGTGCGGATGTTCGAGCTGTAGCCGCGCAGCAGGCGGAGGTCGCCGTCAAGCTGCTCGTCGCTGGGGAAATCGTTCTTCAGCGGGCTCTGGTAGCGCTGGAACGCCGACAACGCAAAACCACCGATCGGGCCGTGCCAATCCTCGGGGCCGTGCGGGCGGTTGCTCCACCACCACAGGCCGATGTTCAGCGCGGCCACCACCAGGGCCAGCACGACAGCGGCAAACAGCGAAGGACGGCGGTGAAGATTGGAAGGGTCGGCGCTCAAGAAAGTCCCCGTGGGTGCCTCTCCAGAGGCGGGCCAAGCCTCGTGAGCTTAACCAATGCACGGCGGCGGCCTCAATAAATACCGGCCACGGCGGTCAGCGCAAGCTCAGGCCAGGCCTCGGGTGGCGAGCTGCTCCGTCCGGAAACGCCTCGCCGGGGATCAGGCGCGCACGGCCGAAATGCGCAGCGTCCAGGCAGGCGAACCCGCCAGTTGCCGGCGCACGGCCTCCGGCAAGTCGACGTGGACGCCATCGTCGTGCTGCTGCCACGTCAGTTCGCCACCCGCGCCCAGCACCTGCAGGCGCGCGCCCGGCGCCGGCTTGAACGCGCGCAGCACGACGCTGGCCGGCGGCCCCTGTTCGCCCTCGTCGGCAAGCCAGATCGCGTTGACGCTGCCGTCCTTGCCCTGAGTGAAGCGGAACCGGCCCTCGCTGTAGGGCGCGATGACCCGGCTGCCGTGGATGGCCGAACCGTTGACCTGCATCCATGCGCCGATCGCGCGCAGGCGCTCCAGCGCCACCGCGGGCAACTCGCCGTCGGGCTGCGGGCCGACGCCCAGCAGCAGATTGCCGCCCTTGGCCACGATGCCGACCAGGGTGTGCACCAGTTCGCGCGGCGACTTGTAGGTGTCGTGCGGGTTCCACGACCACGAGCCGCCCATCGTCATGCAGGTTTCCCACGGATACGGCAGCGGCTGGTCCGGCACGGCCTGCTCGGGCGTGCGGTAGTTCTCGTACGGACCGCTGACGTCGCGGTCGACCAGCACGATGCCCGGCTGGTTGCGGCGCGCGATCGCGGCCAGCCCCGGCATGTCGATGTCCTGCGCCCACGGCACTTCCATGCCATGGGCCTTGGCGTCGGGGTGCTCGTGCGCGTTCACCCAGCCGGCATCCAGCCACATCAGGTCGATGCCGCCGTACTGCGTGGTGAGTTCGTTGATCTGCGCGTGGGTGAAAGCTACGAAGCGTTTCCACAGATCCGGGTACTTGCGCACGTCGTAATTGTTGTTGCGGTCCGGCGTGGCCCACAGCGGCGACCAGTAGTCCGGATGGTGCCAGTCGGCCTTGGAGAAATACGCGCCGATGCCGAAATCGCGCCGACGGAACGCATCGAACACCGCCTTGGCGATGTTCGCGCGCGGGTTCGCGTGGTACGGCACATCGGGCGCGGTGACGCGGTAACCGGTCTGCGCCGTGTCGAACATGCAGAAGCCGTCGTGATGCTTGGTGGTGAACACCAGGTAGCGCATGCCGGCGGCGTGCGCGGCCTCCGCCCACTGCGCCGGATCGAACTTCACCGGGTTGAACTGCGTGCGCAACTGCTCGTAGCGCCGCTTCCACTCCACGTACCGCACGCCACCAGGACGCTTGATCCAGTCCTCCGAGCACAGCGTCCACGACTCGACGATACCCAGCACGCTGTAGAGGCCCCAGTGCAGGATGAGGCCGAATTTCCAGTCCGACCATTGCGCCAGCTTCTTCTGCACCAGCGGATCGGTGACCGGCACGTATCCGTCGCCCACGGGCTTGGCATGTTCCTGCTGCGCGACCTGCGCCGCGTCCTTGGCCTGCTCATGGCCGAAGCCCTTGCCGAAGGGCGACAGCAGGGCCAGCGCTCCGGCCCCTTGCAGCATGCGGCGACGGGTGACCATGGGCAATTCCTCACGATTGCAGACAGGCTCCAAGTCTTGCACAGGCTCCACGCGGACGGCGGCCCCTGCCAACGGTCATGCTTGACGCCAGTCCAAGTGTATTGTTGTATTGATACACATGGATGCCTCCCTGCTCACGATCCAGCCCACTGCGCCTGAGCCGATCTACCGGCAGATCGTGGAGCAGCTGCGCCGCCTGATCGCCGGCGGCCAACTCACCGCGGGCGAGCTGCTGCCTTCCGTACGCGACGTGGCGGGCTTCCACGCGATCAACCCGATGACGGTGTCGCGCGCCTACGGCCTGGCCGAGGCGGAAGGCCTGCTGGAACGCCTGCGCGGCAAGGGCATGGCCGTGGCTGCCACGCGCCGCGCCAGCCAGAGCGAGAACCAGCGCCTCGCCCTGCTCGAACCGCAGCTGCTGGAACTCGCCCGCCATGCGCGCGAACTGGAACTGTCGGCCGAACCGGTATTGCGGCGGCTGACCAGGTTGCTGGACGACTGACATTCAACGCATCACCACGGAACCGGGGAAGATCATGAACGCCATACTGAAGGAAACCGCCAGCACCATCGCGCCGCTCACCGCGCGCGGCCTCACCCACTGCTATGAAGGCAGCAACGTGCTGCGCGGCGTCGATCTCGCGCTGGAGCCCGGCAGCGTGCTGGGCCTGATCGGGCGCAACGGCGCAGGCAAGTCCACCCTGATCCGCGCCATGCTGGGCCTGCTCGAACCCCTGTCCGGCGAGGCACGTGTATTCGGCGAGCCGGCGCTGAAACTTTCCGATGACGCCAAGGCCCGCCTCGCCTACGTGCCGCAACAGCCCGAGGCGCTGGCCTGGCTCACCGCGCAACAGATGCTGGATTACGTGGGCCGCTTCTACCCGCGCTGGGACGCCGACTTCGCGCACAGGACGCTGGAGCGCTGGAAGCTCCAGCCGAACAAGCTGCTGGCCAAGCTCTCGCCCGGCGAACGCCAGCGCGTGGACCTGATCCGCGCGCTCGCCTCGCAGCCCGAACTGCTGGTGCTGGATGAACCGGCCGCCGCGCTCGACCCGGTGGCCCGCCGCGAACTGCTGCGCGAGGTGGCGCTGCGCGCGGGCGAGAGCGGCACCACGGTGCTGTTCTCCACGCATATCGTCTCGGACCTGGAACGCGTGGCCTCGGAAATCGCCTTCCTGCACGAAGGCCGGCTGATCCTGCGCTGCGGCGTGGACGACACCAAGGAACGCTACGCGCGGCTGTGGCTGCCCGCAGCGAAGAGCGCCGCCGCGCCCACCCAGGCGCTGAGCCGTCGCCGCCATGAGGACGGCAGCTTGAGCCTGGTGGTGGAACGCGACGCGCAAGACCACTGGCCCGAAGCCGCCAGCCTGCTTGGTGCCCGCATCGATGCGCTGGGGCTGGAAGACTTGTTCGTGGAGATCGCGGAATGAAACTCGCGCGCCTGTTGGCCTTGCCGTGGATGGCGCTGTCCAGGCCATGGCGCAAGGGGATCGGCATCTGCTTCGCCATCCTGCTCGCCGTGGTGGCGATCAGCGGCATGATCGCTCGCCAGCGCTCGACCTGGCTGTTCCATATCGGACACGCCATGGCCTTCATCGATTGTATCTTCTGGGCCGGCGTGCTGTCGCAATCGCTGCTGCTGGCGCGCGAGGCCCATCGCCTGCGCCTGCCTGTATTGGACCGCGAGGTCACCGCAAGCCTGACCCTGTATGCCTTGCTCACCATCGCCCTGCCCGCGCTGTTGCTGGCATGGCTGGGCGGCAATGTCGCCGTGACGTTGACCGAAATCGGGATGGGTGCCGGCCTCGGCATGGCCTACGCCACCTTGCCGCCGTACCTCGGCATCATCGTTTGCTTCACCCCGATGTTGAGCGACCATGCGGGGCCGTGGCTGCCCATGCCTTCGGCCTCGCCTGATCGCTTTCTCGCATGGGCCGTGCCCTGCGCGGTCCTGCTGTGGCTGCTGATCGGTGGTTTCTGGCGCAGCGCCGTGCGACGCGATTTCGGCCTGAGCGGCGCGCGCAAGCCGATCATGCTCAACCTGCGCACGCTGGCGTGGTACGGCCGCTGCCGCGGCAGCTACCTGGAGGTCCAGCAGATCCGCCGACGCTGGCGCTGGGCGCAGCCCGTGGCCGACTTGCGCCATTGCGGCCCGGATCGCCCCATGTACAGCCTGCGCATCGCGATGGGTGGCTGGAGCATGCCGCAGACATCCACCAGTCGATGGCGGCAACTTGGCATCCTGCTCGCCAGCATGCTCCTGCCCATCTTCGTCATGGCGGTGGCCTCGCACGGCGACGACGTCTTGCGCAGCATTTTCGACAACGCCAACGTACTGGTCTTCGCGCTGTGCATCGTGGGTGCGGTACTGGCGCTGGCCCAGGTGCAGACGCTGCAGCGCCGCTGGAGCCGCCACAACGCGGAATTGCCGCTGCTGGCCTTGCTGCCGGGACTGGGCGACGCCATGCGTATCAAGCGTGAATTGCTGCTTGCCAACCTGCTTCCCACGCTCGGCGTGCAGGCGTTGCTGATACTGGCCATGCTCGGACTCGCCGCCAGCCTGCATCTGGATGCCGGCTCCGACATCATGTTGCTGCTGGGCCAGCTCACCGGCATGGGTATGCTGACAACCCTGGCTCTGGTCACGCTGGGCGGCGTGCATGTCCGCGATGGCTGGCTGATGGTGCTGTGCACCTGTGGCTACCTGCTCGTCAACATCAGCGTCGTCCTCGCGCTGCCGATGGTCGACAACCAGCCATTCATACACCAGCCCGCCGTTGCATGGGCCGCCGCCATTGCATGGGCGGGATTGTTCGTGCCACTGCTGCGACTTGGCGTGCTCGGCTGGCATCGCCTGCGAAACAGGCCGCATCCGTTCCTGCCGGTGGCTTGAGCCATGACCAAGACGAACCCGTACTCAGGCGTGTCTCCGTTCACCATCTTCATCACGCCGTGGCGCACCGTGCACCGCTCGTTGCGCTGGCTGGGTGGCGTATTCAGTCTGTTGCTATGCGTGGCCGCCATGGGCGTCGCCTTCACCGTGGGCGGCGCGCACGGCTGGCATTTCGGGCTGGCGCTCTACGCCTTCGGAGCGGGATATTTCTGGATGACGGTGATGGCGTGCCTGCTGCTGGTGGACATCGACGCGCGGCGCATGCGCTTGCCCGGCATCGGGCGGTCCATCGCGGGAAGTTTGCTGCTGTACGGCCTCGCCTCGATGGCCTTGCCGCTGGCGCTCTTCGTGCCGATGGGTGGCGATGCCACCACCATTGCGCTGGTGGCGGCGCTGGCGGCGAGCATCGGCCTGGCCTCACCTTTGCTGCCGCGCTACTTCACCATGGTGCTCGGCTTCCTGCCGGCGCTGGCCATTGGTGCGCGGCATCTTGTGCACATTCCATTTCCCGGCCAATCGGGTTTCATTCCACCGGGCTTGGTGATACTCGCCGTGCTGGTGACGGTGTGCGCGATCCGCTGGCGGCAACTGCTGCACGCCGAAACGACCGCAGAGACGGGCATGGGCAGTGCGATGGTGATGCAGTACCGCCGCAACGGCGCGATGGCTGGGAGCTACGGCGTGCTGGGCGCAGCCTGGGGCAACACGCTGCGGCATGACGATGCCGCAGCGGCCCGCCTGCGACAGGGCAGGGCCGCGCCATCGGTGCGCCTCGATGGCGTCGGCCCGAACTCGCCGGTGCTCGCGCTGCGCGTGGCGCTGGGCGAAGGCTATGCGCCGCAGAACCTGCGTGGTCACTGGCGGCGCTTCGCCCGCCTCGGCCTGCCCCTGCTGCTGTTCATCCCGCTCATGGCGGTCATGCAGGCCGGCGAGGCGCATGGCGACGTGCTGCGCGAGCTGATGCTTGGCGTGGGCGTCAACGTGGTGGGCTGGCTGGGTGTGATGGGCAGCTTGGCGCTGATGGCGATGGGTAGCCTGCTGCCCTGGGCGCGCTGGCACCGCGCGAATGCCGAACTGCCCCTGCTCGCCCTGCTGCCTGGCCTGGGCGAGGCCGCCCCGCTGCGCCGCCACCTGTTGCGCGCGGCGCTGGGCCGGCCGCTTGGGCTGCAGGCCCTGCTGCTGGCGTTGGTGCTGGGCGCGGCGCTCGCCATGCATACCGGCCCGCTGATGTTGTTGTTCGTGGCGCTGGCCCAGTTGGGCTGCGCCGCCACCGTCGTTGCGCTGGTGCTGGGCGTGTTCGGCGGCTCGCCGCTACCGGGCTGGGGACTGGCCGTGCTGATGACCGGCATGGGCCTGCTCGTATCCGCAAGCACTTTCGTGCCGATGTTCACCACACTGGGACGCCACCCGCAGCCGCTGGGCGAAGGCATCGTCGCAGGACTGGCCATCGCGTGGGCCGGCGCTGCCACGCTGCTGCTGTGGCTGGGGCGACGCGGCTGGCTGGGCATGCAGCAGCGGCCGCATCCGTTTCTGGTGAATTGAGGAGGAAGTCATGAGCCCTATCCTGGCCATCGTGAGCGGCGCTGTATCGTGCGTGCTGGCCGCGTTGCTGGCAGCCGCGCTGATCACCGGTCTGCGCTGGCTGGCACGTCGCCATGGCGGCCGGCACGGTGAGCGCCTGCTACACGGCATCTGCTTCGCCTTGATCGGCGCGCTGCTGGGCGCAGGCTTGCCCTTGCTGTGGCCTGCGCTGGCAGCCTGGCACGCACTGGTGCTCGGAGCCAGCCTCGGCCTCGTCTGGGCCGCGATGCAGCCGGGCATGCCAAGCCGCCAGCGCGCAGCCGACACCACCGACGCAGGCAACGCCCCATGAGATTCATCACCGTCAGGCAACTGCAGCAAGAGTTCGGCATGCCGGTTCTCGAGGCATCCACCCTCATCGCGTCGCAGCGCAGTACGGCATCCAGACGCCACCGCCTGCTGCGGTTGGCGACGACGGCGTGCGTGCTGGCGTCGGGTGCGTCAATCATTGCCGACCTGCACTGGCCGACAGCCATGGTCGAAGCGCTCTGGCTGGCGGGGCTGGTGCTGGTCTTCCTGACGCTATACCTCATTCACCGTGATGCGCGTGCGCCGATACTCGCGGCAGCACGCGCATGGCGCGACGGCGCGACGAGCAAACCCGACGAATGATTTCACCTCGGGACGCGAGGCCCGCGTCCGCCTTCTCGAACGATCCAAGGAAGCACGATGAAGAAGCGAGTACTGCGACTGGCCGCCGCGATCGGCCTGGCCCTGGCCACCGGCGGCGCGTTCGCTGCCACCAACGACTCCGACGTCACCCGCGCCACGCTGGACAACGGCCTGCGCGTGGTGATCGTGCGCGACACGCTGGCGCCGGTCGTCACCACGGAGATGAACTACCTCGCGGGCTCCGACGAGGTGCCTGCGGGCTTCCCCGGCACCGCGCACGCGGTGGAGCACATGATGTTCCGCGGCAGTCCGGGCCTGTCGAAGGACCAGCTCGCGGCGATCGCGGCGAACATGGGCGGCGCGTTCAACGCCGACACCACGCAAAGCGTGACGCAATACTACTTCGTGGCGCCCACGCAGGACCTGGATGTGGCGCTGCACGTGCAGGCGCTGCGCATGCGCGGCGTGGACATGAGCGCCAAGGAATGGGACAAGGAGCGCGGCGCGATCGAGCAGGAAGTCTCGCGCGACCTCTCCAGCCCCGACTTCAAGTTCTACACGCAGATGCTGGAACAGATGTTCTCCGGCACGCCGTACGCGCACACGCCGCTGGGCACGCGCCCCTCGTTCGACAAGACCACGGCGGCGATGCTGAAGGACTTCCACGACACCTGGTACGCGCCGAACAACGCGATCCTGGTGATCGCCGGTGATGTCGATCCCGCCGCCACGCTGGCGAAGGTGAAGCAGGAATTCGGTGGCATCGCGAAGAAGACGCTGCCCGCGCGGCCGGCGTTCGCGTTCAAGCCGGTGCAGGCGAAGACGGTGCAGCTGCCCACCGACAATCCCTACGGCTCGGTCTATCTGGGCTACCGCATGCCCGGCCTCACCTCGAAGGATTACGCCACCGCGCTGGTCATGAGCCAGGCGCTGGGCTCGCAGCGCGCCGCGCTGGCCGGCATGGGCTTCGACGGCACCGCGCTGTACGGCGGCTTCTTCGACCAGGGCATGCCGCAGGCCGGCGTGGGCATGGCGGTGGGCGTCTTCCCCAAGGGCGGCGATCCCGCGCCGATCCTGAAGAAGATGCAGGCGATCCTCGCCGACGCGGCGAGCAAGGGCATCGACCCCGCGCTGGTCGACGCGGCCAAGCGCAAGGCGATCGCCGACCTGGAGTTCAAGAAGAATTCGGTGGACGGCCTCGCCAACGCGTGGTCGCACGCGCTTGCGTTCCAGGACGCCGAATCGCCCGACGCGATCAAGGCCGCGATCGAGGCGGTGACGCCTGCCGCGGTGGATGCGCTGGCGAAGCAGACCTTCGACCACGCGCATGCGATCACCGCAATCCTCACCCCGGAAAGCTCGGGCAAGCCGGTGGCGGGCAAGGGCTTCGGCGGCGCCGAGAGCTTCGCTTCGACACCCGACAAGCCGGTGCAGCTGCCGGCCTGGGCCGAGCAGGCGTTCGCGAAGCTCGAAGTGCCGAAGTCCTCACTGCAGCCCGTCGCCTACACCTTGCCGAACGGCCTCAAGCTGATCGTGCAGCCGGAAACGATCAGCGACACGGTGGAACTCTACGGCGCCGTCCAGACCAACCAGGACCTGCAGGCGCCCAAGGGCGAGGAAGGCGTGGCCGACGTGCTGGAAGGCCTGTTTCCGTTCGGCACCGAACACCTGGACCGGCTCGCGTTCCAGCAGGCGCTGGATGCGATCAGCGCGCACGAGAGCGCCGGCGCCAGCTTCTCGCTGGCGGTGCCGTCCGCGCACTTCGCCGAGGGCGTGAAGCTGCTCGCCGACAACGAACTGCGTCCCGCCCTGCCCGCGCAGGCCTTCTCGGTGGTGCAGCGGCAAGTCGCAGGTGCGGCGGCCGGCATCTTGCAGTCGCCCGGCTTCCTGTTCGAGCAGGGGCTGGACAAGGCGCTGCTGCCGGCCAATGATCCCGCACTGCGCCATCCCACGCCGCAGAACGTGATGGCGCTGACCTTGGACAAGGTAAAGGCGTATTACGCGCAGACCTTCCGCCCCGACCTGACCATCATCGTGGTGGTCGGCAAGGTCGATCCGGCGCAGGCAAAGAACGTGATCGAGCAGGCCTTCGGCGACTGGAAGGCACAAGGGCCGAAGCCCGATACCAACTACGCCGCCGTACCCGCGAACAAACCCGGCAAGCTGCACGTGCCCGACGCCAGCGCGGTGCAGGACAGCGTGGACATGGCGCAGACCATCGCCATCACCTTCGATAACCCGGACCGTTTCGCGATCAACCTTGGCAACCAGGTGCTGGGCGGCGGCTTCTACGCCTCGCGGCTCACCCGCGACCTGCGCGAGAAGCACGGCCTGGTCTACACCGTGGGCGTGGGTCTGGATGCACGCAAGCACCGCGGCAGTTACAAGGTGTTCTTCGGCTGCGATCCCGACAAGGTGGGCGCCGCCAGCGCGCTGGTGGTGCAGAACCTCAGGCAGATGCAGCAGCAGCCGGTGACCGACACCGAGCTGAAGCAGGCCAAGGGCATCCTGCTGCGGCGCATCCCGCTGGGCGAATCCAGCTTCGGCGCAATCGGCGGCCAGTTGCTCACGCTGTCGCAGGAAGGCAAGCCGCTGGATGCGATGACCATCGCCGGCCAGCACTACCTGCAGCTGACCGCGCCCGAGGTGCAGCAGGCGTTCGCGAAATACCTGCGGCCGGATGGACTGGTCACCGCGGTGAAGGGGCCGGCGCCGAAGGGCTGACCCTTTCTGATGACGTGGGTCGGGATTTGTCCCGACTCCTCATGCACGGTCGGGATGAATCTCGACCCACGGGGATGGCTGACGCAGGTCGGGATTCATCCCGACCCGCGAGGCTGACGGCACGGTGCGGCGCAGCGCTGCAGCCGGGTCACCAGCTGCATCTGGCTGTGCATCAGCGTCTTCTCGAACACGTGCTTGAGGTGGTTGCGGGCGGTGCCCTCGCCCAAGCGCAGCAGGCGGGCGCAGTCGCGCAGCGGATGGCCTTCGGCCAGCAGACCGGCCAGTGCGGCTTCGCGCGGAGTCAGTCCGAACGCCTCGGCGATCGCCTCACGGGACATCGAGAGGCGACCATCGGGGACGGTGATGAAGATCGCCACCCACGACGGTGGCCGGGAAGTCAGCGAGCTGAGATTGAGCAGCAGCGGCAACCGCGCCGAAGGGCGCGGCAGCGCGAGCCGCATCCGGCCTCGCAGCAGCCTGCCGTCGTCCGGCAGGCCACATCCGGCCAGCGCCACGGCACGGCGCAGGCGCTGCGTGTCGCCGGCGGTGGCGGCGTGCAAGCCGCCGGGTCGCACGACCAGGCCGTCGTGTTCCGCCAGGATCGCGCGCGCCTGCCGATTCAGGTAACGGGGACGCGCTGCCGCGTCGACGAGGATCACGCCGGTCACCAGTCGGTCGAGCACCTGCTGCAGGACGGTGGCGGGAATCGCTGGCACGGAAAAATCCGGCGCATCGAACGGCGATGCGGGAATTTCCCAGGCAACCAGCTGTTGCGGGCGCTTGCCCATGATGACTTCGCGGCCACCGCTGCCCTCATTCGCCCCATCCCGTTTGGGACAGGCTGCGGCACGAACGACGGCGTAAACAGGGCATTCATCCTACTCCGCTGCCGCCGTGGCGGCAGCGATCCGGAGCGGTCCCATGGCTGTCGATACAGAGCGTTTGCATGCCTTTCTGGGCAAGGCGGTCGGCGATCTCGGGGCGGCGATCAGCGCCAGCCTGATCCTGATCGGTGACGAACTCGGTTTCTACAAGGCGCTGGCCGCCGGACCACTTGCCGCGGCCGAACTGGCGAAGCGCACCGGCACCGCCGAGCGCTACGTGCGCGAGTGGCTGGGCAACCAGGCCGCCGGCGGTTACGTCGAATACGACGCCGCGAACGACAAGTACGGCCTCAATGAGGAACAGGCGCTGTGCCTGGCCGACCCGAACGGACCGGCCGACCTGCCGGGGGCGTACGAACTCGTCGAGGCGGTATTCCATGCCAAGTCGCGCACGCTGGAACATTTCCGCAACGGCGAGGGTATGGAGTGGGGCGAGCACCATCCCTGCCTGTTCCGCGGCTGCGAACGTTTCTTCCGCGGCGGCTACAACGCGAACCTGGTCGGCAGCTGGCTGCCGGCACTCGATGGTGTGATGGACAAGCTCGGCAAGGGCGGCCGCGCGGCCGACATCGGCTGCGGCCACGGCGCCAGCACGGTGCTGATGGCGAAGTCGTTCCCGCATTCGAGCTTCGTCGGCTACGACTACCACGCGCCCTCGATCGACGTGGCGCGCGACCGCGCCAAGGCGGCGGGCGTGGCAAACGCCTCGTTCGAAGTAGCCGATGCCACGAGCTACCCGGGCCGGGACTACGACCTGATCACCTTCTTCGACTGCCTGCACGACATGGGCGACCCGGTGGGCGCGGCCAGGCACGCGCGGCAGGCTCTGAAGGACGATGGCAACTGCATGCTGGTGGAGCCGTTCGCGGGCGACCGCGTGCAGGACAACCTCAACCCGGTCGGGCGCGTGTACTACGGCGCCTCCTCGCAGATCTGCGTGCCGGTCTCGCTGGCCCGCAAGGGGCCGGCGCTGGGCGCGCAGGCCGGCGAGGCGCGCCTGCGCGCGGTGATGGTCGACGGCGGCGGCTTCCGCCGCTTCCGCCGCGCCACCGAGACGCCATTCAACATCGTGCTGGAGGCGCGGCCGTAGCCGCGCCGTGCGGGCTCACTTCAGCAGCGAGCGCAGCATCCACGCGGTCTTCTCGTGCGCCTTCAACCGGCCGGTCAGCATGTCGGCGGTGCCCTCGTCGCCGGCCTTGTCGGCCAGCTTGATCGCGCTGCGCGCGGTGTGCGCCACGATCTCGTGGCCTTCCACCAGCTGGCCCACCATCACCTTCCATTCCGGCACGCCGGCCTCCTCCTTGATCGAGCCGAGCTTGGCGAACTGGCTGTAGGAACCGGGCGCGAACATGTCCAGCGTGCGGATGCGCTCGGCCACCTCGTCGGCGGCCAGCCACAGCTCGTTGTATTGGGTCTCGAACATCGCGTGCAGGCTGTTGAACTGCGGGCCGGTGACGTTCCAGTGAAAGCTGTGCGTCTTGAGGTACAGCGAATAGGTGTCGGCCAGCAGCTTGGACAACTGCCTGGCGATGGCTTCGCGATCCTTCCTGGCGATACCGATGTTCGTGGCCATGGTGTGCTCCTCGTGGCGTGAGTGGATGGGCTTACGGTAGCGATACGTCGCGTGCCGGTGAAATGAATCCTTGCGATGCTGTCGATAGCGGCAGGCTATCGAGCCGCCACCGGCCTGCCGCTATCATGTGCGGTCCCATGAACGACCCGAACCGCCAGCGCCCCGCGCCCGCCGCCGACCGCCCCCTGCGCGAACTGCGCCGGGCGCTGGACGGCGTGTGCAGCCACGACTTCGGTCGCCTGCTGGGGCGCTGGCGCGGGCTGTCGAAACGGCCGGACGCGGACAAGCTGGCGATGCTCGCCGCGGATATCGAAATCTCCGCCGCGAAACGCCGCACCCGCGCCGCGGCCAAGCCCGCGATCCGATTGGACGAATCGCTGCCGATCACCGCGCGTGCGGACGAGATCGTCAAGCTGATCCGCGAGCACCAGGTAGTGGTGATCGCCGGCGAGACCGGTTCGGGCAAGACCACGCAGTTGCCCAAGCTGTGCCTCGCCGCCGGTCGTGGCGAGGCGGGACTGATCGGCTGCACCCAGCCGCGCCGGCTCGCCGCGCGTTCGGTGGCGCGCCGCGTGGCGGAGGAACTGGGCACGCCACTCGGCGACCAGGTGGGCTTCCAAGTGCGCTTCACCGACCAGGTGAGCGAACGCACGCTGGTGAAGTTCATGACCGACGGCATCCTGCTCGCCGAGACGCAGGGCGATCCGTGGCTGTCAGCCTACGACACGCTGATCATCGACGAGGCGCACGAGCGCAGCCTCAACATCGACTTCCTGCTCGGGTATCTCAAGCGGCTCGCCGCGAAGCGGCCCGAGCTGAAGATCATCGTCACCTCGGCCACCATCGACACCGCGCGCTTCGCCGAGCACTTCGGCGGCGCACCGGTGGTGTCGGTTGAGGGGCGCGCGTATCCGGTGGAATTGCGCTGGCGGCCGGCAGGGCAAAACCGGGGTCAGAGTGGCCTTTCGCAGGCGAAAGGCCACTCTGACCCCGGTTTTGCTTTCCAGCAAGGCAGCGCCGAACACATCGCCGCCGTGCTGGACGAGATCATCGCCGACCGCAGCCTGGGCGGCGGCCCCGGCGACGTGCTGGTGTTCCTGCCCGGCGAACGCGAGATCCGCGACGCGCACCTGCTGCTGTCGCGCCGCCAGTACCGCGAAACCGAGATCCTGCCGCTGTACGCGCGGCTGTCCGCCACCGACCAGGACCGCGTGTTCAAGCCCGGCCCGAAGCGTCGCGTGGTGCTGGCGACGAACGTGGCCGAGACCTCGCTCACCGTGCCGCGCATCCGCTACGTGGTCGACACCGGCAGCGCGCGGGTGAAGCGCTACAGCCAGCGCAGCCAGCTGGAACGCCTGCACGTGGAGCCCATCTCGCAGGCCGCCGCCGACCAGCGCAAGGGCCGCTGCGGCCGCATCGGCCCGGGCATCTGCTATCGCCTCTACGACGAGGCGGATTTCGCCGTGCGCAACGCCTTCACCGACCCCGAACTGCTGCGCTCCTCGCTGGCCAACGTGATCCTGCGCATGCTGGCGCTGAAGCTGGGCGACGTGGACGACTTCCCCTTCCTCGACGCGCCCGATCCGCGCGTGGTCGCCGACGGCTACCGCCGCCTCGCCGAGATCGGCGCCATCGACGCGGCGCGCGCGCTCACCGCCACCGGCCGCACGCTGGCGAAGCTGCCGATCGACGTGCAGCTCGCGCGCATGCTGGTGGAGGCGGAAAAACTCGGCGCGCTGCGCGAGCTGCTGACGGTGGTCTCCTTCCTCAGCATCCAGGATCCGCGCGAACGCCCCGCCGACGCGCGCCAGCAGGCCGATCAGGCGCATGCGGCGTTTGCCGATCCCAAGTCGGATTTCGTCGGCGTACTGAACCTGTGGCGCGACTACCACAAGGCACACGAGGAACTGACGCAATCGAAACTGCGCGACTGGTGCTCGCGGCATTTCCTCAGCTTCATGCGCATGCGCGAATGGCGCGAGCTGCATCGGCAGTTGCTGCTGGTGGTGCAGGAGTTGGGGTGGAAGCTGGATGCTCAAGCTCCCTCTCCCTCGCCTGCTCTTGGCCCCCTCTCCCCCAAGCAGAGCTTGGGGGAGAGGGCTGGGGTGAGGGGGGCAAGCTCGCGGAGAACTGACAAGAACAAAGACGCTTCGCACGGACGCTCACGCAAGCCCCAACCCCTCACCCCAACCCTCTCCCAGGAGGGGAGAGGGAGTGAGGATGAGGCGGCGCGCCAATTCGAAAACATTCACCGCTCCCTCCTCGCCGGCCTGCCCACCCAAGTCGGCCGCAAGGACGAGCGCGGCATCTACCAGGGCACGCGCGAGCGCAAGTTCCAAGTCTTCCCCGGCTCGGCGCTGGCGAAGGTGCCGCCGAACTGGATCTTCGCCGCGCAGATCCTCGATGTGGGCGGCAAGGTGTGGGCGATGATGTGCGCACGCATCGAGCCCGTATGGGTCGAGCAGCAGGCTGCGCATCTGCTGAAATCCTCCTGCCGCGACGCGCACTGGTCGAAGAAGCGCGGCTGCGTGGTGGCCTACGAGCAGGTGAGTCTGTTTGGCCTGAACCTGGTCGAGCGCCGGGCGGTGACATTCGAGAAACAGGATCCCACGCTGGCCCACGAGATCTTCCTGCGCGAGGCACTGGCGCGCGGCGACATCGAGGCGCGCGCCGACTTCGTGCGCGCGAACCAGCGCGTGCTCGAAGACGCCCAGGGCATCGAAGCGAAACAGCGCCGCGAGGGCCTGATCCGCCACGAGGACGAGCTGGTCGACTTCTTCCGCGACAAGCTGCCGGAAGACATTTCATCCAGCCGTGCATTGGATGCGTGGTATCGCCACGCGCGTCCCGCCGAGCAGGCCGCGCTGCGCTGGTCGCTGGATGACGTGATGGTCGGCGGCGCGGGGCTCGATCCGAAAGCGTTTCCCGCGACGCTGGAGATCGCACCGAAGGGTGGGGCAGCGCAACGTTACCGCCTCGAATACCGCTTCGTGCCCGGCGACGAGGCCGACGGCGTCACCCTGCACCTGCCGCTGGCGATGTTGAACGCCCTGCCCGCCGCACGCTGCGAATGGCTGGTGCCGGGCCTGCTGGCCGACAAGGCCGCCGAACTGATCCGCGGCCTGCCCAAGGCGCTGCGCCGCAACTTCGTGCCCGCGCCGGACTTCGCGCGCGCCTTCGCCGAAGCCGAGGCGCCGCGCGACGAGCCGCTGGCCACGGCGCTGGCTGCGTTCCTGAAGCGCGCCACCGGCGTGGCCATCGACGCCGGCGAATTCGCTGCGGTGGAACTCGCGCCGCACTTCCTGATGCGCTACCGCGTGCACGACGACAGCGGCCGCACGCTCGCCGCCAGCCGCGACCTCGCCGCGCTGCGCGCCGAATGGGAAGGCCGCGCGCGCGAAGCGTTCTCGAAGAAGACCGACGTGGAGCTCACCCGCGAGGACGTCACCGCGTGGGACTTCGAGGAGATCCCCCGCGAGGTGCGCTCCAAGGGCAACCTGCTCGCCTTCCCCGCGCTGGTCGACCTTGGCGACGCCGTGGCGCTGCGCGTGTTCGAGCGTCGCGACGAGGCCGCTGCCGCCCACCTCGACGGCGTGCTGCGCCTGCTGCGCAACGCGCTGGCCAGCGAGCTGAAACAGGCGCGCCGCCGCCTGCCGATCAGCAACCCGCTGGCACTGAAATACGCCTCGCTGGGCGGCGTGGACGGCCTGCGCGAAGACCTGGTTGAAGGCGGCCTCGCCGATCTCGTGGCGCGGCTCGACCTCGACGTGTGCAGCGCGGGCGCGTTCGCCGCACTGCACACGCAGGCTGCGCGCGAGTTGTTCGCCGGCGCCATCGAACGGCTGAAACTCGCCGAACCGATCATCGAGGCGCAGGCCGAACTGCGGCCCTGGCTGCAACCGCCGCTGCTGGGTTTCGCCCGCGCCAGCTACGACGACTTGCGCGAGCAGCTCGACGCCCTGCTCGCGCCCGGCTTCCTGCGCGAACTGCCGCCGGATCGCCTCGCCCACTACCCGCGCTACCTCAAGGCGATGCGCCTGCGCGGCGAACGCCTGCGCCAGGACCCCGCGAAGGACCAGCAGCGCATGCTGCAGGTGCTGCCGTATTGGCGCGAGTACCTGAAGCACCGCGCCGCCGGCGACGAAGGCCTCGGCGAACTGCGCTGGCTGATCGAGGAATGGCGCGTGTCGCTGTTCGCGCAGGAACTGAAGACCGCCGAGCCGGTATCGGCCAAGCGCCTCGCGAAGGCGCTGGAAGCGATCGCCTCAGCGTGACTTGCGCTTGCGTCGCTGCCACAGCGCCGACATCAGCACGAGCACGGTGGACAGCACACCGAACACGGCGCCCAACACCGGATGCTGCTGCGTGAAGTCGAGCAGCGACGGCGCGCCCGCGTCGCTCCACGCCATCAGCAGCCACGCACCCACCAGGGTGACGCCGGCGGCCAGCAATACCGCCAACAGGGAACGCAACCAGCGCATGGACAAGTCCTGCCGAAACCGAAAGGTGGATCGGCATGATTCTGTGGCCGGTGGCCGGCAAAGCCAAGCGCCGGCAATCCACCTAAAATGGATGCACCCGATACGGTCCCGGCCATGACCACGCACCCGCAATCTGCTCGCCTGCAAGCCTGGCGCGACCGCGCCGGCACGCTGCCGCCCGCGCTGGCCGCGGCGCTGGAAGCCTGCCTGGCGCGGCCGGTGGACCAGGCTGAATGCGCCGACGTGCTCGACCTGCTGGCGATGCTGGGTTGCGACGCGCCCACCCAGGCGGCGGCGTTGTGGTTCGCGCTGTCGCGCGTCGATCCCGCGCTGTGGCAGGCCGAGGCCCCGCGGTTGCCGGCAGACGTGCGCCGGCTGGTGGAAGGCCAGCAGGCCGCCGAGCAGGTATGGGCGCTGCACGCGCAACACGCCAGGGACGGCGGCTCCGAAGGCCTGCGCCGGCTGCTGCTGGCGATCATCCGCGACCTGCGCGTGGTGTTCGTGCTGCTGGCGCGCCAGCTCGCGCGCATGCGCGCGGCGGCGGCGCTGCCCGAGGCCGAGCGGCTGGAACTGGCGCGGCTCACCCGCGACATCCACGCGCCGCTCGCGAACCGCCTCGGCATCTGGCAGCTGAAGTGGGAGCTGGAGGATCTCGCCTTCCGCCACCTGGAGCCGGATACCTACCGGCGCATCGCGAAGCTGCTGGACGAGCGCCGCGCCGACCGCGAGGCCTTCATCCGCGAATCACTGGCCATGCTGGGCGACGCGCTCGTGGCCGCCGGCATCCGCGCCGAGCTGGCCGGGCGGCCCAAGCACATCTATTCCATCTGGAAGAAGATGCAGAAAAAGGGCGTTGAGTTCGCCGAGCTGTACGACATCCGCGCGGTGCGCGTGCTGGTCGATTCGGTGGCCGACTGCTACGCCGCGCTGGGCGTGGTGCACACGTTGTGGCCGCACCTGCCGCGCGAATTCGACGACTACCTCGCGCGTCCCAAGGGCAACGGCTACCGCTCGCTGCACACCGCGGTGATCGGCCCGCGCGACCGCACGCTGGAAGTGCAGATCCGCACCCACGAGATGCACCGCGCGAACGAGCTCGGCGTGGCCGCGCACTGGCGCTACAAGGAAGGCGGCGGTGCCGATGCCGAGTTCGAGGCGAAGATCGCCTGGATGCGCAAGCTGCTGGACACGCGCAGCGAGGACGAGGGCGCGCTGGCCGCCGACCTCAAGACCGCGCTGATGGAGGATCGCGTCTACCTGCTCACGCCGAAGGGCGAGGTGGTGGACCTGCCGCACGGCGGCACCGTGCTGGACTTCGCCTACCACGTGCACACCGAGGTGGGCCACCGTTGCCGCGGCGCCAAGGTCAACGGCCGCATCGTGCCGCTCACCTTCCAGCCGCAGAGCGGCGACCGCGTGGAGATCCTCACCGCAAAGCAGGCCGAGCCCAGCCGCGACTGGCTGTCGCCGCACCACGGCTACCTCAACAGCTCGCGGGCGCGCGACAAGGTGCGCGCGTGGTTCCGCCGGCTGGCGCACGACGCCAATCTCGCGGTGGGCCGCGTGATGTTCGAGCGCGAACTGAAGCGCCTCGCCCTGGCCGAGGTGGGTCTGACGAAACTGCCCGCGCACTTCCACCTGAAGAACCAGGACGAGCTGCTGGTGGCGCTGGCGCTCAACGAGATCAGCACCGGCCAGATCGCCCGCGCGCTGCAGGACATCGCCCAGCCGGAGGACGCCGAGCCGGCACTGCCGCTGGCGCCCGTGCGCCCGGCGCCGGCGCGCGATCCCGGCGCGCTCAGCATCGAGGGCATCGGCAACCTGCTCACCACGCTGGCGCGCTGCTGCCAGCCGCTGCCCGGCGACCCGGTGCGCGGCTACGTCACCAAGGGCCGCGGCGTGTCGGTGCACCGCGCCGACTGCGCCAGCCTCGCGCGGCTGGCGCGGCGCGATCCGGACCGGGTGATCGAGGTGAACTGGGGCAAGGCCAGCGCCCAGGCCTACGAGGTGGACATCGAGCTGCGCGGCTACGACCGCAAGGGCTTGCAGAAGGACGTCACCGGCACGATCAGCAACGCGAACATCCCGATCATCGCCTCCTCCAGCCGCGCCGACGCCAGGAGCGGCGAGGTGGGGATGCGCTTCGCGCTGCGCGTGCGCGACTTCGAGCAGCTCTCCACCCTGCTGGGCCGTCTGCTGGCGCTGCCGAACGTGCTGGAGGCGCGGCGCATCGGTGGCTCGCGCACGCCAGCCTGAACGCGTGTTCCCGCGCGATGCGGCACCGCGGCAACACGATGCTAAAGTTCCCCACGATGAGCCGCGACGCTCAGCCAGAAAGTTCCGTTCGCGCTGAGCGTAGCTTGCGACAGCAAGCAAAGTCGAAGCGCCCAACTGCAACCCTTCGACTTCGGCCCTGCGGGCCTACGCTCAGAGCCTGCCCCGGACTTGATCCGGGGGTGAACGGTGGAGGTACCGGCTGATCCATGTTGCCAATCAGGAAGTTTCCTTGCAATCACCCTTGATCGCATGAGTCACACGGACGGCCATCCATGGCCGCACTCGGGTTTCACTGCGATCATCCTTGATCGCATGAGTCACACGGGCGGCCATCCATGGCCGCACTCTTCAATATGGTTCATTTGAACTTCCCAACCCCATGAGCAGACGCCGCGACCAGCACGAATCCGACCACCGCGGACGCACCGAGCCCACGCTGGGCGATCTGGGCGGGCTCGACGAACCGCCGCGCAGCGCCGCACCGCCCGACGACCTGCCCTCGGTGGACGCCGAGCCGCGCGGCTGGCGCCGTGCCTCGAAGCTGCCGCGCCGCTCCCGTCGTCGCGGCTGGCTGGTGCCCGTGCTGGTGCTGGCGCTGATCGGCGTGGTGGGTGGCGCGTGGATCGAGCAGAACCGCCTGCGCAACCTGCTGCCGCGCACCGAACTCAACGACGTGCTCAGCCGCGCGCAGCAGGCGCTGGCCGCTGGCCATCTGGACGGCGACGACGGCAACAGCGCGCGCGAACTGTTCCAGGCCGCGGTGGCGCTGGAGCCGGACAACGACGCCGCGCGCAACGGCCTGCACCAGGTCGGCATGGCCGAAGTCTCGCAGGCCGACGCCGCGCTGCAAGCCGGCCAGCTCGACGTGGCCGCGCAGAAAGCCGCGGTGGCGCGCGAACTGCTGGGCGGCGGCAGCGACGTCGACCGGCTCGACAAGATGATCGCCGCGAAACGCGGCTCGCAGGTGCAGGTCTCGACCCTGGTGGATCAGGCGCAGCAGGCGTTTGCCGCCGGCCAGTACGGCGGCGAGCACGGCGCTGGCGCGCTGTACCGGCAGGTGCTCGCGGCCGATCCCGGCAACGCGGTGGCGCGCCACGGCCTGGACCAGGTCGGCGACGCGCTGGCCGCGCAGGCGCAGAAGGCGCTGGACGCGAACGACGGCACCACCGCCGACGCCGACATCGAACAACTCGCCGCGCTGCAGCCCAACAACGCCGCCCTGCCCGGCCTGCGCGCCGCCCGCGCACAGGTACGCCAGCAGGACAGCGCCGCGCTCGACGCCGCCCTGCAGCAGGGTGACGACGCGCTGCGCGCCGGCCGCATCGACGGCCCCGGCGACGACACCGCGCTGGCGCACTACAAGGCCGCGCTCGCGCTCGCCCCCGACAACCCGCAGGCCGAAGCCGGCTTGGGCAAGGTGGCGCAGGCGCTGACCGTGCAGGCCAACGCGGCGATGGACGCCGGTGACGCCGCGCAGGCCGGCACCCTGCTCGACCATGCCGCGGCGCTGGCGCCGAAATCCGCCGACCTCGCCGCCGCCCGCGCACGCCTGCAAGGCATGGCGCAAGCCAAGTCCAGCCCCCAAACCGGCATCAAGCCCGGCGCCGCGCCGAAAGCCACCGCCCCCGCCGACGAAGATTCCGCCGCCGACGCCGGCCTGCTGCATCCCGCGCTGACGCCGCAGCAGAGCGAGCAGATCGCCAGCCTGCTGCAGCAGGCGCAGGCCGCCACGCAACGCGGCGACATCATGCTGCCGCCCGGCAAGAGTGCCTACGACCTCTACCGCAACGCACTGGCGATCGACGGCAACAGCGCCGTCGCGCAACACGGCCTGCAAGCCCTGCCGGGCGTAGTGCTGCAACTGTTCAACCGCGCACTGGCCGCCGGCGACCTCGCGCGCGCCGGCCAGATGCTGGACAACCTCGCCGACCTCGCCCCTGGCGACGCCTCGCAGAACATCCTGCGCCAGCGCCTCGCCGGCGCCTGGCTGGACCAGGCCGACCGCCAGCTCGCCAGCGGCAACCGCGCCGGCGCCATGCAAGCGCTGGAACAGGCGCGCAAGCTCGCGCCGAACCACCCCCGCGTGCTCGACCTCACCGCCCGCCTGCAGTCGGGGACCTGATGACGGTCCTGGTATTCGGCGGCAGCAGCCAGATCGGCCATTTCCTCCTGCCGCGCCTGCTCGCCCACGGCGCCACGGTGACGGCGCTGAGCCGCCATGCCCGCACCTCGCAAACCGGTCTGCGCTGGCTGCAAGGCAGCCTGCCCGACGCCCTGCCCCGCGAACTGCCCCGCCCCGCGGCCATCATCAGCTTCGGCCCGCTAGGCCCGTTCGCGCAGTGGCTGGCCCGCACCGACTTCGGCAGCGAACCACCGCGCGTGATCGCCACCAGCTCGATGAGCGCGGAAACCAAGCGCGACTCCGCCATGCCCGCCGAACGCGCGCTCGCCCAGCAGCTGCGCGACGGCGAACAGGCGCTCGCCGCCGCCTGCGCCCGCCACGGCGCGCCGTGGACCGTGCTGCGCCCCACCCTGATCTACGGCGCCGGCCTCGACAAGAGCCTCAGCCCCATCGCCCGCCGCGCCTGGCGCACCCGCGTCTTCCCGCTCCCCGCCGGCCGCGGCCTGCGCCAACCCGTGCACGCCGACGACATCGCCCTCGCCGTACTCGCCGCCCTAGCCTGCCCCGCCAGCGCCGGCCGCATCCTCCCCATCGGCGGCGGCGAACGCCTCACCGCCCACGAGATGTTCGCTCGCGTCCGGAACACCCTGCCCCACGCCAATCTCCTGCTGCCGCTGCCTTCGTGGCTGCTGCACGCGGGCCAACGCTTCGCGCCCGCGAAGCTGCGCGGGCCGCTCGCGAGGCTTGATGCGGATTTGATCGCCGACAACGGCGAGCTGGAGCGGTTGCTCGGCGTGACGCCGCGGGCGTTTCGGCCGGAGGCGGAGATGTGGTTTCCGGTGAAGAGATAACGCGACGCTGATCTTCCCAGACGGATTTCGCAGCGTGGGAAAACTTAGGAATGTCGCGACCACACCGTGATCAAGATCACGACAAGCAACGCGAGCACCCACCATGCATTCGTCGATTGCGCCTTGAGCCGCTGTGCGAGATCAGCTGCAAGACTCGCGAACCCGCTCTCAATTCGTTCCAAGCTTGCCTGCTCTGACGTCGACAGTGACGCGCACTCTTCTGCCGGAGGCTTCATGCCAAGCAGCTCCTTGCAACGTTGGTGGTAAAGATCCCAAAGTGCGCTGTTTTCCAGCATCGAGGTGTTCTCGAAAACTTCTCGCGTTTTTTGGCTTTGGATGAGTTGCGCGTTACATAGAGCAGCGAGCGTGAATGCGGCCGCATCCTTGTCGTGTGCCTGTCTCATCTGTTCGATGGTAAGTACCGCGTGGCCGTAATACGCGCAGCGTCGGGTAAGTTCAGGACTGTCGATTGCGCCTGCGTAAACTAGTTTTTTGGTTGTCCGGTCGTACCAGCGCCCAAATAACGCGGCGGCAAGACAACAAAATTCCTCGGCATAGTTAAGAGTCGTGTAACCGGCGTGATATTCCTTGAACTGATCGTCTAGTGCGACCGCCTGCCACCGTTTGACTGCCGGGATGGGATCTTCGTCTGGAGAGTGCGTTCGTCGCGGGTCGACCACCACTAGAAGCTGGCAAAGCGCCCCGATGGAAGCTTGGCTGACCGGCAGTGTCTGCACCAGTTTCCAGATCCCATTCTGCAGGTCCCAAGCAGCAAGGTCGGGGCCATCCGGACTGCTTTCATCCTCATTAATGCACGGATTGTAGGCGGCGACTCCGATCATCCACGACTGGCGTTCGTGGGTCGCCCGGTCGAAGGGTGCGCCCCGATTGAACAAGCGTGCCAGTGTCGCCTTTGCGCCCGGATTACGTAACAGTACGTCCAACTCATCCAATCTGTCTTGGCCATCCGTCGAAATGAGGCGTGCCAACTCATAGTCGTCGACGGGGCAATGGCTGGCAGCCCAGCTCGAACGCGCCAAGCCTTGATTGCCAAGCACCGCAAGCCGGATCGCACGACTGTAATCTGGATCGCTGGCCTTCAAAAAGGAACGTGCATAAAGCTCTGACGTGACTTTTCGATTTACTCCGAACTGGGCGAGGCCCAAGTCGATCAGAGGCTCAGCCTGACCGTACAGCGCCTGTTCCAAGTCATCGTTCCCGAATAACCAGCCACGAGAGTTAATGTAAGTGCCATATTCCCTTAGCTCGTCGTAAACCCTGTGTGGCGGCATTCGTAACAGTCTGGCACGCACTATGGCACACGGCGTCTTCTCGTCCCACATTGCCTTCCCCCGCTAATTAAGGATGCAGCAGGGAGGATACAGCGGGATGAGGGTACATGTTCGTAAAGGGGACGAAGGCAATTAGAATCTTCGTGTTTCCGCAGCCGCGCAGCGGCTGCGTCCGAGTGCGCGCCGGGAGCGCGCTGTTTTACCCGGGGCCCCTATGGCGCGGCGGGTGGGTGGAGGAAAGTCCGCAGGATGGCCGGCAGGGATGCCGGCCAGTTTTTCGCCGGTACAGGGACGTGCCGTCGAAAAACCCCGGAACCCGCCCGCGCACCCCAGGGCAGGATGCCCGGAGGGCGCGCCATCGGGGTGTCGTTTCCTCTTGGTTACTTCTACTTTGGACAAGCAAAGGAGAAGTAACTCGGGCGCCGACAGGCGCACGAAACGCTTTGAATCTCGCGAATCGTGCAAGAAGAGCCCCTCTCCCCTAACCCCTCTCCCGCAAGCGGGAGAGGGAAGAATCTGGTGCGCTCGTGAATGCATCGCGAGCCACGAACACGTCGCGGATTCATCCGCCACCCATCCCCCTTCGGTAAGCTGTCCTCAGCTTCGCCCCCACCCGAGGATGGATCCCCTCCGCATGCGCCGCCCCCACCGACGCCTGGCCTTGCTTGCCGTGCTGCCGTTGCTGCTGTTCGCAACGCTGGCGCAGGCGGGCGTGCAACTGGTGGTGCGCGGGGTGGACGAGCCGCTGCAGCAGGCGGTGACGGCGTCGGTGGGGCTGTCGCAGTACGCGCATCGCGAGGTCAGCGAGGCGCAGATCCGGCGCCTGGTCGCGCAGGCGCCGGTGCAGGCGAAGGCGGCGCTGGAGCCTTACGGCTATTACGCGGCGGATGTCACCGCGCAGCTGCAAGCGGCGGGCAAGGACTGGAAGGTGACGCTGGACGTGCGCGCCGGCGAGCCGGTGAAGGTCGCCACGGTGGACGTGCAGCTCGACGCCACTGCGCTCGCGTTGCCGGCTATCCGCCGCGCGCGCAACGCGATCGTGCGCATGCGCGGCAAGCAGCTGGACGATGCCAGCTACGATGCCGCGCGCGATGCTCTGTCCGCCGCGCTCACTGCGAGCGGTTTCCTCGACGCGAAGCTGGTGACGCATCGCGTGGAGGTGAACGCGGCGCAGCACAGCGCGGCGATCCGGCTGGCCTGGCAGGTGGGGCAGCGCTATCGCTACGGCGCGGTGCATTTCGAGGGCTCGCAGTTCAACGAGGGCTTCCTCGACCGCTACGTGCCGTTCAAGCCCGGCGACTGGTTCGACCAGGGCCAGCTGCTGCAATTGCAGCAGGCACTGAACGGCGCGGACTACTTCGCCGTGGTCAACGTGCTGCCGCAGTTCGACGAGAAGGCCGACGGCCGGGTCGACATCAACGTCGAGCTGGCGCCGGCGAAGCGCACGATCTACACCGGCGGCCCGTTCATCGGCACCGACACCGGTTTCGGCGCACGCGCCGGCATGGAGCGGCGCTGGGTGAACCGGCGTGGCCACAAGTGGAAGAACGAGCTGGTGGTGGCGCAGCGGCTGAAGACGCTGTCCACGCTGTATTCGATCCCGATGCCCGGCGACGACCAGCGCAGCTTCAACGTCGGCGCGAATTTCCGCGATGCGAACACCAGCACCTCGCAGTCGCGCACGCTGGAGCTGGTGGGCAACGAGACGCGGCTGTGGCACGGCTGGACGCGCACCGTGGGCCTGCACGCGCTGTCCGGCACCTTCACGGTGGGCAAGCGCGGCGACGAGCCGGACTCGACGCCCGGCATCGAGCGTGGCAGCAGCACGCTGGTGTTCGCGGAAGGCTCGCTGTCGCGCAAGCAGGCGGACAACTACGACTTCGTGCATGACGGCTGGTCGCTGAACTTCGCGGCGCGCAGCACGGCGGGCGGCCTGCTCTCCTCGGCCAGCTTCAGCCAGCTCACCGCCGACGCGAAGTGGATCCACGCGTTCGGCGCGAAGCGGCGCAACCGGCTGATCCTGCGCGGCAGCGCCGGCAAGACCTGGACCGACGACTTCGCCGCGCTGCCGCCGCAGCTGCGCTTCTTCGCCGGCGGCGACCGCTCGGTGCGCGGCTACGGCTACCAGTCCATCGGCCCCGAGAACAGCTACGGCCGCGTGCTCGGCGGCGTGAACCTGCTGGTCGCCAGCGCCGAGGTGGAGCACTACTTCACCCGCAACTGGGGCATCGCCACCTTCATCGACGCCGGCAACGCGTTCGACGCCATCGACTACCGCCCGAAGCTCGGCACCGGCGTCGGCGTGCGCTGGCGCTCGCCGGTGGGCATGATCCGGGTGGATCTGGGCACGCCGATCCACGACTCGCAGCGGCACGGCGTCGTGCTGCATCTGGTGATAGGACCCGACCTATGACCCCGTGGAGGACCCCGCCAGCATGAAGTGGCTGAAGCGCCTCGCCATCGCCATCGCGATCCTGCTGCTGATCGTGGCCGCCACCGTGTGGTGGTTGCTGGCCACCGGCGCAGGGCTGCGTTTCGCGCTGGCGCGGGCGCAATCGGCCACGCACGGCGCGCTGCAGTGGAAGCAGGCGCAAGGTTCGCTGATCGGGCCGCTGCAACTGACCGGCCTGCGCTACGACGACGGCCAGGGCACCGTGATCGCTGCGGCACAGGCGCGACTCGACCTGCGCTTCTGGCCGCTGCTGGCGGGCCGCGTGCACGTGCGCGATCTCGACGTGGAAGGCGTCACCATCGCGCTGCCGAAGAGCGCGGCCAGCAGCGAGACAAGCTCCGGCGGTTTTTCGCTCAAGCCGCCGATCGACCTGCTGCTCGACCGCGTGCACGTGGGCGCGGTGCAGGTGAGCCAGGGCGGCCAGCCCGTGTTCGCCTCCGACAGCCTCGACCTCGCCGGGCAATGGACGCAGGCGGGTATCGCCATCGACACGCTGAAACTGCGCGCGCCGGACGGTCATGCGGATCTCCAAGGCCGGCTCGTGTTCGCGCGCCGCGAGCGCGGCGACGGCAAGGCCGACTTCGCGTGGAAGCTGGGCGACGCCACGTATGCGGGCCAGCTTGTCGCCAGCGGCAACGGCAAGCAGGCGCAACTGGATTTGAGCCTGCAGCAGCCGATGACCGCGCGCCTGCATCTCGAGCTGAGCCAGAACCGCAGCTACGACTGGAAGGCCACGCTGAGCGCACCGCGCTTCGATCCGAAACCATGGCTGGGCGACGGCACACTGAAATCGCTGGCGCTGGCCGTGCAAGGCCACGGCGACCGCCACGGCGGCGAACTCGACGGCACGCTGGATCTCAACCAATACCGCGTGCTGCTGCAACCGCTGCGCGCGCGCCTCAGCGACGACGGCAAGACGCTGACACTGCAGCAACTCGCCGTGAGCTCGCCGCAGATCCCGGGCCGGCTCGACGCCAACGGCACGCTGCAGCTGGACGCGAAACCGCTGGGCGGCCAGCTGGCGATCCAATGGAGCGGCCTGCAATTGCCTGCTGACCTGGTCGGCCAACCACTGGCCAGCGCCGGCAAGCTCGATGCCCAGGGCAATGCCGAGCGTTTCCACGCCACGGGCGATGTCACGCTCGGCCCGCCCGGCAAGCCCGCGCACCTCACGTTGAACCTCGATGGCACGCCGCAGGCGATCGCCCTGCACTCGCTGACCCTGCAGCAGCCGCAGGGTCAGTTGCAGGCGCAGGGCACGCTGCAGCTGCAGCCCGCACTGGGCTGGCAGCTCGACGCCAAGGCCAAACGTTTCGATCCCGGCCAGCTGTTCGCGGGCTGGAGCGGCGCACTGGATTTCGCGCTGGCGAGCACAGGCAAGCTGACGCCGGCCGGCCCCGACGCCACGCTGGACCTCACGCAGCTCGCCGGCCGCCTGCGCGAACGCAACGTCGGCGGCGAGGCGAAGCTGCACCTGTCGCCCGACAAGGTGATCGACGGCCGGCTGCGGCTGGTCTCCGGCGGCAGCACGGTGCAACTCGATGCCAAGCCGGGCCGCAGCAACGACGCCGAGCTCAAGCTCGCAATCGCTTCGCTGGGCGACTGGCTGCCGGATGCCGGCGGACGTCTGGACGGCCAATTCGCCATACGCGGGCTGCTGCCGAAACTGTCCGTCAACGGCCATCTGCGCGGCAGCACGCTGAGCTGGCAGCAGCAGCGCGTGGACACGCTGCAGCTGATCGCGGGCCTGCCCGACCTCAGCCGACTCGCGGGCAAGCTGGAACTCACAACCGGCGGCGCGCACCTGGGCGGCCTCGCGTTCCAGCGCATCCACCTGCTGGCCGAAGGCAGCGAAGGCGACCACCGGCTGGAACTGGACACGCGCGGCAGCCAGCTCTCCGGCACGCTGGCGTTGCACGGCGCGCTGAAGAACGACGCGTGGAGCGGCACGCTCACCGCGCTGAACCTCGAACCGCAAGGCCTGCCGGGTTGGCGCCTGCAGCATCCCAGCCAGCTGGCGTGGCGCGACGGCGCCTTCAGCCTCGGCGAACTGTGCCTAACGGCGGGCGATCCGTTGCTGTGCGCGAGCGCGAAGCAGGACAAGGCCGGCAACCTCGACGCCAGTTACCGCTTGCGCGCACTGCCGCTGGCGCTGCTGCTGAATGCTGCCGGCGAAGCCGACCTGCCGCTGCGTGTGGACGGCAACCTGCAAGGCGATGGCCAACTGCGGCGCAGCGCCGCGGGCGTGCTCAGCGGCCATGCCAGCCTCGGCCCCGCGCGCGGCAGCATCACGTACACCGAGCATGCCGACGCGCCGCTGCTGAGCTACGACGGCTTCGCGCTGGATGCCCAGCTCGGCGCGGGCAGCCAGCGCTTCAGCCTGCGCGCCGGCCTCGACCACGGCGGACGGCTGGACGGCCAGTTGAGCCTCAGCGGCAAGCAGCAGGCGCTGGCCGGCCAGCTCGACCTGCGCCTCAACAGCCTCGCCTTCCTCGAACTGTTCGGCAACACGCTGGCGAACGTGCACGGCCAGGCCAGCGGCAGCTTCCGCCTTGGCGGCACGCTGGCGCAGCCGTCAGTGACGGGTGGGGCAACACTGAGCGACTTCGCCACCGAAGTGCCGGCCGCCGGACTCAAGCTCAGCCAGGGCCGGCTGACTGTGAATGCGCTCGACATGCGCAGTCTGCGCGTCGACGGCAGCGTGCAGTCCGGCGCGGGCACGCTCGCGGTGAACGGCGTCGCCGGCCTGGGCGGTGACGTGCTCACCGACCTCGCGATCACCGGCAAGCAGTTCACCGCCGCCGACATTCCCGCCGCCAAGGTGGTGATCACGCCCGACCTGCGCCTGCAACGCGATGCGCAAGGCCTGGCCCTCGGCGGCTCGGTGCTGCTGGACAGCGCCGACGTGAACCTCGACAAGCTGCCCGGCGGCGGGGCCAGCAAGGCCTCGCCTGACGTGGTGGTGGTCGACCGCCCGCAGCCCGAACCCGGCAGCACGCTGCCGTTCACCGCCACGGTGAAGGTGGACCTGGGCCGCAAGACGCACCTGGTCGGCATGGGCCTGGACGGCCACCTCGCCGGCACGCTGACAGTGAACGAGCGCCCCGGCCGCGCCGCCACCGGCCAGGGCCAGGTCGCCGTGAGCGGCACCTACAAGGCCTACGGCCAGAACCTCGCGATCCAGCGCGGCAAGCTGCTGTTCGCCAGCACGCCGATCGACAACCCCGGCCTGGACATCCGCGCGATCCGCAAGCTCTACCCCAACGCCACCATCGACGAAGGCCAGGAAGTGGGCCTGCAGATTTCCGGCACCGCGCAGCGGCCGGTGCTCACGGTGTTCTCGAACCCGCTGATGGAGCAGTCCGACGCACTGTCCTACCTGGTCACCGGCAAGCCGCTGTCGCAGGTGAAGGGCGGCGAGGGCGACATGCTGGGCGCCGCCGCGCAGGCACTGGGCTCGGCGGCCGGCAACCTGCTGGCCAAGAGCATCGGCTCGAAGATCGGCGTGGACGACATCGGCGTCTCCAGCAACGCGGCGCTGGGCGGCAACTCCGCGTTCACCGTGGGCAAGTACCTCTCGCCGCGGCTCTACCTCAGCTACGGCGTGGGCTTGTTCGAACCCGGCGAGGTGGTCACCCTGCGCTACCGGCTCAGCCACCGCTGGAACTTCGAGGCGCAGAGCGCCACCGAATTCAGCCGCGCCAGCTTCAACTACCGGCTCGAAAAGTAAAAACCTGCGCCGCCATCCTGCAACGCCGCATGCCCGCCGCGCCGCGCGGTGGCATGCTGGCGCGTCGGCCACGGCCGCGCCACTTCCCTGACACTGACGAGGTGATCCCATGCAACGCACCCGATGGATCCTGGCCGCGGCGATCGCCGCCGTGCTCTGCGGCTCCCCTGCCTTGGCGGCGACGCCCGCCACGCACGGCCCCGACATCGGCATCGACCTCGCCGGCATCGACCACGCGGTGAAGCCGGGCGACAACTTCTTCGATTACGCGAACGGCAAGTGGCTGGCGACCGCGCAGATCCCCGCCGACCGTTCCAGCACCGGCACCTTCCTGAAGATCTTCGAGCTCACCGAGAAGCACACCGCCGAGCTGATCCAGCACGCCGGCGCCAGCCATCCCGCCGCGGGCAGCAACACGCGCAAGATCGCCGACTACTACGCCGCGTTCATGGACGAAGCCGCAATTACCAAGCACGGCCTCGCGCCGCTGAAGCCCGAGCTGGCCGCGGTAGCCGCGATCGCCTCGAAGGGCGACCTCGCCCGCGTGCTGGGCAGCCGCCTGCGCGCCGACGTGGACCCGGTCAACGCCACCAACTTCCACACCGAAAACCTGTTCGGCCTGTTCGTGACCCAGGGCCTGGAAGATCCCTCGCACACCATCGCCTACCTGCTGCAGGGCGGCCTGGCCATGCCCAGCCGCGACTACTACCTCTCCACCGATCCGCACATGGCGGCGTTCCGCACGCAGTACCACGCCTACGTGGTGGCGCTGCTGAAGCAGGCCGGCATCGCCGACGCCGCGGCGAAGGCGGACGCCGTGATCGCGCTGGAGACCAAGATCGCCAAGGCGCAGGAAAGCCTGATCGACAGCCAGGACGTGCACAAGGCGAACAACCTGTGGACGATGGCCGACTTCGCGCAGAAGGCGCCGGGCCTCGACTGGGCCGCCTACTTCAAGGCCGCCGGGCTGGACGGCCAGAAGGCGATCGACGCGTGGCAACCCGCCGCCACCACCGGCCTCGCCGCGCTGGTCGCCAGCGAACCGCTGGATGCCTGGAAGGACCTGCTCGTCTTCCACACCCTGGACAACGCCGCGCCGCTGCTGCCCAAGGCCTACGCCGACCTGCACTTCGGCTTCTACGGCCACGCCCTGCAGGGCACGCCGCAGCAGCAGCCGCGCTGGAAGCGTGCCGTGGGCGCCACCAACGTCGACCTCGGCGACGCGGTGGGCCAGCTCTACGTGCAGAAGTACTTCCCCGCCTCGTCCAAGGCCGAAGTGCAGCAGCTGGTGAAGAACCTGATCGCCGCCTTCGACGAGCGCCTCGACACGCTGAGCTGGATGACACCGGCCACCCGCGCCAAGGCCAAGGAAAAGCTGGTCACGCTGAAGGTCGGCGTGGGCTATCCCGAAAAGTGGCGCGATTACTCCAAGCTGAAGATCGGCGCCGACGATCCGCTCGGCAACCACCTGCGCGCGGTGAAGCACGAGTACGAATATCAGCTCGCCAAGCTCGGCCAGCCGGTGGACCGCGGCGAGTGGTGGATGACCCCGCAACTGGTGAACGCGGTGAACCTGCCGCTGCAAAACGCGCTGAACTTCCCCGCCGCGATCCTGCAGCCGCCGTTCTTCGACCCGAAGGCCGACGCCGCCGCGAACTACGGCGCGATCGGCGCCATCATCGGCCACGAGATCAGCCACAGCTTCGACAACACCGGCGCCGACTTCGACGCGCAGGGCAAGATGGAGAACTGGTGGACGCCGGCCGACGAGGCCCACTTCAAGTCCGCCACCGCCCAGCTGGCCAAGCAGTTCGACCAGTACGAAGCCCTGCCCGGCCTGCACGTCAACGGCGAGCAGACCCTGGGCGAGGACATCGCCGACGTCTCCGGCCTCACCATCGCGTATCTGGCCTACCACAAGTCGCTGGACGGCAAGCCCGCGCCGGTGATCGACGGACTGACCGGCGACCAGCGCTTCTTCCTCGCCTTCGGCCAGGCCTGGCGCTCGAAGATGCGCGACGCCGCGCTGCGCCAGCGCCTCGCCACCGACGTGCACGCACCCGCGCAATTCCGCGCGCTCACCGTGCGCAACCTCGACGCGTGGTATCCGGCGTTCAACGTGCAGCCGGGGCAAAAGCTGTACCTGGCGCCGGACCAGCGGGTGAAGATCTGGTAGGAACTGCCGGTCATCGTGCCGGGAAGCAGGCGTTTGCTTCGCACGAGGCGCGCCCCTTGCGTACATGCAAGGGGCGCAGCGGACGCCGGCTCCGGCATGTCGATCCCGTCCTCTCCCGTTCGTCGCATCGGCACAGCCCACCGGAGAGGAGCAGCCCATGCAGTTCATGATGTTCGTGGTGTCGGACCCCGCGGCCGAGCCCTACGTCCCCGAGCAGGACAACATCGCGGAATGGGTGGCCGACACCACGGTCGGCGGCACGCGAATCACTGGTGACCGGCTGCGGCCGCCGTCACACGCGAAGACCGTGCGCGTGCGCGCCGGCACGACACTGGTCAGCGACGGCCCGTTCGCCGAGACGAAGGAATGGATCGCCGGCTTCGACCTGCTGGACTGCGCCAGCGTCGAAGAGGCGATCGCGATCGCCGCGCGCCACCCGATGGCGCGTTTCGGCAGCATCGAGCTGCGGCCGTACTGGCCCCTGGACGTGGAAGAGGAACCGCGCCGACGCAAGGAGCGCGAAACCGGCGCCTGAGTTTGGGCGAGGGTGGCGGCTACGCCTGCGCCGCCGTCACCACGATCTCCACCTTCCACGCCGGGTTGGCGAGGCGCGCCTCCACGGTGGCGCGTGCTGGCGCGTGGCCCGGCGTCGCCCAGGCATCCCACGCTCGGTTCATGCCCGCGAAGTCGGCGATGTCGGCCAGGAAGATCTGCGCGCGCAGGATGCGCGTCTTGTCGCTGCCGGCCTGCGCCAGCAGCGCGTCGATCGCCGCCAGCACCTCGCCGGTCTGGGTCTCGATGTCGGCGCCCGCGGTTTCGGGCACCTGCCCCGCCAGATAGACCATGCCGCCATGGATGCAGGCCTCGGACATGCGCGGGCCGGGTTCGATGCGTTGGATCACGACAATACCTCCTCGAAAATGTCGCGCCGCGCCTCGTCGCGCAACGCGGGTCGGCCACTCGGCGGGGCCGTCATGCCACCCCCAGCCCCTCGATGCCCGCGATGGCCGCGCCATCGAAGCCGGCCAGCTCGGCGAAATGCCGGCCGCGCTCCGCGTAATCCTTGAACTGGTCGAAGCTGGGCGCGCCGGGCGAGAGCAGCACCACGCCGCCTTGCGGCGTCACGATGCGGGCCATCTCCACGGCCTCGTCGAAACTCTCGGCTTCGCCCAGCGGCAGCTCGGTCTTCGCCTGCCGCAACGCCTGCGCGATGCGCGGGCCGTTGGCGCCTTGCGCGACGATGCGCAGGCCGCTGCGATCCTTCACGGCCGCCACGAATACCGACCAGTCCAGTCCGCGGTCGTGGCCGCCCACGATCACCGTGACCTCGCGCCCGGCGAGGCTGTCCAGCGCGGCCAGCGTGGCCTGCGGCGTGGTGCTGATGGAATCGTTGATCCATTCGATGCCGTCGTGCGCGCCCAGCGGCTGCAGGCGGTGCGGCAGCGGGCGGAACGTGGCCAAGGCTGGGGCGGCGGCGAGCGCGTCCATGCCGAGATCGGCCAGCGCGGCGAGCGCGGCGCAGGCGTTGAGCGCGTTGTGCTCGCCCGGCGCCGCCATGCGTGCCAGCGGAAACACCGCCTGCGTGCCGCGCCGGATGTGGCCATCGGCCACGTGCCAGCCCGCGTCGTGGCCGAAGCGCAGCAGGCGCGGATGCCGCTGCACGCGCTCCAGCAAGGCCGCTTGCGTGGCGTTGACCAGCAAGGTGCGCGCCGCATCGGCGAGTTTCAGCTTGTCGGCCACGTAGCGCTCGCGCGAACCGTGCCAGTCCAGGTGTTCCTCGTACAGGCTGGTGACCACGCCCAGCTCCAGCGGACCGGCTTCGCCGGTCTGGAAGCTGGACAGCTCGATCGCCCACAGGTCGGCCGCCTGGCCTTGCAGCTCCAGCATGGGCAGGCCGATGTTGCCGGCCAGCGCGGTGCGCACGCCAAGCGCGCGCGCGAGATGCGCCACGAGGGCGGTGGTGGTGCTCTTGCCCTTCGTGCCGGTGACCGCGACCACGCGCGCATCCGGATGCTCCGCGAACCACAGCGCGGTGCCGGAAGTGAACACGGTGCCCTGCGCCTGCGCGGTAGTGACCGCCGGCTTGTAGATCGAGATGCCCGGCGACTTCACCACCACGTCGTAGGCGGACAGCGCCACCGCGTCGGGCTCGTGCGCGTAGACGGTGAGCGCGGCATCGAGTTCGCGCGCGGCGCCGGCTTCGGCCTCGCCGCAGTAGAGCGCGAGCGGCTGTTGCGGCAGCTGCGCGCGGATCGCGCGGATCGCGGCGCGGCCTTCGCGGCCGAAACCCCAGACCGCGACGCGCTTGCCCGCCAGCTCAGCGATGCGCATGACGTGCGCCCCGTAGGAGCGGCTTCAGCCGCGACCAGCGCACGTTGGCCGGGACGGCAATGGCGGAGGAATCGCGGCTGAAGCCGCTCCTACGGACATGGCCATGGCGTGGGTCACCGGCCGTCATGCGCCGATGGCCTTGAGCGCCGCCTGCAGACGCGCCGGTACGCGATGCTCGGCGGAGGGTTCCAGCCAAGGCTCCAGCGCCAACTGCGCGGCATCGAGTTGCGGCAGGATCTCGCTGCGGAAGCGTTCGACCAGCGCGTCTTCCTGCCACTCCGGCCGCTGGCTCAGCGCGCGCATCGCCGCGCGCGCCTCGGCGCCCTCGCCCACGCATTCGAACGGCTTGTGGTCCTGGTATTCGAGCAGCGCATCGAAACCGGCGGCCTGCGTCTCGTCGTCCAGCAGGTTGCGGCCGAAGATCCCCAGCAGCCGCGGCTTGGGCAGGAACGGCGCCAGCGCGAGGAACACGAAGTGGCATTTCGGGCACTGCCCGCACCAGCGGTCGGCCGGCTTGGGGCCGAGCAGCTTGAAGTTGCGGTTGCAGCTGGAGAACACGTCGAAGTACGGCGTGAGCTTCGCGAACGCACGGGTGATCGCCAGTTCCGAGTACGGCCGCAGCAGCGAGCAGTAGTCGAGGTCGGCGGCCACGTGCGTGTGCAGCCAGTTGCCCAGCAACTGCTCGAAGGCGTAGCCCTTGCTCCACTGGTGGTTCACCTGCTGGCCTTCGTATTCCAGCGTGGCGGCGGAGGCGGAGCGCTCGTTGGCGAAGGCGATGGAGTCGTGGCCGTACAGGATCGCCGCCACGGCGAGGATCGCCGAGTTCACCGCGGTGACCGGGATGTGGCCATTCCACGCGCCGCGCTGGTTCAGCTCGAACAGCGCCGGCGCCAGCTCGCGCTGGATGTTCAGCGTGGGCAGGCCGGTGCGCTCGGCGCAGGCGGCGATCAGCGCCGAGTTGCCGACCCACACCGCGGTGCCGTCGCCCCCGATGGACTTGATCGCCTCCACCGCGACGAGGGAATCCTTGCCGCCGCCGATGGGGACGAGGGTGCGCTTGGGGAGGCCGAGCGATGGAGCTTGTGGCGGGGTTGCCCCCTCACCCCGACCCTCTCCCCCCAGGGGAGAGGGAGTGTGGCGAGGGAAGGCGATGCGCCCACGCAGATCCAGCCCATTGCGGTAGGCGAACTCGGCCAAACCGTGCAGATACAACGCGTCGAGCAGATCGGCGGTGGCGGCGTCGAGCGAACCATCGGCGACCTCGATCTTCGGCGGCACGCCGGCCTTGTAGTAGCTCACGCCGGCGATCAGGTGCAGCAGCTTCAGCGCGGCGTCGAACGCGGCCTGCCGCTCGCGCGGCAGCGCCGGCGCGTGCGGAAAGCGGATGCGCTCCACCATGGCCTCGCCATCGTCGAAGGCATAGGCCAGCTCGGCCACGCCGTCGGCATAGCGCGCGTGGAGGAAGCGGAACACCTGGGTCAGGCGGGGGTTGTGGATCGTCGTCACGCCTCAGTCTCCATCGCATGCTCCCTCTCCCCGCTGGGGAGAGGGCTGGGGTGAGGGGCCGGAGCTTGCCAAAGCCTCCACGATCACCTCCAACACGCCATCAATATTCGTCAGTACATCATTGTCCCAGAAACGCAGCACGCGGTATCCCATGGATGCCAGCTCGCGCGTTCGTGCTTCGTCGTATGCCACCTGCTCGCCATGCTGTGCGCCGTCGAGCTCCACGATCACGCCTGCATCCGGACAGGCAAAATCAGCGATGTAGCGGTCTATCTCGTGTTGGCGGCGGAATTTCCAGCCTTGCAACTGGCGATTGCGCAGAAAGAACCAGAGCTTCCGCTCGGCGTCGGTTTGCCCAACCCTCAGCCGCCGCGCTCGATCCACATGCAGACGCTTCATCCTTGAAACCTCGCTCCGTTGGCAATCCATCGCGAGCACCCGCCCCTCACCCCAGCCCTCTTCCTCGCTCCTCAGAGCAGGGCCATCCATGGCCCTTCCCCGCGTCCCAAAGGGGAGAGGGAGCAGAGCTTCAGGCGTCGATCACGACTTCCTCGGTCTCGCCACGCAG
Organism: Rhodanobacter humi; assembly: GCF_041107455.1. Classification (NCBI taxonomy): domain Bacteria; kingdom Pseudomonadati; phylum Pseudomonadota; class Gammaproteobacteria; order Lysobacterales; family Rhodanobacteraceae; genus Rhodanobacter; species Rhodanobacter sp. FW106-PBR-R2A-3-15. The sequence goes on from NZ_JBGBPY010000001.1 coordinate 1,122,354, forward strand.
GTTGTAGCGCGAGGACATGACCTTGCCGTAGGCGCCGGCCTGGGCGATCAGGATCACGTCGCCTTCCTGCGGCTCCGGCAGGCGGCGGTCGCTGCCCAGCACGTCGCCGGATTCGCAGATCGGGCCGACCACCTGGAACAGGCCGGTGGCTTCCTCGTCCAGCCGCGTGAGGTTGGCGATCTCGTGCCAGGCGTCGTACAGCGCGGGGCGGATCAGGCTGTTCATGCCGGTGTCCACGCCGAGGTAGCGCCAGCTGCCCTTGCCCTTGGTCTGGGTGACGCGCGCCAGCAGCACGCCGGCGTCGGCCACGAGGTAGCGGCCCGGCTCCATCCACAGCTGGTAGTGCGGGTAGGCCGCCTTGACCTCGCGCAGCACCTTGTCCAGCTCGGCGATGTCCAGCTTCGCCTCGCCGGGGTGCGAGGGCACGCCCAGGCCGCCACCGATGTTGAGGAAGGCGATGCTGCCGATGCGCTCGGCGAGGCTGGCGAGCTGGTTGAACACCTCGCCCCAGTGCCTCGCGTCGAGCACGCCGGAGCCGAGGTGCGCGTGCAGGCCGCGCACGGTGACGCCGTGGGCATCGGCATGCCTGAGGAACGCGTCGAGCTGTTCCAGCGGCAGGCCGAACTTGCTGCCGCTGCCGCCGGTGCGCACCTTCTCGTGGTGGCCCAGGCCGCGGCCGAGGTCCACGCGCAGCGCGATCTCGCGGCCGCGGAACAACTCGCCCCAGTGCTCGATCGGGTGCAGCGCATCCAGCGTGATGGTGGCGCGGGTGGCCAGGCCATGCTCGAAGTCCGCGCGCGAGGCGAAGTTCGGCGTGAACAGCAGCGGTGCGCTTGCCGGCACCGCCGCGGAGACCGCCTCCAGCTCGCCCGGCGACACGCATTCGAACGCAAAGCCTTCTTCCGCCAATGCGCGCAGGATCGCCGGATGCGTGTTCGCCTTCACCGCGTAGTGCAAGCGATCCACCGCCGCCAGCGCCTTCAGTTCACGCGCCTGCGCACGCACGGTGGGCAGGTGGTAGACGTAGCGCGGCGTGGCCTCGGCGGCAATGGCCAGCAGGCGCTGGCGTTCGCCGTCGCGCCACCACGAGGGCTGCGCCAGCGCCTCGCCGCTGCCGTACAACGCCTGCCAGCTGGGGCCGAACAGCACGCTGTCGTCGGTACGCAACGCGCCGGCGGCGATCAGCAGCTCGTGCAGGTGCGGCAGCAGCTCGTCCACCACGTCCTCGTCCACCACGAAGGTGAGGTTGAGGTTGTTCGACGACTGCGAGATCAGGTGCACGCGCAGCTGGTCGAACTCGGCCAGCACGCTGGACAGCGTGTGCAGCATCGAGCGCATGCCGCGGCCGACCAGGGTGATCGCGGCGCACGGCGCGATCACCTTGACCCGGCATACCTTGGCGAGGTCGCCGGCCAGCGCGGCGATCGCGTCGGAGTCCAGCAGGTTCTCGGTGGGATCCAGCGACACGGTGACGTTGGTCTCGGCCGAGCCGATCAGGTCCACCGACAGGCCGTGCTGCTTGAAGTGCGCGAACACGTCGGCGAGGAAGCCGACCTGCTGCCACATGCCCACCGATTCCATCGACACCAGGGTGATGCCCTTGCGCGCGCTGATCGCCTTCACCGACGGCGCGTGGTCGCGCACCTCGGGACCGATCACGGTGCCTTCCAGCTCGGGACGGTTGGTGTCCTTCACCAAGAGCGGCACGCGCGGCTCGCGCAGCGGCGACAGGCAGCGCGGGTGCAGCACCTTGGCGCCGGTGGAGGCGATTTCCTGCGCCTCCTCGTAATCCAGTTTCTGCAGCAGGCGTGCGCCCGGCACCTGGCGCGGGTTGGCGGTGAACATGCCGGCCACGTCGGTCCAGATCTCCACCCGCGCCGCCTTCAGCAGCGCGCCGAAGTAGGACGCCGAGGTGTCCGAGCCACCGCGGCCCAACAGCACGGTGCGGCCACCGCCCTGGTCGGAGATGGGCTCGCGCGCGATGAAGCCCTGGGTGATGAACACCTCGCCCCGTGCGGCGAGGCGCGCGTTGAGCGCGGGATCGGGGCGGGCCTCGACCATCGCCGACAGCAGGCGGGTGCGCTCGTTCTGGTTCGGCAGCGCGGCCGCGGCGAGGCAATCGCGCGCGTCCACCCACTGCGTGGGCAGGCCGCTCTCGCTGAGGAAGGCCGCGCCCAGCGCACTGGACATCAATTCACCATGCGCCTGTACCCGCGCCGACCAGGCCAGTTCGCCCAACCGCGCCGGACCTTCCGCGGCCAGCGCCGCCAGTTCGTCCAGGCGCGCGCCCAGCGTGGCTGGCAGCGGCAGCTGCATGTGCGCAAGCAGGTCGTAGTGGCGTTGCGCGATCGCGCCGGCCGCCGCCTTGCGTTTGCCCTGGTCGCCCTCGCCGCACAGCTGTTTCAGCGCGTCGGTGATGCCGGTGAGCGCGGACACGACCACCAGCACGCGCGCGCCTTCGGCGCGGCGGCTGGCGACCAGCTCGCGGATGTTCTGCCAGCGCGGCAGGGTGGCGACACTGGTGCCGCCGAACTTCATCACGATCCAGGGGGCGTCCGCAGGCAGCGGCGCGGGGGCGTTGGGATTCACGGGTCTCTATGGGTGGCTGGTGAGGAAACGATCCCGCCAGTGTTGCGCCGCGTCAAAGCGATTGCAAGATTTTTTGCAAGTGACTTCGTTTGGACGTCCAGACGTCCACTTGTCGAGCCACCCGGCGGCTTGCCGGCGCGCTGCTAGACTGCGCGCTGCCGACCAGGAACCCGCCAGCGCATGACTGCCGCGCCATCCGTCCTGCCCACCGTGCTGCGGGCACTGCCCGAGGCGGTCGTGGCAATGGCAGCCGCCCTGCTCGCCCTGGCTTGCGCGCAATGGTTCGCGCCCGGCCCCGGCAGCGCCGTGCTGGCGGTGGTGCTGAGCCTGTCGCTGGCGCGCAGCCGGCTCGACCGCGACCGTCGCGGCCGCCTGGAAGCGGCCATCGCGCTGCCCGTGGTGGGACTGGCTGCGACCGGCGTCGGCTGGTTGCTGTTGCACGCTCCGTGGATCGGCGCCGCGGCGTTCACCGCGGGCGTGGCGGCATCGGTGTGGCTGCGCCAGTTCGGCGAGTTGGCGCGACGCGCCAGCCGGTTGATTGCCCTGCCCTTCGTGACCGTGCTCACCGTGCCGCATTTGTCCGGCACGCAGCACGGGCGGCTGCCTGCCGCCGTGGTGCCGATACTGGTGGCACTGCTGGCGCTGGCATGGGTGTCGTTGCTCGACGTGCTGGGCCGGCGCATGGGCTGGCTGGCCGACGGGCGCACACACCACGCGACTGCGCCAGTTCGCGCCCCATCCACCCATGCGCGGCTTTCCGCCACCACGCGCATGGCGTTGCAGATGATGGTGGCGCTGGCGCTCGCGTTCGCCGTGGGCCATCTCGGTTTCGGCGAACACTGGCCGTGGGTGGTGCTGACTGCCTTCATCGTGCACAGCGGCAACCGCGGCCGGCTGGAGGTGGCGTACAAGAGCCTGCTGCGCCTGGCCGGTGCAGCGGGCGGCTGCGTCGCCGCGGCCCTGCTCGTCACGCCGGCCGGTGCGCACGGCAGCGTGGCGTTGATCCTGCTCGCGCTGTTCCTCGGCACCTGGCTGCGCCAGCTCAACTACACATGGTGGGCGCTGTTCGTCACCGTGGCGCTGGCCCTGCTGCAGAACTACGCCGGCTTGCCCGCAACTTCGGAAATGGCACTGCGCCTGACGGCGATCGCGGCCGGCGCGGCCATCGGCGTGGCCACCGCGTGGCTGGTCGTGCCGGTGCGTTCCACCGATGTGTTGCGCCGGCGTTTGGCCGACGCGCTGGCCGCGCTGGGCGAGGCGCTGGACCCGACGATCGAACGACGCGGGACGACGGCCTTCGTGCGTGCACTCAATGATGTGGAATCGCTGACGCCGGCGTTCCGCGCGGCACGTGTGCTCGGGCTGCGCCAGCCGGCGGACTGGATCGATGCGCTGTCCGCTTGTCGTGCGCCTGCGCTGGCCTTGATCGAACAAGGCGCTACGCCGGGGAACGTGCGGCGTGCGGTGGGTGCGGCAAGGCAGGCACTGCGGGAGCCGGAGCGGCTGCTCGATGCGCTGAGGGCGCTACGCGATGCACTCCCTCTCCCCGCCAGGGAGAGGGTTGGGATGAGGGGGCAATCCGGCGAAAGCCTCTGACGAAGCATCGCGTGGCTTCGATGTGGCGCTCTCGCGAGCCCCGCCCCTCGCCTCAATCCTCTCCCGCAAGCGGGAGAGGAGGCGAAGGCGTGCGCTGCGCGCGTGAGGGACTCTGCGCAAGCCTTGGCCCCTCACCTCAATCCTCTCCCGCAAGCGGGAGAGGAGACGAACGAGTGCGCTACGCGCACTGCTTTATTGAACAAAGACGGGGATTTTCCCGATTCGCGCCTGCCATTCCTTCGGCCCGGTCTGGTGCACCGAGGTGCCGGCGCTGTCTACGGCCACAGTGACCGGCATGTCCTTCACCTCGAACTCGTAGATCGCCTCCATGCCGAGGTCGGCGAAACCGACGACACGCGAAGCCTTGATCGCCTTCGACACGAGGTAGGCGGCGCCGCCCACCGCCATCAGGTAGACGGAGCGATGCTTCTTGATCGCCTCGATCGCGGCCGGGCCGCGTTCGGCCTTGCCAACCATGCCGAGCAGGCCGGTCTGCGCCAAGACCTGTTCGGTGAACTTGTCCATGCGGGTGGCGGTGGTGGGGCCGGCGGGGCCGACCACTTCCTCGCGCACCGGGTCGACCGGGCCCACGTAGTAGATGAAGCGGCCCTTGAAGTCGACCGGCAGCGGCTCGCCCTTGTTGAGCATCTCCACCATGCGCTTGTGCGCGGCGTCGCGGCCGGTGAGCAGCTTGCCGTTGAGCAGCAGCACCTCACCCGGCTTGAAGCTGGTGACTTCTTCCTGGGTGATGGTGTCGAGGTTCACCCGGCGCGCGTTCTGCGGGTTGTAGGTGAGCCTGGGCCAGTCTTCCAGCGAGGGCGGCTCCAGCGTCGCCGGACCGGAGCCGTCCAGCGTGAAGTGCGCATGGCGGGTGGCGGCGCAGTTCGGGATCATCGCCACCGGCAGGTTCGCCGCGTGGGTGGGATAGTCCTTGATCTTCACGTCGAGCACGGTGGTGAGACCGCCCAGGCCCTGCGCGCCGATGCCCAGCGCATTGACCTTCTCGTACAGCTCGATGCGCAGTTCCTCGACGCGGTTCGACGGCCCACGCGCAATCAGCTCCTGGATGTCGATGTGCTCCATCAGCGATTCCTTCGCCAGCAGCATCGCCTTCTCCGCGGTGCCGCCGATGCCTATGCCGAGCATGCCGGGCGGGCACCAGCCGGCGCCCATGGTCGGCACGGTCTTCAGCACCCAGTCCACGATGGAGTCGGAGGGGTTCAGCATCACGAACTTCGATTTCGCCTCCGAGCCGCCGCCCTTGGCCGCCACGATCACCTCCACGGTGTCGCCGGGCACCACCGAGACGTTCACCACCGATGGCGTGTTGTCCTTCGTGTTGAGGCGACGGCCGGCCGGGTCGGCCAGCACGCTGGCGCGCAGCTTGTTGTCCGGGTCCATGTAGGCACGGCGCACGCCTTCGTTGACCATGTCTTCCACGCCCATGGTGGCGTCGTCCCAGCGCACGCCCATGCCGATCTTCAGGAACACGGTGACGATGCCGGTGTCCTGGCACAGCGGGCGGTGGCCTTCGGCGGCCATGCGCGAATTGATCAGGATCTGCGCCATCGCGTCCTTCGCCGCGGGCGATTCCTCGCGCTCGTACGCGGCGGCCAGCGCCTTGATGTAATCCACCGGGTGGTAGTAGCTGATGTACTGCAGGGCGTCCGCGACGGACTGGATCAGGTCGGCTTGCTTGATGGCGGTCATGGCGATGGCTTGGGCGGGAATGAGGGACGCCATGGCGATGAATCCATGGCGCGAACCCCTTATTGTGCCGCAGCCCGCACGCGCACCCAAACTTGCGATCTTCTCGCAATTTCTTGCACGGCTATCGGCGCCGTAGGCTCCGGAGTAGGCTCGCCGGGCGGCGCAACGCCAGTCGTCAGGGGAGACCGACGACGTCGCTGGGGCAACCCTTCATCAGTTCATCTCGACGAAACGCTCTTGCGGATCAACCGTAAGGCGTGGCGGCGACGCGTCGTCGCCCGTGCACGCCCGAATCTTTGCCATCAGGAGGAAGCGCAATGTTCGCGAAACTGCATCGCAAATCCCTGGCCACCTGCCTCGCCCTGCTGTTCGCAGGCGTGGGCACCGCCGCGTGGGCCGCCGACGTGCGGCCGAACGTCGACATGGGCCTGGCCGCTTCGAACCAGCCCGTGCACGTCACCTTGATCCTGAAATTGCGCCACGAGGCGGCGCTCGAGGATTACATCCGGCAGACCATCACTCCCGGCTCGGCGCACTACCGCCAGTTCCTCGGCACCGCCGAGTTCGCCAGCCAGTACGGCGCCAGCGATGCGGACATCGCACGGGTGCAGGCCTTCCTGCGCCAGCAAGGCCTCTCCAGCACGGTGCTGGCCAGCCACCTGGCGATCGAGACCAGCGCCACGCCGGCCCAGCTCGGCGCGATGTTCCAGGCGCCGATCCACGAGTACGTCTCCGCGCGCAGCGGCCGGCGCTTCCATCGCCCCGCCACCGCGCCACGGATGCCCGCCGCGCTGGCCGGCAGCGTGATCTTCGTCAGCGGCCTCAGCAACGAGCGGCAGTTCCTGTCACACCGCATCAACCTGCCCCAGTTGCCGGCGACGGCGCAGCGAACCTTCACGCTCAAGGCGCTCGCCAAGACGCCCGGCGGCAACCCCACCGCCACCGGCATACCGGGCGACTACACCGTGGGCGACGTGGCGAACTTCTACAACATCAATCCGCTGTACCAGCACGGCATCAACGGCAAGGGTTCGACGGTGGCGATCGTGACCCTGTCCAACTTCTATCCGTCCGATGCGCAGACCTACTGGAGCGACATCGGCCTGGCCACCAAGCCGAACCGCATCACCCAGGTGCACGTGGACGGCGGCGGCGTCTTCGACGGCGGCAGCGGCGAGACGGCGTTGGACGTGGAGCAGTCCGGCGGCATCGCGCCGTGGGCGAACATCGTCGTCTACGACGCGCCGAACGCCGGCAACGGCTTCACCGACGCGTTCGCGCAAGCCGTTTCCGACAACAAGGCCGACAGCATTTCCACCAGCTGGGGCGCGCCGGAAATCTTCAACTTCGCCGCGCTCAACGTGAACGGCGCCAGCGACACCGACACCACCGACGTCGGCGATCTGCGCGCCTTCCACCAGATCTTCCTCGAAGCGGCCGTGCAGGGACAGTCGGTGTTCGCCGCCTCCGGCGATTCGGGCGCCTACGACACCGTGCGCGGACTGGGCACGGGCACCGGCCCGGGTGAGTTCAGCGCGCCGCTGACCGTGGATTCGCCGGCCTCCGATCCGTTCATCACGGCCGCCGGCGGCACCACCGTGCCGTTCACCTTCGGCATCCAGGGCGACCCCACCACCTCCATCACGCAGGAGAGCGTGTGGGGCTGGGACTATCTGCAGGTCTATCTCGATGCCTATGCCCCGATCCCCGGCGGCTGGCGCGCCCAGCTGTTCTCGGTCGGCGGCGGCGGCGGCGTGAGCGTGTACTGGAACGAACCGTTCTACCAGTGGTTCACCCGCGGCATCCGCCGCAGCGAGCGCAAGCAGGCGCTGGTCTACAACGACCCCAGCGCGGGCCCCACCACCCTGCTCGCCCTGCCCGCGAACTTCCGCGGCCGCAACGTGCCGGACATCGCGCTGAATGCCGATCCGGAAACCGGCTACGTGCTGTATTCCACCACCGACGGCGGACTGGGTTCGGCGGGCGGCACCAGCTTCGTGGCGCCCCAGCTCAACGGCATCAGCGCCCTGCTGACGCAGAGCACCGGCCACCGCGTGGGCTTCTGGAATCCGCAGGTGTACCTGCTGCAGAACATCTTCGGCTACGGCCCGTGGTCGGCCTTCAACAGCGTGAACGCAGGCGACAACTGGTTCTACTACGGCGCACCGAACTACACGCCGGGCGCCGGCATCGGTACGCTCAACGTGGCCAACCTCAACCTGTTCCTGGGCGGTCGCTGAGACCCACGCACGACTTCCATCGTCGGGACAACGGCCGCGCGAGCGGCCGTTGTCTTTTCCACCGGTAAAAACCCAGAAGCGGAATTCGGCGAACACCGGGAACATGTCGATGTTCTCGCCTTCATGGCTTCCCTGTCTGATGTTTTCCGATGGTGTGCCCGCGTGCCCCATGCGCGCGGGCCGCGCATTCCCGGGAATGCGGCAGCACACTTGCAGCCGCCATTCGGCATGAACATCGGGCCCTGCGCAGCGGCGCCGATGCCGCGTCCGTTGGCGGGGACTTGCCGCACGACCGGGCTCCCGCCATGCTCGCCGCGGTCCTTTCCCGCGGCGGGATTCCATGAGCGTATCGACTTCGTCCGGCGGCTATGTCCGCCGTCTCGGCATGCGCGATGCCGCGCTGGTGGTGATGGGCGGCATCATCGGCGGCGGCATTTTCCTCAATCCCGGCATTGCCGCACAGCGCACCGGCTCGGGGCTGGCGCTGCTGTCGGTGTGGATCGGCGCGGGCGTGCTCACCCTGCTCGGCGCGCTGTGCTACGCGGAGCTGGGCGCGCGTCGGCCACAGGCGGGCGGCAGCTATGTATACCTGCGCGAAGCGTTCGGGCCGCTGGCGGGTTTCCTGTTCGGCTGGACGATGCTGCTGGTGATCTATTCCGGTTCCACCGCGGCGGTGGCGACGATCTTCGCCAGCTATGCGGCGGCCGTGTTCGACCTGCCGGCGGCGGCCACGACACCGCTGGCCGTGGGCGCGCTGGTGTTCGTGGCCGGCATCAACCTGTTCGGCCTGCGGCTGGGCGTGCAGCTGCAGAACCTGTTCACCGTGCTCAAGCTGCTGGCCGTGGCGGTGCTGGTGGTCTGCGGCCTGTTTCTCGCCGGCGCGGGCACACCGGTGCTGGCCGGCGATCCCGCACATGCCGGCGCGGGCTTCATGGGCGCGGCGCTGCCGGTGCTGTTCGCGTATTCCGGCTTCACCTATCTCAACAACCTCGCCGGCGAAGTACGCGAGCCGCAGCGCACGCTGCCACGCGCCCTGCTGCTGGGCATGCTGGGCGTGATCGCCGCATACGCGCTGGTCAACGTGGCCTATCTCGCCGTGCTCGGCCACGCCGGACTGGCCGCCAGCCGCACGCCGGCGGCGGACGTGATGCAACGCGTGGCCGGCGGCACGGGCGCCAGGCTGATCGCCATCGGCATCGCGATCTCCACGCTGGGTTTCTGCAACATCACCCTGCTCGCCGGTGCGCGCGTGCTGCAGGTGATGGGCGAGGACGGGCTGTTCTTCCGCGTGGTGGGCCGCCTGCATCCGCGGCACCGCACCCCGAACCTCGCGCTGTTGCTGCTGGCCGGCTGGGCCAGCGTGCTGGCGCTGTCGGGCAGCTACGGACAACTGCTGGACTACGCCACGTTCGGCGACTGGCTGGCGTGCGCGATCGGCGTGGCCACGCTGTTCCTCTACCGCCGCCGCGACCTCGCCGAGCCCGGCTACCGCGTCCCCGGCTACCCGCTGACACCCCTGCTGTTCATCGCCACCGTTGCGCTCGTGGTGGTGCAAAGCCTGCGCGACAGTCCGTACAACACCGGCATGGGCGTGCTGATCATGCTGGCCGGCGTGCCGGTCTACTGGTGCTGGCGCCGCCTGTTCAGCGCCACGCGTTCCTAGCCGGCCGCGGCAATGCCACAATGCGCGGATACGGTTCTGAGGAGATCCCGCATGGCGCCAGCCCAAGCCCACGGTGTGCCGGTCACCCCGGACAACAACATCGTGCCCGCGGCGGTGCGCAGCGGCATCGCGGTCGAGATCAACGGCGAGCATTTCGTCCACACCGGCGACCCGCAGATGCCGCTCCTGTGGTACCTGCGCGACGTGCTGTGGCTCACCGGCACCAAGTACGGCGGCGCGCACGGCGAGAACGGTTCCGACCTGGTGCTGGTGGGCGACAAGCCGGTGTCCGCGATCACCCAGCCGATGGTGAAGCTGGACGGCAAGCGCATCACCACGGTGGAAGGCCTGGCCGCGAACGACGGCGCCCTGCACCCGCTGCAGCAGGCCTTCATCGACGAGGACGCGATCGGTTGCGGCTACTGCACGCCGGGCTGGCTGATCGCGGGCGTGGACCTGCTGAAACGCAAGCCGCAACCCACGGACGCCGACATCGACCAGTTGACCAACACCTGCCGCTGCGGCTGCCAGACCCGCGTGCGCGCCGCGATCAAGCGCGCCGCCGCCGGCAAGGCGGGCCAGGCATGAGCGCGAACGCCTCGAACGGCATCCGGCTGTCACGCCGGCGCTTCCTGCAGGTCCTCGCCGGCACCGCCGGCGCGCTGGTGGTGGGCGTGCGCATGGCCCGTGCCGACGAGCCGCCGCTGCCGCCGGAATGGCTGGGCAACCATTTCCAGGAACTCGGCGCCTACGTGCGCATCGACGCCGAAGGCAACGTGCTGATCGGCGCGCGCGATCCCGACACCGGCACCGGCGTCGCCACCGCGCTGCCGATGATCATCGCCGACGAACTGGACGCCGACTGGAACCGCGTCAGCGTGGTGCCGCTGGGCCTGGGCGTCGGCGCGAACGACAACGGCCAGCCGCACTGGACCTACGGCCGCCAGCGCGGCGGCACCGGCGACTCCATCCCCGCCGCCTGGGCCGAGCTGCGCCAAGCCGGCGCGCTCGCGCGCTGGCTGCTCACCAGGCCGCCGCGCGCCGGCTCGGCATCGCCGCCGATCGCCTGCGCTGCGAGGCCGGCACGGTGATCGCGCCGGACGGCCGCCGCGTCACCTACGGCAGCCTGGTCGACGACGCCAGCAAGCTGGACCTGCCGCCGCAGGCGCCGGCACCGAAGGCGCCGGAGCGCTACACCTTGATCGGCAAGCCGGTCGGCGACGTGGACGCGCACGCCATCGTCACCGGCCAGGCGAAATACGCGATCGACCACCACGAGGCCGAGGCGCTGGTCGCCGTGCTGCTGCACTGCCCGTGGCCGGACGGCAGCCTGTCCAGCATCGACACCGCGCCCGCGCTCGCGGTGAAAGGCGTGGTCAAGGTGATGCACCTGAAGCCCGAACCCGGCCAGCCGCCGGGCCATACCGTGATCGCGCCCGCGGTGGCGGTGCTGGCCGAGGACACCTGGGCCGCGCTCGCGGGTCGCGACCAGCTCAAGCTGGAGTGGAAGCCCGGCGCCGCCGCCGAAGCCGGCAGCGGCGCGCTGGAACAGCAGGCCATCGCCCTGCTCGACAGCAAGGCCGCACCCACCACCCGAGTGCGCGACGACGGCGACGTGGACAAGGCCGGCAAGCATGCCGCGTACCGCCTCGAGGCCAGCTACTACCAACCCTGGCTGGCGCACGCCTGCCCCGAGCCGATGAACTGCCTCGCGCACGTCGACAAGGACCACGCCCGCCTCGTGGTGCCCACCCAGGCGCCGCAACAGGCCTGGGCCGTGGTGCAGCGCCTCACCGGCCTCGCCGCCGACAAGATCGAGATCCGCGTGCCGCGCGTGGGCGGCGGCTACGGCCGCCGGCTCGACCACGACTACGTGGCCGAGGCGGTGATGCTGGCCCAGGCGGTGAACAAGCCCGTGCGCCTGCTGTGGACGCGCGAGCAGGACTTCGCCCACGACTGGTACCGCTCCGCCAGCGTGCACAAGATCGGCGCGATCATCGACGCCAGGCGCAACATCGTCGCCTGGAACCAGCGCCTCGCCAGCGCCTCCGCGCTCAGCGGCCGCGGCGTGCCCGCCGACCGCTTGTGGACGTCCGAAGTGCTGCCCGACCAGTTGCCCGCCGGTCTGGTGCCGAACTACCGCAGCGACTGGTACGCGCTGGAATCCACGCTGCCGCGCGGCCCGCACCGCGCGATGCCGCAGCTCAGCAACGCGTTCGCGGCGGAAAGCTTCATCGACGAACTCGCCCACCAGCTGCGCGAAGATCCGCTCAAGACCCGCCTGCGCCTGCTCGGCGAGCCGCGCAACATCGCGCTGAAGAACGGCGGCACGCTGGACACCGGCCGCCTGCGCAACGTGCTGCAGCTGGTCGCCGACCGCATCGAGTGGAAGAACTGGCTGCGCAGCGTCAACGGCCTGGGGCTCGCGTGCTGGCACATGGACGGCGCCTACGTGGCGCACGCCATCGAGACCTCGCTGCAAGGCGACAAGCTGGCCATCGAGCGCGTCGTCTGCGCGGTGGACGTGGGCCGCGTGATCAACCCGCTGGGCCTCGAAGGCCAGATCACCGGCGCCACCCTGGACGCGCTCTCCACCGCGCTCAACCTCGCCATCACCACCAAGGACGGCCAGGTCCAGCAGCGCGACTGGAAGAGCTACCCGCTCGCCAGCATGGCCCAGTTGCCGAACAGCGTGGAAGTGATCGTGGTCGACGGCGGCAACCGCCCGCCCACCGGCGCCAGCTTCCTCGCCATGCCCACCGCCGCCCCCGCCCTCGCCAACGCGGTGTTCCGCGTCAGCGCAGTGCGCGTGCGCAGGCTGCCGCTGATGAAGGAGTTTTTGCGGCTGTCGTGAGGAACGCGCAAGCTTGATCGACTTGGCGCGGGCCCGTTACGCCGAACTTAGCGGAGGTTCGCCATGAGCAAGCACGAAACCTATGCCGCCGTATGGGATGCCATCGCCGACACGCCGGAGCAGGCGGCGAACCTGCGTGCCCGCGCCGAACTGATGCAGCAGATCGTTGCCATCATCAACGCCAGCGGCTGGAAGCAGAGCGAAGCGGCCGAGCGCTGCGGCGTGACCCAGCCGCGCATCAACGATCTGCTGCGCGGCCGCGTATCCCGCTTCTCGCTCGATGCGCTGGTGAACATCGCCACGGCGCTGGGACGGCGTGTCCATCTCGCGCTGGACGCGGCCTGAGCGAAATCTGCACGTGTCAGCGCGAGGCGAAGTCGCACCATTCCACGCCGCGCCGGAGGATCAGCCGGCCGCAGCCCTTCGGTGACTGCGGCGGCACCGGCAGCGCATCGCCCAGCTGCCATTTTCCCAGCCGCCGCAGGATTTCTGGCATCTCGGAATCGGCGACAGCCAGCACGTTGCCATCACCATAGCCCGTATGCCCGCGATAGCGCAGGATGCGCGTGTAGTCGCCCACGCCGCGCCGCGCATAGACCTCGATCCAGTAGGCGTAGGGCGCATGATCGGTGGGATAGTTCACAATCACGTCGCCGCGCAGTGGACCGTGCTCGACGAAGCGCGCGTCTTGATTGTTGTTGCTGCCGCGTGTGTCATTGACGAACACCGGGTGGAAGCGATCCGCAGCACGACTGTAGGCGTACAGCACCGTGCGGATGTCGCAATTGCCGTTCATGCCGGACGTCGAGCAAGTCTGCAGCAGCAACAGCGGGGCGTTTTCCCTCGCGCCCGCATGCACCACCTTGGCCGTGCGCAGGGCGTACGCCGTGTTCGTCCACGGGTAGGTTTTCGTGGGGCCGTATTTCTCGGAACACTCCACAGCCAGCGTCTTGACCAAGCAGACCGCCAGCGCGCCTGGATCCGTGAACCCCGGCATTGCACTCGGGTCAGGATCACGCGCCACCACGAGCGTCCACTGGCTGACCGTCGCAAATGGCTCGCTCAAATCCAGACGATCAAGCACCTCTGCCGGCTTGCCCTGCCACGCTGGAATCGCCGCGACCACCACTCGGTCGATTTCAGCCGACGGCAACGGTTTCGCCACTGCTGCCGATGCGACGTGCCAAACCAGACACGTAGCGAACCCTGCGCAGACTCGAAGCGCAACCTCGTCAAGCATGCGTCGCACCAACCGGATCATTATCCGACCTCCCGACCAAGCGGGCAAAAGCATACGCCTCGATCGGGCAAGTTCTCTGGCTGCACGCAGCAGGATACGTGGCAACCCTCAATGGAACTGGTCGCTGGCCGGCACCCATGAACTCGACGAAGTGGCCGGCACCCGCCCCTTCAACACGGGTTCGGTCGGCGGACAGCCGGGCGGCATCAGGCCGCCGGCGACGCGCGCCTCGGCGCATTGCACGCGGTTGTCCAGCACCACGGGCGCCGTCGCCGCCGCGCTCGCGGCCGGCGCGGGCGGCGGCACGCTGGGAACGCTGCCGCCGGCCACGGCCGGCAGGTTGAGCCGGTCGTAGACCTTCTGCGCCGCTGCCGGCGGCGGCGAGTCGGCGTCGCCGCAACCCAGCAGCGCCACCGGCACCAGCGGCATCACCTTGCACTTGATGCGGATGCCGCGCGGCAGGTGGAAGGTGTGCTGCAGCGTGGTCTTTTCCGCCGCGTGGCGCAGCGCGGTGTCGATCGAACTCTCGCCGGGCGGCGTCCAGTACGGGTCGAAGCGCGTGGATTTGTAGCTGATGCCGTTGATCTTGTGGCGCATCACATTGGTGTCGCCGGTGGGCTTGAGTTGCACGTATTCCGGCACGCTGCCCGGCGCCTGGCCGGACGGTTGCGCGCCCGCGCCGGGGGTGCCCGCGCCTTCGCGCGCCCCCGGCTGCTCACCCTCGCCCTTGCCGGCGGCGCCCGTGGTGGCATGGCCCAGTCCGTGCGACGCCGGCGGTCCGTTGCCGTGCACGCCGGCCGTCTCGCTGGCGCTGCTGCTGCCTTGCGGTTCGCCGGGACGGGCGTTGTCGCTGCCCTGCGGGCTCGCGTTCGGCGCAGTGCTGACGTCCGGTGCGGCGGTTTCGCCTGCCTTGCCGGCAATCTCGCTCGGTGCGGCGGTCGCCGGTGCGGTGGTCGATGGATTGGCCGGCGCCGACGTGCTTTCGGCAGGCGACAACGCCACCGGCGCCGGCTGGCTGATCCGGGTGAGCGCCTGATCGTTGGCGATCTCGAGCGTGGCCTTGGGCACCGGCGTCACGCTGGGTGTGGCGGGCGTGGTCTGCGGGACCGCAGCGAGCGGTTGCTCCGCGACCTCGACCGGCGCCGGTGCCTGCAGTTTCGGCAGTTGCCGCGGCGCGTTCGGCGCGGGTGCATTCAGCGTGGTCTGCAGGCTCACCTGCGGCGCGGCTTGCGCCGGCAGCGGCACGGCCTGCAACTCGGGCGCGGGCGGCGCCGCGGGCAGGTCCACGTGCATGGGCTGCGCGATGGCCGGCGCCACGGTGTTTGGCACCACGCGGTCCAGCGCCACGCTGGGCGGCGCGACCACGGGTGGCGCCTGGGGCGGCAGCGTGGGCAGCGCCAGCGAAGGCGGTGGCGGCATCGGCTGGTTGCCTTCGGCCTGCGGCGCACGCACGGGCTGCGGCTGGAATTTCGGCGGCACCGGCGGCTGCAGCGTGGGCTTGGGCAGGTTCACCGGCGGCGGCTGGTTCGCCAGCGGCACCGGTTGCAGCTGTGGCACGGGCGCCGGTTGCGGCAGACTGGGCGGCGGCGGTGGAGCGGCGACCGCCTTCGCGGGCGGCACGGCCGCCGCCTGCGCGGCGACGGCAGGCGCACGCGGCGCCGGTCGCGCGGCCGCACTCGCGTTGCGCCGCACGCCCGGGCTCGTCGCCGCGTGGCCTGGGTGCACCGGCCCCGCCTGGCGCGGCGGCTCGCCCTTCGGCGGCGGTGGCGGCGCGAGATCCGGCAGCTCGATGAAGCGCAGCTTCAGCTGCGCCGCCGGCGCCTCGCCCACCGGCGGCGGTTCCCACGCCGGCCCCAGGATGAAGGCGAACAGGAACACCAGGTGCACCAGCAGGCTGCCGGCGAGCGCGAACACGCGCCGCCACAACACGGGCGGCCGCGGCCGCTTCCGCGCCTGCTGGTTGAGCATGTGCGAGGAAGCGGCCAGCGGCGAATTCAGCAGCACCTGCGCCGGCCGCTGGGCGGGCGGGCGCGGCGCGTTCGGGTCCGTGGGCAGCGGCATGCGGCGAGTGTAGCGGGCGCTGCTGCAACTCTCAGTGCTTCACCGCCTGCTTCGCGCGCCGTTCGCGCTGCTCCTGTTCCTCGCGCATGGCTGCGTCGGTGGCGCGGTACGGCGTGTCGCTGGGGCAACCATCGGCCAGCGGCTTGCCGGCGCGGTACAGCGCGATGCATTCAGACAGCGGTGGCGGCTTGGGCGCGTTCGGGTTCGTGGCCAGCGGTGCCGGCGCCATGTTCAGACGCGCGTCGCCGTCCTTTGCCGACGGTGGCGGGGGCGGATCGCCGCCGCAGCCACCGGCCAGCATCGCCAGCGAAACCGCGCAGTGGATGCGGATGCCCGGAAGCGGACGGAACGTGTGCTTCACCGTGGTCTTGTCCACCACCTTCTGCAGCGCGTCGGTGATGGGACTGGTGCGGCCCCAGTCCTTGTCGAAGCGGGTGGCCTGGTATTTCACCGGGCTGTCGTGCCGCATGATCCGCGTGTCGCCCTGCGGCATGCCCTGCACGTAGTCCGGCACGGGCGTGCCGGCGGCAGTGGCCGGCAGGATCGCCTGGCCATTGCGGTCGAACAGCCGCGGCGGCGCCACGCTGGCCGCCGGCGCGGGCAGTTGCACGCTGAGCGCGTTCTTCGCCGCGAGTTCGGCGGCATGCCGCGGCGGTGCGCGCGGCGGCGGCGGTGGCAGCGGCACGGGCGGCGGCGCCTTCGCGGCCGGCGCGGTGGCGGCGGGGATGAAGCGCACCTCCAGTACCTCGCTGGTCGGCGCCGCCGGCCCTCGCGCAACGGCGGCGGCCGCATCGCCCACCACACCATCGCCGCGAACACGAGGTGCAGCAGCACCACGACGACCAGCACCAGCCACGCCAGCCGGTAGCCGCGCGATGGCTCGCGCCAGCGCAGCTGGCGCAGGCGCGCGAGGGTCGCGAGGTCGAGCGCCAGCGCGCCGTCCCGGTCGGGGCCGGGCGGCGGCGTGGCGCGGGTTTCGGCCTGCGTTCGGTGGACGATGGGATGGCTCCGTATGGGCGACAACGCAGAGGGGTTCCCTTCCCTGCCCGCAGCCTGATTGGCATCGACCCTCAGCAGCCCACCACCGTTCGCCCTGAGCGTAGGCCCGAAGGGCCGAAGTCGAAGGGGCAGCGCGGCGCTTCGACTTCCTCGCTCACCAAAGCGCAGCCATCCGTGGCTGCTCCTCGCGTACGCTTGCTGGCGCAAGCTACGCTCAGCGCGAACGGGACTTTTTTGCTGAGAATCGACGCCAATCAGGCCGCAAGCAGTGGGAGAGAAAAACGCGGCGCGGCTCTCAGACCGCGATACCTTGCGGCGGTTCCCGCCGGCGTTGACGCGAGGCTAACCCCGCCGCGACGTACCATCGCCAGACTCACCCGCCATGACCGCCCCCGCGTCCGCGCCCGGACGACCATGACGGCCCGTCAGCCGCCATGCGCGGCCTCGTACGGCGCCGTTCATGCCTTGCGAGTCCGTGCCTCTGCAAGAGGAGGGTCGCATCGTGTCCTACCACACGGAAAGCATCCGCAACATCGCGCTCGCCGGCCATGCCGGCAGCGGCAAGACCACGCTGTTCGAGGCCTTGCTGCACGCCGGCGGCGTGGTCCAGGCGCCCGGTTCGGTGGAGCGCGGCACCACGCAGTCGGACACCGACGCGCAGGAGAAGGCGCGCGGCCATTCCATCGACAGCTGCATCGCCGGCATCGACCGCGGCGGCTGCCGCATCAACCTGATCGACACCGCCGGCTACGACGACTTCCGCGGCGGCACGCTGTCCGCGTTCGCCGCGGTGGAAACCGTGATGGTGGTGGTGAACGCCGTCAACGGCATCGAGCACGGCACCCGCCGCATGATGGATCACGCGCGCAGGCGCGGCCTCGCCCGCGTGCTGGTGGTCAACAAGATCGACTTCGAAGGCGCCCACCTCGGCGCCTTGGTCGAAGCGCTGCGCGAGGAGTTCGGCCCCGAATGCCTGCCGGTGAACCTGCCCGCGCAAGGCGGCAAGCAGGTGCTGGACTGCTTCTTCCACACCACCGGAGCCACCGACTTTTCCTCGCTGGCCACCGCGCACCAGCGCATCCTCGACCAGGTGGTGGAGATCAACGAGGCCACCATGGGCGCCTACCTCGACCAGGGCGAGGCCGCGCTCACGCCGCAGCAGTTGCACGACGCGTTCGAGCAATGCCTGCGCGAAGGCCACCTGGTGCCGATCTGCTTCGTCAGCGCGCGCAACGGCACCGGCGCGGCCGAGCTGCTGGACATTGCGGAACGCCTGCTGCCGAACCCCGCGGAAGGCAACCCGCCGCCCTTCGTCAACGGCGAGGGCGAGGCGATCACCGTCAACGCCGACCCCGCGCAGCACGTGATCGCCGACGTGTTCAAGATCGTCAACGACCCCTTCGTGGGCAAGCTCGGCGTCTTCCGCGTGTGGCAAGGCACCGTGCGCCGCGACTCGCAACTGCTCGTCGACGACGGCCGCAAGCCGTTCAAGGTGGGCCACCTGTTCCGGCTCAATGCGAAGAACCACGTGGAGATCGAGCAGGCAGTGCCCGGCGATATCGCGGCGGTGGCCAAGGTGGAGGAGATCCACTACGACGCCGTGCTGCACGACGCGCACGAGGAGGATCGCATCCACCTCGCGCCGATGCGCTTCCCGCAGCCGATGTTCGGCCTCGCGCTGGAACCGAAGCACAAGG
The DNA here is from genome assembly GCF_041107455.1 of Rhodanobacter humi. Lineage (NCBI taxonomy): Bacteria > Pseudomonadati > Pseudomonadota > Gammaproteobacteria > Lysobacterales > Rhodanobacteraceae > Rhodanobacter > Rhodanobacter sp. FW106-PBR-R2A-3-15. The sequence continues at coordinate 1,141,003 of NZ_JBGBPY010000001.1, forward strand.
GCCAGGAGCAGAAGCTGGCGAACGCGCTGGGGCGGCTGGCCGAGGAAGACCCCTGCCTGCGCATGGAGCACCACAAGGAACTCAACGAGACCGTGCTGCGCGGCCTCTCCGAGCTGCACCTCAAGGTAACGCTGGAACGCATGCGCGAACGCTACGGCGTGGAAGTCGTCACCCACCCGCCGCGCATCGCCTACCGCGAGACCATCGCCGCCAAGGCGGAGGGCCACCACCGCCACAAGAAGCAGACCGGCGGCGCCGGCCAGTTCGGCGAGGTGTCCCTGCGCGTGGAGCCGCTGGAACGCGGCGCCGGCTTCGAGTTCGTCGACGCGGTGAAGGGCGGCGTGATCCCCGGCACCTTCCTGCCCGCGATCGAGAAAGGCGTGCGCCAGGCGATGGAACGCGGCGCGGTAGCCGGCTTCCCGCTGCAGGACCTGCGCGTCACCGTCTACGACGGCAAGTACCACCCGGTCGACTCCAAGGAAGTGGCCTTCGTCAGCGCGGGCAAGAAAGCCTTCCTCGACGCCGTGGGCAAGGCGCGCCCGATCGTGCTGGAGCCGATCGTGGACGTGGAAGTGGCGATCCCCGAGAGCGACGTCGGCGACGTCACCGGCGGCCTCGCCGGCAAGCGCGCGCGCATCCTCGGCACCGACAGCCGGCGCGGCGGCGAACTGCTGATCAAGGCCCAGGCCCCGCTCGCCGAACTCACCGACTACCCCACCGAACTCAAGGCCATGACCGGCGGCCGCGGCCGTTACAGCCTGGACCTCAGCCACTACGAACCGGTGCCCGCGCCGGTGCAGAAGCAGCTCAGCGAAGCCTGGAAACCGAAAGTCGAGGAAGACTAGCGGCCCACGGTCGGGCCGCTCGCGGATCAAACGCCTCGGCGTTTGATCCGGCGGAGCCGGGTTCGGTCAAGGCCGAACCCGGCGAGTCGAAAGCGGGCAGGACAGCCCGCTTTCGACATCAGGCACGCGCTCTTGGGCGCCCTCGCCTCACACGTTCGGACCCGATTAACGACGCCACTCAGCGAGAAATACCGTTCGCGCTGAGCGTAGCTTGCGACAGCAAGCGAAGTCGAAGCGCCCAGCAGCGACCGCCCTTCGACTTCGACCCTGCGGGCCTACGCTCAGGGTGAACGGTGGGGTACGAGCCTAGTAATCCCGCGCCCCCAGCAACCCCACCGAATACCCAGCCTTGCGCAGCCGCGACGTGGCCTTGGAACTCAGCACGAGCAACTCGATCAATCCCACCAGCGGGACGAGCATCAGCACCAGCAGCACGATCCGCCACCAGATCGGATAGTCCAGGCCGCGGGCGATCTTGTAGATGCCCACCCACGACATGACAAGGCAGGCCAGGAAGGCCAGCGCAGCGATGGGACCAACCGCGGTGCGCAGCGCGGCGGCCAGGAAGTACAGCAGGATCGCGTAGATCACCAGCTTCTGCCCGGAAGCCACGTCACCCAGCGACGAGCTCGGCTTTTCCCGGTCCTCCACCACGGCACCCGGACTCTGATACGGATTTTCCATGACTCCCCCTGATCGGTTTTGAATGACGTGAGGGGCAGGCGCAACACCCTGCCCCGACTTGCCGCAATGTGCCTGCCCTCCCCGCTCCCCTTGCCCCGGCTCACTGGCCGGCCGGCGGCTCCCACAGCTCCGCCTTGTTGCCCTCCGGGTCGATGACCCAGCCGAACTTGCCGAATTCCGATTCGTCGACCTTGTCGACCACGTTGCAGCCTTCGCTGCGCAGGGCGGCAAGCAAGGCGTGCAGGTCGACCACCCGGTAATTGACCATGAAAGGCGCCTGGCTCGGTTCGAAGTAGTCCGTGTCGGCCGCAAACGGATTCCACGCCGTCGTCCCGGTGCCGGACGAATTGTCGGGCGACGCCCAGTGAAACGCCGCGCCGCCCCACGCCTGGACCTCGACGCCCAGATGGACCCTGTACCACTCGGCCAGGGCCTTCGGGTCCTTGGCTTTGAAGAAGATGCCGCCAATGCCGGTAACTCGTTTCATGCTAGGTCTCCGAGCAACCCGCAATTAATTAATTGCCTCCGTCCAATTTACGGAAAATGAATTGCTAGCTCTCCTCGCCATGACCAACAATTTCGAGGCCTCTACGGGCGTTTAGCTCCTCAAGCAGCCCATCAACACCAGAAGGTGACCGAATGACAATGTTGCGATCACCCACAAAGCACTCAAAGTGGTCGACGAAGAAGGCAGAAACCCCCTTTGACGTTAGTTCGTGTGGATTGCACGTCCTCGCAGATACTACCGAAATTGCAGGGATAACCGTAACACCTGCCTGCCGGGAATAAAGAAACACAAAAGATGATGCCGAAAGAGATAGCATCTTCTCGCACTGCTCTTTCATGTCCGAGTAGTCCTTGGATGAGAACGAATCGCTTGGCTCAACGCGTTTAGCTTGAGCCAAAAATCCTTTGCTCACGCTAAAGGTGGGAAGCGCCATGGAGAAAGAGCAGAGGAAATCCGCACCATAGCGCTTCTCTTGGCTGTTATTGCCACGATCACTGAATGTCTTGGCTGACCATTGGACACCTCCAATCCGTAGCCTGTTGATCGAATGTTGGCAGACGGCTAAAAAGCGATCAGTTATTTGAGGCTCTTGTTCGACGAGGCGAGCATGGTAACTATCAATAGCCTCATCGGCAGCTCTTCCGATCTTGTTCGCTAGTTTTTTAGTGACCTTGGTATTGTGAAACATGGCTATCCTTAGAGGGCTAACGCTGGAATTGAGCGGTGGCGAAGCCACCAACTTGAATGAGTGGTTAAGGGTTTAATCTCGCCGTAGCAGTATAAACATGGCAACCACAACCAAGGTCGCAGCCAACAGCTCCACCAAAAGTACCCCTGCGTCTACAGATCCGAAATATAGCTGTCCTTGAGGGCCGGGCGGGGTAAACAAAAAGTGGTAGCCAAAGTTGTAATGCTGAGCTCCGCTACCGGAGGATAACGTTGTTTCGTAGGGTGGAAATAGCATGGCCGCGACTACTTCACACACATAGATCACGAGAGCGCATCGCTGCAGCTTTGATATCGTCATCACTTTTCCTCGGGTTGACCCCTAACTTAAATTCGATTGTTGAATGAAGAGCTTAACTTCGTGGCCTAACTCATCAACCAGGGGCACTACCAACGGAAGCCTGCCATGCAAATCAACGCGTCCCTGCTCACGCCGCCTAATCCCGCCGTCTAATCCAGCAGCCTTTCCCGGTGGTGTCGACCACGCGACGATCCTCCCATCCGGGGTGGGCAGCGGCATGGGCAGATCGCGCCCACTCTCATGTCGGCTCGCCCTCCGCTACAACCGATTCCCCCGCTTGATCGCCAGATACCTCTCGATCAACGCCCCCGACAGCTCCGCACACCGCACATCCAGCACATTCACCCCCTCCCTTCGCAGCGTCTCGTGCACACGTTCGCGCTCGGCGAGGTAGTGCATCGCCGAGGCGCTGCGGATGGTGGTTTCCAGCGTGGCGCCGGGGTCGTGGGCGGCTTCGTCCAGCGCCTGTTCGCGCAGGCTGGCCAGCACCACCAGGTGCTGGCGGGAGAGCAGGCTGAGCGCGGTGCGCAGTTCCTTGTCGTCCTCGTCGCGCACGTTGGTGACGAGGATCACCAGCGCGCGCCGGCGCTGCTGCACCTGCAGGGCGTTCGCGGCGGCGAGGTAGTCGGTGGCCAGCGGCTGGGCGTGCAGGTCGTAGCCGGCGCCGAGCAGCAGGTCCATGCCGCCACTGCCCTGCTGCGGTGGCAGCCAGCGTTGCTGCTGGCCGAGGCAGGCCAGCAGGCCCACCGCGTCGCCTTCGCGCAGCGCGATGCTGGCCAGCGCCAGCGAGGCGTTGAGCACGTGGTCGAAGTGGGCCAGCGGGCCGTCCTGCGCGAGCATGCGGCGGCCGCAGTCGAGCATCAGGACCACCTGCTGGTTGCGCTCCTCGCGGTATTCGCGCGAGATCAGCCGATGGCTGCGCGCGGTGGCCTTCCAGTCGATCTTGCGCAGGCTGTCGCCGACGCGGTAGTCGCGCAGCTCCTGGAATTCGGTGCCTTCGCCGCGGCGCCGCTGCAGGCGCGCGCCCACGCTGCGCGAAGCCAGTTCCACGCTGAGCCCGGCCAGTTCAGCCAGCACCGCGAAGTTCGGGTACACCCGCGTGGCGGATGGTTCGCCCAGCACGCGCCTGCCGTGCCACAGCCGCCACGGCGACGGCAGCAGCGCATGGCAGCCGCCGAATTGGAACAGGCCACGCGCATCGGGCGTGGTGGCGTAGTCCAGCCGCAGCGCGCCGCCGGGCGGCAGGCTCACCCGGCGCGGCATGCCGCGCACCGCCCAGCCGCCGGGATGCAGATCGTGCAAGCGCAGCGACTGGCGGCGCTTCGTGGGATTGCGCAGGTGCAGCGCCACGCTCGCCTCCGGCCCCAGCGGCAGCACCGGCGCGAGTTCGCGCTGCAGTTCGGGCGAGGCGATGCGGCGCAGGCGCCAGGCGTCGAGCGCAGCCAGCACGGCAAGCGCGGCGCCGGCGTCCAGCCATGCCGACAGCGGCAACCGGCCGAGGCTGGCCGCGACGCCGAGTGCGGTCCAGAGCAGCAGCAGCCACAGCATCAGCGGAGCGGGCCTCATGGATGCTTCACACGGCTTTGTCGCCCCAGCGGAAGCTGGGGACCAGTGACTTCGGGCTCTTGAAGGCAAAGGCACTGGACTCCGGCTTTCGCCGGAGTGACGAGCAGAGGAACGGCAGCTCGAAAGTTATTCATTGCCGCGGCGCGACCACCTTGTGCAGCAACGCTGCCAGCACGTCGTCCGGGCGCTGGCGTTCCAGCAGCGCCTCCGGCGCCAGCAACAGGCGATGGCGCAGGGCGGGCAGCACCACCGAGCGCACGTCGTCGGGCACCACGAAGTCGCGGCCGTCGAGCGCGGCGCGCGCCCGCGCCAGTCGCGCCAGCGCCAAACCACCGCGCGGGCCGGCGCCACCGATCACGCCCGGCCATTCGCGCGTGGCGCGCACGATGCGCACGGCGTAGTCGGTGACCGCGGCATCCATGCGGATCGCGGCCACGCCGCGCTGCATCGCCAGCAGGCCGGCCTGGTCGACCACGGGCTGCACCTGCGACACGTCGAGGTCGGCGGCCAGCTTGCCGTCGACCACTTCCGCCACCATGCGGCGCTCGTCCTCCAGGCTCGGGTAGCCGATCAAGACCTTGACCAGGAAGCGGTCGAGCTGGGCCTCGGGCAGAGCGTAGGTGCCCTCCTGCTCGATCGGGTTCTGCGTGGCCACCACCATGAACGGCGCGGGCAGCGGCAGGCGGCGGCCCTCGATGGTGGCCTGCCCTTCCTGCATCGCCTCCAGCAGCGCGGCCTGGGTCTTGGCCGGCGCGCGGTTGATCTCGTCGGCCAGCAGCAGATTGGCGAACACCGGGCCGCGGCGGATGCGGAAGGATTCGGTCTTGGGGTCGTACACCGCGTGGCCGGTGACGTCGGCCGGCATCAGGTCGGGGGTGAACTGGATGCGCCCGAAGCTGCAACCCACCGCGGCGGCCAGCGCGCGCACCAGCAGGGTCTTGCCCAGCCCCGGCACGCCTTCGACCAGCACGTGGCCGGCGGCGAGCAGGGCCAACAGCGCCTGCTCGAACACCTCGGGCTGGCCGATGAAGGCGCGGCCGACCTGCTCGCGCAGTGCGCGGGCGCGTTCGCCCAGCTCGGTTATCGACATCGGCATCGCGGCGGCCGGTGCGGCAGCCGGGGCAGCGGCCAGAGCAATCGGGGTTTCGGTGGTCATGGGCGGCTCCTGAGTCGCGCCAGGGTGAATAGGGAAGCGCGGAACGCCTGCGCGTTCGCGGGTGACTGGAAGGCCTGCGCGACTTGGCTGGCATCGAGCCCGCCGCGTTCGGCGAGGCGCGCGTACAAGGCCTCGCCGTTCAAGCGCACGCTGGCGGGATCGCGCCGGCGCAGCCGCGCCAGCACGGCCTGGCAGGCCAGCTGGTGCAGGCTGCGGCCGCCGTCGCGGCGATAGAGGAATTCGCCGGCAGCCTGCACGTGTTCGAGCAGCGCGCGACGATGCGGCGCAGGTGCGGGCAGCAGCGGGCCGAGCCGCGCGCTGCGCATCGCCATCCACGCCGCCAGCAGCGCGGCCAGCGCCAGCAGCGCGGGCCAGCCGCGGGTCGCCAGCAGCTTGAGGAACGGCTGGCCGTCCAGCGCATGGATCAGGTAGATCTGGCCGCGGCCGCGGTTCGGCGCCAGCAGGCGCCAGGCGAAACGCTGCGCCTCGGCCTGCTTCAGTTGCTGCCGTTCGAGCGGCGCAAAGCTGGCAAGCAGGCTGACGTGGCCGCGGCCGAGCGCGGTGCGCGCGAACAGGTAGCCGTCGTCGGCGTTGCCGATCGCTGCATCCGACTTGGAAGCTGCCGCAGACTTCAACCGGAAGCGCAGGCCGCACAGACTTGCCGCCTTTTTCTCGTCGCCGAGGCGGCTGCAGCCGAACGTGCTCGGGCGCGGATCGAGCAGGCCCAGCGCCGCGAACACCGGCGCGCGTGCGCCTGCATCGGGCGCCAGCAGCAGATGACCGCCTTGGCGCACCCACGCGACGAGCCGCGCGGCGGTGTCCGCATCGATGCGCCCCGCGTCGGCACCGACCAGCACGGTGTCGCCCGGCCGCAGCGGCACCTGGCGCGGGTCCAGCGTGGTCAGCGACGCCGCCGGCTCGCCCATGTCGCGCAGCGTCTGTTCGAGTGCGAACAGCGGATTGGTCTGCGCCGCGCCGCTGGCCGGGGTCGGCTCGACCACGTCGCGCCGCTGGAACGTGGCGAGGAACAGGCCGACCAGCACCGCCGCACCCAGCAGCACCAGAGCGGCGACGAGCAGGCCGCGATGCTTCATGCCGCGCCTCCCTGCAGCGGCCAGCCGTCGAGCAATTGCTCGAACGCGGACTGGTCGGGATAGCGGTCGGCGTAGGCGGCGAACTGCCAGGTGCGCACGATCGCGGCAGCACGACGCGTGCGCGCCGGGTCGCCCAGCGCGGCGGCGTGGCGCAACCAGTCCGCCTCGGTGGCGTCGATGGCGACGGGCAGTTGCAGCTGCTGCGCGATGCGCTCCGCACAGCCGCGGTAGAGCAGCGCCAGCGCCTCGCGCCGACGTCGCGCCTGCCACAACTCACGCGCGGTGCCGGCCACGTCCGATGGCAGGGTTTCGGGCGTCTCGTCCACCGTCGTCGACAAGTTCGCCTCGAACGACGACGGCAGCGCCTCGTCGCGCAGCCCGCTGCTCCAGCGCCACGCGAACCAGACCAGCGCCGCCACCGCCGCGCCCAGCGCCAACCACAGCAAGGCGTTGAGCAGGCCGGAGAGCATGCGCAACGGCGCGAAGCCCGTGTTCACGTCTTGCTGCGTGGGCGGGCGGCTGTATTTCAATTCCCAGCGCCGCACGTGATGTTCGCCGCCGAAACGCGGATCGCGGTACACCTGCGCCGCAGCCGCTGCGAAGCGCCGGTCGTCCTCGTCCAGCGGCTGGCGGAAGACCTCCTGCGGCGCGCTCACCGCCGCGCTCTTCGCGGCCGGCGGCGCCGGCGACGCGGCATGGCCGGCCAGCGGCAAGCCCAGGCACAGCAGCAGGCCGAGCAGCTTGCCCGCGTCCTGCAGGCGCGTGCGCAGGCGGCGGAACGCGAGGTCGATGTCCCAGGCTTCCAGTTGGGTGCGCCGGTTGAGGTAGAGCGCGAAGCCGCATGCCACGTACAGCGGCTCGATCGCGCTCATCGCGAGGTAGGCCACGGCGGAGGCCGCCAGCATCCAGCCCGTGCCGCTGGCGTGCACGTCATGGCGGAAGAAGTCGGCGAACGAGGCCGGCCGCCATTCGTTCGGCAACAGCCACAGCGCCAGCAGCCAGACGCTGAGGAACAGCACCAGCTCGAACTGCAGGCAGCCGTAGGTGAGCAGGCTGGCTTCGCCCACCAGCTTGCGGCGCAGCACCTTCCAGCGTGCGCTGCGCTGCGAGCGCGAAGCGCCTTCCAGCAATTCCAGTGGCAGGCGCAGCGCGCGATGGCTGTCCAGGCGCAGCCAGCTCAAGCTGGCGAGGGTCGACCGCCACGGCAGGCCACGCTGGCCGCGCAGGGTTTCGCGCCAGCGCGGCGCGCGATCGAACACCGCGCGCGAGAGCACGTACAGCGGCACGCGGTCGAACAGCGGCAGCAGCCACCACGTCAGCACGAGGCCCAGCCACGGCAGCTGCAGCAGCAGGCCCAGCGCGTTGACCAGCACGAACAGCGGCAGGCTGAACGCGAACCACGCCGACCACACGGCGCCGGCATTCGCGCGCAGCATCGTCGCGCCCAGATCGAGGGCCTCGCGCGATTCGCGCGGACGCAGCACCACGCCGATCCGTTCAAGCTCCATGCCGCCGCCCCGCCCTGCCGCCGAAACCCAGCCAGCCCAGCACCAGCAGCCACGCCAGCGCGGCCACGCCGAAACGCAGCGGATCGGGCAACCATGCCTGCGACGACCAGTACGCCTCGATGCACGCCGCCGCCACCAGCATCGCGAACGCGCCCAGCGCCAGCTTCGCGCCGATCCAGCCGGCCTCGACCAGCGCCGGCCCGCGCCGCCGCCGGCCGGGCGCGAGCAGGGTCAGCCCCAGCTGCAAGCCGGCGCCGCCGGCGATCACCAGCGCGCTCAGCTCGAACGCCGAATGCGTCACCACGAAACGCCAGAACGGACCGCCGTAGCCGATCGCGACGAGATGGCCGGCCACGCCGCCGACGATGATGCCGTTCGCGGCCAGCACATAGATCGCGCCCACGCCGAACAGCAGGCCGGAAGCGAAGGTGCGGAAGGCGATGCCGACGTTGTTGAACACGTAGAAGCCGAACATCTGCAGGTTGGTGCCGCTGCTGCGGCCCAGGTGCGGATTGGCGGGGTCGTACATGCGCTCGAACTGGGCCAGCCGCGCGCTGCTGAACAGCGTGTGCGCAAACTCCGGATGCACCTGCAGCCAGGCCAGCAGCAGCAGCGCCGGCACGTAGAACAGCGCCGCCGCCAGCGCCATGCAGCGCCACTGCGCGCGCACCAGGCGCGGGAAGTCGGCGACCAGGAACGCGGCCGCACGGTGCCAGCGCGGCGGCGGCGGGCGGTACAGCACGCGGTGGCCGCGCTGCACCAGCTGCTGCAGCCGCTCGGTGACTTCGTGGCTGTAGCCGCGCCCGCGCGCCAACGCGAGGTGGTGGCAGACGCGCCGGTAGGCCGCCGGGAAATCCAGCGCCTGCTCGCTGCGCATGCCGCGCTTCGGCTGGCGGTCGAGCTCGCCCAGCCAGGCCTGCAGGCCATCCCACTCCTGCGCGTGCAAGGCCACGAAGCGCTCCTGCTTCATGGGCGCCCCAGCAGGCCGTTCGCGTAACCGAGCAGGCGCGCCACCGCGGCGGTGTCGCGGCAGCCGGTCAGCGGCTCCAGCAGGTTCGCCAGTTCCTCCTGGCGCTGCACGGTGAGCTGATCCGCACGCTCGGCGAAATCCACCAGCGCGGCCTGCTCCTCCGGCGCCAGCGGCACGGGCAACATTTGCGCCGGCGCTGCCGGCACCTGATGCCCGAACGACGATTCCTTCGCATGCACCACCATCGTGCCGGCCACGATGTCGCCGAGCCGGCGCGCGCCGGGATCGACCAGGGTGCTGGCCAGGCCCACGCCGTACACGCCGGGCAGCGCATCGACCACGCGCAGCAGGTTGCGCGTCACCGACGGCAACCAGGTCACCGGCGTGCCGTCGGCATTGACCACGCGCAGGCCCAGCGCCCGCTTGCCCAGGCTCTGCCCGTCCAGCCACAGCTCGCAGACCACCCAGTACGCCCACAGCAGGGCGAACATCGCCAGCATCGCCAGCCCGCGGCCGCCGGTGCCGAACAGCGACAGCGGAATCATCGCCAGCATCAGCAGCACGAGGCGGATGATGGTGTCGATCATCCACGCCTGCGCGCGCGGCAGCGGGCCGGCCGCACGCAGGCGCAGCGAGATGCCTTCGGGCGTCTCGATCTCGCGGACGGAGTCCAGCATCAAACGTCGACGACGATGGTGTCGGCGATCAGGTCATGCAGGCAACGACGTTCCTTGCCGAAGATCAGCAGCGGGTCGATCAGGCCGACGAAGCGCCCCACCAGCGGGATCATGCCGAGCAGCACGACCGGCACCACGCGCAGGAAGATGTAGCGGAGCAACGTGATCGGACTGCCGTCGGTGCGCACCATCGCGATCTCCAGCATTCGCTTGCCGATGGTCTGGCCGCTCTGGTGCACCATCACGCAGTTGACCACGAACACGCCGAGCATCAGCAGGAAGCCGAGGAAGATCAGCATGCCGGCGGTATGCGGCGCCGGAAATCCCTGCCGAGTCGCGCTGTAATACATCACGCCCGCCCAAACGAACAAACCGAGCCAGGGCAGATTGATCAAGCCATCGATGATCGCCGCGCCGAGGCGCTTGCCGCGACCGGCCTTGCGGCTTTCCAGATCGGCGGCATCGCTGCCGCCCACGTCCCCCACGACCGCGGCAGGCGCCGCGTACGGATTGCTTTCCATACTTTCCCCCGGTTGCTGTCCATGGCCGCCCGTCCCCCCGACGCGCGTGTCCGCGGAGTATAGGGGCGCTTTTTGCCGGCTGGCTAGACACCCGAACGGCAGGAATCTTCGACGCGGGAGACGGCGGCGCCACTACTAAAACCGGCGCCCGCCGGGTGGCTCAGCGCTTGGGCTTGAGCAGCGTGCCGATGCAGTTCGGTGCGCCGCACAGGCACTGCCACAGCTTCTTCAGGCGCGCGGTGTGCGGCACGTCGAGGATGATGCCGTAGTCGTAGGTGAGCTCCTCGCCGGGCTTGATGGCGCGGATCGCCTCGATCAGCACCTTGTCGTGGCGCGGATTGCCGTCGGCGCTTTCCTCCACCACCGCGCGACAGTTCGGCGCGCAGCTGTGGTTGATCCAGCGCGCGCTGTTGCCGTGGCGGTTGGCGTCGACGATGTAGTCGTCGTTGAGCGTGAACAGGAAGGTGTGGCCGGTCTCGCCGCCGTCGCCGTACATGTCGTCGGCCTCGGCGTGGGTCATCAGCGTGCCCTTGTACTGGATGACTTCCTCGCCCTTCTTGATCGGGGCGACGGCGAACACGCCATTGCCGTGGATGGGGGAACGGCGGGCGACGATGCGACGGGTCATGGCAATCGATATCGGTGGGGAACGCGCCATGATGCCTGCAGTCCATTGCGCTGGAAACCTCCCGGCATTGACGCGCGCGCCGGCCCCGGGTCAAGATTCAAACAATCGTTTGAGGTGCATCCATGAAGCGACTGCTCCGCTGCCTCGTCCTCGTCGCCCTCGCCGCCGCCCTGGTGGCCTGCGGTGCGCCGCGCAAGAGCGTGTTCCCGCCCACGCTCAGCGTGCAGCAGATGCAGGTGCTGCCGAACGGCGCGTGGCGCCTCACCGTGCGCATCCAGAACAACAGCTACGGCGGCATGGATTTCAAGGCCATCGACGGCACGCTGCAGGTGGCCGACGGCATCCCGGTACGCCTGCATGCCGCGTTCGATCTCGACATCCCGGCCTTCGCCGGCGATGTGACCACGCTCGACGTGCTGCCCACGCCCGCGATGGGCAACGCGCTCGCGGCCGTCGCGGCCAAGGGCAGCGCCGGCTCGCTGGCTTACGCGGTCAGCGGCACGGTGCACTGCCTGCCGGACCTGGCCGACCGGCCGGACGACAAGAACCCGCGCGACTTCCCGTTCCAGCACCGCGATTACCTCTCGCCGGTGCCGGGCATCGCCCACACCTTTCGCTGATCCTTCCGCAGTCCCAGAGGCAACGCCATGACGATCTACAAGGCCCCGCTAGCCGACCAGCGCTTCGCCCTTTTCGACCTGCTCGGCGCCGAGGCCGTGCTCACGCAACTGCAGGGCGGCGCAGAACACGGCCGCGATCTGCTGGACGCGGTGCTGGAGGAAGCCGGCAAGCTCGCCGAACAGGTGCTGGCGCCCACCAATGCATCGGGCGATGCCGAAGGCTGCCACTACGACAAGGCCACCCACGCGGTGACCACGCCCAAGGGCTTCAAGGAGGCGTTCAAGGCCTTCGCCGACGGCGGCTGGGCCGGCCTCACCGCGAAGGAGGCGTTCGGCGGCCAGGCGCTGCCGGGCGTGCTGGGCATCGCCACCACCGAGCTGTTCCAGTCCGGCAACCTGGCGTGGAGCCTGTATCCGCTGCTCAGCGAAGGCGCCTGCCACGCGATGGAGCTGCACGGCACCGAAGCGCAGCAGCACACCTACCTGAAGCCCATCGTGGAAGGTCGCTGGACCGGCACGATGTGTCTCACCGAGCCGCAGGCCGGCTCCGACCTCGGCTTGCTCAAGACCCGCGCCGAACCGAACGCCGACGGCAGCTACGCGATCAGCGGCACCAAGATCTTCATCAGCGCAGGCGAACACGACCTCGCCGAGAACATCGTGCACCTGGTGCTGGCGCGCCTGCCCGACGCGCCGGCCGGCAGCCGCGGCATCTCGATGTTCATCGTGCCGAAGTTCAAGGTGAATGCGGACGGTTCGCTCGGTGTGCGCAACGCCGCGTTTGCCGGCGCGATCGAGCACAAGATGGGCATCAAGGGTTCGGCCACCTGCGTGATGAACTTCGACGGCGCGGAAGGCTTCCTGATCGGCCAGCCGCACAAGGGCCTCGCGGCGATGTTCACCATGATGAATGCCGCACGCCTGTCGGTGGGCGTGCAGGGTCTGGCGCTGGCCGAGCGCGCCTGGCAGAACAGCCTGAACTACGCGCGCGAGCGCCTGCAGGGCCGCGCGCTGTCCGGCGCGAAGTTCCCCGACAAGGTGGCCGACAACCTGCTGGCGCAGCCCGACGTGCGCCGCATGCTGCTGACCCAGCGCGCCTTCGTGGAAGGCTCGCGCGCGCTGCTCTACTACACCGCGCTGCAGACCGACATCGAGGCGCGCGGCGTGGACGAAGCCACGCGCAAGGCCGCCGGCGAGCTGGTCGCCTTCCTGATCCCGATCGCCAAGGGCGTGGTGACCGAGCTCGCGCAGGAGTGCACCAAGGAGGCGTTGCAGGTGTACGGCGGCCACGGCTACATCGGCGAGAACGGCATGGAGCAGTTCGTGCGCGACGCGCGCATCATCACGCTGTACGAGGGCACCACCGGCATCCAGGCCGCCGACCTGCTGGGCCGCAAGATCCTCCAATTGCAGGGCGTGGGCGCAAAGCACTTCCTGGAAGAGATCGGTGCATTCTGCAAGGCGCACGCGGGCGACACCGCGCTGCGCCCATTGATCGGCCCGCTTGCTGCCGCCGTGAAGGAATGGAGCGAGCTCACTTCGGCGCTGGCCAAGCGCGTGGCGGCGAACCCCGAGGAACTGGGCGCCGCCGCGACGGACTACCTGTGGTACTCGGGCTACGTCACGCTCGCCTACTTCCAGGCGCGCAGCGTGGCCGCGGCCGAGGCAAGCATGCAATCCGCAGCATTCAAGCAGGCCAAGCGCGACACCGCCGCGTTCTACTTCGCCCGCATCCTGCCGCGCACCCTGATGCACAAGGCGGCGATCGAGGCCGGCGTGGCGACGCTGCCCGACATCGCCTGACCGCACGCCTGTAGGAGCGGCCTCAGCCGCGATGCTCTTCGTTGCGTTATCGCGAAGGCGAATCGCCGCTGAAGCCGCTCCTACGGTTTTTCGCGCGCCAGATGCTGCCGCATGATGCGGCGCAGTTCGAGGATCGCCGCGGGCGTCTCCTGCACGCTGTGCCAGGACGGGATCACCACTTCGGAGGCCGCGCCCGCGAGATGCGCGCTGGTGTAGGGCACCACGCCGTCGCTGCTCTGCGCCAGCTCGCCATGCGGCTTGTACAGGCCGATGATCGAGTGGTAGCGCACGCCCGGCGAGATCGGCAGGTTCTCGGTGGCGACGATGAAGGGGTCGGTGTCGCTGAGGTTGTCCACGCTGTTGGAGACGTGCAGCGGCGCGCCCTTGCCGCTGTCGTCCTTGAGCAGGTCGGAGATGCTGGTCATTTCCTTGAGCACGCTGAACGGCAGGCGGATCAGCTCGGCCACCCAGCGGGCGAGACGGTGCCGCGCCGTCGGCGTGCCGCGGTGCGGTGCGGCGAGGAACACCGCCTCATCCACCTGCGGCATCGGCGAGAACTGCAGGTAGGGCTCCAGCGCCTTGTGCAGCCGCGTGCGCTTGGCGGCGGAGAGCCGACTGCCCTCCGGCACCAGGCTCCACAGCTTGTCGCCGCTGGACGACACCAGCAGGCGCGCGATCACCCCGCCCATGCTGTGCCCCACCAGCATCATGTGGTGCGTGGCCCGCGTGGTTCCGCCGGGATCGAAGTGGCGGATGGTGGCGTCCAGCGCGCGGCGGATCTGCATCAGGTTCACCGCGATCGGCGCGTTGGTGGGGTAGTAGACCTGCCACACCTGGTAGTGGCGGCGCAGTTGCTCGTCGCCCAGCACCTCGTTCGCCACGTTGACCCAAGCCTCGGGACTGCTGGCCAGGCCGTGCAGCATCACCACCGTCAGGCGATCCGGATCCCAGGGCTGCATGAGCAGCACGCGCGGCTCCTTGATGCCGCCCTCGCGCCCCAGCAGCGAGCGGATCGACTGCATCGCGAAGCCGGAGCGGGCCAGCCACAGGCCGTAGGGCGCGGTGAAGTTCGCGCCCAGCGGCACGCTGCGGCCGGCGATGGCGACGTCCGCGTCGCGGTAGGGATCGCGCACCAGCAACTGTGCCTGCCGCGTGTCCAGCACTTCGTCCAGCGTGTGGCCGCCGAACACCAGCACGCCGGTCATCGCCGCGTAACGCGGTTCGCGCCACGGTTCAGCCGGCGCATCCGGAGCGGGCGGCGGCGCCACCGCCACGAAGTCCGAGCCGAAACCGTCGCGCCGGTAGACGTTGCGCAGACCCTTGAAGCGCAGCGCCGAAGCGGGGATCAGCTCCGTCGGCGCGGCGCGCAGGTGCAGGTCGGTATCCGGCCGCAGCACGGTCCAGCCCGCCAGCTCGGTCTGCGTCCAGCCGGTGCTTAGCCTGGGCAGCTCCTCGAACCAGCGTCCCACCACGCGCTCCACCGCGTAGTCGTAGAACGCGATCACCTTGGCCTGGCGCTGGTCGAATACGCGCTCGGCAGGCGTGCGCTTCGTGTAGAACAGGTAGGCGTAGGCGTAGCGCGCGCTCTGCAGGTAGGCGTCCAGCGTGGCGTCGTCGATCGCGGGACCCTTGTCGCCGCGCAGCGCGCGGCCCAGCCACAGCTCGGACAGCGCGGACAGCCGCCGCTCCTCGTCGAGCCCGCTGGCGTGCTCGACGATTTCGGTGCAGCTGGCGAAGGATTGCGTGCACTGCTTCGCGTTCAACGCCACCACGTTCAGCGCCTGCACGGTGCCGTCGCTGAACTGTTTGCTGCCGATCACGTCGGCGCGCCGCTCGCTCACCACGTCGCTCGGCTTGAGCCGGCTTACGCCCACCATGGCGCAGGCATTGAGGCATAGCAGCAGCGCCGTCATGGCAAGCCGCGGCAACCAGGCCCAGCTGATCGAATCGCCCTGCATTCCCTGCCCCGCTTCCGCCCTGGCAACTGGCACGATTGTAGTCACAGCCGCCGACGCCCCGTTGCCTTCCCCTGCGCATCGCGGCAGGCTGGCCGCATCCGGGCAAGGCAGACTGGCATGACGAACTTCCTGCGCGCGATGGGACGCGGCCTGGCGCTGCTGCTGGGTGCATTGATCGCCTTCGTCTCCGGCGCCTGGGGGGCACTCGCGCTGTGGTACCAGCTGCCCGGCGGCACCGCGCTGCGCACGCTGGGCGCCGTGTTGTGGGCGGCACTGGTGCTGGCGCTGTTCGCGCTGGCGATCCTGCGCCGCGCATGGTGGCCGCTGGGCGGCTACGCGCTGCTGTACGCGCTGCTGCTGGTCTGGTGGTCGGGCATCACACCCCGCAACGACCATGCCTGGGCCGACGACGTGGCGCGCCTGCTCGCCGGCGAGGTGCACGGCAACGTGGTCGTCCTGCACAACGTGCGCGACTTCCACTGGCGTAGCGACAGCGACTACGACGCGCGCTGGGAAACGCAAAGCTACGACCTCGACCATCTGGTTTCCGCCGACGCCGTGCTCTCGCACTGGGGCAGCCAGGCGATCGCCCACGCGATGATCTCGTTCGGCTTCGACGACGGCCGCCACCTGGTGTTCTCGGTGGAGATCCGCAAGCGGCGCGGCCAGCAGTTCTCCTCGATCGGCGGTTTCTTCAAGGATTTCGAGGCGATCCTGATCGCCGCGCCGGAAAGCGATCTGATCCGCGTGCGCACCAACGCACGCGGCGAGGACGACTATCTCTATCCGCTGGCGATCGAACGACCGACGATGCGCGCGCTGTTCCTGTCCTACGTGGACAAGGCGAACCGGCTGGCGACCACGCCGGCGTTCTACAACACCGTCACCTCGAACTGCGCCTCGATGGTGTACCGCATGGCGCGCCAGCTCGATCCCGGCCTGCCGCTGGATCCGCGCCTGCTGTTCACCGGCTACCTGCCCGGTTATCTCTACAAGATCGGCGTGCTGGACCAGCACCTCACGCTGCAGCAGTGGAACGCGCGCGCGCGCATCACCGAGCGTGCGCGCGCGAGCCGGCCGGGCGAGGATTTCTCCGCGGCGATCCGCGCACCGCGGCGCTGAAGCACATGCCGCATCGTGCACACGATGCGGCAACGGAATCTTCACCACCCGCACAGGAACCTGAATCCCAGCGCAGCAGCGATGCCGCGAAATGCTCCGATGCGCGCGACATGGGGTAGGGTCGAAACGGCAGCACCCCACACGCTTCCTCGAACGACCTGCACACCGCTGTCAATCATGTCGCAGGCACGCACCCAGGAGACACGCGATGAACCTCCCCTCCCCCCGAATCGCCGTGCTGGCGGCGAGCATGCTGGCCGTTGGCCTGGCCGGTTGCTCGCAATACGTGAAGAAGGACGACTTCAGCGCCGCCATCCAGCAGTTGCAGCAGAAGCAGCAGGACCAGCAGCAGCAGATCGACTCGATCAAGCAGCAGATGCAGGAGCAGTTCTCCAAGTACGACACGCAGATCACCGCGATGCAGGGCCGCGTCAGCGTGGACACCGTGGCGCACTTCGCCTTCAACAGCGCCACGCTGAACGACCAGGACAAGCCGGCGCTGCAGAACTTCGCGCAGACGATCAGCAAGTACCACCCGAACGTGCTGATCACGGTGGAAGGCTTCGCCGACCCGGCCGGCTCGCGCGCCTACAACCATCGCCTGGGCATGCAGCGCGCCGACGCGGTGCGCGACTTCCTGGTGCAGAACGGCATCGGCACCGACCAGGTGCGCGCAGTGAGCTACGGCAAGGATGCGAACCGCCAGGTGGTGAAGGGCGCCAGCCGCGACCGCGGCGCCGACAACCGCCGTGTCTCGCTGACGGTGGATTCCACCGGCGCCGGCGCGGTGGCCTCGGCGCCGGCAACTTCCTGAAACCGGTTTCCGCGCAACACGAAAACGCCCGGCTTGCCCGGGCGTTTTTCGTTGGCGTCGCGTGCGCTCACACCGAGGCGAGATGCTGCTCCAGCATCGCCTCGAACAGCACAGGCGGCATCGGCCGGGAGATCAGATAACCCTGGAAACCATGGCAACCTTCGCGCATCAGGAAGTCGTGCTGCGCCACCGTCTCCACGCCCTCGGCCACCACCTCCAGGCCCAGCCCGCGACCCATGCCGATGATGGTCTGCGCGACCATCGCGTCGTTCGCATCCTCCGGCAGGCGGGCCACGAAGGCCTGGTCGATCTTCAGCTGGTCCAGCGGCAGACGCGAGAGATAGGCCAGCGAGGAATAGCCGGTGCCGAAGTCGTCCAGCGAGATGCGGATGCCTTGCGCACGCAGGCGCGCCAGCTTGGCGGCGGCCTCGGCGAGATCGCCCAGGATCACGGTCTCGGTGATCTCCAGCATCAGCTGCGCAGGGTCGGCACCGCTCGCGGCGAGCGCTCGGCACACGTCGTCCACGAAGCCAGGCTGGGCGAACTGCCGCGCGCTCACGTTGATCGCTAGCACGAGCTTGCGGCTGGATGGTCGCGCCGACCAGGCCACCAGTTGCGCACAGGCTCGCCGCAGCACCCAGTCACCCAGCGGCAGGATCAGGCCGTTCTCCTCGGCGACGGGGATGAACCGTTCGGGCGACATCTGCTCGCCGTCGGGGCGGGTCCAGCGCAGCAACATCTCGGCGCCGACCACGCGCCCATGCCGGTCGACCTGCGCCTGCAGGTGCAGCTCCAGCGTCTCCTCGGCGATCGCGCGGCGCAGGTCGCCGACCAGCGCCTCGCGCTGCACCAGCTCGTCCTGCATGGCCGGCTCGTAGCGGCGCAGCTGGTCGCGCCCACCGGCCTTGGCGGCGTACATCGCCAACTCGGCCTGCTTGAGCACCGACTCCGGCGAGTCGCGCCCCGGCACCAGCTCGGTCCAGCCGATGCTGACCGTCATCCTCACCGGCACGTCGTCGCCCAGCTGGAACGGCATTCGCAAGGCCTCCCGCACCTGCTCGGCGCAGTCGCTCACCAACGCGGTGCGCGCCAGCGGATCCACCGCGCGGCAGGGCAGCAGCAACGCGAACGTGCCGCCGCTGAAACGGCTCAGCACGCTGCCCTCGTCCAGCAGCTTGCGCAGACGCTGCGCGATCAGCGCCAGCAGGCGGTCGCCGGCGGCGTGGCCGCGCAGGTCGTTGACCCGCTTGAAGTGGTCGAGGTCGATCAGCAGCAGGGCGACGCCGTGCGTGGCGGCCCCGCGCAGCAGGTGCTGCAGGCGACCGTGCAGGAAATGCCGGTTCGGCAGTTCGGTCAACGGGTCGAAGAAGGTCATGCGATCGACGCTCGCGTGCGCCTCGCGCTCGCCGGTCAGGTCGATCATCGAGCAGACGAAGTGGCCTGGCTGGCCACCGGCGCCCGGCACGGCGGAAATCGCGACACGCGCCACCCTGGGCTGGCCCCGCTTGACGTGGATCCACAGCTCGCCCTGCCCATGGCCGACGCGACGCGTCGTTTCCCAGAGGCTGTCGTAGGCGTCCGGCGCGTGCTGCGGCGACCGCAGCATCGACGACGGCTGCCCGACCGCTTCGTCGGGCAGGAATCCGGTGAACCGGGTGAAGGCATGATTGACGCGCTGGATGACCTGGTCGGCATCCAGCACCATCGAGGCCTCCTGCGTCTCGAACGCGACGGCGGCCAGGCGCAGTTCGTTCTCCGCCTGCTTGCGCTCGGTGATGTCCTGCGCATGGATGAGCACGTACTGCGCCAGGCCGTCGGCGTCGTGGAACACCGAGCAGTCCAGCCGCACCGGGAAGCGCCGGCCATCCTTCGCCACTTGCTCGGTTTCCCACACGTAGTGGTCGAGCCGATCCGACCTCGCGCGCAAGGCTGCGCGCTCGGCCACCAGGTCGGGCGGATACAGCGCATCCACCGGCATGCCCACCATCTCCTCCGGCGTGTAGCCGTGCTCGCTGGCGAAGGTGGGGTTGGCGGAGATCAGGGTCATGTTGCGCGCATCGCAGATGTACACGCCGAACGCGGCGTTCTCGAACGCATGCCCCCACAGCTGCAGTTGCGTTTCGGCCAGCTGTCGCTCGGTGACGTCGCGCGCCGCGCTCACCACGCTGTACGGCTCGCCCTGCGCCGTGAACAAGGGCGCGCTGATGACCTCGAACTGCCGGTTCTGGCCGTTGCCGGCGGCCAGCGACAGCAGGGCGCCGGCATTGCGCCCGAGCCGCGCCGCCTCGCCGTCCAGCTCGCGTATCCCGGCCGCGAACGCCGCGTCGAACAGCTCGTCGCAGCGCCGTCCGGCCGGCGACTCGCAAGCGGCGCGGAACAAGGCCTCCGCACGGTCGTTGCCGTCGCGGTAGATGCCCTGGAGATCCTTCACCCACATCGCGTCCGGGCTGGCGTCGAAGATCGCGCGCAGCTTGCCCTCTTCCGCCCTCAGCGCAGCCGTGCGCGCCGCCACGGTGCGGCGCAGCGTCCCCACCCACAACAGCATCAGCGTGATCAGCGCCAGCACCGCCGCCAGCGCGATGCCGGCGGCGCGCCCGTAGGGTGTCGGGCTGAGCGGATGCTCCAGCCAACGCTTGTCGAGCGCCACCAGCTCGGCCGGCGCGATGCCCGCCATGCCGCGCTCCACCGCCTGCAGCATCGCCGTGTTGCCCTTGCGCACGGCCCAATGGAACTGGCTGGTGTCGAGCACGAACGCCCGCTCGAAACGGCCCAGTGCGGCAGATTCGGACAGATAGCGATACGCCCGGTTCTCGTCCATGCAGAAGACCCGCGGGTTGCCGCGAATCGCCGCGCGAACGACCTGGCGCGCATCCCCGAACTCCCGCAGCGCGGTGAAACCCAGCGACTGCAGCTTCGGCCCGCAGGCATCGCCGCGATCCACGCCCACCTGCAAGCCCTGCAAGGAGGGCAGGTCGTGCACGCCTTCGACGCTCCGGTCGACGTAGACGCCCGTAGGCAGCGTGGCGTAAGGCAGGGAGAAGTCGTATTGCGCATCCCGTGCCGACGTGTGGTAGATCATGTCGATCACGTCGGCCTGTCCCGACAGCAGCGCCTGCGTGGCGGCCCGCCAGTCCATGGTCGCCAGCTCGACGCGGATGCCGGTGTGCGCCTGGAACAGCTTCCACCGGTCCACCTCGTAGCCCTGCGGCTTGCCGTCCGCATCGAGCGACAGGAAGGGCGGGTAGTCGTCGGGCGCGACCACGCGGATTTGCGTGGGCACAGCGGGGACGGATGCCGCGGCAGCGGCGATCGCGGCCGGACTGCACGACAGCCATGCCATGCATGCAAGAAGACCCCAGCCGCTCATGCGCATGCCACTACCGCCCGGCGCCTCCCCAATGACGGCTAGCATCGGCACTCACGTGCAACCACGCAAGTGGTGTGCCATCAACTTCCAGCACTGGCGGGCGCCGGGCGGCACGCGGCGTTCAGCCCACCAGCTCGAAGCGCACCAGCCGCCGCAGCGGATCGGCCGCGGCCAGCCGCACCGTCACCTCCTGCCCCAGCGGCAGCGGTGCGGCGGAGCCGACGCGGGCCTCGATCGCGGGATCGCGCAGCATCACCACGCCGCTGTGCGCGGCCGCACCGTTGCCGTTACCGTTGCCGCGACCGTGCTCCGCGCCGTTCGCCTCGACGATCGCGCCCTGGAAGGTCTCGCCCACGCGCGGCGCCAGCAGCACCGCCTCGACCAGGTCGATCACCTGGCGCTCGTACTGGTGTGCGCGGCGGTCGGCCTCGGCCATCAGCTCGGGCAACGCGGGTAGCGCGGCGCGCGCCCAGTCCGGCACCGGCTGGTTCGCGCACAAGGCCACGCAGACCTCGCCCACGTAGCGGTCCACCAGCCGGCGCAGCGGTGCGGTGGCGTGCGCGTATTCCGCCGCGAGCGCGGACTGCAGCGGCTGCGCGGGCAACGCGCCGTCGAAGGCCACGTAGCCGGCGCCGCGCAGCACCGTGGTGCAGGCGGTGAGCATCGCGACATGCGCGTCTTTCGACGGATCCAGCGCGCGGATGAAGTCGGGGTAGGACTGCGCCGCAGGCCACGCGATGCCCAGCACCTGCGCGGTGAGCTTGAGCCGCGCGATCGCGGCCGGATCGGGCGGCGGCAGCGTGCGCAGCAGGCCGACCTTGCCCTTCACCATCAGCTGCGCCGCGGCCATGCCGGTGAGCAGCGAGATCTGCGCGTTCCAGTCCTCGACCGGTCGGTTGACGCGGTATTCCAGCCGCCACTGCCCGTCCGCCACGCTGATCTCCTGCTCGGGCAGCGCGAGGCTGATGCCACCGCGCGCCTGCTCGCGGCGCTGGCGCAACTCGCCCACCTCGCGCAACAGCGACCACAGCGGATCGGCGGTGCCGGCGTCGAGCTGCTGCTGCACGCCGGCGTAGTCGAGCCGGGCGCGGCTGCGCACCCGCGCGCGGCGCACGTCGATCGCGGCGATCTCGCCACCTGCGTCGAGGTCGATCGTCCACAGCAGCGCGGGCCGCAGCTGCTCCGGCAGCAGCGAGGCGGCACCCTCGGAGAGCGACTGCGGATGCAGCAGGATGCGCGAATCAGCGCCGTACAGCGTCTCGCCGCGGCGGTGCGCTTCCGCATCCACCGCATCGCCCGACGCTACGAAGGCGGCCACGTCGGCGATCGCGTAGTACACCCGGTAGCCGCCGCCCTGCCGCTCCAGGTGCATGGCCTGGTCCAGGTCCATCGAACCCGGCGGGTCGATCGTGACCAGCGGGACGTCGGTGCGATCCAGCGCCGGCAGCCGCGGTTGCGCCGCCGCCTGCGCCGCCGCGGCCTCGACCTCGGGCGGGAATGCACCCGGCAGTTTCATTTCGCGCTGGACCGCGGCGATGCCTTGCGCCAGCGTGGTGTCGGCGCCGGTCTGCAGGCGGATGCGGGTGGCGGGCATGGGACGTCCCTGGCATGGGCGCGGCGGCGCACGAAGCCCGCACTATAGCCGCGTCCGGCTGGCGCGACGCACTTCCGTCGCGCGCCGCGACGGTGTAGAACCGGCGAAGGTCCCCGCACCCCCGACGACCATGAGCGAACCGTCCCTGCTGATCCGTCTGGCCGAAGACGACGACGATTTCATCCTGGCCCTGGTGCCGCGTTTCGTGGATTTCCCGCTGCCGTCCTGGCGGCGGCGCCACGAATGCATCGAAGGCATCCGCGACGATCTGCTGCGCCACCTGGAGGATCAACCCGCGAACAGCCACCTGTTCGTGGCCGAGGACGCGGACGGCACGCGGGTGGGTTTCATGCACCTGCAGCGCACCGAGGATTTCTTCACCGGCCGCAGCAACTGCCACATCTCGGATCTCGCGGTGGTGCCGGCGCACGAGGGCCGCGGCGTGGGCAAGGCGCTGCTGGCCCATGCGGAGCAGTGGGCGCGCGAGCACCAGTGCCAACTGGTGACGCTGGCGGTGTTCCCCGGCAACGAGCGCGCACGCAAGGTGTACGAGGCGGCGGGTTTCGGCGCGGACCTGCTGCGGTTGGCGAAGCCGCTGCGCTGAATGAACGGCACGCGGTCGCCGCGGGCGTCACGGCTCCCGTGACGCCCGGACCCGGCATCAATCGGCGTCGTTGTTGTCCAGCGAGTTCTCCAGCAGCTTGCCGGTCTTTGCGTCCACACCCACTTCGCGCGTGTCCTTGCCGGACTTGATGTCGAACGAGTAGCGCAGGCCGCTGCCGCCGGCCTCCTTTTCCAGTTCCTGTTTCACCACTTGGCCGGGCACCGCCTGCAGGGCGATCTTGCGTGCCTGGGTCATGCTGATCTTCGCCTGGGCGGCGAGCTGGGCCGGGGTTTCGGCCTGCGCGGCGAACACGAGGCCGCACAGGGCGAACGGCAGGCCGAGAACGATGGACTTGCGCATGGGCTGCTCCTTGGGAGTTGAGGTGTCGTCGGCGAGGCACATGCATCGCCGGCGGCATGGGAACGCTACGCTGCGGTGCTTAGGGGGTACTTGCGGGGAGGGGAGCAAAACCAAAGGGACGGGGCGCGGGAGGTTGTACACGGGGAACGTCGACTGCGAGGCAGCGCTTCGCGCAGTCTCGTTACTGAAAGCCCTGCAAGGGTGTGCCCTCTCCCCAACCCTCTCCCGCAAGCGGGAGAGGGAGCGAACGTGCCAGCGGGTTCGCGGTCTTCAACGATCGGCTATGCGGGGCGATTCGGCTTCGTTGTGCGGCGGGTTCTTTTGTGATCTACGCAGTACTGCGTAGATCACAGGCATCACCAGCAGCACCAGGGGCACCTGCACCAGCATGCCGGCGATGATCGCCACCGCCAGTGGCTGCTGCATCTGCGAGCCCTGGCCGATCGCGAGCGCCAGCGGCAGCAGGGTGAGGATGGCGGCGATGGTGGACATCAGGATCGGCCGCATGCGGTGGTGGCCGGCGTAGCGCATGGCCTCGTGCAGCGGCATGCGCTGCTCGGCGTCGGTCATCTCGGTGAAGTAGAAGATCGCCAGCTCGGTGACGATGCCCACGATCATCGTCATGCCCATCATCGCCGAGATGTTGAGCTCGATGCCGGTGACCCACAGGCCCACGAACACCGCCGCCATGGCCAGCAGCGGCGCCACCATGATCGCCAGCGCCACGCGGAAGCTCTCGTACAGGAACAAGAGCAGGGTGAACACCAGCGCGATCGCAGCCAGCATCACGATGCTGAGGTCGTGGAACGCGATCTGCTGCTGCGCGTACAGGCCGCCCAGCTCGTGGTACATACCCGGCGGCAGCAGGCCCGGCTTGGCCAGCACCTGCTTCACGTCAGCCACGGTGGAACCGAGGTCGCGGCCCACGATGCGCGCGGTCACCGCCACCATGCGCTTGAGGTTGTCGCGGTTGATTTCCGGCTGACCCTGCACCGCACGGATCGTGGCGATCTCGGACAGCGGCAGCACGTGGCCGTCGGCGGTGCGGATCGGCAACGCCTGCAACTGCTCCAGCTGCGCGCGCGAGTCCGGCGGCAACCACACGCGCACACCGATCATCTTCGGCCCCTGCGGCAGCTGTGCCGCCACGTTGCCGGCCACCGCGTCGGACACCTGCTGCGCCACCGCCACCGGGTCGAGCCCGTACAGGCCGGCCTTGACCGGATCGACCTGCACGTCCAGCGCATCGCCGGCGGGATTGATGCCGTTGCGCACCTCGGCCACGCCGTTGACCTTGGCGATCGCCGCGGCCACCTTCTTCGCGGTGGCGTCGAGCTGCGTCTCGTCGTCGCCGTAGAGCTTGATCTCGATCGGCTGCGGCACTTCGGTGAGGTCGCCGATCAGGTCTTCCATCAGCTGCGCGACATCCACGTCCAGCCCCGGCACCTGGGCTGCAACCTGTTCGCGGACCTGCTCCATCACCGTGCTGGTGGGCGGCCGCGAGCCGCTCTTCAGGCGCACGAAGAAGTCGCCGGTGTTCGCCTCGGTGAGGCCGCCACCGAGCTGCAGGCCGGTGCGCCGCGAGTAGGTGTCCACATAGGGATTCGCATGGACGATCGCCTCGACCTGGCGCAGCAGGCGGTCGGTCTCGTCCAGCGAGGTGCCGGGCGGCGAGAGGTAGTCGAGCACGAAGCCGCCCTCGTCCATCTTCGGCATGAAGCCACTGCCGACCTGGCGGTAGGCCAGCACGCCGACCAGCAGCAACGGGATCACCCCGAGCAGCACCAGCACCGGCCGCTGCAGCAGGCGACCCAGCGTGCGTTCGTAACCCGCCAGCATGCGCTGCGAGAAACGGCCCGGCGGATGCTCCACGGCGTGGCGTTCGTCGATCAGCCATTCGGCCAGCAGCGGCACCGCCACCCAGGTCAAGAGGTAGGAGATCACCAGCGCGCTGGCCATGGTCAGCGACAACGCCCGGAAGAACGCACCGGTGACGCCGGTGAGGAAGGCCAGCGGCAGGAAGATCACCACGGTGGCCGCGCTGGAGCCGGTGAGCGGGCGGGTGAATTCCCACGCCGCACCGGCGATGCGTTCGCGCACCGGTCCCGTGCCGTCGCGCAACCGGCGCATGATGTGCTCCAGCATCACGATCACGTCGTCGATCAGCAGGCCCACCGCGGCCGCCATGCCGCCCAACGTCATCATGTTGAAGCTCATGTGCAGCAGGTCGAGCAGCAGCACGGTGGTCGCCAGGGTGGCCGGTACCACGATCAGCGCCACCAGGATCACCCGCGCGTTGCGCAGGAACACGAACAGCACCAGGCCCGCCAGCACGATGCCGATCAGGATCGCGTCGCGCACGCTGCCGGCCGCGCCCAGCACCAGCTGGGTCTGGTCGTACCAGTTGGCGATGTGCAGGCCCTTCGGCGCCTGCTGCTGGTAATCGGCCAGGCGCTGCTTCACGTCGCGGGCGATCTGCACGCTGTTGCCGCTGGGCTGCTGGAACACCTGCATCAGCACCGCGTCGTGGCCGTCAGCGGTGGTGCGCACCCATTGCGGTTCGTGGCTCATGCCCACCGTGGCCACGTCCCTGAGGTGCAGCACGCCGTGCGCGTCGGCGCGCAGCACGATGTCGCCCAGCGCCGCCGCCGTCGCCGGCTGGTTGTTCGCCAGCAGCAGGTAGAGCTTGTAGTGATCCTGCAGCCGGCCCATCGCCTGGATCGTGGCGGCGCTCGCCACCGCGTGGTCGAGGTCGGCGAGGGTGAGGCCTTGCGCGCGCAGCTTCGCCGCATCCACGTCCACGTGGAACTCGGCCACGTCGCCGCCCTGCACGTCCACCTGGGCCACGCCGGTGACGCCGGATAGCAGCGGGCGCAGTTGGAACTCGGCGATGTCGCGCAGTTGGGTGGGCGTGAGCGTGTCGGAGCGCAGGCTGTAGGCGAGTATCGGGAACACCGTGGGATCAAGCCGGATCGCGCCCACGTTCACGCCGGGCGGCAGGCGCGGCAGCACTTCGCCGATCGCGGTGTCCACGTCGAGCAGGGCGCGGCCCATGTCCGCGCCCCAGTCGAAGCCGATGTTGATCTCGGCGCTGCCGCGGCTGGTGGTGGAACGCACCTCGCGCACGCCGCGCACGCGGCGGATCGCCTCCTCCACCGGCCGGGTCACGCTCACCACCATCTGGGCGGCGGGCTGGTCGCCGGCGTCCAGCGTCACGCGTACGCGCGGGAACGAGACGTTGGGAAACAGCGAGACCGGCAGGTTGAACGCGCCGGCGATGCCGCCGATGGCGAGGATCAAGGCGAGGAACAGCAGCGAACGCCGGTGGCGATGCATCCACTGGGTGATCGTCATCGGTACGGCCGTCACGGCTTGGGCTCGCTCTTGGCGTGGCTGTCCCCGGCGTGGCTGTCCCCCTGGCGCACGGCCGCGCCGTCGTCCACTTCGTAGGCGCCCTGCACGATCACCGGCAGCTTCGCGTCGAGCTTGCCGAGCACGCCCACGATATCGCCGGCCGGCTGGCGCAGTTGCACGTCCACGCGATGCGCCTTGCCCTGGTCGAGCTGGAACAGGTAGTCGCCCTGCTCATCGTGCAGCACGGCTGCGCGCGGCACTGCCCAAGCGGCGTAGCTGTCGCTCTGGATGCCGGCCTGCAGCGCGGCGCCGGCCACCAGCGTGGCATCGGCAGCCGCGGGAATCTCGGCCTGCACCGGCAGCAGATGAGTTTGCGGATCGATCGCGCGTCCCACCATGACGAGCTTGCCGGTGAACGCTTTCGCGTCGCCATACACGCCCTGCACGGACACCGGCATGCCCACACGCAGCGCCGTGCCCACGTCGGGCTGCACGCCCAGTGCCGCGATCAGCGCGTGCGCGGGCATGAAGACCAGCAGCGGCGCGTTCGCGGCGAAGCGGTCGCCCAGCGTCACCGACACGGTGGTGACCACACCGTCGTCCGGCGCCGCCACGGTTTCCTGCGCGTCGCCACCGCCCAACGCCTGTTGCGCCGCCAGCGCGGATTGCGCATCGGCCAGCGTCTTGCGCGCGGTGGCGACTTGCGAAGCAGTGGCCAGATGCTGTGCCGCCATTTGCTCGGTGCGCTGCAACTCGCCCTGCGCCAGCGTCGCCGCGCTCTGCGCCTGCTGGTACGCGCTGCGCGCCGCCGGATCGGGCGCCACCGTCAGTAGCGGCTGGCCGCGCCTGACCGTCTGCCCCGCGCTCACCTTGAGCGCGATCACCTGGCCGCCGTGCGCGAGGCTGACCGAGCGCGCGGCATGCGGATTGGCCACTGCACTGCCCCAGGCCGCCACGCTGTCGTGGAAGCTCTGCTGCACCGGCATTACCGTGGTGACCAGCGCCACGCCCTTGGCATCATCGGCGGCGTTGTCGTCGTCGCCGCCCTTGCTGCAGGCGGCCAGCAGCAAGGCCGTGACGGCCAACGCGGCGCAGCGCGCGAGAAAAACCTGTTTCATCGTTTGGACGCCTGTTGCATGACGAAATCCGTGCGGCCGAGCAAGGCCTCCAGCGCGATCGCGGCGGTGGAACGGGCCTGCCGCAACGCGACCAGGTCCGTGTCGGCGGCCAGCGCGTTGCCACGGATGGCGAGATAGGTGGGCCAGTCGAGCAGGCCGTTCTTCCATGCCTGCTCGGCGGCAGTGCGCGCCGCATCGAGACGCTGCGCGTGCTCGGTCTGTGCCGTCTGCTGCCGGTCCAGCGTGGCGAGATCGGCCACGAGCCGCTGCATGTCGCTGCGCGTGGCCAGCAGGCGCGCGTCGTAGTCGTCCTTCAGCTGCTGGCGGGTGGCGGTTTCGATCGCGATGTTGCCGCGGTTGCGGTCGAACAGCGGCAGCGTGATGCCGATGCTGAAGCCGTTGGTGGTGATGTTGCTGGTGTCGCGCGCACGGGTGAGGCCCACGGTGATCGCGGGGAACTGGGCGAGGATCGCACCGCGCAGCGTCGCCTCCTGCGCGCGGTAGCCGGCCTGCAGCGCCAGCAGGTCGGGGCGCCGCTTCGGCAAATCGGCCAGCGCGGCCGTGAGCTGCGCGGCGTCGGGATCGACCTTGTACGGCGCACCCACCAGATCCAGCGGCGCCGTGGGCGCAAGGCCCAGCAGCTGGCGCAGGTCGCTTTCGGCCTGGTGCAGCGCCACTGCGTTGTCGCCTGCACGCTTGCGCGCGTCGGCCATCGCGTTGAGCCCCGCACTGGCGCTGTCGTAGTTGAGGTTGCCGGCATGCAGCGCCGCTTGCACCGCCTGGTCCACCGGCGCCAGCGCCTGCTGCTCGGCGTCCAGTTCGACCTGCTGCGCCCGCAGGCTCTGCACCTGATCGAACAGCAAGCGCGCCTGCGCGATGGTCTGCCATTCCGCCCACAAGAGATCGAGGTTTACCTGCTCGGCCTGCGCGTTCGCCGCGTGCTTGCGCGAGGAACGCAGCAGCAAGGCACTCACGTCCTCGCTGAGGCCGAGGTTGTAGGCCTTGGTCAGGCCGCCGCCGGAGTTGTGCGGAAAGTCCGCGCCGAAACCCAGCTGCGGATCGGGCAGCAGCCCCGCGGCGAAGGCCTGCGCGCGGGCGATGCCCAGCGCATCGCGCTGCAGCTTCAGGTCGGGGCTGTTCGCCACCGCCAGCATCGCCACCTCGGTGACGTCCAGGCCGTCGGCGGGATCGAAGCGATGCGTGGCCAGTTCCGGCACCGGCATCGCGCTGGCCGGCACGCTGAGCTGCGCGGCGCTGGCGGCGCCTTCGCCCTTGCCCAAGGGCAGCGGATGGTAGGTGGCGCAGGCGCACAACAGCGTGGCCGCGGCTGTCGTCAACAGCCCGGCGCGAGCGAATGGCGGTAGCCGAGCGTCGAGGATCATGGACACAGCTTGCCGGGGCGCGCTTAGGGCTTTCTTATCGTGGTCGAGCGAGACCACGCGCAGTAAGCTGGGCTGGCCTGTCCTCCAGGGGAATCGATCACCATGACATCACGCCGTATCACTGCGGGGCTGCGGACTGCGCTGCTCGCCTTGCTGATCGCCGCCAGCGGCGCGCTGCCCGCGCAGGATGCGCCGCAGGCGAAATACCCCGACTACCCCAGCGAGACGCCGGCCAGCTTCAAGCCGGCCACCGCCGACCTGGACTACGTCGAGCGCGACGTGATGATCACCATGCGCGACGGCGTGAAGCTCAACACCGTGATCCTGATCCCCAAGGGTGCGCAACACGCCGGCATCGTGCTCACGCGCACGCCCTACGACGCCCACGAGCTCAGCCACAACTTCATGAGCGGCCACCTCGAACCGCTGCTGCAGGGCTACGACAACGCCGCCGACGTGATCGTGGAGGACGGCTACATCCGCGTGATCCAGGACATCCGCGGCAAGTACGGCTCCGAGGGCGACTACGTGATGAACCGCCCGGTGCACGGCCCGCTCAATCCCACGCCGGTGGACGACGCCACCGACACGTACGACACCATCGACTGGCTGGTGAAGAACATCCCCGAGTCGAACGGCAAGGTCGCCACCATCGGCATCTCCTACGACGGCTTCGAACCGCTGATGTCGCTGGTGCATCCGCATCCCGCGCTGAAGGCGGCGGTGCCGATGAACCCGATGGTCGACGGCTGGATGGGCGACGACTGGTTCCACCATGGCGCCTTCCGCGAGCAGAACCTCAGCTACATCTACGAGCAGGAGGCCAGCCGCGACAACAAGGTCAAGTGGTGGACGAATTACCACGACGAGTACGACTTGTTCATGCACTACGGCTCCGCCGGCGCGATGGGTAACGCCTACGGCATGCAGCAATTGGGCTTCTGGAACAAGATCCTCGCCCACCCCGCCTACGACGCGTTCTGGCAGCAGCAGGCGGTGGACAAGGTGCTCGCCGCACAACCGCTCAGCGTGCCGGTGATGCTGGTGCACAGCCTGTGGGACCAGGAGGACATCTACGGCGCGCTGGCCGTCTATCGCGCGATCAAGCCGAAGGACAAGACCGGCGACATGGTGAAGCTGGTGATGGGTCCGTGGCACCACGGCCAGGAGATCGCGGAAGGCAGTGCGCTGGGCGCGATCCGCTTCGGCAGCGACACCGCGAAGTACTTCCGCCAGCACATCCTGCGGCCGTTCCTCGCGCAATACCTCAAGGATGGTGCACCGAAGGCGAACCTCGCCCCGGTCACCGCCTTCCAGACCGGCACCAACCAATGGCAGCGGCTGGACCGCTGGCCGCTGGCCTGCGACAACGGCTGCGCCCGCAAGGACCGTGCGCTGTATCTGGAGCCCGGCCTGCAGCTCGGCTTCGACGCACCCGCCGCAGGCAATGCCTACGACGAATACATCTCCGATCCCGCACACCCGGTGCCGTTCCGCGCGCGACCGATCCAGCCGATCGGCTACGACCACGGCCTCACCTGGTCGCAGTGGCTGGTCGACGACCAGCGCGAGGCCTCCGGCCGCACCGACGTGCTCAGCTACGAAACGGCGCCGCTCACCGAGCCGCTGACCATCGCCGGCGCGCCGGTGGTGCATCTGGTCGCCTCCACCAGCGGCACCGACAGCGACTGGGTGGTGAAGCTGATCGACGTCTACCCCGACCAGGTGGCCGAACAGCCCGAAATGGGCGGCTACCAGCTCGCGGTGGCGATGGACATCTTCCGCGGCCGCTACCGCAGCGGCTGGGACAAACCCGAAGCGCTGGCTCCGGACAAGCCGCTGGCCTACCGCTTCGACCTGCCCGCCGCGAATCACGTGTTCCTGCCCGGCCACCGCATCATGGTGCAGGTGCAGTCGAGCTGGTTCCCGCTGTACGACCGCAACCCGCAGACCTACGTGCCGAACATCTTCCTGGCCAGGCCGGCGGACTACGTGAAAGCCACCCAGCGCATCTACCACGCGCCCGGCGAAGCCAGCTACATCGCGCTTCCGGTGGTGGCGAACTGATCCCGGCAAGCGCGCTCTACCGCCAACTTTCAGGTCATTGAAAAGTGCGGCCATGGATGGCCGCCCATTTGATCTTCGCGATCAAGGACGATCGCAAAAGAAAAGAAAACGCCGCGACGGTTCCCCGTCGCGGCGTTTTCCAATCACGAAACGCTACTTGCCTCAGTTCCGGGGAGCGCCCGACTCGGCCTGCTCGCGCTCGCCCAGGCGCTGGCCCAGGCGGTCGATGTTGTTGAGCGACATCAGGTGCGCGTAGATCCAGCCGAGCACGCCCTCGCGCAGGAACTCCTGGGCGGTCTTCTCGTCGAGCTGGCGCAGCTTCTCCTCGTTGACCACGAACAAGCCGTTGAGGTTGATCACGTGGCCGTCCTGGCTGTCCGGCGCGCCCTTGCGCAGGCTCATGTTGCGGGCTTCGAGCAGGTTGTGCTTGCGCAGCTGGTCCATGAACCAGCGGGTGCGCGCCACGTGCTGCTGGAACTCGCCGAGGAAGCCCACGGCGCGGCTCAGCAGCTCGGTATCGCTGCCGTCCTCGTTGAACAGGCGATCGCCCTCGGCGCCGAAACCCTCGTAACCCTCGTCGAGGAACACGGCGAAGTCGTCGCCTTCCTGGCCGGCCGGCTTCTCGGCCAGCACGAACGGGTAGCGACGCACGAAGGCGGGAATGTAGATGTTCGGCGTCCACTGGCCTTCGGCGTCGACGAACAGGTTCTCGTTCTGGCGCAGGCCCAGCAGCGCCACCGGACCGGCGTCGGCGAGGTCGTTGCCGGCGAACACGATCGGCAGGTCGCGCGCGGCCAGGCCGAACTCCACGCCGGTCAGCGGCACGGAATGCGCGCCCAGCGCGAACTTCATGTTCGGGATCGGCTTGAGGCGCAGATCCTTGTGGTCGTTGCGGTTGAGCGGCACCGGGCGCTCGTAGAAAAGAACTTCAGCCACGTGATTTACCTCTGCCCCGCCGTGCCGGGGTTGCCACCATCGGCTTCCCCTCCCAAACCCGGCGTCGGGTCTACAGATGAACGACCACTATATCAGCGCCCGTGCCCGTCCGCGAATCCCCGGCACGGGACCTATCTGATTGACCGCAAAGAGTTAGCTGTACTTTTGCGATCGTCCTTGATCGCAGGATCACACGGGCGGCCATCCATGGCCGCACTTTTCAATTTATTGGTCTATGCTGCACTGCATCCGAGCACCGTTGCATGGCCGCAGCGCTCTTTCTGTGAGGAAGGACGAACCGCATGCTGATGGAAGTCACGAACCGGGCCGACCTATATTCGACCCGCGTGCTGTCGCTGGACGCCGCCGGCCGCATCCTGGACTGGATCAGCTGGCAGGATGCCGTGTGCCTCTATGTGCGCGGCGCGGTGGCCTGGACGCTGGGCGATCCCTGCCTCACCGTGCACGGCGGCCACAACCGCATGCTGGGCGCGCAGAGCCGGCTTGACCTGCACCCCATCGTGGCCAGCACCGGCCACTGCCACGAGCACGCGATCGACCCCGCCCCCGCACTCACCAACACCGCGCTGTTCGCCCGCGACCGCCACCTGTGCCTGTACTGCGGCGAGCACTTCAACCGCGGCGAGCTGACCCGCGACCACGTGCAGCCGGTATCGAAGGGCGGCCGCGACGAATGGGAGAACGTGGTCAGCGCCTGCCTGGCCTGCAATCTCAGGAAAGGCAGCCGCACCCCGCAGCAGGCGCATATGCCGCTGCTGGCCGTGCCGTACCGGCCGAGCTGGGTGGAGCACCTGATCCTGTCCAACCGCAACATCCTGGCCGACCAGATGGAATTCCTGGTCAGCCACCTGCCGCGGGACCGGCGTCCGCAAGCCGCCTGACAGGGTCGATGGCGCCCACGCGCCCGGATTGCGCCCGGCCCCCGCCCTTGCCGCGCCCCGCCGCTGGCTCAACAATACGCGGATGAAAGATCCTGCACGCTACCCCCATCTGGCGGCCATCGAGGCGCCGGCCGACCTGCGCCGCGTCCCCGACGAGGAACTGCCCGCCGTCGCCGACGAGCTGCGCCAGTACCTGATCGAGGCCGTGGCCAGTTCCGGCGGCCACTTCGGCGCGGGGCTGGGCGTGGTGGAACTCACCGTGGCGTTGCACCACGTGTTCGACACGCCCACCGATCGCCTGGTGTGGGACGTGGGCCACCAGTGCTACCCGCACAAGATCCTCACCGGCCGGCGCGAGCGCATCACCACGATCAAGAAGAAGGACGGCCTGGCGCCGTTCCCGCGCCGCGAGGAGAGCGAGTACGACACCTTCGGCGTCGGCCACTCGTCCACCTCGATCTCGGCGGCGCTGGGCATGGCGATCGCCGCGCAGCACAAGGGCGACCACCGCAAGGTCGTCGCGGTGATCGGCGATGGCGCGATGACCGCGGGCATGGCGTTCGAGGCGCTGAACCACGGCGGCGATGTCGAACCGAACATGCTGGTGGTGTTCAACGACAACGGCATGTCGATCAGCGAGAACGTGGGCGCGATGACCAAGATGATGTCGCGTGCGCTGGCCAGCCGCCGGCTCAACGCGGTGCGCGAGCGCGCCAAGCGGGCGATCCCGAAACAGTCCTTCGTGGGCCGTTTCGTCAAGCGCTGGGAGGAACACGCCAAGGGCATGTTCGTGCCGAGCACGCTGTTCGAGGAGCTGGGCTTCCATTACACCGGCCCGATCGACGGCCACAACATCCCGCAGCTGCTGGCCGCGCTGCGCACGGTGAAGAACCTGCCCGGCCCGCAGCTGCTGCACGTGATCACCACCAAGGGCAAGGGCTACGCCCCGGCCGAAGAGGCGCAGATCGAGTACCACGCGGTGGGCCCGTTCGACCCGCAGGCCGGTCTGGTCAAGAAGAACGCGCCGGCCAGGCCGACCTACACCGACATCTTCAGCGACTGGCTGTGCGACCAGGCTGCGGCCGACACACGCCTGCTCGGCATCACCCCGGCGATGCGCGAAGGCTCCGGCCTGGTGCGCTTCTCCAGGGAATATCCCGAGCGCTACTTCGACGTGGCGATTGCCGAACAGCACGCGGTGACGCTGGCCGCGGGCATGGCCTGCGAAGGTGCCAAGCCCGTGGTGGCGATCTACTCCACCTTCCTGCAGCGCGCCTACGACCAGGCGATCCACGACGTGGCGCTGCAGAACCTCGACGTCACCTTCGCGATCGACCGCGCCGGCGTGGTCGGCCCGGACGGCGCCACCCACGCGGGCAGCTTCGACCTCTCGTTCCTGCGCTGCCTGCCCAACTTCGTGATCATGGCGCCGGCCGACGAGAACGAGTGCCGGATGATGCTCTCGACCGGCTTCCAGTACGCCGGCCCCGCCGCGATCCGCTACCCGCGCGGCACCGGCCCCGGCATCGCGATCCGCCCCGAACTCGACACCTTGCCGATCGGCAAGGCCGAGCTGCGCCGGCGCGGCCACGGCCTCGCCCTGCTCAGCTTCGGCGCGATGCTGGCGCCCGCCGCGGTGATCGCCGGCGAGCTCGACGCGACGCTCGTCAACATGCGCTTCGTGAAGCCGCTGGACGAGACGCTGATCGTGGAACTGGCGAAAACCCACGACGCCTTCGTCACCCTGGAAGACAACGCGATCGCCGGCGGCGCGGGCAGCGCCGTGGCCGAATGCCTGGCCGCGCACGGCATCGTCAAGCCGATCCTGCACCTGGGCCTGCCGGACGCCTACCTCGAACACGGCAGCCGCGAGGAAGTACTGAGCATGGCCGGCCTCGACCTGCCCGGCATCCGCCACGCGATCCACACCCGCTTCCCGCAGCTCGCCGGCGCCAGCCTCGCCAGCGCGGGCTGAGAGCCTGTTCCGGTCATGCGACGACGCCCCGCAAAAGCGGGGCGTCGTCGTTCATGCGGCTCCCCAGCGCCCGCCGCTCACCCGATCGCGCGCCTCCAGATCCTGCGCGGTGAACACTTGCACGTAACCCGCCTCGCGCAACAGCGCGCGGGCGGCATCGCCCTGGTTCCAGCCGTGCTCGAACAGCAGCCAGCCGCCGGGCTCCAGATGCGCGCACGCGTCGGCGACGATGCGGCGGATGGCGTCGAGACCATCGGCACCGGAGGCCAACGCCGCGGCCGGCTCGTAGCGCAAGTCACCTTGCGCGAGATGCGGGTCGGCCGCTTCGATGTAAGGCGGGTTGGACACGACCAGCGCGAAGCGTTCGCCCGTCAGCGGCGCCAGCCAGTCGCCCTGGACGAAACGCACGTTGGCTATGCCCAGCCGTTGCGCGTTGCGACGCGCCACCGCGAGCGCATCGACGCTCGCATCCGTGGCGACGACCTGCGCCTGCGGACGCTCGCTGGCCAGCGCCAGCGCGATCGCGCCGCTGCCGGTGCCCAGGTCGGCCACGCGACAAGCCATGTCGCGCGGCAGGCGTTCCAGCGCCAGTTCCACCAGCAGTTCGGTCTCCGGCCGCGGGATCAGCGTGGCCGGCGTCACTTCCAGCTCCAGCGTCCAGAAACCACGTCGCCCGGTGAGGTAGGCCACCGGCTCGCCGGCGGCGCGGCGCGCGACCAGCGCATCGAAGGCCGTCCGAACGTCCGTATCCAGTGCATCATCGGCATGCGCGAACAGCCAGCTGCGCGGCTGGCGGAGCACGTGCAGCAGCAACGCTTCGGCATCGACGCGTTCGCCAAGTCGCGCCGTGGCGGCGACCAGCAGGGTACGCACGTCAGCCACGCGGAGACTCTCCCGGCGAGGACGGCAATGGCGGTGGCGGCGCCGCTGCCGGCTTCGGCTCATGCCGATGCCAGTAGCCGCCGTGCGTCCATGCGCCGAAGGCCCACTGCAGCCAACCGATCAGCGCGAACGCCAGCCACAACGCCCATGCCAGCATCGCCAGCTTGTACCACCACAGCGACACGCTGAGCACGCCGCCCACGGGCAGCACGCCGCTGCTCTGGTCGGCGAACCAGCGCAGCCGCCAGGCATCGGAACCGTTGCCGGCTACGTGCATGTCCGGCACGCCGAGCAGGCCCTTGGGCACCGCGGCGACCAGCACGAGCAGCGCCAGCACGGTAAGCAGCGCCAGCCCGAGCTGCACAAGGTTGAATCCCCGCACACGTTCCGGCGGCGACCAGCGCGCGCGCAGTCCGAGCAGGATCAGCCACGCCGCCACCAGCGCATACGCACCCCACGCGAATGCGGAGAAGCCCAGCCCCAGCAGCAGCCAGTGGCGGTAGCGCAGCGGCGTGGGCGCGTAACGCGCCAGCAGCCAGGCGACCAGCAGCAACACCACGAGCTGCGACCAGTACAGCACCGCCGGGCCGGTGGTCGATCCCCAGGTCCACAGCACCCAGCGGTCCTGCGGCAGATCCAGCTCGGCGGCGATGTTCGCCACCGGCGCCTCCAGCGCGAGCGCCGGCGTGCGTGTGCGCGCGGCGATCCCGTGCGGTTCGCGCAGGCGCACCTGGTAGTCGTGTTCGCCGGGCAGCAGCGGCAGGCCGAGCCTGCCGTTGCGCACGGCCAGGTTCACCGGCTCGCCGTCGCGGCTGGCCTCCCGCAGCTCGGCGCCGGCAGGCAGCGCGATCGCGTGCTCGCCGCCGCGCGTGCTGCGCGCCGTGAGCGCGAGCGTGGTTTCCGTGCTGCGCTCGCCCACCTTGCTTTGCACGCCCACGTTGTCGAAGGCGAGGCTGCCGCCGCCAACCGCGACCGGCTGGCTGAAACCGAGTTGCACGGTTTCGCCGGGCAGCGGCTGGAAGCGCAGGCCCACGTCGCTGGCGCTGGTCGGCACGCCTTGCGCATCGACGTGCCACATCGGCGCGGCGACGATTTCCCAGACTTCGGCGCGCTCGCCCAGCGCGGGCGCCGTGAGCGCGAGCTTCGCCGCGTGATCCAGCCGGCTCGTCCAGCGCACGGTGTCGCTGCCTGCGTTGAAGGTGACGTCGATGCGGCCGTTCTTCACCAGCGCGCCATCACCTTGCGGATGTTCGCCGGGCAGCAGCGGCAGGCTGAGGCTGAAGCCGCCATTCGCGGGGGCGATGCGTTCGACCGTGTTTTCCACCCGCCAGTCCACGCCCAGCAGCAGGCGGCGGGTCAGCCGCACGTAGGGCGGGAAGTCCTGCGCGGCCACCGCCGGGCCGCCGTTGTCGGCGACGCGCACGCGTTGCAGCGCGAGGCTGTCGCCCAGCATGCGTCCGCCGTCCACGCCATCCAGCGACCAGCCCTGCCCGTTGAACGCCACCCGCTGCGGGCGCAACGCGAAGTTCAGGCTGGCGCTGTCCGCCGTGCCGATGCGGTAGCGCAGGCCGATGCGATGCACGCCGCGGTCGAGGCGCAGCAGCGCATCGTCGTCGTCGCGAACCAGCGCGGCGGGATGCCCGTCCACGCTGGCGTCGAGCAATTGCAGCGCGGCGTCGGGTTGCGGCAGCGGCAAGGCCACGGTGGCACCCGCAGCCACCTCCAGCGCCACGTCCAGCGTGTCGCCGCTGGCCTGCAGTTGCGCCTGCGCCACGCTGGCGCAGGCGGGCGCGCACTTCGGCGCTTCGGTGAGGCGGGCCTTCAACTGATCCAGCAGTTGTTGATTCGGCAAGCTCTGCGCGTGCGAAATCGAAGGCAGCAGCGCGACGGCGAGCAGCAGCGCACCGGCCACGCCGGCGCCGCGTGCAGCGGTCCAAGGCAGGCGCCACGGGCGCAGGCTAGCGAGCAGCTTCGCCAGCAACGCCGCCAGCATGGCGACCATCGCCACGCGCAGCAGCCGCACCAGCCAGCGCGGCGCGATCAGCAGCCGCGTGGTTTGTTCCGCAGTCACCGGGCCGGACCAGCCGAGTTGGTAGTCGTTACCTTGATCCCAGCCCGGCGTGCCCGCACCAGCCTGGATCGTGCTGCGGCTGTCGAAATCGTCGAGGCCGGAGCTTTGCAACGCATTCGCAGTCACGACGACCGAAGAAAGATATTGCGTCGCCTTGGTGCGTGCGCGCGGAGAAGGCTGTTTCATGGGTTCAGACGGCGGCGGCAACACTGCTAGCGCTGCTGGCGCTGCCGACGGAGGCGCTGGCGGTGCTGGCACCGCCGCATCGTTGGAAACCTCCTCCACCGGAGGCGGCGTTGTCTGCCGGATGGTCTTCGGCGGCGGCTGGACATATTCCTCATGCACGAACTGCCCGCCCTCCAACTGCGGATGTAGCGCGTACTGCAATTGCCGTGCGGCGAACGGCAGGCTCCACAACACGGCGAGCGCGAACACCGCGATGGCGGCGCCGCGCGCCGCGACACGCAGGCGTCCATCCGGCAAGGCACGCAGCAGCAGCGCCAGCAGCAACACCATGGCCAGCGTCCACAGCGGCGCGCCGCTTTCATGGCGGCCCAGCGCGAGATAAAGCGCCGCCAGCACAGCCCAGCGCCAGCCGAGCAGGCGACCGGCCAGCAAGGCGACCAGCGCGAGCACGAACAGGTCGAGCAGGCTCCATTGCGCCACCCACGTATCCGGCGCGCGGTCCGCACCGGACGCCGCGATCAGGCGATAGCCGAACGGCAGGTGCAGGCTGGCGCTGATGCCTTCCAGCGGCAGTCGCCAGCCGGAGCTGGGGATCGCGCCCCCGTGCACGGACAAGCGCAGGCCGGCGTCGAGATCGAGTTTGCGCGTGCGCAGTTCGACGCCGCTGCGGCCATCGCCGCCCTTGCTGACCAGCAGCGGGGTGCCGCCCTCGCTGGCGCGCTGCAGTTGCCACGGCGCGGTCACGTCCAGCCGCTGGTGGTGGCGCAGTTCGCCGCTGAGATGATCGGCCGTGCGCAAGCCGCCACCGTCGAAGTCCAGCCACATCTCGCGTTGCAGATGGATCTGGTCGCCCTTGCCGCCTTCGTCGCCGCGCGCGCCGGCGGTGATGGTCAGGCCCGTGCCGTCGTTCAGCGCGAACGCGGGCAGGTCGCTCCAGTCGTCGGGCACGCCGGCCTGCGCGGCGTCGATGCCCTGCCCCTCCGCGCGGCTGCCGCGCAGCGCGGGGTCGTCGCGGTAGCTCCAGATTTCCTGCCGCGGCCAAGGCGCGGCGGGCAGTTTCAGCGCCACCTTTTCCAGCGGCGCGATGGCGCGCGCAGTCAACGTCAGCAGCCAGTGTCCCGGCCGCAGCTGCACGCGCAGGCGGCCGTCGCTTTCAAGCTTGGCCGGCAGGTCGCCGGCTAGCACGGTGGCGACGAAGCCCGCGGGCAAGGCCGGGCCGAGCACGACTTCGCGCGCGCTGCCGGCCACGTCGAGTTGCAGCTGCGTCAGCAGCATGGCGGGCAGGCCGTCGCCAAGCTCACGGTAGACGCGCAGCGACAAGGCATCGGCGACGCGCTGCGCGGCGGCGGCTTCGCCCAGGGTGAGTTCGTCGCCGTTGCGCTCGACGCGTGCCACCGCCGCGCCGTCCACGCTGAGCGCGACGAGGCCGATTTCCGTGGGCACGCGCAGGCGCGCGGGCCGCTCCGACCACGGCAGCGTGCCGCGCAACTGGTAGTCACCGGGCGCCAGCCACAGCATCGGTTGGTCGTCGTGCTGCAGCACCACGGCGGGCTGGTTGTTCGAGGTCACCGCCTGCGGCCAGGCGTGCTCGTCGCCCGGCAGTGCCACCCAGCCGGGCGCGTCCACGTGTACGTCCAGACTGAAGTGCGCGCCGTCCTTGCCGGCATCCAGCGCCAGCCGGCCGGGCCAGGTGCACTGGTAGCTGTCCGCGCCCGGCGACTGGTTGGCGAGGAACGGGCAGGCATGCTGCGGCGCGTCGTGCAGCACCCAGCCCTGCCAGTCGCGCAAGGGTGGCGGCACGTCCTGCGCCGGCAACGGCGCGGCCAGCAGCAGGCACAGACCCAGCAGTGCTATCAGTCGAGCAAGCATGCGTTTCTCCCTGGATGCCGCGCGGCCGGCAACAACAAGTAGAACATGCCATCCGCATGCCGCGGAACGGCCCGGTCGCCCGGCTCAGTCCGACACCGCCAGCACGCACTCGTCGGCGCCGAAGCTGCGACAGCAGACCGGGAAGACCGACAGGCTGCGCCGCGCCAGGGCCGGCACTAGCAGGCCTTCCAGGAAGCCGCCATAGAAGCCGCAGCCGGAATGGCCGTCTTCGGCGCACAACGCGCTGTGCCGGATATGCAGCTGGCCATCCTGCAGCTCCGCCTCGGCGAAGGCATGCAGCGCCGGCACGGCGAGAGCGGAAAGTGCAGCGGCTAGCGCGAGCCCGGTGTCCAGCGAATATTCGCGCGCGAACACCCACGCGCCCACCCGCTGCCCGGCCAGCTGCAACGTGGCGGCGCGCGCCCCCGGCTGCACGCCACGATCCAGCGCCAGCAGGCGCGGCAGGATGCGCGGGTATTCCTGCTCCAGCGCAGCCAGCGCTTGTTCGACCGCCGCCTCGTCGGCCGCCAGTTCCGGCAGTTCGACGTAGGGTTCGGGCTCCGGCTCGGTCGGTGCGGGCGGCGGCGCGGGACGGCGGACCACCAGTTCCTCGAACGTTTCCGTTTCCGGTGCGGGCTGCGGAGCCGCCGCGATGGCGACTTCGGCCTCCGCACTCGCGGCCGGCGCGGGCGCGGCATCCCGCTCCGGAACGGATGCCGGCTCGGGCGGCGGTGCCGGCGGCGGCACGTAGCCGCTGGTGACCTTGCTGGTGGCGGCGAAATGCGCGCGCGCCTCGCCCTCGACGGCGGGCGCCAGTTCGAAGCTGATGAGCCGGTCGCAGCCTTCCAGTGCCTGGCGCAACGCGCGCTTTTTGAACCACGAACCGCGCACCACCATGCTCAGCAGCGTGCCATGGGGGTCCTGCGCCAGGCGCTGCCGCAGCAGGGTGAAGCCGTTCGCGGCCGCCAGGCGGCCAACCTCGATGAGCAGGCCCTCGCGTTGCAGCGCGAGCGCCTGGATTTCCAGCTCGATCATCCGTCCCCCTGTAGACGATGTCGGTGCGTTGAATTTCCGCCCATGCTACGACTTGCGTCGGCGGGCCACCACAAACGACAAGCCCCGCCGAGGCGGGGCTTGTCGCATCCATGACGCAAACCGATCAGCGCAGGATCGAGGCCGGATCCTGCTTGGCCTGCAGCGCCGCGCACAGCTCGATAGACTCGGTGGTCTGCGCCAGGCCGCGCGAGATGCCGGCGGCATCGTTCATGCGCGGCTTGAAGAACGCCTGCAGGCGCTGCGCCTCGGCGCTGGAGCAGCCGCCGCCCGCGGCCAGCATCGGCAGGTAGCCGCCCGCGAAGCTGCCGGTGCGCTTGAGGATCTGCGGGTAGTGGCCGGCGAACCAGGTCCACATCGCATCGCGCTGGGCTTCGGTGTCGCGGCCCGAGCGCAGCAGCGAGGCCATCTCGCCCACTTTGACCGGCTTGCTGATCGCGAAGTCGCGCACCTGTTCGGCGAGCGCGGGGTCCTCGACGCTGGCCAGGCCGCCGAGGATACCGTTGCGCAACGCGGGATCGCTGGTCTGCGGCAGTTCGGCGATCAGCGCATCGACCGCGCTCTTGCCCTGGGTCTGCACCGCCACGCCCAGCGCGTCGCCGAGCAGGTCGGGGTTCGCGGCGGCGAGATCGAGGCGGCCGTCGGCCTTCTTCTTCAGCGCCGCCTCGCCCTGCTGGAGCAGGGCCGCACGCACCGCGGGCAGCTTGTAGTCGAAGGCCAGCGCGCCGGCGAGCGTGCTGCGCAGGAGCGAATCGTCCTCCGACTCGCCCGGCTTGCGCTGGTAGCCCAGCGCTTCGAGCTTCGGCAGGTAGGCGGCCTGCACCCAATCCGCGACGCGGGCGCGCTGGGCGTCGGTCTTGGCCACGTGGTGGTAGATCCAGCTCACGCGTCCCAGCGGTGCGGTGAACACCTGGCTCGTCTTCGACTGGGTGAGCGGCTTCAACGCGGCGAGCACCTGGCCGGCATCGAGATCGCCATGCTGGAAGCTGGCGCCGATCGCGTCGGCATAGGCGAGCTGCTCGGCGTCGCTGAGCTTGGCGACCTCTTTCACCAGCACGGCCAGCTCGCCCTGGTCGAGGCTGAAGCGGTAGTAGCCGGCGGCGTTCGCGTTCGGCATCACCCA
Organism: Rhodanobacter humi; assembly: GCF_041107455.1. Classification (NCBI taxonomy): domain Bacteria; kingdom Pseudomonadati; phylum Pseudomonadota; class Gammaproteobacteria; order Lysobacterales; family Rhodanobacteraceae; genus Rhodanobacter; species Rhodanobacter sp. FW106-PBR-R2A-3-15. The sequence goes on from NZ_JBGBPY010000001.1 coordinate 1,183,347, forward strand.
GGTCGGATTGCTGGCGCCGGCCAGCACGATCGAGCCGGTCGCCTTGTCGAGCATGTCGCAGGCCACCTTGCTTCCGTCAGCAGTGCCGTAGCGCACGCACACCGGCACACCCCAGATGCGCGAGGCATCGCCATGGCTGCCCAGCGGCAGGTAGCGATCCTGCTTCAGTTCCAGCACGGTCTGGCCGTTCTTGTGCTCCAGCTTCGTCTGCACGTAGGGCACGCCGGACTGGTCGAGGAAGCTCTTGAACGCGCGCTTGAACGCGTCGCCCTTGCCCGCCGCGGTGGCGATCGCGTTGACCAGATCGTCCGCGGTGGCGTTGCCGAACTTGTGCGCCTGGATGTAGGCGCGCATGCCCTTCTGGAACGTCTTGTCGCCCACGTAGTTCTCGAACATGCCGATGACGGCGGCGCCCTTCTGGTAGGTGATGCCGTCGAACGCGGTCTCGATGTCGCCGTTGCCGGTGATCGGCTGGCGGATCTTGCGCGCGCTGACCAGGCTGTCGTTGCCCATCGCGCCCTGCGCGCCGCGCACGCGGTCGAGGTCGGCGCGGTATTCCGGATGCACTTCCTCGGTGACTTTCTGCTGCATCCAGGTGGCGAAGGCCTCGTTGAGCCAGATGTCGTTCCACCAGGCCAGCGTCACGGTGTCGCCGGTCCACTGGTGGGCCAGCTCGTGCGCGGTGACGTTGAAGGAACCGCGCACGTTGCGCGCCGGCGAATCCTTGTCGAGCAGCAGCAGCCAGTCGCGGAACGTGACCAGGCCCGCGTTCTCCATCGCACCGGCAGAGAAGTCCGGCGCGGCGAGCACGTCCAGCTTGTCCCACGGATAGCCGAAGCCGTAGTAGTTCTCCAGCGCGTGGATGATGCTCGGCGTCTCGGAGATCACGTGGCTCATGCGGTGCGCCTCGCCGGCGGCGGCGATGCCGCGCAGCGGCAGCGGCTTGCTGCGGTAGGCGTCGGGCGAGATTTCCGCGGTCGGGGTGATGTCCCACGGACCCACCGCGAACGCCACCAGGTAGGTCGGCAGCGGCAGGGTCTGCGCGAAGTTCACCGTCTTCCAGCCCTTGCCCGCCGGCTTCTCGCTGACCTGTTGCGTGTTCGCCACCGCGACCTGGTTGTCCGGCAGGGTGATCGAGATGTCGAACGGCGTCTTGAAGCCGGGCTCGTCGAAGCTCGGGAATGCGTAGCGCGCGCTGATCGGCTCCATCTGCGTCATCGCGTAGGGCTGGCCCTTGGCGGTGACCTTGTACAGGCCCTGCAGCTGCGCGTTGAGCGGCGCGGTGTACTCGAACTTCAACGTGATCTCGCCGGCCGGCAACGTGCTGCCGAAATCCACGCGCACCACGCCCGCCTTGGGGTCGGCTTCCACGTACTTCGCCGCGTGCGTCTTGCCCGCGGCGTCGGTCACCGTCACCTTCGACACCTTCAGTTCGGCACCGTCCAGCCACACGTGGTCGGAGGCCTTGGCCAGCTTCACCTTGATCGTGGTGGTGCCGGAGAAGTCGGTTTGCGCCGGATCCACCTTGAACGCGATCTGGTAGGACTGCGGCACCGCCCAGGACGGCAGGCGGCCCGTGGGTGCCTGGTCGGCACCGGCGGCGAAGGCCAGGCCGCAGCCGGTGGCCAGCGCGGTGAACAGGAGAGGACGGACAAGACGACGCATGAGGGGTTCCCCCGGGTGTGTACAGGAACCCGTCACGCTAGGCGGCACATGACTTTCCACACAGTGCCATAAGACATGTCGACGCCGGGGAGATCCTTGCTTGCACAAGGCGACTCAATGGCTAGTATCGTCTTTCATAGTCCAAATCTATGGAGAGGACGCCATGAACCTGCGCGACCTGCACTACCTGGTGGCCCTCGCCGAGCAGCGCCATTTCGGCCGCGCGGCGGAGGCCTGCTTCGTCAGCCAGCCCACCTTGTCCACCCAGATCAAGAAGCTGGAGGAGGAACTGGGCGTGGCGCTGGTGGAGCGCACGCCGCGCAAGGTGCTGCTCACCGACGTGGGTCGCGAAATCGTGGCCCGCGCCCGCGACGTGCTGAACGAGGTCGAGCAGATCAAGGGTATCGCGCGGCGCACGCTGGACCCCGAATCCGGCACGGTACGGCTGGGCATCTTCCCCACGCTGGGTCCCTACCTGCTGCCGCACGTGGTGCCGCGGGTGCGCGAACGCTTCCCGCGGCTGGAACTGCTGCTGGTGGAGGAGAAGACCGAGGAAGTGCTGCGCCGCCTGCGCGAAGGGCGACTCGACGCCGGCATCCTCGCCCTGCCGGTGCACGACGACAGCCTGCATGTGGAGTTCCTGTTCGAGGAACCGTTCCTGCTGGCCGTGCCGCAATCGCATCCGCTGGCGCGGCGCTCCTCGCTGAAGCTGGCCGACCTCGGCGACCAGAGCCTGCTGCTGCTGGAGGACGGCCACTGCCTGCGCGACCAGGCGCTGGAGGTCTGCCATCTCGCCGGCGCGGGCGAGAAGAGCGGCTTCCGCGCCACCAGCCTGGAAACGCTGCGCCAGATGGTGGCCGCCGACGTGGGCATCACCCTGCTGCCCACGCTGGCGGTGAAGCCGCCGGTGGCGCAGGCGCCGAACGTGCAGCTGATCGAGTTCCGCGGCAGCCACCCGCCGAGCCGGCGCATCGCGATGCTGTGGCGCAAGAGCTCGGCGATGGGCGGCTTCCTCAAGCAGCTCGCCGGGCTGTTCCGCGAACTGCCGAAGGGCCTGCTCGACCCGCACGACGCGGTCACGCCGGCGGTCGCGACGGCCACGCCCGCGAAGCCGCGTCGCGATAGCCCGAAACGATCGTCCTGATAAGCACAATCAATTTCAACGAAAGCTGCCGCAGCGCTAGGCTCGGGGAGTCGCGGCCACCAAGTCGCTCCCGCATTGCCCTCCCAGCCCGACGCCACGAGGTGATGTCATGAGCAAGCTGAAAGGCTCGAAGACCGAGCAGAGTCTGAAAGACGCGTTTGCCGGCGAATCCATGGCCAACCGCCGTTACCTCTACTTCGCCGCCAAGGCGGACGTGGAGGGTTACAACGACGTTTCCGCCGTGTTCCGCTCCACCGCCGAAGGCGAGACCGGCCACGCCCACGGCCATCTCGAATACCTCGAACAATGCGGCGACCCGGCCACCGGCCTGCCGTTCGGCGAAACCCATGCCAACCTGAAGAGCGCGATCGCGGGCGAGACCCACGAGTACACCGACATGTACCCGGGCATGGCCAAGACCGCGCGCGAGGAAGGCTTCGAGGAAGTCGCCGACTGGTTCGAGACCCTGGCCAAGGCGGAGCGCTCGCATGCGAACCGCTTCACCAAGTCGCTGAACGAGCTGGGCTGACTCGCACCGCCCTACCTCGCCCGTAGGAGCGGCTTCAGCCGCGATGGCGTACCGTGAAGCAAGGCAAACTCGCGACTGAAGCCGCCCCTGCAAGGTATGTTCGCTGCCGGACACGACCATGGCCGATCATCGCGAAGGCAACCTCGAAGCGCCCACCCGGCATCCGCTGGGCCAGGACGATCCCGCATTCTGGGACGCCAAGGCGCTCGAGGCAGAGCTGGAACGCGTGTTCAACATCTGCCATGGCTGCCGCCGCTGCGTGAGCCTGTGCCATGCCTTCCCCACCTTGTTCGACCTGATCGACGAATCGAAGACGATGGAGATCGACGGCGTGGCCAAGGCCGACTACCCGAAGGTGGTCGAGCAGTGCTACCTGTGCGACCTCTGCTACCAGACCAAGTGTCCGTACACGCCGCCGCATCCCTGGAACGTGGACTTCCCGCACCTGATGCTGCGCGCCAAGGCAGTCGAGTTTCGCGAGCACGGCGCGCCGCTGTCGGCGCGCATCCTGTCCAACACGCGGGCCGTCGGCAAGCTCGCCTCGATCCCGGTGGTGGTCGAGATGGTCAACGCCGCCAACCGCAACAAGACTGCGCGCAAGCTGCTGCAGAAGACGCTGGGCGTGGATGCCGATGCCCGCGTGCCCGAATACCACGTACCCACCGCGCGCAAGCGGCTGAAGAAGCTCGACGGGCGCGGCGATGCGGTACCGGCTGGCCGCACGAGCGGCAAGCTGGCGATCTTCGCCACCTGCTACTGCGACCATTCCGAACCGGGCGTGGTGGAAGACCTCGCCGCGCTGCTGGCGCACAACGCGATCCCGCACAAGCTGGTCGAACAGGAAAGCTGCTGCGGCATGCCCAAGCTGGAGCTGGGCGACTTCGACACCGTGCGCAAGTACAAGGAACGCAATATCCCCGTGCTGACCCGGATGGCGCGCGAGGGCTGGGACTTCACCGCGGCGATCCCCTCCTGCGTGCTGATGTTCAAGCAGGAGCTGCCGCTGATGTTCCCCGACGACGCCGACGTGGCGCTGGTGCGCGAACGCTTCTTCGACCCGTTCGAATACCTCGCCGAGCGCCACAAGGCCGGCTTGCTGCAAACCGATTTCAAGACCTCGCTGGGCAAGGTCGCCTGGCAGGTACCCTGCCACCAGCGCGTGCAGAAGATCGGCCCGAAGACGCGCGAGATCCTGCAACTGGTGCCCGACACCGAGATCGTCACCATCGAGCGCTGCTCGGGCCACGACGGCACTTACGGCGTGAAGCACCAGACCTACGCGCTGTCGCGCAAGCTGGCCAAGCCGGTGGAGAATCGCGTGGCGCAGGCCGAGCCCGCGCATTTCACCAGCGACTGCCCTATGGCCGGCGGGCACATCGCGCACGGGCTGGGCGACCAGCCGCAGGCCGAGCACCCGCTCAGCCTGCTGCGCAAGGCCTACGGCATTTAGAGGAGTGAGTGGAGAGGAGTGAGAAGCGAGGGAAAGCCTCGCCACCTGCTGCGCCGCTCCTGCTTTTGCCCTCTCTCACTTCCCACTTCTCTTCCCTCACTTCTGATCAAAGATCATGGACCCACTCGAACGCGATGACCTGCTCAGCCTGGAAAACTACGCGCTGGAGCGCGCCGAGTTCCGTGCCCGCGTGATGGCGCACAAGAAACAGCGCACCGTGCACCTGGGCGGGCACCTCACGCTGATCTTCGAGGATCGCCTGAGCATCCAGTACCAGGTGCAGGAGATGCTGCGCATCGAACGCATCTTCGAGCCGGCCGGCATCCAGGACGAGCTGGACGCCTACAACCCGCTGATCCCCGACGGCGACAACCTCAAGGCCACCTTGCTGATCGAGTACGACGACGTGGAACAGCGCAAACGCGAACTGGTGCGCCTGCGCGGCATCGAGCACGCGATCGTGCTGACCGTGCAAGGCCACGCACCGTGCGTCGCGGTGGCCGACGAGGACATGGAGCGCAGCAACGAGGAGAAGACCGCCGCGGTGCACTTCCTGCGCTTCCCGCTGGCCGCGGCGCGCGTTGCGGCGTGGAAGGCGGGCGCGCCGGTGACGCTGGCCTGCACGCTGCCGGCGATGCCGGTCGAGGCGGCGCTGACGCCCGAGCAGCGCGACACGCTGGCCGCGGATTTCGACTGAATGCGTCGCTCCTGGCTGGTCGCGGCCGCCCTGCTGGCGCTGTGGGGCAGCTGGTCGTGGTGGCAGGCGCGGCCGCTGCATCCGCCGCCGGGCGTGCTGGCGCCCGACGATCCCGTGCAGACGCCGCTGGAGGCGTCCATGGCGACTATCCTCGTGGGCGACTTCACGCTCGTTCCACGCGCGCGGTTCGATCTCACCGCGCGCGTGCTGTCCACCGCACGCTACCGTTTCGACACCGGCGCCGCGCTGGTGCCCGAAGACTTCGCGCTGGGCTGGGGGCGCATGTCCGACAGTGCCGTGCTGAAGCAGATCGACATCACGCAGTCGGCGCGCTTCTACTACTGGCACGTGCGGCAGTTCCCGATCCCGCGCCGCGAGATCGAGACGCACAGCGCGAACATGCACCTGATCCCCGCCGATGCAGGCGTGCGCCGCGCACTGGGACGCGCGCGGGTGGGCCAGCTGGTGGCGCTGGACGGCTACCTGGTGGACGCCGACCGCGCCGACGGCTGGCACTGGCGCACCTCGCTGACCCGCGACGATACCGGCGACGGCGCCTGCGAACTGTTCTACGTGACGTCGATCGCCATGCCCGCCGGACAGGGCGCGCCGGCGCCATCCAGCCCGCAGTAGCCGCCCCGCGGTTGCATGCCGTGCGCCGGCGTCGGCAGCAGCGCCTGTCCGCGCGCCGGCAAGGTCTCGTGGCGATGAGGCTGGCGCCGCTTCCGGACACCGATGCCGATCATGGGCATCTCCATCGTGCCGCCGGCACTGGCTGGCGGCACGGCGATCAGTAACGAAGCAGCGCATGCAGCGGCTGGCCGCCGCGCCAGCGCTCGCGCCCGCGCAAGGCTTCCAGCTCGATGAGCACGGCCGCGCCCGCGAGCTCGGCGCCGAAGCGCTCGACCAGCGTCTGCGCCGCGGCCAGCGTGCCGCCGGTGGCCAGCACGTCGTCCACCAGCAGCACGCGTTCACCGCGTTGCAATGCATCGCTGCGCGCCTCCAGCCGGTCGCTGCCGTATTCCAACTGATAGTCCACCGCCAGCACCGGCGGCGGTAGCTTGCCCGGCTTGCGCAGCGGCACGAAACCCGCGTGCAGCGCCTGCGCCAGCGCGGCGCCGAAGATGAAGCCGCGCGCCTCGATGCCGCACACCGCCTGCACGCTGGCCGCGCGCCACGGCGCGGCCAGCGCGGCTATGCAATCGGCGAAGCCGCGCGCGTCGGCCAGCAGCGGGCTGACGTCGCGGAACAATACGCCAGGCTGGGGAAAGTCCGGCACGGTGCGGATCAGCTCGGCGAATGCGTGCATCGTGTCCTCCATCGTCGGAATCGGGCTTGCCGCGGCGCCGGACGCAATGCGCCGAGCCGGATGCCAGTGGTGGACGGGCCGGCGGCCATGCGCCACGCGACGTGGCGCGCCGTCCTCGGCGCATCGGTAGCAAAGGCGGACACCGTGCGACTCAACAGGGCACGATCAACGGATCGTCCGCCGCATCGTCGTCGCCCAGCTCGCGCATGGCCTCGCGCGCCTCGGCCAGCTGCGCCTCGACCTCGCGCACGATACCCTCGGCGACGTCCACGCTGGAGTCGGGCACCATCACCGCGAGATAGTCCAGCGCCGGCAGCTGGCCCACTCCGCCGGTGAGGTACTCGCCGGCGATAAAGGCGGGAATCTGCGCATGCTCCAGCGCATCCTTCACCAGGTGCGCATCGAACAGGTTTTCGGCGCGGTAGACGGTATGCATGAGTCGCACGCTAGCCCCGCCGCACGCCGACAGCAAGCCCCGCGGCGCCCCAGTAGCGGCGTGGCGGCCATCTGCTCTATCGTCGCGCCAGCGGCGCCGGTAGCGCCGCAAGGCGACACGGGGGATGGCCAGCCTATGGGCAAGCGCGACGAAGGCTTGAGGTTCGTGAGCCTGGCCCATCGCCTGCGCACGCTGGGGCTGGGACTGGGCATGCTGCCGGTGGCGGCCGTGCTGTACCAGCAGCAGGCGCCGGCCTGGCTGTGGTCGCTGCTGCTCGTCAACGGCCTGCTGTGGCCGCACCTGGCCTGGCTGCATGCCGCGCGCGCCACGCGACCGGTGCGACACGAACAGTTCAACCTGATGACCGACTCGGTCATGCTGGGGACGTGGATCGCGGTGATGCGGTTCAACCTGCTGCCCTGCGTCATGCTGGCCTCGATGATGGCGATGGACCGCATCAGCGCCGGCGGCTGGCGGGTGCTGCTGCGTGCGCTGCTGCTGCAGATCGCGGCCTGCGCACTGGTCGCATGGCTGACCGGCTTCGCCTGGCAGCCGACCAGCGACATGTTCGACATCGTCGCTTGCATCCCGATGATGGCGATCTATCCGGTCTGGCTGAGCACGGTGAACTTCAAGTTCGGCCGCCGCATCCGCCAGCAGAACCGCCTGCTGGAGCAGCTCAACCGCACCGACACGCTCACCGGCCTCGCGAACCGCGCGCACTGGCTGGAAACGGCCGCGCACGAGATGCACCGCTACCTGCGCAACCAGCGGCCGGCCACGCTGATCCTGCTCGACATCGACGGCTTCAAGCAGGTCAACGACCTTCACGGCCATGCCGCCGGCGATGCCCTGCTGCAGGAGATCGCCGCGGTGCTGCGCGAGAGCCTGCGCAGCGTGGACACGCCCGGCCGCCTCGGCGGCGACGAATTCGGCGTGGTGCTGCCGGAGACCAGCCTCGAACGCGCCCGCGAGGTGGCCGAGCGGATCCGCCAGCGGGTCGAGCGGATCGGCCGCGGCGACGGCTCGTCCGTGCAGCCGTGCACGCTCAGCCTCGGCGTGGCGGAGGTCGGGCCGCGGCACGCCAACGTGGAAGCCTGGATCAAGCAGGCCGACGTCACGCTGTACCTGGCCAAGGCGCAGGGCCGCAACCAGGTCTGCGCGAACCCGGCGGAAATCGCGGCGCACTGAGTCGTCCAGCCCCGTACCTTCGGTCGCCAGCGGGGACAAGGTAAACTTCGCGGATTCTTTCGCCAGTCCGCGAGTCGCTTCATGTCGAGCCCGTCCAGCCCCGCCGAGTCCGCCACCGCCGCCGCGCCGGCCGACGGCCCGCGCGACTTCATCCGCCAGATCGTCCGCGAGGACCTGGCCGCGGGCAGGCATGTGGCGATCCACACCCGCTTCCCGCCCGAGCCGAACGGCTACCTGCACATCGGCCACGCCAAGGCGATCTGCCTGAGCTTCGGCATTGCCCGCGAGTTCAACGGCTGGTGCAACCTGCGCCTGGACGACACCAACCCCGGCAAGGAAGACCCCGAGTTCGTCCAGGGCATCAAGGACGACGTGCGCTGGCTGGGCTACGACTGGCACAACCTGCGCCACGCCTCCGACTATTTCGATGTGCTTTACCACGCCGCACTGAAGCTGGTCGAGGACGGTCTCGCCTACGTGGACGACCTCAACGCGGAGGAGATGCGCGAATACCGCGGCACGCTCACCGAGCCCGGCCGCAACTCGCCGCACCGAGAGCGTTCCATCGCGGAGAACCTCGACCTGTTCCGCCGCATGCGCGCCGGCGAGTTCGCCGATGGCGCGAAGACCTTGCGCGCGAAGATCGACATGGCCGCGGGCAACATCAACCTGCGCGACCCGGCGCTGTACCGCATCCGCAAGGTCACCCACCAGAACACCGGCGATGCCTGGCCGATCTACCCGATGTACGACTTCGCGCATGCATTGTCGGACGCGATGGAAGGCATCACCCATTCGCTGTGCACGCTGGAATTCGAGGACCACCGCCCGCTGTACGACTGGTGCGTGGACAAGGTCGACCTGCCGAACCATCCCGAGCTGTGGCAGTCGGTGGTCGCCGCCGGGCTGGAGGCGAAGCCGGCCAAGCCGCGCCAGATCGAGTTCTCGCGACTGAACCTCAGCTACTGCATCACCAGCAAGCGCAAGCTGGCGCAGTTGGTGAACGAAGGTTTCGTGGACGGCTGGGACGATCCGCGCATGAACACCTTGCGCGGCCTGCGCCGGCGCGGCTTCACCGCCGCCGGCATCCGCCTGCTGATCGAGCGCGTGGGCGTGTCCAAGCAGAACAGCGTGATCGACTATGCGATCTTCGAGAACTGCGTGCGCGAGGATCTCGACGCCGCCGCGCCGCGTCGCATGGCCGTGCTCGATCCGCTGAAACTGGTCATCACGAACCTGCCGGAAGGCCACGCGGAAACGCTCACGTTCGCGAACCACCCCAAGGACGAAAGCTTCGGCATGCGCGAGATTCCGTTCGCGCGCGAGCTGTGGATCGAGCGCGAAGACTTCGCCGAGGTGCCGCCCAAGGGCTGGAAGCGCCTGGTGCCCGGCGGCGAAGTGCGCTTGCGCGGCGTGGGCATCGTGAAGTGCGAGGAGGTGCTGAAGGACGGCGCCGGCAACGTCACCGAGCTGCGCTGCACGCTCGACCCCGAATCGCGCGCCGGGCTGCCCGGCGCCGACCGCAAGGTGAAGGGCACCATCCACTGGGTCAGCGCCACGCACGCGGTGGACGCCGAGGTGCGCGTCTACGATCGCCTGTTCAACGTGGCCGCGCCGGACGCCGAGGACGACGGTCGGCCATGGACCGCGCACATCAATCCCGAGGCCAAGCGCGTGGTGCGGGGCTGGGTCGAGCCCGCCGCGGCGCAGGCCGCGCCGGAGCAACACTACCAGTTCGAGCGACTGGGCTATTTCGTGACCGACCGCGTCGACCATCGTGCCGAGGCGCCGGTATTCAATCGCGTGGTGAGCCTGCGCGACACCTGGGCGGCGAAGGTCTGAGCGCGATGTTCCTGCCGCGCCAGATCCACCTCACCCTGCCGCCATGGGTCGACGAGTTCGTCGACGATACGCGCCGCTACGTCACCGATGAGGAGCGCGTGGGCCTCGCCATCGCGCTGTCACGCCGCAACATCGAGCACGGCCCCGGCGGCCCGTTTGGAGCCGCGGTGTTCAATGGGGAGGGCCGCGTGGTGTCGGTGGGCGTGAACCGCGTGGTGCCGCAGACCTGCTCGGTGGCGCACGCGGAGATGCTGGCCTACATGAGCGCGCAGCAGCGCCTCGCCAGCTTCCGCCTCAATGCCGACGGTGGCCGCTACATGCTGGCCACCAGCGCCCAGCCCTGCTGCCAGTGCTACGGCGCCACGGTGTGGGCCGGCATCGACGAACTGCTGATCGGCGCGCGCGCCGAGGATGTCGAGGAACTCACCGAGTTCGACGAGGGCCCGCTGCCCGCCGACTGGATCGGCGAGCTCGTGCGCCGCGGTATCGCGGTACGCCGCGACATCCTGCGCGACGAGGCGCGCGACGTACTCGCCAGCTACGGCGCCCGCGGCGCATCGTATTGAAACGCCTGCGCGCCGCCTTGCCGCTGGTCCTGCTGCTGGTCGCCGGGATCGTGCTGTACGCCTCGGGCGCGCTGGACCGGCTGAGCCCGCAGCACCTGGTCGCCCATCAACACGAGCTGCACGCGCACATCGCCGCGCACCCGTGGCTGAGTCGGCTGGCCTACGTCGGCCTGCTCGCGCTGGCGATGTCCACCGGCATCCCCGGCACCATCGTGATCATCCTCGCCGGCGGCTTCGCGTTCGGCGTGGTGGACGGCACGCTGTGTTCCTCGGCCGGGCTGACCCTGGGCTCGCTGATCCTGTTTCTCGCCAGCCGCTATGCCTTCGGCGCGGGCACGCGGCCCCCGCCGCCGTTCGCGGCCCGGCTGCACCACGGCTTCGAGCGTCACCCGGTGAGCTATACGTTGTTCCTGCGCTTCGTGCCGGTGATGCCGTTCGGCGCGGTCACCGTGGGGCTGGCCTGGCTGCGCTGTCCGCTGGGACTGTTCCTGGGCGCCAGCTGGCTGGGCGGCACTGTGTCGCTGGTGTTCGAGACTTCGATCGGCGCGGGACTGGGCACGGTGCTGGACCACGACGGCACGCTCGACATCGGGCTGCTGCTGCATCCCGTGGTGCTGCTGCCGATGGGCGCACTGGCCCTGCTGGCGCTGCTGCCGCTGGCCGTCGAGCGCCTTACCCGGCGCAGGCGGCAGGCCCGGCCGCCGGGCCCGCGGGACTGAACGCCCACAGCGTTTGCTAATCATCCGGCGCGCATGCTTGGTGGAACTGTGTCGATCATCCCGCCGGAGCCCGTCATGAAGTCCATCGCCTCGCTGTTGTTCCTCGCCGCCGGCAGTGCCGTCGCCGCATCGGCCTTCGCCGCCACGCCGGATTACGCCGTGCTGCAGCGCCATCCGCTGGGCGGCAGCGGCGGTTGGGACTACCTCACCATCGACGCGGCCACGCACCACCTGCTGATCGCCCGCAACGACCGCGTGATGGTGGTGGACACGAAGGACGGCAAGCTGGCCGGCGAGATCCCCAGCATGCAGCACATCCACGGCATCGCGCTGGTGCCGAAGCTGCGCCATGGCTACGTCAGCGACGGCGCCGCCAACAGCGTCCACGTAATCGACCTGGATACGCTGAAAGACCTGCGCAACATCCCGATCACGGGCAAGGGCCCCGACGCCATCGTGTTCGATCCGGCCAGCGGCCACGTGCTGACCATGAACGGCCACAGCGGCGACGCCAGCGTGATCGACCCGGCCAGCGACAAGGCCATCGCCGAGATCGCCCTGCCCGGCCGCCCGGAGTTCGCGGTCAGCGACGGCCAGGGCCACGTGTTTGCGAACCTCGAGGACAAGAACGAGCTGGCGCGCATCGACACGAAGACGAACAAGGTCGGCGCCGTGTGGAAGCTCGCACCCTGCGACTCGCCCAGCGGGCTGGCGATCGACACCCGGACGCACCGCCTGTTCTCGGTCTGCGACAACCAGCTGATGGTGGTCACCGACGCCAACGACGGCCACCAGGTCGCCACCGTGGCGATCGGCAAGGGTCCGGACGCTGCCCGCTTCGACCCCGCCACGGGACTGGTCTACAGCTCCAACCACGATGGCACGCTGACCATCGTGCACGAGGACGATGCCAACCATTACCGCGTCGTGGCGAACGTGCCCACCCAGGTCGGCGCGCGCACCATGGCGCTGGACAAGGCCACCCACCGCATCTGGCTGGTCGCCGCCGCCCCCGCACCGCGCGGCGCGCCGGTGAAGGATTTCACTGCGCTGGTGGTCGGCACGCGCTGAACGGCGGCGGATTCGACGATCCTGCCGGATGCGGGTTCACCCGTATCCGGCGACCGCCTTCCACTGGACTCCCCTACGGCTTGATGCGCGTCCCTGTGACGGTACCCAGGGCCTTGCTGAGCTGGGTGGTGCCGTCCGGAGCGTACTGGATCAGGATGAAATTGCCGGCATAGCTGTTTCCATCACGGCTCAGCCGGATGTACTCGCGGACCTGGGCCGGGCCAACGTAGGTCGCGCCGGTGGTTGTCCAGAGCAACGCCCAGTGATTGAGCCGGTAATCCTGCGGCCCGGTGCGCGTCCAGACACCCATGCAGAAGGCCTGCCTGAGCGGCGTCTGGTTGGAATTCAGCAACTCGGTGCCGTCGGCATGCCAGGTGTCCAAACCGCCGAGTATCACCTTGCCGTCGGGAATGCTTGCGTTGCCTTCAGCGGTAAAGGTGACCGTGTACAAGCCCGTGATCGGCTCCATCTGCTGCAAGGGATTGGTCATGCCCGGTACGGCGTCCCCCACGTTGAGCATGGATGCGCTGGTGGCCAGGACACCCGGCGAACCGGCCGGCAACATCGCCATCTGTCCAGGCGCCCCATCAGCGGCGCTGCAAGCTTTTGCGCCGTGGCAAACAAGCATCGACAGGCTGATCGCAGTCAAGGCGGCAACCGTGTGCAAACGAGTATTCATGGTTTTCCCCTCCGTGCTGGAGCGGGCCACACCCCGCGTGTGCCCTCGGGACAAGCTGCGCGCAGCAAGGGGCCCGGGTCATGATGGTTCAATGAGGGGATCGCCAAGAAATAGCCTGGGTCATGATGGTTCGGTTAGGTGGCTTCCGGAACTGCAGCCCTCACGACCGCGACGGCCTGGTCGGGGCGGCGCCCAACGGCATGGGGAACGGCGGGATCCCGGTCGCACCCGGTTCGTGTGAAGTCGTCACCGGAACATACCGATTCACCCACAGGCCGATTCACCCACGGGCCGACCCGCCCAGGGGTGTCGCCGAACACGCGACACCACGGCGCAATACCTTTCGGACGCCGTACCGGGAGCCACGGCGTCATGCATCAATTGCAGCGCGCGCCGCCACCTTCCGGCTTGCACTGCGGCGGCCAGCCGTTGGCGTTCCAGTAGTCGATGTAATTCATGCGCTTGAGAAAGCCCTGGAAGGCCGGGTCATGGCGCAACGGCGCGAATTCCGCGGCCCACAACATTCCTGCACCGAAGACGTCCTGCTCGGTGGACTCGAACTCGACCAGCAGGGCGGGCGCGTTCCGCTTCGGATCGAAGCGGCGCAATTCAGTAAGACCGACCTTGCTTTCGAACCCGGCGTTGGCCGCTTCCGCGGCGGGCCACTTGCTGGCGTCGAACACCGCCTCGGTCGTCGCCGCATAGGCTTTCCTGGCGCCGTCGTCCTCCGGCATTTGCGCCGCGAACGCGCGCGCTGCGGCGAGATCATGGCGGAATATGGCGTTGCGCCAGCGCGCCATGGCGGTGAATCCCGAGCGATCCAGATCCAGTGCCGGCAACATGTCGAGATAGTGCTTGGCTTCACCGTGGCGGCCAAGCACATCAAGCTCGCTGCCGAGGTTGAATACGATGTAGTAGCCGAGCGGATCGGAAGCGTAACCGGCCTGGAAATCCGCCAACGCCTGCTCGCCGTAGCCGAGCCGGGCCAGGGTCATGCCGATGACGAGGTGCAAGAACTCGTCGGACGGATTGAGCGCGAGCGCAACGCGGCATTCCTTCATCATCGTGATCCAGTCGTGCCGATGCGAAGCGACCAGGCCCAGGGCGACATGGGCATAACTGTCGCTGGGATTCAGGGCGAGCGTGTGCTGGGCCACGCGCACGGCTTCGTCGTCTTTGTCACCCTCGTCGCCATCGGCGAGCATCATCGCCTGCAAGCCTTGCACCGGCGCAAAGTCGGGCGCGCGCGCCGCCAGCACCGCCAACGCCGTTACCGCTTCGCCCCAGCCCGCGCCGTTGTGGGTGAGGAAGCGATGGCGCAGTTCGAGGTATTCGCGGAACACCTCCGGATCAGGCGCCTTCACCGCGTCCGGTACTAGTCCGACGCGCAGCGAGAGCGCCGTGGCCACGTTTTGCGCTATGTCCTGCTGGATCGCGAAGATGTCACTGGGTTTGCGGTCGTAGCCCTGCGCCCAGATGGTTTTTCCGCTCGGTACTTCGAACAGGCGCAGGTCGATGCGCAAGCTGTCGCCGGACTCGCGCAGGCTGCCCTCGATGGCGTGTGTCGCATGCAGGCGATTAGCCAGTTGCTCCGCATCGAAACCGTCGTGTTGCGCGCGGAAGGCCGAGGTGCTCGCGATCAGGCGCAACCCTTCGATGCGGGCTAGCCTCGTGGTCAATTCCTCGCTCAGCCCCTCGGCGAAGGCGGTTTCGTTCTTGTCGTCGCCGATCACCTGCAACGGCAGTACGACCAGGGTTGGCGAAGCAGGCGGCGGCGCCCCGGCCGTCGCGCGATGCAGCGCATACCAGGAGAAGAGGCCCACCGCCAAGACGACAAGCCCGGCGGCCAACCGCAGACGCCTACGGCGCGCGGCAGTTCGCTTTGCGGCAGGTACTTCAGGCAATACAGCTACCGGTTCGGGCATCGGCGCTGCCATGGACGAATCGCCCGGGACGGGCGACGGTCCCGGCAACACGGCGACGGCCGGCACCGTCCCGCGGCTGACCTGCACGGGCACGCCGGCATCGACCGCATCGTTAGCCGCCGGCACGACGGCACGGGCTTCCTCGTGATTCGGGCAATGCCGCACTTCACCATCGAAACGGTAGCCGACACCGTGCAAGGTGTGCAGGACGTGCGCACTGTCGCCCAGCGCATGGCGGATCAGGTTGATCGCACGGTTGAGCACGCTCGGCGTGACGTGCCGGTGGCCCCAGACCGCATCGAGAATCTCATCGCGCGCGAACGCCTTGCCCGGTGCCTGCACGAGCAGGGCGAGCACATCGAACGCCTTCGGCTCCAGCGCGACCTCCGTGCCAGCCACTTGCATGCGCCGGCCGACCAGGTCGATCTCTACAGCATCGAAGGCGACGTATCGGAAAGTCGGTGCGCTCCCCACCCGGTCGCTCCCTGCATTGCGCGTAACGATAGCCGGTCGAATGGGTGTGTCGACATGCCCCTTTGCGTCAGTCGCTGCAAAGTCATTCGTACGCACCCGGCCCGGCGCCACGGCGTTTTCATTCATGCGTGATGCACATTATCTCCGCGAAATGTCATCAAATTGCATGCACGGCCGGCACGACGCATGCGCGCGGGGAAATCTTGAGACCGATCTTGCGATCCGGCCAAAAAAAGAGCGCCCAATGGGCGCTCCGGGAATCTTGGTGGGTCGTCCGGGACTCGAACCCGGGACCAATGGATTAAAAGTCCAGTGCTCTACCAGCTGAGCTAACGACCCGTCATCAAGCGAACTGGCGATTTTAGGGATTGCGCCGCAAGCACACAAGCAACAGGCGGCTCAGACGTAACGCGTGGGATCGGGCAGGCCCGCCTCGCGGAAACCCTGCGCGCGCAGGCGGCAGGCATCGCAGTGGCCGCAGGCACGCCCCGCGACGTCGGCTTGGTAGCAGCTCACGGTCGCCGCGAAATCCACGCCCAGCCGCACGCCCTCGCGTGCGATGTCGGCCTTGCTCATCGCCATCAGCGGCGCGTGGACGCGGATGCCCGCGCCTTCCACGCCGGCCTTGGTGGCAAGGTTGGCGAGCCGCTCGAAGGCTTCGACGAAGGCGGGGCGGCAGTCGGGGTACCCGGAGTAGTCCACCGCGTTGACGCCGCACCAGATGTCGGCCGAACCCAGCACCTCGGCCCAGCCCAGCGCGATCGACAGCATGATGGTGTTGCGCGCCGGCACGTAGGTCACCGGGATGTGGCCGTCACCGTCGTGGGCGTCGTCGTCCAGCGGCACGGCGATGTCGGCGGTGAGTGCCGAACCGCCGATGCTGCGCAGATCGATGTGCACGGTCTTGTGCTCGACCGCGCCGAGCATCTTCGACACGCGCTCGGAAGCCTCCAGCTCGGAACTGTGGCGCTGGCCATAGGCCACGCTGAGCGCATGCACCTGGTAGCCCTGTTCGCGCGCGATGGCGATGGTGACGGCCGAGTCCATGCCGCCGGAAACGAGCACGACGGCCTTGCGGGGAAGTGTTTCAGACATGGTTTTCATCCACTGGGCTACGGCCGGTCACCGGCCGGAAAACGCTCGCGGCGACACAGGCCACAGCGCGTAAAACAGGTGGAAACAGGAGTGTGTGGAAAGGAGCGCGGAGAAAGCGGATGCCGGCGCCGCAGCTTTCCTCTCACTTCTCACTCCTCTCCACTCTCTCCTCGCCCTACCTTCCCGGTGCGTCGTTCCACAGCAGCTTGTGCAGCTGCAGCTGGAAGCGCACGGGCAGCCGGTCGGCGATGATCCACTCGGCCAGTTCGCGCGGCGCGACCTTGCCCCAGACCGGCGAGAACAGCACCATGCAGCGCCGGTCGATCGCGTGTTCGGCGACCACGCCGCGCGCCCACTCGTAGTCGGCGCGGCTGGCGATCACGATCTTCACCTGGTCGTGCGGCAGCAGGTGGTCGAGGTTGGACCACAGGTTGCGCGCGCTTTCGCCGGAGTCCGGCGCCTTCAGGTCCATCACCTTGCGCACGCGCGGATCGACCGCCGCCACGTCCAGCGCGCCGGAGGTCTCCAGCGAGACTTCGTGGTCGGCATCGCAGAGGCGCTGCAGCAGGGTCAGGCAGCGCTTCTGCGCCAGCGGTTCGCCGCCGGTGACGCAGACATGCCGCGCGCCGTAGCTGGCCACCTCGGCGAGGATGTCGTCGATGCCGCGCCATTCGCCGCCATGGAACGAGTACGTGGTGTCACACCACACGCAGCGCAGCGGGCAGCCGGTGAGGCGCACGAACACGGTGGGCCAGCCGATCGCGTCGGCCTCGCCCTGGATCGAGTGGAAGATCTCGGTGATGCGCAGCCGCTCGGCGGCGACCGCGGGCGCGGCGGTGGCCGCGCTGGTGCTGGCATCACTCACGACCATGCCCTCAACCGGCCTGGATGCGGCGCAGCCGCTCCTTCGCGAGGCTGGCGGCCTTGGAGCTGGGGTATTTGCTGACCACGGACTCGAGCGTGGCCTTCGCGGCCGGCGCCTGCTTCAGTTCGAGCTGGCAGTAGCCGACCTTGAGCAGCGCGTCGGGCGCCTTCTCGCTCTGCGGGAACTGGTTCAGCAGATGCTGGAACGCTTCCAGCGCCACCTTGTAATTGGTGGTGACGTAGTACGACTCACCCAGCCAGTAGAACGCATTCGGGGTGAGCGAATGATCCGGGTACTGCTCGATGAACTTGCGGAACTCGCGCGAGGCGCCGACGTAGTCGCCGCCGCGCAGCGTCTTGAAGGCGGCGTCGTAGGCGGCCTGTGCCGCGGCGTTGTCGGCGGCGGAAAGCGGCTTCTCGCTCTTGGCTGGCGGCGCCTTGGCGGCGGGTGCCGTGTTCGCCGCGCTGCCCGCAGTGGCGGCCGCGCCCGTGGCGGCGGCTCCCGCGGCGGCCGGTGCGCTGCTGCCGGAAGCCGGCGCCGCGCCCGTCTTGCTGGCGGCCTCGAGGCGTCCCAGGCGGGAGTCGAGGTCGATGTATTGGTCTTTGCTCTTGTCCTGGAGCTGCTGCAGTTGATGCTGCAGTTCCTCGATCTGGCCTTGCATGTCACGCAGCTGCGACTGCACCTGCTGCAGCTGGTTGACCAGCGTGGCGCTGCTCTGGTCCTTGTTCTGCGCCCGCTGCTCCAGCAGGGAGACGCGGTCGGCGAGGCTCAGGCGCGAGTCCTGCGCGAATACCGGCAGCACGAAAAGCATGGCGGACGCGATTGCGCCCGCCATGCCGATCCTGGCTGCAAGTTTGCTGGCCAGAGGCTTCATCGCTTACTCGGCCGTGTAGACGATCTCGACGCGACGGTTCTTGCTCCAGCAATCCTCGTTGTGCTCGCGGCACACCGGCTTCTCCTTGCCGTAGCTGATCACGCTGATCTGGCTGGCGGAACCACCGTTGGCCTGCAGCGCGCTGGACACGGCGTTCGCACGACGCTCGCCGAGACCCAGGTTGTATTCCTTGGAGCCGCGCTCGTCGGTGTTGCCTTCCAGACGCATCTGGGCCATCGGGCGGTCCTGCAGGTACTTGGCGTGGCAAGCCATGATCTGCTGGAACTCCGGCTTGATCTCGGACTTGTCGAAGTCGAAGTACACGACGCGCTGACGCAGGCAGGCATCGGTGTTGAGGTCGGCCGGCGTGTACTTGCCGCTGGTCTCGGCCGGCTGGGTCTGGGCAACGGGCTCGCTGGCCGGAGCCTGCGGCTTGGTTTCCTGCTTCTTGGAACAGGCGGCCGCGCCAACGCAAAGCAGGGCGACCAGGGCGACGCGAACGGTCTTATTCATGGTGACGTTCCTTCAAACGTGTTGAGTTCCGGCATACAGTGACGGACTGGTTACGGGACGAAATCGCCGGTGGGCCGGCTGTTGTTTATTTTGGTCTTGCAAGATCAACGGCGTGTGATGCGCGCCTTCAATGGCTGACCCTGGCGCGCGAAGGCGTTGCGGCCGGCAAAACACGCCGGGCGCGACCCTCGCGGGCCGTCCCCGGCATCGACCGCCGCACGCGAATGCGGCGGTCAAAAATTCATTGCTGTCGATACGGCCCCCAAGCAGGATCGCTCACGCTGCCATTGGCGAGCGCAAGACGCTGGCGCACCATGCCGTCAGCCGAGGTGGCATACAGCACGCCGCGTGGACCTTCAGTGGCACCGTACAACAGCATGCTGGCGTTCGGCGCCCAGCTGGGACCGAAATCCAGCGGTCCCGGCGAGAGGAAATGCACCTGCCCACCCAAGCCGAGATCCATCACTGCAATACGATACACGTTCCCGTTGCCCTGCACCATGGCAAGTTCCTTGCCGTCGTAGCTGATGCTGCAGTTGGAGTTGTAGGTGCCCTGGAAGCTGATCCGCTGGGCGGTGCCGCCGCCGGCCGGAATCTGGTAGATCTGCGGCCGGCCGGAGCGATCGGAGGTGAAGTAGATGGACTGGCCGTCCGGCGCCCAAACCGGCTCGGTGTCGATCGCCAGGTTGTGGGTCAGCCGGGTCTCCTGGCGGGAGGCCACGTCGAGCACGAACAGTTCGAGGTTGCCCACGTAGGACAACGCCACCGCCAGCTTGCGACCGTCGGGAGACCACGCCGGCGCACCGTTGATGCCCTTGGCGTGCGATTCCACCAGTTGGCGGGAGCCGGTGGTGAGGTCTTGCACGTAGATCTGCGAATTGCCGCTCTCGAAGGAGACGTAGGCGATCTTCTTGCCGTCCGGCGACCACGCCGGCGACATCAGCGACTCGTGCGAACGCGCCACCACTTGCGGGTTGTAGCCGTCCGAATCGGCCACCACCAGCGAATACATGGTGTTGTTGCCCAGGCCGACCTGGGTGATGTAGGCGATGCGGGTCCAGAACGCGCCGCGCACGCCGGTGATCTTCTGGTAGATCGCGTCGGCAATCTGGTGCGCCACGCCGCGCAGATCGCCCGCCGGTGCGGTGTAGGACGCCGCCAGCAGGTTCTGCTGCTTGTTCACGTCCCACAGCTCGTAGTTGATCTTCAGCATGCCGCCGCCGGCGTCGCTGACGCTGCCCACCGTGATGAAGTCCTGCTTGAGCAGGCGCCAGGTGGCGAACTTGATGTCCGCGCCCTTGGCGGGAAACTCCACGATGTCGCTCTTGGCCAGCGAGCGGAACTTGCCGCTGCGGTTGAGATCGTTGCGGATCACGTCGGCCACGTCGGTGGGCAGCGGCGCCACGCCGGGCTGGGCGAACGGCACCACCGCGATCGGGGTGGCGGTCTTCACACCACCGACGATCTGGATGTCGAGCCCGGACTGCTGGGCGGCCGCCGGGCCGGCGAACAACGCCGTCGCGAGCAGCAGGACAAGGGCGTACAGCGAAATCGGTTTGCGCATGAGGCTCATCATTGCGGCATGAAAGTGAAGGTGAGGTTGCGCTGGAACACGCTTTCGAAACCCTTGTACGGCAAGGTCTTGGTGCGCAGGATGGCGTTCTCGACCGAACGCCGCCCCGCTTCGTCGTACGGGCAACTGGAATCGACCGTGGCGCTCATCACGTCGCCGCCCGGAAGCTGCACGATGTGAACCTTGCACGCAACTTTCGGCATGTTATCCGGCCTTAACCAATTCGGCGTGACCGCATTCTGAATGGCTGCCGCGTATTCGTCGGAGAGATTGCTGTTCTGGGCGTTGTTGCCGGTCTGTCGCTGGGCGGCGTTGGGCAGGTCGGCCTGGCCGTTGTCCTGGGCATTCTTGAGGTCGGCCAGCTGCTGCTTGGCCTGCCTGGCCTTGCTGTCCGCCTTCTTGGTCTGCGCCGAGGCGGCGTCCATCTTCGCGAACAGATCGTCGATCTTCTTCAGCTCTTCCTTTTTCTTCTGCGCAGCCTGCGCGTCCAGCTCGGCCTGGCGCTGGCGCTGCTTCTCTTCCTGCAGCTTCTTCTCCTCGGCCTCCTGCAGGCCCTGCTCGACCACGCGCTCCTGGTCCTTGAGGTCGGGATGCTCGGGCGGCGGCGGCAGCGGCGCGACCTTGGGCTGCACCACCGGCGGCGGCACCGGCGGCGGCACGGCCGGCGGGGGCGGCACGGTATCCGGGACCGGCTTGGTCTTCACCGCCTTCGGCGGCGGGCTGCCGGTGGGGCCGATCAGGGTGGCCTCGATCACCGGCCCCTTGAGCTCCAGCGGGCGCGAGCAGGTGATCGGGTTCATCCACGCCGGCAGGTGCAAGGCGTTGAAGAACGCCTCGTAGCTGGCGCACGGCAGCACCGCGAGGAACAGGAACGCCACGATGCCGAGATGCAGCACGGCGGACAGCACCACTGCCCGCGGGGTCGCCTTACGGTCGTCCATGGGACCCCTGACCCTGGCCCGGGCCTTCGCCTGGCGTGCTCATCAGGCCGACCTTGTCGACACCGGCCTGCTGCAGGGTCGCCAGCACCTTGTAGACGCCGCCGTAGTTGCCAGCGGTATCACCGGCCACCAGCACGCTGAGCTGCGGGTTGGCATCCCTGAAGGCCTTGACCCTGGCCTGGAGCCCCGCCTCGTCCACCGGCTCGGGCTTGCCGCTGCCCACCACGAGGGCGAGCGTGCCGTCCTTCGCCACCTGCACGATCAGGTTGTCCTTCTTGGCCTGCAGCGCCTTGGCGTCGGCCTGCGGCAGGTTCACGTCGACGTTGGAGTTCAGCATCGGCGTGGTGACCATGAAGATGATCAGCAGCACCAGCATCACGTCGATGTAGGGCACGACGTTGATTTCGGATTTCAGCTTGTAGCGCTTCTCGCGCCGGAGAGTTGGCATGGCTGCGGCTCCGCTCAGGCCGCGTCGTCGGACTGGATCTGCCGCTGCAGCACGGAGGAGAACTCCTCCTGGAACACGTCATAGCGCGAGGCGATGCGCTCCACCTTGGTGGCGTAGCGGTTGTAGGCCCACTGCGCGGGGATCGCCGCGAACAGGCCCATCGCGGTGGCGATCAGCGCCTCGGAGATGTGCGGCGCGACCACGGCGATGGTGACGTCCTTCATGTCGCCCAGGCCCTGGAACGCGCCCATGATGCCCCACACCGTGCCGAACAGGCCCACGTAGGGGCTGATCGAACCGACGTTGGCGAGGAATTCCAGGTTGCGCTCCAGCGCGCCGATCTCGCGGGTACCGGCCACCTGCATCGCGCGCTCGGAGCCCTCGATCACGCTGCGCTGGTCGTTGGTCTTGCGCTGGCGCTGGCGGGCGAATTCGCGGAAACCCGACTCGAAGATGTTCTCCATGCCGTCGCTGGCACCGCGGTGGCTCACTTCGCGGAACAGCTGGGCCAGGTCGCCGCCGGACCAGAAGCGCTCCTCGAAGGTCTCCGCGTTCTCCAGCGCCGCCTTGGTCTGGCCGTACTTGCGGATGATGATGACCCAGGACATGAAGGAGAACACCAGCAGGATCAGCAGCACGCCCTTCACGGGCAGGCTGGAGCCCGCGATCAGCTCGAAAACGTTCAATCCGCCGTTCATTGCCTTGGGGTACTCCGCGTCGGCTGGGTGGTCAGGGGGCAGGTTCGAGGATCAGGTCCGCGGGGATCGCCACGGCGCGCATGCGCCGGGTGTCCACACAGGCCACGCGCACGCTGGCGCGGACCAGGCAGGCACCATCGGCGTGCTCGATCGTCTGGCCGAACAGGATACTGGCTGCGCGCCGTTCCTTGACAGCCACCGTCACCGACAGTTCATCGTCCAGCAGGGCGGCGCGCAGGAAATCCAGCTGCATCTCGCGCACCAGGAAGGCCAGCCCGGTGCTCTCCTTGAACGCCATCTGGCCGATGCCCAGCGCGCGCAGCCACTCGCTGCGGGCCCGCTCCAGGAAGCGCAGGTAGCTGGCGTGGTAGACCACGCCGCCGGCATCGGTGTCCTCCCAGTACACCCGCACCGGCCAGCGGAAGGGTTCGCGCTCAGCCATCGGCGGAACCACCGGCAAACAGGTCGGCCGCCTGCGTCTGGCGCGGCGGCGGGTTCAGACCCAGGTGGCGCCAGGCCTTGGCGCTGGCCATGCGACCGCGCGCGGTACGCAGCAGGTAGCCTTGTTGGATCAGGTAGGGCTCGACCACGTCTTCCAGCGTGCCGCGGTCCTCGCTGAGCGCAGCGGCCAGCGACTCCACCCCGACCGGACCGCCGTCGAAGCTCTCGATGATGGTGCCGAGCAGGCGGCGGTCCAGTTCGTCGAAGCCTTCCGGGTCGATCTTCAGCATGTCCAGCGCAGCCTGCGCCGCGGCCAGGGTGATCTGGCCGCCGGCGCGCACCTCGGCATAATCGCGCACCCGGCGCAGCAGGCGGTTCGCGATGCGCGGCGTGCCGCGCGAGCGGCGGGCGATCTCCTGGGCACCGTCCAGCGCGCAGGCGATGCCGAGGATCTTCGCGGCACGGCGCACGATCGCGGTGAGCTCGTCCACCGTGTAGAACTCCAGCCGCTGCACGATGCCGAAGCGGTCGCGCAACGGTGCGGTGAGCATGCCGGCGCGCGTGGTGGCGCCGATCAGGGTGAACGGCGGCAGGTCGAGCTTGATCGAGCGCGCGGCCGGGCCCTCGCCGATCATGATGTCGATCTGGAAATCCTCCATCGCCGGGTACAGCACCTCCTCCACCGTGGGCGACAGCCGGTGGATCTCGTCCACGAACAGCACGTCGTTCGGCTGCAGGTTGGTGAGCAGCGCGGCGAGGTCGCCGGCGCGCTCCAGCACCGGGCCGGAGGTGGAGCGCAGGCTCACGCCCAGCTCGTTCGCGATCACGTGGCTGAGCGTGGTCTTGCCGAGGCCCGGCGGGCCGAAGATCAGCACGTGGTCCAGCGCACCGCCCCTTTTTCGAGCGGCCTCGATGTAGATTTCCAGCTGCTCGCGCACCGCCTGCTGGCCGAGATACTCGGCGAAGCGACGCGGACGGATCGTCGCCTCCAGCGCCTCGTCGTCGAGCTGGGAGACGGGGGTGATGAGGCGGGGGTCGGTCATGGGGGTATTATGGCGGGTTGGGCGCTTGAGCGGGACTGGCATCGAGAGCCAGAGCCACCGCGCTTTTTGTGCCCTTGCAGGGCAGTCCGGCCCTGCAGGGGCTCCGCCAGCCGATCACAACGTGATCGGCTGGCGTGCGGGCCATCCATGGCCCGCTAGATTTCCACCTGCGCGCCGAGTTCGATGAGTCGATTGCCCGGAATCTGGAAATACGCGGTCGCCGGCAGCGCATTGCGCGCCATGAAGGCGAACAGCTTGTCGCGCCACAGCGCCATGCCGGGTCGGCGCTTGTCGGCCACGATGTTCTCGCGCGACAGGAAGAAGGTGGTGTCCATCATGTCGAAGCCGAGGCCGGCACGCGCGCATTGAGACAGCGCCAGCGGCACGTTCGGGTCCTCGGCGAAGCCGAAGCGCAGCGCGATGCCGTAGAACTCGTCGCCCATCGCGTCGATGTGGATGCGCTCGTCGGCATCGGCTACCGGCGACTCCAGCATCTCCACCGTGAGCAGCACGTTGCGCTCGTGCAGCACCTTGTTGTGCTTGAGGTTGTGCAGCAGCGCATGCGGCACGGCGTGCTGGTTCGCAGTGAGGAACACCGCCGTGCCCGGCACGCGCAGCGGCGAATGCTCGCGCAGCGCAGTGATGAACGGAGCCAATGCCAGGCCGCCCTGCTTGATCTCGCGCACCACCAGTTCGCGACCGCGGCGCCAGGTAGTCATCCAGGTGAACACCGCCAGGCCGAGCACCAGCGGGAACCAGCCGCCGTACTCGATCTTGATCAGGTTCGCGCTGAAGAACGACAGGTCGATCACCAGGAACAGCACGCCCGCGGCGATCACCACCGGCAGCTTCCAGCCCCACTGCCGGCGCGCCACGATCAGCGCCAGCACCGTGGTGATGCTCATGGTGCCGGTCACCGCGATGCCGTAGGCCGCGCTCAGGCGATCGGAGCTGCCGAAGTGCAGCACCGCGAACAGCACCATCAGCAGCAGGAAGTTGTTGACCCACGGCACGAAGATCTGCCCGGACATCTCGCGCGAGGTATGCACGATCGGCATGCGCATCGAATAGCCCAGCGACATCGCCTCGCGGGTCATCGAGAACGCGCCCGAGATCACCGACTGCGAGGCGATCACCGCCGCCGCGGTGGCCAGCCCGATCATCGGGTACAACAGGGCCGACGGCACCAGTTTGAAGAACGGGCTGTCGATCGCCT
This sequence comes from Rhodanobacter humi, assembly GCF_041107455.1. Taxonomy (NCBI): domain Bacteria; kingdom Pseudomonadati; phylum Pseudomonadota; class Gammaproteobacteria; order Lysobacterales; family Rhodanobacteraceae; genus Rhodanobacter; species Rhodanobacter sp. FW106-PBR-R2A-3-15. The sequence goes on from NZ_JBGBPY010000001.1 coordinate 1,208,751, forward strand.
CCGGGTGCATCAGCAGCAGCGCGCCCTGGCCGAAGTAGTTCAATACCAGCGACGGCAGCACGAAGCTGAACCAGGCCACGCGTATGGGCTTCTTGCCGAAATGGCCCATGTCCGCATACAGCGCCTCGGCGCCGGTCAGCGCCAGCACCACGCCGCCCAGCGCGATGAACGCCTGCAGGCCGTGGGTGAAGAAGAACTTCACCCCGTACCAGGGATTGATCGCCAGCAGCACCTGCGGATGGCGCACGATCATGTTCACGCCGAGCAGTGCGATCACCACGAACCAGACCATCATCACCGGGCCGAACAGCTTGCCCACCCGCTCGGTGCCGTGCTTCTGCAAGAGGAACAGCAGGATCAGCACCACCACGGTGATCGGCACCACCCACTTTTCGAGCCCCGGCGCGATCACCTTCACGCCCTCGACCGCGCCCAGCGTCGTGATCGCCGGCGTGATCACGCCGTCGCCGTAGAACAGCGCCGCGCCGAAGATGCCCAGGATCACCAGCACCCAGCGCAGCCGGGGCTGCTCGCGCACGCAGCGCTGGGCCAGCGCCATCAGCGCCATGATGCCGCCCTCGCCCTTGTTGTCGGCGCGCATGATGAACACCACGTACTTCAGCGACACCACCAGGATCTGCGCCCAGAAGATCAGCGACAGCACGCCGTAGACGCTGGCCGGCGTGGGATGCATGCCGTCGTGGCTCAGCGTGGTCTGCAAGGTGTACAGCGGGCTGGTGCCGATGTCGCCGTACACCACGCCGATGGCGCCCACGGCCAGCGCGGCGAGGCGCCGCTTGGTTTCGGCGGCGGCATCGCCTCCGGCAACAACGTTGTGGCTCACTTTGCTCAACTCCCCAGCGCGGCGCGCAGCGCCTTGCGGATGATCGTTTCGGCATTGTCGCCGTCGGCGGCGACCTTCTGCACCAGCCGGGTGACTTCGGCGGGCTTGTAGCCCAGCTGCTGCAGCGCCACGGTGGCCTCGCCGGAGGCGTCCAGCGGTGCACCCGCCGCCGCACTGCCCGGCAGGCTCGCGACCATGCCGTCCACGCGGTCGCGCAGCTCCACCACGATGCGTTCGGCGGTCTTCTTGCCGATGCCGGGGATCTTGGTCAGCGCCACCACGTCGCCGGCGTGCACCAGCCGCGCGAAATCGTTCGTCGACACGCCGGACAGCACCGCCAGCGCGATCTTCGCGCCGATCCCGCTGACCTTCTGCAGGTTGCGGAACAGCGCACGCTCGGCCTCCTGCAGAAAACCGTACAGCGCCACGCTGTCTTCCTTCTGCGCGTAATGGGTGAGCAGGATCACTTCCTTGCCCAACCCCGGCAGGTCGTAGATGGTGGACATCGGCGCCTCCAGCTCGTAGCCGACGCCGCCCACTTCCACCAGCAGCCACGGCGGCTGCTTGGAAACCAGCACGCCGCGCAGGCGGCCGATCATCGCCGCCTCCAGGCCGTGCGCGGAATGCCCACGCGCTGCAAGCTGGCACGCGTGTGCGCATGCGCCACCGCGATCGCCAGCGCGTCGGCGGCATCGGCCTGCAGCGGCCCCTTCAGGCCCAGCAGGATGCCGACCATGTGCTGCACCTGGGCCTTGTCGCCGCGGCCGGTGCCGACCACCGCCTGCTTCACTTCCGTCGCCGCGTATTCGTGCACCGCGATTCCCCGACTCACCACCGCGCAGATCGCGGCCCCCCTCGCCTGCCCCAGCTTCAAGGCCGAGTCGGCGTTGCGCGCCATGAACACGCGCTCGATGCCGCACTCGTCCGGATGATGGGCGGCGATGATGTCATTCAGTTCGTCAAAAATGCGTTTCAGGCGCAGCGGGAAGCTGGCCTCGCCGGCCACCGCCAGTGCGCCGTGGAACACGTGCGTGAGCTTGCCGGCGGCATCGACGTCGACGATGCCCACGCCGGTGCGCTGACTGCCGGGATCGATGCCGAGGATGCGCGTCATCGCGGAATCGGTTCGCTCTGGCGCCGCGACGGCGGCTCAGCCGCCGCTCTCGGCCGGCAGCAAGGCGTTGTGATAGACCTCGCTCACGTCGTCCAGGCCGTCGAGCTTGTCGAGCATCGCGGTGAGCGCTTCCAGCGCCTCGCCGGTCACCGCCACGCGGTTGTTCGGGCGCATGCCCACGCCGGCGTGTTCGGCGCCGAGGCCGGCCGCGATCAGCGCCTGCTGCACCGCCTCGAAGCTCTCCGGCGCGCACAGCACGGTGCTCTCGCCGCCTTCGTTGACCACGTCGTCGGCGCCGGCTTCCAGCGCCGCTTCCAGCACCTTTTCTTCCTTCGCCGCGTCGCCGCCGGTGGCGAAGGCCAGTTCGCCGCAACGGGTGAACTGGAACGCCACCGAGCCCGAGGTGCCGAGGTTGCCGCCGTGCCTGGTCAGCGCGTGACGCACGTCGGCCACGGTGCGCACCGGGTTGTCGGTGAAGCAGTCGATGATCAGCGCGATGCCGCCGGGGCCGTAGCCTTCGTAGCGCATCTCCTCGCCGGCGCCGTCGGCGCCCGAGCCGCGCTTGATCGCGCGCTCGATGGTGTCCTTGGTCATGTTCGCCGCCAGCGCCTTGTCCACCGCGGCGCGCAGGCGCGGATTGCTCGCCGGGTCGGCCACGCCGGCGCGCGTGGCGACGGTGATCTCGCGGATCAGCTTGGTGAACACCTTGGCGCGCTTGGCGTCCTCGGCGTTCTTGCGGCCTTCGATGGACGGACCTCTACCCATGGGGACACCCGGACTCGGTTCAAAAAGGACAAGCGGACGATTTTACCGCAAGACGGGCGGATCGCCGCCAGTGCACCGCGTTCAAACCGCCGTGGTGTCGAAATGGCCATGCCGCAGGAACGCGGTCACCAGGCGCGTCACCTCCTGCGAGAACAGCAGGCCGGTGTGGTTGGCCTCGACCACGCAGTGGTCGGCCACGCCGGGCAGCCGGGTTTCCTCCACCGCCACGGTGCCGTCGTGCTCGCCGGCCAGCTGACCCAGCATCGCCCCCAGCCCCAGCGGCAGGCGGCCGGCGATCACGCCGACCTCGCGCGGGCCTTCCCAGCGCTCGAGACCCTGCTCCAGCAGGCTGCGATTGTGCCCCAGCAGCACTTCGCCGCCACGCCCCCACGTGGCGAAGGCGCGCGCCGCCGCACTGCCCTTGAGCGGCGAGCCGAGGCAGACCACGCGCCCCGGCGGCAGCGTCTCCGCGTCGAGGCAGGCGCGCAGCGCCAAGAGACCACCCAGGCTGTGCCCCACCAGGTGCACCGCATCGGGCGCGCATTCGCCCATCCGCGCCTGCAGCCGCGCGAGGATGCGTTGCTGCGACGAGGCGACGCTGAGGTAGTCGAAGCGGTGCACGCGGTAGCCGTCGGCGATCAGCCGACGATGCAGCATGCCCAGCGCGAAACCGCGCATCCACAGGCCGTGCAGCAGGATGATGTGTTCGGTCATGCGCGAAAGTGCCTGGATACACCGACGGAGACGACGAACGAGCCAGCCCCGATGGGGCAAAACCCGTCCGTCACGAAACCGGCCGGTCCCTGGCCCGCCGCGGCTCAGCCGTGCAGCTTGTCCGCTGCGGCAACGCGCACGTGCAATTCCTTGAGCTGCGGCTCCGACACCATCGACGGCGCATCGGTCATCAGGTCCTGCGCGCTGGTGGTCTTGGGGAAGGCGATCACGTCGCGAATCGACTCGGTACCGGCCATCAGCGCGGCGATGCGGTCGATGCCGAACGCAAGGCCACCATGCGGCGGCGCGCCGAACTTCAACGCCTTGAGCAGGAAGCCGAACTTCATCTCGGCCTCCTCCGCGCCGATGCCGAGCAGCTCGAACACCGCGCTCTGCATCTCCGGACGATGGATGCGGATCGAGCCGCCGCCGATCTCGTTGCCGTTGAGCACCATGTCGTAGCCGCGGCTCACCGCGGTGGCGGCGTGGCTCTTGAGATCGGCGATGTCGTCGATCTTCGGCGCGGTGAACGGGTGGTGCAGGGCCACGTGGCGCTGTTCTTCCTCATCGTACTCGAACATCGGAAAGTCGGTGACCCACAGCGGGCGCCAGGCGTCCTCGACCAGACCACGATCCCTGCCGACCTTCAGGCGCAACGCGCCCATGAAGTCGGTGACGGCCTTCCACTTGCCCGCGCCCACGAACACGATGTCGCCGCTCTGCGCCTCCGTCGCCTTCAGCACGGCGTCCAGCGCCGCATCGTCGAGGAATTTCGCCACCGGCGAGTTGATGCCTTCGCGACCCTTGGCGAGATCCTCGACCTTGAGCCAGGCCAGGCCCTTGGCGCCGTAGCGCGCCACGTATTCGGTGAGCCCGTCGATTTCCTTGCGCGACAGCGTGCTGCCGCCCGGCACGCGCAGCGCGGCCACGCGGCCGTTCGCGTCGTTGGCCGGCTCGGCGAACACCTTGAACTCGACGTGCTTCAGCGCGTCGGCCACGTCCACCAGCTCCAGCGCGATGCGCAGGTCAGGCTTGTCCGAACCGTAGCGGCGCATCGCCTCTGCCCAGGTCATGCGCGGGAACGCCGCGTCCAGTTCCACGCCCTGCACTTCCTTGAACACGTGGCGAATCAACTCCTCCACGAAGTCCTGCACGTCCTTTTCCTCGACGAAGGCGAACTCCAGGTCGAGCTGGGTGAACTCGGGCTGGCGGTCGGCGCGCAGGTCCTCGTCGCGGAAGCAGCGCGCGATCTGGTAGTAGCGGTCGAAGCCCGCCATCATCAGGATCTGCTTGAACAGCTGCGGCGACTGCGGCAGCGCATAGAACTGGCCCGGATGCACGCGGCTGGGCACGAGATAATCGCGCGCGCCCTCGGGCGTGGCCTTGGTGAGGATCGGCGTCTCGATGTCCTGGAAGCCGCGCGCATCGAGATAACGCCGCAACGCCTGCACCAGCCTGATGCGCTTGCGCATCATCGCCTGCATCTCGGGGCGGCGCAGGTCGAGGTAGCGGTAGGTCATCCGCATGTCCTCGTTCGGATTCTCGTGCAACGCGAACGGCAGGTCCTTCGCAGCATTGAGGATCTCCACCGTGTCCGCCAGCACTTCCACCGTGCCGGTGCGCAGCTTGTCGTTCACCGACAGGCGCTTGCGCAGCGTGCCGGTGACGCGCACGCAGTATTCGTTGCCCAGCTCGCCGGCCACCGCGAACCCCTCGGCGTTGTCGCGCTCCACCACCACTTGCGCCAGGCCCTCGTGGTCGCGCAGGTCGACGAAGGCCACATGGGCCTGCAGGCGGATCTTGTTGACCCAGCCACACAGGGTGACGGTCTGGCCGACCATCGACTCGTCGATGAGGCCGCAGTAATGCGTGCGCATGCGCTTGGAACTCCGGGCCGCAGCCCCTGGGAAACGGGAGGAAAGACCGGGGATTTTAGCAGGCTGCCGGGCAGCTGCCTTCCCGCAGCCCTGACGCGGCGCGCCGGAGACGGCGGACTACCAGCGCGGCCGGTCGCCCCGGGCGTCGCGGAACTGGCCGCGGCAACCACCCTTCACCCACACGCTGTAGGGATCGCTGCCCCAGGTGCGGCCCTCGATGCAGGCCGCGTCGGACATCTGCCGCGACAGCACGGAGTAGCGCCACGGCATCTGGCAGCGGGTGCCGCGGCTGTCGTTGCTGGCGCAGTAGACCTCCTGGCCGCCACGGTCGTCACCGCGGTCGTGACGGTCGCGGCCACGCCAGCCGTAGGCGCGCGCATCACCGAAGTTGCCGCGGCAGCCGCCCTTGATCCACACGCTGTAGGGATCGCTGCCCCAGGTCTGGCCCTCGATGCAGGCCGCCTTGGACATCTGCCGGGTCAGCACCGAATCGCGCCACGGCATCTGGCAGCGCGAGCCGCGCGTGTCGTTGCTGGCGCAATAGACTTCCTGGGGCTGGCCGCGATCGCCATAACCCTGCGCCTGCGCGTCGCGCGCGGCGAAGCCCGTGGCTGCGAGCAGCGTGCCGACAGCCAGCACGATCTTGAGCGCGATGCGCATGACGGCCCTTCCATGACAGTAGCGGTGCCGCCAAGGTAACCGAGCCGCCGACAGGCGGGTACCGCACGGCGGCTACCGCGTCATGCGGCGATTCAGCTTGCGCGCTCAGTCGCTCGACGAGGTACTGGCAGCCGGTGCCGCGGCAGGTGCAGGAGAAGCCGCAGGCGCAGCGGCCGGGGCGGCGGCACCGTCGCCGGCCAGGTTGCGCTTCTTGTCGCCGTCCTTCTTGAAATCGGTCTCGTACCAGCCGCCGCCGGCGAGCCGGAACGAGGGCGCGCTCACGCGCCGGTGCACCTTGGGCGCACCGCACTCGGGGCAATCGACGGGGTCGGCATCGGACAGTTTCTGCAGGCGATCGTAGCGGTGACCGCACTGGCTGCATTCGAATTCGTAGATGGGCATGGGCACTCCGGAACCGCCGGATCGCCGCGCCCGGACCGGGCAGGCGACGCGACAGCATCCCATTATTCGGGCCGCGGCGGCGCTTTTCAATGCGCCATGTGGCGCATGGACAGGCGCGGATGAACGCGGCAGGCTGGGCGCCAGGGGAAGTCCGCACCGCCGATGCGGCGCACCCTGACGTACGCAAGCTGCTTCATTTGGACGTCTATACGGCTGTTGACGAACAGTGACCGCAGCATTAGCCTGCGATTGTTGCGCCGCACCAACCACTTCTCCGGGGAGACACCATGAACAAGCCGCACCGCACCCTGCTTCCTACCGCGCTGGCCGCCGCCGTGCTGCTGGCGCTCGCCAGCACGCCCGCCGCCGCCCAGGACAACACCAGCAGCAACGCCACCACCACGAACGCCGCCGCGGCCGCCAAGGCCAAGCAGCTGCAGACGGTGATCGTCACCGGCACCCGTTCCAGCGACCGCACCGTCAGCAGCTCGCTGACGCCGATCGACGTGGTCTCCGCGCAGGTGCTGCAGCAGACCGGCACCACCGACCTGCCCACCGCGCTGGCGCGCATCATCCCCTCGCTGAACTTCCCGCGTCCGGCCGCCGCCGACACCGCCGACACCCAGCGTCCGGCCCAGCTGCGCGGCCTGTCGCCCGACCAGGTGCTGGTGCTGGTGAACGGCAAGCGCTGGCACCCCGGCGCGATCCTGCTCAACAACGGCGTGATCGGCCGCGGCTCGCAGCCGGTGGACCTCAACACCATCCCGCTCTCGGCGATCGACCACATCGAGGTGCTGCGCGACGGCGCCTCGGCGCAGTACGGCTCCGACGCGATCGCCGGCGTGATCAACGTGATCCTGAAGAAGGGCGCCAAGGGCGGCGACGTGGAAGTCAGCGGCGGCCAGTACTCCGCCGGCGACGGCCGGCAGTGGCTGGGTTCGGCCAACTTCGGCATCCCGCTCGGCAACGACCAGGGCTGGCTGCGCCTCGCGCTGGAGAGCGGCAACGAGGACAACACCAACCGTGCCGGCCCGGACAACCGCTCGCCGGCCTGGCGGGCGCTGGGCGTGAACTTCCGCCAGGGCGACCCCTGGGTGCACAGCAACAACGTGTTGCTCAACACACAGTACGACATCACGCCTAACGTGCAGTTCTACGCCTTCGGCCACTACGGCCGCCGCAACAGCATTTCGCCGGCGTTCTTCCGCTACGGACTGAACAGCCCCTCGCCACGAAGCCCGCTGATGGCCTCGATGTATCCCGACGGCTTCCTGCCGCTGGAGAACGCCGACTCCACCGACCAGTCGCTGGTCGCCGGCCTGCGCGGCACGCTGGACGGCTGGCGCTGGGACGTCTCGGCCAACGCCGGCGGCAACCGCGTCTCCTACGAGACGCAAAACAGCATGAACTTCGCCTACTTCCACGACTTCGGCAGCTCGCCCACGGTGTTCCACGACGGCATCCTCAAGGCCAACCAGCAGTCGTTCGACATCGACATCGCCAAGGACCTCCAGGTCGGCTGGCTGCCGAATGCAGTCACCGTGGCCTTCGGCACCGAGTACCTGCGCCAGAGTTACCAGATCAGCCCGGGCGACCTCCCGTCCTGGTACGTGGGCACCTCGGGCACGCCCGGCGGTGCGCAGGGCTTCGCCGGCTGGCAGCCGGTCAACGCCGTGAATGCCGCGCGCCACGACGTGGCCGAGTACATCGACTTGGAGACCAACCTCACCGACAAGCTCGGCGCCTCGCTGGCGGTGCGCCACGAGGATTACTCCGACTTCGGCAACACCACCTCGGGCTCGCTGTCGGCGCGCTACGACTTCACCGACAGCTTCGCCCTGCGCGGTAGTGCCTCCACTGGTTTCCGCGCGCCGGCGCTGGGCCAGGAATACTTCTCGCAGACCTCGTCGCTGTACTTCGCCAACGGCAATTCCGCCGGTTTGCCGGCCGGCATCTACAACAGCGGCCTGGTGCCGGTGGGCAGCCAGATCGCCACCCTGCTCGGCGCCGAGGCGCTGAAGCCGGAGAAGTCGCGCAACTACACCCTCGGCGCGGTGTGGAACCCCACCGGCACGCTGAACCTCAGCCTGGACGTCTACCAGATCTACATCGACAACCGCATCGCATTGTCCGGCGCGATCTCCACCACCTCGCCCACGGTGGTCAGCTATCTTGCCGCCAACGGCATCTCCAACCTCAACTACAGCAGCGTCAACTACTTCACCAACGCCGGCGACACGCGCACGCGCGGCGTGGATTTCGTGGGCAGCTACGTGTCCGACTTCGGCAACGCCGGCACGCTGACCAGCACGCTCACCGCCAACTACAACCAGAACAAGGTCACCAGCGTCAAGCCGAACCCGGCGGTACTCAGCAACCTGGGCGTCAACTTCGTGCGCCTCAACCGCCAGGACATCGAGGGTTACCTGGCGAACTCCTCGCCACGCAGCAAGCTGATCTGGAACGAGCTGTACACGGTGGGCGGCTGGAGCGTCAACGGCACGCTGACCCGCTACGGCCGCTACACCAGCTACGTGAGCAGCCTCGCCAGCTACAACCCCGCGAAAGGCATCGTCGACCAGACCTTCAGCCCCAAGTGGATCTTCGACCTGTCAGGCAGCTACCGCTGGCAGGACTGGACCTTCACCCTGGGCGTGGACAACGCACTGAACGTCCACCCCGACAAGAACATCGCGAACAACACCAACAACGGCACCCTGCCCTATTCCACGTTCTCGCCGTTCGGCTACAACGGCGCCTACGCCTACGGCAAGGTGCGCTACAGCTGGTGACACCGCGGCACGCAGGAACGCAACTGAAGAACCCCGGCATGGCCGGGGTTCTTCGTTTCCGCCCGATCAGGCCGACTGGAACACCAGGTGTCCGCCGGCCGCATCCACCGCGATGGTGCTGCCGGGCGCGTAGCGGCCTTCGAGGATCTCCTTCGCCAGCGGGTTCTCCAGCTGCTGCTGGATCGCGCGCTTCAGCGGCCGCGCGCCGTACACCGGGTCGAAGCCCACGTTGCCGAGCAGGTCCAGCGCCTTCTCGCTGATCTCCAGCTTCAGCTGGCGCTCGGCGAGCCGCTTCTCCAGCGCGGTGAGCTGGATCAGCGCGATACGGCGGATCTGCGACTTCTGCAGCGGCCGGAACACCACCAGCTCGTCGAGGCGGTTGATGAACTCGGGACGGAAGTGCGCCTGCACCACGCCCAGCACCGAGGCCTTCATCTGCACGTAGTCGGCTTCACTGTCTCCCGCCTGCTCCTGGATCAGCTGCGAGCCGAGGTTGGAGGTCATCACGATCACGGTGTTGCGGAAATCCACGGTGCGACCCTGGCCATCGGTGAGGCGGCCATCGTCCAGCACCTGCAGCAGGATGTTGAACACGTCCGGATGCGCCTTCTCCACCTCGTCCAGCAGGATCACGCTGTACGGGCGGCGACGCACCGCCTCGGTGAGGTAGCCGCCTTCCTCGTAGCCCACGTAGCCCGGCGGCGCGCCGATCAGCCGGCTCACGGAATGCTTCTCCATGAACTCGCTCATGTCGATGCGCACCATCGCGTCCTGGGTGTCGAACAGGAATTCGGCCAGCGCCTTGCACAGCTCGGTCTTGCCCACGCCGGTAGGACCGAGGAACAGGAAGGAGCCGCTGGGGCGGTTGGGATCGGACAGCCCCGCGCGGGCGCGGCGCACCGCGTCGGACACCGCGCGCACCGCCTCGTCCTGGCCCACCACGCGCTTGTGCAGATCGTCCTCCATGTGCAGCAGCTTCTCGCGCTCGCCTTCCAGCATCTTCGCCACCGGGATGCCGGTCCAGCGCGCCACCACCTCGGCGATCTCCTCGGCGGTGACCTTGTCCTGCACCAGGGTGAACTCCTGCTTCTCGGCGGCCTGCGCGGCGGCGAGCTGTTTCTCCAGTTCGGGCAGCTTGCCGTACTGGATCTCGCTCATCTTCGCGTAGTCCTGCCGGCGCTGGGCCGCTTCCAGCTCAAGGCGCGCGGCCTCGATCTGCTCCTTGATCCTGGTCGCGCCCTGCAACGCCGCCTTCTCCGACTTCCACACCTCGTTCAAGTCGGAGAACTCGCGCTCGAGCTTGACGATGTCGGCCTCCAGGTCCGCGAGACGCTGCTTCGACTCGCTGTCCTTCTCCTTCTTCAGCATCTCGCGCTGGATCTTCAGCTGGATCAGCCGGCGTTCCAGGCGATCGAGTTCCTCCGGCTTGGAATCGATCTCCATGCGGATGCGCGAGGCGGCCTCGTCCATCAGGTCGATGGCCTTGTCCGGCAGCTGGCGGTCGGCGATGTAGCGGTTCGACAGCGTGGCGGCGGCGACGATCGCCGGATCGGTGATCTCCACGCCGTGATGCACGGCGTAGCGCTCCTTCAGCCCGCGCAGGATCGCGATGGTGTCCTCCACCGAGGGCTCGCCCACGAACACCTTCTGGAAACGACGCTCCAGCGCGGCGTCCTTCTCGATGTACTGGCGGTATTCGTCCAGCGTGGTCGCGCCGATGCAATGCAGCTCGCCGCGCGCCAGCGCAGGCTTCAGCATGTTGCCCGCATCCATCGCGCCCTCGCCCTTGCCGGCGCCGACCATGGTGTGCAGTTCGTCGATGAACAGGATGATCTGGCCCTCGTTCTTGGCGAGATCGTTGAGCACGGCCTTCAACCGTTCCTCGAACTCGCCGCGGAACTTCGCGCCGGCGATCAACGCGCCCATATCCAGCGCCAGCACGCGGCGGTCGCGCAGGCCTTCCGGCACCTCGCCCTTGACGATGCGCTGGGCCAGTCCTTCGACGATCGCGGTCTTGCCCACGCCGGGCTCGCCGATCAGCACGGGGTTGTTCTTGGTGCGTCGCTGCAGCACCTGGATCGTGCGGCGGATCTCCTCGTCGCGACCGATCACCGGATCGAGCTTGCCCGACTCGGCGCGCTCGGTGAGGTCGATGCAGTACTTCTGCAGCGCCTGGCGCTGCTCCTCGGCGTTCTCGCTCTGCACCTTCTCGCCGCCGCGCACTTGTTCGATCGCCGCTTCGAGCTTGGCCTTGGTCGCGCCCGCGGCCTTCAGTGCCGAGCCCAGCTCGCCCTTGTCCTCCAGCGCCGCCAGCACGAACAGCTCGCTGGCGATGAACTGGTCGCCGCGCTGCTGCGCCAGCTTGTCGGTGAGGTTGAGCAGGCGGTTGAGGTCGTTGCCCACGTTGAGGTTGCCCTCCTGCCCACTGACCCGGGGCAGGCGCTCCAGCAGCTCGTTCACGCGCTGGCGCAGCGCCGGCACGTTGACGCCCGCCTGCGTGAGCAGCGGCGCGGTCGAGCCGCCTTGCTGTGCCAGCAGCGCCGCCATCACGTGCACGGGTTCCAGCATGTTGTGGTCGCGGCCCACGGCCAGCGACTGCGCGTCGGCCAGCGCCTGCTGGAAACGCGAGGTGAGTTTGTCCATACGCATCGGTGCTATCCCCACAAAGGTTTTGGCGGCTGCGCCGCCACTGGGCAGGGAGATGCGGACGGCGCCCTGCGATTCAAGCAGGCGGGGCGGCCAGTTGGCGTCAAGGCTTCAGCTGGCGGGTGGGTTGATCAGTTGTCTGCCAACCAGACCAGACTCGCGAAGCGCCCGCTGCGCGCGCCTTCGCGCCGGTACGAGTAGAACCGCGCATCGGTGAACGTGTCGAACCCGCCACCATGCACGCGCGCCACACCGGCCGCCGCCAGACGCTGCCGCGCCAGTCCCTCCAGATCGCACTGCCAATGCCCCGGTCGGGTCGCCACGAAGCAGGAGGCTGCCGCAGGCGAGCGGTTCACGAAGGCGGTGCGCACCTCGTCGCCCACCTCGTAGGAAGGCCCGGCTATGCACGGCCCCAGCCACGCCAATAGTCGCGCGGGCGCCAGCTGCATCTGTTCAATGGTGGCTTCCAGCACGCCGGCGGCGAGGCCGCGCCAGCCCGCGTGGGCGGCGGCCATGGCTCTGCCGTCGTCGGCGCAGAACAGCACCGGCAGGCAGTCGGCGGTGAGGATCGCGAGCACGGTGCCAGGGATGCGCGAGACCGCGGCGTCGGCCTGCGGCTCGTGCTCGCTTGGCAGCGGACCCAGCTCGGCCACGGTGCTGCCGTGCACCTGGTGCAGCCAGCGCGGTGCGCTGGGCAGGTTCATGGCCTGCTGCAGCACGCTGCGGTTGCTGTCCACCACTTCGGCGGATTCGCCGCTGCGCAGGCCGAGGTTGAAGCGGCCGAACGGCGGCGCGGAGACGCCGGGGCCTTCGCATGTGCTCACCGCCGCGTGCACACGCGCGGGCGCCGGCCAGTCGGGGAAGATCCAGGTGTCGGTCATGTCCATCGACGCGAGTGGGGCTGGGGAGCGACAAGCATCGCATAGGCGCGCCGCTGACGCTCTGACAAGCGGGCGCGACAGGATCACCCCCACTCCGTCCCTCCCCTGCACGCAGGGGACGGAGCCGCATGAATCAATCGTCGTCGTGGCCGTGGGCGGCGAGGTCGTCGCGCAGGGCGGCGATCAGCGCGGTCATGTCGGCCGGACGTTCGGTGGTGAAGGTCAACGCCTCGCCGGTGACCGGATGTTCGAACGCCAGCCGTTCGGCATGCAGCGCCTGGCGTCGGAAGCCGCGCAGCGCGGTGACCAGTTCCGGGGCGGCACGCCTGGGCAACTTGAGGCCGCCGCCGTACAGCGGATCGCCCACCAGCGGATGGCCGATGTGGGTGAGATGCACGCGGATCTGGTGGGTGCGGCCGGTTTCCAGGTTGCACTGGAGCAGGCTGTGCGCACGGAAGCGCTCGCGCAGGCGGTAATGGGTGATGGCGTGCTTGCCGCTCTCCTCGTCGCGCACGGCCTGGCGCAGGCGGTCGCCCATGCTGCGGCCGATCGGCTCATCCACCGTACCGCCCGAAACCAGGCTGCCCAGCACCACGGCTTCGTACTGGCGCTCCACGTCGTGGCGCGACAGCATCTCCACCAGCGCGGTCATCGCGGGCAGGGTCTTGGCCACCACCATCAGGCCGGAGGTGTCCTTGTCCAGCCGATGCACGATGCCGGCGCGCGGCAGCTCGGCCAGCTTCGCGTCGTGGTGCAGCAGCGCATTGAGCAAGGTGCCGGAGGGGTTGCCGGCACCGGGGTGCACCACCAGGCCGGCCGGCTTGTCGATCACCAGCAAGTGCTCGTCCTCGTGCACGATGGCCAGCGCGATGTCCTCCGGCGCGCTGGCCACCTCGGCCTCCAGCTCGGCCTCCAGCCGCACCTGTTCACCGCCGCGCAGCAGCTGGCGGGGCGGCGCCGTGGCGCCGTCCAAGGTGGCCGCGCCGGACTTGATCCAGGCGGTGAGGCGCGAGCGCGAGTAGTCGGGGAACAACTCGGCCAGCGTCTGGTCGAACCTGCGTCCGGCCGCCGTCAGCGGCACCCGGGCTTCGTGGCGTATCGCGGTCATGCGCCGTCTCCCGCGTGGCGGGTGGCGGCGGGCCGCGGAGTGGCGCCGGTTTCGGCTATCATGCCTTTTCGCTCAAACATCTGAATCCCTTACATGCGTCCAACTATCGACTCGCTCAAGCTGCCGATGACCACCCGGTTCTGCCTCAGGACGCTCGCCGTGCTTGCCCTGGCGCTGACGATGAGCGCCTGCTCGCTGTTCGGCCACAAGCGCGACAACATCGACACCATGCCGGTGGACGCCTTGTACAACAACGCGCACACCTCGCTGGAGAATGCCGACTATTCGGCGGCGATCAAGGCCTACCAGCGCCTGATCGCCCGCTTTCCGTCCGGCGACTACAACGAGCAGTCACAACTGGAGATGGCCTACGCGCAGTACAAGGACAGCCAGTCGGACGACGCCTACTCGACGGTCAACCGCTTCATCAAGACCTATCCGGCCAACCGGCATGTGGATTATGCCTATTACCTGCGCGGCCTGATCAATTTCGATCGCACCACCGGCTTCATGGACCGCGTCTCGCGCGACAAGAAGGCGCAGTCGCGCCGCGACCAGGCCTACAACCTGCAGGCCTTCGACGATTTCGCCGAGCTGTCGCGCCGCTTCCCGAACAGCGCCTACGCGGCCGACGCGCGCCAGCGCATGATCTACCTGCGCAACGTGCTGGCGCAGTACGAGATCAACGTGGCCGAGTTCTACCTGTTCAACCGCGTCTACATCGGCGCCGCAGACCGCGCGCAGTACGTGATCGAGCACTACCAGCAGGCGCCGCAGACCGGCGACGCGCTGGCCATCCTCACCCGCAGCTACCTCGCGCTGGGCCAGGACAAGCAGGCGGATCAGGTGCGCAAGGTGCTCGCGCTCAACTACCCGGAGCATCCCTACCTGAAGGATGCGAAGTGGCCGCACGAGGTGTCGATCTGGCGCAAGATGGTGCCGTTCGCCAGACACCACTGAGGCGTTGGACCGAAGGGAACAAAAACCGGCGAGCGATCGCCGGTTTTTTTGTGGCCGCCCTCCTTGGCGGCCGTTCTGCGGGCCATCGCTGACGCGATGTCAAAAATCGCTCCCGGCGATTTTTTGTGTCCGGTTGCCCTCTCCCTAACCCTCTCCCCAACCCTCTCCCGCAAGCGGGAGAGGGGGCGATCGTGCCGTGCGGGTTCGCGGTTACGCACCTGGTGGCGAACGTTCGCGTCGAGGGTCAACGCCAACCAGAGGTTATGGGATAGCGCCGCTCGCGGCCGAAGGCGCGGCAGGTGACGCGCGGCCCCGGCGCCGACTGGCGGCGCTTGAACTCGTTCACCAGCACCAGCCGCACCACACGGTGCACCACGTCGGCGGCGAAGCCGGCCGCGGCGATCTCGGCCTGCGACTGCTCGCCCTCGATGAAGCGCGCGAGGATCGCGTCCAGCACCTCGTAGGACGGCAGCGAATCCTGGTCGGTCTGGTTGTCGCGCAGCTCGGCCGAGGGCGGGCGGTCGATCACCGCGGCCGGGATCACCTCCTCGCCGCCGGCCTGCGCGTTGCGCCAGCGCGCAAGGCGGTACACCACGGTCTTGTAGACGTCCTTGAGCGGCGCGTAGGCGCCGCACATGTCGCCGTACAGCGTGCAATAGCCCACCGCCATCTCGCTCTTGTTGCCGGTGGCGAGCAGCAGCTTGCCGTGCTTGTTGGACAGCGCCATCAGCATCACGCCGCGGGTGCGCGACTGCAGGTTTTCCTCGGTGGTGTCGACACCCTTGCCGGCGAAGGCGGGCGTCAGCGCGTGGATGAAGGAATCCACGGTAGGCTCCACGTCGATCACGTGGTAGTCCACACCCAGCCGCTCGGCCTGCATGCGTGCGCCATCCAGCGACAGCTGCGACGTGTAGCGGGTAGGCATCATCACCGCGGTGACGCGTCCGGCACCCAGCGCATCCACCGCCAGCGCCAGGGTCAGCGCCGAGTCGATGCCGCCGGACAGTCCCAGCAGCACGCCGGGGAATCCGTTCTTGTCGATGTAGTCGCGGATGCCGCGCACCAGCGCGGCGTACAGCACGGCCTCGCTGCACGCATCGTCCGGCTCCGGCCAGCCTTCGGCCTGCAGCGTGCGCGTGGCCGGGTCGAACTCGGCCCACAGCAATGCGTCGACGAAGGCCGGCGCGCGCGCGGCGACCGTACCGTCGCCGTTCACCAGCAGCGAACCGCCGTCGTAGACCACCTCGTCCTGGCCGCCGACCAGGTTGAGGTAGGCGAACGCGCAACCGGTTTCCTGCGCGCGCGCGACCAGCACCGCCTCGCGCTCGGCCTGCTTGGCGTCGTCCCAGGGCGAGGCATTGATCACCACGATCAGCTCGGCGCCGGCACGGGCCGCGGCGGCGGCCGGCTCGGGGCGCCACACGTCCTCGCAGATCAAGAGGCCGATGCGCACGCCGGCCAGCGTGGCGAGCGCACTGGCGTGGCCGGGGCGGAAATAGCGCTTGTCGTCGAACACGCCGTAGTTCGGGAGTGCCTGCTTGTGCGCGAGCTGGGCGACGCGACCCTCGCGCAGCAGCGCGGCGGCGTTGTACACCTCGCCCTCGCTGTGCGGGAAACCGACCAGTGCGGCCAGGCCGTTCGTCCCGGCCGCCAGCGCTTCCAGCTCCTGCTGACAGGCGGCGAGGAAGCTGGGGCGCAGCAGCAGGTCTTCCGGCGGGTAGCCGGAGAGGGTCAGCTCGGGGAACACCACGAGGTCGGCGCCGCCGCTGCGGGCCTGCGCCATCAGGTCGCCCACCTTCGCGGCATTCGCCGCGACCGCGCCGACCGGGAAATCGTGCTGGGCCAGCGCCAGTCTCAGGACAGCCATGGATCGAGCTCTTCGGGGGATGGAATCGGGGACGAAATGGTAGTGCATCGCCATCCGGACAAGCGGTTCCGATACTTCCGGCGCCCGTCGCCCGCCGACCTCAGGCCATCGGCTGCCACAGCAGCAGGGCGGCCAGCGTCCACATCAGCACCGCCACCAGCACGTCGAACACGCGCCAGGCGGCCGGGCTGCGGAATACCGGCAGCAGCAGTCGCGCGCCGTAGCCGAGCGCCGTGAACCACAGCACGCTGGCCGTGCCGGCACCCGCGGCGAACGACCAGCGGCCGGCGCCGTCGTAATGCGTGGACAGGCTGCCGAGCAGCACCACGGTGTCCAGGTAGACGTGCGGGTTGAGCAGGGTGAAGCCGAGGCAGGCCAGCACCGTGCGCCCCAGCCCGTCCGCCGCCGCGTCGGCCGGGCGCAGGCCGCTTTCGCCGCGCCAGGCGCGTCGCGCGGCCAGCAGGCCATACGCGGCCAGGAAGGCCGCCCCGACGTAACGCAGCAGCTGCAGCAGCCCGGGCTGCCGTTGCACCGCCAGCCCCATGCCGGCCACGCCCAGCACGATCAGCGCGAGATCGGCCAGCACGCAGACCAGCACCACCGCGCCGACATGACGGCGCTGCAACCCCTGGCGCAGCACGAAGGCGTTCTGCGCGCCGATGGCGACGATCAGGCCGGCGCCGGTGCCGAGTCCGGCGAAATAGGCAGATGGAAGCATGGAGACCTCGCAGGAAGTAGCCCACTTTCGGATGGCCGTCTGCATCAGTAAAACTAAATCTGCTTAACTTGGTTCAGTTCTTCTGTATTGCCGGGAGCGCCCGTGAGCCTGCTCAATCCCCAACTGGCCGCCTTCGTCGCCGTGCTCGACGAGGGCAGTTTCGACGGCGCCGCGCGACGGCTCTCGCTGACGCCTTCGGCGATATCGCAGCGCATCAAGGCGCTGGAGGATCGCCTGGGCCAGGTGCTGGTGCTGCGCCAGTCGCCCAGCCGGGCCACGCCCGCCGGCGAGCGGCTGCTGCGCAGCGTGCAGCAGATGCGCCTGCTGGAAACCGAGACCCTGGGCGAGTTCGCGGTCGGCCCCGCACACGCCGCGCCGGCCACGGTGGCCATCGCGGTGAATGCGGATTCGCTCGCCACCTGGTTCCTCGGTGCGCTGGCCGGGCTGCACCAGCGCGACGGGCTGCTGTTCGACGTGCGGGTGGAGGACCAGGACCATTCCACCGGCCTGCTGCGCGACGGCTCGGTGCTCGGCGCGGTCACCGCCGAAGCGCACCCCGTGCAGGGCTGCAGCGTGAAGAAACTCGGCGTGATGCGCTACCTGCCGATCGCCGCGCCGGCCTTCGTCGCCCGCCACTTCGCCGACGGCGTGAACGCGGCATCGCTAGGCACGGCGCCGCTGCTGGTGTTCAACCGCAAGGACGCCCTGCAGTGGCGCTTCATGCGCAGCGTGACCCGCGCCAAACTGGCTCCGCCCATGCACTACCTGCCTTCCTCCACCGCCTTCGTGGAAGGCGCGGCGCTGGGCCTGGGCTGGGCGATGGCGCCGGAAGCCATGCTGGAACAACCCTTCGCCCGCGACGAGTTGCAGCCGATCGCGCCCGGACGCTGGCTGGACGTGCCGCTGTACTGGCAGCACTGGGCTATCCGCTCGACCATCCTGGCCAAGGTCACCGATGCCTTGCTGCAGGCCGCACGGCAGGGCTTGCGCGACGCACGTCCCTGACGGCAACCCGTTGGTCGGAAACCCGCAAACGGAAAGGGCCGCATCGCTGCGGCCCTTTCCACGTCGGTCGTGTCGACCCGCTTACTTCTTCATCAGCTTGGCGAGCGTCTTGCCGAGGTCGGCCGGCGACTTCACCGTGGTGACGCCGGCCTTTTCCAGCGCGGCGAACTTCGCCGCAGCGGTGCCCTTGCCGCCGGAGATGATCGCGCCGGCATGGCCCATGCGCTTGCCGGCCGGGGCCGAGGCACCGGCGATGAACGACACCACCGGCTTCTTGACGTATTCGCCGATGAACTCGGCAGCGTCTTCCTCGGCGCTGCCGCCGATCTCGCCGACCATGATGATGCCCTCGGTCTGCGGATCGTCCTGGAACAGCTTCAGGCAGTCGATGAAGCTGAGGCCGTTGATCGGGTCGCCGCCGATGCCGATGCAGGTGGACTGGCCCAGGCCTTCGTTGGTGGTCTGGAACACGGCTTCATAGGTCAGCGTGCCGGAACGCGACACGATGCCGACCTTGCCCGGCTGGTGGATGTGGCCCGGCATGATGCCGATCTTGCACTCGCCCGGGGTGATCACGCCGGGGCAGTTCGGCCCGATCAGCACGGTTTCGGGATGCTGCGCCAGCACGTTCTTCACGCGCAGCATGTCCAGCACCGGGATGCCCTCGGTGATCGCCACGATCACGCGGATGCCCGCGTCCACGGCTTCGAGGATGGAATCGGCCGCGAACGGCGGCGGCACGAAGATCACCGACGCGTCGGCGCCGGTTTCGTCGACCGCTTCGGCCACCGAGTTGAAGACCGGCAGGCCGATGTGCTCGCTGCCGCCCTTGCCCGGGGTGACGCCGCCCACGACCTGGGTGCCGTAGTCCAGCGCCTGCTGTGCATGGAAGGTGCCCTGCTGGCCGGTGAAGCCTTGCACGATCACCTTGGTGTTCTTGTTGACGAGAACGCTCATTGGAATGTCCTGTGTTCGTATCCCTGTAGGAGCGCATCCTGTGCGCGACCGGAATCGCGATCGCGCACAGGGTGCGCTACTACGGGAAAATCATTTGGCGGCGGCGACGGCTTTCTGGGCCGCGTCGTTGAGGTCGTCGGCCGGCGTGATCGCCAGGCCGGAGTTGGCCAGCAGCGCGCGGCCCTGCTCCACGTTGGTGCCCTGCAGGCGCACCACCACCGGGATCTTCAGGCCCACTTCCTTCACCGCGGCGATGATGCCCTCGGCGATCAGGTCGCAGCGCACGATGCCGCCGAAGATGTTGACCAGGATGGCCTTCACCTTGTCGGAGGAGAGGATCAGCTTGAACGCCTCGGTGACGCGCTCCTTGGTGGCGCCGCCGCCCACGTCAAGGAAGTTGGCCGGCTCGCCGCCCGCCAGCTTGATCACGTCCATCGTGGCCATGGCCAGGCCCGCGCCGTTGACCATGCAGCCGATCGAGCCGTCCATGGTCACGTAGTTGAGGTTGTTCTGCACCGCGGCGGCCTCGGCGGCGTCTTCCTGGGTGAGGTCGCGCATCGCGGCCAGGTCGGCGTGGCGGAACTCGGCGTTGTCGTCGGAGTTCACCTTGCCGTCCAGCGCGGCCAGCGAACCGTCGACCAGGATCGCCAGCGGGTTCAGCTCGACCAGCGAGAGGTCCTTCTCGTTGAACAGCTTGTACAGGCCCAGCATGATCTTCGTGAGTTGGTTGACCTGCTTGGGATTCAGGTCCATCGCGAAGCCGAGCTGGCGGCACTGGTAGGGCTGCAGGCCTTCCACGAAGTCCACCACGATGGTGTGGATGTCCTCGGGGGTGTCCTTCGCCACCTGCTCGATGTCCACGCCGCCGTGCTTGGAGGCGATGAAGGAGACGGCCTTGGAGTCGCGGTCCACCAGGATCGACAGGTACAGCTCCTTGGCGATGTCGGTGGCGTCGGTGACCAGCACCAGGTTCACCGGCAGCGCGCGGCCGGCCGACTGGTAGGTCTCCATCTTCGTGCCCAGCATGCCCTTGGCGGCGGCGCGCACGTCGTCGAGGCTGCGGCAGAACTTCACGCCGCCGGCCTTGCCGCGGCCACCGGCGTGGATCTGCGCCTTGACCATCCATTGGGAACCGCCCAGCGCCTTGGCGGCGTCGACGGCGGCATCGGGGGAGTTGGCGACCTTGCCCGGCGGTACGGTGATGCCGTACTGCGCGAACAGTTCTTTGGCCTGGTATTCGTGGAAATTCATTCGATAGCCTCGAGCGAACGGGGAAAACGGCCTCGCGCGGAAGGGACGTGGCGCGGGCTTGCGGGGGTCGGACGGCGTTGTGGCCTGCCGGCGGGCGATGCGCGCGGCGATATCCCGACGAGGCGGGAACCGCGCGAAACGGCCGCCCATTTTCGCGGAAGCGGCCCCCGATGGAAAGGGGCAGCCCCGGAACCGGTCTTGGGCGGGGCATGCCGTCGGAGCGCGGACGGCCGTGCCGGGGCCGCTCACCGGGTCGCCGAAACCGTCCGCACGGCTCGAAGTTTCCACGGGGGCAACCCCTATACTCCGCCAGACCGCCCGGGAGCGCCGTACACCGTGTCCAGCACCGTCCTGCCGCAGCTCAACGCCCAGCGCCCCGTTCCGGCGGCGATCCGCCACGAGATGCTGTTCCTGAACGCCTTCCGGCTGATCCAGGCGCTGGTCTACATCGGCCTGGCGTTCGCGCCGATGCAGATCGGCGGCGTGCCGGTGAACTCGCCGCAGCTCGCCCTGCTGGTCACCCTGCCCTACCTGCTGTTTGCCGTCGCGGCGCTGGCGCTGACCGGGCGCTGCGTGCCCCACGCCAAAGCGGTCGTGTCGATCTGGCTGGTGGTGGACATCACCGCCGCGGTGCTGGCGCTCAGCGCGATCGACTACGCGCGCATCGGCATCGCGATGATGCTGGCGGTGAACCTGGGCGTGGGCGCGCTGATCCTGTCGCTGCGGCTGTCCAGCTTCTTCGCCGCGCTGGCCACGCTGGGTCTGCTCGCCCACGCGCTGCTGGCCCAGCCCGGCAGCAACGTCGGCGACCGCAACCTGCTGGAGTCGGCGCTGTTCGGCCTGGCCTATTTCGCGATCAGCACGCTGTGCCACGTGCTGGGGCGGCAGTTGCGCGCCAGCGAGGCGCTGGCCGAGCAGCGCAGCACCGACCTGGCCAACCTGTCGCAGGTCAACGAGCTGATCATCCGCCGCATGAAGACCGGCGTGCTGCTGGTGGACGACGCCAACCGCATCCACCAGATCAACGAGTCGGCCTGGATGCTGCTGGGCAACCCCAGCGCGGACCAGCGCGACCTGGGCCGGCTGGCGCCGGAGCTGTCGCGTCGGCTGTACCACTGGATGACCTCGGGCAAGCTGGACGAGACCGCCACCCAGCTCGCCGATGGCGTGCCCGAGGTGGTGCCGCGCTTCTCCCGCCTCGCGCCGAACGACGACTCGCTGGTGCTGATCTTCCTCGACGACACCTCGCTGGTCTCGCGCCGCGCCGAGGAGCTCACGCTCAGCTCGCTGGGCCGGCTGTCCGCCTCGATCGCGCATGAGATCCGGAACCCGCTGGCGGCGATCCGCTACTCGGCGCAGCTGCTGGCCGAGTCGGAAAAGATGGACAGTTCCGACCAGCGCATGGTGGAGATCATCAACAACCACTGCGTGCGGCTCAACGAGATCATCGAGAACATCCTGCAGCTGTCGCGGCGCGAACGCTCGCGACCGGAAACGCTGGACCTGGGCCGCTGGGCGCAGGGCTTCGTGGACGAATACAAGCAGGGCAACGACATCGGCAACGACACCTTGCGGGTGGTCGTGGGCGGCGCCGTCGCGGTGGCCGCGATGGCCGATCCGCAGCAGCTGCAGCAGGTGATGTGGAACCTGGTGCAGAACGCGCTGCGCTACGGTCGCCTGCCCGGCGAGCCGGCGCGGGTGATGGTGATCGTGCGCAACGGCGAGCACGGCGAGCCGATCCTGGAAGTGACCGACCGCGGCCCCGGCATCGCGCCGAAGGTGGCCGCGCAGATCTTCGAGCCGTTCTACACCACCCACGAATACGGCACCGGGCTCGGCCTGTACCTGGCCCGGCAGATGGCCGAGGCGAACCAGGCCTCGCTGGAATACGTGCGCGTGGCCGGCGGCGGCAGCTGCTTCCGCCTGCTGCTCACGCCGCCGCAGATGAACCGGCTGGCCGGCGAGGCGGCGGTCGGCTGAGCGACGCCGGCGGGGCTCAGGTCGCCCGTACGATCAGGCTGGTCGGCAGCATCTGCGAAGTCACCGGCTGGCCGTCGATCAGCGCCAGCACCTTGCGCGCGAGCAGCACGCCGCCCTCCTGCCAGTTCTGCCGCACGGTCGACAGCGGCGGCAGGAAGCTGGCGCCGTGCGGAGTGTCGTCGTAGCCCACCACCGCAACGTCGTTCGGCACCGACAGGCCCTGCTCCACCAGCGCACGGATCGCGCCCATCGCCAAGAGGTCGCTGCAGGCGAAGATCGCGTCGAAATGCACCTTGCGGGCGGCCAGCGAGCGCACCGCGTCGACGCCCGATTCCAGCGTCCAGTCCACCCGTTGCAGCAGCAGCGGCTTGATGCCGTGGCCGGCCAGCTCGTCGACGAAACCGTGCAGGCGCTGGGCCATTTCCGGGTGGTCGGAGTTGCCGATGAACACCGGGTGGCGCCGCCCGATCGACAGGAAGCGCTCGGCCACGCTGATCCCGCTGTGGCGGTTGTCGCTGCCGACCACGATATGGTTGTCCTGCGCCGACTCGGCGCCCCACACCACCATCGGCAGGCCCAGGCGGTCGTACAGCTTCACCGCGTCCTGGTGCACGCCCTGGCCCAGCAGGATCAGGCCGTCGGCGGCCTGCACCGCGGCGTTCGCCGCGTCGTGGCGGGTGGTCAGCAGCACGCTGTAGCCGGCCGAAGTCAGCTCCTGCGAGATGCCGCCAAGCAGGGACAGCGGGTAGGGGTCCCACATGGTGCGGCCGGCCGAGGGCTTCATCTCCACGATCACCGCCACCGTGTGGCTGCGCCGCAGCCGCAGGTTGCGCGCGCTGACGTTGAGCTTGTAGCCGTGTTTGCGCGCCAGCGCCTGGATGCGCTCGCGGGTTTCCGGGGTCACCAGCGGGCTCTCGGCCAGCGCCCGCGACACGGTGATCTTGGACACCCCGGCCAGCTTCGCCAGATCCGCCATGGTCAGGCCGGATTGCGCCGCGGCGGGCGACTTCTTCTTGGCGGAACTCACGAGGGCAACCCTCCGGGCGTGATGCGGGCGGCGCGGGGTCGGCCCTGGCGCGGCTAGTGTCGCCTGCGGCGGCGGCCCCGTCCAATGCTCCGGCGGAGCGCCGGCAAGCCGCGCCACAACGGCTCCACAATGAAATGTTATCGATATCTTGATATCGATATCATTCACCCGTATGCTGCGCCCGAAACCGCACCGGCGCCGTCGCGGCGCCCGCTGCAGCCACGCGAGGGGAACATCACGTGCAGACTCATGATGCGGCTCCGCCTGCCCTGTCCGCCGATGCGGGCAAGGCGCCGCATGCCGACCATGCCGCCGATCCCTGGCAGCTCGTGCGCCGTGGCCACGACCGCACCGGCTTCGCCCAGGACGAAAGCCTGTTCGCCCTCGCCAACGGCTCGCTGGGCGTGCGCGGCGGTCTGGAGGAGGACGACAGCCCCAGCCAGGGCTGCTTCCTCGCCGGGGTGTGGGAACGCTCGACTATCGCCTACCACGAACGCTTCACCGGCTATGCCCGCGCCACCGACACCCGCGTGCCGGTGGCCGACGCCAGCCGCATCCGGCTGCGGCTGGGCGACACACCGGTGCGGCTGGACGCTGGCGAGTGGCTGGCGCTGGAACGCCGGCTCGACCTGCGCGAAGGCTGCTACCGGCGCACGCTGCGCTGGCGCGCGCCGGGCGGCGGCACGCTGGAAATCACCGCGGAGCGGCTGGCGGCGCTGGACCGGCCCGGCCTGCTGGCGATCCGCTACCGCGTGCGCTCGCTCGACTACCGCGGCCCGATCACGCTGGAATCGGCGATCGACACCGCCCGCGCGGCGGTCAGCCAGGGCGACGATCCGCGCATCGGCGCGCATCTGAGCGGCGGCCTGCAACTGCACGACGCGCAGGCCGACGCCGACATCGCTTGGGTGTCCCAGCACACCACGCACAGCGGCATCCGGCTGGTCTGCGCGCAGACACATCGCCTGACCGACCCCGCGCTGGGCTTCCGCGATGCGGTGCGCACGTCGCACGGCGTGGTGCAGAACTTCGTCGGCCAGCTCGCCCCCGGCGACGAGGTGGTGCTGGAGAAATTCGCCGCCTGGGCCTGGTCGCAGCCCGAGGCCGTGGCAGCCGTCGATCCCGTCCTGCTGTCCAGTGTCACGGAAACACTGGCTTCGGCCGGCCACGCAGGTTTCCCCTCCCTGCTGGCCGGCCAGGCGGGACAACTCGATGCGCTGTGGCGCGCCACCGACCTCGCCATCGACGGCGCGCCCGAGGTGGAACAGGCGCTGCGCTTCAATCTGTTCCAGCTGTTCCAGTCCGGCAGCCGCGACGACCACGGCAGCGTGGCCGCCAAGGGGCTCACCGGCGAGGGTTACGAGGGCCACTGCTTCTGGGACGCCGAGGTCTTCATGCTGCCGGTGCTGGCCACCGCCGCGCCGGAACTCGCACGGCACATGCTGGCCTGGCGCCACGCCACCCTGGACCGCGCCCGCGCCCACGCCCGCGAGCTGAACCACGCCCGCGGCGCGCTGTACCCGTGGCGCACGATCGCCGGCGACGAATGCTCGGCCTACTTCCCCGGCGGCTCGGCGCAGTACCACATCAATGCCGACATCGCCTGGGCGATCCGGCTGTACGTGGACGCCAGCGGCGACGAGGCTTTCCTGCGCGACATGGGCGCGGAGATGCTGTGCGAGACCGCGCGCATCTGGCTGCAGATCGGCCACTTCAACCCGCGCCGCGGCGGCGCGTTCTGCATACCCGAAGTGACCGGGCCGGACGAATACTCCGCGCTGGTCGACAACAACCACTACACCAACCGCATGGCGCAGCGGCACCTGCGCGACGCCGCCGCCGCCGTCGCATGGCTGGCCGCGAAACATCCCGCCGAGCACGCCGCGCTGACGCAACGCATCGGCCTCGATGCGGACGAGGCCGCGCAATGGCGACGCGCCGCCGACGCCATGCATCTGCCGGTCGATGCGGAGCTGGGCATCTTTCCGCAGGACGACGGCTTCCTCGACAAGCCGCGACTGACGCCCGCGCAGATGCGCGACCCCGCGCTGCGGCCGCTGCTGCTGCACTGGCATCCGCTGACCATCTACCGCCACCAGGTCTGCAAGCAGGCCGACACCGTGCTGGCGCTGGTGATGGCCGGCGAGGACGTGGACGTGGCCGCCAAGCGGCGCAACCTCGACTACTACGAAGGCGTCACCGTGCACGACTCCACGCTGTCCGCCTCCAGCTTCGCGGTGCTCGCCGCCGAAACGGGGCGCGACGCGGAGGCGTACCGCTACTTCCTCGACACCTTGCGGGTGGACCTGGACGACTCGCACGGCAACGCCGGCCACGGCCTGCACATGGCGGCGATGGCCGGCAGCTGGCTGGCGCTGGGCTGGGGCTTCGGCGGCCTGCGCGTGCGGGACGGCCAGCCGTCGCTCGCGCCGCAACTGCCCGCGGCATGGAACAGCTACCGCTTCGGCCTGCGCTGGCGCGATGCGCAGCTGCGCATCGAAGTCGACGCCGCCGGCGTGCGCTACAGCCTGCTCGAAGGCGAGGCACTGGACTTCCTGCACCGCGGCCAGCCGCAGCGCCTGCGCAAGGGCGAGTCGCTGCAACTGCCGCACCCGGCCGCGCATGCGTTGAAGGCAGTGATCTTCGACCTCGACGGCGTGCTCGCCGACACCGCCGTGCTGCATCGCGCGGCGTGGGAGCAGTTGGCCACCGAGATCGACGCGCCGTTCGACGAGGCGATCGCCGAGCGCATGAAGGGCGTGGACCGCGTGGGCTCGCTGGAGATCCTGCTGGAGCGTGCTCCGCGCCGCTACAGCGACGAGGAAAAGTCCGAACTGGCCGCGCGCAAGAACGCCCGCTACGTCGAACTGATCGGCCGGCTGACCCCGGACAACCTGCTGCCCGGCGCGCGCGCCGCGGTGGAATCGGTGCGCGCCGCCGGGCTGAAGACCGCGCTGGCCTCGGCCAGCCGCAACGCGCCGCAACTGCTGGACCGGCTGGGCATCGCCGCGCTGTTCGACTGCATCGTCGACGCGAACCGCATCGCGCGCTCCAAGCCCGATCCGGAGATCTTCCTCGCCGCCGCCGCCGGGCTCGGCCTAGCGCCGGCGGACTGCCTCGGCGTGGAAGACGCCGCGGCAGGCATTGCCAGCATTCACGCCGCGGGGATGGCGGCGGTGGGAATCGGCCGGGCGGAGGCCCTGGCCGAGGCAGACGTGCTGTTGTCGAACATCGCCGCGTTCGACATCGGTCGGATAACAACGACAAGCGGCCCATCGGCTCGGCTTCCCGCCGCTGCCGCATCACCATGCAACCAGAACTGATGGGGAGTCAGAACATGAGCACTCGGATACTCACAAGCTTGACCCTGTCCGCGGCGATCGCGGCCGCCCTCGCCTCCGGCACCGCGCTGGCGCAGGACAACGGCCAGACCGCGAACGGCACGCCGGCCACGGCGAACACCGCACAGAAGGCCGACAAGAACACGAAGAACGGCAAGTCCGTGCAGGCGCTGGAGCAGGTCGTCGTCACCGGTTCGGCGAACACCGCAGGCGTGCGCAAGATCGACGCCAGCTACTCGATCACCACCGCCACCGCCGCGCAGATCCAGCAGGACAACCCGCGCAGCGCCGCCGACCTGCTGAAGATCGCGCCCGGCGTGTGGCCCGAGTCCACCGGCGGCCAGACCGGCGCGAACATCGAGATCGCCGGCTTCCCGGGCGGCGGCGACGCGCCGTTCTACACCAACCAGATCATGGGCACGCCGCTGTACGGCATGCCCTCGCTGTCGTTCTTCGAGCAGAGTTCGATGTTCCGCCTCGACGACACCGTCGACCACGTGGAGCTCCTGCTGGGCGGCCCGTCGGTGGTGTTCGGCGACGGCCAGATCGGCCTCACCTCCAACTACATCCTCAAGCAGGGCACCGACACGCCGTCCGGCAGCATCGGCGTGACCTACGGCACGGAGAACCTCAAGCGCGTCGACGGCTTCTACGGCTTCCCGATCGGCAAGGGTGGCTGGTACGGCAGCGTGGGCGGCTTCTACCGCGAGTCCAACGGCGTGCGCGATCCGCAGTTCCCCGCCGACAAGGGCGGCCAGCTCACCGCCACGCTGACCAAGGACTGGGACAACGGCTCGCTGGTGTTCTGGGCGCGCGGCCTGGACGACAAGAACCAGTTCATCACCCCGATCCCGCTGATCCAGACCGGCTCCGGCCAGTTCACCGCCTATCCCGGCTTCGACCCGCAGACCGACACCTACTACAGCAAGGCGATGCAGCACGTGTACCTGGAGAGCTATCCGGGCGGCGGCACCAGCGCGAACCTCGCCGACGGCCGCGGCGCCCAGCTCGGCTTCTTCGGCGCGAACTTCGACTGGGACTTCGGCAACGGCTGGACGGTCAGCGACAAGTTCCTGGTCGACGGCGGCAACATGGACACCAACGCGCTGTTCTCCGGCTCCAATCCGCAGACGCTGAGCTCGTGGGAAAGCGGCAACAACGTGCCCGCCGGTGCAGTCGCCACCGCCAGCTACACCAACGGCTCCGGCATCGTCACCGACCCGAACGCGGACGTGATCAGCCAGGGCTGGTGGCACATCCACAAGAACCTGAAGAGCGCGGTCAACGACTTCCGCATCAGCAAGGAACTGTTCGAGGGCAACACGCTGACCGCCGGCCTGTACCTGGCGCACTACACCGACAACGATCGCTGGTCGCTCGGCAACCCGATGCTGATGAGCAACACGCCGAACGCCACCCCGATCGCGGTGAGCTACGTGCAGAACGGCCAGACCTACCAGGTCACCAACGCGCAGGGCCTGATCTACAACGGCGGCTACAACATCACCGAGAACGGCGTGGCCACCAACAAGGCGTTCTACCTGTCCGATACCTGGAAGCTCGACAAGTGGATCTTCGATGCTTCGGCGCGGCTGGAGAACGAGGACGCACGCAACACCGTGTGCAACCTCTCGAACGTCAACATCGACGGCAACCCGAACACGCTATACGACAACAGCGTGTCGATGTGCAACGGCACCTACGCGCGCACCTCCTACAACAAGACCCACACCTCGTGGACGGCCGGCGCCACCTACAAGATCCAGGACGACATGGCCGTCTACGCCCGCGCCAACAAGGGCGTGCACTTCAACGGCTTCGACGACCTGCGCGGCAGCGTCACCGGCGACACGCCGCCGGTGCTGAAGATCCAGAACTTCGAGGTGGGCTGGAAGTACCAGATCCCGGTGTTCAGCGCCGACATCTCGTACTACCACCGCCAGTTCGACGGCCTGAGCTACCAGCCTTCGAGCTTCGGCGTGCCATTCGGCAGCAAGACCACCTACGGTTCGGATACCAAGGGCATCAACTTCACCCTGCACGCGAACACGCCGGACCAGATCTTCTCGGTGACCGCGGTCGGCAACTGGATGGAAGGCCACTACACGCACTTCGAGGGCAACGCGGAGTTCTCCGGCCTCAACGGCATCTTCTACGGCACCTACGAGGGCAAGCAGCTGCAGCGGCAACCGAAGTTCCAGGTCCGCCTGACCCCGGCCCTGCGCCTCCCCACCGCCTACGGCGACCTGCGGCTGTGGGTGACCATGGAATACGTGGGCAACCACACCCAGGACCAGCTGGCCCTGCAGCAACTGGGCACCTACACCGACTTCAGCGTGGGCGCGCAGTACAACTACGGTCCGCACTGGCTGTTCACCCTGGTCGGTTCCAACGTGACCGACGCGCTGGGCCTCACCGAATCGAACTCGCGCATCGCGGGCTCGGCAGCCGGCGCCTCGGGCGTGATCCTGGCCCGTCCGCTGGAAGGCCACGAGTACAACCTGCAGGTGAAGTACCAGTTCTGAGGAGGCTGTGCTCTTGCTCGTCATCCCGGCCCAGGCCGGAATGACGAGCAAGAAGCCGACTGTTCAGACGCTCCCTGAGCTAACGTTTGCCCCGCGTAGCGGCCCGGACTGCGCGATGGCGGTCCGGGCCGCCTTTTTCGACGCGGCCACCTGCACGAGGTGCGCATGAACCGTTTCCGCATGATCGCCGCGCTCGCGCTGACCTACGTGGTCTTCGCGATCCTGCTCAACAGCGTGGGCACGGTGATCCTGCAATCGATCGCCAGCTTCGGCGTCGGCAAGACCGAGGCCAGCCTGCTCGAACTGTTCAAGGACCTCACCATCGCCGTGGTCTCCTTCGGCGTGGCTTCCTTCCTGCCGCTGATCGGCTATCGGCGCGCGATGATCCTGGCGCTGGCCCTGCTCGGCGCCGCCTGCGTGCTGATGCCGCTGTGGCCGGGCTTCCGCACCACCGAGGTGCTGTTCACCTGCGTCGGCATCTCGTTCGCGCTGGCCAAGGTCGGCGTGTATTCCTCGATCGGCCTGCTCACCGCCGACCGCGCCGCGCACGGCCGCCTCACCTCGACGATCGAGGGCACCTTCATGCTCGGCGTGCTGGCCGGCAACTGGCTGTTCAGCGCGTTCATCAACCACGCCCGCCCCGCCGACCTGGCGTGGCTCAACGTGTACTGGGTGCTGGCCGTGCTGTGCGTGCTGGTGATCGCCTTGCTCGCCGGCTCGCGCATGGACGAGTCGGCGGCGCACAACGTGCACACCTCGACCATGAAGGGTTCGCTGGTCGAGATGCTGCAGCTGTTCGTGCGGCCGCTGGTCTACGTGTTCCTGATCTCGGCCTTCCTCTACGTGCTGATCGAGCAGAGCTTCTCCACCTGGCTGCCGACCTTCAACAACGAGATCCTCAAGCTGCCGAACGCGATGAGCATCCAGCTCGCCAGCATCCTGCCCGGCGCGATCGCGCTGGGCCGCCTTGCCGCCGGCCAGGCGCTGCGTCGCATGCACTGGTACACCTTGCTCAATATCTGCGTGGTCGGCATGGCGGCGATCGTGGTCGTGAGCCTGCCGCTGGCGCGCAACATCGTGCCGAACGCCCACATCGGCTGGGGCAACGCGCCCGTCGCCGCCTGGCTGTTCCCGCTGGTGGGCCTGCTGATGGCGCCGATCTACCCGGTGATCAACTCGGTGGTGCTGAGCTCGCTGCCCAAGCCCGCGCACGCGGCGATGACCGGGCTGATCGTGATCTTCTCCGCGCTGGGCGGCACCCTGGGTTCGCGCATCACCGCGATCGTGTTCGCCCGTTCCAACGGCATAGCCGCGTTCTATTTCTCGCTGCTGCCGATGAGCCTGATCCTCGTCGCGCTGTTCTTCTTCAAGCGCGAAACCGACCGCCACGGCCTGGCCGCGGCGACGCCGGCCATCCGCCTCGCGGCGAAATAGCGCCGGCGACGCATCCGTGTCCACGCCCGCACCCATGCCGCTCGATGACCTGCGCCAGGTCGGCGCGCTGCTGCAGGCCGGCGAGCTGCGCGGCGCGCACGAACGCCTGCAGGCCATCGTCGCGAAGCACCCGGACTGCGTGGAGGCGCTGCGCCTGCTCGGCGGCCTGCGCCTGGGCTTCGGCGATGCCGAAGGCGCCGAGGCGCTGCTGCGCCGGGCGCTGGCGCTGGACCCCGGCTGGACGCCCACGCTCGCCACGCTGGGCGAGCTGCTGCTCGCCACCGGCCGTGACGAGGAAGCCGAGGCGTTGCTGCGCCGCGCGGCGACGAAATTGCCGCAAGCCGCCCTGCGGCTGGCGCGCCATTGCAACGAGCGGCAACGCCCGGCCGAGGCGCTGGCCTTGCTCGCGCCGCGGTGCGCCGCCGGCCCGGTCAACGCCGAACTGGCCGCCCAGCACATCGCGGCGCTGGCCGCGCTGGGCCGCGCCGACGAAGCCGCGGATTTCTATCGCCGTGCAGCGGCGGCCGCACCCGACAGCCCGGTCGCCGCGCAGGCACTGGCGATCGCGCTCGCCGCCAGCGGTCAGCACGCCGAAGCCGAACGCGCCGCCAGTCGCGCGCTGGCATCCGGCCGTGCGAGCGCCGCCGCCCACTTCACCCGCGCGCGCAGCCTGCTCGCGCTGGGCGAGTTCGCGCGCGCCGAGTCGGACCTGCGCGACGGCCTGCGCCTGGAGCCGCGCCACGCCGAGGCGCACGACCATCTCGCGCGGCTGGTGTGGATGCGCAGCGGCGATCTCGCTGAAAGCACCGCCACGCTCGACGCCGCGCTGCACCGGTTTCCCGGCGACGAAACCCTGCTCGCCGCCAAGGCCGCGATCCTGCAAGGCGCCGGCGATGCGCGCGGCGCCTGGGCCTGCCTCGCCGAGCCCGTCGCCCGTGCACAGGCCGCACCGTCCCTGCTGGTGCGTGCGGGACTCAGCGCGCTGGAGTTCGATCCCGCCGCTGCGCTCGCGTTGGCCGAACGCGCGTTGCACCGCTCGCCCGCCAGCACACCCGCGCGCAGCCTGCTCGCCGCGGCCCTGCTCGGCACCGGCGATGCGCAGCGCGCGCTAGGGCATTGCGAACTCCTGCTCGCCGACGCGCCCGACGACCAGTACCTGATCGCGCTGCAGACCACCGCATGGCGGCTGCTCGGCGACCCGCGCCACGACGCGTACTGCGACTACGCGCAGCTCGTGCAGCCGTACCGCCTGCAGGCGCCCGCCGGCTGGAGCAGCCTCGCCGGCTTCCTCGACGACCTGAGGCGCAGCCTGCAACGCCTGCACGATCCGCTCGGCCATCCGCTGCTGTTCCAGTCGCTGCGTCATGGCACCGAGACCACCGAGGACTTGGCCCGCCACGCCGACCCGGTGATCCAGGCGCTGTTCCAGGCCTTCGACGCGCCAATCCGCGATTATATGGCTTTCGTCGGCCTGGGCGACGACGCGCTGCGCCGACGCAACCACGGCCGTTACCGTTTCAACGGCAGCTGGTCGGTGCGCCTGCGCAACGCGGGCTTCCACACCAATCACGTGCACCCGCGCGGCTGGATCTCCTCGGCCTGCTACATCGACCTGCCCGACAGCATGGCCGGCAGCGGCAGCACCGACGGCTGCCTCGCCTTCGGCGAGCCCGGCATCCTCACCGCGCCACCGCTGCACGCGCAGCACGTGGTGCGCCCCGAGCCGGGCCTGCTGGTGCTGTTTCCCTCCTACGTCTGGCACGGCACGGTGCCGTTCCACAGCGAGCAGGCGCGACTCACGGTGGCCTTCGACGCGGTGCCCGGAGAGCGGCCATGAAATGCGCCCTGCTTGCAGGCGCCTGGCTGGCGCTGGCCGCGCCGGTCGTGTGCGCCACCGACGACGCGGGCTGGCAGCTCGACGCCGGCTCGGCGGATTTCGCCCACTACTTTCCGGGCCAGCTCGGCAACGGCTACGTCGCCACCTTCAGCGACCCGCGCGGCACCCAGGGCACGCTTGCGTACATGGTCGGCCTGATGGACGAGACGCCGGGCGACATCGCGCGGCCCGCGGCGGTGCCCGGCTGGATGGGCATCGACTATTCCACCGGCGACTCGCAAGCCGGCCACTACTGGCTCAACCAGGTCGAACCCGATCCCGCCACGTTCCGCGATTACCGCCAGACACTGGACCTGCGCCGCGGCGTGCTCACCACGCGCTACCGCTATCTCGACCACGGCCGCAACACGCGCATCGCGGTGACCAGCTTCGTGAGCCAGGCCGATCCGCATCTCGCCGTCACGCAACTGGCGATCACGCCGGAATACGACGGCACGGCGGAGCTGTCGCTCACGCTGGACACCTGGGCGCCGCACCAGCCGCGTCTGCCGCTGGCGCAACTGGACGGCCAGATGACGCAGGAGGCGCTGGCGGCGAACAACCTGCAGATCAGGCCGCTCCCGCCGGCCACCGCCGACCGCGCGCCACTGTGGTACCACGGCGACGTGCAGGTGCTGGACGCCAGCGGCGACGCCCGCGCCTACACCATGGCGCTGGATGGCCGCGCGGCGCACGGGCCGCGCATGGCGATGGCGGTGGCCGTCGGCCGGTCCGGCAACGTCATGCCCAGCCAGGCGAATTACCGCCGCGACCCGTACCGGCTGGCGCTGGACCTGCGCGTACCGGTGCGCAAGGGCCAGACCTACGTGTTCACCAAGTACGTGGCCTTGTCGCGCGACGGCTGGGGCGGCGACGCGGCCGCCGATCTCGCGCTGGCGCGCGCCGCGCGCACGCGCGGCTTCGACGCGCTGCTGGCCGACCAGG
This sequence comes from Rhodanobacter humi, assembly GCF_041107455.1. Taxonomy (NCBI): domain Bacteria; kingdom Pseudomonadati; phylum Pseudomonadota; class Gammaproteobacteria; order Lysobacterales; family Rhodanobacteraceae; genus Rhodanobacter; species Rhodanobacter sp. FW106-PBR-R2A-3-15. The sequence goes on from NZ_JBGBPY010000001.1 coordinate 1,242,440, forward strand.
CCGCCGCCTGGGCGAAGCTGTGGCGCAGCGACATCGAGATCGACGGCGATCCCGACGCGCAGCGCATGGTGCATGCCGACCTCTACTACCTGCTCTCCAACGTCGCCCCCGATACCGCCTGGGCCGCCGGCGCCTGCGGCCTCTCCACGGGCTACGCCGGCCACGTGTTCTGGGACAGCGACACCTGGCTGATGCCGGCCCTGCTGCTGTTGCATCCGGCGCGCGCGAAATCGCTGGTGATGTTCCGCGCGCGCACGCTGCCGGCGGCGCAGGCACGCGCGCAGGCACGCGGCCTGCAAGGCGCCATGTATCCGTGGGAGGCCGACCCGGAGACCGGCACCGAGCAGACGCCGCATGCCGCCCATGTGCTGGGCGAGCGCGAGATCCACGTCACCGCCGACGTCGCCATCGCGCAGTGGCAGTACTGGCTCGCCAGCGGCGACCAGGACTGGCTGAAACAGCATGGCTGGCCGGTGATCCGCGCCGTGGCCGAGTTCTGGGCCAGCCGCGCCACCTGGGTGCCCGCGCGGCACCGCTACGAGATCCTGCACGTCACCTCGGTGGACGAGGATTACAACGACGTGCCCAACGACACCTACACCAACCTCGCCGCGATCAAGGCGTTGCGCATCGCGACCGCCGCGGCGAAGCAGTTGGGCGAGGCCGCCGATCCGCAGTGGGCGAAAGTGGCCGACGGCATCTACGTGCCGATGGCCGCCGACGGCAGCCATCACCTGGACTTCGACCCCAGCGTGCCGCACGACCTCGACACCTGGGGCGGCAGTTCGCTGCCGATGCTGGCGCTGCCGTCGCTGGACGTGGCGATGAGTCCCGCGCTGCGCCGCGCCGACTACGCCTACGCGGTCGCCCCCGTGCGCAGTTCCACCAGGGATCCCAACAGCATGGGCCTCGCGCCGCTGTCGATCGCCGCCGCCACCGCCGGCGAGACCGCCGATGCCGACGACTGGTTCGAGCGCAACCTGCATGCGCAGGTGGTGCAGCCGCCGTTCGCCGTGCGCACCGAGACCGCGCACAACAACACCGGCTACTTCCTCACCGCCAGCGGCGGCATGCTGCAGAACATCCTCTACGGCTTCACCGGGCTGCGCATCGAGCCGCAGGGGCTGGTGCCGGCCTGGCCACCGATGCTGCCCGCGCGCTGGACCGCGCTGACCCTGCGCAACATCAGCTTCCGCGGCAAGCATTACGACATCCGCGTGCAACGCGACGCCGACGGCCGGCCCGCTCTGTCGATGACCGAGGACATCCGCCCATGAAACTCCGCACCCGCCTCGCCACCCTGCTGCTTGCGGTGCTGTCCGCGTCCGTGGCTTCCGCCGCCACGCCCGACGCCGCGAAGACGCTGGACTACATCCATCACGCCTGGACCACGCTGACCCGGCAGATGGCCGACTGCTCCGCCTTCGGCAAGGGGCCGGGCGACACGCAGCTCGCGCTCTACCTGCCGCATGCGCTGCCGATGCCCGAAGGCCTGCCCACGATCGCCGCGCGCTGCCACGTGGAGCTGCGCCGGTTGCCGCAGACGATCCGCGAACTCGGCGACGTGGATGCAGCGAAGCTGCCCGCGCAAGGCCTGCTCTACCTGCCGCATCCCTACGTGGTGCCCGGCGGCTTCTTCAACGAGATGTACGGCTGGGACAGCTACTTCATCGAGCTGGGCCTGCTCGCCGACCACCACGAGGCGCTGGCGCGCGACATGGTGGACAACGCGCTGTTCGAGGTGCAGCACTACGGCGGCGTGCTCAACGCCAACCGCAGCTACTACCTCAGCCGCTCGCAGCCGCCGTTTCTCTCCGCGATGATGGCGGCGCTGCTGGCCGATCCCGCCAGCTTCCGCAACGACGCCGATCGACGTGCCTGGCTGGCGCAGGCCTATCCGCTGGCGGTGCGCAACCACGATCTCTGGCTGCGGCCCGGACACCGCGCCGGCGACACCGGCCTGGCGCGCTATTTCGACTACGGCCACGGCCCGGTACTGGAGGCGCACGACGCCGGCTACTACCAGGGCGTGATCCGCTGGCTGCTGGCGCACCGGTCCGAAGATCCCGGCTATCTGCTCAAGTCGGCGCAGCATCCCGACGACGCCGAAGCGGCGCGGCTGAAGACCGCGAGCTGCGACGTCACGGCCTCGAAGGTCTGCGCCGAGGCCTGGGTGGATGGTTATCGCCTGACCGCCGACTACTACCTCGGCGACCGCGCGATGCGCGAGTCGGGCTTCGACGTGAACTTCCACTTCGGCCCCTACGCCGGCCTCACCCACCACTACGCACCCGTGGGCTTGAACAGCCTGCTCTACCGCTACGAGCGCGACCTGCACGACTTCGCCGTGACACTGGGCAAGACGGCGGATGCCGGGCACTGGTCGCAGCTTGCGGCGGCCCGCAAGACGGCGATGGACAAGTACTTGTGGCAGCCCGCGCAAGGCATGTACATGGACTACGACTTCGTGGCGGGCAAGCCCTCGGCCGATCCCTACCTCAACACGTTCTATCCGTTGTGGGCCGGCGCCGCCTCGCCCGACCAGGCCAAGGCGCTGCGCGGCAAGCTCGCGTTGTTCGAGCAGCGCGGCGGCCTGGCGATGAGCACCTGCATCACCGGCGCGCAATGGGATGCGCCCTACGGCTGGGCGCCCACGAACTGGCTGGCGATCAAGGGGCTGGACGATTACGGCTTCCATGCCGACGCGCGCCGCCTCGCCGGCAAGTTCATGGCCACGGTGGATCGCGGCTACGCCGACGACGGCACGATCCGCGAGAAATACAACATGGCGCAGGGCAACGCGCAGGTGCAGATCACCGCCGGCTACACCCAGAACGTGGTCGGCTTCGGCTGGACCAATGGCGTGTATCTGAAGCTGTGGCAGCTTATCGACGGTGCAGACGAAGAAAAGGCGACTGGCGCGGCCACTTCGGCAAACGGCATGAAATAGCGCGTCAAACCCGGTCGCCGTCGAGAGCCCAAGCTTGGCGCCACCTGATTGGCGACGACGCCCAGCCAGTGAATCCGTTCGCGCTGAGCGTAGCTTGCGGCAGCAAGCGGAGTCGAAGCGCCCTGCGACGATAGCCCTTCGACTTTCCTCGCTCCCCAGAGCGTGGCCATCCATGGCCACTCCCCGCGTCGGCCCTGCGGGCCTACGCTCAGGGCGAACGGCGTAGGCATCGACAGCGTGGCACGAATATCGGATGCACTTCCCAATACGCGAGGAATCTCCATGCACCACGCACGCCTTCCACGCCTCGCCCTGGCACTGCTGCTCTGCAGCCTGTTCGCCGCCAGCACCCTCGCCCAGGACGCCAAACCCGGCGTGCAGCCCGACGGCACCGTCACCGCACCCGCCGCCAGCATCCCGTATTCCACGTTCGCCTCGCCGCAGGCGCGCGCGTTCTTCCCGAGGATGCTCGCCGAGGGCGCCAAGGCGCCGCCGCTCAATGCGCCGATCGCCGCGAGCCGCGCCTTCTACGACCGCATGAACAGCGCGCGCGTCGCGCGCATGGAAAAGCTCTATCCGGTGCAGACGCATCGCGACACGATCGCCGGCGTCGGCGTCGACGTGGTGCTGCCGGCGCAGGGCGTGGCGCCGGCGAACCGCCATCGCGTGCTGCTGAACCTGCACGGCGGCGCGTTCCTGTGGGGTGCGCACAGCGGCGCGCTGGTGGAATCGATCCCGGTCGCCAGCCTCGGCCGCATCGAGGTGATCGCCGTGGACTACCGGCTCGGCCCCGAGCACGTCTTCCCCGCCGCCAGCGTCGATGTCGAAAAGGTCTACCGCGAACTGCTGAAGACCCACCGGCCGGAGCAGATCGGCATCTACGGCTGCTCGGCCGGCGGCATCCTCACCGGCGAGGCGGTGGCACGCTTCATCACCGACAAGCTGCCGGTGCCCGGCGCAATCGGCATGTTCTGCGGCGCGCTGACCGACCTTGGCGGCGATTCGGCCTACGTCGCGCCGCTGCTCAACGGTCAGGGCGTGCCGGCGCAGCCGCTGGGCCTGGCCGCGATCCCCTACTTCCGCGGCGCCGATCCGCGCGATCCGCTGGTGCAGCCGGGCCTGTCGCCCGCGCTGCTGGCGAAGTTCCCGCCCGTGCTGCTGATCACCGGCACGCGCGACATGGCGCTGAGCTCGGTGGTGCACAGCAACGAGCTGCTGCGCCAGGCCGGCGTGCCCACCGAGCTGCGCGTGTGGGAGGGCATGTGGCACTCGTTCTTCTCCGACCCGGAGCTGCCCGAGTCGCGGCAGGCCTATGCCGCCATCGTCACCTTCTTCGGGAAGCGGCTGGCCCGCTGAGCCGGGGCTCCCGCGCTTTGCCCCCCGTCGGCGCGACGGGTATCCTCGGCGGAACGCCACCACCAGCCCCCGCACCCATGAGCCAGCAGACCGTCCTGGTCATCGACGACGAGCGCGACATCCGCGAACTGCTCACCATCACGCTGGGGCGGATGGACCTGCAGGTCGACGCCGTGGGCACCGTCGCCGAGGCACGCTACGCGCTGGCCGGCAAAACCTACGACCTGTGCTTCACCGACATGCGCCTGCCCGACGGCAACGGCCACGAGATCGTCGAGCACATCGCCGCCAACCATCCGGACATGCCGGTGGCGATGATCACCGCCTACGGCAACGTGGACGCCGCGGTGAATGCGCTGAAGGCCGGCGCGTTCGACTTCGTCTCCAAGCCGGTGGACATCCAGATGCTGCGCCAGCTGGTGCGCACCGCGCTGCGCCTGGCCGAGGAAAAGCGCAGCGGCAAGGCCGCGGCCAAGGCTGGCGGCGCCGGCGACCGGCTGATCGGCGACTCGTCGGCGATGCAGCAGGTGCGCTCCACCATCGCCAAGCTCGCGCGCAACCAGGCGCCGGTGTACATCGCCGGCGAATCCGGCGTGGGCAAGGAGCTGGTGGCGCGGCTGATCCACGAGCAAGGCCCGCGCGCGACCGGTCCGTTCGTGCCGGTGAATTGCGGCGCAATCCCCTCCGAGCTGATGGAGAGCGAGTTCTTCGGCCACCGGAAGGGCAGCTTCACTGGCGCCGGCGCCGACAAGGAAGGCCTGTTCCAGGCCGCGCACGGCGGCACGCTGTTCCTCGACGAGGTTGCCGAACTGCCCCTGCACATGCAGGTGAAGCTGCTGCGCGCGATCCAGGAAAAGGCCGTGCGCCCGATCGGTGCGCGCGAGGAAGTGCCGGTGGACGTGCGCATCCTCTCCGCCACGCACAAGAACCTCGCCGCCCTGGTCGAGCAAGGCCAGTTCCGCCAGGACCTGTTCTACCGCATCAACGTGATCGAACTGCGCGTGCCGCCGCTGCGCGAACGCCGCGGCGACGTGTCGCTGCTGGCCGACTTCATCCTGCAAGGCCTCGCCCGCAAGAGCGGCGGCCAGCCCAGCCGCCTGCTGCCCGAGGCGCGCCAGGCGCTGGAAGCCTACGACTTCCCAGGCAACGTGCGCGAACTGGAAAACATCCTCGAACGCGCCACCGCGATGTGCGACGGCGAACACGTCGACGCCTACGACCTGATGCTGCCACAGCGCATGCCGCGCGCGGACGCCCCACCCGCCGCCCCCGGCCAGCCCGCACCCGCCGCGGCCCCCTCGCCCGCCAGCGCCACCGGCGACGGCGGCCTCGACGACTACATCAGCAACCTCGAGCGCGGCGCCATCGTGAAGGCGCTGGAGGAGTCGCGCTACAACAAGACCGCAGCCGCCAAGAAACTCGGCATCACGTTCCGGGCGCTGCGCTACAAGCTCAAGAAACTCGGCATCGACTGATGCCGCGGTTGGCCCTTCGCCCGCTTGCGGAGAGGCTCACGTGTTTCCCCTCGCCCGCTTGCGGGAGAGGGGTGGGGGGAGAGGGGCTCTGCCTGCCCCATTCGCCAGTTTTAAAGCCGTTTCGTGCGCCTGCCGGCGCCCGAGTGACTTCTCTTTTGCTTGTCCACGCCGCCGCAGGAGCAGCGGCGAACAGCGAAGCTGGCCTGAAGGGCGGAGGGCAGGATGCCCGGAGTCAAGGAGAAGTAGCCAAGAGGAAACGACACCCCGGTTGGCGCGTTCCGTCCATCCATGGACGGAACGTCCGTGAGGCGGTGCCGGGCTTTTCGAGCGGGCTCGGGCAACCGCTCCTGCGTTGCCTCAACTCCGGCGTCCATGCCGTCGCCTGCCCGCGCGAAAAGGCGAACCCATCCATGGGCTCGCCCACCGCGCGGCCTGATCGTCCCCACCTCACCGCCGCCCAGGGACCCCGGAAAAGCAGGCGCGCATCCTGCGCACCAGAAGCCAGTGTGCCGCCAGCCTGCAGCCATGCGCCGCTGCCATCCCGAGGCCCCCTCGTGCATATCGGCGTTTTCGGGGTGATAAGACTTATGCCCCCTGTTTTGCGTGATATGCACACCGGCATGTCCTCGACCTCCGGCCCCAGGAGGAAGGCCAAACCGTTGCCTGCACGAAGAATTTCCTCGCTTGACGCTGGAGCTTCGGCGATGGAGCATGGCTTGCATATGCCCCGATCCGGGGTCTAATAAGCGTTAGACGTCATGGAATCCATCGTGTCCCAGGAACCGCTCATCTGTGTTCGTTGCAACCTTCCCGTTGAAAAGAATGCTGCGTCCTACGAAGTTTTCGAGCGGATGCACTGGCTTTGCTTCCATCTGGAGTTTGAGCACCATGATGATCCAGATCGGCCCTGTGGTGATCCGAGCTGCCCTTGGTGGCACATAGAAGTTCTTCGGCAAAAAATTGTGTCTCTTGGCGAAGATCCAGACCAGACAATTAAGCTTGCTATCAAAGATCGGTGGCATCTGTAAACGTCTAACATTTCGTTCAAGGCGGACGGCTTCGCCGCCGCTTAACTCTAGCGTTAGACCTGCCCAGACATGCTTACAATCGACCTCAACGACCCAACCCAATTCACGCGTGAAAATGTTGCCAAGCTCATTGGCTCAGTCTTGGACACCCAGAACTGGCAGCTACGGGTTACAAAGCAAGGCATTGCGTACTTATCTGACGTAACGGGGTCACGTGACATAGAAGGCTTGGCGTTTCGCTTCGAGACTTGGAGTGCTAGGAACAACTATGTTGGGTTCCAAGCTGCGCATGACCAAAGCTGGGTCGCGCAGGTTTTCGCTGACCTCATGGAAAATTGGCCAGATCCAAAAGATTCGTACATCGGGTGCTAGGTCTAACATCTCCGTAAGAGACTTCCGATCAAGCCCGGGCGCATGATGCTTTTGCCCTGAGCTTTCGGGCCACTGCTGGTCATGGTGTTGTCCTGTTTTCTACGTGCTGCGCGTCAGTGCTGTGCGTGCTGCAACGAGTGTCAGACGGCATTTCCGTAACCGGTCTTGTTGAGCCGATGTGGCCGACTCGGACCTCTGTATAAACCGCACCCGAAGACCTCTTTCGTTCATCGGACTGTCCGGGGATCGGGGATCGGCCGAAGCGCCGTTTGGACGTCCATCCAGTTAGCCAGGTTCTCTCCGGGGTGGTCTGACCTGTTGTCTACCGTGTCGCGCTGACGATGGAGCGAAACTTCTTCTAGGCCATGTGCCTCGCGTGGCTTTGCCGGTGCATCGGATGGTTCAGGCACGCGTGCGGGTCGTAGTCCACGTCGTGCGCCAGTACCGCCCAGATCTGCCGGGCGTGCTTGTTGGCGATGGCCACGATCACCTTGCCGAAGGGCAGGCGCCCATCGAGTGAGCGTATCCACAGCTGTTCCGGGGTGGCTTTCTCCGTGGCCACGGCCTTGGCCCGCTGCAGGCTGCTGCGGGCGCCCTGGATCAGCAGCGTGCGCAGGTAGGCATCGCCGCGGCAGCTGATGCCACCCAGTTGCGCATGCCCGCCGCTGGAATGTTGCGTGGGCACCAAGCCGAGCCACGCGGACATCTGCCGCCCCTGTTTGAACTCGCGGGCGTTGCCCACCGTGGCCACCGCCGCATCGGCGGTGATCGGGCCGATGCCCACCATGGCGCGCAACTGCACGCACCGCGCGTCCTGACGCGCGTGGGCTTCGATGCGTGCATCGCACGCGTCGAAGTGCAGGCGCACCTGCGTCCAGTGATCGGCCAGGTCACGCAGCAACTCCTTGAACTCGGCGGGCAGTGCGAGCTGCGCATCCAGGTCCGCCAACCGTCGACGCAGCGCCCGATCGCTCTGCGCCACGATCACGCCGAACTCGGCGAGCAGGCCACGGATGCGATTGCCGATGGCGAGCGATTCGGCCTTGTAGCCCTCGCGCACCCGATGCCACGACAGGCGCACCTGCTGGTCGATGTCCTTGACCGGCACGAAGCGCATGTTGCCCTGGCGCGCCGCGGTGGCAATCGCCTCGGCGTCGGCGCGATCGTTCTTGCTGCGCGAGCTCTTGCGGAACGGTTTGACGAACTGGGCGGCCATGATCTTCGGCTGCAAGCCGTACGCCTGGCAGCGCCGCGCCCAATGGTGTGCCCCGCTGCATGCCTCCATCGCCACCACCGTGCCCGCCGGCAGCTGCGGCAGCCACGCGATAAACGCATCGCGACGCAGATCCTGCCGCCGCCGCACGTGGCCGGCGCCGTCCATCTCGCACGCCGAAAACACGCTCTTCGCCAAGTCCACACCCAGGGTTATAGTGCTCATGGAGACTTCCTCTTCTGCTGACGGTTGTGTCGCAACACCATCATGGCCTTCGAGGCCGTAAGGGGAGGAAGTCTCTTTTTACTCGTTCAAGGCGGACGGCTTCGCCGCCGCTTAACTCCAGCGTTAGAGCCCATGAAGAATATCGCACGCCTTGCCCTTGCCGCCCTTATATTGACTAGCCTGCTGGCCTGCTCAGATGCTTACAATTCGTTCTTTGGATGCAAGCCCGATCTCATTAGTACGGTTCCATCTCCTGACGGAAAGTACAAAGCAATCACTCGAGTATGCGGCTGCAGTGCGGATGTGGGACGTCATCTGAGTACCGCAATTGTCCACTCGAACACACAAGGTAGCTGTCACGACCTTAAAGACGAGTCTCTTGCAATCTCTTGGAATAATACTGACAAGTCAAGCGCATCTGTACTCTGGCAGGACAATCGAACGCTAGAGGTAAAGTATTCTGCTGGCACCACCAACATCAACAACGAGCCACTAACATTACCTAGGCGCCGAATCTCATCATCCTTGGCGCCGAAAATAGTTGGGCCGACGAACAGTCTCTAACACCTCGTTCAAGGCGGACGGCTACGCCGCCGCTTAACTCCAGCGTTAGCCGTCTTATGAATAATCCCTGGCTTGAAATTCCGCTCTCGGACTATGAGTCCCACATGTCGCTGCCAACAATTGCTCAGGCTGAAATGTTGGCTGCCCAATTCTCGAACGCTTTGCTCCAGTTCTCACCGGAGTCCGTTGCAGTTATCGGCTGTGCCGGCGGCAACGGCTTCGACAGAATTCCCTCTACAACGAAGCGCGTGATTGGCGTTGACATCAACCCAAGCTATATCGCTTCTGCTTCATCTCGTTACCTCGGGCGTATTGCTGGCCTCGAATTTCATGTTGCTGACATTCAGGCTTGTCCGTTGCAATTCGACCCCGTCGAACTTATTTACGCAGCCCTAGTGTTCGAGTATGTCTCGCTTCCTGCGGCATTAGGCAATTTGTCGCGTGTGTGTCGTCCCGGCGCACGTTTGGTTTCGGTACTTCAACTGCCATCGGCGCATGTGCACGGGGTGTCACAATCGCGGTATCAAAGTGTTCAAGTGCTTGCCCCGCTCATGCGCCTAATCCCCCCTGGAGATCTGGCTGAGTGTGCCGCATCATCTGGTTTCACGCTGGAGTCGGAGAAAACATTGGCGCTCGAGTCGGGGAAAGAGTTTTCCATTCAGGTCTATCGCCATGCAGCCGGCTAACCCTGCGTTCGAGACGACCTGCGCGAAAAGCTGCGCAGGCACCTCAACTTCACGTTAGGCATCAGTTGAAGATATGACGCAAGTCCAACAATCAACGACCTTACATGGTGGCTGTCACTGCGGCAGCATTCGAGTCGAATTCACCACAGTCCGAGACCTTGCAAGCACTAGCCCTCGGGCGTGCGATTGCAGCTTCTGCCAAAAGCATGGGGCGGCGTACATCTCGGATCCTTCGGGTGCTCTACGCGTGGTTGCCGCAAAACCAAAAACGCTGCATTCCTATCGCCAAGGTTCGGAATTGGCTCGCTTCCAACTATGTGGTCAGTGTGGCGTCCTCGTTGCTGTTACCTTCGAACACAAAGGCAGCACATATGGTGCTGTCAATGTCGGCTGCCTTGATGAGCTTGGGCTTCTCGGTGCCCGCGTGCCGGCATCACCGCAGCTGCTGAGCCCGCAGGAGAAAGTTTCACGGTGGCTGCGAGTTTGGGTGCCAAATGTGCAGCTGGTAGTGTCTGGTACCTAACCAGTCGTCCAAGCGGGCGGCTTCGCCGCCGCTTGACTCCAGCGTTAGCCGTCAGCAAACAGGAGGTCACGCATGTCTGCTCTCTCCTTCAACAAAGTCGCAACACTCATCTTTGGCTTGGTCGCCGCAGTGCAACTTGCCAGATTGATCTTCGGTTTCCCTATTCTGATAGGTGGGGTCACCATTCCAATCTGGGCTTCCGGCATTGGGTTTCTCGTTGCCGGAGGAATGAGCCTCTGGGGCTTGCGCACCAAATCCTAAGTGGCGGTTGGCGTTCTCTTTTCATGGTTGCTGGCGGCTAACTAATCCGTAGAAAACACGGGTCAGGAAAACACTGGTCAGAGTGCAATTCTCCGCGACACGACTGGGCCGCTTCCGCAGCCACTACGCGGCTGCGTCCGAGTACGCGCCGGGAGCGCGCTGCTTTACCCGGGGCCCCTATGGCACGGCGGATGGGTGGAGGAAAGTCCGCAGAATGGCCGGCAGGAGGCCGGCCAGTTTTTCGCCGGTACATGGATGTGCCGTCGGAAAACCCCGTAACCCGCCCGCGCACCCGCAGGGCAGGATGCCTGGAGGGCGCGCCATCGGGGTGTCGTTTCTCTTTGGCTACTTTCTCTTTGGACAAGCAAAGAGAAAGTAGCTCGGGCGCCGGCAGGCGCACGAAACCGCTCTATCGCTCGCGGCAGCGCCGAAGCAAAAGCCCCTCTCCCCTACCCCTCTCCCACAAGTGGGAGAGGGAAAATCTCGCAACTGCGGCAGCGTTGAGGCGAGCACCCGCCCCTCACCCCAACCCTCTCCCCGAAGGGGAGAGGGCTTCATGCGGCATCAGCCCGCGGTGCTGACCAGCGCCAACCGCAGCGTGCGCAGCAGTTTCCGCGTGGTGACCGGCTTGTCGAGCACGTGCAGGCGCGGCAGCGGCGGGAGTTCGTCGAGGTCCGGCGGCGCGTCGGGACGTACCAGCATCACCACCGCGCTGTCGTAGCCCTGCTCGACCAACGCGCCCAGCGTGCGCACGGCGGTGAACAGGTTCATGTCGGCGTCCATCAGCACCAGGTCGGGCAGGCCGTGCGCGCCGATCCACTGCAGCGCGGCGGTGCCGCTCTGGCTGGCATGGGCCTGGTAGCCCCACGCATCCAGCGTGTCGCTGAGCAGGGACAGCTGACTGGCCGCCTCGGCCACCACCAGCACCTGCTCGGCGGCGCCTTCGAGGCTGTCGCTGTCGTCGCCGTTCGCCTCGGCGGCGTCCGCCGCCGGAGCCTGCAGCGGGATGTACAGGTCGAAGCGGGTGCCGCGGCCGGGCACGCTGTCCACCCGCATCACGCCGCCGTGGCTGGTGACGATGCGCCGGCAGGACACGAGGCCGAGGCCGGTGCCGTTCTCCTTGGTGGTGAAGAACGGTTCGAACAGCCGCGCCAGCACCTCGCGGCTCATGCCGGGGCCGTTGTCGGCCACGCTGAGGCGCAGGTGGCGACCGGGATGCGGCTCCTCCCCGGACAGGAAGAACTCCGGGTCGAGCCGTTGCTGCGCGGTCTCGATGCGCAGCTCGCCGCCTTCGGGCATCGCCTGGATCGCGTTGAGGCAGAGGTTGAGCAGGCATTGCTGCAGCTCGGTGTGATTGCCGGCGAACGTGAGTTCGGGGGCGTCGACCGCGATCTCCATGTGGATCGCGCGCGGCACGCTGCCCTGCAGCAGCAGGCCCAGCGCGTCCATCAGCCCGCCCAGGCGCACCTGCTCGGCGCGACGCGCGCCGCGGGCGAAGGACAGCATCGACTGCACCATGTCCAGCCCGCGCTTGCCGCAGTCGCGCACCAGTTCGCCCAGCCGCGCCAGCTGCGGGTCCTCGGCATGGTCGCGCAGGCTGTCGCCGGCCAGCAGCAGCGGCTGCAGCAGGTTGCGCAGGTCATGGCTGAGGCCGCCGGCGAGCATCGCCAGGCTCTCGAAGCGCTGGGCGCGGATCAGCTCGGTCTGGGCGCGCTGGCTGGCGCGGCGCTCGGCGGCCTCGACCAGCGCGCGGCGCACCGCGCTGGCGAGGCGCGCGGGGTTCTGCTTGAGGATGTAGTCGGTGGCGCCGTTGCGCAACGCCTCGATCGCCGCCTCCTCGCCCAGCGTGGCGGAGACGTAGATGAAGGGCAGGTCCGGGTCGCGCTGGCGCAGCAGCTCCAGCGCGCGCTGGCCGGAGAAGCTCGGCAGGCTGAGGTCGGACAGCACGATGTCGGGCACGAACTCGCGCAGCGCGACGAGATAGGCCTCCTCCTCGTCGACCACCCGCGCCTCGTGCGCGAGCCCGTCGTCGTCGAGCTCGGCCAACGCCAGCTCGGCGTCGTTGCGGTTGTCCTCCACCAGCAGCACCCGGATCGGGCGTGTGTCGCTGCCGTGCGCACCGTGCATGGGCTCCTCCCCTCGTCTTGCTGCCTCGCTTCAAACGCTATGCATTTCAATGGAACGAAATGCTGCCGGCTTCCTTGCCGGGTGTTTTTGTTCGTCATCCGGCGGCTTCCGTCGCCCGTGGATTCCCGCTCGACCGGCCTGCGGCTGCGGCAAGGCGGCTCGCTGGAATGTCGGCATGGTAACCCCTGATCGCCGATCGCGATTCCGCATCACTCCTGTTCGGGCGCCTGGTTCAGTACCGCCCAGAACTGCCCCAGCGTGCGCACCGCGGTGAAGAACTGGTCGACGTCCACCGGCTTGATCACGTAGGCGTTGACGCCGAGGTCCCAGCTGCGCGCCAGGTCGCTCTCCTCGCGCGAGGAGGACAGGATCACCACCGGGATGCGCCGCAGGTGCTCGTCGGCGCGCATGCGGGTGAGCACTTCCAGGCCGTCCATGCGCGGCATCTTGATGTCCAGCAGCACCACCGCCGGGTTGCCGGGCTCGCGCGTGGCCCAGGCGCCACGGCACTGCAGCCAGTCCATGCACTCCACGCCGTCCTCGAGGTGCACCACCGGGTTGGCGAGGTTCGCCTCGCGCAGCGCGTCCAGCGACATTTCGGCGTCGGCCATGCTGTCCTCGACGAGCAGGATGGTGCGGATGTGGCGATTGATCATGTGGTTCTCTCGGTTGATGTGCCGGACAGATCCCGCGCCGGCAGTGAAAAGTGGAAACGCGCCCCGCGCTCCGGCTCGGCCTCGGCCCAGACCCGGCCGCCATGGCGGGCGAGGATGCGCCGCACGTTGGCCAGGCCGATGCCGTTGCCGGGGAAATCCGAAGTGCGATGCAGGCGCTGGAACACGCCGAAGAGCTTGTCGGCGTACTGCATGTCGAAGCCGGCGCCGTCGTCGCTGACGGTGAACTCGTAGTCGCCGTTGCGGCCGCGCCGCACGTCCACCGCGATATGCGCGACTTCGCGCTGGCCGGTGTACTTCACCGCGTTGCCGATCAGGTTCTGCCACACCGTGCGCAGCATGTTCTCGTCGCCGACCACGATCGGCAGCGGCGCGATCGACCAGCTGATGCGCCGCCCCGGCGCCTCCGCCTCGCTCAATGCGCGCGCCTCCTCGGCCAGCGACTGCATGTCCACCGGCTGCAGGCGCAGCGCGCCGCGACCCAGGCGCGAGAACACCAGCAGGTCGTCGATCAGCTGCGCCATGCGCTGCGCCGAGTTGCCGATCACGTCGAGGTAGTGACTGCCGGTGTCGTCCACCCGCTCGCCCAGGTGCTGGCGCAGCTTGCGTGCGAAGCCGGCGATGTGGCGCAGCGGCGCGCGCAGGTCGTGCGAGACGGAGTAGCTGAACGCCTCCAGCTCGCGGTTGACGTCGGAAACCTGCGCGACCTTGCCTTCCAGCTGGTGGTTCAGCTCGTTGACCTTCTGCTCGGCCAGCGCGCGCGCGGTGACGTCGCTCACCGTGAGCAGCAGCGCCTGCGCGTCGCTGTCCTGCTGCTGGATGCGCCGTGCGTTGATCACCACGTGGCGGTCCACGCCGTCGACGGTGCGCTGCACCAGCTCGTAGTCCCACAGCTCGCGGTTGCGCAGCAGCACGTCGTTGAGCCGCTGCAGCAGCGCGCCGTCGCTCCAGGCGCCGTCGCCGATCTGCGGCAGCGGCAGCGCGCGGTGGTGCTTCGGGTCCAGCCCGTACAGCTCGCTGAAGGCGGCGTTCACCAGCAGGCTGCGCAGCTGTTCGTCGAACAGCGCGATCGGCTCGCGCACCGCCTGCACGATCATCTGCGAGCGCAGCACCGCGCGGCCTTCGCGGGTTTCCGCCAGCAGGCGCTTGCCGATCTGCCGCTCGGAGGAGATCACCACCACGATCAGCAGCACCAGCTGCGCCAGCGCGGTGAGCCCGAGCACGAACTGGCCGCGACTCACCTGCTGCTCGACGTCGCGGGTACGGTCGACCAGCAGGCGGTCCTCGGTCTGCGCGATGCCGTCGATCAACTCGTGCATGTGGAACAGGTCGCCGGTGTCGCGCAGCGACTGACGCGCACCGGCGGCATCGCCCTGGCGCAGCCGCACGAGCGCCTGGTCCACCAGGATGATGCGGCCGTTGGTGACGCTCTCCAGCGCACCGATGCGCGCCTGCTGGTCGGGGTTGTCGCGGGTGAGGCCGCGCAGCTGCGCCAGCAGGGCCGGCACCTGACTCTTCGCGCCGCCGGCGCGCTGCTCGGTCGACGGGTCGCCGTCGCCGGCGAGAATGCGATAGCTCGCCGCCTCGCTGTCGCGGATCAGGTAGGCGATGCGGTAGGTGAGCGCCTTGACCGTGCTGGCGTGGTTGAGCCAGAGGTTGGCCTGCTGCGTCTCGTCGGCCATCACCCGCGTGGCGAGATACGGCAGCACCACGATGACGACCATCGCGAGCAGCAGACCGGCGACGCGCCAGCGCAGCAGACCCTTGACTTTCATTGGGCAGACATCATCGGCGGCTCTCGTGCGGCGTCGCCCGGGCCGGGCCGGGCCGGGCACCGGGCTATTCTGCGCAGGTTTTGCCGCCAGCCACCAGCCCGGCACAGCGACCGCTCACGGCCGATAAGCGCTCATCGCCGCCGGCCGCGCCGCCACCGCCGCGCCCCACTGCCGGTTCGGCTCGGCCTGCATCGTGAAACGCAGCTCGCCGCCGGCGAGGATCTCGCCGTGGCGCAGGTAGACCCGGTCCAGCGGCTTGCCGTTCAGCGTCACCGCGCCGACGTAGGGATGCGCGTCGTCCAGATGCTCGGCCACCACGGTGAAGGTGCGGCCGTTCGGCAGGTGGATCGCCGCCTTGGGCACGAACGGCCTGCCGATCGCGTACTCGTCGCTGGCCGGCGTCACCGGATAGAAGCCCAGCGCGGTGAAGATGTACCAGGCCGACATCTGGCCCAGGTCGTCGTTGCCGGCCAGGCCATCGGGACGCGCGGCGTACTGGCTGTCCATGATCTGCTTCAGCCTGGCTTGCGTCTTCCACGGCGCGCCGGCGTAGTCGTACAGGTAGGCGATGTGGTGGCTGGGTTCGTTGCCGTGCGCGTACCAGCCGATCAGGCCAGTGATGTCCTCCACGTTCTTGAAGTGGCCGGGATCGACCTTGGCGTCGAACAGTTCATCGAGCTTGGCGACGAATTTCGCATCGCCGCCCATCGCCGTGACCAGGCCGGCCACGTCCTGCGGCACATACCAGGAGTACTGCCAGGCGTTGCCTTCGGTGTAGTCGCTGCCGTAACCGGCGTAGGTGGGATCGAACGGGGTGCGGAACTGGCCGTTGCCGAGTTTCGCACGCATAAAGCCGGTGCCGGGATCCCAGGCATTGCGCCAGTTCGCGGCGCGCTTTTCGAACGTGGCGTAGGTGTCGTGCCGGCCCATCGCCTTCGCCATCTGCGCCAGCGACCAGTCGTCGTAGGCGTATTCCAGCGTCTTGGAGGCGGCCTCGGGCTCCTTGTCGATCGGCACGTAGCCCAGCTTCATGTAGTCGGCGAGGTCGCCGTAGGGGCCGTAGGTAGCGCTCGCCACCATCGCCTTCAGCGCCGCCTCCGCGTCGAAGCCGCGCACGCCCTTGATGTACGCATCGGCGATCACCGGCACCGCGTGGTAGCCGATCATGCACCAGGTTTCCAGGCCCTGGTACGCCCACACCGGCAGGATGCCGAACGGGCTGTCCTGCTGCGCCGCGATCAGCGAGCGGATGAATTGCGTGCTGAGGTCGGGCCGCAGCAGCACCATCAGCGGTTCCTCGGCGCGGTACACGTCCCACATCGACCAGCTGGAATAGAAGTCGAAAGCCCCTTGCTTGTCCTGGGCCTTGTGCACCTGGTGGTCGGGGCCGCGGTATTCGCCGTTGACGTCCATGCTCAGCGTGGGCGCCAGCATCGCGTGGTAGAGCGAGGTGTAGAACTGGGTGCGCTGGTCCGGCGTGCCGGACACGTCGATCGCCGACAGCGCCTTGTTCCATGCCGCGGTGGCGTCGGCACGGCGGGCGTCGAAGTCCCAGCCATTGCCGTCCTGGTCGAGGTTCGCGATCGCGTTCGCCTCGCTCACCGGGGAGATCGCCACCTTCACCAGCAGCGGCTGGGCGAGCTTGCCGAAGTCGAACACGCCTTCCAGCGCGCGACCGTTCTCGGCGTCGTGGTCCTCGGGCTGGTTGCCCGGGCCCTTGAAGCCCTTGTAGAGCACGTCCGACTCGCGGTCGTACAGCGTGCGCGAGACCATCGGCCGGTTGAAGCGCATCGCGAAACACAGCTCGCGCCCCGGCGCCCAGCCGCGGGTGGTGCGGCAGCCGCTGACGGTGCCGTCGGCGCGCACGCGCAGGCGCGACCACAGCACCTTGCCGGGGTAGTCGTAGATGCTGGGGCGCAGGTCGAGCAGCAGGTGCGCGGGCCGATCCTTGGGGAAGGTGTAGCGGTGCCAGCCGATGCGCGTCGAGGCGGTCAGCTCCGCGCGCACGCCGTAGTCGGACAGCGTCACCGCGTAGTAGCCGGCCTGCTCCACTTCGCTGGCGTGGCTGAAGCGCGAGCGGTAGCCGCTGCCCGGCTTCGCGGGATCGCCCGGGTCCAGCTTCACGTCGCCCGCGATCGGCATCACCAGCACGTCACCCAGGTCCGAATGACCGGAGCCGGAGAAGTGGGTGTGCGAGAACCCCATGATGGTGGGATCGCCGTACTGGTAGCCGGCCGCCCACTTGTAGGCGTGCTTGAAGTCCGGCATCGCGGTGTCGGGCGAGAGCTGGATCATCCCGAACGGCACGGTGGCGCCGGGGAAGGTGTGGCCGTCGCCGCCGGTGCCGATGCGCGGATCGACCTCGGCCGCATGGCCGTTCGCCGCCACCGCGCCGGTGGAGCACAGGACCAGGCTGGCGGCCAGCGCGAACATCAGCCATGCCTGCGGAGCGTGCTGCTTCATGGACCTTCCCCTTGCATCAAAATTTG
This sequence comes from Rhodanobacter humi, assembly GCF_041107455.1. NCBI lineage: Bacteria > Pseudomonadati > Pseudomonadota > Gammaproteobacteria > Lysobacterales > Rhodanobacteraceae > Rhodanobacter > Rhodanobacter sp. FW106-PBR-R2A-3-15. Next base: position 1,260,158 of record NZ_JBGBPY010000001.1, read on the forward strand.
GATCGTTCCAAGCTGCAGACGCTAACACCGGGGCACGCACCGGTGCATGTTGCAACGCGGAAGCATCCGCGGCACGCTTCCGGTACATTTTGATCGTTCCAATCGCCCACGACGACGAGCATGGCCACGGACAGCACGCCTCACGCCAATCGCAAGGTTACCCTCGCCGACATCGCCGCAGGCTGCGATGTGTCACGCGCCACGGTCTCACTGGTGCTGCGCGGCAGCCCCTTGGTGAACAAGCTCACCCGTGCCCGGGTGGAAGAAGAGCTGCGCCGGCAAGGGTACGTGTACAACCGCGCCGCCGCCAACCTGCGCCGGCGCACCTCGTCCAGCATCGCACTGGTGCTGAACGACCTCGCCAATCCGTTCTTCGCCGAGTTTGCCACGGGCGTGGACGAGGCGCTGGGCGGCGCCGGCTACATCACCCTGCTCGGCAGCACCGGCGAATCGGTCGCGCGCGAACAGGCGGTGCTCGCCTCGCTGCTCGAACACGACCCGGCCGGCATCATCCTCTCGCCCGCCGAGGGCAGCGACGCCGGCAGCGTGCTGCGGACGATCGGCTTGCGCACGCCGATGGTGCTGTTCAACCGCGAGCTCGGCGGCAAGGCCTCGCCCGAGGCGCCCTGGGACCGGCTGATGCTGGACAACCAGCGCGGCGCGCGACTGGCCACCGAGCACCTGATCGCGCTGGGCCAGCAGCGCATCGCGTTCTTCGGCGGCCACGCCAGCTCCAGCTCCTGCCAGCAGCGCCACGCCGGCTACGTCGAGGCCATGAAGGCGGCGGGCCTGACCATCGAACCGCACTGGCGCATCGAATGCGCGCCGAACCGCGTGGACGCGGCGGCGCAATGCGGCGCGCTGTTCTTCGACGCGCCCGCACCCACCGCGGCGGTCTGCTACAACGACGCGGTGGCGCTGGGCCTGATGCTGGGCCTGTACCAGCGCGGCATCCGGCCGGGCCGCGATTTCGCCGTCACCGGCTTCGACGACATCGCCGAAGCCGGACTCAGCGCACCGCCGCTCACCACGCTCGCCTCCACGCCGCGTGCGCGCGGTCGCCAGGCCGCCGAACTGCTGCTGCAGCGGCTGCGCGACCCGCAGGCGCCGGCGCAACGCACCGTGGTCCCGGTGCAACTGGTGGTGCGCGGCAGCAGCTGTCCGCCACCCAGCGCCTGAGCGCACAGCTTCCTACAGAGGGGAACCGCATGGCCTTCACCGCACCACTACCGACCACCACCGCGGGCACGGGCGCCGACAGCGGCCGTTACACCGACTACCCCGGCGCGCTGGCGGCGACCACCGCGGTGTTCTTCATGTGGGGCTTCCTCACCGCGTTGAACGACAGCCTGATCCCGCACCTCAAGGCGGTGTTCGAGTTGAACTACACCCGCGCGATGCTGGTGCAGTTCACCTTCTTCGGCGCGTACTTCCTGATGTCGCTGCCTTCGGGCCGGCTGGTGGCGCACCTGGGCTTCAAGCGCGGTATGGTGGCCGGGCTGGCCATCGCCGGCGTGGGCGCGGCGGCGTTCTGGCCCGCCGCGCAGTGGCACAGCTATCCCTTGTTCCTCAGCGCGCTGTTCGTGCTGGCCACCGGCATCACCGTGCTGCAGGTGGCGGCCAACCCCTACGTGGCCCTGCTCGGGCCGCCGCGCACCGGTTCCAGCCGACTCACCCTGGCGCAGGCACTGAACTCGCTGGGCACCACGCTGGCGCCGTTGTTCGGCGGCTGGCTGATCCTCTCCAACACCGTGCTGGGCAGCGCGCAGGTGACGGCATTGCCGGCGGCGGAGCAACTGGCCTACCGCACCCACGAGGCGCAATCGGTGCAGGGGCCGTACATCGGCCTGGCGCTGGTGCTGGTGCTGCTGGCGGTGATCGTGGGCCTGTTCCGCCTGCCCGCGCTGGCCGAGAACACCGAGCAGGCCGACCGCGAGAAGCACACCCTGCTCGACGCGCTGCGCCAACCGCACGTGAAGTTCGGCGTGCTGGCGATCTTCTTCTATGTGGGCGCCGAGGTGTCGATCGGCAGCTTCCTGGTGAACTATCTGTCGCAGCCGGAGATCGGCCACATCAGCGAGCAGCAGGCCTCGCACTACGTGGCGTGGTACTGGGGCGGCGCGATGGTCGGCCGGCTGGCCGGCTCGGCGCTGCTGGCGTGGCTGGATCCGCGCAAGTTGCTGGCGGCATTCGCCCTGATCGCCGGCGCGCTGGTGCTGACCAGCATGCTCACCCATGGCGACGTGGCGATGGTCAGCATCATCGCCGTGGGCCTGTTCAACTCGATCATGTTCCCCACCATCTTCGCGCTCGGCATCGAGCGGCTGGGACCGCTCACCGACAAGGCGTCGAGCCTGCTGATCATGGCCATCGTGGGCGGCGCGCTGGTGCCGCTGGCGCAAGGCTTCCTGGCCGACCACATCGGCATCCAGCATGCCTTCGTGCTGCCGCTGCTGTGCTACGCCTACATCGTTTTCTACGGTCGCCGCGGCTCGAAGGTTCGCGACATCGCTACCGATCCAAGGTAATCCCGTCCCATGCATTCCATCCTCTGCTTCGGCGAAGCACTGATCGATTTCCACGCCGAGGGCCGCGATCCGCACGGCTACCCACGCGCCTTCGTGCCGTTCGCCGGCGGCGCCCCCGCCAACGTGGCGGTGGCGGTGGCGAAGCTCGGCGGCACCGCGCGCTTCGCCGGCATGCTGGGCACCGACCTGTTCGGCGACCTGCTGCTGGACAGCCTGCAGCACGCCGGCGTGGACACCCGCGACGTGGCGCGCACCGGCGAGGCGAACACCGCGCTGGCCTTCGTGGCGCTGGACGCTCACGGCGAACGCAGCTTCAGCTTCTATCGCCCGCCCTCGGCCGACCTGCTGTTCCGTCCCGAACACTTCCGCGCCGATGCGTTCGCCGATACCGCGGTGTTCCACGTCTGCTCCAACAGCATGACCGAACCCGACGCCGCGGAAACCACGCGCGAGGGCATGCGCCGCGCGCATGCCGCCGGCGCGCTGGTGAGCTTCGACCTCAACCTGCGCCCTGCGCTGTGGCCGCTCGACGTGGATGCGCGCCCCCGGGTCTGGCCGGCGCTGGAACTGGCCGACCTGGTGAAGCTCAGCGCCGAGGAATTCGCCTGGCTGGCCGTGGACGGCGAAGCCGCCGTGCTCGAACGCCTGTGGCAAGGCCACACGCGCCTGCTGGTGGTCACCGACGGCCCCAATCCCCTGCGCTGGTTCCACCCCGATGCCGAGGGCGAACTGCCGGCCTACCGCGTGCCGGCGGTGGACAGCACCGCGGCCGGCGACGCCTTCGTCGGCGGCCTGCTGCAGCAGCTGGCCGAGCAGGAAATCGGCGCCGCCGGACTCGACAACCTGGTCAGCATGCTGCCGCGCCTGCACGCCACCCTGCGCCATGCCGCCGCCGCCGGCGCGCTGGCGGTGACCCGGCAAGGCTCGTTCGCCTCGTTGCCGACCACCGACGAAGTCCACGCCTTCATGGCATCCCACGCCTGAGTCCTGCATCCATGAGTCATGTCTTGCCCGCCACGCCGCTGCCCGATTTCCGCTCGCCCGCCTTCCTGCGTCGGCACATCGCCGACACCATGGCGTTCTACCACCCGCACGCGATCGACCCGGCCGGCGGTTTCTTCCACTACTACAAGGACGACGGCGCGATCTACGACCGCAGCCATCGCCACCTGGTGAGCAGCACGCGCTTCGTCTTCAACTACGCGATGGCCGCGCTGGAGTTCGGCGCGGACGCGCAGCTCGCCGCCGAATACCGCGACGCCCTGCAGCACGGCCTGCGCTACCTGCGCGACGCGCACCACAACCCGCAGACCGGCGGCTACGCTTGGACGATACGCGACGGCCAGCCGGAAGACCGCACCAACCACGCCTACGGCATCGCCTTCGTGCTGCTGGCTTATGCCAGCGCACGCAAGGCCGGCGTCGCCGAAGCCGCCGCGTGGATGGACGAAACGTGGGAACTGCTGGAACGCCGGTTCTGGGACGCCGAGGCCGGCCTGTACCGCGACGAGGCCGACGCCGACTGGCACTTCAGCGGCTACCGCGGCCAGAACGCGAACATGCACATGTGCGAGGCGATGCTGGCCGCCTACCAGGCCAGCGACGAGCCGCGCTACCTCGACCGTGCACTCACGCTCGCCGACCACATGACGCGCCGCCAGGCCGCGCTCGCCGACGGCCTGGTGTGGGAACACTACGACGCCGAGTGGCGCATCGACTGGGACTACAACCGCGACAACCCCAAGCACCTGTTCCGCCCCTGGGGCTTCCAGCCCGGCCACCAGACCGAGTGGGCCAAGCTGCTGCTGATCCTCGAACCGCTGCTGCTGGAACGCAACCGCGAGGAGCGCTGGCTGCTGCCGACCGCCCGCCACCTGTTCGACACCGCGGTGAAGCATGCCTGGGACGAGGCGCACGGCGGCCTGTGCTACGGCTTCGCGCCCGACGGCCAAGTGTGCGACGACGACAAGTACTTCTGGGTGCAGGCCGAGTCGCTGGCTGCCGCCGCCCTGCTGCACGCACGCACCGGCGACGCCGGCTACGCCGCGTGGTACGACAAGCTGTGGGCCTACTCGTGGCAGCACTTCGTCGACCACGAGTACGGCGCGTGGTATCGCATCCTCACGGTCGACAACCGCAAGTACAGCGACGAGAAGAGTCCCGCCGGCAAGGTGGATTACCACACCATGGGCGCCTGCCACGAGCTGCTGCAGCTGTACGGCCCGGCAGCCTGAGCCCGACAGCATTCCCCTGCGCGCCGCGCACTGCGGCGCGTTTTTTTGTGCCGGCGATTTGCACGCGTCGCGTCAGCGATGGCCCGAAGGGCGACCGCCAAGGATGGTGGTCGCAAAAAAAGCCCCGGCCGAAGCCGGGGCTGGGGGAACAAGCTCAACCTGAGAGGGATCAGTTGAACTTGTAATCGAACGACAGGAACATTTCGCGGCCGGTGTATTCATCGGCGGTCTGGTTGGTCGGGACGAACTCGAAGCCACCGGAGTAGTACGGGATCGCCCCCATCTTGTCGAAGATGTTGGACACGGTGAAGGTGACCTTGGTCTCCGGGTTGATCTGCCAGCCGACCGAGCCGTTCCAGGTGATCCACGGCGGCACACGGCCCGTGTACATGGTGTCGTTCACGACTTGGGTGCCGCCGTTGTACGCCACCGTGCAGACGCCGGTGCTGTAGACGGTGCCGTTGGCCGCGGTAGCCGTGCCCATGCCCGGCTGGATGCCGTTGTCCAGCACGTTGCAGCCACCGTAGTTGTTGGCGCGCACGCTGCCGACACGCACGCCGGAGATCGACGCGTCCCAGTCACCCTTGTGCCAGGTGGCCATCCACGTGACCCTGCTCGCCGCGTTGTTGTAACGGGTGTTCAACAGCGGGTCGGAAGCCAGCACGCGCTGCTTGTACGAGAGGTTGTCGGTATAGACGATGTTGGCGGTGAAGTCGCCGTAATCCTCGCTGCGCCACTTGTAGTCCAGCGAGGCGTCCACGCCGCTCACGTACAGCGAAGCCTCGTTGATCGGGCCGGAGTGCACCGTATTGATGGTGCCATCCGCATTGCGCTGGACCATGCCGATCACCATCTGGCAATACGCCGAACCCGCACCATGCGCCGTGTATGGCTCCAGCGTGCTGGTGCCCACGACCTGCAAGCCGGTAAGGCAACCTGCCTCGTCCTGCAACACGGTGGTGTTGCCGAGGTACTGGATGGAGTTGTCCACACCCATGTGCCAGTAGTCGGCGGATACCGACAAGCCCTCGACGCCCGCCACCTGCCACACGAAACCGTAGGTCCAGGAGTGACCGGTTTCCGGCAGCAGCAGCTTGTTGCCACCCGTCAGCGACGTGTAGTACTGCGACTGCGGACGCTGGATGTTGCCGTTGCACCATGTGTTGTTGGTGTCGCCTGCCTTGAGCGCGTTGATGCAGGTCAGGTCATCCCTATAGATGCCCACCGGCACGGTGGAGCCGGTCTGGTACACCGCCTGCATGTCCGGCGCCTTGAAGTTGGTGCCGTAGCTGCCGCGGATCAGCAGGCTGTCCAAGGGGCGCCATTCGAGACCGGTGCCCCAGGTGCGGGCCACGTCGGCGCGGCTGTGGTCGTTGTACTTGTCCAGGCGGCCGGAGATGGTCCAGGTCAGCGAATCCAGGACCGGCACGCGGAACTCCGTGCCCAGCGAGTAGCGCTGGCGGTTGCCGCCACCGGTGTTGTCCGAATAGAACGGATTCACGAACGTCGCCGAATTCGATGCGCGCGCGTCGGGCGAAAGCTGGAAGCCATTGTGCGCGGCTTCCAACACCGCCGCCCAGCCCACCGACTGGTCCACCCACGGCAACTTGAACAGGTCACCGTTGATGCGGAACTGCGCCTGGTCCAGCCACGACGATGCGCTGTCCTGGCCATTGACCGCAAACTGACTGTACTGCTGCGGCGTCATCGGGTTCCACCACTGCTGCCAGTTCATGGCGTAGATGGGCGTACCGTCGGCAGTAGAGCCCAATTGCGGGCCGAGGAAGAAATTGTTCGCGGCCTGCTGATTGAAGGCCGTGTAGTCCTCATGCACGATGTACTTCTGGGTATTGAGGCTCAAATCCCAGTTGAAGTTGCCGTCGAACACGGTGCCGCGCACGCCGGTGGTGATGTTCCAGTTCTGCTCGCGGTCATGGGTATTCATCGAGGTACCCGTTTCCTGCACGGTGAACTGACGGGCGGCATTGTTGATGATCTGCCCCGTGGTCTGGTCGTAGAACTTGCCCGTACCTATGCCCCACATCTGGGTGTTGGAAGTGCCCACCGAGTCGTACAGGGCTGCCGAACCGTAGAGTTGCAGGCCGTTCTTGAAATCGTACTCTCCGGCCACGTAGCCGTTGTTGCTGCGGCTGCCCCCCGTCAGCACCCAGTTCTGGAACAGTGCGGGCTGCTTGCAGTAGTAGCCGTTGTCGGTCACACCGGTGATCTGGGTGCCATTGGTGCTGACAGTGTGTGCATGGTAGAGCTGCGAGTTGCTGAACTTGTCGCAGGTACCGGCGGGCGGCGTGATGTAGTTGCCATTGCCGTCCGTCGCGAAGAGCGCGGGGCTGTCCGGGTAACCGAACATGCGGGCATTCGGATTCCAGGCACCATAACCCGCATCGGATTCCGAATCCTGATACGGACGATCCATGCCCCACATCGGCGAGCGGTTGGATTTCTCCACGTTGTAGAGGATGTGCCAGTTTTCGCCGGACTTGCCGCCGAAGAAATTGATGTCGCCATAGGCGCGGCCACCATGCTGCGCGCCACCGCCGGTCACCTGCAATTCGTCACCCTGGTAGTTCTTCTTCAGGATCACGTTGACCACGCCTGCCACCGCGTCCGAACCGTAGATCGACGAGGCGCCGGAGGCGAGGATTTCGACACGATCGATCATGCCGGTGGGGATGTTGCTGGGGTTCTGGAAGTTGCTTTTCGCGTACAACGGCTGCGGGTAATCCACCACGCGGACGCCGTCGATCATCAACAGGCTGAAGCCAGGACCCAGGCCGCGAAGGTTGAGCGGGCGCGCGTTGACTGCGGTGGCACCCCACGAAGCGGAATCCTGCACCTGCGGGCCCATCTGCGGCAGCGAGTCCAGGAATTCCCACATGGTGGTGAAGCCCTGCTTCTTGATCTCCGCGCCGGTGATGGTGACCACGGGCGCATCGCCCTCGATCTGCACGCGCGGGATCATCGAGCCGGTGACCGTCACCGCCTTCAGGTTCACCGCCTTGTTCTGGCTGGGAGCCGGCGTCGGAGCCGACTGATCGCCCGTCGAGGACGCCGTCTGCCCGTAGGCGACCAGCGGCGACAGCAGGGCAATGGAAAGCGCACTCACGAGTGCGTTGCGACGCAATGCGATGGCATGACGCATGGAAACCCCTCCCTCAAACATGTTTGTAGTTAGTGACCGTTGCCGCGTGGCTGGCGAGACACCCCTGAATCCCCAGCCCTTTGTCGATTCGGCTTCGCTGCCTCGATCGATTGGATCGTGTCAATAAACGATGAAACCTCAGCGAGTCACGACTTGCACAGACCCGCAAACCACTCGTAATTCCCTGCGAATACTGCACAGGCAGGCGTTACGTAAAGTTTAGATCGATTTATATATGAAACTATCACTCGCCCATGAACGTTGCAAGCGGCATTGCAATATGGCGGTCACTTCCATCGGGCAGGCTGCCGGCGGATGGCTCCGCGGCATCGCCATCCGCCGTCCACTGCGGCTCAGTTGCTCTCGATCGGCTTTACTTCGTCGTGGAACAGGCGCACCGGCCCGTCCAGGGTGAGCGCCAGCACGGTGACCTCGGGGTCCAGCGTGGCGGGCGGCACGGCGATGTAGAGCAGGCCCGGCACCTTGCTCCAGTACGGCTTGCCCACCACCTGGGTATCGAGCGTGGTGCCGTTGCCGACCACACGTGCGTGCAGCACCCGGTTCATCAGGCCCTTCACCAGCACCGGCCCGTTCGGACGTCCATCCACGAACAGGTACAGCGTGCTGCCGTCCTTGGACAGCGTGCTGGAACCGGCGTAGTAGTCCTTGGGGATACCGGCCTGGCTGCCGTAGATCGCCTCCGCGTGCTTGTGCGTCCAGCGGCCGATCTGTTTCAGCGTGTCGACCTCCTGCTGCGGGATCGTGCCGTCGGCGCGCGGGCCGATGTCGAGCAGCAGGTTGCCGCCCATGCCGACGGTGTCGGCGAGGATGCGGATCAGCTGGTTCGCGCTCTTGAAGTGCTGGTCGTTCGGCTGCCAGCCCCAGGAGTTGTTCATGGTCAGGCACAGCTCCCAGTATTTCTGGGGCGGCGGCGTGATCGGCACGCCCTGCTCCGGCGTGGCGTAGTCGCCGTAGCCGGCGAGGCGCGAGTTGATTATGGCCATGGGGTTGCGCGCCAGCAGCATCTCGCGATCCTGCTTCGCGTGCCACTCCTCGGCGCTGTGCTCCCAGTCGCCGTCGAACCAGTAGAGATCCGGGTTGTAGCGCCGCGACAAGTCCTTCAACTGGCCTTGGTAGTACGTCACGAAGCGATCCCAGCGAGCGGGGTCGGCCTTGGCGTCGTAGCGCGACTCGGTCTTGGTGAAGCCGGGGTAGTCCTTGTACGACCAGTCGATCAGCGAGAAGTACAGGCCCACCTTGATGCCGTCCTTGCGCAGCGCCTGCACGAACGGCCCGACCAGGTCGCGCTTCGCCGGCGTGTCCTTCACCACGTTGAGGCCTTGCGCGGTATCCCACAGCGCCACGCCATCGTGGTGCTTCGCGGTGAGCACCGCGTAGCGCGCGCCGCTTTCGCGGATCAGGTCGGCCCAGGCCTGCGGGTGGTAGTCCGCCGCGGTGAAGCCCTTGAGCTGCTGCATGTAGTGGTCGTGGCTGACGTAGCCGTCGAAGAACGACCACGACTCGTCGATGCCGTCCACCGCGTAGATGCCCCAGTGGATGAAGATGCCGAACTTCGCGTCGGCGAACCATTGCATGCGCTGCGCTTCGTTGGGCGCGGTTTCCGTGGCTGCCGCTGCCGCCGCGGCAGCCGGCGCCGCCGCGTGCGCAGCGAGGCTGACGAGTGCGCACGCAAGTAGCAGACCGAATCGTTTCATGTGAATCACCAGCTCATCTCCCGCACGTCGTTCACGCGAAAACGCCCTGCTGCATGGAATATTCCACGGTTGCCTTTCTCCCCTCTCCCTCCGGGAGAGGGGGCGGGGGAGAGGGTTCGGTCTTGCCGCAGCCCTTCGATCCGCCCGAACCCTCTCCCGCCTGTCGGCACCCTCTCCCGGAGGGAGAGGGGCTCACCCATCGGCATTTGCGCGAATTCGAGTCGCCTGGTTTCGTTGCTCAACCGAGAATGCACGTTCTCAAGCCTTGTCCGCGGCAGTAGCAGCGTGGCCGAACGAAGGCGGCCTATCCTCCGGCGCGGCGCCGAACTTCTTGTTCGGCGTGGCGCCCATCTCGAACGCCAGCGTGCCGCCGGCGGCGAGTTCGGCGTGGCTGATCCAGCTCTTCGTCCACGGTTTGCCGTTCCAGGTCACCGACTGGATGTAGGCCTTGCCCGGACCGTTGCCCTTCGCCTCGACGACGAGCTTCCGGCCCTGGCCCACATCCACCTCGGCGCGATCCAGCAGCGGACTGCCGAACACGTAGTTCGTGCTCACCGGATCGACCGCGTACAGGCCCAGCGCGCTCAGGATGTACCACGCGCTCATCTGGCCGCAGTCCTCGTTGCCGGCGAGGCCGTCCGGCGCCGGCGGATACATGGTTTCCAGCAGCATGCGCACGCGCGACTGCGTCTTCCAGTGCGCGCCGGTGTAGGCATAGAGGTAGGCCACATGATGGCTGGGCTCGTTGCCGTGCGCGTACTGGCCGATCATGCCGGCGATGTCCGGCGGCGCGTCGGCGGGCAGTGCGGAGCTGGTGGTGAACAGTTCGTCCAGCTTGCGCTCGAACGCGACCACGCCGCCGAACATCGGCATGTAGCCGTACAGGTCGTGCTGGTTGAGGAAGGTGGCCTCCCACGGGTTCGACTCGGTGAAGTCGCGCCACTTGTCCCAATGCCCCATCTCGCGCGGGTCGAACGGCTCGATCCACTTGCCGCTGCTGTCGCGCGGGCGCATGAAGGCGAGCTTCTCGTCGAACACGTGGCGGTAGTTGCGCGAGCGCGAGCGCAGTTTCTCCGCGTCGTCCTTCGCGCCGAGGCGCTCAGCCATGTCCGCCAGCGCCCAATCGTCGTAGGCGTATTCCAGCGTCTTGCTCACCGCCTCCCATTCCTTGTCGGCCGGGATGAAGCCCAGCTTGCGGTACCACGGCAGGCCGCGGTAATCGTCGTCGAAGGCACGCTTGCGGAAGATCGGCCACGCCTTCGCGTAGTCGACGCCGGCGAAGCCCTTGGCCTGCGCCTCGGCGATCACCACGGCGGAGTGGTAGCCGATCATGGTGCCGGTCTCCACGCCCTGCAGCGGCCACACCGGCGGGCCCTCGGGGCTCTCCGCCGCCATGCGCACCAGGCCATTGACGATGTCCGGCACCTTGTCGGGCTGGACCAGCGTGTACAGCGGGTGCAGTGCGCGGTAGGTATCCCACAGCGAATAGGTGCTGTAGTTGTGCTGGCCTTGCGGCAACTGGTGCACGGCGAGGTCCATGCCGCGGTAACGGCCATCCACGTCGCCGAACAGGGTGGGCGCCAGCATGGTGTGGTACAGCGCGCTGTAGAACGTGCGCTTCACCGGCGCCGACGGCGTGTCGATGCGGATGCGCGACAGCTCGCTTTCCCAGCTGTCCGCCGCGGCCTGCCGCACGCGCTCGAAGTCCCAGGCGGGCAGGTCGGATTCCAGGTTGCGCAGCGCGCCGGCCACGTCCACGCCGGAGATGCCCACCTTCACCAGCAGCGGCGCCTTCGCCGCGTCGTCCAGGTGCAGGGCGGCCTTGAGATGCGTGCCCTTCGCCTCGGCCGTGCCGCTGGGCAGCGGCTGGTTCTCGTTGTACAGCGTGGCCTGCGTGAATGGCCGCGACAACTTCATCGCGAAATAGATGTGCCGCCCGTTCGCCCACTGGTGCACGCGGCGGCCGCCGACCAGGGTGTCCTTGCCGACCAGTTTCAGCGAGGCGTCCGACACCTTGCACGGCACCTTGGGATCGTCGTGGAAGCCGTGCGCGAGGTCGACCAGCAGGTGCGCCTTGCCGCCCTTGGCGAAGGTGTAGCGGTGCAGGCCCGCGCGCAACGTGGCGGTCAGCTCGGCGAGGATGTCGTGGTCGGTGAGGCGCACGCGGTAATAACCGGGCACGCCCTGCTCGGAGGCCTTGTCGTAGCGCGAGCGATAGCCCTTGCCCGGATGCGCCACCATGTCCGTCGTCAGGTGCGGCCCGTGCGCCGCGCCATCGAACTTCGAGTAGTAGTTGTGTTCCGGCAAGCCGCGTGCGCCCGGATCGAGCAGCACCTCGCCCTGCGCGGGCATCACCAGCACGTCGAGCATGTCGCTCGCGCCGGTGCCGGAGAGATGGGTGTGCGAGAAGCCCATGATCGAGCCGTCGGCCTGGTGGTAGCCCGAGCAGGCGTCCCAGCCGAAGTCGTTGGTGTCGGGCGACAGCTGCACCATGCCCCACGGCATCGACGCTCCGGGATAGGTGTGGCCGTGGCCGCCGGTGCCCACGAACACGTCGACGAACCGCGACACGCCGTTCTTCGCCATGCCGGTCAGCGCCGCCGCGCTGCCTTGCCCGCGCGGCGCGGCGAGCGTGCCGCGCGGATCGAGGCCACCAAGCAGCGTCAGCGCTGCCGCGCCTTGCAGGAATTGTCTGCGGGTCACCATGTCGGATTCTCCTGTGGATGGGATCGTCGAAGCCTCGAATGAAACCGGGCGTCATTCCCTCGAAAGCGGGAATCCACCCGGCCGTGGGAGCCAGGGCGGAAATGGATTCCCGCTTTCGCGGGAATGACGCACGGGAAAGCGGTTGTTGGACTCGTTTTCATGGCTGATGCAGCACAGCCGGTCGTCGCGCGGCAAGCTGGACGATCAGCTCGCCGAACAGGCTGTTGGCCCAGGCGAACCAGGGCCGCGTGAAATGGGCGGGATCGTCCTGGTCGAACGCCTCGTGCATGAAACCGGTGCCGGCGTGCGTGGTCTTCAGCCAGTGCAGGCACTGGCGGATCTCGCCGGCGTCGTCGCTGGTGAGCGCACGCACCATCAGCGACATCGGCCAGATCATGCGCAGGCCCTCGTGCGGCCCACCGATGCCTTCCGCCGCCTTGCCGCGGAAGAAATACGGATTGCGGCCGCCCCATGCCCGCGCGCGGGTGCGCTGGTAGCGTGCGTCGTCGCGCGCGCAGAAGCCGAGGTACGGCAGCGACAACAGGCTGGGCACGTTGGCGTCGTCCATGAACAACTGGTTGCCGTAGCCGTCCACTTCGTAGGCCCAGAAATCCTCACCGCCCTCGTGCATCACGGCGTGCTGTTCCAGCGCCGTCTGCACTTCGCTCGCCAGCGCCTCGCAGTCGACGGCGAACGCGGCGTCGCCGTGCAGCGCGCGCGACATCTCCGCGAGCTGGCGCAGCGAGACCACGGCGTAGGCGTTCGCCGGCACGAACAACGGATAGATGCAGGCATCGTCCGAAGGCCGGAACATCGACCAGATCAGCCCCACCGGCTTCGCCGGATTGCCGTAGCCGCCCAGCGGCACGGTGTCGGTGGGCACCGCCGACGCGCGCTGGAAGTGGTACGGCCCCGGCCCATGCTTGCGCTGCTGCGCGCGGAACGTCGCCAGCACCAGGTGCATCGCGCCACGCCAGTCGTCGTCGAACGGCGCGCGGTCGCCGGTGGCCTTCCAGTAGCCGTGGGCGATGCGTATCGGCCAGCACAGCGAATCGATCTCCCACTTGCGCTCGGCCACGCCGGGTTTCATGTCGGTGAGGTCGTGCTGCGCCCACTCCAACGTGGTCTTGCCTCGCGGATCGGGCAGGAAGGCGTTCGCGTACGGATCGATAGCGATGCACAGCGCCTGGCGGCGGATCAGGCCGCGGTACAGCCGGCGCAGGGACTCGTCCTTCGCGGCCAGCGGCAGGTAGGGCCACACCTGCGCCGAGGAATCGCGCAGCCACATCGCGTCGATGTCGCCGGTGATGACGAAGGTATCCGGCTTGCCGTGCAGCGTGTCCATCTGCACCGTGGTGTCCAGCGTGTTCGGATAGCAGTTGCCGAACATCCAGGCCAGCTCGGGATCGCCGATCTTCGCCTGCACGCGGGCGATCTCCGCCTCCACTGCCGCGCTGCTGAACTTGCGCTTCGCCACGGGTGGACGATGGCAGGTGAAGCGCGCGGCTGGCGCCGTTGCCGCCAGCGCAAGGCCCGGCATCGCCAGCGCCGCCGCGCTGCCGCCAATCAGCTTGAGCAGGTCGCGACGGGTAAGCGTGTCGAATGTCATGGTGCCAGTACCCCGCGGCCGTCGATGGTGAACGGAATGGCGACGCCCGCGGCATCGCCGGGCTGACCGCCGCCGATGAAGACTCGATAACGGCCGGGCTCGACCACGCGCGTGCCAGCCGCGTCGACGCTACTCACGTCGCGCGCTGAGAGTATGAAGTCCACGCGCCGGCTTTCGCCTGGCGCGAGGTGCACGCGCTGGAAGCCCACCAGCACGTGCCGCGGCGCCTGCGGCGAGGGCGGCACGTTCAGATACGCCTGTACTACCTCGTCACCGGCACGCGAGCCGGCATTGCGCAGTTCAGCGCTCACCTGCAGCGTACCGCCCGCCTTCAGCGCACTCGCCGACAACGTGGGCGCGGCGTAAGCAAAATGCGTGTAGCTCAGCCCGTAGCCGAACGGATACAGCGGCGTGCCGCGGAAATAACGGTAGGTGCGCCCGACCATTGCGTAACTGGCGAATGGCGGCAGGTCATGCACCGAGCGATAGAACGTCACCGGCAGGCGGCCGCCGGGGTTGATGTCGCCGGCCAGCGCCTGCGCGATCGCGGTGCCGCCGGCCTGCCCCGGATACCACGCGGCGAGGATCGCGTCGGCGTGCTGCTGCGCCCAGTCCAGCGCCACCGCACCGCCGGACATCAGCACCACGATCAGCGGCTTGCCGGAGGCGGCGGCGCGTTCCAGCAGCGCGCGTTGCGGTGCCGGCAGCGCGAGATCGGTGCGGTCGCCGCCGTCGAAGCCCGGCACGTCGATCTTCAGCGCCTCGCCTTCCACGTCCGGGGACAGGCCCACGAAGGCAATCACCGCATCGGCCGCGCGCAGCGTGCGGTCGACCTCGGCGAGTTGCGCCGCGGCGGGCGCCAGCCATTGCAGGCGCACGCCCTGGTCGCGGCTGCGGTGCAACAGCTCCAGGCGCAAGGCATGCGGCCGCGCGTCGGCGAAATGCAGCTTCGCCTGCATGTTCTTGTCGTCGCCGGCGTCGACGAGCACCGGCTTGCCGTCGAGGTACAGGCGCACCGCATCGTGCGCTTCGCAGTCGAAGCAGCGATCCACGTGCACGGCCAGCACGTAGTCACCCGACCCCGGCGGCAGCAGTTCGCCGCTCCAGCGCACCGCGTAATGGCCGGCATCGAGGCCGGCGGCCGGCGCCACGCGATCCCAGTCGAAGTCGATCACGCGATCGGTGCGCGTGAGTTGCGGCGTACCGCGGAAATCGGTGTCCGCGTAGTACGCGCCGCTGAGGCCGACGGCGCCACTCGCCGTGCGCAGCGCGGTCTCCGGTACCGGTATCGGCACGCCGGCAGCCACCGGCGCGCCTTGCGCATAGCTCACGCGGTCGGCGCCGAAGCGCGTGCGCAAGCCCTGCAACGGCGTCACCGACGCGCGCGCGGTACCGTGGTAGTTCGCCTCCAGCGTCTCCAGCGTGTCCGCATCCGGGCCGATCACCGCGAGGCGCAGGCCGGGGCGCAGCGGCAGCATGTCTTGCGCGTTCTTCAGCAGCACCAGCGATTCCTGCGCCGCGCGCAAGGCCAGCGCGCGATGCACCGGGCTGTCGATCTCGCTGGCGCCGATATGCGCATACGGATCGTCGCCGCCACCGAGTTCGCCGAGCCGATAGCGCGCGGTGAACAGGCGCAGCAGCGCCGTGTCCAGCGCGGACTCGGCCGCCACGCCCTGCTGCACCGACTTGGCGAGGCTGGCGTAGGTGTGGCCGCAGTCGAGATCGGTACCGGCGCGCAGCGCGGCCGCGGCGGCCTGTGCGTCGTCGGGCTTGTAGTGATGGAACGCGGCGATGTCGCCCACCGCGTCGCAGTCGGACACCACGTAGCCTTTGAAGCCCCAGTCCTTGCGCAGGCGCGTGTTCAGCAGCGCGGCGTTCGCGCACATCGGCACGCCGTTCAAGGCGTTGTAGGAACACATCAGCGAACCGGCGCCGCCCTCGACGACCGTGGCACGGAAGGCCGGCAGGTAGCTGTCCTCCAGGTCGTGCGGCGTGACCTTCGCATCGAAGCTGTCGCGGCCGGGCTCCGGGCCGCTGTGCGCCACGAAGTGCTTGGGCGTGGCGATCGCGCGCGGATGCCGCGGGTCGTCGCCCTGGATGCCGCGCACGAAGGCCACGGCGAGGCGGCCGGTGAGGGTCGGATCCTCGCCGTAGGTTTCCTGGCCACGGCCCCAGCGCGGGTCGCGGTCGATGTTGATGTTCGGCGACCAGATCGTCAGGCCCTGGTAGCGTGCATGCGCATGGCCTGCGCCGACCGCATTGAACTTCGCGCGGGCCTCCACCGAGATCGCCGTGCCCACCGCTTCGAGCAGCGGCGCATCCCAGCTCGCGGCCAGGCCGATCGCCTGCGGGAACACGGTGGCATGGCCGTTGCGGGCATCGCCGTGCAGGCCTTCGTTCCACCAGTCGTAGGCGGGCACGCCCAGGCGAGGAATCGCCGGCGCGTCGTTCTGCAGCTGCGCCACCTTCTCCGTCAGCGTCATCTGCGCCACCAACGCCTTCGCGCGTGCGGACGCATCCTGCGCCTGCGCCACGCCCACCGCCGCCAGCAGCAACGCGAACAACGCGGTGCGGGCGGCGGCTGTTGTCACGGCGTGGCCACCGTGGCGCCGTACAGGCTGCGCAGCTGCAAGGCTTTGCGCAGCGCGGCGGCGTCGGCCTTGCTGTCCACTTGCAGTGTCACCCGTTCACCCGGCAGCAGATCGAAGGCATCGTCGGACAAACTCGCATCGAGATCGCCGAAGTCGACCCACACCTCGCGCGCGAAGTTCTTCGCGCTCACCGTGAGGCTGCGGCCATCGGCGAAAAGCTCCGCACGCAGGTCCGGATCGGGCAGAGCCAGATCCTTCGCCGGCCCGAAATACACGAGATGGCGGCTGAGCGGCTTGCCGTGATCCAGCAACTCGAACACCGCCACCGTGCGATGCGGATCGGCGCCGTGCAGCAGCTGCGCGTCGGTGTAGTCGCCGGCCGGCGTGCTGGCCAGCGCCGCCACCTGTGCGGGCTGCGTGTGTTCCCACACGGTCTTGCCGTCCATGTCCAGCACACGCACGCGCAGCTCGGCGGCCAGCGGCACGGTGCGATCGGAGACCAGCGACACCTGCGTGCGGCCATCCTTGCGGATCGCCACCACGCGCAACGGCGCGTAGAAACGCTTCGCGTGGTATTGCAGCGCCTTCCAGCGGCCGTAGTAATCCACGCTGGACCAGGTGACACCCGGCCACACATCGTCGAGCTGCCAGTACAGCGAGCCCATGCTCTGCGGCCGCGCGGCGCGCAGGTGCTCGGCGGCGAGCTGGATGCCTTCGGCCTGCATCACCTGGCTGAGGTACACCAACGCGGCGAAGTCCTTCGGCTTGCCGTACTCACGCTCCACGTACATCAAGAGACGCTGGTTGCCCTTGCCCTTGTCGAATTTCTGGTGCGCGCGCAGCACGGGCGAATCGATGGCGAGATCGGACGGATCGAGCACGCTGCGCAGCGTCGCCATCGACGGGAGGGATTGCAGGCCGTATTCGGACTGGAAGCGCGGCGTCACGTCGAGGTAAGCGCTGGCCGGCAGCGCGTCGCCCGACCACACGTTCCAGTAGTGGTAGTCGCCGTTGTCGAGCACGTTGGCCTTCGTGTCGTAGTCACTGCTCGGCGTGCTCGGCCAGTACGGCACGTCGGGCGACTGCGATGCGACCACGTCGCGCAGCGTGTGGTCGAACAGTTCGCGCATGCCCTGCTCGACGCGTGCGCTCTCGGCCTTGCCCTGCGCCTTCTTGAAATCCAGGCTGGTGCCCCAGGACTCCCACGCGGTCTCGACCTCGTTGTTGCCGCACCAGAGCACGATGGACGGGTGGTCGCGCAGGCGATCCACCTGCTGGATCGCCTCGGCGCGCGTGTTGTCGCGGAAGGCCGCATCGTAGGGCGGGATCGCGCCGCCGAACATGAAGTCCTGCCACACCATCAGGCCCAGCTTGTCGGCCTCGGCGTAGAACGCATCCTCGAGGTAATAGCCGCCGCCCCAGACACGCAGCATGTTCATGTTCGCGTCGCGCGCCGACTGCAACAGGTCGGCGATGCGCGCCGGCGTGACGCGGTTCGGGAAGCTGTCCATCGGGATGAAGTTCGCGCCCTTCGCGAAGATAGTCACGCCGTTCACCACGAACGCGAAGCTCCTGCCCCACTGGTCCTTCTCGCGCAGCAGCTCGACGCTGCGCAGACCGGTCTCGCGATCCGCGCTGGCCACGGTCTTGCCGTCCACCGCGACATCGACATGGAAGTCGTACAGGTTCGGCTTGCCGTATCCCACCGGCCACCAGCGTTGCGGATGCGCGATCTCGAACGGCAGGGACACTTCGTTGTCGCCGGCCTTGAGTGCCACGTCGCGCCGCAGCGATTGCGTGCCACCGTCCGGCGCGCGCCAGCGCAGCGTCACCTGTGCTTTGCCTGCCGCATCAGCGACGACATGCAACTGCGCCTGCAGCTGCGCCACATCGGCATCGACCCTGGGCTGCGCGACATGGAAACCGGCGAGGCGCAGCGTGTCCCAGCTCTCCAGCTTCACGTTCTGCCAGATGCCCTCGGTGACGATGCGCGGACCCCAGTCCCAGCCGTACTGGTAAGCGGCCTTGCGCACGTAGTTCGCCGTCTGCTTGCCTTCGGGTTCGTCGCCGAAGGCCGAGTCGAACTCGCCCGGCAAGGCATACGGCTGCTTCAGCAGCCAGGGCTGCAGCCGCGCGATCGGCGAATGCAGGGTGACTTCCAGCGTGTTCGCGCCCGCGTGCAGCCATGCCTTCGCCGGTACACGCCAGCGGCGGAACATGTTGTCGGCGGCGAGCAGCTTGTGACCGTTGAGCGTGACGTCGGCGAACGTGTCCAGCCCGTCGAACACCAGCTCGACGTGCCGGCGCGCCAAGGTGGCCGCATCCACGGTGAAGCTGCTGCGGTACTGCCAGTCGGCCAAGCCCACCCACTGGATCTTCGCCTCGTTGTCGCCGGCATAGGGATCGGCGACCAGCTTCGCGGCCATCAGATCGGTCTGCACCGTGCCGGGCACGGTCGCCGGCAGCCATTGCGCGGCTTGCGGATGCTCGGCGGCATGGCGGTCGCCGGGCGCGAGCCGGAACTGCCAGCCGGCGTCCAGCGACTGCGTCGCCAGCGGGGCCGCCATGCCAGGCAACGGCGCGACCAACGCCAGCACCAGCAATGCACTCGTCAGCCAGCGCCCCAAGTCGCCTGCCCGTCCATGCGTGCAGCGCTTCGTGGTTGCATCCACCGTGCGCCGCGCCATCCGATTTGCCATCGCCCGCCCCTCGTCTCGCCCGCCTGCCGGGAACGCCGCATGGCGCCCGGTCGCGGCGCCGTCACGGCCGTTGTCGTCATCGATTTAGATCGATCCATGTGGACGCTAACACCGACCCGGGCATGGCGCATGCCGCACTGCAATAAATCGGGCACGAAGTCGTGGAGCGACATCCCATGACCGCTTCAACCGATCCAAAGCATACCGTCGCCTGACGTGATCGCGGGCGCCGCGAGCCCGCTCAATAGTTCAAGTGCAGGCCCAGCAGATGCAGGCTGGCGACAAACCACAGCGTGGCGAGGCAGGCCACGAGCAGGGCCACGCTGTTGAGCTTGCGCCACCAGCCGCCCGGCACGCGCCACGCATGCCAGGCGTTCATAGCCGCCGCTGCGATGCCGAGGACCGCCAGCACGCCGACCAGTTGGATCAAGCGCAGCCGGCCGTCGAAGCCGCTGTCCATGCCCGCGACGTTCGCATCGAGGCGCGCCAGCACGCCGGCCCAGCCAGCGCATAACAGCAGCTGCAGGATCGCCGCCACGCGACTCAGCCGATACCAGAGTCGCGCCCGCCCCGTGAGCGCGAACGGTTTGCCGCAGGCACGCCGCACCAGCGCGGCCACCGGCCACAACAGCGCCGCGAGCGCGAACACCAGCACGATGATGGCCAGCAGCGGCAGGTTCCATGCCGCCGATCGCCAGGCCGGCACCGGCAGGAACACCATCACCGGCGAAACCGCGTCGATCGAGATCCAGCGTACCCGGCCCTGCTCCACCCGCGCGCCGAGCAGCTCGTGGCCATCCGCCGCGCGCCACAGGAACGGCGCCACTTCGCGCCAGTGACGCGGCTGGCCCGCGAGGTTGTGGAAATCCGGTGTCACCAGTTCGCCGTTGGCCGCCTGCTCGACACGCACCTGCGAGAACAGGCCGAGCATCGCCATGAAGTTCGACGCCGAGGCGCGGCTGTTCGCGTAGCGCCCCACCAGCAAGGCGCCATCCTTGCGCGCGCTCGCCAAGGCGGGTTGCGCCACTTCCGGCGGCGCCGGGAAATAGCGGTCGGTGAAACCGTCCAGCAGCTGCTTGCGCAGGCCGCCGTTGCCCGCGCCGTCGATGGCCACGAATACGCCCACGCCCTGCTGCGGGAACAGCGCCAGTTCGCTGTGGAACCACTGGGTGTCGCCGGCGTGACCGAGGATGTCCTGGCCGTTGCGATCCATGTGATAGAAGCCCAGCGCCATCGCGGGCAGGCCGGGCACCGCTGCGCGACGGTAATCGAACATCTCGCGCAGCGTGGCCGGTGCAAGGATCTGCGCACCGTTGTAGCTCCCGTTCTGCAGTTGAGCAAGCATGAAGCGCGCCATCGCCTCGCCGCTGGCCGACAGCGCACCGGCCGCCGCCGCGTTGACCAGCTCGAACGACTTCGCCGGCGCGCCGGCCTGCGCGTAGCCCTTCGCCATGTGGGGCGCCAGCGCGGCCGGCAACGGCTGGCGGAACGTTGCGTACTGCATGCCCAGCGGCTGCAGGATGTGCCCCTCGACGTAATCGTCGAACGGCTGGCCCGACACGCGCTGCACGATGTAGCCCGCCAGCGCCGCGCCGTAGTTGGAATACGCCGGCACCAGGCCCGGCGGATAGATCCGCCCGGGCACCCACTCCTTCACCCACGCCGCGTTGCCGAGCAAGTGCTGCGCATCGGACGCGAACAGGTTCCTGATCGTCTCCTCGAAACCCGGCGTGTGCGTCATCAGCTCGCGCAGCGTCACCGGCTGGCCGTCGCGCGGCGGTATCCTGAAATCGAGGTAGCGGTTCACGTCCGCATCGAGATCGAGCTTGCCCTGCTCGACCAGCTGCATCACCGCGGTCCAGGTGAACAGCTTGGAGATCGAGCCCACCCGGAACAGGGTCGTGGCCGGATCCACCGGCTGGCCCGTCGCCACGTCCGCATGGCCATAACCCTTCGCCAGCAGCACCTGGCCATCCTTGACGACCACCACCACCGCGCCGACGAGGTCGTTTTTCGCCAGGCCGTACGGCATCAGACCGTCCAGCCATGCACCGGCATCATCCGCCGTCAGCTGATGCGCACCCAGCGGCACCGGCTTTGGCGGCGCCTGTTCCGCCAGCGGACGAATCTCGATCTGCGCCGTCGCCGCCGTCACGAACATCGACAGCAGCAGGCAGAGGACAAATTGCGGCAAGCGATTCATGGCCCGGTTCCACGACGGCACGAGCGCCCATCCTGCCGTGGCGCACCCTCGGATTTCGTGAACGGGCTTCGGCAACGAGCGCCGCAAATGCGAAAGCCCGCCATCGCGGCGGGCCTTCGGATCGGGCAAGGTCGCGAAACTCCTAGAACGGAATGTCGTCGTCCTCGAAGCCGCCACTGTTGGCGGGCGCCGACGGCGCCGGGGCGCCGCCGCCACGCGGCTGGTTGCCGTAGCTGCCGCCACCCTGCTGGCGCTGGCCACCTTGCGGGCGCTCGCGCTGGAAGCCGCCGCCACCACCCGCGCCGCCTTCGCCACCGCCGGGACCGCCGAGCATCTGCATGTCGCTGGCGACGATGTCGGTGGAGTACTTCTCCACGCCGCTCTTGTCGGTGTACTTCTCGGTACGCAGCGAGCCTTCGATGTAGACCTGCCGGCCCTTCTTCAGGTATTCACCGGCGATCTCCGCCAATTTGCCGAACATCTTCACGCGGTGCCACTCGGTGCGTTCCTGGCGCTCGCCGCTCTGCTTGTCGGTCCAGCTTTCGGAAGTGGCCACGCTCAGCGTGGCGATCGCGGTGCCGCTGCCGGTGTAACGCACCTCCGGATCGTTGCCGAGGTTGCCGACCAGAATGACCTTGTTGATGCCGCGTGCCATGGATTCGCTTCCTGGTTGAGCCAGCCGCACGTGAGGTTGGATTGCGGCCGGGGTTGGTAGAGGGTGGCATCTTACCCTGTCGCCGGCCGGAAGCACGCGGCCGGCGCCGCGGGGCGCTGTCGGTCCCGGACGATCCGGCTGCACGTTTTCCTGCCAAAAGCCGGTCCACCGCGCGCCGCCGTGAAGGCCGCGCGGTGCAGGCCCGTTTGGCCCGTCGACCCGTGGACGGGCGGAGCCGCTCCGGAAGCGCTAGTCGATGCGCCGGGCCAGGTCGCCACCGCCGGATCGGGTCGGCGCCCCTCCGGCGGCCTCACCCCGCAGGCACGCGCACCCAGCCTTCCATCAGCACGCGCGCGCTACGGCTCATGACCGCCTTGGTGACGGTCCACGTACCGTCAGCCAGCACCGCCTCGGCACCCACCCGCAGCGTTCCCGACGGATGGCCGAAGCGCACCGCCTTCCGCTCGCCGCCGCCCGCGGCGATATTCACCAGCGTGCCCGGAATGGCCGCGGCGGTGCCGATGGCCACCGCCGCCGTCCCCATCATGGCGTGATGCAGCTTGCCCATCGACATCGCGCGCACGAGCAGGTCGATGTCGCCCGCCTGCACGGGCTTGCCGCTCGATGCGACGTAATCCGCCGGCCGGGCGACGAAAGCCACCTTGGGCGTGTGCTGGCGGGTGGCGATCCCGGCCAGCGATTCGATCAGGCCCATGCGCAGCGCGCCATGCGCGCGAATGGTCTCGAACATCGCGAGCGCCCTCGCGTCGCCGTTGATGGCGTCCTGCAGCTCGGTGCCGGTGTAGCCGATCGCGGCGGCCTCGACAAAGATCGTCGGGATGCCGGCGTTGATCATGGTCGCCCTGAGCGTGCCGACACCCGGCACGTCCAGGTCGTCGACCAGGTTGCCGGTGGGGAACATCGCGCCGCCGGCGCCCTCTTCTTCGGCCGCCGGGTCCATGAATTCCAGTTGCACTTCGGCTGCCGGGAACGTCACGCCATCCAGCTCGAAATCGCCGGTTTCCTGCACCGCGCCAGCGGTCATCGGCACGTGCGCAATGATGGTCTTGCCGATGTTCGCCTGCCAGATGCGCACGGTGGCGATGCCTTCGCGCGGCACGCGCGCGGGATCAACCAGGCCACCGGCGATGGCGAACGGACCGACCGCCGCCGACAGGTTGCCGCAGTTGCCGCTCCAGTCGACGAACGCTTTGTCGATCGCCACCTGGCCGAACAGGTAATCCACGTCGTGGTCCGGTCGCGTGCTTCTGGACACGATCACCGTCTTGCTGGTGCTGGAGGTGGCGCCACCCATGCCGTCGATCTGCTTGCCGTAGGGATCGGGGCTGCCGATCACGCGCTGCAGCAGCGCATCGCGCGCCGCGCCGGGCACCTGCGCCGCCTCGGGCAGGTCCTGCAGGCGGAAGAACACGCCCTTGCTGGTGCCGCCGCGCAGGTAGGTGGCGGGAATGCGGATTTGTGCAACATGCGACATGGGAATCTCCGGAAGGGCTCGCCGCCGCCTCAAAACAGGCCAGGCTGCGTGGCGGGTGGATCAATTTCAGGCAGCAATGGCCAGCGGCCGATGATGTCGTAGCGGTACGGATTGCCGCCACCGATGGCGAGACACAACTCGTCGATGGTCCATGCGACGGGCGGATCGAGCACGATCTTGTCCAGCGTATCGTGCGCGCAATAGCTCAAGGTCATGTGCGGCGTCACGCCAGTGGCGATGCGACCGAATCCTGCATGGCCAAGGTGGTCACGAACCTCCTGCAACAAGGCGGCAAACGCTTTCGGCACGCCACGCGCACGCATCGTCCAATGAATCCGGCCTGGCATGTCGGCCGGTCCGTCGATGCGGTTGAAATGCAGCGTGCACGAGGATGCGGAAACGGCTGAGCCAACCTGCAGCAACGCAGCGCATTCTTCCTCGGTCGGTGAAAAAATGCGCTCGGAAAACGACTGATGCCAATTCGCCGGTGCAAACAGCGCGCTTCGCAGACGCTTGTCCAGCCCAAGCCGTACCAGCAGAGCGCGCGTGTCATCCACCCATGCCGGCGGAGGCATGGCCATGAAGAACAAACGACGCTCCGCAATCCGGCTCATGCCGCCTGCGACGATTCGAGGAAATCCTGCGCGAAGCGCTGCAGCACGCCGCCCGCCTCATAGATCGACACCTCCTCGGCAGTGTCCAGACGGCAGGTCACCGGCACCTCGACGCGCTCGCCGTTCCTGCGATGGATGACCAGGGTGAGATCCGCGCGTGGCGTACGCGCACCGATCACGTCGAAGGTTTCGCTGCCATTGATGCCCAGCGTCTTGCGGTTCGTGCCCGGCTTGAACTCCAGCGGCAGCACGCCCATGCCGATCAGGTTGGTGCGATGAATCCGCTCGAACCCCTCGGCGACAATCGCCTCGACGCCCGCCAGCCGCACGCCCTTCGCCGCCCAGTCGCGCGACGAGCCCTGGCCGTAGTCGGCGCCCGCGATCACGATCAACGGCTGCTTGCGACCCATGTAGGTCTCGATCGCTTCCCACATGCGCATGACCTTGCCTTCCGGCTCCACGCGTGCCAGCGAACCCTTCTTCACTTCACCGTCGACCACGGCCATCTCGTTGAGCAGCGTGGGGTTGGCGAAGGTGGCGCGCTGCGCGGTGAGGTGGTCGCCGCGATGGGTCGCGTACGAATTGAAGTCCTCTTCCGGCAGGCCCATCTTCGCGAGGTACTCGCCCGCGGCGCTGTCGGGCAGGATCGCGTTCGACGGCGACAGATGGTCGGTGGTGATGTTGTCGCCGAGCACCGCCAGCGGACGCATGCCCGTGAGCGTGCGCTCGCCCGCGAGCGCGCCCTCCCAGTACGGCGGGCAGCGGATGTAGGTGCTCTGCGCACGCCAGGCGTACAGCGGCGTGGCGCGGGTGCCGGTGCGGCCGGTACGCGCGAACATCGGCTCGTAGATCTTGCGGAACTGCTCCGGCTTCACGCTGGAGGACACGATCGCGTCGATCTCCTCGTCGCTGGGCCAGATGTCCTTGAGCGTCACCGGCTGGCCGTTGGCGTCGATGCCGAGCACGTCCTGCTCGATGTCGAAGCGGATGGTGCCGGCGATGGCGTAGGCCACCACCAGCGGCGGCGAGGCCAGGAACGCCTGCTTCGCATACGGATGGATGCGGCCGTCGAAGTTGCGGTTGCCGGACAGCACGGCAGTGGCGTACAGGTCGCGATCGATGATCTCCTGCTGGATCGCCGGATCGAGCGCGCCGGACATGCCGTTGCAGGTGGTGCAGGCGAACGCCACGATGCCGAAGCCGAGCTTCTCCAGCTCCGGCAGCAGGTTCGCTTCTTCCAGATACAACTGCACGGCCTTGGAGCCGGGCGCGAGCGAGCTCTTCACCCACGGCTTGCGCGTGAGGCCGCGCTTGTTCGCATTGCGCGCAAGCAGTGCGGCCGCGATCACGTTGCGCGGGTTGCTGGTGTTGGTGCAGCTGGTGATGGCGGCGATGATCACCGCGCCATCGGGCATGTGGCCCGGCTGCTCCTTCCACTCGCCGGCGATGCCGCGCGCGGCGAGATCGGACGTGGGCAGGCGCTTGTGCGGATTGGACGGGCCGGCCATGTTGCGCACCACTGAGGACAGATCGAACGTCAGCGTGCGTTCGTACTGCGCATGGGCCAGCGTGTCGGCCCACAGGCCGGCGGCCTTGGCGTAGGTCTCCACCAGCTTGACCTGCTCGTCGCTGCGGCCGGTGAGGCGCAGGTAGTCGATGGTCTGGCCGTCGATGAAGAACATCGCGGCGGTGGCGCCGTATTCCGGCGCCATGTTGGAGATGGTCGCACGATCACCCAGCGTGAGGCTGGCCGCGCCTTCGCCGCGGAATTCCAGGTACGCGCCGACCACCTTCTGCTTGCGCAGGAACTCGGTGAGCTCAAGCACGATGTCGGTGGCGGTGATGCCGGGCTGGTGCTTGCCGGTGAGCTCGACGCCCACGATGTCCGGCAGGCGCATCCACGAGGCGCGGCCGAGCATTACGCTCTCCGCCTCCAGGCCGCCCACGCCCACGGCGATCACGCCGAGCGCATCCACGTGCGGCGTGTGGCTGTCGGTGCCCACACAGGTATCGGGATAGGCCACGCCCTTGCCGTTCTCATCGTGGCGTACCTGGATCACCGGCGACATCTTCTCCAGGTTGATCTGGTGCATGATGCCGTTGCCCGGAGGGATCACGTCGACGTTCTCGAACGCCTGCTTGGTCCACTCGATGAAGTGGAAACGGTCCTCGTTGCGGCGATCCTCGATCGCGCGGTTCTTCGCGAACGCATCCGGGTCGAAACCGCCGCATTCCACCGCCAGCGAGTGGTCGACGATCAACTGCACCGGCACAACCGGATTCACCTTGGCCGGATCGCCGCCGCGGTCGGCGATGGCGTCACGCAGGCCGGCCAGATCCACCAGCGCCGTCTGGCCGAGGATGTCGTGGCACACCACGCGCGCCGGGAACCACGGGAAATCGCGCTCGCGCTTGCGCTCGATGAGCTGCTTCAGCGACTCGACGAGGATTGCCGGATCGCAACGGCGCACCAGGTTCTCGGCAAGCACGCGCGAGGTGTACGGCAGCGCGTCATAGGCGCCTGGCCGGATCGCCTCCACGGCGGCGCGCGCATCGAAATAATCCAGCGACGCGCCGGGAAGGGGTTGGCGGTAGGCAGTATTCATGGATATCGGGAACCTTGGGAATGAACGCCCGGCTGGCGTGTCGACGGCGTATTTTAGCGGGTGGAAGCCCCTCCCTTGAGAACCCCGGCTTGACTGCCCTGCAGGGCGGCATCGACGGCGACCGCAAGGCGCACGAGGTGCGCATCCGGCAATGTGGGGCGCGGGCAGGCAAGCGCCGCGGTCCAGGGCAGACACCGGACATCGGTCGGCGTCCCGTCGTCACTGCCCGGGACCAGGCGGGCTTCGGTCCAGTCGCGCGATTTGCACCATGTACCCGGCGCGGCGCGACAGACAGGGACAGCACCACGCCACTGCCGCACGCGGGTACCGCCATGTACGCAACACCAGCCCGAACATGTCGCGGCCGGGCATGCCTTGGGCAATCTGAAGACCGAGCCGCTCAGCCCAGAAAGCGATAGCCCACACCCGGCTCGGTCTTCAGCCAGCGCGGCTGGGCCGGGTCGTCGCCCAGTTTCTGGCGCAGCTTGCCGATCACGATGCGCAGGTACTGGCTGTCGGCCACGTGGCTGGGACCCCACACCTCGCGCAGCAGCTGCGGCTGGGTGACCACGCGGCCAACGTGGCGCAGCAACAGCGCCAGCACGGCGTATTCCTTGCGGGTCAGCGCCAGTTCGGCGCCATCCAGTCGCACTTCGCGGCGGCCGAGATCCACGCTGAGCCGGCCGTCGTTCCAGCGCGGCGGCGCTTCCGGCTCGCCGGCCGGGCGCTGGCGCAGCAGCGCGCGCAGACGCGCCATCAGTTCCTGGATGCCGAACGGCTTGGTCACGTAGTCGTTGGCGCCGGCATCCAGTGCGCGCACCTTCTCGGTCTCGGCGTCGCGCACGGTGAGCATCAGCACCGGCACGCGGCTCCACTGACGCAACTCGGCCAGCACTTCGTGGCCGTCGCGGTCGGGCAGGCCAAGGTCGAGGATCACCAGGTCCGGGCTGCCGGTGGCGGCCTGCGCCAGGCCGTCCGCGGCGTTGGCGGCGAGCAGCACCTGGTAGCCCTCGGCGCGCAGGCCGATGTCGAGGAAGCGGCGGATCTGCGCTTCGTCGTCGATCACCAGGATGCGGGGGGAGGCGTTCATGCGGATTCGGTGGGCACGTCGGGCAGCGGCAGGCTGATGCGGATGGTGGTGCCGCCGCCCGCGCGCGGCAAGGCCTCCACGCTGCCGCCGTGCGCGCCGATCATGCCGCGGCAGATCGCCAGCCCGAGTCCGGTGCCTTGCGTGGCGCGGTCGCCGCGCGACACCGAATAGAACATGTCGAAGATGCGCGCGCGCTCGTCCTCGGGGATGCCGGGGCCGCGGTCGCCCACGTCCAGCAGCAGGCGTCCGCCCTCGCCGTGGACGCTCACCGTGACCGGCTGATCCGGCGGCGAGAAGCGCGCGGCGTTCTCCAGGATGTTGAACAGTGCCTGCTCGATCAGCGCGGGATGCACGTAGAGCAGCACGGTGTCCGGCGGCAACGCGGTGTCCACCCGCACCGCGGGGAACAGCTTGCGCAGGCGCGTCACCGCGGCGGCGACGATCTCGGCCACATCCACCCAGTCGCGGTTGAGCTTGAGCGTGCCGTGGCCGAGCCGGGTCATGTCCAGCAGGTTCTGGATGTAGCGATCCAGCCGCTGGCCCTCGCCAAGGATGGCCTCCAGCAGTTCGCGGCGCTCGGTTGGCGGCAAACGCTCCTCGTAGTCGACCAGGGTGCCGGCCGCGCCGATCATCGAGGACAGCGGCGAGCGCAGGTCGTGCGACACCGAGGACAGCAGCGCGCTGCGCAGGCGTTCGGTCTCGCCCTGCACGCGCGCGCCCTCCAGTTCCTCGGCCAGCCGGGCACGGGCCAGCGCCTGGCCGATGTCCTGCACCATCGCCAGCGCCAGGCTGCGGCGATCCGGATCGGGCTCGCCTGCATCGGCGGGAAAGCGCAGCGCGGCGACGCCCAGCCGCTGTTCCTCGCTGCCCAGCGGCAGCAGCCAGCAAGGCGCGGCGTTCAAGGTGTCGGTGTAGCGGCCCGCCGGCGTGGCATGACGCTCGCACCAGTCGGCGGCGGCCAGGTCCTGCGGCAGCAGGGGCAGGTCGTGCGGCTCCGCCGCCATCGGCTGCAATGCGCCGGCGGCGTCGCGCGCCAGTAGCGCGGCCTCGCAGGGCAAGGCCTGCGCCAGCGCCGCGGCGCCCACCGTGCGGATACCGGCGGCATCGGTGCTTGCGGCCAGCCGCTGGCCCAGCAGCAGCAGCGCGCGCGCCTGCACGTGCGCGGCACGCAGCGACTCCACCTGCTGCGCCAGCCGCGTGGCCAGCCGGCTGCACACCAGCGCGGCCAGCAGGAACAGGCATACCGCCAGCACGTCGTCGGGGCTGGAGATCTCCAGCGAATAGACCGGCGGGGCGAAGAAGAAGTTGTAGGAGACGAAGCAGAGGATGGCCGTGTAGACGGCCACCGCCATGCGCGTGCGCACCGCCACCACCAGCACGGCGGTGAGGAAGATCAGCGACAGGTTGGCCACCGACAGGTAGCGCTGGCCGACGAAGGCCAGCACCAGCGCACCCAGTGTGGCCAGCGTGGCGTAGGTGTATTCGCCGCGCCGGCCGAAGCCGCCCGGCGGCACCAGCCGCAGGCGCCGGCGCGAGGCCGCACGCTCGGCCGGCGTGGCGACGATGGTGAGCTCCAGGTGCGCGCCGCGGCGCAACAGCTGCTGGGTGAGCGAGCGGCCCACCATGCGTGCGAACAGGCGCTCGCGGGTACGGCCGAGGATGATCTGGCCGGCGCCCTCGCGATCGGCGTACGCCAGCAGCTCGTCGGCGACGGTGTGGCCACGCAGCACTGCCGTGTCGCCGCCCAGCCGCCGTGCCAACCGCAACGCGCTCTCCAGCTGTTCGCGCCGCGCGGCGTCCAGTTGCGCACCCCTGTCCACGAACACCACGCTCCAGGGCGCGCCACGCCGTTCGGCGATACGTCGCGCCACGCGCACCAGGTATTCGCTCTGTGCGTGGCCGTCGATCGCCGCCAGCACGCGGCGGCGCACCGGCATCGCCGTGCCACGCGCCAGCATGCTGCCGCGCAGGTCGCTCTCGACATGGCCGGCCACGGTGTCCACCGACAGCTCGCGCAGCGCGGCAAGGTTGGTGGGGGAGAAAAACGCATCCAGCGCCGCCGCGGCGGTTTCCGGCACGTAGACCTTGCCCTGCTTGAGCCGCTGGATCAGTTCGCGCGGTGGCAGGTCCACCAGCACGATGTCGCGTGCGCGGTCGAGGAAGGCATCGGGCACGCGCTCGCGCACGGTGATGCCGGTGATGCGCTGCACCTGGTCGTTGAGGCTTTCCAGGTGCTGCACGTTGAGCGCGGTATAGACCTCGATGCCGGCGTCGAGCAGTTCGGCGATGTCCTGCCAGCGCCGCTCGTGGCGGCCGCCGGGGAGATTGGTGTGCGCCAGTTCATCCACCAGCAGCACCGCCGGCTTGCGCGCCAGCGCGGCGTCCAGGTCGAATTCCTCGAACTCGCGGTCGCGGTAGTTCACCCGCCGCCGCGGCAGTACCTCCAGCCCCTCCAGCAGCGCCGCGGTCTCCACGCGGCCGTGGGTTTCCACCAGGCCCACCACCACGTCCACGCCCTGTTTCTTCAGCTCGCGCGCGGCCGACAGCATCGCCCAGGTCTTGCCCACGCCCGGTGCGGCGCCGAGGAAGATCTTCAGGCGTCGCTGCCGCTCGCCGTTGACGGCATCGAGCAAGGCATCGGCGCGGGCGTCGCGGGTGGCGTCGGTCATGCGCCTACGTTAGCGCCAACGTGGTGCTCCGGGAGCGCGTCCAGCGCCAGATTGAGTTCGAGCACGTTCACCCGTGGCTCGCCCAGCACGCCGAGCTGGCGGCCGCGCGTGCAGCGCGCCACCAGCGCCTGCACTTCGGCCAACGGCAGGCCGCGTGCGCGGGCCACGCGGGCCAACTGGTATTGCGCCGCCGCCGGGCTGATCTCCGGGTCGAGGCCGCTGCCGGAGGCGGTGACCAGCTCCACCGGGATCGGCGCGGTGTTGCCGGGATCGGCCGCCTGCAACGCGGCGATGCGCTGCCTCACCGCGTCGGCCAGGGCCGGGTTGGTCGGCCCGAGGTTGGACCCGTTGGACGCAGTGCCGTTGTAGGCCTGCGGCGCGGTGGCCGACGGCCGACCCCAGAAGTACTTCGATGCAGTGAACGGCTGGCCGATCAGCGCGGAGCCGATTGGCTTGCCGTCCTTCGCCAACAGGCTGCCGTTCGCCTGTACCGGGAAGACCGCCTGCGCCAGCCCGGTGACCAGCAGCGGATAGGCGATGCCGGTGATCACCGTCATCAGCAACAACAGCATCGCGGCATTGCGCAACATCCTGCCCATGGTCGACACCTCAGTAGTGGATGATCGCATCGAGGAGGGCGACGGCCTGGTAGTCCTTCTTGCCGCCGTCGTAGGCATTCACGTCATAGGAATGCTCGTAGCGCAGCTCCGGCTGGATCTCCAGATCCTGCGTGACCCAGTGCGTGAGGCCGATGGTGTGGCTGCTGTAGCGCGTGGCATAGCCGGTGCGCTGGCCCTTCTCGTCGTCGTAGAACTCGTTGCGGATCGACAGCATATTGTTGGAGTCCAGTTCGAGGTTCAGGTAGTTCACGACACCAAAGGCACCCGCCGTGCCGGCAAACGGCGAGGAGCCGGCGACGCCGGGGGTGCCGCCCGGGCCAAAGCCCGGAATGTTGCGGCCGTACATGCGATAGGCCTCGGTCAGCATGTGGAAATGCTGGTTGAAGCGATGGCCCCAGGTCGCCACGTACATCTGCACGTTGTTGTAGTTGTAATCGGACTTGTTCCAGTTGTTGATGCAGGGGTAAAGCATGTCGTTGTTGTCGGCCGACACCCAGCGCACACAGGCCTGCAGCGACGGACGCGCCGCGGAATTCCAGGGCGCGACGTCGTTGCTGGCGTTGACACCGATCTGGATGGTCCATTGGCGGCTCAGCCGCGTCGTCGTCATGACGCCGGTCTGCGTATACGGATCGACCGTGTACAGGATCGAGTGGGTCATCAGGTAGTTCTGCGGCGAGAACTGGGCTTCGATATCCGGCAGCGACAACCAGCGACCGATGCGGACGACCATGCCCTCCGCCACCCACGGGATATAGATATCGCCGTAGAACAGCATCGGGTCGTCGCCATAGATCTTGCCGTTGAGCGGCTGGCCCGGCGCGGGATGGTTCAGCAGCTGATTGCTGAACACGCCCCTGGTCACCGTGTAGTGGTAGTCGTAGCCATACAGGTTGGAGATATCGAAACCCCAGTCGACATGGTCCGTTTGAACCGTATCTTCCACACGCATGATGTTGGTGACGAACTGATCCAGCTCCGCGCGATTCGGGCGGGTGTTGTAGGAAAGCGGATAGTTCGAGAAACTCGACGAACTGAGATTCGCCGCCGGGGTCACCCAGCCGAAAACCTCGATGCGGTTGCGCTGCATCCACTGGCCGAGCCTGGTGCAGCCCAATGCCTTCTCCAGCGGATAAGTGGAGTTGGTGTCCGGCACGCCGATCGGTGCAGGGACGCCACCCATCTGCCATTCCGAGTTGGGGAACGGCGGCGAGTCGAACGGCGCATCCATGGCGCGGCGCTTCGGCGCCGGCGCATTCGGGTCGGCCGGCTGCGCGTCCTCGCGGTACGCCGCGGCCACGCGCGACAGGAACCCGGCGGAACAATTGCCGCTTTCCGCCAAGGGCGGCGGCGGCGCGATCACGCTCTGCGGGTCGGCGACCAGCGGCGCGGCCGTGGCGGCGGCGTCAGCCAGCGCACGCCCTGCCGGCAGCATCGCCAGCAGCAGTGCCAGCGGGAGAATCTTCTTGTGTGACATGGCTTTCCTTGTTGCATCGGCCCGCAACGGCCGCTTTCGGCAGTAGTCGAATCGTCGAGGCCGCCGCAACGCGGCCGTCATGTCAGATGCCGGCGTAGCCGCCCAGCACGTATTCGTTTTCTTCGCGGTTCGCCGCGGCCCCGGCATCGGCCACCACGCCGGCTCCAGCCGGTGCGCGTGCCGGCATGGCGATCACCACGTCGTACTCGGTGTCGTTGGTCGATACGCGCAGCTCCATGTCCGGATGCGCGTCGTCGGGCAGCGAAAGCGAAAGCTTCAGTGTTTGCATGACAGAGCTCCATGAAGTGGAGTCGTCATCCCGGCGCAGGCCGGGATCCAGGCTCCCCGGTACAACAAGGCAACTGGATTCCGGCCTTCGCCGGAATGACGGGCAAAAGAAATCAGGCCAGTCCGCACAGCACCAGCAACAAGTCGATCAGCTTGATGCCGATGAACGGCACGATCACGCCGCCGAGGCCGTAGACCAGCAGGTTGCGGCGCAGCAGCGCACCGGCGCCCAACGCGCGGTACTTCACGCCCTTCAAGGCCAGCGGGATCAGGAAGATGATGATCAGCGCGTTGAAGATCACCGCCGACAGGATCGCGCTCTGCGGTGTCGCCAGATGCATCACGTTGAGCGCATCGAGCGCGGGATAGGTCGTCGCGAACGCGGCCGGGATGATCGCGAAGTACTTCGCGACGTCGTTGGCGATCGAGAACGTGGTCAGCGAGCCGCGGGTGATCAGCATCTGCTTGCCGATCTCCACCACCTCGATCAGCTTGGTCGGGTTGGAATCGAGATCGACCATGTTGCCGGCTTCCTTCGCCGCCTGCGTACCGGTGTTCATCGCCACCGCCACGTCGGCCTGGGCCAGCGCCGGCGCATCGTTGGTGCCGTCGCCGCACATCGCCACCAAGCGGTTCTCGGCCTGAATGCTGCGGATCAGCTTGAGCTTGGCTTCGGGCGTGGCCTCGGCGAGGAAGTCGTCGACGCCGGCTTCCGCGGCAATGGCTGCGGCAGTGAGCGGGTTGTCGCCGGTGATCATCACGGTCTTGATGCCCATCCGGCGCATCTCCGCGAAGCGCTCCTTGATGCCGCCCTTGACGATGTCCTTCAGCTCGATCACGCCCAGCGCGCGGGCGCCCTCGGTGACGATCAACGGGGTGGCGCCGCGGCGCGCGATGTCCTCGGCCATGCGCTTGACCAGCGGCGGCAGGTGGCTGTTCTGCGCCTCCAGGTGTTTCTCCACGGCATCCAGCGCGCCCTTGCGGATCTGCCGCGCGCCGAGATCCACGCCGCTCATCCGGGTCTGCGCGGTGAACGGCACGAACTGCGCGCCCAGGGCCTCCAGCGGCTGCCCGCGCAGATCGAACTGCTGCTTCGCCAGCACCACGATGCTGCGCCCTTCCGGCGTCTCGTCGGCCAGCGAGGCGAGCTGCGCCGCTTCGGCGAGGATGCCCTCCGCCACGCCCGGCGCCGGATGGAACGCCACCGCCTGGCGGTTGCCCAGGGTGATCGTGCCGGTCTTGTCCAGCAGCAGCACGTCGACGTCGCCGGCCGCCTCGACCGCGCGGCCGGAGGTGGCGATCACGTTGGCGCGGATCATCCGGTCCATGCCGGCGATGCCGATCGCCGACAGCAGCGCGCCGATCGTGGTGGGAATCAGGCACACCAGCAGCGCGACCAGCACGGTCAGCGTGATCGGATGGCCGATGCCCGCCGCCTGCACGCTGTAGATCGAATACGGCAGCAAGGTGGCGCAGGCGAGCAGGAAGATCAGGGTGAACTTCGCCAGCAGGATGGTCAGCGCGATCTCGTTCGGCGTCTTGCGCCGCTTGGAGCCTTCCACCATCGCGATCATGCGGTCGAGGAAGCTCTCGCCCGGATTGCTGGTGATGCGCACCACCAGCCAATCCGACAGCACCCGCGTGCCGCCGGTGACCGCGCTGCGGTCGCCGCCGGACTCGCGGATCACCGGTGCGGATTCGCCGGTGATTGCACTCTCGTCCACGCTCGCCGCGCCGATCACCACTTCGCCGTCGCCGGGAATTTGCTCGCCCGCTTCCACCAGCACGTGGTGACCGGTGCGCAATTCGGCCGATGGGGTGAACGTGATCGCCGCCTCGCGCTCGGGTCTGGCCAGTTTCTTGGCGATCACGTCCTTGCGCGAGCCGCGCAGCGCGTCGGCCTGCGCCTTGCCGCGGCCTTCCGCCAGCGCCTCCGCGAAGTTCGCGAACAGCAGGGTGAACCACAGCCACAGGCTGACCCAGAAGATGAAACCGGTCGGCGCCTCGCCGTGGCCCGCGAGTGCCTGCACCCACAGCAGCGTGGTCAGCACGCTGCACACGAACACCACGAACATCACCGGGTTCTTGAACTGCAGCCGCGGCGACAGCTTGCGGAACGAATCGGCCATCGCCGCGAGAACCAGCTCGCGGTTGAAATTCCGAATGGAATCAGCGCTCACTGCATGCGTTTGCGAAGTCATGGAATCAAGTTCTCGAATGGATCCGCGAATGGATCAGTGGGCCGACATCAGGTATTCGGCGATCGGCCCCAGGGCCAGCGCCGGCAGGAAGGTGAGCGCACCGATCACGATCACCACGCAGGCCAGCAGGGCGACGAACAGCGGCGTGTGCGTGGGCAGCGTGCCGGCCGACTCGGGCACATGGCGCTTGGTCGCGAGCGAACCGGCCAGCGCCAGCATCGCGATCGCCAGCGGGTAGCGCGCGAGGAACATGCACACGCCCAGCAATACATTCCAGAACGGCGTGTTCGCGGAGAGTCCGGCGAACGCGCTGCCGTTGTTGTTGGAAGCCGAGCTGACCGCGTAGAGGATCTCGCTGAAACCGTGCGCGCCGGGGTTGGCGATACCCGCCACGCCGGCCGGCAGCATCACCGCGATGGCCGTGCCGATCACCACCAGCGCGCACGGCAGCAGCACCGCGAGGCTGGCCATCTTCATCTCGTAGGCCTCGATCTTCTTGCCCAGGTACTCCGGCGTGCGCCCCACCATCAGCCCGGCGATGAACACTGCCACCACGGCGAACGCGAGCATGCCGTACAAGCCCGAACCGACGCCGCCGAAGATCACCTCGCCCAGCTGGATCAGCCACATCGGCACCAGTCCGCCCAGCGGGGTGAGCGAATCGTGCATCGCATTCACCGCACCGCACGAGGCCGCCGTGGTGATCGCCGCGAACAGGCCGCTGGCGGCGATGCCGAAGCGGGTTTCCTTGCCTTCCATGTTGCCGCCGGCCTGCAGTGCGGAGGCATGCTGGTCCACCACGTGCTGCGCCACCAGGCCATGCAATGCCGGATTGCCAGCCTGCTCGGCGGCGACCAGGCCCACCGTCAGCGGGACGAAGATCACCAGCATGGTGGCGAGGATCGCCCAGCCCTGCCGGCGGTCGCCGACCATCTGGCCGAACATCACGCACAGCCCGCCGGGGATCAGGAAGATCGCCAGCATCTCGATGAAGTTCGACAGCGGCGTGGGGTTTTCGTACGGATGCGCCGAGTTCGCATTGAAGAAACCGCCGCCGTTGGTGCCGAGCATCTTGATCGCCACCTGCGAGGCCGCCGGCCCCATCGGCAAGGTCTGCGTGGTGAGCTGCGCGGGTTTGGTCTCGGGATTGCCGGCGGCGTCCTTGACCGGATTGCCGGCCGCATCGGTCACCGGATTGGCATACGTGCTGGTCTGCACCACCGGCACGTCCACATACGGCTTGAAGTTCTGCACCACACCCTGCGAGGCCAGCAGCAGCGCGATCACCAGCGAGATCGGCAGCAGCACGTACAGCGTGGCGCGGGTCAGGTCGACCCAGAAATTGCCGAGCGCGCCCGCGCCGCGGCGCACGAAGCCGCGCACCACCGCCACCAGCACCGCGATGCCGGTCGCCGCGGAGAGGAAGTTCTGCACCGCCAGGCCCAGCATCTGGGTCAGGTAGCTCATCGTCGATTCGCCGGCGTAGCCCTGCCAGTTCGTATTGGTGGCGAAGCTGATCGCGGTGTTCATCGCCGAATCCGGCGCGACGTTGCCGAAATGCTGCGGGTTCAGCGGCAGCCACAGCTGCAGGCGCTGCAGCAGGTACACGGCCAGCGCGCCAAGCACGTTGAACAGCAGCATGGCCAGCGCGTAGCGCTTCCAGCCCATGTCCTCGTCGCTGCGGATGCCGCACAGGCGATACAGCAGGCGCTCGATGCCGCCACCCACGCGCGTCACCCGGTTCGGCGCTTCGGAGAACACCAGCGTCATGTAACTGCCCATCGGCTTGAGCAGCAACAGCAGGACGACCAGATACAGGCCGATCTGGATGAAATCGTTGACGGTCATTCAAACCACTCCGGTTTCAGCAGGGCTACACACAGGTAGCCGATCAGCAGCACCGCGATGACGGCGGCGATCACGTAGGCGAAATGCATGACGGGTACTCCCGCAAGGCGAGGCGAGGACGGCTGGGGACGACGCCGCGCAACGCGGCGACGCGGGCTACTTGCGCGGGCTCAGCCGGTCGCAGATCAGCAGGAAGCCGAGCACGGCCGCGCTCAGCACGAACAGGAACAAGAGGTAGACCAGGTCCATCGGCGGCGACTCATGGAAACGATGCCGCGCACTGTAGGCAGCGCTGCATAAGAAAGGGGTAGCGATCGGCGCTGCCCGCATATACAACGCGTAAATTTTCCGGATCGCCGCCGGCTGGCGCGGACGGCACGTCCCGCGGACGTGGCCCGCCGACCCGGAAACACCGGAACGATGTCAGACCGTGCCCGGTGCGACGCTATCCACGCCCTGCCCGGCGCCGCCCGCGTCCGCGGCGACCAGCCGCTGCACCGCATGACCGGCCGCCTCCCAGGCATCCAGCCCGCCCCGCAACGGTCGCACGTGCCGGTAGCCGCGCGCCGCCAGCGCCCTCGCCGCGTGCGCGGCGGATACCTCGTTCGGGCAGTTGCAATAGACCACCAGCTCGCGCTCGAACGGCAACGCGGCGACGGCCGCCACGAGGTCGGCGGGATCGGCGAGCAGGGCACCGGGAATGAGGCGCTCGTCCAGTTGCCGGGCCACCACCGAGCGCACGTCGATCACCACCGGTGCGCGGCCCGCCGCGACCGCGTCGGCCAGTTCCGCGACCTCGATGCGGGCCATCCGCAACGAGCGCAGCAGGCGCGCGCGCCGCCACCAGCGGCCGAGCACGTAGACCACGAGCAGCAGCAGCGCCGCCTCCAGCGCCAGCGTGCCGGCATCGGCGACGGCCTGCAGCACCCGGTCGATCTCGCCCGCGAAGGCGTAGCCGAGCATGAGCGCCACCCCGGCCCAGAGCAGCGCGCCCAGGCCGTCGAGCAGCAGGAAGCGCCGCAGCGGCATGCCCATCGCACCAACCAGCGGCGGGGCCAGCGTCGACAGCCCCGGCACGAACTTGGCGACCAGCAGCACCCGGCCGCGCCAGCGCTGGAAGCGCAGCTCCGATTGCTTCACGCAGGAATCCGGCGACAGCGAGATGCGGCAGAGCGTGCGCATCACCCGCGCGCCATGGCGCCGCCCGGCCAGGTACCAGGCCAGGTCGCCGAGCAGGCAGGCGAGCAGCGCCACCGCCACCACGCCGGCCAGCGGCAGGCGGCCGCCCGCGGCCAGTGCGCCAGCCACGACCAGGGTGGGCACCGCCGGCACCGGCACGCCCGCCTGCGCCGCCAGCACGTTCAGGAACACCAGCAACAGGCCGTATTCGGCAAACAGCGCAATGATCTGGTGAGCCATCGGAACGGTATCCCGCGGCAGCCTTGGGCGGTCGCACCATCATTGGGCCGGCCATCACAACTTGCAATCACCCTGCGGCTGCAGGTTCGCGGCAGGCTGCCTCTATAATCGACAGACCTGCCGACAGCCCGCCCATGAACTCGATCCCTGCCGACGCCCCCCGCCCCGCCGACTTCGCCACCGTGCGCGCGCTCGCCGACGCCGACATGCGGCGCATCGACGCGCTGATCCGCGCGCGGCTGGCTTCCGACGTGGTTCTGATCAACCAGATCGCCGAGCACATCATCGCCGGCGGCGGCAAGCGGCTGCGGCCGATGCTGCACGCGCTGGCCGCACGCGCCGCGGGCTATCGCGGCGAGCAGCACGTGAAGCTGGCCGCGGTGATCGAATTCATCCACACCTCCACCCTGCTGCACGACGACGTGGTGGACGAATCCGGCCTGCGCCGCGGCCGGCAGACCGCGAACGCGCTGTGGGGCAACGCCGCCAGCGTGCTGGTGGGCGACTTCCTCTACTCGCGCTCGTTCCAGCTGATGGTGGAACTGGACGACATGCGCGTGATGCGCATCCTCGCCGACACCACCAACACCATCGCCGAGGGCGAGGTGCTGCAACTGCTCAATATCGGCAACGCCGACGTCGGCGAGGCGGACTATCTCGCGGTAATCGAGCGCAAGACCGCGGTGCTGTTCGCCGCCGCCACCGAGCTGGGCGCCCTGCTCGGCGGCCTGCCCGCGGAGCAGGTTTCCGCGTTGCGCCGCTACGGCATGGAGCTGGGCTACGCGTTCCAGATCGCCGACGACCTGCTCGACTACACCAGCGACGCCGACACGCTCGGCAAGAACATCGGCGACGACCTCGCCGAGGGCAAGCCCACCCTGCCGCTGATCTACGCGCTGCAGAGCGCCACGCCGGAACAGGTCGCCTCGCTGCGCCACGCGATCGAGCACGGCGGGCTGGATTCGCTGGAGCGCATCGTCGCCGCGATCCGCGACTCCGGCGCGCTGGAGCGCACCCGCGCGCGCGCCGAGACGCATGCCATGGCCGCGCACGAGGCGCTGTCCGCGATCCCCGCCTCGCCGTACCGCGACGCGCTGGCCACGCTGGCGGACTACTCGGTGCAGCGCACGTACTGATGAACCCTCGCGACCATCTCGCGCCCGCCGACGCCGATGCGCCGGAAGAAACCCTCTATCAAGGCCGCTGGCTCAGCCTGCGCAAGCGTGGACGCTGGGAGTACGTCGAGCGCAACAACCCCGGCGGCGCGGCGATCGTGATCGCGGTGACACCCGACGATCGCGTGCTGTTCGTGGAGCAGTACCGCGTGGCGGTCCGGGCACGCACGATCGAGATGCCGGCCGGACTGATCGGCGACCTCGCCGGACAGGAAGACGAAGACATGCTGCTGGCCGCGCAGCGCGAGCTGGAAGAGGAAACCGGCTGGCGCTGCGCACGCGTGGCCTTCCTGCACCAGGGGCCGTCCTCGGCCGGCATGAGCACCGAGATGATCGCCTACGTGCGTGCGTTCGACCTGGTGAAGGTGGGCGCGGGTGGGGGCGATGCCAGCGAGAACATCGTGGTGCACGAGGTGCCGCGACGCGACGCGGGAGCATGGCTGTTCGCGCGCGCCGCCGAGGGATATTCCATCGATCCCAAGCTGTTCGCCGGATTGTGGTTGCTGGAGCACGGCCCCGCCGTCTGATTCACCGTGACGCGGCGCGCTCCTGCGCCAGCCGCGCGTCCAGGTTCTTCGCCGCTGCGGCCGCGTAATCGCGGCAGGCATTCGCGTCGACCAGCGGCGCCACGTCTGTCGGCGATTTGCGCTTCGCCACTTTTTCCCAGAAGCCGCTGGCGTCGGGATGCGGGGTGAGCAGGATGTCACAGGGGAGTGCGGCCACGGTGGCGATGCCTTCGCGAAAACCGGCCACGTAGGCGGAATGGTCGGTGAAGCGGTAGCCCGGCGCGGCGATGGCACTGAGGCTGTCGGCGTAGGCGATATGCAGGCAGCGCTGGCCCGCGCAGGACTCCCAGGTCCACGAGGTGCTGCCCGGTGTGTGGCCGGGGGTGTAGTGCGCGGTGATCGCCACATGGCCGAGTTGCAGGGTTTCGCCATCGCGGACCACGCGCACGTTCTTCAACGGCGTGTATCGGGGGGCCGAACCATATTGCGGATCGGCGCGGTAGGCGCCGCCGAGCTCCAGCTCGCGCGCGCCCTCCCGGCTCGCCAGCACCTGCGCGCCGCTGGCGGCCTGCAGCGCGGCTATGCCGCCGGCATGATCGGAATGGGCGTGCGAGTTGAGGATCCACTTCACGTCGCGCACGCGGAAGCCCAGTGCGCGGATATGCGCCTCGATCAGCGGCGCGGACTCGGGCAGGTCGCCGTCGAACAGCGCCAGGCCTTGCCCGGTATCCACCAGCAGCGAAGTCAGCCCGTACGGCCCCACGTACCAGGTGTTGCCGTAGATGCGGAACGGTTTTTGCGGCGCGTTCCACTGGCGGTGGTCGATGCCCGGCGCAGGCTGCGCCGCATGGGCAACCGGCAGGATCAGGCCCAGCGCCACGGCGGCGCCGGTCAGCAAACGCAAGGGCATGGAGAATCTCCGTGGAAGCGGATGCGCAGCATCACCGCTGCCGCGGGCCCGCCGCGGGCGCGATCCTGACATTTCCCCGATCGCGATCGGCGATTCAGTGGTGCTGATGGTGGCGCGGGCGTGACGCGCGATGCCACCACACCAGCAGCGCCAGCCCGGCCAGCGCGACGACGAACCAGGCGATGGCGGCTGCCGTACTGCTGCCCAGCCATGGCATGGCGGCGAACACGCCCACCACGAGCAAGCCACCACCCAGGGCCAGCCGCGGGTCGATGCGCGTCGCGTCCCGCTGCCGCAACAGCAGGCCCATGCCCAGCACCGCGAGCAGCACCGCGAGGATGCGCCGCGGCCAGACCAGGGTCGGCTGCGCCGCCATGTCGGGGCGCATGTCCAGCAACGCGCTGTCGCCCACGTTGACCTCGTAGCCCTTGCCGTCGTCCGCGTTCGGCACCGCCACCAGGCGATTGCCGTCGACACGGGCGATCACCGTCACTTCCTGCAGCGGCACCGCGCTCCAGCTCACGCGCATGTCGCCGAGGCGCGGATCGCCCGGCCTGGCGCTGGTGACCAGCGCGCCGTCGTGCAGGGAAAAACTGGCGGCAAGGTTCGCCGGCAGTGTCTTCGCGTCGGGCGCGACGGGCTCGCTGCCCGGCAAGGCATGCACCAGCGCGGTGTCCAGCTTGTAGCCTCCCAGCTCCACGCTGCCGGCATCGAAGCGCTCGCCGGCGAGCGGGAACGGCCCCGGATTGGCGTGACCCTGCGGTTGCGCGAAGCGGCTGGAGTCCTGCGGCGTGTCCGCCCAGTCCAGCTCATAGGTCACGTTGCTGCCCAGGCGCAGTTCGCGCCACTGGAACATCTGCACGTGACGCGACAGCACCGGCGTGACCGCCTGCTGGTTGAAGTCGGAGTCGTAGGGCGCCTCCACCACCCGCGGCGTGCCGCTGATGCGCACCATCCGGCCCTGCAGGCCATCTTGCGGCTCCATGCTGTGGCCGAGGTCGACCACCCCGCCGCCATGCAGCTGCAACGCCAGCTGGTAGTTGCCCAGGCTGCGCTCGGTCCACGCCGCCAGCACGATGCCCGCTACCAGCGCCGCCAGGCCGACCGCGATGGCCGCCGGGCCGCGCAAGGCAGTGATGCGGCCGAAGGACATCATCCGAGACTTCCGCGCAGTTCAGGCAGTTCGTCCGCGCAGCCGTAGCGGCCGCGTTCGTCGCGCTGCACGCGCGCCGCGGCGCAGGCGTGGTCGTGGGTGAAGAACAGTCGCACGCCGCGCGCCAGCTTGTCGTCGAGGAACGCGCGCTTCTCGTCGATCAGCTTCTCGGGGTAGCGGTCATAGCCCATGGTGATCGGCACATGCACCCAGGCGCGGCCGGGAATCAGGTCGGCGCAGAACACCACGCCGCCGACTTCGGCCAGCATCAGGCCCGGCGTATGGCCGTCCGAATAGTGAAAGCGCACCGCTTCGCCCAGCGCCTGCGCATGCTCGCCCTCGACCAGCTCCAGCCGGCCGCTGTCCACGAGCAGCTGCGGCAATTCCGGAATGAACGAAGCGCGGTCGCGCGGATGCGGCTTCAGTGCGCGCTGCCAATGCGCCGCGCCAACGACGAACGTGGCGTTGGGGAACAGCAGCCGCGGCGACTGACCTTCCTGCCACGCCGCCAGCAAGCCGCCGGCATGGTCGAAGTGCAGGTGCGACAGCACCACCGCATGGATGTCTTCGTGCGTGACGCCTGTTGCGGCCAGCGAATCGAGCAGCACGTGGCGATCCTCCACCACGCCGTAGCGCTCGCGCAGCGAGGGTTCGAAGAACGCGCCGATGCCGGTCTCGAACAACACATTGCGACCCGGCACGCCATTCACCGCGAGCCCCTTCACCAGCAGGCAGCGGCAGGCCAGCGGGATGCGGTTCTGCTCGTCCGGCGCGATCCAGCGAGACCACATCGCCTTCGGCGCATTGCCGAACATGGCGCCGCCGTCGAGTTGCTGCGAGTTGCCGAGTAGCGAGAAGAGTTCCACGACACCAACCTGCCTGTTCCTGAGCCCAGGATCGAACCACCGCAACTGGTCGCCCGATTACCGACGAAGCTCAGCTTAAAACCCGTTCGCGCTGAGCGTAGCTTGCGATAGCAAGCGGAGTCGATGCGCCCGTAGTCGATCACCCTTCGACTTCGGCCTTGCAGGCCTACGCTCAGGGCGAACGGTGCCAGCGCTACTCCACCTTGCCCAACCCCGACGGCCGGCGCGGATCGCTGGCGGCGTCGAGCTTGTTGTCGCGGTGGTCCCAGGTGACCACGTTCATGAAGCCCCAGGGCTCCCGCGGCTTCAGCGTGTAGCCCATCTTCCTGAGTTGCTCGCTGGTGGCGGCGTCGAACACGCCGTCCTCCACGAAGACCTCGTCGGGCAGGAACTGGTGGTGGAAGCGCTTGTCGGCCACGATCTGCTGCGCGCTCTGGCCGTCGATGAAATGCAGGATGCCTTCCAGCACCTGGGTGATGATGGTGGAGCCGCCGGGCGAGCCGATCACCGCGCTGCGGTCCTTGCCGACCACGAGGCTGGGCGACATCGAGGACAGCATGCGCTTGCCGCCCACCGGCGCGTTCGCCTTGCTGCCGAGCAGGCCGTAGACGTTCGGCTTGTTCGGCACCAGCGCGAAATCGTCCATCTCGTCGTTGAGCAGCACGCCGGTGCCCTTGGCGACGAAGGTGGAGCCGAGTATGTAGTTCACGGTGGAGGTGATCCCCACCATGTTGCCGTCCTTGTCGATGATCGAGAAATGCGTGGTGTGCATGCCCGGATCATGCGCCGGCCCATGCGGCAACATCGACGAGGGCGTGGCCTGGTCGGCCAGGATGCTCTGGCGCAGGCCGTCGGCGTAGTACGGCGACAGCAGCATGTCCAGCGGCATCTTCACGAAGTCGGGATCGCCGAGGTAGTCGTTGTGGTCGCGGAACGCGCGACGCATCGCCTCGATGATGTAGTGCGCGCGATGCGCCGGATCCATCTTCGCGAGGTCGTAACCGCGCAGGATGTTGAGGATCTCGGCGATCGCCACGCCACCGGAGGACGGCGGCGGCGCGGTGACGATCTTGTAACCCTGGTAGTCGATCGTGATCGGCGTGCGCTCCTTGGCGCGGTAGTTCGCCAGATCCTCAAGCGTCCAGTTGCCGCCGGCAGCGCGCACCGCGTCCACCAGCTTCTGCGCCGTCTCGCCGCGGTAGAAGCCGGCATCGCCCTGCTGGGCGATCAGCTCCCAGGTGCGCGCCTGGTCCGGATCGCGCCAGATCTCGCCCGCCACCGGCGGCTTGCCGCCGGGCAGGTACTTCGCGACGGAAGCGGGCCAGCGCTCGAGGTTCTTCTGCTCCTCGGCGATCGAGTGCAGCAGGCGCGGATCGGGCTTGAAGCCGTCGCGC
Source organism: Rhodanobacter humi (assembly GCF_041107455.1). Taxonomy (NCBI): domain Bacteria; kingdom Pseudomonadati; phylum Pseudomonadota; class Gammaproteobacteria; order Lysobacterales; family Rhodanobacteraceae; genus Rhodanobacter; species Rhodanobacter sp. FW106-PBR-R2A-3-15. Next base: position 1,304,589 of record NZ_JBGBPY010000001.1, read on the forward strand.
GCGGTGCGGATGGCGGGCGCCAGCGACACGCTGAGCGGCAGCTTGCCGAACTTCTTCGCCAGCAACACCAGGCCAGCCGGCTCGCCGGGGATGCCGGCGGAGAGCGGGCCCTTCAGCGCCGCATCGCGGTTCGGCGTGCCGTCGGGGTTGAGGTAATCCTTGGGGTTCACCGCCATCGGCGCGGTCTCGCGCGCATCGATGAACACGTTCTCGCCGGTCTTGGCGATGTGCAGCGTGGCCATGAAGCCGCCGCCGATGCCGGAACTCTCCGGCTCCACCACCGACAGCGTGGAGGCCACCGCCACCGCCGCATCGAACGCGTTGCCGCCCTTGGCCAGCACCTCGAAGCCGGCATTGGTGGCGAGGAAGTTCGCGCTGGCGATGCCGGCGTGGCCGGGACGCTGTGCCTGCGGCGCGGGGGCCGTGGCCGGCGCGGTCTTCGGCGCGCCATCGGCGGCAAACGCCGCGCCGCTGGTCAGCAGCAGGCTCAGCAACAACACGCGACCGTGCATCTGGAACTTCATGCGGCGAACTCCTTGGCTAGTTCAAGCGGCGGTGCCCGATCCCATCAGGTGGCGGTACTTGAGTTCGAGCGTTTCGTGCGACTCGGTGCGCTCGGGGTCGACGATGATGCATTCGACCGGGCACACCTCCACGCACTGCGGCTCGTCGTGATGGCCCACGCACTCGGTGCACAGCGCCGGATCGATCACGTAGTACTCCTCGCCCAGCGAGATCGCCTTGTTCGGGCAGACCGGTTCGCAGACGTCGCAGTTGACGCAGGTGTCGAGGATCTTCAGGGACATGGGGGCAAACTGAGGAGTGAGTGAAGAAGAGTGAGAAGTGAGAGAGAGCAAGAGCTTGCCGCGCACTCGGCTTTCTCTCACTCCTCACTTCTCACTACTCGCTCCTGTCTTTACATCTGCACGAAACGGAACGTGGCGCCGGTCGGCTTGATCACGTCCTCGACGCGCTGCTCGTCGGCCTTGTCGCCGATGAACAGCACGATCACGTCCTTGAAGGTGCCGGGCTTGGCGTCCTTGAATGCCGCCACGGCCAAATCGGCAGTGGTGGCCGACACCGGGCCGACAAAGGCCAGCAGGTTGCCCGGCAACACGCCGCGGGCCACGGTGTCCTGCACGTTCTGCAACTGGCGATCGTTCATCGCCTTGCCGTCGTCGGTCTGGCCCGGCGTAATGAAGTAGACGTAGGGCTGCTGCGCGGCCATGCCCTGCAGGTTCTTCTGCACCAGCGGGCCGAGGTAGGCCTGCCAGGCCTTGGTGTCGTTGACGTCGGTGGGCTTGGTAACCGCCTTGGCCTGCTGGGCGGAGGCCTGGTCCTGCTCGTCGGCATGCTTGGAGCAGCCGGCGAGCGCCAGGCCGGCGGTCAGCGCGATGGCGGCGATGAGAGCGAACTTACGCATGATGGTCACCTTCTGTTTCGGGTTGCTTGGGAAGGCCGCTGCTGCGGCCCTTGTGCCAGCGCTGACGCATGGCCTGTTGCACCGCCGGATGCACGAAACCGGAGATATCGCCGCCGAGACGGCCGATCTCGCGCACCAGCGACGAGGAAATGAAGCTGTATTGCTCCGCCGGGGTGAGAAACAGCGTCTCCGCCTGCGGGATCAGATGCCGGTTCATGCTGGCCAGCTGGAATTCGTACTCGAAGTCCGACACCGCGCGCAGCCCGCGGATGATCACGCCGGCGCCGATCTCGGCCACGAAATCGGCCAGCAGGCTGTCGAAGCCGCGCACCTCCACGTTGCGCAGGTCGGCCAGCGCCAGCCGCGCCAGCGCGATGCGCTCGTTGAGGCTGAAACCCGGCCCCTTGCTCGAACTGTCGGCCACCGCGACCACCACGTGATCGAACAGCGGTGCGGCGCGCGCCACCAGGTCGGCATGGCCGTTGGTGATCGGATCGAAGGTGCCCGGGTACACGGCCAGGCGGGGATTGCCGGAAGATTTGTTCACGAAGGACGGGAACGGCAGCGGAAACAGGCCCTAGCTTAACGGAAGCGCGCGCCGGTAGAGCGCAAAGCGCACCTCGCCAGCCCGCCCCTCGCGGTGCAGCGTCCAGTTCGCCGGCACGGCGGGAATCGCCTCGCGCGGCGACTCCACGTAGATCCACGCCCGCGCGGCCAGCCAGCCGCCTTGTTCCAGGCGCCCGGCCAGCGCGCTCCACAGATCCAGTGCGAACGGCGGATCGAGGAACACCAGGTCGAAGGCCCGCGCCGCGCTGCGCAGGAAGGCCTGCGCATCGACTGCCGCCACCTCGCCGCCCACCACCTTGAGCCGGGCGAGGTTGTCGCGCAGCGCCCGTGCTGCCAGCGCATCCGGCTCGACAAAGCAGGCGCCGGCGGCGCCGCGCGACAGCGCCTCGATGCCCAGCGCGCCGGTGCCCGCGCACAGGTCCAGCACGCGCGCGCCTTCGATCATCGGCGCCAGCCAGTTGAACAGCGTCTCGCGCACCCGCTCCGGCGTGGGCCGCAAACCGGGCTGCCCGGGCACCTCCAAGCGCGAGTTGCGCAGGCTGCCGCCGATGATGCGGATGCGTCCGGGGCGGCTGTTCATCGGGCTTGCCGCGACTCAGCGGCCGGTACGGGTAGCGGTGTTAGCATGCCGCCCATTGTCTTTGAATCGTCCCCGCAATGCTCAAGTTCTGGAAGAAGAAGCCCGCCGAAACCCCACCGGCGCCTCCCGCCGGGGCGCCGGCCGCGGACATGCCGCTGGACGCGGCGACCCCTGTTCCGGCAGCGATCGAGGCCGTCGCCGAAGTCGCCGCACCCGCCGTCGTCGAAACGCCCGAAGCGGCAGCGGGCAAGCGCGGCTGGCGCGAGCGCCTCGCAGGCAGCGCACTTGGGCGCGGCCTGGGCAACCTGTTCCAGCGCCATCCCAAGCTCGACGACGAGCTGCTGGACGAGCTGGAAACCACCCTGATCACCGCCGACGTGGGCGTGGAAGCCAGCACCGCGCTGGTGGAAGACCTGCGCCGGCGCATGCACAAGCGCGAGTTCGCCGACGCGATGGCCTTGCGCGAGGCGCTGCGCGAGGCGCTGGTCGCCCTGCTGAGGCCCGTGCAGCAGCCGCTGGAACCGGTCGGCCGCAAGCCTTTCGTGGTGCTCACGGTGGGCATCAACGGCGTGGGCAAGACCACCACGATCGGAAAACTCGCACGCCGCTGGCGCGACGAGGGCCGCAACGTGCTGCTGGCCGCGGGCGACACCTTCCGCGCCGCGGCGGTGGAACAGCTCAAGACCTGGGGCGAGCGCAACGGCGTGCCGGTGATCTCGCAAGGCCAGGATGCCGACGCCGCCAGCGTGATCTTCGACGCGCTGCAGGCCGCCCGTTCGCGCGGCGCCGACGTGCTGGTGGCCGACACCGCCGGCCGCCTGCATACCCAGGGCGGCCTGATGGACGAGCTGGGCAAGATCGCCCGCGTGCTGAAGAAGCTCGACCCCGAGGCGCCGCACGAGGTGCTGATGGTGATCGACGGCACCACCGGCCAGAACGCGGTGAACCAGCTGCGCCAGTTCCGCCAGATCGTCGGCGTCACCGGCCTGGTGGTCACCAAGCTCGACGGCACCGCCAAGGGCGGCGTGGTGTTCGCGCTGGCGCGCGAGTTCGGCCTGCCGATCCGTTTCGTGGGCCTGGGCGAAACCGCCACCGACCTGCGCGAATTCGACGCCGCCGCCTTCGTCGACGGCCTGCTGCCCGCCGGCCATGACTGAGCGCGGACCGGTGCGGAGCTGACATGACACGCGGACTGCGGCGGTTGCTGATCGGTGTCGGCGCGCTGGCGTTCGCCGCGCTGTTCGCGGTGCTGATCGTGGTCTACCTGCTGCTGCAACCCGATCGCTTCACCGCGATGCTGCAGGAGCAGGCGCACGATGCCGGCCTGGTGCTGAACCTCGCCAGCCCCGCCAGCCCCACCTTGTTCCCGCGCCCGGCGCTGGATCTGCGCGGCATCACGCTCAATGCCGAGGGCGCGGACAGCCCGATCCTGCTCGCCTCGCGCGGCCGGCTGGTGCTGCCTTGGCGCACCCTGCTCGGCGGCCCCACCGCGATCGCGCAGATGGAAGTGGATGCGCCGCGAGTGGACCTGGACGCGCTGCAGGACTGGCTGGCCACCTTGCCGCCGCAGCCGGCCAATGCCGCCCCGGCGATCCCGCGCATCGATGCCGGCATCAGCATCGAGCACGGCAGCGTGGTGCGCGGCGACCAGCTGCTGCTCAACAACGTGACGCTCTCGGCCGGCACGCTCGCGCCCGGCCAGGAATTCCCGCTCAGCATGTCGGCCACCACGGCCGCGGGCGCGCCGCTGCAGCTGCGGCTCACCGCCACCCCCCGCATGCAGGGCAACGCGATGCAGCTGGACCACATCCAGCTGCACCTGTCGCAGGGCAGCGGCACCACGCTCGCGCTGAGCGGCAACGCCCGCTGGCACGGCGCGGCGGATGCGGCCGCGCAGCTCGGCGGCAAGCTCGACCAGGTCGACAGCGGCAGCTACGACATCGCGCTGGCGCTCACGCCGGCCAACCAGACCGACCCGCTGCTGCTGCACCTGAAGCTGGACGGCCCGGACAATCACGCCGACCTGCGCCTGCCGCCGCTGGCGCTGGCGCACTGGTGGAGCACCCTCAACGCACCGGCCGACCGGCAGGCCGGGCCGCTGCCCAGCGTGCCGCCCGGCAGCGGCACGCTGCAGGTGGCGAAGCTGCGGGTCGGCAACCTCGCCATCGAGGGACTCAGCGTGCAGGCCGGTGACGACGCCCCCGCCGTGGCCGGCACGGTGGCGAAGCCCGCCGCCGCACCGGCCAAGCCTGGCGCAGGCGGCAAGCCGGGCGGCAAGTCGAAGTGAAGCCGTTCGCCGATGCCCTGCTGGCCTGGTTCGACCGCCACGGCCGCCACGACCTGCCCTGGCAACATCCACGCGACGCCTACCGCGTGTGGCTGTCCGAGATCATGCTGCAGCAGACCCAGGTGGTCACCGTGGTCGGCTACTTCGAGCGCTTCGTCGCCGCCCTGCCCGACCTGCGCGCACTCGCCGCCGCACCGGAGGACCAGGTGCTCGCGCTGTGGTCGGGCCTCGGCTATTACCGACGCGCGCGCTTCCTGCATCGTGCCGCGCAGCTCTGCGTGGAGCGCCATGGCGGCGAGCTGCCGCGCGACTTCGACGCGCTCGCCGCCCTGCCTGGCATCGGCCGCTCCACCGCCGGCGCGATCCTCGCCCAGGCGCACGGCCTGCGTTTTTCCATCCTCGACGGCAACGTGAAACGCGTGCTGGCGCGCTACCACGGCATCCACGGCCATCCCGGCACGAGTGCGGTGGAGAAGCAGCTGTGGCGTCATGCCGATGAGCACACCCCGGCCGCGCGCGTGGCCGACTACACCCAGGCGATCATGGATCTGGGTGCCACCGTGTGCACGCGCGGCAAGCCGCGCTGCGAGGCCTGCCCGCTCGCCGCGGGCTGCGTCGCCCGGCGCGACGGCCTCGTCGCGCAGCTGCCGTCGCCGAAGCCGACGAAAGCCACGCCCGTGCGCGCGACCGTGATGCTGATCCTGCGCGACGCGCACGGCCGCGTACTGCTGGAACGGCGCGGCCCGCAAGGCGTGTGGTCCGGCCTGTGGAGCCTGCCCGAAGCCGCCGACATCGACAGCGCGTGGCGCGATGCCAAGCGACATGCGCACATCGACGACGCACAGGCGCTCGCGCCATTCGTCCACGTATTCAGCCACTACAAGCTGCGCGTCGAGCCGCTGCTGTTCGACGGCGCGACAGCACCACGCGGCATCGCCGACAATCCCGCCCTGCGCTGGTGCGGCACCGGCGAGCTGGCCGCGCTCGGCCTGCCCGCACCGGTACGCAAGCTGCTGCAACAGATCGAAGGAACCACCGCATGAGCCGTACCATCCACTGCGCCAAACTCGGCATCGACGCCGAGGGCCTCGACTTCGCACCTTGGCCGGGCCCGCTGGGCCAGCGCATCTACGCCGAGATCTCCAGGCCCGCATGGCAGCAATGGCTGGCCCACCAGACCATGCTGATCAACGAATACCGGCTCAATCCGCTCGACCCGAAGGCGCGCAAATACCTCGCCGAGCAGATGGAGAAATTCCTGTTCGGCGGCGAAGTCGACCAGGCCGCCGGCTTCACCCCGCCCGACCTGCAGTCTTGACGGCAAGCCATGCATTCGGTCTAATGCACGGCTCCACGCCACACCGACGCGCGCAACGCCCGTCCTGCTGGCAAGGCACTTGGCCGGGTAGCTCAGTTGGTAGAGCAGGGGATTGAAAATCCCCGTGTCGGCGGTTCGATTCCGTCCCCGGCCACCATCGTCATGCATCAGGCGCGCCCATGTGGCGCGCTTCGTTTTTCGCCCCCCACCGCCCGCTCCTGTGCGGCGATGGCCACGGCGGTGACGTCACTCGTCGCATGCGGACTGCCAACTCAGGATGCGTTTGGCCTGTTACGGTAGTGGTAGCTTCGGCTCGGGCAGATCGCCCTCCATCAATCAAGGGGTCCACCATGCGCATGTTGACTCGTGCAATCTTCGCGGCGTCGTTTGCCATAGCCACCGGGGCTGCCTTCGCGGCCACTCCCGCCACCGGTCTCGGCCAAGCCTGGCCGAATGCCCAGGACGTCAGTACCAACCCGAATTTCCACGTGTATGTGTTTGCCATGGGCGGCGTCGAATACATCCAGGTCAACGATCTCAACGGCAACGTGCTCGGCAGTGTCGGCACCGCAGGGGGCCAGTTCATCACGCTGCCGATCGGTCGATTCGCCCAGCAAGTCGTCACGCCCAGCCAGCCGGCCAGTGCACCCACGACCGCCGCCGCCACGGCCTCACCCGCCACGGTCTACAACGACGGCACCACGGCGGTAACGGCCACGCCGCTGAGTGACGGCACCATGCGCCTCAATGCCGCGGCTGCCCCGGGACTCTGTCCAGATCCGGTCACGTGCAGCATGAAGGGTATCCAGTAAGGCTCGCAGCCGAACCACCCCATGTCAGGTGCGGGGGCGGTTCGGCTCCAGGAATGAGACCACCACCCGCTTGCCATCGGGCATGGTGCGCTCGCGCAGCCGGCCGCCATACGTGGCGGCCCGATCTGCGATGGCCTCACGTCCCAAGCCTGTGGCGCTGATGCGCAGGCGCTGCCGCAAGGTCACCCAGTCCACGTGCAGGGATCGTGCCGGATTCCAGCGAATGTCGATCATCACGACCGCCCATGCCCGGCCCTTGGTGCCGCAGCGGATCTTCACCAGCACATCCGCGGGCTCGTGTGTCAGACAAGCCTCTGAGATCGCTTCGCACACCACGCGATAAACGACCAGGCTCAGCTCGCGCGGAAAGTTGCTCACGGACCCGCGCAAGTCACACCAGTACCTGATACCGGCCTCGTGCAGAACGCGGGCCAAGGCCCCTTGGTTCAAGGCCCCGGGCAGGCCATGCTCGCGCAGCACGGCGGGGCTCAGGCTGTCGGTCAGCAGGAAAAGCTGCTCCTGTGCGCTCTCGACATGCCGACGATAGCTGGAGTCGTCTGTCACCGGCTGCAGGTAGCGCAGGCGCCCGAGCACCAGCTTGAAAGCGCCTTGGATCGACTGGCCGAGCTGATCCAGCGCCTGCGCCGTGACGCGCAGCTGGGCTTCGCCCTGGGCCGCATTGCGATGCGCCAAGGCCATGGCCATGCGCGAATCGAAACGCTCCTGTTCCACCCGCTGCATCAGCGCTGTCATGCGCCCCCCCACCAGCAGCATGGTGGAAATGGCCATGGCCACCAAGGTCTCGGCCTGCAGGGTGGCCGGGTCCTCAGTTGCCGGCATCAGCGTCACGATTCCCAGGCTGGCCAAGGTGCCGGCCACCGCCGCCCCCTGCCAACCGTGCCGGAAGGCCATGAAGATGACCGGCAGGAACATGGCCATCTGCACCATGGCTCGGATCTGGGGATTGTGGTCGCCCAGCCAGACCAGGAACGCGATGAGCGGAAATACCCCCAGCGCACCTTCGATCAGGAAGCGGCTCTCCAGCAGTGCCGGCAACCAGCGCCGCCACCGGAAATTTGCGGCCGCGAAACTCTGGTAGACCACCAGCGTAACTGGCGCCACCGTAAGCACGCCCATGAAATTGCCCAGCACCATGCGTGCCGTCACCTCACCGTAGTGGATGACATAACCGGGTGGAAGCGTCGCAAACTGCACTTGGCCAATCGCTTCAGCCGTCGAAACGATGGCAACGATCAAGGCACACAGCACGAAGATCGGAATGTTGATCGTTCTCCGGCTCGAGAACAGCCGCCAGCGCTCCCGAGCCCACCACACTACGGGAGCCTCATAAACAAACGCTGGAATCACATTAAGCATGGCCCAGTACAGGCCATATTGATCGAGATAGGCGTAACTGATGTAGGCCAAGCAGGCCGTGTCTGCGACGAAAAGCGCCGGCCAGTAGCGGTACTGAACAAGCATCAGCACCACGAGGTGAAAACCGGTCAGGATGTACCAGTGCTGGATGGAAATCGTGCGAAACAGGAACAGCGCGGCCAGGTAGACACCGGCCACCAAGGCTTGCCGCAACACGGCCCCCGACCACGATCCAACGCGCATTGCGCCCCCCGCTCGATCCTTGACCCCTGCCCCGAAGACCCGATCACGCCACCATCATCGCAGTGCTTGTGCTGAACCACTGTCCCGCGGCGCAACCCGAACAAGCATAGAACCGGATTGTGGGCCATGCCAGCCCCGGCACGGGTCCGGGTTCGCCGTATCGACAATGTTCAAGCAAGAGCAATGCCAGTTTGCCACCCGGTCGCCAAGTCTGCCGTCCCGAGGCTAGAGGCGTGCATGCCCCGAAGACGCGCCTTCGTGGAACGTTCCAATCCGCCGCAGGGCATACAAGGAAGCAGCCCCAGCCAACCCGCGCGACGCAATGCCATCGCGACGGCCGTTGCGCCATCGCCGGCTGTCACCCCGCTGCCACCCGCGGATCATCGGCGGGCCATCTGCGCCGTCCAGACTGCCCGTCCCGTCTCCCGAGGCCGCGGCCATGCCGGCGCAATACGTTGCCCCCTCGAAGTTCGGCTTGTTCCGCATCGTGCGGCACGGGCGGCGCTGGCGCAGCCTGCTGGGGGATTGCGAATTGGCGCGGCACGACGACGTGGCCGCGGCGCTGGCCTACCTGCACGCGAGCTGCCCGCGGGCCCGCCTGCCGGCAGCACTGGAGCACTGGCGTTATCTGGGTGAACCGCCGGCACGGCTGGCGCAGGTCGGCGTCAACGACGACGACTGGCTGCTGGCCGGCTGAGCCGCGGTGATCCGGACGGCGGCCGGCACGATGCCGCTGACGAGGCTGGCGATGCGGGAGGCTTCGTGCAGCGGAAGCCCCTGGCGGACGCGCAACGACTCCCATTAAAGGGCATCCGATGACGCGCACGGGCACGCCGACGCAGCGATTCAGTCGACCGCGTTGATCACCGCGAGGAAATCGCGTCCGTAGCGCGCGAGCTTGGCCTCGCCCACGCCGCTGACCCCGGCCAGCTCGCTTTCGTTGGCCGGCATCGCGCGCAGCATCGCCAGCAAGGTGGCGTCGTGGAACACCACGTAGGGCGGCACGCCCTGCTGGCGCGCCAGTTGCGTGCGCAGGGCGCGCAGCGCATCCCACAGCGGCTGCTCGTAGGCCTCGATGCCGAGGTTGGCTCCAGTGACCAACTGGCTGTCGCGGCGACGGCGCGCGGAACGCACGGGCTTCGCGTCTTCGCGCAGCCGCACTTCCTGCTTGCCCAGCAGCACGTCACGGCTGGCCGCGGTGAGCCGCAGCGTGCCGTAGCCTTCTGCGTCGGTGGCGAGCAGGCCGGCGGCGAGCAGCTGGCGGAACACGGAGCGCCAGCCCTTCTCGTCCAGGTCGGCGCCGATGCCGAAGGTGCTGAGCTTGTCGTGGTCGAGCTGGCTCATGCGCTCGTTGTCCACGCCGCGCAGGATGTCGATGACGTGGCCGGCACCGAAGCGCTGGCCGCTGCGGTACACCGCCGACAGCGCCTTCTGCGCGGGTACGGTGGCGTCCCAGGTCTTCGGCGGCTCCACGCAGTTGTCGCAATGGCCGCAGGGGCCGTGGTAGTCCTCGCCGAACGCGCCCAGCAGCAGCTCGCGCCGGCAGCGCGTGGCCTCGGCGTAAGCCAGCAGCGATTCCAGCTTCTGCCGCTCGATGCGCTTGCGCTCGTCCGCGGATTCGGACTGCGCGATCATCTGGCTCATCGTCACCACGTCGGCGAGGCCGTAGATCATCCACGCCTCGGCGGGCAGGCCATCGCGGCCGCCGCGGCCGGTTTCCTGGTAATAGCCTTCCATGCTGCGCGGCAGATCCAGGTGCGCCACGAAGCGCACGTCGGGCTTGTCGATGCCCATGCCGAACGCGACGGTGGCCACCATCACCACGCCGTCCTCGCGCAGGAAGCGCTGCTGGTTCCTTGCCCGTGTGGCCGCGTCGAGGCCGGCATGGTACGGAAGCGCCTCGATGCCGGCCTCGGCCAGCCACGCGGCGGTGTCGTCCACCTTCTTGCGGCTGAGCGCGTACACGATGCCGGCCTCGCCGCGATGGCCGTCGAGGAACTGCATCAGCTGCGTGCGCGGGTTGTGCTTCAGCATCACGCGGTAGCCGATGTTCGGCCGGTCGAAACTGGAAACGAACTGGCGTGCCTCGCCCAGCGCCAGCCGCTCCACGATCTCCTCGCGCGTGCGCGGATCGGCGGTGGCGGTGAGCGCGATGCGCGGCACCTGCGGGAAGCGCCCGTGCAGCACGGTGAGCTCGCGATACTCGGGGCGGAAATCGTGCCCCCACTGCGACACGCAGTGCGCCTCGTCGATCGCGAACAGCGCCACCTCGGTCTGCTCCAGCAAGCCGAGGAAGCGCCCGGTGAGCAGGCGCTCCGGCGCCACGTAAAGCAGGTTCAGCTCGCCCGCCAGCAGTTGCCGCTCCACCTCGCGCTGCGACGCCGCGTCGAGGCTGGAGTTGAGGTAGGCCGCCGCCACGCCCGCCGCTCGCAGCGCATCCACCTGGTCCTGCATCAACGCGATCAATGGCGACACCACGATGCCGGTGCCTTGCCGCAGCAGCGCGGGGATCTGGTAGCACAGCGACTTGCCGCCGCCGGTCGGCATCAGCACCAGTGCGTCGCCGCCCTCGGCCACATGCTCGACGATGGCTTGCTGCTGGCCGCGGAAGCTCGAATAGCCGAAAACGCTTTGGAGGATGTCGACAGGCGTGGAATGCATTCGGGGAATGCTAGCAAATGAGGAGTGTGGCTCGCGGAGCCACTCGGCGCATTGAGGGAACTCTGGCGCGTTGGCACGGAAAACAAAGCGGTTTCGTGCGCCTGTCGGCGCCCGAGTTACTTTCTCTTTGCGTGCTCAAAGAGAAAGTAACCAAAGAGAAATAGCACCCCGGTTGGCGCTTGCCGGGCGTCCTGCCCGGCAAGTCCGTGAGGCGGGGCCGGGCTTTTCGAGCGGGCTCCTGCCCGCGCGAAAAGGCGAGCCCATCCATGGGCTCGCCCGCTGCGCGGCCTCCTCGTCCCCACCTCACCGCCGCCCAAGGGCCCCGGAAGAGCGGCGCGCATCCTGCGCGCACTCCTCGAAAAGCCGAATCAAAGGCAAGGCTCGCTGCGCGGCTGCTCTTGTTCTCGCAGCCGCTTCGCGGCTGCGTCCGAGTGCGCGCCGGGAGCGCGCTGCTTTACCCGGGGCCCCTATGGCGCGGCGGGCGGGTGGAGGAAAGTCCGCAGGATGGCTCGCATGGATGCGAGCCAGTTTTCCGCCGGCACACGGAGGTGCCGTCGGAAAACCCCGGAACCCGCCCGCGCACCCGCAGGGCAGGATGCCCGGAGGGCGCGCCATCGGGGTGCCCCTCTCTTTGGTTACTTTCTCTCGGGCACGCGAGAGAAAGTGACTCGGGACGCGGCAGCGGCTCGAAACCGCTTTGAACCTTGCGCGTTGCGCGATCACCCGTCGATAGCAATCAACTCGGCCACCACCAAATGAATGAAACCGCCCCGTCGCGCGCACTAGCAGCCAGGGAAAACCACCTCACCCGCGCGCGAAGAAAGCGCGGAACGCCTCCGCCACCCGCTCGACGCCCGCATCGTCCACATCCAGATGCGTCACCAGCCGCAGCGTGGGCAGGTAGCCGATGCTGATGCGGATGTCCGCCGCGCGGAGGTGCGCGTCCAGTGCGCGCAGGCGCCCGGTCGGCACGTCGACGAAGACCATGTTGGTGTGCTGGCCGAGCAGGCTCACGCCGGCAATCTCGCGCAGGCAGCCGGCGAGGTAGGCCGCGCGACGATGGTCGTCGGCCAACCGCGCCACGTGGTGATCGAGTGCGTGCAGGCCCGCGGCGGCGAGCATGCCGGCCTGGCGCCAGCCACCGCCGGCGACCTTGCGCCAGCGGCGCGCCTTCTCGATCAGCGGCGCGGAACCCGCCAGCACCGAACCCACCGGGGCGCCCAGGCCCTTGGACAGGCAGATCGACACGCTGTCGAAATGCTGCGCGATGGCGCGCGCCGATACACCGCTTGCCACGGCCGCGTTGTAGAGACGCGCGCCGTCCAGGTGCAGAGCCAGCCCGTGCTCGCGGGCGAAGTCGTGTGCGGCTTCGAGGTAATCCAGCGGCAGCACGCGGCCGTGCCAGGTGTTTTCCAGCGCGAGCAGTTTCGTGCGCGCGAAGTGCGGATCGACCGGCTTGATCGCCGCGGCGATGCGCGGGAGCGGCAGCGTGCCGTCCTCGTCCTGCACGATGGGTTGCGGCTGGATCGAGCCCAATACCGCGGCGCCGCCGCCCTCGAACTTGTAGGTGTGCGCGTCCATGCCGACGAGGTATTCGTCGCCGCGCTCGCAGTGGCTCATCAGCGCGAGCAGGTTGCTCTGCGTGCCGCTGGGCACGAACAGCGCATCCTCGAAACCGAGCTCGCCGGCCATGCGCTTCTGCAGCGCGTTGACGGTGGGGTCCTCGCCGTAGACGTCGTCGCCCACTTCGGCGTCCAGCATCGCGGCACGCATCGCCGGCGTGGGGCGGGTCACGGTGTCGCTGCGCAGGTCGACTACGTTCATCGTTCGCTACTCCGAATCAATCACGGAAACGTTCCACCCAACCCGCTCGCGGCACCGGGATGTACCGCGCGCGGCCAGGCACCCAAGCGCTTGACCGCGGAATCCAGTCAGGCGTGCTTGCGGAAATACAGCCACGCCACCAGCGCCAGCAAGGTCGCGGGCAGCAGGTTGGCGAGCAGCGGCGGCATGCCGTAGACGGTGCCGAAATTCACCATCGCCTTCTGCAGGAAGTACCAGGCGATCGCCAGCAGCATGCCGATGAAGATGCGCTTGCCGAGGCCGCCCGAGCGCATCGCGCCGAACGCGAACGGCATCGCGCACAGCACCAGCACCAGCACGTTGAGCGCGTACAGCGCGCGGCCCCAGAACGCCACTGCGTACACGCCGGGGCTTTCGCCGTTGCGCTCGAGATAGCGCATGCTGCGGCGCAGGTCGCGCATCGACAGGTACTGCGGCTGGATCACCGATTGCGCCAGCACCTGCGGGTTGAGGCTGGATTGCCACTGCTCGCTGGCCGCGCTGCTGCTGTGCGTGCCGGTGGCGTCCAGCGTGGTGCTGCGCACGTCGTGCAGGATCCACTCGTGGCCGTCGTGGTCGGCGGTCTTGGCCCAGTCGAAGCGGCTGAGCTGGCCGTCGGAAGTGAGCGTGAACACGCGCACGTCGGTGAGCTGCACCGCGTCGTGATCGCCCACCCGGCGCACCACGCTGCCGCGCGCGTTGATGATGCGGTCGCCGTCGCGCGCCCACAGCCCGCTGCCGGTGGCGCCGATGTTGCCGGACTTCATGCGCAACTGCATGGTCTGCGCGAGCTGGTCGCCCCAGGGCGCGGCGGTTTCGCCCAGGATCACCACGCCCACGATCAGCACCGCGATCACTCCGGTGGCCGAGGCGGCGATGCGCAGGCGCGACATGCCGGCGGCGCGCAGCGCGGTGAGCTCGCCGGTGGCGGCGAGACCGCCCAGGCCCAGCAGGCCGCCGATCAGCGCCGCGTTACCGAACATCTCGTAGGCGCGGCGTGGCGTCGTCACCAGCACGTATACCGTCGCATTCATCAGCGTGAAACCGTTCTTGCCCACGTTGGCGAGCTGGCGCAGGAACTGGGTGACCGCGTCGAAGCCGGTGAGCACCAGCCATACGCCGATCAGCGAACCAAGCACGCTGAGCGCGACCAGCTTGTCCACGCGCTTGATCGTGAGCGTCATGCCGTCAGCGCCTTCTCGTTGCGCGGCTTGCGCGGCGCGTACTGCTTCCGCCACAGCCACGCGGCGAACGCCAGCATCAGCACGTGCAGCAGCCACAGCGCCGTCTCGTGGTGCCAGTGGCCCTTGCCGATCTGCGCCCGCCCCAGCGCCAGCAGCAGGTAGTACAGGTAGAAGCTCAGCATCGCCAGCATCAGGCGGCCGTAGCGCGGTTCGCGCGGGCTCTGCCGCGACAGCGGCAACGCCAGCATCAGCATCACCAGGGTCAGCGCCGGCGCGTTGGTGCGCCAGGCCAGCTCGGCAAGGGCGACCGGACTGGTGGAGCGCGCGAGATCCAGCGTGGACATGCTCTCGACGGGATCCTCGTCGTCGTCGCTGGTCACGTTGGAGAGCGAGGTATCGTTGCGCTGGTACTGCATGCGCCGCCAGCTGTCCGCACCCAGCGGGATGTCGTACTGCCAGCCGTCGCGGAACGCGATGTAGCGGTTCGCGCCGTTGCTCTCCTGATACAGCTGGCCATTGCTGGCGGTGACCAGCTTGACGTGCAGCTGGCCATCCTTGCTGGTGCGCTGGGTGGACACGAAGCTGCGGCCCAGCCGGGTACCGTCCTGGCTCAGCGTGTCGACGAAGATGATGCCGCCCTTGCCCGGCAATTCGGTGAAGCGGCCGGCGTCGAGGCCAGCAGCGACCACCGAACGGTTCGCCGCGGTCACCATCGCATCGCTGGTGCGCGCCGCCCACGGCCCCAGCCACAGCGACACCACCGCGGTGAGCAGCACCAGCGCCACGGCGAGTATCGCCATCGGCCGCAGCAGCCCGTTCGGCCCCATGCCGGAAGACATCAGCACGTGCATCTCGCTTTCGCGGTACATCCGGCCCAGCGCCATCAGCACGCCGATCATGCTGGCCAGCGGCAGCATGTTGGTGAGCCCTCCCAAGGTGCGCAGGCTCAACACCTGGAACATCACGCTGGCCGGAAAGCTGCCCTTGGCCACCTGCTGCAGCACGGCGGCGAACGCGGTGCCGGCGACGATCACCATCAGCACCACCACGGTGGCGGCCACGGTCTGCGCCAGCTCGCGCAGGAAATAGCGGTCGAGAATGCTCAGCATGCGATAAACTTGTGGGCTTCCGTCAACGCCGACCCCGCCGGCGAACCGCCAGTTTAGCCGGTTCGCCGCTGGCCGCGCCCACGCAGGAACGCCCGATGACCCTCCAGTTCAGCCTGACCACCGCTGCCCCCGAAACCGCCGACACTGCCTGCATTCTGGTGGGCGTGTACGAACAGGGCGTGCTGACCAGCGCGGCCGCCCGCGTGGACGGTGCCACCGGTGGAGCGATCAAGCGCCAGGTGGAGAGCGGCGACATCAGCGGCAAGGCCGGCAGCAGCACGCTGCTCTACGCGCCGATCGGCATCGCGGCGAAGCGCGTGCTGGTGGTGGGCCTGGGCACGCAGAAGGGTTTCGACGCGGCGCGCTACCAGAAGGTGGCGATCGAGGCCGCCCGCGCGCTGGGCAGGCTGCCCGTGAACGAAGCGGTGTCGTACCTCGCCGAGGCGGACGTGCCGGACCGCGACGCCGCCTGGCGCGTGCGCA
This sequence comes from Rhodanobacter humi, assembly GCF_041107455.1. Classification (NCBI taxonomy): domain Bacteria; kingdom Pseudomonadati; phylum Pseudomonadota; class Gammaproteobacteria; order Lysobacterales; family Rhodanobacteraceae; genus Rhodanobacter; species Rhodanobacter sp. FW106-PBR-R2A-3-15. The sequence goes on from NZ_JBGBPY010000001.1 coordinate 1,320,475, forward strand.
CCGCCGCGCTGTCCGCCGACCACGCCGCCTACCGCTACACCGCCACGTTCAAGCCGCGCGAGAAGAGCGCGCAGCCGGAACTGGCCGCGCTCGCCTTCGCCGCGGGCGCCGATGCGGAAGCCGGCCTGACGCAGGCCCGCGGCATCGCCGAGGGCGTGCGCTTCGCGCGCGAACTGGCCAACCTGCCGCCGAACATCTGCACGCCCGCCTACATCGCCGCGCAGGCGCAGGCCTTTGCCGACGCGCACGACAAGGTCGATTGCCGCGTGCTCGACCACGTGGAGATGGAGAAGCTCGGCTTCGGTTCGCTGCTCGCGGTGGGTCGCGGCTCGGCGAACAAGCCGAAGCTGATCGCGCTGCAGTACCACGGCGGCGCCGAGGGCGTTGCGCCCTATGCCTTCGTCGGCAAGGGCATCACCTTCGACACCGGCGGCATCAGCCTCAAGCCCGGCCCCGGCATGGAGGAGATGAAGTTCGACATGGGCGGCGCGGCCGGCGTGCTCGGCGCCTTCGTCGCCGCGGTGAAGATGGGCGTCGGGCAGAACCTGGTCTGCGTGGTGCCTTCGGCCGAGAACATGCCCGACGGCGACAGCTACCGCCCTGGCGACGTGCTCACCAGCCTGTCCGGCCTCACCATCGAGGTGCTCAACACCGATGCCGAGGGCCGGCTGATCCTGTGCGACGCGCTGACCTGGACCGCGCGGACGTTCCAGCCGCAGGCGATGGTCGACGCCGCCACGCTCACCGGCGCCTGCGTGATCGCGCTGGGCAAGCACGCCAGCGGCCTGTTCAGCAAACACGACGACCTTGCCGCCGAGCTGCTCGCCGCGGGCGAGCACGCGCTGGACCGTGCGTGGCGCATGCCGCTGTGGGACGACTACCAGGTGCAGCTCGACTCCGGCTTCGCCGACGTCGCCAACATCGGCGGCAAGAGCGCCGGCGCGATCACCGCCGCCTGCTTCCTGTCGCGCTTCGCCGAAGGCCAGCGCTGGGCGCATCTGGACATCGCCGGCACGGCCTGGGACGAGGGCCGCAAGGGCCTCGCCACCGGTCGCCCGGTGGCGCTGCTGGCACAGTGGCTGATCGACCGCGGCGCGTAAACTTCCGGAGCACCGTCATTCCGGCGCAGGCCGGAGGAGCTTCACAACAGCGAAGCTGGTCATCCAGTCATCCCGGTTTCCGGTTGAGCGGCGAGGCAACAACCGAATATCGTCACTACTGGATTCCGGCCGGAATGACGAGCAAGAGCGAATACACCATGCCCCGCGCCGACTTCTACCTGATCGACAAGCCGCGCTTCCGCGAACAGCCGCTGCTCCTGGTATGCGAGCTGGTGAAGCGCGCGTTCGCGGCGCAGCAGCCCACGCTGATCCTCACCCGCGACCACGCGCAGGCCGAGGCGATCGACGAATTGCTGTGGGCGTTCGACGAGGATGCCTTCATCCCGCACCAGCTCGCCGGCGACGACGACGATGCAGGTACCGCGGTGCTGATCGTGCCGCCGGGCGTGGACACGCCGGATCGCCCGCTGGTCATCAACCTGCGCGAGGGCTGCGCCGGCGGCCAGTTCCAGCGCGTGCTGGAAGTGGTGCCGGCCGACGAGGCGGAGCGCACGGGATCGCGCGAACGCTGGAGCGAATACAAGCGTCGCGGCTTCGAGCTGCACAAGAACGACATGTAAGCGGCTCAGCCGGCCATCGCCAGCTCGCCCCCGCCCGCTCCGCGCAACACCCAAGCCAGCATCGCCGCCAGTTGCTCGCCACTGAGCGGCTTGCGCAGGAAGCCGTCCATGCCCGCCTCACGCGCGTGCGCCTCGTCCGTCTCGCCCGAGCGGGCCGTCACCGCCACGATCGGCAGGTGCTTTCCCGCCTCGCGCTGGCGGATCAACCGCGCCACCTGGAAACCGTCCACGCCCGGCAGGTCCAGGTCCAGCAGCACCGCGTCGTAACGGTTCCGCTCCAGCTCGGCCAAGGCCAGCAAGCCGTTCGCCACGTGGCAGGCCATATGGCCCTGCTGCTGCAACAGGCCGGTGATGACGGCCGCCACGATCGGGTCGTCCTCCACCAGCAGCAGGCGCAGCGGATGTTCATCAGCGGGTGATGGCGAGGCTTGTTCATCCGCGGCGTGGCCCACCTCGATCAACGGCAGGCGCACCAGAAAACTGCTGCCGTGCCCCAGCCGCGATTGCAGCTCGATGCTGCCGCCCATCATCTCCACCAGCTCGCGGCAGATCGCCAGGCCCAACCCGCTGCCGGCGCGGCGCTGCGGGCTCTCTTCCTGCTCGAAGCGCTGGAACAGCCGCGCCTGGCTGCCTTCGGGAATGCCCGGGCCGGTGTCGATGACGCTGAACAAGAGAGCGTCGCCGCCGCGCGCGGCACGCAGCGTCACGCTGCCGTGCGCGGTGAACTTCAGCGCATTGTTCGCGAGGTTCAGCAGCACCTGCTTGACGCGCACCGCGTCGCCGATCGCCTGCGCCGGCAGGTCGTCGGCGATCTCCACCACGAAGCGCAGGCCCTTGCTCCAGGCCTGGCCCTGCTCCAGCTGCGCCACGTCCTCGACCAGCTGACGCGGGTCGAACGGCGCCGGCTCCAGCTCCAGCCGCCCGGCGTCGATGCGCACCAGGTCCAGCGCGTCGTTGAGCAGCTTCAGCAGCATGCTGCCGGAGCGTTGCATCGCCCGCGTGTAGTCCTGCTGCTTCGGGTCCAGCGGCGTGTTCAAGAGCAGCTCGGCCATGCCCATCACGCCGGTCATCGGCGTGCGGATCTCGTGGCTCAGCGTGGCGAGGAACTGCGTCTTCGCCGCGCTGGCCTGCTCGGCCAGCGCGCGCCGCTGCTCGATCAGCTCGATCCGGTGGCGCTGCGCCAGCCGCCGCCGCCACGCCCACATGATCCAGCCCACCACCGCCGCCAGCGCCAGCGCGTACAGCAGCCACGCCCACCAGCGCAGCCACGGCGGCGCCTGCACGTGGATGCGCAGTGGCTGCGCCAGATGCGACCACACACCCTCCGCGCCCGTCGCCATCACGTCCAGCGTGTAGTCGCCGCTGCCCAGGCCGGAGAGGTCGCGCTCGCCCTGGTTGCCCACGTCCACCCAGCCGGGATCGAAGCCGTGCAGGAAGAAGCGATAGTGGTTGTCCGCGGGATCGAGGTACGAGTACACGCGCGCCCGGATGTCCAGCTGGCGGTCGCGCCAGCCCACCTTCACCACCCCGGCGCCGATCGGCAGCGCCTGCTGCGTGCCGTGCCGGCGAACGCTGATGCCGGTGATCGCCAGTGGCGGCACCGTCTTCTGCACGCCGATCCGGTCCGGATCGAAGGCCACCACGCCGCCCAGGGTCGGTGCATACAGGTAACCGCTGGGCATGAGGGCGTAGCCGCGCGAGAACTCGCCGTTGGCAAGCCCGTCCTGCAGGCCGAAGGAACGGAAACGCCCGTTCGCCGGGTCGAAGCGCCACAGGCCGTCGTGACCGAACACCCAGACCCGGCCCCCGGTATCCACCTTGAGGTCCACCACGTTGATCGACGGCCAGCCGTGCGCCGCTTCCACCGTGCGCTCGCGCACCAGCTTGCCGTCGCCTTCGATGCGGTAGTGCGTCATGCCGTTCGCATTGGCCATCCAGATGCCGTGCGGGGTGAACGCGAACGCATCCACGCTCTGCCCCTTCGGCGGCCCCGGCGCCATCACGAAGCGGTCGCGCGCGCCGTCCAGCCGCATCATGCCGCCGTCGCTGGCGTACCAGAACACGCCATCGTGCAGCGTCATCTGGCTGCCCCAGCGCACCTTCTCGTTGGCCTGATCCATCGCCACCGGACTCACCGCCAGCGTGTCCGGATCGATGCGGAAGATGCCTTCGCCGAAGGTGCGCGCATACATCTTGTCGTCCGGACCCGGCTCCACCTCCAGCGGACGCCGCATGCCGCTGCTGCCCGCGGGATCGACGCGCATGCAGGGACGGCGCGGGTCGTCGCACACCTCGATCGCCCCCTGCACCACCACCCACAGGCGTCCGCGCGCGTCCTCGGTCATGCCGACCACGTCGCCGCCGAGATCCGAGTAGCTGTGCTCCACCTGCCCGGTGACGGGGTCGAGCCGGTCCACCCGGCCGGCACGCTCGCCCACCCAGACATGGCGACCGTCCTTGCCGCGCGCCATGGTGGTGGCGATCGAGTCGCGCAAGCTGGCCGGATCGTCCGGAATGTGGGTGAAGCGGCTGAAGCTGTCCCAGCCCGGCGCCAGGTAGCCGATGCCGCCGTCGAACAGCGCGAACCACAGTCCCCCGGCGCGATCGACCAGCATCTGCCATACCCAGGTGCCGGGCAGGTCGCCGTTCAACGCGGGCTGGTTGGTCACCGGCATCACCGGGGCGTCCGCACGCGGCTGCATGAACAGCCCGCGCTGCGTGCCGACCCACAGCCGCCCGGCATCGTCGCGCACGCTGGCCATCACGTTGGTGGCGGGAATCGTGCTGCCGCCGAAATGCCGTGCCAGGCCGTCCGACCCCACCACCATCAGGCCACGGATGGTAGCGATGCGCACCTCGTCGCCATTCCCGCCGATGCTCCAGGCCGACATCGACTGCCGCGGATCGGCGGCCAGCACCGGGTGCACCTGCCCCTGCGCATCGCGGCGGAACACGCCGAGGTCGCTGCCGATCCACAGCTGGCCGCGGGCATCGACATAGAGCGCGCCGACCAGGCCGAAGCTCTCGGCCTTGCCGCCGGGCGCCTGGTAGCTCACGTGCTCGAAGCCGCGGCCATCCGGCCGCATGCGGTCCAGCCCTTGCCCCGTGCCCACCCACAGCGTGCCGTCCGGCGTCTGCGCGAGCGACCAGGTGCGGTCGCTGGCGAGGCTGGCGGGATCGTCAGGGTCGTGTCCCCAGTGCTCGAACTTGCCGGTGGCCGCGTCGTAGCGGTTCAGTCCCCCATTGAGGCCACCCGCCCACAGGCGGTTGTGGTCATCCACCAGCAGCGCGGCGACGCCGTTGTCGTACAGCGAACCCGGATCGTTCGCCACGTGGCGGAACACCTTGAAATGCACGCCGTCGTAGCGCGCGATGCCGCCCTTGGTGCCGAACCAGATCGCCCCGGCGTGATCCTGCACCACGGCGTAGACATTGGAACTGGGCAAGCCATCGGGCACGCCGTAGCGGCGGAACTGCGGCGTGACCATGGGCACCGCCGCCACGGCGGGAGCCGGCGGGGCGGTCGCCTTCGCGGACGCGGGCACCGCGATGAGCAGGAGCAGGCCGGACAAACCTGCCGACAGCATCGGCCTGCAACCCATCACGTTCCCCTGCATGGCGGCGCCCGGGCAGGCGCGGCGACCCCGCACGGCCTGCACCGTTTCGTCCGCGGATCATGCCAAAACGAAGCCGGGGAAGCGAATGCGGGGGCCGCTTTCACGCACCCCGGCGCGCGAAAGCGGCGCGGAATGCGCCCTACCCGGCCGCAACCGCCTCGGCATCCTCCTCGTCGCCCGTCGCACGCAGCACGCGCGCCAGCATCGCCGCCAGCTGCTCGCCGCTGAGCGGCTTGCGCAGGAAGCCGTCCATGCCCGCCTCGCGCGCGTGCGCCTCGTCCGTCTCGCCCGAGCGGGCCGTCACCGCCACGATCGGCAGGTGCTTTCCCGCCTCGCGCTGGCGGATCAGCCGCGCCACCTGGAAACCGTCCACCCCCGGCAGGTCCAGGTCCAGCAGCACCGCGTCGTAGCGGTTCCGCTCCAGCTCGGCCAAGGCCAGCAAGCCGTTCGCCACGTGGCAGGCCGCATGGCCCTGCTGCTGCAACAACCCGGTGATGACGGCCGCCACGATCGGGTCGTCCTCCACCAGCAGCAGGCGCAGCGGATGTTCATCCGCGGGTGATGGTGAGGCTTGTTCATCCGCGGCGTGGCCCACCTCGATCAACGGCAGGCGCACCAGGAAACTGCTGCCGTGCCCCAGCCGCGATTGCAGCTCGATGCTGCCGCCCATCATCTCCACCAGCTCGCGACAGATCGCCAGGCCCAGCCCGCTGCCGGCGCGGCGCTGCGGGCTCTCTTCCTGCTCGAAGCGCTGGAACAGCCGCGCCTGGCTGCCTTCGGGAATGCCCGGGCCGGTGTCGATGACGCTGAACAAGAGAGCGTCGCCGCCGCGCGCGGCACGCAGCGTCACGCTGCCGTGCGCGGTGAACTTCAGCGCATTGTTCGCGAGGTTCAGCAGCACCTGCTTGACGCGCACCGCGTCGCCGATCGCCTGCGCCGGCAGGTCGTCGGCGATCTCCACCACGAAGCGCAGGCCCTTGCTCCAGGCCTGGCCCTGCTCCAGCTGCGCCACGTCCTCGACCAGCTGACGCGGGTCGAACGGCGCCGGCTCCAGCTCCAGCCGCCCGGCGTCGATGCGCACCAGGTCCAGCGCGTCGTTGAGCAGCTTCAGCAGCATGCTGCCGGAGCGTTGCATCGCCCGCGTGTAGTCCTGCTGCTTCGGGTCCAGCGGCGTGTTCAAGAGCAGCTCGGCCATGCCCATCACGCCGGTCATCGGCGTGCGGATCTCGTGGCTCAGCGTGGCGAGGAACTGCGTCTTCGCCGCGCTGGCCTGCTCGGCCAGCGCGCGCCGCTGCTCGATCAGCTCGATCCGGTGGCGCTGCGCCAGTCGCCGCCGCCACGCCCACATGATCCAGCCCACCACCGCCGCCAGCGCCAGCGCGTACAGCAGCCACGCCCACCAGCGCAGCCACGGCGGCGCCTGCACGTGGATGTGCAGCGGCTGCGTCAGGCGGCCCCACCCGCCGTAGGCGCCGGCCGCCTCGACATGCAAGGTGTAGTCGCCGGCATGCATGCCCACGAATTCGCGGTCGCCGCTGTTGCCCGTGTCGACCCAGTCGTCGTCCACCCCGTCCAACCGGAAGCGGTAGCGGTTCGCCCGCGGATTGACGAAGGAAAGCGCGCGCACGCCGATGCGCAAGTCGCGGTCGTTCCAGACCAGGCCGATGTCGCGCTGGTTGGTCGGCAAGGCCCGCATGCCCCGGCTGCCGCGCACGTCGAGGGCAGTCACCGCCGGCGACGGCACCGCCGGCCGCTCATGCAGCTGCATGGGGTTGAAGCCGATCACGCCGCCTTGCGTGGGGGCAAACAGCGGCCCGCCGGGCACCGGCCGCACCGGGCCGCTGAGGAATTCGTTGTTGACCAGGCCGTCCTGCGCACCGAAGTGCTTGAAGCCGCCGTCGCGCGGGTCGTAGCGCCACAACCCGACCTGGCTGAAGATCCACAGGCGCCCGAGCCGGTCCACATGCATGCCGAGCGTCACCGGATTTTTCCAACCCTGCGCCGTCCCCACCAGGCGATCGCGCACGGCCCGGTCGCCTTCCCAGTGGTAATGCTCCAGCCCGTCGCCGCGCACCAGCCAGAACGTCGGCCCGATCGAGGTGAAGGCAAGCACGTCTTCGCCCCGGGGGATGCCGGGCACGAATTCCATGCGCTGGCTGGCGGGGCTCCAGCGCATCAGGCCTGCACCGCTCGCATACCAGAGCGCGCCGTCGTGCCAGTCCAGGCCCGACACCCGCAGGTCGACGTCCTTCGCGTCCGCCGGCATCGGCACCGGCGTCACCTGCAGCGTCCGGGTATCGATCCGGACCACGCCATACTTCGCCACCGTCAGGTACAACGCGCCGTCGTCGCCCAGCACCAGCACTTCGGGCCGGCTGAACTGGCGGTGCTCCGGATCGATCGTCGTGAGCTTGCCGTCCTTGAATCGCTGCAGCGCCCCGCGCACGGTGAACCACAGGCTGCTGCCGTCGTCGACCATCGAGATCACTTCGGTGTTCACGCCATCGACCACGTGCCGGACCTCGCCGGTAAGCGGATCCAGCTTGTCGATCTTGCCGCGCTCGCCCACCCACAGCTTGCCGTCCGCGCTGGGCGCCACCACGGAGGCCAGCGTATCGCGCAGGCTGGCGGGATCGTCGGGCACGTGCGTGTAGCGCGAGAAGCCCTCCCAGCCGGGCGCCAGGTAGGCGATGCCGCCGTCGTAGAAGGTGAACCACAGGCCGCCTTCGCGATCCGCGACGACGCGCCAGGTCCACTCGCCCGGCAAGCCGCCCAGCACCAGCGGCTGGCTGTGGAAGCGATGGATGCCGGTGCGCGGGTCGTCCATCACCACGCCGTGCAGCGTCACCATCCACAGGCGTCCGGTGTGGTCGCGCGTGCTGTCGAAGACGTATTCCGGTTTCATCTGCGCGGCGCTGAACATCGGCCGCGCCACGCCGTCGGCGTCCACGTGCAGCAGGCCCAGCCGCGTACCGATGCGCAGGTCCTTGCCGCTGCCGTTGATGCGCCAGATCTGGTCGGGCTTGTCTTGGCCGTGCACGACCTCGACCTGCCGGATGCTGCCGTCCGGCAGCCGCTTCAGCAGCAATCCCGACCAGGTGCCGATCCACAGCACGCCGTCGTCGTCGACCTTCAGCGCGCCGACCATCCTGTCCCGGCTGCTGTTGCCGGAACCGCCACCCGCGGCCTGCAGGTAGGGCACGTGCTGCACCTGGCGGCCGTCCGCCGACAAGTGGTCGAGCCCCTCGCGGGTGCCCACCCACAGGCTGCCGTCGCGATCGCGCGCAAGCGCCAGCACCGCGTCGCCGGACAGGCTGTCCGGACGCTTCGGATCGTGGCGCCAGTGCTCGAAATGGCCGGTGGCCGGATCGAGCCGATCCAGCCCGGCATCGCCCGTGGCGATCCACAGTCGCCCGTCCGTGGCGCATACCAGTTGGGTGATGTCATTCGAGGACAAGGTATCCGCGTCGCCGGGCGTGTGCGCGTAGGCCTTGAACTCCACGCCGTCGTAGCGCACCAGGCCGCCGGAACCGCCGAACCACATGAAGCCGCGCTCATCCTGCACCACGGCATTGATCGCCGAACTGGGCAAGCCGTCGCCGGTGTCGTAGTGCCTGAACTGCGGCGTGGGCAGCAGGCCCGTGCCTGGTGCGGCGCTCGCCGCCGCGGCGCCTGCCTGCCCCGCGCCGCCGCCGGCGGCCAACGGCATGGCAGCGGACAAGACGGCTCCCAACACGAGTGATGCAAACATGGTGTATCCCCTGCCCCTCGCCGCATCATGCCAAAACGACGATACCCGCGCGAGCGCGCCCGGCTGTCGCCGCGGCATCGATCCGCGGCGCGAACGCTGCGTTCCGGCATCGCCGCTGGCGCCGGAATCGGCGATCGTCCAGACTTCGCCGCATGTCCCGCGCGCGCCCCACACGCTGGTTGTTGCTGTTGCTGGCCGTACCGGCCATGGCCGCGTTCGCCGGCACGCACGAGTACCGCTACGACACCGTGCACAGCCAGATCGTCTTCAGCATCGACCACGACGGCTATTCGCGGCCGTTCGGGCGGCTGCACATCGCCCGCGGCTGGTTGCGCCTCGATCCGGACGACCTGGGCCATGCGGGCACGGAACTCGACATCGACCTCGCCGGCGTGGACATGGGCGACGCCGGCTGGGACAAGGCGGTCTGCGGGCACGCCCTGCTGGATTGCGCGCACTACCGCGAGGCGCATTTCGTCAGCCATTCGGTGGAACGCACCGACGCGGACCACGGCGTACTGCACGGCACGCTGACCCTGCACGGCGTGAGCCGACCGCTGGCCATTCCGTTCCGACTCAATCGCGTGGCGCGCACGCTGTACGGCCTGCACGCCGTCGCCGGCATCTCGGCCACCGCCAGCCTCGACCGCACCGACTTCGGCATCACCGCCTTTCCGAACTCGATCGGCCATCAGGTGTCGGTGTGGATGGAACTGGAAGCGATCCGCGACGACCATGCTTCCAACGACACCCCTGCCGCCAAGGACACCCCATGAAGCTGCGCAGCGACGACCGCCACTGGGGCGGTATCGCCAAGTCCTTCCACTGGATCGTGGCGCTGGCCATCCTCGGCAACGGCGTGTTCGGCCTGTGCATGGACCTGGCATCGAACCCGATGCAGAAGATCAACTGGCTGGCGCTGCACAAGTCGATCGGCCTCACCGTGCTGGCACTGATGCTGCTGCGCCTGGCCTGGCGCTGGCCGGACGGCCGGCCACGCGAGCTGCCCGCGCCGCGCTGGCAGCAATGGGCCGCGCGCGCCACCCACGCGCTGCTGTACCTGCTGGCGCTGGCCATCCCGGTGAGCGGCTGGTGGTTCAACACGGTGACCGGCAAGCCTCTGCAGTTCTTCAAGCTGTTCAACCTGCCGGGCCTGGGTGCGAAGGACGATGCGCTGCGCCATTTCTCGCACGCGGTGCACGAGTACCTGTTCTGGTTCCTCGTGCTGGTGCTGGTGGGGCACGTGGGCGCTGCGCTGAAGCACCACGTGTTCGACGGCGACGACGTGCTGAGGCGGATGCTGCCGTTCGGCAAACTGCACAACGACAAGGGAGAACGCCCATGACCAAGATCCACCGCCTTCGCGCCGGCCTGCTGCTGGCGCTCGCCCTGCCCGGCGCCACGCTGGCCGCCGACTACACGGTGCAGCCCGCCAGCACGCTGGGCTTCACCGGCAGCTTCCAGGGCGCGAGTTTCGACGGCAGCTTCAAGCAATGGCACGCCGCGATCAGCTACGACCCCGCCCAGCTCGCGCAGTCGAAGTTCGACGTGACCGTGACCACGGCCAGCGTCGCGGTGAGCGACAAGGATCAGCAGGGCGCGCTGCCCGGCAAGGATTTCTTCGACGTGGCGCAGTACCCCAGCGCGCACTTCGTCAGCACCGGTTTCCGCAACGTGGGTGGCAAGGTGGTCGCCGACGGCCAGCTCACCCTGCGCGGCGTGACCAAGCCGGTGAGCCTGACGGTGGATTTCAAGCCGCAGGGCAGGAACGCCACGCTTGACGTGAGCGGCTCGCTCAAGCGGCTGGACTTCGGCGTGGGCGGGGGCGACTACGCCGACACCTCGGTGATCGGTGCCGACGTGAAGGTGCACGCGCACCTGGTGCTGGTGGCGAAATAGGGTGACCCCACCTCAATCCTCCCCTGCATGCAGGGGAGGAGGCGAATGCGTGCGCTGCGCGCAGGCGTTTACCTGATTAAAAAGGCCTGCACCGCCGCCGCGTCGAACGGCCAGTCCAGTTCGCGCCCGTCGCGCAGATCGCGCAGCACCGGCACGCGCGTGCCGTAGCGCGCCTCCAGCGCCGGCGCATCGTCCACCCACACGCTGTCGAATTCCGGCGCGCGCGCTTCGGCCAGTACGGCCAGCGCGAGATCGCACAGGTGGCAGTAGTCACGCTGGTACAGGATCAGGTCGGGCATGCGTGTGCGAATGGACTGCCAAAGACAGGGGCGCCGCGTAGAATAACGGGTTACCCACCTATCGCAGCACACTCATGGCCGTCAGCGTATTCGACCTGTTCAAGATCGGCATCGGGCCGTCCTCCTCCCATACGGTGGGGCCGATGCGCGCGGCGGCGCGCTTCGCCGAGCGCTGGCTGGAGGAGAAAGGCGTGCTGGACCGCGTGACGCGCGTGCGCGCCGAGCTGTACGGCTCGCTGGCGATGACCGGCCGCGGTCACGGTACCGACAAGGCCGTACTGCTGGGCTTCGAGGGCGCGCACCCGGACACGGTCGATCCCGACCAGATCCCCGAGACGCTCAAGCGCATCCGCACCACGCGGCGGCTGCGCCTGCTCGGCAAGCGCGAGATCGCGTTCGACGAAAAGGCCGACCTGGTGTTCAACAAGCGCCAGAAGCTGCCGTTCCACACCAACGGCATGCGCTTCTCCGCCTACGACGCCGACGGCAACGAGCTGGCCACGCGCGACTACTACTCGGTGGGCGGCGGCTTCGTGGTGAACACCGACGAGGCGGCGGAGGACCGCATCGTCGCCGACACCACCGAGCAGCCCTACCCGTTCTCCACCGGCGACCAGATGCTGGCGCTGTGCGAGAAACACGGACTGACCATCGCCCAGCTGATGATGGCGAACGAGGCCGTGTGGCGCCCCGAAGCCGAGACCCGCGCCGGCCTGCTGACGATCTGGAAGGCTATGGCCGACTGCGTCGCGCGCGGCCTGCGCTCGCCCGGCACCCTGCCTGGCGGCCTGCATGTAACGCGCCGCGCGCCGGCGATGGCCGAGGAGTTGCGCAACGCGCCCGAGGCCGCGCTGAAGGATCCGCTGACCATCCTCGACTGGGTGAACCTGTACGCGCTGGCGGTGAACGAGGAGAACGCCGCCGGCGGCCGCGTGGTCACCGCGCCCACCAACGGCGCCGCCGGCATCGTGCCCGCGGTCGGCCACTACTACCTGCGCTTCTGCCCCAAGGCTGACGAGAACGGCATCATCGACTACCTGCTCACCGCGGCCGCGATCGGCATCCTGTACAAGGAGAACGCCTCGATCTCCGGCGCCGAGGTCGGCTGCCAGGGCGAGGTGGGCGTGGCCTGCTCGATGGCCGCCGGCGGCCTCACCGCCGCACTGGGCGGCAGCATCCACCAAGTGGAAAACGCCGCCGAGATCGGCATGGAACACAACCTCGGCCTCACCTGCGACCCGATCGGCGGCCTGGTGCAGATCCCCTGCATCGAACGCAACGCGATGGGTTCGGTGAAGGCGATCAACGCCAGCCGCATGGCGCTGAAGAGCGACGGCAAGCACCGCGTCAGCCTGGACAAGGTCATCAAGACCATGCGCGACACCGGCCGCGACATGAAGGACAAGTACAAGGAGACCTCGCGCGGCGGCCTCGCAGTGAACGTCATCGAGTGTTAGGCGCGAGGTCGACTCTGCCATTTCACCGCTCGCCGGTTCACGGCTCGCCCTCGCCCGGATCAACATGCGCTTCAACGCATGTCGATCCGGCCTCGACCTCGCGCGGCGGCCTCGCCGTGAACGTGATCGAGTGCTGAGCCGCGATTGAACCATCTGCCCCAGACGATGAAGCCGTTCGGGGGAGGAGAGAGACCCCAATGTCCCGAAGTTAAGCGACTTTCTTGCTCGTCATTCCAGCGAGGCGCTTAACTTCGGAGCAGGAAGAGAGGCCCCGCGTGACCTGTGGCGGGTGACACCAGGGGCCCGCGTCTGCAACCATCGACTCCTTTCGGGGATGCGCGGCCCGCGCTCCAGGAGTTTCCATGTCTTCCAGCAGCTCGATCCGCCGCGACGTCGGCCCGTTCGCCCTGATGCTCACCGGTCTGGGTTCGATCATCGGCTCCGGCTGGCTGTTCGGCGCCTGGCGCGCGGCGCAGATCGCCGGCCCCGGCGCGATCTGGGCCTGGGTGATCGGCGCGGTGATCATCCTGTTCATCGCGCTGACCTATGCAGAACTCGGGGCGATGTTCCCCGAATCCGGCGGCATGGTGCGCTACGGCCACTACTCGCATGGTTCGCTGGTGGGCTTCATCGCGGCGTGGGCGAACTGGATCGCGATCGTCTCGGTGATCTCGGTGGAAGCCGAAGCCTCGGCGCAGTACATGTCTTCGTGGAAGTGGGCTTGGGCGAAGGATCTCTACCACCAGGCGCCCGGCGGCCACGGCGAGTTGAGCACGGCAGGCCTCGCCATCGCCGCGGTGCTGGTGATCGCGTACTTCCTGCTGAATTTCTGGAGCGTGAAGCTGTTCGCGCGCTCGAACACCGCGATCACCCTGTTCAAGCTGGTGATCCCCGCGCTCACCGCGGTGCTGCTGATCGCCAGCGGCTTCCACCCCGAGAACTTCAGCGTCGGCATCCATGGCGAGGTGCACGCCATCGACTTCGCCTCTGTGCTCACGGCGGTGGCGATCGCCGGCATCGTGTTCAGCTTCAACGGCTTCCAGAGCCCGGTGAACCTCGCCGGCGAGGCGCGCAACCCGGGCAAGAGCATTCCGTTCGCGATCGTCTGCTCGATCCTGCTGGCCACGGTGATCTACGTGCTGCTGCAGGTGTCCTTCATCGGCGCGGTGCCACGCGAGATGCTTGCCAACGTGGGCTGGCACGGCATCAACTTCAGCTCGCCGTTCGCCGACCTCGCGATCATCCTCGGCCTGCAGTGGCTGGCCACGCTGCTGTTCATCGACGCGGTGATCAGCCCCAGCGGCACCGGCATGACCTACACCGCCACCACCGCGCGCATGCTCTACGGCATGGAGCGCAACGGCACGCTGCCTAAGATCCTCGGCCGCGTGCATCCCAAGTGGGGCGTGCCGCGCCCGGCGATGTGGGTGAACCTGGTGGTGTCCTTCCTGTTCCTGTTCTTCTTCCGCGGCTGGGGCACGCTGGCCGCGGTGATCTCGGTGGCCACGATCATCTCCTACCTCACCGGCCCGGTCAGCGTGATGACGCTGCGCCGCACCGCCCCCGGCCTGCACCGCCCGCTGCGCCTCGCCGGCCTGCCCGTGCTCGCCGGCATCGCCTTCGTGATGTCCACCGAGTTGCTGTACTGGGCCAAGTGGCCACTCACCGGCGAGATCATCCTGCTGATGGTCGTGGCGCTGCCGGTGTACTTCTATTACCAGGCCAAGGCCGGCTGGCACGACTTCGGTCGCCAGATGAAGGGCGCCTGGTGGCTGGTCGCCTACCTGCCCGCGATCGCCTTCGTCTCCTGGGCCGGCAGCACCACCTTCGGCGGCAAGGGCTACCTGCCCTACGGCTGGGATCTGGCGGTAGTCGGCGTAATCGGCTTGGTGTTCTATCTGTGGGGCGTGAAGTCGGGCTGGCGCACGCCGTCGGTGGAAGCCGCCGAGCTTGAGGCTGCCTCGCATCCGGATGCGCCGGTGGTGCCGCCGGATGAGTTCGAGGCGGAGCGCCTCGCGAGGCACTGACCGTCTTCTTGGCGGAAAACCAGCCGCGCTGAACTTGCAAAAGCGGTTTCGAGCGCCTGTCGGCGCCCGAGTCACTTTCTCTCGCATGCCCGAGAGAAAGTAACCAAAGAGAGGGGCACCCCGATGGCGCGCCCTCCAGGCATCCTGCCTTCCGGGTGCACGGGCGGATTCCGGGGTTTTTCGACGGGACTCCTGTCCCGGCGAAAAACTGGCTCGCATCCCTGCGAGCCATCCTGCGGACTTTCCTCCACCCGCCCGCCGCGCCATAGGGGCCCCGGGTAGAGCAGCGCGCTCCCAGCGCGCAGAAGCAACAGCAACAGCGCGCAGCGCAGCGCTGCGGCTTCTGGCGCGCACGATGCGCGCCTGCTCTTCCGGGGCCCCTGGGCGACGGTGAGGCGGGGACGACTAGGCCGCGCAGTGGGCGAACCCATGGATGGGCTCGCCTTTTCGCGCGGGCAGGATGCCCGCTCGAAAAGCCCGGCCCCGCCTCACGGACTTGCCGGGCAGGAGCCCGGCAAGCGCCGCCTCGGGATGGCCTTCTCTTTTGGTTACTTTTCTCTTGGCCACGCAAGAGAAAAGTAACTCGGCCGCCGTCAGGCGGTCGAAACCGCTCTGAATCTTGCAGGCGGAGAGCAGAAGAGCCCCTCTCCCCCAACCCCTCTCCCGCAAGCGGGCGAGGGGATTCATGCCGTGATCAATCGCGCCCCGCAAACGCCTCCCGCAACCACGCATGCATCAACCCGTACGAGCGTGCCGCCACCTTCGCGTCGTACTTGCAGCCCGGCGAGTTTTCGCCCACCTCGGTGAAGCAGTGCACCGCGTGCCCCAGCACCACGAACTGCCAGTCGGCGGGACTCTGGCGCATCTCGTCCATGAACTTGTCGGCGTCCTTCATCGTCCACGTGTCGTCGGCGCCGTTCATCGCCAGCACGCGGGCCTTGATGTGCTTCGCCATCGATGCATCGTCGGTGGAAAGATCGCCGTGGAAGGACACCACCGCTGCCACGTCTGCACCGCTGCGCGCAAGATCGAGCACGGCCGCGCCGCCGAAGCAGAAGCCGATGGCGGCGAGTTTCGCGGTGTCGATCGGCGCGTCCTTCGCCTGCGCCTTGAGCTGCGTCAGCGCCTCGTTGATGCGCGATCGCATCAGCGCGCGGTTCGCGTACAGCGGCTTGACGGCCGCTTGCGCCTGTTCGGCGTTGTCCAGCTGCGGGCGCAGGTTCGCGCCGTACATGTCGGTGAGCAGGATCACGTAGTCCTTGCCCGCGATCATCTCGGCTTTCTTCACCGCCTCCTCGTTCACGCCGAACCAGTTCGGCACCATCACCAGGCCCGGGCGCTTCGCGCTGCTGGCGTCGTCGTAGACCAGCACGCTGTGGAAGCGGGTACCGCCCTGCGTCCATTCCACCGGGCGATGCACCATCTTCGCCTGCGCGGCGAAGGCGAAGCTGGCGAGCAGGAGTGCAGCGAGACAACGGATGTAACGCATGGCGGAACCCTCCCTCGTGAAGAGTGCGGCCAAGGATGGCCGCCCGTTTGACTTTCGCGTTCACGGACGAACGCAAAAGAAAAACATCAGAGCCCGGCGGCGTGCCGCGCGATGCGCCGCTTCAGCGGCGCCAGCCGGTCGAACAGGCGTATGCCCAAGGCGCGCGCGGCGACCAGCGGCGGCGACTGCCAGGCGTAGATGCGCGCCAGCGCGTCGAAGCCGTGCGCATCCAGCGTGTCGGCGCTGCGCCGACGACGCGCGTAGCGGCGCAGCACGTGCGCCGCGGCGAAGTCGCCGCCCGCGTCGCGCGCGGCAGCCAGCACGTCACGCAGCTCGGCCACGTCGCGCAAGCCCAGGTTCACGCCCTGCCCCGCCAGCGGATGTACCGCATGCGCGGCATCGCCCAAGAGCACGAAGCGTTCGGCCTGATAGGTCTCGGCCAGTTGCAGCCTGAGCGGGAAGGCAGCTCGCTTCGTGGTGGACAGGATGCGGCCCAGGCGGAAGTCGCTGGCCACGCCCAGCTCCTGCAGAAAAGCCGCGTCGTCCAGGGTCAGCACGCGCTGCGCCTCGGCCTCGGGCAGCGACCACACGACGGAGCTGCGCCCGTCGGCCAGCGGCAGCAGCGCCAGCGGTCCGGTCGGAAGAAAGCGCTGCCATGCCGTCTGCTGATGCGGCCGCTCGGTGGCCACGTGCGCCACCACCGCGCGCTGCACGTAGTCACGATCACGGGTGGCGATGCCCATCATGTCGCGTAGCGGCGAGGCGGCGCCATCGGCGGCCACCACGAGGCGCGCGGACAGGCTTTCGCCGTTGGCCAGCTCCAGCGTCACGCGATCCTCGCGCGCTTCGCAGGCTCGCACTTCGGCCGGGCACGGGCGGCGCACGCCAGCCGCGTCCAGTGCGTTCCAAAGCGTCCATTGCACCAGGTTGTTCTCGACGATGTGGCCGAGCAGGTCGCGGCCTTCGTCGGCGGCATCGAAATCGATGGCCGCACCGTTCTCGCTGTCCCACACATGCATGTGCGCGTAGGGACCGGAACGCGATTCCCGTATGGACGTCCATACGCCCAAGTCGTCCAGCAAGGCGACGGACGAGGGCGCCAGGCCCACCACACGCAGATCCACCTCGTCGGCGGCATCCCAGGGCTGTGGCGCACGCGCCTCCAACAGGGCGGCGGCGAAACCGGCGCGGGCCAGCGCCAGTGCCGCAGCCGCTCCCGCCATGCCGCCGCCGACCACGGCAACGTCCAGCGCGGGGCCTCGGCGCGGTGCGTGGGTGTAATGCGAGACGCTCATGGCAGGCGCTCCAGCACCGCGCGCGGCGGTTCGCCGCGGAAACCCATGCCGTGCCGGGCCAGGCGATCCTGCAGCGGCGCCAGACGATCATGCGCCAGCAGCGCCAGCGAGCGCAGCGGCGCGAGCGCGGGCCGTTCGAGGCAGGCGAGGCGCACCAGGCCGTGGCTCATCGCCATGGTGCCTTCGCGATCGGGCACGCGGCGCGCGGCATGGCGTTCCAGCAATTCCGGCGCACCGGGATCGTCCGCGGCAGCCACCAGTTCGGCCAGCGTCAGTGCATCGCGCAGGCCGAGGTTGAAGCCTTGCGCGCCGATCGGGTGCACGGTCTGCGCCGCATTGCCCACCAGCACCGCGCGCGGACCGGTAAGCCGCTGCGCGGCCACGCGATGGATCGCGTAGGGATGGCGCTTGCCGGGCCGCGACAGTCGTCCGAGTCGCCAGCCGAAGCGCTGCTGCGCCAGCGCGAGGAAGCCGGCATCGTCCAGCGCGGCGACTTCGTCGGCCGCTTCCGCGGGCACGGTGAGCACCAGGCCGCAGCGCCCTTCGGCCAGCGGCAGCAAGGCCACCGGACCTTCGTCGGAAAAACGCTCGAAAGCGCGATTCGCATGCGCCCGCTCGGGCGTGACGGTAGCCACGAACAAGGTCTGCTCGTAGTCGTATCGAACGGCCTCTATGCCAAGTTGGCTGCGCACGAAGGATTCGGTGCCGTCGGCCCCCACCAACAGCGCGGCATCGATGACACACTCGCCATCCGCCGTGCGGATGCGGGCGCGCCAGCCCTGCGGCTGTGCCTCCAGTGATTCCAGTTTCGCGGGCGCGAGCCGGGTCAGCCGCGTGCAGGTATCCAGCCGACGCAGCAGGGCCGCACCCAGTTCGCGTGCAGGCAGGGTCCAGCCCAGCGCGTCGACGCCGTGCTTCGCCGCATCGATGCGCGCGCTGCCGAACTCGCCGGCGCGACTGACGTGGATGTGGCGGATAGCCGTGGCCTGCGCTGCGGCATGCGGCCACACGCCGATCGCGGCAAGGCCGTTGACGGTGGCGCGGGCCAGCGCGAGGTTGCGCTCGTCGTAGCTGGGCTGGGCGTCTATGCGCGGGGCGGCGGCCTCGACCAGGGTGGCCTTGATGCCGGCGGCGTCCAGCGCAATGGCGAGGCTGGCGCCGACCAGGCCACCGCCGACGATCAGCACGCCATCACCGGCAGGAGATGTGGGGGGATTCATGCGCCGGATGATACGCGCCGGCGAGCCGCCGACGCATCGGGCCGGCCACATTGGGATAAACTGCGCGCCTGAATCCCGCCGAGCTGCACGGAGTACACATGGCAACCTCAACGACCCGACGCCTGGCCATCCTCCTGGGCTTGGCCCTGGTGATGGGCGTCACCCGCTTCCATCCCTCGCTGCTGCACCACGCGCTGTGGGATGCCTCGTGGGGTGTGTTCTTCCTCGCCGGTTTCTGGCTGCGCGGCCAAGGTCGCTGGGCCTTCCCGCTGCTGCTGGCCGAGGCCGTGCTGGTGGACTACCTGGTGATCTCCGGCCAGGGCATCGATTTCTGGAGCCACTACTGCGTGTCGCCGGCCTACTGGTTCCTGGCACCGTCCTACGGCGCGCTGTGGCTGGGCGGCAGCTGGCTGGCCAAACGCCAGTCGGGCCTGAACCTGCGCACGCTCGGCCTCGCCGTTGCCGCGCTGCTGGTCGCCGAGGGCGCCTGCTACCTGATCTCCAACGGCAGCTTCTACTGGATCAGCGCCAGCGTGCCGGCGCCGCGCAGCTTCGGCGCGTGGTTCGGCAATCTCGGCGACTGGTACCTGCCGTTCCTCACCGGCACCGCCCTCTACGTGGGGCTGGGCGCGGTGGTGCATGCACTGGCGACCCAGCTGTCGCGCCTGTCGCAGCGCGGTGCTCACGCCAAGCACTGACGTGGGCAACCGTCTCTCCAGGATCTACACCCGCACCGGTGACGACGGCAGCACCGGTCTCGGCGACGGTTCGCGCGTGGCCAAGGACTCGCCGCGCGTGGCCGCCTACGGCACGGTGGACGAGCTCAACAGCACGATCGGCATGGTGCTGGCCTGCGAGGGTGTGGACGCGGCGGTGCGCGAGGCGCTGACCCAGATCCAGCATGAGCTGTTCGACTTGGGCGGGGAGCTGTGCATTCCTGGCATGGCGATGATCGAGGACGCCGACGTCGCGCGACTGGAAACCGTGCTGGACGCGTTCAACGAACCGTTGCCGCCGCTGAAGGAATTCATCCTGCCCGGCGGCGGCATGGCGGCGGCCTGCTGCCATCTCGCGCGCACCGTGTGCCGTCGTGCCGAGCGCGAAGTCATCACCCTGCGCCACGCGGAACCCGAGGTGCGGCCACAGGCGCAGCACTACCTCAACCGCCTGTCCGACCTGCTGTTCGTGCTCTGCCGCGTGCTCGCCCGCGCCGGCGGCCACGGCGAGGTGCTGTGGCAGCACGAGCGGCGGCGCAAGCCCGCCGCCGGCTGAAGCCGCCGCATGCTGCGGCTGTACACCCACCCGGCCTGTCTGCAGCACGACAACGGCCCCGGTCACCCCGAATCGCCGGCGCGGCTCGCCGCCGTGCTGCGCGTACTCGACCACGACCGCTACGCCGCGCTGGATCGCGTCGAGGCGCCACGCGCCAGCCGCGAGCAGCTGTTGCGCGTGCACGACGTCAACCACGTCGATCGCATCCTCACCGCCATACCGGTGGGTCAGGTGCAGCGGCTGGACGAGGACACCGTGCTCTCGCCCGGCTCCGCCGAGGCTGCGCTGCGTGCCGCCGGCGCCGCGGTGGCGGCGGTCGACACCGTGCTCGACGGCGGCCACGTGCGCCGCGCCTTCTGCGCGGTACGCCCGCCCGGCCACCACGCCACGCGCGAGCAGGCGATGGGCTTCTGTCTGTTCAACAATGTGGCGGTGGCCGCTGCACACGCGCTGGCGGCACACGGCTTGCAGCGCGTGGCGATCGCCGACTTCGATGTGCACCACGGCAACGGCACGCAGGACATCTTCTGGCGTGAGCCCCGCGTGCTGTTCGCCTCCAGCCACCAGATGCCGCTGTACCCGGGCAGCGGCGGCCCGGATGAACGCGGCGCGGGCAACATCCTCAACCGGCCGTTGTCGGCCGGCGACGGCCCCTACCTGTTCCGCGAACTGTGGGAGGGCGACCTGCTGCCGCGGCTGCACGCGTTCAAACCGCAACTGGTACTGGTCTCGGCCGGCTTCGACGCGCACCAGCGCGACCCGCTGGCCGACCTCTGCCTGGGCAGCGAGGACTACGCCTGGATCACCGCCAAGCTGGTCGAGCTGGCGAACCGGCACGCCGACGGCCGTCTGGTCTCCACGCTGGAAGGCGGCTACGACCTCGCCGCGCTGGCGGCCAGCACGGCAGCGCATGTCGAGGCGATGCTGGATTGAAGAGTGCGGCCACGGATGGCCGCCCGTTCGATTCTCGCGATCACGGACGATCGCAAAAGTAAAGATTGAGGCGTGCGGCCGTCGCGCCCGGCCTGCCATTCCGCCTCGCACCGACCCGCCCGGGCTCGTTCATCACTGAATCCTCGCCTGCACCGCGCAGGCCCCATGCCTGCCTGATCCAGGGTGTTTCTGCTAGTTTTACGAGCCTCACGACCGCAGGGCTCCCATTGTGATGCGCAAGCTCCCCCCACGACGCCTGCTGGCGGTCGCCGCCGCGCTTGCCCTGGTCGGCGTCCCGGTCGAAGCCATGGGCAGCAGCCTGGGGCAGCACCGCAAGAGTTCGCTGGACGGCAGAGAGCAGGTCTGCCCGCTGGGTTCCTTCCACTGCGCGCCGCGCCCGTACAACTACGCGATGTGCCGTCCCAACGCGATGCTGGAGTTCTACGACCCCGCGTTGAGCCGCGACAGCAGCCTGCGCGACACCAGCAACACCTACGTGACTGCGCAGCACGTGGACAGCTCCAACCAGACCGTGTACCACCTCGCCGGCGACGTGCGCATGGAACGCGCCGATCAACGGCTGCAGGCGGACACGGCCGACTACAACGACGACACCACCGACTACGACGCGCGCGGCAACGTGCGCTACCAGGATGCCGGCCAGCTGCTGGCCGCCAGCCGCGCCCGCGGCAACAACGACGCCAGCACCGGCATCGCCGACGACGTGCGTTACCAGATGCTGGATTCGCGCGGCAACGGCACGGCCAGCAAGGCGCAGATGTTCGACGCCGACCGCACCCGCTACTCGCAGGCCACCTATTCCACCTGCGACGTGGGCCACCATCTGTGGGAGTTCCGCGGCAAGTCGATCAGCGTCGACAAGGAAACCGGTCGCGGCGTGGCGCGCAACGCCACCTTCCGCGTCGGCAGCGTGCCGCTGATCTACCTGCCCTGGTTCAGTTTCCCGGTGGACAACCGGCGCATGACCGGCTTCCTGTACCCGACCTTCGGCCACAGCAGCCGCTCGGGCTATTTCCTCAGCACGCCGTACTACCTGAACTTGGCGCCGAACTACGACGCCACGCTGGATCCGCGCGTCTACAGCACCCGCGGCTTCATGCTGGACACCGAATTCCGCTACCTGCTGCCGGGCAGCAGCGGCACGCTGGACGTGCAGTACCTGCCGAACGATCACGGCCCCACCGATCCCGGCACCACCGCCAATACCGCGGGCACGAACCGCTACCGCTACACCATCAACGACACCACCCACCTGTGGGGAAGCTGGAACTTCAGCACCTCGATCGACCGCAGCTCGGACAACAACTTCTATTACGACTTCGGCAACCAGTTCGGTGGCGCGCCGGTCTACAGCCTCGCGTCCACCGCCAATGTCGCCGGCGGCGGCAAGTGGGGCGATGCGCTGTGGAACGCCTCGGTGGGCGGCACCGCCTACCAGAACATGAACCCGTTCCTCACCGACGCGTCGCTGCCCTACCGGCAGTTGCCGAACGCCAATTTCAACGTGGATCTGCCGCTGAACCGCTGGCTGGAATTCGGCATGACCAACCAGTTCGTGGCGTTCCGCAAGCCGGGGGCCGTGGAAGGCAGCCGCGAGGACATCGAACCGTTCGCCGCCGCGGATTTCGGCGCACCGGGCTGGTTCGTGCGCCCCCGCGTGGCCTGGCGCTACACCGATTACCAGCTCAGCAACGGCTACCAGAACTACGGCTACTACGGCCTGCTGGGCAGCGGCACAACGACCCCGTTCACGCAGAGGTCGCCGAGCCGCTCGCTGCCGATCGTCAGCCTGGACAGCGGGCTGGTGTTCGATCGCGATACGTCGCTGTTCGGCCACGACTACACGCAGACGCTGGAGCCGCGGCTGTACTACCTGTACGTGCCGTACCGCGACCAGAACAACCTGCCGCTGTTCGACACCAGCCTGATGTCGTTCGACTACTGGCAGCTGTTCTCGACCAACCAGTTCTCCGGCGCCGATCGCCAGATGAACGCGAACAACCTCACCGCGGCGGTCACCACCCGCCTGCTGGACGACGGCGGCGTGGAGCGCTTGTCGGCCAGCTTCGGCCAGATCCGCTACTTCACCCCGCAGCGGGTGCAGATGCCGAACGGCGCGAACACGTCTTCCCCGGCCACCGACTGGTCCGGCTCGTCCTACGTGGCGCAACTGGACCTGCAGCTCAGCGACCGCTGGCGCGCCAGCAGCTCCTACCAGTGGAGCCCGAACACCCGCCGCACCGACATGGCGATGCTGCAGCTGCAGGGGCGGCTGGGCCTGGACGGGGTGGTCAACTTCGCCTACCGCTACCGCCGCGGGCTGATGGAACAATACAGCGTCTCGGCGGTCTACCCGCTGTCCGAGCGCTGGCGCCTGATCGGCGCGTGGACGTATGCGGAACCGGTCAAGGGCGTGGCCAACCCGCTGAAGGGCACGATCGAGGCGCTGGCCGGCATCGAATACGACAGTTGTTGCGTCACCCTGCGGCTGGTCGACCGCAGCTACGTGAACCAGGGTTACTACGGCGTCGCGCCGCCCACGACGCCGGGCCAGACCAACCTGCGCGACAACGCCATCATGTTCGAAGTCGTCTTCAAGGGCCTCGGCTCGACCGGCGGCCAGATCGACCCGCTGCTGCACCGTGATATTCTCGGCTATCAATAAACCGCTGTATCCATCCTCCGGCTGCTCCCTGATGAAGCGATTCCTCGCCCTGCTCCTGCCCGCCCTCGTGCTCGCGCTGCCCGCGCAGGCCCAGCTGTTGCCCAGTGCCGGCACCAACGCCGCACCGGCCGGCCAGACCCAGTCGCTGGACCGCATCGTCGCGGTGGTGAACGAGGACGTGATCCTGCAAAGCGAGCTCGACAACGCCGTGCGCTCGATCCAGCAACAGTACGCCAGCCAGCCCGGCCAGCTGCCGCCGATGAACGTGCTGCAGCAGCAGGTGCTGGACCGTCTGATCCTGATGAAGCTGCAGCTGCAGAAGGCCGACGACCAGGGCGTGCATGTCTCCGACGCCCAGGTCGACCAGGCGGTGGCCGAGGTGGCGCAGCAGAACAAGATGAGCCCCGACCAGTTGCGCGCCGAGGTGCAGCGCAGCGGCGAGGATTTCGGCGCGTTCCGCCAGCAGCTGGCCGACCAGCTCACCGTGCAGCAACTTCACCAGAGCGTGGTGCACGACCAGGTCTCGGTCACCGACAGCGAGATCGACAACCTGCTTGCCAGCCCAAGCTACAAGGCCGGCGAGGTGCACCTGGCGCACATCCAGATCAGCATCCCCTCCGGCGCCGACGCCGCCGCGATCCAGGCCGCCGCCACCAAGGCCGAGGCGGCGATCAACGCGATCAAGGGCGGCATGGACTTCAATGCCGCGGCGATCCGCTACTCCGACGCATCCGACGCGCTGGACGGTGGCGACCTCGGCTGGCGCCGCATGGACGAGATCCCGCCGGCCTTTGCCGACACGGTGGCCAACATGAAGCCCGGCGACGTCAGCCCCGCGCTGCGCGGCCCCACCGGCTTCCACATCATCAAGCTGATCGGCCAGCGCGAGCCGTCCAAGCAGATCGTCACCGAGTACCACGCACGGCAGATCCTGCTCAAGCCGAGCGAACTGATGACGCCCGAGCAGGCGCAGCAGAAGGCGCAGGAGCTGTACGAGCAGCTCACCACCAAGCACTCGGACTTCGCCAAGCTGGCGAAGGACAATTCCAAGGACGACACCACCGCCAACCTCGGCGGCGACATGGGCTGGTTCGCCAAGGACGCCTGGGGCAGCGCGATCGCGCAGCAGCTCGCCCAGCTGAAGGAGAACCAGGTCTCGCAGCCGTTCCAGACCGGCAACGGCTGGGACATCCTGCAGCTCCTGGGCACCCGCCAGAGCGACCTCACCACCCAGATGGAACGCGACCAGGCACGCCAGGCGATCGGCAACCGCAAGGCCGAGCAGGCCTACGACGACTTCCTGCGCGACCTGCGCGCGAATGCCTTCATCAACGTGCTGGTGCCCGCGCTGCGCGACGACACCAATACGCCGGCAGCCTCCTGACCGGGAGCCGCCGGCATGGCGCTGCCACGGCTCGCCGTCACCGCCGGTGAGCCGGCCGGGATCGGTCCGGAACTGATCGCGCGACTGGCCGCCACCGAGCTGGCGGCCGACCTGGTGGCGATCACCGACCGCGCTCTGCTCGCCCGCGCCGCCGCCCGCTGCGGGCTTTCCATCACCCTCGACGACGACGATGGCACGCCGCGCGAGCACCGTGAAGCCGGCAGCCTGCGCGTGCACCACATCCCGCTGGCTGCCACGGAAATCCCCGGCCAACCCGACCCGCGCAACGCACGGCACGTGCTCACCACCCTCGCCGAGGCCGCCGACGGCTGCCTGGCCCGCCGCTACGCCGCCGTGGTCACCGCGCCGCTGCAGAAGGCCTCGATCAACGAGGCCGGCGTCCGCTTCAGCGGCCACACCGAATACTTCGCCGAACGCACCCGCACCGACGTGGTGATGATGCTGGCCAGCCCCGAGCTGCGCGTGGCGCTGGCCACCACGCACCTGCCCTTGAGCGCGGTGCCCGCCGCGATCACCCGCACCGCACTGGAGCGCACGCTGCGCATCGTGCACGCCGAACTGCAGGCAAAGTTCGGCATCGCCGCGCCGCGCATCGCCGTACTGGGCCTCAACCCGCATGCCGGCGAAGGCGGCCACCTGGGCCGCGAGGAACTGGACACGATCATCCCGCTGCTGGACACACTGCGCGCCGAAGGCATGCAGTTGCTCGGCCCACTGCCCGCCGACACCGCCTTCGTGCCCGCGCAGCGTGCGCGCTACGACGCGGTGCTGGCGATGTACCACGACCAGGCGCTGCCGGTGCTGAAGAGCGAAGCCTTCGACCGCACCGTCAACCTCACGCTCGGCCTGCCCTTCATCCGTACCTCGGTCGACCACGGCACCGCGCTGGATCTGGCCGGCACGGGGCGCGCCGATCCCGCCAGCCTGATCGCTGCCGCCAAGCTGGCCTTGACGCTGGCAGCACGCCGGCGAAAAGAGAGTGAACAGGCGTGAGAAGTGAGTAAAACCTGCAAGACTGCCGCTCTCACTCCTCACTTCTCTCCACTCACTGCTGCCCCATGAACGCTCGCCCCAAGAAAAGCTTCGGCCAGCACTTCCTGCACGACCGGCGCTACATCGACGACATCGTGCGCGCGATCGCGCCGCGCGCCGGCGACTTCCTGGTCGAGATCGGCCCCGGCGAGGGCGCGCTCACCCTGCCGCTGCTGGCCGCGGCCGGCTCGCTCACCGCGATCGAGCTGGACACCGACCTGATCCCCGCGCTGAAGGCGCGCGCGGCGGAGGTGGGCGAACTCGCCGTGATCCATGCCGACGTGTTGAAGGTGGATCTGGCCGCGCTGGCGCACCGCCATGGCGTGGAACGCCTGCGCATCGCCGGCAACCTGCCGTACTACATCTCCAGTCCGATCCTGTTCCATTGCGTGGAGCACGCCGCGGCGATCGAGGACATGCACTTCATGCTGCAGAAGGAGGTGGTGGACCGCATGGCCGCGGAACCCGGCAGCAAGGTGTACGGCCGGCTGTCGGTGATGCTGCAGCTGGCCTGCCGCGTGGTGCCGCTGTTCGAGGTGCCGCCGGAAGCGTTCCGGCCGCCGCCCAAGGTGGACTCGGCGGTGGTGCGGCTGGTGCCGCTGGCGCCGCACGAACGCCACGATGCCGATCCCGAGCTGCTGCACGCGGTGGTGAAGGCCGCCTTCGGCCAGCGCCGCAAGACGCTCTCCAACGCGCTGCGGCAGCTGCTGGACGCCGAGGCGATCCGCAGCGCCGACGTCGATCCCCGCGCACGCGCCGAGACGCTGGCGCCCGGGGATTTCGTGCGCCTCGCCAAGCGCCTCGCCGCGCGCTGAATCCCGCCGGCGCACGGGCGACGCGCGACGCCGCAAGCCTTACAATCGGCACATGAGCGAAAACCATCCCTACACGATCGATGTGCAGGTGCGGACGCGTTTCGTCCCCGACCAGTCCCGCCCCGACGACAACCGCTACGTGTTCGCCTACACCATCACGCTGCACAACGCGGGCAGCGTGCCCGCGCAACTGCTGACCCGGCACTGGGTGATCACCGACGCCAACGGCAAGGTGGAGGAAGTGCGCGGCGACGGCGTGGTGGGCGAGCAGCCCTGGATGCGCCCGGGCGACAACTTCGAATACACCTCCGGCGCGGTGCTGGAGACTCCGGTGGGCACCATGGGCGGCAGCTACCTGATGCTGGCCGACGACGGTACCCGCTTCGAGGCGCCGATCCCGCGCTTCACGCTCGCCATCCCGCGCACCTTGCACTGACGGACGGCACACGGATGGCCACCTATGCAATCGGCGACGTGCAGGGCTGCTACCCGGAACTGCAACGCCTGCTGGACAAGCTCCGCTTCGACCCGGCGACCGACCGGCTGTGGTTCTGCGGCGATCTGGTCAACCGCGGCGGCGAGTCGCTGGCCACGCTGCGGCTGATCCACGGCCTGCGCGAGCAGAGCGTCGTCACTCTGGGCAACCACGACCTCAGCCTGCTGGCGATTGCGTTGCGCAAGCCGGAGGCCCAGGCCAAGGTGAACCCCGAATTGCGCGAGGTGCTGTTCGCCGACGACGCACCGGTGCTGTTCGAATGGCTGCGTTCGCAAAGGCTGCTGCACCACGACGAGCAGCTCGGCTGGACCATGATCCACGCCGGACTCGCGCCGCAGTGGACGCTGCGCCAGGCGCAGAAGGCCGCGCAGGAGGTGGAGCGCGAGCTCTCCAGCCCGCGCCATCCGCGCATCCTCCGGAATCTGTTCGGCAACCGTCCCGCCGGCTGGTCCAGCCGCCTGCAGGGGCTGGACCGCCACCGCGCCACGATCAACCTGCTCACCCGCATGCGCTACTGCGACGTCAACGGCCGCATCGACTTCGAGGGCAAGGGCGAGCCCGGCACCCAGCGACCGGGCCTGTATCCCTGGTTCGAGGTCCCCGGCATGCGCCGGCGCGAGACGCGCATCGTCTGCGGCCACTGGTCGGCGCTGGGTCGTTTCGCCGGCTTGGGCGTCTACGCGATCGACACCGGCTGCGTGTGGGGTGGCCAGCTCACCGCGCTGCGGCTGGACAGCGAAGAGCCGCAGTACATCACCGTGGACGCCGAGCCGCACCGCAAGCGGCCGCCCGGCGGCGGCGACTGAAAGCCGCCGCCGGCGATCCATGGATGGATCGCACGCCCCGCGAACGCGGGGCGGAGCCCAGGCAAGGCCTGGGCGAGTCAGGGAAAGTGCAGGAAGCGCTTTCCCTGACACCAACAAGATGAGCTTTTGACTGCCGTTTCAGTCCAAAGCCCGCACCTGCAAAAACGCGCTGACGCGCAACGGATGCCTTTCGCAAAAGGCTCCATCGCGCGCCAGCGCGCTCCTGCGGTTTCACGACCCGTGGCCTCAGGCCAGCTGCCCGTGGCAGTGCTTGTACTTCTTGCCCGAGCCGCAGGGACAGGGTTCGTTGCGGCCCACGCGCGGCGTGTCGGGCTGCTGCAGGTGCATGGCGCCGGCGGCCACGCTGGCGGGATCGGCATCCAGCGCCGCATCGGGCGCGCCGCCGCCACTGGCCAGCATCTGCCGCTGCAGGCGTTCGGCGAGACGCTGCTGCTCGGCCTCCATCGCGGCGACTTCCTCCTCGCTGCGGATGCGGATGCGCGCCAGCATCTGCACCACCTCGGCCTTGATGCGGTCGAGCATGTCGGAGAACAGCCGGAACGACTCGCGCTTGAACGCCTGCTTGGGATCCTGCTGGGCATAGCCCACCAGGTAGATGCCCTGGCGCAGGTAGTCCATGTTCGCCAAGTGTTCCTTCCAGGCGTTGTCGACCACGGTCAGCATGATGTGCTTCTCGAGCGCCCGCATGGTTTCGGCGCCGATCTGCGCCTCCTTGGCCTGGAACAGCTCGTCCACGCCGCCGCGCACGTGTTCGAGGATCATCGTCGCGTCGATCTCGCTCTGCTGTTCGAGCCAGCGCGGCAGGTCCTGCGCCAGGCCGAACTTGCCTTCCAGCTCGCGGTCGAGTCCGGGGACGTCCCACTGCTCGTCGATGCTGTCCGGTGGCACGTGCTCGCGCACGATGCTCTCGACCACGTCGTGGCGGATGTCGGCCACGGTGGCGGAGACGTCCTCGCCTTCCAGCAACTCGTCGCGCTGGCGGTAGATCACCTTGCGCTGGTCGTTGGCGACGTCGTCGAATTCGAGCAGGTGCTTGCGGATGTCGAAGTTGTGCTGCTCGACCTTGCGCTGCGCCTTCTCGATCTGGCGGCTGATCATGCGGTCTTCGAGCGCGTCGTTTTCCTTCATGCCGAAGCGCTTCATCCAGCGGATCAGGCCCTCGCCGCCGAAGATGCGCAGCAGGTTGTCCTCCAGCGACAGGTAGAAGCGCGAGGAACCCGGATCGCCCTGGCGGCCGGAACGGCCACGCAGCTGGTTGTCGATGCGGCGCGACTCGTGGCGCTCGGTGCCGATGATGTGCAGGCCGCCGGCGGCCAGCACCTGCTCGTGCAGCTTCTTCCAGTCGGCCTTGACGCGGGCGCGGTCGACCTCGGTGGCTTCCGCCGGCAGCGCGGACAGCGCCGCCTCCAGGCTGCCGCCGAGCACGATGTCGGTGCCACGGCCGGCCATGTTGGTGGCGATCGTCACCTGCCCCGGCGCGCCGGCCTGGGCCACGATGTGCGCCTCGCGCTCGTGCTGCTTCGCGTTCAGCACCTCGTGCGCGACCTTGGCCTTGCGCAGCTGTTCCGACAGCAACTCGGACACCTCGATCGAGGTGGTGCCCACCAGCACCGGCTGGCCGCGCTTGTGGCAGTCCTTGATGTCTTCGATCACCGAGTTGTACTTGGCCTGCTGGCCGAGGAAGACCAGGTCGGCGTTGTCCTTGCGGATCATCGGCTTGTGGGTGGGAATCACCACCACCTCCAAGCCGTAGATGCTCTGGAACTCGAACGCCTCGGTGTCGGCCGTGCCGGTCATGCCGGACAGCTTCTTGTACATGCGGAACAGGTTCTGGAACGTCACCGTGGCCAGCGTCTGGTTCTCGCGCTGGATCGGCACGCCTTCCTTCGCTTCCACCGCCTGGTGCAGGCCATCCGACCAGCGCCGGCCCGGCAGGGTGCGGCCGGTGAACTCGTCGACGATGATGACCTCGCCGTCGCGCACGATGTAGTCCACGTCGCGCTGGTAGATCGCGTTGGCGCGCAGCGCGGCGTTGAGGTGGTGCACCACGGCGAGGTTCTTCGAGTCGTACAAGCCGCTGTCCGCGCTGATCACGCCGGCTTCGCGCAGCAGCTCGTCGGCATGCTGCATGCCGTCCTCGGACAGGTGCACCTGCTTCTGCTTCTCGTCCACCCAGTAGTCGCCGGCGCCCTCTTCCTCCTGCTGGCGGATCATGCGCGGCACGACCTTGTTCACCGCGAGGTACAGCTGCGGCGAATCCTCGGCCGGGCCGGAGATGATCAGCGGCGTGCGCGCCTCGTCGATCAGGATCGAGTCCACCTCGTCGACGATGGCGTAGTTGAGGCCGCGCTGGTAGCGCTGCTCCTTGCTGAGCGCCATGTTGTCGCGCAGGTAGTCGAAGCCGAACTCGTTGTTGGTGCCGTAGGTGATGTCGGCGGCGTAGGCCTTGTGCTTGTCGGCATGGTCCATGCCCGGCCACACCACGTCGGTGCTGAGGCCGAGGAAGCTGTACAGCTTGCCCATCTGCGCCGAGTCGCGGCGGGCTAGATAATCGTTCACGGTGACCACGTGCACGCCCTTGCCGGCCAGCGCGTTGAGGTACACCGGCAGCGTCGCCACCAGGGTCTTGCCCTCGCCGGTGCGCATCTCGGCGATCTTGCCCTGGTGCAGCACCATGCCGCCGATCAGCTGCACGTCGTAATGGCGCATGCCGAGCACGCGCTTGGCGCCCTCGCGCACCACAGCGAAGGCTTCGGGCAGCAGCTTGTCCAGCGACTCGCCCGCGGCGACACGCTGCTTGAACGCCTCGGTCTTGCCGCGCAATGCCTCGTCGTCCAGCTTCTCGAACTCGGGCTCCAGCGCATTGATGCGCGCCACGGTCCGCGACAACTGGCGCAGCACGCGCTCGTTGCGGCTGCCGAAAATGCTGGTGAGGGCACGATTGAGCATCGATCTTCCGGATGACAAGGACAAAGGGCCGCGCGTTGGCGCGAACCAAACGGGCATATTACTACACGGGCCCGGACGGCAGGCATGACGAAGGCGCCGGCGATCTCCCGGGATGGCGGCGCCGGCACGCGGATTCAAGAGCGGCGCGCGCGGCCTGCGGCAGGTATCATCGACACATCGACCCTACCCGGAGCCGTCGGACCATGTCCCGCGCCGCCTCGCGCCCTCGCGGCCCGCAAGCACTCGGCGCCTGCGGATCCTTCGCCACGCTGGCCGGCAAGGCCGCCGCGCTGGATGCACTGGATCGTGCGCTGCGCCAGACCTTGCCGATGCCGCTGCGCGGCGAGGTGCGCTTCGCCAACCTGCGCGGCGGGCGGCTGCTGTTCCTCGCCTCCACGCCCGCCTGGGCCACGCGGCTGCGCCTGCTGCAGGCGCAGATTCTCGCGACCGCCCGCCACCTCGACATCCGCGCCGAGACCCTTGGCGTCAAGGTGAGCCCGCTGCCGCGGATCGAGCTGGAACCCGAGCGCACACGTACGCTGTCGCCCGCGGCCGCGACCCATCTGCGCGCTGCGGCTGCCGCCGCGGCCGATCCCGAATGGCAGGAGCTGTTCGGCAAGCTGGCCGCTCTGGCCAAACCCGACGAATCACCTCGCTGAATCGGCAACGTCTTCGCGATCATCCCTGATCGCCTGGATCAAACGGGCAGCCATCAATCGCTGCACATCCAAGAAAGCCGAAAAAAGCCGCCGCATCGTGGGATGCGGCGGCTTTCTGTTTCTTGCCCGCTGACGGCCGCGCTATGCGCGATCAGATCGCCTGGGCGGGATGGGCGTAGGAGATCGGCGAGGTGGCCGGATCGTCCTGGTAGCTGACTTCTTCCCAAGCCGTGGCGTCCGCCATCAGGGTGCGCAGCAGCTTGTTGTTGAGCTCGTGGCCGGACTTGTGTGCGTGGTAGGCGCCGATCAAGCTGTGGCCGAGCAGGTAGAGGTCGCCGATCGCGTCGAGGATCTTGTGCTTGACGAACTCATCCTCGTAACGGAGGCCGTCCTCGTTGAGCACGCGGTAGTCGTCCAGCACCACGGCGTTGTCCATCGAGCCGCCCAGCGCGAGGTTGTGTTCGCGCAGCATCTCGATGTCGCGCATGAAGCCGAACGTGCGCGCGCGGCTCACTTCCTTCACGAACGAGGTGGTGGAGAAGTCGATCTCGGCGCGCGAGGTGCGCTTGCTGATGATCGGATGGTTGAACTCGATCGAGAAGCCGACCTTGAAGCCCTCGAACGGTTCGAAACTGGCCCACTTGTCGCCTTCCTGCACCTTCACCGGTTTCTTGATCCGGATGAAGCGCTTGGCCACGTTCTGTTCCTCGATGCCGGCGGACTGCAGCAGGAACACGAACGGGCCGGCACTCCCATCCATGATGGGAACCTCCGGCGCCGACAGATCCACGTAGGCGTTGTCGATGCCGAGGCCGGCCATCGCCGACAGCAGGTGCTCGACCGTGGCAACGCGCACCTCGCCGTTCACCAGCGTGGTGGAGAGGCGGGTGTCGCCGACGTTGTCCTGCCGCGCACGGATGTCCACCGGCGGATTGAGGTCCGTGCGGCGGAACACGATGCCGGTGTTGGGCGCCGCGGGGCGCAGAGTCATGTACACCTTGTCGCCGGTGTGCAGGCCCACGCCGGTGGCGCGGATGATGTTCTTGAGCGTGCGCTGCTTGATCATTGTCGTTGGTACCTGCCAAGTAGCAGCCAATCAGGGGTCGGATGCTAACACAGTTTTAACCAGCTGCAATAGCAAACCGTACCGTACAGTCTGGTCGAGCCTTCATGCGCCCTTCATCCCGGAAGGCACACCCGTGAACATGGTCCGCTCGCCAGGCGAGCGGGGCGACACGATACCCCGGGCCGGGACGGGATTCCGGCACCGGGGTAACGGATCGGCCATCCGGGCTTTCGCCCAAGCAGCCGGTCATGCGCCCTCCCTGACGCATCGTCTTGCGGATTCCAGGCCCGAACGCGCCAGACGGTCATTCGCTGACCGGCGCGGCTGCGCACTGCGGCAACAGACCCGAGTCCACCCTTCATGTTTCTGCAATGACCCGTTGGACAGGTGTTTTGTTCCACTCCTTCTTAACAAGCACGGGACGTGCGGTTCAGGCGTCGACGACCTCAGTCGGCCTGGCGGCGCAGGAAGGCCGGAATGTCCAGGTATTCCAGCCCGCTGTCCTGGCGGGCCGGAGCCTCGCTGCGCGGATTGGCGCTGATCGACGGTTCCGGCTGGGCATAGTCCACCACCTCGTTGCCGGTACCGGTGCGCAGCACCACCGGACGCGGGCGCTGGCGCATCTCGACCTGCTTCTGCTCCACGATGCGCACGTTGCGCGAGGCGGGGGCGCGGTTGAGGCCGGTGGCGACCACGGTGACGCGCACCTCGTCCTTCAGCTCGGCGTCGAGCGAGGTGCCGATCACCACGGTGGCGTCCTCGCTGGCGAAGTCGTGGATGATGCGCCCGATCTCGTCGAATTCGCGCATGGTGAGGTTGGGACCGGCGGTGACGTTGACTAGGATGCCGCAGGCGCCGTTGAGGTTGACGTCCTCCAGCAGCGGGTTCTTGATCGCCTCCTCGGCCGCGGCCTGGGCGCGGTCGTCGCCGCTGGCGGTGCCGGTGCCCATCATCGCCAGGCCCATCTCGCTCATCACGGTGCGCACGTCGGCGAAGTCCACATTGATCAGGCCCGGCGCGGTGATCAGGTCGGCGATGCCCTGCACGGCACCCTGCAGCACGTTGTTGGCGGCCTTGAACGCGTTGATCAGGGTGACCTCGCGGCCCAGCACGCTGAGCAGCTTCTCGTTCGGCACGGTGATCAGCGAGTCGACGTGCTGGCTGAGGTCCTCGATGCCCTTCATCGCCACCTGCATGCGGCGGCGGCCCTCGAACGGGAACGGCTTGGTGACCACCGCCACGGTGAGGATGCCCTTCTCCTTGGCCAACTGGGCCACCACCGGCGCCGCACCGGTGCCGGTGCCGCCGCCCATGCCGGCGGTGATGAACACCATGTCGGCGCCTTCCAGCATCGCCTCGATGCGCTCGCGGTCCTCCAGCGCGGCCTGGCGGCCGACTTCGGGATTGGCGCCCGCGCCCAGGCCCTTGGTGACGTTGGAACCCAACTGCAGATGGGTACGCGAGTTGCAGCTGGTCATCGCCTGCGCATCGGTGTTGGCGACGACGAACTCCACGCCCTCGATGTTGGCGTTGATCATGTGTGCCACGGCATTGCCGCCGCCGCCGCCCACGCCGATGACCTTGATGACTGCGTTTGGTGCAAGTTTCTCGATCAGCTCGAACATTTCCCGTCCTCCAGAGTTGTTGTCGTTGTAACCGCGGGTGGCGACTCCTGTCGCTCCGTGGTGGTGGGCGGACATCCCGCCGCCCGTGGCTGCGCCTCCTGCGCCGCCGTATTCCGTTGCTCGAGCGACTGCCGTCCTGGCAGTCGTTCGGGTCGGCCAGTCCGGCGCATGTCCGGACTGGCCTCCGCGATCAGGCATTCAAATGCCTGATCACGGGCAAACCCATCCATGGGTCTGCCGGGCGCTTCGCATTTCGCGAGGCACCCGGTCAGAAGTTCTTCGTAAGCCAGCTGCGCCACTTGCCGAGCAGGCCGCCGACGTTGCCGAGCGCCGGGCCGGCACCACCGCGCACCGGTGCGTTGTGGCGCGAGCCGTGCAGCAGCAGGCCCACGCCGGTGGCGTGCAACGGGCTGCTGATCACTTCGCCGAGGCCGCTGATCTCCTGCGGCACGCCCAGGCGCACCATCTTGTGGAAGATCTCCTCGGCCAGCTCCAGCGCGCCCTCCATCTTCGAGGCGCCGCCGGTGAGCACCACGCCGGCCGCCACCAGGCTGTCATAGCCCGAGCTGCGCAGCTTGTCCTGCACCATCTCGAAGATTTCCTCGTAGCGCGCCTGCACGCTCTGCGCCAGCGCCTGCCGCGCCAGCCGGCGCGGCGGGCGGTCGCCCACGCTGGGCACCTGGATGGTTTCCTCGGCGTGCGCCAGCCCGGTCTGCGCGCAGGCGTACT
The DNA here is from genome assembly GCF_041107455.1 of Rhodanobacter humi. Classification (NCBI taxonomy): domain Bacteria; kingdom Pseudomonadati; phylum Pseudomonadota; class Gammaproteobacteria; order Lysobacterales; family Rhodanobacteraceae; genus Rhodanobacter; species Rhodanobacter sp. FW106-PBR-R2A-3-15. Next base: position 1,355,704 of record NZ_JBGBPY010000001.1, read on the forward strand.
TGATCTTGATCTCCTCGGCATGCGCGGTCGGCGTGTGCACGCCGTAGGCGATGTCGCCGGTGACCTGGTCGCCGCCGATCGGCAGCGAGGCGGTGTAGCGGATCGAGCCCTGGGTGTAGATCGCGATGTCGGTGGTGCCGGCACCGATGTCGACCAGGCACACGCCCAGCTCGCGCTCGTCGTCGGTGAGCACCGCCTTCGCGCTGGCCAGCGCCGAGGGCACCAGCTCGTCCACCGACAACCCGCAGCGCTGGATCGACTTGGTGATGTTCTGCACCGCCGCGGCCGCGCCGGTGACCAGGTGCACGTTCGCCTCCAGCCGCACGCCGCTCATGCCGACCGGCGAGCGGATGCCGTCCTGGCCGTCGATGCGGTATTCCTGCGGCTCCTTGTAGAGCACCTTGTGGTCGGCCGGAATCGCCACCGCGCTGGCCGCCTCCAGCACCTGCTCCAGGTCGCCCGGCGTCACTTCGCGGTCGCGGATCGCCGCGTTGCCGTGCGAGTTGCGGGTTTCCAGGTGGCTGCCGGAGATCGAGGCGCAGACCGAGCGGATGTCGCAGCCGGCCATCAGCTCGGCCTCCTCCACCGCGCGCTGGATCGAGTGCACGGTGGATTCGATGTCCACCACCATGCCCTTGCGCATGCCGCGCGACACATGGGTGCCGATGCCGATCACGGTGATCGGCTCGCCCGGCTCGTACTCGCCCACGATCGCGGTCACCTTGGAGGTGCCGATATCGAGGCCGACCACCAGCTGCTTGTCGTTGCGCGTCTTCATATGCATGGCGTCCTCATGAGCGGCGCGTCACGTTGGTCTTGGCGGCGGGTGCCGGTTGCGGCCAGCGCACGGCGAACCCGTTGGTGTAGCGCAGGTCGGCGTAGACGAAACCCTCGTCGTGGCCGGCCATCAATTGCGGATAGACATCGAGGAAGCGGCGCAGCCGTGCGCCGGCGAGATCGCGGTCGCCGATCACGATGCGCGCGCCGTTCGCCGTGGTGACGCTCCAGCTGCCACGCGCGGTGAGCGCCACGCCGTTGATCGCGAGATGCGTGCCGGCGAAGGCCTTGCGCACGTCGGCGTAGAAGCTCACCACCTCGGCGAGGCGGTCGTCCGGCCCTTCGAGGTCCGGCAGCGTGGCGGCATCGGCGACGCCGATCGGCGCGTCGAACACCTTGCCCTGCCGGCTGATCAGCTGCTTGTCGTTCCAGCGCGCGAACGGCTGGCGCTCGATCACGCGCAGCTGCAAGGTGTCCGGCCAGCGCTTGCGCGCCTCCACCGATTCCACCCACGGCAGCGCCGCCACCGCCTGCTGAACGCTGTCGAGGTTCAGCGCGAAGAAGCCCTTGCCCAGCCGCGGCAGCACGGCGGCGCGGATCTCGTCCATGTTCACGTGCCGGAACTCGCCCTGCACCGTGAGCTGCGTCACCGGCCAGCGACCGGCGGCGAACCAGCCGTGCAGCACGCCGACGACCGGCAGCGCCACCAGGGCGATGGCGAGGCACCAGGCGACGAGGCGGACGCTTCCCCTCATGCACCCTCCCGGAAGCTCGTCTCGAGCACGCGCCAGCACAGCGTCTCGTAGTCGACGCCGGCGGCGCGGGCCGCCTTGGGCACCAGCGAGTGCGAGGTCATGCCCGGCGCGGTGTTCACTTCCAGCAGCCAGTTGCGGCCCTGGCGGTCGCGCATCACGTCGACCCGGCCCCAGCCGGCGCAGCCCAGCGCGTCGAACGCCTGCAGCGCCAGCGCGCGCAGCCCGCTTTCGGCATCGCCTTGCAGGCCGGGGCACAGGTACTGCGTGTCCTCGGCGATGTACTTCGCGTTGTAATCGTAGAACGCGCCCTTCGGCACGATGTGGATGGAGGGCAGCACCTCGCGACCGAGGATGCCGACGGTCAGCTCGTCGCCCTCGATCAGGGTTTCCATCAGCAGGTCGCCGGGGTACTTCGCCGCCAGCTCGACCGCGCTGTCCAGCTGCGTCTCCTCGAACACGCGGGTGACGCCCACGCTGGAGCCTTCGCAGGCCGGCTTCACGATCAACGGAAAGCCGATCGTGCGCGCCGCCGCGTGCACCGCTGCGGCGTCGGCGCCGCGCGCCAGCGCCACGAACTTCGGCGTGGGCAGGCCCAGCGACTGCCACACGCGCTTGGAACGCGGCTTGTCCATCGACAGCGCCGAGCCGAGCACGCCCGAGCCGGTGTACGGCACGTTGAGCGATTCCAGCGCGCCCTGCAGCACGCCGTCCTCGCCGCCGCCGTGCTGGCCGTGCAGGATGTTGAACACGCGTGCGAAGTGGCCGGCGCGCAGCGCGTCGAGCAGCGCCGGGATGCCGTCGATCGCGTGCGCGTCCACGCCGCGCGCCTTGAGCGCGGCCAGCACGTTGCGACCGGAATCCAGCGAGACCTCGCGCTCCGCCGAGCTGCCGCCCATCACCACGGCGACGCGGCCGAAGTCTGCGGGGTTCGAGATGCGCGAGGCAGGATTCGTCGTGACGGCCATCAGGCGGCTCCTTTGGTCTTCAGTTGGCCCAGCTGCGCGAGTTCCACCGCCGCCGCGCCGATGTCGCCGGCGCCGAGCAGCAGCAGCAGGTCGCCGTCGCGCAGCAGCGTCGGCAAGGTGTCCTTGAGTTCGCGCGGATGCTCGACCAGCACCGGGTCGACCTTGCCGCGCGCGCGCACCGCACGCGCCAGCGCGCGGCCGTCGGCGCCGGCGATCGGCGCCTCGCCGGCCGGGTACACCTCGGTGAGCACCAGCACGTCGGCCTCGGCCAGCACGTTCGCGAAGTCGTCCAGCAAGTCGCGCGTGCGGCTGTAGCGATGCGGCTGGAAGCCCACCACCAGCCGCCGTTCCGGCCAGCCGCCGCGCGCCGCGGCGAACACCGCGGCCAACTCGCTGGGGTGGTGGCCGTAATCGTCCACCAGCAGGGCCGTGCCGTGATCCAGCGCGATCTCGCCACGGCGATGGAAACGCCGGCCCACGCCCTGGAAGCTCGCCAGCGCGCGGGCGATCGCCTCCGCACCCACGCCAAGCTGCCAGCCGATGCTGGCGGCGGCCAGTGCGTTGAGCACGTTGTGCCGCCCTGGCAGGTTCAGCGTCACCGGCAGCGCCTCGGCGCGGCCCGGCAGGTGCAGGTCGAAGTGCATCTCGAAACCGTGCTGCGACACGTTGGAGGCGCGCACGTCGGCGTCCGCCGTGGCGATGCCGTAGGTCATCACGCGGCGCGTGGTGGTCTTCGCCAGCTCGGCCACTTCCGCGTCATCCACGCACAGCACGGCGAGGCCGTAGAACGGCAGCCGGTGCAGGAAATCGGCGAAGGCCTTCTTCACCTCGGCGAAGTCGCCGTGGTAGTTCTCCAGATGATCGGCGTCGACGTTGGTGACCGCGGCGATCACCGGCGACAGCAGCAGGAAGGAGCCGTCCGACTCGTCGGCCTCGGCGACCAGATACTGGCCGGTGCCCAGCCGCGCGTTCGCGCCGGCCGCATTGAGCTGGCCGCCGATCACGAAGGTGGGGTCGTAGTTCGCCTCGGCCAGCACGCTGGCGACCAGGCTGGTCGTCGTGGTCTTGCCGTGCGTGCCGGCGATCGCGATGCCACGGCGGAAGCGCATCAGTTCGCCCAGCATCTCCGCACGCGGGATCACCGGGATGCGCGCGGCGCGCGCGGCGAGCAGCTCGGGATTGTCCGGCTTGATCGCGCTGGAAGTCACCACCACGTCGGCGTCACCCACGTTCGCGGCGTCGTGGCCCGTGTGCACCACCAGTCCCAGCCGCGCGAGACGCTGCGCGGTGGGCGAGTTCGCCTTGTCCGAACCCGACACCGCATAACCCAGGTTGTGCAGCACCTCGGCGATGCCGCTCATGCCCACGCCGCCGATGCCGATGAAATGCACGCGGCGGAATGTGGTCATCAGGTCTTCGTGCGCGAGCAGGCGACGCGGGGTCATGCGGCCACCTCCAGGCAGGCGCGGGCAATCACGTCGGCCGCGTCGGGCTTGGCCAGCGTGCGGGCGGCTTCGGCCATCGCGAGCAGGCGCACGCGGTCGGCCAGCAGCGCGTCCAGGCGCTGCGCAAGTTGTTCCACGTTCAAATCGCGTTCCTGTATCAGTTCGGCGGCGCCGGCGGCGACCAGCGCCTCGGCATTGCGGGTCTGGTGGTCGTCCACCGCGTGCGGGAACGGCACCAGCACCGCGCCCAGCCCGGCCGCGGTGAGCTCGGCCAGGGTCAGCGCGCCGGCGCGGCAGACCGCGAGGTCGGCCCAGCCGTAGGTGCCCGCCATGTCCTCGATGAAGGGCACCACCTGCGCCTCGATGCCGGCCTTCGCGTATGCCGCGCGTGCCTCGTCGAGGCCGCGGTTGCCGCACTGGTGCAGCACCTCCGGGCGACGCTCCGGCGGCAGCAACGCCAGCGCCTGCGGCAGCGTGAGGTTCAGTGCGCGCGCGCCGAGGCTGCCTCCCAGCACCAGCAGGCGCGCATGGCCTGCTCGACCCGCAAAACGCTGCGCCGGCGACCCCAGCGCAGCGATTGCGCCGCGCACCGGGTTGCCCACCCACTCCGCGTTCGGCAGCGCGTCGGCGAAACCGGCCAGCACGCGCTGCGCATGCGCGGCGAGCTTGCGGTTGGTGAAACCGGCCACGCGGTTCTGCTCGTGCACCAGCAACGGGCGATGCAGCAGGCGGGCGGCCAGACCGCCGGGGCCGGCCACATAGCCGCCCATAGACAGCACGCTGCGCGGCTTGAGCTTGCGCAGCACGCCGAACGCGGACAGCAGCGCGCGCACCAGCATCAGCGGCGCCGTGAGGCGCGTCTTCCAGCCCTTGCCGCGCAAACCGCCCACGCGGATGGCGTGCAGCTCGATGCCGTGCGCCGGCACCACCTTCGTCTCCATGCCGCCCACCGCGCCCAGCCAAGCCACCGGCACGCCTTGCGCGCGCAGTGTCTCGGCCACGGCGAGGCCGGGGAAGATGTGGCCGCCAGTGCCACCGGCCATGATCAGCACGGGACGCTGCGCGGTATTCATGCCACCGCCGCCTCGCGCGGACGCACCGCGTCGTTCACGTCCGGCGCCGCCACCGCCTCCGGCATGCGCTTGGCCATCTGCCGCGCGTCCAGCGCGCGATTGATCTCCCAGGTGGCGCGCAGCAGCACACCGGCCATCGCGCAGGTCAGCACCATTGACGAACCGCCGTAGCTGATCAGCGGCAGGGTGAGGCCCTTGGTCGGCAATGCACCGAGGTTCACGCCCACCGAGACGATCGCCTGCATCGCCAGCATCAGCGAGATGCCGAACGCGACGTAGCCGGCGAAGCGCTGGCCCACCTCGACCCCTTTGAGGCCCAGATACAGGCCGCGCCCCACCGCCAGCGCGAACAGGCCCATCACCAGCATCACGCCGACCAGACCCAGCTCCTCGCCGATCACCGCGAAGATGAAGTCGGTGTGCGCCTCGGGCAGGTAGGACAGCTTCAGCACGCTGGAACCCAGGCCCACGCCGGTCCACTCGCCGCGGCCGATCGCCATCAGCGACTGGGTGAGCTGGAAGCCGTCGGTGAACGGGTGTTCCCACGGATTCATGAACGAGGTGAGCCGCTTCACGCGGTAGCTCTCGCCGGTCGCCGCGATCACCAGCAGCGGCATCAGCGGCAAGCCCATCACGAACAGGTAGATCGGCCGCGCGCCACCCAGCCAGACCATCGCGATGGTCACCGAGATCACCAGCGTGGCCGAACCGAAGTCGGGCTGCGCCAGCAGCAGCAGCACGATGATGCCGGCCACCGCGATCGGCTTGATCAGGCCGAGGAACTTCGTCTCGATGCTGTCGCGGTGGCGCACCAGGTAGCTGGCGAGGTAGACCACCAGAATGAGTTTTACCGCCTCCACCGGCTGGAAGCTGGTCACCACCAGGTTCAGCCAACGGTGCGCGCCGTTGATGCGCATGCCCAGGTGCGGCACGAACACCGCCAGCAGCAGCACGAAGGCGATCAGCATCAGGTGGAACGCGTACTTCTCAAGCAGCTTCAGCTCGGTGCGCATCGCCATGCCGGCCGCCACCGCGCCCAGCGCCAGGAACAGCAGGTCCTTCTTCAGGTAATAGAACGCGCCCACATGGCTGCTGTCGGCCACCGCGATCGAGCTGGAGGTCACCATCACCACGCCGATGCTGGCCAGGCCGACCAGCGCGACCAGCAGCCACAGGTCGTAGCTGCCGCGTGGCCCCTGCCGCTTGATCGCCTGCGATGGACCGAAGCCGAACATCTCAGCGCACCTTCAACGTGGCGAGGCCGATCAGCACCAGCACGACGCTGATGATCCAGAAGCGCACGATCACCCGCGGCTCGGGCCAGCCCTTGAGCTCGAAGTGGTGGTGGATCGGCGCCATGCGGAACACGCGCTTGCCGGTGAGCTTGAAGCTGGCCACCTGGATCATCACCGAGGCGGTCTCCAGCACGAACACACCGCCCATCACCAGCAACACGATCTCCTGGCGCACGATCACCGCGATGCAGCCCAGCGCGGCGCCGATCGCCAGCGCACCCACGTCGCCCATGAACACCTGCGCCGGGTAGGTGTTGAACCACAGGAAGCCCAGCCCGGCACCGGCCAACGCGCCGCAGTAGATGGCCAGCTCGCCCGCACCGGGGATCGAGGGAATGCCCAGGTATTCGGAGAACAGCTTGTTGCCGGCGAGGTAGGCGAACACGCCCAGCGCGCCGGAGACCAGCACGGTGGGCATGATCGCGAGGCCGTCGAGGCCGTCGGTGAGGTTCACCGCATTGGAGAAGCCCACCACGATGAAATACGCCACCACCACGAAGAACGCGCCCAGCGGAATCGCCACGTGCTTGAACAGCGGCACGTACAGCGCGGTCTCCGCCACCGGCGCGTTGCCGACCGCGTGCGGCGCGGTGAAGAACAGGAACAGCGCCGCGCACAGGCCGAACACCGACTGCCAGAAATACTTCCAGCGCGAGGCGAGGCCGCGGCTGTCCTTCAGCACCAGCTTGCGGTAGTCGTCGTAGAAACCGATCACGCCGAACGCCAGCATCACCGCCAGCACCACCCACACGTAGCGATTGTGCAGGTCGGCCCACAGCAGCGTGGCGACGGTGACCGCGAGCAGGATCATCACGCCGCCCATGGTCGGCGTGCCGGCCTTGGACAGATGCGTCTGCGGACCGTCGCTGCGCACCACCTGGCCCGCCTTCAGCGCCGCCAGCTTGCGGATCAACGCGGGGCCCAGCAGCAGCGACACCGCCAGCGCGGTGAGCGCGGCCATGATGGTGCGGAAGGTGATGTACTGGAACAGGTGCAGCGTGGTGAAGTGCCGCGCCATCCAGTCCGCGAGTTCAAGCAGCATCGGATGCGCCCTCCGGCTTCGTGACGGCATGTTCGGACGCGCCTTCCAGCGCCCGCACCACTTCGTCCATGCCCGCGGAGTGCGAGCCCTTGACCAGGCAGGTCACGCCACCGTGCAGGCCGGCTTTCAGCGCGGCGATCAGCGCGGCCTTGTCGGCGTAGTGCTCACCACCCGTGCCGAACGCCTCGACCGTTGCCGCACCCAGCGGACCAACGGCGAACAGCCGCTCGATGCCGCGTTCGCGCGCCTTCGCGCCCACGCCGGCATGCAGCGCGCGGGCGTCGGCGCCCAGCTCGGCCATGTCGCCCAGCGCCAGCCAGCGTTCGCCGTCGGCCAGCGCCAGCGTGGCTATCGCCGCGGCCATCGAGCTGGGGTTGGCGTTGTAGCTGTCGTCGATCAGCGTGACGCCGCCGGGCAAGATCACGCGGCGCAGGCGACCGGCGACCGCACGCGCCTGTTCCAGTCCCGCCACGATGGTGGCCAGCGGCACGTCCAGCGCCAGCGCGATGGAAGCCGCCGCCAGCGCGTTCGCCACGTTGTGGCGACCGGGCAGCGCGAGATTCACCTCGGCGTCGCCTTCCGGCGTGCTCAGCACGAAGCGCGAACCGTCCGCGCGCTGCTCCACGATATCGGCGCCCACGTCGGCCTTGTGTTCCAGCCCGAAGCGCAGCACGCGGCGCGTGCCGGCCAGGCCCGCGAAGAAACCGGCGAACGTGTCGTCCGCATTGATGATGGCCACGCCGTCCGCCGGCAGTGCCTGGTACAGCGCGCCCTTGGTTTCGGCCACGCCTTCCACGCTGCCCATGCGCTCAAGATGCGCGGGCGCGATGATGTTGACGAGGCCGATTTCGGGCCGCGCGATGGCGGCAAGATAGGCGATGTCGCCGGGCTTGCCCGCGCCCATCTCCAGCACCGCGTACTCGGCGTCTTCCGGCATCGCCAGCAGGGTCAGCGGCAGGCCGATCTCGTTGTTGAAGCTGCCCACGCTGACGTGGGTGCGCCCGTGCAGCGACAGGATGGAAGCGACGAGCGTCTTCACCGTGGTCTTGCCGTTGGAGCCGGTGATGCCGATCACCCGTGCATGGCGCTGCGCGCGCACTGCGCTGGCGAAGTCGCCCAGCGCCGCTTCAACGTCGTCCACCAGCACCTGCGGCAACGGACTGTCCAGCTTGCGCGACACCAGTGCGCCCGAGGCGCCGGCGGCGGCGGCCTGCGCGAGATAGTCGTGGCCGTCCACGTGCTCGCCCTTGAACGCGGCGAACAGGTCGCCGGCTTTCAGCTTGCGGGTGTCGATGGCGACCCCGCCCACCGCGGCGTCGTCGCCGAGCAGGCGGCCGTGGGTCCACATCGCGATGGCGGAGAGCCGCATCATGCGCGCCGCTCCAGGGCCGCGCGCGCGACCAGCATGTCGTCGAACGGGCGCTTGCCGGCCGCGCTCTCCTGGTAGGTTTCGTGCCCCTTGCCGGCGATCACCACCACGTCGTTGGCCGCCGCCATCTCCAGCGCCTGCCCGATCGCGACGGCGCGGTCGCGTTGCACGCCGTATTCGCGCGCCGCGCCCATGCCGGCCACGATCTGCGCCACGATCGCGTCGCCGTTCTCGCCGCGCGGGTTGTCGTCGGTGACGATCGCCACGTCGGCCAGCCGCGCCGCGATCGCACCCATCAGCGGGCGCTTGCCCGCGTCGCGCTCGCCGCCGCAGCCGAACACGCAGATCAGCCGCCCGCGGCAATGCGCGCGCACGGCGGTCAGCACCTGCTCCAGCGCGTCGGGCGTGTGCGCGTAATCCACCACCACCAGCGGCAGGCCGTGGCGGCCGCCGAGCCGGCTCATGCGCCCGTTGACCGGCTGCAGGTTCTCCAGCGCGGCGACGATACGCTCGAACGGCTCGTCCAGCGCGCCGAGGCAGGCCGCCACCGTGAGCAGGTTGGCCACGTTGAACAGGCCCAGCAGGTGGCTCTTCAGCGTATGCGTACCCCAGGGCGTGCGCAGCACGAAGGCCAGGCCCTCGGCGGAACTGACCACGTTGCTGGCCACCACGTCCGCCGAGGCATCGCCGTGCGCGCTCACGCGCAGGGCGCGCACGCCGGCCGGCAGCTGTTCCAGCAGTTGCACGCCGAACGCGTCGTCGCCGTTGACGACCGCGGCGCGCAGCCCCGGCCAGGCGAACAGCTTCGCCTTCGCCGCGCCGTAGGCTTCCATGCTGCCGTGGTAATCCAGATGGTCGCGGGTGAGGTTGGTGAACGCGGCGACTTCGAAATCCACCGCGCCGACCCGGCCCTGTTCCAGCGCGTGCGAGGACACTTCCATCGCCACGTGGGTGGCGCCGGCGTCGCGGAACTCGGCCAGCAGGCCGTGCACGCTGATCGCGTCCGGCGTGGTGCGCTCGCCTTCGCGCAGCCGGCCGTGCAGGCCGGCGCCCAGGGTGCCGATGCTCGCGGCGCGATGGCCGAGGAAGGTCAGTGCCTGCGCCAGCAACTGCACGGTGGAAGTCTTGCCGTTGGTGCCGGTGACGCCGATCACGCGCAGCGCTTCGGACGGACGCCCGTGGAAGCGCGCGGCAATCTCGCCGACCAGGCCGTGCAGGCCGTCGATCCACAGCACCGGCACGTCCAGCGGCTCGATCCCGATCGCCGGCCCTTCGGCCAGCACCACTTCCGCGCCGCGCTGCACCGCGCCGGCGGCGAACTGGATGCCGTGGCTCTGCGTGCCGCGCAAGGCGAGGAAGGCGTCGCCGCGGCGCACCTTGCGCGAGTCCAGCGTCAGCCCGGACACCACGATGCGCGCGGCACCCGGCGTGGCGGCCAGCGGCGCGTCGGCGAGGCCCAGCAGCAGCTGGTCGAGATGGCCGGTGCTCATGGCGCGCCTCCTTCCGTCGGCGCCTCGTCGACCGGCGCCTCCTGGATCGGCACGTCGTTGACCGCCGGCGTGACCGGCGTCTGGCTGCCGACCAGGCCACCGTTGCCCTGCAGCGGACCGCCCACGTACCAGCGGCCGATGTTGTCCGGCGGGATGTCGAGCAGGCGCAGCGCGCCACTGGTCACCGCGGCGAAGGCCGGCGCCGACACGGTGCCGCCGAAGTAGCCGTTCTTGCCGGTGGTGCCGTTGATCACCACCGCGGTCACCAGGCGCGGGTTGCTGGCCGGCACGATGCCGACGAACAGCGAGTTGTAGGTGCTCTTGGAGTAGCCGCCGGCGATCGCCTGGTGCGAGGTGCCGGTCTTGCCCGCCACGCTGTAGTTCGCGATGCGCGCGCGCGCGCCGGTGCTGCCGGGACCGGTGATCGTCTCCAGCATGCTGACCAGCTCGTGCGCCACCTGCGGCGAGATGATCTGCCTGCCCGCGCTGTCGTCGCCCTTGATGAAGGTGGGCGTGTGCATCACGCCGCCGTCGGCGATGGTGGCGTAGGCGTTGGCCAGCTGCAGCGGAGTGACGTTCAGGCCATAGCCGTAGGCCATGATCGCCTTTTCCAGCGGGCGCCAATCGCGGCCGATCTTGAGGTAGCCGGAGGCCTCGCCGGGAAAGCCGCTGCCGGTGCTGTTGCCCAGGCCGAACGCGCGGTAGGTGTCGTACATCAGCGGCGTGTCCAGCGTCATCGCGATCTTCGCCGCACCCACGTTGCTGGAGCGGGTGAGCACGCCGGTGGGGGTGAGCAGGCCGTTCGGGTCGTCGTCGCGGATGTCGTGGCCGTAGAAGTACCAGTGGCCGTTGCCGGTATCGATGATCGGGCCGGTCGGCGTGTACTTGCCGCTGGACAGCGCCGCCGCCAGGGTGAGCGCCTTCATCGTGGAACCGGGCTCGACCACGTCGGTGAGCGCGCGGTTGCGCCGCTGCGCCGGCTTGCTGCCGGTCACCGCGTTCGGGTTGAACGTCGGCATGCTGGCCATCGCCAGGATCTCGCCGGTGCGCACGTCGAGCACCACGATCGAACCGGAAGCGGCCTGGAACTTGTCCAGCGTGGACTTCAGCTCGTTGTACGCGAGGAACTGGATGCCGCGATCGACACTGAGCGTGAGGTTCTGCCCCGGCTTGGGCGCACGCACCTGTTCGAGATCCTCGACGATGTGGCCCTTGCCGTCGCGGATCACGCGCTTGGCGCCGGGCTTGCCGGCCAGCCAGTCGTCGTAGGCCAGTTCCAGGCCCTCCTGGCCGTGGTCGTCGATGTTGGTGAAGCCCAGGACGTGCGCGGTGACTTCGCCCGACGGGTAGAAGCGCTTGAACTCGCGCTGGCCGTTGACGCCGGGGATGTCGAGATCGAGCACGGCTTGCGCCGCCTCCGGCGCCATCTGCCGGCGCAGGTAGACGAACTCGCGACTCGCGCGCGCTTCGAGATAACTCTTGATGTCGGCCGCGTTGCCGCCCAGCGCCTTGGCCAGCGCGGGGATGCGGTCGTCGTTGGCAAGCACCTCGGCCGGGTTGGCCCAGATCGAGGTGACCGGCGTGGACACCGCCAGCGGCTCGCCGTTGCGGTCGAAGATGGTGCCGCGCGAGACCGGGATCGGCACTTCGCGCAGGAAACGCGCGTCGCCCTGCTTCTGGTAGAACTGCTTGCGCACCACCTGCAGGTCGAACGCGCGCGCCACCAGGCCCAGCGAGACCAGGCCGAGCACGCCCGCCACCAGCACCATGCGCTTGCGCGCGCTGGGGCCGGCGCCGCGCCGGCGGCCCGGTGACGGCGTGGCGCGCTGCGGCTGCGGGCGGGTGCGGTCGCGCCAGTTCATCGGCGCAGCAACCGGATGTCTTGCGGGCGCGGATCGAGCATGCCCAGCTGCTGCCGCGCCTCTTCGTCGATGCGGCGCGGCTCGGCGAACGTGGCCTGCTCCAGTTCGAGTTTGCCGTATTCGATGTTCATGTCGTCGCGCTGGTTCTGCAGCGCGGTGAGCTTGACGAACAGCACGCGGCTCTCGTGGCGCGCCCACACCACGCTGATCGCGCTGGCCAGCACGGCGGCCAGCAGCGCGAGTATGAAGAGGGACTGGATCAGCCTCATGCGGAGCCCACCTTCTGCGCCACCCGCAACACGGCGGAACGGGCGCGCGGATTCGCGACGAGCTCGGCCTCGGAGGGAAACTGCGCCTTGCCCACCGCGACCAGTTCGGCCGACTTCGCGGCCACCGGCGGGCCGCGCCGGTTGCCCAGCACGCGGCCGGAATGGTCGCGGATGAACTGCTTGACGATGCGGTCTTCCAGCGAGTGGAAGCTGATCACCGCGAGCCGGCCGCCGGGCTTCAGGCGCGCCAGCGCGGCATCCAGCCCGCGTCGCACCGAATCCAGTTCGCCGTTCACGCGGATGCGCAGCGCCTGGAAGCTGCGCGTGGCCGGATGTTTGCCCGGCTCGCGCCGACCCACCACACGCTCGATCAGCGCGGCCAGTTCGCCGGTGCGGGTGAGCGGGCTTTCCACGCGGCGTTCCACGATGGCCCGGGCGATCTTGCGGCTGAAGCGCTCCTCGCCGTACTGCCACAGCACGTCGGCGATCTCGCGCTCGGGAGCATGGGCGAGGAAGTCCGCCGCGCTCTCGCCCTGGGTGGTGTCCATGCGCATGTCCAGCGGCGCGTCGGCCATGAAGCTGAAGCCGCGCGCGGCCTCGTCCAGTTGCGGCGAGGAGACGCCGAGGTCGAGCAGCACGCCGTCGAGGCCGGCGGCGGTCTCGTCCCAGTCGGCCAGGCTGGCGAAGTTTGCATGGCGGATAGACACGCGCGGCTCGGCGGCGAACGTCGCCTGCGCCGTGGCGATGGCCTGCGGATCGCGATCCATCAGCAGCAAGCGGCCGCCGGGGCCAAGGCGTGACAGCACGGCGCGTGCGTGACCGCCGCGTCCGAACGTGCCATCCAGATAACGCCCGCCTGCCTGCACGGCAAGGCCCTCCACCGCTTCGTCCAGCATTACCGGGATGTGCCGCAACTCGGCCATGCCGCACCTCCCGTCCCGTATCCCGCCCGCAAAAACGTGCGCCGCACTACAGCTGCAGCGCGGCCATCTCGTTGGTGATTTCGTCTTCGCCGATGGTCTGGCGGATCTTGGCCAGGTGGGCCTGTTCGCTCCACAGCTCGAACTTGTTGCCCATGCCCAGCAGGACCGCCTTCTTCTCGATGCCGGTGGTCGCGCGCTGACTGGCCGGCAGCAGGATGCGCGCGGCGCCGTCGGGTTCCACCACCGCGGCGGCACCGACGATCTTCATCTGCATGTCGCGGTGCGACTTGACCACCTTGGACAGCGCGTTGACCTGGTCGCGCACCTTCTCCCACTCCTCGTGCGGGAACAGCCACAGGCAGCCCGGCTCGAACGGGTTGTAGGTGACCACCAGCCGGTTCGCGCAGGCACCGGCCACCAACTCGCGATACGCGGTCGGTATGGCCAGGCGGCCCTTGTCGTCGACGGTGATGGCGGTTTCGCCCTGGAACACGCAATAGACTCCACGAAAACCCACGATTTCACACTGAAAGCCACGATAGTCTCGCCCCCTGAGACTGTCAAGGGATTTTTGCTTGTGAATCAAGGAGAAAGGCGAAGTTGTGGCGGCGTTTCCAGCACTTCCTGAGGAACATCCCCAAGGTGCTTGAATGCAGGGAAATTTTTCTGCAACGCATCCGTCCCAGCGGATCGCAAAAACCCGCTCCTTGCGCCGGCGGGAGCGGTTGGGCATGAACCGCTGTTCACCTCGCACCATGCGCGGCCGCATGCACGCACCCATGGCCAGTCCCGGCGCACGCGTGGCGCGCCGGGACTGGGAAGGGAAAGGTGGAGTCGGCCTGTAAGCCGGGTTCTGTACGCCTTGCGGCGCGACAGTCATTCCTCTCGGCCAGGCGTCGCCGCCTGGCTCCAGCAACCTACCCGGGGACGACGCGGGCCGCGCCAATGTCCCCCTATTTGGTCTTGCTCCGAGTGGGGTTTACCGTGCCGTACGGCGTTGGCCCCGTACGCGGTGCGCTCTTACCGCACCCTTTCACCCTTGCCTGTGCCCTTGCGGGCCATCGGCGGTCTGCTCTCTGTTGCACTGGCCGTCGGCTCACGCCGCCCAGGTGTTACCTGGCACTCTGCCCTGTGGAGCCCGGACTTTCCTCGATGCGCTTGCGCGCGACGCGACTGTCCGGCCGACTCCATCGAGGATTGTAGCGCGATAGCGCCAACAACTTTCCCTCTCCCATCGGGAGAGGGTGCCCGGCGCTGCATCGACTCCCATCGGTGCCAACCCACACTACCCCTCATATAGAAGCTTGCGCGGCGCGCCACTGATCGCCGCCGCGAGCTTGGCGGCCTTCGCCGGCGGCAGTTCCTCGCGCAGGATCGCGAAGATGCGCTGGCCTTCGGCAAGCTTCGCATCGGCTTCCTCGCCGCGGCCGGCGACGAGGATCACGCATTCGCCGCGCTGCTGGTCCGGATCGTTCGCCACGCGTTCGGCGAGTTGCGCCAGCGGCTCGTCGAGCACCGTCTCGAACAGCTTGGTGAGTTCGCGCGCCAGCACCGCCTCACGCCCGTCGCCGAACACCGCGCGCATGTCGGCCAGACTCTCGGCGACGCGATGCGAGGATTCGTAGAAGATCAGCGTACGCGGCTCGCCCGCCAGTTCCTGCAGGCGCGCGCGGCGTGCCGCGGACTTCGGCGGCAAAAAACCCTCGAACACGAAACGGTCGCTGGGCAGTCCCGCCACCGACAGCGCAGCGATCGCCGCGCAGGCACCCGGCACCGGCGCGCAGCGGATGCCCGCCGCGCGTGCCGCGCGCACCAGCCGGAAACCGGGATCGGAAATCAGCGGCGTGCCCGCATCGGAAATCAGCGCCACCGATTCGCCGCCCTGCAGGCGTCGCACCACGGCCTCGACCACCTCGCGCTCGTTGTGCTCGTGCAGCGCGAGCAGCGGCGTGGCGATGTTGTGGTGAAGCAGCAGCGGACGGCTGTGGCGGGTGTCCTCGGCGGCGATCACCGCCACCTCGCGCAACGTCGCGATCGCGCGCGCGGAAAAATCGTCGCGATGGCCGATCGGTGTGGCAACCACCCACAGGCAACCGGGTTGGACGGATGACATGTGCAAGCTCCTGCGGACCCGAGTCACGGAAACGATCGGCTATCATCGCGCACACTCGCCGCGAATACCGACAAGAGAGCTCCGATGCGCCTGCGTTCCGTTCCCCGGCCATCCCTGACGACCCTCGGCCTGACCCTGTTGTTGACCGGAACGCTCGCGCTGAGCGGCTGCGTCCCCGGCAACGCGAAACCTTCGCCCGCCGAGATCAGCGCAGCGGACGGCGCCGCCGCGCTGGCGCGGCAAGGCCAGTTCGACCAGGCCGCGCAGGCTTATCTCGCGCTGGCCGCGCAATACGGCGGCCATGCCGACCATTACCGTCTGCTCGCAGCCGAGTCCTGGCGCGAGGAAGGCCGCATCGACGACGCCGCGCCCACGCTGGCGCAGATCAAGCGCGCCAACCTGCAAGGCGACGACGCGGTGCGCTTCGACCTGTTGCGTGCCGACCTCGCGCTGCGCCACCACGACGCGGCCACCGCGCTGCGGCTCACCACCCAGCCCACCGTCGCCGTACCGGGCAAGCTGCAGCTGCGCCTGTACGAGTTGCGCGCCCGCGCCCAGTCCGCCAGCGGCGACCACTGGGGCGCCGCGCGCACCCGCGTGCAGATGGACGACAGCCTGCAGGGACTGGATCGCGCGGAGAACCGCAAGCAGGTCCTCGCCGAACTGACCCAGCTCGACGTGGCCTCGCTGAAGCAGCGCGCCGCCGCGATGAAGCCGGGCGACCGCATGCTGTCGTGGACCAACGAGGCACTCAGCCAGCTCGGCGTCGCCGTGGCGCAGCCACCGCCCTCGCTGCAGCAGCCGGTGGGCACCCTGCTGCCCGGCGCCAATGCCGAGGTGCGCGAGGGCTACAAGATGCCCGCCCGCGTGGCCTTGCTGCTGCCCACCAGCGGTGCCTTCGCCGCTGCCAGCGACGCGATCCGCGAGGGCTTCTTCGCCGCCTATGCGGAAGACGCCCGCACCCACGCACCGCGCGCCTCGGTCCGCATCTACGACACACAGGGCAGCGCCGACGGCGCGCTCAAGGCCTACCAGCAGGCGGCCAGCGACGGCGCGCAACTGGTGGTCGGCCCGCTCACCCGCGGCGCGGTGGCTGCACTGTTCGGCCAGCCCAAGCTGCCGGTGCCGGTGCTGGCGCTGAATCACCCCGACAGCAAGCAGCTGCCCGCGACCGATGCCAGCGAATTCGGCCTGCTGCCGGAAACCGAGGGTGCCCAGGCCGCCGACCACATGATCGAACGCGGCCTGCACCAGGCTTACGTGGTGATCTCCAGCGACGACTTCGCCCAGCGCGCCGCCGGCGCGTTCAAGGCCGAACTGCTCGCCCGCGGCGGCGAGGTCACCGGCATGGCCACGCTGCCCGCCGGCGGCGCGAACTACGCCAACCTGATCGCCAACCTGCACCTGCCCGCCAGCGCCACGCCAGGCGCCGCGACACCCGACACTTCCAACCCCGCCAGCAGCGCCAGCACGAGCGCCGTCGCATCCACGACGGCGAGCGACGCCGGCATCTTCATCAGCATGCGCCCAAACCAGGCGCGCCTGCTGCTGCCGCAGTTGCAGATCGCCAAGATCGCACTGCCGGTGTTCGGCACCTCGCACGTCTATGCCGGTAGTGACAACCCCACCGCCGACGGCGACCTCAACGGCGTGGAATTCTGCGACGCGCCCTGGCTGTTCGACGCCCAGCCCGGCCTGCCGCACCACGACGACATCGCCACCCTGCTGCCCGCCGCACGCGACGGCAGCGCGCGGCTGTTCGCGTTCGGCATGGACGCGTGGAACCTGGTGCCCTACCTGGACTGGCTGCGCGACCACCCCGGCAGCTACCTGCCCGGCGCCAGCGGCCAGCTCACCGCCGACCAGTTCGGCCGCATCCGCCGCGTGCTGATCTGGGCGAAATTCCAGAACGGCCTCGCCCGCCCATTGGGCGGCAGCCTGCAGGTGGACGACCAGCCCGTACCGTCCGGCACCGCACCGGCACCGGCACCGGCCAGCAGCAGCGAACAGCCGGCGGCCGCCTCGTCGGCCGGCTGATGCGCAGCACCGGCGCCGCGTTCGAGCAGCGCGCCGGCGCCGAGCTCGAACGCGCCGGCCTGAAACCACTCGCGCGCAACTACACCACCCGCCACGGCGAACTCGACCTCGTCATGCTCGACGGCGACACCATCGTGTTCGTCGAAGTGCGCTACCGCGTGCGCGCCGGCCACGGCGACGCACTCGCCTCGATCACCCGCAGCAAGCAGGACAAGCTGATCCGCACCGCGCAACTGTGGCTGGCCGCCCATCCGCAACACGCGCAACGCGCCTGCCGATTCGACGTGGTGAGCTACGACGGCTCTGCTGCCGACGCGCGCATGCAGTGGCTGCGTGGTGCGTTCGAGGCGAACTGATGCGTTGCCTGCAAGCGCTACGGTGCGATCGCAACACCCAAGCCGCACAGCAGCAACCACGGATGCTGCCATCTAGCCTATCTAGTTCGCGGCCGCCCCCTCTCCGAAGCGCTGGCGCACTTAGTCACAGCACACTCTCTTCCGGAACCCAATCTTACGCTCATCTCTATTCTGAATCCCGCAAGACTATCAGTGCAGCTTGTGCAAGGTGCATCAAGGATAACCACGCGGGATCAGACATATACACGCTTGAATCAGCATCACCCAATTTCTGAAACAATTGATCCAAGGCATTACAGACATTACTGATTACGACAGCCTCAACTTGATCTTTTAATATACGGCCAATTTCCGAATCAACATCCTTATTCAGGTCAGTATCATCGAAGAAAAAATGAAAAACATCATCTATTCCAGACGAAGATGGATAGTCTTCGTGCATCAACCATAAGTGGTCTTGCTTGCTTTTATCAGACAACTCATCAAGCAAGGAGATCATCTCAAGCCTCTTCCGTGGCGCAGTTATGTCCATGTCGCCATGCTCGATACGGTTAGCCATTTTTATTCAGCCATGTCTTAAGAGGGGTATGCGCCTCTGGGGTGGATGTCGGCTTATTCGATATTATCGGCTTACCATTTGCATCCACTGTAGACCCATTACGCTGCTCGACCACATGATCAACGCGCTGTGATGGATACACATGATCAGGCGTACCCATATCAACCCTCACTCTATTTCCCTTTGGGTTTGCTGGATCTTCAAAGCGGCTTCCCACTCCCTTTTTGTTCGGGGTTTCCGTCCATCCATCCAGTCGTTTTCTGACTTGGTTCAATGACCGCTCGAATTTCCATGCACGATACGCACGGACCGCTCCGACAGCCGTCATCTCTGGTCCAGCCACAATGGCCACCGCGCCCCCATACACAACCCCCATCATGATCAACCCCGCCTTTGCCTCCTTAGGGTCATGACGCTGGTTCATTGCCTCCGTCAGGGATTTTGTCGTCTCATACGAGATCTCTGCCGATTCTCTGCCAGTCGGGTCGGTATTCGTGATTGGGTTGTTATTGGCGTAGGCGTATCGATTGAATCCAAAGAGGTTACCCGGCTCCGGCGCTACCGGATCCGGACTCAAGAACCGCCCAACCGGCTGGTAGTACCGTGCCTGCATGTACACCAGCCCAGTCTCCGGATCGTTCACGTGTCCGGTATAGCCAGGCCCGTCCGGCGGACTCCCCAGCGATGCGACCGAACTGCCGTAGGGCGTGTAGTCGTACCGCGCGATAACATTACCCGATACGTCCGCCTCCACCAACGGCGTGCCCTGCGGATCGGTGTAGACATAGGTCACCTTGTCCGTTTGCGCGTGGACCTCCAATCCCAAGCCCAGCCACAGGCCGAGCAAGCACAAGGAACGGATGACAAGCTGACGGATCTTCATGGTGTGCCCTTTCTGGATCGCCATCGCCGTATCACGGGCAAGTAATGAGATGGTTTTTCTCGCACTTGCACTTGCCATTGGTCTGGGGGTGACCAAACCCATCGTCGCGCACCACACCATGACCGTGTCCGATACTTGAGGCGGCATTAATCATCGTGTTGCTCAGTAAGCCATAACCTCATTCCATTTTCTTAGTCAAGGGCAACTCGACATGAGTTGCCCTTGCGCACTATCCACATATAGAAGGCGTTGCTCGACCACTATGGAGCAGAAAGGCTAATCAGCTTCGGTACTGACCACATGCCGTACTTGTTGACCACCGTGACATTCACAGCCCGGTATTTCTGCAAAATGCTGGACGGGATCGTAAGCGTGATTCCTCTGTCGTCGCAGTAGTCAGGCACTACCGTCTGCAGAAACCCCGGCGCGCTCCAGTCTGGCGTATAGAAGTCAACGTGACACGTTGACGGGAATATCGAAGCATCCTCGAACTGCCCTGCAAAACGCTCGCCTGTTATCCAAATGCACTGGTCGTTGGCGCATCCGAGACCCAGAGCATCGATCTGAGGTGTTTTAAGAATACGACCAAACGTGTTCCACGCGGCACGCGGCTTTTCGGTAAACCCCGAAAGATTCGCATTCACAAAAGCTTGGCACGTTGTTGCCGTCTGGCTGGCTTGCGTTGGAACCAGCTTGATAAGCCCAAAGCCCCATGTACTGTAATAGTCTTGAGTTGCCGTACTTGGATCACAAAGCGGGCTGTAGGGGTCCGCATCATACAGACCCCAATAAGAGTATCCGAGCAAATTGGAATTCGACTCCATTTGGTTTACTACGCCGATGTCCTTCCATGTCGAACTCTGGTAGCCAACAAATATGTCCTGCCACATCTCCCCTCGTGTATCCCATCCGGCCACCGGCTGGTCGGCACCAGATGTTGGATCATGCTTTGCGGCGGTTGAACAGCCACCCTTGACATCAAAATTCTCACACACCGTATGAGCATCGTAGGCAAATTCGTATATGAATACCTTCATGGGTGGAGCACCGACCGGTTGGGCCTGCCTACTCATCGACACCACATAGGCAGTATCGTCGGCCAATGGCAGCGGCATTGCTCCACTCCCTGCTCCGTACCATCCCATGGCAACAAAATCTGTACCAGCAATGTAGTACATGGCGCTAGGGTCACCAGGCCTCGGGTAGTAAGCGACCGCTTTGGTTTTGTCATATGCCTTTAGGCTGTTGGCCATCGAGGTCACTTGGCTAACGGTTATTTGTCCTTGGGGTGCATTATCCGTCTCCCATGGAATGATGAAGCCGTACACGTTCCCCATGCCAGCCACCGCTCGACTCAGTTCAACGAGAAATGCGTTGTATGCGTCAAACAAATTGGTATCAGTGAAAAGTGCATACACCAAATTGCTGGACCAGGTACATGGCGCCCCATTTCCGGCTGGATTGTAAAAGACATTGAAATTTGTGCTGCAGACGCGCGTACTTGGCGTCACGCCGTTGTCATGGTACAGCGTTGGGTTTGCGGCCGTGAGTGGCATAAGAACGACACTCAGCCCATAGTGAGCAGCGGATTGGACAAACCCCTGCAACTTGGCTTCATTATTGCTATCGAAGACATATGTCATGCTGGATGGGCTTGAGTCAACATAATTGACAGAGGACATGATATTGCCCCATGGAACCCAGAGCACTACCGTATTAAATCCCTGCTCGGATACCATTTTAAGCTCGCTATCAGCCCGCTGCAGATCAAGCCCCGACAAGCTATATTCCAACCAAGCCCCCTTACTTCCAGATGGATTGGTATCGATCCATGGCTGCCAGAAATGCACGGCGCGAAGTTTGTCCGGGAATTTCCAATTGGTTGCTGTTGTGGCATGCGCGACCTGTGACGCGACCCCAAGCATCAATATCGCCACCAGATATAGCAGCAACCTCGCCGTACCGGCATTCAGACTGCGCAAAGATAGAAGATTCACGACGCTTTCTCCTTTAAGTATTTTCCATGAGTCAAGTCAACCGTTAGAGAGAAGGAAGTCAACCAGACCATAGAGAAATATTTGCCATCGCCGTATCACGGGCATTTAATGAGATCGGGTTGTTTCACGCCCTTGCCATTGGTCTGGGTTGCCATACTCATCGTCGTGCACGACACCGTGACCGGGTCCGACGTTTGCCACCCCGAGCATCCCCAGGCGTTGCATGCCTGTACTGAGTAGACATACGTGCCGGGCACGACATTCGATTGGTAAACACTCGTTCCGCTACCGCTGTAGACCGCCACCACCGTGTTCGTCCCGGTGTTGGTGCGCTTGGCGTTGTAGCTAGTCGCACTACTCACCGACGCCCAGCTCACTACCCAGGTACCGCTCGGGTAAGGCTCCGAGTCCGGCGCGGAGACGTAAGCTGGCGCTACCGGTGGCAGCATCACTCTGATCGTCGCCGAGCCGCTCCACGGCCCGCAGCCGCTCGCGTTGCACGCCTGCACGTGATACGCATAGGTGCCGGGGGTTCGGCCGCTGGCATTCCAACTGGTCGCACTGCTCGATTGCACCGTGCTCCAGCCACCGCCGTTGAGGCTCTCCTGCAACGTGTAGCTCGCCGCGGTCGCCACCGAGCCCCAGCTCACCGTGTAGCTGCCGGTGGCGCTGTTGCTCGGTACGCTCAGGCTGGGCGCACTCCCCGGCGGCAACAACACGTTGGTCGTGCCGGTGCCGCTCCACGGCCCGCAGCCAGCCGCGTTGCAGGCCTGCACTTGGTAGGCGTATGTGCCGGTGGCCTGGCCGCTGGCGCCCCAGCTCGTCGCACCGCTCGACTGCACCGTGCTCCAGCCGCCGCTGTCGATGCTGATCTGCAGCGTGTAGCTGGTCGCCGTGGCCACGCCGCCCCAGCTCACCGTGTAGTTGCCGGTGGCGCTGCTGCCCGGCACGCTGAGGCCCGGCGCACTGGCCGGCGGCAACAGCACGGTCGTCGTGCCGTTGCCGCTCCACGGCCCGCAGCCGCCCACATTGCAGCCCTCCACGCGGTACACGTAGCTGCCGTCGCCCTGGCCGCTGGCACCCCAGCTAGTCGCCCCGCCGCTGTACGCCGTGCTCCAGGTGCTGCCACCGTTGCTGCTGACCTGCAGCGCGTAGCTCGTCGCCGTCGCCACGCCGGTCCAGCTCACGGTGTAGCTGCCCGTATAGCTGTTTGCCGGCGTGCTGAGGCTGGGCGCGTTCGCCGGCGGATGCGTCACCACCAGCGTGCTGCCCGTCACCCACGCCGTGCACACCGAGTTCCCCGCCGTGTCGTTGCACGCCTGCACCTGGTACGTGTAGCTGCCGTTGCCCAGGCCGGTCAGCGCCACGCTGGTGGCCGTGCCGCTGTACACCGTCGTCCAGGTACTGCCGCCGTTGCTGCTCTGCTGCAGCGTATACCCGGTCACCGGCGCCGACGCCGTCCAGCTCACCGTGGCGCTACCGGTGCTGCTGGCGGCGGGCACGCTCAAAGTGGGCACCGGTGATGGCACCACGCCATAATTGGTGTTCACGCTCACGGCGGCCGAGGTCGCGCTCCAACCCGCCGTGCCGTAGGCATCGCTTGCCTCGACCTGGTAGGTATAGCTGCCCGTCGTGGTGCCCGGACGGCTGAGCGAGATGGCGGTGGTGTTGGTGGCGATCGTGCTCCATGCTCCGCCGTTGAGGCTTTCCTGCACGGTGTAGCCGGTAGCTCCCGTCACCGCCGTCCAGCTCACCGTGTAGGGGCCATTGATCGTGCCGCCCGGCACGCTGACCGTCGGGATCGCCGGCCACACGCCCAGCGTGGCCGAGGTGGTCCAGCCGCTGCAGTTGCTGCCGATGCAGGCCTGCACCCGGTAGACGTAACCGCCGGCGGCCAGACCCGATACGGTGGTACTGGTCGCGCTGCCGCCATATACGGTGCCCCACGTGCCGCCGCCATCACTGCTCTGCTGCAAGATGTAACTGGTCGCCGCAGGGGCACCGCCCCAATTCACCGTCGAGCTGCCGGCGGTGGGATTGGTGCCGAAGCTGATGGCGCCGGGCTGGGACAGCTGCACGTGGTCGTGCCGGGCGATCAGGTGCGTGCCCAGGTAGATGAAGTTGGTGGTCGTGGCCGTGCCAGGAGCGTACTGGTACATCAGCTGGCCGGCTTGATCGTAGAAGTAGTACGCGGGCGAGCCGCTCGCCGGCTGCTTCACCACCCGCCGTCCCGCGGCGTCGTAGCTGTAGCCCTCCACGCCCGGCAGGCTGGTCAGCTGATGTTTGGCATCGAAGGCCAGCGTAGTGCTGTTCTGGGCGATCGTGTCGCCTTGGGCGTTGTAGCGGAGACTGTCGATCGTGCTGGCGCCCTGCGTGATGCTCGCCAGCTTGTTCGTGGCGTCGTAGTTGTAAGTCAACGTCTGGCCTTGCGTCAGCCGGGTGCGCAGGTTGTTGATCGGATCGTAGGTGTAGCTTTCCGTGCCGTAGAGGTTGTTGGCCGTCGCGCTGGTCAGGCGATTTAGGTCGTCGTAGCCGAAGCTCTTGGTACGTAGGCCGCTGGGGTCCGTCACCGCCGTGATGTTGCCGTCGGCATCGTAGGTGAGCGCTTCCTGTACATCTGTCGTACCCCCCGCGCCGTCACTGAAGGCGCTGGTGAGCAAACGGGTGTTCTGCGTGGCGGCGTAGATGCGGCCGTTGCCGTAGGTGAAGCTCTCGACCTGGCCGTTGGGAAAATAGCCGACGCCGGTGGCGTAGCTGCCCGCCTGCGTGGGGCGGCTCCACGCATCGGGTGCATAGCTCACGATCTCGCTCGTACCCATGCCGGCCGGGTAGCTCACCGTGGCACGGTGGCCGTAGGCGTCGTAGCCGTAGCCGAGCGCCCAGGTGAAGCCGCTCACCTGCAGGCTCTCGCCCGTCAGCATGCCCAGGCTGTTGTAGGCAAACCCTTGCGTGGCGACACCCGAGACGGCGGTGTGCACGCGGCCCAGTGCGTCGTAGGTGTAGGTCGTGCCCTGGGTGCCCGCCGGCGGCGCGATCGTCAGCACGCGGTTCATCGGGTCGTAGCTGCGCGCGGTTTGCGCCGCAGCAGCCACCTGGTCCTGACCACACCCGCTCTCGATGATGGTCTGGCCTTCGGCGCTCCATGCGAGGTTGTTCGCGCCGTCGTAGGCCATGACCGTGCTGCCGGTTTCCGGCTCGGTGGTGCGGCAGAGGCGGTGGTAGCTGTCATAGACCAGCGTCTTGGTGACGCTGTCCGTCTCGGTGCCGTAGCTGCCGGACTGGGTGATCGCTGTTGGCTCGCCGTAGATATCGCGCGCGATGCCCTGGCTCACACCGTCCGGCGCGCTGATCGACCACGGTGCGTTGTAGACCGGCTGGTCGAAAGCCTGGAAGTACGTCGTGGTGACCTTGCCTCTCGGATCGGTCACTTGTGTGCCGGGACCGCCCACGTAGTTGGTGGTGGTGGTTAACGGGCCAAGCTCAGAATCCTGCACGGTCTGATACAGCCGGCCCAGCGCGTCGTAGGTACTGTGCGTGCCGGTGGTGATCGCTGACAGATCCGGGCTACCAGCCTCCGGATACGCGGCGAACGTCGTCAGGCCGCGCCAGTCGTAGCCGGTGGCGGTGCTGATGTCCGCGCTGCCGTTGGAGGTGTCGTTCAGTACCGGACGCAGCTCGGCGTCGAAATACGTGGTGTCGGTGGCACTGCCCTGGGTGACCGTGCGCCGCCAGTGGCCAGCACCCACGCCGCGCTCCGCGCCGGTCACGTAGGCGTAGGTGAATACCTTGGGGTACCACTGCGCGCTGTCGATGCTGCTGTCGTAGGGGTAGTTGATCTGCGAGATCCGGCCGATGGCGTCGTAGCTGTAGCCGGTGGTGTGGCCGGACTGGTCGGTGATCGACGTGATCTGGCCAAGGTCATCCACGGCCAACGTCTCGCTGGTGCTGTCCGGGTAGCCGATGGCCTGGGGGATACCGCGGTAGTAGTTGCTTAAGTTGGTGATGTGGCTGTTGCCGTCGGTGAAACTGGCGAGCTGGCCCGCGCTGTTCCACGTGTAGCTCATCAGCGTCTCGCCGAAGCGGGCGCGCGACGTCAGCTCATCGAGGCTGTTGTAGCTGTTGCTCGACTCCACTTCGCCCGTGCCCACGTTGGTCACAGTCTGCGGCAGGCCCAGCACCCAGAGGTTGGTGTCGTTGAGGTAGGCGGTGGTCTCTTCGATCGGCGACTGGCCGGCGATGTCGTTGTAGCGCTTCACATCGGTCGGCTGGGCGTAGGCGTCGAACGCCAGTGCCTGCCAGGTGTAGTTCTGGCCTTCCTGGGTGATCGTGCGCTGCTGCAGAGGCGAGCCTTCTTCGGTCTGCAGGTAGTTATCGCGCCCTTGCAGGTCGATGCCATAGGCGGTCGGCCAGGGGCCGCCCGTGGGATTGGCGTAGAGGTTGGCCACCGAGCGCAACAACGTGGAGCCCGCCGCGCCGCTGTAGTAGTCCGTGCGCTGCAGTTGCCCTTCCGTGGCGTCAAAGACGTTGCTGAAGGTGTAGCGCGTATCGTTGCCGCCCGGATCCGTCACATCGGTGTACACGGTCGACGGGCAGCTATTGGTGCTGGCGCAGCTGTCGCTTTTCCAGCTCTGGTTCGCCGCCGAATAGCTGTAATTCCAGGTTTCCGTCGGCAGCCCCGCACCGGTGATCGTCTCGCTGGTGATCGACTGCTGGTAATACGCATTGGGGATCAGGAAGTACACCTGTTGGGGAGGGTTGAGGCCACCCCAACATGATTTGGGTACATAGGACCGACCGTGTAGCACCGGCTCTTCGGCAAAGCTGCCTTGGAGGCCGGAGGGCGCCGTGACGGTGCCTGTCGTCGTTGTGACGGTAGCTGTTCCCACCTGGTTGAGGTTGCAGTTGGCGCCACCCACCTGGATGAGATCGTTCTGGAATCCCGCGAGGTTGTACGACCAAGCGCTACCATCGGGCAGCGTGACGCCCGTCAGCGTGGGCAACGTCGAGTTGGTGGCGGTGTCGTAGCTGTAGGTCCAGGTACGCGACGGAACATTCGTCGCCTTGGCGGTGACCGAGTGGATCAGCTGCGAGCCCGACACGTAGGTAACATCGATTTCGCGGCCGTCGCTGGCCTTGATGCTGGATAGGTACCCTGTACTGGGATCGTAGTTGTAGGTCAGCGTGTTGCCGAAGCGGTCCTGCACCTGCGTCACGTACATGAAGGCTTCGCGCCGGGTCAGGGAGTCGGTGCCGCCGACAATGACCTGCGGCTGGGCGCTTCCACTGCTGAAAGCCGTGACACCGTCAGGCGGCGTGCCGCCCGGCTTGGTGATGTTGATCATGGGACGATAGAACAGGTGCGCGAAGGTGTATCGCGTACCGTCCGGAGCAAGGGCCAGGAAGCCCTCGCCACCATCGTCCGCAGTCACCCCGCAACCGATCACCCAGTTCTGCTTGGTGGCGATCCAGAAGGTCTGCCCGCCGATCGTGGGCGTCAAGGAGTTCCCGTCGGCCAGCAAGGTCTGACTCCCTTCGCCGGGAACGATCAGGTGGTAGCCGTACCACCATTGGTCCGAGCCCCACGAGTCGGCGCTGTTGATCGTCCCGCCCGCGACATCCGGCGGGGCGCCGAAGTAGGTGCAACGCTGCAAGGGATTGGTGGCCTGAACTTCCCAACCGGTGACATTGGACTGATTGGCCGTCGCCGTTTCGATGCGCGGGATGTCTAGATCCCAGTCCCCGAAGGGCCGCTTGGCAAAGAAGTTCCCCACCCCAAGGGTCGTGCCGAGCGAGCGCGACAGCTGCAGCAGCGGGCCATTGCCCGGCAAGCTGACATCGGTTTCCTCGAAGGACAGCTCGCCGGTGGACAGATCCACCTTTTCGCCGAAGGGATGCTCCCCTAGCGGGTGAATGCTCTGATCGACCTGGATCAGCTTTTTGTATTCGACATCGGGGGTCACCGACTGGGCGTGACACCAGCCCGACAGCACCAGCATTGCCACTGCCCACAGGCAGTTCCCTTGCCAACGTGCACGCATCGTGTTGTCCCCTGAGAGACCGCGCGTTGCGCGCGGCACCTTTTTTTAGAACTACTTCCGCTCAGAGCATCGTGTCAACAAGCAAGTTTTTACGAGATTGATACCGACAAGTTGGTCACGGATTGCCAGCACCAAGTTCAGAAATTGCTGGAATGGTCCGCGTCATTACCGGGGTGCGCATTGCAAGGCGCGACGGCTGTCGACTGCCACTTGCTCGGTCATCTGGTTCTTGAGGTACGTGACGTATCCGTAGTGAATGGCTGACAAAGGTCCAGACCCATGTGTCGTCTGGTCTGGTGGGATCTGCGTCGAGAAGCGCACAAGCGTGCGGCCCACCCTGCCCGGCTTTCTTCTTTGGGTGGGCGATCTACACCGGCGTGTCCAGCACCGCCTGAATCGCCGCCTTGTCGTGGCGCGACAGCGCCTCGGCCTTGGCCTGCGCATCGATGTAAGCCTGACGCAGCCGCGCGATCTCTTCCTCGCTGCCATTGCCGCGCTTGGCTGCCCAGTAATGCCGGAAAATCTCGCCAGCAGCGCGGTGCAGGTGCTCCAGCGCTCTCTCAAAATCCACGCCTTGGTTGATGCCGTTGTCATGGATCATGGTCGTTCTCCTTGGCTGTTGAGTGAGCTTGCTTCGATAGCTTGCCGATCGCCTGTCTCACCGTTTGCTATCACGCCGGCTTCGGCCTGCGCGCAGTGTGTGCGGCCATGCCGAGTGCATCGTCAACACCTTCCACCTCACCGGATAGGAGGGTGAGGAAGAACGGGACGGAAGCACAAGGGGGCTGTCACTTCCACATAGAAATTTAAGTGACCGACCCAGTTTTCGTGACCCAGGTTCGGATTCCGCGCACCTTCGCCGCAGCACCATGCGACGTATTCCGTAAGATCTTGTAACATCCGCTTCTGGAGTCAACCATCCGCAGACATGGAGTTGAGCTATGGATGCGACCCACTCCAAGAGTGCATTCGTGTATGGACAGGTCAGACGCGCCCTGCGGTCAGGACGCTATGCACCCGGGCAGCGGATCGATCCCGCCACGCTCGCCGTAGAGTTCAACACCAGTCCCACTCCGGTCCGCTTCGCGCTGTACCGTCTGGTCGGCGAAGCCCTGATCGCCGATCACGCCCGCGCCGGACTGCACGTACCGTTGCTCACCGAAGTCGCACTGCGCGATCTCTACGACTGGATGGAACGCCTGTTGCTGATGGCATGCGATATCGGCGTGGCGCCAACGGCACAGGAGACCGGAACGCTGGAGATCGCGTCCGCCGACGACGATCTGGTCAAGTCGACATGGCAACTGTTCGACACGATCGCCCGCGCGACTGCCCACCGATCCCTACACCACGCCGTGAAGCAGGCCAACGACCGGCTGGCACCGATACGCCGGGCCAAGCAGGGACTGATCGAGCACGGCTTCGAAGAGCTTTCGGAACTGAACCGGCACTGGCAGGCACGCGACATTCCGGCCCTGAAGTCCGCGCTACGCGACTACCACGAACGCCGGAAGCAACTTGTTCCGTGCATCGTGGCCCTGCTGAACGACCGCAGCGATTTCCTTCACTAGCGCTCGTCGACCGAAGAAGCATCGCATCAGAATCCGGTATGGCGTGACGATCATCACGCCCCGGAATAATCACCGGATGACAGCGCAGTAATCATTTGAAAATCAAAATTTCCGCCTCCTACGCTGCCCGCGTCATGGGACTGCCATGACGCGACCGCAGGAGATCGAGATGAACACGAACGAGAACACCCGCAACAACGCGTCGGAAGAAGTCATCGTGCTCGGTGTTGCGAGCGTCGAAACCCAGGGAGGCCCCGCAACCGGCGAGGGGATCGGCGCCGGCCCCGTTCTTCCGGGCATTTCCGAAGATTGACCCCCAAGGGGCGCGCTGAAAAGCGCGCCCCTCTTCAGGGGAGCGACGATGATCAGGCATCTGAATGCGGACATATCGTTCTGCGAACTCGATGGCCGGCTGTTCTTCTTGGATATCCAGAACGACCGATACTTCCAGCTTTCCAGAGCACTCGAGCGCAGCCTTCTCAGCTATCTGGAAGACCCTGACGATGCGGGCGCCGACATCGGTGGGCTGGTCAAGCGCAACCTTATCCCGCTAACCACGGCAGCAGGGTGCGACGGGGCCGCAACGGACCTTGCCATCCCCAACGAGAGTGCGATTGAAATGCCCTACCCCGATAGACGGGTCCCCTTCGATGCGGTGCGAGATATCTTTCTTGTGGTTGCCATGACGCGTTGGCAACTGAAAGTACGGCGCCTGAAACCCATCCTCCAGGCCCTGAGCGACTACCGCAACAACAGAACATCGCCGCTTGTCCGCGATCAAGCCAAACTCCGGCAGCATTTGTCAGAAGCTGCGATCGCATTCAACCGTGCGCGCCCCTACGTACCCATCGAAATGAGCTGTCTGATCGACTCATTGTCGATGGTCAGGTTCCTCGCCAAGCGCGGTTTGCATGCCCACCTCGTCATGGGAGTGGCGTGCGATCCGTTCTCCGCTCATGCCTGGGTGCAACACGGTCCGCTGGTATTGAACGAAACCGTTGGGACGGCCCAAGCGCATGTCCCGATCCGGGTGATCTGATGTGCTACCTCTATATCGCCTTGTCTGGCAATTCTGTCGGCCGTCCGGAAGCTTCCGAATGGTCGCTCGCAGGTCCACTGCGGGACCTGGGCATGGAATGCCGCGGCCGCGTCGGTGGCGTCGTACTGTTTGCACCCAAAGAGACCCCTACCTTGCATTTGCCGGGCGGCGGCATACTTCTCGGCGACCTGTATGACGAGGGTGGTAGGCCCGTCAACGATCTGGTGGATCTTCAGCATCTGTCGACGCAGTCGACACTTCGACAGCATCTTCTCGACCACCACTGGGGCGAATACCTGCTGTTCCAGCCCACCGAAGAAGAAGTAAACAGCACCACCCTCATGCGTGACCCCTCCGGCGGCATCGCGTGCGTCTATTCGCTGCAACACGGCAACGGATTCATCACCTCCGACTTGGCGATAGCGTCAAGCCTCGGCCTGCATCGCGATCGGATCGATTGGGATTTCGTGCGGCACAGTCTGATCTATCCGCACATGAAGATATCCCGTACTGGTCTTGCCGAAATCAGCGAACTGCTGCCCGGCTGCGTCCTCTCGATGGGCGGGAAAAAGACATCCACCAGCATGGCCTGGTCCCCGTGGCGCTTCGTCTCGCCAACGGGCCGGCAGAGCGACCCCATCACGGCGGCGCGAATGATTCGGGAGGTCACCACTTCGGTGATTCACGCCATGGCTAAGACCGACCGCACCGTGCTGCTCGAGCTCTCTGGAGGATTGGATTCGTCGATCGTCGGCGTCTGCCTGTCGAATGCGAACGCGCGAGTTGCCTGTTGCACAGTCATCACACCGTTACCAGGCGCCGATGAACGCAGCTACGCAAGCCAGATTGCAGAGCGGCTCGGCATCGAGCTGCTACAGCAGCCACTCGACTATGCAGATGCGGACATCGATTTTGAACTGCCGAAGCACTCACCGCGACCAGCGGTCTGGGCCCTAGGCCGTGCAGTCGCTCGTGCCATGGACAATGCAGCGGAGTCGCAGGGGGTGAACAGCCTGTTCTCTGGAGGGGGCGGCGATACGGTCTTCTGTTATCTCCGATCCGCCGCGCCTGCAGCCGACGCCTTCAGGGCGCGCGGGTTGGCAGCAGGCTACAAGGCCATCGTCAATCTGAGCAGGCTGCATGGATGCACCGTAACAAAAGCAGCGCGGCTGGCGCTGCGGAAGCTGTCCCTCAACCCTAGGGCTCCGTACAAACCGGATTACTTGTTGTTGCCACGGACCGACGAGATTTCCCCTCTGGAACTCCACCCCTGGTTCTCTGCACCATCCAATGCGCTTCATGGCGATCGGGAACGGATCTTCGACCTCGCCGGCAACCAGATGTTTGCGGACGCCACGCTTCGTGCCGGTCATCGAAGAGTGCGAATGCCGCTGCTCTCTCAACCGGTGATGGAGGCCTGTCTCCGCGTTCCCTCCTGGATGTGGATATCGGGCGGCCAGAACCGGACCGTCGCCCGAGCCGCATTCGCCGCGCGGCTTCCGCAAGACGTGCTGGAGCGGCGCAGCAAAGGCACCTTCATGAACTACACCTTCGCTGTGTACCGCAAGAACAAAGAAGCGATCGGCCGCTTCCTGCTGGACGGCCATCTCCGCTCCCGCGGCCTGCTGGATCCGCACAAATTGAATCTCTTTCTGGAAAGTCCACTACCAGCCCGCGACCATTCGTTCATGCGCATCTTCGACCTGTGCATGATCGAGAACTGGGTAAGAAACCATGCCTAACCGGGAGCCGCGAAGGCCGGTAGCCGACCGCCTCTCCTGCGTGTGCTCCCGCATGACACGCCAGCGCATGTACCGTGCCCTCTTCGAGGGCGCCGGATCCTCGTAGCCCTGCAACCAGAATCGGAACCAGTCGAGGTTCCTTTCGTACACGGCGAGCTTGTGCTTTGGCTGGAACTTCTGATGCGACTCGTTCGGGAACACGTAGAGGTCCGCCCGATGCTCGCGAATCAGCGGAATCTCGTAGTCCAACCCGTACACGTACTCCTGTTCGGGTGTCTGCATCAGGATCGGCGCGCGGATGCTGTCCAGGTTGAATACCGGCGAGAGCACCTTCCAACGCTCCGGCGTCTCGCTTGGCGAACCCAGTCCCCACATGTCGTGCAGGCCGTCGAGGAAGGTTTTTTTGCCCTTCAGGCTTCTCATCAGGTAGTAGAGAGGCGACATCACCGGACTGGCCACCGATGCGGCGGCCAGCACATCCGACTTCATGACCGTCCACATCGTCACCTCGCTGCCGAAGCTCAATCCGCCCATGCCCACCCGCGCACGGTCGACCTCACCCTGCCCGGCCAGCAGATCTATCACGCTCTCTACCGCTGCCAGTCCCTCCCCATACCGTGCGACCGCGTCCATCGTGTAACCCGGCCGCCGGTTGATGCACAGCGCTGAAATACCAGCCTGCGCCAGGGAGACCAATGGCCATTCGTCCCCCAGCCCACCACGTACGAAGCCCGGGCAACTGTAGTAAGTGATGAACAATGGCGCCGCCCCGGTGCCGCTGCGTCGCGCCGGATAGAACTGGCCCGTGAACCATCGGCCCTGCTTGTCCTTCCACCGCAGCAAACGCACCGGAACCTTGGCCATGTCCATCGCGAGCGCCTCGTTGGGATCGAACAGGACACGACGCTGCCCGCTTTCCAGATCGACCCTCTCCAGCCGCGGCGGACGATCGGCTTCTGCCGTCACGCACACCAGCGCCTTGGCCGAGACACCACACTCCGATGCTGGATCACGGCCGCCATTGATCAGCCCTTTGGCCTCCACGACCAAGCGCACCTTCCCGGTCTCGACATTCCATCGAAAGATCGACTGCGCCAGACCCAGGCGGGGATCGGTGACGGTGAACAGCACTTCGTCATGCCCCGGACGCCATTGAATCCCCGTGATGGCCTTCCCCGTGCACCATTCCGACTCGCATGTGATGGCCCTCCGGGCGTGCCCACCAGGAAGCGCCGAGAGCAAGACATCGGGCCGATACATCTGCCCTTTGCCGTCGCCGACACGTGTCAGCCAAGCCGTCCTGCCGCCATGCGGGTCGCGGACGGATTTCCATGGGTCGCCAGCGACGCCGAACTTGCCCGGAGCCAGCGATGGCGCGGCAGGCACGTCCGGTCCCGCGACTACCCGCCTTGCTCCCGTGGCTAGGTCGATCTCCATCCAACGATCCGGCACGCCGGACAGCAATGGAGCATCGCCATCGGACCAACCCTTGTCACTGAAGCGCTGCGTCGCCATGCGCCCACCGACATAACTGGAGCGGAACAGCTCCTGGCCAACCGGCACGGTGGCGTCAATGTGGATGCCGTGGTCGTACTCGGCCTGCTCCGCCGACCGGACCTCCTCGCGGGTCGCGCCGACGCTGTACCTGAGCACACGTCCGTCCTTGCCCAATGCAAAATCGCGTACGTCCGCCGCGTCATGCGTGATGGGTTCCGCGCCCGAGCCGTCCACCGCCGCACGCCACACATCGAGCTTCCCATCGATCATGGCGCGGTAGTAAATCCAGCGATTGTCAGGGGACCACACGACGGTAGCTGGCAGAGAATCCCCTACGTAGTCGCGCAGAACCGCGCCACCCTCCCCGATCCGGTGAGGAAGCGACGCTCCATCGGCATCCTGCACATACCAGAACGCATCGTAAGTGTTGCGCTCAACCGAAGCCTGCTCGACCCGGAATGCCACCAGCTTCCCATTCGGAGATACGACAGGGCCACTGAAGTCGGCCACCTCCAGCAGGTCGCGAGGCTCGACCGCCCGGGCATGGGCGACATACGAGAGCCCACTCATGAGCACAAGAATTGGCAAGATCTTCATCGTCGTCACCAGTGCTTGGACAAAGAAAGGCTCAGGAGACGGCCGACTGCCGAATAGTTGGTCGAGTCATAAGGCGTATAGGTCAGCGAGGTGACGGCATACAGCGGCGGCGCACGGTCGAGCAGGTTCTGCGCCGACAACTCCAGCGCCACATTCGACCATGCGTCATCGCGCGCGCCGGTGTCATAGCGCAACATGGCGTCGAAGGTGGTGAACGAGGCGCCCTTCCTGCCGTCGGCAGGGTTGGTCACCCCGCTCTTGTAGTTGCCGAACAGCGAAGCGGTGAAGCCACCTTGCTGCCAGACTGCCCCGATCCGGCTGTTGATCCTGGCCGGATTGAACAACGTGCCGGCCAGGGCGTAAGGGCTTTGAGCTGCTGTCAGAGCCTGGGAGCTATCCAACCAACTGGCCGAGCCACGGACCACCAACCGCCCTGAGCCCAGGTCGAACCGATACGATCCCGACAGGTCGAGCCCCTTGACCCGTTGTCGGGATGCGTTGACATACCTGCTGTCGATGATCGCCACGACCTTGCTGGCGTCGTAAGGCACTCCAACGGCGTTGATGAAGTTGCTCTTGGCGATGTTCGCAAGCGCTGCGGCCTGAACCGCCGCGGCGGGTTCGTAATCGACAAAACTCGCGTAGATCGGATTGCCGAGCACGTTGTTGTTGGCCGTGGTGATGGGCTGCACGACCCGCGCGTTGTAGTCGATATCGAACCAGGCCAAGTCCATCTCGAGGCCAGACAACGCCTCCGGATGGAATGCCAGCGAGGCACTCCAGGTCCGTGCCCGCTCCGGATGCAGGTCCGCGTTTCCACCCGACAGCCACAATGCCGTGGCATCCACGGGATAACCACGCCCCAGCGTCGCCGCCGGATAGTAGACGGCGAACTGGGTGTAATAGCGCTGCACGAGCGTAGGCGCCTTGAACGACTTCCCCCAGGTGGCCTTCAACGAGAAATCGGCGCTGGGCGCATAGATCACACCGAACTTGGGCGTGGTCACCCTTCCGTAATCGCCATCTTCGGTGCGGACCGCACCTGTCAGTTCAATCCGCTCGATTCCGCCGATGCCCTGCTCCGGCCCCACCAGCGGCAGGCTCAACTCGGCGTAGGCAAAACGGCTGCTTTCATCGCCATTGGCGTAGACCGTGTTACCGCTCGGATACTGAAAATCGTTGTACCGGTAGCCGGCACCCGTAGCGAGCCTCGCTTCACCGCCTGGCAGCGTGAACAACGGTCCTTCTGCGCCGATTTCATAAGCCAGGATCTTGTTGATGAACTCGCTGGCGTTGCGCCCGGTGATAGCCCCGTTCGCCCTGCTCACCGCCAACTGGACCGATGAAGCCTTGTCTTTTCCCACATCCCCGCCGAACGTGAGCGTCCAGTCGCCTGGCAGCCATACGTCGAGACTGGGCGCCACCGTGGTGACACTGGTCGCCGTCCTGCTGGGGTAATAGGCGCTGGCGTACGCCTGTGCGGTCATGATGTTCCGCTCGCTCCTGAGCGCATCCAGGTGCAGTTCGACGGCATCTCCCAGCGACTGGTGCAGGCTGAGCAAACCGCTGCGAAGGTCGTTGCCCTGCCACAGCGTCGAAGACCGGTACATCGACTGGGTGTAATCACGCTGGTCGGAGTAGATCGGATCGTTGGAGGTTTTCTCCCCCGCCACGATCAGGCCACCCGTAGCCCACGCAGTGCCGGCGGTGGCGTTGTATTCGTGGGTGATCAGCCCGCCGTCGGTGGCGCCGCCATAACGCGCGCCCACGGTCACGCCGTCGAAGTCGCGCTTGAGGATCACGTTGGCCACGCCCCCCACCGCGTCGGACCCATAGATGGCCGAGGCGCCGTCCGGCACGATCTCCACGCGCTCCACCGCCTCCAACGGAATGGCACTGATGTCTACGGCCTGGGAAAACCCGCCGTAGGACAGGCGGCGACCGTTGAGCAGGGTCAACGTCGCATCCGGCCCTAACCCGCGCAGATTCAGGCCCGAGCCCCCGGTGACGTTCTGATTGCTGGGGTCCCCCTGAATCGCCCCTACTGTCACCCCCGGGTTTTGGCCGCCGGAGAAGTTCTGCGGCACGCTGCGGATCAGCTCGCCGAGGTCGGTGAAGCCTTCCTGCTGGATCTGCTCGCTGCCGATGGTGATGACCGGCGACGGCGTGTTGCCGCCGCGGATGCGCGTGCCAGTGACCGTGACGGCTTGCAGGTCGGTGGCCGCTGGCGGTGTGGATGTGCCGGCCGGTTTCTTCGGGTGCGTCTTGGCCGGAGCGTCGGTCACTGGCGCCCTGCCCTGCGCGGTCGTGTCCTTCGTGGCGTCCTGAGCCATGGCCCACTCGCCGGGCCCGATGGCGGCGGCGAGCAAGGCGATGGAAATGGCATTGCGTAGCGTGCTTGTCTTCATGCTGCGTCCTTTGCTTTCCCCTGGGTTGGCCCTCTTCGCGTGCCGGCCCAGTCGTGTTCCTGGGTGCGCACTGTCGTCGGGCGAGGCCGGTTGCGTGTGGCTTGCGCAGGCGGCTGCCACAGCCGATCAGGCACAGATCCGCAGCCACAACCGATATGTAGCATATATACAGTAGATTTATATTCTGTAGATTGCAAGACAGTAGAGGCGGAGGCTTGACTCCATGCCTTCCAAGTCTCTGCACGCATTCCCATCAAGCGCTCGCTCTCACGTCGCGGCGAACATTCGCCGTCAACGCAAGGCCAAAGGCCTGAGCCAAGAGAAGCTCGGTGAATTGGCTGAGCTGCATCGCACCTACGTGTCACAGCTCGAGCGCTGCAAGGCCAACATCTCTATCGACGGCCTTGAGCGGATCGCTCGGGTTCTGGGGGTGGACGCCGCCGAGTTGCTCCAGCCCCCTGCGTAGAGGGATGGCGCCTTAGGGACCCCAGCGAAATTGCCGCCACTTGGAGTGTCCACGCCCCAAAGGTCGTCTAGCCTGAGGCGACGGCCGAGGTCGCATGCGGACATCGGGGCCAAGGCGACGTGCAGGGGGATACATCCCTTCTATTGGAGGCACCAGCCACCCGCGCTGCACAGCGTGACCGTCCTATGGCGTTCGCACCGACCGAGCGGGATGTAGAGTTAAAAGAAGTAGATTTATACTCTGTAGAACGCAAGCCGGTAGATGGTCAGGCTGGAGGCATGCCTTCAAAGTCCTCGCCGCGATCCCTGCCAAAAGCACGCGCCCGTGCTGCCGCGAATATTCGCCGCTTACGCACAGATCAAGGACTCAGCCAAGAGCAACTGGCTGAGGCAGCAGAGTTCCACCGCACATACGTCTCGCAACTCGAACGCTGCGTTACCAACATCTCCGTCGATGGCCTCGAACGGCTTGCTCAGGCTCTGGGAGTGGATATCGTCGAGTTGCTGCAACCCCCAGCGTAGGAGAATGCTGCGGTTGCGTCAGATTTCCCAGGATGTCGCGCAGACGACGAGCTCGCGCGGTTGACCAAGAACTTCAAGGGCTTGGGTAAACGCAAGCGCTGACGATCTAGGCGGCCTAGAAAAATCCGCCATGGCTGCCGCGAGTGGAAGCGCTAAAGGCACGGATTTGCGGCACTTGGATTTGTGCCCCCGTCGTCGGTTCCACCTGACTTTCCGTGCCGGCTGGCTTACGCCTGGCAGCTTGGTCGGATCGGGCCAGACTTCGGGAGCAGCTTGATTCTGCCGCAGCATCGCAGTTAGCGATGTAGGAAACCCCCTCGCAGAACGTCAGCCACGGCAGGTAATCCGACCAAGGATCAAATCCGGGGTCCGTGCGACGTACGACTTGCAACGTACAACCGAGCAGCAACCGCGAGAGCAATGTGCGTCTGTAGCGGCTGGCGAGTGAGCTGTGCGCGAGTGGCCACTATCCGGGCCGACGAGGTGTGCGCATCCACTTGTTATGTGCGATACCCGCAGTCAAGCCACGGCAGTGTCGTCAGACTCGGCGTTGGGGTGAGCATAGTGGCCCAAGCGAGTCGTACGTTCCGGACTGATCAGATCCACCGAGGTGGTTAAACCAGTTCGAGCGTGCTGGTCCCGCGCCAGCTTGCGCGCCTCGGTGATGGCTCGCGCCAAGGTAAGGCGGCTCGCCAAGCAGGTTTGCTCGCGGCAGATGTTCCACTGTCCATCGTCAGTCTGCTGCAGGGTGTAGACGATCATCGGCCACCCATCCATATGAGAAAGGCCCCCTTACGGGGGCCAGTGAACCGTGCAAGGGGGATTGCGACGGCTCGGGGCGCTCGGGGCATTGGCGAGGACCCACACTTCCCGGGCCCGACTAATTTGCAGCGCTCGCGACCAAGCAGCTATCGGAAGACGCTGCGCAACGGCGTAGGCAAAATCTGACATCATGCTGCGGTCAGACTATATTGCCCCACGTACCAAGGGTGCGCGCTTGTCGACGCATACCGGCAAACAGGGGAAAACTCATGTACCGGCAACTCATCCTGGCCACTGCGCTTGGCTTGGCCTGTGTCTTTGCTACAGCCGCACCCGCCTACCGGCTCGCACCGTCCCAGCCAGCGCAGCCGACGCAGCAGCGGCCGACAGCACCCGCACACGATGACCGTCTGATCGAGCCGGGAAGCTACGTCAACAAAGCCGGAAACACAGTCCACCGACCCGCGCACACCGTGTCAGGCAATGCCCCCAACGGAGCGACAGCTCAATGCAGGGATGGCAGCTACAGCTTCAGCCAAAGCCATCGAGAGACGTGTTCGCATCATGGCGGCGTGTCGCGCTGGCTGTGAACTTCCTAGCATCTGCGATGCCTTGGCCACCGCCGCTCAGCTCGTACGCACTGTCGGCTTACTGATCGTGCCACTCACGCTGCACGAAGATACGACGTTCGATCATGCCTGCGCTTTCAGATGATCACGCTGACAATCGTAGGCCGGAATGTGATTTGATCCAGGGCAAGTCGCTCTAAAAGGCCGTAGCCATTGGCACCCGTTTCGCGCATCGGGCCGCACGCGGACCGAGCCATCAAGGGCTGGGCCTTGAGCCCATGACTCTGTGCAACGCACGACGCGCACGTGGGCGGACTCCACGATGACCGATGAGTGTTTGGCAAGCAGCAAGGGCCGCGGGCGCGGCCCTAACCAAAATGGTGACTGGAGCGATCTTGGCACCGCAGGAAACACAACGGCAGGTGGCCAACGGCAACGCGAGGCATTCATTTGCGTATTGCCATAGCACTGACCAGAGATTGCCAGCGCAACTGACCAGTTCCGGCGCAGAACCTGACCACCACCCGCGAGCCGAGGATTTGGCGAAGAAACTGGGGTGGCAAGTCGTGCAGCTATAAATTGGGAATGTTCGAGGCGACATCCGAAAGGAACGCTACAGGCCCATAGACAAAGGTCTTTAGCTCATTCGTAAATAGGGCGGCCCATGTTTTAGAAGGTGGGAGGGCGGCGACCTCAAAATGAGAAATTATGTCCCCTTTGAGGTGATTGAATGAGTAAAAATTAAGATAGATCGATACCGGAGGGAATTCAATTTTGATTGACTCCAGCTCATAGATCGTGACGCCAGTGTCTCCGCGCATGATTGCTGCATTCGCAATGGCATTGAAGGTCGTGGCGTCCATTCCCAGCCCGCCAAATAGCTCAAGTTCGCCCCAGTCTTTGCAATTCAGTGCGGCCAGGCCATATCGCGCAGATAATTTTGCGCTCAGTTCGTCTGCCTTATTGGTCATTTTCTTCATACCGCACTTTGGTCGTAGTCGAGGTGTTGGGCTGATTGACCTGAATAGTGGGGCGGTCACTAGTAGAGAAAGACCTTGCGCTGACCGTTGAACCATCGCTGTGCGTGCCGACCTGTACGGTTCCTCGTTCAGTCTCGACGGCCTTTACCGCCGCGCCCTTCATTGCGGAAGCTGTGTCACTGCGAAATTGCTTATTTCCGCCGCTCTTTACGATCTGTCGGACATTACCTTTGACATCATCCTTAATTGCATTTTTGGCCAGATTTGTTACGACCTTTTCACCAGTCTGGCTCGTCACC
This sequence comes from Rhodanobacter humi, assembly GCF_041107455.1. Lineage (NCBI taxonomy): Bacteria > Pseudomonadati > Pseudomonadota > Gammaproteobacteria > Lysobacterales > Rhodanobacteraceae > Rhodanobacter > Rhodanobacter sp. FW106-PBR-R2A-3-15. Next base: position 1,395,403 of record NZ_JBGBPY010000001.1, read on the forward strand.
TTGTCAATTAGGATGATGGTTTTCACTGCGCCGACGAGTTCGCCTAGACCGGAGGCTGTCAGCATTATTCCTACGCCAGTTACTCCAACGGTGCCGCCTATCTTGTCAGCTTCTTGTGGATGATCGTTAGCCCATTTTCCGTAGCTCTGAACCATCTGGTCACAAGTCACTCCGTCAGCGCATCGACCGTCAGGATCAGTGCGATTGATTGGATTGTTGTTTACGTAGGCATACCGATTGAAACTGTAGATATTGCCCGGACTCGGCCCCACCGGATCCGGACTCAAGAACCGCCCGATCGACTGATAGTACCGCGCCTGCATGTACACCAGCCCCGTCTCCGGGTCGTTCACGTGTCCGGTATAGCCCGGCCCGTCCGGCGGACTCCCCAGCGACGCCACCGAGCTGCCGTAGGGCGTGTAGTCGTAGCGCGCGATGACGTTGCCCGACGCGTCCGCCTCCACCAGCGGCGTACCCTGCGGATCGGTGTAGACGTAGGTCACCGTGTCCGTTTGCGCATGGGCTTGCAGCCCCAAACCCAACCAAAGGCCGAACAGGCACAGGGAGCGAATGACGCGCTGACTGATCTTCATCGTGTGTCCTTTCTCGATCGTCATGGCCGTATCACGGACAAGCCATGGCATAGACGTAACCCGATGCATATAGACATGCATGAGCGATCAAACATATTGCGAAGCGTCATGCGTGACGCTATCGCAATGGCCTCACGCCTCGGCGACGACCTCATCATCGTCGACGGTACTAATCCCAACTGGTCCAAGGCGAACACCCGCTGCTATTGCATGCCTCCACTCGGAAGGAGCGCACGGGGCCGGTATAGGCGCCCGTCCACGTTGTGCTGGATCCCGAGTACATCTGGGTGATAGTGGCGCCACTCTCTTCTTGCACCACGTACGTCGTTGCATTGGGCTCTGCGGTCCAAGTGAGCGATGCAAAAATGTGCCCACTCGCGCCGGGGGTTTGTTTCACCGTGAGCGTAGGCGTTGCAGGAACCAGTGCCACTGCAACCGTACCGGCACCGCTCCACGGCCCACACCCACTCGCGTTGCACGCCTGCACCCGGTACGCGTAACTGCCGTCGCCGCGACCACTGGTGCCCCAACTGGTCGCATTGCTCGACTGCACCGTGCTCCAGCCACCGCCGTTGGCGCTCTCCTGCAAGGTATAACTCGATGCCGTCGCCACCGCGCCCCAGCTCACCGTGTAGCTGCCGTTCGTGCTGCTACCCGGCACGCTCAGGCTCGGCGCGCTGCCTGGTGGCAACAGCACGTTGGTCGTGCCCGTGCCACTCCACGGCCCGCAGCCGCTCGCGTTGCAGGCCTGCACGCGGTATGCATAGGCTCCGGTGGCTTGGCCGCTGGCACCCCAGCTCGCCGCACCGCTCGACTGCACCGTGCTCCAGCCGCCGCTGTCGATGCTGATTTGCAGCGTGTAGCTGGTCGCCGTGGCGACACCACCCCAGCTCACCGTGTAACTGCCGGTGGTGCTGCTGGCTGGCACACTCAGGCTCGGCGCGCCGGCGGGCGGCAACAACACGGTGGTCGTGCCGGTACCGCTCCACGGCCCGCAGCCGCCCACGTTGCAGGCCTGCACGCGATAACCGTAGCTGCCGTTGCCCCGACCGCTGGTGCTCCAGCTGCCATTGCCGTTCGACTGCACTGTGCTCCAGCTGCCGCCGTTGACGCTCTCTTGCAAGGTGTAACTGGTCGCCGTGGCCACACCACCCCAGCTCACGGTGTAGTTGCCGTTGGTGCTGCTTACCGGCACGCTGAGGCTGGGGGCACTCGTCGGCGGTAGCGTCACCACCAGCGTGCTGCCAGCTTGCCACGCCGTGCACACCGAGTTGCCGGCCGTGTCATTGCAGGCCTGCACGTGGTACGTGTAGCTGCCGTCAGCCAGCCCGGTCAGAGCCGCGCTGGTGGCCGTGCCGCTGTACACCGTCGCCCAGGTGCCGCCACCATTGCTGCTCTGCTGCAGGGTGTAGCTCGTCACCGGCGACGCCGCCGTCCAGCTCACCGTGGCACTGCCCGTATAACTGGCGGCCGGCACACTCAAGGTCGGCACCGGTGATGGCACCACGCCGTAATTGGTGTTCACGCTCACGGCCGCCGAGGTCGCGCTCCAGCCCGCCGTGCCATAGGCATCGCTCGCCTCCACCTGGTAGGTGTAGCTGCCCGTCGTGGTGCCCGGCCGGCTGATCGAGGTGGCGGTGGTATTGGTCGCGACCGCGGCCCACGCACCGCCATTGAGGCTTTCCTGCACCGTGTAGCCTGTCGCACCTGTCGCCGCCGTCCAGCTCACCGTGTAGGGGCCGTTGATGGTGCCGCCCGGTACGCTGACCGTCGGGATCGCCGGCCAGACGCCCAGCGTGGCCGAGGTCGTCCACCCGCTGCAGTTGCTGCTGATGCAGGCCTGCACCCGGTAGACGTAACCGCCAGCGGCCAGGCCCGACACCGTCGTGCTGGTCGCTGCACCGCCGTACACCGTGCTCCAGCTGCCGCCACCGTCGCTGCTCTGCTGCAAGGTGTAACTGGTGGCGGCCAAGGCGCTGCCCCAGCTCACCGCCGAGCTGCCGGCGGTGGGATTGGTGCCGAAGCTGATGGCGCCGGGCTGAGACAGCTGCACGTGGTCGTGCCGGGCGACCAGGTGGGTGCCCAGGTAGATGAAGTTGGTGGTCGTGGCCGTACCGGGAGCGTACTGATACATCAGCTGGCCGGCTTGATCGTAGAAGTAGTACGTGGGCGAGCTGCTCGCCGGCTGCTTCACCACCCGCCGCCCCGCGGCGTCGTAGGTGTAGCTCTCCACGCCCGGCAGGCTGGTCAGCTGATGTTTGGCATCGAAGGCCAGCGTGGTGCTGTTCTGGGCGATCGTGTCGCCTTGTGCGTTGTAGCGGAGACTGTCGATCGTGCTGGCGCCCTGGGTGATGCTCGCCAGCTTGTTGGTAGCGTCGTAGTTGTAGGTCAGCGTCTGGCCGCCGGTCAGCCGGGTGCGCAGGTTGTTGATCGGATCGTAGGTGTAGCTTTCCGTGCCGTAGAGGTTGGCGGCGGTCGCACTGGTCAGGCGGTTCAGGTCGTCGTAGCCGAAGCTCTTGGTGCGCAGGCCGCTGGGGTCGGTCACCGCCGTGATGTTGCCGTCGGCATCGTAAGTGAGCGCTTCCTGCAGATCCGTCGTACTCCCCGTGCCGTCACTGAAGCCGCTGGTGAGCAGGCGGGCGTTTTGCGTGGCGGCATAGATGCGGCCGTTGCCGTAGGCGAAGCTCTCCACCTGACCGTTCGGGAAGTAACCGACGCCGGTGGCGTAGCTGCCCGCCTGCGTGGGGCGGCCCCAGGCATCGGGCGCGTAGCTCACGCTTTCGCTCGTGCCGGTACCGGCCGGGTAGCTCACCGTGGCGCGGTGACCGTAGGCGTCGTAGCCGTAGCCTAGCGCCCAAGTGAAGCCGCTGCCGGCCACCTGCAGGCTCTCGCCCGTGAGCGAACCTAAGCTGTTGTAGGCAAACCCTTGCGTGGCGACACCCGAGACGGCGGTGTGCACGCGGCCCAGCGCATCGTAGGTGTAGGTCGTGCCCTGCGTGCCCGCAGGCGGCGCGATCGTCAGCACGCGGTTCATCGGGTCGTAGCTGCGCGCGGTCTGTACGGCGGCAGCCACTTGATCCTGACCACACCCGCTCTCGGTGATGGTCTGGCCTTCGGCGCTCCACGCGAGGTTGTTCGCGCCGTCGTAGGCCATGACCGTGCTGCCGGTTTCAGGCTCGGTGGTGCGGCACAGGCGGTGGTAGCTGTCATAGATCAGCGTCTTGGTGACGCTGTCCGTCTCGGTGCCGTAGCTGCCCGATTGGGTGATCGCGGTCGGCTCGCCGTAGATATCGCGCGCGATGCCCTGGCTCACGCCGTCTGGAGCGCTGATCGACCACGGCGCGCTGTATACGGGCTGGTCGAAGGCCTGGAAGTAAGTCGTGGTGACCTTGCCTTTCGGGTCGGTCACCTGGGTGCCGGGGCCGCCCACATATTGGGTGGTGGTGGTCAGCAGGCCCAGCTCCGAGTCCTGCTGGCTCTGGGTCAGACGACCCAGGGCATCGTAGGTGCGGTGCGTGCCCGTGGTGATCGCCGACAGATCCGGGCTACCGGCCTCCGGATACGCGGCGAAGGTGGTCAGGCCGCGCCAGTCGTAGCCGGTGGCGGTGCTGATGTCCGCGCTGCCATTGGAGGTGTCGTCCAGCACCGGGCGCAGCTCGGCATCGAAATACGTGGTGTCGGTGGCACTGCCTTGGGTGACCGTGCGTCGCCAGTGGCCAGCGCCCACGCCGCGCTCCGCACCGGTCACGTAGGCGTAGGTGAACACCTTGGGATACCACTGCGCACTGTCGATGCTGCTGTCGTAGGGGTAGTTGATCTGCGCGATCCGGCCGACCGCGTCGTAGCTGTAGCCGGTGGTGTGGCCGGACTGGTCAGTGATCGCCGTGATCTGGCCGAGGTCATCGACGGCCAAGGTCTCGTTGGTGCTGTCGGGATAGGCGATGGTCCGCGGAATGCCGCGGTAGTAGTTGCTCAAGCTGGTGGTGTGGTTGTCGCCATCCTCAAAACTGGCCAACTGGCCGGCGCTGTTCCACGTGTAGTTCATCAGCGTCTCGCCGAAGCGGGCGCGCGCGGTCAGTTCGTCCAGGCTGTTGTAGGTGTTGTGCGACTCCACTTCGCCCGTGCCCACGTTGGTCACGGTCTGCGGCAGGCCCAGCACCCACAGATTCGTGTCGTTGAGGTAGGCCGTGGTCTCCTCGATCGGCGATTGCCCGGCGATGTCGTTGTAGCGCTTCACGTCGGTGGGCTGCGCGTAGGCGTCGAAGGCCAGCGCCTGCCAGGTGTAGTTCTGGCCTTCCTGGGTGATCGTGCGCTGTTGCAGCGGCGCATCTTCCGTGGTCTGCGCGGTGTTGTCGCGACCCTGCAGATCGACACCATACGAAGTCGGCCACGGGCCTCCCGTGGGATTGGCGTAGAGGTTGGCCACCGAACGTAACACCGTGCCGCCAGCCGCGCCGCTGTAGTAGTCCGTGCGCAGCAGCTGCCCCTCGGTTGCATCGAAGCGGTTGCTGAAGGAGTAACGTGTGGCGTTGCCGCCTGGATCGGCGACGTCGGTATAGACCGCCGTGGGACACGTGCCGCTCGTCGCGCAGGGATCGTTGTCCCAGCTCTCGTTCATCGGCGAGTAGCTGTAGTTCCAGCTCTCCGTGGACACGCCGGCGCCCGACACCACCTCGCTGGTCATCGAATACTGGGCGTAGTACTCCGGATAGAGGGAGGCTAGGTATCCCGATCCGTAGCACTCCCAGTGAACGTAGGAACGCCCGTGTAGCATCGGTGTCAAGGTGAACGTGGCAGTCAAACCCGAAGGGTGCGTGATGCTGCCGGTCACGGTGCCCGTCGGCAAGGTAGGCAACGTTTTGGACTGGCAGAAACCGCCATCGTTCGGCTGGATGATCGGCGCCCCCGAGAAGGCGACATCGAGGCCACTCAAGTTGTATGACCAAGCACTGCCGTCGGGTAGCTGCACGCCGGTCAACCGGTCATTGGCATAACTGTAAGTCCACGTGCGGGGCGTGGCGTTGCTGGCCTGTACCGTCACCGTCTGCACCAACGGCGTGCCCGGCACATAACTGAGCGCCACCTTCCGTCCATCACTCGCCGTGATATTCGAGAGATAGCCTGTGCTCGGATCGTAGTTGTAGGTCAGCGTATTGCCGAAGCGATCCTGGATCTGTGTGACGTACATCAGAGCGTCACTGCGATACAGAATGTTGCTGGTCGCCATCATGGGGTGAGGGCCGCTCTGGGCGGATGTGTACGTCGACGGCGGAGGCGGGGTACCGTACGGCTCGGAAAGCATTGCCGCTGGGCGATAGACCAGATGCGCGAAGGTGTAGCGCGTGCCGTCGGGCGCGATCGCGATGAAACCTTCGCCACCGTCACTGGCGGTGACGCCGCAACCGATCATCCAGTTGTTCTTGGTGACGATCGAAAAGCTCATCCCGCTCATCGTGGGTGTGAGCGTGTTCGCCGTGGCGCGTGGCATCAATTCCTGACTGCCCTGTCCGGGGATAAGCAGGTGGTAGCCGTACCAAAACTGCTCCGGCGCCCATGAGCTACCACCGCCGACCGTAGAGGGCGCGTATGGCGGAGGCGTGAAGTTGGTGCAACGATTCGCGTCGCCCGCCATCGTGCCGGGCGTCGATGTCTTCCAACCCATCGTATTCGCCGTGATGGTCTCAATGCGCGGGATAGCCAGATCCCAATCGCCGAAAGGATAGGGTGCACTGACCCCAGACCCGGCCCACACCTCGGATGCCAATGATCGACCCAGCCGTATCGTTGGGCCATTACCCGGCAAACTGACGTCGGTCTCCTCGAACGACAACGTGCCGTCGTACAGGCTGATGTTCTCGCCGAACGGGTGCGCACCCAGCGGCTGGATGTCCTGGTTGACCTTGATGAGTTGCTTGTATTCGTCTTCCGGGGTCACCGTTTGGGCGTGGCACCAGCCCGACAGCACCAGCATCGCCACTGCCCACAGGCAGTTCCCTTGCCAACGTGCACGCATCGTGTTGTCCCCATGAGACCGCGCGTTGCGCGCGGTGCTTTTTTTAGAACTACTGCCACTTGGAGCATCGCGTCAACAAGCAAGTTTTTGCGACACTACCCGCCGCAATCAGCTTCGATAGCACGATGGTCAGGAAGTCACGGCACGATGTTCAGTCATTCCCGAAATGACTGGCAGCCGTTATGGGAAGGGACGCTAATTCTTAGACAAGACGCAGTCTCGCCTTCTTACTAGAAGATGGCTTGGTGGTTGAGCCCCCCCCGCTTAGCACGTTCAGCATCAACCCGAAGGTGAGTTCGTTGATTTCGTTTGGCTCAATATCTAGTTGACTGGCAACAGATGCCTTAGTCGTACCCTCCTGGCGCAAGACCGAGAACACCTTCTCCAGCAACAAAGACCGTTCATGAGGCACACCCTCAGGCTCGCTCTTCCGAAACCCTGCCTCAGCCAATTGGATGCATAGAGTGCGGTAAGCCCAGTCTGTCGTCAGTCCCAACGAATGCAACCGATAGTTCAAGGCAGCAACCGAAACCGACCAGTACTTCTTGTGCTTGATCAGCGCGGGCAGCGTTGCAACACGTGGTGAGTTTGCCAAAACACTTCCACGTGGCATCAAGAACGCGGAGGCGAATGCATTTGCCTCCCGTTCGAGCTCCGGCCCTTGCGTTTGACCGTGCTTGTGCAACACCAAGTGACCAAGCTCATGCGCAGCATCGAACCGACAGTGCTCCGCCGACTTGTAAGTGTTCAGGAACACAAACGGCTTACCGCCATTCCAGACCGAAAAAGCATCAACCTCTTTGGCGTCAATTGCCAGAGAATAGACACGGATACCCTTCGATTCCAACAAAGCAATCATGTTCTTGACGGGCAGCTCACCCAGCCCCCAGTGCGCCCGAAGCGTCTCCGCCGCAGCCTCTGGATCCTGACTACCCGTGTGACTTGGGTAGTCGTCGGAGCTATCTATCGAAGACGAGTCCCCCAAGTCAGCATCAAGTGCCACGTGGTCACGCCCTAGATCTGGGACGTCAGGGATCGGAAGGTCAAATTTTGATTCAATCCAATCGTTGAGCATCAATGCAATCGACCCGGCTCCCAGCGCAGAATCGCGTTGCTTTGCACTCATTTTTGAAAGTGATCGAAAGCTGGCGGCATCAGGAGTGAGCAACTCCGGAACGTCACCCAAAAAGAACGCTTCGGGAAACCGAAGCGCGTCAGAGATCTTCCGAATGGTGGGTGTTTCTGGCTCTTGCGTTCCGCTTTCATAACCAGTGATAGATCGTTCGCTTACACCCACACGTTCTGCAAGCATCTTTTTAGTCATCCCTCGCCTCCTTCGGGCAAGGGCAAACCTTTTTTCATTGAACATAGGCAGTTACTCGACCTTACGATGGACCTCGAAATCGATATCAGGCGTTTCGGGTAAAACGATGTCATCGAAATCATCATCAAACGACAGCGGAGTAAGGATGATGCGCTCCGACCATTCGATGATTTTGCCGTCTGAATCCATATCCAACGGCCTCGAGAGCTCAATGCGTCTCTCCTTTCTCTTGGGGTCAAAGTGATGGAGCAAGACCCAAGTGTCGAGCACAGAAGGGGCGGACTGTGGCGGCAACATTTCGGCAAACATGTCGGCCTGCCGGTTCGCATCGACTGCCTTCACGGTGTAGCGACCCTTAGGTGATTTGTTTGAAGGATGGCCCGCTTCGATCCCGGTTCCCTCATCTCCTGACGCAACGGCAATACCCAGCGTCTCGCACCCATTGATCACCAGCTCATAGACGCTGGAGTCAGATCGATGCCAGCCCATAGGCCTGAGCAAGTTGCGAAGAGACGCGACGACCTCAGCCCACATCACAATGCCTGGGTAGATGCGCGGGTGGTTCCCGGTGAGTCTTGCAGCATGCACATGCGCAAGACGGAGAGCCTCGACTAGCACCTCTTCCGCCAATTCCATCTGCGCCAATCGCTCTTCTACCGCTTGCGGCTCGACGTACACGACGTTTGTCTTCATAGATCTCGCTCAGGTCAACTGGATTGGAAGTCCCCCTGCTTCCTGAAATCCTCCCTCATTTGCGGAAGAAAAACAAGAAGTACACGCCGTCGGCTCAGTAGCACCTGAACGCTCGCGCCAGTCTCAACACCTGGAACCGCGCAGCCGCTCGCGTTGCACCTCACATCACCCGCGTGCCCCCCGATGCACAGCGTTAAACTGCCGTGATGCCACTACCCCTTACCCTGTTGAACCTTCTACACGAAACCTTTCCACAAGGCGCCGTGTCCACGGCTGAGGTCGAACGCCGCGCCTACGCCCACGACAACTCGCGCCATGCGCAGATACCCGATGCGGTGGTGTTTCCCACCACGCACGATCAGGTGGAAGCACTGGTACGCGCCTGCCGCGAGCATCGCGTGCCGCTCACCGCGCGCGGCGGCGGCACCAGTTCCACCGGCGCTTCGGTGCCGATGGCGGGTGGCGTGGTGGCGTGTTTCACGCGGATGAACCGCATCCTGCGCATCGCGCCGGACGATCGCCTCGCGGTGGTCGAGCCGGGCGTGACCAACGAGGCCTTGCAGCAGGCGCTGGCACCGCACGGATTTTTCTGGGCGCCCGATCCCGGTTCCGCGCCGTGGTGCGCGGTGGGCGGCAACCTCGCCTGCAACGCGAGCGGGCCGCGCGCGGTGAAGTACGGCAGCACGCGCGACAACGTGCTGGGCCTCGCCGCCGTGGCGGGCACGGGCGAGAGCTTCCGCGCGGGCACGCACACCACCAAGGATTCCACCGGCTACGACCTGACGCGCCTGCTGATCGGTTCGGAGGGCACGCTGGCGCTGATCACCGAGACCACGCTCAAGCTCACGCCCCGACCCGCCGCGGTGCGTTCGCTGCGCGCCAGCTACACCGACGCGGGCGCGGCGGCGCGCGCGGTGGCGCGCATCATGGCGCAGCCGGTGACGCCTTCCGCGCTGGAGTTCATGGATGCGCTGGCGCTGAAACTGGCGCGCGACCATCAGCCCGAGGCCGGCGTGCCCGAGGCGGACGCGCTGCTGATGATCGAGGTGGACGGCGAGCCGGAGACGCTGGACGTGGCGGCCCATGCGGTGGCCCGCGCCGCGCGCGGCGACGGGCTGACCGATCTCGTGGTGGCGACGGACGCCGCGCAAACCGCCGCGCTGTGGGCCGCGCGCAAGGCGCTCTCGCTCGCCCAGCGCGCCGCCACGCAGCACAAGGTCAACGAGGACGTGGTGGTGCCGGTATCCCGCCTTCCCGAACTGGTGAATGGCGTGCGCCGGCTGGCGGAAAAACACGCCGTGCCCATCGTGAGCTTCGGCCATGCGGGCAACGGCAACCTGCACGTGAACTTCCTGCCGCGCGACGTGGACGAGATCGAGCGCGCCTACGCCGCGCTGCCCGAGTTGTTTGCGCTGGTGATCGCGCTCGAGGGCACGCTGTCGGGCGAGCACGGCATCGGCGTGGTCAAGCGCGAGTTCATGCCGCTGGCGCTGCCGGCCGCCACGCTGGACCTGATGCGCGGCATCAAGGCCGCGTTCGATCCGGACGGCATCCTCAATCCGGGCAAGCTGCTACCGTAGCTGCCGCTCATCCATTCGGCAGGGGAACTGCATGAAGCGTGCGTTGCTTGCGGTACTGGCGGTGCTGTGCCTCGCGCTGAGCGCATGCAGCCAGCAGGCGCTCATCGGCAAGCTGGAGCCCAAGGCCGAGTCGTCCACAGCCAAGGCCATCATCGACCAGTTGCGCAGCGGCGAGTTCGATGCGGTGAAGGCGCGGCTCGACCCGAAGTACCTGAGCCCGGACATCGGCGACAAGTTGCACGAGCTGGCCGCGGCGTTTCCGGAAGGCCAGCCGGAGTCGGTGAAGATCGTCGGCGCGTATACCTCGTATTTCAGCAAGCTCGGCTCGCCGCAACAGGGCGCCGTGTTCAACCTGACGTATGAATACGAATTTCGCGACGCCTGGGTCGTCGCCAACGTCGTGCTTGAACGGCAGCACGACAAGCTCATGATCGAAGGCCTGCACGCCAAACGCATGGCCGACTCGCTGGAAGCCAGCAACGCATTCACCTTCAAGGGCAAGGGCATCACGCATTGGCTGATGTTCGCGCTGACCGTGGCGGACATGCTGCTGTGCCTGTACGCCTTCGTGCTGTGCCTGCGCACGCCGATCGCGCGGCGCAAGTGGCTGTGGGCGCTGTTCACCCTGCTCGGCGTGACCACGCTGCGTTTCGACTGGAGCAGCGGGCATTTCGCGTTCCAGCCGATCAGCGTGCAGTTGTTCAGCGGGTCGGCGATGGCGCAGCCTTACGGGCCGTGGGTGCTGGGCCTGTCTATCCCACTCGGCGCGATCTGGTTCCTGGCCGTACGGCGCAGCCTGATCGCCGCTTCCGCGCCGCCCCCGCTGCCGGATACCGCCGTCTCGCCATGACTGCATCTGCCCACCGCGACACCATCGCGTTCGAGTCGCTGCTCGCCGAAGTTCGCGCCTGCCGCCTGTGCGAGGCGCACCTGCCGCTGGGGCCGCGCCCCGTGCTGCAGGCGTCGCTGCAATCGCGGCTGCTGATCGTGAGCCAGGCGCCGGGGCGCAAGGTGCACGAGACCGGCACCCCGTTCAACGACGTCAGCGGCGACCGCCTGCGCGAGTGGCTGGGCGTCGACAAGAGCGTGTTCTACGACGCCGACAGGATCGCCATCGTGCCGATGGGTTTCTGCTTTCCCGGCACCGGCAAGGGCGGCGACCTGCCGCCGCGCCCGGAGTGCGCACCGACCTGGCATCCGCGCCTGCTGCCACGCCTCGCGCAGGTGCGGCTGACGCTGGCGATCGGCCAGTACGCGCAGGCCGGCCTGCTCGGCGAGCGGCGCGGCCGCACGCTCACCGATACCGTGCTGGCCTGGCGCGAGCACCTCGCGCGCGGCGTGCTGCCGCTGCCGCACCCCAGCCCGCGCAACCGGCTGTGGCTCACGCGCAACCCGTGGTTCGAGGCGGAGTTGTTGCCGGTGCTGCGCGAACGCGTGGCCGCGGCCTTGCGCGACTGACCGGACCGCGCTGCGGCGCGCCTTGCCGCCTCGCCGAGGCTTCCTCTAACCTGCCGTGATTCGACGCATGGCCACGGGATCGTCCCCGGCCGCACAGGGGATGCATCCATCCATGAGCCTGAAGCTCCGCCTCACCGTCCTGAATTTCCTCCAGTACTACATCTGGGGCGCCTGGCTGCTGACCATCGGCACGTGGTGGTTCCAGACCCAGCACTGGTCGGGCACCAGCTTCGGCGCGATCTTCTCGACCATGGGCATCGCCTCGCTGTTCATGCCCTCGCTGGCCGGCATCGTGGCGGACAAGTGGATCAACGCCGAGCGGCTGTATGGGCTGTTCCAGATCGCCGGCGCCGTGGTGCTGTTCGCGATACCCCACGTCACCGACCCGCAGCAGATGTTCTGGGTGATGCTGCTGAACATGTGCTTCTACATGCCCACGATCTCGCTGGCGATCACGGTGGCGTTCAACGCGCTGAAGCAGGATGGCCTCGACGTGGTCGCCACCTATCCGCCGATCCGCGTGTGGGGCACGATCGGCTTCATCGCCGCCACCTGGACCACCAGCCTGCTGGGCTTCAAGGCCTCGCCCGCGCAGTTCCACGTGGCCGCGGGCGCCTCGCTGCTGCTGGGCCTGTACGCCTTCACCCTGCCGAAGTGCCCGCCCAAACTCGATGCCGCGCACAGCCGCACCCTGGTGGACCGGCTCGGCCTCACCTCGTTCGTGCTGTTCAAGAACCGCAACATGGCGGTGTTCTTCGTCTTCGCCATGCTGCTGGGCGCGGCGCTGCAGCTCACCAATGCCTACGGCGACGCCTTCCTCAGCGACTTCGTCAAGGTGCCCGAGTACGCGAACCTGCTGACGGTGAAGTACTCGACCATCATCATCTCGATCTCGCAGTTCTCCGAAACCGCATTCATCCTCACCATTCCGTTCTTCCTGAAGCGCTTCGGCATCAAGGCGGTGATGACGATGAGCATGCTGGCCTGGGTGCTGCGCTTCGGCCTGTTCGCGTTCGGCAACCCGGAGCCGCTCGGCGGACTGTGGATGATCGTGCTGTCGTGCATCGTCTACGGCATGGCATTCGACTTCTTCAACATCTCCGGCTCGCTGTTCGTCGAAGGCCAGGCCGACCCGAAGATCCGCGCCAGCGCGCAAGGCCTGTTCATGCTGATGACGAACGGTGTCGGCGCGGTGCTGGGCAGCCTGATCGCGGGCTTCGTGATCGACCACTTCTTCACCAACCACGCCTGCGACGACAGCGTGCTGATCTGCAAGGACTGGCCCGGCATCTGGCTGGCCTTCGCGGGCTATGCACTGCTGATGGCGTTGCTGTTCGTGCCGCTGTTCAAGCACCGGCACGACCCGGCCGCGGCCGGTCGCGTGGTACCCACGCACTAGGGATCGCCGGGATCAACCCACCAGCTTGCTCGCCACCACCTGGTCGCGACCGCCGGACTTGGCGGAGTACAGCGCCAGGTCGGCGGCGCGCATCCAGCTCGACAAGTCGTGGCAGCGCACGCCGTCGAACTGCGCCACGCCGATGCTGATCGTCAGCTTGTCCACCGGCAGGTCCTTCGGCAGCGCCAGCGCGGCCGATCCCGCACGCAGGGTTTCCGCCAACCGCATGCCGGCCGTCAGGCCCGCCTGCGGGCACAACACGGCGAATTCCTCGCCGCCGATGCGCGCCGCGAAGCTGGCATCGCCCACCGCGCCACGCAGGTAGTCGGTGAGGAGCCGCAGCACCCGGTCGCCCTGCGGATGGCCGATGCTGTCGTTGATGCTCTTGAAGTGGTCGATGTCGATCAGCAGCAGCACGTGCAACGGCGCCGACGCCTCGCGCGGACGGCCCAGCAGTTCGATGGCGCGCTGCTGGAACGCGCGCCGGTTCGCCATGCCGGTGAGCGGATCGCGCAGGGTCTGCGCCTGCAATTCGGCGGTATGCCGGCGCTGCGAGCGCAACAACAGCACGAGCAGGCCGACGATCAGCAGCAAGGCCGCCGCCAGCAGCGCGATCGTCAGGTTGACCAGGCGCTGGCGCTGCTGCTGCTCGCGCCGGCGCGCCGTCTCGGCCTCCGCCGCCTTGAGCTGCAGGTCCTTCAGTTCGTTGGCGTGCTCCAGCTCGCTGATGCGCAGCTCCTTCTCGCGCGTGGCATAGCGCTGCTCCAGTTCGACCTCGATCGCACGCAGCGCCGGCGTCTCGAAAGCGCTGCCGAGCTGAGCCGCCTCGCGCTCGTCGGCCAGCGCCTGGCGCAGATCGCCAGCCTGCTCGGCCAGTTGGCTCTCCACCTTCAGCATATCGATCAGCTGGCCGTTGATGCCGGCCTTGCGCGCCTGTGCCACGGCCGCCCGCATCCGCGCGTAGGCTTGGCGGTGCTGGCCCTGCGCCGCCTCGGCCCGGGCGATATTGGTGCTGGAGCCCAGCGCGTCGCTGATGCGCCCGGTGGCCAGTTCCTGCTTCAACGAAGCCTCGGACAAGGCCTGCGCTTCGCGAGCACGCCCCTGTTTCAGGTACATCTGTGCGAGGTTGTCGCCCACCATCACCACCAGCTGTTCCGCCTTGGCCCTGGCGTAGTACTCGCGCGAACGCTCATAGGCCGCCGCCGCGTCGTTGACCCGGTTCAGCGTGGCCAGGGCGATGCCCACGTCGTTCTCGGCATCGCCGATACCGAAGTCGTCGCCCAGCGCGCGATACGCCGCCACCGCCTGCTGGCACAGCGGCAAGGCCTTGGCCGGCTTTTCGTCGAGCGCATAGGCATCGCACAGCTGGAAGCGTGCCCAGGCCACGACCTCCGAATCGGATTCTCCCAGCACCTTGTCCGCCGCCTTCAGCGCCTCGCCCAGTCCGTCGCCGAGACCGTTGGCGATATCGTGGCGAGCGCGCAGGAAGCCCGCCGCCGCGGCCGCCACCGGGTCGTGCGCCACCGTGGCCAGGCCGTCGAGCCGCAGCGTGGCCTCGGCCAGCGCCGCATCGTCGTTGCTGTTGATCGCGGCCGTGCCCATGCCCCACAGCAACTCGCGCTCGCGCGCGGGCTGCAGCGCAACACCCGCCTGGTCGAGTTGCTGGCGCACGAAGGCGATCAGTCCATGCGGATTGGTCACCGCGCTTTCGCGGAACGCGTTCATCGGCGCCGCGACGACAGGCGTCGCGATCAGCGCCAGCAGCAGACCCAGCCACGCCCCCCGAAACATCCGAAGCCCATTCCCTGTCAAGTGCCTCTCGCCGCGATCATAGCTTTTCCGGGCCGCCGTCACACCCACCAGAGCCTGTTCCATGTCTCCGCATAGTCCGCGTTGCCTTGCCGTGGCCGCCATGCGGAGACATGGAACAGGCTCTTATAGAATGTGCGGATGCAGATCGGCCCCTACCGCATCGACCCGCCGCTGGCGCTGGCCCCCATGGCCGGCGTCACCGACAAGCCGTTCCGCCTGTTGTGCAAGCGGCTGGGCGCGGGGTTGGCGGTGTCGGAGATGACCACCGCCGATCCGCGGTTGTGGCACACCGCCAAGTCGCTGCGCCGCATGGACCATGCCGGCGAGCCCGAGCCGGTGAGCGTGCAGATCGCCGGCTACGACCCGGCGATGCTGGCCGAGGCGGCGCGCTGCAACGCCGCCAACGGTGCGCAGATCATCGACATCAACATGGGCTGCCCGGCGAAGAAGGTGTGCAACGTGTGGTCCGGCTCCGCCCTGCTGCAGGACGAGCCGCTGGTG
The DNA here is from genome assembly GCF_041107455.1 of Rhodanobacter humi. Lineage (NCBI taxonomy): Bacteria > Pseudomonadati > Pseudomonadota > Gammaproteobacteria > Lysobacterales > Rhodanobacteraceae > Rhodanobacter > Rhodanobacter sp. FW106-PBR-R2A-3-15. The sequence goes on from NZ_JBGBPY010000001.1 coordinate 1,410,776, forward strand.
GCGCGCATCTGCAAGGCGGTCGTCGATGCGGTGGACGTGCCGGTGACGCTGAAGTTCCGCACCGGCTGGGACCGCGGGCACAAGAACGCCTTGAGCATCGCCCGCCTCGCCGAGGACGCGGGCATCGCCGCGCTGGCGCTGCACGGCCGCACCCGCGCCGACAAGTACGAGGGTGAGGCCGAGTACGAAACCATCGCCGCGGTGAAGGCCAGCGTGCGCATCCCGGTGTTCGCCAACGGCGACGTGACCACGCCCGAGCGCGCGAAGCAGGTGCTGGCCGCCACCGGCGCGGATGCGCTGATGATCGGTCGCGGCGCGCAGGGCCGGCCGTGGATCTTCCGCGAGATCGCGCACTACCTCGCCACCGGCGAACAACTGCCCGAGCCCACGCCGGACGAGGTGGCCGCGATCCTGCTCGGCCACCTGGAGCATCTCTATGCGTTCTACGGCGAAGTGCCCGGCGTGCGCATCGCGCGCAAGCACCTGGGCTGGTACGCGAAGGATCGCCCTGAGAACGCCGCCTTCCGCGGGGTGGTCAACCGTGCGGAAACGGCGGTCGAACAGCTCCGGCTGACCCGCGACTATTTCACCGCGCTGTCGGTAGGCGAGCGCCTCGCCGCCTGACGCCTCTTCAGGCAGCCAGCTCGTGTGGCAACTCCACCATCGTCAGGCGCAACCGCGGCGGTATCTCGGCGAGCACTTCGCCGCGATGGCCAAGCAGGCGCAGCGTGCCGTCCATGTCCTCGGCCAGCACGGTGAGGCTTTCCACCCAGTCGCCGTCGTTGGCGTAGACCAGGTCGTCGCGCCGGATCAACGCGGCGCGATGGATGTGCCCGCAGACGATGCCGTCGAGGCCGCGCTGCGCGGCATCGTCCAGCCCGGCCTGCACGAAGCGCGCGATGTAGCGTTCGGCGGCGCCGCTCTGCCGCTTCACGAAGGCGGACAGCGACCAGTAGCGCAGGCCGAGCCGCCGCCGTGCCAGATTCAGCCAGCGGTTGCAGCTGAGGATGCGGTAGTAGATCCAGTCGCCCAGGCGCTCCTGCAGGCCGCCGAACTGGGTGACGTTGTCGTAATCGTCGCCGTGCGTCACCAGCAGGCGACGGCCATCGGCGGTCACGTGGATCGCGCGCCGCCGCATGCGCAGGCCCGGTATCCACAGGCCGCACAGCCGCCGCAGCGGCCGGTCGTGATTGCCTGGCACGTAGGTGATCGCCGTGCCGCGCCGGTGCAAGGCATGCAGCGCCTCGATCACGCGCGCGTGCGCGCCGCCCCAGCAGGTGCGCCAGCGCGCGATCCACCACAGGTCGACGATGTCGCCCACCAGGTAGAGCTGCTCGCAGCGCAGGCCGCCCAGGAAGTCCGCCAGCTCCGCTGCATGGCAATGCCTGGCACCCAGGTGCACATCGGACAGGAACACCGTCCGCAGCCGCCGCTCGGACGGGGCGGTCGGGCGCTTCATGCCATCGCGTCCTGCCGGCGCTCCAGGTAGCGCTGGCGCTTGCGTGGCCGTACCTGCTCCAGGTCCACCTCGATCAGTCCATCGATGGAGCCGCTGAAGTCCGGGTCCACGCCGAAGGCGAGGAAGCGCGCGCCGCCGGGCTCGCACAACTCGGTGTACTGCTTGTAGAGCATCGGCACCGAGGCACCGAGCCGGTCCAGTGCCAGCTTCAGCGCCTCGTGCGCGGCGGCACCGTCGAGTCCGTCGAACGATGGCTCCGCCTGTTCGAACGCAAACGGCCGGCGGGCGCTGGCCAGCGGCTGCGCGCTGCCGTGGTAGCGCCGGTAATAGGCCACGATCTGCTCGCTTGCCGCGCGCGGCAGCGCGGCGCTGATCGAGACCGCGCCATAGAGGTAGCGCACGCCCGGATAGCGCTGCAGGTAGGCGCCGATGCCCTGCCACAGGTAGTCGAGGCTGCGGCTGCCCCAGTAGTCCGGCACCACGAAGCTGCGCCCCAGTTCCAGCCCCGTCGCCAGCCGCGGCACGGCCGCGTCCGCATAACGGAACAGCGAGGCCGTGTACAACCCGGCCAGCCCGGTGCGCGCCAGCGCCTCGGCGCCGCGCATCACGCGGTAGGCGCCGGCAATGCGCGTGGCCTGCGCGTCCCACACCAGGATGTGGTCGTAGTGCGCGTCGTAGGCGTCGAGATCGCGGCTGCGGCCGGTGCCCTCGCCCACCTCGCGGAAGGTCAGCTCGCGCAGCCGGCCGATCTCCTGCAGCAGCGGCGAACCGCCGGCGACGCGCGCCAGGCGAATCTGCTTGCCGTCGCCGGTGGCACCGAGCAACTCGGTGGCTGCCATCGCCTCCGCCAGCGCAACCGCATCGACGGGCGTCGCCAGCGGCGCCGGACCGGCCACGGCCGCCGTTCCGCGGCGACCGAGCGTGTGCAGCGTCCGGCGGATGCGCCGCAGCGCACCGCGTTCGCTCTCGTCGCCCGCGATCGCCGCCGGCTCGCCCACGTGCAGGCGCACCGGCCGGCGCCGACGGGCGAGCATCTCGCGTGCCAGCAGCGCGGTCGATGCCGGGCGGCACAGCGCGGAAACCCCGTAGAACAGCGCCGAATTGCGCGCGTCGATGCGCACCGGCAACACCGGCGCCGACGCGCGCCGCGCGAAACGCAGGAACCCGGGGCGCCAGCGTGTGTCGCGCACGCCGTGCAAACCCAGCCGCGAGACTTCGCCGGCGGGGAACACGATCACGCATTCGCCGTCGCGCAATGCACGCTCCACCCGGCGCAGGCTGGCCGCGCCGGCGGGGCCGCCGAACACGCGCACCGGCAGCAGCAGTTCCGCCAGCGGCTCCACCAGCGCCAGCACCTCGTTGGCGACGATGCGCACGTCGCGCCGCACCCGCCCCACCATGTCCAGCAGCGTCAGCGCGTCGAGCGCGCCGCACGGATGGTTGGCCACGATCAGCAACGGTCCGTGCGCGGGTATGCGCGCCAGCGCATCCGTGTCGACGTCGTAACGCATCTCCAGCCACCGCATGGCCGCCTCGACGAAGGCGAAGCCGCGCAGGTGGCCGTGCCCGGCGCAGAAGGCGTCGATGCCGTCGAAGCCCGACCAGCGCGCCAGCCCGTGCAGCAGCGGCACGGCCAGGCGTCCGCGCCGGCCGCGGAACCAGTGCGGATAGCGTTGCTGCAGACGCTGCTCGATCGCTTGCATGGCGACGACCCTCGGCTTGGCCCGTCGCAAGATTGCGCGGCCACCGGGACGCCGGCGTTGCGCCTGCGCGTCAGCGACGTGACAGCGACGCCGGCGGGGCGGCCGCGCAGCCATGGCGCGCGGATCGCGCCGGACGCGCCCGGGCGCAGCAAGGCCTCGCATTGACTTTGGCCGTCCGTACGGCTAATTTTCGCAACGCCCAAGGTAACTATCTCTTTATGCGAATGAAGAGATATCTCAAGGGAAGCCGGTGCGAATCCGGCGCTGCCCCGCAGCGGTATGTGGAAACGACCTCCGTCACCGGCACTGGGTGCAACACGCCCGGGAAGCGACGGACAGTAGGCGGCCGACACTTTGCCGGTCACGTCCACGAGCCCGAATACCTGCCTCGGCCGGAAGCGGCACGCCGCTTCCGCACGACCTGGCATCTCCGCGGGGAGGGCCGGAGCCTGCGCGCTGCCGCCCTCACGGCCCGCGCCGGCTTCGCCTGCCCGCGCCGCCGGCTCGCCCGCGGGGGCGAAGGTCAACGGCTCGGGCGATCTCGCCCAACCCGCCTTCGTTCCTCTTTGCCCTACATGCAAGAGGAATCATCCATGTCACTCGTTACCCATCTCGGCTTTCCGCGCATCGGCCTCAAGCGTGAACTGAAACGCGCACTGGAAGCGCACTGGCGCGGCGAAGCGCCCGCCGCAGCCTTGCCCGACACCGCCCGCGCGCTGCGCGCACGGCACTGGCAGCTGGCCCGCGACGCCGGCGCCGACGTCGTACCCTGCAACGACTTCAGCCTGTACGACCACGTGCTCGACACCGCCGTGCTGTTCGACGCGATCCCGGAACGCTACCGCCCGGTGTTCGCCGAAAGCCGTCTGGACGGCTATTTCGCGATGGCCCGCGGCCACAAGCGCGGCGGCCACGACTTGCACGCGCTGGAAATGACCAAGTGGTTCGACACCAACTACCACTACCTGGTGCCGGAACTGCACGCCGGCCAGCGTTTCGCCCTCGCCGGCGCCAAGCCGCTGGCGGAATTCCTGGAGGCGAAGGCGCTGGGCCACCACGCGCGGCCGGTGCTGCTGGGGCCGGTGTCCTTCCTGCTGCTGTCCAAGGCCGTGGATGGCAGCGACCGGCTGGCCCTGCTCGATGCCTTGCTGCCCGCCTATGCCGAACTGCTGCGCCAGCTGGCCGAAGCGGGCGCCGACTGGGTGCAACTGGACGAACCCTGCCTCGTGCTCGACCAGGACGGCGACGACCACGCCGCCTATCGCCGTGCCTACGCGGCGCTGGCCACGGCGAACGGGCCGAAGATCCTGCTCGCCAGCTACTTCGGTGCGCTGGGCGACAACCTCGCGCTCGCCACGAGCCTGCCGGTGGACGGCCTGCACATCGACCTGGCGCGCACGCCGCAGCAGCTCGGCGCCGTGCTCGACGCGTTGCCCGCAGGCCGCGTACTCAGCTGCGGCGTGATCGATGGCCGCAACGTCTGGCGCAGCCGCCCCGCGCGCGTGCTGCCGCTGCTGCGCCAGGCACTGGCGCGGCTGGGCGACGACAGGCTGTGGCTGGCGCCGTCCTGCTCGCTGCTGCACGTGCCGATCGACCTCGCCGCGGAAACGGCACTGGAGCCGGCACGCCGCGCCACGATGGCGTTCGCGCGGCAGAAGCTGGAGGAATTGCGCGTCTATGCCGACGCACTGGCCGGCCACGCCGAAGCCGAAGCCGCGCTGCAGGCGCAGCAGGCCCTGCTCGACCGGCAGGCGCAACAACCCGGCGTGTGCAATCCCGCCGTGCGTGCCCGCCTGCACGAACTCAGCCCGCAGACGATGCTGCGCCGCTCGCCCTACGCCACGCGCCGCGTCACGCAGGCGGAGGCCCTAGCCTTGCCGCCGCTGCCCACCACCACGATCGGCTCGTTCCCGCAGACCGACGAGCTGCGCCAGGCGCGCGCCGCGCACCGCGGCGGCAGGCTGGACGATGCCGCCTACGAGGCGCTGCTGCAGGCGGAAGTCGAACGCGTGGTGCGCTTCCAGGAGGTCATCGGCCTGGACGTGCTGGTGCACGGCGAGCCCGAGCGCAACGACATGGTGGAGTACTTCGGCGAACAGCTGGACGGCTACCTGTTCACCCGGCTGGGCTGGGTGCAGAGCTACGGTTCGCGCTGCGTGAAGCCGCCGGTGATCTGGGGCGACGTGGCGCGGCCCGCGCCGATGACGGTGCGCTGGTCGACCTACGCCCAATCGCTCACCGAGCGACCGATGAAGGGCATGCTCACCGGCCCGGTCACCATGCTGCAGTGGTCGTTCGTGCGCGACGACCTGCCGCGCGAAACCGTATGCCGGCAGATCGCGCTGGCGCTGCGCGACGAGGTGCACGACCTGGAAGCCGTCGGCATCAAGGTGATCCAGATCGACGAGCCCGCGCTCCGCGAAGGCCTGCCGCTGCGTCGCGCCGACTGGCCGGGCTACCTCGCCTGGGCGGTGGAAAGCTTCCGCATCGCGGCCGGCGGCGTGCGCGACGCCACCCAGATCCACACCCACATGTGCTACTCCGAGTTCAACGACATCATCGAGGCGGTGGCCGCGATGGATGCCGACGTGATCTCGATCGAGACCAGCCGCTCGCGGATGGAATTGCTGGACGCCTTCGCGCGCTTCCGCTACCCCAACGGCATCGGCCCGGGCGTGTACGACATCCACTCGCCGCGCGTGCCCACGCAGGAGGAGATGCTCGGCCTGCTGCGCAAGGCACTGGAAGTACTGCGGCCGGAGCAGTTGTGGATTAATCCGGACTGCGGCCTGAAGACCCGCGGCTGGCCCGAGGTGGAGGCCGCGCTGCGCGGCATGCTGGCCTGCGCCCGCCAGCTGCGTGCGGAGCTGGCCGCGGCGGCCGCCACTGCCGCCGTCTGAATGGGTGGCCGGCGGCCCCGCAGCAGGGCCCCCGGCCATCCAGACGTCTGAACACGCAGCTAACCGGCAGCCCGCCAGAATTTCCGCGGGCTGCAAAACCGGGGGCGGCGTTGTATCATGCCGCCCTCTTTTATCTCTTTATCCGTACACGAGGATATAAAACGCGATGTCCAGCCATCTGTTCACTTCCGAATCGGTCTCCGAAGGCCATCCGGACAAGGTCGCCGACCAGATCTCCGACGCCGTGCTCGACGCGATCCTCGCGCAGGATCCGCGTGCCCGCGTGGCCTGCGAAACCATGGTCAAGACCGGCGTGGCCATCGTCGCCGGCGAGATCACCACCAGCGCGTGGATCGACCTCGAAGCGATCACCCGCAAGGTGATCCTCGACATCGGCTACGACTCCAGCAACGTCGGCTTCGACGGCGCCACCTGCGGCGTGATCAACCTGATCGGCAAGCAGTCGCCCGACATCAACCAGGGCGTGGACCGCAAGAAGCCGGAAGAACAGGGCGCGGGCGACCAGGGCCTGATGTTCGGCTACGCGACGAACGAGACCAAGGACTACATGCCGGCGGCGATCTACTACTCGCACCGTCTGGTCGAGCAGCAGGCCAAGGTCCGCAAGAAGAAGAATTCGCCGCTGCCGTGGCTGCGCCCGGATGCCAAGAGCCAGGTCACCCTGCGCTACGACAACGGTGTCGCCACCGCGATCGACGCCGTGGTGCTGTCGACCCAGCATGATCCGGACGTGAAGCAGAAGGACCTGATCGAGGCCGTGCGCGAGTACATCCTCAAGCCGGTGCTGCCGGCCAAGCTGCTGCACAAGGGCACCAAGTTCCACATCAACCCGACCGGCAAGTTCGTGATCGGCGGCCCGGTGGGCGACTGCGGCCTGACCGGCCGCAAGATCATCGTCGACACCTACGGCGGCTGGGCCCGTCATGGTGGCGGCGCGTTCTCCGGCAAGGATCCGTCCAAGGTGGACCGCTCGGCCGCCTACGCCGCGCGCTACGTGGCCAAGAACATCGTGGCCGCCGGCATCGCCGACCGCTGCGAGGTGCAGGTGAGCTACGCGATCGGCGTGGCCCATCCCACCTCGATCTCGGTGACCACGTTCGGCACCGGCAAGATCAGCGACGACAAGATCGAGAAGCTGATCCGCGCGCACTTCGACCTGCGCCCGTACGGCATCCTGCAGATGCTGGATCTCATCCACCCGATGTACCAACAGACCGCCAGCTACGGCCACTTCGGCCGCAGCCCGGTCGAGGTCAAGGACAAGAGCGGCAAGTCCTACACCGCGTTCTCGTGGGAAAAGACCGACAAGGCCGAGGCGCTGCGCAAGGCCGCCAAGCTGAAGTAAGCCGCACTGCCGAAAAGCAACACGAAACGGGCCGCCTCGCGCGGCCCGTTTTTTTGCGCGCCTTCACGAACCGGCCTGAGCCACCTCAGCGCTGGTTGGGGGAATCCAGCCAATCCTGCACGCCCAGCTCCGGTGCGAGTTTTTCGACGGCGCCCAGCCCGCGCAGCGCGCGCGTCTTCCATCCGGGTCCGCGCGATACCAGGTCGCCCCACGCCTCGCGTGCCTCCCAATCGGAACCCTGCCGGTAATGCGCCAGCAAGGCGGCGCTCTGGCGCAGATCCTTGTTCGATTTCGCCGCACGCGTCGCTCCACGCTCGCCCGCCACGATCAGCTTGTGCATGGCGTAGCGCAGCGGATGCGACACGTTGACCACCACCGCGCCGTCGGCGCAGAACAACACCGCCTGCTGCACGTCCTGCAGCAGGTACTCCATGAACTTCAATGGCTGCAACGTGATGCCCAACTGCGCATGCCGGTACGGCACGCCGCCGCGGTGTTGCGGCGTGATGAAATCCAGCTGGAAGTCCGGGTCGCGCGGACTCAGCCAGGTGCCCCCGAGCTTGCCGTCGGAACTGCCCAGCGGCAGGAAGCCCATCTTCAGCGAATCGATGGCCGCCGGCGTGTCGATCTCGATGTTCGATGGCAGCGCAATCGCCAGCTGCTTGCCGGCATGGGCGAAATCGACATCCTGCGTGCGCGAGGCATCGCCCCAGCTCACGCCCAGCATGTTGCCGAACGCGAGGAACGCGTGCGTGTCCACCAGCACCCCACCCGCCCGGAAAAAGCCGTAGTCCGACAGCCGGCGGATCACCCGGAAGTGCGGCACCAGCACCGGCGCGCAACCCAGCGCGATGGCCGAACGCGCCAACGGTTCCAGCGCCGCCGTCGGCCGGCCGTCGCCGTGCTGTGCGATCAACTCGCGCACCTGCGGCGAATCCGGCCCCACGTAGAACTGGCGCAGGCGCCCGGACAACTCGGTGTACTGGAAGTACCAGTAGACGCCGCCCTTTACCGTCTTGCTGGCAAACGAACCGCGCAGGTTGGCCACGGAGCGCGCCAACTCCACCGCCTGGACCGCGTCCAGCAGCTGGGCGTAGGCGGTTTGCGCGGACAACGACAGCGGCGTGTAGTGGTCCATGACGGTTATACTAGTTTTTTCGCTGAGCTAGTATAACCAACCCAATATGTGGGTCAACGCCTTGGCCGGCACGCCTGCGTGCACGGGTTCGGAGTCCAGCACGAGGTGGCCGGTATTCCTGCTGGCCTGGAGCAGCGCTTTCGGCACGGCGTCGATGTTGCGCGGCGCGGCGAGGGTCATCCCCGCTCGCTCAGCGCCCGGCGTCCATTGAATGCCATCGCGATCCGTTACTCCTTCAGCATCCGCATCGCCTCGTCGCGCACGCTGCGCATGGAGGCGTTGAGCGTCTTCGGGTCCATCGCGATCACCGGATCCATGTAGCGCTGGCGCACCTTGGTCGCCTCGGCGCCGTCGTGCAGTTCCACCAGCACCGAGTACAGCCGCGAGGCGCTCTCGATGGTATGCGCGTCGCGCAGGCCCAGCAGTTGCTCGCGCTGTTGCAGCGCCTGCCGGTAGGCGTCGCGCGAGGCTTCCCAGTGGTGGGCGTCGTCCTCGATGTCGCCGATCAGGGTGCGCGTGGCGGAAATCAGCGGGTGCTGCGGCCCCAGCACGCGCAGCTGGCCGGCCAGACACAGCTTCGCCTCGGCCAGCGCCTGCGCGTACTCGCCGGCGTCGTCCAGCAGGCTGGCGAGGCTGCCGTGCGCCATCAGGGTCTTGGGGTGGTCGGGACCGAGCTGGCGTTCGTGGGCCGCGAGGATCTGCCGCTCCAGCGCGATCGCCTGTGCGTAGTACGCGCGTTGTTCTGCCGGCACCTTGGCGTAGCTGCCCTGCTTGGCCAGCAGCCGCACCATCACGGTCTCGGCGGCGATGGTGTCCGGGTGATCGCTGCCCAGTTCGCGGCGGCGCACGGCTATCACCCGTTGCAGGTCCGTGGCGGCCGCGGCGAAGGCCTTGGGATCCTGCGCGAGATAAACCTCATCCATCGCCACCATGTATTCGGCGGCCAGCGTATCCGGGTGATCCGCGCCCAGGCGCTGCGTACGGACGGTCGCCACCTGGCGCGCGAGTGCGAGCGAGCGCTCGTACTCATAGCGGTAGTGCAGCAGCCGGGCCTGGACCAGCATGGCGTCGAGGGTCTGCGGGTTGTCCGGCCCCAGCGTGTGCTGGTCCAGCGCCACCAGTGGCTCGGTCAGCTGCAGCGCGCGGTCGCGCTGGCCCAGCCCGATCAGCGTCATCACCAGGTCGCGCTGCAACTGCATCAGGCCGGCATCGGTGGCGGGCAGGCGCGGCTTCAGCTCGGTATAGAGCGCATCCTGCCGCTGCAACGCCTGTTGCAGATGCCCCTGTTCGACCAGCATGCGCGCCGAGCCGGCTTCGGCTGCGATCCGCAGCGCATCGATGGGTGGCTTGGACTGCGCCAGCTTCTCGGCCTGGGCATACATGGCTGCCGCGTCGGTGGTACGCCCCTGCTTCTCCAGCGCCTGCGCCAGATCCACGCGCACGGAAAGCTGGTCACGGTCGTCGGTGGGCAGCAGCTTCGCACGCACCGCCAGCACCTTGCGCAACTCGTCGGCGGCGTGCGTGTAGCTGCCGATGCCGAGCAGCGCCCGCGCCAGCGACTGGCGCAGGCTGGCGTCCAGCAACGGCGCGTCCGGGAACGCGCGGTCGAGGCCATTCAAGGTATGGCCGATCACGTAGTCGTCCATCGCCTCGCGCGCGATGTCGGTGGCCTGCACGCTGGCGAAGGCCTTGGTCAAGGTGCCGGCGGCGGGTGGAGCGGCGTTCGATGCGGCCGGCGCAAGCGCCGCGTCGACCTGCTGCTGTGTCGCAGCGACGATGGCGTGGCCCATCGCGCCGATGTCCACGCTGTCGTACATGGATTGCTGGAACTGCACCATGCGCTCCAGCTGCTGTTCGCGCTGCTCGGCCAGCCGCTGCTGGACGCGCGTCTGCTGCAGCGAATACAGCGAGGTGGCGAGGCCGGCGAACACGCTGAGCAGCAGCGCGGCAGCGGCGGTCAGCGGCCAGCGGTTGCGTTGCAGGAAGCGGCGCAGCCGGTACAGGCGGCGGCCGCGCCGCGCCAGCACCGGCCGCTGTTCCAGCCAGTTGCGCAGGTCGGCGGCGAGTGCGCCGACCGTGGCATAGCGCTCGCTGGCCCGGCGGCGCAGCGCCTTCAGCGCGATCGCGTCGATGTCGGCCGGCACCACGCGGCGCGGCGCCTCGCTGCCGTCCGCCTGCGGCGGCTGCGCGCTGCGGCTGGGCGGCACGATCTCGCCGGCGACGATCGCGTGGCTGAGCTGGTGCGGCGTGGTGATGTGCTGCCAGGGGCGTCGGCCCGCAACCAATTGGTACAGCACCATGCCCAGGCCGTAGACATCCACCGCGGTGGTCAGCGGCTGCTGCTCGATCTGCTCGGGGCTGGCGTAGGCCAGGGTCAGCGCATGCTGGCCGGTTTCGGTGAGCGCGCCCTCGACGGCCTGCGCGTCGATCAGCCGGGCGATGCCGAAATCCAGCAGCTTGGGCTGGCCCTGCGCATCGACCAGGATGTTGGCGGGCTTGAGGTCGCGGTGGATCACCAGGTTGCGGTGCGCGTACTCCACCGCGGCGCAGACCTTGAGGAACAGCGCGATGCGTTCGCGCAGGCTCAATCCGTGCTGCTCGCACCACGTGTCGATGCGCTCGCCCTCGATGTATTCCATCGCCAGGAAAGGCTGGCCGTCGGCGAGCACGCCGCCGTCGAGCAGGCGCGCGATGCCGGGATGCTCCAGCCGCGCCAGCAGTTGCCGCTCGCGCGCGAAGCGCTCCAGCAGTGTGGGCGAACCCACCGCGCCGGCACCCAGCACCTTCAGCGCCACCTGCTGCACGAAACCGGCGTCGGCGCGCTCGGCCAGGTAGACCACGCCCATGCCGCCCTCGCCCACGCGGCGCACCAGCCGGTAGCGGTGCGGTGCGGATGTCTGCGTGTCGAGGCCGCTGAGGTCGACCGTGTCGCCCGGCAGCAGCGGCAGCGTGGCGGTGTGGCTGCGCTCGATCGCGGCGATCATCCAGCGCACTTCGCGCGCCAGCGCCTCGTCGTCGCCGCATTCGCGCGCGATCGCGGCATCGCGGTCGGCCGCGCCGATTTCCAGCACGCTCGCGACGATGCGCTTGGCCCGCAGATAGCGGTCGGTCAGCTGACCGGTCATGGTTGCCCCTGTGTGTGCGCCGCCCGGTCCGTGCATGCATGTGCAGCTGCCGTGCCGCGCGTTCAGCGCGACAGGATAAGCCATCGGGCCGCGACCGGGCGAAGCCGGCACGACTCAAGCCGCGTGCAACGCAGCGCGCGGCCGGGAAAGGAGGCGTGGGGCGAGGAGAGGCTTAGCCGTCCGTATCGCGGCGCGAGGCGACCACGACCGGCTGCTTCTTGGTCCGCGGATGATGGGCGGCCAGACGCGTCGCGGCACGGTGTGCGCGGTGCACGGGAGCGCGCCGGCAGGCGGTGTTGCCGCGCGAGCCGCAGCTGGCCACGGCCACCGACTTGCCATGGCGCGCCTTGCGGATCGGCCCCGGCCGGCGTTCCGAGGCCGGCACGGTATCCGCCTCGGCGGTCTGGATCGGCGAGATCGCCTCCAGGATGCGGGCGGCGCGGCTGCCCGGGCGCACGCCGCCGGCTTCGGCGACCAGGATCGGTGGCGTCTGCTCGCCCTTGAAACCGTCGTCCAGCAGGCGCGCCATCAGCTTGTCGCGCCCGCCGGCGGTGCGGCTGCCCAGCACCACGGCGAACAGGCGGTGGCCGTCGCGCACGGCGGTGGAGGCCAGGTTGAAGCCGGAAGCGTCGGTGAAGCCGGTCTTCAGCCCGTCCATGCCCGCGTAGCGATACATCAGATGGTTGTGTCCGCGCACGATGTGCCCGCGGAACACGAACTCCTGGGTGGCGAAGAAATGCGCGTACTGCGGGAAGTCGCGGTACAGCGCCATCGCCAGCTTCACCAGGTCGTGCGCGGTGGAGGTGTTGTTCGGGTCGGGCAGGCCGGAGGCATTCGCGAAATGCGTGTCGCTCATGCCGAGCAACGCGGCCTGCGCGTTCATCATCTCGGCGAAGTGATCCTCGCTGCCGCCGATGCCTTCGGCCATCACGGTGGCGGCATCGTTCGCCGACTTGGTGATCATGCCAAGCACGCAGTCCTGCACCGAGATGGTCTGGCCGGCGCGCAGGCCCAGCTTGGTGGGCGACTTGCCCGCCGCCCAGGCGGATACCGCCATCGACTGGTCGAGTTGCAGCTTGCCGCTCTTCAACTCCTGGAAGGTGAGGTAGAGCGTCATCATCTTGGTCAGCGAGGCGGGATAGTCGCGATGATCGGCGTTGACCTGCTCCAGGATCTGGCCGTTGCTGCCGTCGACCACGATGGCCGCGTAGCCGGCATGCGCCGCGCAGGCGAATCCGCCGAGGCCGCACAGCAGCCCCAGCAACAGCATCGCGCGCAGACGATCCAGCATTCGCCCCAGCCTCATGGACTCGTTGGCCACCCGAACACCTCGCAAACAAACCGTAACCTTACCCCACGTGGGCGCGACCTTAACGCATGGTCGCAGCAAATTCCATAGGCAAGACTTGAAATAAATTCGTTAAGTCGATGTTCCACAATGAATTGTTCCAGGCCGAACGCCCTTGCCAGCAATCCGCCCGGGCGGCGAAGCCCGCTAGAATGGGCGGATGTCCCTGATCCAATTGCAGCGCGTCGACTTCAGCATCGGCGGCCCCCTCCTGCTCGAACAGGTCGATCTTTCAATCGACCGCAACGAGCGCGTGTGCATCGTCGGCCGCAACGGCGAAGGCAAATCCACCCTGATGAAGCTGATCGCCGGCGAGCTGAAAGCCGACGACGGCGAGGTGCGCGTGCAGGGCGGCGTCGTGATCGCGCGCATGGCGCAGGAGGTGCCGCACGGCACCGCTGGCAGCGTGTTCGACGTGGTGGCCGCAGGCCTGGGCGACCTCGGGCAGTTGCTGGCGCGCTATCACCATCTGCTGCACGAAGGCGACCTGGATGCGCTGGGCGAGGTGCAGCACGCGATCGAAGCGCGCCATGGCTGGGATCTCGATCGCCGCGTCAGCGAGGTGCTGACCCGGCTGGAGCTTCCCGCCGACACCGATTTCGCCGCACTCTCCGGCGGCATGAAGCGCCGCGTGCTGCTGGCGCAGGCGCTGGTGCGCAGACCCGACGTGCTGCTGCTGGATGAGCCCACCAACCATCTCGATATCGAGGCGATCGGCTGGCTGGAAGGCTTCCTGAAATCCTTCGACGGCTCGCTGATCTTCGTCACCCACGACCGCAGCTTCCTGCAGGCGCTGGCCACGCGCATCGTGGAGATCGACCGCGGCCAGCTCACCGACTGGCCCGGCGACTACGCCAACTACCTGCGCCGGCGCGAGGAACGCCTGCACGCCGAGGCGCAGGCGAATGCGCTGTTCGACAAGAAGCTGGCGCAGGAGGAAGTGTGGATACGCCAGGGCATCAAGGCCCGGCGCACCCGCAACGAGGGCCGCGTGCGCGCGCTGAAGGCGCTGCGCGTGGAGCGCGCGCAACGGCGCGAGCTGGGCGGCAACGTGAAGATGACCGCCGCGAACGCGCAGGCCTCGGGCAAGAAGGTGATCGACCTGCAGCACGTGCACCAGGCCTACGGCGGCCGCGTGCTGATCGACGACCTCACCACCACAGTGATGCGCGGCGACCGCATCGGCATCATCGGCCCGAACGGCGCGGGCAAGAGCACCTTGCTGAAGATCATGCTGGGCGAGCTGCAGCCGCAACGCGGCACGGCCGAGCTGGGCACCAGCATCCAGGTCGCCTACTTCGACCAGCACCGCCTGCAGCTCGACGACAGCCAGAACGCGCTGGACAACGTGGCCGAGGGTCGCGAGTTCATCGAGCTCAACGGCCAGCGCAAGCACATCATCGGCTACCTGCAGGACTTCCTGTTCTCGCCCGAGCGCGCCCGCGCGCCGATCACCCGGCTCTCCGGCGGCGAGCGCAACCGCCTGCTGCTGGCCAAGCTGTTCGCGCAGCCATCGAATCTGCTGGTGATGGACGAACCCACCAACGACCTCGACATCGAGACGCTGGAACTGCTGGAAGAACTGCTGACCGACTACCAGGGCACCCTGCTGCTGGTCTCGCACGACCGCGCCTTCCTCGACAACGTGGTGTCGAGCACCCTGGTGCTGGAAGGCCATGGGCGGATCGGCGAGTACGTGGGCGGCTACAGCGACTGGTTGCGGCAGCGGCCGGCGGCAGCGGCCGCGGTTGCCGCGGCGGCGGCGAAGCCGGGCCTGGTCCGCGAGGAGTCGGCATCGCCCGCTGCGGCACCCAGGCGCAAGCTCAGCTACAAGGACCAGCGCGAACTCGAACAACTGCCCGCGCGCATCGAGCAGCTTGAGGCCGACATCGCCGCGCGTGGCGAAGCGATGAACGAGCCGGCCTTCTTCCAGCAGGACAGCGCCGCCATCGTCAAGGCGAACGAGGCGCTGGCGAAGCTGCAGGTAGAACTGGAAGGCGCCTACGCGCGCTGGGCGGAACTGGACGGCTAGGCGCGCGTATCATCGGCGGGATATCCCCCAAGGACACCCGCCATGTATACGCTCTACTACGCACCCGGCTCGGCCAACCTCGTGGTGCACCTCGCGCTGCTGGAAATCGGCGCGCCGTACGAACTCAAGCGCATCGACATCGAGAAGGGCGAGCAGCGCAGCGCCGCCTATCTCGCGATCAACCCGCACGGTGTGGTGCCCACCCTTGTGATCGACGGCCAACCGCACGGCGAGGCCGCCGCGCTGGCGCTGCTGCTGGCCGAGCGCCACCCCGACGTCGCACTGGCACCGGCATCGGGCAGCGCGCAACGCGCCGACTGCCTGCAATGGATGTTCTACCTCGCCAACTCGCTGCAGCCGCTGTTCCGCCAGTGGTTCTACCCGAACGACCATCTGGCCGAAGCTGGCGAGACGATCCAGCAGAACGCACGCGCCGGCATCGAGAAATGCTGGTCGCATATCGACGCCCACCTCGCCGCGCATGGTCCGTACCTGCTGGGCGAACGCTTCAGCGTCGCCGATCTCTACGCGCTGATGCTGATGCGCTGGTCACGCAACATGCCGAAACCCGCTACTGAGTGGCCACACGTCGCGGCGCTCGCCGTGCGACTGAAGGCGCGACCGTCGTGGCCGCGCATGTGTGCAGAGGAAGGGTTGGTGGAGTGGGCTTGAGGCGCGTGTCGGGCTGAAGCCCGACCTAAATGTGGGTAGGTCGGGCTTCAGCCCGACACGCCGCGGCTACCCGGAAATCACCTGCACGGCCTGCTCGCCGCCCTGCACCGCGCTGGTCACCAGGCGCTTGTCGAAAGTGGCGAGGCGGCCGCCGTGCTGCACGGCCAGCGCCAGCAGCCAGGTATCCGTCACCTGCTCGGCGGCCAGCAGGCGCGTACGGTCGATCAAGGGCGAATCGAGCAGGCTGAGGTCGGCGCTCCAGTACACATGCCCGGGTTGGCTGCACAGCCCGGCCAGCAGTTCGGCGGCGATGGCGGTGGAGGCCACGGCATTGCCGTAGCGCGGGTGCGACATGATGCGCAGCGCGCCATTCTGGGTAAGGTTGCAGCTGGCCCATGCGGCGTTCGCCGTGGCAAACCAGGCATGCGCCACCTCGTGATGCACATGCGCGGGGTCGAGCAGCGCCAGCAGCACGTTGACGTCCAGCAGCCAGGTCGTGCCGCCGCCTTCCCATGCGCCACGCGGTTCGCGCACGCCAGTCTTCCGCCTGGCGGCGCTCACGGCACTTCGTCGCGCAGCGCGTTGATCTCGTCCAGCGTCATCGGCCGCGCATCCGCGCGCAGTGGCATCAGGCGGATGCCGTTGCGATAGGCCGGCGCGCTCGCCGCTGGCGCCAGGCCCTTGCGCGCCAGTTCGGACACCACCTCGCCCAAGGTGCGGCCCTGTCGCTCGGCCAGCGCTCGTGCGGCGGCCAGGACGTCTTCGTCGAGTTGCAGGGTGGTGCGCATGGGTAGCCCCCCCGGCGGCCGGAACCTGCCGCCGTCGACATCAAGCATCACGCATCACGCATCAGTCGTCAAGACGATGCTGGCGCGACCGATGGCGGCAACGGCAACCACAGGCAGGCCAGCGCGCCACGCTCGCCCGCGCGCGCGGCCAGCGTCACCCCGCCCTCGTGCGCCTCGGCGATCTGCCGCGCCAGCGCCAAGCCGATGCCGGAGCCGCCGGGCTTGGTGGTGAAGAACGGCACGAACAGGTTGTCGCTGGGTGGCGGGCCGGGGCCATCGTCTTCCAACTCGATCAGTGCGCGTCCATCCTCGCGGCGCCAGCGCAGGCGCACGCCGCCGGCGGGCAGCGTGGCCTCCACCGCGTTGTGCAGGAGGTTGATCAGCGCCTGTTCGAGCTGGTCCGGATCGGCCTCGACCGTCAGCGGCTCGCCGGTCTCGACCGTGATCGCCAGGCGCTGTTCCAGCTTCGCCACCTTGGCCACCAGGGTGGACAGTTCCACCGCCCGCGGTTGCGGCGGCGGCAAGCGCGCCAGCCTGCTGTAGCTGGAGAGAAACCGGCCCAATGCCTCGGCGCGGTGGCCGATCAGCTCCAGCCCGCCGCGGAAATCCTCGCGCCAGTCCTCCGGCAGCGGATCGCGCGCAGCCAGCGTGGCCAGCGTGCCGGCCATCGACTGGATCGGCGCCAGTGAGTTGTTGACCTCGTGGCCCAGCACGCGCAGCAGGCGCTGCCACGCCGCGCGCTCCTCCTCGCGCAGCACGCGGCCCACGTCGTTGACCACCAGCAGCTGGCCGCCGCGGCCGCCGCTGCGCAGCGCCGCATGGCGGATGTCGAAGCGTCCGCTACGCCCGGGAAACACATGTGTGAGCAGGCGCGCGGCCGGCCCTTCGAGCAACGAGGCGAGGCCGAGTTCCGCCGCGGAGAGGCCGAACAAGCGATGGCGCTCGGCATCCAGCAGGCGCTGCGCGGCCGGGTTCAACAGGCGCAAGCGCTGACTCTCGTCGAACACGAACACCGCACTGTCCAGCGCCGCCAGCGTCTTGCCGAGCAAGTAGGAGGATTCCTCGAACTCCAGCCGCTCGCGCTGCAGGCGCTCGGCCAGCGCGTTGATGTCGTAGATCGCGTCGCCCAGCACGCCGCCCTGCACGCCACGCAAGCTGTAGTCGCCCTGGCGCAGCGCCTCCAGCAGACCGGACAGCGTGTACAGCGGAAACACCACGCGGCGGTATTGCCAGCGCGCCAGCAGCAGCGTGGCGACGACGGCGACGGCGACACCGGTCCAGCGCAGCGACGCATCCCAAGACGCCCAGGCGAGCGCGAACGCGGCGAACAGCCCCGGCGTCGCCACCAGCAGGCTGCCGAGCAGCGCGCGCCGCTCGAAACGCGGCATGCGGCCGGCGCGCGACGCGGAGGGCTCAGTCGGCATCGCCGTTCGCGTCGCGCAGGTCGTGCTTCTCCAGCCGCCGATACAACGACTGGCGGGTGATGCCCAGCGCATCGGCGGCGCGCTGCAGGTTGCCGTCCGCGCGCTCAACCGCGCGTTGCACCAGATGCGCCTCGGCCTGTTCCAGCGTCATGCCGTCGAGGTCCGTCGCGGCCGGCATCACGGCGGCTTCGCCGAACGCCAGCGCGGCTGCCCCCACCTCGTCGTGCTCGGCCAGCAGTGCGGCGCGTTCCATCAGGTGCTGCAGCTCGCGCACGTTGCCGGGCCAGCGCCACGCCGTGAGCGCGCGTTCCGCCGAGGCGGCCAGCCGCAATCCGTCGCGGCCGTAGCGTTGCGCGTTGCGCGCAAGGAAGGCACGCGCCAACGGCAGGATATCCTCCGCGCGCTCGCGCAGCGGCGGCAGGCGCACTTCCAGCGTGTTGAGGCGATACAGCAGATCCTTGCGGAAGCGGCCCGCCGCCACCTCGGCCTGCAGGTCGGCATTCGTGGCCGAGACCAGCCGCACGTCCACCTTCTGCGTGCGCGAGGAACCCAGTCGCTCGAACTCGCCGTCCTCCAGCACGCGCAGCAGTTTCGGCTGCTGCGCGGCCGGCACGTTGCCCACCTCGTCGAGGAACAGCGTGCCGCCATCGGCCAGCTCGAAGCGGCCGATGCGCTCGCCCTTCGCGTCGGTGTAGGCGCCGCGCACGTGGCCGAACATCTCCGACTCGAACACGCTCTCGGCGATGCCGCCCATGTTCACCTTGACCAGCGACTGCGCCGCGCGCGGCGAACGCCGGTGCAGCAGCTGCGCGACCACGCCCTTGCCGGTGCCGTTCTCACCCAGCACCAGCACGTTCGCGTCGCTGCCGGCGACGCGCTCCACCAGCGCCAGCACGCGGCGCATCGCCGGCGATTCGGCGATGAAATCCTCGCCCGCCTCGCCGCGCAGCAGCGCATTTTCCGCCGCCAGCCGGCGCTCGCGGCGCGCGCCTTCGGCCAGCGCGATCTGCGCGCGCAGCACGCTGACCAGGCGCGCGTTGTCCCACGGCTTTTCGATGAAATCGGCGGCGCCGCGGCGCATCGCCTCCACGGTGAGCGGCACGTTGCCCCACGCCGTCATCGCCACCACCGGCAGCTCGGGCGCGAGCTGGCGCAGCTTTTCCAGCAGGTCCAGCCCCTCCTCGCCCGAGGTGGTGTCGCGCGAGTAGTTGCAGTCGATCAGCGCGCAGGCGAACTCGCGCTTGCGCGCCGCCTCCAGCGCCGCCGCCGGATCGGCCACGCCCACGCTGGCGATGCCTTCGGCCTTCAGCAGCAGGCGCAGCGCCTCGCGCACGTCGGCCTGGTCGTCGGCGATCAGGATGGAGGGTGTCGGTTCGCGTGCCATGCCTTCGCTCATTCCTGGAGTTTAGCGATCACTCGTAGCGCAAGGCGACGGCTGGGTCGACGCGCAGCGCGCGCAGCAGCGGCAGCAACGCGCCGAACACCAACCTCTCGCGGCCGCCGCCCAACCCCGCGCCCAGCAGCGCGATGGAAAGCAGCGCATAACCCGGTCGCTTGGCCAGCCGCCGCCACGCCTGACGCAACTCGCGCACGATCATCGTCACTCTCCCCGCAAGGCACGCATCGGCGCCACGCGCGCCGCACGCAGGGCCGGCAACAGGCAGGCGAGCAGGCCGGCAACGGCGAGCACCACGCAGACACCTAACACCACCGCCGGATCGAAGGCGTTGCTGCGGCCGAGCAGCGTCATCAGCAGTACGGCCACGGCATGCGACGCAGCCAGCGCGGCCACCACGCCAATCGCCAGGCCCACGACGATCTGGCCGAGTCCGCCGCGCATCACCAGTTGCAGCAGCCGCCACGGTGCAGCACCGAGTGCCATGCGTACGCCGAACTCGCGTTCGCGCGCAGCCACGGCTACCGCCATCACCGCGTAGAGGCCGGCCGCGGCGAGCAGTAGCGCCAGCGCGGCGAACAGGCCGATCAGCCACAGGCTCAGCCGCGCGCTCGCCGTGGTCTGGCGCACGATGTGCTGCATCGTGCGCAGGTTGGCGATGGGTTGTTCGGGCGCGATTTCGGCCAGTGCCGCGCGCACTCCGGCCTGCCAGTCCATCGGGTTGCCGTGGCCGCGCAGAGCGAAGCGCAGGGGCTCCATGGCGCGGATGATCGTCATCGACGACTCGGGCATCTGCATCAGCGGTATGTACAGCACCGGCTGCAATGGCTGCAGTGGTCCCCTCTGATAGGTAGCCCCCACCACACCGGCGATACGCAGCGGCCATACCCCGTCACCGTCACGGGGCACGTCGATCATCTTGCCCACCGCGTGACCACCGTAATACGTGTCGGCCAGATCCTGGCTGACGATGACGACTCGTTCGTTGCCAGCCGTGTCGCCGCGCGTGAAGTCGCGCCCCTCGCGCAAGGGAATGGAGAACAGCTTGAGGAACCCGGGCCCGATGCCGTGATACTGCGCCACGAACTCCTTGCCGTCCGGCGTATGCGGATTGGTCTGGAGCTGCCCAATCAGGCCGTTGCTGGCAGGCAGGTTGGTGGTCACCGCGACATCGGTCACGCCAGATATCGCCTGCAGCCGTTGCACCAGTCGCTGCGCCAGGACATTGATCGAGGCCACGTCCGGATAGTCGGCCTTCACCGGCGCCAGATCGAAGGTAAGGATGTTGGTGTCGGCAAAGCCCAACTGCAGCCGCGACGCGTCGTAGAGCCCGTGCATGAACACGCCGGCCGCGCACAGCAGCACCGCCGCCAGCGCCACCTGCGCCACCACCAGCACGCGGCCGAGCCGGCCGCTGCGCAGGCCGATGCCGCTGCGTCCGCCCTCGCGCAATTCGTCCACCGTGGTCGCGCTGCGGCTGCGCCACAACGCCAGCCCCGCCGCCAGCAATGCGCCCAGCAGGCCCACCGCAAAGGCGAGCAGCCATGCCGTCGCGCCGACATGCAGGCGCCCGCCCCACAGCCATTCGGCGGGAATGAAGCCTTGCAACAGGGCGAGTCCCGTCGTCGCCAGCGCCATGCCCAGCAGCGCGCCGACGCCGCCCACCAGCAAACCCTCGCCCAGCGCCGGCAGCATCAGCCGCAGCAGCGGCGCGCCCAGCGCGCTGCGCACTGCGGCATCGTGGTTGCGCGACAGCGCGCGCAGCAGCATCAGGTTGGTGAGATTCACCAGCGCGATCAGCAGCACCAGCAGCGCGCTGGCCATGAACAGCAGCAGCATCGGCTGCGCGTCCTGCTGCACGGTCGAGGCCAGGCCCTCGGCACCGAAGCGCGGCTTCTTCCAGTTGCCGCCCATGCCCATGTCGCGATACATCGTGCGTTCGCGCGCATCGGTCTGCGCCGACACCGCGGCGATGTCGGCACCGGGCGCCAGTCGCGCGAGCGCCACGGTGCCGTTGCGGCTGTAGTCGCGGCTGTCCACCGGCACCGCCGTCGGCAACACCACGTCGCCCGGCCCCAGCACCGTGTTGAAGGCTGCCGGGAGCACGCCGACGATGGTGTGCGGCACGCCTTCCACCCGCAGGCTGCGGCCGATCACATGCGGATCGCCGCCGTAACTGCGCTGCCAGAAGCCGTAGCCGAGGATGACCACGGGCGGCCCGTGCGGACGATCCTCCTGCGCATCGAAGTTGCGCCCCAGCACCGGCTGCACGTCCAGCGTGGGAACAAGTCCCTTGTCCATGTAGATCACCGGCAACTGCGCCGGTGCGCCGGCACCAGCGACGTTCACCGTCGAGCGCGGCCGCCACAATCCCAGCGAGACCACGCCGTCGAGCTTGTCCAGATACTGGTATTCGTGCGGCGAGATGCCGCCCGGGTGGCCGTTGTCGTGCAGGCTGCCGATCACCGCCAGCCGTGACGGCTGCGGCACCGGCAGCGGACGCCACAGGCTGTTCTGGATCAGCGCGGCCACCGCCACGCTGGCGCCGATGCCCAGCGCCAGCACGCCCGACGCCAGCAGCAGGAAACCGGGGCGGCGCAGGCTGGCGCGCCATGAGCGCCAGATTTCGATGAGCCAGATGTTCACGCGTGAACCTCGCGAGTCGTGGTTTCCATCGCCCTACTCCCCGCGCAAGGCGTGCATCGGCGCCACCCGCGCCGCACGCAGCGCGGGCAGTAGGCAGGCCAGCAGGCCGGCCACCGCGAGCACGGCGCAGACGCCAACTAGCACGAACGGATCGACGACGCCGCGACCGATCTCCTGCAGCACGGCGCCCAGCATCCGTGACAGGGCGAGCGCGATGGCCACGCCAAGCAACAGGCCGACCGCGATCTGCCGACCGCCGGCCTGCAGCACCAGGCGCACCATGCCCAGCGGCTGCGCGCCCAGCGCCATGCGCACGCCGAATTCGCGCTGGCGGGTGGCGACCGCCACCGTCATCACGGCATACATCCCGGCTGCCGCCAACCCCAAAGCCAGCAACGCGAACGTGCCGACCAGGAACAGGATGCGGCGCGTGTCGTCTGTGGTGGCGCGCACGATCTGCTCCATCGTCGCCAGATTGGCGATCGGCTGCTCCGGCGCCACCTCGGCAACTGCGGCATGGACGGCTTGGCGATAGCTGTCCGGGTTGCCATGCACGCGCAGCGCGAAGCGCAGCGGCTCGAACGAGCGAAACACTCGCAGGATGTGCTCTGGCATCTGGGCAAACGGCAGGTAGACGAACGAGCGCTGCTGGTCGTCCAGCGGGCCGAACTGCCGCGTATCGCCGACCACGCCGACGATGCGTGCGGTCACGGGGCGCGAGGCCGGGTCGTCGGCCATCACCTTGCCCGCCGCATAGCCGCTGTAGTCGTTGACGACGACCTCCTTGCCCAGCGCATGGCCGCCGTACTCGCGCTCAGCCAGCGTCTGGTTCACGATGGCTACCGGCTCGCTACCTGCCGTATCGGTCGCGTCAAAGGATCGTCCTGCACGCACGGGAATGCGGAACGTGGAGAAATAGTCGGCCGTGACGCCGCGGATCTGTGGATTCGGATCGAAGTAGTCCCGCCCCGGCGCATGGACGCCGCCCATGTTGAACTGCTGGGCGAATCCGCCCGCCGGCAAGCCATTGGTGACGGCCACACGGTCTACGCCCGGCAAGGCGTGCAGGCGAGTCACCAGTCGCTGCACCAATGCCAGCGTGGAGACGGCGTCCGGATGATCGGCCCGCACCGGTGCAAGGTCGAAGGTGAGGATGTGATCGCTGGCGAATCCCAGCGGCGTGCGCGCCGCGACGTAGAGCGTATGCAGGAACAGGCCGGCGCCGCACATCAGGCAAGTCGCCAGGCTCATTTGCGCGATCACCAGGCCCCGCCCCAGTCGACCGCTGCGGCGTCCCTGGCTGCGACCGCCTTCGTGCAGGGCCTCCTGCACCGATGCCGTGGCCAGTCCGCGCCAGGCGCCGAACGTCGCCGCCAGCAGCGCGCCCAGCACCGCGATGGCCAGCGCCAGCAGGATCATCCCCGTCGACAGGTGCAGAGTAGCCCCCTGCGTCCAACCGGCCGGGGCGTAATGGACGAACAGGGACAGGCCCAGCGCGGCCAGCGCCAGACCTGCGATGGCGCCGCTCGCGCCCACCAGCACACCTTCGGCGCAGGCAGGCACGGCAAGGCGCCAGGCCGGCGCGCCCAGGGCCTGGCGCACGACGGCGTCGTGGTTGCGCGACAGCGTGCGCAGCAGCATCAGATTGCCGAGATTGACCAACGCGATCACCAGCACGCACAGGGCGCTGGCCAGGAAAAGCAGCATCACCGGACGTTGCTCCTGGTGCAGCGCTGCCTGCAGCGGCACGCTGCCGAAGTGCACGTGCTTCCAGTAGTCGGCCTCCGCGCCGCCGAGGCCCGCGTACATCGCATGCATCGCGGCGTCCGCCTGCGCGTCCACCGCCGCGACGATGCTGCCGGGCGCCAGCCGCGCGATGGCTTGGAAATTGGTGCCGTCGTCGTAGGTGTTCGTGGCCAGTGCCAGCGGCAGCATGATGTCGCCCTTGCCGAACTGGTCGAAACTGGCGGGCAGGACGCCGACGATGGTGTGCGGCACGCCTTCGACGTTCAAACTCCGACCGATCACCGTGGCCGCGCCGCCGAAGCGCCGGCGCCAGTAGCCCGCGGCGAGGATCACCGCCTTCGGGCCGTTCGGCTGGTCTTCCTGCACCGAAAAGTCGCGTCCCAGCAGCATCTTCACGCCCAGCGTGGGCAGCAGGCCCCGGTCGGCACGGAAGGCGTACACCTGCTCCGGCGTGCCGTCACCGGACACGTTGTACGCCGTCAACTCATCCCTGATGAGGCCCATCGACGCCACACCCTTGATCGACGCCATGTGCTGGTATTGCTGGGGCGATACATCGTCAAGCAGCTGCCCCCGACTCGTCGGCCCCAGCGCAACCAACTGCTCCGGCGCGGCATACGGCAAGGGCCGCAGGAGCACGTGGTCGACCAGCACGAACACGGACGTACAGGCGCCGATGCCCAGCGCCAGCACGCCGCTCGCCAACAGCAGGAAGCCAGGCCGCCGCAGGCTGGCGCGCCAGGTCTGCCAGATCTCGACGAGCCAGACTTTCGCCAGTGCGGCGTTCACGCACCCACCTCGATGCGTTGGCCGATCAGCGCGTCGAGGCGCGATTCGTCCTCGCGGCGCAGGCGGTCGTAGGTTTCCTCGTCGACCACGCGGCCGTCGAACAGGCGCACCTTGCGCTGCGCGAGTTCCGCATAGCGCGCGTCGTGGGTGACCATGCAGATGGTGGCGCCGCCCTTGTGCAGTTCGTCGAGCAGGGCCATCACCGCCTCGCCGTTGCGCGAGTCGAGGTTGCCGGTGGGTTCGTCGGCGAGCAGGATCGCGGGCTTGCCCACCAGCGCGCGCGCCACCGCCACGCGCTGCTGTTGGCCGCCGGAGAGCTGCGCCGGGTAGTGGCGCATGCGGTGCGCCATGCCCACGCGCTCCAGCGCCTCCTGCACGCGGGCGCGGCGCTCGGCGGCGTCGATGCCGCCGCGGTAGGTGAGCGGCAGCTCCACGTTTTCCTGCACGGTGAGGTCGCCGATCAGGTTGAAGGCCTGGAAGATGAAGCCGATCTCCGCGTTGCGGATGCGCGCGCGCTGCGCGGCGTTGAGCGCGGCGACATCGTGGCCGTTCAGCACGTAGCTGCCGGAACTGGCGGTGTCGAGCAGGCCCAGGATCGACAGCAGCGTGGTCTTGCCGCAACCGGACGGACCGGAGATGGAGACGTATTCGCCGCGCGCGATGTCGAGGTGCACCTCGCTGAGCGCGTGGGTTTCCACCTCGTCGGTCTGGAACACCTTGCGCAGGTCCTTGAGGGTGATGACGTTGGCGGGGTTGGTCATAAAAGCTCCGGAGGATGTGTAGGAGCGCACCCTGTGCGCGATGGCTTTGCTTTCGTAGGAGCGGCTTCAGCCGCGATTGACGCGACGAATCGCGGTTGAAGCCGCTCCTATGGGGTTATCGCAGCTTGATGCGGTCGTATTTGTCCCACTGGCTGGTATCGGAAAGGATCACCCGATCGCCGGCTTTCAATCCACGCAGGATCTCCACGCGATCCACCGAGGCGGCGCCGATGCGCACCGGCACGCGGGTCGCGGTATCTCCGGAAGCGTCGAGGCGGAATAGGCTGAGGTCGCCATCGGCCTTGGCCAGCGCGGGGCGGCCCACCGAGAGCACGTCATGCAGCTGGGCGATCAGGATGCGGCCATCCACGGAGAGGTCGGGCCGCGCACCCTCCGGCAGCTTGCCGGTGAGGTTCACGTCCACCTGCACGCTGCCGTTGCGCACGGCCGGGTCGATGCGCTCCACCTTGCCGTCGACGAGGCCGTTGTGGGTGTCCACGCTCACCGGCATGCCCATGGCCACGTCCTTGGCCTGCACCTCGGGCACCTGCAGGCGCGCGATCAGCACGTCGGGCCTGGCCACGCGCGCGAGGTTGGCGCCGGCGGCGACCTGGGCGCCTTCCTGCACCGCCACTTCCTGCAGCACGCCGGCGATGCCGGCCTTCACCTGCAGCGCATCGGCCTGGCGCTGGCGCAGTTGCAGGTTGCTCTGCTGCTGCACAAGTGCGGCCTGCGCCGCGTCGACTTGCGCCTTCATGCTGGCGGCGAACGCGGCCACGCGCTGCCGTTCGATTCCCATGCGTTCCTTCAACTGAGCCAGAGCGATCTGGCCCTGTTCGAACTGCACGCGCGGAATCAGGTGTTCCTTCGCGGCGATGGCGTCGGCATCGGCCTTGACCTTGGCCGAGGCGTAGTCGGACTGCGCCTGCGCCTGCGCGGAACGCTGGTCGAGCAGTTGCGATTCCAGCTCGGCGCGTTTGGCGGCCACCTGCGCCTGCGCCGCAGCCACTTGCGCCTGCGCGTTGCGCAGCGCGTCCTCGGTTGCCGGATCGGACAGGCGCATCAGCACGGTATCGGGCTGCACGGTCGTGCCCGGCCACACCAGGATCTTTTCCACGGTGGCGGGCGTGGCGGCGGCCAGCCAGCGGATCTCGCGCGGCACCAGGGTGCCGGTGGCGCGCACCTCGCGCAGCATGTCGCCCTGCTGCACGGCGTCGATCCACAGACTGGAGCGATCCGCCGCGGGCAAGGCCGGGCCCAGCCGCCACACCAGCACCGCCAGCGCGGCCACGGCCAGCGCCGCGCCGCCCGCCATCAGGCGCAGGCGGCGGCGCTTGCGGATGCCATAGATCGGGTTCGCGATATCCATGCGGCTTGCATGGCAAGCCGCGTGCCAGCCTGCGCCCAACACCCCAAACCGCATGGCATCGCCAATCCGGCGCGCCCGTGGCTGGGCGCATGCACGGCCATCTGTCCGGATGCGGACGGCATCATCCGCCTGCGGACACCGCTCCCTGGCACGGACCCGGGCACGGCAGGAGCGGCTTCAGCCGCGATGCTTTTGGGCTTTCCCGAAAGCCGGAACAGGCGCCAGGAGCATCGCGGCTGAAGCCGCTCCTACGCCCGCCCGCCATTGCACGCCCTGCGGGGTGCCGTCAGCCGGTGTTCTGCAACCCCTGCGCCACGCCGTTGACGCAGGCCACCAGTGCCTGCAGCAAGGCGTCGTCCTGGCGATCATCCGCGCGCCAGCGCTTGAGCAGGTCCACCTGCAGCAGGCTCATCGGGTCGATGTAGGGATTGCGCAGGCGGATCGAGGCGGCGAGGCGGGGATCGCCCTGCAGCAGTTCGTCCGCACCCTTGAGCCTGAGCACCCAGGCACGGCTGCGCTCGAACTCGGCGCGGATCAGGCCGAAAAAGTCTTCGTGCAAAGGGCCGGCGAGTTTCGAGAACGCCTCGGCGATGGCGAGGTCGCACTTGGCGAGAAGCATCTCCACGTCGTCCAGCGCGTTGGCGAAGAACGGCCAGTCGCGCGCCATCTCGGCCATGGCCTGCTCACCGTATTCGGCTGCGCCCCATTCCAGCGCGCTGCCCAGGCCGTACCAGCCGGTGATGATGGAACGGCATTGCGTCCACGCGAACACCCAGGGAATCGCGCGCAAGTCTTCCACGCCGCGCATGCTGCGCCGGCGCGAGGGACGCGAACCCAGCGCCATGCGTTCGATCACGTCGATCGGTGTGGCGCTGCGGAAATACTCGACGAAGCCTTCGCGCTCGACCAGCGCGCGGTAGGCCTGCCGGCTGCGCGCGGACAGCGCGTGCATGCGCTCACGCCACTGCGTTTCGCGCGCGTCCTCGTCGCGAGGGCGCAGGCTGGCGCGCAGCACCGCGCCCACGGTCTGCTCCAGGTTGCGCAGCGCCAGCGCGCGGATGCCGTACTTGCGGTGGATCACCTCGCCCTGCTCGGTGACGCGCAGCACGCCCGCCACCGAACCGCGCGGCGAGGACAGCAGCGCGGGCGTGATGCGCGCGCCGCCGCGACTGGCCGAGCCGCCGCGGCCGTGGAAGAACGCCAGCGCGATGCCATGCTCGCCCGCCACCTCCAGCAGTTCCACCTGGGCGCGCTGCAGGCCCCAGCGCGAGGCCAGCGTGCCGCCGTCCTTGCCGCTGTCGGAATAACCCAGCATCACCCACTGGCGATCGCCGCGCGCGGCGAGGTGGGCGCGATAGAGCGGGTCGGCCAGCAGGGCGCGCAGCGTGGCAGGGGCATTCTTGAGGTCGTCGATGGTTTCGAAGAGGGGCGCGACGTCCAGGGGGACAACACCGTCACCTTCGACCAGCCCCCCATGCCTCGCCAGCGCCAGCACCGCCAGCACGTCGGCGGCGGAGCGCGCCATGCTGATGATGTAGAGGCCGGTCGCCGCCGCGCCGTAGCGCTGGCGCGCGTCGCGCAGGGCGGCGAACACCGCGCGCAGCGAGGCGGCCACGCTGTCCTCGCTGGCGACGAAGTCGCGCTCGCCGCGCAGGCAGGCATGCAACGCGACCACGCGCTCGTCCACGCTGTGGTTGGCCCAGTCGGCGTCGCCGAACAACGCGGCCAGCGCGTCGTCGTGCACGCGCGAATCCTGCCGCGCGTCGAGCCGCGCGAGATGGAAGCCGAAGCTGCGCACGCGCCAGATCAGTCGCTGCACCGCGTAGGCACCCGCGTGCAGGCCGCGGTGGTCGACCAGGCTGGCGGCGATCAGTTCGAGGTCGGCACGCAGTTCGTCGGCGGAGGTGTAGGCCTCCGGATGTTCGTCTTCGTGGGTGGCTTCCAGCCGCGCGCCGATCAGGGTAAGCAGGCTGCGGTAAGGCATGTCGGCGTGACGCGGACGGATGCGCGCCGCGGCCTGCGGGAAGCGAGCACGGTAATCCTCCAGCCGCCGACGGAGGCGCGGATCGACCTGCACGCGACCCTCGGTCTGGCTGAGCAGGCGCGCCAGCGCGGCGATGTCGGCGATGTAGCGCTCCAGCACCTGCGTGCGCTGGCTGGCGAGGCTGGCGGCGATGGTGTCGGCGCCCACGTTGGGGTTGCCATCCATGTCGCCGCCCACCCAGGTGGCGAAGGAGAGCAGGCGCGGCAACGGCACCGCCACGCCGTACACCGCCTGCAACGCCTCGGCCAGCGACTCGTACAGTGCGGGCACGATGCGGTAGATCGGATCGGCGAGGTAGAAACCCACGTGGTCGCGTTCGTCCTGCACGCTGGGCCGCACCGGCGAGGCCTCGGCGGTCTGCCAGCCGGCGGTGAGCGCCATGTGGATGCGCTCCTCGTCCTCGCCACGCTCCTGCGGCGTGCGGCCGGCGTCGAAACCGTCGACCAGCGCGCGCACGATCGCCTGCTCCTTCTCCAGCAGCGAGGCGCGCACCGCCTCGGTGGGATGCGCGGTGAACACCGGCTCCACCTGCAGCCGCAGCAGCCATTCCAGCAGTTCGTCCGCGGTCACGCCCTGCGCCTTCAGGCGTTCCAGCACGTCGCGCAGCGATTCCGGCTGCGGTGCGCCGCCCGCGCGCTGGTAGTCGCGGCGGCGGCGGATGCGATGCACGCGCTCGGCGATGTTCACCGCGTTGAAGTAGGTGGCGAAGGCGCGCGCCAGCGCTTCCGCATGCGCCGTGTCGAGCCCTGCCAGCGGATCGGCCAGACCGTCCAGCGGGGCGTCCTCCTGCCGGCGAGCGATGGCGGCGACGCGCACGCGCTCCACCTCGTCGAGAAAGGCCGGCGCCACCTGCTCGGCCAGCATGCGACCGACCAGGGCGCCCAGACGGCGCACGTCGTCGCGCAGCGGCGCATCGGGCAAGGCGGGCTCGGGACTGCGGGAAGCGTTCATCACGACGGCATCGGCTCGCAGGGGGCGGAAATCCAAGCCTAGCGCATGTGTGACCGTTTTGCTGCAATGCCGCAAAACCCTGCCGGCGAGCGGCGGCATGCGCTGCCGGAGGCACGCCTGCGTGCCTCGCCGCTATAATCGTCGCTTCCCGTCGAGGGGCGCTGCGACCGTTGGTGCATGCGGATTCGTCCGCAACCGCCTGCACATCCCTGTGTAGACGGCTCATCCAACGGCCAGGCTCGGCGGTTCCTTTCACAACGGCGCCCGGTTTGTCCCCACCAGAACCGGAGCTGCACATGAACGCCGCACTGAAAGAAAACAGCCACGACTACAAGATCCGCGACATCGGCCTCGCCGATTTCGGCCGCAAGGAGCTGGACATCGCCGAGCACGAGATGCCGGGTCTGATGTCGATCCGCCGCAAGTACGCCGCCTCCACGCCGCTGAAGGGCGTGCGCGTCACCGGCTCGCTGCACATGACGATCCAGACCGCGGTGCTGATCGAGACGCTGAAGGATATCGGCGCCGACGTGCGCTGGGCCTCGTGCAACATCTTCTCGACCCAGGACCACGCCGCCGCCGCGATCGCCGCCACCGGCACGCCGGTGTTCGCGTGGAAGGGCGAGACGCTGGAGGAATACTGGGACTGCACGCTGGACGCGCTGAGCTTCCCCGACGGCAAAGGCGGCTTCCTCGGCCCGCAGCTGGTGGTCGACGACGGCGGCGACGTGACCCTGCTGATCCACAAGGGCTACGAGCTGGAGAACGGTTCGAAGTGGGTCGACGAGAAGGCGTCCTCGCATGAGGAGCAGGTGATCAAGAACCTGCTGAAGCGCGTGCACGCCGAGCGTCCGGGCTACTGGCACACCGTGGTCAAGGACTGGAAGGGCGTCTCCGAGGAGACCACCACCGGCGTGCACCGCCTGTACCAGCTCGCCGAGGCGAAGTCGCTGCTGATCCCCGCGATCAACGTCAACGACTCGGTGACCAAGAGCAAGTTCGACAACCTGTACGGCTGCCGCGAGTCGCTGGCCGACGGCCTGAAGCGCGCGATGGACGTGATGCTGGCCGGCAAGGTCGCCGTGGTGTGCGGCTACGGCGACGTGGGCAAGGGCTGCGCGCACTCGCTGCGAGCATACGGCGCGCGCGTGGTGGTCACCGAGATCGACCCGATCAACGCGCTGCAGGCGGCGATGGAAGGCTTCGAGGTCAACACCGTCGAGAGCACGCTGGGCCGCGGTGACATCTACGTCACCACCACCGGCAACAAGGACGTGCTGACGCTGGCCCACATGCAGGGCATGAAGGACCAGGCCATCGTCTGCAACATCGGCCACTTCGACAACGAGATCCAGGTCGACGCGCTGAACGCCTCGGGCGCCACCCGCCTCAACATCAAGCCGCAGGTGGACAAGTACACGTTCAAGAACGGCAACGCGATCTTCCTGCTCGCCGAAGGCCGCCTGGTGAACCTGGGCTGCGCCACCGGCCACCCCAGCTTCGTGATGTCCAACTCGTTCTCCAACCAGACGCTGGCGCAGATCGACCTGTGGGCGAACAAGGACAAGTACGAAGCGAAGGTCTACATCCTGCCCAAGAAGCTGGACGAGGAAGTCGCCCGCCTGCACCTGGAGAAGATCGGCGTGAAGCTGACCACGCTGACCAAGGAACAGGCCGGCTACCTCGGCGTGCCGGTGGAAGGCCCGTACAAGCCGGATCATTACCGCTACTGAGCGAGCGGCTTCGACCTTGCACAAAACGAAACGGGCGCCGCGAGGCGCCCGTTTTCTTTGGCAGGGTGCGCCAACACTATCGCGTGCCGCGACAGGCCGGATACGCAGCACATCCCCAGAACATTTCGCCCGTGCGCTTGTTGCTGCGCTCGACCATCGCCTTGCCGCAACGCGGGCACGCCGGCGGTGCAGCGGGCTCGACAGGCACGGGCACGAGCGCAGGCACAGGCATCGGCTTCGCCGACCCCGCGGTCGCCTTGGCTTGCGCAGGCGCGGCCTGCACTTCGCGAATCATCCGCAGCAAGGCCTCGCCACCGATCAGCTCGATGGGCTTGCCATCGGCGAACCGCTGCGCATCCGTCGTGAAAGCACCCAAGGCCACGACCAGCACGGCATCGGCGCCGTGATGGGCAAGCAGGCCGTACATCTCGCGCACCACCGACACCGGCACCCGGGAGCGACGCCACTGCTTGCATTGCACCAGCGTGCGCCGACCATCGCGACGCAGGATCAGGTCGATGCCGCCATCGGCACCGCCCAGCCCGTTCTCCTCCACCACGTAACCACGGCGGCGAAACGCCTCGCCCACCAGCAACTCGAACTGCCGCCAGCCCACCGTGGCCAGGCTGTCCAGCCCGGTGCGCGTGTCGAGCAGTTGCTGGCGTCCACGCCGGCCCCACCACGAAGCCAGGGCCGCAATCCAGCACAGGGCGAGCACGATCCAGGCCAGCGGCGCGAAGACCGCGCCATGCTGCGCGAATGCCTGACCGAGCGGACCACCGCTGCTCCCCACCCACCACGCGATGCCGTAGCGGATGGCGATGAACCCGACGATGCCAGCCACGATCCCGAATGGCCACGGCAGGGCCGCCATGTCGGTGAACAGATTCGCCCGTGTGCGTGCCATGTGCATCCCCCTGTCGAAGTCCGCACAAACTTACGGACATGCTTGGGGGCAGGCAAGCATTCGGCTATGGCCGCCAGTTCGCGTTGGCCTCCCAGAACGCCACCGAACGCCGATACGCCTCGCGATCCAGCGGCACGCCGGAGCCGCCCTCCTCCACACCCAGCGCATTGCGCAGCATGGTGATCGGCGCCATCGGGATTTCCTCCGGCTCCAGGGTGTAGAGGCAGCCCACGATGCCCCAGTCCGCATCGATGGGTTCGCCTTCCTTCGCCAGTTGCTCGCGGCTGTAGAGGATGACGACGAGCCAGTTCGCCACCGGCGATTCCACGCCCTCGAACCAGCGCACTAGCACCGGCAGTTCCGCCTTGGTGCGCGCCTCGTAGGCGCTGCGCAGCTGATGCCGGTTGGCGTCGGTGATCGGCACGGTGAGGCAGCGCGTGGAGGTCCAGTTGCGGTGTACATGCAGCTGGCAGAACGGCGCGTAGCCTTCGAGCACCTTGAACGGTGTTTCGTCGTTGAGGTGGCGTTGGAACTGTTCCGGGGCGCAGTCCTGGATCGTGTTCCCCCGTGTCTCGCGCGGGAACAGGCGGGCACGGGCGAAGGGAGTGAGGACGATGGACATGGCGCCACAACCAAGCAATGGCTCCACAGGTTAACTCGCCCATTGGCCCGATGCCCCGGACTTTGGCCACGAAACACGACGTCATGCCCGCGCAATCGGGCATCCATGGCGGCCCCGATTCGAAGCACATGGATTCCCGCTTTCGCGGGAATGACGTCTCGCCGAACTCGATGTCCAGAGTCTCACCCGAGCCATGGAGAGAATCATTTGGCCATCTATCTTTTCATCGCGATGAACGTATAAAATCGCCCGAGTCAGCCGCCAAGGACTCCCATGCCCGCCATCAGCCTCGAATTCTTCCCGCCCAAGACCGACGAGCAGCGCGCCCAACTGGACCAGGCCGCGCAGGCGCTGAAGGCCTGGCAGCCCGAGTACGCGTCGGTGACCTTCGGTGCCGGCGGCTCCACGCTGAGCTACACCGGCGACACCGTGGCGCACCTGCACACCGTGCACGGCCTCGCCGTGGCGCCGCACCTGTCCTGCATGGGCGGCACGCGCGCCGAGATCCGCGCCCTGCTCGACGGCTACCAGGCCGCGGGCTACCGCCGCCTGGTGGCGCTGCGCGGCGACCTGCCCTCCGGCATGGCCAGCGCGGGCGATTTCCGCTACGCCGCCGAGCTGGTGCGCTTCATCCGCGAGCACTCGGGCGACCACTTCCACATCGAGGTGGCGGCGTATCCGGAAGTCCATCCACAGGCCGACGACGCCCACTCCGACCTGCGCCACTTCAAGGCCAAGGTGGATGCCGGCGCGAACGGCGCGATCACCCAGTACTTCTTCAACCCGGACGCGTATTTCCGCTTCGTGGAGGATGCGCACCGGCTCGGCGTGCGGGTGCCGATCGTGCCGGGCATCATGCCGATCGCGAACTACAGCCAGTTGCAGCGTTTCTCCGACCTGTGCGGCGCCGAGATCCCGCGCTGGATCGCGAAGCGCATGCAGGCGCATGGCGACGATGCCGCCGCAGTGCGCGCGCTGGGCGCCGAAGTGGTGGCGCAATTGTGCCGACGGCTGCTGGACGGCGGTGCGCCGGGCCTGCACTTCTACACGCTGAACCGCGCCAAGGCCACGCGGGCCGTGCTGGAACAACTGGATTAAACCGCCGGACTGATTCACGGTCGCGCCGTCGGCGCATCGCTATGCTGGCGCGATGCGCGTGCTTGCCCTGCTCCTGCTGCTTCCGCTCTGCACCCTCGCCCTGCCGGCGCGGGCGCAGAACACTATCCATCGCTGCGTGGACGCGCACGGCAACCCGGTGTTCACCGACCAGCCCTGCACCTCCCAGCAGGCCACGCCGGTGCAGGCGCCGCCACCTGCGTCCGCCGCGAGCGTCGCCACGCCCGGCCTGCCGGCGCCCCTGCAGCGCTGCGCCGGCACCGCAGCGGAGCTGCGCCAGCGCGTGATCGACGCCTTCGCCGCGCGCGACCCGAACCAGCTGGCCGGGCTGATGCTGTGGCATGGCTACGGCCACGTGTCGGCGGTCGACGACATCCGTGCGCTGAGCCGGCTGGTGCGGCAGCCCTTGCTGGAGATCCACTTCGGCGACGACCCGGGTGACGATCCCGCGTCCGCCGGCAGCGACCTGTCGCCGGTCGCGTCGTCCGCGGCGCCCCCCGCCGACGAACTGCAGCTGCGCACCGGTGGCGACGACGGCGAACGCAGCGCGCGTTTCGCGATCACCCGCCAGGCCGGCTGCCTGTGGCTGCGCTACGGCGGCTGAAGGCCTCGCTTGCTGCGCTGCAAACCCTGGCGCACGAGGCGCGGGTTTATCATGGGCGGTCCCCAACGGAGATTCGCCATGGCGCAGCAGTACCCCGAATGGATCTGGCAGAACGGCGCGATCAAGCCGTGGGCCGAGGCCACCACCCACGTGATGTCGCATGCGTTGCACTACGGCTCTTCGGTATTCGAAGGCATCCGCAGCTACGCCACGCCGGACGGCGCGGCGATCTTTCGCCTCACCGACCACCTCAACCGCCTGTTCCACTCGGCGAAGATCTACGACATGGCACTGCCATGCACGCGCGACGAACTCGCTGCGGCCTGCCGCGAGGTCATCCGCAAGAACGGTCTCTCCGCTGCCTACCTGCGCCCCGTCGCGTGGCGCGGCCTGGGCGGCTTCGGTCTCTCCGCCGAAACGCCGATCGACGTGGCCGTGGCCGCGTGGCCGATGGGCCCCTACCTCGGACCGGAGGCGCTGGAAAACGGCATCACCGCCTGCGTGTCGAGCTGGCAGCGCTTCGCGCCGAACACCATCCCGGCCGGCGCCAAGGCCGGCGGCAACTACCTGTCCGGCCAGCTGATCGCGCGCGAGGCGCGCCGCCTCGGCTTCGGCGAGGGCATCGCGCTGGCCTCCACCGGCCTGCTCAGCGAAGGCGCGGGCGAGAACATCTTCCTGGTGTTCGACGGCGTACTGCACACCACGCCGGCCAGCGCGTCCATCCTCACCGGCATCACCCGCCACTCGCTGATCACGCTGGCGCGCGAGGACGGCATCGAGGTGATCGAGCGCGACCTGCCGCGCGAATACCTCTACCTCGCCGACGAGGTGTTCATGTGCGGCACCGCCGCCGAAGTCACCCCGATCCGCGCGGTCGACGGCAAGCAGATCGGCGCCGGCAAGGCCGGCCGCGTCACCCGCCGCATCCAGGAACTGTTCTTCGGCCTGTTCAACGGCAAGACCAACGACCAGTGGGGCTGGCTGGAACCGGTGTGAGTCTCTGCCTTGCGATCATCCCTGATCGCGAAAATCAAACGGGTGGCCATCCCTGGCCGCACATTTCACGATGAAGCCCCTCTCCCGCACGCGGACGCGGGGAAGGGCCATGGATGGCCCTGCTTTGAGGAGCGAGGAAGAGGGGAGCAAAGCAAGCCGCTATCATTCGCGGATGAACGAGCCGACTTCCGCCCTCCCTGTCATCCGCCTGAAATCCGACCGCGCACCCGGCCACCCGTGGGTGTGGTCGGCGCAGGTGCACAAGCCCGAGGCACGCCTCCCGCCGGGCAGCGTGGTGGACGTGGTGGATGCCAAGGGCCGCTACGCCGGCCGCGGTTTCTGGAACGGCCATGCGCGCATCGCGCTGCGCCTGCTCACCGTCGATCCCGCCGAGACCATCGACGCCGGCTGGATCGCCGCGCGCATCCGCCGCGCCGTGCAGCTGCGACGCGAACTGCTGCAGCTCGACAAGGACACCGACGCCTGGCGCGTGGTGCACAGCGAAGGCGATGGGCTCAGCGGCCTGATCGTGGATCGCTACGCCGACATCCTCGTGGTCGAATACTTCGCCGCCGGCATGTGGAAGTTCCGCGAGGCAATCCACGCCGCGCTGCTCGCCGAATTCCCCGGCGCGCGGCTGTACTGGTTCGCCGAATCGCACGTGCAGAAGCAGGAATCCTTCGACTGCCGCGCCGCCGAGGTGCCGGCCGCGGTGGAAGTGCACGAGCACGGCCTGCGCTTCCACGCCGCACCCGGCTCGGGCCACAAGACCGGCTTCTTCGCCGACCAGCGCGACAACCGCCGCCGCTTCGCGGAACTGGCACGCGGCCGCCGCGTGCTCGACCTGTGCTGCAACGCCGGCGGCTTCGCGGTGCACGCGATGGCCGGCGGCGCGCGCGAAGCGGTCGGCGTGGACATGGATGCCGGCATTCTCGACATCGCCCGCGCCAATGCAGCCGCAAACGGCGTGGCGGTGGATTTCCAGCAGGCCGACATCTTCGACTGGCTGCGCGCCGCGGTGGCGCGCGGCGAAAAATACGACGCGGTGATCCTCGATCCCGCCAAGCTCACCCGCGACCGCAGCAAGGTGTTCGACGCGCTGAAGAAATACTTCGCGATGAACCGCCTCGCGCTCGATGTGATCCCGTCCGGCGGCCTGCTGCTCACCTGCTCCTGCACCGGCCTCGTCAGCGAAGCGGACTTCCTGGAGATGCTCCGCCGCGTGGCGCTGAACGCCGGCCGCGAGATCCAGATCCTCGAAGTGCGCGGCGCCGGCGCCGACCACCCCGTGCGCGCCGACGTGCCGGAAAGCCGCTACCTCAAGGCGGTGTTCTGCCGGGTGGAGTGAGTCGGCGCCGGAGTCGCTGCAAGAGCGGCCGTAGGAGCGGCTTCAGCCGCGATACCTTCTCACGCCCGAACAGCAGATCGCGGCTGAAGCCGCTCCTACACGCTGCCGTCCGACTACGCCTGACGCGGGAGCCGCCCCTTCAGCGATGCCACATCGAACGGCCCCGCCTCGGCGATCAGCGCGCGCGCTGCATCCACCTGGTCCCAGGTGTTCCACAGCAGCACGCCGCGCACGCGGCGGTGGTCGAGGTAATACACCACGCCTTCGCGGTTGGGCTCGCGCCAATCCTCGACCACGTCAAGGCGCGTGTCGAGCAGGCCGACTGCCTCGTAGCCGAGGTCGAACAGGTCGGAATAGAAGAACGGCAGCGTGTCGTAGCTGTCGGCGATGCCGGCCATGGCGCGGCCGGCGTGGCGGCCCATGCTCACCGCGGCGTCCTCGTGCTCCACGCGCAGGCGCCGGTCCAGCGCGGGGTTGTGGAAGTTCGCCACGTCGCCGGCGGCCCAGATGTCGGGATCGCTGCTGCGCAGTTGCGCGTCGACCACGATGCCGTTGTCCACCTTGAGGCCCGTCTGCTCGGCCAGCGCGGTGTTCGGCGTCACGCCGAGGCCGGCGACCGCGGCTTCCACCCGCAGCACGCTGCCGTCGGACAGAGTGAGTTCCACGCCGCCATCGGTGGGCCGGCTGCCGGTCACCCGCACGCCGCTGCGCAGGTCCACGCCATGCTGACGGTAGTAGTCGTCCAGGTAACGTGCGAGACCATCGGGGTAGCGGCCCGCGCCGATGTGCGCATCCGGAAACAGCATGCTCACCTTGCAGCCGATGCCGCACAGCGAGGCGGCCAGCTCGGCGCCGATGAAGCCGCCACCGATCACCGCGATGATCGCGCCGGGTTCGGCGTAGCGACGCAGCGCCTGGTAGTCGTCCCGCGTGCGGTAGTGGATGATGCGGTCGCCGCCCTCGAACGGCAGCCGCCGCGGCGTGGCGCCGGTGGCGAGCAGCAGGCGGCGATAGCGATACGTGTCGCCCTGCCCGTCGCGCGCCACGTGCGCCGCGCGGTCCAGCGCCACGATGCGCCGGCCCTGGTACAGCTTCGCGCCGCTGGCCGCGGTGCCGAGGTCGATGTCCGCCAGCGTCTTGCCGCCCTTCCACAGCGCCTTGGACAGCGGCGGGCGCTGGTACGGTGGCGCGCCTTCCTCGCCGACCATGCCGACGTTCACCGCGGCGTCGACTTCGCGGATCGCCTTCGCCGCTGCGTCCGCCGCCATGCCGGCGCCGACGATCAGGTAGTCGTGTACATGCTCCATGATGCCCTCCCGGTCCAGTGGATCGAGCCATGATGCACCTCAGCGGCAATGGCGGCGTGAAATACGCGCAGCCGCCGGGACGATCCGACTGGACATAGGATGCGTCCATGCCGCAAAGCGTTCCGAATGACTGCACGAGTGCCATGCCGGCACTGCGTACAAGCTGTCGCAGTAACTGATACGCCAGCGCGTAAACTGGCGACCTGTTTTCCGCTGGATACGTCATGTCCATCACCGAACTTCTGCTGATCGTCCTCGTCGTTGTCGTGCTTATCGTCATCGCCTTGCAAGCAGTCGTACTGTTGCACGGACGCAATGTCGCACGTGAGCGCAGCGACACCGAAACCAAATTCCACGAGGCCACTACGCAACTGGCATCTGCACAGGTGCAAGCCGAACGCGCAGCGAGCCTGGAGAAAGAACTGAGGACCGTGCAGGAGATTCTTTCGGCCAGGCGCGCCGACCTGGCCAGCATGTCCAGTCAGCATGATGCGGCAGGTAGAAGCCTGGCTCTGGCGCACGAACAACTCTCCCAACTGACCGCCGCCAACAAGAGCCTGACCGAGGAGAAAAGCAGGCTGCTCGAATCGCAGGCTCGACTCGATCAAGAAGTGAAATCGGCGCGGCAGCGTGAGATTGACACCAGCAAGCTGCTGGCAGATGCGAAGGATGAGATGGCCAAGGAGTTCAAGCTGATGGCCAATGCACTTCTGGAGGAGAAAGGCGCCCGGCTCAACGAGCAGCAGAAAGCCACACTGTCAAACCTGCTCACCCCCTTCAGCAAGTCCCTCGACGACTTCAAGGGCAAGGTTGAGGCAACTCGTGAGGCGGACCTCATAGCGCGCGAAGGATTGATCGCGCAGATCCGTCACCTGACCGAGTTGAATCAGGACATCGGCGCCAAGGCTCAGTCACTCACCAACGCGCTGCGCGGCGAGAGCAAGACGCGCGGCATCTGGGGCGAGGCAGTACTGCAACGGGTACTTGAACTGGCCGGGCTGCGTGAAGGGATCGAATTCCGCACGCAGGCAAGTCATCACACCGACGATACGGATGGCCGACTCATCCCGGACGTGGTGCTGGATCTTCCGCAAGAGCGCGCCATCGTCATCGACGCGAAAGTATCGCTGGTTGCCTACGAGCGATACGTCGCAGCGACCGACGACGATCACGTTCGCACAGAAGCACTGGAAGACCACTCCGCCTCCATCAAGCGGCATATCAAGGATCTTTCGGGAAAGAACTACCCGTCGCTCTACAACTTGAAGAGCGTGGATTTCACCCTGCTTTTCGTGCCCATCGAGAGCGCACTGATGGCTGCCAGCGAAGCCGATCCGAGCCTCGCGCAGTACGCATTGGAACGGCACGTCGCGCTCGTTTCACCGAACACCTTGTTCACCGTGCTGCGCACGATCGAATACATATGGCGCGTTGAAAGGACCACGCGCAGCATGGACGAGATCGTCAAGCGCGGTGGCCTCATGTACGACGCCGCAGTGCGCTTCAGCGAGCACGTCGTGACTATCGGTGAGGCGCTGGCCAAGGCAACCACGGCGACCCAAGCCGCGGAAAAGGCCTTGGTCAGCCCGCGGAATGGCTTGGTTCGACAAGCGGAACAACTGCGGGATCTCGGGATCAAGCCAAAGCGA
Organism: Rhodanobacter humi; assembly: GCF_041107455.1. Lineage (NCBI taxonomy): Bacteria > Pseudomonadati > Pseudomonadota > Gammaproteobacteria > Lysobacterales > Rhodanobacteraceae > Rhodanobacter > Rhodanobacter sp. FW106-PBR-R2A-3-15. The sequence goes on from NZ_JBGBPY010000001.1 coordinate 1,450,715, forward strand.
TCCATGCCGAAAAAGCTGTCGTCCGTAGGCGACGAGGCGGGTGCAACGGACAAACTTCCCGAAAGCGGTCTCGAAGGTGACGAGCCGGTCGACGACGAGGCCTGACCTCCCTGCCGCGGGCTTTGCACACTCGCGTCGTCGCCTGCCGTGGCACGGGCGTTACACTGTCACGTCCCGCCGTACCGAGCATCCCCATGAGCGACCCCACCCCGAACGACGTCACCCGCGAACAAGCCGAGGAAGCCGTGCGCGTCCTGCTGCGCTGGGCCGGCGAGGACCCCGCGCGCGAAGGCCTGCTCGACACGCCCAAGCGCGTGGTGAAGGCCTATCGCGACTGGTTCAGCGGCTACACGGAAGACCCGGCCGACTACCTCAAGCGCACCTTCAAGGAAGTCGAGGGCTACGACGAGATGGTGGTGCTGCGCGACATCGAGTTCGAGAGCCACTGCGAGCACCACATGGCGCCGATCATCGGCCGCGCCCACGTCGGCTACCTGCCGACTAACCGCGTGGTCGGCATCAGCAAGCTGGCGCGGGTGGTGGAAGGCTACGCGCGCCGCTTCCAGGTGCAGGAGAAGCTCACCGCGCAGATCGCCCACTGCATTCAGGAGAACCTGCGGCCGGCCGGCGTGGCGGTGGTGGTCGACGCCAGCCACGAGTGCATGACCACCCGCGGCGTGCACAAGCGCGGCGTGTCGATGGTCACCAGCCAGATGCTGGGCGCGTTCCGCGACGACGCCCGCACCCGCGCCGAGTTCCTGCAGTTCATCGGCATCCACGGCGGGGTGCGCTGAGGCGAGACCGGGCAAGGTGCTTTTGTCCGTCATTCGTGCGCCATCACCGCTCGTGGACGGACATGCGCTCCCCGCTTCCAGGGGCCGAGTCCATCCATGATCCTGCCCGCGACCTTCGTTCCGCCTTGGCCTGTGCGCAAACCGCCCCCGGCGCGGATCACGCAGAAGCATTGAATCGGCACTAAGGTATTTCACACTGCGGCCGATAACGGCAGCGCGCCGGGGGTACTTTCGCCACACCGGCGCCACCCGCCATCCCGGACATCGTGCGAATCGACCTGGCCACCATCGCCCTGTTCGGTGCCTTGCAGGCGCTGCTGCTGGCACCGCTGCTGCTGGTCGCCACGCGGGCCTATGCCGGTGTCGCCCGCACCAGCCTGCGCATCTGGGGCACCGTGTTGCTGCTGCAGGCGATCGGCTGGGTGCTGATGGGGCTGCGCGGGCAGGTCAGCGACTGGGTGTCGATCGTGCTCGCCAACGGCGTGCTGATGGTGTCCTACGCCGAGACCACGCGCGCGCTGCGCCTGTTGCTGGGCGTGCCGCAACGCCGGGCCTTGCTGGTGATGATCGGCGCGACCGGCTGGCTCGGCATCGCCTGGTTCGGCGTGGCCGTGCCCGACTACCGCATGCGCGTCTACATCGCGTCGCTCGCGCTGGGTGCCTACCTGCTGTTGCTGGTGTGGCCGCTGCGCCATGCGCTGCGCCGCGGCGGCTCGATCGCGCAGCGGGTGATGCTGCTGGTGCTGCTGGGCGCCCTGGCGGGCTGGGCCGCCCGGCTGGGCGACCTGGCCTTGCATCCCGCCGGCGCGGCCGGGCTGCTCGCCTACTCGCCCGCCAATGCGGTGCAGATGATCTACAGCGCGGTGGAGCCGGTGCTCGCCAGCATCGGCTTCCTGCTGATGTACAACGAGACGGTGCAGGCCGAACTGCATCGGCTGGCGCGCACCGATCCGCTCACCGGCACGCTGAACCGCCTCGCGCTGGACGAGGAGTCGGCACGGTTGTTCAGCGCGACGAGCCGCCCCAACACGCTGGCCGCGCTGATCATCGACGTCGATCACTTCAAGCGCATCAACGACGAATTCGGCCACGCCACCGGCGACCGCGTGCTGGCGGCGCTGGCCGCCGCCATCCGCTGGCGGCTGCAGCCGCCGGCCGTGCTGGGCCGCATGGGTGGCGAGGAATTCCTCGCCCTGCTGCCGGGCACGGGCCTGGCCGAGGCGATGGCGCTGGCCGAACGACTGCGCGTGGCCGTCGCCGCGATGCCGCCCGTGTCGGATGCCGATGTTCCGGGTGTCACCATTTCCGTCGGCATCGCCGCTTACCGGCCGGAGGACACCGAGGTGCAAACCCTGGTCCGCCGCGCGGATCGCGCGCTATACGACGCCAAGCGGGCGGGGCGCAACCGTGTCGTCGCCGCCATGGGCGACACCTCGCCGGTCCAGCCCGGTGCTGCCGCCCCCTCGCCGCAGCAAACGCCGCCCGCGGAGTAACCCGCGGAAAGCCGAGCTTCGCGGCGACGCGACGGCCGGATCGCGCTGCCTTCGCCTCCCAAGCGCGGGCCTTCGCACGGCGTGCGTCCGTTCTCGACGCGACGGCGCGGCGTGCCGCACACTGCTCCGCATGCCGACCGCCCCACGCTTCCTCCACCCCGGCCTCGCCGCCACCCTCGCGCTGCTGCTGCCGCTCGCGGCGGCAGCGCAGGATTCGCGCAACGCCTACCTGCGCCAGTTCGACACCGACGGCAACGGCTGCGTGAGCGAGGCCGAATACGTGGCCTACATGAGCCGGGGCTTCGAGCGCATGGACGCCAACCACGACGGCGTGCTGGAGCCCGACGAGTTGCCCGGCGGCCGCGGCAAGCTGGTGACGCTCAAGGAATGGCAGGCGAACCTGCGCCGCCAGTTCCACAAGCTGGACCGCCTCCGCACCGGTTGCCTGGACGCGCAGGAACTCACGGCGCCGCCGGGCTGAAGACGCCTTTCGTTCCGCTGTCGGCCAGCCGCAGCGCGGCGCGATGCGCTATCGTTCCGCGTCTGCCGCCGCCATCCGTGCCATGAGCCAGCCTGTCGCCCACGCCCCGCGCCACCACGCCGCCCTCGCCTTCATCTTCGTCACCGTGATGCTGGACATGCTGGCGTTCGGCATCATCATCCCGGTGCTGCCGCACCTGATCGTCGACCTGATCGGCGGGAGCATCGCCAAGGCGGCGGTCTGGGTGGGCGCGTTCGCCACGCTGTTCATGGTGATGCAGTTCGTGTTCTCGCCGGTGCAGGGCGCGCTGTCGGACCGCTACGGCCGGCGCACAGTGATCCTGATCTCCAGCTTCGGCCTCGGCGTGGATTTCATCGTGATGGCGCTGGCGCCGGTGCTGTGGCTGCTGTTCCTGGGCCGCGCGGTATCCGGCATCTGCGCGGCGAGCTTCTCCACCGCGAACGCCTACATCGCCGACATCGTGCCTAAGGAAAAGCGCGCCGCCGCGTTCGGCATGCTGGGCGCGGCGTTCGGCATCGGCTTCATCGTGGGCCCGGCGCTCGGCGGCTTCCTCGGCCACTGGCACCTGCGCCTGCCGTTCTGGGTCGCGGCCGGGTTGTCGCTGCTCAACTTCTGCTATGGCTATTTCGTGCTGCCAGAGTCGCTGCCGCCGGAGCGCCGCGCGCCGCGCTTCGACTGGCGCCACGCCAACCCGTTCGGCGCGGTGGTGCTGCTGCGCCGTTACCCGCAGGTGTTCGCGCTGGCCGCGGTGTTCTTCCTGATCAACCTCGCGCAGTTCTCGCTCAACTCCACCTACGTGCTGTACACCGACTACCGCTTCGGCTGGGGCCCGCAGGTGGTGGGCTACACGCTGGGCCTGGTCGGCCTGTGCAGCGGCCTGGTGCAGGCGGTGCTGGTGCGCCGGCTGATGCCGAAGCTGGGCGAGCGGCGGATGATCCTGATCGGCCTGTCGCTGTGCGTGCTGGGCTACCTCGTGTTCGGCCTCGCGTCCAGCGCGTGGCTGTTCCTGACCGCGATCCCGGTGTTCTGCCTCGGCGGCCTCGCCGGACCGCCGGCGCAGTCGATGATGACCCACCAGGTCGACCCGCACGAACAGGGCCGCCTGCAGGGCGCGCTGACCAGCCTCGCCAGCCTCGCCGGTATCTTCGGCCCGTCGATGTTCGCCAGCCTGTTCGCGCTGTTCATCAGCGACCACGCGCCGGTGCACCACCTGCCGGGCGTGGCCTTCGTGCTGGCCGCGCTGCTGCTGTTCGCGGCGACACTGGTGGCGATCCGCGCCACTCGGCATGCCGCGCCGGCATCGGCCTCGACCGACGACATCGCCGTCGCGCCCATGGCACCAGCATCCCTAGGCGACGTGCTCGCCGCCGACCTGCCTTCCCCCGACCCAGTGGAGCCATCCCGATGAGTCTCTCCATGTACCAAGCCTCCGTTCCCGTCTTCGTCCGCGCGCTCGCCAACCTGCGCCATGTGCTGCAGCAGGGCGAGGCGCACGCCAAGGCCAAGAACGTCAGCGACGCCACCTTGCTGCAAACGCGCCTGATCCCCGACATGCTGCCGCTGGTCAAGCAGGTGCAGATCGCCTGCGACATGGCCGCCCGCGGCTGCGCCCGCCTCGCCGGCGTCGAACCGAAGTCGTTCGAGGACAACGAGGCCACGCTTGCGCAGGTGTACGCGCGTATCGACGCCGCGGCCGCCTACGTGCAGGGCTTCCAGCCCGCGCAGATCGACGGCAGCGAAGCGCGCAGCGTGGTCTTCCCCAGCCGCAACAGCCCCAGCGGCGAGCAGCGCTTCGAAGGCCAGGCCTACCTGTTCGACTACGTGCTGCCCAACCTGTTCTTCCACTGCACCACCGCCTACGCGATCCTGCGCGAGGCGGGCGCCGAGCTGGGCAAGGCGGATTTCCTCGGGAAGTTCTGAGGCGCGGCGCGGGCGCGGCGCCTGGGTCCCGCATTGCGGCGAGCACCTGCCCCTCACCCCAACCCTCTCCCCGGCGGGGGGAGGGAGCAAAGTCCGCGAATCTGCGAAAATCCGCTCCTTCGCCCCAGCGAACACTCCCACCTCCTGATGCTGCGCCTCACCGACCTCAAGCTTCCGCTGGACCATCCCGCGGAAGCACTCCCCGCGGCAATCTGCGCGAAGCTCGGCATCCAGCCCACCGCGCTGCATGGCTACGCCGTGTTCCGCCGTGGCTACGACGCGCGCAAGCGCGGCGCGATCGCGCTGATCTACACACTGGACGTGGACGTGGCCGACGAGGCCGCGCTGCTGGCTCGCCATGCGGATGATCGTCATGTGCAGGTGACGCCCGACACCCGCTACCACTTCGTGGCACAGGCACCGGCGCGACTGGAACACCGCCCCATCGTGATCGGCTTCGGTCCCTGCGGCCTGTTCGCGGCGCTGATCCTGGCGCAGTCGGGATTCCGCCCCATCGTGCTGGAACGCGGCAAGGCGGTGCGCGAGCGCACCAAGGATACCTGGGACCTGTGGCGCAAGCGCGAGCTGCATCCGGATTCCAACGTGCAGTTCGGCGAGGGTGGCGCGGGCACGTTTTCCGACGGCAAGCTGCACAGCCAGATCCGCGATCCGCGGCACCACGGCCGCAAGGTGCTCACCGAGTTCGTCGCGGCCGGCGCGCCGGAGGAGATCCTCTACGTCAGCAAGCCGCATATCGGCACGTTCCGGCTGGTGACGATGGTGGAGAACATGCGCGGCACCATCGAGGAACTGGGCGGCGAGATCCGCTTCGACCAGCGCGTGGACGATCTGCTGATCGAGACCGACGCACCGGGCGAGCGCCAGGTGCGCGGCGTGCGGCTAGCCGGCGGCGAGGAGCTGCGCAGCGACCATGTGGTGCTGGCGCTGGGCCACAGTGCGCGCGACACGTTCGAGATGCTGCATGCGCGCGGCGTGTACCTGGAGGCCAAGCCGTTCTCGATCGGCTTCCGCATCGAGCACCCGCAGTCGCTGATCGACCACGCACGCTTCGGCCCGCAGGCCGGCCATCCCATCCTCGGCGCGGCCGACTATCACCTCGTGCACCACGGCCGCGATGGCCGCTCGGTGTACAGCTTCTGCATGTGCCCCGGCGGCACCGTGGTGGCCGCCACCAGCGAGCCGGGCCGCGTGGTGACGAACGGCATGAGCCAGTACTCGCGCAACGAGCGCAACGCGAACGCGGCGATCGTCTGCGACATCGCGCCGGCCGACTACGCGCCGTACGGCGAAGGTCCGCTGGCCGGCATCGCGCTGCAGCGGCACTGGGAATCGAACGCCTACGCCCTGGGCGGTGGCGACTACAGCGCACCGGGCCAGCGCGTGGGCGACTTCCTCGCGGGCAAGCCTTCGCGCGCCTTCGGTGACGTGCAGCCCTCGTACAAGCCGGGCGTGCATCTCACCGATCTCTCCACCGCCCTGCCCGACTATGCGGTGGCCGCGATCCGCGCCGCGATCCCCGCGTTCGACCGCCAGATCAAGGGTTACGCGCTGCCCGACGCGATGCTCACCGGGGTGGAGACGCGCACTTCCTCGCCGGTGCGCATCAAGCGCCGCGACGAGGATCTGCAGAGCCTCAACACGCGCGGCCTGTACCCCGCCGGCGAAGGCGCGGGCTATGCGGGCGGCATTCTTTCCGCAGCAGTGGACGGGATCCGCGTGGCGGAGGCGGTGGCGCTGTCGATAACCACTTCCCGTTCACCCTGAGCGTAGCGCCGAAGGCGCGAAGTCGAAGGGAGCGCTTCGACTTCGCCCGCTACGCGGGCTACGCTCAGCGTGAACGGTTCACGGGCGCGTCAACGCCACTCGGCGCGGCCGACCACCCGGCCCAGCGCCACGTCCATCTTCTTGCACAGCTTCGGCGTGCCATTAACCAGCACCGGCTCGGCGGCGGGCTTGAGCATCGGCACGTCCATCAGCGAATCGCTGTAGGCCTGCTGCCACGCGGTCACGCCGTGCGCGGCCAGCGCCTTGAGCTTGTTCGCGCCGATGTTGTGGAAGCCGATGCGCATGCCCAGGCCGGTGGCACGCAGCCGTGAGGCCAGCAGCTCGACCCCGCCCAGGCCCAGCTGTTCGAGGATCCCGCCCACCAGCGCCTGCTCGCAGCCGGTCACCACGATCACGCGGTCGCCCGCCTGCTGGTGGCGGCGCAACGTGCGCAAGGCGTCGCGGTTGAACAGGCGCGAGTGCTGCACCATCTCGGCGGCGTAGGTGCGCGCCTGCGCCTGGTAGCGCTGCTCGCCCGTACCGAACAGCGCGGCGTGCACCAGGGTGCGCGCCACGCGCCGGCGCGAGAACGGCAGCTGCAGCAGCAGCCACGGCAGACAGGGCAGCACCAGCAGCTTGCGCAGCCACGAGCGCGCATAGCGGCTGCGGATGAACAGGTAAAACGCGTCGCCGTGCAGCAGCACGCCGTCGAAGTCGAACAACACCACGCGCTGCGCCGGCACGTCCGTGCCGACCGTCGCGGACGACGCCATGTCCCCTGTGTCCATGTGCATTACTTCGTGCCGAACAACCGCTTCAGTTCGCTGCCCGGGTCCTCGGCGCGCATGAACGCCTCGCCGACCAGGAACGCGTTGATGCCGCCCTCGCGCAGCCGCGCCACGTCCTCGGGCGTGCGGATGCCGGATTCGGCGACCAGGATGCGGTCGTATTCCATCAGTTCCTGCAGCGCCAGCGAGGTCTCCAGCGAGGTCTCGAAGTTGCGCAGATTGCGGTTGTTGACGCCGATCAGCGGCACCGGCAGCGCCAGCGCGCGCTCCAGCTCCTCCTCGTCGTGCACTTCGCACAGCACGTCGAGGTCGAGCTCGGCCGCCTGCAGCGAGAGCTGCAGCAGCACGTCGTCGTCCAGCGCGGCCACGATCAGCAGCACGCAGTCGGCGCCGATCACGCGCGCCTCGTGTACCTGGTACGGGTCGATGATGAAGTCCTTGCGCAGCACCGGCAGCGAACACGCGTCGCGCGCCTGCTGCAGGAACGCCTCGCTGCCCTGGAAGAAGTCGCTGTCGGTGAGCACCGAGAGGCAGGCCGCGCCACCCTTCGCGTAGCTTTTCGCGATCGCCGCCGGATCGAAGTCGGCGCGGATCACGCCCTTGCTGGGGCTGGCCTTCTTCACCTCGGCGATCACCGCGGGCTTGCCGGCGTTGATCTTCGCCTCGATCGCCGCGGCGAAGCCGCGCGTCTCGGGCAGATCGGGGATGCGCGCGGCCAGTTCGGCCAGCGGCAGCCGCGACTGGCGTTCGGCCACTTCTTCCGCCTTGCGGGCGAGGATGCGGTTGAGGATGTCGGTCATGGGCGGTGGGGAGTCGGGGCCGGGGCATCGTGGCGACGACCATGTCGTCGCGCCGTCAAGCTATCACAGCCCGCCGGCCAGCCGTTGCGTCGTTGCCACGAAGGTCTGCATTTTCGCACGGGCCGCGCCGCTGGCAATCGCGGCTCGCGCCAGCGCGATGCCCTCGGCTATCGATGCGGCCACGTTCGCGGCGTACAGCGCCGCGCCCGCGTTGAGACAGACGATGTCGTGCGGCACGCCGCGTTCGCCGTCCAGCGCCCGTTCCAGCATCGCCTTCGACTCGGCCACGTCGGCCACGCGCAGGTTGCGGCTGGACGCCATCGCCAGGCCGAAATCCTCCGGTTCGACCTCGTACTCGCGCACCACGCCGTCCTTCAGCTCGCCGACAAGGGTGGCCGCGCCCAGCGAGATCTCGTCCATGCCGTCGCGGCCCCACACCACCAGCGCGCGCCGCGCGCCGAGCTGCTGCAGCACGCGCACCTGAATGCCGACCAGATCGGGGTGGAACACGCCCATCAGGATGTTCGGCGCGCCGGCCGGGTTGGTGAGCGGGCCCAGGATGTTGAACAGGGTGCGCACGCCCATCTCCTTGCGCACCGGCGCCACCACCTTCATCGCCGGATGATGGTTGGGCGCGAACATGAAGCCGATGCCGGTCTCGGCCAGGCACTCGGCCACCTGCGCGGGCGCGAGGTCGATGCGCGCGCCCAGTGCCTCCAGCACGTCGGCGCTGCCGGACTTGGACGACACGCTGCGCCCGCCGTGCTTGGCGATGCGTGCGCCCGCCGCCGCGGCCACGAACATCGAGGCGGTGGAGATGTTGAAGCTGGAGGCGCCGTCGCCACCGGTGCCCACGATGTCGAGCAGGTGCGCGGTATCGCCCGCCACCTCGACCTTGTGTGCCAGCTCGCGCATCACCCGCGCCGCGCCGGTGATCTCGCCCACCGTCTCCTTCTTCACGCGCAGGCCGGTGATGATCGCCGCGGTCATCAGCGGACTCACCTCGCCCGCCATGATCTGGCGCATCAGCGCGATCATCTCGTCGTGGAAGATCTCGCGGTGCTCGATCGTGCGCTGCAGGGCCTCCTGCGGCGTGATGGTGATTTCGCGTGCGCTCATGCCGCCAGCTTCCGCCGCGGCAGGCCCAGGAAGTTCGCCAGCAGGTCGTGGCCGTGCTGGGTGAGGATGGATTCGGGGTGGAACTGCACGCCCTCGACCGGCAAGGTCCTGTGGCGCAGGCCCATGATCTCGTCGATGCTGCCGTCCGCGTTCTCCGTCCACGCCGTCACTTCCAGGCAATCCGGCAGCGAACCCTGCTCCACCACCAGCGAGTGGTAGCGCGTGGCCTCGAACGGGTCGGGCAGGCCGGCGAACACACCCTGGCCGCGATGGCGCACCGGCGAGGTCTTGCCGTGCATGATCCGCTTGGCGCGGATCACCTTGCCGCCGAAGGCCTGGCCGATCGCCTGGTGGCCCAGGCACACGCCGAACACCGGGATCTCGCCCGACAGCTCGCGCAACACGTCCAGCGACACGCCCGCGTCGTCCGGTGTGCCCGGCCCCGGCGAGATCATGATGTGCGCGGGCTTCAGCGCGCGGATGCCGGCCACGTCCAGCGCATCGTTGCGCACCACCTTCACCTCCTGCCCCAGCTCGCCCAGGTACTGCACGAGGTTGAAGGTGAAGCTGTCGTAGTTGTCGATCATCAGCAGCATGGCGGGCCTGCGGGCGGGACGGCGCAACGGGCGCCGCGGGCCTTGCAGTATAGCCGGCCATTTGCCCGTGCTCGTTGCGCCGGGCGCCCGTCCGTCCTGCGACGTTCCACGGGCGTTACGGTCCGTTGGCGCCCTCCGGCGCGCGCGGCGCGTCGGTTGCCGCGTCATGTCGCGATTGCCGCGCCACCACGCTGGTCACGGTGAGGTCGGCGGTGACATTGCCCAGCGTGGCGAACACGTCGGGCAGCGCGTCCACCGCCAGCATCAGGCCCAGCGGCGCCACCGGCACGCCCATCGCCTGCGCCACCGGCAGGTTGGTCGCCATGAAGGTGACCTGGCCCGGCAGGCCGACCGAGCCCAGGCTGATCACCACCGCCAGCGCCGCGCCCGCCGCGAGCTGCGCCGGCCCCAGGTGGATGCCGCTGGCCCAGGCGATGAAGCAGGCCGAAGCGATGTACTGCACCGGGCTGGTGAGCCGGCACAGCGACACCGCCATCGGCAGCGCCAGCGCGGTGACCTGGGTCGGGTAGCCGAGCCGCCGTTCCGCGCTCTCCAGCATCGCCGGCAGCGAGGCCAGCGAGGACTGCGTGCTGGCCGCCACCGCCTGCGCGGGCGCCAGCGCGACCACGAAGCGGCGCAACCGTTCGCCGCCCCACAGCACCGCCACCGGCAGCATCAACACGGTGACCGTGAGGTGCAGGACGATCTCCAGCAGCACGAACACGCCCAGCGCGCGCACCATGCCCAGGCCGGCGCGCGCGCAGACGGCGAGGATCAGCGCGAACACGCCCAGCGGCGCCAGCCACAGCACCCAGCGCACGATCGCGATCATCGCGTCCGCGATGGCCTGGAAGAACTCCAGCAGCAGGGCGCGCCGCGCCGGCTGCAACTGCGTCAGCGCGAAGCCGAGGCACAACGCGAACACCACCAGCGGCAGCATCGCGCTCTGCGCCGCGGCCATCAGCGCGTTGCTGGGCACGATGCCCTCGAACCAAGTGGCCCAGCCCGGCGCGGCCGCCACGGGGGCATTCGTGGCATGGCCGCCGAGCACTGCGCCCAAGGCCGGATCGTGCGGGAACAGCGCCAGCAGCGGCGGTGCGAGCAGCGCGGCGACGGCTGCGCCCAGCGCGAGCACCGCGATGATGGCGACGAGGGTGCGCCGCGCGATGCGCCCGGAAGCCGCCGCATCGCTGGCCGTGTTCACGCCCACCACCACCAGCGCCAGCACCAGCGGCACCACCGTCATCTGCAAGGCATTGAGCCACAGGTGGCCGATCGGCTGGGCGACGTCCGCCGCCCGCACGGCCCAGCCTGGAGCCCAGGCGGCGAGCGCCAGGCCGGCCAGCGCGCCCACCGCGAGGCCCAGCAACACGCGGGTAGTGGCGCTCATCGGCCGGCCTCCAGGTCGGGCAGTTGCCATGCGTGGCGCAGGCGCGCGTATTCGTCCTGCGGCAGCAGCACGAACACCGGGTGTTCCTCCGGTTTCAGCCATGCCAGCAGGTGCTGCATGCTGTCCGGCGTCATCGCGGTGCAGCCGGTGGTGCCGGTGGTCGGCGACGACCACAGGTGCGCGAAGATGCAACTGCCGCCGTTCGGCACACCATCCGGGTTGTGCTCGATCACGAAGCCGAGCCGGTAGGCCTGGTCGCCATGGAAGTGCAGGTCGCGCCGCATCGGTTCGCTGGCCCCCTTCAGCGCCGCTGCGCCCACCTTGGCCGTGTCGGCGATGCGGTTGTAGAGCGGCGTGCCGCTGACGTCCATGCACCAGTCGGTGGCGGTGAGCGCGAGATACGGCAGTGCCGTGTCCGCGTGGGCGGCGTAGCCGAACGCGGTACCGATGCGGAACACGCCGGCCGGGCTGCGGCCGTCGCCCTCGCGCTTCTGCGGGCCATCGTGTTGCGCCGGGTTCAGGCCGATGCCCCAGGCCGCGCCGCTCTTCCCGATCACCACCGGCCGCGCCGCGCCCACTTCATGCCACGCGCCGCCGTGGTCGCGCTGGTAGGCGTGCAACGTGCCTTCGATCGTGTTCCAGTCGGGCACGGTGACCAGAATCATCTGGCCGGCATTGGACCAGGCGGCGGACGGGGCGCTGGCGGCGACGGCGCTGCCTGCGAAGGCCAGGCCGGCGATCAGCAGAGTGACGAGGCGGTTGCGCATGGCCACGAAAACCTCCAGCGAAGGATTTCCTCTCCCGGCGGAAGAGGGGTTCAAGGGTATCGCTCTCCCGGAGGGAGCGGGGCTCGAGGGTGCGATGTGGATGGACGTCCGAGCGGCCATTCACGGCTCCAGCATCTGCTGGATGCGGTCCAGGTTGGCGACCAGTTGCGCGTGCCTGGCGTCGTCGCCTTCGCACAGGCGCACGAAGACGACGTCCAGCAGGTGTTGCAACGCGGACTGGTAGAGCAGTGGCTGGATGTACGGGCGCTCGTCGTGCGCCGACACCAGCAGCGCCACGTCCGCCAGCGTGCGCAGCGGGTTGGCGGTGTGCCGGGTCACACTGATCACCTGCCCGCGCCGCTCGCGGAAGTAGCGGCTGATCTTGCCCAGCGCCGGATGGTTGCCGTGCTCGGAGAACACCACCAGCACGTCGCCGGGGCCGGCGGCGGAGACGTTGGCGGTCATCCGTGCGGTGTCGAAGTTGTGCACGGTGAGGATGCCCAGCAGCGACAGCTTCAGCGCGAAGCTGCGCGCCGGGATGTCGTCCTCGCCGAGGCCGATGATGAACACCTTGCCGCTGCGCCCGGCCGTGCCGATCGCGGCGGCCACCGCCGCCAGCGTCTGCGGCGGATTGATCAACCGGGTCGCCTCCTCCGCCTCGGACTTGCGCCGCCACAGGCTGCCGGCCAGCGACTCGCCGGTCTCGCCGCCGACCTGGGCGGCGGCCTCGTCGTCGTCGCCGTTGTCGGCGCGGGCGATCGCCTCGCCCACCGAGTATTTGAGGTCGGGATAGCCCTTGAAACCCAGCTTCTGGGTGAACTTCACCACGCTGGACTGGCTGATGCCCAGCGCGTTGGCGAGCTGCTGCGAGGAGTAGTCGCGCAGCAGTTGCGCGTTGTCCAGCACGAAATCGGCGATGCGGCGTTCCACCGCCGACATCCGGTCGCGCTCGGAGCGGATTTTGACCAGCGGCGACATGTCAGGCGACGACGCCGGTTTCCAGCCCGCGGATCTCGCGGATGCCCAGTCCCGGCGCATCCGTCACCGAGATCTCGGACTCGTTGAAGATCACGCCGCCGTCCACCGGGTTGAACTGGCACAGCGAAGGCCCGTCCAGGTCCACCTTGGTGATCGCGTTGGACTTGGCCACCGCCACGTGCACCGCCGCCGCCACGCTGATCGAGGTTTCCAGCATGCAGCCGATCATGCATTCCACACCGTGCAGCGCGGCGATGTCGGCGATCTTGATCGCGTTCGAGATGCCGCCGGTCTTCATCAGCTTGATGTTGATGATGTCGGCGGCGCGCAGGCGGATCAGCTCGATCACCTCCATCGGCCCGAACACGCTCTCGTCGGCCATGATCGGCGTGTGCACGCGTTCGGTGACGTAGCGCATGCCTTCCAGGTCGCGCGCCTTCACCGGCTGCTCGACCAGCTCCAGCTTGATGCCGGCCTCCTCCAGCGTCTGCAGCGCGTACACCGCCTGCTTGGCGGTCCAGCCCTGGTTCGCATCCAGGCGCAGCAGCGCGCGGCCTTCCACCGCGGCGTAGATCGCCTTGACCCGCTCGATGTCGACGCCGATGTCCTTGCCCACCTTGATCTTCAGCGACTCGAAGCCGCGCTCCACCGCGGCGACGGAATCGGCCACCATCTTGTCGATGTAGTCCACGCTGATCGTGATGTCGGTGGTGATGACGGGGTCTCCGCCGCCCAGCAGCTTGTACAGCGGCGCGCCGTAGAGCTGGCCCCACAGGTCGTACAGCGCGATCTCCACCGCCGCCTTGGCGCTGGAGTTCTTCTCCATCGAGGACTGGATCAGCCCGGTCAGCCGATTGAGGTCGGCCACCTCCTGACCCAGCAACCGCGGCGTGATGTAGTGGCGGATCGCATCGACGATGGAGCCGTGCGTGTCGCCGGTGATCACCGCCGTGGCCGGCGCCTCGCCGTAGCCCACGTGGCCGGTGTCGGTGTGCACCATCACCACGATGTCCTCGACCTGGTTGACGGTGCGCAGCGCGGTCTTGAACGGGGTCTTCAGCGGCACACGCAGCATGCCGAACTGGATGTCGGTGATTTTCATGGGATGGCTTTCATCCTTGTTGAATACGTAGGTGTCCGCGCGCTCCCGCGATCGTAGGAGCGCACCCTGTGCGCGATGACCTTGAGCACGCACAGTGCCGGTTGATCGCGAGAACAAAGCGGTTTCGAGCGCCTGTCGGCGCCCGAGTTACTTTCTCTCGCATGCCCGAGAGAAAGTAACCAAAGAGAGGGGCGCCCCGATGGCTCGCCCTCCGGGCATCCTGCCCTGCGGGTGCGCGGGCGGGCTCCGGGGTTTTTCGACGGCACGTCCATATACCGGCGAAAAACTGGCCGGCCTCCTGCCGGCCATCCTGCGGACTTTCCTCCACCCGCCCGCCGCGCCATAGGGGCCCGGGTAGAGCAGCGCGCTCGCAGCGCGCAGAAGCAAGAGCACCCCACCCCAACCCTCCCCTGCACGCAGGGGAGGGAGACGGCGAACCGCAAGCCCGCAGTGCCCTGCTGTTGCTGTCGCTTCTGGCGCGCACGGTGCGCGCCTGCTCTTCCGGGGCCCCTGGACGGCGGGGAGGCGGGGACGACCAGGCCGCGCAGCGGGCGAGGCCATGGATGGACTCGCCTTTTCGCGCGGGCAGGAGCCCGCTCGAAAAGCCCGGCCACGCCTCACGCACTTGCCGGGCAGGACGCCCGGCAAGCGCCAACCGGGGTGGCCTTTCTCTTTGGTTACTTTCTCTTTGGCCACGCAAAGAGAAAGTAACTCGGGCGCCGACAGGCGCTCGAAACCGCTTTGTCGCTTCTGGAAACTTGAGAAAAGCAAAAGCCCCCTCTCCCCCAACCCCTCTCCCGCAAGCGGGCGAGGGGAGCAAAGCCCGCCAACGGAGGCAGGGAGATGGTGGCCACCGTTGGGATCGCCTGCGATTCATCGGCGGATGTGCACGATGCTGGTCATGTGATCGATGAAAGTGGAACCGTCATCGCCATAAAGCATCGGCAACAGCGGCGTCACCGACACCGCGTTGAGCTTGACGTGCGCGGTGGATCCGTCGGCCGTGCGGTAGCTCATGCCCAGCACGTCGTGGATCACCCACGGCTGCCCCTGCCACTGGCCAAGCACCATCATCACGTGACCGGGGATGTAGACCAGGTCGCCCAGCTGCAGCTGCATCGCCGCCTGCAGGCGCACCGCGTGGCTGTCGGCGGCGGTGAACAGGCGGTGTTCCAGCGCGGGGCTTTTGGCCTGGTCGCCGGTGTTGCGCGGCATCTGCACGCCCAGGCTGCGGTACACGTCGGAGACGAAGCCGGAGCAATCGCGGCCGTCATAGGCATGGCCCCAGCCGTAGCGCTCGCCGAGGAACTTGAACGCCTGGGTGATCAGGTTGCGCGGCGTCGGTGGCAGGTAGTCGCCGGCGGTATCGGTGTTCTTCTGCAGCAGCGCGGGCACCAGTTGCAGGCTGCCGTCGTCCTTGCGAATCGGCAGCTGCAGCGTGTACGCGGCATACGGCGTCTGGCCGTTCACCGGCTGGTCGGGCGGCAGCGTGGTGAGCAGCGGGACGCGCGTACCCATGTCGAGCTGCAGCTGCGACATCGCCGGCTGCTCGGGCGTGAACACGGTGCGCACGCTGGCGGCGGTGACCACGCGGTACGGCGTCTTCGCGGCGTAGGCCAGCACCACGTCCTTCGTGCCTTCCGCCACGTACCGCTTCTGCACCCACGCCGCGTAGCGCGGGCTGAGCACGAATAGCCACTGCCCGTCGCGGCTGGTGTGCACGATGGCCACCGGCGTGCCGGGGAATTCGGCGCTTTCCTGGAAGCGGTCGATGTCGGTGTCGCCCTGCTCGCTGAACACGCGCAGCGTGGTGGGGAAGCTGCGCAACGCGGCGCGCTGCACCACCAGGCCGTAGCGCACCGTGGTCTGCGCGGGAATCGCGTCCAGAGCCAGATCGTTTTGCATCTTGTCCAGCGTGGCCGCAGGCACCGGCTGGCCGTGCACGTCGTACAGGACATGCGCAGGACGCTTCGACAAGTGCTCGATCCATGCGGCCACCGGCGCGCGCGGCAGCGTGGCGGGCAGTGCCGCGAGGTCGTGCATGGTGGGATCGAGCTTGAACAGCTTCGCGTTCTGCGCGTCGATCTGTGCGCGGCTGAGGATGCTCCGGTCGGGCTGCGCCTGCAGGCCGATCCAGAAGGCCGGGGTGAGCTGCGCATCACCTACGCCGAGCACGCCACTGGGCGGGATCGGCAAGGCGGCAGCCGGTGCATCGCGCGCCGACAGCGGCGCGTGGACGAGCGCGAGGGCGAGCACCAAGGCTGCGAGAACCGGACGTTTCATCGTTTCACCCCTTCGCCTGCACGCCGCCAGATGCGCAGCATGGTCACGCAATGTGCCAAGGAATATTTGATTCCAATAAATTTCGTCGTCAGCATAAATTATTGACCGCCATTTGCAAGCGTGCTACACAGCCCGCTTGGGGAAGCATCGCGGGGTTCTCATGGTGGCGAACGTGGCAACCGCTCCACGCCAGGCAACACGCCTGCTGCTCGCGCTGGCCTTGCTGGCCGCGCCCTTTGCGGCGACTTGGGCCACCGATACGCCGACCAGCATTGCCGCCCTGGTCGATGCCGGCCAGTTCCAGGCCGCCGATGCCGACATCACGCAGGCGTTGAACCAACCAGGGACGGATGCCGCCACGCGCGAGACACTGCTGTTCCAGCGCGAACGCATGCGCCGCATCCGCTACGACTTCTCGCTCGACGCCGACGCGCTGAAGGCGCGCATCCGCCAGCAGGTGCCCGACCTGCGCGACGACGAATTCCGCGACTGGGACGAACACGGCCTGCTCGAACGCATGGTGATCGATGGCCGCGTGATGTACTTCAAGCGCGACGCCTCCAACATCTTCCGGCTCAGCGCCGAGGCCGCCGCGCGCCGCGCCCATCCGGCGCCGTTCGACGACGACCCGCTGCAGGTGCTGAACGACTACCACCGCGAAGTGCGCGCAGCCGCATTGCAGGAACACCGCAGCAGCGTGCTGCCGCATCGCGTGCGCATCACCCAGACGCTCACCGTGGATGCCGACGCGGTGCCGGCCGGCAAGATCGTGCGGGCATGGATTCCCTACCCGAAACCGCTGCCGGGCCAGCAGGACGACATCCGCTACGTGAGCAGCGAGCCGGCGAAGCACGAACTCGCGCCCAACGCCGCGCCGATGCGCACGGTGTATTTCGAGAAACCCGCGCAGGCCGGCAAGCCCACCACGTTCTCGGTCACCTACGAACTCACGCTTTCCGCGCAGTACCACGTGATCGACCCGGCGCAGGTGGTGCCCGCGACGATCACGCCGGCACTCGCGCCGTACGTGGCCGAGCGCCCGCCGCACCTCGTGTTCACCGAGCAGTTGCGCCTGTTCTCGCGGCAGGTGGTGGGCGACGAGAAGAACCCCTATCGCATCGCGCAGAAGCTGTTCGCCGCGGTTGACGAGATCCCGTGGGCCGGCGCGCGCGAGTACTCCACCATCCCCAACCTCAGCGACTACACGCTGCATGCCGGCCACGGTGACTGCGGCCAGCAGACCATGCTGCTGATCACCCTGCTGCGCCTGAACGGCATCCCGGCGCGCTGGCAGTCCGGCGCGATCTTCGCCGACCACGGCTACAACGACATCCACGACTGGGGCCAGCTCTACCTCGCGCCCTATGGCTGGGTGCCGATGGACGTCACCTTCGGCCGCCTGCATCCGGGCGCGCAAGCCAAGCCCGGCGACGACGCGCTGGAATGGTTCTACCTCGGCGGGCTGGACGCCTGGCGCGTCGCCTTCAACAGCGATTACGGCCAGCGTTTCGTGCCGGCCAAGCACGCGTTCCGTTCCGACAACGTGGATTCGCAACGCGGTGAAGTCGAGTGGAGCGGCGGCAACCTCTACTACGACCAGTGGAACTACAGCTTCGACTGGTCGCCGGTCGCGCAGCCCTGATCCATCCATCGACATGAATATTCGCGCTACGGCCGCCTCGCCCTCCACGCATTTCGACGGCGTGGATCTCGCCGCGCTCGCCATTCGATACGGCACGCCGCTGTACGCCTACTCGGCCAGCGCGATCCGCCAGCGCATCGCCGGCCTGCAGCAGGCGCTGCACGGTATGGACGCGATGATCTGCTACGCGGTCAAGGCCAACGGCAACCGCGCCATCCTGGAGTTGATGGAGCAGGCCGGGCTGGGCGCGGACATCGTCTCCGCCGGCGAATTGCAGCGCGCGCTGCGTGCCGGCATGCCTCCCGCACGCATCGTGTTTTCCGGTGTGGGCAAGCGCGACGACGAGATCGCCGCGGCGCTGGCTGCGGGCATCCAGCGCTTCAACGTGGAATCGCTGGACGAGCTGCACGCCATCGAGCGCATTGCGGGAGAACACGGCGCCATGGCGCGCGCGGCGGTGCGCATCAACCCGGACGTGGACGCACTGACCCACGCCAAGATTTCCACCGGCAAGTCGGAGAACAAGTTCGGCGTGAGCATCGCCGAGGCGCGCCGCTGGTTCGATGCGCGCGCCACGCTCAAGCATGTGCAGTTGGACGGCCTGCACGTGCATATCGGTTCGCAGATCCTCTCGCTGGAACCATATCGCCTCGCCCTGCAACGCGTGGCCGCGTTCTGGCGCGAGCTGCGCGACGCCGGTCATCCCGTCGCCAGCATCGACGTGGGCGGTGGCCTCGGCGTGCGCTATCGCGAAGGCGACGTGACTATCGCGCCGGCGGATTACGTGGCGGTGATCCGCGAGGCGCTCGCCGGCTTCGAGGGGCGCCTGCTGCTGGAACCCGGCCGCTACCTGGTGGCCGAGGCCGGCGTGCTGCTGACGCGCGTGCTGCGCATCAAGCAGGGCGAGGCGCGCGACTTCCTGGTGCTGGACGCGGCGATGAACGATCTGGCCCGCCCCAGCCTGTACGACGCCTGGCACGACATCGTGCCGGTAACGGACAAAGCCCGCCCACAGGCCGTATACGACATCGTCGGCCCGGTCTGCGAAACCGGCGATACCTTCGCACAGGCCCGCCCGCTGCCGGCGTGCGCGGCAGGCGACCTGGTGATGATCCGCGCCACCGGCGCCTATGGCGCCTCGATGGCCTCCACCTACAACTCGCGGCCGCTGGCCGCCGAAGTGCTGCTCGACCATGGTCGCCATGCGCTGATCCGCCGTCGGCAGACACTGGATGAAATGCTCGCCGGCGAACAGTCGGCCAGCCAGTGGGAGACGACATGAAACGCAGCGCGCACGCCCAACTCCCTCTCCCCTGCTGCGAAGCCGCGGGGGAGAGGGTCGGGGTGAGGGGGCGTCTTTGCCTCGCCCTGCTCGCCGTCCTCGCGATCGTCGGCTCCGCGCACGCCGCCGCGCCTGCGACGCCTCCGGCGAACGGCGACTACGACCGCATCCTCGACGCCGTGGTCGCGCGCTACCACCTGCCCGGCATCGCGCTCGGCGTGATCGAGCACGGCAAGGTGGTCTACATTGCCACGCGCGGCGAGACCGTCGCCGGTTCGGGACACAAGATCACTCCGCACACCCTGTTCAAGATCGCCTCCAACAGCAAGGCGATGACCACCGCCTTGCTCGGCCGCCTCGTCGACCAGGGCAAGCTGCGCTGGGACGACCCGGTGACGAAGTACCTGCCGGACTTCCAGATGCACGACCCGTGGGTCACGAAGAACATGCGCGTGGCCGACCTGCTTACGCACTCCAGCGGCCTGCCCGAAGGCGGCGGCGACCTGATGCTGTGGCCGGAACCGAACGCGTTCACCCGCGCCGACATCATCCACGGCTTGCGCCACATCAAGCCCGGCTACAGCTTCCGCTCGAAGTACCAGTACGACAACCTGCTCTACGTGGTGGCCGGCGAAGTGGCCGCCGCCGCGGGCGGCGCGCCGTACGAAACGCTGATGCACCGCGAGGTGTTCCAGCCGCTGGGCCTGGCCCGCTGCCAGGTCGGCGAGTGGAACCGCGACGCGGTGGGCGACGTGGCCGAGCCGCACTCCCGCGAGGGTGACCGCAACGTGCCGGTGGACGAGGACGGCCCGGTGATTCCCGCGATCACCTCCGCCCCCGCCGGCGGCATCCGCTGCGACCTCGACGGCTTGCTGACCTGGGCGCGCAACTGGCTGGTGCCTACGCCGGCGCAATTGCAGTGGCTCTCTGCGGAACAGCGCCACGTGCTGCAGTCGCCGCACATGCTGATCCCCGTCTCCGAACAGCGCCGCGACTGGGACGACAGCCACATCATGGCCTACGGCTATGGTTGGCGCATGACCGACGTGGACGGCAGCTGGACGGTGTGGCACACCGGCACGCTGGATGGCATGTATTCCGAACTGATGCTGCTGCCCGACCGGAAGAACGGCTTCGTGTTCCTCATCAACGGCGAGGCGGAATCCGCGCGCACCGTGCTCGGCGAAGCGTTGCTCAAGCACTTCACCAAGCCGGACGACACGCACGATGTCACGTGGTACGCGGATGCGCAGCAACGCATCGACGAGCGGGCCAGCAAGCGTGCAGCTGCGCCGGACACCTCAAAGGCCACGCCCGTCGCGCCTGCCGCGCTGGCGGCGTGGACGGGGCGTTACCGCGATCCCTGGCTGGGCGATCTCATGCTGTGCCCCAGCGGCGACCGCGTGCATTTCGCCGTCGCCAAGTCGCCACGGCTCAACGGCGACGTGATGCGTCTCGGCAACCGCGACCTGGTGCACTGGAGCAAACATGGCATGGACCCCGACGCCTGGCTGGATTTCCATCCCGCGCAAGGCGGCCAGGCCGCCACGCTGACCATGGCCAAGGTCGATCCGCTGGGCGACTTCAGTTCCGACTACGAAGACCTGCACTTCGTGCGCACCGGGGATTGCCCATGAAGCACCGGCTCACTGTAGGAGCGCACCCTGTGCGCGATCGGCTCTCCACGAAAAGCTGGATCGCGCACAGGGTGCGCTCCTACGGCATCGCGTCGATCATCGTCCTCGCGACCTGTCTGCAGATCGCACAGGCCGACGAGCCACCGCCACAACTCTCGCCAGCGAAGACCGCAGCGCAGGCCAACCTGGTCGACATCCGCAGCCTGGTGCCCGACATCGCCGAGGACATCAAGTACGCCAGCAGCGACAACTTCGTCGGCCGGCCAGTGCACGGCTACCTCGCGCCCAAGTGCCTGCTGCTGCGCCCCGCCGCCGAAGCGCTGGCGCGCGTCGAGCGCGAACTGCGCACGCAGCACTACCGGCTGAAGCTGTGGGATTGCTATCGCCCCGCCCTCGCGGTGGCGGACTTCGTGCACTGGGCGCACGACCTCGGCGACCAGCGCACCAAGCCCCAGCACTACCCGAACCTGGACAAGTCGCAACTGCTGGGCGACTACATCGCGCCCATCTCTGGCCACAGCCGCGGCGCCACCGTGGACCTCACCATGGAACGCTGCGCCGCCGACGGCACACATTGCGCGCCGCTGGACATGGGCACCGGCTTCGACTGGTTCGGCGTGCGTGCCCATACCGACGCGCCCGGCATCGACGCGAAGCAACATACCAACCGCCTGCTGCTGCGCGCGGCGATGGGACGCGAGGGCTTCCGGAACTATCCGCTGGAGTGGTGGCACTACACCCTCACGCCCGAACCCACACCGCACACGCTGTACGACGTGCCGGTGGAATGACATCGCGCCCACCGAAACTCCCCTCTCCCACCGGGAGAGGGGTTGGGGAAAGGGTTGGGACGAAGCCGAACGTTGCGGCGATACCGAACCCTCTCCCCAACCCCTCCCCCGGCGGGGGAGGGGCTCAAGCCGCCGTGCCTGGAGGTTTATCATGCGTCTCGCCACCATCCTCGCCCTGTCGCTTCTCATCACCGGCACTGCAAGCGCATCGACCACCGACGCCATCCGGAACGCCAACCGCCTGATGCAGCCTTACACCGGCGACGTCCCCGGCGCCTCGCTGCTGGTCATCAAGGACGGCAAGCCTCTGCTCGACCGCGGCTACGGCATGGCCGACCTGGAGCACCACGTCGCCGCCTCCCCGGCCACCGACTACCGCCTCGCCTCGGTCACCAAGCAGTTCACCGCCGCCGCGATCCTGCTGCTGGCACAGGACGGCAAGCTCAAGCTCGACGACTCGATCCGCCACTGGCTGCCCACGCTGCCGACCTTCACTGCCCATGTGACGTTGAGCGAACTGCTCTGCCACACCGGCGGCCTGCTCGACTACGAGGACCTGATCCCGCCCGACACCACGAAGCAGCTCAACGACAACGACGTGCTGCGCATGATCGCCGCCACCACGCACGGCTACTTCCCGCCCGGCACCGCCTACCGCTACAGCAACACCGGTTTCGTGCTGCTCGGCCTGGTGGTGGAGAAGGCCTCAGGCGTGACGTTGCAGGACTTCCTCGCACGGCGCATCTTCCAGCCGCTGCACATGGACCACACCCTGCTCTACGTGCACGACGACACCATGCCTTCAAAGAGCGGAGTGCCCAACCGCGCGTACGGCTACAGCGAAACCGACGGCCAATGGCAGCGCACCGACCAGGATCTGACCAGCGCCACCCGCGGCGACGGCGGCATCTATTCCAGCATCGACGACCTCGCGAAATGGGACGCTGCGCTGTACGACGACCGCCTGCTCAGCGACGCCTCGCGCAAGCTCGCCTTCAGCCCGCATGCGAAGGTCGTGGGCGAGCCGTACGAAGCCAGTTACGGCTACGGTTGGCGCATCACCGGCGACACGCTGTGGCATTCAGGCGAGAGCATCGGCTTCCGCAACGTGATCGTGCGTTGGCCGAAGCAGCACCTCACGGTGATCCTGCTCAGCAACCGCAACGACCCTGAGCCCTACCGCACCGTGCTGGCGATTGCGGAGCCGTTCCTGCATTGAACATCATCGCCCCCACGGCCATCACCGTCATTCCGGCGCAGGCCGGACAAGCGCGAAGCGCGCAGAACGTCTGCATAGCAGACGGCCCCGCAGGGGCGAGCGCAGCGAGTCATCCAGTCGGGGAACTCGTGCGAAGCACACAATACCTGTTTCGTGTGCTTCGCACGCATGCTTCACTGGATTCCAGCTTTCGCTGGAATGACGGGCAAAATGCAGAAGCCATGAAACCCATCGCCATGCTACAGACACACCCCACACCCCGCCTCCTGCGCACCGCCATCCTGCTGCTGTCGCTCGCACTGCTTGCCGCCTGCGCGCCGCTGCCGCTGCGCAACCCGCTGGCCACCTGGGTGCCCTCGCCGAACCACGACGTCCGCCGACCGGTGCTGATCGTGCTGCACTTCACCGACGAGCACTCCGCGCAGGAAGCGCTGGACACCTTGCGCACGAAGAACAGTGGCGGCCCGGTGAGCGCGCATTACCTGATCGGCAGCGACGGCCACATCTACCAATTGGTGCCCGACCAGTTGCGCGCATGGCAGGCGGGGCCGGGACGCTGGGGCACCATCACCGACCTCAATTCGGCCTCCATCGGCATCGAGCTGGACAACGACGGCCATTCGCCGTTCGCCCAACCGCAGATCGCCAGCCTGCTGCGCCTGCTCGCCGACCTCACCACGCGGCTGCACATCCCGCCCACCCAGATCATCGGCCACGAGGATCTCGCGCCCGGTCGCAAGGACGACCCCGGCCCGCTGTTCCCGTGGCAGCAACTCGCCGACGCCGGCTTCGGCCGCTGGCCGCACGGCCCGTTGTGCGACCCGCCGCCCGGCTTCGATCCGTGGATGGCGATGGCCGTGGTCGGCTATGCGCTGGACGACCGCGCCGCCGCCGTGCGCTCCTTCCACCACCACTTCCGCGGCATGCAAGGCGACACGCTGGATGCCGAGGATCTGCGCATCCTCTACAACCTTGCGCAGCAGATCGAGCCAAGCGCGAACACCTGCGTTGCGCCTACGACGCAAACGTCGGCCGGCTAAGGGCGAACCAGCACGCTCGCGGTATAGCTCTCCACCACCAGGCTGAAGGGCTGGTTGTTCTGCGTGTACAGCAAGGCGCGGTGTTGCAGCACGTGGGACGGGATCGCCAATGGCTGGCCGCTGGCCGGCGGCAGGGCGGCGCCACTGTCCCAGCCTTGCGGCAACGGCGACCACAGCAGCTCGGCGGAGAGCGTCTGGCGGCGGAAGTGCAGCGGTTGCACCACCTTGCCGAACGGTACGTCGGTAGTGTCGAGCTGCCGGTTCATCGCCGCGGTCAGCCGCGACGGCACGTACCAGTTGTCGGCATCGGAAAGCACCGTGTCGCCGCAGGCCAGTTGCACGCGGCGATAGCGCACCGACTCACCCGCACCAATGCCGAGCAGCGTGCGACCGTCCGGCGGCAGCGGCTTGTCCCCGCCCTGCACGCGATGCGCCACGATCTTTGCCGGCGCCGCCAGATGATGCGCACTGCACCAGCGCTCCAGCGTCAGCGTGGCGCTGGGATGACTCAGCAACTCGGCGTTGAGCGTCTGCAACTCGGCCAGCGCCTGCGTGCGGGCGAGCGGCGTGTCCGGCCAGCCCCCACGCGCGGAGGCGACCGGCGCAACCAGCAGCGTCAGCGCAACGCACGCCACGAGGTTCCGCGAACGCACGCCTACAAGCCCTGCGCCGCCTGCGCCACTGCGCGGAACAGCGCGCGGCCCTTGTTCATCGTCTCCTCCCACTCGGCGGCGGGGTCGGAGTCGTAGACGATGCCGGCGCCGGCCTGCACGTGCAGGCGGCCGTCCTGGATCACCGCGGTGCGGATCGCGATGGCGGTGTCGGCGTCGCCCCACCAGCCGATCCAGCCGATCGCGCCGGCGTAGATGTTGCGCTTGTAAGGTTCGAGTTCCTGGATGATTTCCAGCGCGCGGATCTTCGGTGCGCCGCTGAGCGTGCCGGCCGGGAACGTGGCCTTGAGCACGTCCATGTAGCTGAGGTTCGGCTTCGCCGTGCCCTGCACCTGCGAGACGATATGCATCACGTGCGAGTAGCGCTCGATCGCGAAGGATTCGGCGACTTCCACCGTGCCGGTCTCGCTGATCCGGCCGATGTCGTTGCGTCCCAGGTCGATCAGCATCACGTGCTCGGCGCGCTCCTTGGGGTCGGCCAGCAGCTCCGCTTCCAGCGCCTGATCCTCGGCCTCGGTGGCGCCGCGCTTGCGCGTGCCGGCCAGCGGACGCACCAGCACCTTGCCGTCCTTCAGCCGCGCGAGGATCTCGGGCGAGGAGCCAACGATCTGCGTCCGGCCCAGGTCGACGAAATACATGTACGGCGAGGGATTCAGCGCGCGCAGCGCGCGGTACACGTCCACCGGCCGCGCATTGAAGCCCACGCTCAGACGCTGCGAGGGCACCACCTGGAAGATGTCGCCGGCGCGAATGTATTCCTTCGCGCGTTCGACCATCGCCTCGAATTCCTCGCGCGTGAACGAGGATTTGAAATCGCTCTCGTCCAGCGCGGTCGACTGGGTGAGCTGCGGATACGAGGCACCACCCTGGCGCAGCCGGTAGACCAGCGCATCGAGCCGGCGTTGCGCCTCGGCATACGCCTGCGGCTGCGCCGGATCGGCATGCACGATCAGGTACAACCGACCCTTGAGGTTGTCGAATACCGCGACCTCCTCGGCCAGCATCAGCAGCACGTCGGGCGTGCCCAGCTCGTCGGCGCGATCCCACTGCGCGAGGCGCGGCTCGATGTAGCCGATGGTCTCGAAACCGAAGTAGCCGACAAGACCGCCCGAAAACGCGGGCAGCTGCGGCAGTCGTGGCACGTCGTATTGCTGGCGCAGCCGCTCGATCTCGCCCAGCGGATCGTCCAGGTGACGACGCTCGGTGATCTCGCCCGAATCCTCCACCTCCAGTTCATGCCCGCGCAACCGGTACACCCGCTTCGCCGGCAAGCCGATGATCGAATAGCGTCCCCAGGTGGCGCCGCCCTCGACCGACTCGAACAGGAAGGTGTACGGGCCATCGGCCAGCTTCAGGTACACCGACAGCGGGGTGTCGAGGTCGGAAAACACCTCGCGCACCAGCGGGATGCGGGTGTGGCCTTGCGCGGCCAGCGCGTCGAAATCGCTACGGGAGATCACGGGGAACAATCCGGACGGGGACGGGTTGCACACGATAGCAGGGCCACGCGGTTTTCCGTATGGACGTCCGAACTTGCAACTCCCTCTCCCCCAAGCTCGCTTGGGGGAGAGGGCTGGGTGAGGGGGCGCTTTCATTCCGCGGACTTCCGGAGCAAAAGCCCCCCTCTCCCTAACCCTCTCCCCCATCGGCAAGCCGATGGGGAGAGGGGAAACAGCAGCGATGCGAGCGCGTCACAGAAGGAGGATGAAGCTCCTTAGCTCTTCAAAGCCGCTGCCGCGGCATGCCATGCAAGCGCAGGCTGAACGCCACGCCGCTGCCGTCGTCGAGGTTGCGCGCGCTGGCCACGCCGCCGTGGCGTTCGGCCACCAGCCGCACCACGTACAGGCCCAGACCCAGGTGCGGCGCGTCGCCGGGGGTGGCTTTGTCGCGCAGGCTCACCAGCGAATCGAACAACCTCCCCTGCATCGCCGCGGGCAGCGGCGGGCCCTGGTTGGCCAGCTCGATCTCGGCCCCGCCGTCGACGGCGCGCAGGCTGAGCCGCAACCAGCCGTCCGCCGGGGTGAACGAGAGCGCGTTGTCGAACAGCTTGTCCAGCGCCTGGGCGATCGGCTCGGGCGCACAGTGCAGGTGCAGCGGCGCATCGGGCAGCATGCAGTCCAGCCGCCGCGCACCGGCCAGCGGCCGGTAGGCCTCGGCGCAGCCGCGTACCACCTCGCGCAGGTCCACGTCTTCCGGCTCGGCGGCGGCGATCGCGCGCTCCATGCGGCTGGCCTCGCTCATCGCGCGCACCAGCGCGCCCAGCCGCGCCACGCCGTCGCGGGCGCGAGCGAGGTAGGGCTGGGCATCCGGCGGCAGCTCGGCGTGTTCCAGGTTGTCCAGCGAGGACTTCACGATCGCCAGTGGCGTGTTGAGCTCATGCGAAAGCTTCGAGGCCAGCGTGCGCAGGTAGTCGGTGTAGCCGCCCACCGCCTCGAACAGCCGCTCGAAGCTGCGCGCGAGGTCGCCGATCTCGTCCGGCGCGTCGGTCATCGGGAAGCGGCCACGCTCGAACAGGCCGTCCAGACGTCCATCCGACAGCTGCGCACGCTCGGCCGCATTGCGCAACCGACCCAGCCGCAGGCTGAGCCGGGTCGCGAACCACAGCAGGATAGCGCCGGCCAGCAGCAGCACGCCGAAACTGGTCAGCAGCAGGCCGAACAGTGCGCGGTTGGCCAGCAGCGGCACCGCACGACTGGCCTGTTCCAGCAGCAGCACGCCGACAGGCTTGCCGTCGCTCTCGATCGGCACCGCTGCGCTCAGCACCACGCTGCCGCGCTCCTCGCCGCTGCGCCACACGCTCACCGGCGTTCCGGTGCGGGCGCGCAGCACTTCGGGCGTGTCCAGCCGCGGCACGTCCTGCGCCCACAGGTTCGCGTCCTCCAGCCGTGTGGCCAGCAGCGAACGGTAGACCATGGATGCGAACCAGCCAGGCTGGCCGTGCGCGCCGGGCGCGGTATCCAGCCGACCGCTGCGCGCCAGCAGCCAGCCTTGCGGCGACAGCACGCGCGCCTGCGTGCGCTCGGGCGCGAGGCTGGCGAGTTCGGCGGACAGCGCGGCCGAATAGTCCAGCAGCGGTCGCGTTTCCACCGCCATGCGGTCGCCACCGGCCACCGCGACATAGGCGCCGATGCCCAGCATCTGCAACTGCAAGCTGCGCGGCAGGCGCAACTCGATGCGAAAACCGCTGCCGTCCTCCTGCCATTGCGCCGGGAATTCCGCGGGCAGGCCGGCCACCGGCGGCCCCAGCGCACGGGCCGCGATCGTGCCGGGCGCATCGCTTTCCAGCAGGTAATGCTGCTGGCCGGAAGCATTGCCCAGCACCAGGTTGAGATGATCGGCGGCCAGCGCGTTCGCGCCGTCCTGCGCGTCGGCGCGGGTACGCCGGGTGTCGCGCACCTCGGCATAGAGGTACAGCCCGCTCGCATCCTCGGCCAGCAGCAGCTTGCCGCGGGTGCCGAACGGCTGGCTCCACGGCGTCAGCGGCGCCCAGTCGTCGCCGTAGCCGTCCACGGTGATCGGGTTGGCCGCCTGCTGCACGTACCAGGCCGCTTCGCCCTGCGGCAGCGGCGCGTGCGTCACCACCAGACTGCGCGCCACCGCGCGCGCGGAGGCGATCAGCGCTTGCGCCTGTCCTTCGCGCAGCAGCGCCTCCATCTGCCGCACGTACAGCCAGCCGGCGACCGGCAGCGCCAGCGTGCACAGCGCGACCAGCAGCAGCTTGCGGCGCAGGGTCATCGTGTCGTCAGGATTTCTTGGCCGCGGGCGGCGCCACGTAACGCAGGTAACGCGCGTTCGTCGCCACCCGCATGAAGGCGTCGAGCAACGCACGCTGCGTGACATCGCCGTCGGCGAAGCTCATCGACCAGCTCAGGCGGATGCCGCTGGCCACGCCCGGATCGCAGAACACCACCGCATCGTCGATGCGGTCGCTGCCCTCGTACACCACGCCCCGGCACGGCATGTGCGGGTTGTGGATGCGGATGGCGGTGGCCTTGCCCGCTTCATCGCGCTGCAGGTACTGCTTGCGGTCGGCCGCCAGCTCGTCGGCCAGCGTGGCCAGCTTGCGCGGCCACACGTTGAGCACCATCACGCGCTCGGGCTTGCCGGTCCATTCGCCCTGGTAGAGCACGGCATCGACGCCGATCGCCTTCGCATACATGCAGCAATCGCGCGTCCAGCCGGGCGGACTCGCCACCGCGATCGCCCAGGCGGGCGCCTTGCCGTCGCGCACGCCGTGTGCCAGCACGTCGTCAGTCGGTGCGGCAGCCAGTGCCGCAAAAGGCGCGAGCAAGGTTAGCGCCAGCAGCAACTTCCTCGTCGCACGCATGCTCACGGCTTCCACCGGTAACCCACGCCGTGCACGGTCTCGATCGCGTCGAATTCCGGCGCCACCGCGATGAACTTCTTGCGGATGCGCTTGATGTGCGAGGTGATGGTGGCGTCGTCCACCACCAGTTCCGCCTCGCGCATCAGCTGGTCGCGGTTCTTCACGTGGCCGGGGAAGCGGATCAAGGTGTGCACCATCCAGAACTCAGTGACGGTGAGCGGCACCTCGGCGCCGTTCCAGGTGATGCGCATGCGCTCGGATTCCATCTTCAGCGGGCCGTGCTCGATCACCGTCTCGCTGGCCGCCGGCGCCTTCAGCGACTCGATGCGGCGGAACAGCGCGGCGATGCGCGCGGCGAGCTGGTGCAGGCTGGTGTCCTTGCTGAGGTAGTCGTCCGCGCCCAGACGCAGGCCGGAGATCACGTCGAAATCCGAATCGCGCGCGGTGAGGAAGATGATCGGCAGCGTCGCCGACTTCGCGCGCAGTTCACGGCACAGGTCGAAACCGCCTTCCGGCTCGTCGCCGAGGCCGATGTCGATGATGACCAGCTCCGGCAGCCGGATCGCGAACGCGTTCGACGCCTCCCGACGCGAGCCGTAGCCGCGGGTGTCGTAGCCGAAGCGGTTCAGCGCCTCGACGTAATTGGCGCGGATCAGCGGCTCGTCTTCGACGATGGCGATATTGCGACCCATGGCGGCTCCCGGCTTTGTGATGCTGCGATGCGATGGCGCGCAGCGTGCTATGTGCGCGCCGATGGCGCAAGCCGCATGCGGGCGCTGCCCGCGTTTTGCCACAACCCAGCGGCAAGCGGCCCTTGCCGCGCCGCCCGCGCGGCCGCGCCGGGGCGTGAGATGCATCCAACGCCCTCCGGAATGCCGCCATGCCCCGCCACGATGCCACCGACCGCGACCCCAACGCTGAACTGCGCAGCTTCGAGCCGCTGCGGGTGACGCTGGCGCTGGGCGCCCTGCTGCTCGGCCTGCTACTGGGGCTGCACTGACACCGTTTATCCGTGGAAGGCCAGTGTGCGGCTGGCGCGCAGGGAGGCGCGCCGGTCGCGGGGCATGAAGATGCCTTGGCACGACGGCCCATCCAGCCAACCCCGTTCCTCCAACATGGTGGTTCCTTTCATCCCCTCCGAGCGAGGGGATTTTTTTGCGGCCACCATCGTTGACGCGATGTCACGCAACTCCCGGCGCCGTTTGGCGGGAACCAATCCGGCCAGGCCCGGTCAGTCTTCTTGACTGGCGCCATTCCATTGCCGTGGATGGCGCCGATGCGGCCGATGGACCTCCCCTCCGCGACGACCGCATCCGCGCCACGGCGCCGGTCGATGGTGTCTCCTCGCACGTCATGCAATGACGTTTGCCCCGGCGTGACCGTTATCGCGCCGGGGTTTTTTGCGTGTCTGTGGCGCCCTCAACGCTTCCTGGAAGCCGCTTCTGCCGACCTTGGCTATCTGCCGCCGGCGGATGGCTGCTCCCGCTGGTTGTGATCGTCATTCCGCACCGGCTGCAGTGCACCTACGCTCACATGCCCCACCCAGCCCTCGAAGTACATGTCGCCGATCCGGTTCAACCGCGTAACGGCTACCGAGGAGCTTGGACAAACCGGATTGCCCTGGTCGATGGCAACACCGCCTGCAATGCCTGCAATGCCTGCAATGCAAAGGTCACTGGGATAGGGCTCGAATCGCGAGAGTTCATGCATCTCGCGATCGAAGCGTCGTTGCGCCCGCCGCGCCGCTACCGCATCGGCATAAACTGGCAGCAGCGAGGCATACCTCGTCTGAGCCTGCTGCCGTTCGGTGGTCGTGGCCTTGCCATACGCGGAGGCAAACACAGCCCCATAAACGCGATCGCCACGCTCGGCGGCCAGACCCAGCCAGGCCAGACCCAGCGGGCGATTGGCCGTGACCAGTTCGCCATTGAAATACATCAAGCCCAGTGCGTACTGGGCCTTCTTGCTGCCCCAGCCCGCCGCCAGTTTCAACATCTCCAGCGTGCCGACCGCATTGTTCCGCTGCCGTTCGCGTGCTGCCAGGCAGAAATTCACTTCGCCCGGCAGGAAGCGATAGAGGCTGTCGTTGCACTCGATCGAGGCTTCTTTCGACGTGCCACCCGTGGCGGGCACGGGAAGTGGTTCGGCCGGCAACGAACCGGCAATGACGAGTCCGCTCATCAAGAGCCATGCTCGTGCTGCGCGCCCCACCCCCCGATCGATCGTGATCATCGCTGCCTCCCTTGGCGGTTCCGCATGATCCTACGATCAAGGCCTCCATGGCGACAACCGGCTAAATCACGGGACTTTCCTTGCTCCCGGGCGACTCAGTACGTCAGCCGATGGCCGCACGCATCGCTGCGATCTCGGCGCGGTAGTCCTTCGCGTGGAAGATCGCCGAGCCGGCGACGAAGGTGTCGGCACCCGCGGCGGCAATCGCACCGATGTTGTCGGCGGTGACACCGCCGTCGATCTCCAGTCGCACGGCGAGGCCGCGCTCGTCGATCATGCGACGCACGCGGCGCAGCTTCTCCAGCGCCATCGGAATGAACTTCTGCCCACCGAAGCCGGGGTTCACCGACATGATCAGCACGAGGTCGAGCTTGTCCAGCACGTAGTCGAGGCAATCCAGCGAAGTGGCGGGGTTGAACACCAGGCCGGCCTGGCAGCCGGAATCCTTGATCAGCCCGATCGTGCGGTCGATGTGCTCGCTGGCCTCGGGGTGGAAGCTGATCAGGCTGGCGCCGGCCTTGGCGAAATCCGGCACGATGCGATCCACCGGCTTCACCATCAGGTGCACGTCGATCGGCGCCGCGATGCCGTACTTGCGCAGCGCGGACAGCACCATCGGGCCCATCGTGAGGTTGGGCACGTAGTGGTTGTCCATCACGTCGAAATGCACCCAGTCCGCACCCGCGGCCAGCGCGGCGGCGGTGTCCTCGCCCAATCGCGCGAAGTCGGCGGCGAGGATGGAGGGGGCGATGACGGGGCTCTGCTTGCTCATGGGCATGATTCCTGTAGGAGCGCACCCTGTGCGCGACCGCTCTGATATTGAACGAAGCCAAGGCATTCGCGCACAGGGTGCGCTCCTACTTGAAGCCGCGTTCCGCCTTGATCCGCTCGTAGGCGGCGTTGATCTCGCTGGCGCGGGCCTCGGCCTGCCTGCGCATCGCCTCGGGCAGGTCGCCGAGGCGGTCGGGGTGGTGTTCGGAAATCAGCTTGCGGTAGGCGCGCTTCACCGCACGGTCGTCCGCGCTGCGCTCGATGCCGAGCACGGTGTAGGGATCGGGGCCCTGGGTATTGCGCTGCGGCGGCACGTAGCCGCCACCGCCGTAGCTTTGGCCGCCGCGGCCGCGCGCACCGCCAGCGTTCCACGCGTAGCCCTTCATCGCCATCAGCGCCATCAGCTCCATGTCGCTGATGCGCAGCGCGAACGCGAGCTGGCGCAGTATCGCCATCTTCTCCGGCGGCGGATTGCCTTCGGCGAGCACGGTGTCGATCACCACGTCCAGCACCGGGAACGCATGGTCGCGGCGCAGGCCGGCCCACCGACGCAGCTCATCGATGGTCGGCGTGACGTCGAACTCCGGCTGCTTGCCGGCGTTGAAGCTGGCGATCGCCTGCTGGCGCTGCACGGCGTCCAGGCCCATGCGCGCCATCATGCGTTCGGCCACGGCGATCTCGGCCTCGGAGACGCGGCCGTCGGACTTCGCCACCGCACCCAGCAGCGCGAACAGCGGACCGACGAAGCCGCCCGCCTCCGGCGTCGCCTGCTTGCGCTGACTGTGGCGCAGGTTGTCGAACACGAAGCCGATGATGGCGCCGGTGATCGCACCGGGCAGGTGGCCGATCAAGAGGCCGAAGAAGCCGAACCAGAGCGTGTAGGTGAAACTCATGGCTGGCCCGCCGGCGTCAGGGTCTGCGCGCTGTACCAGCGCGCCAGCGCGTCCAGCTCGGCGTCGCTGAGCGGGCCGAGCGCGGCGCGCATCACCGGCACGTCGCGGCGGCCATCGCGGTAATCCTTCAGCGCCTGGCGCAGGTAATCCAACCGCTGCCCGGCAAGGTTCGGCGCGCCGGGCATCACGGCCATGCCGGTGTCGCCGTGGCAGGCCGCGCACAAGCCCAGCCGCGACGGCTTCGCCGCGGCGGACGTCGGTGTCTGGGCCAGGCCCGGAAGGGCGACGGTGAGGCAGAGTGCCGCGATCAAAATGCGCATCGACGGAAGCTGGGGCCGAAAGCCGCGAATTCTAGCAGCCTGCCCGCGGCGCACCGCGGCAATGCGACGCCAGCCGCTACAATGAGCGCTTCCCTCCTCGCCACGGAACCGCCGTCGTGCCCACCACCTTGCCGCAATCGAACCTGCCAGGCCTGGAACTGATCCACCGCGGCAAGGTGCGCGATGTCTACGCGCTGGACGAACAGCGTCTGTTGATGGTGGCCACCGACCGACTCTCCGCGTTCGACGTGGTGATGCCGAACCCGATCCCCGGCAAGGGCGAGATGCTCACCCAGATCTCCAACTTCTGGTTCGGCAAGACCGCGCACCTGATCCCCAACCACCTGCTCGACGTGCCGCTGGCCGAGGTGCTGCCGCCCGGCACCGACCTCGCGCTCTATGCGAAGCGCGCCGTGGTGACGCGCCGGCTGAAGCCGGTGCCGGTGGAGGCGATCGCGCGCGGCTACCTGATCGGCTCGGGCTGGAAGGACTACCAGAAGACCGGCGCGGTGTGCGGCATCACGCTGCCCGCGGGCCTCAAGCAGGCGCAGCAGCTGCCCGAGCCGATCTTCACGCCCTCGACCAAGGCCGCCGTGGGCGATCACGACGAGAACGTCAGCTTCGACGCCGTGGTGAACCTGGTGGGCCGCGAGCTGGCGGAAAAGGTGCGTGACGCCACGCTGGCGATCTACAAGTGGGCCGCCGCCTATGCCGCCGGGCGCGGCATCATCCTCGCCGACACCAAGTTCGAGTTCGGCACCGACGCCGACGGCAAGCTGTACGTGATGGACGAGATGCTCACGCCCGACTCCACGCGCTACTGGCCCGCCGACAGCTACCAGGTCGGCATCAGCCCGCCCAGCTACGACAAGCAGTTCGTGCGCGACTGGCTGGAGGCGCAGGGCTGGAACAAGTCCCCGCCCGGCCCGGTGATCCCCGACGAGGTGATCGCGCGCACCGCTGCGAAGTATGGTGAGGCGCTGGAGCGGCTGGCCGGCATCAAGCTGGACTGACGATCGGTTCGTAGGAGCGGCTTCAGCCGCGATTGCCTGGCGTGTGTGGAAATCGCGGCTGAAGCCGCTCCTACGGCGTTCCTGCGGCTGCCCCGGCTTGCGACGCCAGCCATCGCCGTGCTGCTATTGCATCCCTGATCCACGAGCGGAGCGCACCATGGCCACACAAGCCGCAAACCCGCGCAGCATGCAGGACTGGCTGGACAGCTACAGCGCCGATCACCGCAACCCGATGAACCAGGTATTCCACTGGTGCTGCGTACCGCCGATCGTGTGGTCGGTGATCGCGTTGCTGTGGACGATCCCCGTGCCGCAGGCGTGGCTGCGCCCCGGCGCCTGGGCGGTGGCGGTGATGGTGCTGGCGTTCTACTGGTACTGGAAGCGTTCGCGCCCGCTGGCGCTGGCGCTGCTGGTCGCGTTCGCCGTGCTCGGCCTGCTCACCAACTTCCTGTACTGGCAGCTCGGCGCGGCCAACCTGCGCTGGCTCGCTGTCGGCGTGTTCGTGGTGGCGTGGATCGGCCAGTTCATCGGCCACAAGTTCGAAGGCCGCAAGCCCAGCTTCCTCACCGACCTCGCCTACCTGCTGATCGGCCCGGCTTGGCTGATGGCCAAGCTGCTGCGCCGGCTCGGCTTCAAACACGCCGTATGAATTCCCTGCTCACCCTGGTCAGCTCCCTGGTGTGGTGGGTGCTCTACGGCAGCATCGGCGCGCTGCTCTGTGCGCTGATCGCCTGGGCCGTGTTGCGCTGGACCGAGCGCTGCAACGTGGTGTTCAACCGCGTCTACCTCGCCTGCCTGCTGTGGACCCTGCTCGGGATGCTGCTGGTGGTCGGCGTGGCCGCGTACGAGGGGCATCTGCAGCCGCCGTTCCGGGCACTGCTCACTTCCGGACTGCTGCGCTGGGCGCTGGTGCTGGACATGGCGGTCGGCGTAGCGCTGCTGTGGCGGTTGACGCCGCGAGTGGATGCGCGGCGGGTAAGACCAGGGAGTGCGTGTCTGGCAGTGGGGGTGGTGATGGCGGTGGGGTTCGGGGTGGCTACCAGTTTGGTGTGAGGCTGCCGGAGGATGAAGAACCATCCGCATCCCGGCGAGACGCCGCGCGAGGACGTGCCGCTGCCGCTGGGAGTCGAGGTCACCAATGCCGCTCAGGACGTCTCGGCATGTCGCGCATCATCAATGGCCTGGCAAGCATCAGTCCCGACCTGGCGACCGGAAGGTCTGCCATCCATACGCAAAAAACCCGCCTTGCGGCGGGCTTTTTGGGGTTTTGGCAGCCCCGGATGGATTCGAACCACCGAATGCCTGAGTCAGAGTCAGGTGCCTTACCGCTTGGCGACGGGGCTGTAAACGTAGTTTAGCGCTTCGAGAACTGGGTGGCGCGGCGGGCCTTGTGGAGGCCGACCTTCTTGCGCTCGACCTCGCGGGCGTCGCGGGTCACGAAGCCGGCCTTGCGCAGCGACGACTTCAGGCTTTCGTCGTACTCGATCAGCGCGCGGGCGATGCCGAGGCGGATCGCGCCGGCCTGGCCGGTGATGCCGCCGCCTTCGACGGTGACCTTGATGTCGAACTTGTCGGTGTTCTGGGTCAGTTCGAGCGGCTGGCGCACGATCATGCGCGAGGTCTCGCGACCGAAGAACTGGTCGAGGGTCTTGCCGTTGACTTCGATCGCGCCGGTGCCCTTGCGCAGGAACACGCGGGCGGCGGAGGTCTTGCGGCGGCCGGTGCCGTAATTCTGCTGAATCGCCATGATGGTTCCTTAAACTTCCAGCGCCTGGGGCTGCTGCGCAGCGTGCGGATGCTCGGCGCCGCCGTACACCTTGAGCTTGCGATACATCTCGCGGCCCAGCGCGTTCTTCGGCAGCATGCCCTTGACGGCGATCTCGATCACGCGCTCCGGGTGGGTGGCCAGCAGATCCTTCAGACTGGTGGTCTTCAGGTTGCCGACGTAGCCGGTGAAGCGGTGATACATCTTGTCGTCCAGCTTCGCGCCGGTGACGTGCACCTTCTGCGCGTTGACCACGACGATGTAGTCGCCGGTGTCCACGTGCGGGGTGAATTCCGGCTTGTGCTTGCCGCGCAGGCGACGCGCGATTTCGGTCGACAGGCGACCGAGCGTCTTGTTCGTGGCGTCGACCACGAACCAGTCGCGCTTGACGCTTTCTGCCTTGGCGCTGAAAGTTTTCATTTCGAGATACCCGTCTGCCGCCGGCGAGGGCGGTTGCACAATAATCGGTGAAGCAAAGGCGCGAGATGATAGCGGAGCCGTCATCACTGGCGCAAGTCCACCGACAGGTGGCCTGTGAGCTGGCAATGATAGCATGCGGCGCCCGACGCTTGCATAGTCCCCGAACCTGCGTCGCCGCCCGTCACCGGAGGATCGCCCATGAACGCCCGCACGCTCAGCCCGCTGGACCGCCTGCTGGCCGGCATCGAACGCGCGCTGGAGACGGTGGCCGGCGCACCCGAGGCGAATCGCCCCTCGCCCGCACACGGCGCTGCCCACGCGGAACTGGACGATGCCGAACGCCGCCACGCCGCCGGCCTGATGCGCGTGAACCACACTGGCGAGGTCTGCGCGCAGGCGCTGTATGACGGTCAGGCCGCGTTCGCGCGCCACGCGGAGAACCGCGAACACCTGCTGCACGCCGCCGCCGAGGAAACCGACCACCTCGCCTGGTGCGGCGAGCGCCTGCAGGAGCTGGACAGCCGCCCCAGCCTGCTGAACCCCGTGTGGTACGCCGGCAGCTACGCGATCGGCGCGCTGGCCGCACTGGTCGGCGACGCGGTGAGCCTGGGCTTCGTGGTGGAAACCGAGCGCCAGGTGGAAGCGCACCTGGCCGAGCACCTGGAGCGCCTGCCCGCACAGGACGAACGCTCGCGCGCCGTGCTGGCGCAGATGCAGGCCGACGAGGTGCGCCACGCGCAGGACGCGCAGGCGCGCGGCGGCATCGCCCTGCCGTTCCCGATCCCGCAGCTGATGCAGGCCAGTTCGATGGTGATGAAGACGGTGGCCTACCGGGTGTAGGACGGATTCTTGTTATGCAGGAGCGGCTTCAGCCGCGATGCCCTCGGTCACCCATGGAAAAGCATCGTGGCTGAAGCCGCTCCTGCAAAAGCAAAGGCCCCGAAAAACCTGCCTTTCGGCGGATGCCACGCTCCACAAGAAAAACCCGCCTTTCGGCGGGTTTTTCGCGTCACATCAGGTTGCGGCCGTGGAACAGCTCCTCGATCTCCCGGCGCAGCAGCGACTCGATGCGCTGGCGTTCCTTGAACGAGAGGTCGTCGGCGTGGGCCTCGAACAGGTAGGTGTCGAGGTCGAAGTCCTTGATGTGCATCTTCGTGTGGAAGATGTTTTCCTGGTACACGTTGACGTCGAACATCTCGTACTTCTGGCGGATGTGCCGCGCCAGGTAGTCCTGCACCGAGTTGATCTTGTGGTCGATGAAGTGCTTCTTGCCCTTCACGTCGCGAGTGAAGCCGCGCACGCGGTAGTCGCACACCACGATGTCCGACTCGAAGCTGTCGATCAGGTAGTTCAGCGCCTTCAGCGGCGAGATCACGCCGCAGGTGGCCACGTCGATGTCGGCGCGGAAAGTGGCGATGCCGTTGTGGGGGTGCGTTTCCGGATAGGTATGGACGGTGATGTGGCTCTTGTCCATGTGCGCGACCACCGCGCCGGCGATCGAATCGCGGCCGAGCTTGTCGACGATAGGCTCCTCGGAAATGAGGATGGTCACCGAGGCGCCCTGCGGGTCGTAGTCCTGGCGAGCCACGTTCAGGATGTTCGCACCGATGATCTCGGCCACGTCGGTGAGGATCTGGGTGAGGCGATCGGCGTCGTACTGCTCGTCGATGTACTCGATGTAGCGCTGGCGCTGCTCTTCGGACACCGCGTAGCAGATGTCGTAGATGTTGAAGCTCAGGGCCTTGGTGAGGTTGTTGAAGCCCTGCAGGCGCAGGCGCGGAAGCGGCTTGACCACGGCGACTCTCCATGACCGGATCACGGTCAGCAGATGAGGCGGGTTAGCACCAAGGGTCCCCGCGGGAATTCGGATGGTGGGGACCCTTGTCTCCCACGACCCGGCGAACGACCCGCGGCCATGGGCCACGAGCGAAAGACTGCGAAGTATGCGGCAAAATCGGGAAAAACTGAACCTGCGTCAATTCACCCGGGTTTGCCATAATGGGGGTTCGGGGAGGGTCCGGCCCGCGGCAAGCCGCGGCGCACGCCAAGGCCAGCCCCGTGCGCAACGATGACCTGCCGGACGCCGCGCAAGTTTCCATCGCCTGCGTGCGTCCCGCGTGAACCCGCCGCCGGCAACGGCGCGCGACAGCCAGCTGATCGATGCAGCCCGTCGGCCCATGGAAGGCTCGCAGGGCCACCATTCAAGGGGAACCAGACACCGTGGCGCTACTCAAATACCAGCTGCAACAGGCCTTCGAACGCTCCCAGGCCCCGCTCGCCTTCGCGCCGGACCCGGCCTCGATGGAGCGCTTCCTCGCGCTCTGCCATCGCCGCCGCTACCCGAGCAAGACCGCGATCATCCGCCCCGGCGACCCGGCCAACACGCTGTACTACGTGATCGACGGTTCGCTCGCGGTGTGCACCGAGGACGAGCAGGGCCGCGAGCTGATCCTCGCCTACATCAACCGCGGCCAGTTCATCGGCGAGATGGGCCTGTTCGTGGAGCAGTCCCAGCGCGAGTCGGTGGTGCGTACGCGCACCGTGTGCGAGATGGCCGAGATCAGCTACGAGCGCCTGTTCCAGCTGATGAAGGGCCCGCTGCAGGAGGAATGTCCGAAGATCCTGTTCGCGATCGGCTCCCAACTCACCAACCGCCTGCTGCGCACCTCGCGCCAGGTGAGCCGGATGGCGTTCATGGACGTCACCAGCCGCATCTCGCGCACCCTGCTCGACCTGTGCGACGAGCCGGACGCGATGAGCCACCCCGAGGGCACCCAGATCCGCATCTCGCGCCAGGAAGTCAGCCGCATCGTGGGCTGCTCGCGCGAAATGGTCGGCCGCGTGCTCAAGCAGCTGGAGGAGCAGGGCATGATCGACGTGTCCGGCAAGACCATCGTGGTGCGCGGCACGCGCTAGGCCATCGCGCCCGCCGGCGGGCGCGCCGCATCACCCCTGCCTTGCCGCGCCCATGGCGGCCGCGGGAAGGCAGGGCGACGGCTCCGGCCGGCCCAGCATGAAGCCCTGCCCGAATTCGCAGCCCATCGCCAGCAGCGACATGCGCTGCCTCGCGGTTTCGACGCCTTCGGCGATCACGCCGATGCCCAGCGTGCGGGCCAGCGCGAGGATCGCCGCCACCACCGAGTCGGTGCCGGCGCCGCCGACGGCATCCAGCTCGCGCACGAACATCCGGTCGATCTTCAGCTTGCCCAGCGGCAGCGAGTGCAGGTAGCTCAGCGAGGAATAGCCGGTGCCGAAATCGTCCAGCGCCGTCAGCACGCCGGCGGCGCGCAGGCGCTCCAGGATGGTGCGCACCAGTTCCGGATCGTCCAGCAGCGCGCCTTCGGTCAGCTCGATCAGCAGCCGCGCAGGCGGCAAGCCGCTGCGTTCGAGCAGTTGCAGCAGCCGGCGGTCGAAATGCGCATGGCGCAGGTGCTGCGGCGAGACATTGATCGTCACGAAACCCGCGCCGGCATCCGGCCGCGCCATGCGTGCGCAGATCTGCTCGTAGAGCTGCCAGTCGATCGCCTCAAGCTGGCCGCAGTCCTGCGCGACGCGCACGAAGTCGTCGGGCAGCAGCAGGCCACGCCGCGGATGGTTCCAACGCAGCAGCGCCTCGTGGCCGACCACCGCACCGTTGTCGAGCCGGAAGATCGGCTGGTAGTGCGGCACGAACTCGCCGTGCAGCAGGGCATGGTGCAGCTCGACCTCCAGCGCCAGTTCGTCCACCGCATTGCGGGCCAGCGTCTCGTCGAACAACACGTGGCGGCCACGTCCCAGCTGCTTGGCGCGATACAGCGCGATGTCGGCGTCGCGCAGCAGCGCGTCGGCCAGCACGTGGCGATCACCGCCGATCGCGATGCCCACGCTGGCGGAGGGCTGCAGCTCGCGACCACCGATCGACAGCGGCTGGTGCAAGGCCTGCAGAACGCCCTGCGCCATGCGCTCGGCGACGGCCGGTTCGGCGACCGCATCCAGCAGGACCGCGAACTCGTCGCCGGCCAGCCGCGCCACCACGTCCGGTTCGTGCACGCAGGCGCGCAGGCGGTTCGCGGTCGCCTGCAGGAAGGCATCGCCGGCCAGGTGGCCCAGGCTGTCGTTGATCACCTTGAAGCGATCCACGTCCAGGTACAGCAGCGCGCAAGGCAGTGCGCCCGACGGCTGCCGCGCCAGCCGCTCGCCCAGGCGCTCGCGCAGGAAGCCGCGGTTGGGCAGGCCGGTGAGCGGATCGTGCATCACCTCGTGGCGCAGCTGCCGCTGGACCTGCTCGCGCTCGGCGATCTGCTCGCGCAACTCGCGGGTGCGCGCCTCCACCCGGTGCTCCAGCTGCAGGTTGGCCTGCAGCAGGTCGGTGGCGGCACGGCGGCGATGGATGCTGTTGGCGATCTGCAGCGCGGCGAAGCCCAGCAGTTCCTGGTCGGCGGCGCCGAAGCGCATCTCGTCGCCATAGCCCTGCACGGCGACCACGCCGATCACCGTCTCGCCCGTGCGCAACGGCACGCCCAGCCAGCAGGCGGACGGCGTGCCGATGTGGTGCGGCACCACCTCGCCGGCCGCTTCCATCGCCTCCAGTTCGCGCCGGGTGCCCAGCCACGGCCGGCCGGTGCGCAGCACGTAGGCGGTGATGCTGCGCTCCAGCGGCAGGCTGAACGTGCTCTGCACGCCGGCATCGACGTAATACGGGAAATCCAGCCGCTGCCGCTCCTCGTCCAGCAAGGCGATGTAGAAATTCGAGGCGTCCAGCAGGCTGCCCACCTCCGCGTGCACGTGCTGGTAGAACGCGCCCTCGTCGAGGTCGGCGGTGGCCAGCTCGGCCAGCCGGAACAGCACCGACTGCAGGCGTTCCGCGCGCTGGCGCTCCAGCACTTCCTGCTGCAGCTCGCGGTTGGCGGCGGCCAGTTCGCGGGTGCGTCGCAGCACCCGGCGTTCCAGTTCATCCTTGCTCTGCTTGCGCTCCAGCGCGGTGAGCACGTGCGCGGCGACGAAGCCCAGCACCGCGCGATCCTCGTCGGAGTAGCCCACGCCCTGGCGATAGCTCTGCACCACCAGCGCACCATGCACGCGCCCTTCGCGCAGCATCGGCACGCCCAGCCAGTCCACGCTGTCCGGGCCGACCACCTCCAGCGGTTCGCCGATCTGCGCCGCCAGCTGCTCGGCGTTGCCCATCAGCGACTGCCCCTGGCCCAGCAGGTGCCAGGTGAGCGAACCGCGCAATGCCTCCAGCGGTTCGTCGCGGTCGATGTCGGGGCCTGCGGTATCCGCCGTGTCGGCGAAGTACAGGAACCGCACCGTGCCGCGCTCGGGGTCGTGCCGCACGATGTAGAAGTTTTCGGCGTACATCAGCGTGCCGACGATGGCGTGGATGCCGCGCAACAGCTCGGGCATGTCGAGATCGGCGCCGGCCAGGTCGGAGATCGCGAACAGGGCGCGCTGCAGGTTCTCCGAGCGTTCCAGCTGGCGATGCGAACCGTGCAGCTCGGCCAGTGCCAGCAACTGCTGCAGCTGGCGCCCGGCCAGCGCCAGGCGGGGTTCCAGCACCGCGGCCAGCCGCGGGCCGGTCGCCGTGTCCTCCGGCGCCAGCAACAGCACGGCGGGCACGTCCGGCGCCAGCCAGATCGCGAGTTCGCCGTCGA
The DNA here is from genome assembly GCF_041107455.1 of Rhodanobacter humi. Classification (NCBI taxonomy): domain Bacteria; kingdom Pseudomonadati; phylum Pseudomonadota; class Gammaproteobacteria; order Lysobacterales; family Rhodanobacteraceae; genus Rhodanobacter; species Rhodanobacter sp. FW106-PBR-R2A-3-15. Next base: position 1,492,685 of record NZ_JBGBPY010000001.1, read on the forward strand.
CGGCCGTCGCCACACCCTCCTCGTCGCGCAGCAGCGCCAGCATCCGCGCGCGCACAGGCGCGTCCACGGGGCCGTCCGCGGCACGGCACTCGCCCCGCTCCAGCCACAGCAGGCGGGCATCGCGACAGCCCGCGCAGCCACGGGCCAGTTCCACCACCAGTTCGCCCACCGCCTGCGGCGTGGACGCACCGATCAGCCGTCCCAACCAGGCCAGCTGGTCGGTTTCGCCTGGAATCGTGACATGCGACCTGCCGAACTGGTTCATGGCGCCGATGATTTTTCCCCCGGCCGATGGTAGCGCGCGACCGCGGCAGCGCCCAGCATCCGTTCCTGGCACCACCCGCCCGCTAGAATGGGCGGCTCGCCCCGGATGCACGCATGCTCGCCGACACCACCAAGGACGCCATCCGCGCCGCCTATACGCGCCTGAAGGACGGCCTGCCCGGCTTCCGCCCGCGCGCCTCGCAGGGAAAGATGATCGCCGAGGTGGCGAAGGCGCTGGCCAGCGAGGGCGGCGTCGCCGCGATCGAGGCGCCCACCGGCACCGGCAAGTCCATGGCCTACCTGATCGCCGGCCACGAGGTGGCGCGGGCGCAGAAGAAGAAGCTGCTGATCGCCACCGCCACGGTGGCGCTGCAGGAGCAGCTGGTGGAGCGCGACATTCCGCTGTACCTGCAGCTGTCCGGCCATCAGGCCAAGGTGGCGCTGGCCAAGGGTCGCGGCCGCTACCTGTGCCCGCGCAACCTCGCGATGGCGCGCAACAGCCTCGCCGGTTCGGCGCAGATGGGCCTTGCCGGCTTCGACGCCGACCTCGCGCTGTGGGCCAGGCCACCCGCCGAGCGCGACAAGCAAGCCTTGTCGAAACTCGCCCAGGCCTTCGACGCCGGCGAATGGAATGGCGACATGGACAGCGCGCCCGAACCGGTCAGCGAGCTGCTGCGCCCCATGCTCACCACCAGCGCGGGCGGCTGCACCAACCGCAAGTGCGGCCAGTTCATGATCTGCCCGTTCTTCGCCGCACGCCGCGCGGTGGACGATGCCGAGATCATCGTGGCGAACCAGGACCTGGTACTCGCCGACCTCACCATGCCGGGCGAGGACGACAACTGGGGTGGCGTGATCCTGCCGCGTCCGGACGAGACGCTGTACGTGTTCGACGAGGCCCACCACATCCCGGGCAAGGCGATCGACCGCGGCGCCGCCGAGGTGCATCTGGCCAACGCGGTGCGCCAGCTGAGCCGACTGGGCCGCCAGGTGCACGCGGCCTATTCGCTCACCGACAAGGAAAACCTCGGCAAGCTCACGCTCGATGCCGGCGACGCCAGGCTGCAGGAACTCTCCGACGCATTGGAAGCGCTGGAAAAGGAGATCCGCCTCGGCTGGCTGCCCGACCCCGCCGAGAGCGAACCGATGTACCGCGGCTCGCTGGGCCGCCTGCCCGAAGCCTGGGTGGAGCACGCGCGCCTGCTCGGCCTGCAGGCCGGCGAAGTGCAGCGCTGGCTCGCCGCGGTACGCCGCGCCGTGGTGGAGATGACCGACGGCGGCCCCACCCAGGACGCGTTGTCGCGCGAACTGGGCATCGCGCTGGAACGCGTCGGCAAGCAGGCCGCCTGCTGGCAGGCCTGGTCGGTGGACGATCCGGATCAGGCGCCGCCGCTGGCGCGCTGGGTCACGCTCACCGGCGACCAGCAACTGGTCTGCCATGCCTCGGCCGTGTCCGCCGCGGGCCTGTTGCGCAACGTGCTATGGGGCAACGCCAGCGGCGTAGTGCTGACATCCGCCACGCTGAGCGCGGGCGGCAATTTCCGCGGCTACGCCGACGCGGTGGGCCTGCCCGACGACGCGGTGACGCTCAGCCTGCCCTCGCCGTTCGACCTCGCCGCGCAGGCGCAGCTCGAAGTGCCCGCCATCGCCGCCCTGCCCGACGCGCGCGAGGAACACGCGCAGGCGATCAGCGACTGGTTGGCCGAACACCTCGACTGGAGCGCCGGCAACCTCGTGCTGTTCACCTCGCGCGCCAAACTCGACCGCGTGCTGCAGCGCCTGCCCATCGACAAGGTGCGCAAGGTGCGCGCGCAGGGCTCGCTGGGCAAGACGCAGCTGATCGCCGAGCACATCACGGACGTTGAATCAGGCCGTGGCAGCACGCTGTTCGGCCTCGCCAGCTTCGGCGAAGGCCTGGACCTGCCCGGCAAGCTGTGTGAGACCGTGGTCATCACCCAGCTGCCGTTCGCCGTGCCCACCGACCCGGTGGGCGCCACCTACGCGGAATGGCTGGAATCGCGCGGCCGCAATCCCTTCATCGAGGTGAGCATCCCCGAAGCCACCCGCCTGCTCACCCAGTACTGCGGCCGCCTGATCCGCAACGAGAGCGACACCGGCCGCATCGTGCTGCTGGACCGTCGCGTGGTCACCAAGCGCTACGGCGCCGGGATGCTGCGGGCGTTGCCGCCGTTCCGGCGCGTGATCGAGAGGTAGCGCATGGGCATCCTCCACCTCGCCGATTGCCCGGCCAAACCGTGGAAGAACGGCTTGGGCCGCACCCGCGAATTGGCCGTCCATCCGCCCGGTGCAGGCATGGACGATTTCCTGTGGCGGGTGAGCGTGGCCGAGGTGGAGAGCGCCGCGCCGTTCTCCGCGTTTCCGGGCATCGATCGCGTGATCGCCCTGCTGGCCGGCGACGGTTTCACGATGAAACTCGACGACGGCTGCACGCATGCGCTCACCACGCCCTGCGTTCCGTTTGCGTTCCCCGGCGAAGCCGGCGTGGACGTGGCGCTGGCCGGCGGCCCCAACCGCGATTTCAACCTGATGCTGCGCCGCGGCCGTGCGCGTGGCGGCATCGAGGTGTGGCGCACGGCGGGTACGCAGCAAGCCGATGCCGCCATCGTGCTGGTGTACTGCGCGCACGGTCGCATCGACACCGGCGACGGTGTGCTGCACGCGGGCGACGCCTGGCGCCCCGGTTCCGGCGCGTTCGTCCTGCACGAGAACACGCTGGCGCTGACCGTGCGCGTCGAAGCAGTTACCTGACAACCGTCACTCGTGGCGCCAGCCCCGGCTGCCTATACTCCAGCGCACCGCCCCCGGAGTCGCCTGCCATGCCTGTGCTGATCCTCGGTCTCGTGTTGTTTCTCGGCATACATTCGCTGCGCGTCTTCGCCGATGGCTGGCGCAAGCGGCAGATCGCGCGACTCGGCGAGAAGAAGTGGAAGGGCCTGTTCGCGCTGGTGTCGCTGGTCGGCTTCGTGCTGATCTGCTGGGGTTTCGCGCTGGCGCGGCACCATCCGGTGCTGCTGTACACGCCGCTGCCGTGGTTGGTGCGGCTGAATGCGCTGTTCACCCTGGTCGCGTTCGTGCTGTTCATTGCGGGGCGGGCACCGCGCAACGGCATCAAGGCGCGCCTGCACCATCCGCAGCTGCTGGCGGTGAAGACCTGGGCGTTCGGCCACCTGCTCGCCACCGGCATGCTGCACGACGTGGTGCTGTTCGGCGCGTTCCTGCTGTGGGCCGTCGTGCTGTTCGCCGCCTCGCGCCGGCGCGACCGCCGCGAGGGCACGGCGTACCCGCCCGGCACGGCCAAGAACACCGCCATCACCGTGGTGATCGGCGTGGTGGTCTGGGCAATCTTCGCGTTCTGGCTGCATGCGCTGCTGATCGGCGTGAAGCCGGTGATGTAGCCCCGTGGCAACGTGCCGCCGATGTGCCGAAAGCCACCTGCGCGGCGGCGGCGGATCGCGCTAGAGTGCTGTCACCCATCCCCCGTGAGGTCGTGCCATGGCCGCCTTCCTGCTCTGGCTGTTGCTGCTGGTGTTCTGCTGGCCGCTCGCGCTGCTGGCGTTGGTGCTCTACCCCATCGTGTGGTTGATCTGCTTGCCGCTACGATTGATCGGCATCACCGTGGGCGCGGTATTCGCCTTCCTCGGCGCGCTGCTGATGTTGCCGGCCCGCGTGCTGCGCGGCCGCCCGGCCTGATGGCGTGGGCGTGGACAAACCCCACGCCCCTTCCTGCGAACGCAACCGCGAACCCATCCTTGAGGTGTTGCGCCAGTACTTTGCCGACCGGCGGCACGTGCTGGAGATCGGCAGCGGCACCGGCCAGCACGCCGTGCATTTCGCCGCCGCGCTGACCTGGCTGGACTGGCAATGCTCGGACCGCACTGAAAATCTGCCGGGCATCCGCGCTTGGCTGGACGAGGCGGCGCTACCCAACACGCCGCCGCCACTGGAACTCGATGTCGACGGACCGTGGCCACGCGGCGCGTTCGACGCGGTGTTCAGCGCCAACACCTTGCACATCATGGCCTGGCACGAGGTGGAGGCGCTGTTCGCCCAGCTGCCGGCCGTCGTGACCGACGACGCGCGGCTGGCGATCTATGGCCCGTTCAATGACGGCGACCGCTACACCAGCGACAGCAATGCCGCGTTCGACCAGTGGCTGAAGGCGCGCGACGCGCACATGGGCATCCGCGACGCCGAGGCCGTGGACGCGCTGGCCGCGGCGGCAGGCTTTGCGCTGGTCGACGACGTGGCGATGCCGGCGAACAACCGCTGCCGCGTCTGGCAGCGCAGCCGGCACTGAGCCTGCACGCCACCGCCAAGAGCCTGCCCCATATCTCCGCCTGGCCCGCATCGGGAGCTGTTTGTGCGCAGGCCAAGGAAGAACGAAGGAGTGGACGTCCGTCCACGACTGAGTGATGACGCAGGGATGCGGGCAAACAGACCCGACCCGCACGCGGGGAGAGTCCATGGATGGACTCGGCTTTGAGGAGCGAGGAAGGGTTGCCTTGCCGTGGCCGCCATGCGGCAGCGCGCGCCTTGACCTGCCAGCCAAGCAGGCGCTGCGCCACGCGCCACCACCTGACGGCCACGGCAAGGCAATGCGAGCCAAGTGGAGATATGGGGCAGGCTCTCGTGTACAAAGGCGGCATGAAGGCGATCGACACCCTGACCCCCTGCCCCTGCGGCAATCCCGCCGGCTACGGCGCCTGCTGCGGCCCGCTGCATGACGGCAACGTGATCGCCGCCAGCGCCGCGCAATTGATGCGCTCGCGCTACAGCGCCTACGTGCTCAAGCGCGAGGATTACCTGCTGGCCAGCTGGCACGCCGACACCCGCCCCGCCTCGCTGCGGCTGGCCGCGCAGCAGCCCGCGCCGACCTGGCTGGGACTGGACGTGCGCCGCGAGCAGCGCATCGACGACGAGCATGCGACCGTGGAGTTCGTGGCCCGCTACCGTCTCGGCAGCGGCCGTGCGCACCGCCAGCACGAGCTCAGCCGCTTCGTGCGTGAGGCGGGCCGCTGGTATTACGTCGACGGCGAGCTGATGTAGGAGCGCACCCTGTGCGCGATGGCTTTTCGCTCTGATCGAAGCATCAAAGCATTCGCGCACAGAGCCTGCCCCGGACTTGATCCGGGGGTGCGCTCCTACAGACCTAAAAACCCTGCACGCCGGCTGTGCGCAATTGGCCCGCCAAGGCTTGCACCTCGGGATGGGCGAAGAAGACAGCCAGTTGGCGCGCACGCGCCGCGCTGGCGCCGCGCGCACGCCAGTCGCCTTCGCCCAGCGCAGCCAACGTGGCCCAATCCTCTCCAGCATCCGCCGCGTCATCCGGCGCGCCGAGCGCGTGCAGCCAGTCACCGAACGGTCGCCCGCGTGCGTCGGCAAACGCCTGCGCCAGTGCTGCGGAGCGGCTCGCACCCAGCCCCGGCACCGCGGCGAGTTGCGTGGGCGTGAGCGTCAGCCAGTCCAGTAGGCCACGGACCACGCCGGCATCCGCCAGCGCCTGCCAGGTGCCCACGCTAACACCTGGCAGGCGCAGGCCTTGCTTTCCGCCCAACCAGGCCAGTCGCGCCTGGAATTGCTGTTCGCAGCCCGGCGTGGCTTGCCAGCAACTCAGCGGGCCATAACGGGCCAGATCGGGCGCATCCACCGCGGCACGCTGCGCCGCGCGCCACGCCACCGACTGCAGGCGCGGGATGGTCAGCCCCGCCAGCGCCACCTCGACCTGGTCGCCGGGGCGGATGTCCAGTGCCTGCCAGCGCTTGAACGAACCCACGCTGACCCGCTGCACGCGATGGTCGTCCAACTGCACGGGCGCCAGTTCCAGTACCGGCGTGATGCGCCCGCTGCGGCCGATGGTGAAGTTCACCGCACGCACCTCGGCCAGCGCGGAGGCGGCCGGGTATTTCCACGCCACCGCCCAGTCCGGCGGCCGCGCCTGCCAGGTGTCGGCCGACGGTCGATGGCCCTGGCGCAGCACCGTGCCGTCGGCGGCAAACGGCAACGCCTGGCGGTACCACTGCTCGCGCCAGCGCCTCGCTTCGTCGAGGCTCGCCACCGGTTGCGCGAGCGCCGCGCTGTCGGCGAAGCCCATCGTGGCGAGGCCGGCCAGTCGCGCCGGCATGTCGGCCGGGCCGCTGGGCCAGTCCCACACGAACAGGCCGATCTTCGCGGCGGTGGCGGCGTCCAGCGTGTTGCGCGCCAGCGCGCCGGCCACCGCCGAACGCGCATTGACGCCGCCGTCCTTGGCCTGCACGTGGCCGGGCAGGCGCCACACCAGCTCGCCCTGCAGCACCACGCGGGCTGGCGCCTGCAGCAGCTGCTTGGGGATCGCGTCTATCGCCTGCGCCAACGCGGTCCAGTCCGAACCATGCAGGCCGTCGCCGCGACTGACGGCCTGGCGCAGTCGGCCGTGCTCGTAGAGCAGGGTCACCGCCACGCCATCCGCCTTGGGCTGCACCCACAGGTCGCGGTTGCCGCGCGCACGCATCCACGCCTCGACCGCGGCGGCATCGGGCAACTTGGCCAGCCCGGTTTGTGCCACCGGCGAACCGACACGGCCACCGGCATCGCCCAGATGCGCCAGCGGCGCCGGCGCCTGTTCGGGGAAGCACCGGCTCCACGTCGCAAGCTGCTGCTCGGCCTGGTCGTAAACGGCGTCGCTCACCGACGAGTGGCCATCGACCCGATAGGCATGGTTCCAGCCGTCCAGCCTGTCGTGCAGCGCAGCCAGCTCCCGGCGGGCCTGCTCGGGCGACCAGTCGGGGCAGTCTGCCGCATGCACGAGACCGGCGCCCGACATGACCAGCAGCAACAACAGGCAAGCCGTGCGCATGTGACGCTCCCACCGTGAATGGCGCCGTCAACGCTAACCGTGCCACTGCATGGCGTCGGACAGCCTCGCGCGCGCCAGCGCGTAGGCGCGGGGCGTCAATCCACGGCGGCGCGCGGACCGAAGCTCAGCCGGCTTTCGCCGAGGAAGCGCCCCTCGGGGCCAAAGCGGCGTTCCTCGATCACGCCGCGCCCGTCATGGGCGATCGCCACCACGGTGCTGGCGCGGGTGCCGTAGTCGGTGCCGCGGATGAAAGCCGCGGACAGCCAGCGCTCGCGCTCCAGCCCGATGCCGGTGTCGGGCAACTCGGCATCCGACGCCTGCCGCTCGTCGGCGAGCGCGGCGAACAGCGGCGCGAAATCGTCCGCGTCGCCGGTCCCGGTCCATGCGGCGAGCCGCGCCATCAGCGCGCGCGTCTTCGGCCAGGGCGTGTTGAAGTCGGCATTCGACAAGCCGTGCACGCCGGGCGTCACTGCCTGTGCGCGCGCCTCGGGCCGGTTGCCGAGATAGAACGCGGCCTGCGCATCGAAGGTGAGCAGATTGAACGGACGGTAGTCCGCTGCCGCCGCCAGCAAGGTCTGCGCATGCGCCGTGGCGTCGTCGGCACCCACGAGATAGTCAGTGGCGAGCAGGCCGCGCGAGGCGCCCAGCTGCGGATCGCGCGGGTCGCGCACGTTGGTGACCACGCAACAACGCCCGGCGTCGGTGACGCCCAGCCAGGTGCCGCCGGCTTCGAGGTCGCGGCCGCCGGTGATCGGCAAATCGTCCCAGCGCGCCAGCGGCGCACTGGGCCGTGCGTGGAATTCGTCGCGGTTGCCGGCCAGCACGAGGCGCCAGCGCGGATGGGCCTGCCAGGCGAAGGCGATCAGACACATGGGTTCACCTCACGAAGTATCCGGGCAAGCATAGTCACTGCACCGTCGCTGCGACCCGGCAGCACATCAATGCCGTAGCGACGCATTGGCTTTGCGCACCGCTTCCACGAAGCCCGCGAACGGAATGTCGGTGATGCCGACCAGGCCGAAATGCGAGTTCTCGCCGTCGAGCAGGCGACCGGTCACCGGCTCGTCCGCGTATTCGAACCAGTGTGCCCCCACGATGTCGGGGTCGCCCACCGCCGCCTGCAGGTAGCGCGCATAGGCCGCGCCGCGCTGTTCCTCGTTCGCCACGGACACGACGCCCTTGCCGAACGGGCCGCGGTCGTCCGAGCCGAAATGGAATTCGGTGATCAACACCGGCCTGTCCAGCTTCTTCGCCAGCGCCGCGTCATAGCCGTGTTGCGGCACGTCGGCATAGACGTTGAAGCTCATCACGTCACAGTACCTGGCGCAGGCCGCGATGGCCTCGGGCGTGCTGACCGCGAAGCGGCTGCCGAGGTAGAGATGATGCGGATCGTGACTATGGATGGCCTCGGCGACGGTGCGGAAGAATTGCGCGGCGTAACGGCTCAGCCACGCACTGTAGTCGTCGGCGATGGCGGGGTGCGCTTCGTTCGGCTCGGGCGCGGGAAAATCGGTGGCGTCCAGCGCATCCCACGACGCCAGCGTGATGCCCCATGCCGCCGCGAGCTTGTCCGGCGTGCCGTACCTCTTCCTCAAGTCGGCGATGAAGGCCTGCTTGGCCGCGCTGCGCGCCTCGCCGTGCAAAGTGCCGACGGCCAGCGCCCAGCGCCCCTGCGGGCCGTATGCGGACCACGACAACTCGTTGTCGGCGAAATAGCCCAGCAACCAAGGATCGTCGCGCACGCCTTGCGCGGCCTTCGCCGCTGCCGCATCCGCCGCCTGCGCGAAGCGTGGATCGAACGGGTCGGGCATGCGGCCCCACCAGTCGTAACCGGTGGCGACATTGCCGAAGTCGCCGCGGATGTCCAGTTCGCGCGTGTACGGCAACTGGTGCAGCGCGCCCAGCGCGGGGTCGCTCCAGTTGGCGACGGTGTTGAAGCCCCAGGCCTTGAGCCGCGCCAGGGCGCGCATGCGCCAGGCGGCAAGCCAGTCCCGGCCATCCACGCGATACAGGTTGGCGGCGTAGAAGTCGAACCACTGTCCGTGGTCGCAGCAGCGGCCGGCGCCCGCGCCCTGCTGTGCGTTGCGGTTGTCGGCGTTGCCGTAAAACGCGGCCCACGTGCCGCTGTCCGGCGGCAGGTCGCGGAACATGGACGCGCGGCCCTGCACGTAGGTGCGGGTGTCGTCGGCCTTCACGGTGTTCACGCCCAGCGAGAAGAAGCCGTGGCCGCCGGGCGTGACCAGCCACCAGCGACCATCCGCCTTTTGCGTGTGGAACCAGCCGGTGGCCCGCAGACGGACGTCCAGACGTCCGCCGTAACGGTCCACGCCAGCCGCCGATGCGGCTGGCGGCGCGCGCTTCACGGCGGCACGCAACGCGGCATCGTCGGCGATCTTCTCCGGCCACGCCTCGCGCGTGTACTGGCCGTAGCGATCCACGATGTCGGTGTAGGCGTCGCGCAGCGCTGCCTCGCCCGCCACCACCTCGAACTTGCCGAACAGGATGGATTGCGCAGCCTGCGGCGCGGGCATGGAGAGCCGCACGTCGCGCACGCCGGAACGATCCAGCCCTCCCGCCACCGTGGTCGCCAGCAGCACCCGCCGGCCGCCATCCTCGAACGGCTTGGCCGGGCCCACCTGCATGCCGAAGGCCAGCGGCGAGGTGACGTGCAACGGAATCACCAGGGTCTGCGCGGGACCGGCTGGCAAGCCCACCACCGCATGCAGTTGCTGCTTCGCGTCGCGCCCGTCGATGTCCACCACCAGGGTGACCGCCCACGGCATCGCGTTCTGCACGCGCAGGTGCAGCTCGCCCTGCCCGCTCCAGTTCCACGCGCCTTGCGCAGGAGCGATCGTGATCTGCGGCTGCGCGGATGGCTGGAAGGTGTAGCGCCGCTGCTGCACACCGTCCTGCGCCGTCTCCGTCGCCACCGCGCGCGTCACCTGCTGCAAGCCGATGCGCGCTGTTGTCGGCGACGACGCCAGATCGACCACGTCTGTCGCCATCGCGTGGCTGGCGAACAAGGCAACAAAAGCGAACAACCAAGCCCGTTTCATGACGTGCGCATCCTCACGAAACTCATCAAACGCGATCACCCAGCCGCACTATCCGTTCACACTGAGCGTAGCTTGCGAAAGCAAGCGACGCGAGGAGCGGCCACGGATGGCCGCGCTTTGGTGAGCGAGGAAGTCGAAGCGCCAGCAGCCGACTGCCCTTCGACTCCGGTGCTGCGCACCTACGCTCAGGGCGAACGGAGTGAACGGCCCTGCCAGCGCCGCCACAGCCAGTACACCGGTGCACCCAACGCGATGATGACCAGGCTCATGCCCGCGTCGTGCGGCGAGGCGATCGCGGTGGCGACGATCACGCCCAGCACGGTGAGCACGAACACCAGCGGCAGCAGCGGGAACAGCGGCACGCGGTAGGGCGCGGGTTCGTCCACGAACTTCCAGCGGTACCAGAACAGCGTGCCGATGCCGAACGCATGGCCCAGCCACTCGCCCACCGTGGTGTAGTCCACCAGCTGACCGAAGTTGCCCCACAGCATCAGCACCACCGTCCACCCGCCCAGCAGCGCCAGCGCCACCTGCGGCGCGCGCGTGCGCGGGTCGATGTAGCCCACCGCCCGGAACAGCATGCCGTCCGCACCCATGGTCTGCAGCACGCGGGCACCGCCGGCGATCGCGATGCTGCAGTAGCCGAAGGTGGAGCAGGCGATGCCGACCGCCATCACCTTCGCGCCGGTTTCGCCGAACAGGCGGCGCATCAGGTCGGCCGCCGGCGCCTGGCTGGCGGCCAGCCCCGCGTGCCCCAGGCCGGTGAGGTAGGCCACGTTGGCCAGCACGTAGGCCAGCACCACGCCCAGCATGCCCAGCAGCAGGGCGCGCGGCAGCGTGCGCTGCGGATCGCGCACCTCGCCGGCGAGGTCGTTCAAGTAGTGGAAGCCGCCGTAGGTGAACAGCACCGGCAGCAGCGCGCCCACGAAGGCGCCGCTGGACACGTGCTGCGTGGCGTCCGCCGCCAGCACGCCGCCCAGGTGGCCGTGCGCCAGCGCCAGGCCCACCGCCACCAGCAGCGCGATCGCCGCCAGCTTCAGCACCGCGAAGATGTTCTGCATCAGCGCGCCGGCACGGATGCCGAACAGGTTCACGCCCACGATGAACACGATCGCCGCCACGCCCACCGGCTTCACCCACAGCAGCGGTAGGTCCACCGCCTTGCAGAAGTAGTCGGCAAACGTGGTCGCCACCGCCGCCACGCTGCCCGGGTAGTTGATCAGCGCCATCGTCCAGCCGAACAGGAAGGCCGGCAGCATGCCGAACGCTTCGCGCAGGTAGAGGTAGATGCCGCCCGCCTGCGGTCGCCGCGAGCCGAGCTCCGCGTAGCACAGCACGCCGGTGAGCGTGAGCAGGCCGCCCAGCACCCACAGCACCAGCAGCGGCAGGCCCGAGCTCGTGCGCTCGGCCACCGTCGCCGGCGTGCGGAAGATGCCGGCGCCGATCACGCCGCCGATCACGATCATCGCGCCGTCCCACACGCCGAGGCGGCGCAGGTACGAAGGGGAGCTGGTGGCTGTCGTCATCCGGCAACCTTGGCATGGCGGACGGGGGTTCGACCAGTCCCCGTGGACAGGGGGCTTGCCCGCCCGCTAGCAGCCTGTCGGACTTTGATGGTCGAGGCGAGAATTCGGTTGTGTGAGGGCCGGTTTTCGACAATTCGCCGCCCCATAGTGGTTCTATGGGGCAAGAAGTGGCGGAAATATGGACCACACGGCCGGATTCGCAGGCCGGCCGATCAAAGCTCGACAGGCTGCTAAACCCGGATCACGCTGCGCGCGGGGAATCCATGGAGGCGCGATGACCAGAACCACGACGTTGCTGTTCCTGCTGCTGATCGCCGCGGCGATCTGGCTGAGCTGGCGCCACTGGCAAAACGCCAAGGCCCTGCTGCAGGACTGGGCCGCCGCCAACGGCCTGCGCATCCTGCACGCAAAATCCAATGCGTTCTGGCTGGCCATGCCGCTGTCGATGTGGTTCACCACCTCGAAATATCAGATGGTCTACCGCATCTCGGCCTACGACGAATCCACCCACCGCATCCGCGAGGGCCTGGTACGGCTGGGCACGCCCATATGGGGCTTCATGAATCGCGGCGCGGTCGAGGTGTTCTGGGACGACCACTAATGCCGTGCGCGGCGCAGCACGCTCTCGACCAGGATCGCGAGCAGGCCCGCGGCGAGGATGACCGCATTCCAGCCGCGGCCCAGCTGCAGCAGCGGCAGCACGCGCCACGCCAGCAGCAGCCAGACCACGATGGCGAGCGCGTAGCGACCATCCTCGACGAACAGGCCCCACAGCTCCGTCAGCGCCGTGCGCAAGCCGTTCATCGCGCGAGCTCCTTCGCGCCGACGGCGGCGAGGCGACGACACGAAGCCACGCACAGCGCGGCCACCACGAGGAACGCACCGACCAGGCCGGGGATGGACCAGTCGCCACCCGGCCACGCGTAGCCCATGCCCTCGCCGGCCCAGAACGTGCCGAACGCGCAGAGCAGCACGCCCACCGCGAACTTCAGCGTGTTCTCCGGCACCCGCGCCAGCGGCCGATGCACCACCAATCCCAACGCCACCACCAGCAGCAGCGCGGCCAGCGCGCCCAGGCTGGCCGGCCACAGCAGGTCGGCGCGGCCGGCGCCGATGGCGAGCACGATGAACACCACCTCGACGCCTTCGAGCACCGTGCTCTTGAACGTCACCGCGAACGCAAGCTTGTCCAGGCCCGGCCGCGCGTCGCCCTGCTCGCGCAGCACCCGCATCTCGCGCCGGTAGATCGCTTCCTCGTCGTGCAGCGCCAGCACGCCGGCCGCGCGCAACACGGCCTTGCGCAGCCAGCGCATGCCGAACAGCAGCAGCAAGGCGCCCACCACCAGCTGGAAACCGTGCAAGGGGATGCGGGTGAGCACGTGACCGAGCAGCACCACCAGCAGCAGCAAGGCCAGCAGGCCCGTCGCACTGCCGGCCAGCGCGCTGCGCCAGCCGCGCGTGGCGCCCACCGCCAGCACCACGGTCAGCGCCTCCACGCATTCCACCAGCGAGGCGAGGAATGCGGCCAGCACGGTGGCGCCGGCATGGGTCCAGTCGATCGGCATGTTGGGCTCCGTCGCGGGGCGGGTACAGGCACGCAGCATACGCCCGCGCGATTGACAGCCGCCCCTCGCCGCCGAAGAATGCGCGCCATGCATCGCCTGCGCGATGCTTCCCTGTTGCGCCGGCGATTCGCGCCGCGCAGTCCGCGCCGAGGGGTGCTGCGACGGAGCGATCCGCCACGCTCGGCCCGCGATCCTCGAGACAAGGGCGCCCTCCATGCAGAGGGTTTTTATGTCCATCCAGCTTGCCCTTGCCACCGACGCCGACCATCCGGGCGTCCATCCCGACGACGCGCATGCCGTCGCCACGCTCGCACGCCTCGGCGTGCATGCCACGCCCTGCATGTGGAACGACCCCGCCGTGGACTGGACGCGCCACGACGCCGTGCTGATCCGCACCGTGTGGGACTACTTCAAGCACCATGCGCAGTTCCTGCACTGGCTGGACCGGCTCGACGCGCTGGCCGTGCCCACGATCAACGACAGCGCCCTGCTGCGCTGGAACAGCGACAAGCACTACCTGGCACAACTGGAATCGCTGGGCGTGGCCACCATTCCCACCCGCTTTCTGGCGCATGCCGAACTGCGCGACGCGCTGGCCGCGCAGGCGGGGCGCAACGTGGTGGTCAAGCCCAGCGTCAGCGGCGGTGCGTGGCGCACGGTGCGCGGCACCGCGGGCGATGTCGCCTTCGATCGCGCCGTGGCGGAACTACCGCCCGGCGATTACCTGCTGCAACCCTTCGTGCCGGCGGTGGTCGAGCAGGGCGAATGGTCGCTGCTGTTCTTCGGCGGCGAATTCAGCCACGCCGTCATCAAGCGGCCAGCGCGGGGCGACTACCGCGTGCAGCACGAGCACGGCGGCCTTACCGAAGCCGCCGAACCGGAGGCGGCCACGCTGGCCGCAGCCCGGCACGCCCTGGCGGCTTGCGGGGAGCTCGGACTGGGCGAGGCGGTGTACGCGCGGGTGGACGGCGTGGTCGCGGACGGCCGCTTCCTGCTGATGGAGCTGGAATTGATCGAGCCTTCGCTGTTCCTGGCCGGACGGCCCGATGCCGCCGAACGCTTTGCCCGCGCCGTCGCCGCACGGCTGCAGGCACGGCGCGCCCCACGCACGCCGGAGAACGCCTGATGGAAACCCAGGCCGACGAGTTGCTGTTCTCCTACGGCACGTTGCAAAGCGAGGCCGTGCAGCTCGCCACCTTCGGCCGCCACCTAACTGGCGCGCCGGACGCACTGCCCGGCTACCGTCTCGAACAGCTGGCGATCCGCGACGCGCAGGTCGTCGCCACCAGCGGCGCCACGCACCACCCCATCGCGATGCCCAGCGGGGATGCGGCGGATCGCGTGCGCGGCACGGTGTTCCGCCTCACGTCGCAGGAACTGGCGCAGGCGGACGCCTACGAGGTGGACGATTACCGGCGCGCGGCCGTGGTGCTCGCCTCCGGCCTGCGGGCGTGGATGTACGTGCGCGCGGAGTAATCGCCCGCGCCGGCACCGCCAGCGCGGCGGTGCCGGCGCGATCCGGATCAACGCGTTCTAGAATCGTGCGCACCGCATCGCCCGTCCCCGCCACGTGCCCACACCCCGCAAGATCATCCACGTCGACATGGACGCGTTCTACGCGTCGGTGGAGCAGCGCGACGATCCGTCACTGCGTGGCAAGCCCGTGGTGGTGGCGTGGAAGGGCGCGCGCTCGGTGGTGTGCGCGGCCAGCTACGAGGCGCGCAAGTTCGGCGTGCGCTCGGCGATGCCCGCGATCCGCGCCGAGCGGTTGTGCCCGCAGGCGATCTTCGTGCCGCCGGACTTCACGCGCTACAAGGCAGTATCGCGCCAGGTGCGCGAGATCTTCGCGCGGCACACCGCTCTGATCGAGCCGCTGTCGCTGGACGAGGCCTACCTCGATGTCACCACCACGGACAACGGCCTGCCTTCGGCCACCGCCACCGCCGAGGCGATCCGCACCGCGATCCGCGAGGAAACCCGCCTCACCGCCTCGGCCGGCGTGGCGCCGAACAAGTTCCTCGCCAAGATCGCCTCGGACTTCCGCAAGCCCGACGGCCTGTTCGTGGTACGCCCGCGCGAGGTGCTGGACTTCCTCGCGCCGCTGCCCATCGGCCGCCTGCCCGGCGTGGGCAAGGTGATGGAAGGCAAACTCGTCGCACTGGGCCTGGCCACCGTGGGCGACTTGCGCGCGTTCGCGGCAGAGGAACTGGAGCAACGCTTTGGTCGCTGGGGCCGGCGCCTGCACGAGCTGTCGCTGGGCATCGACGAACATCCGGTGACGCCCGACCGCCCTACCTTGCAGGTGTCCGCCGAGGACACCTTCGAGCACGACCTCACGCTAGACGAGCTGGAACCGCACATCCGCCGGCTCGCCGAGAAGGCCTGGGCTGCGCACCAACGCGAGGCGAGCGAAGGCCGCATCGCGCGCACCGTGGTGCTGAAGTTGAAGACCGCCGATTTCCACACGCTGACGCGCAGCCTCACGCCCGCGCAACGGCCGCAATCCGAACGCGAACTCGCCGAACTGGCCTGCGCGCTGCGCGCGCGGGTGGAACGCCCCGCCGACAACCGCTATCGCCTCGTCGGCGTGGGCTTGGCCGGCTTCGTGGAAGCCGACCAGTACGCGGCGCAGTACGAGCTGTTCGGGTGATGCTGGAGCTAGACGATGGCTAGCGCCTCATCGACCGGAACGTAGTCGTAACCGGCCTCCCACGGAAAACGATGCTGCCGATCAGGCAAGAACATGACCGCAGCAGTGAACGCCTTGTCTGCGTAGTAGCGCATGGCAGTGCCGAAGTACTCGCCCCTGTAGGCCGGTCGAACTGGCCTGAAAATTACGTTGTAATCACCGGCCAAGACATTGGGATCCTCGACATCGAACCGTATGACGTAACCGTTCCTGAGCAAGGTTGCACACTCGCTGAGCAACGAATGAGCCTTTTCTTGCTGCATGCCGAACACCGCTATCTCAGGTGCGCCGTATGACTTCGCGAACCCTATGGAATAGGTAAAGACACAGCCCTTTTCGCCTAGCGCAGGGGACACATGGAGGCAATGCCATCCGTAGCGCTTGATGTCTGTTGCGACCATGGTGTCATGCACGGCGAAGCATTCCCCACCCATAGAACGCCACCGCCTCACGCCCGAATCCACCGCCACAGCTCGCCCCACGTGGGCTTCTTGCCGTACATCAGGATGCCGGTGCGGTAGATGCGCGCGGCAAACCACACGCAGGCCATGAGGCCCAGCACCATCAGGCCCAGCGACAGTGCCAGTTGCAGCGGCGGCACCGCGGTCATCGACCAGCGCACCGGCATGGTGAACGGGGCGAAGAACGGGATGAAGGACATCGTGGTGCCCAGCGCGCCCGAGGGGTCGTTGATCAGGCCGAACATCGCCATGAAGCCCACGAGGATGCTCATCGTGACGAACACCGCGTATTGCTGGGCCTCCTGGATGGTGTTGCACATCGCGCCGATCGCCGCGTACAGCGAGCCGTAGATCAGGAAGCCCAGCGCGAAGTAGAGCAGGAACACCACCAGCAGCGCCGGCGGCATGCTGGGGATGGCGAACTTGCCCGCGGCGGCGGCGCCCATGCCGAACGCGCCGGCCAGGTGCGGGCCCTGGCTGCCCAGCACGAACGCCGTGCCCACCCAGATTCCCATCTGGGTCAAGCCGGCCAGCCCCACGCCCAGCACCTTGCCCATCAGCATCTGGAACGGGGTCAGCGAGGAGGTGAGCACCTCCATGATGCGCGAGTTCTTTTCCTCGATCACCGAGGTGAGGGTGCGGCTGCCGTAGGAGATGATGGCGATGTAGAGGAGGAAACCCATCGCATAGGCCAGCGCGAACGAAGCCTCGCCGCTCTGCCCGGTGAGCTTGCCGTCGGTGACCTTGGCGGTGTCCATGTCCGCTGGCGCCATCGCCTTGGTGACCAACGCCTGATCCACGCCGGCATGCGCCAGGCGCACGCCGGCCAGCGCCTTGGAAATCTCGCGCTGCAGCCGGCTCATGCCCTCGGGTGAGGTCACGTCGTCGCCGTAGTAGCGCAGCTTGCCGCTGGCCAGCGTGCCGGCATCAAGCACCAGCACACCGTCCCAGCCGTCCCGTCCGTTGCCCTTCGCGAAGCCGGATTTGGCGATCAGGCCATCGCGCACCTGGGCCAGGTTCGCCCCATCGGCGGGGAACAGCGTCGCCTCGTAACGCGGCCTGGCCGTTTTTCCGTCGCCGATGGTGGCGGCATCCAGCGTGGTCAGCACCGGTTGCCCCAGGCCGCTGCCGGACGCGTCCACCACCGCCACGCGGCTGGTGTGGTCGCCACCGCTCATCAGCAAGGCAGGCAACACCGCCATCGCCAGCATGAACACCGGCAGCAGCAAGGTGGAGATCAGAAAGGCCTTGGTGCGCACGCGCTCCACGTACTCGCGGCGGATCACGGCAAGGGTCTTGTTCATGCGGCGACTCCGGCGACGGCAGGCAAAGGGGTGGCGTCGGGGTCGACGCCCACCTTGGCGACGAAGATGGCGTGCAGCGAAGGCTCCACCACCTCGAAGCGGCGCAGGCCCACGCCGGCGCTGACCAGCGCGGCCAGCAACTGTTCGGGGTCCGCGCCGTCGGCCATCTTCAACTCGGCGCTGGCGCCATAGTCGTCCAGCCGAGCGACCAGGCGCGGATCGGCGAGCACGGCGTTGGCGCGCTCACGGTCATGGCTGAAGCCCAGCGCCACGTGACGGCCGCCGAAGTCGGCCTTCACCTGCGCCACCGTGCCGTCCACCACCAGCTTGCCGCGCGCGATGATCGCCACGCGGTCGCACATGCGCTCGGCCTGCTCCATCACGTGCGTGGAGAACAGCACGGTGCGGCCGCTGGCGGCGATCTCCACCACGATGTCCTTCATGGTCTGCGCGTTGATCGGGTCGAGGCCGGAGAACGGCTCGTCCAGGATCACCAGCTCCGGTTCGTGCAGCAGCGCGCCGGCGAACTGCACCTTTTGCTGCATACCCTTGGAGAGGTCCTCCACCTTCTTCTGCGCCCAGCCGGCGATGTCGAGGCGTTCCAGCCATATCAGCGCGCGCTTGCGCGCATCGTTGCGCGCGATGCCCTTGACCTCGCCCAGGAACACCAGGTGATCGAGCACCTTCATCTTCTTGTACAGGCCGCGCTCCTCGGGCAGGTAGCCGATGCGCGCTGACAGGTCGCGGCTGTTGCCGCTGGCACCGAACAGCGCGATGCGCCCCTCGTCCGGCTGCAGGATGCTCATGATGAGGCGGATGGTGGTGGACTTGCCGGCCCCGTTGGGGCCGAGCAGGCCGTAGATGCCGCCGGACGGCACCTGCAACGACAAATCGCTTACCGCGACATGGCCGGCGAACCGCTTGGTCACCGATTCGACGCTGACGCTGGGCGTGGACATGCCTGCTTCTCCCCCTTGCCGCCAAGGCCTTCCCGGCCCGAATTTCCGCAACTTAACATGCACCCAGCCGCGCATACCCCTGCCTTTCGGCATCCGGCGCCCCGGTTTCACACCTGGGCCCCAGGCACCGACAGGTTCCTGCGACCGCGCAACACCCCCCGAAACCGCAACACGCGAGATCGCTCTCGCACAGATCTTTCACGAATATCTGCTGTTCATCTTGCGGGCCGGGCACGGCTCTATCGTGGCTGCGCCATGCGCCGCATGGTTCACCCAGACCGAGGTATGCCATGACCAAGATCGTCACCGCTGCCCTGATCGCCGCCGCCTTCGCGTTGCCGATCTCGTACGCCACCGCTGCTCCGCAGCACGCCGGCGGCCACACCCCGCCCAGCCATGCGTCCATGCCCATGAACCAGGATGCGCATGGTGATGCGGTATCCGATGCCGCGCACACGGCCAAGGCGGACGACAGCAACGTCGGCAAGACCGTCAGCCCGGTTGCCAACGACAAGAACAAGGGCAAGCACACGGCCAAGGGCCACGCCAAGGGCCATCATCACTGAGCATCCTGCGCCCCTGGCGCGCGACGAGGGCCGGATCGCACGATCCGGCCCTTTTTGCGTGCCGACCGCGACCCGCGCGCAGTCAGGATCCGTCGTGTTTGCCCCCGAAACGCGGCAGGTTCCATCCATAGCGCAGCGAAACGAAGCGCAGCGCGAAGCACAACCCGATCGGCAACCAGGTCGCCCACAACGCTGGCCAGCCGAGCCGTTCGCCGAATACCGCCAGCGCGGCACCCGCGCAGGCGGCCGAGGCGTAGATCTCCTTCTGCAACACGACCGGCACGCGCGCCAGCAGCACGTCGCGCGCCAGGCCGCCGCCGATCGCGGTGGTCATGCCGAGCAGGATCGCGACCTCGGCGTTGTCGCCGAACAGCAGCGCCTTGTGCGCGCCGTACACCGCGAACAGGCCGAGGCCCATCGCGTCGAACAACCGCACCGGATAGGTCAGCCGCTCCACTTGTCGGTAGGCCACGATGGTGGCGAGCGCAGCGACCACCGCGGTGAGCAGGTAGCGCCAGTCCGACAGGCCCGCCGGCGGGATCGCGCCGATGCACAGGTCGCGCACGATGCCGCCGCCGCAGGCGGTGATGTAGGCGATCACCAGGATGCCGAACAGGTCGAGGTTGCGCCGCCGCGCCGCGACGGCGCCGCTGATCGCGAACGCGAAGGTGCCGGCCAGGTCGACGAGGTTGAACAGCAGTTGCTCGTTCATGTGGCCGGCTCAAGCGGGCATGCCGACGGTGCGGCGATGCCCGCCATTGAACCAGTTTTCCGGCCGGCGCGAAGTCTGCGGTCGGCGCGCGCCTCAGACTTCGCGCCGGCTCTCAACCGAGCTTGCGCGAGATCGCGAAGAACACCAGGTTGCCGAGGCCGGTGGCGCCCGCCAGCACGGCGATCATGCCGGGGGTGACGTCCTGCCAGCCGAACCACTGGATCAGGCCGAAGCCCAGCGCCACCGACAGCAGCACGATGCCCCAGCGCAGCGAGGAATGGCGGCGGCGCAGCTCCTCGTCGCGCAGCACCGAGGCGACCAGGTCGGCCGAGCCGCCGGCATCCAGCATGCGCCGGCGCGTTATCGCGTCCACGCAGACCTTGATGGCGTAGGTAATGCAGACAAACAGTGCAATCGGGACCAAGATCTCGGTATTCATGGATTCCTCCGTGTCGGGCAAGGGTGATGACGGGTTTCAGGTACATGGATACCAGTCACCAGCCAGCGGTTGCAGTCGACGTGCTGCAACCGTCGCGCGCCTGCGTGTATCTCTTGCGCCATGGATGACACCTACCCCTCCGACCGCGCCTTGGTCGACGCCGCGCTGGCCCATCGGCCAGGCGCGTTCGAACGTCTCGTGCGCGAGCACCAGGGGCTGTGCTGGCACATCATCCAGCGCATGGTGCGCAATCCGGAGGACACGCGCGAGCTGTGCCAGGACACCTTCCTGCGCGTGCACCAGTGCCTGCACCAGTACCGCGGCGAGAGCGCGCTGAAATCCTGGATCGGCCGCGTGGCGTACACCATCGCGCTGCGCCACCTGCAGCACAAGCGCATCCCGCTGGCCGAAGCGCACGACGACGACGGCGCGCCGCTGGTCGAAACCGTGGCCGACGACTTCGACCTGGAAGCCGCCTGGGCCGATGCGGAAACCGCGCAGCAGCTCCACCGCGCGATCGAAGCGCTGCCGCCGCTGCAGCGTACGGTGCTGACCCTGTACTACCTCGAGGAAAACACCATTCCCGAGATCGCCCACATCACCGGGCTGGCCAGCGGTACCATCAAGAGCCACTTGTTCCGGTCGCGCCTGCGCCTGCGCGAGGCGCTGGAAACCCGGACGGGAGTAGCCGCATGAACCACGATCTTCCTCCTTTCGACGATCCCGCCCGCGAGCGCGAATGGCTGGCGCAGGAACGTGCGCTCGACGCCGAGCGCCGCGGCCTGGCTCCGGCCGGCGACAACGCCCGCGTGCGCCGCTACCGCCTGCTGGCACGTGCGCTGCGCGAACCCATGCCCGTGGCGCTGCCGGCGGATTTCGCGCGGCGGATGGCTGCGCGGGTCACTGCTGCGCCAGTCCGACAGCATGCCGCCGAGGCGCGTCTCGAATCCACGCTGGCGAGCACGCTCGTCGTCATGCTGCTGGTCGCCGGCGGCGTGGTGCTCGCGTACTACGGCAGCGCCTGGCTGCCCGCCTTCCGCGGCCTGCTGCCCTCCTCCGGCACGCCCGCCACGGGCTGGCTGCTGGCGCTGGGCGGTTGCCTAGTCGCGTCCTGGCTGCTCGGGCTATGGCAGCGGCACATGCACGGCCCGACCGCCTGAGCCTCCGAACCGGCCGACACCCGGCGCCAACCGGAACCGTACGATCCGCTACGCTTCGCCGCTTTCCCGCCTGCGTCGGAGACCCCATGCACATCGAACCGCCGAACACCCGGCTGGCATCCATCCGGGATTTCGCCAAGCACTACCTGATGATCGTGCTCAGCATCCTCACCGCGCTGGGACTGGAGGCCTGGATCGAGCATGCGCACCATGCCCATGCGGCCGAGGCGGCCAGCCTGCACATCCGCACGGAACTGCAGGCGAACTTGGCCGACGTGCGTACCTCGATCAAGACCAACCAGGGCCTGGTCGCCCCTTTGCGGCAGCTCGACGACGCCGTCGCCAGGGACATCCGCGACGGCGTGCCCGCCGCGACGATCAACCAGTACATCCAGGCGCACAAGGAGGACTTCCGGCTCAGCATCAACTGGCCGACGTTCGCCTCGCAATCGTGGGACGTCGCCGTGGCCAACCAGTCGGCCAGCTGGATGGATGACGCCGTGTTGCGCCGCTATTCCGTGGCCTACGCCGACCTGCGCGAAACCTCGGACTGGATCAGCCACGACGGCACCTTGCTGATCGACGCGCCGGCCGTGGAGCGTCTGCGCACGCGCATCGCCCTGGGCGCCACCGTCGACCCGCTCGACTTCGTCAATGCCGCGCGGCAGATGATCAACACCTCCGCGGAAACCCAGTCCCACCTGCAGCAATTGGAAAGTCACCTCGTCACCGCGCTCGGCAAGGACGCAGAAAGCGGGGTGCACGGCTGAGGGGGCCGCAAGCAGCTCCCTAGAGTTCCAGCACCGCGTCCAGCCCGCGGTGCAGGCCGGTCAGCGTGGACACCTTGCGGATCGCCAGCAGCGCGCCGTCCACGTAGGGCTTGGCGCTGCCGCCGGCGTTGTGGCGGATGCTGAGGGTCTGGTCCGGCAAGCCGAAGATCGTCTCCGCGCCGAGCACGAAACCCGGCAGTCGCACCGCGTGCACCTGGCTGCCGGCCAGCGTGCCGCCGCGCGTCTCGCGCAGGCCCTTGGTCTGCTCCAGCGGCACTTCCAGCCGTGGCTGGCGCACCTTGCCCATGCGCGTGGCCAGCTCGCGCACCGTGCCGCTGGGCGCGTCCGGCTTGCCGGCGTAGGCGTAGTCGATGATCTCCCACTGCGGCAGGATCTTCGCCGCCATCTCGGAGAACTTGATCAGCAGCACCGCGGTGAGCGCGAAGTTGCCGCAGGCGAGCACGCCGCGACCGCGCTCGCGCGCCACCGCGTCGATCCGCGCATAGTCCTCGTCGCTGAGACCCGAGGTGCCCACCACCACGTGGGCGCCGTGTTCCAGCGCGGCGAGGATGTTCGCCCGCGCGGTGTCGGGATGGGTGTACTCGACGAACACATCGCAGCGCGCGGCCAGCGCCTCGGCGGCACTGGCGAACACCGGCGTGGTGATCGCAGCGTCACCCAGCGCCGTACCCAGCGGCTGGCCGGCATGGCGGCGCGACACCGCGGCCACCAGATCGAGATCGCTGTTCGCGGCGATGCCGCGCGCCAACTCGGAGCCGGCCCAGCCGGTGGCGCCGGCGAGACATACCTTCAGCGACATGGTCACCTCGCAGATTCGTGTGTTGCGCCGGAATGCGGCGTTCGTCGCATGCTTCATCAATAGGCTGCGGCTTGCGATGGTATCCGTGCCGGCATGGCACGTCATGTCCGAAGTCGCGTGCCGGGCGATCCGCTACGCTCTGCAGCTGGCCCGCCACTGTCGGAGTCCTCCGTGCACATCGAACCGCCGAACACCCGACTGGAATCCTTCAGGGATTTCGCCAAGCACTACCTGATGATCGTGCTCAGCATCCTCACTGCGTTGGGGTTGGAGGCTTGGATCGAGCACACCCACCACGTCCATGCGGCGGCCATGGCCAGCGCGCAGATCGAGGCAGAGCTGGGCGCCAACCTCGCCGACATCCGCAAGATGCACGAGGCCGACGTGCAGCGCCTGAAGGTGCTGACGCAGCTGGACGACTACCTGATCCAGGCCGTGAAGGATGGCACCGATGCCGCAGCCGTCCGGCAGCACGTCAACGAACAGACGAAGGGTCATTTCTTTCTCGGACTGTATTTGCCGGAAATGCGCCACGAAGCCTGGGACGTGGCTGTCGCCAACCAGTCGGCAGGCTGGATCGACGCCAACCGGCTGCGCCACTACGCCACGATCTTTGCCGACCAGAGCGAGTTCGAACGACGCATCTCGTTCAATACCAGCGTCAACCTGCTGGGATCGCGAATGAACGATGTCGATGCCGGCCTGAGGGCCGGCACGATCCAGCCACTCGAGATGATGAATGCCGTGAATTCCATGGACTCCTCGATAGGCGACACGGTCGTCGCGCTGAATTCCCTGGAACGGGCATTCAAGCTTGAGATGCCCGACCTCGTCGCGGCGTCGCCTGCTGCGCCTCGGCACTGAACATCGCCATCACCTCAACAGTTGGCACGCACGAAAAAGCCCGGCCGAAGCCGGGCTTTTTGCGAAACGCCGAAGCTTATTTCTTCTTCGGGATGTACAGGTCGGTGATGGTGCCTTCGTAGACCTCGGCCGCCATGCCCACCGATTCGCCCAAGGTGGGATGCGGGTGCACGGTGAGCGCAATGTCGGCGGCTTCGGCGCCCATTTCCACGGCCAGCGCCAGCTCGGAAATCAGGTCGCCGGCGTTCACACCGACCACGGCGCCGCCCACGATGCGGTGCGTCGCCTCGTCGAAGATCAGCTTGGTGAAGCCCTCGGTGCGCGCGATGCCGATGGCGCGGCCCGAAGCCGCCCACGGGAACTTGCCCACGCCCACCTTGAGGCCCTTCTCCTTCGCCTCGCGCTCGGTGACGCCGACCCAGGCCACTTCGGGATTGGTGAAGGCCACCGACGGGATCACCCGCGCGTCGAAATACGCCTTGTGGCCCGCTGCGACTTCCGCCGCCACGTGCGCCTCGTGCACCGCCTTGTGCGCCAGCATGGGCTGGCCGACAAGGTCGCCGATGGCGAAGATGTGCGGCACGTTGGTGCGCAGCTGCGTATCGACGTTGATGAAGCCGCGCTCGGTCACCGCCACGCCGGCCTTGTCGGCGCCGATCTTGCCGCCGTTCGGTGAGCGGCCCACCGCCACCAGCACGCGGTCGAACACGGTGGTTTCGGGAATGCTCTCGCCCTCGTAGCCCACCTCGATGCCCTTCTTCGTGGCCTTGGCGGCGACCACCTTGGTCTTCAGGTGGATGCCCTTGAGCTTGCCGCCCAGGCGCTTGGCCAGCGGCTTGACGAGATCCGCGTCGGCGCCGGGGATGATCTGGTCCATGAACTCGACCACGGTCACTTCGCTGCCCAGCGCGGCATACACGGTGGCCATCTCCAGGCCGATGATGCCTCCGCCCACGACCAGCAGCTTGCCCGGCACGTCCTGCATTTCCAGCGCGCCGGTGGAATCCATCACACGCTCGTCGTCCCACGGGAACGTCGGCAGGCGCACCGCCTGCGAACCCGCGGCGATGATCGCCTGCTCGAAACGGATCAGCTTCACGCCTTCGGCCGTCTGGACTTCCATTTCATGCGGCGACACGAACGCGCCGGTGCCCTGCACCGTGCGCACCTTGCGCTGCTTGGCCATGCCCGCGAGGCCGCCGGTCAACTGGCCCACCACCTTGGTCTTGAACCCGCGCAACTGGTCGAGGTCCAGCTTGGGCTTGCCGAAACTGACGCCGTGCGCGGCCATCGCCTCGGCCTCGTCGATCACCGCGGCGGCGTGCAGCAGCGCCTTGGAGGGGATGCAGCCCACGTTGAGGCAGACGCCGCCCAGCGTGTCGTAGCGCTCCACCAGCACGGTGTCGAGGCCGAGGTCGGCGGCGCGGAACGCGGCGGAGTAGCCGCCGGGGCCGGAGCCGAGGACGACGAGCTGGCAGGAGATGTCCGGCTCTTTTCCGGTAACAGCCGCCGCCTGCGGCGCGTTTGCACCCTCTCCCCTTTGGGGAGAGGGTTGGGGTGAGGGGCGGGTGCTCGCGGGAATGCTGACCTGAGGCGAGGCCGAACCCTCTCCCCCGACCCCTCTCCCGGAGGGAGAGGGGAGCGGAGCGGGAGCGGGAGCTGCGGCGGCATCGGTTTCGAGCAGCAGGATCACCGCGCCCTCGGACACCTCGTCGCCCACCTTCATCTTGAGTTCCTTCACCGTGCCGGCAGCACTCGATGGCACTTCCATCGTGGCCTTGTCCGACTCCAGCGTGATCAGGCTCTGTTCCTTCGTCACCGTGTCGCCGGCCTTCACCAGCACCTCGATCACCGGCACGTTGTCGTGGCCGCCGATGTCGGGGACTTTCACTTCTATCGTGTTCGCCATGGGGAATCCTTGAATTGCTATGCGCTGCGCGTGTGGGCTCGTCGCGAGCCTGCCCTCTCCCCGGCCCTCTCCCGCAAGCGGGAGAGGGGGACAACCGTCAGAGGAGCAGGCGGCGGATGTCGCCGAGCTGCTTCGCGACGAACACGGCGAAGCGGGCGGCGAGCGCGCCGTCGATCACGCGGTGGTCGTAGCTGAGCGACAGCGGCAGCATCAGGCGCGGCGCGAATTCCTTGCCGTTCCACACCGGCTTCATCGAGGCCTTGGAGACGCCGAGGATGGCCACTTCCGGCGCGTTGACGATGGGTGTGAACGCGGTGCCGCCGATGCCGCCCAGCGAGCTGATCGAGAAGCAGCCGCCGGACATGTCGGCCGGACCCAGTTTCTTGTCGCGCGCCTTCTTCGAGATCTCGCCCAGCTCGCGGGCGAGGTCGAGCAGGCCCTTCTTGTCCACGTCGCGGATCACCGGCACCACCAGGCCGTCGGGCGTGTCCACCGCAATGCCGACGTGGAAGTACTTCTTGAGGATCAGCTTCTCGCCGGTTTCGTCCAGCGAGGCGTTGAACTGCGGGTATTCCTTCAGCGCCGCCACCACCGCCTTCATCTGGAACACCAGCGGGGTGATCTTGAGGTCCCCTTCCTTGGACGACTTGACCTCCTCGCCGAGCTTCTTGCGGAAGGCCTCCAGCTCGGTGATGTCGGCGTCTTCGTGCTGGGTGACGTGCGGGATCATTGCCCAGTTGCGCGCGAGGTTGGCGCCGGAGATCTTCTGGATGCGCGAGAGCGGCTTCTCCTCCACCGGACCGAACTTGGCGAAGTCCACCTTCGGCCACGGCAGCAGGTTGAGCCCGCCACCCGCCGCGACGGCGCCGCCGCTCACCGGTCGCGCGCCCGAGGCCAGCGCGTGCTTGACGTAGGCGCTGATGTCCTCGCGCACGATGCGGCCGCCACGCGCGCTGCCCTTCACCTGGTGGATGTCCACACCCAGCTCGCGCGCGAACGCGCGTACCGCGGGGCTGGCGTAGGGCGCGTCACCCGGCATCACGATGTTCGCGTCGAACGGCGGGCGCGCCTGCGGCGGCACGTCGCCCTCCGGCGCATGGCCCGGCTCGGCGCGGCGACTCGGTGCAGGCGCTTCCGCCGCCATCGGGGCCTCCGCCCTGGCCGGCGCCGGTGCCGCGGGGGCCGGCGCGGCGGCGCCGCCGTCCGCACCTTCGATCAGCGCGATCAGCGCGCCCTCGGAGACCTCGTCGCCCACCTTCAGCTTCACTTCCTTCACCGTGCCGGCAAACGGAGCGGGCACTTCCATCGTGGCCTTGTCCGATTCCAGCGTGACCAGGCCCTGGTCCTTGGTAACGGTGTCGCCGGCCTTCACCAGCACCTCGATCACCGGCACGCCCTCGTGGCCGCCGATGTCGGGCACGCGGGCCTCGCGCACGCCGCCGCCGGCCGCGGCCTTGGGCGCTTCGCTGCGGCTCGGCTCGGCTGCCTTCGCGGGAGCGGGAGCCGCTGCCTTCGGCGCTTCCGCCGGCGCGGGTGCGGGTGCCGGCTTCGCGGCGGCGCCATCGGCCTCGATCAGCGCGATCACCGCGCCCTCGGAGACCTCGTCGCCCACCTTCAGTTTCACTTCCTTCACCGTGCCGGCGAACGGCGCGGGCACTTCCATGGTGGCCTTGTCCGACTCCAGCGTGATCAGGCTCTGTTCCTTCTCCACCCGGTCGCCGGGTTTGATCATCACCTCGATCACCGGCACGTTGTCGTGGCCGCCGATGTCGGGTACGCGGGCTTCTTGGATGTCGGCCATGGTGTCTCCTGCGAATGGCGAGGGCAGACCGCGCGGGGGACAGAGGGGCGGCCGCAAGGCTTCCATCATAGCGAACGGGGGGCCGTCGCGGCAGCTTTCAAAGCCATCCGGTACGCATGCGCATACGTATGCATGCGTATGCGCCACGTGACGAAAGTCCCGTGACGTGAGGCCCATGCGGCCCACGGATCGGCTCGGCCACACTGTGCCTGCCTGCCATCGCCGCCACGGCACAAGGAACCCATGCTCCGCATCCGCCAGCTGTCCAAGACCTACGCCAACGGCGTGCGCGCATTGCGCGACATCTCGCTGGACATCCCGAACGGCATGTTCGGCCTGCTCGGGCCGAACGGCGCGGGCAAGTCCACGCTGATGCGCACGATCGCCACGCTGCAGGACCCGGACGAGGGCAGCATCCACCTGGACGACATGGACCTGCTGGCCGACAAGCAGGCCACTCGCCACCTGCTGGGCTACCTGCCGCAGGAATTCGGCGTGTATCCGAAGGTGTCGGCCGAGGCGATGCTGGACCACTTCGCAGTGCTGAAGGGCGTCACCGCGAAGGGCGAGCGGCGCGAGCTGGTGGAGGCGCTGCTGCGCCAGGTGAACCTGTGGGACGTGCGCAAGCGCAAGCTGGGCAGCTACTCCGGCGGCATGCGCCAGCGCTTCGGCATCGCCCAGGCGCTGATCGGCGACCCGCGCCTGGTGATCGTGGACGAACCCACCGCGGGCCTCGACCCGGAGGAGCGCAACCGTTTCCTCAACCTGCTCGCGGAGATCGGCGAGCGCGTGGTGGTGATCCTCTCCACCCACATCGTGGAAGACGTCACCGACCTCTGTCAGCGCATGGCGATCATCGGCCAGGGCCAGCTGCTGCTGGCCGGCGAGCCGCGCGAGGCGATCCGCGCGCTGGAAGGCCGGGTCTGGCGACGCACGATCGACAAGGGCGAACTGGACGGCTACCGCGCCCGCATGAACATCCTCTCCACCCGCCTCGCCGGCGGCCGCACCCTGCTGCACGTGCTGGCCGACGGCCTGCCCGAGACAGGCTTCGAGCCGGTCGCCCCCGACCTGGAAGACGTGTACTTCGGCCGCCTGCGCGCGCAGGCCACCACGCGCGCCGCCTGACACCGCCTTCCGGGAATGCAGCCCATGTTCTTCGAGATCCTCCGCTTCGAGCTGCGCCAGCAACTGAGGGCCCCGCTGTTCTGGATCATCGCCTTCGTGTTCGCGGCGCTGGCCTTCCTGTTCGCCAGCACCGACGCGGTGGTGGTCGGCGGCGCCAGCGGCAACGTGCTGCGCAACGCGCCGCTGGTGATCGTGCGGCTGCTCGACAACCTCGCGCCGCTGTGCCTGCTGCTGGCCGCCGCGTTCGTGGCAGGTGCGGCGCTGCGCGACTTCGACCACGGCACCGCCGAGCTGGTGTTCGCCACGCCGCTGCGCAAGCGCGCCTACCTGGGCGGGCGCTTTGCGGCGGGCTACCTGGTGATGGTGGCGATCATGCTGCTGTGCGCGCTGGGGCTGGCTGCGGGCGGAAGCATGCCCTGGGTCGATGCGGCGCGGCTGGGTCCGCCGAACTGGCACGGCTACGCTTGGGCGTTCGGCGTGATGGTGCTGCCGAACCTGCTGTTCATCGCCGCCGTGCTGTTCCTGCTCGCCACCGCCACGCGCTCGCTGCTGGCCACGCTGATCGGCGTGATTGCCTTCATCGTGCTGCTCTCGATCGCCAAGCTGCTGACCCAGGACGTGAACAACCACGCGTTGGCGGCGATCCTCGACCCGTTCGGCGGCCGCACGCTGCAGATCGTCACGCGCTACTGGGCGCCGGAACAGATCAATCGCCAGCTGCCGCCGCTGGCCGGCCTGCTGCTGTTCAACCGGCTGCTGTGGAGCGGCGTCGCGGTGCTGCTGGCCGGCACCGCGTTCGCGCTGTTCCGCGCCGACCGCGAAGGCTTGCGGCTGCGTCGGCGCGTGCAGCGCGCCGAACCGCCGCTGCTGCGGCCGGCCGCCACCGCCACCGAGCTGACCCTGCCCGCGGTTCGACTTTCCGCCGACTGGCGCGCACGCCTGGTGCAGTTGTGGCGACTGCTGGCGTTCGACACCGCCAGCGTGCTGCGCGGCGTGCCGTTCCTGGTGATGCTGGTGTTCGGCCTGGTCAACCTGGCGTTCTCGTTGGCGCTGTCCGGGCGCATCTACGGCACCGCCACGTATCCGGTGACGCACAGCGTGCTGGAGTTGATCGCCGGCAGCTCGCAATGGCTGCTGTACATCATTGTGATGTTCTACGCCGGCGAACTGGTGTGGCGCGAGCGCGCACAGCGCAGCGCCGAGGTCAGCGACGCGTTTCCGCTGCCGGACTGGATCGCGCTGGCCGCCAAGCTCGGCGCACTGCTGGCGGTGATCGTGACGTACCTGCTCGCCGGCGCCGTATTCGGCATCGCCTGGCAGCTGGCCCACGGCTACAGCCACATCGAGCCAGGGCTGTACCTGGGCACGCTGGCGCTGCAGGCGATCCCGTTCGCGCTGCTGGCGGTGCTGGCGCTGTTCCTGCAGGTGGCCACCGACAACCGCTACCTCGGCTACCTGCTGGTCATCGTCTGGTTCGTCTGCCAGCTCGCTTTCCCCTGGTTGCACTGGGACCACAACCTCTACAACTACGCCGCCGCGCCCGACGTGCCGTATTCGGACTTGAACGGCTTCGGCCACTTCCTGGTCGGCGCGCTGTGGTTCGACGCGTACTGGGCCTGCCTCGCACTGGCGCTGCTGGT
Organism: Rhodanobacter humi; assembly: GCF_041107455.1. Taxonomy (NCBI): domain Bacteria; kingdom Pseudomonadati; phylum Pseudomonadota; class Gammaproteobacteria; order Lysobacterales; family Rhodanobacteraceae; genus Rhodanobacter; species Rhodanobacter sp. FW106-PBR-R2A-3-15. The sequence goes on from NZ_JBGBPY010000001.1 coordinate 1,523,171, forward strand.
GCTGGCCGCGCTGCTGTGGGTGCGTGGCACTGGCCAGGGCTGGCGGGAACGCCTGCGCGAGGCGCGCGCGCGGCTGCGTCCCGCGCTCGCGGCGGTGCTGGCCGCCACGCTGCTCGGCTTCGCGGGCCTGGGCGGCTGGATCTACTACAACACCAACGTGCTCAACCATTACGCGAACGGCACGACGCAGAAGCGCGAGCGCGCCGACTACGAGAAGCAGTACGCGCAATACGCCGGGCTGCCGCAGCCGCGCATCGCCGCGGTACAGGCCGACGTGGACATTTACCCGTACCAGCGCGAGCTGCACATCCGTGCGCACTACACCTTGGTCAACCGGCACGACGTGCCGGTGACCGAGCTGCTGGTGAACTACGCCGACGGCTTCGCGCCGAAGACGCTGGCCTTCGCGCCGCATGACACCATGAGCTTCGACCGGCGCCTCGGCGTGGCGATCTACAAGCTGAAGACGCCGCTGGCGCCCGGCGCCACGATGCCGTTCGACTTCGACATCGACTACGCGCCCAAGGGCTTCACCAACGACAGCGGCGAGACCTTCCTGGTGCACAACGGCACGTTCTTCAACAGCGGCAAGCTGCCGCAATTCGGCTACCAGCCCGGCAACCAGCTCACCGACCGCAACGACCGCCGCAAGTACGGACTGAAGCTGGACGTGCCGCGCATGCCGCCGCTGGGCGACGAGGCCGCACGCGCCAATACCTACATCTCGAACGACGCGGACTGGATCAGCTTCGACACCACCGTTTCCACCACCGCCGACCAGATCGCGCTGGCGCCCGGCACGCTGCAGAAGGAATGGACGGCGGGCAATCGCCGCTACTTCCACTACGCCACGCTCGATGATGGCAGGCAGCAGCCGATGCTGAACTTCTACTCCTGGCTGTCCGCGCGCTACGCGGTGAAAAGCGAAGACGCGGCCGGCGTGAAGGTGTCGGTGTACTACAACCCGGCGCATGCCTGGAACGTGGGTCGCATGCTGGAGGCCGCGAAGGATTCACTGGCGTACTACGACGCCCACTACACGCCCTACCAGTTCAAGCAGCTGCGCATCCTGGAGTTCCCCGGCTACATGTCCTTGGCGCAGAGCTTCGCCAACACCATTCCGTTCTCCGAGAGCATCGGTTTCATCGCCGACCTGCGCGACCAGAGCAAGATCGACTACGTGTACTACGTCACCGCCCACGAGGTGGCGCACCAGTGGTGGGCGCACCGGGTGATCGGCGCGGACATGCAGGGCTCGACCATGCTCAGCGAATCGCTGGCGCAGTACAGCGCGTTGATGGTGATGAAGCACAAGTACGGCGCCGACCAGATGCGCAAGTTCCTGAAGTACGAGCTGGACAGGTACCTGATGGGCCGCGCCACCGACAAGGTGGCCGAGGAGCCGCTGGCGAAAGTGGAGAACGAGCAATACATCCACTACAACAAGGGCTCGCTGATCTTCTACGCGCTGCAGGACTACGTGGGCGAGGACAAGCTCGACGCCGTGCTGAAGCAGTTCCTGCTCGACAAGGGCTTCCAGCAACCGCCCTACACCACCTCGAAGGAATTCGTGGCCGCGCTGTCCGCCGCACTGGGGCCCAAGTGGCAGCCGCTGCTCGACGACTTCTTCTGGAAGATCACCTTGTTCGACAACCGCATGCTCGACGCCAGCGCGAAGCAGCTGCCCGACGGCAGGTACGAGGTGACGATGAAGGTGCACGCCGGCATGGCCTGGGCCGACGGCAAGGGCAAGGAGACCCAGGCCGCCCCGAACATCCCGATCGCCATCGGCGTGTTCGCCGCCTCGCCCGGCGGCGGCAGGGACGGCAAGCCGCTGTACCTCGAAAAGCGCATGCTGCCCGACGGCGACAGCACCATCACCGTCACCGTGGACGGCAAGCCCGCGATCGCCGGCATCGACCCCTACAACGAACTGATCGACAAGGTGCCCGCCGACAACCGCAAGCCGGTGACGCTGCAGTAGGGGGCCTTGAGCCGCTTGCGCCGCGGCCTGTAAGGCTGCACGTATCGCCTTGACTCCCTCCCCTGCATGCAGTGGCAGGGTTGGTTTTGGGATTTGTCGCAAGCGACAAAGCGGTTTCGAGCCGCTGCCGCGGCCCGAGTTACTTTTCTCTTGCGCGGCCAAGAGAAAAGTAACCCAAAGAGAAGGCCGCCCCGGTTGGCGCTTGCCGTCCATCCATGGACGGCAAGTCCGTGAGACGGGGTCGGGCTTTTCGAGCGGGCATCCTGCCCGCGCGAAAAGGCGAGCCCATCCATGGACTCGCCCGCTGCGCGGCCTGTCGTCCCCGCCTCACCGCCGCCCAGGGGCCCCGGAAGAGCGGCGCGCATCCTGCGCGCACTGCTCGAAAAGCCGGATCAAAAACACAGTGCAAGAAGCTTTTTGGTCACTTTCTCTCGGGCACGCGAGAGAAAGCGACTCGGGCGCCGGCAGGCGCCCGAAACCGCTTCGTCGCTTGCGCAAGCACCCCCAGTGTCATGGTCACGGCGCTCCCGCGCCACCCTTTACCGCCCCCTGCACCACACTCACCTCGTGCGCCGTCGCCGGCAAACTCAACTCGCCGGCGTCGATGCGCTGTTTCACCGCGCGCAGCAGCGCGGTTTGCGTGGCCCACACGTCGGGGCTCTTCACCCAGCCGCGCAGCACCAGGGTCACGGTCTGCCCGGCGATACCGTCCACCCACACGCCGGGCGCGGGCTCGGTCAGCACCAGCGGCTCGTCCGCCAGCACCTGCTGCAGTGTGGCCATCGCCTGCGTGAGGTCATCGCGCCAGCCCACGCCGATCTTCAGGTCGACCCGGCGCGTGCCGCGGCGGTTGAAGTTGAGGATGGCGTCGCTGCCCACCTTGGCGTTGGGCACCGCCGCTTCGCGGCCGTCGGGCAGCAGCACTTGGGTGTACATCAGGTCGATGCTCTGCACGGTACCGTCGATGCCGCCGGCGGTGACGTAGTCGCCCACCCGGAACGGCCGGAACATGATCAGCAGCACACCCCAGGCGAGGTTGGACAGCGAACCTTGCAGCGCCAGACCGATTGCCAGGCCGGCGGTGCCCAGCGCGGCCACCATCGGCGCCGGCGACACGCCCAGCGCGGCGAGCACCATTGCCACCAGCACCGCGATCAGCACGCCGTAGATCAGGTTGCGCAGGAAACCACCCAAGGTGTCGTCCACCTTCGCGCGACGCAACGCACGCTGGCTGAAATTCGCCAGCCGCGCGGCCAGCCACGCGCCGATCAGCAGGATCAGCAGCGCGCCGAGCAGGCGTGGACCGACGCTGGCCACGATGGCGGAGAGATCCACGGAGGCAAGACGGGTCGACAATTCGTGCATGGCGGTCGCTCGGAAAGACTGGCAAGGAGCCTAGCAGCAGGGCCGTGTCCGCCGCGTCCCCGCCCCTGCAGCCAGCAGACAAAAAATCGCCAAGAGCGACAATGACATCGCGCAGCGATGGCCCGAAGGGCGACCGCCAAGGATGGTGGTCATAAAAAAATGCCGCGGGCGGCATCACGCCGGGCGCGGCATGTCACCGTGCGGGGAGCGCACGGATCCTGGGGGTATCAGCGCGTGGCGACTGCGTCGTCGTCCGCGCCGCTCTGGCTGTCCCTGCCCTTGCGATCCCGGTTGTCCGTCAGCAGTTGCAGCGGCTGGCCATCGGCGAGCCGGAAACGGAACTGCTGCTGCAGTTCGTCCAGCTCCGCCAGACGCGGGCAGATCGCCTTGGCGCGCGCCTCCAGCTGGCCCGAGCGCGCCTGCATCTCCTTTTCCATCGACGCGTCGATCGAATCGGCGCGGGCCTCGAGTTCGTCGGCGCGGCCGGTGAACAGCGACCACATCACGCTGCGCGTGAGCGCGCTGGCCAACTGGTTGCTGGCCTTGTCGACCGGCTGCTCGATCGCGTCGGCGAAGTCCTGCTGGCTCCAGTGCGCGGCATCGATGCTGGCGTCCGTGCCGCGCAGTGCCTGCACCCGCGACTGGTTGAGCTCGCGCACCAGCGCATCGCGGCGATGCTGGCTGCCACCCAGCGTGGCGGCCACCGTGGTCAGCGCATCGAACGCGATGCCCACGGCCTCGTGCGCGATGCCCGCCATCTCGGGCAGCAGGTTGCGCATGCCCGCTTCGTAGCGGCGCAGCCGCGCCGCATCCTCCGCCGACACCGTGACCGGCCGGCCGTCGATGCGCAGCGTGCCGTCGTGCATGAAGACCTTGCCCGGCTGCGTGCCACTGCGGCTGAAGTCGATGCCGGCCGGCGTCACGCGCACGTCGTAGTTGCTGTTGTAGCCGCACTGGTTGCCGCGCACGTGGACCCCGTCCGCCTGCACTGGCAGGCCGAGGGCAAGGCTGAGCGCGAGGACAAGCGTGGCGACTGTGCGATGTCCGGACATGCAAACCTCCCGTGGTCTGATGCCGGCTGCGAGCACCGGCATGCCCGGAAGCTTCAGTTACGCAGTCCCCAGCGGCATGCGCCATGCGTCATGCCCTGCCATCAGTCACGGTTTGCGTGGCGCGAAACCGTCAGTAGCTGCGCTCGTCGATGTCGCTGACGCGACCGTCGACCAGGGTGACCACGATCACCTTGCCGTTGCGCCGGTATTGCCACTGCTCACCGTGCGTCGCGCTGGCGGAGACGCCGCGCGCGCGCTTGCCGTGGCGGCCGCCGCTGCGGGAGGTGCCTTGGTGCGACTTGTGTGTGGGCTTGCCGAGCAGGGCGCTCACCGTGGCCGCGCTGTCGCCCACCACCAGCACGCGGTTGCCCACGCGCAGGCTGTCGGAGGCGGCGGCGCCGGTAGCGCAGGTGAACAGGATGCAGGCCAGCAGGCTGGCCAGTCGGTGACGATGCATGGCACGCTCCCCGTGCGACGGACAAGAGCATGCAAGCTAATGCGGACGCCGCGACGTCGGCGACGGCAGGATGCCGGGGATCGGGTGGGCGTGCCGCCCGCGCGTGTGTCGGCGCGTGCCGTCAGGCGCGTGCCGTCAGGAATGGGCGGGGCCGGCCAGGCTGTGCATGTCCAGATGGATGCCGCGCAGGCGCGGCAGCTGCCGGCGCAGCACCTTGGCCGAGTCCTCGGGCAGGCCGGCAATCGCCCGTTCGAAGGCCCGCAGCAGGCCCGACTCGTCCTGCGCCAGGGCGTGGATCCAGGCGCTGTCGCGCCGCGCGGCGGTGCGCGCCATGCCGTCCACCAGTCGGCAACGCAGCGCGGCGCGCCAGCTGCCGTGCATGCGCGGCACGCCGCCGGCCAGCGTCACCTCGTGCTGCAACTCGACGACCATGGCGGCGAGCGCCTGGGCATCCTCGTCCAGCACCGCGCGCAGACCCGGTTCGCTCACCGCGAGGGCGGCATGACGATACAGGCGGCACAGGTCGATGCCACGGCGGATCAGCTGGTTGCAAGTGGTGCAGATGACGCTCGAGGCCACGGTCGCCCCCGATCGGGCGGTGAGGTTGATGGCGTCATCCTCGCCCACGGCTACTTAGCCGGAGATTAATCCGCGTCAGGGAGATGTCACGCTCACTGGCCGATCTGCAGCAAGTCCAATGGCCGGCCCTTGCTGTCGCGCACACCTTGCTGCAGCGTGGCCAGCTGGCGGATCGCCGGACACAGCGCCTCGATCTGCGGCCGCAGCGCCTGCATTCGCTGGCGCATGCGCGGCTCCAGTTGCGTGGCAAGGTTCGTGGCGCGGTCGCGCAGGCTGGCCGCGGTTTGCAGGTCGCCGCTCATGGCGGCGGTGAGCGCCTGCTGGCCAAGGTCGGCCGCGATCAACGGCAGCAGATCGCTCTCGATCTGGTTGACGTACTGGTCCATCGCGCCGCCTTGCCAGTCGTGCGTGCTGTTGCTGGCCGCGATGCGCTGCTTGAGGCTGGCCGCGTCGGCCGCCAGCCGCTGGTCGAGTTGCGCCCGCGTATCGGCGCCGAGGCCCATGCCCGCCGCTTCCTCGCGCAGGCCCTGCGCCGCAATGTCCACGCCGTGCTGCGCCACCGTGCGCACGCGCGGCGCCAGCGCGCGCAGGTCGCGCTCGAACAGGCTCATCCGGTCCTGCTCCTCGGCATTCAGCGGCACCGCCACGCCATCGGTGCGCAACGCGCCTTGGCCCAGTTCCACTCGCGTGGGTGCGGGCGAAGGACGGTCGAACAGCACGCTGCCCGGCCGCAGCGTCACGTCGTAGCTGCTGGTGGCGTGGCAGGTGGTAGCGAGGTCCTGCGCCTGCAATGGCAACGCGGCGAACAGCAGCAGGAACAGCGGCAGACGACAGAGGCGCATCGGGAGGATTCCGGGAATGGGATAGCGCAGCGATACCCGCGACCGGGGCAACCCATGCTGAACATGTGGCGCATCGGCACAAAGACGCCCTCGCGAACCGGAGCGCGTTCCGTCCGTCACCAGCTGGCTCAGGCGCCCTTGATGGGCGTCAGCAGGCGCAGATCGTGGCCAACCTGATCGATGTCGCCGTCCGGCAAGGCATCGGCCCCGCCTGACATCAGCTTGTTGTCCAGCCACGGGATCAGCTGCACCGGCCCGGGCACGTAGACATTCCACTGGCCATAACCGACGCGGGTGGAATAGCCGTTGATCCGGAGATTGAAGGTCACCGGTACCCGGACCACGCGATACGGCGACGCGGCGTCCGTCGCCGGGCTGAACGTCCAGCGACTGGCGGTGGCCACCGAGACCGATGCCAGCCGATCACGCCACTGCTTCATCTGGACATCGCTGCCGATCTCGCCAAGGTTCACCTGCTCGGCGGCGGCATCGGCCACCTTGCCCGCGGCATCCACGCGCAGCGCCAGATACACCGTGCCGGTCACGTGCTCGCGTATGGCCTCGGGCGGATACACCGGCGGCCGCCGCTGCACGGACTTGATCGCGTGGTCGTCGTTCCGATCACCGAAGTGGGTGGCGGCAACGGTAATGCTGTAATTGCCGTCGCCCAACGGCTTGGCGACGATGCGCAGGCTCATCGCCGCCTTGGCGATGGCCGGCTTGCCATCCACCACGATCGGCTCGAATTTCCAGATCGGGATGGCCTTGACCAGCAGGCCCTTCACCGCAGAGGGCAGTTCATTCGGATGGTCGAGCACGTACTGCGCCACGCTACCGTCCGGCGCCACCTCGATCGTGCCGGTAACCAGCATGCTCGCCTGCACCCGCTTGCTCGCCGCACCCGGCCCAGCAGCCAGCGCCGCACCCGACAGCACCATGCACAACAACCCCGGCAACCAGCGTTTCATCCCTGCCCCTCCCTGACTGCACGATGGACCGATTCGGAAACGTGTCCTGCGCTACCACCGCTCAGCGCCGATGGCGAAATTGCGAGCGCACCGCTGGCGTGCCCAGCCGCCAGGCCAGCCACAGCAGCACGGGGATCGCGATGGCCTTCAGCCCCAGCGTGATGCGGTAGACGCGGCGGGCGTGCACCACGGCGTTGCGCAGGGTCGCGTCGTTGCCGAGCTGGGCCAGCGCGTCGGCGCTGGCGCGATGGAACTGCGGCCATTGGGCCAGCATCATGCCGCCGCTGGCAAGCGCCCACAGCACCAGCACGCCGCAGGCCACGCGCAGCGGTGCGCGCGCCCAGGCCTGGCGCAGGATGCAGCCGGCGCACAGCACGATCAGCACGAACGCGGCCAGCAGGTAGCCGATGTCCCAGGCCAGCATGCGTTGCAGCGCGGCGCCGTCGTCCGGCGACAGGCCGGCGCGATGCGCCCACAGGAGATCTGCATGACTGAGGTATTGCACGCTGCCGAACGCGGCCAGCAACAGCATCAGCCAGACCAGCACGCGCCAGGCCGCGAAACCGCGCGCGGTGGAACCGGATTCGGCCCGGGACATCACCGCCATCAGGGCGCCGCCTTCTTCATGGCGGCGAGGTCGGTGAGCACCTGGCTGGAGTTCGCCTTGGGGTCGACGTCGGCATAGACCTTGGCGATCCTGCCCGCGGGGTCGATCAGGAAGGTGGTGCGCTTGGCGTAGTGCATGCCCACCATCGAGGACAACACGCCGTATGCGGTGGCCGCCTGATGCGCAGTGTCGGCGAGCAGCGGGAACGGCACGTGGTACTTGGCGGCGAAATCGGCATGCGACTTCACGTCGTCCAGGCTCACGCCGACCACCGAGGCGCCGGCCTGGCGCAGCTTGGCGACGTCATCGCGGAAGGTGCACACCTCGGTGGTGCAGCCAGGGGTGAAGTCCTTGGGATAGAAGTACAGCACCAGCCAATGGCCGTGATAGTCGGCGGGGCTGCGCCAGTGGCCGTTCTGGTCCTGCAGCCGGAAACCGGGCGCGGCGGCGCCGACCTGGGGCAACGCATCGGCGGCAACGACGGGAGCGGCCAGCAGGCCGCACAGCAGGGTCAGCACGAACAGCAGCGACAGGCGACGCATCGCGGTTCTCCGGGAGGGGGCAGCGCCGCCCAGTGTACGCCGCCGCGCAAACGAAGGGCGCCGCGCGGCGCCCTTCGAACCCTCCTGCCGCGCCGCTTCAGCGATGGCTGATGGTGAACTTGCCCACCGACACGCCGAGGTTGATGCCCTCGCCGTGGCCGGCCAGCGCCAGCGAGGTGGTGCCCTTGGTCAGCACCTGCGCGGTGCCGCTCTTCACCACGCCGGCTTCGGCGCCGGCCTGCGCATAGTCGCCGAACACGTCGTCGATGCCGCGCACATGGGTGATGTCGCCGGTGCCGTGGTCGATGCGGTACTTGCCGGCGGTGAGGCCGCCGCCGATCATCACGATCTTCACTTCGGCCTGCTGGCCGTTCTCGCAGCGCACGGTGCCGCTGCCTTCGGCGTGCTTGTAGAGGATCGACCAGCCCGAGAGGCTGAAGGTGAGGTGGCACTTCACGTTCGCCTCGGCGGCGTGGACGGGGGCGGCCGGCACGGCTACCAAGGCACCCGCACCGAGCAGCAGGGCGGCGGTCAGGGCGAGAGTGTGCTTGCTCATCGGCTTCTCCTTCAGTGGCGCAATCTGGCGCGGGATCCGTTTCCATCCGGTTGCCCGGCGGAACGTGCGATCCAGCTTCGACAGCCCTCCGTGACGTGCACGTGAGCCGCGCGTGCGTCCGTTCATCTTGATGTTCCGCTAACGCGGTGCCGTTCAGACTCCTTCACCAAACGACGATGTTTCGCCGCGACAGGAGCCAGCATGCCCAAGTATTCACTGGTCGGTTACGACGGCTCGGACGCCGCGCGCCGCGCGTTCGCGTTCGCGATGGAACTGGCACGCGCCTGCGGCGGCCGGGTGCGCGTGGTGTCGGTGCTGCAGGTGGCCGAGGGCGGCGACACCTGCGCGCTGATGATGACCGACTCCGGCACCCAGCGCCTGCAGGAACTGAAGGACGAACTGGCCGCGATCGCGCCGGATGCCGCCAGCCTGGTCGATGTCGAATTGACCCACGGCAGCCCCGGCGACGTGCTGCTCAGCCAAGTCGGCCAGCACGGTATCGACCACATCGTGATCGGCCACACCGAGCGCGGCGCGCTGGCGCGCTGGCTGCTCGGCTCGGTCTCCACCAACGTGCTGGCGCGCGCCCACGTGCCGGTGACGGTGGTTCGCTAGAGGTCTACTTTTGCGCTGCGTCGGCGGCCGGCTGCCGCGGCTCGGATTCGATCTTGCGCTGCGCCTGCTGTTCCAGCTTCAGCTTCGCCACGTCGACCGGCCGGATCCTGGAGATGAAGCACGGCGGAAAGCCGCGACCGGTGAGCACCTTGTCGAAGTTCACCGACACCTCGCCGGTGAACGAGGTGAGTCCGATCGCATTGGCGAATTCCAGGTTCGGGCAAGGCCCCACGTCCAGCAGCCAGGCGCGGTTCGGCTGGGCGTAGACGGCCAGCTGGCTGTCACCCAGCGGCTCCCACGAGTACAGGTCGAAATAATGGAAGCTGCGCACCGGCGCGCCGGCCGCCGCCGCGTAGGCGGCTTGGCGCTGGGCCATCCGCTGCGCATACGGCACGCTGGAACACGCGCCCAACGTCGCCGCCAGTGCAACGGCCATCCACGAAGCTTTGCGAGACATGGCTGCTTCCTCCATTCGTCGATAGGCACTGGAACGCGCGAACGGTCGGTGGGTGCACCAGAAAGCAGGAAGTGAGTGAAAAGGGGGGAGGAGTGAGAGAAAGCAGATCCGGCGGTGCGCCCCAGCCCTTCTCTCACTCCTCACTCCTCTCCACTCACTCCTCTCCCGCCTATTTCCTGCCCTTCTTCGGCAGCGCCTGCCACTGGTCCAGCACGAAACCGCCGACCTCGTAGACCAGCTCCACCTTCTTCTCGCCGTCCTGCAGGGTGACCGGCAGGCTGATCTTCTTCGCCTTCTCCAGCGCCGCGATGAAGCCCTTGTCGTCGCGGATCATCAGCGCCGGTTCGCCGGTGGACGGCGCGTAGGCCTTGATCGCGCGTGTCTTGTCGTCGAACTTCGCCGCGATCGTGCACTCGCCCTTGCAGACGAAGCCGCCATGGCCGTCGTTGAACAGGAACGCGCTCTGGCCCCAACTGGTGTGCCGACGCAGCACCAGCCGCACGTGCACGCCGATCGGCCGGCTGTTGTAGGTCGCCGCGGTGGATTGGGTGCCGCCGGCCATCGGCGCCACCTGGTACTGCCACAGCGCGGCGAGGCGCGCCTTCTCGCTGTTCTCCTTCCAGCGCTGCTCGACCTCGGGCAGGGTCTGCTGCACCTCCTTCGCCGCGGCGCTGTCGGGGAAGCGCTGCACGATGTCCTGGCCCAGCGTCGCCGCCATCTGGTCGTTGTGGATGCGCAGCAGCTGGCGGTAGGTGTCGAGGTTGCGCGCCGCTTCGGCGGCCTTGGCCTGCGCCTGCTGCTGCGCGGCGTCCGGCGCGGGCGCGCCGCCCTGCGAGCAGCCGGCGAGGATCAGCGTGCCGGCAAGGGCGGCAAGAACGAGGTGGCGGGGCGATGGCACGTGCATCATCGGCAGAGCATCCGGAGCGGAACCAGGGAGCTAGCTTGGAACGAGCGCGCGCCGCGACGCAAGCGCGGCTTGGTTCACTCGGCCGCCGCCGGCTGGCCGTAGCGCTCGCGCAGCGTGACGCGATAACGCCGGCTGCACGGGATGGTGGTGCCGTCGCGCAGGTGCAGGCGCGCGTCGCCGGTGTCCAGCGGCTCGATCTCGGCGAGGTAATCGAGGTTGACGAAGTAGCCGCGGTGCACGCGCAGGAAGCGCGCCGGGTCCAGCCGTACCTCGATCGCCGCCATCGTGCTGCGCAGCGGGTAGTCGCGCCCGCGCACGCGCAGGTTCACGTAGTTGCCCGCGGCCTGCAGCCACTCGATCTCGCGTGCGGCGAGCAGGAACTCTTTGCCCAGCTTGCGCACCAGGAAGCGCTCGGGCCGTTCCACCGGCTCCACCGGCAGGCCGTCGTCCGGCTCGGCCAGCAGCTTCGCCTCGCCCTGCCGGCGCAGCCGCCACAGGCGATAGAACGCCAGCATGGCCACGATCAGGAAATAACTGCGCACGTCCTTGAGGTACTCGTAACCGAAATTGATCCACCACGCGCCGAAGTCGTAATGCCAGCCGCCCACGGCATAGGCCAGCTTGCGCAGGCCCACCATGCCGCCCACGTGGACCAGGCTGAACACCACGCTGGCCGCCAGGTGCAGCGGAACGCGGCGCTGCCAGTCGTCGAGGCGAATCGGCCAGCGCCGCTCGAAGGCGACCACCGCGGGCAGCAGCGCCAGGATCAGGAGCCCGCTGCTGCACTCCCACGACCATGGCATCCAGGCCGGCAGCTCCGGATGGCTGAGCTGCGCATCCACGCCGTTGAACACGGCATTCAGTGCAACGAACAGCAGCCAGAAACCGACCGTGACCGGCCTTGGCCAAGGCCGGAAAACCCCGTGTTCGACATCCGCCTGTCCGTTCATGCCGACGATTCTACGTGCATGCGGCGACAGCCCACGCGACCCGTCCCACGGCGGCGTCGGCTCGTCCCTGCCGCCCGCGATCCGTCACCCCGCACTGGGCGAGGCACGGACATGGGGTCATCCTGCCAGCGGATCGGACCCGACCCGGAGCGACACGATGAACAGACGCGACCTGTTGAAGGCAGTGGTTACCCTGCCCTTGCTGCCCCTGCTGATGCGCAGCGGCGGCGCCCTGGCGCACGGCGCCGGCAAGCTGGCGACGGCGCTGCGCTCGCGGGTGCGTCCGGGGCAGCCGGGCTGGCCCACGGCGGCGGAATGGAACCGACTGAAACAGGACGTCGGTGGCCGGCTGCTGAAGCTGGAGCCGCCGTTCGCGCAAGGCGCCGCATCGCCGGCGCTGAAGCAGTTGGACAACCCGTTCGCGGTAGGCGACAACCCCGCGCTGACCCAGACCAGCGGCTGGGCCGATGCCTGGGCTTCGCAACCCAGCGCCTGGGCGGTGGCGGCGGAAAACACCGCCGACGTGGTCGCCGCCGTCGATTTCGCGCGCAAGCACCACCTGCGCCTGGTGGTGAAGGGCGGCGGCCACAGTTACCAGGGCACCTCGGACGCGCCGGATTCGCTGCTGGTGTGGACCCGCCACATGAACCAGGTGAACCTGCACGACGCCTTCGTGCCGCAAGGCTGTGCCGGGCACGTGGCGCCGCAACCGGCGGTGAGCGTGCAGGCGGGTGCGATGTGGATCGACGCCTACGACGCGGTAACCACCCGAGGCGGCCGCTACGTGCAGGGCGGCGGCTGCACCACGGTGGGCGTGGCCGGGCTGGTGCAGAGCGGCGGCTTCGGCAGCCTGTCGAAGCGCTGGGGCACCGCGGCATCCAACCTGCTGGAGGCGGAAGTCGTCACCGCCGACGGCCAGATACGCATCGCCAATGCCCGCACGAATCCGGAGCTGTTCTGGGGCCTCAAGGGCGGCGGTGGCGGCAGCCTGGGCGTGGTCACGCGGCTGACTTTGCGCACCTTCGAGCTGCCCGAGTTCTTCGGCGGTGTCGGTCTCATCGTCAAGGCTGACTCCGACGCGGCCTATCGCGCCCTGATCGCCGCGGCGGTGAGCTTCTACCAGCGCGCACTGTTCAACCCGCACTGGGGCGAGCAGATGAAGTTCTACGGCGGCGACACCCTCGACATCTCCATGATGTTCCAGGATCTCACCCAGCAACAGGCCGAACAGACCTGGGCACCGTTCCTTGATTGGGTAAAGGCCCGCAAGGATTGCCGCATCACCAAACCGTTCCAGGCGCTCGCGGCACCGGCCCGACACCTCTGGGACGCCGAATTCCTGCGCAAGTACCTGCCGAGCGCCATCGTGTCGGACAGCCGGCCAGGAGCCGCCCGTGACCATTTCCTGTGGGCCGGCGACCATGGCCAAGTGGGCTGGTTCATCCACGGCTTCCAGTCGGCTTGGCTGCCGGCCACGCTGCTGCAGCCGGGGCGACAGGCGCAACTGGCGGATGCCTTGTTCGAGGCCTCGCGGCACTGGGGTTTCTCCCTGCACTTCAACAAGGGACTGGCCGGCGCACCGGCCGACGCGATCGCCCGCGCCCGCGACACCGCAACCAACTCGCAAGTGTGCGAGGCCTTCGCGCTGGTGATCTGCGCCTGCAGCGGCGACCCGGCCTTCCCCGGCATGCCCGGACCCGGGCCTGATCTTGCGACGGCGCACACGCAGTCGGCGAAAGTCGCCGCGACGATGGACGCGCTGCTCAAGGTGGCGCCGGGCGCCGGCTCCTACGTCTCGGAGAGCGACTACTTCCTGCGCGATTGGCAGCAGCGATTCTGGGGCGGCAACTACCCGCGGCTCGCCGCGGCGAAGCGCAAGTACGATCCCGACGAGCTGTTCTTCGTGCACCACGGCGTCGGCAGCGAGGGTTGGAGCGCGGACGGCTTCACACGCACGGGCTGATCGTGTCGTGCCGCCACATGCCTGTCGGATGGGCCGGTTAAACTGGCGGTTTCCCGCCCTGCACGATCCATGTCCCCACAGCCCGATTCGCCGCTGCGCCACCGCGCCTTCGTGCAGTTCTGGTGCGCACGTGTCGCCTCCGGCTTCGGCTTCCAGATGCTGTCGGTGGCGGTGGGCTGGCAGATCTACGCGATCACCGGGCGCGCCTTCGACCTCGGCCTGATCGGACTGGTGCAGTTCATCCCCTCGGTGCTGCTGGCGCTGCCGGCGGGGCACGTGGCCGACCAGTATGAGCGCCGGCGCGTGGTGCTGATCGGGCAGGTCGTGGAATGGACGGCCATCGTGCTGCTGGCCGTGCTGACCTTGACCCATCGCATCCACGAGACCGGCATCCTCGCGCTGGTGTTCGCGATCGGCGTGGCCAAGGCGTTCGAATCGCCCTCGATGCAGTCGCTGCTGCCGGCACTGGTGCCGCCGGCGATCCTGCCGCGCGCGGTGGCGGTGAGCGGTTCGGCGTTCCAGATGGCGATGATCCTCGGCCCCGCGGTGGGCGGCCTGCTCTACGTGGCGGGGCCGGGCGTGGTGTATCTCAGTGCCGCCGCGCTGTACCTGGTCGCCGCCACGATGATGGCGCTGCTGCGCTACGAGCAGACGCCGCCGAAGCGCGAGCCGGCCACGCTGAAGTCGCTGTTCGCCGGCGTGCACTTCATCCGCGAGCGCAAGGACGTGCTGGGCGTGATCTCGCTGGACCTGTTCGCGGTGCTGCTGGGCGGCGCCACCGCGCTGCTGCCGATCTTCGCGCGCGACATCCTGCACACCGGCCCGTGGGGCCTGGGTCTGCTGCGTGCGGCGCCCGCGGTGGGTGCACTGCTGATGTCGCTGTGGCTGGCGAAGCACGACCTGCAACGCCGCGTGGGCATGACCATGTTCGCTTCCGTGGCCGGCTTCGGCGTGGCGACCCTGGTGTTCGCCGTCTCCAGCGCGCTGTGGCTGTCGCTGGCCGCGCTGTTCGCGCTGGGCGCGTTCGACATGGTGAGCATGGTGATCCGCGGCTCGCTGGTGCAGCTGGACACGCCCGACGCGATGCGCGGCCGGGTCAACGCGGTGAACTCCATCTTCATCAACACCTCCAACCAGCTCGGCGAATTCGAGTCGGGCATGCTCGCCGCCTGGCTGGGCGCGGTGGGTTCCGCGGTGGTCGGCGGCATCGGCACGCTGCTGGTGGTGGGTGCGTGGATGGCGATGTTCCCCGGCCTGCGCCGACGCCAGCAGCTGCACGTGGAACCCACGCCGGATGCCACGGAAGCGGCAGCCGATACACTTTGAGAACGCCCCTCGCACCATCTCGCCGGACTTGCCCGTGATCGTCGCGACACCGACCGACTTCCTCGACGCCTTCGCCACGCTCGCGCCCCTGCCCAGCGCCACTGCCACCGCGCGCGGAGCGTTCCTCGTGGCGCCGGCGGATTTCTCGCTGGCGGCGGAATCGGCGCGCGACAATCGCTACATGGCGATGGAGCAATCCGTCGACCCACTGCGCGCGCTGGCCCAGCATCAGGCGCTGGCGCAAGCCCTGCGCGCGGACGTGCCCGTGATCGTGTTCCCCGGCGATGCGACCACGCCCGATGCGGTGTTCCCGAACAACGTGTTCGGCACCGCGCCGGACACGCTGGTAGTGGGCCGCATGCGCCATGCCGTGCGCCAGCGCGAGGCGGAACGCACCGACATCCGCGCCTTCTTCGGCGAGCTGCTGGGCTACGACGAGATCGACCTGTCCGGCTGCGACAACCTGGTCGCCGAGCTCACCGGCTCGCTGGTGATCGACCGCGCCCGCGGCATCGGCTACTGCGGCCTGAGCGAACGCTGCGACCTCGCCGGCGCCGAGGCGATGCACCGGGCGTTCGGCCTGCGCCTCACCTACGCCTTCGAGCTGGCGCCAGGCGAGTACCACACCAACGTGGTGTTCGCCCTGCTCGCCGGCCGCGCGGCGATTCTCGCCGCCGACGGCTTCGCCGATCCGGCGGTGCCGCAGGCGATCGCGCAGGCCTATGGCAACCGTGCGCTGTGGCTCTCGCCCGCGCAGAAGCAGGCCTACGCCGCCAACGCGATCACACTAAGCGAGGATCGCGTGTGGATGAGCGCCGTGGCCGCCGCCTCGCTCACCGGCGAGCAGCGCGACGCGCTGGCCGGCTGGGGCTTCCGCCTCGGCACGGTGGATCTCTCCGAGATCGAGAAGGCCGGCGGCAGCCTGCGCTGTTGCGTGGGTGAGATCTACTGAACGTCCGCATCGCTTGGCTCGACGATGTCGACGGCTCAGCGCTTGGCCAGCGTGCGCGGCAGAGCCTGCGCTTTGGCCGGCACCGGCGCCGCGACGACCCGGACGTAGCCGACCCCGGGACGGCATTCGTGACGCGCGTAATCGAGCACGCGCTGGCGCAGCTCAAAGACCTCGCCGAGGTTGTGCTGGTCGAACACGCGCACGACGTCAGCTGCCTTCGGCAGGTGGTCGGCCGGGCACGCAATGATGAGGCTGGTGGGCTCGCCGGCCAACGCGGGGCCGGCGCAGGGCAACAGGGCGATGGCAAGGGTGCAGAGCAGGGTTTTCATGGCATGGCCTCCTTGGCTGGCGGAAACGGGCCACTGCGACGCAGCGGCAGGTGTAGTCTTCCCGCCCTGCCCCGGCAGGTCTTGAGGGTTTGACGAGCCGGGCGCGAGGGAATGCTTGGAGAATGCTTGGGCCGCCTTGGGTATGCGCGCCAACCGTTGATCGGGCGGCGGAGGCGACTTCGGGCCGGAGCCGGTCATGAGCGGCGACGAAACATCCGACCGAGTCCGTTTCGACGCGACCGGGATCGACCCGACGGCCATCGGCTGCGCTTCGACGGTGCCGAGCTGCCGGACAAATTCCGTTCAAACAGGAGCGCCGCGTGATCGTCGTCCACCACTTGAACAACTCGCGCTCGCAGCGCGTGCTGTGGCTGCTGGAAGAACTCGGCCTGCCCTACGAACTCCGCCGCTACCAGCGCGATCCGAAGACGATGCTGGCGCCGCCGGAATTGCACGCGGTGCATCCGCTGGGCAAGTCGCCGGTGATCGAGGACGACGGGCTGGTGCTGGCCGAGTCCGGCGCCATCCTTGGCTACCTCGCCGACCGCTACGGCAGCGGCAGCCTGATTCCCGCTCACGGCACACCGCAGCGCCTGCGCTGCGACTACTGGCTGCATTACGCGGAAGGCTCGCTGATGCCGCCGCTGCTGCTGAAGCTGGTGTTCCGCCGCGTCGCAATGGCCCCCGCGCCGTTCTTCGTCAAGCCGGTGGCGCGCGGCATCGCCGGCAAGGTGCAGCGCGGCTTCGTCGATCCGCAGATCGCGCTGCATCTGGACTACCTCGAAGCCGAACTGGGCAAGAGTGCGTGGTTCGGCGGCGATGCGTTCGGCGTCGCCGACATCGCGCTGAGCTTTCCGCTGGAGGCCGCCGCCGCGCGCGCCGGCCTCGATGCCGGCCGGCCGCGGCTGTGGGCGCTCCTTGAACGCATCCATGCGCGCCCGGCGTACCAGCGCGCGCTGGAGCGCGGCGGCGAATACGCGCTCGCCGACTGAACGCCACGACGCGCCGTTTACACGCAGCTCACGCCGGCGCTGGCAGCGTGGTGCCGGTTCCTGCAGGAGTCCGTCATGAGTACCCGTCGCGACATCGAAGAACGCCTGGACGAGCTCGGCGACCGCGCGCGCCGCTACGCCGGTGACGCCGGCGATACCGCGCGCGGCTGGATCGCCCACGGGCGCAATGCGGCGGCGCGTTTCGATGGCGAGGGCTACCGGCGCCGGCTGGCCCGCGCGGCCGAAGACTTCGTCGACGAGACGAACTACCGCTACCGGCGACTCAGGCGCCAGGTGAACCGCCATCCGGTCGCCACCGTCGCGATCGTGGCCGGCACCATCGGCGCGTTCCTGCTGCTGCGCCGGGTGCTGCGCGACAGCGACGAGGACTGAGCAAGCGCGACTTCGCGCAGCGACGCCACTGCTAAGCTGGCGATCGTCATTCTTTCGACGGTCGCCATGTCCCAGGAACTGCGTTTCCATCATCCGCTCGCGTTCTGGCTGGGTTGCGTCGCGGTGGCGGCCGGCGTGCTGCTGCATCTGCCGATGTACCTGATGGCGGCGCCGATGCATTACCAGCTTGCCGGCATGCCGATGGACACCGGCATGCTCGTGGGCATGGTGCTGATCCCCGGTGGCGTGCTGCTGGCCGGCTACGGCCTGATGCCGCGACTGGCGCAGATGCGGCGCAACCGCCAGGAGCACGACAGCCAGCCACACCTGCACATCGCGGATCGCGCACCGCTGAATCGCGCGCACTGGATCCTCGCAGCAGCGCTGTCGGTGGCGCTGGCGATCGACGTGATGAAGCCGGCCTCGCTGGCTTTCGTGATGCCGGGCATGACCGCGGAATACGGCATCGGCATGACCACCGCGGGCTGGCTGGCGCTGTCGGCGCTCACCGGCACCGCGCTCGGTTCGGTGGTGTGGGGGCGGCTGGCCGACCGGTTCGGCCGTCGCGCCTCGATCCTGTTGTCGGCGCTGCTGTTCATGGGCACCGCGATCTGCGGCACGATGCCGGTATTCGGCTGGAACCTGGCGATGTGCTTCCTGATGGGCGCGGCGGCGGGCGGCATGTTGCCGATCGCGTTCACCCTGATGGCCGAGACCGTGCCGGCAGCCCACCGCGGCTGGCTGCTGGTGGCGCTGGGCGGGCTGGGCACCTCGGCGGGTTATCTCGCCGCCTCGGGCGCGGCCACCGCGCTGATGCCGTCCTTCAGCTGGCGCGCGCTGTGGCTGCTGAACCTGCCGACCGGCGCACTGATCGTGTTCATCAACCGCTACATTCCGGAGTCGCCGCGCTTCCTCGCCGATGCCGGCCTGCATGCGCAGGCGCGCGCCGTGCTGGCGCGCTTCGCCGGTTCGCCGGCGGCGCTGCGCGCGGATCCCACGGGCGTCGACAGCGATCCGCCGATCATGGAGGCCGAGCATCCCGCGGCCGACCTGCGCCAGTTGCTGCGCGGTCGGCATGCACGGCTCACGCTGGGGCTGGGCAGCTGCGGACTGGCCTGGGGCCTGGTGAATTTCGGCTTCCTGCTGTGGCTGCCGGCCAACCTGGCGCGGCTCGGGCTGGATGCGCAGGCCTCCAGCGCCTTGATCGCGCGTTCTGCGCTGCTGGCGGTGCCGGGCACGGCCGCGGTGGTGTGGCTGTATCAGCGCTGGAGCAGCTTCCGCACCCTGGTGCTGTTCATCGCGCTGACCGCGCTGGCGCTGCTCGCATTCTGTGCGATCGCGTTCACCGGCATGCGCGCCGAGGCCGTCATGGTCGCCGCCACGGCGGCGCTGCTGGTGAGCAGCGGCGGCGTGATCGCCACGATGATTCCGTACTCGGCGGAGATCTATCCCGTGCACCTGCGCGGCACCGGCTCGGGCCTGATCGCCGCCAGCTCGAAGTTCGGCGGCATCCTGGGCGCGGCGCTGGGCGTGCTGGGGCTGTTCTCGCACTTCGCGCTGTCGGCGCTGCTGATCGCGCTGCCGATGGCCGCCGCCGGCTGGCTGCTGGCGCGCCACGGGGTCGAGACGCGCGGGCATGCGCTGGAGGCGATCCAGCGCCGGCTATCCGAATGATCCCTTGGCGATCTCCGATGGTCGCCGGAATCAAACGGACGGCCATTCGTGGGCACACGCCCCAGACAAGAAAACCCGCCTCGCGGCGGGTTTTCTCTTGGTCATTGCGAACCGCTCACACCGTGATCGGGTTGGGCTTCTCCGGATCGAGCTTGTATTCCTTGATCGCGCGGGCCACGTCCTTGGCATTGACCTTGCCGTCCTTCGCCAGCGCGGCCAGCGCGGCGTGGGCGATCCAGTGGCGGTCCACCTCGAAGAACTCGCGCAGGTGCGCACGGGTGTCCGAGCGGCCGTAGCCGTCGGTGCCGAGCACGGTGTAGCGCATGCCGTCGGGCAGGAAGGCGCGGATCTGGTCGGCGTATTCGCGCACGTAGTCGGTGGCGGCGATCGCCGGGCCGCCGCGGCCTTCCAGCAGGCTGGCCACGTAGGGCACGCGCGGCTTGTCCTCGGGATGCAGGCGATTCCAGCGCTCGGCGTCGAAGCCGTCGCGGCGCAGCTCGATGAAGCTGGGGCAGGACCAGATGTCGGACTTCACGCCGAAGTCCTTGTCCAGCAGTTCGGCCGCCGCGATCACCTCGCGCAGGATGGTGCCGGAACCCAGCAGCTGCACGCGCGGCTCGCCCTTCTTGGGCTTGCCGCCGTCCTTGAACAGGTACATGCCCTTGATGATGCCCTCGGCGCTGCCCTCGGGCATGTCCGGATGAACGTAGTTCTCGTTCATCACGGTGACGTAGTAATAGTGGTCCTCCTGCTCCTGCATCATGCTGCGCACGCCGTCCTGCAGGATCACCGCCACTTCATAGGAGAAGGTGGGGTCGTACGCCTTCACGTTCGGGATCGTGCCGGCCATCAGGTGCGAGTGGCCGTCCTCGTGCTGCAGGCCCTCGCCGTTGAGCGTGGTGCGGCCGGCGGTGCCGCCGACCAGGAAGCCGCGCGCGCGCATGTCGCCGGAGGCCCAGCACAGGTCGCCGATGCGCTGGAAGCCGAACATCGAGTAGTAGATGAAGAACGGCAGCATCGCCTGGTTGCTGATGCTGTAGCTGGTGGCCGCCGCCATCCACGAAGCCATGCCGCCGGCTTCGCTGATGCCCTGCTGCAACACCTGGCCCTTCTGGTCCTCGCGGTAGTACAGCAGCTGGTCGGAATCCTGCGGGCGGTATTTCTGGCCGAACGGCGCGTAGATGCCGATCTGGCGGAACATGCCCTCCATGCCGAAGGTACGCGCCTCGTCGGCGACGATCGGCACCACGCGCTCGCCGAGCTGCTTGTCGCGCAGCAAGAGGTTCATCCCGCGCACCAGCGCCATCGTGGTGCTGATCTCGCGCTCGCCGGTGCCGGAGGTGATCTGCGCGAAGGCGGCCAGCTCGGGCGCCTTCAGCTTGGCCTCGGCCTTGCGGCGGCGCTGCGGCAGGAAGCCGCCCAGCGCGCGGCGGCGCTCCATCATGTATTCCACTTCCGGCGAGTTCTTGCCGGGGTGGTAGTACGGCACCTCGTGCAGCTTGTCGTCGGCGATCGGGATCTGGAAACGGTCGCGGAAATGCCGCACCGCCTCGTCGTCCAGCTTCTTCTGCTGGTGGGTGGGGTTCTGCGACTCGCCGGTGCCGATGCCCATGCCGTAGCCCTTCACCGTCTTGGCGAGGATCACCGTGGGCATGCCCTTGGTGGTCGACGCCGCGTGGTAGGCCGCGTAGACCTTGTGCGGGTCGTGGCCGCCGCGATTGAGGCGCCAGATGTCATCGTCGCTGAGGTTGGCGACCATCTCGCGCGTCTGCGGGTACTTGCCGAAGAAATGCTCGCGCGTGTACGCGCCGCCGAAGGCCTTGCAGGCCTGGTACTCGCCGTCGACGGTTTCCATCATCAGCTTGCGCAGCACGCCGTCCTTGTCGCGCGCGAGGAGCGGATCCCAGTAGGAACCCCAGATCACCTTGATCGCGTTCCAGCCGGCGCCGCGGAACACGCCTTCCAGCTCCTGGATGATCTTGCCGTTGCCGCGCACCGGACCGTCCAGGCGCTGCAGGTTGCAGTTGATCACGAACACCAGGTTGTCCAGGCCTTCGCGGCCGGCCAGCGCGATCGCACCGAGCGACTCCGGCTCGTCGGTCTCGCCGTCACCCAGGAAGCACCACACCTTGCGGTCGGTCTTCGGCACCAGCCCGCGGTTCTCCAGGTACTTGAAGAACTGCGCCTGGTAGATCGCCTGGATCGGGCCCAGGCCCATCGACACCGTGGGCACCTGCCAGTAGTCCGGCATCAGCCACGGGTGCGGGTAGGAGGTCAGCGAACGGCCGTGGCCGATCACGTCGGAACGGAAGAGGTCGAGCTGGTCTTCGGCAAAACGGCCTTCGAGGAAGGAGCGCGCGTAGATGCCGGGGCTGGAATGGCCCTGGTGGAACACCAGGTCGCCCGGATGATCGGCGCTGGGCGCGCGCCAGAAGTGGTTGAAGCCCACGTCGTACAGCGTGGCCGACGAGGCGAAACTCGCGATATGCCCGCCCAGCTCGCCCGGCTTGCGGTTCGCGCGCACCACCATCGCCATCGCGTTCCAGCGGATCAGCGAGCGGATGCGCCATTCCATCGCCGCGTCGCCCGGGCTCTTCGCCTCGTTGGCCGGCGCGATGGTGTTGACGTAGGCGGTGGTGGGATCGAACGGCAGGTAGCCGCCGGCACGGCGCGTCGAGTCGACCATCTGCTCCAGCAGGTAGTGCGCGCGCTCGGTGCCGTCATGGTTGATGACCGCGCTGAGCGAATCGATCCACTCGCGGGTTTCGGTGGGATCGAGATCCTGGTTGAGGACGTCGTCGAGCTGATCCATGGAAGATTCTCCGCTGCGCCGCGCGGCGCAGATGCCTGTAGGGGAAGCCGTCGCCGGGGAAGCGGCAGGCCGACGTCCAAGTCTAGCCTTCGCGGCACATCGCTGCCAGTTGGACGTCCGTCGATGGACGGCCATGCGGGGGCGCATGGGTGGGCCATTTTCTCCCTCTCCCTTCTGGGAAAAGGGCCGGGGTGAGGGGCAGGCTGGCGATGCAGGGGCAACGAAGCGCGCTCCTCTGCTGCGTTTGCGCGAGCACCCGCCCCTCACCTCAATCCTCTCCCCCAAAGGGGAGAGGAGGCGAACGCGGTGAGCGGGTTCGCTTGCCAAGCGCCTCGGGGCGAAGGAACGTCCGGCTTCGACGTCGACCTCATCCTTTGCCCGCGGCTAGCGCGCTGTCTTCGACAGCGCGCTAGCCGCGGGCGCGGATCTGCGCATCCACGGCGGCGACCGCGGTCATGTTGACCACGCGGCGCACGCTGGAGGCGGTGGTGAGGATGTGGGCCGGCTTGTCCACGCCCATCAGGATCGGCCCGATCGCCACGCCGTCGGTCATCACCCGCACCATGTTGTAGACGATGTTGGCGGCGTCGAGGTTGGGCAGCACGAACAGGTTCGCGCGCCCGCTCAGCGTGGTGCCCGGGAAGATGCGCCGACGCAGCACCTCGTCCCACGCGGTGTCGGCCTGCATCTCGCCGTCCATGTCCAGCTTCGGCGCGCGCGCCTTGAGGATCTCGCGCACCTTGCGCATCTTCACCGCACTGGGGTTGTCGTGGCTGCCGAAGTTGGAATGCGACAGCAGCGCCACCTTGGGTTCGACGCCGAACAGCTTCAGGCGATAGGAAGCCTGCAGGGTGGCCTCGGCGATCTGCTCGGCACCGGGGTCGAACTGCACGTGGGTGTCGAGGAAGAACCACGCGCCCTTGTCGTTGATCACGCCGGTCATCGCCGAGGTGCACTGCACGCCCGGGTCCAGCCCGAACACGCTGCGCAGGTAGCCGAGTTTCTTGTGGTAACGGCCGACCAGGCCGCAGATCATCGCGTCGGCCTCGCCGCGCTCCACCATCATCGCGGCGATCAGGGTGGGCCGCGAGCGCATCAGGTTCTTCGCCGCGTCCGGCGTCACGCCACGGCGCTCGGTCATCGCGTGGTACTGCTGCCAGTAGTCGTTGAAGCGCGGGTCGTCGTTGATGTTGGTGAGCTCGAAATCCACGCCGGGGCGCAGGCGCAGGCCGAGCCGCTCGATGCGCATCTCGATCACGTCGGGGCGGCCGATCAGGATCGGCTTGGCCAGCTTGTAGTCGACCACGCTCTGCACCGCGCGCAGCACGGTTTCCTCCTCGCCCTCGGCATAGACCACGCGCTTCGGATCGGCCTTGGCGCGGTCGTACACCGGTTTCATGATGAGGCCGGTGCGGTAGATGAACTGGCCGAGCTTCTCCTTGTACGCGTCCATGTCGGTGATGGGTCGCGTGGCCACGCCGGAATCCATCGCCGCCTGCGCCACCGCGGGCGCCAGCATCACCAGCAGACGCCGGTCGAACGGCCGCGGGATCAGGTAGTCGGCGCCGAAGGTGGGCACCTCGCCGCCGTAGGCGCTGCCGAGGTCAGAGGCTTCCATGCGAGCCAGCTCGGCAATCGCGCGCACGCAGGCGGTCTTCATCGCCTCGTTGATGACGGTGGCGCCCACGTCCAGCGCGCCGCGGAAGATGTACGGGAAGCACAGCGCGTTGTTGACCTGGTTCGGATAATCCGAACGGCCGGTGGCGATGATGCAGTCCGGGCGCACCCGCTTGGCGTCCTCCGGCAGGATCTCCGGGTTCGGGTTGGCCAGCGCCAGGATCACCGGCTTCGCGGCCATCGTGGCCACCATCTCCGGCTTCAGGATGCCGCCGGCGGAGAGACCCAGGAACACGTCGGCGCCGGCCACGATCTCGGCCAGCGTGCGCTTGTCGGTGTCGCGCGCATAGCGCGCCTTGTCCGGGTCCAAGTGGTCGCGGCCGGTGTAGATCACGCCCTCGCGGTCGAACGCGAGGATGTGTTCGGGCTTCACGCCCAGCGCCACCAGCATGTCGAGGCAGGCGATGCCGGCCGCGCCGGCGCCGGTGGTGGCGACCTTCACGTCCGCGATCTTCTTGCCCACCACTTCGAGCGCGTTGAGCACGGCGGCGCCCACGATGATCGCGGTGCCGTGCTGGTCGTCGTGGAACACCGGGATCTTCATGCGCTCGCGCAGCTTGCGCTCGACGATGAAGCACTCAGGCGCCTTGATGTCTTCGAGGTTGATGCCACCGAAGGTGGGTTCCATCGCGGCGATGATGTCGACCAGCTTGTCCGGGTCGCGCTCGGCCAGTTCGATGTCGAACACGTCCACGCCGGCGAACTTCTGGAACAGCACGCCCTTGCCTTCCATGACTGGTTTACCAGCGAGCGGGCCGATGTCGCCCAGACCCAGCACCGCGGTGCCGTTGGTGATTACCGCGACCAGGTTGCCGCGCGCGGTCATCTCGCTGGCCGCGTTCGGATCCTCGACGATCGCCTCGCAGGCGTAGGCCACACCCGGCGAATACGCCAGCGACAGGTCGCGCTGGGTCAGCAGTGGCGTGGTCGGGGCGACCTTGATCTTGCCCGGGCGCGGGTGACGGTGATACTCGAGCGCGGCGAGGCGCAGGTCTTCGGAGTTGGCCATGGGGGCTTTTCGTGGGGTTCAGGAGGCCGCGGTGCGGCCTGCGTCATGGTAGCACCGGGGCGCCAAGCCAGCTGCGGCTACACGCCCAGCGACAATTCGTCGGCATGCACCTTGCCCATGCGGATGCCGTTGACGAACACCGAGAACGCCAGCTTGCCAGCCAAACCATGCACGTGCTGCATCCACGGCGGCAGCCAGCGCGGCGGCGCGATCGCGCCGGATTCGAAATGCGGCTGCAGCGCCACCACGTCATGCAGGGTGAGCTTGCCGGCGAACAGGTGGCGCAGCATCTCCAGGCGCCGCTCTTTCAGCGCCCAGCGGAAGAAGGTGTGCACCGTGAGCAGGCCGCTGAGGTAGACGTTGTCCTTGGCGAACGCCGCGCCGCCGCCTGGCGGCACGCCGCGGAACACGCGCTGGGCGGAATGGAAGCTGTCCGCCGCGCTCTGCCCGTGTTCGACGAAAAACTTGTAGACCTCGACGAAGTCGGCGCCGGACAGCGCCATGTCGATCGCCAGGATGCGCAGGCTGATGCGCTTCAGCCGCGCGATGTCGATCGCGCCCGACATCAGCTCGGCGAACACCGCGAGACCTTCCTGGGTGGCGGTGACGCGCGGCGAGGTGCGTCCCAGCGAGGCCAGCAGCGGCTGGGCGCGGCCGTTCAGCGCGGTGAGCGTGTGCACCAGCGCCTCGTGCGCCAGCAACTGGTGGCGATCGTAGTCCGTGAAACTGGCGCCGCCGCGCAGGCGGATGCGGGTGGCGCCGGCGGCCGCCTTGGCGGTGAGCTCGGGGTCGACCTCCACCTTCACCGTGTCCGCGCCGAAGAAATCGTCCAGGGTTTTCGCCAGCTCGTCGCGCAGCGTCTCGGCACTGATGCCCTCGCGGGCGTCGTCGGCGAGCAGGTCGGCGCCCAATTCGTCCGACAGCTCCACGAAATAGCGCGCCGCATCGAGGTTGCTGCGCTGGCTGCCGGGAAGCGCGTCACCGGGCCGGCCGTACAGCGCGATCGACGGTGCGCTGACCCCGGCGGTGCCCACCGCCTCCAGCATCTCCGCCGCGATGCGCCAGGACTCGGCGGTACGCGCGAGGTAATCGCCCAGCGGATCGCCGCCCAGCGCCGTCGCCTCGCGTTCGATCGCCGCCAGCTCGGCGCGCGCGGCAGCGAGATCGGGCCTCTGGTACTGCACCGTGGGCAAGGCGAAGCGGCCCGCTGCGTAGTCCGCGATCATGCGGTTTTCCAGCGAGGCCGGCCACGCCACCGTGGGCAGGATGCGGATGCCCTTCGCCGCGGCCAGCAGGCGCTGGTCGAGCGCGGCGACGGGTTGCAGGGCGGGGGCGATGCTGTTCATGCCGACATCCTTTCGGCGTCGACGGTCACACCATCGTCAGAACGAAACATCCAGCCGTCATTCCGGCGCAGGCCGGAATGACGAGCAGCTAGGCCGGATCGCAAGTGCATCATTCCCGTTCCCGCCGACCGCGCGGCGCGTGCGGCCGCTCGATCGGCCGGCCGCCGCGCTGGCGGCGCAGCTTCGCCTCCAGCGTACTGGCCTGCTCCTCGCGCTCGTCGCGCAGCTTGAGGTAGTTGCGCCAGCGCTCGGGCGACAGTTCGCCACTGTCGAGCGCGGCCTGCACCGCGCAGCCCGGTTCGCTGCCGTGGCCGCAGTCGGCGAAGCGGCAGGCCTCGGCCAGCTCCTCGATGTCAGCGAACAGGTCGAGGTTCTCCTCGCCGGTGAGTTTCAGCTCGCGCATGCCGGGGGTGTCGATCAGGCAGCCACCGGTGGGCAGTTGCAGCAGCGCGCGATGCGTGGTGGTGTGGCGGCCGCGGCTGTCGTGGTGACGCACCGCACTGGTGGCCATCTTGTCGATGCCGAGCAAGGTGTTGGTGAGCGTGGACTTGCCGGCGCCGGAGGAGCCCACCAGCACCGCGCTGTCGCCGGATTGCAGGTAGGGCGCGAGCAGCGCCGCGCTGGCTGCGTCCTTGCCGTTGATCGCATGGACGGCGGTGCCGGGCGCCAGCCGCGCGTGCAGTTCGGCTATGCGTTCGCGGGCGTCGTCGTGCAGATCGGGCTTGCTCAAGAGCACCACCGGCCGCGCGCCGGAATCCTCGATCAGCGAGAGGTAGCGCTCGATGCGCGCGGGGTTGTAGTCGCCGTCCAGCCCGGTGAGCACCAGCACGTAGTCGATGTTGGTGGCGATGATCTGCCGCGCGTAGCGTTCACCCGCGGCAGCGCGCGACAGCACGCTGCGCCGCGGCAGCACGGCGACGATGTGCGGCGGCTGGCCGGGCTCGATCTCCACGAAATCGCCTACTGCCGGCCGCTCGGCCGGATCGAGGCTGCGCTTCAGGAACTGCCCCGCCGGCTGCGCGCCGAAACTGCGTTCGCCGTCGTGCAGCTCGTAGCCGGTGCGGTGTTGCGCCACCACCCGCGCCAGCCGCCGACCGGTCGCCGGCAAGGCCTTGCCGCGCCAGCCGATGCGCCGCAGCCGTTCAGTCGTTTCGGCATCGCTCATGTGTGGTGGACTTCCGCTGATCGGGCGATTATGCCCTGCCCCGGAAATGCCCGCCTACTGCCTTTCCGGCGACTCGCGCTGCAGCGCAGCATGCTGCTAGCATCGGCGGCAATCCGGCCACGTGCCGGCCCAGAACCCGAGGATTCCGGCGTTGGCTTCGATCAGACCCAGCACGCATCTGGCGGACGTGCGTTACGAGATCCGCGGCGCACTCACCCGGCGCGCCCGCGAGCTGGAGGCCGCCGGCCGCGACATCATCAAGCTCAACATCGGCAACCCCGGCCGCTACGGCTTCCAGACGCCGGCGCACCTGCGCGAGGCGATCGCCGCCCACCTGCCCGAAAGCGAGGCCTACGGCCACGAGCAGGGCCTGGAAGCGGCCCGCGAGGCGATCGCCGCGCAGCAGCGCGCCCGCGGCGCCCGTGGCGTGGAGGTGGAGCGCATCTTCATCGGCAATGGCGTCAGCGAACTGATCGACCTGTCGCTGCGCGCCCTGCTGCAGCCGGGCGACGAGGTGCTGCTGCCCAGCCCCGACTACCCGCTGTGGAGCGCCGCCACCATCTTGAACGGTGGCAAGCCGCGCTACTACCGCTGCCTCGCCGAGCACGGCCACCTGCCCGATCCCGACGAGATCGAGGCGCTGGTGACGCCGCGCACCCGCGCGCTGGTGCTGATCAACCCGAACAACCCCACCGGCGCGGTCTACCCGCGCGCGCTGCTGGAGCGCATCGTGGCGGTGGCCGCGCACCACGGCCTGCTGCTGCTGGCCGACGAGATCTACGACGAGATCCTCTACGACGACGCGCCGTTCCAGCCACTGGCGGAAGTCGCCGGCCAGCTGCCCTGCGTGAGCCTCGGCGGCCTCAGCAAGGTGCACCGCGCCTGCGGCTACCGGGTGGGCTGGCTCTCGCTTTCCGGCGCCCCCGCGCGCAGCGCCGATTACCGCGACGCGCTGCAGTTGCTCGCCGCGTTGCGCCTGTGCGCGAACGTCACCGCGCAATGGGCGGTGATCCCGGCGCTCGCGGACGCCCCCACCATCACCGCGCTCACCGCACCGGGCGGACGGCTGCACGAGGCGCGCCAAGCCGTGCTCGACGGCGTGGCCGCCAGCGCGTTCCTCGACGTGGTGGCGCCCGCCGGCGCGCTGTACGCCTTCCCTCAGGTGCGCGCCGATCGCATGCCCGTATTCGACGACGAGGCCTTCGCGCTGCGCCTGCTCGAAGAGGAACAGGTGCTGGTGGTGCCCGGCACCAGCTTCAACGTGCCGTCCAGCCGCCACCTGCGCCTCACCCTGCTGCCGCAGCCGGTGCAGCTGCGCGAGGTGTTCGTGCGCATGGAACGGGTGCTGACGCGCATGGCGGCCGAACAGCCTCGCCGCGCCACGGCTGCCGCCTGATAGTGTGGCCCTCCCCGTTCGGGGAGGGTGGCGTCAGGCAAGCAACTCGACGAAGCGTCGCGGCGCGCCCTCGAAGCCGCCGTTGGACATGAACACCACGTGGTCGCCATGCCGAGCCTGCGCGCGCAGCGCCGCGAGCAGTGCATCGACGCCGGGCGCCGTGCTGCCGCGCCCCTGCAACGCGTCGGTGACGCGGTGCGCATCCCACGGCAACTCGGGCCGATGCAGGAACACCACCGCGTCGGCATCGGCCAGCGAGGGCGCCAGCGCTTCGGCATGCGCGCCGAGGCGCATCGAGTTCGAGCGCGGCTCCAGCGCCACCAGGATGCGCGCCTTGCCCACCTTCGCGCGCAGCCCGGCCAGCGTGGTGGCGATCGCGGTGGGGTGATGGGCGAAGTCGTCGTAGACGCGCACGCCACCTACCTCGCCCACCAGCTCCATGCGCCGCTTCACGCTCTCGAAGCTGGCGAAGGCCGGCAGCAAGGCATGCGGATCGGCACCGGCGGCTGTCGCCGCAGCGAGCGCGGCCAGCGCATTCATCACGCTGTGGTTGCCGAGCAACGACCAATGCACTTCGCCCAGAAGTTCGCCCTTGCGCAGCACGCGGAATGCGCTGCCGTCGGCTTCGATCAGCTCGGCCTGCCAGTCGCCGCGGCCGATGCCGAAGCTCTCCACCGGTGTCCAGCAGCCCATCGCCAGCACCTCGGCAAGGCGTTCGTCGTGCGCGTTGACGATCAGCCGGCCGTTGCCCGGCACGGTGCGCACCAGGTGGTGGAACTGGCGCTGGATCGCCGCCACGTCGGGGAAGATGTCCGCGTGGTCATATTCGAGGTTGTTGAGGATCGCGATGCGCGGGCGGTAATGCACGAACTTCGAGCGCTTGTCGAAGAACGCGGTGTCGTATTCGTCCGCTTCAATCACAAATGGTGAAAAACCGGGGTCAGAGTGGCCTTTCGCAAGCGAAAGGCCACTCTGACCCCGGTTTTTTCCTCCCAGCCGGGCCGACACGCCGAAATTGTCCGGCACGCCGCCGATCAGAAAACCCGGCGCCATACCCGCGCTGTCGAGCAGGTGCGCCAGCAGGCTGGTCGTGGTGGTCTTGCCGTGGGTGCCGGCCACCGCCAGCACCTCGCGCCCGGCCAGCACCGTCTCGCCCAGCCACTGCGGGCCGGAGACGTAGCGCAGCTGCGCGTCGAGCATGTATTCCACCGCGGGGTTGCCACGCGTCATCGCGTTGCCCACCACCACAAGATCCGGTGCGGGCTGCAGGTGTTCGGCCGCATAGCCGTCCATCAGCCGGATGCCCAGCGCTTCGAGCTGGGTGCTCATCGGCGGGTAGACGTTGGCGTCGGATCCTTCGACCTCATGCCCCAGTTCGCGCGCCAGCGCGGCCACGCCGCCCATGAAGGTGCCGCAGATGCCGAGGATGTGCAGACGCATGGTGCCGGGGTTCCTTCGAGCCAACTCCCCTCTCCCACCGGGAGAGGGGTTGGGGGGGGGAGGGTACGGGACTTGCGGGAAAACTCACGCAAGGCGAATCGAATCAAGAGCGCCCTCACCCCAACCCTCTCCCGCAAGCGGGAGAGGGAAAGCGATCAGCCGTTCGCGGCCGCCGATTCGGCCTTGAGCGCACGCTTCACCCGCGCGGTGACCTCGTCCAGCTCACCCACGCCATCGACCACCTGCAGCTTGCCGCGCTTGGCGTAGAAGTCCGCCACCGGCGCGGTCTGCTCGGCGTAGACCTTGAGGCGGTCGCGCACCACGGCCGGGTCGTCGTCCTTGCGGTGCTCGGCGGCGTAGCGGATCTCGCAGCGGCCGATGATCACCTCGTTCGGCACGTCCAGCTTCACCACCGCGTCCAGCGGCTGGCCGATGCGGGCCAGCAGGTGGTCGAGCGCGTCGGCCTGGGCGAGGTTGCGCGGGTAGCCGTCGAGGATGAAGCCGGCTTTCGCGTCGGCCTGGGCCAGGCGCTCTTCCAGCATCGCGAGCAGTATGTCGTCGGAGACCAGCTTGCCGGCGTCCATCACCGCCTTGGCCTTGAGGCCGGTGGGCGTACCCGCGGCCACGGCCGCACGCAGCATGTCGCCGGTGGAGATGTGCGGCACGCCCAGGTCGTTCTTCAGCCGGGTGGCCTGGGTGCCCTTGCCCGAACCGGGCGCACCGAGTAGCACGAGTCGCATATCGCTCCACAATGGCGGCGGACGGCCGCCGATTCCCTGGGAAATGGGTTTCACGGTAGCGTTTGGAGGCCATTGGCGTCAAACGAAAACCGCCGCGGCAGTACCGACATTCGTCGCATCGGCGCGATACTGGGCCCTCGTCCAGGGAGATGCCCATGCCGACCCGCCACGCCCCGCCCGGCCGCCTGCTCTACGCTCAGTCCGGCGGTGTCACTGCCGTGATCAACGCCACCGCCGCCGGCGTGATCGAGGCCGCCCGCGCCAAGGGCTTGCCGGCCTACGCCGCACGCAACGGCATCCTCGGCGCGTTGCGCGAGGAGCTGATCGATACCGGCAAGGAATCGAAGGCCGCGATCGCGGCCCTGCGCCATACCCCCGGCGGCGCGTTCGGCAGCTGCCGCTACAAGCTGA
Organism: Rhodanobacter humi; assembly: GCF_041107455.1. Lineage (NCBI taxonomy): Bacteria > Pseudomonadati > Pseudomonadota > Gammaproteobacteria > Lysobacterales > Rhodanobacteraceae > Rhodanobacter > Rhodanobacter sp. FW106-PBR-R2A-3-15. Next base: position 1,554,677 of record NZ_JBGBPY010000001.1, read on the forward strand.
AGTCGCTGGAGGCGAATCGCGCGGAATACGAGCGGTTGATCGAGGTGTTCCGCGCCCACGACATCCGCTGGTTCCTCTACAACGGCGGCAACGATTCGGCCGACACCGCGCTCAAGCTCTCGCAGATCGGCAAGGCGCTGGGCTACGACATCCGCTGCATCGGCGTGCCGAAGACGGTGGACAACGACCTCGCCATCACCGACTGCTGCCCCGGCTTCGGCTCGGTGGCGAAGTACACCGCCGTCTCCACGCTGGAAGCCAGCCTCGACGTGGCCTCGATGGCCTCCACCTCGACCAAGGTGTTCATCCTCGAAGTGATGGGCCGCCACGCGGGCTGGATCGCCGCCGCCGCAGGCCTCGCCGGCGAAGGCGCGGATGCGCCGCCGCACCTGATCCTGTTCCCCGAGAACGTGTTCGACGAGGCCACGTTCCTCACCAAGGTGAAGGCCACCGTGGAGCGCGTGGGCTGGTGCACCGTGGTGGCTTCCGAGGGCATCCGCAATGCCGCGGGCCAGTTCCTCGCCGACGCCGGCACGCGCGACGCCTTCGGCCACGTGCAGCTCGGCGGCGTGGCGCCCACGCTGGCCACGCTAGTGAAGGGCCAGCTCGGCTACAAGGTGCATTGGGCGCTGCCCGATTACCTGCAGCGCTCGGCCCGCCACCTCGCCTCGAAAGTGGACGCCGAGCAGGCCTACGCCGTGGGCAAGGCTGCGGTGGACTGCGCGCTGGCCGGCATGAACGCGGTGATGCCGGTGATCGTGCGCACGTCCGACGCGCCCTACCGCTGGAAGATCGAGCCGGCGCCGCTGACGAAGATCGCAAACCGCGAGAAGAAGCTGCCGAAGGGTTTCATCCGCAAGGACGGCTTCGGCATCACCGCCGCCGCGCGGCGCTACCTCGCGCCGCTGATCGCCGGCGAAGCGCCGCCGCCCAACGGCAAGGATGGCCTGCCGGCCTACGTGCAACTGAAGAATCTGCCGGTGGCGAAGAAGCTGGCGGCGTGGTCACCGGGCAAACCCTGACGTCGCGCGGCGATGCCGGCACGGCAGACGCCGGACGCGGCGCTCAGAACAAGCCGTCGACCTGCGCGTGCGTGGCGTTGTCGGCAAAACCGTCGAAGCGCCCTTCGGCCAGACCACGTGCCGCGCGCAGGAAGCCGCCCCAGGCCGCGCCCGCCAGCGCGCCGCCCACGCTGATCCGGCGCACGCCGAGCTTCGCGAGCTCGGCCAGCGTGAACGGCGCGGCGTAGCCCACCAGCACGTTGACCGGCTTCGGCGCCACGGCGCGCACCACCGCCTCGATCTGCTCGGCGCTGCGCAGTCCCGGCGCGTACAGGCAATCCGCGCCCGCTTCGGTGTAGGCCTGCAGACGATGCAGTGATTCATCCAGCGGATCGGGATGGCCGACCAGGAAACACTCGGCGCGGCCGATCAGCATCACGTCCTGGCCCGAAGCGTCGATCGCCGCCCGTGCAGCGCGCATGCGCGCCACGGCCTCGTCGAGTTCGTACAGCGGCCGCGCGGCATCGCCGGTGGAATCCTCGATCGACAGGCCCGCCACGCCGGTGTCGACGCAGCGGCGCACGTTGTCCGCCAGCTCCTTGAGGTCGCGGGCGTGGCCGTCCTCGAAATCGGCGTTCACCGGCAGTTCGGTGGCCGCCACGATCGCGCGGCAGTGCGCGAGCACCGCCTCCACGCCCATCGCATTGTCGGCATGCGCCTGCGACCACGCGAAGCCCGAGCTGGTGGTCGCCAACGCCTTGAAGCCGAGCCCCTGCAAGGCCCGGGCAGAACCGGGATCCCAGGGGTTGGGAAGCATGAAGCAGCCGCGGGCATGCAGCTGGCGAAAGGCGGCGCGACGCGGCGCGAAGTCGGTGGGATGCATCCGCGCAGCCTACTACGCCATGCGCGGCCGCCATGCCGACCCGATCATCACTGCTGACACGCGGCCCACGCCGGGGCGACCGCTGACTGGCACCTGAAGTGGCATGTCGTCGACATATCTTTCGTTCAGACGCAATTTCATACGATCCATTCACGCCGTCAGTCGGCGCGACCGGAGGAACCGCGATGAAGACCTTGTACAGCCTGATGCTCGCCCTGCCCCTGCTCGCCGCCAGCGGCCTGGCGCTGGCCGATCGCGACCACGGCCGCGGCCATGATCGCGGTCACGACCGTCACGACCGCCACGGCTGGCAGGAGCGGCGCGGCCATGGACACCGCGACGATCGCCGCTACGTGGTCGTCCATCACCGCGACCACTACCGCCATTGGGAGCGCGGCCATCGCTACGGCGGCCCGATCTACGTGGTGCACGACTACGGCCACTACCGCCTGCGTCCGCCGCCGCACGGCTACGGCTGGGTGCGCGGCAGCAACAACGACTACCTGCTGGTCGCGCTCGCCACCGGCATCATCCTCGATATCGCCATGCGCTGAACCCGCGCCGTGACGACGAAGGCCGCGCAGCACTGCGCGGCCTTCGTGTTTCCGCAGGACGTTGCGCCGCACAACAGGATACGCGCCGGGCTCTGCCTATACTCCCCGTGACCGCCCGCTCCGGACGGCCATTACATCTCATGGGGAGGCTCCGATGCTGCAGCAGTATGGCTGGTGGATCGTGCTCGCGTGTGCAGTGGTGGCAGTGTTGTATGGCGCGATCTCCGCGCGTTGGGTACTGGCACAGTCGCCGGGCAATGCACGCATGCAGGAGATCGCCGCGGCGATCCAGGAGGGTGCCCGCGCGTATCTCAACCGCCAGTACGGCACGATCGCCCTGGTCGGCGTGGTGCTGTTCCTGCTGATCGGCTTCTTCCTTTCCTGGCCCACCGCGGTGGGCTTTTTGATCGGCGCGGTGCTGTCCGGCGCGGCCGGCTACATCGGCATGAACGTGTCGGTGCGCGCGAACGTGCGCACCGCCGAGGCGGCACGGCAAGGCCTGTCCGCCGCGATGAACGTGGCGTTCCGCGGCGGTGCGATCACCGGCATGCTGGTGGTGGGCCTGGCGCTGCTGGGCGTGGCCGGCTACTGGCTGATCCTCAACCGCAGCGGCATCACCAGCGAGCACGCGCTGCACGCGCTGGTGGGCCTGGCCTTCGGCAGCTCGTTGATCTCGATCTTCGCGCGCCTGGGTGGCGGCATCTTCACCAAGGGCGCGGACGTGGGCGCCGACCTGGTGGGCAAGGTCGAGGCCGGCATCCCCGAGGACGACCCGCGCAACCCCGCGGTGATCGCCGACAACGTAGGCGACAACGTGGGCGATTGCGCCGGCATGGCGGCCGACCTGTTCGAGACCTACGCGGTGACCGTGATCGCCACCATGCTGCTGGGCGGCCTCACCCTGAGCAACGCCGGTGCCGACGCGGTGCTGTACCCGCTGCTGCTGGGCGCGGTGTCGATCATCGCCTCGATCATCGGCACGCTGTTCGTGCGGGTGGGCGCGGGCGGCTCGATCATGGGCGCGCTGTACAAGGGCGTGATCGTCTCGGCGGTGCTGGCCGCGGCCGCGTTCTATCCGATCACCATGCAGCTGATGGCGAGCTTCGACGGCGGCGCACTGAACCTGTGGCTCTGTTCGCTGATCGGCCTGGCGCTGACCGGCGCGATCGTGTGGATCACCGAGTACTACACCGGCACCGACTACAAGCCGGTGCAACACATCGCGCAGGCCTCGACCACCGGCCACGGCACCAACATCATCGCGGGCCTGGGCATCTCGATGAAGGCCACCGCGTGGCCGGTGGTGGCGATCTGCGTGGCGATCTGGGGTGCGTTCGCACTGGGCGGCCTGTACGGCATCGCGATCGCGGCGACCGCGATGCTGTCGATGGCCGGCATGATCGTGGCGCTGGACGCCTACGGTCCGATCACCGACAACGCGGGCGGCATCGCCGAGATGGCCGATCTGCCGCCGGAAGTGCGCGGCGTCACCGACCCGCTGGACGCGGTGGGCAACACCACCAAGGCGGTGACCAAGGGCTACGCGATCGGTTCGGCCGCGTTGGCCGCACTGGTGCTGTTCGCCGACTACACGCACAACCTCGACGTGGCCGCCCAACAGAAGGCCGCCAACAGCGGCACCGTGGCGCAAGTGCTCACCTTCGACCTGTCCGACCACATGGTGATCATCGGCCTGCTGATCGGCGGCCTGATCCCGTATCTGTTCGGCGCGATGGCGATGGAGGCGGTGGGCCGCGCCGCGGGCGCGGTGGTGGAGGAAGTGCGCCGCCAGTTCCGCGACATCGCCGGCATCATGCAGGGCACCGGCAAGCCGCAGTACGACAAGGCGGTGGACATGCTCACCAAGTCGGCGATCCGCGAGATGATCGTGCCCTCGCTGCTGCCGGTGATCGTGCCGATCGTGGTCGGCCTGCTGCTGGGGCCGAAGGCGCTGGGCGGCGTGCTGATCGGCACCATCGTCACCGGCCTGTTCGTGGCGATCTCGATGACCACCGGCGGCGGCGCCTGGGACAACGCGAAGAAGTACATCGAGGACGGCCACCACGGCGGCAAGGGTTCGGAGGCGCACAAGGCCGCGGTCACCGGCGACACCGTGGGCGACCCGTACAAGGACACTGCCGGTCCCGCGGTGAACCCGCTGATCAAGATCATCAACATCGTGGCGCTGCTGATCATTCCGCTGCTGCACTGAGGCATACGTGCCACCAGGAAAGCCCCGCGCATGCGGGGCTTTCCTTTTTCGCCCCGTTCGTGGTGAGCGTCGCTTGCGCCAGCAAGTGCACGCGGGGAGGCGCCATGGATGGCGCCCGTTTTGGGGAGCGAGGAAGTCGACGCACCTGCCACACTGCCCTTCGACTCCGGCGCTACGCGCCTACGCTCAGGGCGAACGGAGTCAACGGCTCCACCCCTGACTTTGCTCACAGGCACGCACCTCACCGCGCGGTCACACTCGTGCCTTCGCCGCACACCAAGGAGCCCCCATGACTTCCAAGACCTCCCTCTGGCTGGCGCTTGTGCTGGGCATCACACTGGGCGGCATGAACATCGCCCATGCCGCCACCGACCAAGCCACCGCCAGCGACGATCCCTACCTGTGGCTGGAAGCCACCCACGGTGTGCGCGCGATGGACTGGGTGAAGCAGCAGAACGCGATCACCGAGAAGGACTTCGCCAGCACGCCCGCGTTCGAGCACACCCGCACGCAGATCCTCGAAGTGCTCGACTCCGATGCGCGCATCCCCTACGTGCGCCGCATGGGCGACTGGCTCTACAACTTCTGGCAGGACCAGGCGCACCCGCGCGGCCTCTGGCGCCGCACCACGCTGGCCGAATATCGCAAGGCCGACCCGAAGTGGGAGACCGTGCTGGACGTGGACGCGCTGAACAAGGCCGAGGGCAAGCGCTGGGTGTGGAAGGGCGCGCAATGCCTGAAGCCCGCCTACACGCGCTGCCTGCTCTCGCTGTCGCCCGACGGCGGCGACGCGGTGGCGGTACGCGAGTTCAACATCCCCACGAAGTCCTTCGTGCAAGGCGGCTTCGAGCTGCCGATCGCCAAGACCCAGGTCGGCTGGATCGATCAGGACCACCTCTACGTGGGCACCGACTTCGGTCCCGGTTCGATGACGGCGTCCAGCTATCCGCGCATCGCCAAGGAATGGACGCGCGGCATGCCGCTTGCCGCCGCCACCACGGTGCACGAGGGCAAGACCAGCGACCTCGCGGTGAGCGCCTTCCACGACCGCACGCCGGGCTACGAGCGCGACTTCGTGCAGGTCGCCACCGACTTCTTCCACAGCGAGACCTTCCTGCGCAAGGACGGCAAGCTGGTGAAGCTCGACATCCCCGACGACGCCAACGCCGACGCGCACCGCGAATGGCTGCTGGTGACGCTGCGCTCGCCGTGGACGGTGGACGGCGTCACCTACCCCAACGGTGCGCTGATCGCCATGAAATTCGACGACTTCATGGCCGGCAAGCGTGCGTTCACCGTGCTGTTCAAGCCCGATGCACACACCGCACTCTCCACGTACACATGGACGCAGCACCACCTGATCCTCGACGTGCTGGACGACGTCAAGAGCAAGCTGGAAGTGCTGACGCCCCCCGGAAATTCCGCAACCGCCGGTGACTGGCAGCGCGCCGCGATGCCCGGTGCGCCGGCGATGAGCACGGTCAGCGTGGTCGACACCGACCCCGACCGCAGCGACGAATACTGGCTCAGCGTCACCGGCTTCCTCACCCCGTCCTCGCTGGAACGCGGCGTGCTGGGCGAAGGCGCGGCCCGGACGATCAAGCACGAGCCGGCCTTCTTCGACGCCGCGAAGTTCGTCGTGAGCCAGCACTTCGTCACCTCGAAGGACGGCACCCGCGTGCCCTACTTCGAGATCGCGCCGAAGAACCTCAAGCTCGACGGCAAGAACCGCACCCTGCTCTACGGCTACGGCGGCTTCGAGGTTTCGCTGCAGCCGCACTACTCCGGCTCGATCGGTCGTGCCTGGCTGGATCGCGGCGGCGTCTACGTGATCGCGAACATCCGCGGCGGCGGCGAATACGGCCCCGCCTGGCACCAGGCCGCGCTGCAGGCGAACCGGCCCAAGGCCTACCAGGACTTCGCCGCGGTGGCCGAGGACCTGGTGAAGCGCGGCGTCACCTCCGCGCAGCACCTCGGCGCCGAGGGCGGCAGCAACGGCGGCCTGCTGATGGGCAACATGCTCACCCAGTACCCGCAGCTGTTCGGCGCGATCGCCTGCGAGGTGCCGCTGCTCGACATGAAGCGCTACATCCACCTCGACGCCGGCGCCTCGTGGATCGCCGAATACGGCAACCCCGACGACCCGAAGCAGTGGGCCTTCATCAAGACCTTCTCGCCCTACCAGAACCTGCACAAGGGCTCGCACTATCCGCCGGTGCTGTTCTACACCACCACCAGCGACGACCGCGTGGGCCCGGCGCAGGCGCGCAAGATGGCCGCGAGGATGGAGGGCATGGACATCCCGAACGTGTGGTTCTACGAGAACCTGGAAGGCGGCCACGGTGCCGGCGCGGACAACAAGCAGTCCGCGCACATGCACGCGATGGTGTACGACTTCCTGTGGAGCAAGCTGCAGTAAGACGCTGAGCTTTGCCGTGCGCGTGGGCCGGCCTTGTGCCGGCCCGGTGCCCGCGAATTTCCAAACCCGCCGATTTGAAACGTCCTCGCGGCGAGAGCGCGCATCAGCGAGCTCCGCGCGCCCATTCACACGGCAGAACTAGACCGCCGCCTGCAGCCGCTCCACGACGACGACCTGCGCGCCCTCCAGCGCGTAGCGTGCGTAATGGAAGTCGCGAATCGCGGCGACCTCGTTGCCGCTCCACTCGAGCACCACGAAATACAGGGGTGCGCCGTCCGGGTCGTCGGGATCGAACACGAGCAGCACAGGGTTGCGGTCCACGAAACCCAACCCGAGTTGCCAGCCGTTCAAGCGGTTGTAGTTCTCGAAGTAGTTGGAGACCCGCGCCTTGCCGTCCGCCTGGATGCGGTTCACCAGGTTGAGCTTGACCTCGTCCGCCAGCATGTCCCGCACCGCGTCGAAATTCCGCGCGTTGAAGTGGGAAGCGTAAGTGGCCAGCAGGCGACGTTCGCGTGCATCGAGCATGGGCACCGGCGCGTCGTCCGGCGCGTTGGCGAGCTCCTTCAGGTGGGCACGACCCCGCTGCAATGCCGACTTGACCGCCGGCACCGTGCTGTCGGTGAAGTTCGAGACTTCGTCCAGGGAGTAGCCCAGCACGTCCTTGAAGATCACGGTGCTGCGCTGCAGTGGCGGCAGCCGCGCGAAGATCCGGAAACCCACGAGCGCGGCGTCGAAGGCGTCGATGCGGGCGGAATGGTCGACGATCATGTCCAGCTCCTCATCCGCGTGACGCGCGTCCTCGCGCGTGCGCCGCCGCAAGAAGTCGATGGCGGTGTTGTGGGTCACCCGGATCAGCCAGCGCTCCAGCACCGAGAAGTTGTCGATGTCCGGCGGCGAATCGAGCACCTTCACCACGGTCTCCTGCACCACGTCGTCGCCATCCACCGCCGAACCGGTCATGCGCGCCGCGTAGCGATGCAGCCGCGGTCGTATTTCGGCCAGCATCCGGTCGAGCAGCTGGCGTCGTGCGTGGATGGAAGCAGGGGCGTCGCTCATGGAAACGGTTGATCCTCGACAGTGGGTCGCAGTGGTTTCGGGGCGGTCGCGATTATGCGCCGGACGGCGTCATCCCCGTCGTCGACGCGCTCCCTTTCATCAAGACGTTTTGGGCCGCGCAAAAGAATCGGACCCGGCGGCGAATTTCGGCCGCCCATGAGTCCCGCCTGGCGTGAGGCCGGCAAATCATCCCCGCACCGATTCCTTTCGCCTGGCCGGTTCGTTCTCTCGGTGAGACCCGCCGAATGCACGGCGGAATACACGCCGGATACGACCGGCGTCAATGGCCGTTCGAACGAGGAGGAACGAGATGAAAAAGATTGCCGTATGGGGTTTCAGCTGGGTGCCGCCTTTCGCCCAGGGACTGGTGCGGGACCTGCGGGTACGCTGGGCACTGGAGGAGGCCGGGCTCGCCTACGAAAGCCGCTGGGTCGGCATCGACGAACGCAACGCCGCGGCACACCGCAGCCGGCATCCGTTCGGGATGGTGCCTGTCCTCGAATCGGGCGACCAGACCCAATTCGAGACAGGCGCCATCATCTACATGCTCGCCGAGCAATGCGAAGCGCTCATGCCCGCCGATCTGCGCTTCGAAACGCTCACCTGGATGTTCGCCGCACTCAATTCGGTCGAACCGCCGCTGTGGAATCTTTTCGTGCTGGACAAGCTGCACGGCGACGAGGAGTGGACGAAGCTGCGGCGCGCGGGGGCGGTCGAGGAGGTCAAGGCGCGACTGGCCGCGCTTTCCGGCTGGCTCGACGGCCGCATGTACCTGCTCTGCTCGTTCACGGCCGCCGACATCTTGATGACAACGGTGCTGCGGTTCATCCGGCACACCGATCTGGTCGCCGGATATCCGGTGGTCGACGCTTACGTCAAACGCTGCGAATCGCGGCCGGCATTCAAGGCTGCCTTGCAAAACCAGTCATCCGGCTACGCACGGCACGAACCAGTCGCCGCCTGATCGGGAAAAAAGCCGCGGAGGGAAAGCGGGCGAACAAATACATCGCCGGAATGGAGCGCATCCATGCCAGGCATGGGCTTGGTCGTCGCATGGCCGTCGCGTGTCGTCGTCAAGCACGACCGCGATGGCCGAACCACGCGCATGACACCCCCACCACCATGTGGCCGCGTCCCGCATCGGTCCCGCCTCACGCGCCAGGCTGGCCCGAGAGAAGGCTTCTCCATGTCACCGGCAACGTGTTGCTTGTTCCCACCGCGATATTCGCCCGTGGCTCGCAGCATTCTCCGAATGGCTTTGACGATTTCGCGCGAATTGGTTGTGTATCGCGTCGCCTCGCATACCTACGCTGCTCGCCGGACGCTTTCGTAACGAATAGTTGACGGCGACATCAGCGATTCGTCTGCGCCGACGTCTGGTTCGCCTGGGAGCCTCCCCAGCCCCAGGCGAATCCCTTCTCCACCTTTTCCCCACTCGCAGAGCAAAGACCCATGTCAACGCTCGCCGCCATGCCCCATGCGGATCCGTCTCGCTGCATTGCAGGAAACGGCAACCCAGCGGACTTCCAGGGTGATCCGTTCCACGCGCGCATTGCGTTTCTCGAACACCCGCCGCGCGGATCTGGAACGGTGCGCGACGGAGTCACGGATGACGTGCGCATGGCTTCGTCGCAAGCGCCTGCGGACACCGCGCTCGGCTTGTCCGCGCGCATCCAGTGGCTGATCCGGACCGCGGGCAGCGCCAGCGCCATCGCGCGGAGCTGTGGCGTTTCCGAAGGCACGGTACGCAACTGGCGCGATGGCCACAGCGACATGTCGCGCGAGCGTTGCGTGATTCTCGCGCAGGCACTCGGCATCTCGCTGCTCTGGCTGGTTTCCGGCGAAGGGACCATGCGCGTGGAGCCCCGCGCTGCCGCCGCCACGACGACATTTGCCGACTCGCCGACGCCAACTGGCGCCACCGAGGGCACACCGCGAGCTCGCACGCCAGCGGTCGATGCACGCCTGCTCGCTTCCGCATTGCGGTTGCTGCAGTCGTACATCGGCCTGGCCGGCGGTTCGCTGGATCCGTCGCAGCGTGCCGACGTGCTGGTCGAACTCTACGAACTGCTGGGACGCGCCGGCGAGCCAGGGCATGCCGAACGCCTGATCGCTTTCCACGCCACGCTCGGCAACCTCCTGCGCGGCAGTCGCCGCACCCTCATCGCGTGATCGGGCGTGGCGCAGGGGCGCGACCGATTCCGCGACGCCGGCACCGACCGATTCCGGAAAACATCGGCATGGCCATCCAGAAAACGAAGTAGATCGCCACAAGCATCCGCATTCCATGCGGCCGGGGTTCGCCGGGCGAATCCGGTTTCACATCTCACTGAGAGGGGAGTTGCATGAACAGCAGCACGCACGTTGCAAATCGTCGCCACAGCCGAAAGCCGGTCTTGACGACCTTGAGCCTGGCCATGGCCGCCACCTTGTATGGCCTCGGCGCGACCAACCCGCTTCACGCCCAGGCCACGACCGGCAGCATCTTCGGGAGCGCACCCGCGGCGGCCGGCGAAACCGTGATGGCGAAGAGCGCCTCGGGCGTCACGCGCGAGGTGGCAGTCGGTGCGGACGGCCGCTACGCCATCAAGTCCTTGCCGGTGGGCACGTACACCGTGACCCTGCGCAACGGCGGCCAGACGATCGCCACGCACGACAACGTGGCGGTCAGCGTCGCCACCGGCATCGAGGTGCCGTTCACCGCGGCCGCCAACGCGGCCAACGCCCAGAACCTGAGCGCCGTGCGCGTGGTCGCCAACGCGTTGCCATCGATCGACGTGTCCAGCGTCAACTCCAGCACCATCATCACCGCCGCCGACCTGCGCAAGCTGCCGGTGGCGCGCAGCGCCGAATCGATCGCCCTGCTGGCGCCGGGCACGGTCGCGGGCAGCAGCTTCTTCATGGGCCCTGGCAACAAGACGCTGGTCGCGTTCGGCGGTTCGTCGGTCACCGAGAACGCCTACTACGTCAATGGCTACAACACCGGCGAGCCCTACAAGAACCTAGGCGGTTTCCAGTTGCCTTACGGCGCGATCGACCAGCAGGAGACGCTCACCGGCGGTTACAGCGCCAAGTACGGCCGTTCCGACGGCGGTGTGATCAACCAGCTCGGCAAGCGTGGCACCAACGAGTGGCACTTCGGTGGCCAGGTGGCCTGGCAGCCGCGCTTTCTTGAGAGCAACCCGGTAAACAACTACTACAACAGCCACCCGGTGATTCCCGCGCCGATCGGTCCGGTCACCTACCAGCTGGAAAACCCGAAACAGCCGGGCACGCTGAACCAGTACCGCGCCGACAACAAGCAATGGCAGACGATCTACTCGGCCTACGTGGGCGGCCCGCTGATCAAGGACAAGCTGTTCCTGTTCCTGGCGGCCGAAACCACCAGGACGCATTCCACCAACGTGGAGTTCGCCGCCAACCAGCTCGTGCAGTACAACCGGGACAAGGACAACAAGTTCTACGGCAAGCTGGACTGGAACATCACCGACAACAACGTCCTCGAGCTGACGGCGCTCAAGAACAATTCCAGCATCGGCGCCGGCACGTCCTACGCGTTCGACACCGACACGCTGAAGTCGGGGCCCTTCGTCACGAACAACGACGTCACCAAGGACAACGCCCAGTTCTACCTCGGCCACTTCACCAGCTACATCACCGACAACGCCACGCTGAGCATCCTGTACGGCAAGGCGCGATTCCAGGATCCCACGATCTACGGCAACCACAGCCCGCTGCCGTTCATTTCCCGCGCGGACCGCCAGGACCCGGCCCTGCTGCCGCCGGGCACCGGCTCGAACGGCATCGTCAACAGCCAGACCAACACCAGCTGGACCTCGGCCCAGGCCGCCAACGGCACCCATGGCCTGCGCGTCGACTTCGACTACAAGCTGGGCGACCACGACCTGTCCGTCGGCATCGACAACATGAGCTACAAGGCCCGCAACCAGGGCCCGGAACAGCAGAACCCGTTCAACCCGTCGCTGAACTACTTCTGGCGCTACTACCCGGGCGATATCGTGAAGAAGCGCGAGCTCGGCTGGGCCACCAGCATGACGATGACGCAGAAGGCGTACTACCTGCAGGACGCCTGGCAGGTCACGCCGAACGTGCTGCTGAACGTGGGCGTGCGCAACGACCACTTCACCAACTACAACGACCTCGGCAAGGCCTTCGTCGACGAGAAGAACCAGTGGGAACCGCGCCTCGGCGTGAGCTGGGACGTGTTCGGCGACTCCTCGTTCAAGCTCTACGGCAACGCGGGCCGCTACTACCTCGCGCTGCCGGACAACGCGGCCGAACGCGCGGCAAACCGCTCGACCTATCTCGTCACCACCTACAACTACACCGGCATCGATCCGGCCACCGGCATACCGACCGGCTTGACCCAGATCGGCAAACCGACTTCGCCCGACGGCGAGCTTGGCCTGCCCAAGGATCCGCAGCAGGTCACCGCGCGCAACCTGAAGCCGGAGTACGTGGACGAGTTCATCGTCGGCTTCGACAAGAAGCTGGGCGAACACTGGGTCTATGGCGCCAAGGCGATGTGGCGCGACCTGAAGACCGCGATCGACGACGAGTGCTCGCCGGGGCAGATCGGCGCCAAGATGACGAGCATGGGGCTGGACCCGAGCAAGTACTCCGACTCGCTCTACGGCGCCTCGTACTGCCGCCTGATCAACCCGGGCCTGACCAACAACATGCTGGTCGTTTCCAACGACGGCAGCAGCAAGCTCATCGTGCCGATGACCATGAAGGACTGGGGTTACCAGCAGGGCGTGATCCGCAAGATCGGTTCGCTGGACCTGTACCTCGAGCATCCGTTCGACGGCAAATGGTACGGGCGCGCCGACTACACCTTCAGCCGCGGCTTCGGCAACACCGAAGGCCAGGTGCGCAGCGACTTCGGCCAGGCCGACGTCTCCAAGACCGAGGACTGGGACAGCTGGCAGCTGATGGACGGCCAGAACGGTGAACTGAGCAACATCCGCAAGCACCAGTTCCGCTTCCGCGGCGCCTACCAGATCACGCCGGAATGGCTGGTCTCCGCCGTCCTGCTGGTGCAGTCCGGCTTCCCGAAGGAATGCCTGGGCTACTACGGACCTTCGGGCACCGGCGACCCCACCAATTACAACCTCGGCGGCGCGGGCAACTACCACTGGTGCCACGGGGTGCGCATCCCGCCGGGCTCCGTCGGTCATACGCCGTGGACGGAGCTGCTCAACCTCGGCGTGCACTACATGCCGGCGTTCGCCGACCACAAGTTGGGCATCAACCTGGATGTCTTCAATGCTCTGAACCAGCAGCGGGCCATCCAGACCCAGCCCGTCGGTGAAGCCGCCTACAACAGCGCCACCAACATCATCTCGATCAACAACAGCTACGGCCAGGGCATCTTCTGGAACCCGCCGCGCACCGTGCGGCTTTCGGTGACCTACGACTACTGAGCCGTCGCGGCACCAGCCCGGCCGGTGATCGGCCGGGCGCGATGCTGACCAGACGCCGGCGTCCGCCACGGACGCCGGCGTCGCTTTCGATGCGGGATCGATGCCGCGAAAAGCCCACCGCTGTTCGCGGGATGGCTGCCGGGCGTCGCGTCCAGCGGAGTCCTCGCGGCGCCGGCGCCTGTGCTTGCGCAGGCGTTCGGGTTACCGGCATCGACCACGGGTTCGACTCGCTGCCATCAGCCTGCGCGGCAAGCGGGTGCGGTCGATTTCCGGGCGTGTTCCCGCATCGACTGCCTGCGCGCGTTGCCGCGTGTCAACGGCCGCGCGAGAACTGCAAGGACAGCGGCCTCGCGGTGGGCGTGCATTCGACGGCAGTCGACTTCGAGCACGACCTGGCCAACGCGCAGGCCGCGATCGCAGGAACGTGCGAAGCCATCGGTTACGCAAGTGTTGCCGTACTTCGGCTGTTGTGCGCAAACTCTTGCCGCAGTCGAACCTCCACCCTCCGACTCCCCATCCGAGAGTGCGCTTGCATGTTCCTCGACCTGGACGGCGACGGGCCGCAGTACGCACAACTGACCCGCGCGCTGAAGGGCGCCATCCTCGATGGCCGCATGGCCGCCGGCGCGCGCCTGCCGCCCACGCGTGAACTCGCGCAGGAGCTCGCGGTGTCGCGCACCACCGTGCTGGCCGCCTACGAGCAGCTGCGCGCGGAAGGCTTCATCAACGGCCGCGTCGGTTCGGGCAGCTACGTGACCCGCCTGCAGATCGCGCCGGCCTTGCAGCCCGCCGACAGCGAGGCCATCCCCCCCGCTTCGCGCTACGCGGAACGTGCCCGACGGTTGCGGAACCGCGGCATCGCGGGCATGCATCACGGCCTGCGCTACGACCTGCTGTACGGCGATCCGGTGACCAATCCCGCGCTGAACGCCGCGTGGGGACGCGAACTGGCGCGCGCCGCCGCCTACTCGTCGCTCAAGGTGACCAGCTCGTGGGGCTTGCCGGCCCTGCGCCAGCAGATCTGCGACTACCTGGCGCGCCGACGCGGCGTGCAGGCGCGCCCGGAGAACCTGCTGATCGTCACCGGTACCCAGCAAGCCTATGCGTTGTGTGCGCGCGCACTGCTTGACGAAGGCGACACCGTGGTACTGGAGGAGCCGCACTACTTCGGTGCCCATCACGTCCTCGATGCGCACGGCGCGGACTTTCTCCCGGTGCGCACCGACGACGACGGCCTGGTCTGCAGCGACTTGCCGGACATGCCGCCGAAACTGATCAGCGTGACGCCATCGCACCAGTTCCCCACCGGCGCGGTGATGTCGCTGCCGCGCCGGCTCGAACTGCTGCGCTACGCCGCCAGCAAGCGCTGCTGGATCGTCGAGGACGACTACGACGGCGAACTGCGCTACGACGGCCACCCGCTGGCCGCGCTGCGCTCGCTCGACGAGAGCGACCGCGTGATCTACGTGGGCACCTTCTCCAAGACCTTGTTCGGCGCGTTGCGCCTCGGCTACATGGTGCTGCCGACGGCGCTGTGCAACGACTTCAACACCGCCAAATACCTCATCGACATGTCGTCCCCCGGCATCGAGCAGGCGGCGCTCGCGCACTTCATGGAAAGCGGCGGCTTCGAGCGACACCTGCGCCATGCGCGCAAGGAACTGAAGACCCGCCGCGAAGCGCTGATCGAAGGCCTGCGCCGCCACGCCGGCGAACGCGTGCAGATCGTGCACTCGCCGGCCGGCATGCACGTGGTGGCGTGGCTGAACGGTTACGACCACGCGCGCGCCGAGGCGCTGATTGCATACGCACACGACCGCGGGCTCGGCCTGCACCCGATCGCGCCGCATTACCTCGCGCCACCGGCCCGGCCCGGCCTGCTGCTCGGCTACTGCAACCTGTCGACCACCGAATTGCGCGAGGCGATGCGGCTGTTTGGCGAGTGTCTGGCCGCAGTCCCGGCCGCGGCGGGCTGAGCCATTCAGTCGGCCTGCCGATCCATTCCATCGGCGATGGCATGCCTCGGACCTTGCCCTTGCCGTGCCGCGGGCACCACACCATTCCACCATGGCGCCTCGTGCGGCAACTAGAGCGTCAGCGTGCAACTCCTAACTTCCGACAACGCACGACGCACCGTTCGCGCGATATGCAAACCGGTATGCTCGCAAATCGATGCTTGGAATGCTGTGGCAAGCGCCTATTGCAGCACTGAGTTGGTGCGCTTGACGGCAAGGGGGTGGTGGCAGAGCATCGCGGCATATGCCTCGTTCCGGGGTCTACTTGACGTTAGGCTGGAAATCGATACTCCGTGAATCCGCAGGCACCTTTTAATGTTCTCTTCGCAGTGCTGTTTGGCATGGTCGTTGTGTGGTTCGTGCTCATCAAGCTGCTCTGCATTCGCCTTGAGACAGCACATCCACAAAAGTACGAGGCAATGGGCAGGCCGTCGCCATTTCTGCGCAACAACATTGCTACCGGCTGGGCAACCATGAAGTTCTTGTTCACACGCGAGCATCGAACACTCAACGACCCCTACTTATCCAAGCTATCCGATGCCATGCTGGTGTTCTTCGCAATTTATTTGGTTCTGTTCCTTTGGCTGTCCTTCTTCATCTCCGGCTCTCCAGCAGCCTAACCACTCCGTAAGAAACTTCTGATCAAGCCCAGGCGCATGATGCTTTTGCCCTGAGCTTTCGAGCTTCTGCTGGCGACAGCCATGGCCATTCAATAGCGCAAAATCGACGCCGCGCCGATTCGGTTGCGCCGGGCCTCGTGAAGTAAGCTTAGGCGAACCCACGACCCGCCTCGCACCATGAACAACCGCACTGCGATCAGCCCCGAACTGCGTGAATGGATCCTCGCCACCACGCGTGCCGGCCACGGCCCGCAGGACGTGCTCGAACTGATGCGGGCACATGGCTACGAACCGCGGCAGAGCCGCGCCATCGTGGCGGAAGTGCTGCAACTGCAGCTCGCTGCCCTGGACGCGGATGCCGCCGTGCCGGCGGGACGCCGAACGAAGCACCCCGAGGGGCCGCTGGCCACGGTGGGCGATCGCGAGATACGGGTCGCGCTGAGCATGAACCGGCCGGCGCTGCGCGTGCTCGACGGCCTGCTCTCGGGCGAGGAATGCGACGAGCTGATCGCGCTGGCCCAGCCGCGCATGGCGCGCGCGCTCACCGTGGACGCGGCCGGCAAGCAGCAGGTCGACCACCGGCGCACCAGCGTGGGCATGTTCTTCAAGCTGGGCGAGCTGCCGCTGGTGGCGCGGCTGGAACAGCGCATCGCCGAGCTGCTCGACATCCCGGTGAGCCACGGCGAGGGCCTGCAGATCCTGCACTACCTGCCCGGCCAGGAATACCAGCCGCATTATGACTGGTTCGATCCCGACCAGCCCGGCTACGCCACGATCACCGCGCGCGGCGGCCAGCGCATCGCCAGCGTGGTGATGTACCTCAACACGCCCGAGGCCGGCGGCGGCACCGCGTTCCCCGAGGTCGGCCTCACCGTCAGCGCACTGCGCGGTTCGGCCGTCTATTTCGCCTACGAGGGCGGCGACGCCAGCTCGCTGCACGCCGGCCTGCCGGTGCAGCGCGGCGAGAAGTGGATCGCCACCAAGTGGCTGCGCGAGCGGCCGTATTGAGCATGGCCATATGATGGCTCCCTCTGCGCAGGAGCGGCTTCAGCCGCGATTCGTTACCGTCGGTCGCGGCTGAAGCCGCTCCTGCAAGGCCTTGTCGTACACGGGTTGAGCGCCTGCCGCACGGCACAGGGCAGCCAGCCATTCCGCCCCAGCGTTCAGCCTCCGCTGCTGCATCGCAGCAGCCAGTGGCGTATCCTTGCGGGCTTTCTTCCTCCGAAATCGCGCAAGGACATCCCCATGGGTCTGCACCTGGTTCCCGCCGGCCGCAACGTGCCGGACGAAATCAACGTCATCATCGAAATCCCCAAGGATGCCGAGCCGGTCAAGTACGAGGTGGACAAGGACTCGGGCGCGATCTTCGTCGACCGCATCCTGTCCACGCCGATGCGCTACCCCTGCAACTACGGTTACGTGCCGGGCACGCTGGGCGGCGATGGCGATCCGCTGGACGTGGTGGTGATCCTGCCGCTGCCGCTGGCCGTCGGCTCGGTGATCCGCTGCCACCCGGTCGGCATGCTGAAGATGACCGACGAGGCCGGCAGCGACGAGAAGCTGGTGGTGATCCCCTCGCCCAAGGTGTTCCCCGGCTACGCCCACATCAACGACATGAAGGGCGTCTCGCCGCACTGGCTGGAACGCATCGGCCACTTCTTCGAGCACTACAAGGACCTGGAGAAGGGCAAGTGGGTGAAGGTGGATGGCTGGGTCGGCGCCGAGGAGGCCAAGGCCGAGATCATCGCCGGCGTCGCGCGCTACAAGGCTTCCAAGGCCTGAGTTCACCGAACCGACGGCGCGTCGCCGCGAGGCGACGCGCCGTTTTTCATGCACGCATCACCAGTCATCGACAAAGGTCGGGCAGGCGATGGCTCCGACACGACCGATAATGGCCCGACAAGCCTGCCCGGATTCGCCGCCATGAAAGCCGTCGCCCTCACCCGCTACTTGCCTATCGACGATCCCTACTCGCTGGTCGACGTGGAATTGCCGCAGCCGATACCCGGCGCGCACGACCTGCTGGTGCGTGTGGAAGCCGTCTCGGTGAACCCGGTCGACACCAAGCTGCGCGCGCCGAAGCCGCAGGTGGAAGCGCAGCCGAAGGTGCTGGGCTACGACGCCGCCGGCACGGTCGAGGCCGTGGGCGCCGAGGCGCAGGGCTTCCGCCCCGGCGATCGCGTGTACTACGCCGGCGACGTCACCCGCCCGGGCAGCAATGCCGAATTCCAGCTGGTGGATGCACGGCTGGCGGCGGCGATGCCGCGCTCGATGGATTTCGCCGACGCCGCCGCGTTGCCGCTGGTGGCGGTCACAGCGTGGGAGCTGTTGTTCCAGCGCATGCCGTTCGACAGCGAGCACGGCGGCAAGGGCAAGTCGCTGCTGGTGATCGCCGGCGCGGGCGGCGTGGGCTCGATCGCGATCCAGCTGGCACGGCGCGCGGGCTTCACGGTGATCGCCACCGCCTCACGTCCCGAGACCCTGGACTGGTGTCGCGCGATGGGCGCGCAGCACGTGGTGAACCATCGCGAACCGCTGGCGCCGCAGCTCGCCGCACTGGGCTTTCCCCAGGTCGACGCCGCGCTCAACCTCGCCGACACCGACCGCTACTGGGACACGCTGGGCGAGCTGCTGGCGCCGCAAGGCCACGTGGGCCTGATCGTGGAGCCGAGCGGCGCGCTGAAGATCGGCGATCCGTACAAGGCCAAGTGCATCGGCATCCACTGGGAATTCATGTTCGCGCGGGCGCGCTGGAAAACACCGGACATGGCCGAGCAGGGCCGCATCCTCGTGCGCGTGGCGCAACTGATTGATGCGGACGAGCTGAAGAGCATCCAGCGCGAGGCGCTGAGTCCGATCAATGCGGCGAACCTGCGCGAGGCGCATCGCCGGCTGGAATCGGGCGCCAGCATAGGCAAGCTGGTGCTGACCGGCTGGTGAGACGGCAGGGTCGCTCGATTCACTGCGACCTTTGCAGCCTCCATGGGCGGCCGCGAAATGATGGAAGCGAAGCGAGTCGAGAGGAGCGAGAAGCGAGAGAAGGCATGCACCTTGCCCGCCCCTTCTCACTTCTCATTTCTTCTTGCCGTGCGCGGGCGCCGGCCGGGCCGGCTCGCCCTTCTTGCCCAGTTGCTCCAGCAAGGTGTTCATGTCCTCGGCGTGCTCCTCCTCCATCGCCAGGATGCCTTCCAGCATGCGGCGCGTGGTGGGGTCGGCCGTGCCCACGTAGTCGATCATCTCGCGGTAGCTGTCGATCGCGATGCGCTCGGCGACCAGGTCCTCCTTGATCATGTCCACGATGTCCTCGCCTTCCACGTAATCGGCATGGCTGCGCGTGGCCAGGCCGTCGGGCGAGAGATTGGGCTTGCCGTCGAGCTGGGTGATGCGCTCGGCGATCAGGTCGGCGTGGCCCTGCTCCTCGTTCGCGTGCTGCAGGAACTCCGCCTTGATCGCCTGCGAGTGGATGCCCGAAGCCATGTAGTAGTGGTACTTGTAGCGCAGCAC
The DNA here is from genome assembly GCF_041107455.1 of Rhodanobacter humi. Lineage (NCBI taxonomy): Bacteria > Pseudomonadati > Pseudomonadota > Gammaproteobacteria > Lysobacterales > Rhodanobacteraceae > Rhodanobacter > Rhodanobacter sp. FW106-PBR-R2A-3-15. Next base: position 1,574,388 of record NZ_JBGBPY010000001.1, read on the forward strand.
GCAGACAATCTCGGTGGCCAGCGCGTGGTTGAGCAGCTTCACCACGGTGGCGCGGTCGGCCTTGTAGCCGGCAGTCATCGCACCCTTGTCGATGTCCTGGCGCGCACGCTTGCGGATGGCTTCGATGTCGCTGACGAAGGGCTTGGCTTTGGACATGGCTGGCTCCGGTGGGCTGGCGCCGACGAAGGCGCGTCCGTCGTGAAGGAAAAGTCCCGACAGACTAGGAACCCGCGCGGGAAAGGCAGGTGAAGGCCCGCCGCGCGGCGGGCAACGTGAACCGCTCCCGCACGCACGGGCGGCCCTGACCTGGATCAGGGTGATGCACGGCGCGCGGCGGGAGACTGGGCGCAGTTCCCATTGGCGCGCCTCCATGTCCGGCAGCACCCTCATTCCCGACGGCCGCAAATTCACCAGCCCGCAGGGCACCCGTGCGGTCAAGGGCGGCCAGAAGCCCAACGCCGGCAGCGGCGTGCCCGATGTGGACCGCAAGCCACCGTGGTTGCGGGTGAAGCTGCCCGGCGGCGCCAGATACGAAGCCGTGGCGGACATCGTGCGCACGCACCAGCTCAACACGGTGTGCGCCGAGTCGAAGTGCCCGAACATCGCCGAATGCTGGGGCCGCGGCACCGCCACGCTGATGCTGATGGGCTCGGTGTGCACGCGGGCCTGCAAGTTCTGCTCGGTGTCCACCGGCAACCCGCAGCGCTGGCTCGACCCGCTGGAACCGGCGAAGGTGGCCGATGCGGTGGCGCTGATGGGGCTGCAGTACGTGGTGCTCACCTCGGTGGATCGCGACGACCTCGCCGACGGCGGCGCCGCGCACTACGCCGCCTGCGTGCGCGCCATCCACCAGCGCTCGCCGGCCACCGCGGTGGAGGCGCTGACTCCTGACTTCGCCGGCGACCACGCCGCGGTGGCCGCCGTGCTGGATGCGGGCCTGGCCACCTATGCGCAGAACCTGGAGACGGTGCGCCGGCTCACCCACCCGGTGCGCGATCCGCGCGCGGACTACCGGCAGACCCTGGACGTGCTGGCCTTCGCCAAGCGTCACGCCCCCGGAACACTCACCAAGACCAGCCTGATGCTCGGCCTGGGCGAGACCGATGCGGAGATCGACGAGGCGCTGGACGACATGCGCGCCGCCGGCGTCGACGTGGTCACCCTGGGCCAATACATGCGGCCCAGCCCGCACCACCTGCCGGTGCAGCGCTTCGTCACCCCGGACGAGTTCCGCGCCTTGCGCGAACGGGCGTTGGTCAAGGGTTTCGTGGAAGCGGTCGCTGGGCCGCTGGTGCGTTCGAGTTATCGCGCCGAACGCGTGCTGGAACACAACAACCTGGGGCTGTAGCCGAGGCGCGACGGCGCGGCCCGTATTGCGATGCCCGACGGCATCAGGAGGCTCGTCATGTCCACACCCACGCTGCAACCCGCACCGCGCCGCGACCCGGCCACCATCCCATGGCAGGACGAAGGCCTGCGCCAGGCGCGCGAACGCCTCGTCGACGACGAACTGGACGACAGTTTCCCGGCCAGCGATCCGCCGAGCTGGGTGCAAGGCACGGCGCCGAGACCGCATTGAAGTCCGCATTCGAGGAGACAAGCATGGAACACGCGATGTACCCGCAGGCCAGCGCGGAGCTGGCCCGCAAGCGCCGCGAGCTGGCGCCGAAGCAGCTCGACGCATTCAAGGCGTTCAGCGCCGCGGTGTTCGCCGACGGCGCACTGCCCGCCGTCACCAAGCAGCTGATCGCGGTGGCGGTGGCGCATGTCACGCAGTGCCCTTACTGCATCAAGGGCCACACCGCCGGGGCGCTGAAGCAGGGCGCCAGCGAGGCGCAGGTCATGGAGGCGATCTGGGTAGCCGCCGAGATGCGGGCGGGCGGCGCCTACGCGCACGCCAACCTGGCGCTGGACACCATGGCGCACGCGCACAAGGAAGACTGACATGGGCGCGCGCTACATCGGCGTTTCCGCCAGCATCCTCGACGCGGTGGGCGACACCCCGCTGGTGGAGATCGAGGGCGTGTTCGCCAAGCTGGAATTCCTCAATCCCTCCGGCTCGATCAAGGCGCGCATCGCCAAGTACATGATCGAGCGCGCCGAGCAGGAGGGCCGGCTGAAGCCCGGCGACACCATCGTGGAGGCCACCAGCGGCAACACCGGCAACGCCTTGTCGATGGTGGCCGCGACCAAGGGTTACCGCATGCTGGTGGTGATGCCCGAGGGGCTGTCGGGCGAGCGCGTGGCGATCTCGCGCGCGTTCGGCGCCGAGGTGCTGTTTTGCGGCAGCTTCCACGTGGATGCCGCCCTCGCGCGCGCCCGCGAGCTGGGCCGGCAGCCGGGACATTTCTGCCCCGGCCAGTTCGAGTCGGAATGGAACGTGGAGGAGAACCGCGAGATCCTCGGCCCGGAAATCCTCTCGCAACTGCCCGCCGGCCGCGTGCCCGACGCGCTGGTGCTGGGCGTGGGCACCGGCGGCACGCTGATTGGCGTGGGCCAGGCGTTCCGCGCGGTGAACCCGAAGGTGCGGCTGTTTGCGATGGAGCCCTCCGAGTCCTGCACCATCCTGTGCGGCGAGGTGGCCACGCACGCCATCGAGGGCATTTCCGACGGCTTCGTGCCGGGCATCTTCCAGCGCCACAAGGATCTGGTGAACGACCTGCTCAGCGTGTCCAGCACGGATGCGGTGGCCGAGATGAAACGGCTGGCGCGCGGCTACGGCATCTTCTGCGGGCCAAGTTCTGGCGCCCACCTGCTCGCCGCCAAACGCGTACGCGCGCATTACCCCGAGCTGGCCACCGTGGTCACGGTGTTCTGCGACGAGGGGGAGAAGTACCTGCACGAGTACTTCATGGCGACCGCCACTCCCGGAGCGGGAGCGGCGCCATTCCATTGAGCGTGCCGGGACAGGTGTCGGCACGCTCCATCCGCCCGCGTCAGGCCTTGTGGTACACCTCCGCGCCCTGCGCGCGGAATTCGGCGGCCTTCTCGGCCATGCCTTCGGCCACCGCCTCGGCCTCGCCGGTGCCATGCTCGGCGGCGTAGTCGCGCACGTCCTGGGTGATCTTCATCGAGCAGAACTTCGGTCCGCACATCGAGCAGAAATGCGCGCTCTTGTGCGCATCCTTCGGCAGCGTCTCGTCGTGGAACTCCTTGGCCTTCTCCGGATCGAGGCCGAGGTTGAACTGGTCGTCCCAGCGGAACTCGAAGCGCGCCTTGCTGAGCGCGTTGTCGCGCACCTGCGCGCCCGGGTGACCTTTCGCGAGATCCGCCGCATGCGCGGCGATCTTGTAGGCGATGATGCCGTCGCGCACGTCCTGCTTGTTCGGCAGGCCCAGGTGTTCCTTCGGCGTCACGTAGCAGAGCATGGCGGTGCCGAACCAGCCGATCATCGCGGCGCCGATCGCGCTGGTGATGTGGTCGTAGCCGGGCGCGATGTCCGTGGTGAGCGGCCCCAGCGTGTAGAACGGCGCCTCGCCGCACTTCTCCAGCTGGCGGTCCATGTTCTCCTTGATGAGCTGCATCGGCACGTGGCCGGGGCCCTCGATCATGGTCTGCACGTCGTGCTTCCACGCGATCTGCGTCAGCTCGCCCAGCGTGTCGAGTTCCCCGAACTGCGCGGCGTCGTTCGCGTCGGCGATGCAGCCCGGCCGCAGGCCGTCGCCTAGGCTGAAGGACACGTCGTAGGCCTTCATGATCTCGCAGATGTCCTCGAAGTGCGTGTAGAGGAAGTTCTCCTTGTGGTGTGCAAGGCACCACTTAGCCAGGATCGAGCCGCCGCGCGACACGATGCCGGTGACGCGCTTCGCGGTGAGCGGCACAAAGCGCAGCAGCACGCCGGCGTGGATGGTGAAGTAGTCCACGCCCTGCTCGGCCTGCTCGATCAGCGTGTCGCGGAACAGTTCCCAGGTGAGGTCCTCGGCCACGCCGCCGACCTTCTCCAGCGCCTGGTAGATCGGCACCGTACCGATCGGCACCGGCGAGTTGCGCAGGATCCACTCGCGCGTCTCGTGGATGTGCTTGCCGGTGGAGAGGTCCATCACCGTATCGCCGCCCCAGCGGATCGACCACACCATCTTCTCGACCTCTTCCGCGATCGACGACGTCACTGCGGAATTGCCAATATTCGCGTTGATCTTGGTGAGGAAGTTGCGGCCGATGATCATCGGCTCGCTTTCCGGATGGTTGATGTTCGCGGGGATGATGGCGCGGCCGCGCGCCACTTCGTCGCGCACGAACTCCGGCGTGATGATGCGCGGGATCGCGGCGCCGAAGGACTGCCCCGGGTGCTGGGTGCGCAGCGCGCTGTCGCCCAGCGCCTCGATGCGCTGGTTCTCGCGGATCGCGATGTATTCCATCTCCGGCGTCACGATGCCGCGGCGCGCGTAGTGCATCTGGGTGACGTTGGCGCCGGCCTTCGCGCGGCGCGGCACGGGCAGCCGCGGAAAGCGGATCGCCGCCAGTTCCGGTGCACTCGCGTGGCGGCGGCCGAACTCGGAGCTGCGGCCATCCAGCACTTCGGTGTCGCCGCGCTCGGCGATCCACGCCGCGCGCAGCGCGGGCAGGCCGGCGGCCAGGTCCACGGAGTAATCCGGATCGGTGTACGGGCCGGAGGTGTCGTAGACGGTGATCGCGGGGTTCCGCTCCACGCCGAACATCGCCGGCGTGTCGGCCTGCGCGATCTCGCGCAGCGGCACGCACAGGTCGGCACGACTGCCCGCCACGTGGATCTTGCGCGAACCGGGAATCGGCCGGGTGACGGCTTCGGAGAGTTCCTGCGCGGCACGCGCGAGGTCGGAGAGCTGGGCATTCATCGGCTTAAGTCCGGCAGCTTGCATGGGAAATCCGCACACGTGTGCGGTCTCTGCGCGATGGAGTTCGCGCGCGAAGCGTTGGCGCCGGACGCACGACAGGCGGAACGTCGTGCGGCGAAGCTCCCTACACCGGTGCTAACCGGATCAGGTTCGAAGGGACTCTCTCAGCCGACCGTTGCGCCGGCACCCCCGCTTCTGGAACGGCTATTCAAGCACGAAGCGGGGATCGGCCGCGAGTGCGGTGCAGTTCAGCGTGGCGCCCAGGCGCGCAGGAAGCTGGCCACGCCGGCGCGGGCGGTGGCCTCGATTTCGGCGGCGTAGCTCTCGCCGCAGTCCACGCAGCCGAACATCCGGCGCATGAACAGGTCGCCCTTGATCAGCGCGAAGAACTGCACGCAGGCGCGCGGCACGTCGTCGATCGCGAGCTGGCCGGCGTCAACCGCCTGCTGCAGCAGGCGTTCCATCAGGCCATGCGTGCGCAGGGTGCCCTCTTCCCACAGCAGCCGGCCGAAGCGCGGGTTGCCCTGGCGGCAGTCGCCGAGGATGGCGCGGAAGGTGCCCACGGTTTCGGCGTCGCAGTCGAGCCGGGCGTGGATCAGCGCCACACGCAGCAGGGTCTGCTCGATCGTGGCCTGCGGGTCGTAGTCGTAGGTGTTTTCCGGCAACAAATCCTCGATGCGCGCGCGGATCACCTCGCGGAACAGGTTGTCCTTGTCGCCGAAGTGGCTGTAGACGGTGAGCTTGGAGACCCCGGCCTCGGCGGCGATCGCGTCCATGCTGGTGCCGGCGAAGGCGTTGCGGATGAACAGCGCCTTGGCCGCGGCAAGGATCGCCGCGCGTTTCTCAAGGTCTTTCGGTCGCCCCGGTCCCTGCGACCTGACCGGCGAGATGCTGCTCATGTCCAAGCCTTCCCAAAACGATACATGGACTTTATTATACGCATTGGTTCAATTATTTCCAGTCGACAGGCGGCAGAGTGTCCGCGGACACGCTCCGGGGCATGACTTAAGTCAGCGCATCGCGGTGACTTCCGGCACTTCGTGACACAGGGCGCGGGCCGCAGTCTAGTCATTGTCGAGGCAAGGCCAAGCCCTTATCCTTTCAGGTCTTTTTTCGACACTCACGGAACCCGGCAGACATGGCGATGAACTTCGAGCAGGCGCGGACGAACATGGTGGAGAACCAGGTGCGTCCCTGGGAGGTCCTGGACGGCCGCGTGCTGGACATGCTTGGCCGCGTGCGACGCGAGGATTTCGTGGCGCCCGAACACCGCCAGCTCGCCTTCGCCGACCTGTGCCTGCCGCTGGGCCATGGCGAGGTGATGATGAAACCGGTGCTGGAAGGCCGCGTGCTGCAGGCGCTGGATCTCCAGCCCGGCGAGCGCGTGCTGGAGATCGGCACGGGATCGGGCTTCCTCACCGCCTGCCTCGCCGGGCTCGCGGCCGAGGTCGTCAGCGTCGACATCCATGCCGACTTCATCGCGGCCGCCAGCCAGCGCCTGCAGGCCGCCGGCGTGACGAACGCGCGGTTGCACACCGGCGAAGCCGTGCGCGACTGGCAGCCGGACGGCCAGTTCGACGCCGTGGTCGCCACGGGCGCCGTGGCCGAGACGCCTGCGCGCTGGTTCGGCTGGCTCAAGCCGGGCGGTCGCCTGCTGGTGATCCGCGGCGAGTCGCCCGCGCAGCAGGCCATGCTGATCGTCCACGAGGGCGAAGGCCGCCAGCGCGAGCAAAGCCTGTTCGAGACCGACCTGCCCTATCTCGCCCACGCCGCGCCGTCGTCGCGTTTCGTGTTCTGAACGCCCCACCGACCGACATCGACTTCCCCACGAGGCAACCCATGCGTTTGAAGCTGCTCACCCTGGCACTGGCCCTGGCCGCCGTCTCGCTGCCCAGCCACGGCGAAGACCTGCTCGACGCCTACCGCGAGGCGCGCGCCAACGATCCGGTGCTGGCCCAGGCCGATGCCAACCGCCTCTCTGTCGGCGAGGGTGTGCCCCAAGCGCGTGCGCTGCTGCTGCCGCAGATCAACGGCAGCCTCTCGCTGAGCCAGACCAACGGCGGCACCGGCGGCCGCTTCCAGGATCCGAACAATCCCAATCAGTTCCTCACCAGCAGCCAGGTCGGCCACAGCCGCACGCGCAACCTCAGCGTCGATCTCAGCCAGACCGTGTTCGACTTCAGCAAGTACGCCAACCTCAAGGCGGCACACTCCTCCGCGAACGCGCAGGACGAGCTCTACCAGGCCGCGCTGCAGAACCTGTTCGTGCGTGTCACCGGTGCCTACTTCACGGTGCTCACCGACGAGGACCTGCTGGCCAACGCCAAAGCCAACGAAGATGCCTTCAAGCAGCAGTTCGAGCAGGCGGACCAGCGCTTCAAGGTCGGCCTGTCGGCGATCACCGACGTGTACCAGGCCAAGAGCTTCTACGAAGCGGCCAAGGCGACGACGATCGCCGCGCAGAACACGCTGGACAACGACCGCGAGGCGCTGAGCCAGATCACCGGCAAGCCCACCGGCAACCTGAAGAAGCTGCGCGACGAGCTGCCGATGAACTCGCCCGACCCGGCCGATCCGGATGCCTGGGTCAAGCAGGCGCTGATCAACAACCCGAACCTGCTGGCGCAGAAGCAGAACGTGGCGGCCGCCGAGCACAACATCACCGCGGCGCGCGCCGGCCACCTGCCCACGATCACCGCGAACGTCAGCTACGGCAAGAGCGCGAGCTGGTACGAGAACGCGGCGATCCATTCCAACACGCCGTCGCAGACCACGATCGGGCTCACCCTCAACGTGCCGATCTTCTCCGGTGGTCTCACCCAGTCGCGCGTGCGCCAGTCCATCTACAACCGCGACGCCGCGCAGGACTCGGAGGAGATCGAGCGCCGCCAGGTGAAGGCGAGCACGCTCAACTACTACCGCTCGGTGCTGGCCGGCGTCAGCCAGGTGCAGTCGGGCAAGGCCGCGGTGGAGTCGGCGCAGAAGGCGCTGGACGCCACTCGCGCGGGCTTCGAGGTCGGCACGCAGACCATGGTCAACGTGCTGCTGGCCATCCAGACCCTGACCCAGGCGGAGAGCACCTACTCGCAGTCGCGCCACCAGCTGGTGCTGAACCGCCTGCTGCTCAAGCAGAGCGCCGGCACCGCCAGCCTCGGCGACATGCAGACCATCAACGCCCTGCTGCAGTAAGCCGTCCAGCGCACGCTGGATCGATGGCCGGGCGAATGCCCGGCCATCGTCGTTTCGGCGCCGTCATTCCCGCAGTTGCGCGGCTATCAGCCGCATCAACCGCCCCACCGCGCCGCGCTCGCGCTCGAACACCTGCTGTGCGGCCTGGCCCATCGCGCGCCGTTGCGCGTCGTCGCGCAGCAGGCGCAGCACCGCCTCGCCCAGCGCGCTGCTGTCCGGCACGCGCAGCGCGCCGCCATCCTCGATCAGGCTGGTGGTGATCTCCTCGAAGTTGAAGGTGTACGGCCCCACCAGCACCGGCGTGCCCAGCGCGGCCGGCTCCAGCACGTTGTGGCCGCCGATCGGCACCAGGCTGCCGCCCACGAAGGCCAGCCCCGCGGCCGCATAGAACGGCATCAGCTGGCCCATCGCATCGATCACGAACACCTGGTTCGACGGCGCCGGCATGCCGTCGGCGCCATAGCTGCCGGCGGCGAATCCCAGGCTGCGCACGGCATGTTCCACCGGACGGAAGCGCTCGGGGTGGCGCGGCGCGATCAGCAGCAGCGCGTCGGGCAGCCGCTTCAGCACCGCGAGGTGCGCCTCCAGCACGGACTGCTCCTCGCCCTCGTGGGTGCTGGCGGCGATCCACACCGGTCGCCGCGCGCCCCAGTGCTCGCGCAGGCGCGCGCCGTCCGCCAGCGCCTCCTGCGGCACCGGCATGTCGTACTTCAGGTTGCCACCGACCATGACGCGCTCGGCCGCCGCACCGATCAGGCGGTAGCGCGCGGCGTCCGCGCGGGATTGCGCGACCACCAGATCCACGCAGCCCAGCGCCGCGCGCACCATGCCGCGCAAGGGCCGCGGCCGGTAACCGCGCAGCGAGCGCTCGGACAAGCGCGCGTTGACGATCATCAGCGGGACGCCGCGGCGCCGGCAGGCGAAGTACAGGTTCGGCCAGATCTCGGTTTCCACGATCAGCGCCAGCCGTGGGCGCACGCCCCGGAGGAAACGGTTCACCGCATACGGCAGATCGTAGGGCAGGTAGACGTGGAACACGCCGTCGCCGAACAGCTGCTGCACGCGCGCGGTGCCGGTGGGTGTCACCGTGGTCACCACCAGCGGCGCGTCGGGGTAGTCGCGCCGGAGCGCCTTGATCAGCGGCTCGGCCGCGTTCACCTCGCCCACCGACACCGCATGCACCCACAGGCTGCCGCGCAGTTCCGGCGGCGCCTTGAAGAAGCCGAAGCGCTCGGCCCAGCGCCAGTAGTACGGCCGCGAGCGGAAACCGCGCAACGCCAGCCGCAGCACGATCAGCGGCGTCACCAGATACATCGCGAGGGTGTAGAGATAACGCAACGGCGGGCTCCGGAAACAGCGCACGAGTATACGGGGCAAGCAGGGACGTCCATTACAATGCCGCGGATGCCCGGCACCCCACGCCCCGATTTCCAGCGCGCCCTGCTCGCGCCGCGCCACTGGCCGGCCTGGCTGGGCGTGGGCGTGATCCGGGCGGTGGCGCGGCTGCCGTATCGTGCGCTGATGGCGCTGGGCGGTGCGCTGGGCTGGTTGATCCAGCGCGTGCCGTCCGCGCGGCGGACGGTGGCGGAAACCAACATCGCGCTGTGCTTCCCCGAGCTCGATGCGAAGGCGCAGGCCGCGCTGGTCGACGCCCACCTGCGCGACCTCGGCCTGATGCTGATGGAGTTCGCGCTGGGCTGGCTGGGCCCGGAGCGCGCGATCACGCGCGTGCCGGTACGCATCGAAGGCCTCGAATATCTCGAAGCCGTCCGCGCGCAGGGCCGCGGCGCGCTGCTGGTGGGCGGGCACTTCTCGCACCTGGAACTGTGCGCGCGGCTGGTCTCGCGGCGCATCCGCATCGCCGGCATGTACCGCAAGATGGATTCCACGGTGTTCGAGTGGGTGGTGCTGCGTGCGCGCCTCGGCTATGCCGATGCGATGTTCGACAAGGACGACATCCGCGGCACGGTGAAATACCTGAAAGCCGGCGGCACGCTGTGGTACGCGCCCGACCAGGACATGCGCAGCAAGGACAACGTGTTCGTGCCGTTCTTCGGCGTACCCGCCGCCACGATCACCGCCACGCATCATCTGGCGCGGCTGTCCGGCGCCGCGGTGATCCCGTTCTTCCATCGCCGCCTGCCCGACGGCCAGGGTTACGTTCTGCGCCTGGGCGCACCGCTGGGCGACTTTCCCGGAGCCAGCGCACACGACGACACCGCGCGCATCAATGCCTGCATCGAGCAGATGGTGCGCGAGGCGCCCGAGCAGTACCTGTGGGTGCACAAGCGCTTCAAGACCCGTCCGTCCGGCGCGCCGCCCATCTATTGAGCATCGCCGTCATGCCCATCCCCATCCTGATGTACCACAACATCGCACCGGCGCCGCGCGAGCTGCAGCGCTGGCGCAGCCTGTACGTGCATCCGCGCTCGTTCGCGCGACAGATGGCGCTGCTGCGGCGGCTCGGTTACGCCGGCCTGTCGATGGACGCGGCGATGCCCTACCTGCGCGGCGAACGGCAAGGCCGCGTCGTGGCGATCACGCTGGACGACGGCTACGCCGACAACCTCGACAACGCGCTGCCGGTGCTGCAGCGCCACGGCTTCAGCGCCACCTGCTACGCGGTCAGCGGCGCATTGGGCCGCTACAACGACTGGGACGACGCCAAGCTCGGCGTGCGCAAGCCGATGATGGACGCCGCTCAACTGCGCGCCTGGCACCAGGCCGGCATGGAGGTGGGCGCACACACCCGCACGCATCCGCGCCTCAGCCAGTGCAGTGACGCGCAGCTGCACGACGAGATCGCCGGCAACAAGGCCGAGCTGGAAGACCTGCTCGGCGCGCCGGTGACCCAGTTCTGCTACCCCTACGGCGACCACGACGAGCGCGTGGTCGCGGCCACGCGGGATGCCGGCTACGCGGCCGCGACCACGATCCGCCGCGGCCGCGCGCAGCCGGGCATGGATCCGTGGCGCCTGCCGCGCGTGGCGGTGGCGCGCAGCCACGTCCTGCCGCAGTTCGCCTGGCGCGCGCTCACCGGCTACGAGGATAGGCGCGGATGAAATTCCTGCTTGTCGGCACGACCCGCGAGCGCGGCGGCGCCGAGGTCCACTTCGTCACGCTGGCCAAAGCGCTGGCCGCCGCCGGACACGAGGTCGAGGCCGTGGTGTATCCGGGCGCTCCGGTGGCGCTTGCGCTGGCGGGCTCCGCGGTGCGCCTGCACCCGGGGCGCTTCCGCAACGTGTTCGACCTGCGCGGCTATCGCGTGGTGACCGCGGCGGCACGGCGACTCAAGCCGGACTGGCTGGTAGGCGATTTCGGCAAGGAGTACTGGCCGCTGATCCTGCTCGGCCGACTGCTGCGCATGCCGGTCGCGTTGTTCCGCCACCGCATCAAGCCCATGAAGGGGTATTCCGCGCGACTGGTGCCGCGTCTCGCGCAGCGCTTCTTCGCAGTCTCCGAATATGCCCGCCGCGACTACATCGAACGCGGCATGCCCGCGCCTCGCGTGCAGGTGCTGTACAACCCGGTGGATACCGACTCGTGCCGCCCGGACGCGACGCAGCGCTCGGCGCTGCTGCATGTACTCGGGCTGGACGAGAACGCGATCGTGCTTGGTTACACCGGGCGCATGCTCGCATGGAAGGGCATCTTCCCCCTGCTCGAAGCCGTCAACATGGCCATGGCGCGCGAACCGCGCCTGCAGTGCATATGGCTGGGCGACGGCACCGATGCGCAAAGGCTGCAGGAACGGATTGCCGTGCTCCCGCTGGCACATCGCCACCAGGTGCTCGGCTGGGTCGACAATGCGCAGGCGTACTACAACGTGCTGTCGATGCTGGCGCTCCCATCGCTGGAGCCGGAGACGTTCGGCCGCGTCTCGGTCGAGGCGCAGGCCTGCAACGTGCCGGTGCTGGTCAGCGATGTCGGCGGCATTCCCGAAACCCTGCAGCCTGGCGCCACCGGCCTGCTGCTGCCTCCGGGCGACGTCGACGCCTGGTGCGAAGCCATCCTTGCACTGTGCGACGACGCCACGCGCCGGCCGATGGCCGCCGCCGCGCGCGACTTCGCCGAGCGGCGCTTCAGTTCATCGGTGATCGCCGCCGAGTTCGTGCGCCAGCTCGGCGACGCGAAACGCTGACCCGTCCATCATTAATTTGCGACCACCCCTGATCGCGAAATTCAAACGGGCGGCCATCCATGGCCACACTCTTCAATGGCGCCGTCTTGCTTCGTGCAGCTTGGCGTACTTCAGGAACACGTAGTTCGCACCCACCACGCTGGCGATGAAACCCGCCCAGCCGTTGAGGAAATAGCGCTTGAACAGGTACTGGCGCAGGAAGAACACCGGCGGGTAGAGCACCATGCGCAGCCCGGTGAAACGCTGGCGGCGGCGCAGCTTGTGCGCCACCAGCGCGCTTGAGTAGCGGTTGATGCGCTCGATGCGGCTGGCGATGTCGGGGTCGCTGTCGTTGATGAAGTCGGCGCGCCACAACGTCTTCACCGGACCGTCCACCTCCATCGCCGAGTGCACTTCCACGTCGTTCATGTGGCCGCGGCGGCGGTCGTACAGGCGGAGGTGGGCGTTGCGCCAGCTCCACGGGTGCTGCACGGTCCAGAACATGCGTTCGCGGCGCGGCAGGCGGAAGCCCGCGCAGCGCGGATTGACCAGCGCGCGTTCGATCACCGCGCGGCTGGCCGGCGACAGCACCTCGTCGGCATCGAGGTTGAGGATCCAGTCGTGGCTGGCCATGTCGATGGCGCGCTGCTTCTGCGGGCCGAACTCGTCGAACGGATGCATGGCCAGGCGCGCGCCGTGAAGCCGCGCGATCGCCAGCGTGTCGTCGGTGGAGCCCGAGTCCAGCACCACGATCTCGTCGGCCCAGTCCACGCCGGACAGGCAAGCGTCCAGCGTGGCCGCGTTGTTCAAGGTGATCACCACCACCGACAGCGGTTCACGCTGCATCGCCGACCTCCTCCACCCGCACGTACAGCCCCGCACACCACTCCTCCACCCGCACGTACAGCCCCGCACACCACAAGCCCAGCAGCCAGGCGAACAGCAGGCCCCACCACGCCGAATAGAAGGCCAGATGGGTATTGAGCGGAAACAACATCACGCCCAGCGCCAGCGTGACCGGAAACGCGCGTTCGCGCGCCGCCCTGCCCACCCGCCGCCACGCGCGCCACGCCAGCGCCACGCCGGCCAGCCACAGCGCGAGGCCGATGCCGCCGGTCTCGGTGAGGATCTCCAGCACGATCTGGTGGGCATGGCAGGCGCCCTCGCCCTCGCCGCAGGACTCGGCCACCACGAAGTGGTCGTTCGCCGGCGCGAACTGCGGGTAGGCGTAGCGGAACGCGCGCACGCCCACGCCGTTCCACGGATGCGCGACGATCATCTTCAAGCTGTCGTTCCAGATGTCCAGCCGCCCGGTCAGCGCGGCGTTGAGGCCGCTGTCGGTGCCGTGCAGCACGTCCAGCGTGCGCTGCATGCGCGCCTCGAAGCGGCTGGAGGTGCGCCACGCGATGCCGCCGGCCAGCGCCAGCACCACCACGCCCAGCCCGCAGTACAACGCGAAATGGCGCCACGAGCGCGCCTCGCGCCAGGCGAAGGCCAATGCCACCAGCCCGTAGCACAACCAGGCCGCACGCGAGCCCGCGAGCAGCACCGGCCCCAGCAGCAGCAGGAAGGCGACGACCAGCCCGGCCAGGCCCCAGCGCCGCCGTGCCGTCCACAGCGCGAACGGCGACAGTACCGCCAGCGTCGGGCCGAGCTTGAGGTTCTTCGCGCCGAAGATGCCGGAGAGGCGCTGGGCCTCGGCATGTCCGCCCAGGCTCCAGCCGGTGAGCGCCTGCATCCACGCATCCAGCACCCACCACGCCAGCACGCAGGCCACCGCCACGTACAAGGCCTGCAGGCGGCGCTCGTCGCGGATCGCGAGGCAGGCATACAGACCCAGTGGCAGGTAGCGCAACAACGCGGCCACCGTGCTCCAGCTCTTGCCCGGTGCCAGCGAGTCGAAGGCCGAGACCAGCGCCGCGCCGATGTAGGCCGCCAGCAGCCACAGCAGCAGTCGCACGCCGGGCTGCTCGCGCCAGTCCCGCGGCCCGCGCGCGACGAGCAGGATCGTTCCGACCAGGCAGAGGAAGGTGCCGAACTCGCTGCTGCGTCCGAACGGCAGCAGCAGGATCACCAGCCAGAACGGCAGCAGCGGCGAACGCAAGGCGGTCTTGAGTGAATCGATCGCGGAAGTCATGCGGAAGCCGTGGCGACGACGATCCCGCATTGTAGAGGGCAGGAAGCCGGCGCTCAGCCCGCGACCACTTCCCCGTACAGCGCCAGCGTGGCCTGCTGCATGTCGGCCAGCCGGTAGGACTGCAGCATCGGGATCGGCGGCGCCACGCGCAGCAGCTCGGCGGCGCGTTCCACCAGCCGCTCGCGATCGCCCGGCGGCACGCGGCCGGCGGGGTACAGCTCGGCCAGCAGCTCGCCCACGCCGCCATGCGCGTAGCCCAGCACCGGCCGGCACAGCGACAACGCCTCGATCACGGTGCGACCGAAGGATTCGGGCTTGTTCGACAGCTGCAGGATCAGGCTGGAGACCGCGTAGACGTCGCGCACGTCGTGGCGCGGCGGCGTCAGCGCCACCTGCGCTTCCACGCCGCGTTCGCGGATGAGCTTGCGCAGCTCCTCCACGTAGGCCTCGCGGCCGGGCTCGATCACACCCAGCAGCAGCAGCCGCGCGTCGATACCGCGGCGCTTCAGGTCGGCGAGCAGCTCGATCGCGTCGTGGTGTCCCTTCAGCCGGGTGCCGCGGCCCGGCAGGGTCAGCAGCGGCGCGCCGGCCAGCGCGGGGTATTCGGCAAAGAACGCCCGCTTCCACGCCTCGTCCGGGCGATGGCCGTAGGGGAAGGCCTCGGGGTCGATGCCGCGGGGGATCACCCGCACCCGCCCCGGCTCCAGCCAGCGGTAATGGCCGAGCACGAAGTCGCGCAGGGTCTGCGAAACCACGACCACCCGCTCGCCGCGCAACAGGATCGCGCTGTAGCGGCCGGGCGTGTTGAGCCCGTGCACCGTGGTGACGAAATGCGGGCGCGTCTTGAGCCCCTTCAGCGCCCACCAGCCCAGCCACGCCGGCAGGCGCGAGCGCGCATGCACGATGTCGGGATTCAGCTCACGCAACTGCCGGCGCAGCGCGCCGACCTTCAACAGGGTGCCCGGCGACTTGCGGCCGATGTCCAGGGTGACGTGCTCGCTGCCCTCGGCCACCAGCTGTTCCACCAGCCGGCCGCCGGCCGAGATCACCACCGAGCGGTGGCCGGCCTGCACCAGCGCACGGGCGATCTCCAGCGCGGACCGCTCCGCGCCGCCGGATTGCAGCGCGGGGATCAGCTGGACGACGGTCAGTCGCGGTGCGGTGTCGACACTGCCGGACATGGTTCCCGCCTGCGGGCCTGCATCCTGGTGCACGAGTTTCATCCTGAAATCCAAGCAAGAACAATGCCGTGGTCATCCTGAACGACGGGTCGAATCAGTCGCGCAAGACGTAACGTGCTCCGCAATAAGGACAAACCGACTCGCCGCCGTCGTCGACGATCGGCAGATACACCTTCGGGTGCGAGTTCCACAATGCCATTCCGGGCATCGGGCAGGACAGCGGCAGGTCGGCGCGCGTCACTTCGTAACGATTTTCGGCATTCGCCAGGATCGGCGCGACGGCTGCGGCAGAGGCAGACATGGGAAGGGCTCCGGACGGGATGCGAGGCCGCCAATGGTAGCAGGCTGCGCTATTCTGCCGGCGCGGTACGCAGGGGAGCCAGGGGAGCAAACGGAGCGGCGCAGCATCCGGCGCCGCGGGACTCACGGCCAGCCGGCCCGTGTCCGGCAACGGCCGACCACACGCACGCGGGGGAACGATCATGGACTTCGCAAAGATCATCGCGCGGATCAAGGCCATCCTCACCACACCGAAGACCGAGTGGCCCGTCGTCGCCACCGAACCGGCCTCGGTCAGCGGCCTGTACACCGGCTACATCGTCGTCGTCGCCGCGTTGCCGGCGATCGCCCACTTCATCAAGAGCAGCCTGATCGGCTACAGCGCGTTCGGCATGACCGTGCGCAGTTCGT
Organism: Rhodanobacter humi; assembly: GCF_041107455.1. Classification (NCBI taxonomy): domain Bacteria; kingdom Pseudomonadati; phylum Pseudomonadota; class Gammaproteobacteria; order Lysobacterales; family Rhodanobacteraceae; genus Rhodanobacter; species Rhodanobacter sp. FW106-PBR-R2A-3-15. The sequence goes on from NZ_JBGBPY010000001.1 coordinate 1,590,519, forward strand.
TCGGCGGCGGCATCGCGAGCCTGGTGCTGGGCTACGTGCTGTCGCTGGTGCTGGTCTACGTGATGGCGCTGATCGTCAACGCGCTGGCGCCGAGTTTCGACGGACAGAAGGACATGACCCAGGCGCTGAAGGTGGTGGCCTACTCCTGGACCGCCAGCTGGATCGCCGGCATCGCGGTGATCCTGCCGTGGATCGGCTGGCTGATCGCGCTGGCCGGCGCGATCTACGCGATCTACCTGCTGTACCTCGGCCTGCCGTCGACCATGAAGTGCACGCCGGAAAAGGCCGGCGGCTACACCGCGGTCAGCGTGGTCATCGCGATCGTGCTGAGCTGGATCATCGGCCTGATCGTCGCCGGCATGGTCGGCACCGCCATGCTGGGCAGCGCCGCGATGGGCGGCATGCATCTGGGCAGCAGCGACAGCGGCAACGTCAGCCTCGACAGCAACAGCGCCCTGGGCAAACTCGCCGCGATGGGCCAGCGCGCCGAGCAGGCCGGCAAGGACATGGACGCGGCGCAGAAGTCCGGCGACAGCGCGGCGCAGTCGGCCGCGATGGGCAAGATGATGGGCGCGATGGCCGGCGGCGGCAACGTCGAGGCGCTGCCGCCCGAGCAGATCAAGGCCTTCCTTCCCGACAGCCTGGGCGACCTCAAGCGCACCAGCCTGTCGGCCCAACGCAATGCGGCGATGGGCATGCAGGTTTCCGAGGCCGACGCCGAGTACGCGGCCGACAACGGCCGGCACATCCGGCTCGAAGTCTCCGACACCGGCGGCGCCAAGGGCCTGGTGTCGCTCGCCACCGCGATGGCGCCGGAAGAGGAGAAGCAGACCGAGCACGGCTACGAGAAGACCTACAACGCCAACGGCAACCTGGTCCACGAACAATGGGACACCCAGTCGAAGTACGGCGAATACGGCGTGCTGGTGGGCCAGCGCTTCTCGGTGAAGGCGAGCGGCAACGTCGACAGCATCGACCAGCTGAAGCAGGCGGTGGCCAGCGTCGATCTCGACAAGCTGGCCGCGCTGAAGGACACCGGCGTGAAGGCAAACTGAGCCGCGTTTCCCGACGAAAAAAGCCCGCACCAGCACGCTGCGGGCTTTGTGTTTGTGCGCGAGGCGGCTTACTTCGCCTTCGGCACCGCGCCTTCGGTGGTGATGTGGATCTTGATCTCGTCGCTCACCATCGGCACGTAGGTGCTGACGCCGAAATCCGAACGCTTCAGCGTGGCGGTGGCGTCGAAGCCGATCGCCTGCGCCTTCGTCATCGGGTGCGGGCCGACCTTGTTCAGCGTGGCGTCCAGCGTCACCGGCTTGGTCACGCCGTGCACGGTGAGGTTGCCGACCACCTTGTAGTGGTTGTCACCGAGCGCCTCGACGCTGGTGCTCTTGAATGTCACCACCGGGTACTTGGCAGCGTCGAAGAAATCGGCTTCCTTGAGGTGCTTGTCCAGCGCCGGCACGTGGGTGTCCAGCTTGCTGAGCGGCAGGGTCACGTCCACCGAGGACTTCGCCGGATCCTGCTGGTCGAACACCAGCGTGCCATCGCCCAGGCCCAGGTCGGCGGTGGGGTTGGAGTAGCCGAAGTGGTTCCAGGTGAACAGCACCATGGTGTGGTTCGGATCCAGCTTGTAGGTGACCGGGCTGGCCTGGACGGTGGCCGCGGCGCCGAGCAGGCCCGCGATCAGGAGATAACGAAACACGCGCATGGAAGTTCTCCGCAATGGGTGGGTGATCGGCCGTGCGACGGCCGCTGCGACAAGGAAAAAGCTACCGACGGTCCGCGGCGACGCCTCGGAAGAACGGTCGATCACGGGTATTCTCCGAGCCGCCGGCTGGACCGGAACAGTGCCAGCCGTCAGTGTATCTACACGCTGCCACACCATAAACGCGACCGGGAGCAACACAGCGTGTACGCACGGGAAACAATCCGCCGAGGTCTTCCGGCATGCCCGGCATGAGGGCGGAATGCTGGGCCATCACCGACGCCTCCGCGGGCAACCAGCGACAGGCGCTGGCGCTGGCCGAACGGATGGGGTTGCCGGTGCGCCACCTGCTGCTGGAACCGCGCGTACCGTGGTCGTGGCTGGCGCCGCGTTTCGCGCTGGGTGGCCGCTTGGCGCTGCCCGCGGATCAGCGCGGCCAGTTCGCGCCACCGTGGCCGCAACTGGCGATCGGCTGCGGCCGCGCCGCCGCGCTGTTCACCCGCATGCTGCGCCGGCTGTCGCGCGGGCAATGCCACAGCGTGCAGATCCTCGATCCGCGCATCGATCCGGCGCACTGGGACACGGTGATCGCGCCGCGCCACGACCAGCTCGCCGGATCCAACGTGCTCGTCCCGCTGGGCTCGCTGAACCCGGTGGACGGCGACTGGCTGGCCGATGGCCGCGATGCGTGCCCCGCCTTCGAGGAACTGCCGCAACCGCGCGTGGGCGTGCTGCTGGGCGGACCGCGCAAGCAGCTGGCGCTGGATGCGGACTACGCGCACATGCTGGCCACGCAACTGCTCGCCCGGCACGCGCGCGAAGGCGGCAGCCTGCTGGTGCTGGCCTCGCGACGCACGCCGCCGGCGATGCTGGCGATCTTCCGCGACGCGCTGGCCGGCGTGCCGGGATTGGTCTGGTCCGGCCCCGACGATGGCCGCAACCCCTATCCCGGCGTGCTGGGCTGGGCCGACCGGCTGGTGGTCACGCCGGACTCGGTGAACATGCTCAGCGAGGCCTGCGCGGTGGGCTGCGCCGTGCACACCCATGTCGCCGCGCCGCTGCCGGACAAGCTCGCGCGCTTCCACGCCGCCTTGCGCGAACGCAGCCTGCTGCACGGGCTGGACGACGAGGCGCCCGCACGCCAGCCGCCGCTGCGCGAAACCGCCGCGATCGCGGCCGAACTGCAACGGCGCATGGCCATTCGCTGATCCCGTCGCAAAACAAGTTCTTCACTTTCGTATCGCGCAAGCTTCACGACGGCTGCACCGTGCTCCGGCGTCCAATAGTGGCGCATGTCAGGCACGCACAAGGTTCCGGACGCCAGCGTGGCCATTGACGCATACCCCCGCGGGGAAGCTGGCGGCCAGCATCGCACCATCACTGCATGGCGCGTATCCAGAGAGGAGGTGTCGTCATGAACTTGTTCGACGCGTTTGCCAGCTCTCCCTATGCCTGCGAGATCATCACGCGCAGCGACCACATGCCCAGCAAGCTCGAGCGCTACGCCGACTGGGCGCGCAAGTTCTACGGCGGCGGCTACCACGAGTCCAGCAAGGACAGCCGCGAATCGATCGACTACGTCGTGCGCAGGCCGTTCGCCGCACCGGCACTGGTGCATTGAACGCGGCATCGTTTGGTGGCGCGCGGCGGCCGGCGTGCGGCCGGCCGCTGCGGTTCCGTGCGGCCCCGGCCTGCGGACTGCGGAAAAACCCGCTCCCGAAGTGAGCGGGATGCATGCGGCGACTGCTGCATGGGCGACACTCCCTTGCCGCCACGCATCAGTCGAACGCGAATCCCAGCGCCTGTGTGAGCGCAACCACCTCGTTGCACAGCGTCTCCAGCACCGCATCGCGCGGTGCGACGCGCGAGCGCGCATCCAGCGTGCAGGCGAGTGAGCGCTGCAGCAGCGTGGCATGCGCGCCTGCCAGCGTGGCGGCCTGCACCGCGGCCAGCAGGCCCGCGTCCCGGCAGGCGGCGAGCAAGGCCGCATTCGAAGTGACGCCAAGCAGCGCGGGATGCCGCGCCGCGTGCGCCAGCACCAGCCCCTGCAGCGCGAACTCGATGTCGAGCAGGGCGCCACGGCCCTGCTTGAGGTCAAGGTGCCGCTCGTCGGAGCGGTCACGCTCGGCGCGCCAGCGGCGGCGCATCTGGCTCACCTCGTCCAGCACCTGCGACGGCTCGCGCGGCACGCCGAGGATGTCGCGGCGCACCGCGGCCAGCGCCGCACCCAGCGCGGCATCGCCGGCCACCGGGCGCGCGCGCAGCAAGGCCTGGTGTTCCCAGGTCCACGCGCGGCTCTGCTGGTAGGCCACGAACGCGTCGAGGCTGCCCACCAGCAAGCCCTTGGAGCCGTCGGGACGCAGCCGCGTGTCCACCTCGTACAGGCGGCCGGCGCGGGTGGGCACGGTGAGCCAGTTCATCACGCGCTGGGCGAGGCGCTGGTACCAGCGCGCGCCCTCGATCGGCCGCGCACCGTCGCTCATCGCCTGCGCGCGCTTGCCGTCGTAGACGAACACCAAGTCGAGGTCGGAGGCGAAGCCCAGTTCCTCGCCGCCGAGGCTGCCGTAGCCCAGCACCGCGAAGCCGGAGCCTTCACCCGGCAGGCGGCCGTGCTGGGCGATCAGCTCGCGCTCGGCCAGCGCGGTGACCGCACCCACCACCGACTCGGCCAGCGCGGCGAGCCGGCGCGCGGTGGCCGCCGCATCGGCGCGGCCGTCGTTGAAGGCAAGGCCGAGGCGGAACGCGGTGGAGGACTGGAACTCGTTGATGCGCTCCAGCTCGGCCTCGGCCTCGCGCTCCTCCAGCGTGGCCAGCACGCGGGCGATCTCGGCGGCGATGTCGGCACGTTTCAGCGGCAATTGGTCGATGCGCGGATCGAGCACGTCGTCCAGCAGCAGCGGCTGCGCGATCACCTGTTCGGCGAGCAGGGCGCTGTCGGCGAACAGCGTGGCCAGCCGCTTGCGCGCGGCGGGCTGCTCCTCCAGCAGGGCCAGGTAGGACGAGCGCCGCGCCACCGCCTGGGTGAGCCGGCACAGCCGCAGCAGGCAGGGCACCGGCGCCGTGCTGGTGCGCGCGGCGGCGATCAACTGCGGCATCAGGTGGTCCAGCCGCTCGCGCGAACGCGCCGACATCGCGCGCACCGCGCCGCCCTGCGGCAGCTTGGCCAGCGCGTCGGCCACCTCCGCGCCCGGCACGAAGCCGCTGGCTTCCAGCGTGCCGGCGTCCAGCGTCTCGGCGCAGGCGGCCTGCCACAGCGCCGCGTCCGCCGCGGGCACGCTGGCGCCGCGCCCACCCTGCGGCATCAGCACGGCCGCAAACTCGGTGGCGACGATCTCGCGGTGCTGAGCCAGTTCCGCGGCCAGCGGCTCCCACGCCGGCCAGTCCAGTCCGAACGCGATGCGTTCGCGGCTCAGCGCGTCATCGGGGATGTCGTGGGTCTGCGCGTCGCGCAGCATCTGCACGCGGTTCTCCAGCCGGCGCAGGAACACGTAGGCCTCGCGCAGCGCCTTCGCGCGCGCGGCGGGAATGTGGCCGCGCGCCTCGCAGGCGGCCAGCGCGGGCAGCAGGCCGCGCACGCGCAAGGACGGTTCGCGGCCGCCGCGGATCAGCTGGGTGAGCTGCACGATGAACTCGATCTCGCGGATGCCGCCGGAGCCGAGCTTGAGGTTGTCGGACAGATCCTTGCGCGCCACCTCGGCATCGATCAGCGCCTTCATCTCGCGCAGGCCGGCGAACGCGGTGTAGTCGAGGTATTTCCGGTAGATGAAAGGCCGCAGCAGTTCCTGCAACTGCTTGCCGGCGCTGCGGTCGCCGGCCACCGGGCGCGCCTTGATCCACGCATAGCGCTCCCAGTCGCGGCCCTCGCGCTGGTAGTACTGCTCCATCGCGCTGAACGACAGCGCGAGCCGCCCGGCGTTGCCGAACGGCCGCAGGCGCAGGTCGACGCGCGCACAGATGCCGTCCACCGTGGGTTCGCCCAGCAGGCGCACCAGCTGCCGCCCCAGCCGCACGAAATACTCGCCGTTGTCGAGAGAGCGCGCGCCGTCGCTCTCGCCACCGTGCGGATAAGCCAGCACCAGGTCGATGTCGGAGGAGAAGTTCAGCTCCGCGCCGCCCAGCTTGCCGAAGCCCACCACCACCAGCCGCTGGCGCTCGCCCTCGCGGCTGCGCGGCTGGCCGTAGCGCGCGGCCAGCGCGCGCTCGGACCAGCCCAGCGCCACCTCCAGCAGCACCTCGTACAGCACGCTGGTGGCGGACAACGTCTCCGGTAAATCGTCCAGCCTGTTGACGTCGCGGAATACCAGCCGCAACGCCTCGGCGTGGCGGAAGCGGCGCAGCGCAGCCAGCGCAAGGGTCTCGTCCTCCGGCAGCTTCAGCGCGTCGATGCGCGCGGAAGCGTCGGCGTTCGAGCGCAAGCGCTCCAGCCCCGCAGGCGACAGCAGCGTCGGCTGGGCGCGCCAGGCCTCGAACGCGAAATCGCTGGCGGCCAGCGTGCGACGGATGCGCTCGGCCACGCCGGCGTCGTCGTGCAGCGGCACGCCGGCCGCGCGGCAGGCGGCGGCCAGCTCGGCGTAGCGGTCGTCGATCAGGGCGCGCAGCGCGGGGGATTCGTGGGACATCAGGCCATTGTGCCGCAGCCGAGCCATGCACGTGGCCGGTACACCGTTGCCCCGCCGGCGCGTTGCAGGTCGAGCCGTTCGTCCCCGGCCACGATGAACACCCGGTTCATGTCATCCTGATTACTGTTTCTTTGCCTTTGCGATCATCCGTGATCGCGAAGATCCAACGGACGGCCAGCCATGGCCGCACGCCTCAACCTTTGCGATCGTCCGTGATCGCGAGAATCAAACGGGCGGCCATCCATGGCCGCACTGCTCAATTCCTTTGCAATCATCCGTGATTGCGAGAATCAAACGGGCGGCCATCCATGGCCGCACTCTTCAATCAACCCCATGACAAGCGAGCCCCCGCTTCCGCCATGACTCCACCCGCCGTCCCCGTCCTGCGCCGCACGGCGCCGCGCATCGCCCTCATTCTCGCGATGGCACTGGCCTTCGTACTGCTCACCAGCCTGCTCGACGGCGGCAAGGGCGTGCTGCCGCTGCGCCTGCTGGACCAGCCGCGCTTCCCGCTCGCCAACGCCTGGCCCGGCCTGCTGTTCGCCGGCCTGCTGCTGGCGATGACGCGCCGCGTGCTGCTGTCGTTCGGCTTGGCCTACCTGTTGCAGGGGCTGATCTACGGCGTCAACACGCTGAAGGTGGCGAACCTCGGCACGCCGCTGCTGCCGGCGGATTTCCGTATGGTGGGCCAGCTGCGCAAGGGCGGATTCCACCTGCTGGCCGGCTACCTGCCGCACAGCCCGTGGCCATATCTGGCGCTGCTCGCGGGCGTGCTGATCCTGATCGCGATGTGGCGGCTGGAGCCGCCGCTGTTCACGCGCCGCACCGGCGGCAAGCGCCTCGTCGCCGGCGGCGTGCTGGCGCTAATGCTGGGCAGCTTGCTCGGCGGCTGGGGCGGCTGGGCGAAGATCTACAACGCCCGCGTGCTGTGGCTGGAGCCGTGGTCGGCCGCCTCCACCCGCATCCATTCCGGGCTCGTCAGCGAGCTGGTGATGTTCCACCTGCAATACGCCCAGCAGAAACCGAAACCCGACCGAGCCATCGCCGAACAGCTGATCGGCCAGTCCGCCGACGCGCTGCGCCAGCATCTCGCGCTGCCGAACGCCGCCGTGCTGCCCGATATCGTGGTGGTGCAGAGCGAGTCGTTCTTCGACCCCACCATCATGAAGGGCTACGCGCATAGCGAGCTCACGCCGAACCTTCGCCGGCTCGCGCAGCACGGCGCCAGCGGCCCGCTGCACGTGCCCACGTTCGGCGGCGGCACCATCCGCACCGAGTTCGAGGTGCTCACCGGGCTCTCGCTGCGCTACTTCGACAACCTGCAGTTCCCCTACCTGCAGATCGGCCGCAAGCCGCTGCCCAGCCTCATCCACGTGCTGGACGACCACGGCTACGCCACGGTGGCGGTGCACGGCAACGACCCCGCGTTCTGGAACCGCAGCACCGCGTTCAAGACGCTGGGCTTCCAGCGCTTCGTGTCGCAGTCCGCGTTCCCGCCCGATGCGCCAAACGACGGCAAGTACATGGCCGACAGCGCGATGACCGACGAGATCCTGCGCCAGCTCAAGAACAGCGGCCCGCCGCAGTTCATCTTCGCGATCAGCATCGAGGCGCACGGCCCCTACGACGTGGAGCCGAGGGACACCGCCGCGCGCGACGCGATCGCCGTACCCGCCGGCATCGAGGGCAAGGACAAGCGCGAGCTGCAGACCTACCTCTATCACATGCAGCACGCCGACCAGGAACTCGGCCGCCTCGCCGACCTGCTCGCCAAGCGCCAGCGCCCCACCCTGCTGCTGTTCTACGGCGACCACCTGCCCGGGCTCGCCGACAGCTACCACATCGACGGCTTCGTCGACGGCGGCGACATGCTCGCGCAGGCCGGCACCTGGCTGCTGGTCGACCCGCGCAGCAGTGGCCAGCCCGCGCACGAAAGCACCGCCTCGTGGCTGCTGCCCGGCAAGCTGCTCGCCGCCGCCGGCATCCACGACGATCCCTACTTCGCGCTCACCGAACTGTTCGGCCCGCAACTCGCCGCGCTCACCCGCGCCCCCGGCGCCCCGCAGCCGGAAGAAGACGCCGCCACCCGCCAGCTCGACCAGTCCATGGCCAGCGTCGAGCAGCTGCGCATGAGCCGCAAGCTGGACGGGGTGCTGGCGAAGTTCGTCGGCGGGAGCGCGCCTGAGCATGTGGCGCATGTGGCGCCGGTGCCGAACGCGACGAGCGGCGGGACGCAGCTAGCACGTTGACTAACGGGCCATGCTCCGCTCGAAAATTCGCGCTTGCCAATGGGGAATAAAAGCGGACATACTGACCGCACTGATTACCCATTGGAGAACGCGGCAATGGAAGACATCCGCCACCTGCTCGCCAGCCTGCGCGGCCGCTACACGCAGAAGGAACTGGCCGAACGCCTTGAGGTAGACACCCGCACGATCCGCCGCTGGGAGCTTGGCGAAACCGATCCTCCGCCCTACTTGGCCGACGCGATCCGCCAACGCTTGCTGCCGCTGGCCTCGCCCGCCAACACACCGGACGCGGCCTTCACCTTCATCGATCTTTTCGCCGGCATCGGCGGCATTCGCATGGGTTTCGAGGCGCACGGCGGACGCTGCGTGTTCACGAGCGAATGGAACCCCTACGCGCAGAAGACCTACCTCGCCAACTTCCCCGAATCCACCCACGCTCTCGTTGGCGACATCACCAAAGTGGACGAGCGCGACATCCCCGATCACGACGTGCTGCTGGCCGGGTTTCCCTGCCAACCTTTCAGCATCGCCGGCGTGTCGAAGAAGAACGCACTAGGTCGCGCGCACGGATTCGCCGACGAAACGCAGGGCACGCTGTTCTTCGACGTGGCGCGCGTCATCAAGGAGAAGCAGCCGAAAGCGTTCCTGCTGGAAAACGTGAAGAACCTCGTCAGCCACGACAAGGGCAACACCTTCCGCGTCATCAAGAAAGCGCTGGGGGAAGAGCTCGGCTACCACATCCACTGCAAGGTGATCGACGGCCAGCACTTCGTCCCGCAGCACCGCGAACGCATCCTGATCGTCGGCTTCCGCGAGTCCACCGACTTCACGTGGGACGACCTGCAACTACCCAAGGAAGGACCGAAGCTCGCGAGCATCCTGCACCCGCAGAATGGCAACGAAGCAACAGAATCGCACTACACCACCGGCAAGCAGGCCAAGATCGATGCGCGTTACACACTCACGCCCAATCTGTGGGCATATCTGCAGAACTATGCCGCCAAACACCGCGCGGCCGGCAACGGCTTCGGCTACGGATTGGTGGACGGTGACAGCGTGACGCGCACCTTGTCGGCACGCTATTACAAGGACGGCTCGGAAATTCTCGTCTCGCAAGGACCACGCAAGCGACCCAGGCGACTGACGCCGCGCGAGTGCGCGCGCCTGATGGGCTTCTCCGACTCATTCGTGATCCCCGTCAGCGATACGCAGGCCTACAAGCAGTTCGGAAACAGTGTCGTCATGCCGGTCATGCGCGAGGTGGCACGCATCATGGTGCCGCGCGTGCTTGAGCTGATCCGGCAGGAAGAGGAAGGTGTCCACCAAGTGCCGCTGCTCGCGGCTTATGCCTGATAACGAAGGAGAGTCATCATGCACGCATTCCGCATCCCCGATTTCGCCAACAAGAGCCGCGAAGGCATGTCGCGCTGGTTCTCGGAAATGTCGCTGCGCGGCCTGCTGTTCCATCCGGAAGACAGGCCCGGCGACATGATCAGGATTGCGACCGGCGAGAAACTCTTCAGCCCTGACGAGTGCGCCAAGATCGACGCCATCATGGCCGAGATGTTCGACAGGTTCGGCGACGATGTCTGCGAAGCGGCGTACCCCGTCTTCATGCACGCCGCCGGCCAGCCACGCAGCCACTGATGACGGACATAGTCGATCGCGCCACGCGAAGCCGGATGATGTCCGGCATTCGCGGGTGCGACACCAAGCCCGAAGTCATCGTGCGGAAATATCTGCACGCGCACGGCCTGCGCTACCGCATCGCACCGAAGAACCTTCCCGGCAAGCCGGACATCGTGCTGCCGAAGTACCGTACTGTCGTGTTCGTGCATGGGTGCTTTTGGCATAGACATCCACGGTGCCGTTATGCGACAACGCCTGCCACAAACAAACTTTTCTGGATGGAAAAATTCAAGACGAACACAGCACGCGACCGCCGTGTGCAACGTCAACTGAGGAGCGATGGTTGGCGAATTCTCGTTGTCTGGGAATGCCAATGTTCGACGAGAGATCTACATTACATCCATAAAAAAATCGTAAGCAACCAAAGCTAGGGGAGAAAAACTTGACCGCATCGTTGACTGCTTACGCTGAAGAACTGGCCACCGCCTGCAAGATCCAATCTAGACCCACTGAAGTATTCGCAAAAATCCTTACTTCAAACGATGACTCCGGCCGCCATGGAGTTTTGATTCCGAATGAGATGTACTCTTTCTTTCCGGAACTCCCTGTTCCAGATCCACGCGAAAACTCGACAATTCTATTTCACAGCATGGGCGCCGCAGAGCGCACATTAATGACATTGGGATGGAAGTATTACCAGAGGTACCCTGAAAGACGTATCACGCGGTTAAATTCTTCATTAAATGACATTCAACACGGACGACGACTACTAATTTTTGTCCGTCTAAGCGACCATCAAGGCAATCAAAACTACATAACAGACACCTGCGTGGAGGGTGTTGATCCTCGATTTTATTCACTCCTTGAACTCATTTTCGGACCAAAAGTGCCTGCTGCAGAAGGGGCATTCGTTCGCCTTCCTATCTCCGGACCGCGCTTCAGCATCGATAATAACCTTGAGGAGTTGCTTGGCCATTTCGACAGAATCAATGCAATGGGCCCAGTGAATTCATTGCGATCGGGCGACACCGGAATCGGCTATACATTCGAGACACTAATCGGCATCGAAGAAAATAATGACAAGCGTGCCGACTTCAAAGGTATCGAGATCAAATGCAAACTCAAGCGAAATAGTGGATCCTCGGGAAAGGTCAATCTTTTCCAGCAGGCTCCAACTTGGATGGAAAAGATGGACGCAAGAGCGAGGCTTAGGCTAATAGGCCAAGAGCGTCCAGATGGCCTCTTCGCTTGCTACTCCCAAGTGACACCACACCCGAACAACCTTGGATTGCGCCTCAAAGTAAATCCATCACCTGGAAATCTATTTCTCTGCAAGGATGACCTTGGTATAGGGTACTGGACGCGTGACACCTTGGCCGAACGTCTTGCAGAAAAACATTCGCGTGCAATTTTTGTTAAAGCAAAACCAAGCTGCACAGCTAATACCGTGCGATATCATTACCAGGATGTAGTGTATTGTGAGCGGCCTGATATCGGACGCTTTATCGATCTTGTCGAGAGCAACAAACTCGTGTTTGAATTCACGATGCGTGAGAATTCATCAGGCCGCGTTCGAAATCATGGATATCCGTGGCGGCTGAATGACGAATCATTCCTTGATCAGCTCTACGCTGTACAAGTACAACTCCGAGGGGGCGCGTCATAAGCAGTTGTCACGCGACAATTTGAATACTCCAAAGAAAAACCCCGCCGAAGCGGGGTTTTTCGTCTTGCGTGCAGCGGTGGGCCAGATCAGAAATCCATGCCGCCCATGCCGCCCATACCACCGGGGGCGCCGCCGTGGTTGTGCTCTTCCTTCTTCGGCAGCTCGGCCACCATCGCTTCGGTGGTGATCGCCAGACCGGCAACCGACGCGGCGTACTGCAGGGCCGAGCGGGTGACCTTGGTCGGGTCGAGGATGCCCATCGCGACCATGTCGCCGAACTCGCCGGTGGCGGCGTTGTAGCCGAAGTTGCCCTTGCCTTCCTTCACCTGGTTGACGATGACGGACGGCTCGGCGCCGGCGTTGAACACGATCTCGCGCAGCGGCGCTTCGAGCGCGCGGCGGGTGATGGCGATGCCGAGGTTCTGGTCCTCGTTGTCGCCCTTGAGGTTTTCCACGGCCTTCAGCGCGCGGATCAGGGCGACGCCGCCGCCCGGCACCACGCCTTCCTCGACGGCCGCACGGGTGGCGTGCAGGGCGTCTTCGACGCGAGCCTTCTTTTCCTTCATCTCGACTTCCGTCGCCGCGCCGACCTTGATGACGGCCACGCCGCCGGCCAGCTTGGCCACGCGCTCCTGCAGCTTCTCGCGGTCGTAGTCGGAGGAGGTCTCCTCGATCTGCGCCTTGATCTGCTTGATGCGGGCCTGGATCTTCTCGGCTTCGCCGGCGCCGTCGATGAGGGTGGTGTTTTCCTTGGTGACCACGATCTTCTTCGCGCGGCCCAGATCCTGCACCGTGGCCTTCTCGAGCTGCAGGCCCACTTCCTCGGAGATCACCTGGCCGTTGGTGAGGATGGCCATGTCTTCCAGCATCGCCTTGCGACGATCGCCGAAGCCCGGCGCCTTGACGGCGGCGACCTTGACGATGCCGCGGATGGTGTTGACCACCAGGGTGGCCAGCGCCTCGCCTTCCACTTCCTCGGCGACGATCAGCAGCGGCTTGCCGGCCTTGGCCACGCCTTCGAGCACGGGCAGCAGCTCGCGCACGTTGGAGATCTTCTTGTCATACAGCAGGATGAACGGGTCTTCCAGCTCGACCTGCTGGCTCTGCTGGTTGTTGATGAAGTACGGCGACAGGTAGCCGCGGTCGAACTGCATGCCCTCGACCACGTCCAGCTCGTTGTCCAGACCCGAGCCTTCCTCGACGGTGATCACGCCTTCCTTGCCGACCTTCTTCATCGCGGTGGCGATGATGTCGCCGATGGCGACGTCGGAGTTGGCGGAGATGGTGCCGACCTGGGCGATCGCCTTGTCGTCGACGGTGGGCTTGCTGAGGTTCTTCAGCTCGCCGACGGCGGCGATCACGGCCTTGTCGATGCCGCGCTTCAGGTCCATCGGGTTGATGCCGGCGGCGACGGCCTTCATGCCTTCGCGGATGAAGGCCTGCGCCAGCACGGTGGCGGTGGTGGTGCCGTCACCGGCGTTGTCGGAGGTCTTGGAGGCGGCTTCCTTGACGATCTGCGCGCCCATGTTCTCGTAGGCGTCGGCCAGCTCGATCTCCTTCGCCACGGACACGCCGTCCTTGGTGACGGTGGGAGCGCCGAAGCTCTTCTGCAGCACCACGTTGCGACCCTTCGGGCCCAGGGTGACCTTGACGGCGTTGGCGAGCGTGTTCACGCCCTTGAGGATGCGCGAGCGGGCGTCTTCGCCGAAGCGGACTTCTTTAGCGGCCATAAAATTTTTGCCTCAAAAATTTTGAAATAAGGAAAGGGGTTTGTCGTTTCGAAGGCGTTGCCGGAGGAAGCCTCTAGCGACGGGCGAGCGCGATTGACGCGCTCAGCCGATCAGCCTTCGATCACCGCCACGATGTCGTCTTCCTTCAGGAACACGAGGTCTTCGCCGTCGATCTTGATTTCCTGGCCGGCGTACTTGCCGAACAGCACCACGTCGCCGGCCTTCAGCGACATCGGACGGATCTTGCCGTCGCTCTGGATCAGGCCGGTGCCGGCGGCGATGACCTTGCCGCGGGTGGGCTTCTCGGTGGCGCTGTCGGGGATGACGATGCCGCCGGCGGAGACGCGCTCCTCTTCCAGGCGCTTGACGATGACGCGGTCGTGCAGCGGACGCAGTTTGCTCATGGGTGGCTCCCAGGCTAGGTGGTGGATGTGGCTGGAGAACTGACAGGCCGGTCCGGGAACCGCTGTTAGCACTCGGCATAGATGAGTGCCAATTCTAGCGATGCAAGCCCCCGCCGCAAGTGGCGGCGAACGCGAGATCACCCGGTTCGACCCTTGAGACAGCGAATGGGGCGGGCGCGGGCGGGTTTCAAGAGGCCGGTGTGCGCTCTGCTACCGTGGCGATATCCGCCCGTGACCGTCGCCCCGGCGCAGGCCGGGGTCCAGCGCCATGAGGCCGCGCCGGGGAGCGCAACGCCACTGGACTCCAGCCTGCGCTGGAGTGATGAATCCTCAATCGCATCGAGCATGCCGTGCCCGAAACCACCATCCTGCTCTGCCTGTGCACCTGCCCCGACGCCGCCAGCGCGCAGCGGCTGGCCGAGACGCTGGTCGGCGAGCGGCTGGCCGCCTGCGTCAACCGCCTGCCGGGGGTGTTGTCCACTTATCGCTGGCAGGACAAGGTGCAGACGGATGGCGAGGAGCTGCTGCTGATCAAGACCACCGCCGAGCGCTTCGAGGCGCTCAAGGCGCGCCTGCTGGCGCTGCATCCCTACGAATTGCCCGAGCTGATCGCGCTGCCGGTGGAGCGCGGCCACGCAACTTATCTGGACTGGGTGCGCACCCATTCGACCGACTGATGGGCCGGCCCTGCCGGGTGAGCCGGGCGCGACGCCGCACCCCGGGCTCGCAACCGGAAGCTGGGCCATAATCCTCTGGGCGCGATCCTGCGCGCCCATCAAGCACACGCTGGAGCATCGATGCGTTTCCCTCTGCACGACCGCCTCGGTCCCTGCCTGCTGACCCTGCTCGTCCTGCTGCTCGCCGCCCCCGTGGCGTTCGCGCAGACGCAGGACGACAACATCCTGCCGGTGACCGAGGCGTACCAGCTCAGCGCCGACGCCGGTACGCCCGGCGTGCTCAAGCTGCACTGGACGATCGCGCCGGACTACTACCTCTACCGCGGCCGCATGAAGTTCACCGGCGGCGCCGGCGTGACGCTGGGCGCGGCGCAGCTGCCGCCCGGCGAGAAGCACGACGATCCCTACCTCGGCCCGGTGGAGACCTACCACCACGGCGTCGACGCCAGCATCCCCTACACCGTGGCGGCGGGCACCACGCGCCTGCAGCTGAGCGTGCAATACCAGGGCTGCCACGAGGTGGAGCCGAAGATCTGCTACCCGCCGCATACCGAGCATCTCGACCTGCCGCTGCCGGCGGCGAGCGAAGCCGCCGCACCGCCCGCCGGCGGCAAGGCGCTGGGCGCCGCGCTGCAGCAGTTGGGCGGCAACGACAGCGGCGGCGCGCTGACCGGCACCACGTCCGCGCCGCTGCCGCCGGAGCAGGCGTTCCGCTTCACCGCGCTGGCGCGGGACCCGCAGCACCTGCTGCTGCGCTGGACGATGCCGAAGGACTACTACGTCTACCGCGACCACATCGCGCTGAAACTCAAGGACGCCGACGGCCTCACGCTCGGCACGCCCGCGTGGCCGGCCGGCGGCGTGGTGCATCAGGACGCGCAGCTCGGTTCAGTGACCGTGTATTTCGGCGATCTCGAATTGCCGGTGGCGATCGAGGGCGATACCGCGGGCCGCCGGCAGGTGACGCTGGAAACGAGCTTCCTCGGCTGCCAGGACGGTGGCGTGTGCTATCCGCTGATCACGCGCGACGCGACGGTGGACCTGCAAAGCGGCGCCGTGGCGAATGGCGTGACCGTGCCCGGCGCGCCGACGGCACCCTCCTCCTCCGGCGCAGCACCGACCGACGCCGCGATCGCACCTGCCGGCCCGCTGCAGACCAGCCCGATTCAAACCAGTCTGTTCGCCGCGTTGCTGCTGGCGCTGGGCGGCGGCCTGATCCTCAACCTGATGCCTTGCGTGTTGCCGGTGCTGTCGCTGAAGGCGGTGAGCCTGCTGGAAAGCGGCGAGAACCCCGCGCGCCGGCGCCGCCACGCGCTGGCCTACACCGCCGGCGTGCTGGCGAGCTTTCTCGCGCTGGGGCTGGGCATCCTCGCGCTGCGCTCCGCCGGCCACGCGCTGGGCTGGGGCACGCAGTTGCAGCAGCCGCTGCTGGTGGCGGTGCTGGCCTGCGTGATCTTCGCACTGGGCTTGTCGATGTCGGGCGTGGTGCAGTTCGGCGCCTCGCTGGGCAATCTCGGCGGCACACTGGCGAATCGCGGCGGCGCGGCCGGCGACTTCTTCACCGGCGTGCTCGCCGTGGTGGTGGCCAGCCCCTGCACGGCGCCGTTCATGGGCGGCGCGCTGGCTTACGCCTTCGCCGCGCCGGCGGCGAGCGCGCTGCTGGTGTTCCTCGTGCTGGGCGTGGGTCTGGCCCTGCCTTTCCTCGCCATCGCCTACATCCCCGCGCTGGCGCGCTGGCTGCCCAAGCCCGGCCGCTGGATGGAGACGCTGAAGCAGGTGCTGGCCTTCCCGATGTACCTCACCGCGGCATGGCTGGCCTGGGTGCTCGCCAACCAGCGCGGCGCCGACGCCGTGGGCCTGCTGCTGGTGGCGATGGTGCTGCTGGCACTGGCGCTGTGGTGGTTCGAACGCAGCCGCGGGCGCGGCCCGCGGCGCCACGCGCTGACCGCGCTGCTGGCGCTGGCCGTGCTGGCGCCGCTGTACCTGCTGGCGCAGGTGCCGGCCGCGACGAGTGCCGCCGCGGTGCAGGAAGGCGTGCTGGCCTACAGCCCGCAGAAGCTCGCCGAACTGCGCGCCGCCAACACCCCGGTGTTCGTGGACATGACCGCCGACTGGTGCATCACCTGCAAGGCCAACGAACACGCGGTGCTGGACGGCGCGGCATTCCGCGCCGCATTGGCGCGCAATGGCGCCGTGTACATGAAGGGCGACTGGACCAACGAGGATCCGGCGATCACGGCCTTCCTGCAGCAGTACCACTCGCCGGGCGTGCCTTTGTACGTGGTGTTTCCGAAGGGCGGCGGCGCGGGGCGGCAACTGCCGACCGTGCTCACCACGGCGATGGTGGAGCGGGCGCTGGACGAGGCGGCGCGGTGAGCCGCTTCCTGTGCCGCATCTGCCTCCTTCCCTGCCTGCAGGGGAGGAGACGAGGCGGTACCCCATGCTGAGCCGCGACAACCTGGTGATTCTCGCGGTGGCGGTGCTGGCGGCGGCGCTGGGTGGCTGGCTGCAGCACGAGAGCCGGTTGGCACGGGTGCCGGCGGGTGCGGTGGTGGCGCAGGTGGGCGAGCCTGCGCACGCACTGGAGTTGCCGGATCTGCAGGGGCATCCGCACCGGCTGGCCGACTACCACGGCCGTCGCGTGCTCCTGAATTTCTGGGCCAGCTGGTGCGGACCGTGCCTGGACGAGCTGCCGGCGCTGGACGAGGCACAGGCCAAGTTCGGCGAAAACGGGCCTATCGTGCTGGGAATCGCAATGGACGAGCCTGCGCGCATTCGTGCCTTTCTTGACCATCATCCCGTGCGTTTCCCGATCTTGCTGGGTCGGATGGAGTCGCCGAGCACCTCGCTGCTCTGGGGCGATAGTGGCGAGATCCTTCCGTATAGCGTGCTGATCGGCGCCGATGGGCGCGTGATCGCCACTCATCGCGGCCCACTGGACGCCGCCATGCTCGATCATTGGTTCTGAGGAGTGCGGCCAAGGAGGGCCGCCCATTTGATCTTCGCGATCAAGGATGATTGCAAAGGTTCATGAGGGGTGCGGCCAAGCATGGCCGCCCATTTGATCTTCGCGATCAGGGATGATCGCAATGAGTCCCAGCGCATACGTCAGCGCACGGAGAGTGACGCACTTCTCCTTCAAACATCGCCGATCTGCGTCGAACTGGACAACATCCGGAACAGCGCGCACACTTCGCCCGTTCCGGGTCCTCCGGACGTCGTCGAAGGTATGGTGTGGCGAAGATCTTGGTCCTGCACGGACCCAACCTCAACCTGCTGGGCGCACGCGAGCCGGCGATCTACGGCCGCGACACGCTGGCCGACATCAACGGGCGGCTGGCCGCACAGGCGCAGGCCGCCGGGCATGAACTGAGCTGGTTCCAGTCCAACGCCGAGCACGAGCTGATCGGCCGCGTGCACCAGGCGCGCGACGAGCAGGTGGCGATGATCCTGTGCAATGCCGGTGCGTTCACCCACACCAGCATCGCGCTGCGCGACGCGTTCGCGGCGGTGGCGATCCCGCTGATCGAGCTGCACCTGTCCAACGTGCACGCCCGCGAGCCGTTCCGCCACCACTCCTACCTGTCGGACATCGCGGTGGGCGTGATCTGCGGCTTCGGCGCCGACAGCTACCGCCTGGCATTGGACGCCGCCATCGCGCGGCTGGCTCCGCGCTGAGCCGCCTCTTTTCCTTTCCCGGCCGCCCACGGGCGGCCTATGACATGAAGGCCATCCCATGGATCTGCGCAAGATCAAGAAGCTGATCGACCTGCTTGAGGAGTCCAACCTCGCCGAACTCGAAATCAAGGAGGGCGAGGAAGTGGTGCGTCTGTCGCGCGTGCCCAAGGGCGGCGTGGCCGTCGCCGCGCCCGCGCCGGTGATGATGGCCCCGGCCCCGGTGGCCGCCGCACCGGCTCCTGCCGCGGTCGCCGAAGTGCCCGCCGCGAACGCCCTGCCCGCCGGCCACGTGGTGAAGGCGCCGATGGTCGGCACGTTCTACGCCTCGTCCTCGCCGGGCGCGGCGCCGTTCGTCAAGGTCGGCCAGCAGGTGAAGGCCGGCGAGACGCTGGGCGTCATCGAGGCGATGAAGATGTTCAACCAGATCGAGGCCGACGTGGCCGGCACCATCCAGGCGATCCTGGTCGAGAACAGCCAGCCGGTCGAATTCGACCAGCCGATGTTCGTGATTGCCTGAGGCCGCCCGGATGCTCGAGAAGGTCCTCATAGCCAACCGCGGCGAGATCGCGCTGCGCGTGCTGCGCGCGTGCCACAGCCTCGGCATCAAGACGGTGGCGGTGCACTCCACCGCCGACCGCAACCTCAAGCACGTCGGCCTCGCCGACGAGGCGATCTGCATCGGCCCGGCGCCGTCCGCCGACAGCTACCTCAACATCCCGCGCATCATCGCGGCGGCGGAGATCTCCGACGCCCAGGCGATCCACCCGGGCTATGGCTTCCTGTCCGAGCGCGCCGACTTCGCCGAGCAGGTGGAGCAGTCGGGCTTCGTCTTCATCGGCCCGACGGCGGACGTGATCCGCCTGATGGGCGACAAGGTGGAGGCGATCAAGGCGATGAAGTCCGCGGGCGTGCCTTGCGTGCCCGGCTCCGGCGGCCCGCTGGGCGACGACATCGAGACAAACCTGCGCATCGCACGCGAGATCGGCTACCCCGTCATCATCAAGGCGGCCGGCGGCGGCGGCGGCCGCGGCATGCGCGTGGTGCGCACCGAGGCGCATCTCGGCAACTCCATCGTGATGACCAAACAGGAGGCCAAGTCGGCCTTCGGCAACGACATGGTCTACATGGAGAAATTCCTGGAGAACCCGCGCCATGTGGAGATCCAGGTGCTGGCCGACGGCCAGGGCAACGCGATCCACCTCGGCGAACGCGACTGCTCGATGCAGCGCCGCCACCAGAAGGTGGTGGAGGAAGCGCCCGCGCCCGGCATCACACCCGAGCTGCGCGCCGAGATCGGCAAGGTCTGCGTGGATGCCTGCATCCGCATCGGCTACCGCGGCGCCGGCACCTTCGAGTTCCTGTTCGAGAACGGCCGCTTCTACTTCATCGAGATGAACACCCGCATCCAGGTCGAGCACCCGGTGACCGAGTTCATCACCGGCGTGGACCTGGTGCGCGAGCAGTTGCTGATCGCCGGCGGCGAAAAGCTGTCGATCAGGCAGGAAGACATCCAGATCCACGGCCACGCCATCGAATGCCGCATCAACGCCGAGGACCCGGACACGTTCCTGCCCTGCCCCGGCACGGTGAAGCGCTTCGAGGCGCCGGGCGGCCCCGGCGTGCGCGTGGACACGCACCTCTACGACGGCTACCGCATCCCACCGAACTACGACTCGATGATCGGCAAGCTGATCGTCTACGGCCCCGATCGCGCCACCGCCATCGCGCGCATGCGCCTCGCGCTCGCCGAGACGGTGATCGAAGGCGTGAAGTGCAACATTCCGCTGCAGCAGCGGATCATGGCCGACGTGGGTTTCCAGCACGGCGGCCAGAACATCCACTACCTCGAGAAGCGGATGGCGGAGCAGAAGGAAAAGGCCAGCCCGCTTCAATAAAGCAACGCGCTTCTCGCGTTTGCCTCCTCTCCCCGCCGGGACGCGGGGAAGGGCCATGGATGGCCCTGCTCTGAGGAGCGAGGAAGAGGATTGAGGTGAGGGGGCGGGGCTTGCGACAAGCCCAGAACAAAGCCCGCTCAGTCAGACTCCATCGCCAGAATGCCCCCTCACCCCAACCCTCTCCCCGTTTACCAATCTGTTGACGGGGGAGAGGGAGTGAAACCGACACGATGCCCTTCCTCGAACTCTCCCTCACCGCCCGCCTCGAACAGCAGCCTCGCGTGGAAGAAGCGCTGGAGGATCTCGGTGCGCTGTCGATCACGCTGCGCGACGCCGATGCGGAGACGCCGGACGAGCAGGCGATCTTCGAACCGGGTGTGGGCGAACTGCCGCTGTGGCCCACCATCACGCTGAACGCGCTGTTCGACGAGCACACCGACCGCCGCGGCCTTGCCGAAGCGCTGGGCGAACTGCTGCCGTGGCTGGAGCCCGACCAGCTGGACTTCCACGCGGTCGAGGACCAGGACTGGGAGCGCGTGTGGATGGACCAGTACCAGCCGATGGCATTCGGCCGGCGGCTGTGGATCTATCCGTGGAACATCGAGCCGCCCGCGGACGACGAACGCGTCGTGGTGCGCCTCGATCCCGGCCTCGCCTTCGGCAGCGGCACGCACCCCACCACGGCGTTGTGCCTGGAATGGCTGGACGGACTCGATCTCGCCGGCCAATCTGTCATCGACTACGGCTGCGGCTCGGGCATCCTCGCGATCGCCGCGCTCAAGCTCGGCGCCACCAGCGCCATCGGCGTGGACAACGATCCGCAGGCGCTGACCGCCTCGCAGGACAACGCCGAGCGCAACGGCGTGGCCGAGCGCCTCGCGCTGTTCCTGCCCGAAGACCACGCGAGCGAACCGGCCGACGTGTTCGTCGCCAACATCCTCGCCGGCCCGCTCGGCGAGCTCGCACCCACCTTCGCCGCCGCCGCGAAACCCGGCGCGCCGTTCGCGATCTCCGGCATCCTCGACGGCCAGCAGGACGAACTGCTGGCGCGCTACGCCGAGTGGTTCGACGCGCTGCGCGTGGACACGCGCGACGGCTGGGTGCGCATCAACGGCCGGCGGCGCGGCTGAGCGGTATCGCCCTGCTAAGCTTGCGGCTCGTCTGCAGCCACGGCCCGCATGTATACGCAATGCCCCGAATGCCTGTCCGTGTTCTCGCTCGGCGCCCAAGCGCTGGTGCAAGCGCATGGCTACGTGATGTGTGGACATTGCGGCGCCGGCTTCGACAGCCTCGCCACGCTCAGCGAACAGTTGCCGCCGGAACCGTTCCAGGAACTGCCGGTGAACGACCAGGCACTGGTACCGCCACGCATCGAGCTGGTGGTGTACCGGCCGCAACCGCCGGCGCCTGAACCGGCGGTGGTCGTGGCGGAGCCGGCGACGCCGGCCGCGGAAGATTTCTCGCAACTGGTGTTCACGCCGCGTTTCGCGAAAAGCGCGCGCCAGCGCAAGCCGGCGCGAGCGGAACGCAAGCGCCGTCCGCGCCACGACACCACGACACCGCGACGCTGGCCCTGGACGCTGGTCTGCGGCACGCTCGCGCTGGCGCTCGGGCTGCAACTGGCGTGGATCGGCCGCGATGGCCTGATCCGCGACCCGCTGGTCGGCGGCTGGTTGCGCGGTGCCTGCAACGCGTTCGACTGCCGCCTGCCGCTGGTCGCCGCGCCACAGCAGTTGCGCCTGCTCGCCAGCAACGTCGAGAGCCACCCCAATGCCGCGCAGGCGCTGATGATCAGCCTCAGCCTGCGCAACGAGGCCGCGTTCGCGCAGCCTTGGCCGGTGGTCGTGGTCACGCTGGAGGACGCGCAAGGCCACCGGCTGACGATGCGCCGCCTGCTGCCCACCGACTACCTCGACGACCCCGCCGTGCTGGATCGCGGCCTTGCTCCCGGCGCGACCACGGCCCTGTTGCTGGAAGTCCAGGATCCCGGCGACCAGGCGGTCGCCTACGAGTTCGGCTTCGAATAGCGCATCGCAGGCTCCGCGATACGGCCGGCGCCGCAGGCGCCGGGAAATGCAAGTGCCCAATCGCGCTTTTTGAACGCACACAGCACTTAAAATTCGCGGCACTCGCGGGTAGACTCCGTGCTTCCGCGCATCGTCACCGGCATGCGCGGAAAGACCGCCGCCGCGGTCGCGGAAGACAATCAGAAGCAGCGGCCCAAGCAGCCGCGCAAGACACACAGAGGGAAATGTCAGTGAATGCCGTGAGATTGCCAGCCGCCGAGGCCACCCGTCCGGTCGCCTCGCAGAGTGCGCTGGGCGAATGCGTCAGCCGCACCGTGCGCCGTTATCTCGCCGACCTCGGCGACGCGGATTGCGGCGAAGGCCTGCACGCGCTGGTGATCCGCGAAGTGGAAGGCCCCCTGCTGCGCGAAGTGCTGGCGTTCCACGACGGCAACCAGAGCCGCGCCGCCGTGGCGCTGGGCATCAACCGCGCCACGTTGCGCAAGAAGCTGGCCGCGCACGGCCTGCTGTAATTTCCCACCCGTCCCATTTGGCCGTCCAAACGATGGCCACACCCCGGACTCGGCTATAATCGGCAGCTTTCCCGCCTGGAAGCCGCCATGTCCGCCCCTGCCGCCGTCCCCGTCCGCCGCGCCCTGCTCAGCGTTTCCGACAAGAGCGGACTGATCGAGCTGGGCCGCCGCCTCGCCGCCAGGGGCGTGGAGCTGCTCTCCACCGGCGGCAGCGCGAAGGCGCTGCGCGAGGCCGGCATCGCGGTGCAGGATGTCAGCGAGCTCACCGGTTTCCCCGAGATCATGGACGGTCGCGTCAAGACCTTGCACCCCAAGGTGCACGGCGGCCTGCTCGGCCGGCGCGGCACCGACGACGCGGTGATGGCCGAGCTCGGCATCCAGCCGATCGACCTGCTGGTGCTGAACCTCTATCCGTTCGAGGCCACCGTCGCCAAGCCCGACTGCACGCTGGAACAGGCGATCGAGAACATCGACATCGGCGGCCCGGCGATGCTGCGCTCGGCGGCGAAGAACTGGAACGACGTGGGCGTGCTCACCGATCCTGCGCAGTACGACGAGGCGCTGGCCGAGATCGAGCAACACGGCGGTTTGTCACGCGCGACCCGCTTCAAGCTGGCGGTCGCCGCGTTCAACAACGTGGCCAACTACGACGGCGCGATCAGCGACTACCTCTCCGGCCTCAAGCTCGACGAGGCGCACGAAGCCATCGCCGGACACGAAGCCTTTCCCGCGCAGGCCAACGGCCGCTTCGTGAAGCTGATGGACCTGCGCTACGGCGAGAACCCGCACCAGGGCGCCGCGTTCTACCGCGACCTGTATCCCGCGCCGGGCACGCTGGCCACGTTCCGCCAGCTGCAGGGCAAGGAACTCTCGTTCAACAACATCGCCGACGCCGATGCCGCATGGGAATGCGTGCGCAGCTTCGTCAAACCGGCCTGCGTGATCGTCAAGCACGCCAACCCCTGCGGCGTGGCGGTGAGCCTGGACGGCATAGCCAAGGCCTACGATCTTGCTTACCAGACCGATCCCACCTCGGCGTTCGGCGGCATCATCGCGTTCAATCGCGAGGTGGACGGCGCCACTGCACAGGCGATCGTGGCGCGCCAGTTCGTCGAGGTGGTGCTCGCGCCGGGCTATGCCGCCGAGGCGCTGAAGGCGTTCGCGAAGAAGGGCAACGTGCGCGTGCTGGTGATCCCGGTGCCGCCTGGTGCGGATCTGGTCGCCGCGCATCCGGGCAACCAGTCCAAGCGCGTCGGCTCGGGCCTGCTGATCCAGACCGCCGACACCGGCATGGTCAAGGCCGCGGATCTCAAGGTGGTGACCAGGCTGGCGCCCACGCCGGCGCAGATCGACGACCTGATCTTCGCGTGGAAGGTGGCGAAGTTCGTGAAGTCCAACGCCATCGTCTACGCCAAGGATCGCCAGACCATCGGCATCGGCGCCGGCCAGATGAGCCGCGTGTACAGCGCGAAGATCGCCGGCATCAAGGCTGCCGACGAGAAGCTGGAAGTGCGCGGCTCGGTGATGGCCAGCGATGCGTTCTTCCCGTTCCGCGACGGCATCGACGCGGCCGCCGCGGCCGGCATCAGCGCGGTGATCCAGCCCGGTGGCTCGATGCGCGACGCCGAGGTGATCGCCGCCGCCGACGAACACGGCATGGCGATGGTGTTCACGGGGATGCGGCACTTCCGCCACTAAAAGTGGCGGAAGTAAATCAAATACTCAGGCACTGGCAGTGCCTGAAATGAATCTGGCACTCCGACACTGAAAGTGGCGGAAGTCAATCAAGCACGCCGGCATTGATCGCGTAGGAGCGCACCCTGTGCGCGAATGCTCTTCGTCACGCAACGGAAAAGCATCGCGCACAGGGTGCGCTCCTACAGTGCGATCATGGTAGCGACGGATACCCGCTCAATCCGCCGGCGCCGTATCCCCTTCATCGGGCGAGATCGCCTCGCCCCGCCGCGCATACCGCCGCGCCAGCACCGCGCACACCATCAGCTGGATCTGGTGGAACAGCATCAGCGGCAGCACGATCATGCCCAGCGGATGGCCGGCGAACAGCACCTTCGCCATCGGCACGCCGCTGGCGAGGCTCTTCTTGGAGCCGCAGAACACGATGGTGATCTCGTCCTCCTTGCCGAAACCCAGCGCACGCGCGCCATGGCAGGTGGCCAGCAGCGCCAGCGCCAGCAACACCACGCAGATCAGCACCAGGCCGCCCAGCACCGGCAGCGGCACCTGCTTCCACAGGCCTTCCAGCACCGAGGCGCTGAACGCGGTGTAGACCACCAGCAGGATCGAACCCTGGTCGACCACGCCCACCAGCGGGCGATGGCGCTGCACCCAGACGCCGATCCAGCGCTGCGCCACCTGCCCTGCCACGAACGGCAGCAGCAGCAAGGTGACGATCTCGCCCAGCGCATGCCAGGACATGCCGCCGCCCCCGCGCGACTCCAGCATCGCGCCCACCCACAGCGGCGTGATGAAGATGCCGAGCAGGCTGGACGCCGAGGCCGCGCACACCGCGGCGGAGACGTTGCCGCGCGCGATCGAGGTGAACGCGATCGACGACTGCACGGTGGACGGCAGCGTGCACAGGAACAGCACGCCGAGGTACAGGTCCGGCGTCACCGGCGGCGCCAGCAGAGGCCGCAACACCCAGCCCATCAGCGGGAACAGCACGAAGGTGCTGGTCAGCACGACGAGGTGCAGCCGCCAGTGCGTGACGCCCGCCAGCACCGCCTGCCGCGACAGCTTGGCACCGTGCAAGAAGAACAGCAGCATGATCGCGCCGTCGGTGAGCCAGCCGAACGCCGTGGCCCACGCGCCGCGGCAGGGCAGCACGCTGGACAGCAGCACGGTCAGCAGCAGCGCGCAGGTGAAACGATCGGGCAGGAAACGGCGGAGCATGCGTGGCACCGGCAGCGGGAAACGCGTATTGCAACGGTGCGGCCGTGGCAAATCAATCCCGCGAGCTGCGCGCCTGCGCTGTCATCGCCACCCGTCGCCGCAACAGCCGAAGCTCAGCGGCCGTTGTCGTTGCCGTTGTCGGATGTGGCCGGCTTGCTGCCGCCCCACTCCAGAACCTTGTACATCACCGGACGCACCGGCGGCGCGCCCTCGGTGGCGCGCATCACGCCATTGCTGTCCACCATGTAGGTGTAGGACAGCCCGTTCTTCTGCGTGACCACCACCATGTAGACGCGACCGTTGCGGCGGTACTCCTGGTAGACCGCATCGCCCTCGGTGTGCACGGTGACATCATCCGCCGGCGAATCGCCCCTGGCCGTCTGCGGCGCGCCCTTGTCGCCCGGCGTCACCGGCAGCGGGATCGGCTTGCCCGGCAGGGGCGTGGCGGTGACCGTGGCCGGCGTGCTGCTGCTGGCCGCGGCCGGCTTGGCGGGCGGCGCCACCGCCTGCACGCCCGGATCGTTCATGCCCGGCGGCGGCGGCGCCGGCGCGAACTTCGGCGCCTGCTGGCCGGTGGACTGCGCACAGACCGGCAGCGCGACGAACGCGGTGAGGGCGAGCAGGCTGGCGACGTATTTCATGGCGGCGACCTCGATGGGGAGCCGAAGCATAGCAGCGCGCACGCAGCCGCCCCGTGAACCGCGACATCGTGCGTCGCGTGCCAGAATGGGCCCATGCCCAAGCTCATCCTGATCGACGGTTCCTCCTACCTGTACCGAGCCTTCCACGCGCTGCCGCCGCTGAGCAACGCGCAAGGCGAACCCACCGGCGCACTGTTCGGCGTGGTCAACATGTTGCGCGCCACGCTGAAGGCGAAGCCCGACTACCTGGCCTTCGTCAGCGACGCTTCCGGCCCCACTTTCCGCGATGCGATGTACGAGCACTACAAGGCGAACCGCCCGCCGATGCCGGACGATCTGCGCGCGCAGATCGAGCCGATGCTGGCGATCGTGGGCGCGCTGGGCTTCCCGATCCTGCGCGTGGGCGGCGTGGAGGCCGACGACGTGATCGGCACGCTCGCCGTGCAGGCGCAACGCGCCGGCATCGAGGTGGAGATCTCCACCGGCGACAAGGACATGGCCCAGCTGGTCGGCCCCGGCGTCACCCTGGTCAACACCATGACCAGCACCACGATGGACCGCAATGGCGTGATCGAGAAATTCGGCGTGCCGCCCGAACGCATCGTCGACTACCTCACCCTGGTGGGCGACACCGTGGACAACGTGCCCGGCGTGCCCAAGTGCGGCCCGAAGACCGCCGCGAAATGGCTGGCCGAATACGACTCGCTGGACGGCGTGATCGCGAACGCGGACAAGATCGGCGGCAAGATCGGCGAGAGCCTGCGCGAGGCGCTGCCGCAACTGCCGCTGTCGCGCGCACTGGTGACGATCAAGACCGACGTGGCGCTGGAGCAGGGCCCCGCCGATCTCGCGCTGCGCGAGGCCGATGCGGCGACGTTGCGCGAGCTGTATACACGCTACGAATTCAAGGCGGCGCTGAAGGATCTCGACGCCACACTCCCCTCTCCCGAGGGGAGAGGGGCCCGGTTCCCGGCACCGCTCCCCTGCTTGCGAACCTCGCCGTACCCGGCGAATACGAACTCGTCACCACGCAGCCGCAACTCGACGCCTGGCTGGACAAGCTGCGCGATGCGCCGCTGATCGCCTTCGACACCGAGACCACCAGCATCGATCCGATGCTGGCCGACATCGTGGGCCTGTCGCTGTCCGTCGAACCGGGCAAGGCCTGCTACATCCCGCTGGCGCACGACTATCCCGGCGCACCGGCGCAACTGCCGTGCGACGCAGTGCTCGCCGCGCTGAAGCCCGTGTTCGAGGACGCGAACCGCCCCAAGCTGGGCCAGCACGCGAAGTACGACATCAACATCCTGTCGCACTACGGCATCGCGGTAGCAGGCGTGCGCCACGACAGCATGCTGGAATCCTACGTGTGGAACGCCACCGCCACGCGCCATGACATGGATTCGCTGGCGAAGCGCTATCTCGGCTACGACACCGTGAAGTACGAAGAGGTGGCCGGCAAGGGCGCGAAGCAGATTTCGTTCTCGCAGGTGGATCTGGACACCGCCTGCCGCTACGCCGCCGAGGACGCCGACATCACCCTGCGCCTGCACCACGCGCTGTGGCCGATGCTCGAAAGCGTGCCGTCCTTGCGCAAGGTATACGAGGAGATCGAGATCCCGCTGATTCCCGTGCTGGCCGGCATGGAGCAGCGCGGCGTGCTGATCGACGTCGACGAGCTGCGCAAGCAGAGCCAGCAGCTCGGCAAACGCATGCTGGAACTGCAGCAGCAGGCGTACAAGGAGGCCGGGCGCGAGTTCAACCTCGACTCGCCGAAACAATTGCAGGCGATCCTGTTCGACGAGCTTGGCCTGCGGGCCAAGCTGAAGACGCCGACCGGCCAGCCCTCCACCAACGAGGAAGCGCTGGAGGCGATCGCCGACGATCACGCGCTGCCGCGGCTGATCCTCGACTACCGCGGCCTCGCCAAGCTGCGCTCCACGTATACCGACAAGCTGGCCGGCACGGTGAACCCGCGCACCGGCCGCGTGCACACCAGCTACCACCAGGGCGCGGTGGCCACCGGGCGCATCTCCTCCACCGACCCGAACCTGCAGAACATCCCGGTGCGCACCGAGGAAGGCCGGCGCATCCGCCAGGCCTTCATCGCACCGCCGGGCTGGAAGGTGCTGGCGGCGGACTACTCGCAGATCGAGTTGCGCATCATGGCCCACCTGTCCGGCGACGAAGGCCTGCTGAAGGCCTTCCACGAAGGCGGCGACGTGCACCGCGCCACCGCCGCCGAGGTGTTCGGCCTCAAGCCCGAGGAAGTCACCAGCAACCAGCGTCGCGCCGCCAAGGCGATCAACTTCGGCCTGATGTACGGCATGAGCGCGTTCGGCCTGGCCCGCCAGCTCGGCATCGACCGCGGCGAGGCCGGCGACTACATGGCCCGCTACTTTGCCCGCTATCCCGGCGTGCACGCCTTCATGGAAGCCACCCGCGCCCAGGCACATCGCGACGGCTACGTGGAAACGATCTTCGGCCGCCGCCTGTACCTGGAGAACCTGCAGTCCCGCAACCAGGCCCATCGCGCTGGCGCCGAGCGCGCCGCAGTGAACGCACCGATGCAGGGCAGCGCCGCCGACATCATCAAGCGCGCGATGATCGCCGTGGCCGCGTGGCTGAAGGAGCGCGACGACGACGCCCACATGCTGATGCAGGTGCACGACGAACTGGTGTTCGAGGTGCGTGCCGACGCGGTGGACGCGGTGCGCGAAGGCGTGCGCGAGCGCATGCAGGGCGCCGCCACACTGGCGGTGCCGCTGATCGTCGACGTTGGCGTGGGCGCGAATTGGGACGAGGCGCATTGAGTCCGCGCCAGTTGTTGGGTTTCCGTGAAATGAATCGAACCTGACTTTTTTGCACCGGCTGTAGAACTTTTCCGGATTCGCGCGTTCTCAATCATCGGATGCACGCAACGGCATCCATGGCTGGACACCTCCCTGGACAGCCACCCGGACGCGGAACCTCTCCCCTGGGTTTCCGCCTCCCCGGCCCCGAAGGCACCCCCTGGCCTTCGGGGCCTTTTTTTTGGGTTTGCCTGTGCATTCGCCCTTGAATGCGGAGATCAAACGGGCAGCCATCCATGGCCGCACTGCTGGACTTGTGCGCTCGTCCGTGAGCGCAGAACAAGATCAAAAAGCGGCCATTCCATGGCCGCACTGATTGTCCTGTGCGCTCGTCCATGAACGCGAAGATCAAACGGGCAGCCATCCATGGCTGCACTGCTCGACTTGTGCGCTCGTCCATGATCGCGAAAGTCAGACGGGCGGCCATCCATGGCCGCACTCTTCAAAAGGGGCACCAGCCATCGCCGGTATACTCCGGGCAGGCCCCTGCAACGGAAGAACCCATGCGCATCGTCCTGATCCTTGTCGGCCTGGCCCTGCTCGTCGCCGGCCTGTGGGTGGTGTTCGGCCACGGCAGCTACCAGACCACCGACACCCTGGTGCAATTCGGTTCGGCCAAGCTCACCGCCACCCACGACAAGGCCTTCCCGCAGTGGCTGGGTATCGCCGGCATCGTGGTGGGCGCACTGCTAGCCATCGGCGGCTTCTTCAAGAAGGGCTGAGCGCCGCAGCCGCTACAATGGGTGCGATGGATGTCTCGCACCTGATCGACTCGCTCAACGACGCGCAACGCGAAG
Organism: Rhodanobacter humi; assembly: GCF_041107455.1. Lineage (NCBI taxonomy): Bacteria > Pseudomonadati > Pseudomonadota > Gammaproteobacteria > Lysobacterales > Rhodanobacteraceae > Rhodanobacter > Rhodanobacter sp. FW106-PBR-R2A-3-15. Next base: position 1,620,513 of record NZ_JBGBPY010000001.1, read on the forward strand.
CCGTCTGCGCCCCGCCCGGCCACTACCTCGTCCTCGCCGGCGCCGGCTCCGGCAAGACCAGCGTGCTCACGCGCCGCATCGGCTGGCTCACCCAAGTGGAACGCGTGCCGCCGTGGGCGATCCTCGCCGTCACCTTCACCAACAAGGCCGCGGGCGAGATGCGCGCGCGGCTGGAGTCGCTGATTCCCGGCGGCACGCAGGGGCTCACCGTGGGTACCTTCCACGGCATCGCCCACCGCCTGCTGCGCCGGCACTGGCGCGAGGCCGGCCTGCCGGAAGGCTTCCAGATTCTCGATGCCGACGACCAGCAGCGGCTGGTGAAGCGCGTGGTCGCGGGACTGGGGCTGGACGAAGCCCGTTTCCCGCCGCGCCAGGCCACCTGGACGATCAATGGCTGGAAGGACGAGGGCAAGCGCCCCGACGCGATCGAGCACCGCGACCATCCCGTCACGCACACTCTGGTGCGCATCTACCAGGCCTACGAGGACGCCTGCCGCCGCGCCGGCCTGGTCGATTTCGCCGAGTTGCTGCTGCGCGCGCACGAGCTGTGGCTGAAGAACCCGGCCGTGCTGGAGCATTACCAGAACCGCTGGCGGCACCTGCTGATCGACGAGTTCCAGGACACCAACACGCTGCAATACGCGTGGATCCGCGTGCTCGCCGGCAGCACTAGCAAGGTCTTCGCGGTGGGCGACGACGACCAGTCGATCTACGGCTGGCGCGGCGCGCGGGTGGAGAACATGCAGCAGTTCCTCAAGGATTTCCCCGGCGCGCGCACGATCAAGCTGGAACAGAACTACCGCTCCACCGCCACCATCCTCAAGGCCGCGAACCACGTGATCGCGCGCAACGGCGGCCGCCTCGGCAAGGAACTGTGGACCGCCGGCGACGAGGGCGAGCGCATCGCGCTGTACGCCGCCTACAACGAGCAGGACGAGGCGCGCTTCGTGGTCGAGCGCATCCGCGAATACATCGCCGAACACGGCAGCGCGAAGGACTGCGCGATCCTCTACCGCTCCAACGCGCAGTCGCGCAACTTCGAGGAACAGCTCACCCAGCGCAACATCCCCTACCGCGTCTACGGCGGCCAGCGCTTCTTCGAGCGCGCCGAGATCAAGGACGCGCTGGCCTACCTGCGGCTCACCGCCAACCGTCACGACGACGCCTCGTTCGAGCGTGCGGTGAACACCCCGCCACGCGGCATCGGCGACCGCACGCTGGACGTGCTGCGCCGCCGCGCCCGCAGCGAGCGCACGTCGATGTGGGAAGCCGCGCTGGCCGAACTTGCCGGCAGCGAGCTGGCGGGCCGCGCGAAGAATGCGGTGAAGGGTTTCCTCGCCCTGATCGACGGGATGGCCCGCACCTTCAAGCCCCTCTCCACCCGGGAGAGGGGTCGGGGAGAGGGTCCGGAGTCGTCGAACACCCCCGCTTCACCCGAACCCTCACCCCCAGCCCCTCTCCCGGAGGGAGAGGGGGGCAACGCGCTGCCTCTGGCCGAACAGATCGACCACGTGCTCACCCATACCGGCTTGCGCGACCACTACGAGAAGGATTCGCGCGGCAACGGCGAGGCGCGCATCGAGAACCTCGACGAACTGGTCAACGTGGCCAGCCGCTTCGAGCGCACCCAGGAAGACATCGACGCCGGCCTCGACGAGCTGTCCGCCTTCCTCTCGCACGCAGCGCTGGAAGCGGGTGAAGGCCAGGGCGAGGCCTGGGACGACTGCGTGCAGCTGATGACCCTGCACTCCGCCAAGGGCCTGGAGTTTCCGCTGGTGTTCCTGGTGGGGCTGGAGGAAGGCCTGTTCCCCAGCCAGCGCTCCACCGAGGACGAAGGCCGGCTGGAAGAGGAGCGCCGGCTCGCCTACGTGGGCATCACCCGCGCCCGCGATCGCCTGGTCATCAGCTACGCCGAATCGCGCCGGATGCACGGCACCGAGATGCTGGCGCGGCCCTCGCGCTTCCTCGCCGAGATGCCTGCCGAACTGATCGACGAGGTGCGCCCGCGCGTGCAGGTGAGCCGCCCGCTCTACGCCGGCGCCGGCCGCTACACTGACACCAGTTCGCTGCAGGAAGACCTGCCGGTCAAGCTGGGCCAGCGCGTCAGCCACCCCAGCTTCGGCGAAGGCGTGGTGGTCAGTGCCGAAGGCAGCGGCACGCACACCCGGCTGCAGGTGAATTTCGCGGGCGCGGGCAGCAAGTGGCTGGTGGCGGCGTACGCCAATCTCACGCCCTTGTAGATCATGTCGATTCCAGCCGGCAACGAGGCTGCCGATATCGGAAAGCAAACCCCGCTCCCGCTGTTTCCGACCGCGCTTGTTTGGGTGGCCAAACCCGCCGGCTGGCCCTTGCCAAGGCGCCGGATTGCGGGGAGGATGCCGACAGTCGCGCCTTCCTGCGTTCTGGCTGAAAGGAGGATTGCATGGATGTCGTGATCGTCGACGACCAGGCTTCGGCCCGCACGATGCTGCGACACATCGTGCAGGACATCGGGCCACAGCTCGTCGTGCACGATTTCGGCGCGCCACAAGCGGCGCTGGACTGGTGCGAGGACAACCGGCCCGACCTGCTGCTGCTGGACTACCGCATGCCGGGCATGGACGGGCTGGAGATGGCCAAGGCCTTCCGCAAGCCGCTGCGGAATCGGGACGTGCCCATCGTGCTGGTCACGGTGGTGGGCGACGAGCCGGTGCGGCAGGCGGCGCTGGATGCCGGGGTGATCGATTTCCTGGTCAAGCCGATCCATCCGCGCGAGCTGCGCGCGCGTTGCCGCAACCTGCTGCAGTTGCGCCAGCAGTCGGAGTCGATCAAGCAACGCTCACTGTCGCTGGAGCAGCGGCTGCTCGCCAGCATGCACGAAGTCGAGGAACGCGAGCGCGAAACGCTGTCGCGGCTCGCGCGGGCCATCGAACTCCGCGACGCCGGCACCAGCGCCTTCCTCGAGCGCATGGCGCGCATCGCCGGACTGATCGCGGAGGGGCTGGGGCTGCCGGAAGATCAGGTCCGCATGATCGAACTGGCTGCGCCGCTGCACGACATCGGCAAGATCGCCATCCCCGACGCGATCCTGCTGAAACCCGGCCCGCTGGACGCGGAGGAGCGGGCGCGCATGCAGCAGCACCCGCGCATCGGCTACCAACTGCTGCAGGACAGCCAGAGCCGCTTCATCCAGGCGGGCGCGCAGATCGCGCTGCGCCACCACGAGCATTGGGACGGCAAAGGCTACCCGGACGGACTGGCCGGCGAGGCGATCCCGATCGAGGCGCGGGTGACCACCGTGGCCGACGTGCTGGACGCCTTGCTGTCGCCGCGCCCGTACAAGGAGGCCTGGAGCATCGAGCGCGCGCTCGAATACATCGGCACGCAAAGCGGTGTGCTGCTGGATCCGGCCTGCGTGCGCGCCCTGATGGACAACCTGCCGCGCCTGCACGGCATCTGCGAACGCTACTCCCATGTTCCGCTCCATCGTGACTGGCGTTGACGGCCTGCGCCCGGCCCTGGCCTGGGTGCGCCAGCGGTTGCGCGGGCGCGCGGACAGCGAGCATGCGCAGGTATTCGTGCGCATCGCGATCACCTTGCTGTTCTCCATCTATCTCGGCTGGAAGGTCGGCTGGGGCAACGACACCCCGGCGCTGTTCTCGACCTGGCTGATCCTGCTCGGCGAACTGGGTCTGTCGATCGGCCTGCTGGTCGCGATCCTCGTGGCGCCGCAGCCGTCGGAGTTGCGGCGCTGGCTGGGGATGCTGGCCGATTACGCGGCGATCGGCGGCGTCATGTACCTGCAGGGCGAATCGGCCTCCCCGCTGTACGCGGCCTACCTGTGGGTCACGATCGGCAACGGCATGCGTTACGGGCCGCGCTACCTGTACGCCTCCACGACGCTGGCCACGCTGTCGTTCGGGGAGATGATGACGTTCACCCCCTATTGGCTGCAGAACCGCTACCTGTCCTGGGGACTGCTGCTGGGCCTGGTCGCGGTGCCGCTGTACTTCGCCGCCCTGCTCAAGGCGCTGACCGCCGCGATCGAGGAAGCCCGGCGCGCCAACCTGGCCAAGAGCCGCTTCCTCGCCAACATGAGCCACGAGTTCCGCACGCCGCTGAACGGGCTGTCGGGCATGTCGGAGCTGCTGGCGAGCACCCGGCTGGACGCGGAGCAGCGCGGCTACCTGGAAACCATCCAGGCCGCCAGCCGCTCGCTGCTGGCGCTGGTGGAGGATGTGCTGGACATCTCGGCGATCGAGGCCGGCAAGCTGCGGCTGAAGCAGGAAAGCTTCAACCTGCACGCCCTGCTGGAGCAGATCAACCTGATGCTGCGCCCCGAGGCGCGTTCGAAGCGGCTGGACTACGCGGTGACGGTGATGCGGGAAGTCCCCACGCAACTGCGCGGCGACGCCCACCACCTGCAGCAGGTGCTGGTGAACCTGCTCAGCAACGCGATCAAGTTCACCGCGTCGGGCGAGGTCCACATGACGGTGGCGAAATCGGCCGTGGCCGGCGCGGGGCAGGTGCGCCTGCGCTTCACGGTGTCGGATACCGGCATCGGCATTCCCGTATCGGCGCGCGCGCGGCTGTTCGAGGCCTTCGAGCAGGTCGACAACAGCCTGGTCCGCAAGCACCAGGGCAGCGGCCTGGGCACCACGATCGCCAAGGGCCTGACCGAGGCCATGGGCGGATCGATCGGGTTCGAAAGCCACGAGAACGTCGGCAGCAGCTTCTGGGTCGAGCTGCCGTTCGATCTCGCCGACGAATCCGCGCACACAACCGGTAGCGGCACAGCGCCGGCCGTGGACGCGCGCCTGTCGCCCGCGCCGTCGGCCGCGCACAACGTCATCGCATTCGCCGATCCGTTCTCGCGCCATCGCGCGCGGGTCAAGTCGGCGCGTGTGCTGGTCGCCGACGACCATGCCGCCAACCGCCTGCTCCTGCAGGGTGTGCTGCAGAAGGCCGGGCACCGGGTGATGACGGTGGAGGACGGCGAAGTCGCGCTCGATGCGCTGGTGGGTGGCGGCTTCGAGCTGGCGCTGCTGGACCTGCACATGCCGTCGCTGAGCGGCATTGACCTGCTGCGTCAGCTGCGCGTGATGGAAGCGGGCTCGCGTGCCCGTACCCCGGTGGTGATCATCAGCGCCGATGCCACTCCTGAATCGGCCCAGGCCTGCCGCAACGCCGGCGCGCGCGCGTTCATCACCAAACCCTTTGCCGCCGGCAGACTGCTCGACGCCATTGCGGCGATCCTGAGCGGCGGCGACGGCGAGGAGCAGGACAACCCGCAACCGGTCGCGCATACCTCCTCCGCGGAAGTGCTGGACCCGTCGGTGCTGGACGAACTCGCATCGCTAGGCATGGGCAAGGTCTTCGAAGCCGACTTCATCGGCCAGTGCGTCGCCGACGCGCGGGTGGCGCTGGCCAAGATGCGCCAGACCGGAGCGGCGGGCGACTGGGAACAGTTCCGCGACCATGCCCATGCCATGAAGGGGATCGCCGGCAATCTCGGCCTGGTGCAGTGCGCCGGCTTGAGCGGCGCCCTGATGCGGATGACCGCCTTCGAACTGGACCGCGACTGGCGGCGCCATTGCGAAAGCCTGACCCAGCGCCTGCACGACGGCGAACAGGCGCTGCAAGCGCGCGGGAGCTGGCTACCCGCGCGCGAGGACAACCCGAAGCCGTCATGATCAGGCCTGCGCGGCGGTTGGTTCGCCGTGCCGGCGGTACTGCGCGCGCACCAGCCGCTCCATGGTCCGCAGCGACTTTTCGCCGAGCTGCAATGCGGTATCCACCCAGACCTCGGTGATCGCCATCATCTCTTCCAGGGTCACCGGTTGCGCCAGCGTCCGGACCCGATGCATGGCCATGCGTGCGTGCGGGATGCGGCGGTTGCCGCGGATGACTTCCTCGACCGCCTGCACGCCCTGCCCGCGCGGGGCCAGGACATCCACCAAGCCCATCTTGTAGAGCTCTTCGCTGGACAGGATGTCGCCGCTCAGCATCAGCTGCTCGGCCCGGTGCGGCGGGATGCGCTTGCACAGGAAGGAATAGGCGCCCATCCCGGGGAACAGGTCGAACAGCACCTCCGGCAGCCCCATGCCGACGCCTTCCTCCGCCACGATGGTGTGGCAGCTCAGCGCGACCTCGAAGCCGCCGCCCAGCGCATCGCCCTGCACCAGCGCGATGCTGTGCACGTCGGCATCGAGCCCGGCATGGAACGCATGCACGCCGCGCACGCACTGTCGGGCGTAGGTCAGCAGGGCAGGACGGTTCTGGTGGCGGATCGCGTCGCAGAAGTATTCCAGGTCGCCACCGAGGTTGAACGCATCGCAGTCGGAGGCGAGCACCACGTGCCGCAGCCCGGCTTCGCCGAACATGCGCTCCCGGCGCAGGCGGTCGCCCAGGACGTTCTGGTACTGCAGGATGTCGGCAACCAGTGCCGGCTTGAAGCAGGCACGGCCGGGCGAGCTGGCCAGATCGGCGTGCATGTGACACCAGTGCACGGCGGCATCGGCACTCTCGGTGACGCGCAGGGTGGGGTAACGGGGGGCAGCAGCAAGCTTCTCCAGGATCGCGGTAGCCATGGTCGCTCCAGACGGGTGATGCCAGCCCGGGCCGTGGCCGGCGGGACACGGAAGGTACGTCAAGGGAGGCCCGAAGGCCTCTATGCACCCAAACGCCCGGGAGTGCAAGGAAACACCCGGCTCCGGAAGTTGCATGCTGCGGATCGATGGGAAGCTGCGGGTCCGACCCTGCACCCATCGTTGCGATCAGCGCTTGCCGGGCACGCGCTCCTCGCCGGGCAACCTACCCGCGCAACCGCGGCACCCCGTGCTCGTCGCGCTCCTCGACCGCGATGGCGCTGGTGTCGATCACGCCGCTGGTCTGGCTGGCGGACTGGCGCACGATTTCGCCGCGGATCATGGCCAGCGCGTTGCGGTAGCAGCGTTGCGCTTGCGTGGCGTCGCCCTGGCCTTGCCAGGCATCGCCCAGCGCTTCCCACGCACCCACGCCTGGTTCGAGCGCCAGCGAGCGTTCGAGGTACTGGCGGGCCTTGCCCCACAGCTTGGCGCGCACGCAGATGCGGCCGGTGGCGAGCAGCAGGGCGGCATCGTTGGGATGGCCGGCCAACCAGCCTTCGGCGCGGCGCAGGCGGGCGTCGAGGTCGCCGCCGGCGAGCACGCCGTAGGCTTCCACCAGTTCCGGCGACCATTCGCGGCGCAGCGCGGATTCGAGTTCGTCCATCGCCGGCAGCACCAGGCCGAAGCCGGCGGCGCGGCGGGCGTAGGCGTCGATCGCGGCGGGAGCGCGGCGCTGGGTCTTGGGCAGTTGCGACCACAGCGTGTTGAGCGCGGCGCCGTCGGGTGCGGCGTCGATGGCGGCGACCAGCACCCTCGCTTCCAGTGCGGTATAGCCGCGCGTGCCCAGCGCGCCACTTTTCTGCAGCGGTTCCAGCGCGGCGAGCGCGCGGCGGGTGTCGCCCGCGGCCAGCGCGGAGAGCGCCAGTTCGCGCCAGCCGCCGGGCGGCAGCGCGGCCTTGTCGGCATCGGGCACCAGCAGGGCCAGCGCCTCGGTGGCCTTGCCGTCGCGGCGCAGTACGCGGGCGCGCAGCACGCGGGCCGCCTGCGGCGCGGCCTGCGAAGCTTCGGCGAGGATTTCCAGCGCGCGGCCGTGCTCGCCGCGGCGCGAGGCGGCTTCGGCGGAAGCCAGCAGGGCGACGCCGCGCAGGGCATCCAGCCGCGAGGCGCGGTTGAGGTCGCGCTCGGCGTCGCCGTGGCGGCCTTCCATCAGCGCGATCAGGCCCTCAGCCAGCCGCTTGCGGCTGAGCCGGCGATGCCGCCGCGACAGCGCGCCGAACGGCCAGCGCAGCAAGCGCCACGCCAAGATCAGTACCGCCCAGGCCGCGAACAGGATGAGCACCGCGGCGACCACCGTGGTCTCCACGCGCCAACCGCGCAGGCGCACCAGCACGTAGCCGGGATCGACCGCCACCCAGTGCCAGCCGAACGCGGCCAGCGCGGCGACGATCACCAGCAGCAGGATCCAGCGCCACAGGCTCATCGCGCGGCTCCCGCACCGTGCGCGGGCACTGCCGCGCTGGCGGCAGGCGCGGGGTTGTTCGACAGCGCATGCACCGCGCGCAGGTTGCGCAATTCGGTGAGCGCGGCGCCGAGCTGCACCGGCGCGTTGTTCGGCGCGGCATCGATCAGTTGCTGCAGCGTGTTGCGTGCCTGCTGCACGGTCTCGGCGCTGCCGTCGAACTGGCTGGCGAGCCCGGCGTCGGCGCGCTGCAGCGCCGCGGCGAAGGCCTTGGGATCGTGCGCGAGCAGCGCGGCCTGCGCCTGCGCAAGATCCAGCGCCAGCAGCTCACGGGCGAAGCGCGCATCGGCCACCGCCAGTGGTGCGCCGTTGTCGCGTTGCACGCTGACCACGCCGGCCAACGCGCGGCCGATGCGCGACCACGCGCTGGTCGACGACGCGCTCGCCGGCGCGTCCAGCGGCTTCAGGGGCAACGTGGGCAGCATGCCGCGCAACGCCGTGAGCCTGGCCAGCGCTTCGGCCTGGCCGGTCGGCTGGCTGGCGAGCAAGGCGCGACGTTCCGCCTCGATATTCTGCCGCAAACCCGCGAACGCACTGTCGTTCACCGCGGCCAGCGCCTGCGCGGCCAGCGCATACGCCGCCGCCGCGCCCTGCGCGTCGTGGAACAGCTCGTAGCGTTCCCTGGCCATGCGCAGCAGCGACTCGGTCTCGTCGAGCAGGGTGGCATCGCGCGCGGAAAGCGTGTTCTCGGAGAGCTTGCCCACCGCGTCTTCCAGTTGGCGCAGGCGATCGCCCTGCGACTGCTGCGCAGCCTGCAACGAGCGGTCGAGCTGGTCGGCGGCATCCAGGCGCTGGGCGAGGTTCGTACGGTCGCCGCCGACGCTGGCCAGGGTGGATTCCAGCGTGCTCACACGCTGCTGCAAGGCGTTCAAGGTCTGCGCATCGGCGGCCTGGCCTTGCCGCTGCTGCCACTGGCGCCAGCCCACGTAACCGGCTGCGAGCAAAGCCAGCAAGGCCAGCAGCAGGGCCAGCGCGACGCTGCCGCCGCGGGGGGCGGCGTCGCGCGAGGCGGGTTTCGTGGCACGCGGCGTGGACGCAGGCGTGGCGGACGGTGCGGGCTCGTGTTCGCTCATGCCCGGCATGCTAACAGGCAGGCCCGGGGCGTTCGTTGCAAGGCCGTGAAACGATCAGCGCAACGCCGCGGCCCTGAGCAGATCGGCGGCGAGCGCGGACTCGGCCTGCACGATGCGCGCGAAACCCGCCGTGCGTGCCGCCTGCGCCAGTCGCGCGCTGCTGGCCACGGCCACCGCCGCGCGCAGGCGCGCCAGTGCCGGCATCGGCAACAGGTCAACTAGGTTCTGCAGCGCCTCGGCGCTGGAAAGCAGCACGCGCGCCGAGCGCGGCAGCGCCAGCACGGCATCGACATGCCGGCTATCCAGTCGCGGCGGCACGCGCCGGTACACCTGCAGTTCGCGCAGACGCGCGCCGCGTGCGGCCAGCTGCCCGCGCAGCACGCCGCGACCGCCGGGCGCGCCGACCAGGGCCACGCGCCGGCCGCGCAAGGCCTGCGCGGCCGGCAGGTCGAGCAGGCCTTCGCTGTCCTGCCGCGACGGCGCCTGCGCGGACACGCCATGCCGGCGCAACGCCTGCGCCGTGCCCTGCCCCACCGCCAGCACCACGGCCTTCGTGCGCAGCGGCGCCAGGGCGGCGGCGAAGCGCACCGCGGCGGGACTGGTGAACACCAGCACGTCATCGCCCAGCGCGGCGCGCATCGCCGCACGCAGGCCCGTGCCATCCGTCGCGCCACGCAGCGACAGCCCCGGCAACAGCAGCGGCACGCCACCGTACACGCGCACGCGCCCTGCCAGCGCGGCGGAGGTGCCGGCCGGGCGGGTGATCACCACCACGCGACCATGCAACGCCGGCGACTTGCTTGCACTTGAGGAAACCACGCGCGCCCCACATCTGCATGATTCGGCCAGCCCGCAGTGTAGCGGCTGCCATCGCCCGCCCATGGACAGTCCGTGAACCCATCGCCCGTGAACCCAGGCACCGACGCCGCACACGACCTCATCCGCTTCATCCGCGACAAGATCCCGCTGGCGCAGGCGATGGAACTGGAACTGCAGGCGCACGACGACGACCTGCTGGTGCTGGGCGCGCCGCTGGCGCCGAACGTCAACGACAAGGGTTGCGCGTTCGGCGGCAGCCTGGTGAGCCTGATGACGCTGTGCGGCTGGGGCCTGGTGGAACTGGCATTGCGCGCTCGCGGCCACGACTGCGACGTGTACGTGGGCGAATCCACGGTGCGCTACCTGCAGCCGGTGTGGGCGGACTTCGGTGCCGAGGCACGGCTGGCGGAAGGCGCGGACTGGTCCACGTTCTTCGACACCTTGCGTGCGCGCGGCAAGGCGCGCATCGAGGTGGCCTGCCGCGTACCCGGCACGGACGGCCAGCCCGCCGCCACACTGACCGCCCGTTTCGTGGCCAAGCGCCGCGATTGAACCCCCTCCGATTGAAGCGGCGCGTCCGCCGCCGCAGAATGGCGCGGCTCCCCGGGGGATAACACCGCATGCGCCGCATCCTGCTTCCGCTCATCGCCAGCACCGTCCTGCTGCTCGCCGGCTGCGCCGCCAGCACGCGCAACGACGCCCTGACCTCCACGCTCACCGCCTACGGCAACGCGGTCCGCTGGAACGGCCTGCAGAGCGCGCTGCAGTTCGTCGACCCCGCGGTGCTCAAGGCACGCCCACCCACCGATCTCGATCTGGCGCGCTACCGGCAGGTGACGGTGAGCGACTACGACGACGGCGCCGGCCCGGTGCCGCTGGGCGACAACGAGGTGCAGCAGACCGTGCAGATCCGCCTCATCAACATCCACACCCAGGCCGAGCGCAGCATCACCACGCGCCAGGTCTGGCGCTACGACGAGAAGCTGAAGCACTGGTGGCTGGAAAGCGGCCTGCCGGACATCCGGCAGGACTGACGGCGGCCGAAGCTCATGGCGGCAACGGATGTCCGTATAATCGCCGGTTTGACCGTACCGGCGCGACCGTCGCGCCCCGTGGACCCGACATGCAAGATTTCCTGCACAAGCTGCCCCAGTTCATCGGCAACCATGCGGCGCTGGCCGCGCTGTTCGCGATCCTGCTGATCGCGCTGATCGTGGTGCAGGTCGGCCTGCTGTTCGGCAAGAGCCGCGAGCTGACGCCGGCCGGCCTCACCCAGCTGATCAACCGCGACAGCCCGCTGCTGATCGACCTCTCGGCGATCGCCGACTTCGAGAAGATGCACGTGCCCGGCGCGCGCCACGTGCTGATGAGCCAGTTCGACCCCGAGCACAAGGACCTGGCCAAGGCCAAGGAACTGCCGGTGGTGGTGATAGACAAGGACGGCCGCGGCAATTCGGTGAAGGCCTCGCAGCGGCTGGTCAAGGCCGGCTTCCAGAAGGTCTACACCCTGGGCGGCGGCGTGCTGTCCTGGCAGGCGGCGCAGCTGCCGGTGGCGAAAGGCAACAAATAGGCACGGCGCAGAAGCGACTGTAGGAGCGGCTGCAGGAGCGGCTTCAGCCGCGATCCACGGCATCCTGTCGCGGCTGCAGCCGCCCCTACAGGTGGAAACCCGCGCGCTTGGCGATGATCTGCGCCAGCACGTCCGGCGCGTAGTCGAACGAGTCGTAGTACAGCCGCTCCTCCGGCAGGCCCGTGGCCACGAAGCGATGGCGCGCGATGTCGATCATCGCGGGCGGGCCGCTCATGTAGACGTCGTGGCCGGAAAGATCGGGGTAATCGGCCAGCACCGCCTCGTGCACCAGCCCCGTGCGTAGCGGCGCGGCGGCATCCGGCGCCACGTCGGACAGCACGGCGTGGAAGCGCAGCTGTCGCGCCTGCCGCTGCCACTGTTCGATCTGCGGCCGCAGGTACAGGTCGGCCGCATGGCGCACGCCCCAGTACACGTCCATCGCGCGGCGCGTGCCCAGCGCGAGGAAATGCTCGACGATCGCCTTCACCGGCGCGATGCCGGTGCCGCCGGCCATGAAGACCATCGGCCGCTCGGAATCCTCGCGCGCCACGAAGGTACCCAGCGGTCCTTCGATATGCAGCGTGTCGCCCACCGCAAGCCCGTCGGCCACCCGCGAGGTGAAGCCGCCTCCGGCGACGTGGCGCACGTGCAGCTCGATCGCGCCATCCGGCTGCGGCCCGTTGGCGATCGAGAACGGGCGCCGGCGTCCCCCGTCCAGCAGCACGTCGAGGTATTGCCCCGGCAGCCACCGCAGGCGCGGCTCGCCGTCGGCGGGCAGCAGGTGCAGGCCGGTCACGTCGGGCGCCAGCAAGCGCTTCTCGACCACGCGCACGTCGAGGCGGCGGCGCGCGATGTCCTCCACCGAAGCCACCTCGCGCGCCGCCAGCAGCAGGTCGCTGGCCGGCACCGCCTGGCACAGCAGCACGGCGTGGCGCGCGCGCTCGTCGGCGTCCAGCGCCAGCGGCGGGTTGCGCGGGTACTCGCAGCGGCCGGCCAGCAGGGTGGCCTTGCAACTGCCGCAGACGCCGGCCCGGCACGAGTACGGCAGGGCGATGCCGGCGCGCTGCGCGGCTTCCAGCACGGTTTCGCCCGCGGCCACGTCGAAGCGACGGCCGGTGCTTTGCAGGGTGACGGTGAACACCCGCACATTGTCGCCGCGATGGCCCTGGTTCGACAATGCGGGTTTTCCCGCAGGCAACGACGACCATGGGCATCTGGCAGCAGGACACCGACCTCGCCCGCATCAACGGCTGGGCCGCGAACACGATGCTGGAGACGCTGGGCATCCGCTACACCGGGATCGGCGAGGACTGGCTGCGCGGCACCATGCCGGTGGACGCGCGCACCCGCCAGCCCTACGGCCTGCTGCACGGCGGCGCCTCGGTGGCGCTGGCCGAGACGCTGGGCAGCAGCGCGGCGATGCTTACGCTCGACCCGGCGAAGTTCGGCGTCGTGGGGCTGGAGATCAACGCGAACCACGTACGCGGCGTGCGCGAAGGCACCGTCACCGGCACCGCCAAGGCGCTGCACATCGGCCGCAGCACCCAGGTGTGGGAGATCCGCATCGAGGACGAGCGGCAGCGGCTGGTGTGCGTGTCGCGCATCACCATGGCGGTGGTGCCGGTGGAGGTGGTGACCAAGTGATGCCATCACGTTTTTCTCCCTCTCCCTCTGGGACGCGGGGAAGGGTCATGGATGGCCCTTCTTTGAGGAGCGAGGAAGAGGGTCGGGGTGAGGGGCCAATCTTGCCGCACGGCAATTTCGAAGCAGCTTTCGATGCGCGTTTCCGCGAGCCCCGACCCCTCACCTCAATCCTCTCCCCCAAGGGGAGAGGAGGCGAACGCGGTGAGCGGGTTCGCCTGATCGAGCGCGCAGGCTGCATTGAGCACCTTCGATCATGGAGCTTCATATGACTGAAGCGGCGCCCTACTCGAACCTCACCCCCGACCTCGTGCTCGACGCCGTGGCCGCCTGCGGCCTGTGGCCGGACGGCCGGCTGCTCGCGCTGAACAGCTACGAGAACCGTGTGTGGCAGGTGGGCATCGAAGACAACGCGCCGGTGATCGCGAAGTTCTACCGCCCCTGGCGCTGGAGCGATGCGGCGATCCTGGAGGAACACGCCTTTGCGCGTGAGCTGGCCGACGACGAGGTGCCGATGGTGGCGCCGCTCGTGTTCGATGGCCGCAGCCTGCTGCAGCACGGCGGCTACCGCTACGCACTGACGCCACGCCGCGGCGGCCGCGCGCCCTCGCTGGAGTCGCGCGAACAACTGGAATGGCTGGGCCGCCTGCTCGCGCGCCTGCATGCGGTGGGCGCGCGCCGGCCGTTCGCGCAGCGCGGCACGCTGGATCGCGCCACGCTGATCGCGCAGCCGATGCAGGCCGTGCTGGCCTCCAGTCTGCTGCCCGCACACCTGCACGCGGCCTATCGCAACGCCGCGCAGCGGCTCGATGCCGCGGTGGCCGCACGCCTCGATGCCGTGGGCCCACTGCGCAGCCTGCGTCTGCATGGCGACTGCCATCCGGGCAACATCCTGTGGACCGATGCCGGCCCGCACTTCGTCGACCTCGACGACGCGCGCATGGGCCCGGCGGTGCAGGACTTGTGGATGCTCGCCAGCGACGACGCGGCCATGCGCGCCCTGCTGGACGGCTACACCCAGCTGCGCGACTTCGATCACGCCGAACTCGCGCTGGTGCCCGCGCTGCGCGCGATGCGCCAGCTGCATTACGCGGGCTGGATCGCCCAGCGCTGGCACGATCCCGCCTTCCCCGCCGCATTCCCGTTCGCGGCCGAGGCGCGCTGGTGGGACGAGCACATCGCCGACCTGCACGAGCTGGCCGACGCGCTGGCCTGAGCCTGCCGGACGAGGGCTTCCTGAGTCCCGCGCGAACTGCCAAACTCGGCGGAATATCCTGCGAAGCACGACCATGAAACGATCCCGCACCGCCGCCCTGCTGCTGATGGGCAGCGCCCCGCTGCTGCTGACCGCGTGCAACTCCGATTCGGAGGCCTCGCGCCAAGGCCTGTACACCTCGGTCGAGGCCTGCGTGGCGGCGACCAACGACAGCGCCACCTGCAAACAGGCGTTCGCCAAGGCCCAGCAGGAGGCGACCACCGAAGCGCCGCGCTTCGCCAACCGCGCGGAATGCGAGGCGAACTACGGTGCGGACAAGTGCACGGAGCGCAACGACGGTGGTGGTCACTCGTTCTTCGGCCCGATGATGACCGGCTTCTTCCTGTCGCAGATGCTGCGCAACGGCACGGCCGCCAGCGGCTTCAACAGCGCGCCGGCGTTCCGCGACAGCAATGGCGGCTGGCAGCGCCCGGCCGCGGGTGGTGGCGCCGGCGGCGTGTACCGCGGCGGCACCGGCGCCGCGATGGTGCCGATCAGCTCCACGCCGGATCGCGCGGTGACGGTGAGCCGCGGCGGCTTCGGCGAATCCGCCGGCAGCCGCGGCGCCGGCGGCTGATGCGCCGCGTCGCCTGTACCGAGCGCGCCGACTGGCGTGCAAAGGCCGCCGCCTGCGGTTTCGGCTTCCACACCATCGACGATGCGCCGTACTGGGACGAGACGGCGTATTACGCGTTCAGCCTGCGCGAGATCGAGCGCGACATCGAGGCGCCCACCGAGGAATTGCACGCGATGGCGCTGGACATGGTCGAGCGCGTGGTGGGCAGCGAACGCGACATGGAAAGACTGGCCATCCCGGAGGGCTTCCGCGACTGGATCGCGGCAAGCTGGCGCGAGCGCGCGCCACACCTCTACGGCCGCATGGATTTCGCCTACGACGGCACCGGCCCCGCGAAGCTCTACGAGCTCAACTACGACACGCCCACCTCACTGTTCGAGGCGGCGTTCTTCCAGTGGCAATGGCTCGAGGACCAGCTTGCGGCAGGCGCATTGCCGGCCGGCGCCGACCAGTTCAACTCGATCCAGGAATCGCTGGTGGAGGCGTTCGGCACGATCGCGCGCTCCATCGCGCGACCGTTCCGGCTCGCCGCCGTGCGCGGTTCCACGGAAGACCAGGGCACCGTCGCCTACCTGCGCGACTGCGCGCTGCAGGCCGGCATCGATTGCGAGCAGCTGGCGATCGAGGACATCGGCATCACCGCCGACGGCCGCTACACCGACCTCGACGACCAGGTGATCGGCTGCCTGTTCAAGCTGTACCCGCTGGAGGACTTGTTCCGCGAATCCTTCGGCCGCCACCTGCCACGTTCCGGCCTGCAGCTGATCGAGCCGGCGTGGAAGGCCATCCTCAGCAACAAGGGCATCCTGCCGCTGCTGTGGGAAGCGCATGCCGGCCATCCCAACCTGCTGCCGGCGACATTCGACGACGGCGGCGAACTGCCGCGCGGCTGGGTGCGCAAGCCGCTGCACTCGCGCGAGGGCGCGAACATCGCGATGCGGCTCCCGGACGGCCGCGAACTCGCCACCGGCGGCCCCTACGGCGGGCCGTGCATCCGCCAGGTCTGCCAGCCGCTGGGCGCGTTCGACGGGCGCTATCCGTTGATCGGTAGCTGGGTGGTGGGCGACCGCGCCTGCGGCATGGGGCTGCGCGAGGATGCCACGCCGATCACGAAAGACAGCGCGTGCTTCGTGCCGCATGTGATCGTGGAAGAAGCGCGCGGCGTATTGATCGCGTAAGCTGCGCGCTTTTCCAGAAGGGACGCCACGTGCGCCAGATCCTGTTCCGCCTGATCGGCATCCTCGAAGTGGCCGGCGGCGGCTACGGCATGATCCAGATGCTGTACCGCCTGCTGCCGTTCCGCGCGCACGACAGCGTGGTCGCCCTGATCGGCCTGGCGCTGTACGCGTTCGTGCTGGTGGCCGGCGTGCTGCTGCTGGAGAACAGCGAGCGCGGCGTGCGCTGGTCGGGCTGGGCGCAGTTGCTGCAGCTGCCGCTGATCGCCACGCCGGTGTTCAGCTGGGCGCTGCACTGCGGCGGCTACGTCAACGTGTTCGCCACGCTGCACCTGCCGCCGCACCTGGGGCTGGCCGCGCACTTCGGCAGCCAGGCCTTCGTGCTCGCCGTCGGCGGCCCCGCCGCCGCGCACCTCGGCATCAACCTGCTGGCACTGCTGTCGTGGCTGGTGCTCAAGCTGCGCTGATCGCCATGCAGGAGCAGCCGTAGCAGCGGCTTCAGCCGCGATTCCTCGCGCCACGGTCGCGGCTGAAGCCGCTCCTACAATTTCCTTCCGCGCGGGGATGCTCAGCCGAACACGATGCTGGCGATCGCGCCGTTCGCGTCGCTGCGCGGGCGCATCGACACTTCCCAGCCGTACAGCTCGCACAGCCGGCGCACGATGGCGAGGCCCAGGCCGGCACCGCTGCCGCCCGCGCCTTCGCCGCGCACGCCGCGCTGGAACAGCTTCTCGGCATCCTCCGGCTTGATGCCGGGTCCGGTGTCGATCACCTCGATGCGGCCCGCGCCCACCTCGACGCGCACGGTGCCTTCGAGCGTGTACTTGATCGCGTTGCCGATCAGGTTGGTGAGCGCCACCGACAGCACCGAGGCCGGCGCGTTGACGCTGACCGGCTCGTGCGCCGCCAGCTCGATCGCCAGCGGCTTGCCGCGCACCTGCGGCCGCTGGCTCTCGATCACGTCGGCGGCGACCTTGGCCACCTCGGTGGTCTCGCCGCGGGTGGGGCCGCGCCGCTCGGCGCGCGACAGCAGCAGCAGCGCCTCGATCAGCTCGGTGGCCTGGCGCGAGGCGCGCTCGATGCGCTTGAGCCGCTCGGCGAGCTTGGGCGTGAGATCCGGCGAGCCCTGCAGCAGCTCGGTGGTGCTGGCGATCACCGCCAGCGGCGTGCGCAGCTCGTGGCTGACGTCGGAGTTGAACTCGCGGTCGCGCTCCACCATCGCGGTGAGCCGCGCGGCGTATTCGTCCAGCGCGTGCGCCAGCTCGCCCACTTCGTCGTCGGCGAAATGCTGCGCCAGCGGCTCGGCCTTGCCGGCCTTGCGGAAATCGCGCAGGCGATTCGCCAGCAGGGTCACCGGCTTCAGCACCTTGCGTGACAGCCACAAGCCGATCGCCAGCGACAACAGGCTGAACAGCAGCACCACCGTGACCAGCGCCGTCACCAGCTGGCGCTTACCCAACTCCTCGCGACTCACGTCGTAACTGAGAAAGGCGATCAAGCCGTACTTGCGGTTCACCGCCAGCTTGTAATGCCGCGGGCGACCATCCTGACCCGTGTCATGCATGTCATAGACGCCGTTGGGCAGGTTCTGCCACGCCAACGGCGCCTTGTAGATGGTGCGGTCGCTCCACAACCACGCCGAGACCAGCTCGGATTGCAGCGGCTGGTCGGGATGCTCGTGCTTGTTCTCCACGGCCTGATCGACGTCGTGCTGCAGCGCCGACACCACCAATTGATCTTCCACCTTGGAGCGCACGTACAACGAGGCCACGGCGAACAGCACGCTGAGGCCGAAACCGAACAGCGCGAAGGAGAGGACGAGACGGAAACGGAGCTTACGCCTGGACTGCATCCGGCTCGACCATCCTGTAGCCGATACCGTGCCGCGTGTGGATCAGCGGCTTGTCGAAGGGCTTGTCGATCGCCGCGCGCAGGCCGTGGATGTGCACGCGCAGCGAGTCGGAGTCGGGCAGCTCCTCGCCCCACACCTTCTGTTCCAGGTCCTGGCGCGTCACCACCGAGGGGCTGGCTTCCATCAGCGCCTGCAGCAGCTTGAGGCCGATCGGGTTGAGCTGGATCGCCTTGCCCGCGCGGCTCACGGTGAGCGTGTCGAGGTTGTAGGTGAGGTCGGCCACCTTGAGCACGCGGCTCTGCGGGCCCTTGCCGCGGCGCGCCAGCACTTCCAGCCGCGCGGACAGTTCCTGCAGCGCGAACGGCTTGGTCATGTAGTCGTCGGCGCCGGACTCGAAGCCGGTGAGCTTCTGCTCCAGCGCATCGCGCGCGGTGAGCATCAGGATCGGCGTCTGCTTGTGCGCCTCGTGGCGCAGCTTCTTCGCCACTTCGAGGCCGTCCATGCCGGGCAGGGTGAGGTCGAGCACGATCACGTCGAAATCGTGCACCACCGCCAGGTGCAGGCCGGTGACGCCGTCGCCGGCGAAGTCCACCACATGGCCACGATCTTCCAGATAGTCGCCGATATTGGTCGCGATGTCGCTGTTGTCTTCGATCACCAGTACGCGCATGCGCTGCTCCATGGTGTCGCCGGCGGCACGGGCCGGCCCAGCCGCAAGCTTAACATTTGCGGCACCGATAACTCGCGGTCAACCGGCTCCGGCCTGAATGACTGCTTCCGGGAAAACTCGCCCAAGAAAAAACCCGGATGTGCCGGCGAGTCGCCGTCGCATCCGGGTACAGGGCTCGTCCCGTTACCGCCATCCACCGTCGTCGAACCTCACGGCACGATTCGGGCAAATCGACAGCGGAATCGTTTATAGAAGCTCGGGGGTTAGGACCGGGTTAACCCCCGCGCGCGGCATTCATGTCGCGTTTGTCTTGCTGCGTCGTGCGACACGCTGGGTGCCGCCCACCTGCGCCTGCAGCAGTTCGATGATCGCGCCGGCCACGTCCACGCCGGTGACCGCCTCGATGCCTTCCAGCCCCGGCGAGGCGTTCACCTCCAGCACCAGCGGGCCGCGATCGGAACGCAGCAGGTCGACGCCGGCCACGCCCAGGCCCAGCGCTTCGGCGGCGCGCACGGCGATGAGTTTCTCGGCCGCGCTCAGCTTCACCGCCACCGCGCTGCCGCCGCGATGCAGGTTGGCGCGGAAATCGCCGGCGCTGGCTTCGCGCTGCATCGCCGCCACCACCTTGCCGCCGACCACGAAGCAGCGCAGGTCGCAGCCCTTCGCCTCGGCGATGAACTCCTGCACCAGGAAGTTCGCGTACAGGCCGCGGAACGCCTCGATCACGCTCTGCGAGGCGCTGCGCTTCTCGGCCAGCACCACGCCGTTGCCCTGGCTGCCCTCGTTGAGCTTGATCACGTGCGGCGGCTCGCCGAGCATCGCGAGCAGGTCTTCGGTGTCGTCGGGGTTGTCGCCGAACACGGTGACCGGCATCGCGATGCCCTGCGCGGCGAGGATCTGCAGGCTGCGCAGCTTGTCGCGCGCGCGCAGCACCGCATCGGAGGAGTTCGGCGTGTACACGCCCATCGTCTCCAGCTGGCGCAGCACCGCGGTGCCGTAGAACGTGCTCTGCGTGCCGATGCGCGGGATCGCCGCGTCGATGTCGCGCACCGGCTTGCCCTTGTAGCGCATCGCCACGTGCCCGGGCGCGATGCGCACGTAGCAGCGCATCGGGTCGAGCACGCGCACCACGTGGCCGCGCGCGCGCGCCGCGTCCACCAGCCGCTGGGTCGAGTACAGGCGCGTGTTGCGCGAGAGGATGGCAATCTTCATGGATGGTCCGTGGCCACCAGCGGCAACCGGGGCTGGGTGTAGGCGCGCGCGGGGTCGACCGCGAAGCGCCCGTGCAGGGCGCTGCGGCCGAGCAGCATGGGGAACAGCATGTGCTGCCGATCGGTCAGGTTGATGTCGGCCTCGAAGCGCCGCCCCGCCAAGAGGATCTCGCTGCGGATGAACCAGCGCTCGGTGCGGCGGCCACCGGTGTCGGTGACCACGCGCCGGTCCAGCGCGCGCGCCTCGCAACGCACCGCATCGGACGCATGCCGCCCGGCGCGCACGGTGAAACGCAGCCACACCGCACCGTCGCGCAGGAAACTGTCCAGCGTCTCCACGTGCAACGCGCTGCTGCGCGCGCCGGTGTCGAGCTTGGCCTTGAGCTGGGCGATGCCCAACTGCGGCAGCGCCAGCCGTTCGCGCCAGCCCAGTACGGTCGGACCCGGCACGGTCGGCCCCGGCACGAGCGGGCTCGGAGTGATCGGATCCGTCATCGGTGTAGGCGCGCTCGCTGGGGTGGCGATATGGGGCGGCAGGCCATGGCGGGGAAGCCATGGAGCGGGTGAAGGGAATCGAACCCTCGTCAGTAGCTTGGGAAGCTACAGCTCTACCATTGAGCTACACCCGCATCGGCCGGCGGATGGTAACCCGGGAAACGGCGCGGTGGAAATCGCCGCCCGGCCGCACCGGCATGAACCGTCGCCGGCCGCTGGATATCCGCCCGCTGAACCATGGTCGCAGTCGCCGCGAAAACTAAGCCGGGCCTAATCCGGACCGTAGGCATAATCGGGCCGTCAATGCACGTCGCGCAGCGTGCCTTGGGACGGCCACCGCCGCCGCTCGCGTTGCGCCTGGAACCGGGAGACTCCGATGCGTGTGCTTGCTTCCCTGCTTGCTTCGTGGCGCCACGGCTGGCGACCGCTGGCCGTGCTGCTGTTGTGCGCCGTGGCTGCGCTGGCCCAGGCGCAATCCGCCGACGACGGCGACGCCGCGCCGCCGGACCGCGTGGCGCGGCTGTCCTACATAGCCGGCGACCTCGGCTTCCTGCCCGCCGGTAGCCAGGACTGGGCCAGCGCCGACCTCAACCGGCCGCTGACCACCGGCGACCGCCTCTCCACCGGCGACGGTTCGCGTGCCGAACTGGAGCTGGGTGGCGGCGTGCTGCGCATGGCCGGCGGCACCGACTTCGGCCTGCTCAACCTCAATGACAACCTCGCCCAGGTGGAGCTGACCCAGGGCGCGCTGAACCTCAGCGTGCGCCACCTCGACCAGGGCCAGAGCTACGAGATCGACACGCCCACGCTGGCGCTGGTGGTCACCAGTCCCGGCACGTTCCGCGTGGACGTGGACAACGGCGGCAACGGCACCCGCGTCACCGTGTTCGACGGCCAGGCCACGGTCTACGGCGAGAACAACGCGCAGCACGACGTGTTCCGGGGCCGCAGCTACCAGTTCGACGACGCCTCGCTGGCGGCGCTGACGGTCAGCGACATCGGCGGCGGCGACGCCTTCGACGCGTGGAGCAGCGAGCGCGACCAGCGCTACGCGCAATCGCAGACGCGCCGCTACGTGTCCGACGACGTGGTCGGCTACCAGGACCTCGACCAGTACGGCAACTGGCAGAGCAGCCCCGACTACGGCGCGGTCTGGTACCCCAGCCAGGTGCCGACGGACTGGGCGCCGTACCGCGACGGCCACTGGGCCTACGTCGCGCCGTGGGGCTGGACCTGGGTGGACGATTCGCCGTGGGGCTTCGCGCCCTACCACTACGGCCGCTGGGCGTACATCCGCGGCGCCTGGGGCTGGATCCCGGGACCCATCGTGGCGCGCCCGGTGTATGCGCCGGCGCTGGTGGCCTTCGTGGGCGGCGGCGGCTGGAGCGTGTCGGTCGGCATCGGTGGCGGCGCGCCGGTGGGCTGGTTCCCGCTCGGCCCGGGCGAGGTCTACAACCCGTGGTACCACTGCGACCGCGACTACTACCGTCGCGTCAACGTCACCAACATCTACGTGCACAACACCGTCTACCGCACCACGGTGATCAACAACATCAACAACCAGTACAACTACTACCGCGAGGGACGCGCGCCGCAGAACCAGCGCTACGCGAATCGCGCCGCGCCGCGCGGCTTCACCGCGGTGTCCGGCACGGCCTTCGCCGGCGGCCGGCGCGTGCAGCGCGACCTGTTGCGCGTCGACCCGCGCCAGCTCGCCGCCGCGCCGGTGCTGGCCCGTGGCGTGACTGCTCTGCGGCCCTCCGTGCGCAGCGTGGCGCCGGCGCGCGGGCCGCAGGCGCGGCCGCTGCCGACTGCCGACTTCCGCCGCAACGTGGTGGCGCGCACGCCGCCACCGGCCGCGTTGCCTGCGGTGCATTCGAACTTCACCCCGGCAACCGCACGCACGCCGCAACGTGCGGCCACGCCGTTCGCGAACGTGCGCGTGCTGAACGGCCGTGGCGCGCCGCCCCGACCGCCGCGCCGCAGGCCGAGGCGGCCGGCGCCATCCCGACGCCATCGCGCACGATGCGCGCCCCGAATGCCCCCGCCAACCTGCCGGACGTGCGCCGTGCGGAACCGGCCCCGGCGCAGGCCGGCGCCCTGCCCTCGGCGCGCTTCGCCCATCCGCGCAGCGACGAGCGCAGCCTGCCCGCGGTCGAACCGATCCGCCGCGCGACGCCGGCCGAATCGCGCCAGGCGCCGCGGCCGGGCGCGAGCTACGTCGCCAGTCCGGAACAGGTACGCCGGCAACCGGACTATCGCAACGAGCGCCCGGCCAACACGCTGCCGCAACCACAGCACTTCGAGCGTGCGCCACAGCCCGCACAGCCCGCCGCACCGGTCGAGCGCGCTCCCGCGCCGGCCTACGTGCGGCCGCGCGAACAGCCTTACCAGCCGCAGCGCACCGAACCGACGCGCGAAGCCGCACCGCCGCGTTACGAGCGGGCGGACAACCCGCCACAGCCGGCGTACCAGCCGCCGCGCGAATACGCCCGACCGACCTACCAGCCACAGCCGCGCTACGAACAACCGCAACCGCGCTACGAGGCGCCCCGCCCCGCCGCACAGTCGCAGCAGCACGCCGAACCGGCGCGCAAAGCCCCACCGCCGCCGCGCAAGGATGAGCAGCAGCACTGAGGCATGCCACCGCCGCTGGCGCCGCGATCCGGCGCCAGCGGCTACAATGGGCGCATGCAGATCACGCTCAACGGCCAGCCGCGCGATTGCGCTCCCGCCACCACCATCGCCCAGTTGCTGGAAACCGCCGGCTACAGCGGTCGGCGCGTGGCCGTGGAGCTGAACCGCGAGATCGTGCCGCGCGGCCAGCACGCCAGCCGCACCCTCGCCGATGGCGACCAGGTCGAGATCGTGCACGCGATCGGCGGAGGGTGAGCGCGTGCGTCTGGCTGATGCCTTGAAGGGCATCAGCCGCACGAGCGAACGCCCGAGGCAGGAGCCGAGGGCCGGGTTGCTTGGCGAGCGCAGGATGCGCGAGCTTAGCAACATCGTCCATCCGCGCAGCGGATGAATCCCAGGTTCCTCAAACCGACTTTCATATTCCCCATGAACCTCAAGACCCTCGACATCGCCGACCCGCTGGTCATCGCCGGCAAAAGCTACGCCTCGCGCCTGCTCACCGGCACCGGCAAGTACAAGGATTTCGACGAGACGCGCCGCGCCTCGCAGGCGGCCGGCGCGGAGATCGTCACGGTGGCGATCCGTCGCGTGAACATCGGCCAGGACGCGAACGCACCCAGCCTGCTCGACGCGCTGCCGCCGGACGAGTTCACCCTGCTGCCGAACACCGCCGGCTGCTACAACGCGGCCGACGCGGTGCGCACCTGCAAACTGGCGCGCGAACTGCTGGACGGGCACAAGCTGGTGAAGCTGGAGGTGCTGGGCGACCAGCGCACGCTGTTCCCCGACGTGGTGGAAACGCTGAAGGCTGCCGAGGAACTCGTCGCCGACGGCTTCGACGTGATGGTCTACACCTCGGACGACCCGATCCTGGCGAAAAAGCTGGAGCAGATCGGCTGCGTGGCGGTGATGCCGCTGGCCGCGCCGATCGGTTCGGGCCTCGGCATCCAGAACCGCTACAACCTGCTGGAGATCGTGGAGAACGCAAAGGTGCCGATCATCGTCGACGCCGGCGTGGGCACCGCCTCCGACGCCGCGGTGGCGATGGAGCTGGGCTGCGACGGCGTGCTGATGAACACCGCCATCGCCGGCGCGAAGGACCCAGTGCTGATGGCCCACGCGATGAAGCTGGCGATCCAAGCCGGCCGCGCCGCGTTCAAGGCCGGCCGCATCCCGCGCAAGCGCTACGCCTCGGCTTCCAGTCCGATCGACGGCACCATCGGCTGATTCGCTGGCTTTCTCCCCTCTCCCTGCGGACGCGGGGAAGGGCCATGGATGGCCCTGCTTTGAGGAGCGAGGAAGAGGGGCTGGGGGAGAGGGTTCGGGCGAAGCGCGGCAGCAATCCTTCGCACAAGTCTCCACCTGCCCGCTCCGCCCGTACCCTCACCCGCCTGCGGCACCATCTCCCGGAGGGAGAGGGATTCACTCGACACGTTTCGCCTGACATGACCGACCATCCCGTCCCCGAACATCTCCGCCGCATCCGCAGCTTCGTCCTTCGCGAAGGCCGCATGACGCCGGCGCAGCAGCGCGCGTTCGACGAGCACTGGTCGCGCTTCGGCATCGACTACACGGGCAGTGCGCAGGACTACGCCGCCCGCTTCGGCCGGCTCGCGCCGCTGGTGCTGGAAATCGGCTTCGGCAACGGCGAGGCACTGGCCTGGGCCAGTGAGCACGACCTGGCGCGCGACTACCTCGGCGTGGAAGTGCACGGCCCCGGCGTGGGCCGGCTGATGAATGCGCTGGCCGCGCGCGACGCGCGCAACGTGCGCCTCTACAAGCATGACGCGGTGGAAGTGCTGGAAAACGAGATCCCGCCCGGCACGCTGGCCGAGGCGCGCATCTGGTTCCCCGATCCCTGGCACAAGAAGCGCCACAACAAGCGCCGCATCATCCAGCCGGCGTTCGTCGCCCTGCTCGCCTCACGCATGGCGCCCGACGGCCTGCTGCACCTGGCCACCGACTGGCAGCCCTACGCCGAGCACATGCTGGAAACGATGGAAGCGGCGCCGGACTGGCGCAATGCTCTTGCACCCGGCCAGTACGCCGAGAAACCGGCATGGCGCATCGAGACCCACTTCGAGCGGCGCGGGCTGAAGCTGGGGCATGGGGTGTGGGATCTGCTGTACCGAGCTCCAATCAAATAAGAGCAACGCCGCCCTGGGCGGCGTTTCGTTTGCCCCCTCTCCCGCTTGCGGACGCGGGGAAGGGCCATGGATGGCCCTGCTTTGGGGAGCGAGGAAGAGGGTTGGGGAGAGGGCATACCGCGTCTCGTTTGCTCCCTCCCCCTCCGGGGAGAGGAGGTGAACGCAAAAAGCGTGTCCTGGAATGGAGCGGCGGTTCACCAGCCCTTGCATCGCGCCGCTTATACTTGCGCGATCCTGCCAGGGACGAGCGCCGCAGCGTGAATCCGCCACTGCCACCCCGCATCCACCCACGTCCAGTGCCCGTCCGGGAAGCGCGCTAGTGCCACTCACGCTCACCCCCGAAATGATCCTGGTGCTCGGGCTGGTGGGCTTCACCATGCTGATGCTGGTGCTGGAGTGGATCCGCGCCGACATGGTGGCGCTGCTGGTGGTGGTGGTGATCGGCCTCACCGGGGTGATCCCCTCCGACCGCGTGTTCAACGGCTTCGCCGGCAACGCGGTGATCGCGATCATCGCGATCATGATCATGGGCGAGGGACTGGATCGCGCCGGCGTGCTCAACCTCACCGCGCACATGGTGATGCGGCTGGCCAAGGGCATGGAGTCGCGCCTCGGCCTGGTGATCAACCTGATGGCCAGCCTGTTCAGCGCGGTGATCCCCAGCCAAGCGCTGGCCGCGCTGATGATCCCGGTGTCGAGCCGACTGTCCGCGCGCACCGGCGTGCCGCTGTCGAAGCTGCTGCTGCCGATGGCGTTCTGCATCCTCACCGGCACCAACACCACGCTGATCGCGAACTCGCCGCTGATCGTGCTGAACGACCTGATCGCCAGCGCGAACGCGAACCTGCTGCCGGGCGCACACACCATCCCGAAGTTCGGCCTGTTCAGCGTCACCCCGGCCGGCCTCGCGCTGGCCGCGGTGGGCGTGGCGTACTTCTATTTCTTCGGCCGCAAGCTGCTGCCCGGCCACGAGGACGAGCGCCTGAAGGTGACGCCCGGCCGCACCGAGAGCTATTTCGCCGACACCTACGGCATCGTGGGCGAGACCGCCGAGCTCACCGTCACCGCCGAAAGCCCGCTGGTGGGCATGAGCATCGGCGAGGCCGAGCAGTTGCATGACTCGCCGATGATCCTGGCGATCAAGAGCGGCAACGAGGCGCGCATGGCGCCGCCGGCCGACCATGTGATCTGGGTGGGTTCGGTGCTCGGCGTGCTGGGGCCGCGCGAGCAGCTCAACCGCTTCGCCAACAACCAGCTGTGCCGGCTGTCCACCCGCATGCGCCAGCTGACCGAGCTGTTCAACCCCACCCGCGCGGGCATTTCCGAGGTGGTGATCCCGCCGGTGTCACGCTTCATCAAGCACACCATCGGCGAGCTGCGCCTGCGCAAGCGCTTCGGCATCTCGGTGCTGGCGGTGAACCGCGGCGAGCAGGTGTTGCGCGACGACGTGCGCGCGGTGACGCTGCGCGCCGGCGACACCGTGGTGGTGCACAGCACCTGGCGCGACCTCTCGCTGGCCTCGGAAGACCGCGACCTGGTGGTGGTCACCGACATCCCGAAGGAGGAGCAGCGCCCCGGCAAGATCTGGCAGGCGGTGGGCTTCTTCGTGCTGGCGAAGTGCCTGGCGCTGTTCACCAACCTGGACCTTTCCGTCGCGATGATGTGCGGCGCCATCGGCATGCTGCTGTCCGGCGTGCTGAACATGGACGAGGCCTACAAGGCGATCAACTGGAAGACGATTTTCGTGACGGCGTGCCTCATTCCGCTGGGCTGGTCGATGGACGCCACCGGCACCGCCGCGTGGCTGGCGCAATACGTGCTGCACTACCTCGGCCACGCCTCGCCGTGGGTGCTGCAGGGCACGCTGGCCGTGCTCACCCTGCTGTTCTCGCAGGTGATGTCCAACGTGGGCGCCACGGTGATGATGGTGCCGATCGCGATCTCGGTGGCGGTGGCCACCGGCGGCAACCCCTCCGCCTACGCGCTGATCGTGGCGGTGTCCTCGTCCAACACCTTCCTGCTCAGCTCCGGCCACCCCGCGCTGATGATGGTCACCGGCCCCGGCGGCTACAAGGGCCGGGACTTCCTGCGCGTGGGCGCGCCGCTGACGCTCGCGATGCTGATCGTCACCCTGGTGTCGATCAACCTGCTGTTTCGCTGAATTTGAAGAGTGCGGCCAAGGATGGCCGCCCATTTGATTCTGCGATCAAGGACGATCGCAAGGGACAAGCCACACTTCGCCATCGCGCAACTCCACGGCCAGCACGCGCAGGTGTTCGCCGCGGCAGGGGCCGGCCACGCAGACACCATCGCGGCGGTCGAAGCTGGCGCCGTGCACGGCGCAGATCAGCAATTCGTCCTTGAGCAGGAACTGGCCCGGCGCGTAGTCCAGCCGACGGCCGGCGTGGGGGCAGACGTTGAGCCAGGCGCGCACGGCGTCGCCACGGCGATCGACGATCACGCTCTCGCCGGCTAGCGCAGCCACGCTCTCGATCGCAGTGGCGCCGCCGTCGGGAATCGCGTCCAGCCGGCACAGCAGGGAGGTGGGGAAAACGGTATCCATCGGCACTTGTCTCGCAGGCCGGATGGCCTCATGGTGTCGCGCGTAACTCATTGATTTTAGCACACGGATTTTTAACACATGCGCCTTCATCTGCCCTCGCCCCGTCGTTCCCGCCACCCGCTGGTGCGCGCCCTGTCGCTGCTGATCGGCGTCGTCGTGCTGGGTGTGCTGCTGGTGTTCGGCCTGGCCGTGGCCGGCGTGTTGCTGATCGGTGGCGCCATCCTGCTGGCATGGCGGCAGTGGAAGCAGGCCCGCATGCCGCGGGCTGCAGCGAACACGCCGAACAAGCCTGCGCCGGACGTGCTGGAAGGCGAGTTCGTGGTGATCCGCCAGGGTCGCCCGGTCGCGCACTGAAGAACCTGCTCCAGCGCAGGATCCGGATGGTGCCCAGTGTCGCCTCGGCACAACATGGCGGCACGCACCATCGGATGACGCCATGAACGCCCGCCCCGCTCCCCTCGCCGATACCCTCGAACGCGTGCGCGCCCGCATCGAGCGCGCCGACGCGGCGCCCACGCTCGATGCATTGGCGCAGTTCGCGCAACTGAGTCCAGGCCATCTGCAGCGCGCGTTCCGCCGCCGCTATGGCGTGAGTCCGGCCGAATACCATCGCGCCCGCCGCTTCGGCCAGTTCAAGGCCGCGCTGCAAGGCGGCGCGGCGGTCACCGACGCGGTGTACGAGGCCGGCTTCGGCTCCGGCAGCCGCGTCTACGAGCACAGCGACCGCTTGCTCGGCATGACCCCGGCCAGCTACCGCGCCGGCGGTGCGGGCGCCAGCATCCGCTACACCACCACGGCCACGCCGCTGGGTCGCTTGCTGGTGGCGGCCACCGCGCGCGGCATCTGCGCGGTGACCCTGGGCGCGGACGACGCCGAACTCGCGGCGCGGCTCGCTGCCGAATTCCCGCAGGCCGCGCGCGAGCGCGTGGACGCGGGCCGCGAGGAATGGCTGGACGCGGTGATCGCCCGCATCGCCTGCGAACTGGGCTGGAGCGGGGCCGCCGCGCCCGCGCTGCCGCCGCTGGACGTGGCCGCCACCGCGTTCCAGTGGCGGGTGTGGGATGCGCTGACGAAGATCCCCGCCGGCCAGACGCGCAGCTACGGCGAACTGGCCGCCGCGATCGGCGCGCCGAAGGCCGCCCGCGCGGTAGGCAACGCCTGCGGCAACAACCGGCTCGCCCTGATCGTGCCCTGCCACCGCGTGGTGCGCGAGGACGGTACGCCAGGCGGCTGGCGCTGGGGCGTGGAGCGCAAGCGCGAGTTGCTGGCGCGCGAGCGGCGCGGCGCGAAACGCTAGCAGACACCTGTAGGAGCGCACCCTGTGCGCGAATGCTTTTGCTTCGATCAACGTCAGAGCATTCGCGCACAGGGTGCGCTCCTACACGGCTCCCGCCTTGACGCCGCCTCAAGCCTGCCTTGCGGAAGACTCGCTACCTCACGGCCGGCGCCTCCTGCATCATCCACGCTGTCGCCGTTCCCCCGCGGCGATGCGCGGCGTCGGTCGAAGTCCCGGATGGCTCCTTGCCTGTAGACTGCGCCGCGCGCAACACCCCTCTGCCGAGTCCCGTCATGAACGATGCCACCACCCTCGCCGCCGCCGGCGCGGGAAACGCCGCCGTCGACCGCTCCCGCCTGCTGGTGCCGCTGGGTCTGCTGGCGTTGTACGTGATCTGGGGCTCGACCTATCTGGGCATCCGTTTCGCGCTGGCAAGCTGGCCGCCGTTCCTGCTCGCCGGCGTGCGCTTCCTGATCGCCGGCACGCTGTTGTTCGGCTTTCTGCGCCTGCGCGGCGTGGCGCCGCCCACGTGGCGGCAGTGGCGCAACGCGGCGGTGGTCGGTGTGTTGCTGCTCGGCCTCGGCAATGGCCTGGTGTGCTTTGCCGAGGAGCGCGTGAGCTCGGGCATCGCCGCGGTGGCGGTGGCCAGCATGCCGCTGTTCGCCGCGCTGTTCGGCAGTTGGTACGGGCACCGGCCGAACCGGCGCGAGACGCTGGGGCTGCTGGTCGGCTTCGCCGGCGTGATCGTGCTCAATCTCGGCGGCGACCTCTCCGGCTCGCGCATCGCCGCGCTGGCGCTGCTGGTGGCCGCTGCCGCGTGGGCGTTCGGTTCGGTGTGGAGCAAGCAGCAGGACATGCCGGCCGGTCCGATGAACACCGCCGCGCAGATGCTGTGCGGCGGTGTGGCGTTGCTGCTGATGGGCTTAGTCAGCGGCGAGCAGCTGCCTGCGCACCCCACGCTGCATGCGAACCTCGCGCTGGCTTATCTGGTGGTGTTCGGCTCGCTGATCGGTTTCAGCGCCTACCTCTACGTGCTCAAGCACGCGCGCCCCGTGCTTGCCACCAGCTACGCCTACGTGAACCCGCCGGTGGCGGTGCTGTTCGGCATGTTGCTGGCGGGCGAGCACGTCGGGCCGGTGGAAATCGCCGGCATGGCGATCATCCTGCTTGGCGTCGCGACGATCACGCTGGCGCGGCAGAAGCGGGCGGCGTAGGGGCGCACCCCGTGCGCGAATGTTTCGACGCTGATCGAAGCGCCAGAGCATTCGCGCACAGAGCCTGCCCCGGACTTGATCCTGGGGTGCGCTCCTACACGTAGCTGTGCCTCGACCTTGGTCGGCTTGCCCCGCGCGCCGGCCGCGCGCCACCATGCCCGCGGCATCGCATGAGAGGAAGCCGGGGCATGAACGCGACGAACGAAGGCCGGATGGCACGCCTGGCGCTACGCAGCGCGGCGTGGTCGGAGCGCTGGTATCCCGACGCCTGGGTGTTCGCCGCGTTGGGCGTCGTGATCGTGGCGCTCGCCGCGCTGGCCTTCGGCTCGACGCCGGTGGCCACGATGAATGCGTTCGGCGACGGCTTCTGGAGCCTGATCCCGTTCACCATGCAGATGGCCTTCGTGGTGATCGGCGGCTACGTGGTGGCCACCGCGCCGGTGGTGGCGCGCTTCATCGACCTGCTGGCGCGGGTGCCGAAGAGCGGTCGCGGCGCGATCTGCTACGTGGCGCTGGTGAGCATGCTGGCCTCGCTGCTGTCGTGGGGCTTCTCGCTGGTATTCGGCGGCCTGCTGGTGCGCGCGCTGGCGCGGCGCACCGACCTGCGCATGGATTACCGCGCGGCCGGCGCGGCGGCCTACCTCGGCCTGGGCGCGATCTGGGCGATGGGCCTGTCGTCCTCCGCCGCGCAGTTGCAGGCGAACCCGGCCAGCATGCCTCCGGGCCTCTTGGCGATCACCGGCGTGCTGCCGTTCACCAGCACCCTCTTTCTGTGGCAATCGCTGGCGCTCACCGCCTGCCTGATCGTGGCCTCGCTGCTGGTGTGCTGGTTCACCGCGCCAACGGAACGGAACGCGCGCACCGCGGAGGATTTCGGCGTCACCGAAGCCGCCGCCGTGCCGGAACTGCCGCCGCGCACGCGCCCCGGCGAGTGGCTGGAATACAGCCCGCTGCTGTCGGTGCTGATCGGCCTGCTGGGCCTGGGCTGGCTCGCGCATGAATTCGCCACCAAGGAAGCGGTGAGCGCGATCGCCAATCTCAACACCTACAACTTCCTGTTCCTCACCGTGGGTCTGCTGCTGCACTGGCGTCCGCGCAGCTTCCTCGACGCGGTGGCGCGCGCGGTGCCGAGCACCGCGGGCGTGCTGATCCAGTTTCCGCTGTACGGCGGCATCGCCTTCCTGCTCACCCACGCGCAGGGTGCGGACGGCGCCACGCTGGCGCATCGCCTGTCGCAGCTCTTCGTGCACGTGGCCAGCACCGACAGCTTCCCCGCGGTGATGGGCGCGTACTCGGCGATACTCGGCTTCTTCGTGCCTTCCGGCGGCGGCAAGTGGCTGGTCGAGGCGCCCTACGTGATGCAGGCGGCGAACGACCTGCACGTGCACCTGGGCTGGGCGGTGCAGGTGTACAACGCTGCCGAGGCGCTGCCGAATCTCATCAACCCGTTCTGGATGCTGCCTCTGCTCGGCGTGCTGGGCCTGAAGGCGCGCGACGTGGTGGGCTACACCTTCGTGCAGCTGCTGGTGCACGTGCCGCTGGTGCTGGGGTTGTTGTGGCTGTTGGGCCTCACGCTGACTTACGTGGCGCCGGTGATGCCGTAGGAGCGCACCCTGTGCGCGAACGCTCTTCGTCAAGAGCCATTCGCGCACAGAGCCTGCCCCGGACTTGATCCGGGGGTGCGCTCCTACAGTCGACGTCCGATCAAAGCTCGCGCAGCGCCGTGGTCACCGGCAAGCGCGCGGCGCGCACGGCGGGGAACAGGCCGCCGACGAAACCGATCGCCAGCGCCCACTTCAGGCCGGTCCACAGCAGCGCGGATGTCACCGCCAGTTCGAAGCTGAGCTTGCCTACCGTGCCGGCGGCGAGGGTGGAGGCGCCATAGCCGTTGAAGACCAGCCAGGCCAGCGCGCCGCCGATGACGCCGCCGAGCAGGGCCAGCAACATGGTCTCCAGCATCACCGCCACCACCACCGGCAGACCGCGGAAGCCGATCGCGCGCAGCGTGGCGATCTCGCGGGCGCGCGTGGCCACCGCGGCGAACATGGTGTTGAGCGCGCCGAACATCGCGCCGATCGCCATGATCAGGCCCACCGTGATGCCCATGATGCGGATCACCGTGCTCATGCCCTCGGACTGCTTCGCGTAGTAGGCAAGCGTGGTGTCGGTGTCCACCTTCAGCTGCGGGTTCGCGGCCAGCGCGGCCTTGAACGCGTCGAACGCCTGCGGGTTCGCGAGTTTCGCCACGACCGAGGCGCGGCTGCTGCCGCGGCGGTAGGTGTCGGACACCACGTTGGCGTCGCCCCACACTTCCGAATCCATCGCGTCGCCGGAGGCGAACACGCCGACCACGGTCCACAGCTGGCTGCCCAGACGCACCTGGTGGCCGGGCACCAGGCCGGCGAACTGCTGCGCCGCGCCCTTGCCCACGTCCAGCTCGCGCATGCCCGGATTGAACCTGCGTCCCTCGATGATCTTCACCTGCGGCCGCACCGCCCAGGCCTCGTCGCCCACGCCGCGCAGCTGCACGCTGCCCTCGTCGTCGGCGCTGCCGCCCTTCATCGGCAGGTTGGCGGCGACCACCAGTTCCGGCGAGGCCAGCGGCTGGCCCTTGGCGTCGCGCGCGATGCCCGGCGTCTGCACGATCTGCACGATGCTGTCGTGGTCGAGCACCGACATCACCTCGGAGGCCGAGGCGCCGCGCATCACGATGGCGGTGTCGACGTTGCCGGTCTTGCGCAGCGTCTCGCTGTAGCCCTCGCCCATCGCCAGCAGCGCCACCAGCACGCCGACCACGCCGGCGATGCCGATCACGATCACCGCGGACGAACCCAGCCGCTGGCGCAGCGTGCTGATGCCCACGCCGGTGACCGAGGCGGCCTGCCGGCCGTGGCGGGTGAACGCCATCCACAGCGCACCCAGCACCACCAGCGCCAGCACGACCGGCCACTGCAGCCTCACCCAGATCGCCAGCGCCACGGCCAGCGCGATCAGCAGGCCAAGATTGATGAAAAACCTTTTCATGGTGTTCTCCTCAGCGCCCGGCCAGCGCATCGACGATGTTGAGTCGCATCGCGCGCACTGCCGGCAGCGCGCCCACCAGCAGGCCGATCAGCACCATCAGTACCAGGCCCAGCACCCAGCTGCCGGCACCCACCGTGGGCAGGTTGAGCATGCCGCCGCTGTGCGCGCTGACGCCGGGGATCAGCACGGCGGCCAACCCCAGCCCGAGCACGCCGCCGATCAAGAGCAGCAGCACCGATTCGGCCAGCACCATCGCCAGCACGCTGCGGCTGGAGAAGCCGATCGTCTTCAGCACCGCCAGCTCCGAGGTGCGCTCGCGCACCGCCTGCATCATGGTGTTGCCCGACAGCAGCAGCAGGGTGAAGAACACCGCGCCCATGATCGAGCCCACGATCAGGCCGATGTCGGCCAGCTGCTTCATCCAGTTCGCGGTGGCGGCCTGCTCGGTCTGCGTGCGCGTCTCGTGATCGGAGTTCGCCGACAGCGCATCGATCGCCCGCGCCACGCGGTCGGCCTGGTTCACGTCGGCCACGCGGGTGACGTACCAGCCCACGGTGCCGCGGTTGTACGGCGTGGTCTCGTCGAAGTACTTCCAGTGCAGCAGGAACATCTGGTCGTAGAAGCCCGCGGACT
The DNA here is from genome assembly GCF_041107455.1 of Rhodanobacter humi. Classification (NCBI taxonomy): domain Bacteria; kingdom Pseudomonadati; phylum Pseudomonadota; class Gammaproteobacteria; order Lysobacterales; family Rhodanobacteraceae; genus Rhodanobacter; species Rhodanobacter sp. FW106-PBR-R2A-3-15. Next base: position 1,654,430 of record NZ_JBGBPY010000001.1, read on the forward strand.
TCTTGTCCTTCGCGTGCATGATGCCGACGATGTCGAAGGTCCAGGTCTTGTTGCCGCTCTTGTCCGGGAAGATGGTGGACTGCAGCGGGATCTTGTCGCCCACCTTCCAGTGGAAGCGCTGCGCCAGCGTCTCGCCGACCAGCGCGCCGGTGCGCGTGTCGTCGAACGCCTTGCGCTGGGCCGGGTCCACCTCGATCTCGGGGTAGGCATCCAGGTAGTTCGGCGCCACCGCGAAGCTGAAGACCTGGTTGTGCGGATCCTGGTAGGCACCACCGAACCAGTTCGCGTAGGTCACCATCTTCACGCCCGGCACCTTGGCGATCTGCGTCTCCAGCGCCTGCGGCAAGGTCTGGATGAAGGAGAGTCTCGAGCCGGTCTGCAGGCGCTCGGCGCCGTTCGCGCTCTGCCCGGCCTGGTCGAACGAGGTGCGCACCGCGTCCAGCATGCCGAACAGCAGGAACGCCGCGACGATCGACACCAGGGTGAGGATGGTGCGGGTCTTGCGCCGGAACAGCGCGGCCCAGATGAGGTGGAAGTATTTCATGGCGCTGTCCTCAGGCCGTCGCTTGTTCGACGAGGGTGCCCTTGTCCAGATGCAGGGTGTGGTTCGCGTACTCGGCGGCCTTGGGGTCGTGGGTAACCATCACGATGGTCTTTCCGTGCTCGCGGTTGAGCGTGCGCAAGAGGCCCAGCACGTCCTCGGCGCTCTGGCGGTCGAGGTCGCCGGTGGGCTCGTCGCACACCAGCAGGGTGGGATCGGAGACGATCGCGCGGGCGATCGCCACGCGCTGTTGCTGGCCGCCGGACAGCTCGCTGGGCTTGTGCGAGGCGCGGTCCGCCAGCCCCACCAGTTGCAGCGCGATGGCCGCGTTCTTCTTGCGCTGCGCACCGGAGAGTTTGGTCAGCAGCAGCGGCAGTTCCACGTTGCGCTGCGCGGAGAGCATCGGCATCAGGTTGTAGAACTGGAACACGAAGCCCACGTTGGACGCGCGCCACTTCGCCAGCGCGCCGCCGCCGAGCTGGTCGATGCGCTGGCCGCCCACGCCGATGCTGCCGGCGGTGGGCGAGTCGAGGCCGCCGATCAGGTTGAGCAAGGTGGTCTTGCCCGAGCCCGACGGCCCCATCAACGCGAGGAAATCGCCCTCGGCGATATCGAGGTTGATGTGGTGCAGCACCTCGACCTTCTGCTTGCCGCGCTCGTAGACCTTGGAGAGGTCGCGGATCTGGATCAGTGTGTCCATTGCTGTTTCTCCGATGTGTGTCTGTATTTTGCGAGCCGGTAGGAGCGCACCCTGTGCGCGACAGCTTTTGCTCCGATCAATCGCCAGCGCCATCGCGCACAGGGTGCGCTCCTACAACAATCACGGTTTCGCTGTTTCCGTCTGTACATCCGCGCCGTCGCGCAGCGCGGCCGGCGGCGACAACACCACCGCGTCGCCGGCCTGCAGCGCGTCCGGGATCAGCTTCATGTCGCCGTAGTTCTGCGCCGTCGGCTGCACCGTGCGCAGCTGCGCCTTGCCGCCGGCGACCACGAACACCACGCTGCGGCCGTCGCGCTGCGCGATCGCCTTGGCCGGCACCAGCACGCCCTTCGGCGCCTGCGCCACGTTCGTGGTTTTCTGTTCGAGGAAGGACACCCGCACGCCCATGTCGGGCACGATGCGCGCGTCCTTCTTTTCCAGCGCCACGCGCACCTTCACCGTGGCCTTGCCGCGGTCGGCGGCGGGCACGATGGCGATCACGTGGGCGGGAATCTTCCAGTCCGGGTAGGCGTCGAGCACCGCCTCGGCGGGCATGTCCGGCTTGACGCGGCCGATGTAGGCCTCGTTCACGTCCACGTCCACTTCCAGCGACTCCATGTCGACGATCGTGCCGATGCCGGTGCGGGTGAAGCCGCCGCCGGCGGAGAACGGCGAGACGATCTCGCCCACTTGGGCGTCCTTGGTGGTGATCACGCCGTCGAACGGCGCACGGATCACGCAGTAGTCGAAGTTGACCTGCGCCTCGACCACTTGCGCATCGGCCGCGGCCACCTGCTTCTGCTGCGACACCAGCTGCGCGCGCGTGCTGTCGACCAGGGTGCGTGCCTGTTCCGCCGTCTGTTTCGGCACCAGTCCCCGTGCGGCCAGCGACTGCTGGCGCGTCGCATCGCGCTCGTTCTGTGCCAGCTGCGCCTGGTATTGCGCCACCAGCGCATGCGCGGCAGCGGCCTGCGCCTTGACGGCGTCCAGTGCGGCCTTGTACGCGCTGTCGTCCAGCCGGGCCAGCACCTGGCCCTTCTTCACGCGGTCGCCTTCCTCGATCAGCACCGCGGTGAGCGTGCCGGTGATCTGCGCCGACACCGTGGCCTGCCGCCGCGCGGTGACGTAGCCGGTGGCCTGCAGCACCGCGCCGGCGCCCGGATCGCTGGCCGGCGACACCGCGGTGGCGGTCTGCACCGCGATCGCGCGATGGCTCGTCGCCCACCACACGGCGCTGCCGACCAGCGCCAGCAGCAGCGCGACGGCAAGCACGATCCACGGCCAGCGCGCCGGCCCACCGCGGTGGTCGTCGCGCTGGTGCTTCTCGATGCGCAATTCCTTCAGCAACTCGGCCTGGCTCACCGTCATCCCCGCGACTCCGTGATGCACGACACCGTAGCGGCTCCCGGGCCGGCGCGGCCACGGGCGGTTATCAGCCATCGACGATGACAGATGTCATCCCGCCCGTGCAATCGGCGGCAATGGCCTTGTCCGTGCCGGCAAGATTGGCCTTGTCGCCGTGTCGGCCACAACCATCGGCGGGCAAGCCCGCTGTGGTCGGCGGACTCAAGTGCCATGGAGCTTTGCGCGGTTCCGGTCGCGGATCACCTTGGTCTCCGGCGTCTGGACCGCCTCGAATTCAGCCATCCCTATCAGCGGGCGGATTTCGGCCCCGCCTGGCCCCAGCACGCCGTCCGGTGCACGCATCACCCAGGCCATCGCCTCTTCCATGTCTTCGACTTCCAGGATCATGAAGCCGGCGACCAGCTCCTTGGTCTCGGCGAAAGGCCCGTCGACGACGATACGGTGGGCGCCATCGGACACGATGCGCTTGCCGTTCGAGGAAGGCGTCAGGCCGCCGAGCGCGACCAGGACGCCGGCGTCGATCAACTCCTCGTTGAATTTGCTCATCGCCTCAAGCGCCGCGGGATCGATGCTCGCGCCTTTTTCAGTGCCGTCGGTCGCCTTCCCCATCACCATCACGCGCATCGCCAGTCTCCTTGCCGGAGCCGGTCGCCCGGCCTTTACGGAAACGACGAACGGAGCCTTCGAAAATCGACACGCTCCTGCGCATTTTCAACGGCGGGCAGAAGCAGGCCAGCCGCCCGTGGTCGGCACCCGCGGGATGTCCGGCGTTTGCCGGAACGTGCCGGATCGCGCGAAGGCAAGCCTGCGGGCTGCGCGGAGACATCGAGCGGACTCCGGGGCCACGCGGCAGCTACACTGCCGCGCATGGACTACGCCATCGCCCCGCCTCCCGTGCCCAGCCTGCCGTTCCTCGGCAGCGCGCTGCGCTTCCCGGTACGCCGCATCTTCTGCATCGGCCGCAACTACGCCGAACACGCGAAGGAAATGGGCGCCGCCGTGGAAACCGGCCGGCCGATGTTCTTCTGCAAGCCGGCTGACGCGGTAGTGGCCGACGGCGCCGACGTGCCCTACCCCTCCGCCACGGCCGAGCTGCACCACGAGGTGGAGATGGTGCTGGCGCTGGGCGCGGGCGGGCGCGACGTGCCGGCGGAACGCGCCGCTGCGCTGGTCTGGGGCGTGGGCGTGGGGCTGGACCTCACCCGCCGCGACCTGCAGGCGCAGGCCAAGGCCAAGGGCCACCCTTGGGACGTGGCCAAGGCCTTCGACCACTCCGCGCCGGTCTCGGCGCTGCACCAGCTGGACGGCGCCCTGCCAGGCCCCGGCACCGGCTTGCGCCTGACGGTGAACGGCGAGTTGCGCCAGCAGGCGCGGCTGGGCGAGATGATCCACGACGTGCCGCACCTCCTCGCCGCGCTGTCCACCCTGTTCGAGCTGAAGCCGGGCGACCTGGTGTTCACCGGCACCCCCGCCGGGGTGGCCGCGCTGCAGCGCGGCGACCGCTTCCATGCCGAGCTGGCCGGTATCGCCACGCTGGATGGCCGCATCGCCTGAGAGGCTATGATTTTTCAGCCTCTCAGCCCGGCCATGGATGGCCGGACGCGAGTCTGTCACGCAAGTGACTGATTCGCGGAGGCGCGTACGGACATGCGCCGGACGCGCCGATGGAAAATTCCACAGGATGTGGAATTTTCCACAGGCTCTGAGCCGTCGCAAGATTCTGCCGCCTGCGTTCATTCCGCGACTGCAAATGCTGCGCTAGAGTCCTCTCGCCATCCGGCATACCAATCGGGGAGAAGATCCATGGGCATGATGCAGGAGTTCAAGGCGTTCGCCATGCGCGGCAACGTGATGGACATGGCCGTCGGTATCGTGATCGGCGGCGCGTTCGGCAAGATCGTCAGCTCGCTGGTCAGCGACGTGATCATGCCGCCGATCGGCGTGATCACCGGCGGCATCGACTTCTCCGCCATGAAATGGGTGCTCAAACCCGGCGACGACAGCGACCCCAAGCACAAGATCGCCGAGGTGGCGATCAACTACGGCACCTTCATCAATACCATCATCACCTTCATCATCATCGCGTTCGCAATCTTCATGGTCATCAAGCTGATGAACCGGATGCAGAAGAAGCAGGAGGAAGCACCTGCCGCGCCGCCGGCCGACGTGGCCCTGCTCACCGAGATCCGCGACCTGCTGAAGAACAAGCCCTGACGCATGGAAGCGCGAAGGCCGGGCGCCGCGCGGCGCCCGGCCTTCGCGTTTCTGCATGGCATGACTTCCGGCCTGTGCGACCCGGGGACGCCGCTGCATAATCGGGAACCCGCCGTCAGGAGTCTCCGCATGCGCCGTCTTCCGCTCACCCTGCTCGCCGCCAGCCTGCTGCTCGCGGCCGGCACCGCCAGCGCCGCCGATACCGCCATCCCCGCCACGGCCGTAAAGACGGCCGAACAGCTGCGCGACCGGGCGCTAGCCGACGGCACCGCCTATGCCGTGCTGAAGTCGCTGACCACCGAGGTGGGTCCGCGCCTGGCCGGCAGCGAGGCCGACCAGCGCGCCCGCGACTGGGCGGTGGCGAAGTTCAAGGCGCTGGGTTTCGACAAGGTCTATGTCGAGCCAGTGACCTATCCCAAGTGGGTGCGCCGCCACGAGAGCGGTGCCATCGTGGCGCCGTTCCCGCAGCCCTTCGTGCTCACCGCGCTGGGCTATTCGCCGGGCACGCCCGCGGGCGGGCTCACCGCGCAGGTGGTCGGCTTCGACAGCCTCGCCGCGCTGAAGGCCGCCGACCCGGCCGCGATCCAGGGCAAGATCGTCTACGTGGGCTTCCGCATGCAGCGCCACCAGGACGGCCATGACTACGGCATGGGCTCGATGGTGCGCGTGGCCGGCCCGGTGATCGCCGCCGCGAAGGGTGCCGCCGGCTACCTGTTGCGCTCGGCCGGCACCGACGCGCACCAGCGCATCGCCCACACCGGCGTCACCGGCTTCAAGCCCGGTGACAAGGCGATCCCCGCCGCCGCGCTCTCCAACCCCGACGCCGACCAGCTCGAACGCGCGCTGGCCTACGGCAAGCCGGTGACGGTGAAGCTCGATCTCGACTGCGGTTTCGACGGCGACTACACCGGCGCCAACGTGATCGGCGAGATCACCGGCCGCAAGCATCCCGACCAGGTCGTCGCCATCGGCGGCCACCTGGATTCCTGGGACCCGGGCACCGGCGCGATCGACGACGGCGCCGGCATCGCCATCTCGATGGCCGCCGCCAAGCTGATCCACGACCTGCCGCAGCGCCCCGACCGCACCATCCGCGTGATCGCCTTCGCGAACGAGGAGATGGGCTTGTGGGGCGCGCGCGCCTACGCCGACAAGCACGCGAAGGAAGTGTCGAAGTTCATGCTCGGCACCGACTCCGACCTCGGCGCCGGCAAGGTCTACCGCATGAGCGCCAGCGTGGCGCCTTACGCGCGGCCAGCCATGGCGCAGATCGCCGACGTGCTGAAGCCACTGGGCGTGGCATACGACGCCAGCCGGCCGGGCGGCGGCGGCTCCGACCTCGGCGCCATGCACGCCAAGGGCATGGCCGCGCTCACCCTGAACCAGGACGCCACCCACTACTTCGACTGGCACCACACGCCGAACGACACGCTGGACAAGGTCGATCCCAAAGAACTGGCGCAGAACGTGGCGGTGTACGCGGCGTGGACGTACATGACCGCGCAGGCCGACGGCGATTTCGGCTCCGCGCCCGGGGCGTTCAAGAGCGACGGCGCCGAGGAATGACATCGGCGACGGCACGCGGAAACGAAAGAGGCGGCCCGCGGGCCGCCTTTTTCATCATGGCGCCGGCAAGCTTTCCGCCGCCGGCTTGCGCTTGCTCCCGAACCGCTGCTGCAACCGATCCATGTACAGGTAGATCACCGGCGTCAGGTACAGGGTGAGCACCTGCGACACCACCAGGCCACCCACCACGGCGAGGCCCAGCGGGCGGCGCGAGGAGGCGCCGGCGCCGATGCCCAGCGCGATCGGCAAGGTGCCGGCGAACGCAGCCATCGTCGTCATCATGATCGGGCGGAAGCGCACGTGGCAGGCCTCGACGATGGCCTCGGCGGGCGACATGCCTTCCACGCGCTGCCGCTCCAGCGCGAAGTCGATCAGCATGATCGCGTTCTTCTTCACGATGCCGATCAGCATCACGATGCCGACGAAGGAGAACAGGTCCAGCGGCGCATGGAACAGCATCAGCGTGAGCAGCGCGCCCACGCCCGCCGCGGGCAGGCCGGAGAGGATGGTCAGCGGGTGGATGAAGCTCTCGTACAGGATGCCCAGCACCAGGTAGATCACGAACAACGCCAGCACCAGCAAGAGGCCCATGCCCTGCATCGACTGCTCGAAGGCCTGCGCGGTGCCCTGCACGCTGCCGGTGATCGAGGCGGGCAGACCGAGCTTGCGCATCGCGCCGTCGATCTCGCCCACCGCCTGGCTGAGGCTTACGCCCGGCGCGAGGTTGAACGAGATGGTCACCGCGGGCAGCTCGCCCTGATGGTTGACGGTGAGCGGCTGCGCCTTGCGCTCGAAACTGGCGACCGTGCTGAGCGGCACCAGGGTGCCGGTGTTCGAGGTGACGTAGAGCTGCGACAGGATCGCCGGGTCGTTCTGCAGCGCGTACTTCACCTGCAGGATCACCCAGTACTGCGTGGCCGCGCCGTAGATCGTCGACACCTGGCCCTCGCCGAACGCGGTGCCCAGCGCGTTCTGCACCTGGCGCATGCTGAGGCCCAGCGGCGCCAGCTTGGAGCGATCCACCTTGACGTCGATCGCCGGGCCGTTGAGGTCGAGGTCGCTGGTGACGTCCTGGAAACCCGGCAGCTGCGCAAACGCGGCGAGCACCTTGCCCGACTCGGCGTACAGCGCGTCGAGGTCCGTGGACTGCAGCGTGTACTGGTACTGCGCCTTCGACGCGCGCCCACCCACCTGGATCGCCGGCGGGTTCTGCACGTAGGCGCGGATGCCCGGCACCTTGGCGAACTTCGCCCGCAGCTCCTGCATGATCTGATCGGGATCGAGCGGGCGCTCGTTCGCCGGCTTCAGCCGCATGAAGATCGAACCGTTGTTGGTGGTGGTGCGCGAGCCGCCCGAACCCACCGAGGACATGTAGGCGGCGATGTTCGGATCCTTGCCCACGATCGCCGCCAGCTGCTGCTGGCGCGCGCTCATGCCGGCGATGGAGATGTCGTCGGGGCCTTCGGTGTTGACGAACAGCTGGCCGGTGTCCCCCGCGGGAATGAAGTCCTTGTTCACCACCACGAACAGCACGGCGGTGGCGACGAGGCTCGCGAAGAACACGCCCAGCACCGTGCGCGGATGCGCCACCGCCCATCCCAGCGAGCGGTTGTAGCCGTCGCGCACGTGGTTGAAGCCGGCATCGAACCACAACGCCACGCGCGATTTCTTTTCGTGCTCAGCGTGCTTCACGAAGCGGCTGCACAGCATCGGCGTGAGCGTGATCGAGACGAAGCCGGAGATCAGGATCGCGGTGGAGATCACCACCGCGAACTCGCGGAACAGCCGGCCCACGATGCCGCCCATGAACATCACCGGCAGGAACACCGCCACCAGTGACAGCGTCATCGAGAAGATCGTGAAGCCGATCTCGGCAGAGCCCTTGATCGAGGCCTCGTAGGGGTCCATGCCGGCCTCGACGTGGCGCACGATGTTCTCCAGCATCACGATCGCGTCGTCCACCACGAAGCCGACCACCAGGGTCAGCGCGAGCAGCGAGAGGTTGTCGAGGCTGTAGCCCAGCGCGTACATCACGCCGAAGGTGCCGATCACCGACACCGGCAGCGCCAGTGCGGGGATCAGCGTGGCCGAGGCGTTGCCGAGGAACAGGTAGATCACCAGGATCACCAGCACGCCGGCCAGCAGCAACGTGTACTGCACGTCGTCCACCGAGGAGCGGATCGAATCGGAACGGTCGTACAGCGTCTGCAGCTGGATCGATGGCGGCAGCGTGGCCTGGAACTGCGGCAGCACCGCACGGATGCGGTCGATCGTGGCCACGGTGTTGGAACCGGGCTGGCGGTCGATCGCCAACACCACCGCGCGCTTGCCGTTGAACCAGCTCGCCACCTGGTCGTTCTGCACGCCGTCTGCGGCATGGCCGAGCTGCGACAGCGTGACCGGCGCGCCGTTGCGCCAGGCCACGATGATGTCGTTGTACGGCGCCGCCTCCTGCAACTGGCCGTTCGAGCTCACCTGCAGCAGCTGGCGCTCGCCGTTGAGCGAACCGGTGGCGAGGTTGACGTTGGCGTCCGCGATTGCCTGCTGCAGCGTGTCGATGCCGATGCCGTTCGCGGCGAGCTTCGCGGGGTCGACGCTGATGCGCACGGCGTACTTCTGTGAGCCGAACACGCTGACCTGGGCCACGCCCTCCACCATCGACAGCTCCTGCGCCAGCCGCGTCTCGCCGTATTCGTCCACGGTGGACAGCGGCAGCGTGTCGGAGCTGAGCGCGAGGTAGAGGATCGCCTTGTCCGCCGGATTCACCTTGCGGAAGGTGGGCGGCGTGGGCATGTTCGTGGGCAGCTGGCGCTGCGCCGCCGAGATCGCCGCCTGCACGTCCTGCGCGGCGCCGTCGATGTTGCGGCTGAGGTCGAAGGTCAGCGTGATCGAGGTCGAGCCCAGCGCGCTGGTCGAGGTCATCTGGCTGATGCCGGCGATGGTGGAGAACTGGTTCTCCAGCGGTGTGGCCACCGCGGTGGCCATGGTCTCCGGCGAGGCGCCCGGCAGGCTCGCGCTCACCGAGATGGTAGGAAAGTCCACGTTCGGCAGCTCGTTCACCGGCAGCTTCGGATACGCGGCCACGCCGAACACGATCAGCGCGATCATCAGCAGCGCCGTCATGACGGGTCGGCGTATGCAGAGTGCCGGGAGATTCAAAGAGCCCATCCTCTGCGCGAGCACCGCGCTTCACGGCCTACGTGCCGCCAAGCGAGCGAACCCGCACGGCACGTTCGCCCCCTCGCCCCGAAGGGGAGGGGGTTGGGGTGAGGGACTGCGCTCGCCACAGCCCCCATCGAAGCGCCGTAGGAGCGCACCCTGTGCGCGAACGCTCTTTGCACGAAATGGCGCAAAGCCAATCGCGCACAGGGTGCGCTCCTACAGCGAAGCATCGCGGCGCTCACCCCGCCACCACCTGCACCCGCGTGCCGTTGGTCAGCAGCATCTGTCCGTCAGTGACCACCTGCTCGCCGCCGGCGAGGCCCTTCTCGATCACGATGCGGCCGCCGTTGCTGGTGCCCGCGGTGACCATGCGCTGCTGCGCCGTGCCGTCCGCGTCCACCACGAACACGAAGCTGCCGTTAGGCGAGTTCTGCAGCGCCGTCACCGGCACCGTGACCACGTCGTGCAGGCGTGCGGTGGGCAGGGTCACCTGCACGAACTGGCCGGGGGTGAGGCGGTCGTCGCCGTTGGCATAGCTCGCCTTCAGCTGGATCGTGCCGGTGCCGCTGTCCACCGCGTTGTTGATGAAGTCCAGCGTGGCCGGTATCGGTGCGGTCGTCGCGCCCGGCACCTGCACGCTCACCGCCAAGCTGCCGCGCGCGGCCGCCGCCTTGATGCCGTCCAGCGCCGATTCCGGCACGGAGAACGTCAGGTGGATCGGCCGGACCTGGTTGAGCACCACGAGGTTGGTGCTGTTCGCGCTCACCTGCGCGCCGGGATACACCAGCGGCGCGCCGGCGATGCTGTCCACCGGCGCCTTGATCTGCGCGTAGCCGAGCTGGGTCTGCGCCATCTCCACCGCGGCCTGGTCCGCCTTCACCGAGGCGGCGTAGATGCCGACGTTCGCGCGGTAGCCGTCGTAGTCGGTCTTCGATACGTAGCCCTTGGCCAGCATCGGCGTGTAGCGGCGCAACACCTGTTCGGCATTCGCAAGCTGGGCCTGGTCCTTGGCGAGATTGCCGCGCGCCTGGTCCAGCTGCGCCTGCAGCAGGCTGGGATCGATGCGCGCGATCACCTCGCCCTGGTGCACGCGCCCGCCCGGCGTGAACGCGACCGCCTGCAGCTGGCCATTGACGCGCGACTGCACGGTCACGGTGGAATACGCCTCGGCGTAGCCGTTCACCTTCAGCGAGAGATCGAGATCGCCGCGCTCGGCCCGCGTCACCTTCACCGGCACCGCCTGCGCGGCCGCCGGCTTGCCCGGCGCTGCCTTGTCGCGGTTCGACCAGGCGTGCGCGACCAGCGCAGCCAGCACCACCACGACCAGCAGCGCCACGGGTTTCTTCCAGGAGATGCGCTGCGGCATGGGGTCTCCGCTGATGGAATGCGAGCTTTCCCGTCGACCGGGGATCCGCGGCGTCAAGCGCCGGGAAATCGGCAGGAACCAAACAGGGAATCAACGCGTCATGCAACGAGGCGTTGACTGTCGCGACATATTTTGCGCCGAACCGGCGCCGCGTCGGCCACGACGACCGGCACTTGCCCGCGACGCCGGTTGCGGCGAATGCGGCGCGCCTACGGCTGGCCGGCCGGCGGCGGCTCGGTCGCGTCCAGCGCCTGCAGGTTCTCCTTGATCCGGCCGATCACTTCCAGCGCCTGCTTCAGCTCGTCGTACTCGATGCCCCGGGTGGCCTCGCCGCGCAGCACGCGCGCGATCCGCTCCATGTCGTCCACCACGTCATGCGCCTGCGCGGTGACGTACAACCGCCACGCACGGCGGTCCCTCGGATCCGGCCGGCGCTCCACGAAGCCGGCCGCCTGCAGGCGGTCGATCACCCGGCCCACCGCGATCGGCTCCATCTCCAGCGACTCGGCCAGCTCGTTCTGGCGCATGCCCTCGCGGTAGTACAGCATCTTGGTGGCGCGCCACTGCGCGCGAGTGAGGCCAAACTTCACCGCGCGCCGGTCGAAATGCTTGCGGAACAGCAAGGTCACGTCGTTCAGCAGGTAGCCGAAGGAAAGCTCTTCCGTTTTCGCCATGATGGTTGCAACCTCGCCGTCACATGCCTCAAGCATAAGCCGAAGCGCCCGTCGCCATGCTGATCTCAGTCATCGCCGCCGATATCACCACACTCGCCGTGGACGCCATCGTCAATGCGGCGAACGAAACCCTGTTGGGTGGCGGCGGAGTCGACGGCGCGATCCACCGCGCCGCCGGCCCCGCGCTGCTGGAAGCTTGCCGGGCGTTGCCGCCCGTCGCGCCCGGCGTGCGCTGCCCCACCGGCGAGGCGCGCATCACGCCCGGCTTCGCGCTGCCGGCGCGCTGGGTGATCCACACCGTGGGCCCGGTCTGGCACGGCGGCGGCGGCGGCGAGGCGGACCTGCTGGCAAGCTGCCATCGCAACGTGCTGCGCCTCGCACGCGAACGCGGCCTGCGCCGCATCGCGTTCCCCGCGATCAGCTGCGGCGTGTACGGTTACCCCGCACCACTGGCGGCCAGGGTCGCGCTGGGCACGCTGCGCGAGGAATTGGCCACGCATCCGGATTTCGAGCTCATTCTGTGCTGCTTCGGTGAACCGATGCGCGCAGTGTTCCAGGCGGCGCTTGACGAGGTGGCGTAGGAGCGGCTTCAGCCGCGACTGGCGGCTAGGGAATCGCGGCTGAAGCCGCTCCTACAGCCGCTCCTACGGCCGCTCCTGCAGCTGCTCCAATTGCAACCATTCCTACAGCTTGAACGGATACAGCGGCGGCAAGGCGTCGGCATCGATCTTGCCGGCCTCGTGCCACGCGAAGCCGCGCTTGAAAACCTCGGCGAGATCATCGCCGCCTGCGGCCGTCGACGCAGCGGCGCCATAGCAGCGATGCTGCAATTCGGCCAGCGCGCGTCGCTGCGCCTCGTCCGCCAGCGCGGTGTGCAGCGCGCCGGGATGCTGGATCGCCGGCCGCTCCGCCTGCGCCCACGCCAGCAGGCTGCGCAACTGCGCCCCCGCATCGCTGCCGCGCGCGGCGGCCAGGAAAGCCTGGCGCGCGCGGCGCACGGATTCGGCAGCCCCGCTGCCCGCTGCAACGGCGGCGGGGCCGTGCGCCGCACGCCGACGCCACAGCCACCATGCCAGCACGCTGAGCAACCACAGCAGCAGGCTGGCCAGCGCGATCCAGCGCCACGCCGCATCGTGCGACATGGTGCTCACCGGTACCGCAGCAACCGGTTCCGCCGCAGCTGGTGTCGACGAAGCGGCGGGCGGCGCACTCGTGCCGACCGCGGCGGGCGACACGGCCGCCGCACCGACTGCCGGCAGCACGGTGATGCTGTGCGCGGGAATCTCGGCGGTCTGTTCCTGCCCCGTGTCCACGTCGAACCAGCGCAGTGTGGTGGCAGGAAGGGTCAACGTGCCGGCCCGCTCGGGCACCACCGCGAATGCGCGCTGGCGGCTGCCGACCAGCCACGGACCATCGTTGGCGGTGGCGGTCGCCGGCTGGTCCGGATATACCGTGGCGCCCTGCAGCGTCGGCAGGCTCAGCGTCGGCAGCGTCTCGGACGGCAGGCCGGTGGCGCTGAGCTTCATCACGAGGTTGATCGGCTGGCCCACGCGCACCGGCGTGTTCGCATCGGGCCAGCCGGAAAGCGTGAGGCTGAGCGCACGCGCCGGCAGCCACGCCGACTTGCCCCAGTCCGCCGGCGCCGCCTGCACCGGCACCGCGAGCGCGGGCGCGCTGGCCGATACCGGCGTGCCCGCGCCGAAGAAACTGTCCGGATCGCTCGGGTCCAGCGCCTCGCCCTGGAAGCCCAGCGCGGGAATCTGCAGCGTGCCGGCATGCTGCGGCACCAGCGCGTAGCGCCGCTCGATCACGTGGTACTGGCGGCCGCCGCGCACCGCGTCGTAACGCAGGTCGCCGCCGACCTGGCTGAGCTGCACGCCATCGATCTGCGGTGTGTCCAGCGAACCGCTGCTGATGTTGCCGCTGTAATAGAGCCGCACCACGTAGCTGAGCTGCTGGCCCACCCAGGCCCGCTGCGGCGTGATCTCGGCCTCCATGAACAGGCTCTTGTGCATGGCGGCGGCCGCGGCCGGATCCGGCGCATCGACCTCGAGTATGAGCGGCGCGGTCTGCGCACCGCCCACCGTGAGCGAGGGAATCGTGAGCGTGCCCGCATGCTTCGGCCGCAGCACCACGCCGATCACCAGCTCGGCGCTGCGCTTGCCATTGACGATGCTGAGGCTGCTGCTCTGCGAGCGGCCGAGGATGTCGAAGTCCTGCTGCAGCGGGCCGAGATCAGGCATCGCCACGTTGCCGCCGCCGTCGACATGCAGGTTCAGCGTCACCGTCTCGCCCAGCTGCATGCTGCTGCGATCCAGCGTGGCCTGCACGCCGGCGGCGTGCGCCAGCACCGGCACGACCAGGCAAAGCAGCAAGCACAAGCATTGAAGAGTGCGGCCAGGGATGGCCGCCCATTTGATCTTCGCGCTCATGGACGAACGCACTAGCGCACCGCCATGGATGGCCGCCCGTTTGACTTTCGCGATCATGGACGAACGCAAAAACAAACAGCCAAGGATGGCCGCCCGTTTGATCCTCGCGCTCATGGACGAGCGCAAAAACAAACAGCCAGGGATGACCGCCCGTTTGATCTCCGCGGTCGGGGACGAACGCAAAACTTGAAGAGTGCGGCCAGGGATGGCCGCCCATTTGATCTTCGCGATCATGGACGAGCGCAAAAATAAAAACATCACGGCCCATCCTCGTCGGGTATGCCGCCGTGGCGGCGCTGGTATTCCAGCTCGAACTTGCGGCGCAGCAGCGCGCCCGGATCGTCGGGCACGCGCTGCAAGGCCTGGCGCAGGTCGGCTGGCAGTTTCGACTGCGGATCGTCGGCGCCGTCCGCGCCGAGCTGGTGCGTGGGCGGCTGTTTCGTCGTCGATGGGCCGGCAGCGCCCAGCTCCTTGTCCAGCTGCTGCTTCAGCGCCTGCTGCGCCTTCGCGGTCTGCGCCTGTTGCGCGGCCTGTTGTTCGGGCGTGGACTGCGACTGGTCCGGTGACGTGGCGGACCGGTCCGAAGATTTCCCTTCGGTCGGCTTCGACGGGTCTTGCGGCGATTGGCCCGCACCGTCCGACGAGTCCTGCGGCTTCTGCGACTGCGCCGGATTGTTGTCTTGTGGCGAAGACTGGCCGGACTCGCCGCCGTTCCCGTCCTGTCCGTTCTTGTCCTGTCCGTTCTTGTCCCGGTCGTTCTTGTCCTGGCCGTTTTTGTCCTGGCCGTTCCGGCCCGGCTGGTCCTTGCCCTGCCCGCTGTCGCTTCCCTGCCCCTGCGACGAAGACGAGCCGCCTTGCTTCTGCTGCTGCGGCGACGACTGCTTCTGCGGCGGCTGCTTGCGCAGCCAGTCCTCGACCGCCTGCCGGTTCGCCTGCGCGTCGGCGTTCGCGGGATCGAGCTGCAGCGCGTGGTCGTAGGCCTTGATCGCATCCTCGTACCTACCTTCGCGCGCCAGCGCATTGCCGAGGTTGTAGGCGGCGTCGCCGCCCGGCGCTTCATGCAGCGCCCGCGCGGCGGCGGCATAGTCGCCCGCGCGGTAGGCTGCCGCGCCACGCCACGCCGGGTCCTTCGCCAGCTGCATCGCCTGTTTCGCGTCATCCCGCTTCAGCGCCTGCGCCGCCTGCTGGTCGCGGCGTTGCCACAGGTCGCGCCACGTCGTCGCATGCGCGGTGCCCGGCAGCATCGGCAGCAGCACCAGCGGCAACAGCAGCAGCCAGCCGCGGCGGAACGCCAGCGCCGCCAGCGGCAGCAGGAGCAGCAGCAGCCAGGGACCGCGGTCCTGCCATTCGTCGCCAACCTGGCCCTGCGCCGCTTGCGTGGAACCTGCGCGCAGCTCGCCCTTCAGCGCGGCGACGTCGCCATCGTCCGCGCTCATCGCCACGTAGCGGCCGCCGCCCGCCGCGGCCACGGCAGCCAGCGCCGCATCGTCGCGAGCGGCCAGCTGCAGATCACCCTTTGCATCGTGCAGGAAGCCGCCGCCCGGCAGCGGCACCGGCGCGCCGTGCAGCGTGCCCACGCCGAGCACGGAGACACGCACGCCTTCGCTGCGCGCCTGGCGCGCGGCAGCCTGCGCCGCCGTGCCCGCGGTGTCGGCGATCAGCACCAGCGAACCGCCACCGACCTTGGCGTCGCGGATCAGTGCGGCGCCGCGCGCGATCGCCGCCGCCGCGTTGTCGCCGTCCGCCGGCATGGTGTCCGGTGCCATCGCGTCGAGCAGGGTGCCGAGGCTGTGCACGTCGGAAGTGAGCGGCGCCACCACGAAGGCCTCGCCGGCGTAGCCCACCAGCGCGTTGAGGCCGTCACGGTTCGCCGTCAGCAGGTCGTGCGCCTTGAAGCGTGCGCGATCGATGCGGCTGGGCGCCACGTCATGCGACAGCATGCGCTGCGACAGCGAGATCGCCACCACCTGGGCGGCGCGGCGCGCGTAAAGCGGCTGTTCGACGCGACTCCACGCGGGTCCTGCCAGCGCCAGCACGGCCAGCAGCCAGGCCAGCGCGAGCAGACCCAGCGGCAGGCGTTGCCGCGCGGATCGTCCCTGCAACAGCGACGACAGCAGTTCCGCATCGACCAGCCGCGACAAGGCCTGCAGGCCGCGGCTGCGACGGGACGCTTGCCACAGCAGCCACGGCAGCACGACCAACGCGCACAGCCACCAGGGCCGGAGGAAATGGAACTGGGCCAGCGCCGCGCTCATGCCGCCGCCTCCGCCGCCCGCCAGCGCGGCAGCGCGGCCAGCAGCCACAGCAGCAGCGCGGCGGCGAGCGGCCAGGTGAACCACTCCTGGCGCGGCCGCAGGGTCGGACCGTGCTGCGGCATCGGTTCCAGCGCATCGATGGCGCGGTAGGCATCGGCGAGCTGGTCGCTGTCGGTGGCGCGGAAGAAGCGGCCGCCGGTCTCGTCGGCGATCTTCGTCAGCATCCCGGCGTCGAGATCGGCGGAGGGATTGACGATCTGGCTGCCGAAGAAGCCCGGCACGCGCATGCGGGTGGCGCCGATGCCCACGGTGTAGATGCGCACGCCGGCCGCCTTGGCGGCGCGCGCGGCTTCCAGCGGCGTGATGCTGCCCGCGTTGTTGACGCCGTCGGTGAGCAACACCAGCACCCGCGCCTGCTCGGGCAACGCGGACAATCGCTTCACCGCGATCGCGATCGCGTCGCCGATCGCCGTCTCGCTGCCGGCCAGGCCCACCGCCGCGCCCTGCAGCTGCGCGCGTACCGCATCGAGATCCCAGGTGAGCGGTGTCACCAGAAAGGCCTGGCTGCCGAACAGGATCAGGCCCATCTCGTCGCCGCGGCGGCGGTCGATGAAGTTGCCGGCGATCGCCTTCACCGCGCCGAAGCGGCTCACCGACTGGCCGGCCAATTCCATATCCGGCGTGCGCATGCTGCCGGAGAGATCCACCGCGAGGAACAAGGCACGACCGCTGCGCTGCTGCGCCTGCGGCGGTCCCACCCACTGCGGACGCGCCGCCGCGGCCGCCAGGCACAGCCAGGCCAGCGCCAGCAGCCAAGGCGTGAAGCTGCGCACCGTGCCACCAGCGGCGTCGGCAAGGCGCAGGCCCGGCTGCGGCAGATGCAGCGCCTGCCCCGGCGTGACGGGCGGCAGCACGCGCCGCAGCAGCCAGGGCAACGGCAGCAGCAAGAACAGCCAGGGCCAGGCGAACTCAAACATGCTCCGGCTCCGACGCCACGCGCTTCCACGCGCGCGGCCTGGCGGCGGCGTGCAGCCACGCGCGCGCGGCAGCGAGGACAGCCGGCGCGTCGAGCGCGCCGCGCGGGCGGTACATCGCCGATTCCAGCGCAACAAGCCGGGTGAGCGTTGCGGGCTGCACCGGCACCCGCGCCAGCGTGGCGTGCCACGCTGCGCCGCGCTGCTGCGTCGCCGCGCCGTCATGGATGCGCGCCACCCGGCGCAGCAGTTGCTGCAGCGCAGCCGCCAGCTCGGCATCGTCGCCATCGCGCACATGCCGCTGCGCATGATGCTCCAGTTCGTCCAGCCATTGCCGGCGCCGTTGCTGCAGGCGGCGTTGACGCCGCCACAGCCACGCCAGCGCGATGCAGCCCAGCAAGACCAGTGCCGCCAGCAGCCACCAGCCCGGCGCAGGCGGCCACCACGGCGGCGCGGGCGGCAGGTGGATGTCGCGCAGCACCGGGCCGGTCGACGCTGGCGGTGGCGCTGGCGGTGACGGCATCATCGCCGCGTCCTCGTCGCGCCCAGCAGTTCACCTGCCGCCGGCAGCGGATCGTCGCGCGTGTCGAGTACGCGGCAACGCAGGCCCGTGGCGCGCGCCAGCGTCTCCAGCCGCGCCGGCCCCACGCCCAGCGCCTGCTGGAACTCGCGCCGTTGGCGTTCGCCCAGCAGCAGCACGTCGCGGCGCTCGCCGTCATGCTCCAGCGGATAGCGGCCCGCCGGTGGCGGCGCGCGCTCCAGCGCGTCGGCCAGCACCAGCACGCCGACGCCGGCACGCGTCTTGAGATCAAGCAAGTGCTGCCGCGCCTCGACATCCGCGCTGAAGCCATCACTGAGCAGCAGCACGCGGCTGGCGCCATGCTGCAGCCGGCGCGCGCGCAGCAAGGCGGCGGACAGCGGCTCGGCACGCTCCGCGGGTGGCAGCGCATCCCATTCCGCCAGCGCGCCGCACACCGCCAGTGCGCTGTGCGCACCGCCCTGCGGGCGCAGCAGGCGATCGTGCCCGCCGAAAGCCATCAGGCCCACGCGTTCGCCGGCGCGTACCGCCAGCCACGCGGCGATGGCGGCGGCGCGCGCGGCCTGCACCGACTTGAAGCGGGTGCGGGTGCCGAAGCGCAGGCTGGCGTGGGTGTCCAGCAGGATCAGCAGGCGCCCCTCGCGTTCCTCCTGGTACAGCTTGGTGTGCAGCTTGCCGCTGCGCGCGGTGAGCCGCCAATCCATCCGTCGCACGTCGTCGCCGGGCTGGTAGGCACGCGACTCGGCATAGTCCATGCCGCGGCCGTACAGGCGACTGGACTGCTGGCCGCTGCGTTCCGAGCGGCTTTGCACGGAAGCCAGTTTCGCGCGACCGGCGCGCGCGCCCAGCGCGATCAGCTCGGCCAGCGATACGCGCGTGCGGCCGTCGCCGTCGACGCGATCCGGCAAGGTGGCGTCCGCTGCTGCAATCACGGCAGCGGCACGAGATCCAGCAGCCGGGCGATCACCTGGTCGCTGCGCACGCCTTCGGCCTCGGCCTCGTAGCTGAGCAGCACGCGATGACGCAGCGCCTCGTGCACGATCGCGTGTACGTCCTCAGGCAGCACGTAGTCGCGCCCGGCCAGCCAGGCCTGCGCGCGGGCGCAACGGTCCAGCGCGATGGTGGCGCGCGGGCTGGCGCCCCAGGCGATCCAGCGCTTCAGCTCCGACCCGTAGCGGCCGGCGTCGCGCGTGGCCAGCACCAGCTGGACGACGTATTCCTCCAGCGCCGGGGCCATGTGCACCGCCATCGCGGCATCGCGCGCGGCGAACACCTCGGCCTGGCCGAGCACGGCCGCCGGCGCGGGCGCCGGATGCGCGCGCCGGCTGGCCTGCTCGCGGGCGAGCCTGAGGATCGCCAGCTCCGACGCGGCATCCGGATAGCCGATGGTGACGTGCAGCAGGAAACGATCGAGCTGCGCCTCGGGCAGCGCGAACGTGCCCTCCTGCTCGATCGGGTTCTGCGTCGCCATCACCATGAACAGGTCCGGCAGCGGCCGGGTGCTGCGGCCCACGGTGATCTGGTGCTCGGCCATCGCTTCCAGCAGCGCCGACTGCACCTTGGCTGGCGCGCGGTTGATCTCGTCGGCCAGCACGATGTTGTGGAACAGCGGGCCGCGCTCGAACTCGAAGCTGCCGCTCTGCGGGCGGAACACATCGGTGCCGGTGAGATCGGCGGGCAGCAGGTCGGGCGTGAACTGCACGCGGTGAAAATCCGCCTCGATGCGCGCGGCCAGCGCCTTCACCGCGGTGGTCTTGGCCAGGCCCGGCGCGCCCTCCACCAGCAGGTGGCCGTCGGCGAGCAGCGCCACCAGCAGGCAGTCGACCAGCTTCGGCTGGCCGATGATGCAGGCCTGCAGCTCGTCGCGCAGCCGCGCGAAGGCTTGCTGCAGGCTGCTGCGGGGCGGTGTTTCGGGCATGTCCATCATGGGGATTCCGGCGTCAGGTCGCCGCTATCGACCGCAGCGGAGCCCGGAAGTTTAGTCGACGGCACCCGCGCATTCAGGTGCGCAACGCAAAGAGGCGGCCGAAGCCGCCTCTTTGCGTTGCGCGAACGCGACGCTTATTGCAGCGAATCGTTGAGGATGCGCGGCGTCACGAAGATCAGCAGTTCCGCCTTGGTGTTGTTGCGGTAGGTGTTGCGGAACAGGTAGCCGATGCCCGGGATGTCGCCGAGACCCGGCACCTTGGTGACCGTGTTGTTCTTGTTGATCTCGTAGATGCCGCCCAGCACCACGGTCTGGCCGTTGTCCACCAGTACCGAGGTGTTCACCGACTGGGTGTTGATCTGCGGCACCGTGCCGTTCGGCGTGGAGAGGAACTTCGCCAACGAGTCCTTCTTCACGTTGATCGCGAGGTAGACGCGGTTGTCCGCGGTGATCGTCGGCGTGACCTTGAGCTCCAGCACCGCATCCTTGAATTGCACCGAGGCCGTGGGTGCGGCGGTGCCGCCGATGCCGCCCTGGTAGGTGACGTAGCCGATCTCCTGGCCTTGGCGGATCACTGCCTCCTGCTGGTTCGCGGTGACCACGCGCGGGCTGGAGATCACCTCGCCACGGCCCTCGGTCTGCGCCGCCGACAGCTCCAGGTCCAGTGCGTAGTTCTTGCCGAGGATGGCCAGGCCCAGTACTCCCGAGGCCGCCGAATTCGTCACCGGCAGGTTCACGTTGAGGCCGGTGCCGCCGCCCAGGGTGGTATTGGCGGCTGAGCTCCCGGAGTTATTGAGGGTGGTACCACCGCCAGGATTGTTGTACGAGACGGTGGGGGGCGTGGTGCCGTTGTTGCCCAGCGCGCTGCCGTTGGCGCCGCCGATCTGCAGCACCTGGCCGCTGGGATTGGTGCGCTGGCCGTTCGCACCCCACTTCACGCCCAGCTCGCGGGTGAAGTCGTCGCTGGCAATCACCACGCGCGACTCGATCAGCACCTGCTGCACCGGCTTGTCCAGCACCGCGACCAGCTGGCGGATCTGCTCGGTCTTCTCGGCGGTGTCGTTGAGCAGCAGGGTGTTGGTGCGCTCGTCGTAGGAGACGCTGCCGCGTGCCGACAGGAAGCCGCGCGAGACACCGGCGCCGCCGGCGCTCGCACCACCACCGCCAGTGCTCTGCTTGCTGTCGGTGGTGAGCAGCTTGGCGATATCGGCCGCCTTGCCGTAGCTGATCGGGATATAGGTGGTGACCAGCGGCGCGTTGTCCTCGGCCTTCATGCGGGCCGCGGCAAGGTCTTCCTCATACTTCGCCAGCTCCTGCTGCGGCGCCACCCAGATCACGTTGCCGTCGCGCCGCTTGTCCAGGCCCTTGGCGCGCAGGATCACGTCCAGCGCCTGGTCCCAGGGCACGTTCACCAGACGCAGCGTGATGCTGCCGGTGACGCTGTCGGCCGCCACGATGTTGAGGTGCGAGGTATCGGCGATCAGCTGCAGCACCGAGCGCACCGGGATGTCCTGGAAGTTGAAGGTGGCGCGCGTGCCGCTGTAGGCCGCGTGCTGGTCCGGCGCCAGCCGGCCGCCGGCTGCGGTGCTCTCGCCCTTCTTGGCCGCCACCTCGACCACGTACTGGTTGCCTTCCTGGTACGCCGAGGTATCCACCACGCCCTTGGTGGTAATCGTCATCTGCACGCCGCCGGCGGCGCCGGTGCGGGTGTTGATCGATTGCACCGGGGTGGCGAAGTCCAGCGTATCCAGCCGCTGCGCGAGGTTCGCCGGCACGCTGACATTGGGAATGCTGACCTCGACCTTGTCGCCGATCGTGCGCATCTGTGCATCGGCACCCGGACCGCTGAAGCTGACCAGCACGCGGCCCTGGCCGTTCGCGCCGCGGCGGAAGTCGACGGCGGTGACGCTGAGGCCGCCGGAGGCGGTCGCCGGCAGGTGCTTGGACGGATCGATGTTCGCCGCGGTAGTGACGCTGCGCTGCACCGGCGCCGGGGCGGCGGCGGTCTGCGGCGCACTGCCGTTGGCCACGGTGATCACCAGACTATTGCCTTCGACCGCCGACTGGTACGACGCCGGACGCATCAGCTCCACGATGACCCGGGTGCGGTTGCCGGCCGACACTGCCGAGACGCCGGAGGTGGCGCCCTGGCCGATGTCCGTATGCCGCTGCGCGGTGGTGCCGGTGTCGGCGAAATCGATCGCGATGCGCGCCGGGCTGTCGGTGGTGAAGATGCGCGGCTGCGGCACCGCACCGGCGAAGTTCAGGTGCAGCTGCACGCTGCCGCCGGGCAGCGTGGTGTAGCTGATGTCCTTCAGCGTGCTGCTGGAGGCAGCCAGCACGGTCTGGCTGAAGCCCGCACCGGCGAGCAGCAGCAACGACAGGAGACAGCGAATGGTGTGGCGCATGACCCGGCCCCGGACAGATTGAATGTGGTTGCTCATTGCATCAGCCCCTGTGTCCCCTATTTCTCGCCGAGTGCGATGCTGGCCGGACGTTCCATCCAGCCACCATTGCCGTTGGATACCAGTTCGGTCAGATCGATGTGGTCATCGCTGATGGCGTTGATGCGGCCGTAGTTCTGGCCCATGTATTCGCCGCGGTGCACCGGGTGGATCACGCCACTGGGATCCTTGATAAGTGCCTCGATGCCCGGACCGGTGCCGATCGTGCCGACCATCTTCAGGCTGTCCAGCGCGAACATCTCCAGCGGCTGCTTGGGCCGGTTCTGGTCCGGTCGCGGCCCGCTGGTGGCGACCGACTGTTCCGCAGCGCTGGGACCGAACGG
The DNA here is from genome assembly GCF_041107455.1 of Rhodanobacter humi. Taxonomy (NCBI): domain Bacteria; kingdom Pseudomonadati; phylum Pseudomonadota; class Gammaproteobacteria; order Lysobacterales; family Rhodanobacteraceae; genus Rhodanobacter; species Rhodanobacter sp. FW106-PBR-R2A-3-15. The sequence continues at coordinate 1,676,932 of NZ_JBGBPY010000001.1, forward strand.
ATCGCGAAGATCCTGGTCCGCGTAGGTGAAGGTCTCGAAGGTCTTGATCACCGGCAGCGGCGGGATCGGCGCACCCTTCTTCGCCTTCTGCTGGGCGATCCATTCGCGCAGGTCCGAGGTGCCGCGGGTGCAGCCCCCCAGCATCAGCGCGACGAGCAGCAGCAGGGCGACACGCGCCAGCACGGATGGCTTGATGGCAGTGGACAGCTTCATCACTTGCGCCCCCCTGCCTTGGCCGGATTCTTCTTCGCCTCGGCGGCGGCCTCGTCCTCGTCCAGATAGCGATAGGTCTTCACCGTGCCCTGCAGCACCAGCTGGCCATCGGTGGAGGTGCCGTCCTTGCTTGCGTGTTCAGGCGTCAGCGACACGTCGTGCATGGTCAGGATCACCACGCGCGGCAGCGAGGCGACGCCGCTGATGAAGGTGCCGAACTGGTGGTAGGAGCCCACCATCTTCAGTTGGATCGGCTTCTCGGCGTAGAAGTCCTTCGGCACCTCGGGCTGCGGCACGAAGGAGTCGACCTGCAGGCCGGCCGACAGCGCGGTCTGCGAGATGTCGATCAGCAGCTCGGGCATCTCGGTCTTGCTGGGCAGCTGGCGCAGCAGCTGGCGCAGCATGTCCTTCATCTCGTCAAGCTGCTGCTGCAGCGCGTCGAGGTTCACCGCCTTGGCCTGCTTGGTGGTGAACTCCTGCCTGAGCTGGGTCTCCTTGCCCGCCAGCGAGGCCAGATCGTCCTGCTGGCTGCTGACGTAGAAGTACCAGCCGAGCAGCACCACCAGCCCGAACAGCAGCACGCTGAAGAAGATCTTGACCGACTGCGGCCAGCCACCGATGTTGTTGCGGTCGAGACCGCGCAGATCGTCGAGGAGTTTCATGCCTTGGCTCCTCCCTTGACGGCTGCGGCGGCCGGTTTGTTTTCAGGCGCCGGCGCGGCCGCCGGCTTGACGGCAGGCGCGACGGCATGCGCGGGCGGCAGGGAGTCGGGGACGCTGGCGGCATGTGCCGATGCCGCCGCCGACCCCGCTTCGGCCGGCGCGCCAGCGGCGCCGGCATCGTCCGGCTTCGGCTTGCTCAGCTTCACGCTCACGCCGAAGCCGTAGGGCATGCGCGAGGCATCGTGGTTGTTGATCGTGCTGCGCAGGTCGACGTGGCCCATCCACGGCGACACCTCGATGTTGCGCATGTATTCGGCCACGCTGGCGTTGGATTGCGCCACGCCGTCCAGCGACATGGTGTCGCCGGCCTGCTTGAGCGAGGTGAGGCGCACGCTGGAGGGAATCGTCTTCACCAGCTCGTCGAACAGGTGCACCATCTTCGAGCGGTCGGACTGCAGCTGCTCGATGATCTGCTTGCGCGCCAGCAGGTGCTCGCGCACCTTCTCCAGATCCTTGATCTTGTCGATCTTGACGTCGAGCTGCTTGATCTCGCCCTGCAGGATCGCGTTGCGGTCGTTCTGGTTGTCGACGCGCGCGCTCATCCAGATCGCCCACAGCAGCACGAAGCCCAGCCCGGCCACGAAGGCGCCGCCGAGCTGGCCGTAGAACTCGCGTTCGCGCAGCTTGCGCCGCTCCGCACGCCAGGGAAGGAGGTTGACGTGGGCCATCAGTCGAAACTCCTCAGGGCGAGGCCGACCGCGATCATCAGCGCCGGCGCATCCTGGGACAGCGACTGTCCCTGCACCTTCGGCGACATCGACATGCGCGCCAGCGGATTGGCCACCACGCAGGGCACGCCGACGTGTTCCTCGAGCATCGCGGCGATGCCGTCGATGGTGGCGCAGCCGCCGGCCAGCACCACCTGGTCGACCTTGCTGTATTCGCTGCCAGCGAAGAAGAACTGCAGCAGGCGGCTGACCTGCTGCACCAGCGATTCCTTGAACGGTTCCAGTGCCTCGCTGTGGTAGGACTCGGGGAGGCCGCCCTTGCGCTTGGCGCGACCGGCTTCCTCGTAGGAGAGCCCGTAGCGGCGCATGATCTCGTCGGTGAGCTGCTTGCCGCCGAACACCTGTTCGCGCGAGTAGATCGTGCGCTGGTTGCGCAGCACCGACAGCGTGGTCATGGTCGCGCCCACGTCGACCACCGCGACCAGTGCGTCACGTCCCACGTTGAGCTGGTCGGTGAGCAGGGCGAACGCGTTCTCCATCGCGAACGCCTCCACGTCGACCACCTTGGCGGTGAGGCCGCCGAGTTCCAGCGCGGCCACGCGCATGTCCACGTTCTCGGTGCGCGAAGCAGCGAGCAGGATGCTGTTCATCTCGGGGTTGTCGCGCACCGGACCCAGCACCTCGAAGTCGAGGCTCACCTCGTCGATCGGGTAGGGGATGTATTGGTTCGCCTCGACCTGGATCTGGCCTTCCAGGTCTTCCTCGGAGAGCTCGCTCGGCATCGGGATGATGCGGGTGATCACCGCCGAGCCGGCCACGGCGGCGGAGGCATGCTTGAGCTTGGAGCCGGAGCGCGCCAGCGCGCGGCGGATCGCCTCGCCCACCGCCTCGACTTCGACGATGTTCTTCTCGACCACGGCGTTCGGCGGCAGCGGCTCGACCGCGTAATGCTCGACGCGGTAGCGCCCGCCCGCCTGGCTGAGCTGCAGCAGCTTGACGGCGGTCGAGCTGATGTCGACGCCGATCAGCGCCGGCTTCTTGGGTGTGAAGAGCCCCACGGTGTTTCCCCCTTTGCCCCTGGCGCCAGCGGCCGGATTTCCGACCGATGTGCGCTGGCATTAGATAGAAAATTTAACGTCCCTGCAATGGCCTGCCGCAGTTTTCTCAAGTGTTTCCCGTGATGGCCCCCACATTTGGGCTACCGCCTTCGCACAGCGTGACGGAGGCCTCGTTTCGGTCTCGACGCACGATTTTGCGGCCAAGGCGGGTCTGCTACCGCAGATATACCCCTCCAAGGTGGTCTGCGGCACAACCCCTATACTCTGTCGGGTTTCGATACGGGCCATTCCCCACACATGCGTATTCTCAAGCGTCTGCTGCGCTGGGCTCTGATCCTGGCGTTCTCGGGTTTTCTGCTGGCAGTTCTCGCGGTCGGGGTGGCGTACTGGCTGGTGGCGCCGCGGCTGCCCTCGGTGGCGGTGCTGAAGGATTACCACATGCAGGTGCCGCTGCGCGTGGAAAGCGCCGACGGCAAGCTGATCGCCAGCTTCGGCGAGACCCGGCGCATCCCGGTGGCGATCGCCGGGGTGCCGGCCAACCTCAAACACGCGGTGCTGTCGGCCGAAGATGCCGATTTCTACCACCACCCCGGCGTCGACTGGCGCGGTATCGCGCGCGCAGGCTGGCACGTGCTCATCACCGGCGGCGACAAGGGTCCCGGCGGTTCCACCATCACCCAGCAGGTCGCGCGGAATTTCTTCCTGAGCCCGGAGAAGCTGTACTCGCGCAAGCTCACCGAAATCTTCATCGCGTTGCGCATCGAGCATGAGCTCTCGAAGGATCAGATCCTCGAGCTCTACCTCAACAAGATGTTCCTAGGCCACCGCTCCTACGGCGTGGCCGCGGCGGCCTCGTACTACTACGGCAAGACGCTGGACCAGCTCACGATCGCGCAGTGCGCGGCGATCGCCTCCACCTTCCAGCTGCCCTCGGTGGTGAATCCGCTGAACAGCCCGCCGCGCCTGCTGGCGCGGCGCAACTGGGTGCTGGGCGAGATGTTCAAGCACCGCTACATCACCGAGGCGCAATACCAGGCCGCGATCGCCGAGCCGAACGACGCGGCGCCGCACGAGGCGCCGATCCAGGTGGATGCGCCCTACCTCGCCGAGATGGTGCGCCGGCAGGTGCTGGACCGCCTCGGCAACGACGCGCTCACCGAGGGCTACGTGGTGAAGACCACGATCCAGAGCGCGCGTCAGCAGGCCGCGGTGGAAGCGGTGCGCAAGGGCCTGATCGACTACGACCAGCGCCACGGCTGGCGCGGCCCGGAGGCGCACCAGGACCTGGCCGCCGACGCCGGCGCGCAGGACTACCAGCATGCGCTCGCCGGCTACACCGACATCTCCGGCCTCGACCCGGCACTGGTCGTCGCCAGCACCGCCGACGCGGCCACGCTGTTCCTGCCCTCGGGCCAGAACATCCGGCTCGACCTCGCCACGCTGGCGTGGGCACGGCCGTACGTCAACGACAGTCGCACCGGTCCCGCGCCGACGCGGGTGGACGCGGTGCTCAAGCGCGGCGACATCGTGCGCGTGGCGCAGGACGCCAAGGGCGCCTGGCAACTGACGCAGATTCCCGCCGTGCAAGGTGCGCTGGCCTCGATCCGACCGGAGGACGGCGCGGTCGAGGCGCTGGTGGGCGGTTTCAGCTTCACCCGCAGCAAGTTCAACCGCGCGGTGATGGCGGCGCGCCAGCCCGGCTCCAGCTTCAAGCCCTATCTGTACTCGGCGGCGTTCGACCACGGCTTCACGCCCGCGTCGATCATCAACGACGCGCCGATCGCGCTGCCCGACCCCTCGCGCCCCGGCGGCCTGTGGACGCCGAACAACGACGACGACAAGTTCGCCGGCCCGATGCGCCTGCGCGAGGCGCTGGTGCAGTCGAAGAACCTGGTCTCGGTCCGCCTGCTCGACGCGATCGGCGTGCGCTACGCGCGCGAGTTCATCACCCGCTTCGGCTTCCCGCTCGACGCGCTGCCGGCGAACCTGTCGATGGCGCTGGGCACCGCCTCGGTGTCGCCGATGAACATGGCGCGCGGTTACGCGGTGTTCGCCAACGGCGGCTACCTGGTCACGCCCTACTTCATCAGCGAGATCGACGACCGCAGCGGCAAGCCGGTCTACCTCGCCAACCCCGCGCGCGCCTGCCGCGAATGCCAGGAACGCCTGCTGGAAAACACGCCGCCCGGACCGCCGCCGGCGGACATGGGCAAGCGCCCGGCCAACAGCCTCGCGGAGACTTCCAGCGCCGCGGCGCCGGCCAGCGCCGCCAGCGTCGACGACTCCGGCGTGGAGACCCTGCCGGCCGACGCCCACGGCACCGGCGCGCATCCGCCGGTGCTGGCGCCGCACGTGCTCGGCCCGCGCACCGACTTCCTGATCACCTCGCTGATGAAGGACGTGATCCTGCGCGGCACCGGCGCCGCCGCCAAGGCGCTGGATCGCCCCGACCTCGCCGGCAAGACCGGCTCCACCAACGACCACCGCGACGCCTGGTTCGTGGGCTTCGACGGCAACATCTCCACTTCGGTGTGGGTGGGCTTCGACAATTACGGCTCGCTGGGCCGTGGCGAGTTCGGCGCCAAGGCCGCGCTGCCGATCTGGATGGACTACATGGGCACGGCGCTCAAGGACGTGCCGGAGAACTCGCTGCCGATGCCGCCGGGCATCGCCACCGTGCTGATCGACCGTTCCAGCGGCCTGCCGACCACGTCGGACGATCCGGACAGCATGAACGAATTCTTCAAGGTCGAGGACGTGGACCGCCTGCGCAGCCAGGCCACCCAGCAGCAGCAGGAACAGCAGAACCCGTACAACATCTTCTGATCCGTACGGGGCCTCGAACAACCGCCGTCCCGACAGTTGCTCGAGTCAGCGAGCCCGGCACATGTCCGGACTCGCTTCCGCCGATCAAGCACGTACGTGCTTGATCGCGCGCGGCACATCCCTGTGCCGCAGGGCAGCCAGGGGTAGCAGGCTGTTCCCGCATTCCACCGCTTGCGCTAGTCTGGACGCGCAAGCGGCGGAGGAATCGACATGGCCCGAGGCGAACATCACCGCATCCATGCAAGCGACCGCCAGCAGCGCAACCGGCGGCGCGTGGCGCAGGAAGCGGCCCGCCTGATGAGCGAGCACGGCATCCGCGACTTCCACCGCGCCAAGCTCAAGGCCGCCGAGCGGCTGGGCATCCTCGATACCCAGGCGCTGCCGCGCAACCAGGAGATCGAGCAGGCGTTGCGCGAGCACCAGCGCCTGTTCCTCGCCGACAGCCAGCCGCAGCTGCTGCGCGCGCGCCGCGAGGCGGCGCTGGAGGCGATGCGCTTCCTCGCCCGCTTCGAGCCGCGCTTGGTCGGCGCCGTACTGGACGGCACCGCCGACGCGCATTCGGCGATCTGCCTGCACGTGTTCAGCGACGATCCCGACGCGGTGCACCGCTACCTGCACGAGCACGGCGTGCCGTACGAGACGCAGACGCGCCGCCTGCGCACCAGCCGCGACGAGCAGGCCGAATTCCCGGTGCTGTTGTTCGCCGCCGACGCGCTGCCGTTCGACCTCACCGTGCTGCCGCGCGACGCGTTGCGCCAGGCGCCGCTGGACCGCGTGGACGAGAAGCCGATGCACCGCGCCGGGCTGGCCGCGGTGGAGGCCCTGCTGGCCGAGGACGGCGACACGGACGAGCTGGAGCGCATGCTGGCGCGGGCTCAGTGTTGCAATCGTCCCTGATCGCGAAAAAATCGCCCGGAGCGATTTTTGACATCGCGCCAGCGATGGCCCGAAGGGCGACCGTCAAGGATGGTGGTCGCAGAATCAAACGGGCGGCCATCCATGGCCGCACTTTTCAAAAACCCACGATCACCCGTGCAAAAAAACGCCCGGCATGCCGGGCGTTTCGTCGGGCTGGCAAGCTGCGGATCAGCGCTTGTCCGACGCCACGTAGTCGCGCACGTCGTGGCCGGTGTAGATCTGGCGCGGACGGCCGATGCGGGCGCCGGGGGTTTCGTGCTGCTCGATCCAGTGCGCGATCCAGCCAGCGGTGCGGGCGATCGCGAACATCACGGTGAACATCTCGGTGGGGATGCCCAGCGCCTTGTAGATGATGCCCGAGTAGAAGTCCACGTTCGGATACAGCTTGCGCTCGACGAAGTACTCATCCTTCAACGCGGCCTCCTCCAGCTTCATCGCCACGTCCAGCAGCGGGTCGCTGACGCCCAGCTCGGCGAGCACCTTGTGGCACATCTCGCGGATGATCTTCGCGCGCGGGTCGAAGTTCTTGTACACCCGGTGGCCGAAGCCCATCAGGCGGAAGCTGTCGTTCTTGTCCTTCGCGCGCAGGATCGCCGACTCGACGTTGTCCGGCGTGCCGATTTCCTTGAGCTGCTTGAGCACCGCCTCGTTGGCGCCGCCGTGCGCGGGACCCCACAGCGCGGTGATGCCCGCGGCAATCGAGGCGTACGGGTTGGCACCGGTGGAGCCGACCAGGCGCACGGTCGAGGTCGACGCGTTCTGCTCGTGGTCGGCGTGCAGGATGAACAGCAGGTCCAGCGCCCTGGCCGCCACCGGACTCATCTGCAGCGGCTCGCTCGGCACCTCGAACATCATGTGCAGGAAGCGGTCGACGTACTCGAGGTTGTTGCGCGGATAGCGGAACGGCCAGCCGATCGAATAGCGGTAGCAGGCGGCGGCGATCGTCGGCATCTTCGCGATCAGACGGATCGCGGCGAGCTTGCGGTCGGCCGGGTTCTCGACGTCGAGATCGTCGTGGTAGAACGCCGACAGCGAGGCCACCGCGGCAGCCAGCATGGCCATCGGATGCGCGTCGTGGTGGAAGCCCTGGAAGAAGTTCTTCAGCGACTCGTGCATCATCGTGTGATGCGCGACGTCGTGCTCGAAGCCGGCGAACTCGGCCGGCTTCGGCAACTCGCCGTTGAGCAGCAGGTAGGCCACCTCGAGGAAACTGGACTTCTCGGCCAGCTGCTCGATCGGGTAGCCGCGGTACAGCAGCACGCCCTGGTCGCCGTCGATGTAGGTGATCGCGCTCTTGGTGCTGGCGGTCGAGCCGTAGCCCACGTCGTAGGTGAAGTGGCCGGTGTCCTTGTACAGCGTGCCGATGTCGATGCAAGCCGGACCGAGGGTGCCGGTGACCAGCGGCAACGTGCTGCTGCGCTGAGTCGACTCATCCACCAGCTTGACAGTCTTGGGATCGGACACGGGAACCTCCTTAGCATGGGTCGTCGTCGACCGGAGCCACGGGGCAGCACCAACCGGCGGGGGAACGGGCATCGTGCCGGGGAAAGCATCGATGCGATCCGGGCATTATCGCATATCGATCGACCAGACATGCGTCCGCGGATGGTCGTACGCGGGACGCAAAAAATCGCCTGGAGCGATTTTTGACATCGCGCCAACGATGGCCCGAAGGGCGCCTGCCACGGATGGCGGGCGCAAAAACGCACGGGGCAGGCCATGCCTGCCCCGTGCGCGAATGCATCCAGCGGTCGCCGCGATGCGGCGGCGCGCGCTTACTTCTGCGCGTAACGCTTGCGGAACTTGTCCACGCGGCCACCGACGTCCAGCGTCTTCTGCTTGCCGGTGTAGAACGGGTGCGAATGGCTGGAGATATCCACCTTGATCAGCGGGTACTCGTTGCCGTCCTGCCACTTGACGGTGTCCTTGGCGCTGATCGTCGAACGCGTCAGGAACGCGAAGTCGGACGACAGATCCTGGAACACCACCGGGCGGTAATTCGGATGGATATCGGGCTTCATGACGGGCTCAATGCAACGTGAAAAGAGGACAAGTTTACCCAGCCGTGCGGCGTTGCGTCAACCACCGCGGCCGTCACGCCACCCCCAGCGCCTTGCGCACCATCGCCGCGAACCGGGCCTGGTCCACCTCCAGCACGATGCGCGCCTGCGCGGGCCGACCCAGCCGGTTCGCCCAGTCCACCACGGTGGCGCCACGGGTGAGCCGACCGTCCAGCTCCACCGCCACCGCCCGGATCTCGCTGCGCGTGACGATGGAGGGATCGATCGCCACCGCCATCGCCAGCGCATCGGCGGCGACCACGCCGCTGCGGTCGTGCTTGGCGTTGTAGTCGCGCGCGGTGCGGAACACCTTGCCGAAAAACGCCGCGCGCTGGTCGCCCGTCGCCAGCCAGGCATCGAATTCGGCGTCGTCGAAGCCGTGGCGCAGGGTGGCCTCCCAGTCGACCAGGTCGAACCGGGAAAACGCCTCGAACACCACGTGTGCGGCTTCGGGGTCGAAGCCGATGTTGAACTCCGCAGGAATCCTGCCGGTGTTGCCATGGCCGGTCACAGCACCACCCATCACCACCAACCGTTTGACCCGCTGCGGCAAGGTCGGATCGAGCCGCAACGCCAGCGCGAGATTGGTCAGCGGCGCCAGCGCCACCAGGGTCAGTTCGCCGGGACGTTCGCGGGTGAGCCTGAGCAGCGCCAGCGCAGCCACCTCGCCTTCTGCCGCAGCCTTCGGCTCGGGAAAGCCCACGTCGCCGAGACCGTCCATGCCGTGCACGAAGGCAGCATCTTCGTCCGGCGCGCGCACCAGCGGCGTGGCGCAGCCGGCGAACACCGGGAACGTCGCGCCCAGCAGGTCGCGCAAGGTGCGTGCGTTGCGCACGGTATGGCCCAGGCCCACGTTGCCGGCGGCCACGCTCAGCGCCGCGATGTCGGCATGCGCGTGCGCCATCATGATGGCCAGCGCGTCGTCCACGCCGGGGTCGGTGTCGATCAGCAGTTGCGGTATGGTCATGGCCGACTTTTCCTCGGAAAAGTCGGCAAGTCTAACTCAGCATGCTCCAGGCAATTCTGCAGCTACCACTGCCCCGCGCTCGCACAATACCCACGCTACGCCCGCGCATAGCGCGCCGCACCGCCGATCCAGCGCGCGATCAGCCGATCCGCCTCGCGCGGGTGCGCGGCCAGCAGGCGCTCGCCCACCTGCTGCACCGCGGGCAGCAGATGGGCGTCGCGCGACAGGTCGGCGATGCGGAAGCTGAGCTGGCCGGTCTGTCGCGTGCCCAGCACTTCGCCGGGGCCGCGCAATTCCAGGTCCTTTTCGGCGATGCGGAAGCCGTCGTTGGTCTCGCGCATCACCGCCAGCCGTTCGCGCGCCAGCTGGCCCAGCGGCGGCTGGTACAGCAGCACGCAGTTCGAAGCCACCGCACCGCGCCCCACCCGTCCGCGCAACTGGTGCAGCTGGGCCAGGCCCAGCCGCTCGCTGTTCTCGATCACCATCAGGCTGGCGTTGGGCACGTCCACGCCCACCTCGATCACCGTGGTGGCGACCAGCACGGCCAGCTCGCCGGCCTTGAACGCATCCATCACCGCCTGCTTGTCTTTGGGCTTCAGGCGACCGTGGATCAGGCCCACCTTGCAGCCGGCGAGCGCGGCGGAAAGCTCCGCATGCGCCACCTCGGCGGCCTGTGCGCGCAGCTGCTCGGATTCCTCGATCAGGGTGCACACCCAGTAGGCCTGTCGCCCCTCGGCACACGCCACGCGGATGCGCTCGATCACTTCGGCACGGCGCGCGTTGGACACCGCCACGGTCTGCACCGGCGTTCGGCCGGGCGGCAGTTCGTCGATCGCGGAGACGTCAAGGTCGGCATAGGCGCTCATCGCCAGCGTGCGCGGGATCGGGGTCGCGGTGAGTACCAACTGGTGCGGCACCTCGCCACGCGCGCGGTCGACGCCCTTGTCGTGCAGCGCGAGGCGTTGCTGCACGCCGAAGCGGTGCTGCTCGTCCACGATCACCAGGCCCAGCCGCGCGAAGGCCACGTCTTCCTGCATCAATGCATGCGTGCCCACCGTCACCGGCGCACCCGCGGCCACGCGATGCATCGCCGCCTGCCGCGCCTTGCCCTGCTGCTTGCCGGCCAGCCACTCCACCTCCACGCCCAGTGGCGTCAGCCAGTGGCGGAAGTTGCGCAGGTGCTGTTCGGCCAGCAGCTCGGTGGGCGCCATCAGCGCCACCTGGCGGCCCGATTCCACCGCGGCCAGCGCGGCCAGTGCGGCGACCACGGTCTTGCCCGAGCCCACGTCGCCCTGCACCAGCCGCAGCATCGGGCTCGCTTGCGCGAGATCGCGGCGCACTTCCGCGTCCACGCGCTGCTGCGCGGCGGTGAGCGCGAACGGCAGCGCGGCGAGCAATTGCCGGCGCAATGCACCGGCGACGGCGAGCGACGGTGCGCGACGCCGCTGCATCGCGGCGCGCATCCGCTTCAGGCTCAGGTGCTGGGTCAGCAGTTCCTCGAAGGCAAGGCGCTGCTGCGCGGGGTGGCGACCGTGCAGCAAGAGGTCGAGCCGCGCATCGGGCGGCGGCCGGTGCACGGTGAGCAGCGCCTCGCGCAGCGAGGCGAGGCCGTGCGCCGCGCACAGTTCATGCGGGATCAGCTCCAGCACCGGTTCCGGCGGCAGCAGCGCCAGCGCCTTGGCGATCACGCCGGCCAGTCGTTTCTGGCCCAGGCCTTCGGTCGTGGGATAGACCGGGCTCAACCGGTCCTCCACCGCCACGGCCTCGCCGGCGGCCAGCCGACGATACTGCGGGTGCACCATCTCCAGGCCTTGCGCGGCAAAGCGCGCCTCGCCGAAGCACAGCAGGCGCGTGCCCGGCGCGAGTTGCTCGGCCTGCGCGCGATTGAAGTGGAAGAAGCGCAGCTGCAGGGTCTGCCGCGAGTCGTCGGCGATCGCCACCTTCAGTTGCGGGCGGTAGCGGAAGCCGCGCTCCACCGCCTCGACCGTGCCCACCACCTGCGCGCTCTGGCCGGGGCGCAGGTCGGCGATGGCGGTGACGCGGGTGCGGTCTTCGTAGCGCAGCGGCAAGTGGAACCACAGGTCCTGCACGCGTTCCAGCCCGAGCTTGTGCAGCAGGGCCGCGAGCGCCGGACCCACGCCTGGCAGCGACGACACGGGTTGCGCGCCCGCGTCCGTTGCAGCGGCGGCGACGTTCATCGCCACGCGGAACGGATCAGCCCAGCACCATGATCGCGTCCACTTCCACCTGCACCCCCTTGGGCAGCGCGGAGACCTCGATGGTGGCGCGCGCGGGGTACGGCGCCTGGAAGTACTCGGCCATCACCGCGTTCACCGCGGCGAAGTTCGCCAGATCGGTGACGTAGATGCCCACGCGCACGAACTGCGCCAGCGAGCCGCCGGCGGCCTGCGCCACCGCCACCAGGTTGTCGAACACGCGGCGCGTCTGCGCCGTGATGTCACCCTCGACCACGTTGCCGGTGGCCGGATCGAGCGGGATCTGGCCGGAGAAATACACGGTGTCGCCGGCACGCACGGCCTGCGAATAGGGGCCGATGGCAGCGGGAGCTTCCGTGGTGGCGATGATCTGGCGGGACATGGGTTTTCCTCAGGGTCAGGGATTGGGGTATCGGAAAGGCCCAAGCGTAGCGCGCGCGAGTGCGGGCTCGCCAGCCGACGCCCTGTTTCCCATTCCCTATTCCCGGCTACAAGGGATATCGATACACCCCGCTCACCACGCCGGTGCGGCGCACTCGGCGGATCACGTCGGCGAGATGCTTGCGGTTCTTCACCTCGATCGCGAACAGCAGGGTGGCGGCGGCGAGGTCGCGCTCGGCGTATTCCACGTTGTCGATGTTGGAGTCGGCCGCCGCGATCGCCGCGGCGATGGTGGCGAGCACGCCGGGGCGGTTGATCACCTCGATGCGCAGCTCGGCACGGTAGTCGCCCTGCACGTCGTGGTCCCACTCGATTGCCACGCAGCGCTCCGGCGACTTGCGCAGCTCGGCCACGTTCGGGCATTCCTCGCGGTGCACCACGATGCCCTTGCCCGGCGACAGGTAGCCCATGATCGGATCGCCCGGCAGCGGATGGCAGCAGTTCGCGAAGCTGAGCACGCCGCGCTCGGCGCCGGTGATGCGGATCTTCTCGTGCACCGGGCTGGCGCCGGGCGCCGCGTCGTCGGACTGGCCGTCGCGCAGCGCAAGCAGGTGGCGCGCCACCACGTCGGGCATGCGGTTGCCCAGCGCGATCTCGGCCAGCAGTTCCTCCAGCCGCTTCAGCCGGATCTCGTGCAGGAAACGGTCCAGCACTTCGGTCGGAATCGCGTCGAGGCTACTGCTGCGCGCCTCCAGCGCGCGGTCGAGCATGCGATGGCCGAAGTCCACCGCGTCCTCGTGCTGCAGGTGCTTCAGGTACTGGCGGATCGCGGTGCGCGCCTTGCCGGTGACCACCGACTCCAGCCAGGCCGGGTTCGGCACCGCCGACGGCGCGGTGATGATCTCCACCAGCTGGCCGGATTCCAGCCGCGTGCGCAGTGGCAGCAGCTTCTTGTCCACGCGCGCGGCCACCGCGTGGTCGCCCACGTCGGTGTGCACGGCGTAGGCGAAATCCAGCGCGGTGGCGTTGCGCGGCAGCGAGAGGATGTCGCCGCGCGGGGTGAACAGGTAGACCTCGTCGGGGAACAGGTCGATCTTGACGTTCTCGATGAACTCGTCCGACGAGGCGGTGTTGACCTGGCTGTCGGCCAGCGAGGACAGCCACTCGCGGGCACGCGCCTGCGCGCTGTTGGCCGGACCGGAATCGGTCTTGTACGCCCAATGCGCGGCCACGCCGCGCTCGGCCACCGAATCCATCTCGGCGGTGCGAATCTGCACCTCGATCGGCGCGCCGAACGGCCCCAGCAGCACGGTATGCAGCGACTGGTAGCCGTTCGCCTTCGGGATCGCGATGAAGTCCTTGAAGCGGCGGTCGACCGGCTTGTACAGCCCGTGCACCACGCCCAGCGCCATGTAGCAATTCATCGCGCTCTCGACCACCACGCGGAAGCCGTACACGTCCATCAGCTGGGCGAAACTCTTGTGCTCGCTGTGCATCTTCGAATAGATGCTCCACGGCGACTTGATGCGCCCCACCACGCGCGCCGGCAGGTGCTCGGCGGCCAGCCGCTGCGACAGCGCGGTCTCGATCCGGCCCATTGCCTCGCGGCGGTTGCCCAGCGCCGCGCGGATGCGCTCGCTGATGACGCGGTAGCGGTCCGGGTGCAACGCGCGGAAGCCGAGGTCCTGCAGCTCGGCCTTGATCTTGTTCATGCCCAGGCGCTGGGCGATCGGCGCGTAGATCTCCAGCGTCTCGCGCGCGATGCGGCGGCGCGAGGGCGGGTCCTTCGCACCCAGCGTGCGCATGTTGTGCAGGCGGTCGGCGAGCTTGATCAGGATCACGCGCAGGTCGCGTGCCATCGCCAGCAGCATCTTGCGGAAGCTCTCCGCATCGGCCTCCTGGCGGCTGCCGAAGCGCATCTTGTCCAGCTTGGTGACGCCGTCGACCAGTTCGGCCACGGTCTCGCCGAACTCGCCGGCCAGCGCGCTGCGGCTGAGCGCGGTGTCTTCCAGGGTGTCGTGCAGAATCGCCGCGATGATGGTCTCGGCATCCATGCCCAGCTCGGCGAGGATGCCGGCCACGGCGACCGGGTGGGTGATGTAGGGCTCGCCGCTCTTGCGGGTCTGGCCTTCGTGCGCCTGCGCGCCGACCTGGAATGCGCGCAGCACGCGCTCAAGTTGCGGCGCCGGCAGATAGCCGAGCTGGTCCTTCAGCGCCTGCACGTAGGGCGGCAGCGCAGCGGGGTCGATGACGGTTGGCGTGCTGGCGGCGGTCATGGCTGGACGCGCCGACGGGGTCGCGCCGACGGCGCGGTCATGCAGCTGGGTGGAACGCGGCCGGCCGCGCGTGCAAGCACATCGGCCGCCCCGATGCGATGCGTGCGCGGTCTACAGCCGCCCTCCATCAATCGTCGCCGACCTTGGACAGATCGTCGTCCACCTCGGCGGCGGCCCATTCCAGCGCCTCGCGTTCGGCGCGCTCGCGTTCGGCCTTGTCGATCTCGTCGATGGTGGCCTGGTCGATGCGGCGACCGGCGATCTCGCGCAGCGCCAGCACGGAGGGCTTGTCATTGTCGGGATTGACCGCCGGTTCGGCACCCTTGGCGAGCTGACGGGCGCGCTTGGTCGCCATCAGCACCAGCTCGAATCGGTTGTCGACCACCTCGAGGCAGTCCTCCACGGTAATGCGTGCCATGCCAAATCCTCAAAAAAATAGAGACTTATACAGGTCGCCAGTGTAGAGCAGCCGGCGCTGGCCTGGCAATGCGAGTCGTGCGTACCATAAGCGGTTTTCGCCGCCGGCCCACGAAAGCAGGGCGAAACGCGTGCAGGATATAAAACCAGACAGTACACTATTGAAGCTCCAGCGTTTCCAGCCACGTCCCCATCCTGGCCGCAACCCCATGCCGACGCACTCCCTGCTTCATTCCTCCCTGCTGCGCCGCGGCCTCGCCCTGCTCGCCGTAGTGCTGCTGGCCGGCTGCGCGATCGCGCCGCCGCGCACCGACGACCCGCTGCAGAAGGTCAACCGCAAGGTCTATGCGTTCAACGACACGCTGGACAAGGCGGTGCTGCGCCCGGCTGCGGTGGGCTATCGCAAGGTGACCAACCCGCCGGTGCGGCGCTCGGTCAACAACTTCTTCACCAACATCGAGTTGCCGATCACGATCGCCAACAACCTGCTGCAGGCGCGGCCTTCCGAAGCGCTGGGTAACACCGGGCGTTTCCTGATCAACCTCACCGTCGGCGTGGGCGGCATCTTCGATCCGGCCACCAGGCTGGGCTTGCCGCTGGAGACCACCGACTTCGGCATCACCCTGGCGCGCTGGGGCGTACCCGAAGGCGACTTCCTGATGCTGCCCTTGCTCGGCCCCAGCACGGTGCGCGACGTCTGGCACTACCCGGTGGACGGCTACTTCTTCGACCCGTTGAGCCTGATCGCGAAGAACCAAGCCTTCAGCTACGGCCAGTACTACCTGCCGCAGGTGCTGTACGTGGTGTCGATGCGCTCGCAGCTGATCGACGCGGAAGGCTTCCTGCAGTCGGCCTACGACCCCTACGCCTTCCTGCGCGACGCCTACCGCCAGCGCCGTTTGTACAAGCTGTACGACGGCGACCCGCCGGCCGACGTGATCGAGAAGATGCAGGGCGTCGACCAGCCGGGCTTCGATCCCGACGAACTGCTGCAGCAGCAGAAGCAGTGGGAACAGCAGCACGCCACCTCGAAGCCCGCGCCGACGAAGAACTGAGCCGGCTGCACAGGTGGACACGAAAACGGGGCCAGCGGCCCCGTTTTCGTGTCCACGTCCGGTTGGCTGCCTCAGGCCGGTGCCAGCAAGGCTTCCACGCCGCTGACCCTGGCCAGCGTGCGCAATCCGTCCGGCACGTGCTGCAGGCTCAGCGCCTGGCCACGGCCACGCGCCTCGGCCAGCACGGCCAGCAGGCAGGCCAGCCCCGCGCTGTCGCAGCTGCTCACCCCGGCCAGGTCGAGCCTTGCGCGATCGCCCGGCCGCAAGGCCTCGTCCAGCGCCTGCAGCGCCGCGGCGGCGGTCGCGAAGCTCAGCGCACCGGACAGCACCAGCGTGCCCGGCGTGCCACGGTCCAGCCGCAACGCGGAATCAGCCGCCATGGGCCTTGCCGCCTTGCTGCTCCATCGCCTTCAGCGCCTGGTCGCCCTGGGTCTGCAGGTTCTTGATCAGCTGGTCGAGGCCGACCTTGCGGATCTCCGCATCGACCTGGTTGCGGTAGTTGGTGATGTAGGAAATGCCCTCGATCACCACGTCGTAGGCCTTCCACTCGCCGCTGGCGGTCTTGCGGAACGCGAAGTCCACCGACACCGTCTTGCCGTCGCCGGTGGCGACCTGGGTGCGCACCAGGCTGCGCTTGGCGTTGAGGTCGCCGGCAAACGGCAGCACCTTCACCGCACCATTGGTGTAGCTGAGCAGACCCTCGGCGTAGCGGTGGGTGATCGAGTTGTAGAACACCTTGGCGAACCGCGCGCGCTGGTCGGGCGTGGCCTCGCGGGCATGCTGGCCGAGCACCAGGATCGCCGCGTAGTCCACGTCGAAGTGCGGCAGGAACACCTGGTTGATGATGCCGACCAGCTTTTCCTTGTTCTGCTGCAGTTCGGCCTTGTGGCCGGCCACGGCGGTGTCGAGCTGGTGGGCGATCTCCTGCACCACCTGTTCCGGGGTCTGCTGGGCGGCGGCCTGTGGGGCTGCCTGCTGCGTGAAGGCCGGGGCAGCGAGCATGCCGCCGCAGGCCACGGCAATGGCGAAAGCCAGATGACGCATCATGCGAAAACTCCTGTGTGCGGGGAACCGGCTCAGTGCTTGCCGGCGGGGGTGGTGGACGAGCCGGCATCCTTTTTCGCGCCGTCGCCGGAACCGTTGACCAAGAACTTGCCGATCAGGTCTTCCAGCTGCATCGCCGACTGGGTCAGGATCATCTCGTCGCCGTTCTTCAGCATGTCCGGCGAACCGCCGGGCTGGATCGCAACGTACTGGCTGCCGATCAAACCGCTGGTGAACACCGCGGCGGCGGAATCGTCGGGGATCTGGTTGTAGCGATTGTCGATCGCCAGGGTCACCACGGCATCCAGCTTGGTCGGCTCGGCCTGCACGGACAGCACCCGGCCGATCGCCACGCCCGCCATCTTCACCGGCGAACCCGCCGACAGCGAACCCACGTTGCTGAAATGCGCGGTGACCTCGTAGCTGCCGCCGATCGCGTCGGCCGAACCGCCGGCGCCGAAGAACTTGCCGAGCATCTCCTCCAGTGGCTGGCTGGAACGGGTCAGGCCCAGCTTGCCGCCGGCGGCGACGTACTGCTTCGCGTGGCCGTACTCGATGCCCACGTACTGGTCGCCGAGCAGGCCGCTGGTGAAGATCGTCGCCACCGAATCCGCGGGGATCGTGGCGTACTGCTTGTCGATGGCCAGCTTCACGTCGGCCACCGACTTGCCCGGCTCCAACGCGATCGACTCGACCTGGCCCACGCGCACGCCGGCGATCTTCACCGGGGCGCGCTCCTTCAGCTGGCCGATGTTCTCGAACTGCGCATCCACCGTGTAGCTGGCGCCCTGGTGACGGTTCGCCACCGAGCTGGTCTGGGTGGCGAGATAGGCCAGCGCGGCGAAGCCGAGCACGATGAACAGGCCGGTGCCGACGGCATAGGATTTTCTCTGGCTCACGGCGACATCCTCAAAGAAATACGCTTGTTCATGGGGTCACATCAGGAAGGCGGTCAGCACGAAGTCCAGCGCCAGGATCGCGATGGACGAGGCGACCACGGTGCGAGTGGTGGCATAGGCCACGCCCTCGCTGGTGGGCGGCGCGGTATAGCCCTGGTACACCGCGATCAGCGCCACCACGGCGCCGAACGCCAGGCTCTTCCAGATCACGCCGTTGATGATGTCCTGCCACACGTCGACGGTGGCGGTCATGTTCGACCAGAACGTGCCGTTGTCGATGCCCAGCCAGGAGACGCCCACGAGATGACCGCCGAAGATGCCCAGCGCGCAGAACACGCAGCACAGCAGCGGCATCGCGATCAGCCCGGCGAGGAAGCGCGGCGCCACTACGTAGGCCAAGGGATCGACCGCCATCAGCTCCATCGCGGCGATCTGGTCGGTGGCGCGCATCAGGCCGATCTCGGCGGTGATCGCGGTGCCGGCGCGGCCGGCGAACAGCAGCGCGGTGACCACCGGCCCCAGCTCGCGGTAGATCGAGATCGCCACCACCGTGCCGGTGGCCGCGGTGCCGCCGAAGATCGACAGCACATGGTACAGCTGCAGCGACAGCACCATGCCCACGAACAGGCCGCAGACCATGATGATGGTGAGGCTCATCGCGCCCACGAACCACAACTGGCGCACCGTCTCGCGTGCATGGCGCAGGCTGCGCGGGATCGCCGCGAGGATCTGCAGCAGGAACAGGCCGCAATTGCCGATCTGGCCCAGCGACTGGGTCACGATGTTGTCGCGTCCGATGCGTGCGTTCATGCCTCACCTCGCGGAAAGCCCAGCGCCTCGGCGTAGTCGCCGGCCGGATACTGGAACGGCACCGGGCCGTCCGCCTCGCCACCGAAGAACTGCCGCGTCCACGGCGAGCCGTCGTCGGCGATGGTCTGCGGATCGCCCTGCGCCACCACCTTGCCGTTCGCGATCAGGTAGATGTGGTCGGCCACCTGCTTGATCGCGTCCAACTCGTGCGCCACCAGCACGCTGGTGATGCCCAGCGTCTGGTTGAGCGTGCGGATCAGCTTCAGCACCTGGTTCAGCGCGATCGGGTCCAGGCCCACGAACGGCTCGTCGTACAGGATCAGCATCGGGTCGAACACGATCGCGCGCGCCAGCGCCACGCGCCGCGCCATGCCGCCGGACAGCTCGCTCGGCTGCAGCGCCGCCGCACCGCGCAGGCCCACCGCCTGCAGCTTGGTCAGCACGATGTTGCGGATCAGCACTTCCGGCAGCTTCGTGTGCTGGCGCAGCGGGAAGGCCACGTTCTCGAACACGTCGAAATCGGTGAGCAGGGCCGAGTTCTGGAACAGGTAGCCGATCTTCTCGCGTAGCGCGTACAGCGCCTCGCGGCTCAGTTCCGGCACGTTCTTCGCGTCCACCAGGACCTGTCCCGCGTCGCCGCGCATCTGTCCGGTGATGTGCTTGAGCAGGGTGGTCTTGCCCGTGCCGCTGGGCCCCATGATCGCGGTGACCTTGCCGCGCGGGATGTCCATGTCCAGCGCGTCGAAGACCTTCTTGCCGTTGAGCACGGTAGTGAGGCCGCGGATGCGGATCAGCGTGTCGTCGGAGGGGGCGGCGGCGGCATTCATAGGCGGGCTACGTTAGCGGAGCGGCGATACAGCGCCAAGCCGGGGCGCGCGGCGGCATTCAGGCCAGCAGCTCGGCAATCAGCGTCTCGTGCCGCCGGCATTGCAGCGAACTGCGCAGGCGCACCGCACGCACGATGGCCTGCAGCTCGTCCAGCGCATCCTCGAAGCGGTCGTTGACGATGATGTAGTCGAACTCGTGGGCGTGGGCGATCTCACCGCGCGAATTGGCGAGGCGGCGCTCGATCACTTCCGGCGCATCCGAGCCGCGGCCGCGCAGGCGGCGCTCCAGCTCGGTGCGCGAGGGCGGCAGGATGAACACGCCGACGCAGTCGGGCTTGCCCTTGCGGATCTGTGCCGCGCCCTGCCAGTCGATCTCCAGCAGCACGTCGCGACCCTGCGCCAGCAGCGCCTGCACCTTGTCGCGCGAGGTGCCGTACAGGTTGCCGTGCACCTCGGCATGTTCGAGGAAGATGCCCTCGGCAGCTTCGCGTTCGAACTCCGCTCGTTCGACGAAGTAGTAGTGCCGCCCGTACTGCTCGCCCGGTCGCGGCGGCCGCGTGGTGTGCGACACCGACAGCGAGATCGCCGGCTCACGCTCCAAGAGCGCGTTGACCAGGGTGGACTTGCCCGCGCCCGAGGGGGCGGCGACGACAAACAGCGTGCCCTGAGCTTCAATTTTCATGAAAGCGCGCAGCACGTTCGCGCCCTCTCCCCGCCGGGGAGAGGGTTGGGGTGAGGGGTCGGGACTTGCCAGACACGCTCATTCAATGTTCTGCACCTGCTCGCGCATCTGCTCGATCAGCACCTTGAGCTCCACCGCGGCATTCGTGCTGCGCGCATCCACCGACTTGGAGCCCAGCGTGTTCGCCTCGCGGTTGAATTCCTGCATCAGGAAATCGAGGCGACGCCCCACCGGCTCCTTCAGGCCCAGCACGCGGCGCGTCTCGGTGATATGCGTGCTGAGGCGATCCAGTTCCTCGTCCACGTCGCTGCGGGTGATCTGCAGCACCAGCTCCTGCTCCAGTCGGCCGGGATCGGCAGGCTGCTTCAGGTCGGCCAGCCGAGCTTCCAGTCGGGTGCGCAGCGCGGCGCGGATCTCCGGCATCCACTCGCGCACCTGGGCCACGATGCGCTCGATCGCGTCCAGCCGCTCGCGCAGGATCCCGCCCAGCTTGGCGCCCTCGCGTTCGCGGGTGGCGGTGAGCGCGTCCAGCGCGCGGTCCAGCACCTCGAACAGCGCGGCCTGGCGTGCCTCGGGGTCGGCCGCGTCCTGCTGCAGCACGCCCGGGAAACGCAGCAACTCGGTGAACTGCACTTGCATGCCGGGGAATGCCGGGATCAACTGCAAGTTCAGCTTGGACAACTGATTCAGAAGCTCATTGTTGATTTGCAGCGATTCGCGTTGCGAATCGCTGGTGCTGCGCACGGTGACGTCCACCTTGCCGCGCGAGAGCCGCGCCGCGATGCGCTCGCGCAACTGGGATTCCAGGCTGCGCAGCTCGTCCGGCAGGCGCGGCGAGAGTTCCAGGTAACGGTGATTGACCGTACGCAACTCGCAGCTCAGCGTGCCGGCGGCGCCGCCGGTTTCGGCGGAGGCATAGGCGGTCATGCTGCGGATCATTGGCGGCCTGCGGTGGGCGGGAAAGGCCGCAATGGTAAACTTTCCCGCCCAGCCTTGCCCAATCGACCTCCATGAACCAGTCCGCACGCCCCAGCGGCCGCGCCAGCGACCAGTTGCGCGCCGTCGCCATCGAACGCCATTACACCCGCCACGCCGAAGGCTCGGTGCTGGTGAGCTTCGGCGACACCCGGGTGCTGTGCACCGCCAGCGTGGAGGACCGCGTGCCGCCGTGGCTGCGCGGCAAGGGCGAAGGCTGGGTCACCGCCGAATACGGCATGCTGCCGCGCGCCACCCACACTCGCATGCAGCGCGAAGCCGCGCGCGGCGGCCAGGGCGGCCGCACCATGGAGATCCAGCGCCTGATCGGCCGCAGCCTGCGCGCCTGCGTGAACCGGCAGGCGCTGGGCGAGCGCGTGATCACGCTGGATTGCGACGTGATCCAGGCCGACGGCGGCACCCGCACCGCGGCGATCACCGGCGCCTACGTGGCCCTGGTCGATGCGGTGAACGCGCTGATGCAACGCGAGAACCTCAAGCGCAACCCGATCATCGGCGCGGTGGCCGCGGTGTCCGTCGGCATCTACAAGGGCCAGCCCGTGCTCGACCTCGACTATGCCGAGGACTCCGACTGCGACACCGACATGAACGTGGTGATGAACGACGGTGGCGGCTTCATCGAGGTGCAGGGCACCGCCGAAGGCCATGCGTTCCGCCGCGACGAGATGGATGCACTGCTGGCGCTGGCCGAGAAGGGCATAGCCGAGCTGGTCGCCGCGCAGCACGCGGCGCTGACGACCTGACCGTCCACACGATCCCGCGCCCATGGCCCAATACATCGCCAGTTTCGCGCTCGTCGTGGCGGATTACGATGAGGCGATCGCGTATTACACGCAGGTACTCGGTTTCGAGTTGCGCGAGGATTCGCCGCTCGAAGACGGCAAGCGCTGGGTGCTCGTGGCCCCACCTGGCGCTGCAACCGGCATCCTGCTGGCCAAAGCGGCGAATGACGCCCAAAGCACGCGCATCGGCAACCAGACCGGCGGGCGCGTAGGGTTCTTCCTCCATACCGACGATTTCGACCATGACTTCGCCGCGATGAAAGCGCGCGGCGTGCGTTTTGCCGAAGCGCCGCGCCACGAAGATTACGGAACCGTTGCGGTCTTCGAGGATATCTACGGCAATCGCTGGGATCTGCTGGAACTGAAGCCATGAAACTGGTTCTCGCCAGCGGCAACCCCGGCAAGCTCAAGGAATTCAGTGCACTGCTCGCCGACAGCGGTTTCGAGGTCGTGCCGCAGGTCAGTCTCGGCGTGGACGACGCCGAGGAAACTGGGCTCAGCTTCGTCGAGAATGCCCTGCTCAAGGCCCGCCACGCCGCACGCGCCAGCGGCCTGCCCGCGTTGGCGGACGACTCCGGCCTGTGCGTGGACCATCTCGGCGGCGCGCCCGGCCTGTATTCCGCGCGCTACAGCGGCAACCATGGCGACGCCGCGGCCAACAACGCCAAGCTGCTGCGCGCACTGGAAGGCGTACCGGACGCGCAACGCAGCGCCTTCTTCATCTGCGTGCTGGTGCTGCTGCGCCACGCCGAGGACCCGGCGCCGCTGATCGCGGAGGGTCGCTGGCACGGTCACGTGCTGCACGCATCGCGCGGCATGCAGGGCTTCGGCTACGACCCGCTGTTCCTGCCGCAGGGCCAGACGCTTTCCGCCGCCGAACTCGATCCGGTGCTGAAGAACACGCTCAGCCACCGCGCGCTGGCGCTGGCCAGACTGCACGCCCTGCTCAGCGCGTCCTGACCGTCTTCGCCCGGCCCTTCGTCTTGCCTTGGTAATGCGCCGGCGCCTCGTGCACGTGTTGCGTGCGCAGGTGCTCGCGCAGCCAGGCGGCGAAGGCTTCCGCACTCAGGCGGCCGTCGGCGAGGGCGAGGAAGGTCTGGTACTTGTCCTCGGCATCGGCGGCCAGGCTCGCACCATTCAACGCAGGGAAGGTGCGGCACACGACGTAAGCCGTGCGCTTGTTGCCATCGACAAACGGATGATTGCGTGCCAAGCCATGTGCCAAGGCAGCAGCAAGGTCAGCCAGATCAGGTGCCGGCCCGGCGCAGGCCAGCATCTGTTGCGGCCGCGCCAGTGCGGATTCCAGCAAGCCATCGTCGCGCACGCCTTCCGCCCCACCATGCTCGGCCAACTGCCGATCATGGATGGCCAGCACCAGTGCGTGGTCGATCCAGGCAAACGCACCCATCACTCAGCTCGCGGCAAGCCGGCGCAGCACATCGCGATCCTCGCGCATGATGCCCTCCGCCACCTCCATCCTCGCCGCGAACTCCGGATCGAACGCGGCCAGCTTGATGCCGTCGGGCAGCTCGGTGACGTAGAGCGTGTCGCCCTTCTCCACCCGCAGGCGCGCCAGCAGCTCGCGCGGCAGCACCACGCCCGCTGAATTGCCGATGCTGGTGATCTTGAGCTTGGTGTTCATGGCGCACCCTCGTCGAAGTTATAACCAACGTTATTACAACAAGGGGCTCGTTACAATCGCTGGATGTCCCTCATCGCCCCGCCCCTGTCGCTCTACGTGCACATGCCCTGGTGCGTGAAGAAGTGCCCGTACTGCGACTTCAACTCGCACGGCCTGCGCAGTGCGCCGCCACCTTACGCGGAGTACGTGGAGCTGCTGCTGGCCGACCTGGACGCCGACCTCGCCGACTTCGGCGCGGCCGTCCGTGACCACGAGATCGTCAGCCGGCCTTTGATCAGCATTTTCTTCGGCGGCGGCACGCCCAGCCTGTTCGCACCGGAGCTGGTTGCGCGCTTCCTCGACGGCGCCCGCGCGCGGCTGCCGTTCGCCACCGATTGCGAGATCACGCTGGAGACGAATCCCGGCACGGTCGAGCACGGCCGCTTCGACGGCTATCTCGCCGCCGGCGTGAACCGGCTGTCCTTCGGCATCCAGAGCTTCGACGACGACAAGCTGCGCCGGCTCGGTCGCATCCACTCCGCCGCCGAGGCCGAGGCCGCGGTGAAATCGGCGCAGGATGCCGGCTACGCGAACCTCAACCTCGATCTGATGTATGCGTTGCCGGAGCAGACCCTGGACGGCGCGCTGGCCGACGTGGAACGCGCGGTCGCGCTCGCCCCCACGCACCTCTCGCACT
The DNA here is from genome assembly GCF_041107455.1 of Rhodanobacter humi. Classification (NCBI taxonomy): domain Bacteria; kingdom Pseudomonadati; phylum Pseudomonadota; class Gammaproteobacteria; order Lysobacterales; family Rhodanobacteraceae; genus Rhodanobacter; species Rhodanobacter sp. FW106-PBR-R2A-3-15. The sequence continues at coordinate 1,701,067 of NZ_JBGBPY010000001.1, forward strand.
ACCAGCTCACGCTGGAACCGAACACCGCGTTCGCCGCCAACCCGCCGCCGCTGCCCGACGACGACCACGCCTGGGCAATGCAGGAAGCCTGCGAGGCGCGACTGGCCGACGCCGGTTACGGCCAGTACGAGATCTCCGCCTATGCGCAGCCGGGCCGGCGCTGCACGCACAACCTGAACTACTGGCAATTCGGCGACTACCTCGGCATCGGCGCCGGCGCCCATGGCAAGCTCAGCGACGCGACCGCCGGCAGCGTGCACCGGCGCTGGAAGACCCGCCACCCGCGCGCGTACATGGAAGCTGCCGCGGGACCCGCCCGCATCGGCGGCGACAACGTGGTGGGCGCCGACGAACTGCCGTTCGAGTACATGCTCAACGCGCTGCGCCTGGTCGACGGCGTGCCGCTGGCCGACTTCGCCGAGCGCACCGGCCTGCCGCCGGAACGCATCGCCGCGCCGCTGGCCGAAGGCCGTCGGCGCGGCTGGCTGACCGAGGATCTGCAGCGCCTGCAGACCACCGCGCTGGGCCAGCGCTTCCTCAACGACGTGATCGCAAGTTTTCTTGCCTGAGCAACGTCGCCGCCCATGGCGGCCCTGCGGCAACCAGCCTACACTTCGGCAGGGGAATCGACGGAAACGCGTCATGGATGCCGAGCATCTGCACCGATACTCGACCACCGCCGCAGGTGGCCGCGCACGCGGCCGCTGGCCCGCGCGCACGCAGCGCCTGCTCAACGTGATCGGCCCGCTGTGCGGGCAGTGGCTGGAACCGGCGCTGCAAGCCTGCCTGGACCGCTTCGACCACGAGCTGTACCTGCAGGCCGAACGCTCGCGCAGCCATCTCGAACAGCAGTACTGCTTCGACAGCCGTGCACAGCTGCAGCTGCAGCGCCCGGCTTTCATGCAAGCCTATGCCGACCACCTGCGCAAGGGTTTCGCGCAGCTGGGCGAGGTCGACGAGGGCGCGGACGAAGCGCTCGCGCATCAGCCGTTGAGCCTGCTCGAACGCGGCGAACACGAGTTGACCGCCACGCTGGACAAGCTCGCCGCGCGCGGCGAGGCACATCACGGCCCGGTGCTCACCGAACTCGCCTACCGCTTCGCCGTGCTGGTCGGCGCCGCGCCACTGGAGGGCACGGCGCTGCCAATCGCGCCGGCCGGTCTCACCGACGCCCTGCGCACCGCGATCGCCAGCCTGGATCTGCCGCTGGAACACCGGCTGCTGCTGTTGCAGAGTTTCGAGCAGACGGTGATCGCGGCGGCCGGCCCGCTCTACGAGATCGTCAACACGCAGTTGCGGGACGATGGCCTGTTGCCGCAGCTGCGTCCGTATGCGCCACCACGCGCCGCGCCTGCCGCGCGCGGCGCGCCCGCGAACGAGGCTCCGGCCACCGCCGCGACGACGCCCGAAACTGCCGCGACCGCCGGCGCACCGCAGGCGCCGATCACGGTGCTGGAAAACCTGCGCGACCTGCTCGCCCAGCGCCGTGTCGGCGTGAGCGGCACCGCGGCCACGGGGCGCGCGGCCACCGCCGATGAGCTGCAGACCGCGCTCGGCGCCCTGCAGCAGCACTTGGCCCAAGTCACCGACCAGGCCAGCCGCGAACTGCGCAGTGCCCAGCGCCTGCGCGACGAGCTGCTGCTGCAGCTCAACGCCGACAAGCCGCCCGGCGCCGTGCCGACCCGGCTCAGCGCCGAGCAGGACGACACGGTGGAACTGGTGGCGATGCTGTTCGAGCAGATCGGGCGGCAGCTGCACCACGGCCCGCACGCGCGTTCCCTGCTCGACGACCTGCAACTGCCGATGCTGCGCCTCGCCGTCACCGACCGCGACTTCTTCGAACAGCAGGAACACCCCGCGCGGCGCCTGCTCGGTGCCGTGGCCGAGGCCGCCGACGACTGGCTGGACGGCCCCGACGGCGAAGCCGACCAGCAGCTCACCTCGCGACTCAACCAGTTGGTCGAACGCGCGAGGCGCGAGCCGCCCAGCGCCGGCCTCTACACCAGCCTGCTGGCCGACATCGAGCACCACCTCGGCCAGCTGAGCCGCCGCGCCCAGGCCTCCGAACGCCGCCATGTCGAGGCGATGCAGGGCCGCGAAAAGCTGGACCTGGCGCGCCACCGCGCCGGCGAACTGCTGGCCGAACGCTTCAACGCCAGCCCGCCGCGCGGCCTGCTGCGTGCCTTGCTCGACCGCGCCTGGGCCGACGTGCTGGCGCTCACCCTGCTGCAGCACGGCGAGGACAGCCCCGCGGTCACCCAGCGCCTGCGCGTCACCGACCAGCTGCTGGGCCGCCTGCCGGTGGACGATGCCGACCTGCTGCGCCGCGAGGTGCAGGCCGGCCTGCAGCAGATCGGCATGCACGCCGAGGAAGCCGGCCAGGTAGCGCTGCGTCTGGTCGGCGAGGAAGCGGCCCCGCCCATGCCCGCCACCGTGGCGCCGCTGCCGGTGCCACCCGCGGAGGCGCCTGGAAGGATCGCACCTGCGCCCGCCGCCGCCAGGCCTCGCCCCCCCGCAGCGGCCGTTGCCGTTGCCCACGCCCCGGACGACCGTCCCGCCACGCCGGCGCCGGTCCCCGTGGTCGCCGCGAGCACCCCGCCACCCACGCCCGCCACGAAGCCAGCCGTCCACGACCTGCCCAGCGCCACCGACCTCGCGCTGCGCCTGAAGCAACGCCAGCGGCTGGGCGAATCGCAGCATGCGAAGGCAACGACAGCGACCACCATCCATGAGCCACCGCTGGGCCCGCAGGAGGCGCGCATCCACAACCGCCTGCGCCAGCTGCCCTACGGCAGCTGGTTCGAATTCACCGACCCGGCCTCGGGCGAAGTCACCCGGCGCAAGCTGGCCTGGTTCTCGCCGATCACCGGCAACAGCCTGTTCGTCACCCGGCGTGGCCAGCGCGGCGAGGAGCTGAACCTGCGCGAGCTGGCCCGCGCGATGGCCGCCGGCCAGGTGCGCGAGCTGCCGCCGCAACGCGATGGCCTTCTCGACCGCGCCTGGCACGCGCTCACCGGCAACCTGCGCACCACCGTCACGTCCGCGCCCGGAGCCCGCCCATGAGCACCCGCGAGCAACGCCGCGCGCCGCGCAAGCCGGTCGACGCCGGCATCGTGGCGATCGACACGATCGCCGAGCAACCGCTCGGCCACCTGTGCAACCTCTCCGCCAGCGGCCTGATGCTGATCGGCGGCCATGCGCCGCGCAGCGAAGGCATCTACCAGGTGCGCATGCCACTGCCGGACGCCGGCGGCAGCATCGAGCTCGGCCTGCAGGAACAGTGGCACGAGCCGGCCGCCAGCCCCGGCCAGTACTGGGCCGGCTACCGCATCATCGCGATTGGCAACGACCACGGCGAGTTGCTCGAACGGTGGCTGCGGCAAGGCTGAGCGCCACGCGGATCCGCCGGGACCGCCCGCCGCCGCGCGCTACACTGGCAGGCCGACGTCCCCCGCCCGGAACCCGCATGAACGCGCCGCTCGCCTCGCTCTACCCCGCACACCTCGCCACCCTGCGCGCGCGCGCCGACCAGGCGCTGGCGCTGGGCGGCTTCGACCATCTGCTGGTCGCCGCGAGCACGCCGCTAGGCAAGTTCCTCGACGACCAGGACTACCCCTTCGTCGTGAACCCGCATTTCAAGCATTGGCTGCCGCTCACCGATGCGCCCGGCAGCTGGATCGCCTACACGCCGGGCAGCAAGCCGAAGCTGGTGTTCGTGCAACCGCGCGACTACTGGCACGTGGTGCCGGAGGCGCCACACGGCTACTGGGTGGAGCACTTCGACATCGTCACCGTGCGCAGCGCGGCGGAAGCAGCGGCGCAGCTGCCGCAGGGGCGCAGCGCGGTGCTGGCGCCAGCCTGCCCGGCCATCGACGGCGTGACGGTGAACAATCCGCAAGCCGTGCTCGATTACCTGCACTGGCATCGCTCGTACAAGACGCCGTACGAACTGGCGCTGATGCGCGAGGCCAACCGCATCGGCGCGCGCGCGCACCGCGCCGCCGAGGCGGCGTTCCACGCCGGACGCAGCGAATTCGGCATCCACATGATGTATCTCGCGGCGGCACGACAGATCGACGTGGAACTGCCCTACGCCAGCATCGTCGGCCTCAACGAGCACGGCGCGGTGCTGCACTACACGCACTTCGACCGCACGCCGCCCGCCGAGCACCGCTCCTTCCTGATCGACGCCGGCGCCAGTTGCGCGGGCTACGCCAGCGACATCACCCGCACCCATGCCGCCGCCGGCCACGGCGAATTCCAGGCGCTGGTCGCCAGCATGGACGCCGCCCAGCAGGGCTACGCGTCGCAGGTGCGCGCAGGCCAGAGCTACCCCGAGCTGCACCTGCACGCCCACCGCGTGCTGGCCGGCGTGCTGCGCGAACACGGCTTCATCCGCATGAGTGCGGAAAGCGCGGTGGAGTCGGGCGTGACTTCGGCGTTCTTCCCGCACGGCCTCGGCCACCCGATCGGCCTGCAGGTGCACGACGTCGCCGGCTTCCAGCAGAGCGAGCGCGGCGGCAGCATCCCGCGCCCCGCCGGCCACCCCTACCTGCGCATGACCCGCGTGCTGGAGCCCGGCATGGTGGTGACCATCGAACCGGGCCTGTACTTCATCGACATGCTGCTGGCCGAGCTGCGCGAGAAACCGGCCGCCGCCGACATCGACTGGGCGAAGGTGGACGCGTTCCGAAAGTACGGCGGCATCCGCATCGAGGACGACGTGGTCTGCACCGAGGGCGAGCCGGAGAACCTCACGCGCGACGCGTTCGCGCAGGCCTAAACGCCACTGTAGGAGCGGCTTCAGCCGCGATTTCCCCTGCGACTGGTCGCGGCTGAAGCCGCTGCTACCGCCCGGCCAGCAGCGCCTCGATCTCCTCGGCCTCTTTCGGCACCGCGGCGCTGAGCACCTCGTGGCCGTCGCGGGTCACCGCCACGTCGTCCTCGATGCGGATGCCGATGCCGCGCCAGCGTTCGTCCACGCCGGCCTCGTCGGGCGGCACGTAGATGCCCGGCTCCACCGTCACCACCATGCCGGGCTCCAGCACGCGCGAGGCGCCGTCGATGCGGTAGTCGCCCACGTCGTGCACGTCGAGACCCAGCCAGTGGCCGGTCTTGGCGGGGAAGAAACGCTGGTAGCTGCCCTCGGCGATCGCCGTGTCGGCATCGCCATGAATCAATCCCAGCGCGCACAGGCCTTCGGCGATCACCCGCACCGCGGCGTGGTGGGCGGCGTCGAACGGCTGGCCCGGACGCACCTCGTCGATCGCGGCAAGCTGGGCGGCCAGCACCACCTCGTACAGCGCACGCTGTTCGCGGTTGTAGCGGCCGTTGATCGGGATGCTGCGGCTGATGTCGGAGGCGTAGCAGTCCAGCTCGGCGCCGGCGTCGATCAGCAGCAGGTCGCCGGCGTCCAGCCGCGCGCGATTGTGCTGGTAGTGCATCGTGCAGGCGTTGCTGCCGGCGGCGACGATGGGAGTGAACGCGGGTACCGCACCACGACTGCGCAACGCGTGCAGCAGCTCGGCTTCCACTTCGTACTCGTGCCGGCCCGGCAGCGCGCTGCGCCACGCGGCGAGATGCGCCTCGGCGGCGATGCCGGCGGCGGCGCGCATCAGCTTCAGCTCGGCACGCGACTTGTACAGGCGCAGGTCGTGCAGCAGGTGCCCCAGCGCCACGAATTCCTTCGGCACCACGCCGCCGCCGCGCAACTGGCGCAGGCGGCGCATCCAGCCCAGCAGTTGCGCGTCGAACGCGGGCTCGCGGCCGAAGTGGCAGTACACGCGCGCCCGGCCCTCGATCATGCCGGGCAGGATGTCGTCGATGTCGTCGATCGGGAACGCGTCGTCCATGCCGTAGTCGGCCACCGCGCGTTCGGTGCCGATCGAGCGGCCGTGCCAGCGCGCCTGCTCGGCATCGCGCTCGCGGCAGAACAGCACCACCTCGCCATGCAGGCGGCCGGGCAACAGCGCCAGCACCGCATCGGGCTCGGGGAAGCCGGCGAGGTAATGGAAGTCCGAATCCTGTCGGTACGGCCAGGCCGCATCGGCGTTGCGCAGGCGCTCGGGCGCGGCGGCGACCAGCAGCACGGCGTCCTCGCCGGCCATCTGCATCAGCTGGCGGCGGCGGCGGGCGAACTCCTCGCCCGCGATCGCCGGCGCGCCGGCGCGATCGGATAAGGCGCTCAATGCAGGCGGTCGCTGCCGGACTGGCCGCGGCCGGCGGACTCGGTGTACAGCAGCAGCGCGCCCACGCGCAGGAATTCCTGCACCTCGATCAGTGCGTCCTCGTCCTCGGTGGCGTCGCCGAAGTCGAAGGACGCGGCGGCGATCGTGCCGAAGTCGCGCAACACTTCCTGCGCGTCGTCCGACAGCTGCGCATGCGCATCGGTGCCGGCGAGGCCGAAGCCGCCGAGGAAGCCGCGGCACCATTCCGCCACCGCCTCGGCGCGTTCGGCCAGCGGGCGGTCGTCTTCCGGCAGCATCGGCTCGAAGCCCAGCTCGGGATCGGCCAGCGCGTCGCGGCATTGCCGCAGCAAGGTATCCAGCTTCGCCTGGTCGGCCGGCGACGGCGCCACTTCCTCGCCATCCAGCTGCAACGCGGCGAGCAGGTTGCCGCCCTGCGGCGTGGCGCCGCCGGCGAGATAGCCGCACAGCGAGCCGTGCAGTTCGCTGGCGTCCACGCCCAGGCGCAGGCGCACGATCAGCGCGTCCAGATCGTCGTGGCTGAGCGGTTCGGTGGCCGGCATGGGAAGCTCCTCGGGGACGGCCGCTCATTCTACGCCAGGCCCGCCACAGCGCCGTTTCCGGCAGCACTGCGAGACGCCGAACCGCCCGCTGTCCCCGCGCGCCGTGCTGCTATAGTTCCGCGCATGAACCCTGCCGACACCCTTCCGCCTGACCCCGTCCAGCTGGAGCTGGAGGCGCTCGGCCGCCAGGTCGACCGCCTGCTCGACACCGTGCGCCGGCTCAGCGAGGAAAATCGCAGCCTGCGGCACAGCCAGGAGCAGCTGTCGGGCGAACGCGCCAACCTGCTCGCGCGCAACGAACAGGCGCGCAGCCGGGTCGAGGCGATGATCCAGCGACTGAAGTCGCTCGAAGGCAATGGTTGAACCGATGAACGCACCAACCAGCAACGATCCGGTCGCGCTGCGACTGATCGACCGCGAATTCCTGATCGCCTGCGCGCCGGAAGAGCGCGATGGCCTCGTCGAGGCCGCCGCCCTGCTCGACCGCAAGATGCGCGAGCTGCGCGCCAACGCCCGCGCACCCAGCTTCGAGCGCCTCGCCGTGCTCGCCGCCGTGAGCATGACCCACGAGCTGCTGGCGCTGCGCAAGCAACAGGGCGGCCACGACCAGCAGACCGCGCAGCGCCTCGCGACACTGCGGCAACGGCTGGATATCGCGCTGGAAAGCGCCGTGGCGCGCCAGGGCGAACCGGTGGCGGATTTGCTGCCGAAAGCCTAGAATCGACCTCGGCGTTTTCTGCGATGTGCGCCGGCACACTCTTACATTTGCCTTGTTCCTAAATACGGCCCCGGGTCGGCTTTTCATCGGTCGTTGTGCATGTCCGCCGCGTGCGGAAAGCCTTGAGACCATGTGGCCCTCCCACCTGATCCATCGTGGATCAAGGTCGTTCGGTGGGCAGCGGCATCGCGGTTGACGCCACCTCTTCCACGCCCCGTTCGTCAAGCTGATGGACGGGGCGTTTTTCGATGGAGACAGCCCCGTGGACGCCACCGCCCAGCGCCAGAGCCTGCGGGAGCAGATGGCCGAACGCCGCCGCGCGTTGCCGCCGCCGGCGCGCATGGCCGCCGCGCAAGGCCTGCGCCGCACGCTGGAACAGCTGCCCGAATACCTCACCGACCTGCGCGTGGCCGGCTACTGGGCCAGCGGCGGCGAACTGCCGCTGAACCTGGTGATCCCGCCGCTGGCCGCGCGCGGCCAACGCTTCCTGCTGCCGCTGCTGGCCAAGGGCAAGGAACTGCACTTCGCGCCCTGGCGCGACGGCGACCCGATCGCGCCGAACCGCTACGGCATCCCCGAGCCGGTGGCGCCGCGCGAATGGTTCGCGCCGTTCCAGCTCGACCTGGTGCTGGTGCCGCTGCTCGCCTTCGACCGCCGCGGCCACCGCCTCGGCCACGGCGGCGGCTACTACGACCGCAGCTTCGCCTTCCTGAAAGACCAGGCGCGCCCCACTGAACCGCTGCTGGTGGGCGTCGCCTACGCGTTCCAGGAAGTCGAGCAACTCGACGTGGAAGCCTGGGACGTGCCGCTGGACTACGTCGCCACCGACCGCGAACTGATCGCCTGCAACACCACCGGACAAGACGGAGCCGCCCACGCATGAGCCCCCGCGAGCGCCATTACTGGCTGATGAAATCGGAACCCGACGCGTTCTCCATCGACGACCTCAAACGCAAGAAGCAGGAGGCGTGGGACGGCGTACGCAACTACCAGGCGCGCAACTACATGCGCGACGGCATGCGCGTGGGCGACAAGGTGTTCTTCTACCACTCCAACTGCGCCGAACCCGGCATCGTCGGCATCGCCACCGTGGCCACCGACGCCTACCCCGACCCCAGCCAGTTCGACCCCAAGAGCAAATACTTCGACCCCGGCAGCTCGCGCGACAACCCGCGCTGGCTGCTGGTCGACGTGAAGTTCGCGAAGAAACTCAAGCGCACCATCACGCTGAAGGAACTGCAGGCCGACGCGGCGCTGGACGGCATGGTGCTGGTCCGCAAGGGCAGCCGGCTGTCGGTGCAGCCGGTGGACGCGGGGCACTGGGAGCACATCCTCGCGCTGGAGTGATGGCCGGGCGATATGCGCGGTGCGTTGCTCCCTCTCCTGCTTGCAGGGGAGGGCTGGAGCGGGGTGCTTTTGCTCGCTCATTGTATGCATGACAAAGCGGCGAACGCGCAGAGGCAGAAGCATCTCTCCCCTCTCCCGCAAGCGGGAGAGGGAAAATCGTGTGAGCGCTCAGCCCTTGGGCGGCGCCACCGGTGCCTGTTGGAACACCCGCTGCAACACGAAGTCCCCGGTGACTTCCTCCCCCGACAGCAGCATCGCCATCAGCTCGCCACCCAGCACCTGCGGCGCGATCACCACGTCGGGCTGCACCAGCTTGACGCGGCTGAGGTGGCTGGCGTCGTTCACCGCGGCGACGGTGCGCGCGTTGCCGGCGAGTTCCTTCACCGCGAGCACCACGAACGCGTTCTCGGAGTCGTCGGCGAGCATCGCCAGCACGGCCTCGGCCTTGTGCGCGCCGGCCTGGCGCAGCACGTCGAGGTTGCTTGGGTCGCCTACAGCCACGTCGACGCCGACCAGCTCGCCGTCGGCGGGCGCCTCGCGCAGCAGGCGGGTGACCGGGCGGCCGCGCCGCGCCAGTTCACGCCAGGTGTTGATCGCCAGCGAGGTATTGCCGATCACCACGAAGTGGTTTTCCCGTTTCATGTCCGAACCCTTGCGGTTGACGATGCGTTGCAGGCTGCGGCTGACCATCGGCGCGATCACCGCGGTCAGCGAGGTCGCGAACACCGCCACGCCGAGCACGATCACCGACACCGCGAACAGTTTCGCCTCGGGCGTCACCGGCACGATGTCGCCGTAGCCCACCGTGCTCATGGTGACCATCGCGTAGTACAGCGCGGTCGTGAGGTCGGTAATCGCGGGCCGGAAGTCGGCGCCGAGGTAATAGCTGCCGAAGGTGGCGTACATCACCAGCATCGCCACCGAGGTCAGCGCGAACAGCGTGCTGGCGGCCACGCTGGAACGGCTGAAATGCCGCCATGCCGTGAGCAGCGCCACCAGCAGCAGCACGAAGTAGACGAGCAGCACGTGCGCGTGGTGCGCGCCCGCGAGCAAGTTCACCAGCGCGGTGAACGCGAGCAGCAACGCCATCGTCCAGGCCAGCCGCGAACGCAGCAGCAGGCCGATCGCCATGGTGAGCAGGCCCAGCCCGATCAGCAGCGGCGGCAGCACGCTGGGCCGGAGGTCGAACTGGCCGCCAGCGAGGCGCGCGAGGTAGTGCTGCCAGTCCGCGCCCAGGTCCAGCCGCAGCAGCGCCAGCGCGCCCAGCCCCAGCAGCAGCGCCAGCGGGACGTGCGGGAACCAGTAGCTGGTATGCAGCAGCTGCTGCACGCGGTGCCAGAGCGCACGCCAGCGTTGCCGTGTCGTCCTCAGCCACACGATGCATTGATTCCCGGGTTCCGGACCGGCGTTCACCGTAGCAACTGCGGCGCATGCTGCCAAATCGCCGCGTGCGGCGCCCGCGCAAATCGGGGATCATGGCGCCCTTTCCAGCTCACGGTGCCGCCATGAACCAGGTCAACGAAAAGAAACTCGCCGGCGAAGCCGCGCTGCGCTACGTCGAGGACGGCGCCATCGTGGGCGTGGGCACCGGCAGCACGGTGGCGTACTTCATCGACGCGCTGGCCACGATGAAGGACCGCATCAAGGGCGTGGTGTCCAGCTCGGAGCAGTCCACCGCGCAGCTGAAGAAGCACGGCATCGAGGTGTTCGACCTCAACGCCACCGGCCCGCTCGACCTCTACATCGACGGCGCCGACGAATGCGATCCGTTCAAGCGCCTGATCAAGGGCGGCGGCGCGGCGCTCACCCGCGAGAAGATCGTGGCGGCGGCGGCGAGGAAGTTCGTCTGCATCATCGACTCCAGCAAGCGGGTGGACGTGCTGGGCAAGTTCCCGCTGCCGATCGAGGTGATCCCGATGGCGCGCAGCCTGGTCAGCCGCGAGATCGTGAAGCTGGGCGGCCAGCCGGTGTGGCGCGACGGCGTGACCACCGACAACGGCAACTGGATCATCGACGTGCACGGCTGGCAGATCGCCGACCCGGTAGCGCTGGAGCAGCAGCTCAACCAGCTCGCCGGCGTGGTCACCGTGGGCCTATTCGCGCAGCGCCCGGCGGATGTGGTGCTGGTGGGTGACAAGGTGATGTGAGTTGGGGACGCCAACCGCTTCACGACGCCAGGCCCGCGCAGGCGGGAGGGCTCAGTCGAGGTGAGGCACGACGGCGTAAAGCACCCTCTCCCCAACCCCTCTCCCGTGCACGGGAGAGGGGCTTCCACGCCATCACTCACCCGGCGCGAGGATCTTCGTCAGCGGCTTGCCCTGCACGTCGTCGCCGAATTTGATGTGCAGCAGATGCGCGATGGTCGGCGCGACGTCCACGTCGGGGAACGCCGGGATCTCGCCTGCGGGCCGGATGCCTGCTCCCGCGGCGATGAAGATCGCCTGCATCAGCGGGGCGGTGTTGGGGTAGCCGTGGGCGCCGATTTCCACGGTGGGCGTCTCGTAGCGCGGCGTGTCCTTGTCGGGGAATTCGTAGTCGTCGGCCGCGTAGAGCAGCAGGTCGGGCGCCTGATTGCTTTGCGCCGGAATTGGCCAGCCCAGTTTCGCGGCCTCGTCCGGGGTCAGCGCGGCGCGGATGCCAGGCTTGCCCGCGAACAGCTTTTTCAACTCCTGTCGCGAGGCATCGGTGGCATTCTTCTGGAAGACTAGGGCGAAGCCGCCTTCGGGGAGCGCGAACGCGGGCTGCCTGGCGGTAGCGCCCTGCAACCCGGCCTCGCGCAGCGGCACGTTGGGATTCAGCAGGTGGTGCACGCTTTGCTGGCCGTGGTCGGAGACGATGATGAAGGTGGTGTTGGCCAGTTCGCCTTCGGCGCGCACCGCGTCGACGACCTCCTTCACGCGGTCGTCGAGGAAGGCGATGGTGTTGCGTCCCGCATCGTTGCCGTAGCCGGTCGCGTGCTCGATGCTGTCCAATGCCAGCAGGTGCAGCAGCAGCAGGTCGGGATGGTGCTTGCGGATGATGTCGACCGCGGCGCGGGTGTAGATGCGGTCGCGCCAGGCCTGCGAGGGCCGGCCGAAATGCACCAGTTCGTCGCGCGTGACCACGCCCTCTCGCACCAGCTCCTGCTCGACCGCGCCATCCGGATCGGGGTGTTCGGGAAAGCGCCAGGCTATGCTCGGCGCGTGCATGATCGCGACCCAGTCCACCTCGGCGGTGACGAGTCCCGCCGCGTGCGCGGCGTCGTAGACGGTGGGTACGGCAACCAGCTGCGACTTCGGCGCATCCATGTCGATCCGCGGCGGCGTGGCCTCGCGCTGGTTGACGATCAGCCCGTTGACCAGCACGTGGTGTCGGCTGGCGTCGACACCGGTGACCATGCTGGTGTGGTTGGGCCAGGTGATGGTGGGGTTGATCGGCTGCATCGACACCGCATGCACGCCCTGCTGCATCAGCGCGCGCAGCGTGGGCGCGGGCAGCTCGGGCTCTTTCAGGCTCTCGGCGCCGAACGCGTCGAGGCTGATCACGATCACCTTCGGCCGTGGCGTAGTCGTTGTCGCCTGTGCGCCGGGCATCAGCGCGACGAGGCCGGCCAGGAGACCCGCCGCGGCCAACAGGTGCCGCCACCGCTTGCTGCTTGAGACCATCACGCGATCCTCCGTCGGACAAACTGGTCAGTCATGGCTCGCCATCTCGCGCCGCATCGGGGCCGGCGGGGTGCAGCGCGTGTTCGAGCAGCCGGCGCGCCCGCTGCTCCCAGGTTTCCGTGGCGTAGTCCGGATTCCAGGTGAAGGTGGCCACGCTCTCGGGCGGCATCGTGTACCGGAAATGCAGCTGGCCCTGCTCGACGCCGACCGCGTGCGCGGCCTTCGCGCCGTTCGTCACCACCAGCACCAGCGAGCCGTCTTCGGCATTGCGGAACGCCACATTGTGGAGGTCCGGGCCGGTGTCGGTGGACCACACCCGCACCGCGCCGGGCAACACGAAGCAGCTGTAGTGGGCGAACGCGTAGTACTCGTCGTTGCGGCTCACCGCGCCGCTGTGCGAGTCGATCGTGACCATGCCCTTGCAGTTGTCGCAGCCGCCGTAGTGTGGGTCGTGGTTCTCGTCGAGCGCGAGGTTCCAGTACACCACGCCGCGCGCCCAGTTGCGCAGGCTGCCCAGTAGCAGGTCGCGCGCGAACCACAGCAGTTCGCCGTTCTTCGCGGATTCCCAGTCGCCGCCCGAGCACTCGGTGACGTAGGCGTCCTTGCGCGGCCAGGCGCGATGCACACGGCTCTGCGCGGCCGGGTCGCCCACATAGCAATGCCAGGCGATGCCGTCGAGATAGCTCCGGGCGTCGGCGTCGCCCAGCACGGCCAGGGGCTGCGCCGGGTCGTCCCAGTTGTGGTCCCAGCCGAGGATCAGCGGCCGCGTGCTGCGGTTCGCCAGGGCCGGGCCGAGGTATTGCCCGATGATCCGCGCGCGCGCGTCGGCGGGCAGCGCCATGCCCGGATAAGTCAGCGGCTGGAAGGCCGGTTCGTTCTGCACGGTCAGCGCCCAGATCGCGATGCCCTGGCCACGCATGGCGTCGACGTACTTGACCAGGTACTGCGCGTAGACCGACTCGTACTGCGCCAGCAGCGTGCCGCCGATCAGGCTGCCGTTGTTCTTCATCCATGCCGGCGCGCTCCACGGCGTGGCGATCAGGCGCAGCTCGGGATTGACCGCCAGCACCTCGCGCAGGGTCGGTATCAGGTACTCGAGATTGGCCGCGAGGTTGAAATGCGCCAGTCCGGCATCGACCTGGCCGGCAGGGAGGTCGTCCAGCGTGTACGGCTGGAGCGAGAAATCCGAAGCGCCGATGGTCACCCGCAGCAGGTTCAGGTTGAGGCCCGGCGGTGGGCCGAACATCTCGCGCAGGAACGCCATGCGCTGCCAGCTGTTGAGCCGGTTGCGGATCAGCCACGCGGAGGAATCGGTCATCGCCGCGCCGAAACCCACGATGCTCTGGAAGGTCCGGCTGGTGTCGATGACGATGTCGGCTGCCCCGGTCGCCGGCGACACGCTGATCGGGATGTCCGGTTGCCGCGCCAGGCGCAGCCGGCGATCCTGCGTACTCAGCCACAGCTCCACCGCCGGCCCGGTGGGCATCGCCAGCGGCAGCTGCAGCACCGGCGCGGCCGGCAGGCGCAAGGGCACGCGCAGCGCGGCCAGCGCGCACACGCTGAGCAGGGTCACCATCGCAATCGCGATCCGGCCGGATGTGCCCTGCCCTTCCTTCATGCGCGGCGCTCACCGCCGCGGGGCGCCGGCAGCCGGGTCGCGCTCATCGCACCCCCACGCTCGCGCAGGACAGGTCGTGGCAACCGGCCGGCGCCGCGATCCGCCCGGCGGCCTGCGTGCCGGCCGCACGAACGACTGTCGCCAGTGCGGCCGGCAGCCAGCAAAGGTTTCGGATACGAGTCACGGGAAACCTCGTCGCGTTGATGCACCCACCCTGCAGGAGAATGGCGCCGGGCCGCGGCGAGTGGCCGCCCGACGCCCCGGCACCTACAGCTTGTAGCTCGCACCCAGCATCACGGTGCGACCCCAGGTGTCGTAGTACTGCGGCATGGTCAACTGCTCGCCGTCGGCCAGACCGGAGACCTGCACCTTCGCGTCAGGCGAGTTGGTGAGGTTGCTGACCTGGAACAGCAGGGCCAGCCCCTTCCATTTCCCGGCGTCGAACGCGTAGCTCAGCTGCAGGTCGGTCTGCTTGTTGGGGATGATCCTCGTATAGGAGATCTGGTTGAAATTCGGCAGGATCTCGCCGGTGAACGAGGAGCGGTAGCGCTCGGCGATGCGTACCGACCAGCCGTACTTTTCGTAGAACAGCGTGAGGTTGGCCACCTTGCGCGACAGGCCGGGCAGGGTGGTCGGCGGGGATCCGGCGCCGCCCGGGATGGCGCCAATGACCTTCTGCGACACGGTGCTGTTGGTCAGCGAGAAGTTGGCCTGCACGCCGAAGCCGTCCAGCGCCGGCGTCAGCAGTCCGCCTTCCAGCGAGCCGGACAACTCCAGACCCTGCATCTTGCCGCCGCTGCCGTTCATCGGCGTGGTATAGGAGCCGATGTTGCTGGTAGGCGTCAGCGTGGGGTCGTTGTTGATGTAGCCCGTGAAGTCGTGGTTCAACTCGGTCTGCGTGTAGATGTAGTTGAGCAGGTTCTTGTTGAACACGGCCGCCGCGAAGTAGCTGGATTTGCCGAAGTAGAACTCGTAGGACAGGTCGGTGCCCACGGCCACGTAGGGCTTGAGCTTCGGGTTGCCGCCGCTGCCCGACCACAGTACCTGGCCGGCGGCAGGGCCTTGCGTCATCTTGGCCACGCCGGCGTAGCTGGACACCTTCTCGTCGTCGATGCGTCCGCGCGCCAGCGTCTTGGCGAAGCCGAAGCGGATGTCCTGGCGGTCGGTGAGGTGGAACACCAGGTTCAGGCTGGGCAGCCAGTTGGTGTAGCTGGTGCCGCCGTTGAGCTTGCCGATGGCATTGCCGTTGTTGTCGGTCTGCAGCGCCTGCGAGCTCTGGTTGGTGTGCACCACCTGCACGCCGACGTTGCCGGTCACCGGCACATTGCCGACGCTGGTATCGATGTTGAGCTTCACGTAGCCGACCGGCACGCGCTCGGTGATCGAATAGTTGCGGCTCCAGTCGCCGGTGCCGTTTGCCTCGGTGAGGTAGAACTGGTTTTGCAGCGCGTCCGCCACGTTGTAGTACAGGATGCCGGGAATGCCGCCGTAACCCAGCCGCGTGGGCTGGCCCACGAAGCCGGTGATCGGCGCGAAGAAGTTCTGGTCATACGGCGGGGTCGAGGTGCTGGAGGAGCCGTTGCCGTTCAACCAGGCGTAAAACACATCGGCGGTCTTGCGCTTGACGCGTTCGGAGTAGTTCGCGCCCAGCATGAAGTCGCTGAAGATCCAGCCCAGCGGATGACTGACCTCGAAGCGCACCGCGCGGATGGTATCGGTCTGCGCGTCGAACTCCTGGCGACCGTTGCGGCCGTAGCCTCCCGGATCGGTGAACCCGACCGTGCTCGGGTCGGCGAGATTCACGCTGGGGGAGAGGCTCGGGTAGTCGAAGCCGGTGGGGGTATTGAAGTTGACCGAAGCCGTGGTGCCCGGTGGCAGGCCCATGTAGAGCTGGATGTCACGCAGCTTGTTGCGGGCGCTGGAGTAGGACAGGTCGGTGGTTGCGGTCCAGCCGTTGTCGAAGAAGAACTGGGTGTTCCAACCCATGGAGAACAGCTTGTCGTGCTCGTGGTTGTATTTGTTCTGCAGGATCGGCTTGATGCCGCTGATCGTGCCCGAGGTGACGATGGGATAGGGCTGTGCGGGGGTAATGCCCACGCCGCTGTACGCCACGTTGTCCCACGGGTTGTTCGACCACTGCGCGTCGTTGGTGTACTTCTTGTTGTCGAACGTGGAGTAGTACATGTCCAGCGTGGAGTGGGTGTGCTCGTCGGGCGCCCACTCCAGCACCGCCATCAGGCCGTTGCGCCTCTGCGTTTGCGACTCCGCGTCCAGTTCCATGCCTTGCTGGTTGATCACGTTGTCGGGCAGGCCCGGCGTGGTCGGCGCGCCCCAGTTCTGGTTCATGCCGGCGCTGCCGTTGTCCGCGCCCCACCACCAGTAGTTGTACTGCTTGTCCTGGATCGGCGAATCGAGCTGGGCGAAGCCCACCGCGAGGCCCAGGGTGTGGTCGAGGAACTGGTCGACGTAGGAAATGCTGGCGCGGTGGCCCAGTGTGCCCACGTCGGCGCCAGGGTTGAGATCGCCGTTGGTGGTGTATTCGCCGCGCAGGTTGGCGGTGATCACCCGGCCAGGCTGATCCAGCGGCCTGATCGTGTGCAGGTCCATCGTGCCCGACAAGCCTTGGCCGACCAGTGTGGCATCGGGGGTCTTGTAGACAACCGCGCCGCTGATCAGCTCGGAGGGATACTGGTCGAAGTCCACGCCGCGGTTCTCGCCCACGGTGGCCTGCTCGCGGCCGTTCAGCAGCGTGCCGGAGAAGTCCGGCGAGAAGCCGCGGATCGAGATCATGTTGGCGCGACCATCCAGGCGCTGGGTGGCCAGGCCGGGCAGACGCGAAAGGCTCTCGGCAATGCTGGCGTCGGGCAACTTGCCGATGTCCTCGGCGGAAATCGCCTCGACGATTTCATTGGAATTCTTCTTGGTCCTCAGCGAATTCTCGATACTGCCGGCGATGCCGGTGACGATCACCGCGTTGAGGTTGCTGGCCTCGACCTTCTTCTGCTTTTCGGTGTTGGATTCCGGTTTCGCGTTCTTTTGCGCGGCTGGATTCGGCCGTGTCTGGTCCGACGATGTCTGGCCCGATGCGTCCTTCGCCAGCGCCGCGACGCCCGGCGCGACGAACAGCCACGCGGCGGCGCACGCCACAACCAGCCGGCGTCGCCGCAACGCGACGCCATTCCCGACCCATGCCCGATTCTGTCGACGATTCATCCGCTTTGCCTCCCCAAAGTGATTACTGTCGTTGTCATCCCCTGTCTTGCACCCTGCACGACGCCATGTGAAGGAAACGGCCCGCCCCTGCCGGCCGCAGCCCACGCGTCGTCGCGCGCAAGCATCCCCGATCTTTGCCCGCATGCGCAAACGAGCGGCCGCGTCATGTCGCGCGCATCACGAAAAACGGCCCTCGCGGGCCGTCGGTCGTCGTGCCTTGCGATCAGGGCCGAGAGGCCGAAATCGCGGCCCCTCAGTGGCGCGAGGCCACGGCCTCTTCCGGTCGCGGCTTGAGGCCATCGCGGAAGCGCAGGTAGCGCGAAGAGTGGCGCGCCTCGCGCAGGCGCCGCCCGTGCGCGGCGAGGATGTCGCCGCGGGTGAGGATGCCGACCAGCTTGTGCGGGTCGTCCTTGCTCACCACGACCAGCCGGCCCACGCTCTCGGCCACCATGTGGTCGGCCGCCTCGCGCAGCGAGTGGCCCTCGTTCACCGCGATCGGCGGCCGCGTCACCAGCTCGCCCAGGGTCAGCGTGTAATGCCACTGCGGATCGAGCAGGCTGCGGCGGGTCAGCACCCCCTGCACGTGGCCGCGCTCGTCCACCACCGGGAAGCCCTGGTGCTGCGATTCCGGCGTACCGTCGATGAGCCAGCGGCGCACCTCGGCCAGCGCCTGGGTGGTTTTCAGCGTCACCACGTCGCGCGCGCAGGCGTCGCCCACCACGACCTGATCGAGGTAGTCGGCCGCGTACTCGGCGGGCACGCGCACGCCGCGGCGGGCGATCTTCTCGGTCATGATGGTGTTGCGCATCATCAGCGCGGAGATCAGGTAGGCCGCGGTGCAGCCGCCCAGCAGCGGCAGCAGGCCGGCGGGCTGCGCCGTGGTCTCGAACGCGAACACCACCGCGGTGAGCAGCGCGCGCGAGGCGCCGGCGAAGATCGCCGCCATGCCCACCAGCGCGGCGATGCGCGGATCGATGCCGAAGTGCGGCGCCAGCGCGGCCACGCCGATGCCCATCATCGCGCCCAGCGCGCCGCCGATCGTGAACAACGGCGCCAGCGTGCCGCCGGACGTGCCGCTGCCCAGCGAGATCGACCAGGACAGGAACTTCATCACGCACAGGAAGGCCAGCGCCGCCAGCGTCAGCCGGCCATTCACGATGTCCTCGATGTTGGTGTAGCCCACGCCCAGGGTCAGCGGCGCGAAGTAGCCGACCACGCCGACCACCACGCCGCCGATCGCCGGCCACCACATCCAGTGGATCGACAGCTTCTCGAACCAGTCCTCGATGCCATAGACGATGCGCGTGGTCCACACGCTGAGCAGGCCGACCACCGCGCCGATCAGCACGTAGGTGGCCAGCGCCCAGCCGCCGGGCGAGGCCAGCACCGGCATCTGGAACACCGGCGTGGTGCCCATCAGCACGTAACGCATGCCGGTGGCGGCCACGCAGGCCAGCGCCACCGGGATCAGCGAGCGCGGGCGCAGCTCGAACAGCAGCAGTTCCACCGCCAGCACGACCGAGGCGATCGGCGCGGAGAAGATCGCCGACATGCCCGCCGCCGCGCCGGCCGCCAGCAGCACCTTGCGCTCGCTGCCGGTGACCTTCATCACCTGGCCGATGAAGGAACCCAGCGCGCCGCCGGTGGCGATGATCGGGCCTTCCGCGCCGAACGGGCCACCGGTGCCGATCGCGATCGCCGAGGAGATCGGCTTCAGGAAGGTGATGCGCGGCGGGATCTTCGATTCGTTGAGCAGCACCTGCTCCATCGCCTCGGGAATGCCGTGGCCGCGGATCGCGCGCGAGCCCCAGCGCGCCATGAAGCCCACGACCACGCCGCCCAGCGCGGGAATCAGCACCACCCACCAGCCCAGGTGCGGCACCGCGTCGGCGGGCGAGGAGAACGCGGCGGAGACGCGGCCGTAGAACACCAGGTTGGTGATCAGGCCGATCAGCATGGTGAGGATCTTCGCGATCAGCGCCGCGCCGATGCCCAGCACCACCGACACCGCGGTGATGCGCAGCACGCGGCGATCGACCAGGGTGGAGCGGCGCGGCATCTTCGCCGCGTCCAGCGTCGTGCCCAGCGCGGGCGAAAACGGCAGCGCGTCGGTGCTGCCCTCGGTGCGCACGTCGGCGTGGCCGGGGGTGTTGTCAGCGGGGGAAGTCATGAAAGGGTCCGTCGCGACTCAAAGGCGGAAATTCTACGCCGTCGTCCGCGCGAACCGAAGGCGCACGTTCTTGCGCCGCCCATCCCGTTCAGACGGCCAAACGCAGGACTCGCATGGCGGCACGCCGGTGAACCGGCGCCAGTGCACCGCATCCGCCCTGCAAGGCAGGGGTCATGTGTGACGCAACCAAATGGCCCATCATGGATATATTGTCGTACAATTTGATGCAAAGAGGCGTATTGACCCGTGTGACCGTACCTTGACCCATGTCGCTCCCGTCGCCCGCCAGCAGGCACTGGCCGTTTCCGCGCCGTCCAGCCCCGCTCCATCCAGAGGAGAGAAACTGATGAACCGTTCACTTGGACGTTTGCTGCATGCCGCGGCGCCGCTCGCCTTCATGCTTGCCGCTTCGGTCGGCGTCGCCCATGCGGACCAGGCCGCACCGGCATTGCCGCAGATGGGCTTCAACAACTGGAATTCCACGCACTGCCGCGACGAATTCAACGAGGCCATGATCCGCGGCGTCGCCGACAAATTCATCAGTTTGGGCCTGAAGGACGCCGGCTACCAATACGTCAACATCGACGACTGCTGGGCCTACTGGAAGCGCGGCAAGGACGGCCGCCTGCAAGCCAATCCCAAGCGCTTCCCCAGCGGCATCAAGGCGCTGGCCGACTACATCCACCAGCGCGGCCTCAAGTTCGGCCTGTATTCCAGTGCCGGCACCTCGACCTGCGAGCCACTCGAAGAGAATCGTGGCTTTCCGGGCGGCCTCGGCCATGAAAAGCAGGATGCGGCGACATTCGCCTCGTGGGGCGTGGACTACCTGAAGTACGACAACTGCAACAACCAGAAGATCGACGCCCGCAAGCGCTACGCGGCCATGGCCGAGGCCCTGCGCGCCACGGGCCGGCCCATCTTCTTCGCCGTGTGCGAATGGGGCGAGAACAAGCCGTGGCTGTGGGCAGGCAAACCGCCGGTCGACGCCGGCTCCTGGCGTACCACCGGGGACATCAGCGACAACTACGCCTCCATGCTGAAGATCTTCAAGGAGAACGTGGTGCTGGATGCCTATGCCAGCCCGGGCCACTGGAACGATCCGGACATGCTCGAAGTCGGCAACGGCGGCATGACCGACACCGAATACCGCAGCCATTTCAGCCTGTGGGCCATCATGGCCGCCCCGCTGCTGATCGGCACCGACCTGCGCACGATCAAGCCGGACGCGCTGCAGATCCTGCTCAACAAGGAAGTCATCGCGGTGGACCAGGACCCGCTTGGCGTGCAGGGCAAGCAAGTGAGCGATGCAAATGGCATCCACGTGATCGTCAAGCCGCTCAAGGACGGCAGCCGGGCCGTGGCCGTGTTCAATGAAACCGGCGCCACCCGCCCCGCTGTCGTCGCCGCCGCCGAGCTGGGCCTGAAAGGTGGCGCCAGCTACGAGGTGCGGGACCTGTGGGCGCATACGCAGGTGAAAGGCGACGGCTCGCTCAAGGTGACATTGCCGGCGCACGCCACCGCGATGTACCGCATCAGCAACGACTGAGGATCGGCGGCCCAGCCCCCGTTCTTCCCCGGACGGGTCCAGGAACGAACGGGCAGGGGGAGGGGCGCGATCGCAAACAGGCTCTCGCCAGGCGCACACAAGGACCGGTATTCACCCATGCCACACGTCGATGCGCCAGACTCGATCGCATCCCGGTCGTCATGCAGCCACGGTCATTAGCTGGTAACGCCACGCAAGCAAATTGCTATAAAGTATGACAATTGACCCGATAACTCCGGGCCACGCAGCGCAACAAGGAGGACAGACACAGTGAAGCCCGTCATCGTGCGCAACCTGCATGGCCAGGTAGTCCAGGAGCTGGGCCGGCAGATCGTCGGCGGCGAAATCGCCCCCGGCGCAAACCTGCCGCGCGAAGAGCTGCTGGCCGAACGCATGAAGGTCAGCCGCACCGCCCTGCGCGAGGCGATGAAAGTACTGTCCGCCAAGGGCCTGATCGAGTCGCGCCAGAAGACCGGCACCCGGGTGCGCGACACCATCCACTGGAACCAGCTCGACGCGGACGTGCTGGCTTGGCGCTGCGCCTCGATGCCCACCGAAGATTTCGTCGAGAAGCTGGTGGAGATGCGCGAGGTGATCGAGCCCGCCGCCGCCGCCGCCGCCGCCCGCCGCCGCGACGCCGGGCAGCTGGCGCGCATCGAGACCGCCTACGCGGCGATGGCCGCCGCGACCGACCTGGAAGCCTGGTCCACGGCGGATCTGGCCTTCCATGAGGCCGTGTTGCGTGCCACCAACAACGAGCTGATGACCTCGTTGTTCTCGGTGATCGAAACCGCGCTGGGCGGCTACTTCCAGCTGTCGGCGAGCATCGCCGGCAACTTCAGCTACTCGCTGCCGCACCACCGGAAGGTGCTCGACGCGATCCGTCGCCGCCAGCCGGAAGTGGCGCGCCAGACGATGCAGAAGATGATCGCCGATTCGCGCAGCAACATCCGCCGCAACACGAGGAAGGCCTGAAGGAACCATGGCCGGCCTGATCGGACTCGACTGGGGCACCAGCAGCCTGCGCGCCTACCGCTACGACGGCACGGGCCGCATCGCGGAGACGCGCGCACGTCCCTGGGGCATCCGCCAGTTGCCGGCCGGCGGTTACGACGCCGCGCTGGCCGACATCACCGCCGGCTGGCCGGCGCTGCCGCGGCTGGCCTGCGGCATGGTCGGCAGCCGCGGCGGCTGGCGCGAGGCGCCCTACCTCGACCTGCCCGCCGACGTGGCGCGCCTCGGTGACGCGCTCGCCGGCCTGCGCGCCGCCGACGGCATGGACGTCCATCTGGTGCCCGGCCTGCGCGACCCAGACGGCCCCGACGTGATGCGCGGCGAGGAAACCCAGTTGCTCGGCGCGCTGGCGCTGCAACCGGAACTCGCCGCGGCCTCGTCCTTCATCCTGCCCGGCACGCACAGCAAATGGGCCGTGGTACGCGACGGCGCCGTGTGCGGCTTCCGCACCCGGATGACCGGCGAACTGTTCGCGGTGCTGCGCCAGCACTCGATCCTCGGCGCCACCGGCGTCGAGGCCGACGACGACGACGCTGCCTTCGAACGCGGCGTCGCCGCGGCGCGCGACAGCGGCGCGGCCGGCGCACTGGGCCGGCTGTTCTCCGCCCGCGCGCTGATGCTGGACGGCGCCCTGGCGCCCGCGTCCGTGTCCGACTACCTCTCCGGCCTGCTGGTCGGCGAGGAATTCCGCGCCGCGCTGGCCGACGGCCTCGCCCGCCGCGATACGCCGCTGCAGCTGATCGGCGACGCGGCGCTGTGCGAACGCTACCGCCGCGCCGCCGCGCTGTTCGATATCGACCTGCCGCCGCCCGTGCAGGACGCCGCCGCCCGCGGCCTGTGGCGGATCGCCGTGCAGGCCGGCATCGTCTCCGAGGAAATCCACGCATGCTGACCCCCTGGCTCAAGCCGCTGCCGCTGGTGGCGATCCTGCGCGGCCTCACGCCCGACGAGGCGGTGGCCACCGGCCACGCCATCGTCGAGGCCGGCTTCCGCATGCTCGAAGTGCCGCTGAACTCGCCACGGCCGATCGACAGCATCGCCAGGCTCGCCAAGGCGCTGGGTCCCGACGTGCTGGTGGGCGCGGGCACCGTGATGACGCCGGCCAATGTCGTCGCCGTGGCCGATGCGGGCGGGCGGCTGATCGTGATGCCGCACGCCGACACCATGGTGATCCGCGCCGCCAAGGCCGCCGGCCTGCTCTGCGTGCCCGGCGTGGCCACACCCACCGAAGCCTTCGCCGCGCTGGACGCCGGCGCCGACGCGCTGAAGCTGTTCCCCGCCGAGCAGTCCGCACCCGCCGTGCTCAAGGCCTGGCGCGCGGTGCTGCCGCGCGAGGTGCCCGTCATGCCGGTGGGCGGCATCAGCCCCGACAACATGGCGCCTTGGGTCGCCGCGGGCGCCGCCGGCTTCGGCATCGGCTCGGCACTGTTCGCGCCGGGTCGCAGTCTCGACGACACGATTCAACGAGCCCGCGCCTTCGCGCAGGCCTGGCATGACTTGGAAACACACGCATGAAGATCACCAAGCTCACCGTCTACAAGGTGCCGCCGCGCTGGCTGTTCCTGCGCATCGACACCGATGCCGGCATCACGGGCTGGGGCGAGCCGGTGGTGGAAGGCCGCGCGCACACCGTGGCCGCCGCCGTCGATGAACTGGCCGATTACCTGGTCGGCAAGGACCCGCGCCATATCGAGGATCACTGGAACGTGCTTTACCGCGGCGGCTTCTACCGTGGCGGCCCGGTGCTGATGAGCGCGATCGCCGGCATCGACCAGGCGCTGTGGGACATCAAGGGCAAGGATCTCGGCCGGCCGGTGTACGAGCTGCTGGGCGGGCCGGTGCGCGAGCGCATCCGCGTGTACTCGTGGATCGGCGGCGACCGTCCCGCCGACACGGCCAAGGCGGCGCAGGACGCGGTGGCGCGCGGCTTCACTGCGGTGAAGATGAACGCCACCGAGGAAATGCAATACGTCGACACGCACGCCAAGGTCGAACGCGTACTGGAAAACGTGCAAGCGATCCGCGACGCGGTGGGCCCGGACATCGGCATCGGCGTGGACTTCCACGGCCGCGTGCACAAGCCGATGGCCAAGGTGCTGATGCGTGAGCTGGCACCGTTCAAGCTGATGTTCATCGAGGAACCGGTGCTGTCCGAATACCTGGAATGCATTCCGGAACTCGCCGCGATCTCGCCGGCGCCGATCGCGCTGGGCGAACGCCTGTACTCGCGCTGGGATTTCAAGCGCGTGCTGCAGACCGGCGGCGTGGACATCATCCAGCCCGACCCCTCGCACGCCGGCGGCATCACCGAGACGCGCAAGATTGCCGCGATGGCCGAAGCCTACGACGTGGCGCTGGCGCTGCACTGCCCGCTGGGGCCCATCGCGCTGGCCGCGAACCTGCAGCTGGACGCGGTGTGCCACAACGCCTTCATCCAGGAGCAGAGCCTGGGCATCCACTACAACACCGGCAACGACCTGCTCGACTACATCACCGACCGCAATGTGTTCGCCTACGCCGACGGCTACGTGGCGATGCCGAAGGGCCCGGGCCTTGGGATCGAGGTGAACGAGGCCTACGTGGCCGAGCGCGCCAAGGTGGGCCACCAGTGGCACAACCCGGTCTGGCGCCACGACGACGGCAGCGTGGCGGAATGGTGAGCGCGATGGCCGACCGCTACGCCAGCTATCCCAGCCTGCGCGATCGCAGCGTGCTGATCAGCGGCGGCGCCACCGGCATCGGCGCCGCCTTCGTCGAGCACTTCGCGCGACAAGGCGCGAAGGTGGCCTTCCTCGACGTGGACGAGGCTGGCGCGCAAGCGCTGCTGGCGACGCTGAATGATGTGGCACATACGCCGCACTTCCTGCCCTGCGACGTCACCGATCTGGCTGCGCTGCAACGCGCGATCGTCGAAGCACGCGAACACCTCGGCCCCATCGCGGTGCTGGTCAACAACGCCGCCAACGACGTGCGCCACGCGCTGGCCGACGTGGACGCCGCCGCATTCGAGCGCAACGTGGCGGTGAACCTGCGCCATCAGGTGTTCGCCACCCGCGCGGTGATTCCCGACATGCAACGGCTCGGCGGCGGCGCCATCATCTGCCTCGGCTCCACGGGCTGGATGAAGAAGAACGCCGGCTATCCGCTGTACGCGATGGCCAAGGCCGCGGTGCACGGCTTCGTCAACGGCATGGCGCGTGAGCTGGGCCAGCAGCACATCCGCATCAACGCGCTGGTACCCGGCTGGGTAATCACAGAAAAGCAGCGCGCGCTGTGGCTGGACGCCGAAGGCGAGGCCGAGATCGCGCGCGTGCAATGCCTGCCCGGCTACCTGATGGCCGAGGACCTGGCGCGCATGGCGCTGTTCCTCGCCGCCGACGACAGCCGCATGTGCACCGGCCAGGATTTCATCGTCGACGGCGGCTGGGTATGAACGCGCCATCCGCTCCCATGCAGGTCATCGTGGAAGCGGGCAACGTGCTGGGCGAAGGCATCGTCTGGTGTGAACGTGCGCAGGCGCTGTACTGGACCGACATCCATGCCGCCACGCTGTGGCGGCACGTGCCCGTCAGCGGCGAAACGAAACAGTGGCGATTGCCCGAGCGACTCGCCTCGTTTGCGCTCTGCGAAACGGACGGCTGGCTGCTGCTGGCGCTGGCCTCGCGACTGGCGTTCTTCAGGCTCGCCGACGGCGCGCTGCACACATTGTGCGAGGTGGAACCGGAACTCCCCACGCGCTGCAACGACGGCGCCTGCGACCGCCAGGGCCGCTTCGTGTTCGGCACCCTGCACGAGCCCGTCGACGGTGGCGTGAAGCAGGCCATAGCCGGCTTCTGGCGCCTGGACGCCGGGCTCCGGCTGGAGAAGCTGCCGCTGGAAGGCGTGGCGATCAGCAACAGTCTCGCCTTCAGCCCCGATGGCAGCACGCTGTACTACTGCGATTCGCTGACGCGCACGATCCGCTGTTGCACCTACGGCGACACGCTCGGCCCCTCGCGCCTGTTCGCCGACCTGCGCGACGCGACGGGCGAACCGGACGGCTCCTGCGTCGACGCCGAGGGCGGGCTGTGGAATGCGCAATGGGGTTCGGGTCGCGTGGTGCGCTATCGCACCGACGGTGGCATCGACCGCATCCTGCCGGTGCCGGCCAGCCAGCCCACCCGCCCCGCCTTCGGCGGCGCCGCGCTGGACACGCTCTACGTCACCAGCGCCCGCGACGGTCTCGACGCTGCCACACTGGCGCGCGAGCCGCTGGCCGGCGCGCTGTTCGGCACGCGCGTCGGGGTGCGCGGCGTGCCGGAGCCACGCTTTGCCGGCACGCCGCCTGCGGGCGGTGCGCCATGAACACGGTCGATGCCCATGGAGGGTCTGGAGAAAACGTATCGCGGCTGTAGCCGCTCCGACGGTCCGATACGGTGTAGGAGCGGCTTCAGCCGCGACGGTTGTCCATCCAGCAACACCGCACGCACGCCATTCCACGGGGAGAGACTCATGAGCGCCACCACCGCACCACCCGCCGCCACGCACGGCAAGGCCACCGCCGTGTTCACCTGCATCCTGGCCGCGCTGGCCGGCCTGATGTTCGGCCTCGACATCGGCGTGATCTCCGGCGCGCAGCAATTCCTGCAGAAGGATTTCGGCATCGGCGACGACATGCTCGGATGGATCGTCAGCATCATGATGCTGGGCGCCGCACTGGGCGCGCTGGTGGCGGGCTGGCTGTCCAGCCAGCTGGGCCGCAAACGCACGCTGATCCTCGGTGCCGTGCTGTTCGTGGGCGGCTCGGTGCTGTGCGGCCTGGCCTGGACACCGCACGTGCTGATCGTCGGCCGCCTCGTGCTCGGCCTGGCGATCGGCCTCGCCAGCTTCACCGCACCGCTGTACCTGGCCGAGATCGCTCCGGAATCGATCCGCGGCGCGATGATCTCGCTGTACCAGCTGATGATCACCATCGGCATCCTGGTCGCCTTCCTCTCCGACACCGCCTTCAGCTACTCGGGCAACTGGCGCTGGATGCTGGGCGTGATCGCGATCCCCGGCGCGCTGTTCCTGCTCGGCGTGGCCTTCCTGCCGGAAAGCCCGCGCTGGCTGATGATGAAGGGTCGCCAGCCGGAGGCCGAGCAAGTGCTGCGCAAGCTGCTCGGCAGCAGCGGCGCCATCGCCAAGGAAATCGGCGAGATCAGCGAACAGCTGAAGACGCCGCAACGCGGCTGGCATCTCTTCCAGCAGAACCGCAACTTCCGCCGCTCGGTGGGCTTGGGTGTGCTGCTGCAGATCATGCAGCAGCTCACCGGCATGAACGTGGTGATGTACTACGCGCCGCGCATCTTCCAGGACATGGGCTACAACACCGAATCGCAGATGTGGTTCACCGCGATAGTGGGCCTGGTCAACGTGCTGGCCACCTTCATCGCGATCGGCCTGGTCGACAAACTGGGCCGCAAGCCGATCCTGTACATCGGCTTCGTGGTGATGGCGATCGGCCTCGGCGTGGTCGGCACGATGATGCACCTGGGCATCCACAGCCACGGCGAACAGACCTTCACCGTGGTCATGCTGCTGGTCTTCATCGTCGGCTTCGCGATGTCGGCCGGCCCGCTGATCTGGACGCTGTGCTCGGAGATCCAGCCGCTCAAGGGCCGCGACTTCGGCATCGGCTGCTCCACCTTCACCAACTGGGTGGCGAACTGGCTGGTGGGCCTTTCGTTCCTGCCACTGCTCAACGGCATCGGCCAGGCCGAGACGTTCTGGCTGTACGCCGCGTTCAACGTGGTGTTCATCGCGTTCACGATCTGGCTGGTGCCGGAAACCAAGGGCGTCACGCTGGAACAGATCGAGCGCAAGCTGATGGCGGGCCAGCCGCTGCGGCGGATCGGGCAGTGAATTGCCCGGTGCCGGGCTCGCGCGCTTGTTGCGACGGCACGCCAGCGTGGGGTCGCGGGCTGCGCGCCCAATGCCGATCCTCTCGATGCACTCGGTGATGGCGGCACTGCCGGACGACCGCTTCGGCACCCCGCGGGAAGACGGCAACGACAACCCGGACTGCGTCCGCTTCGACCTCGCCTGGCTGGGCGACTGCTGATTCGACGACATCCCGCCGGCCCAGGCAGACGAGGCCGGCAGCGCCGCGCGGGATTGTGTATGTCGTCGCAACTGCGCCAGTTCATGCCGCGAGTGGTGCACTCCGGAACCACGTCCGCCCTTTGCAGCATTCCCGCTGCCGATCCATTCGATGCAATCGCGCGCCATGCCCGCGCATCGTGACGCGGCCGCGATACGCGCCGTTGCGTTGCGACTTGACATGTCGTCGCTCAAGTTTTACATCATAAAATAATATTTAATGGCGAGCAGACGGCCCATGGAAACCACCCGCCGCAACGGGACAGCCGGAGGACCGATTTGCTTCGCTGCCGGTGCCTGCCTGGCGTTCGGCGGCATGGTGGACTTGGACCGCAGGTTCGACGAGCGGCTGCACACGCACCGTTTCGGCATGCAGCGTCGGCGCCCATCGCTTGTGCATGTGTTGACGCGCACACGCATCCATCGGCGCACGCCAGGGGGGATGCAGCCTGCAGGAAGCCGGGCCCCAGGGGCAAGGACGACGGCGCACGCCAGGCTTTTTTGATCACGATATGGGGAGAATCGCAATGAATCATCGTCCATGGGCCAAGCTCCTGCTGGCCGCTAGCGGCCTCACGTTCGCAGCCGCCATGCCCACCGACGTGCGCGCCGAAACCACGGCATCCACCCCGGCGGATCACCGCATCAGCTTCGACCAGTACAGCTTCCTCATCGACGGCAAGCGCACCTATATCTGGTCGGGTGAAGTCCACCCCTATCGCCTGCCCAGCCCCGATCTATGGCCGGACGTCTTCCAGAAGATGAAGGCGGCCGGGTTCAACACCGCATCGATCTATTTCTCCTGGGGCTATCACTCGCCGCGCGACGGCCAGTACGACTTCAGCGGCATCCGCAACGTCGACAAGCTGCTCGACGACGCGCGTGATGCCGGCATCTACGTGATCGCCCGCCCGGGCCCCTACATCAACGCCGAGGTCGACAGCGGCGGGTTCCCGTTGTGGATGACCGAAAAGCCAGTCAAGAACCGCAGCCCCGATCCCGCCTACCTCAAGCTGGCCGACCAGTGGATGACGCAGATCGACCGCGTCCTCGCCCGCCACCAGCTCACCAACGGGCGCGGCACGGTGATCGCCTACCAAGTCGAGAACGAGTACTACAACGGCTCGCCTGCAGGCCGCGACTACATGCAGCACCTCGAGGACAAGGCGCGCGCCGACGGCATCACCGTCCCGCTGGTTGGCAACCACGACGCGACCTTCGTCAGCGGCAAGGGCGCGGTGCAGGTCAGTGGTTCGGATTATTACCCGCAAGGCTTCGACTGCTCGCATCCGACGCAATGGAAGCCCGCCCCGGACTTGGCCGCAAATCACTTCGCCGGCGAACCGCTGTTCACCGCCGAATTCCAAGGTGGCGCATTCGATCCCTGGGGCGGCCCCGGCTACCCCAAGTGCGCGCAGCTGATCAACGACCGCTTCGCCAACGTGTTCTACAAGGAGAACATCGCGGCGGGGGCGACGGCGCAGAACTTCTACATGCTGTTCGGCGGCACCTCGTGGGGCTGGCAGGCGATCCCGCAGAACTACACCTCCTACGATTACGGCGCCGCGATCACCGAAGCCCGCCAGTTCGACCCCAAGTACTACGAGGACAAGCGGATCGGCTATTTCCTCCACGCGGTCGCGCCGATCACCAAGACCGATGCGCTGGCGCCCGACCGACTCGACAACCCGGTTCTCGTCGACCGCGCGCGGATCAATCCGGATACGGGCACGCAATTCCATCTCGTCCGCCACGGCGATACCACCGCGTCGACCGTCGAAACCACGCATCTCTCGCTGGCGCTGAAGGAAGGCAAGTTCGACATCCCGCAGCAGCCCGGCACCGCCATCGCCATCGACGGGCGCGACAGCAAGTTGCTGCTGGCCGACTACATGCTTGGCACAACGCGCATGGACTATTCGACCTCCGAGCTGATGACGAACGCTGCGATAGGCGGCCGCGACATCGCCGTGCTTTACGGTCGCCACGGCAGCGACGGCGAAACCCTGCTCGACTACGCCGCCAAGCCGAAGGTGACGGTGCTGTCCGGCAACGTGACGCAGCATTGGGGCAAGGACGGCCTGCGGCTGGACTACCGGCATGACGGCCTGGCGCGCGTGCTGGTCGACGGCGGCCAGCGGCCGCTGCTGCTGCTGATCGGCGACGACCAGGCCACGCAACGCGTCTGGCGACAGGACACACCGCAGGGTGCCGTGTTGCTGCTCGGCTCGCACCTGCTGCGCAGCGCGCACTACACCGACGGCACGCTGGCATTGACCGGCGATGGCGACAGCGATGCCAACGCGGAATTGTTCGCCGGCGACGCGACCAAGGTGACCTGGAACGGCCAGCCGCTCGCCGCCGCACACACTGCTTCGGGCAGCTTGGCCGTGAGCCTGCCGGTACCGCAACCGGTCACGCTACCGCAGCTCGATCACTGGACGCAGCGCGCCGGCGCACCGGAGATCGCCCGTGGCTTCAACGACTCTCAATGGCGCGTCGCCAACCGCACCACCACCAGCAGCGTCACCAAGCCCGGCACGCTGCCGGTACTGTTCGCCGACGATTACGGTTTCCATACTGGCAACACCTGGTATCGCGGCCACTTCACCGTCGATGCCACTCACACCGCCCCCACGGGCCTCAAGCTCGCGGTGAAGAGTGGCGGCGTCGCGGGCGCCTTCTCGGTGTGGTTCAACGGGCACTTCCTCGGCAGCGTGACACGCAACGAGCTCGGCGCGTTCGGCTTCCCCTCCGCGATGCTGGTGCCGGGCGACAACGTCGTCTCGGTCCTGACCGTCGACATGGGCCACGAGGAGGACTACAACTCCACCGGCGAGAACCGCACCGCGCGCGGCATCGTCTCGGCCGAGCCGCTCGGCGCCGACGCCAAGGCGATCACCTGGCGCCTGCAGGGCGCGCTCGTCGACGAGAGCCCGCAACGCGGCCCGTACAACTTCGGTGGTCTGTATGGCGAGCGTCAGGGCTGGCCGCTCAAGCCCGGCCCTGCCGCGGACTGGCAGTCCGCGACCCTGCCGTCGGACTCCGCCCAGCCCGGCGTGACGTGGTACCGCACGAACATCCAGCTCAGCCTGCCCAAGGGCCAGGACACGTCGCTGGGACTGGAGATCACGGATCCGCCGGGTCGGCATTACCGCGCGACGATCTTCGTCAACGGCTGGCAGATGGGCAACTACGTGGCCGAGCTCGGCCCGCAGCATCGCTTCCCGATTCCCAACGGCGTGATCGACCCGCACGGCAACAACGACATCACCATCGCCGTCTGGAAGACCGACGCCACACCCGGTGGCCTCGGCACCGTCTCGCTCATCAATTTCGGTTCGTACACGTCGCCGGTCGATGTCGGGGCGATCCGGTAAAGGGATGACATGTCTCGACCGCAGTCTCTGAAGGCGAACAACAGCACGCAACGAGCGCTTCTAGCCGCGCTCGCGACCGTCGCCCTGTGCGGGTCGGCGGTCGCGCAGCGCGCGCCGGCCAATGTCAGGCTGACCATCGACCTGAACCACCCCGGCCCGGTGATCGCGCCGGCAGTCGAAGGCCAGTTCGCCGAGAACCTCGGCCGCGGCATCTACGACGGCATCTGGGTCGGGCATCATTCGTCGATCCCCAACCGCAACGGCTATCGCACCGACGTGATGGATGCGCTGAAGGCGCTGCACGTGCCCGTGATCCGCTGGCCCGGCGGCTGCTTCGCCGACACTTACGACTGGCGCGACGGCGTCGGTCCGGACGCCGGGCGGCCCAGGGGAATCAACACCAACTGGGGCGGCGTCACCGACGACAACAGCTTCGGCACCAACGAGTTCATGGACTACTCCGTGGCGTTGGGCGCGGACGCCTATGTCTCGCTCAACCTGGGCTCGCTACCGGCTTACGATGCACGGCAGTGGGTGCAGTACATGACCGCCGGCGGCGATTCCGCACTCGCGCAGGAGCGGCGCACCAACGGTCGCGACAAGCCATGGACCAACCTGAAGTATGTCGGCTACGGCAACGAACTTTGGGGCTGCGGCGGCAACATGACCGCCGACTACGCCGCCAGCCTGTTCAAACGCTACGCCACGTTCGTGAACCCGGCGCCGGGCGCGCCCGACTTCGTCAAGATCGCCTCGGGCCCCAACGAAGCCGACTACGCCTGGACCGACACGATGATGCGCGGCGCGGCCAGGCAGATGGGTGCCATCAGCCTGCACTACTACACCATCCCGGGCCCCTCCTGGGAGCACAAGGGATCCGCGACCGGCTTCAGCAAGGACGAATGGGCGACGACGCTGAGCAAGGCGCGCTACATCGACACACTGATCGCCAAGCATTCGGCGATCATGGACAAGTACGACCCGGGCAAGAAAGTCGCGCTCGACGTCGACGAGTGGGGCACCTGGTACGACCAGGCGCCCGGCAGCCATCCCGGCTTCCTCTACCAGCAGAACACGTTGCGCGACGCCGAGGTGGCGGCGCTGACGCTGGACGTCTTCTTCCGCCATACCGACCGGGTGAAGCTCGCGACGATCGCGCAGATGGTCAACGTGCTGCAGGCCATGGTGCTCACCGATGGCGACAGGATGCTGTTGACGCCCACCTACCACGTCTTCCACATGTACGTGCCGTTCCAGGGCGCCACGCCCTACCCGGCGACGGTCAGCGGGCCCGATTACGTGGAAGGCAAGCACCGGCTGCCGATGGTCGATGCATCGGTCGCGCGCGGCACCGACGGCAGACTCTATCTCGCGCTGGTCAACCTCGATCCAGATCGCGGCGCGCATGTCGAGACCGGGCTGAACGGCACCGCCAGCGGTCAGATCCTGAGCGGACCGAAGATGGACAGCCACAACACGTTCGCGGCGCCGGACACGATTCATCCGGTCGCCTATGCCGGCCAGGCAGAGCACGGCAGCCTAGCTTTTGAATTGCCGGCCAAGTCGATCGCGGTCGTCGCCGTGGATGAGCCATAGCCATTGCAACGAGGTGTGCCCGGCTCGACGCCGGCACCTCGATGGGATGGCGCTGCAGCTCGCCACAGGCACGGTAATGCCGGGCACGCGCGGCGCGCCGTGATCCTTCGAGACCTGACCGTTCGGTGTCATGCCGCCCTCGTCACCACGGCTTCGCGCATGTCGTCACGGCATGCGCCTCGTCTCCCCATGGACCAGCAATTCGCAGGCTAGAAGTGCCGCCGACGAACCTGTTCAGCCGACCCGCATGCAAGCCGGCCCCGCCACCGGCGGCGCACCTCCCGATCGCGGACCGGGACGCGCTTCCTCATTCATTCGATGCCCTGAGGAAATCGCACAGGGCGTTCTTGACATACCCTCAAAAGAGGTATAAACGTAATATACTACAATATGTGTAGATGACCTTCACAGCTGCGCTGACGCCATGACGCCGAGTTGGTTTGCCGCGTTTTGCATGTGGATGTCATTGATGGCGTTGTCCGCGGGGACGGATGGCGCGCATGGCACGGATGGATCCGGTGCGACTGGCTTCTTGCCGTAATGCGGGGTTCGTCCGCGGCAGCAGTAACGCAGCCCCGCAACAAACCATGACATTCACGTGGGAGGGAGAAAATGCAGCAGAAGTTCTTGGCGTACTCCGTACGCAATGCGTTGCTTGCCGTTGTCGGAACGACGCTGGCTCTGGCCGCAGGTGCGGCCTGCGCAGGTACGCCGGCGGCAACCGGCGGCACCGTGCCCGCAGCCATCACGACCAGTGGCCCGGCGGCAACGACGCCCACACCGCAAGACGACACCATGGCAAAGAAGCAAGAGAACAAAAAGGCCGCGGTTCAACTGCAGGGGGTCACGGTGTCAGCGGGCATCCAGGCTTCGCAACAACGCTCCATCGACATCAAGCGGAACGCCCCCAACATCGAAGACAGCATTACGGCCGTCAACATCGGCGAACTGCCGGATGTATCGATCACCGACTCGTTGCAGCGCCTGACCGGCGTACAGATCGACCGCTCGGCGGGCGAAGGCACCAGCCTCAGCGTGCGCGGCCTGCCGGAAGTGGGCACGACCCTCAACGGCCTGCCGTTCATCACCGCCGACAACATCGATTCCATCCAACCCAACTACGGCACGCTCCCCGCCGCCATGTTCAGTGGAGTGGACGTGTTCAAGTCGCCCACCGCGAGCATGCTTGATTCGGGCATCTCCGGCACCGTCAATCTGCGGACGTATCAACCGTTCGATTTCAATCCCGGCTGGTCCGTCACGGCATCCGCCGAGGGCGCGCGCGGCAGCGTCACCAAGAAGAACGGACCCACTGTCGACACCACCATCAATTTCAACGACGGCGGCATATGGGGCGCGCTGCTGTCGGCCTCGTATTCGGATCTCACGCGAAACAACAGTTCCAACGGGTTTTACGATGGTGGCCGCATCGGCGGCGAAAACGCCTCCGACGCAAACAATACGGCGAACAACGGCTTCATCTCCGGCTGGGGTTCGGTGCCGGTGCCGCCGAGCATCGTGCAATTGCCGGACGGCAGCGTGGAGGTGGGCGGCATCAGGAATGCCGCGTTCATGATACCCGGCGACGGCGCCATGACCGCCAACGACGCGAGCATGCAGCGCAAGCGCCTGGGCCTGCATATGGCGTTTGCCGCCAGCCTGGGCGACAGCTTTCTGCTCAACGTGGACGGCTTCTACACCCACCAGAAGCAGGACTCCTACGACGTCAACACCGTCCCGGAGGGGCTGAACCACAACGTGGCCACGCTCATCCCGACCGCGGCGCGCGGCACCGGGATCGACTTCATCAACCCGACGGGACCGACCGGCACCCAGGCGGGCGACTGGAACCAGCAGTTCTACACGGTCCAGAGTTTCGACTACTACCTGGGCGGCTTCCGCAGCGCGTCCACGGCGACACAAACGACATCCACAGCACGCAATTTCACCGCGAAGCTGACGTACGACAACGGCGGTCCGTTCACCGCGCATCTGGCTCTCGCTGACAACACCGCGACGAGCGAAAACTCCTATGCGGACATCCAGTTCGTCCAGGACGACGGAACGGCGTGGGGCAACCACCTGATGCCTGGCGTGACGCTGCCCCCCGGCTACTATCCCGGCCCGACCGGAAGTTACCCGTTCAACCCCGCCGGCATGGTGCCGGGGTCCGAGGTGGTCGGCATCAACATGCGCAGCGACCAGCCCCTCTCCGTTTCGCCTGGGTTGGCGGCGCGACTCACTGATCCCAGTACCTTCGTCAACAAGGGCTTCGACTCCAGTGGCGGCAACCAGGCGGCAGGCAACTTCTACGCACAGCTCGACGGGGCGTTCGAGTTCAATCCGGATCTGACCGTCAAGGCCGGCGTTTCCAACAGCGTGCGCAGCGCCAACAACGACTCCTGGGTCGGTCTGACTCCGCTCTATGCGGGCAACGGGGCCAGCGACCCGAATGGCTGCCTGGTGCGCTGGGTGTACGCGGACCAGATTCTGGATGGCGGTGGCGTACCCGGCGCCTGCACCGCCGGCAACGCCGTCGGTTACTTCCACGGCAATCCGCTGGGCAACGCAACTCTTTCCGACCTGCCGGCCTCGATCAGCGATCACCTGCACACTTACAACCTGGGCGGCGTATCCATCGTGGGACTGGACCCGCACGCGATGTCGGATCCCGTCGCCTTCATCAACTCGCTGGCGCCTGGCCTGCAGCACGGCGCGGATCCCACGGCGAACTGGAACGTGTCGCTCCACACGGTCAAGGCATTCGGTGAGGCGGCATTCGGCGGCACTCTCGGTGGCGTGCCGTTCGACGGCAACTTCGGCATGCGTTACGTCCACATGAACCTGGGGGTGACCCAGTACCTGTCGGGATCGGCGGCGGCGTACGGCGCGATGGCGCCGGCCGGCGGCTCGGTCATGTCAAACAACAGCCATGACTATTGGCTGCCCGCATTGAATTTCGCGGTACACATGACACCCTCCCTGACGTGGCGTTTCGCCATGTCCAAGAACATGATGCCGTTGACCCTGGACCAGTGGGGCGGCGGCATTTCGGAGAGCTTCGAGGCGGTGGCGATCACGCTGCCGAACGGCCAACACGTGCTCCCCGTCAGCGGCGCGTCGTCCAACGGCAACCCCGACCTGAAGCCGTGGCAATCCACCAATTACGACACCTCGCTGGAGTACTACTTCAACGAAGGCAGCATGGTGAGCCTCGCCCTGTTCAACATGAGAATCGCAAGCTTCGTGCAAAACAGCGGCACCGTGCAATGCAATCTGCCGGATGCCGACGGTGTCGTCCGCGATCGCTGCGTTCCGGTATCCACCCTGGTGCAGGGCGAAGGCGCCCAACTGCATGGCGTCGAGGCGGACTACAAGCAGGCGTTCACTTTCCTGCCCGGGCTGCTGTCGCACACCGGCGTGGAGATCAACGGCACCTACAGCCCGAGCACGACCGGCAAGCGGGATCTGGCGGGCAATTCGGTGCCCTTCCCCGGCAACTCGGAAAAATCGGGCAACTTCATCGTCTGGTACCAGGACGATCACTGGCAGGCGCGACTGGCCTTGAACTACCGCAGCAAGGAGTTGGTCAGCACCAATTGGCTTGGCGTGACGGGCTTCGACGAATACGCCATGCCGCAGACGTACCTGGCCGCCAGCGTGACGTACAAGGTGAACAAGCACCTGCAGCTCTATGCCCAGGGACAAAACCTGACCAACGAGAAACAGAAGTACTACCTCACCTGGCCCGATCAGCTGGTCTCGACGAACTTCTCCGAGCGGTATGTGATGCTTGGTGCACGCGTCCACTTCTGAGGCTTGGCAAATTCATCCCGGTATGCACCACCCTCACCGTGAGGCGACGCAGGCACGCAACCTGCACCGCCTCACGGCATCAGCGGAACCAGGCAAGGTAGAACCGGTATTCCCTGGCAAATCCTGGTTGGCAACCAAGTTCAGCTTTTGCCCCACCGTTCGCGCTGAGCGCAGGCTCGCAGGGCCGAAGTCGAAGGGCACTCTCCCCGGCCGCTTCGACATCGATTGCTGGCGCAAGCTACGCTCAGCGCGAACGGGTTTTCCTGCTGAGCGGCATCCCGAGACCCGCACTCAATTCGCCGCGCGTCCCCGCAACAGCAGCAGATAGCTCGCCGCGGACCAGCTGAAGTTCTGCGACTGCTCGCCCTGCCCGGTCAGCGGATCGTAGTTCTCGCGGAACGTCGCCTGCCCGTTCGCCTGCCCCTTCGCGTCCAGCACCAGCCGGCGCGCCATCGCATCGGCTTGCGTGGTGTAGCCGTAACGCCGCAGGGCCTCGACGCCGAACAGCGACTGGTCCAGCCACACCGGTCCGCGCCAGTAGCCCCTCACTGGCGAGAAGCGCGGATCGTCCGCGGCCAGCGTGGGAAACGGCATGGACGTGGCGAACTTGCGCGGGTCCATCATCGTCTTCTCGACCGCGGCGGCCTGCGTGGCCGTCGCCAACCCTCGGCAGGCTGTAGCCCTGCCACGCACCGGCGTCGAAGAAGATGTTGAAGCCACGGTCCGTCGGCGTGCTTGGCGCACCTCGGAAATCGAGCAGATCCTGATATGGCTTGGCGGCACCCGCTTGGCTCACCGACACCGCCTTCGCGCTGAACGCCATGGTCACGGCCACGGCGAAAACCAGAAACTTGCTGAGTGAATGCATGGAACCGTGTCTCCACATGAGCCCGCGCCTGCACGGCTGCCCAGTCTGCACCACGGCTCCACCGATGTCGCCGATTCGCGCCGCCCCTGTCTCGCACCGCGCGACCGGCGCATGCTATTCCTCCCGGCCCGCCCGGAACCCGCGTCATGACCTTGCGCAGCCTGTTCGTCGACTTCAACAGCTACTTCGCCTCGGTGGAACAGCACGAGGTGCCGGCGCTGCGCGGGCGGCCGGTGGGCGTGGCGCCGGTGGCGGCGGAAACCACCAGCCTGATCGCCGCCAGCTACGAGGCCAAGGCCTTCGGCGTCACCACCGGCACGATGGTGCGCGAGGCGCGGCGGCTGTGCCCCGGCATCGCCATCGTCGCCGCGCGGCCGGAGCGCTACGTGCACTGGCACCAGGTGCTGATCGAGGCGATCGACCATGCCATTCCGATCGCCCATGTCGGCTCCATCGACGAGATGGCCTGCGAGCTGGTCGGTCGCCAGCGCCAGCGCACGGAAGCCGAACGCATCGCGCGGCAGGTGAAGGAGGAGATCGCGAAAGTCGCGCCCGGCGGCGCGATCCGCTGCTCGGTCGGCATCGCACCGAACGACTTCCTCGCCAAGACCGCCACCGACATGCAGAAGCCCGACGGTCTGGTGGTGATCGAGCAGGCAGACCTGCCGCAGGCGCTGCATGGCCTCAAGCTGCGCGACCTGTGCGGCATCGGCGCCTCGATGGAGGTTCGCCTCAATGCCGAGGGCATCTTCACCGTCCCCCAGTTCACCGCGGCCTCGAAGCTGGTGCTGCGCCGTGCCTGGGGCAGCATCGAAGGCGAACGCATGTGGGGCCTGCTGCGCGGCGCCTGGCTACCCGCCGCCGCGAGCACGCGCGGCTCGCTGGGCCACTCGCACGTGCTCGGTCCCGAATTGCGCAACCCCGAGGGCGCGATGGCGGTGCTGAAGAAACTGCTAGTGAAGGCGGCGATGCGCCTGCGCCGCGAGCAGTTGCTGGCCGGCGCGATGGCGGTGCGCATCCGCTACGTCGGCTACGACGAACGCTGGGAAGGCGCCATCAACTTCGAACCCACCGACGACAGCCGCGGCCTGCTGCACCTGCTGGCGGGCATGCTCGCCGCCGGCCGCGTGCGCGGCCGCCTGCTGCCCGGCCCCGCGCGCGCCGTGCCGCTGTCGGTCAGCGTCACCCTGCTGCGCCTCGCCGACCGCGCGCAGACCAGCGGTTCGCTGTTCGCGCCGACCGCCGACCCGCGCCAGATCGACGCCGTGGTGGACCGCATCAACACGAAATACGGCATCAACAAGGTCTACTTCGGCGGCATGCAAGCCGCGCTTGCCCACGACGCCGCCCCCATGCGCATCCCGTTCAATCGCATCCCCGATGGCGCCAGCGAGCACGAGGCCGAAGGCAACGCGCTGTGGCTGCAATCGCTCAACCGATTCAAGGCGATGGCGGAAGGGGAGCATCGACGGAGGGAGAGAGATCGAAGCGGTGCGCGCGGGGGCAAGCCTCCGTCCGGCTGAAACCAGCCACGCCAGGCAAGTGAATCTGGAACCGTTATTCAACACATGCACGAAGTCAGCCGCTTCGTGCACGAGGACGGAGAATTTCCGGAAGGTTGGGCGCTCAGTCCGGATCCCTCTCATAGCGCGCGATCCCTTCGGGCAGTTGCACCCATGCGTGCCGGCGGCACTCGTAGACCGAATCCTGCGGAGGCGGGAAAGCCGGATCGGCGAACGCGCCCACGGCCACCATCACGCAGCCGTCGTTGCCCTCCTCGGTGTGGAATACCGTGCTGCCGCAGACCGGGCAGAAGCAGAAGCGGAACGACGCACCCGCATCGCCCGTGCGCACATATTCGGTCGCGGTGCCGTTCACTTTCCAGGGCGCGGCATATCCGGCCAGTGCAGCAAAAACACTACCGGTGCGCCGCTGGCAAGCCAGGCAATGGCACACGCCGGCGCCCAGGGTCTCGCCCTGCACCTCGATGCTCAACTGTCCGCAACAGCATGCAGCGATCCGGCTTGTCATGGGAACCTCGCAGAGGTGATCGAGCGAAAACCTGTCGTCAACGAACGCGCCGCGAGTCGTCGCCAATATCCAGCGCTATCTCGCCATCCAAAGAATGGCACCTGATTCACTTTCAGATCGCCGCGCGATCAGCCATCTACCCGCCGGCTGCGCCGCAACTCCACCGCCTCGGCCCAGCGCGCGGCCAGCCGGGGCGTGGTGATGCACACCGCCGTGTCGGTGACCGTGGTCACCGCGCGTTCCAGCAGCTGGATGTCGGCTTCGTGCTGGCGGGCCACGTGCGGGTCCTCGAAGAAGATCGCGCGCTGGCAGCGGCGTTCCAGCACCAGATCGGCGATCTGCGCGTCGCCGCCCATCGGGCCGCTCTGGTAGCGGTCCGCCCACGGCTGCCCCTGTGGCCAGCCGCGGCTCCAGGCCAGTTCGTTGAGGCGCTGCCCGGTGGTGCCGGTGGCCACGCGGCGAGCAAAGCGCGACAGCGTGTCGAAGTGCTGTGTCGCGTAGGCCAGCATCGCGGGCTTCATCGCGTCGTGGGCGATCAGCGCCAGCGTCTGCGATGCC
Organism: Rhodanobacter humi; assembly: GCF_041107455.1. Taxonomy (NCBI): domain Bacteria; kingdom Pseudomonadati; phylum Pseudomonadota; class Gammaproteobacteria; order Lysobacterales; family Rhodanobacteraceae; genus Rhodanobacter; species Rhodanobacter sp. FW106-PBR-R2A-3-15. The sequence continues at coordinate 1,741,454 of NZ_JBGBPY010000001.1, forward strand.
GGTGCATGCAGGTCGTCGGCGCCGGGATCGGGCGCCAGTCCCGCGTGCATGCGCTCCAGCTCGATCCAGTCGCGCGCCGAGGCCACGGTGGAGAGGAAGGGCTTGGCGTGGATCACGCACTGGCGCTTGAGCGCCACCGCTTCGGGGAACACCGAGGACGGATCGACCGGGTCGATCAGGTAGATCGCGCCGTCCAGCGTGCGTGCCGCGCCGTCCATGCCCACCACCTCGGCCACCAGCTTCATCAGGCCGCCTTCGCGGCCGTAGGGATAACGGCGCAGCGGCGTGTAGTCGGCCAGCAAACCGGCACGCACGATCGCGTCGTGGGTGCGGCCTACCGCGTGCAGGCCGAGCCCGAGTTCGCGGATACCGCGTTCGCAGGCGTGCAGCCAGCGGAACAGCGCCGCGTCAGGGTGGCTGTGGTGCAACTGGTTGGCGGCGAGGCCCATACGCATCGCGTCACTCCTGGCATAGACGAAGACGAAGAAACAGAGAGCCCGCGGCCGCTCATGATGCCCCGGCGCCGGTCGGCCACGGCAACAGCATCACCAGTTTGTGGTCGGCATGGCCGGCGGGTACGAGGGTGAGCTGTTCATAGGCCACCGCGCCCCACGCGGGATGCGCGAAATCGCGGCGGCCGCCCTCGCGCCCCAGCACGTCCTGGCGGCGCCAGCGCGCGGCGAAGTCCGCACTGGCGCCGCAGAGCTGCTCCACTAGCGCGAGCAGGCCGGCGTCGCCCGGATGCAGCGCGGTGTCGGCGCGGAATTCGGCGACCAGCCGCGCGGCGCGGGCATCCCAGTCGACGATGAAGCGCCGCGCCGACGCGTCGAGGAACATGTAGCGCAGCAGGCAAGGCTCGCCGCTGTCCGCCCATGGCGCGAACAGCTGCATGGCGGCCGCGTTCCAGGCCAGCCGCCGCCAGTGGCGATCCAGCACGTAGGCCGGCATCAGCAGCGCCTGCACGACGGCCAGCAAGGCGGGCGGCGCGGCCTCGTGTCCGGCATCGTCAGGTGGGTGCGGATCACGCCGCCGCGCCAGCTCGAACAGGTAGCGGCGCTCGGCCGGCGACAAGGCCAGCACCTCGGCCAGCCGCGCCAGCGCCTCGGCCGACAGCGCGATGTCGCGGCCCTGTTCCAGCCAGGTGTACCAGGCGGTGCTGATGCCGGCGTGCTGGGCCACTTCTTCGCGGCGCAGGCCGGGCGTGCGCCGCCGGCCGGCAGCGCCTCGCGGCGGCGGCATCGCCTCGCGGCGCGCACGCAGGAAACGCGCCAGGCGCTGGCGCAGTTCGCTGTCGATGTCGTGAGGGGTGGCGTTCATACCGGGATAAGTGCGCAACTTACACCGGCCGCGACGCGCGCGCAGAATCGCGCCACCCACCGCACGGAGACCCTCGATGGACCCGAACGCTTCCTTCGTCGTCGACCAGTACGCGCCGCGCGCCGCCGACTACGTGACCAGTGCGGTGCACGCCGGCGGCGCCGACCTCGACCAGGTCGAAGCCCTGCTGCGCGAGCGGCGGCCGGCACGGCTGCTCGACCTCGGCTGCGGCGGCGGCCACGTCTGCTATCGCGCCGCGCCGCTGGTGGCATCGGTCACCGCCTGCGACCCGACGCCGAGCATGCTCGACGCGGTACAGGCCACCGCACGCGAACGCGGCCTGGGCAACATCGCCGTGCAGCACGCCGCCGCCGAGCGATTGCCGTTCGCCGACGGCGCCTTCGACGCGGTGGTCGCGCGCTTCACCACGCACCACTGGCAGGACCGCGACGCCGGCCTGCGCGAAGCGCGCCGCGTGCTGGCGCCGAGCGGGCTGGCGGTGTTCATCGACGTGACCTCGCCCGAGCCGGCGCTGCTGGACAGCTGGCTGCAGGCGATCGAATTGCTGCGCGACGTGTCGCACGTGCGCAACTACCGCGTGTCCGAATGGACCGCCGCGTTGGCGCGCGCCGGTTTCGCCATCGACAGCCTGACCCCGCGACGGCTGCCGCTGCGCGACTTCGGCGAATGGACGGCGCGCACACGCGCCCCGACCGAGCGGGTGGCGGCGATCCGCAGCCTGCAGCAGGTCGCGCCGGAGGCGGTGCGCCGCCACTTCGCCATCGACGGGGACGGCGGATTCACGCTGGATACGGCGACCCTGGTCGCGCGCGCCGCCTGACGGCACAGGTTCAGGCCACGCGCTCCACCGCGTCCACCGCCTGCATCGCCAGCATGCGCGCGATCGACGCGGCGGCCTCGCGCCCGTCATGCACCGCGCGCACCACCAGGTCGGCGCCGCGCACGTTGTCGCCGCCGGCGAAGATCCGCGGGTGGCTGGTCTGCTGCGGCAGCGCGCCGTCGGCGCCGGTGACGACGCGGCCGGAGTGCGCGAGCTTCACGCCGTGCGAGACCAGCCAGTCCGGCGGGCTGGGCTGGAAGCCGAAGGCCTGGATCACCACGTCGGCGCGCAGCTCGCTCTCGCTGCCCTCGACGTTGCGCGGACGCGGGCGGCCGTGGCCGTCGTCGACCAGTTCGGTGCGCACCACGCGCACCGCGCGCGCGCGGCCGTGTTCGTCGCCGAGGATTTCCAGCGGCTGGCGATGGAACAGGAAGTTGACGCCCTCTTCGCGGCTGTAGCCCACCTCGCGGCGCGAGCCGGGCATGCTGGCCTCGTCGCGGCGATACACGCAGGTGACGCTGGCCGCGCCGAGGCGGATCGCGGTGCGGTTGCAGTCCATGCCGGTGTCGCCGCCGCCCAGCACCACCACGTGCTTGCCGCGCAGGTCGAACGCGGGCGCGGGCGGTTCGTCGCGCAGCAGGCGCTCGGTGTTCGCGATCAGGAACGGCAGCGCGTCGTGCACGCCGTGCAGGCCGCGGCCCGGCAGCTTGCCGTCGACATAGGTGTAGGCGCCGGTGCCCACGAACACCGCGTCGTAATCGTCCACCAGCTCGCCGAACTCGATGTCGCGACCGACTTCGCGGCCAAGCAGGAAACGCACGCCCAGCTGTTCGAGGAAGGCGCGGCGCGTGCGCACCACCGCCTTGTCCAGCTTGAACGGCGGGATGCCGAAGGTGAGCAGGCCGCCGATCTCGCTCTGGCGGTCGTACACGTCGGCGGCGATGCCGGCATGGCGCAGCCGATCCGCGCAGGCCAGGCCCGCCGGGCCCGCGCCGACGATGGCCACGCGCTTGCCGGTTTCCTGCACCGCGGAGAGATCCGGCCGCCAGCCCTGGCGCAGCGCCTCGTCGGTGACCCAGCGCTCCACGCTGCCAATCGTCACCGCACCGAACGCGGTCTGCTCCAGTGTGCAGGCGCCTTCGCACAGGCGATCCTGCGGACACACGCGGCCACAGATTTCCGGCAGCGGGTTCGTCTCGTACATCAGCGTCGCCGCCTCGAGGATGCGGCCCTGTTCCACCAGCTTCAGCCAGTTCGGGATGTAGTTGTGCACCGGGCAGGCATGCTCGCAATACGGATTGCCGCAATCCAGGCAGCGCCCCGACTGCGAAGCCGCATTCGCCTCACCGAAATCCCCAGCGATCTCGCCGTAGCCCAGCACGCGTATCGCCACCGGCACCGTCCGCGGCGTCTGCCGCGGCACGTCAAGGAACTGGAACAGCTTGTGCTCGCTCATGCGAACCTCCGGGCGAAGTTGTGCTGCTGCAGTCGCAGTTGTTTTTGCCGTTGCACGAAAGCGGCCAGGATGGCCGCGCCTTTGACCGGGGCCCCTCGACGGCGCCGAGGAGCGGAGCCGATCGCCGGGGAAAGCCAGACTGTATGAGGCCATGGACGGCCGAGTTGTCTGGCGGCCGGTGAGCGGCGAGCACCGCAGGGGACGCGGCGGGCAGGACGCCCGCCGCGCGCCGGCGCGGGGTGTCGTTTCTCTTGGCTACTTCTCTTTGGACAAGCAAAGAGAAGTAGCCCGGCCGCCGGCAGGCGGACGGAACCGCCTTGTTCGTTGCGACCACGCGAAGAGCTAGAGCGCCCTCTCCCCCAACCCCTCTCCCGCAAGCGGGAGAGGGGAGACATGGGATGTCGCGAGCACCCGCCCCTCACCCTGCCCGTTGCTAGGCTCGTTCCTCGCCAAGCAAGCCCCGGCCCTCGCGCCAGCGCTCGGGCGCTCAGCCATGCGCGAGCCAGTGGCTCGCAAGCAGCATGGCTTCGCCCCCGAAGGGGAGAGGGGAAGATCTGAAGCGCGCGCATCATGCCGCCCTCCTGAGTTCCTCAGCGAGCACCGCGAGGCTCGCCGCCTTCGGCTTCACCAGCCAGAACTTGTATTGCAGCCCGCGGAAGTCGCGCAGCACCTGCCGCCCCCAGTCGCTGCCGGTGAGCTCCACATGGCGCGTCACCAGGCCGCGCAGGTGCTGCATGTGGTGCTCCATGCCCTCGGGCGAGATGCGCAGGATGTCGACCAGCTCGTGGTTGTAGCAGTCCACGAAATCGCGCTCGAGGTCGAGCACGTAGGCGAAGCCGCCGGTCATGCCGGCGCCGAAGTTGAGGCCGACCTTGCCGAGCACCGCCACCACGCCGCCGGTCATGTATTCGCAGCAGTGGTCACCGGCGCCTTCCACCACCGCCACCGCGCCGGAGTTGCGCACCGCGAAGCGCTCGCCCGCGCGGCCGGCCGCATACAGCTCGCCGCCGGTGGCGCCGTACAGGCAGGTGTTGCCGATGATCGAGGCGTCCTGCGAGGCAAACGGCGAATCAGCGGGCGGGCGCACCACGATGCGGCCGCCGGCCATGCCCTTGCCCACGCCGTCGTTCGCCTCGCCGGTGAGCTCGATCTGCACGCCGCCGGCGTTCCACGCGCCCAGGCTCTGGCCCGCCGCGCCTTCCAGCTGCAGCACGATGGGGCGCTCGTCCATGCCGTGGTCGCCGTGCCGGCGCGCGATGGCGCCGGACAGGCGCGCGCCGATCGCGCGGTCGGTATTCGCGATCGTGTAGCTGAAATGCCCGCCCTCGCCCAGCTCCACCAGCGGCGCGGTATCCGCCGCGATGCGCGTGGCCAGCGCCGCGGCGTCGCGCATCGGGTTGCGCGCCATCGCGCAGGCGCTGTCGCTGGCCGCGCCGAGGCTGGCTCCGTCCAGCAGCGGCGCGAGGTTCAGTCCGTGGCGCACCGGCGTGGCGTCGGCGCGCTGCGCCAGCAGCTCGCTGCGGCCGACCAGCTCGGCAAGCGAACGCGCGCCCAGCCGCGCAAGGTGTTCGCGCACATCGGCGGCGACGAACTGGAAGTAGTTCATCACCATCTCCGGCAGGCCGGTGAAGTGCTCCTTGCGCAGCACCGGGTGCTGGGTGGCCACGCCGGTGGCGCAGTTGTTCAAGTGGCAGATGCGCAGGTACTTGCAGCCCAGCGCCACCATCGGGCCGGTGCCGAAGCCGAAGCTCTCGGCGCCGAGCAGCGCGGCCTTGATCACGTCGAGGCCGGTCTTCAGGCCGCCATCGGTCTGCAGGCGCACGCGGCCGCGCAGCGTGTTGCGGCGCAGGGTCTGCTGCGTCTCGGCCAGGCCCAGCTCCCACGGCGTGCCCGCATATTTGATGGACGTCAGCGGGCTGGCGCCGGTGCCGCCGTCATGGCCGCTCACGGTGATGAGGTCGGCGCCCGCCTTCACCACGCCCGCGGCCACCGTGCCCACGCCGGCGTGGCTGACCAGCTTCACCGAGACCAGCGCGTCGGGATTCACTTCCTTGAGGTCGTGGATCAGCTCGGCGAGGTCCTCGATGGAATAGATGTCGTGGTGCGGCGGCGGCGAGATCAGGCCGATACCAGGCTTGGCGTAGCGTAGTCGCGCGATGGTGGCGTCCACCTTGTGGCCGGGCAGCTGGCCGCCTTCGCCGGGCTTGGCGCCCTGCGCGATCTTGATCTGCAGCACCTCGGCGTTGACCAGGTAGGCCGGCGTGACGCCGAAGCGGCCGGAGGCGACCTGCTTGATCTTCGACATCTTCTCGGTGCCGTAGCGCGCCGGGTCCTCGCCGCCTTCGCCGGAATTGCTGCGCGCGCCCAGCCGGTTCATCGCGGTGGCCAGCGCCTCGTGCGCCTCGGGCGACAGCGCGCCCAGCGACATGCCGGCGGAATCGAAGCGCTTGAGGATCGCCTCGACCGGTTCGACCTCGTCCAGCGGCACCGGCGCGCCCAGCGGCTGCACCGCGAGCAGGTCGCGCAATGCCGAGGCCGGGCGACGGTCGACGTGGTCGGCGTAGGCGCGATAGTCCGCCGGGTCGCCTGTGCGCACCGCGTGCTGCAGCGTGTCGATCACCTCCGGGTTGTACATGTGGTACTCGCCGCCGTGCATGTACTTGTAGATGCCGCCTGCGCGCAGCGGCTGCGCCGCGTTCCACGCCTCGGCGGCGAGCAGCTGCTGCTCGTGTTCGAGTTCGGCGAAACCGGCGCCGTCGATGCGCGAGGGCGTGCCGGGGAAGCACAGCGCGACGACTTCCGGCGCCAGTCCCACGATCTCGAACAGCTGTGCGCCGCGGTAGCCGGCGATGGTGGAGATGCCCATCTTCGAGAGGATCTTCAGCAGACCCTTGCGGATGCCGCGACGGTAGCTGCGGCCGATCTCCAGCCGGTCGCCGTCGATGTGGCCCTCGCGGCCCAGCTCGAACAGGCTCTGGTAGGCCAGCCACGGATAGATCGCGGTGGCGCCGAAGCCGAGCAGGCAGGCGAACTGGTGCGAATCACGCGGCGTGGCAGTCTCCACGATGAGATTGCACTGGCAGCGCAGGCCTTGCTCGATCAGGTGCGCGTGCACCGCGCCGGTGGCGAGCAGGGAGTGAATCGGCAGCTGCTCGCGCTCGGGGTAGCGGTCGCTGAGGAAGACCAGCGCGTTGCCCTCGCGCACCGACTGCGCCACCGTCTCGCACAGCCGGCGCAGCGCGGCTTCCAGGCCCAGCTCCGGCGCGTACATCAGGTCGAAGCGCGGCGTGTCGACGAACTGCGGCAGCGCCAGCAGCTGGCGCAGCTTGCGCTGGGACAGGATCGGCGAGTTGATCAGCACCTGCTTCGCGTTCTCGGGCTTGAGCTCGAACACGTTGCCTTCCGCGCCGATCTGGGTGACCAGCGACATCACCAGCTTCTCGCGCAGCGGATCGATCGGCGGGTTGGTGACCTGGGCGAAGCCCTGGCGGAAGCGGTCGAACAGCGGCCGTACCTGGCGCGACAGGGCCGCCATCGGCGTGTCGTCGCCCATCGCGCCGGTAGCCTCGGCCTCGAGTTCCGCGATCACCTTCAGCACCGTCTCGCGCTCCTCGCGCGAGAGGCCGTACAGCTTCTGGTAGCAGCGCAGCTGCTCCACCGGCAGCGGTTCGGCGGCCAGCGAGGGATCGATCAGGTCCGACTCCAGGTAGCTCACGCCGGCGCGCAGCCAGTCGCGGTAGGGCGCGCGCCGGCGGTTGATCGCGTCGATGTCGGCATCGCGCAGCAGGCGATGCTCGCGGAAATCCACCGCGATCATTTCGCCCGGCGCGAGGCGGCCCTTGGCCACCACGCGCGCCGAAGGCATGTCCCACAGGCCTGCCTCGGAGGCGATGATGAAGTGGTTGTCGTCGGACAGCGCCCAGCGTGCGGGGCGCAGGCCATTGCGGTCCAGCGTGCAGGCGGCGTAGCGGCCGTCGCACATCACCAGGCCGGCGGGGCCGTCCCAGGGTTCGCTGTGCAGCGCGTAATACTCGTAGAACGCCGCGAGATCCTCGTCGATGTTCTCGCGCGCGGCGAACGCCGGCGGCACCAGCACGCGCATCGCGGCGAGCAGGTCGAGACCGCCGGCCAGCAGCACCTCCAGCGCGTTGTCGAGGCTCTCCGAATCCGAACCCTGCTGACGCACCAGCGGGCCGAGGTCGCCCAGCTCCACGCGCGGCGAGCGCCAGATCGACGCGCGCGCCTGCATCCAGCGCCGGTTCGCGCGGATAGTGTTGATCTCGCCGTTGTGCGCCAGCAGGCGGAACGGCTGCGCCAGCCGCCACTGCGGCGTGGTGTTGGTGGAAAAGCGCTGGTGGAACACCACCGCGTCGGCGACCAGGGCCGGATGCACGAGATCGGCGAACACCTCGCGCAGGCGTCCGGGCGCGGCCATCGCCTTGTAGCCGATCAGCTCGGCCGTCAGCGTCACCACGTAGAACGCCGCATCGTCAGCCAGCGCGGTCTCGGCGCGGCGGCGCGCGCGGAACAGCGCGCGCTCGAACGCTTCCTCGTCCATGCCTTCGCCCGCATCCACGAACAGCTGGCGCACGCGCGGCCGCGCGGCGGCGGCCAGCGGGCCGCAAGCCTCCTCGTTCACCGCCACCTCGCGCCAACCCGCCACGCGCACGCCTTCCTCGGCGAGATGCCGCTCCAGCACGCCCGTCGCGGCGGCGTCCTTGGGATCGAGGAACACCAGCCCCGCCGCGAAACGCTCGCCCAGCGCGATGCCCGCCTCGTCCGCCAGTGCACGCAACCACGCCTGCGGGCGACGGATCAGCACGCCGCAGCCGTCGCCGCTCACGCCGTCCGCGTTCACCGCGCCGCGGTGCGAAAGCTTCGCCAGCGCCTCGAACGCGGTATCGACCACCCAGGCGCTGGCGCGGCCGTCGATCTGCGCCACCAGGCCGAAGCCGCAGCTGTCGTGTTCAAAGGACGCGTCGTACAGGCTGGTTCCACCGGACTGCTTCATCTTGCTCACTCGCTGGATGGCAGGGCACAGAAGGCCAGCGGCGCCGAGGCGCCGGGCTGGATGCAGGGTTTGCGATTCGACTACAACACAATTGCTGCGTCGCGTCAAAGACTTCTAAACGTCCAAATGCAATTTCAAATGCAACTATCTGTCATGGCATGGCCGCTCGCGACGGCAGGCCTGCATGGACGCAACGCGGCACCCACACCAAGCGAGGCGCGTCGCGCCCGTTCGGCACCGGTTCGCGCGGCACGTGCCTGGCGTTGGCCGCCAGATCGCAAATCCTCACGATCGGCCGCCCGGATTCGCATCTTCCTTTTGTTGCGTGGCTGTCATGCGCGGGCCCTAGCGTGCCGGACCGCATTCCGCCTTCCACTCTCCGGACCCGCCCATGCCCCAGCCCACGCCCGTCTTCCGTTCCTGCGGCCCCGCCCTGCTCGCCCTTGCCATCGCCGCCGTGCTGGCGTCACCGGTCCGCGCGGATGACACGAACCCCGCGCAGCCCGCGCCGACAGCGGCTGGCACAGGCTCCGCCGCCTCGCCACAGGACGCCAAGAACCTCGGCGCCGTCCAGGTGACCGCCGCCACGACCGCGAGCACCATTGCACCGACGCAGGGCTCGATGCTGGCGACCGAGCCGCAATCGGTCATCGGCAGCCTGTACCTGCAGGAGAACATCGCGCCGACCGGCGACTACACCGACGCGGCGGCCATTTCGCCGAGCGTGTACACCGTGACGCCGAACGGCTCCGGCTTGATGGAATCGGCAGTCGTCTCGATCCGCGGCTTCCAGGACGGCCAGTACAACGTGACGTTCGACGGCATTCCGTGGATGGACTCCAACGACTTCACCCACCACTCCACCTCGTACTTCACCAACCAGGAAACCGGCAGCGTCACGGTCGATCGCGGCCCGGGCACGGCCAGCACGCTGGGCAACGCCACGTTCGGCGGCACCATCACGGTGGATTCGATCAATCCACGGAAGCAGTTCGGCATCAGCCCGTACTTCAGCCTCGGCAGCTGGGGCACGGCCGTGGAAGGCGCCCGCATCGACACGGGCAGCTTCACCAACAGCGGCACCAGCGCCGTGATCAACCTGCAGAACAGCGATTCGGACGGCTACCTCACCTATGCCGGCCAGCGACGCCAGAGCGTGTTCGCCAAGGTCGTGCAACCACTGGGCGACAACACCACGCTGACCTTCGCCGCGATGGCAAACAAGCTCAACCAGTACGTGCCGTTCGGCGCCACCAAGGCGCAGATCGCCGAGTACGGCGTGAACTACGGACTCAACAACGATCCGACCAGCCAGGCCTACTACCGCTACAACCAGGACAAGATCAACACCAATCTCGGCTACGTCGGCCTGCACTCGGCGTTCGACGGCTGGACGATCGACAACAAGGCCTACACCTACGGCTACAACCACTTCGGCTTCAACGGCGAAGACCCGAACGGCGAAACGCCGAACGGCACCTTCTACAGCGCCACCGACGTGCCCGGCCAGCACATGCGCAACACGAACCGCTCGTGGGGCGACATCTTCCGCCTGGGCAAGGAACTCGGCCCGGGCGAAGTACGCACCGGCCTGTGGTACGACCACCAGGACGACATCCGCTGGCTGTATGAATTCGACGACACGACCAACCAGCTGAATCCGGTGGTCAATCCCGGTGCGTCGACGTTGCAGCTGGCCGCGGCGGATCGCCGGATGAACGACACCCTGGTCACGATCCAGCCGTACCTCGAATACCAGTGGAACCTCACCGACAACGCGTATTTCATCGGCGGCGTGAAGTACAACGACTTCAAGCGCAGCATCGATGCGCCGGTGAACCAGAAGACGGGCACCCCGCTGACCTATTCCAAGACCTGGAACGCCACCCTGCCGTCGGCCTCGTTCCACTACGCGTTCAGCTCCAGCTGGACGGCCTATGCGCAGTGGGCCAAGGGCTATCTCGCACCCAACCTCAACCTGCTGTACGTGCCCAACCCGGCGGTTTCCGACAGCGCCGTGGCTCCGGAAAAGACCACCAACTGGCAGCTCGGCACGACCTGGACCAACGACAACCTGACGCTGTCCGGCGACGTCTACAAGATCGACTTCAACAACTTCGTGCAGAAGCACAACGTCGGCGGCATCTCCGAGTTCTACAACGGCGGCGGCGTGCACTACACCGGCCTCGAGCTGGAAGGCACATACATGGTCGGCGGCGGATTCAGCGTCTACGCCAACGGCTCGCTCAACCGCGCAATCCAGACCACCGACAACGCGTGGAACGCGAACACGCCGCACAAGACCGCCGCGCTGGGCCTCATCTACAGCAACGGCCCCGCCTACGTCTCGCTGGTCGACAAGTTCGTCGGCAAGACCTACTACACGGCCAACGCGGAAGACGACACGCCGATCGGCGGCTATGCGGTGACCAACTTCACCGCCAGCTACCGCTTCGATCCGCACCTCGCCGACGTGAAGGACCTGAAGATCGGCGTGCAGCTCAACAACATCTTCGACAACACCCACATCAACGCCCTGGCCGGTACCACCGGCGCGGATGGCACGCCGCTGTACTTCACCATCCCGGCGCGCAACTTCAACTTCACCATCACGGCGGACCTGTTCTGATGAAACGCACTGCATTGCTGATGTTGACGCTGCTGATCGGCCAACCCGCACTGGCCGACGGCAACGGGCCCGCGGTCGATCTCGCGGCGCTGCTGCCCCCGCCGCCCGCCGCCGGTTCCCCCGCGGCACGGCGCGACCTGCAAGGCGTGCTAGCCGTGCAGGCGCACCGCACACCCGCGGAAATCGCCGCGGCGCAGGCCGACCGGCTGCACAGTGTGTTCCGCTACGCCGACGTGTTCGGCGCGTCGTTCACGCCGCAGCAGTTGCCGCGCACGGCCGCGTTCTTCGCCCGCGTGGTGGCCTACGACAAGGGCGAGGTGAAGACGGTGAAGGCGTTCTGGCACCACCCGCGCCCGGTGCTGGTGTCGCACGCGGTGCATCCGCTGAGCCAGGAGCAGCCGGACGACTGGAGCTACCCCAGCGGGCATTCCACGCTGGGCTACACCGAGGCGGTGCTGCTGGCGAACATGGTGCCGGAACGGCGCGCCGCGATCTTCACGCGCGCCGACCTGTACGCCCATCACCGCATCGTGATGGGCGTGCACTACCCCAGCGACGTGGAAGCCGGCCGGCTCGCCGGCACCGTGCTCGGCGGCCGGCTGCTGGACGATCCCGCCTGGCAGGCGGACTACGCGGCGGCGCGCGCGGAGCTGCGCAAGGCGCTGGCGTTGCCGGACGCACCGACCATCGCCGCGGCCCGCTGACGCGTCCGCATGAACGACCGGCCCGCGGGCGGCTCGCCGCCGTCCGCGGGCTCGGCGATAATCGGCCGATGCCCAGCCCCATCCGCGCCGCCCGCCTCCCCGCCCTCTCCGTCGTGGCATTGAGCGCCGCCCTCGTCGTGGCAAGCGCGCAGGCATGGCAGGACAGGAGCCAGACCGAGCAGGCCGCGGCGAAGCAGAAGCTGAGCAACGTGCATCAGGAAGTGCAGGCGCTGGGCAGGCAGCAGGCCGCCACGGCCGCCCGCCGCGACCAGCTCAATGCGGAACTCGCGAAGCAGACCACCGCGCTGGCCGCCGCCGCGCGCGCGTTGCGCGAGACCGACGCCGCGATCGCCGCCAAGCAGCAGCAGCTCGACCAGCTGCAGCAGCAGCGCGCTGAGCTGAAGCAGAAGCTGGCCGGTCAGAAGGCCGCGATCGCCGACCTGCTGCGCGCCAGCTATGCGCTGGGCCACGGCTCGGACCTGCGCCTGCTGCTGGACAACGAGGACGTGGGCCGCATCGCGCGGGCGCTGGTCTACTCGAAATACTTCCAGCAGGACCGCATGCAGAAGGTGCAGCAGCTGATGGCCAGCCTGGCCCAGCTGCAGACACTGGAGGCCCAGATCACCGCCGAGCAGCAAGCGCTGCAGGCCCAGCGCACCCAGCGCGAGCAGCAGAACCAGCAGCTGGGCAAGCAGCGCGCCGCGCAGCAGAAACTGGCCGCCACCACCGACGCCACCTACCAGGACCAGGCCCAGCGCCTGGCCGCGCTGAAGCAGGACGAACAGTCGCTCAACAGCCTGGTCGACAAGCTGCAGAAGCAGATCGACCAGGCGCTGCGCGAGGCCGCCGCCCGCGAGGCCGCGCGCCAGGCCGCGGCGAAAAAGCATGGCGGCAAGGCGCCGCCACCGATCGCGCTGGGTGGTGCCGGCGCCAACATCCGCGGCAACCTGCCCTGGCCGGCGGCGGGCGACGTGCACCGCTACGGCAACGGCGTGCTGATCCGCGCCAGCGGCGGCAGCGAGGTGCGCGCCGTGGCGAACGGCCGGGTGGTCTACGCCGGCTTCCTGCGCGGCTACGGCATGCTGCTGATCCTCAACCACGGCAACGGCTGGATGAGCATGTACGGCAACAACGAGGCGCTGCTGCACAACGTGGGCGATGCGGTCACCGCCGGTCAGGCCGTGGGCACCGCCGCGCCGCCCACCGGCATCAACACCGGCGTGTACTTCGAGCTGCGCCGCGACGGCCAGCCGGTCGACCCCCGCAGCTGGCTCGGCCAGCGCCATTGAGCCGACCGGGCCCGGCCAGCCGTTCAGCCAGCACCGTTGACGGCCGCCCGCCGTCGTCGCAGGCTGGCGGCGTGAAACCCGCTGCCGCGCGGCGGGTGCATCCCCTTCCCCGGAGTCGTTCCATGCGGTTTCCCATCTACAGCCTGTGCGCCCTGCTGCTGGCGGCGCCGTTCGTGCATGCGCAGAACGCACCGGCGCCGGCCGCGAGCGCGCCTGAACCACCCACCGAGCTGGCGCCTACCCACGTGCGCGCCAACGCGCCCGCCAAGGCCACCGACAACCAGGTCGACCTCGAGGACATCCGCCGCTTCAGCCGCGTCTACGACATCGTGCGTCAGGCCTACGTGGAACCGGTGGGCAACCACGCGCTGATGAAGGACGCGATCACCGGCATGCTCGCCGGGCTCGACCCGCACAGCGAATACCTCGACAAGGAAGGCCTGGCCCAGCTCGACGAGGACACCACCGGCCAATACAGCGGCCTCGGCATCGAGGTGCTGCAGCAGGACGGCGGCCTCTTGATCGTCACCCCGATCGACGACACGCCCGCCTCGCGCGCCGGCATCAAGCCCGGCGACAGCATCGTGAAGATCGACGGCACCCTGGTCGACCCGCAGAACGTGGACGACATGTTCAAGAAGCTGCGCGGCAAGCCCGGCAGCAAGATCACGCTGACCATCCTGCACAAGGGCAGCGACAACCCGGTGGACATGCACCTCACGCGCGAGAACATCGCGATCACCAGCGTCAAGGTGCGCCAACTCGAACCCGGCTACGACTACATCCGTATCACCCAGTTCCAGAGCGACACCGCCGCCGACCTCGAGCGCAAGCTGGCCGCGCTGATCGCCAAGGACGGCGCGCCGAAAGGCGCCGTGCTCGACCTGCGCAACAACCCCGGTGGCCTGCTCACCGCCGCGGTGTCGGTGAGCGACGACTTCCTGAACTCCGGCACCATCGTCACCACCCGTGGCCGCCTGGCCGACGCCAACATGAGCTTCAGCGCGCATCCGGGCGACCTGCTCGACGGCGCGCCGCTGGTGGTGCTGGTGAACCACGGTACCGCCTCCGCCGCCGAGATCGTCTCCGGCGCGCTGAAGGACAACCATCGCGCCCTGCTGATCGGCCAACGCACCTTCGGCAAGGGCGTGGTGCAGACCGTGCTGCCGCTGGACGCCGATCACGCGGTGAAGATCACCACCGCGCGCTACTACACGCCGAACGGCACCTCGATCCAGGCCGAAGGCATCCGGCCCGACATCCCGCTCGCCGACCTCAGCGTGCGCAAGGCCGACGTGGCGCCCGAGCTGATCAGCTCCGAGGCCGACCTGCCGAACCATCTCGCCAATGAGAACGCGAAGGCCGGCGGCAACATCAACGCCGACGGCAGCGCCGCCGAGGGCACGCTCGCCACCAGCGACTACGCGCTGGCGCAGGCGCTCAACGTGCTCAAGGGCATGGCGCTGGGGCGCGGGGCAGCGGCGACGCCGGCGGCGAAATAGGCAGCGATCCTCGACGACGCGGGTAGGAGCGGCTTCAGCCGCGATTCCCCCCTCGGCATGTCGCGGCTAAAGCCGCTCCTACAGCCTTCCGCCCTGGTCGGCGGCCAACAATTCCGCCGGCAGCGGCAGCACTTCAAGGCCGCGCGCGAACAGCATCGCCTGGAAACGCTCGCCCATCTGGTCGGGCAAGGTGAGCCGCCTCACTTCCTGCGCCAGCCGGTAGCGCGTCACCTCATCGGTGGCCGCGGCCTGGGCGGCCTCGAACGCCTCCTGCAGGCCGCTGGCGATCAGGAACTGCGCCTGCGGCAGGTAGGCGGCCACGCCGAAGCCGGCGCTGTTGCCGGCCTCGGCCAGCGCGGTGAAATCCACCGAGGCGGTGAGGTCGTTGAGGCCGGGCAGCCACAGCGGATCGGCGTGCGCGTGGTGGCGGTAATGCGCCATCAGCGTGCCGTCGCGGCGCTCGGGCTGGTAGAACTCGCGGCGCACGTAGCCATAGTCGATGAACAGCATCACGCCGGCTTCCAATGAGCCGGCCACCGCCTGCAGCCAGTACGGCAGCTGCGGCAGGATCTCGGTGCGGTAGCCGTCGGCGAAATCCGCGCCGAGGTCGCGTTCGACGTGGCGCACCGCGCCGGCCACCAGCGCATCGGCGGGGCGATCCACGCGCATCAGCCGGCCTTCGCCGTCCAGCGCCACGTGTTCCTCGTACACCTCGCCGCCCTTCATCGCGATGCGCGTGGCAGGCAGCGCGTCGATCACTTCGTTCGCGAACAGCACGCCGCGCCAGTCCTGCTCGGGCGGACGATCCAGCCATTCGACGCGCGCATGCAGTTCAACCGGCAGCGCGGCGGCGAGGCGCTCGCGCTGGCGCTCACGCAAGTCGGCGCTGGGTTCGAGGATCAGGTAACGGCGCGGCAGCACCCCGGACGCGGTAAAGGCCTTGAGTGCCGCCTCGGCGAACGCGCCGCTGCCGCCGCCCAGTTCGAGGAAATCCGCCTCGTCGCCCAGCGTGCCCAGCACGGGCGCGACGGCATTCACCACGCAGCGCGCGAACAGCTCGCCCAGCTCCGGCGCTGTGACGAAATCACCCGCCTCGCCGAACTTGGTCTTGCCCGCGCTGTAGTAGCCCAGCCCCGGCGCGTACAGGCTGCGCTCCATGAACTGCGCGAACGGCATCGGCCCGTGCACGGCGATCTGCTCGCGCAACTGGCGCAGCAGGCGGTCGGAATGCGCGCGCTCGTCGGCGGAAGGTTCGGGGAGTCGGGAGGCCATCGGGCTTGCCGGTAGTGAAAAGCGCGGCAAGCATAGCGGATGCGGCGAGCGCCGCATTCCACATTGCAGTGTGCGGGAGCGCACCCTGTGCGCGATGCTTTCCGTCACGTGGCGAAGAGCCATCGCGCACAGGTGCGCTCCTGCAGCAACCGCATTTCGCTCAGAAATCCTTCTGCAGGCTGAGGTACAGGCCGCGGCGCGGGCCGAACTGCGGGGCGCCCACGCCGATGCCGGTGCCGTCGCGCAGCTCGTAGGTGCGGTCCAGCGCATTGATCAGCGCCAGCTGGGTGTGCAGCTTGCCGAAGCGGTCGAACGCGAAGTCGTGCGACACGTTGAGGTTGAGCTGGAAGTAGGCCGGCAGGTGGGCGCCGTTCGGTACCGCGCCGTCCTTGCGCAGGCCGCTGCCGAACAGGTAGTCGGCGCCGACCCGGGTGCTGCCGGTCAGGGCGTAGCTGACGCCGCCCGACGAGGTGTAGGTCTGGTCGTGGTCGAGATGGATGTAGTTGTCGGCGATGTAGGCCAGGTCGTCCACCGCGAAGTTGTACTGGCTGGTGATCACCTGCTTGCCCATCGCCCGGTTGTAGGCAAGGTTGAAATAGGCCGACAGCGGGCCGGCGCTGTAGTTGGCGGTGAATTCCACGCCGCCGATGTGGCCGCGGTCGTAGTTGAAGGTCGAGTAGACCAGCGCGGCGCCGAACTGGCCCTCGTCCTGCAGGCGCTGCACCTCGCGGTAGTAGGTATCCAGGCCCAGCGTCCAGGCATCGCCGATGTTCTGCGAGACGCCCACGTCGAAGTAGTTCGCGCGCTCGCCCAGCGGCGTCGCGTTGCCGGGGTTGGACACCGCATTGGTGGTGCCGTCGAACTTCGCGATGTTGGCGGTGGTGATCATCTCCGTGGCCGGCGGCGTGAAGTAGCGCGAGTAGCCGGCGTGCACCGTGGTGCTGCCGGTGGCCTGCCACACCACGCCGAGGCGCGGGCTGAGCTGGCTTTCGGTATGGCCGGCCAGGCTGTAGGTGTCGCCGCGCAGGCCGTAGTTGACGGTCCAGTCCTGGCCGATGCTCCACTCGTCCTGGATGTAGCCGGACCAGGTCCTGGCCACGAGCCGGTTGTTGTCGACGATGTTGATCGGCGTGGTGCTGGTCTGGTTGCCCGCGGCGTCGGCCGGGAACACCCACGCGTCGTTGCCGCTGCCGGCATGCTCGAAGCTGCCGTAGACGCCGTAGCGCAGCGTGTTGCTGTCGCCCAGCGGCGTGGCGAAATCCGCCTGCAAGGTGCTGGCGCGGTTGTTGCGGCTCACCGCCGAGGCGACGCCGTTGAACATCAGGTCGCCGACCAGGTCCGGAGCGAAGGCCACGCTGGTGTAGCGCTGGCCCAGCGAGACCTGGTAATCGGTCGCACCCAGCTTGCCCTGCAGCGACAGCACGCCGAAGCGGGTGTTTTCACGCTGCTGCTCGTTGAGGTCGGCCGAATCGAAATCGGTGATGCCGAGGTAGCCGAATGCCGGCGTGGCGTCCGGCCGGTTCGGAACCTGGAAGCGGTTGTTCGCCACGCCGAACATGAAGGAGAGCCGCGTGTCGTTGTCGATCAGGTAGGAGATGTCGCCGAAGCCCTTCACCTGGTTGGTGTGGTCGTGGATCGGCGTGCGGCTGGCCGTGGGGTTCTCGATGCCCGTGTCGTTCTCGAGGTAATTGCCGGTGAGGTACCAGCTCCAGCGGTCGTTGCTGCCCCAGATCGAGGCATTCGGGTTCAGCGTGCCGAACGAGCCGGTGGTGACGCCCACGCTGCCGCCGTTGCCGAGGTCGTGGCCGCTCTTGGTGGTGATGTCCACCACCGCGGCGGTGCGCAGGCCGTACTGCGCAGGCAGCGCGCCGTCGAGCAGGCTCACGCTCTGGATCGTGCGCGCGTCCAGGGTCTGGCCGAAGCCGGAGATCGACTCCGGCACGATCACGCCGTTGATGCGGTACTGCAGGTTCGCGTGATCGCCGCGCACATGCAGGCCGCCGTAGGAGTCCTGCACCACGCCAGGCGCCTGCAGGATCACCTGGTTCACCGGGGTGGCCGCGCCCAGCGGCAGTTGCGCGATCGCCTTCTGGTCGATCACGTACTGGCTGGAGCCGGTGTCCGGCGACAGCGCGTTGCGCGCCTGGTCCAGCGCGGCCGTGACGCTGATCGTGCCGAGCTCGTGCACTTTCGGCGCGTGCCGGTTGCGGGTGTTGCCCAGGCCGTCGTCCGGCGCCGTGCTGCCGGTCGCGGTGGCAGTGAAGGCAGCGGCAGGTGTGGTGTCGGCGGAGTGCGCATGGATGGACACCAGGCACAACGCGGCGGCGAGGCTGAGGGCGAGCGGGAAAGGCTTCATGGGCAGGGATTCCAGGGGGCGGCAGCCCGGCGATGCGGCCGGGTTGATGTACGTAATGTTATAACATTACTAACATTGACCCAAGCCTACCCGGGCCACAAGTCATGGCTGCAACGTCACGGTCATTGATCCCGGCTTCATGCCAGCGGCCTAGACTTGCCTACTCGTGCGCGAAGCCAGCGCGCCCACGGAGTGCGCCATGAACCAGCGACACCCGCCCGAACCGGATCGCGCCGACGGTAGCCGCCAGGTTCCCGCCGTGATCGGCAAGCACGAGGAAGCGAACCGGGTCACCCAGGCGATCCTCGATTTCGTCAGCCATATCCCCCGCAGCAAGGTGGACGCCGCCGCCGACGCGAAGGTGCAGGCACGCGCGATCGCCGGCCGCGCCGCCCAGCGCGCCGCGCTCACCGCCGGCTCGCTGGCGCTGCCGCCGGGGCCGCTGGGCTGGCTCACCGTGCTGCCGGAACTGGTGGCGATCTGGAAGCTGCAGGCGCAGATGGTCAGCGACATCGCCGCCGCCTACGGCCGCCACGCCGAACTGGGCCGCGAGCAGATGCTGTACTGCCTGTTCCGCCACACCGCGGCGCAGGCCTTCCGCGACCTGGTGGTGCGCATGGGCGACCGCCTGCTGTTCCGCCGCATGTCGCAGACGGTGGTGGAGCGCATCGCCAGGCACCTGGGCGTGAAGCTCAGCCGCCGCGCGCTGGGGGAAGGCGTGTCGCGCTGGCTGCCGGTGATCGGCGCCCTGGGCGTGGGCGCCTACGCGTACTACGACACCGGACAGGTGGCCGCCACCGCGATCGAGCTGTTCGACGGCGGCATCGGCGACGCCGACGGCGGAACGACGACGGCAGTGGCACCGCCCTTGCCGCGCGGGTGACGCCACCGCGCCGTTCCGGCAAGCTGTCGGCATCCGCCGTCGCGCAGGAATCGCCGCATGTCGCCACGCCCCGAACGTCCCGTCGCCCTGGTCACCGGCGCCGGCCGGCGCGTGGGCGCGGTGATCGCGCGCACGCTGCACGCGGCCGGCTACGACCTCGCCCTGCACTGCCGCCGCTCGGTGGCGGAAGCCGAGGCGCTGGCCGCCGAGCTGGAGCGCGAGCGCGCCGACAGCACCCTGGTGCTGCAGGCCGAACTGGCCGATCCGCACGCGCTGCCCGCGCTGGTGGACACCACACTGGCCCGCTACGGCCGGCTCGACGCGCTGGTGAACAATGCGTCGGCCTTCCACCCCACGCCGGTGGGCAGCGCCACCGTGGCGCAGTGGAACGAGCTGTTCGCCTCGAACGCGCAGGCGCCGTTCTTCCTCGCCCAGGCCGCCACGCCCGCGCTGCGCGCCGCGCATGGTGCGATCGTGAACCTGGTGGACATCTACGCCGAGCGCCCGTTGGCGGACCATCCGATCTACTGCATGGCGAAGGCCGCGCTGGCGGCGATGACGCGCTCGCTCGCGCTCGACCTCGCCCCCGACATCCGCGTCAACGGCGTCGCGCCCGGCGCCGTGCTGTGGCCCAGCGACGGCAAGCCCTACGCCGACCAGCAGGCAATGCTCGCCCGCACGCCGCTGGCGCGCGCCGGCACGCCCGAAGACGTGGCCGGCGCGGTGCTCTGGCTGCTGCGCGGTGCGCCCTACGTGACCGGCCAGATCATCCGCGTGGATGGCGGGCGCACGTTGTCGACGTGAATCAACGCTTCGGACGGAACGCCGACTCCAGCAGCGCCTGGTCGAAGCCGCCGCCGGCCTCGCCTGCTTCCGCGTAGCGGTACAACGCCGCGGCGTAGATGCCTTGCAGGGTGGACTGCACCAGCCCCAGCAGCATGAAGCCGATCACCACCAGCACGATCACCGGTGCGATGACGGCGATCGACTGGGTGGCGATCGCGCCGAACACCAGCACCGCCGCCAGCACGGCCGCGAAGAAGAACACCAGGCCGAACACCACGCCCAAGCCCACGTTGCCGATCACGTTCTCGCCCCAGGTCTGCTTGAGCAGTTCCGCGCTGCGCTTCACCGCGTCGACCGGCCCCGTGCCCTCGCTGGCCAGCACCGGCACCACCAGGAAGGTGGCCACCGTCCACGCGAGGCCGAGCAGGCCCACCACGAAGCGGCCGATCAGACCCAGCCGCTCCTGCAGTGCGCGCAGGAACAGGCCCACCGTGGCCGCGATCAGCGCATAACCGAAGATGCTGCCCAGCCGCGAGCGCGCCAGCGCGAAGCCGTCGGCCAACCCGGCCGGTTCGCCGCGCAGGCGCGCCAATGCCACGCCGACCAGCGCCGTGTTGAAGAACACGATCACGAAGTACTGCGCCAGGTAGAACGCGAACAGCACCACGTAGTAGACCGACGCGAAGCGGCGGCCCTCGAAGTCGCCGCCGTGGTGGCCGATCATCGCCAGCACCACCGGCAGCAGGAAGCTCGCCGCCACCACGAGGCTGCACAGCCCCGACAGCAACGGAAACAGCAACAGCGACTTGTCCGAGCGCAGCACCCCCGCGCTCGCCTTCATCAATGCCCAGCTGCGGGCGAACTTGCCGGCCATGCCCCTGCCCTCCCTGCGATTGGAGCCGTCTTTCTAGCACCGCGCGCGGTACGGCGACAGTGCGGAAGGATCAGAGTGGCTCGACCGTCAACGGCTCGCATTCCGGCGGGAATGCCGCCCACAGCTCGGCCATCGTCTGCCCGCCGACGGGGTGGCGCGCCACGGGCGCGATGTCGGCCAGCGGCTTCAGCACGAAGGCGTGCCGGAGTTCCTTGCGCGGGATCTGCAGGTGGCCGGGGCCATCGATCACGCGCTCGTCGTACAGCACGATGTCCACGTCCAGCGTGCGGTCCGAATAGCGCGGCACGTCGCGGCGACGGCCGTGGCGGTCCTCCAGCGCGTGCAGCCAGTCGTTGAGCGCGATCGGTTCCAGTTCCGTGTCCAGTCCCACCGCAAGGTTCACGAAATCCGCGCCATCGAAGCCCACCGAGCGGCTGCGGTAGGCCGGCGACACAGTGATCGCGCCGAAGCGCGCGCGCAATTCATCCAGCGCAGCCTTGAGGTAGCGCTGCGGCTCGACGTTCGAGCCCAGGCTGAGGTAGACACGCGCCATGCTCACTGCGGCCGCGTGCCGCGCTCGATGCGCACACCCACCGCCTTCGCGCCGCGCACCGCGCCGGGCTTGGACAGCTTCAGCCGCACCCAGCTCACGCCGAATTCCTCGCGGATGATCGCGGCGCAGCGCTCGGCCAGCGTCTCCACCAGGCCGAAGCTGGAGGCGCCCACGTAGTCGATCAGCCGCTTCGACACGTCCTTGTAGTTCAGCGTGAGCGCGATGTCGTCGCCGGCGGCCGGCACGCGGTTGTCGAACGCCATCTCGATGTCGAACGCCAGCGTCTGGCGCACGCGGCGCTCCCAGTCGTAGATGCCGATCACGGCATCGATGCGCAGATCCTCGATGAAGACGATGTCCATGGCGGTGCACAGGCGGAACGGGGGCTGTACAGGGTCGACGAGTGCGTGCGCGGATGCAAGTCGGCCGGTTTCACGGCGGCGGCGGGCCAGCCGTGCTACACCACTCCACCGCACACCGAAGGAGCAACCGATGAGCACCACTCCCGCCGTCACGGCCACCATCGCCGACACGCCCTACGCCGTCCGTTTCCACGACGACCGTGGGCACACGTGGCTGGCCGACGAGCCGCAGACGCTCGGCGGCGGCGACAGCGGCCCGGACCCGCATCGGCTGCTGCTCTCCGCGCTGGGCGCCTGCACCTCGATCACGCTGAAGATGTACGCCGAGCGCAAGGGCTGGCCGCTGGAGGGCGTCGAGGTGGCGCTGGACTTCAACCCCGACGGCAAGCCGGAAGACGGCAGCAACCGGATCCGCCGACGCATCACCGTGCATGGCGCCCTGGACGAGGCGCAGCGCGAACGCCTGCTGCAGATCGCCAACGCCTGCCCGATCCACAAGGTGCTCACCGGCGAGATCCGCATCGATTCGGCGCTGGAATAGCCGGCGCGGCAGCGGCGCATGCGATCATGGCGCATGACCGCCTTCGCCACGCTCCCGCTCCAACCCTCCCTGCTCGCCAGCCTCGAAACCCTGGGCTATGCGGACATGACGCCCGTGCAGGAACAAAGCCTGCCGCCGATGCTGGCTGGCCGCGACGTGATCGCGCAGGCGCAGACCGGCAGCGGCAAGACGGCCGCGTTCGGGCTGGCCCTGCTGCAGGCGCTGCAGGTGGAAACGATCCGCCTGCAGGCGCTGGTGCTGTGCCCCACGCGCGAATTGGCCGACCAGGTCAGCAAGGCGATCCGCAAGCTGGCCGCGAACATCCCCAACGTGAAGCTGCTGACCTTGTGCGGCGGCATGCCGCTGGGGCCGCAGCTGGCCTCGCTCACGCACGATCCGCACATCGTGGTGGGCACGCCCGGCCGCGTGCAGGAACACCTGAAGCGCGGCAGCCTGCACGGCGGCGGCATCAAGGTGCTGGTACTGGACGAGGCCGACCGCATGCTGGACATGGGCTTTAGCGAGGCGATCGACGACATCGTGGGGCGCATCGCGAAGCACCACCAGACGCTGTTGTTCTCGGCCACTTACCCCGATGAGATCCGCGCCGTCAGCAAGCGTGTGCAGCAGGAGCCCGTCGAGATCACCGTGGAGGCGCCCGCCGAAGCGAAGCCCGCGATCGAGCAGCAGTTCATCGAAGTGGAGCCCGCGCACAAGCTCGACGCGCTGGCGCAGCTGCTGACCGGCGAGCGCGGGCCGGATTCAAAATGGGATGGCGCGCTGGTGTTCTGCAACATGCGCAAGGACGTGGACGCAGTGGCGCAGGAGCTGGACAGGCGCGGCTATTCCGCGCTGGCCCTGCACGGCGACATGGAACAGCGCGACCGCGACGAGGTGCTGGTGCGCTTCGCCAACAAGAGCTGCAACGTGCTGGTGGCCACCGACGTGGCTGCGCGCGGGCTCGACATCGCCGCGCTGCCGCTGGTGGTCAGCTTCGACATCGCGCACGATCCGGACACGCACACCCACCGCATCGGTCGCACCGGCCGCGCCGGCGAATCGGGCCTCGCCATCACCCTGTGCACGCCGCGCGAGCGGCCCAAGGCGGCGAACATCGAGGCGGCCATGGGCGCGCCCTTGCCGTGGCGCGCCTTGAAGCTCGCGCCGCCGCGCGGCAAGACGCTGAACCTCGCGCCGATGAAGACCCTGGTGATCGACGCCGGCCGCCAGGACAAGCTGCGCCCCGGCGACATCCTCGGCGCGCTCACCGGCGACGCCGGACTGGACGCGAACGACATCGGCAAGATCGACGTGTACGCCACCCGCGCCTACGTGGCGATCAGCCGCGCGCTGGCGAACAAGGCGCTGGAACGGCTGCGCGCGGGGCGCATCAAGGGGCGCAACTTCCGGGTGCGCGCGCTGGGTTGAGCGCCACCGGCCCTGGTTCCCGCCCGGAAAAGGCCGGAACGAAAAACGCCTGCCACCGCGGGCCGGACCAGTCCCGCCCGCAGGCGCCGGGCATCACAATAGCCAGTTGACCAGGCGATCCAGCCGCACCCGGCTCAGGCGGCGCAACAGGCGCCGCACTTCCGGCGGATAGTGCCGCGGGCTTTCCAGCGCGCGGTAGTCGGCGAGCCGCTCGGCGTGCCGGCGCAGCTCCGCCCACTCGGCTTCGTGCATCGCATGCAGGCGTCGCGCGGGGTCGCGCAGCAGCAGGCCGTTCTCCAGGTCCAGCGACCAGGCGCGCGGATTGAGGTTGTGGCCGGTGAGCAGGGCCGCGTGATCGTCGACCAGCAGGCCCTTCAGGTGGTAGCTGTTGCCGCCGTCGCGCCACAGCCACAGGTTCAGCTGGCCGCTGGCGATCTGCCGCGCATGCGCGCGGGCGAAGCGACGCAGGTTGTTCTCGTAGAGATACGGCAGCAGGCCGATCGTGGTGAACGGCTGGCCCGGCGGGATGTAGAAATCGTTGGCGGTCTTGTCGCCCACCATGATGTCGATGCGGCAGCCGCGCCGCAGCGCGTGACCCACCGCCGCGCGCACCGGCCGCGGCAGGTTGAAGTACGGCGTGAGCAGGATCACCCGCTCGCGCGCCTCCTGCAGCAGCGCCAGTACCGTGTCGTTGAGTGCGTTGCCGTTGCGGCCCAGGCCCAGCAGCGGCGTCACTGCCACCCCGTCGGCCGGCGGCGTCTCGTCGGGCACGGCATAGCTGGCTGACTGCAGCGACTGGTGCAACTCGCGGATCGCCGGCAGCAGCGCGCGGGTGGCCGGCGCCGTCGGCGTATCCAATCGCGGCACGGCCGCGTTGCCGGCGAACTGGCGCTCGACGAAGCCGGCCAGCGCATCGGCCAGCCCGCGATGGCGCAGCAGGTGGTAGCGATCCAGCCGGTAGCGGCCGTGCCGCGCGAGGTAGACGTCGTTGAGGCTGGCGCCGGTGTACAGCACGGCGTCATCGATCACCCAGCCCTTCAGGTGCAGCACGCCGAGCAGCTCGCGGCCCTGCACCGGCACGCCGCGGATCTCCACGCCGTCGCCCAGCCGACGCGCGAACTCGCGGTACATGCCCGCGTTGCCCTCGCTGTGCGCCTGGCCGATCAGGCCGCGACGCGCGCGATGCCAGTCCACGTACAGCGTGATGCGCAGCGCCGGCTGCCGTGCCTTCGCTGCGTACAGCGCTTCGAGCACCTCGCGGCCGCCATCGTCGTCCTGCAGGTACAGCGCCACGACCACGATGCGCCGCTCGGCCTCGGCGATCAGCTGCAGCAGGGTCTGGCGGAAGACGGCCGGATCGGGCAGCGCCGCGATCGCGTCGGCCGGCACGGCGAAGGCGGGCAGGCGCTCCGCCGCCGCGCCGCGGCGACGCGGCAGCAGGCGGCGGGCGAGTCGGCCCGGGGTGTCCATCAAGCGGTTCATGGTCGCGCATGATGGCAAATCACGCGCGGACTTGCCTATCCGCACGCAGCGGCACGCGGGTCATTTCGCGTGCGGCTGCACCTCGATCGTGGCGGTCATGCCGGCGGCCAGCACCATGCCCTTGGGCAACGCGGCGGTGTCGATCGCGATGCGCACCGGCACGCGCTGGGCCAGCCGCACCCAGTTGAAGGTGGGATTGACGTCGGCGAGCAGGTTCGCGCCGGTGGGGTTGTCGCTGTCGGTGATGCCGCGCGCGATGCCGGTGATCGTGCCCTTGAGGTGCACGCCGCCGGCCATCAGGCGGATGTCGACCGGATCGCCCACGCGCAGCTGCGGCAGCTTGGTTTCCTCGAAGTAGCCGTAGATGTAGTAGCTGTGGCTGTCGATCAGCGCCATGCGCGCGGCGCCGGCGGCGGCGTAGTCGCCCACGCGCACGTCGAGGTTGGTGACGTAGCCGTCCGCCGGTGCGCGCACTTCGGTGCGCTGGAGATTGAGCCGGGCCAGGTCCACCGCCACCTGCGCCTGCTGCACCGCCGCCAGCGCCTGCTGCGCGCCGGCGCTCGCCTGATTGTGCGAGGCCTGGGCCTGCTGCAGGCCGGCGCGCGCATTGTTCGCGGCGGCCACCGCGTTCTGCCGGTCCTCGACCGAGATCACGCTCTGCTCGGGCATCTGCAGGCGCCGCTGCGCCTGCGCCTCGAACATTTCGTACTCGGTCTTGCTGCCGGAAATCGCGGCCGCGGCGGCCGCGGCGCCGGCACCCGCCGCGCGGGCGCTGGCTTCGGCCGCGGCGAGGTTCGCCTCGGCCTGCTGCAGGGCGAGGATGTAGCGGTCGCGGTCGATCGTCATCAGCAGCTCGCCCTTGTGCACGAACTGGTTGTCGTGCACCGGCACCGTGGCGACCAGGCCGGCCACATCGGGCGCGATCTGCACCACGTCGGCGCGCACGCGGCCATCGCGGGTCCACGGCGAATACAGGTAGTGCTTCCACAGCGCGTGGCCGAGCACGGTGGCGGCGAGCACCACCACGGCGGTGAACAGGAAGCGCAACAGCGAAGTTTTGTTCATGGCGTGACTTGGTCAGCGAAGCAGCAGAAGCCCGGCAAGACTGAAAACACAGGCGAACAGGGCGAGGCGGAACAGCGGCGGGTGCCACACGTAGCGGTACAGGCCGTAGCGGCCGACCAGCAGGTCCACCAGCGCCATCAACAGCAGGCAGCCGAGGAAGATCGGCAACAGGCCGGGCACCAGCACGCCCTGGATGTCGATTTCACGTGGCACGGGCGGCCTCCTCGGCAGGCATCCAGGTGGCCAGCGGCGATTCGTCGTCGCGCAGCGCGCCCAGCAGCTGGTACAGGCGCGGGCGCAGCGCCGGCGTGTCGGCACAGTCCTCGATCGCGGCGCGCACGAGGTCCTCGGCTTGTTGCCGGCGCACCGCGTCGGGGTGGTGGTACAGCTGCGCCACCGCCTGCACCGCACGCTCCACCGCCGCGCGCACTTCGACCGGGAAGCGGCCGTCGTGCAACTGCTGGCGCAGCTCGATCAGCGCGCGCCCGCTCTCGTGCACCGCCAGCGCCCAGGCCAGCAGCTCGCGCGACGCGCGGCTGCCCGGACGGGTATGCATGATGGCCTGGTGGAACAGGTCGCGGCTCTCGCTTTCGAAGCGCCACGGCAAACCGTCCAGCGATGCGCTGGCCGCCTCGACCACCTGCTCGCGCAGGCGACGGAACTGCCGCCGGCGCTGCCAGCCGCTGCCGGTGACGCGCGGCACGAACACGAAGGCCACCGCCGCCATCGCCACGCCGGCCAGCTGTGCGATGGCCTCGTTCAACGCCAGCGCCGGGTCGTACACCATCGGGTTCTTCAGCGCGAGGATGTAGACGATGCCGATCGCGTAGCCGCCGCCGATGCCGGGCCATTCCGGATGCGCGTTGAGCCACGGCCCGATCATCAGCAGCGGCAAGGTCGCCGCGATCAGCATCACGAAGCCGTCGCTGCCGGGCAACAGCACGTAGGCCGTGAACAGGCCGGCGAGCATGCCCAGGGCGTAGCCGATCAGCATGTTGAACGCGGAGGCGAGCGGGTTCGGCGTCGCCGCGAGCAGGCCGCTGAAGACGGTGGCCAGCAGCATCGCGCTGGCGCCGAACGGCCATCCGCTGGCGATCCAGAACGCACTCAGCGTGGCCATGGTGAGAAAGGTGCGCAGCACCGCCACCATCGCGCCGCTGGCATCGTTGCCGCGACGGAAATGCACGCGCTCCACGGCGCCGCGCTGCACGCGCGCGCGCAGCGCCAGCTCCACCTCGACGTAGCCGCACAGCTCGTCGAGGAAGCGCTTCAGCACCGTGGCGCCGGTGTCGAACGCCAGCTGCGCGCGTCCCGGCGGCAGGCCCGCGCGCAACTCCGCCTCCAGTGCCGGCAGCTGCTCGGCGCACTCGCGCAGGCGCGGCGCCAGCACCGCGGGATCGTGCAAGTCGTCGGGCGCGGTGGTCAGCGCCGCGCCGATCGGATGGTAAAGCGCGGTCAGCGCGGCCACTTCCGTATCGCGATGCTCGCGCTGCAGCCGATTGATCAGGTGGTGCAGCGACTGGAAGCTGGTCGCCGCCGCCATGTTGTGCTGGTTGAGCAGGCGCATGCGGGTGCTGCGCGCGCGGATTTCCGGATCCTCGAAGATCACCGAGGCACGCTGGTTCTCCAGTTGCACCGCGGCACGCACGAAGCGCAGATGCGCCTGTTCCATCTCCGCGCGCGGGATGCTGCCGCCGGTGGAGCCGCGCACGAAGTCGATGAAGTTCGCGAAGTGCGCGCGTGCCTCCTGGCGCAGCACCAGGCGCAGGCGCTCGGGAAACACCAGGTCGCTGACCACGCCGGACACCACCAGGCCCAGCATCACCTCGCTCACACGCATCAGGGCCGAGTCGAACACGACTAGCGGATTGCCGATCGCCGGCAACGCCACGATTGCCGCGGTGTAGCCAGCCAGCACGAAACCGTAGGCCATGAAGTTGCGGTACAGCGTGGCGCCGCCCGCGCACAAGCCCACCCACAGCGACATGCACAGCAGGAACAGCACGCGCTGCTGCGGGAACACGCACAGCAACGCCAGTCCGAACGTGCTGCCACACAGCGTGCCGATCGCGCGATAGAAGCTCTTGGCCCGCACCATGCCGCTGTGCGGATGCATCACGACACCCACCGTGATCATCGCGGTAGCCGGCTGCTCCAGCCGCAACCACATCGCCAGCCACGCCGTGACGTACAGCGCCAGCAGCGTCTTGAACACGAACAGCCAGGCGCGGCCTTCACCGGCGAACGCTTCCGCCAGCACCGGCCAGCGGCGCACCACCTGCCCCGTCTTCATCGCTGCCGACGCCATGGCCTCAACCCCGCCCCACCGTCAGTCCCGTTCCAACTGGTCCAGGAATTTCTTGAGCAGGCGTTCCAGTTGCGCCGTCTCGGTGGGCTTCAGGCCGGCGGTCTGGCGCTCCAGCAGCGCGCAGATCGCGGGCATGAAGTCGTCGATCATCGCCAACCCCTGCCGACTCAGGCTCAAGCTGATCTTGCGCCGGTCCTCGTCGCTCGCGGTGCGCTCGATCAGTCCCTTGTCGCACAGACGGTCTGCAAGCCGCGTGATGTTGGCCGACTTCTCGCCCGCCGCCTCGGCCAGCTGCGAAGGGTTCATCGTGTAGCCCTCGGTGCCGTACAACATCATCAGGATGTTGTACTCCGGGTGACTGATGCCCCAGGGCTTCAGCAGCGCGTTGGCGTCGTCGTGCACGCGCTTGTAAAGGTGCTTGACCAGCCGCACCAGCACCGCCGGCTTGCGCGGAAACGCGGGCTGGAGCCGGCAGGTGACGGCGAGGCGCTGTTCGGTGGGGGCGAAGCTGCTCACGGCGGAACTAATGTCTGCGTTTGTATTTCATATATGAAATATATGGATGTGGATTTTATGCCCGCCGCCGGCCGCCTGCAAGCACCCCTGCCGGCCTTCACTTCCGCGTCCCTGCGGCCGGTGCCACGATGGCCGCCGGTTCGACACGCCAACGACGGACTCGCGCCATCCGCGCCGATCCGCCCACACACGGAGGGGACGCGATGAAACGCTGGTTGCTCCTGGGGTTTTCCGGCCTGCTGCTGGGCGCCGCCGCCGGCGCGATGGCCGACGAAGGCATGTGGACGCTGGACCACCTGCCGACGAAGCAGCTGCAGCAACGCTACGGCTTCACGCCCACGCCGCAGTGGATCGACCTGATCCAGCACGCGGCGGTGCGGCTGGCCGAGGGCTGCTCCGGCTCCTTCGTCTCCGCCGACGGCCTGGTGATGACCAACCATCACTGCGCCAACGCCTGCCTGTCCCAGCTCTCCGGCAGCGGCCACAACTACATGGCCGACGGCTACGTGGCGATGAAGCCCGAGGACGAGCCGAAGTGCCCCGACGTCGAGCTCAACCAGCTCGACTCGATCACCGACGTCACCGCCAGGGTGAACGCGGCGACGAACGGCAAGACCGGCGCCGAGCGCATCAAGGCCGAGCGCGCGATCGACAGCCAGCTGGAAGAACAATGCGTGGCCGGCGACGCAAAGAGCTGGCGCTGCGACGTGATCTCGCTGTACCACGGCGGCCGCTACGCGCTGTACAAGTACCGCCGCTACCAGGACGTGCGCCTAGTGTTCGCACCCGAGCAGAGCATCGCGTTCTTCGGCGGCGACCCGGACAACTTCAACTTCCCGCGCTACGACCTCGACGTCACCTTCTTCCGCGCTTGGGTGGACGGCAAGCCGGCGAAGACGCCGCAGTTCCTGAAGTTCGACCCGCACGGCCCGAAGGCCGGCGAGCTCACCTTCGTGGTGGGCAATCCCGGCTCCACCCAGCGCGAGACGCCGTGGATCCAGCTGGCGGCCATGCGCGACGACACGCTGATCCCGCTGTACGGCTACCTGTCCGACCTGCGCGGCGTGCTGTGGCAGTACGGCCGCGCCGGCACGCAGCAGGCCAAGGAAGCGCAGGACATGCAGTTCGGCATCGAGAACACGCTGAAGGTGTTCAAGGGCTGGCTGGCCACGCTCACCAACGAAGGCTTCATCACGCACAAGCAGAAGTCGGACGCCGCGCTGCGCGACTGGATCGCCGCCGACCCGGCCCGCCGCGCGAAGTACGGCGACCCGTGGGCGGAACTGGCCAAGGCCCAGCAGCGCGGCAAGGAGCTGCAGAACCGTTACCTGATGATCGCCGGTGGCCGCGGCTTCGGCGTGGGCACCCAGCTGTTCGCCGACGCGATGACCCTGGTGCGCGGCGCGGCCCAGCGCGCCAAGCCCGACACCGAACGCCTGCCGCAGTTCCGCAACGCCAACCTGCCCGCGGTGGAGCAGTCGCTGGAGGCGAAGGTACCGGTGTATCCGGAGTACGAACGCACCATGATGGCCTGGTCGATGGAGAAGATGCGCCAGATCCTCGGCGCCGACGATGCCTTCGTGCACGCGACGCTGGGCAGGCAGTCGCCCGACGAACTCGCCAAGTCACTGGTGGACGGCACGAAACTCGCCGACCCCGCGCTGCGCAAGCAGCTGTGGGATGGCGGCGAAAAGGCGATCGAAGCCTCCACCGATCCGATGATCGTGTTCGCGCGCAAGATCGAGCCCACCGCGACGAAGCTGCGCAAGCAGTACGAGGGTGAGGTGCAGGCGCCCACCACCAAGGCCGGCGAGGCGATCGCCCAGGCCCGCTTCGCGCGCGAAGGCACCAGCAACTACCCGGATGCCACCTTCACCCTGCGCCTGTCCTACGGCA
This sequence comes from Rhodanobacter humi, assembly GCF_041107455.1. Lineage (NCBI taxonomy): Bacteria > Pseudomonadati > Pseudomonadota > Gammaproteobacteria > Lysobacterales > Rhodanobacteraceae > Rhodanobacter > Rhodanobacter sp. FW106-PBR-R2A-3-15. The sequence continues at coordinate 1,772,525 of NZ_JBGBPY010000001.1, forward strand.
AGGTGGTCGGCTGGAAGGAAGGCGACCACCAGGTGCCGCCGTTCACCGACTTCGCCGGCACCTACCGGCGCGCCACCGGCGCCGATCCGTTCAAGCTGCCGGACAGCTGGATCAAGGCGAAGGATTCGCTGGATCTCTCCACGCCGTTCGACTTCGTCACCGACAACGACATCATCGGCGGCAACTCCGGCAGCCCGGTGATCGACCGCGACGGCCACGCGGTGGGCCTGATCTTCGACGGCAACATCCACTCCATCGGCGGCGACTTCGTCTACGACGGCAGCAACAACCGCGCGGTGGCGGTGGACACCGCCGCGCTGATGGAAGCGGTCCGCAAGGTCTACAAGTTGCCGCGGCTGGCGGACGAGCTGGCCAACGGGCATCTGTGATCCGTCAACGGCGCGTGCTGCATCTGCGCATCGATGGCCACGAAACACGAAGGGCGCCATTCGGCGCCCTTCGTGTTTCGTGCTTCAGCAAATCCGGTCTCAGCCGCCCTTGATCGGATAGGTCTGCGTGCCACCACTGGAAGCGGGCGCGGCCGGGTTGCCACCCGGCGCGGCGGGCGTGACCAGGTGCGAGCCGCACTGGTAGGCGCCCCAGGGCTGCGAGCCGTCGCTGGGTTCGGCCAGCGGCTTGATGGTGTCGGCGTGCATGGTGGCGGCTTCGTTGCGCGCCATCACCTGCAGTTCGTCGCGCACCTTGATGTCGTTGCGGTCCACCGGGCCCACGTGGTCCATCACCGAGACGGTGATCTTGCCCAGGTCCTTGCAGCCGGAAACGTCGCCGTTCCATGCCGTGCGCACGTTCTGCGACGCCGGCGTGGGGTTGATGCCCCAGGTGCAGGCGCCCAGCAGCAGGGTGGGGACGAGCAGCAGCACGGTCTTGCGCATGGACGACTCCGGACGGGCATTGACGAAAGAGGCCGGGGAGTGAACCGCCCGGCCTCTCCATGCTAACGCGGCCGGCGTGGCCGCGTCCCCTTTGCGTGCTTATTTCGCTGACGCGCCGGCTGGCGCGTCAGCCAGCGGCTTGCCGTCGGCGTCGAGCACCTGCACCTCGCCCAGGTTCAGCGCGCGCACCGGCGCCTCGATCTGCTTGAGGTCGCCCACGATCACCCAGGTCATCGCCGCGGGCTGCACGATCTGCTTGATCGCGGCCTCGGCCTCGGCCGGGGTGATTGCCTCCAGCTTCGGCTTCAGCGTCTGCACATAGTCGTCGGGACGGCCATACTCAACGATGCCGTTCATCGCGCCGAGCACCGCGGAGGTGGTCTCGTAGCTGCCCGGCAGCGCGCGGATGCGCTGATCCTTGATCTTCGCGATCTCGTCGGCGGTCAGCGGCTTGTCGGCTATCACGGCGCGCGCCTCCTTCAGCACCTCCGCGGCGGAGGGCGCGGTCTTGTCGGTCTGCACCGGTGCGTAGAACAGCATCGGCCGCTGGCCCTGGGCGTCCATCAGGAAGCTCTGCGCGCCGTAGGCCCAGCGCTTGTCCTCGCGCAGGTTCATGTTGAGGCGCGAGGTGAAGGTGCCGCCGAAGGCGCCGTTCGCCACCTGGATCGCGAGGTTGTCCGGCGCGCGCGTGGACGGCGCAAGCAGGCCGGCCATGATTAGCGACTGCGGCGCATCGGGGCGGTCGATCAGGAACACGCGCGGTTTGGCCTGCGCCGCCACCTTCGCGATGTTCTTGTGCGGGATCGCACCGGCCGGTGCCTGCCAGTCGCCGAAGGCGGCGTCCAGTTCCGGGATGATCCGGTCCAGCGTGGTGTCGCCGGCGACCAGGATCTTCACGTTGTCCGGGCGCAACCACTGCTGCTGGAAGGTGCGCAGGTCGGCGGCGGTCAACGCCTTGATGCTGGCCTCGGTGCCGCTGCCGGTGAACGGGATGCCGTAGGCATGGTCGGCGCCATACAGCAGCGGCGGCAGGGTGCGCAGCGCGAGGCCGACCGGCTGGGTCTTCTCCTGCGCAATGTCGGCCAGCCACTGGCCGCGCACGCGCTCGATGTCGGCCGGCTTGAACGCGGGATCGCGCACGATGTCGGCGAACAGCGCCAGCGAGGGCTGGAGCTGGTCGTTCAACGCGTTGAGCGAAGCGCTGCAGTCGTCCAGCCCGCAACCGACGCGGGTGATCGCGCCCAGCCGCTGCTTGGTCTTGGCGATCTCCACCGAATCGAGCTTGCCGGTGCTCTCGTTCATCAGGCTCGCGGTGAAGTTCGCGGTGCCGAGCTTGCGACCTTGGTCGGCGGCATAGCCGGCGTCGAACAGCAGCTGCACCTGGGTCACCGGGATGGTGTGGCGCTGGGCGAGGATCACCTCGATGCCGTTCTTCAGCTTGCCGCGCTCGAGCTGCGGGAAGCTCAGCGACGGGAATGCGTCGACCTGTGGCACGCCTTGGCTGCGGTCCACGTCGCTCTTCGCCACGCTGTACGCGTGCGCGGCCGGCAGCTTCGGCTGCGGGCGACCGGCGGCGTCGCCCAGCGGCTGCACCGCCTTGTCTTCGGCGACCGGATCGAAGCCCTTGCCGGCGGGCAGCACGGTGAGCAGGTAGTCGCCCTTGTTGAGCCACTGGTCGGCCGCGGCCTTGACGCTGGCCGGCGTGGCCGCGTCGGCGCGTTCGAGGTCGAGCCGGTAGGCGCCCGGGTTGCCGCGGTAGACCTGGCCCTCGGCGAGGATCACCGCCTTGCCGCCGAAGCCGCCCACCTTCTCCAGCCCGCGCACGAACGCCGCGCGGTTGCCGATCTTGGCGCGACCGAGTTCGTCGGCGCTGGGGCCGCTGGCGAGGAACTTCTTCAGCTCGTCATCGATCGCCGCTTCCACTTTCGCCGGGTCCACGCCCTGCTTCACGTCGGCCTGGATCTGGAACTGGCTGGCCAGCGCGAACGGCGCCATGCTGGCGGAAACGTCGTCCACCAGCTTGTCCTGGTAGACGAGGCGCTGGTACAACCGCGAGGTCTTGCCACCGCCGAGTACGGTGCTGGCAAGGTCGAGCTGGATCGCGGCATCGCTGCCCAGCTGCGGCACCACCCAGGTGCGATAGATGCGCGGCTGCGCCACGTGGTCGTGCTGCACGCCGCGGGTGGACTTCGCCAGCGGGGTGATCCACGGCTGCTGGCGCGCCACCGGCTGGCCGGCCGGGATGTCGCCGAAGTACTTCAGCGCCTTCGCGCGGGCCTCGGCCACGGTGATGTCGCCGGCCAGCACCAGGGTGGTGTTGGCGGCACCGTAGTTGTCGTGGAACCACGCCTTCACGTCGGCCAGCGAGGCGGCGTCGAGGTCGGCCATCGAGCCGATGGTGTCGTGCTGGTAGGGGTGGTTCGCGGGATAGGTGTTGGCGAGGATGTTCTCGTCCACGCGGCCGTAGGGACGGTTCTCGCCCTGGCGCTTCTCGTTCTGCACCACGCCGCGCTGGGTGTCGAGCTCCTTCTGGCCGATCGCGCCGAGCAGGTGACCCATGCGGTCGGATTCCATCCACAGCGCCATGTCCAGCGCGGTGGTGGGCACCGTCTCGAAGTAGTTCGTGCGGTCGAACCAGGTGGTGCCGTTCATGTCAGTGGCGCCGGCCAGCTCGAACGGCTGGAAGTAGGTGCCCTTGTGGTGCTCCGAGCCCGAGAACATCAGGTGCTCGAACAGATGGGCGAAGCCGGTCTTGCCCTTCGGCTCGTCGGCCGAACCGATGTGGTACCAGATGCTCACCGCCACCACCGGCGCCTTGTGGTCCTCGTGCACGACCACGGTGAGTCCGTTCGGCAGGGTGAAGCGGGTGTAGGCGATCTCCGGCATGCCGTGTGCGGCCGACGCGCTGTTCGCGGCCATGGCCACGTCCGGCGCGACACCGCCGGCGACGCTCATCAGACCCGCGATCAGCAGGGCGAGTGGCTTGCTTCCCATCGTGACGCTCCTTTTCGGTTCGGATGTCGCCTGAGCCTATGGGAGTTCGCAACTTCTTGCCAGATGACGATGGGCATGCCCGCCTGTCCGTCCGGCCGGCTGTCCGGTTTGCCTGTCCAGCTGTCCGCGGACAAGCGACCGGCCTGCACGCTGGATTTTTCAAATCGTTCGAATTCAATAACTTGAAAACAATTTTCGGCTTGGCACGCGGATTGCACCAGAACACGTGCAGGAACCACCCACCCTTGTCGGAGACACACCATGAAATACGAGAACCTGATGCTGAGCGGCCTGTTCGTCGTCTGCCTGCTGGTTTGCACCCTGGTGCTGGGCGCGATGCTGAGTGCCACCCCTTCGTCCGTGCAGCTGGCCAGCGCCGGCAGCTCCCTGCTGGCTTCGCCCACGCAATGCGCGCTGCTGGCCGACGGCGTGATCTGTCCGCGTCAGCCGGGCTGAGCCCACCCCACGACGCGACTACCGGAGTACCGCCATGAAACACGAAACCCTGATGCTGCACGGCCTGTTCGCCGCCTGCCTGCTGGTCTGCGCCCTGGTGGTCGGCTCGATGCTGACGACGGTCCCGCTGTCGGCGCAGTTCGCCGCCAAGGCCGGCGCCACCCACGCGCTGGTTGCCTCGACCAACGCCTGCGTGGCGCCGGGCCACGGCGCAACCTGCCCGCTGCCGCGCGGCTGATCGCTGGATGGTTGGCTCGCGTGCCGTCGAGCACGCGATAATCGCCGGATGCTGCATGTCATCCTGTTCCATCCCGAAATCCCGCCGAACACCGGCAACGTCATCCGTCTGTGCGCCAACACCGGCGCCGCGCTGCACCTGATCCGCCCGCTCGGCTTCGCGCTCGACGATGCGCGCCTGCGCCGCGCGGGCCTGGACTACCACGAGTACGCCCGCGTGCAGGTGCACGACAAGCTCGACGACTGCCTCGCCGCGATCGGCCAGCCGCGCGTGTATGCCTTCACCACCCGCGGCCGCACGCGCCATGTCGATGCCCGCTACGCCGACGGCGACGCGTTGCTGTTCGGCTGCGAGACCGCCGGCCTGCCCGTCGAGGTGCTGGACGGCATTCCCGAGGCACAGCGCATGCGCCTGCCGATGCGGCCGGACAGCCGCAGCCTCAATCTCTCCAATGCCGTCGCCGTGGCCGTGTACGAAGCCTGGCGGCAACTCGGCTTCGACGGCGCCATCGATTGAAAACCCCTTGCGCGCAGGTCGGGCTTCAGCCCGACAGACTCGTACGTGTCGGGATGAATCCCGACCCACGAGCGCTTGCCCGCTACAATCGCCGGATGACCGACCCCACACCCAACGCCTGGCTGCCCGTGCCGCTGCGCAAGCTGGCCGGACGCGCGCTGGAAACCGCGCTGAACCACACGCTGTCGCTCGATCCCGACACGCAGCAGAAGCTCGCCGCGTTGAACGGTCGCCGCGTGCTGCTGCACCTCGCCGGGCCGGAGCTGGCGCTGGCCGTGCAGGTGCAGGACGGTCGCCTCAAGGTCGGCCCGCCGGACGAGACAGAAACCGCGGCCAGCACGCTGCGCGTGGCCGCCACGCCCGGCAGCCTGCTGGCGATGGCGCTGCGCCGCGGCGACGACGGCGTGGCGCCGGGCAAGGTGGAGATCGCCGGCGACGCCGACCTCGCGCGCCGGCTGGAAAAACTCGCCAGCCAGTTCGCCCCGGATTTCGAGGAAGCGTTCGCCCGCACGTTCGGCGACGTGCTGGGCGTGCCGATCGCACGCGCCGTGCGCAAGGCGCTGGCGCACGCGAAAGAGACCGCCAGCCACCTTACCGAGGACGGCGCTGCCTGGTTGCGCGACGAATCGCGCCTCGCGCTGGCGCCGGGCGAGGCAGAAGCCTTCCTCGACGGCGTGGATGCGCTGCGCGAACGCAGCGAGCGGCTGGAGGCGCGTATCAATCGATTGGCGGCACGCTTGCAAGGGACACATCCCAAGGGAGCTGGCGCGTGACTCCGCTCGCCGTCGTGCCGCGCCTGCTGCGTGTCGCCGTGGTGCTGCTGCGCTACCGGCTGGACGAGCTGGTCGACGCCACCCATCTGTTCCGGCCGCTGAAATTCCTGCGTCCGCTGCTGGGCCGGCCCGCCGTCGACGTGCGCCCGCTGGCGCGCGGCGTGCGGCTGCGCCTCGCGCTCACCGCGCTGGGGCCGATCTTCGTCAAGGCCGGCCAGGTGCTGTCGACCCGCCGCGACCTGGTGCCCGAGGACATCGCCGACGAACTCGCCCTGCTGCAGGACCAGGTGCCGCCCTTCCCCGGCGTCGAGGCCAAGGCGATCGTCGAGCGCGAGCTGAAGTCGCCGATTGGCCATCTGTACGCGCACTTCGACGAGACGCCGCTGGCCTCCGCCTCGATCGCCCAGGTGCACGCCGCGGAGCTTCCCGACGGCCGCGCGGTGGTGGTGAAGGTGTTGCGCCCCGGCATCGACGCGAAGATCGCGCGCGACGTGCGCCTGCTGCATTCGCTGGGCCTGCTCGCGCAGCGCTGGCATCCGAACGCCGACAAGATCCGGCCGCTGGATGTCGTCGCGGAAGTGGAGAAGATGCTGGAGCACGAACTGGACCTGCAGCGCGAAGGCGCCAGCGCCAGCCTGCTGCGCCGCAACTTCGCCAGCGGCGTCGATCTCTACGTGCCCGAGGTGCACTGGGACCTGACCGCGCAGCGCGTGCTCACGCTGGAGCGCGTGCACGGCATCAGCAGCGATGACATCGCCGCGATCGACGCCGCCGGCATCGACCGCAAGGCGCTCGCCGTCAAGGGCGTGCGGGTGTTCTACGAACAGGTGTTCCGCGACAACTTCTTCCACGCCGACGCCCACCCCGGCAACATCTGGGTGGACCCCACGCGCCCCACCGAGCCACGCTTCATCGCGCTGGACTTCGGCATCATGGGCTCGCTGCCCGAGGCCGACCAGTACTGGCTGGCGCAGAACTTCATCGCACTGTTCGAGCGCGACTACGCGCGCATCGCCAAGCTGCATGTGGACGCCGGCTGGATGCCGGCCACGGTGCGGCTGGACGAGCTGGAAGCGGCGGTGCGCACGGTATGCGAGCCCTACTTCACCCGCCCGCTGTCGCAGATCTCGCTGGCCGAGCTGGTGGTGAAACTGTTCCAGACCGCGCGCCGCTTCGAGCTGACCCTGCAGCCGCAGCTGATCCTGCTGCAGAAGACCCTGCTCAACATCGAGGGCGTGGGCCGCCTGCTCGATCCGGAGATCGACATCTGGGCGGTGGCGCATCCGGTGCTGAAGCGCATCCTGCGCGAGCGCTACAGCCCGCTGCGCACACTGCGCGAAGTGCGCAAGCGCCTGCCCGAATGGTTCCACCTCGCGCCGCGCCTGCCCGAACTGGTGCACGACTCGCTCGAACGCATCGCGCGCGGCGAACACCGCCTGCTCGCCGACGTGGACACCCTGAGCCACCAGCGCCACCTGCTGCGCCGGCTGCTGCGCATGATCGCGGGCAGCGCGCTGGGCGCCACCCTGCTGCTGGGCGCCACCCTGCTGTGGGCGCTGGCGCCACAGCACGGACCGTGGTTGCCGCTGGGCATGGGCGTGGCGGGGCTGCTGGCGTTCGGCTGGGGCTGGCTGGGCCACCGGTAGGAGCGGCTTCAGCCGCGATGCCTTTCCGGCTTTCCCGACATCATGCACAACAAGAGCATCGCGGCTGAAGCCGCTCCTACCATTGCATCCCATCCCACCATGCCACCCATCGAGATCCTCCATCAGGACGACGCCCTCGTCGCGGTGAACAAGCCCGCGGGCCTGGCCGTGCACCGCTCGAAAATGGTGAACGATGCCGAGCATTACCTCGTCGACGTGCTGCGCGAACAGCTGGGCGGCAACGTCTACCTCGCCCACCGCCTCGACCGCGCCACCAGCGGCGTGCTGCTGGTGGCGCGGTCCAGCGAAGTCGCCGCCGCGTTGGGCGAGCAGTTCATGGGCCGCGACGTCCGCAAGCAATACCTCACCGTGGTACGCGGCTGGCCGGAGCCGGCCGAAGGCGTGACCGACTACCCGCTGCCCGGTTCGCGCGAAACCGGCCCGCGCCGCGAGGCACGCACGTGCTATCGCCGCCTCGCCACGGTGGAAGTGCCCATCGAACTCGGCCGCTACCCACAACAGCGTTACGCCCTCGTGCTGGCCGAGCCCGAAACCGGCCGCTTCCGCCAGATCCGCAAGCATCTCGCCCACCTCCACCATCCGGTGATCGGCGACTGCCAGCACGGCCGCGGCGACCACAACCGCCTGTACAAGCAGCACTTCGGCTGCCACCGCATGCTGCTGCACGCGTGGCGACTGCGCTTCGCGCATCCAGTCACCGGCACACCGATGCAGCTCGAGGCGCCGCTGGACGAAGCGTACGCGGACCTGCTCCGTCGCTTCGGCTGGACGCTGCCGGACGTCGGTCTCGCGTAGGAGCGGCTTCAGCCGCGATGCTCTTCGATCCACCAGCCAAGAGCATCGCGGCTGAAGCCGCTCCTACGAATCCGTGCCATCCCCTAAACTTCCCGCATGCTGACCGTCAGCCGCACCCTGTCGATTCCTGAAACCGAGCTGGTCGAACGCTTCCTGCGTGCCGACGGTCCCGGTGGCCAGCACGTCAATCGCACCGAGAGTGCAGTCGAACTGCGCTTCGACGTGGCGCATTCGCCGTCGCTGCCGGATGTCGTGCGCGCGCGTCTGCTGGCGCGACGCGACCGCCGGCTCACCGCCGACGGCGTGCTGGTGATCCAGGGTCGCCGCTTCCGCGACCAGGCGCGCAATCGCGACGATGTGCGCGAGCGGCTCGCCGAAATCATTCGCGGCGTGCTGGTACCACCGAAGAAGCGCGTGGCGACCAAGCCCACCCGCGCTTCGAAGGAACGCCGCCTGGTCGGCAAGCAGCAACGCGGCAAGATCAAGCAGACGCGCTCGCGCAAGCCGGACTTCGAATGAAAGCATCCCTGCCGATCCCGTCGCAACTGCCTGCGCAGATGCCGCAACTGCGCGATGACTGGCGACGTCGCGCCTGCCGCGCCGTGTTGCGCCTGTGCGGCTGGAGCCTGACCGGCGAGTTTCCCGACGTGCCGAAGCTGGTACTGATCGCCGCGCCGCACTCGTCCTGGTGGGACGGCGTGTGGGGCCTGCTGATCAAGGCGGCGATCGGCGCCGACGTGCACTTCATGGCCAAGCAGGAACTGTTCCGCGGCCCGCTCGGCGGCCTGCTGCGCCGGCTCGGCGGCATGGCCATCGACCGTGGTGCCGCCAAGGGCGTGGTCGAGCAGATGATCGACCAGTTCCGCCAGCGCGAACGGTTGTGGCTGGGCATCGCGCCCGAGGGCACGCGCAAGCCGGTAGCGCGCTGGAAGCACGGTTTCTGGCACATCGCGCGCGGCGCCGGCGTGCCGGTCTTTCCGGTGGCGTTCCATTACCCCGACAAGACCATCCAGCTCGGCCCGCTGTTCGACACCACGGCGGACGTGGCCGCCGACCTCGCCCGATTGCGCGCCTGGTACGCGCCGTTCCGCGGCAAGCATCGCGACGTCTGATTGCGCGCATCCTCCATCGCGCGAGCCCTGCCCATGTTCGGCATCCAGCACTACGACGCCTTCCTGCTCGCCTGCATCGCGCTGAACCTCACGCCGGGGCTGGACACGTTCTACATCCTCGCGCGCAGCGGCCGCGAAGGGCATGCGGTGGGACTGGGTGCCGCACTGGGCATCAACGCCGGCTGCGTCGTGCACACGCTGGCCGCGGTACTGGGCCTGTCGGCACTGCTGATGACTTCGGCGTTGGCTTTCGCCGTGCTGAAATACCTCGGTGCGGCCTATCTGGTGTGGATCGGCCTGCGCATGCTGTTCAGCCGCCGGCACGCCCGCGCACCGACGCAGACGCGCGGCACCGGCTTCGCCGCCGCGTTCCGCCAGGGCATGCTAACCAACGTGCTGAACCCGAAGGTGGCGCTGTTCTACCTCGCCTTCCTGCCGCAGTTCGTGTCGCTGCACGCCGCCCATCCGCAGCTTGGCCTGCTGGTGCTGGGCGCCAGCTTCATCGGCACCGGGCTCACCTGGTCGCTGGTGCTGGCCATGGCGGGCGGCCGCATCCACCGCCTGCTGCAGCGCCGGCCGCAGGTCGGCCAGTGGATGGACCGTGTCTGCGGCATCGTGCTGCTCGGCTTCGGTCTGAAACTGGCGCTGCAGCAGCGCGGTTGAAACCCGCAAATATCCGGAAATCTTCAGGGACATCGATGAACGCAAGACGTGTCTGCATCCTGATATTCGCTGCGTTTCAGCTCACCTTCGGCCGCATTGCCGTCGCAGTTGCACAGCCGCCCATCCCCAACCCGCCGGAATTGCAGCATCGCCTCGATGAGCTGGCGCATAAGGCGCGCCCCGGCATGCTCGGCGTCACCGTGATCGACCTGCAGAGCGGCCAGGCATGGCGCGCGAATGCCGACCGCTCATTCCCGATGATGAGCGTGTTCAAGGCCCCGGTGGCCGCCGCCGTGCTGGCGGGCATCGAGCAGGGCAGATGGTCCTACGGCCAGACCGTCGTCGTGCATCGCGACGAGCTCGAGTCGGGCACGATACGCGACCATTTCCAGGGCGAACGGATGAGCTTCACCGTGCGCCAGCTGCTCACTGACGCCGTGAGCCACAGCGACAACACGGCCATCGATACGCTGCTCAAGGTCATCGGCGGCCCGCAGGTCGTGACCACCTTCCTTCGTGCCCATGGCATCGACGGCATGCATGTGGATATTGGCGAGCGAGGTTTTGGATCCGTTTTCGAGGATCTCCAACCCGGCCAATCGTCACCTGCCCACGAGACCGACGCACAGCAGCTCGCGAGGCTGCGCCGCGGCTATCGCACCTACCTGGCCGATCCGCGCAACCGCAGCACGCCGGACGCCGCCGCCGACTTCCTGCGCAAGCTGTGGAACAAGGAGCTCCTGTCGCCAGCCTCGACGCAATACCTGCTCGACCTGATGTATGCACAGACGACCCCGAGCCGCCTCCGGCTGGGTCTGCCGCCAGGCGTGCGCCTGGCCGACAAGTGCGGCACCTCGTACACGCTGGAGCACACCACGGCGGCCTACAACGACATCGGCATCCTGAGCTGGCCGAACGGCCACGCGGTGGCAGTGGCTGCGTTCCTCACTGCATCGACCGCCCCGAAGGACGCGCGTGACGCGATCTTCGCCGACCTCACGCGCGCGGTGGTCGCGGCACTGCATCCGCGCGATGCGGCCGTGGCTGCCGCCCCGAATGCCCCGGTTCGCCGTAGTCGCGCCACATCAGCAGCACAGCCCGGATCGAATCAATGAAGGCCTGCGCCTCAGGGGAGAGGAACTTGCCTTAGCGAGGCACCACGGATCCGCAATTCAGCGGACAACCGGGTCCTGCAACAACACGTACTCGCCTTCCTTGCCGTAGTGCCGCGGCTTCTTGCCGATCCGCACGCACAACGAGTCCCCGCATCGCGTGATGGCGCCGTCCCGGGTGGCTTGCAGAATGTCTTTGCCGAAGTCGGCTTGCGCGATCTCCTGCATGCTCCGGTGCGCAATCCATGCAGTGCCACCTGCAGCCAGCAGCGAACCGATCAGCAAGGCCATCGCCCCGATCCAGAGCAGTGATCGCCGAGCGGCCGCCAAACTCTTGCGTTGCTCGTCCATCGCCTGCGCGGCCCACTGGACGCCATGCGCAGCCTGCTGCGCAAATTGCTCGCCGCCACGATCCAGCCGGCCGACGCCCTGCTCCATGGCGGCCGTCGCCGCTTCAAGGCGCTGCACGGTTTGCAGGTTGCGGGCATCGAGCCTGTCGACGACGGCAAGCAGCTTCACCAACGACTGTTGCAGCGCTTCCGTACTGCTGTCCATGCGTTCGGTGCTCCCTTGAAATTACTGGCAGAAACCCTGGGATGGCTGTTGCGCCTGCTGCTGAAGGGCCTGCTGTTGCGCCTGCAACGCGGCTTGCTGCAAATCCCATATGTGGTTCAGCTCGTTGGCCTGTTGCTGGAACAGTTGTCCGCCCGGCGTGCACATGTAGGCTTGCGCCGCCTCGTGCTGCACTCGATCCCAGGCGCCGTTGTCCGGATTCTGCGCAGCCACGTGGAGGTGATCCAGCCACTGGTCGAACTCGCTTTTCGGCAGATCCGGTTGCCGCGCCAACGCGCCCGGTACTGGCGCGTCCGGCATGGGCTGCCGCTCGAACTGCCGGCTCAACGCCTCGTTGCGCGGCTCGGCGTTGTAGGGGTCGGGCACCCGGTTCTTTTCGCCGCGGGGCACTTCCAGCTCGACGTAACCATTCGGTGCAACCCGGTCTACTCCGGGCATCCATCGATACAGCCACATGCCCTTGCGCGAATCATGGATCACATCCAGGCGCGGATCGTCCGGCTCGGGGCTTTTTTCGACTATCGGCCGGTCGCTCAAGCCGTTCACGTAGTCGATGACGAAGTTGCCGGTGCGCGTCGACAGCCCATCGCGATGGTAACCGCCGCCCACGTCCGAATGTGCCCCCGGCACGTAGACGCCGGCAAAGCGGCCATCCGGCGTGATGCCCGGATCGATGATGTGGTCGGACTTGAACAGGCGGCGATGCTCGTCCAGCGCAATGAACTGGATGCCGGAGATCACCGAAGGCGGCAACCGACGATCCTCGCGCATGGCGTGGCCGGTGCCCACGGGATCGAACAGCGCCACCGCCTGCGCCACTTCGTGCGCGCCGACCAGCGCCGGTTTGGTGTACTCGATGTGGGTGATCCGGTGATGGGAGTCGTAGGTGTAGTGGGCGCCGTCTCGATCCTGTATGCCCCGCTCCTCCACCAGTCGCGCAAACAACGCTCCCACTTCGGCGCCTCGACTGAAGCTGACACCGACGACACGAATCTGTGCATGCGGGTCTTGTTGTCGCCACTCGCTTGCCTGCTCGATGAACTGCTTGTACATCTCTTCGGCGCGTTCATCGACGGTGTATCCAGTGATGTCATCCCACACTTTCGTAAAAGGGGCGTGCTGCTGGGTACCAGGACCTGGAACGTACCAGAACCGAATGTTCGGGTTGTTGGACGCTTGGACTTGTTGAGCGATCAGACCCACATTGGTGATGTGATCCGGGTCATGGATCATGTCGTTGCCAGTACCATCCATTGCCGCCACGAACAGCCGCTCGTGTGGGTTATCGGCATGCAGAAGCACCGGCTCCTGGAAAGAAGCCAACTGCTGGCGCACTTCGGCATAGATCGGCAACTTGTCGGTGGCGGACTTGTAAGGCACACCATCGCTTTGGGCGCCGTCTGCATCGATCTTGTCGTGTGGACTCATGAATGCGCTCCTTGCTTAGTAGGTGCAGGTCCATGCCAAGATCGTGTCAGTTCGATGATGGCTGTACGGATTCCCCGGGATCTGCTCCGTCTTTGTCACGATATACGCGCGCATATACACGTTGATGGTGCGGTCGTTGATTTCGAGATGGATGCTGGGGTCGTCACCCCACGACTTGTCAGGTATTTCCGAATCGGGCGCGCGATACAACACGCGCTGATCCTTGAAGATCGCACCGATATCCACCCTGGCCTCATGCTCGGTTCCGTCCAGCGATGTCCACGTCACCTCGGCGGGTGGGGGGAAGTTGCGAAAACCACCGAATCCAGCTTGTCCCCATCGCTCCCTGTAATCCGGCGATGGCGGCGGCCCGGAAGGCCGCTCGTCGGCCTTGTACGGCGTGAGGTTACGGTTGTCGTAGATCACATGGCAGCGGAGCGTGTTGTAGCAAAACACGTCAAAGCTGTGCTTGTAGAACTTCAGCGGAAACATGGACGACGTCGCCTCGCCCTGCGGCTTGTCGGGTTGGGTGGACATGGCGGGTTGGCATCCTGTGGTCAGCGAAAGAAGCAGCGCGGCAAGTGCTGCGGCGCGAGAGGCCTGAAGCCTGCGAATCATGATTCACTCCATCGTGCCACCCCTGCCGCGTCACGGTTACGCCCCGTCCACGATCTCTGCCGTGCGAGTCGACAGAATGATTCGTATGCATCGGCGCATCGAACGATGGCGCAGCGGCGTCTCATGGCTCCCCCTTCCGGCCGGTCTCGGCCTTCATCGCCTGGAGTATCGGAAAGAACTCGGCATTCTGATCGAGATCCATCGAGCCATCTTCTGCGTGACGGGCCATGCGCAAGCACGACACCTCGTTGAGCTTCCTGTCCGGAAACCAGACCAGCTCGGCCTTTTGTGCCGAAGCCACGAATTCGGCCTTGCGATCGGCTCGAAACTGCTTTCGCACAGCTTCGCCTTGCGTCGCCTTGATGTAATCCTCGATATCCGCCATGTACTCGAGCGCGGCGTTCACATAAGGCGCGTTCCGCCCTTGCCATGCCTTCAACGCGCCCAGGAATTGTCCACTCATTGGACTGGCCAGCTTGGAACAGTGATCACCCAATGCATCGACATTAACCATCCACAGAGTGATCGCGAAACCCGCGGCCGCATTGCGTGGCTCGGTGATGTTCGGCGCATTACTTGGCTCAGATGCTGTTGCCACCTGGGCAAACAGCAAGCCCGCAGCGACGGTAAGCAACAGATGTCGACGGCGACGGTACACGGGCATGGCGGGTTCCTTCCTCGGCGGCATACGCCGATGCGTTATAGCGCATGCCGGCCGGGCAAGATGTGGGTGCTCGCCGCATTTCTGGTACGGCCATGGCCATCGGCGGATTGCGATGTCCGGCTCCAGCCGCCTACCGCCCCGAATGCCCCGGCTCGTCGTAGTCGCGATATGTGAGCAGCCCCGGCCGAATCAGGTCGATGAAAGCGCGCGCCTCGGCACTGAGAAACTTGCCCTTGCGCATCACCACGCCGTAACTCCGCTGGGGAAACCAGCGCGACATGTTGCGCACGGCGAGGCGTTCGCGATCGGCGTCGGTGATGCAGATGCCGGTGACGATGGAGATGCCGAGCCCCATCGCCACGTATTCCTTGATGACGTCCCAGCCACCCACCTCGATAGCCACCTTGTACGGCACCTGGTTCTGCTGGAACACCAGGTCCACCAGGCGATAGGTGGACAGCCGCTGCGGCGGCAGGATCAGGCCCCAAGGCGAGAGGTCCTGCAGCTCCAGCGGCTCCTTCGCCGCCAACGGGTGATCGGGCGGCAGGATCAACATGGGGTCGTAATGGCGCACCGGCTCCCAGGCGATGTCGTGCGGCACGTCCAGCATCGAGCCGACGGCGAAGTCGGCCTTGTCCTCGCGCAGCATGGCGAGGCCGTCCTTGCCGGTGACGTTGGCCAGCTGCAACTGCACCGCGGGATGGCGCTCGCGGTAGCGGCGCACCAGTTCGGGCAGCAGGTACTGGATGGTGGAAGTGCCGGCGGCGATCACGAGCTTGCCGGCCTGCAGGCCCTGCACCTTGGCCTGGAAGTCGCGGTCGAGGTTTTCCCAGCCTTCCACCAGCGGGCGCGCCAGCTCGTACAGCGCCTCGCCCGCATCGGTGAGGTTGATGCGGCGGCGGCGGCGTTCCAGCAGGATCGTGCCCAGCTCGCGTTCCAGCGCCTGCAACTGCAGGCTCACCGAGGGTTGCGAGAGGTACAGCGCCTCGGCGGCGCGACTCAGCGTGCCCAACTTCACCGTGGCCACGAAGGCACGCAACTGCTTGTGGCGGTTGCCCTTGTAGTAGTAGCGGGTGGCCTCCGCCTCCCCGCCGTGCGCCGACGTACGTTTTTTTGCTGCACCGCGGCGCGGTTTTTTCGGCAACCCCGCCCCACGAGATTTCGGCTTTCGCTCTGTCATATCAGTGACTTGAAAGTCATATTGATTTCTACAATAGCAAAAATTGAAACATTTGCTTTGTCAAACTATAATTCGATGGCCTAGCTTCGAGCCGTCCACGACTACGGAGCCCACCATGGCCTTGCCCCGGGAACGCCTCGACAGCGCCACTGTGCAGTTGCACGTCCAACCCAGCCCAGCCCAGCAGGCGATCCTCGGCCCGGGCGCGCTGGCCTTCCTCGCCGACCTGCACCGCCGCTTCGACGCCCGCCGCCGCGCACTGCTGGCCGCCCGCCGGGCGCGCCAGGCACGCTGGGACGCCGGCGAGCTGCCGGATTTCCGCGCCGACACCGCCGCGATCCGCGAGTCGGACTGGACGGTGGGACCGATCCCGCCCGCACTGCGTGACCGCCGCGTGGAGATCACCGGTCCGGTAGAACGCAAGATGATCATCAACGCGCTGAACTCCAGCGCGAAGGTGTTCATGGCGGACTTCGAGGATTCCTCGGCGCCCAGCTTCGACAATCAAATGGACGGCCAGATCAACCTGCGCGACGCGGTGGCCGGCCGACTCGACTACACCTCGCCCGAAGGCAGGCACTACCGCGTGAACGCGAACCCCGCGGTGCTGGTGGTGCGCCCGCGCGGCTGGCACCTGCCGGAACGCCACATCACGGTGGACGGCGAACCCATGGCCGGCGCGCTGGTCGACTTCGGCCTGTACGCCTTCCACAACGCACGCGCCCTGCACCGCCGCGACCGCGGCCCGTACTTCTACCTGCCCAAGCTCGAATGCATGGAAGAGGCGGCGCTGTGGGACGACGTGATGGCGCACGCGGAAACCGAGCTGGATCTCCCGCCCGGCAGCATGAAGGTCACCGTGCTGATCGAGACCCTGCCCGCAGCGTTCCAGATGCACGAGATCCTGCACGCGCTGCAGTCGCGCTGCGTAGGCCTCAACTGCGGCCGCTGGGACTACATCTTCTCCTACCTCAAGACCCTGCGCAGCCACGCCGACCGCCTGCTGCCCGAGCGCGGCCAGGTGCAGATGACGGTGCCGTTCCTGAAGAACTATTCGGAACTGTTGATCCAGACCTGCCACCGGCGCGGCGCGTTCGCAATGGGCGGCATGGCGGCGCAGATCCCGATCAAGGGCGACGTGGCCGCGAACGAGGCCGCGCTGGCCAAGGTGCGCGCCGACAAGCTGCGCGAGGTCAAGGCCGGCCACGACGGCACCTGGGTGGCGCATCCCGCGCTGGTGCCGGTGGCGCAGGCGATCTTCGACGAGTACATGCCCGAGCCGAACCAGCGCGACGTGGAGCGCGCCGACGTGCGGGTGACGCGCGAACAGTTGCTGGAACCCTGTCGCGGCACGATCACCCGCGCCGGCTTCGACAACAACGTCGAGGTGTGCCTGCGCTACACCGCAGCCTGGCTGGACGGCCTGGGTTGCGTGCCGATCCATCACCTGATGGAAGACGCCGCCACCGCCGAGATCGCGCGCGCGCAGCTGTGGCAGTGGCTCCATCACGGGAATCTGGAATTTCCCGACCACGCACCGATCGACTTCGCGCTGTTCGACCACGCGTTGGCCGCGCACACCCATCGCTTGCGCGGCAGCGACATGCCCGGCGCGGCACGCATGGACGAAGCAGCCAAGCTGATCTCCGCGCTGATCCACGCCGACACGCCGGCCGATTTCCTCACCCTGCCGGCCTACGACCTGCTCGCCTGATTCCGCCTCTGCAGGAGCGGCTTCAGCCGCGACCGGCAGGTCGAATCGCGGCTGAAGCCGCTCCTACACGATCACATCATCATCGGAGCCACGCCATGAAGACGCATCTGCCCACCGCCGAGCAACTCACCCTCGACTGGAACAACAACCCACGCTGGGCTGGCATCCGCCGCCACTACAGCGCCGAGGACGTGGTGCGCCTGCGCGGCACCGTGGCCATCGAGCACTCGCTGGCGCGCCACGGCGCCGAGCGCCTGTGGAAATCGCTGCACGAGGAGGACTTCGTCAACGCGCTGGGTGCGCTCACCGGCAATCAGGCGATGCAGCAGGTGAAGGCGGGCCTGAAGGCCATCTACCTCAGCGGCTGGCAGGTCGCCGCCGACGCCAACAACGCCGGCGAGATGTACCCCGACCAGTCGCTGTACCCCGCGAACTCCGTGCCGCAGGTGGTCAAGCGCATCAACAACACCTTGCTGCGCGCCGACCAGCTGCACCATGCCGAAGGCAAGGACGGCATCGACTGGCTCGCACCCATCGTGGCCGATGCCGAGGCCGGCTTCGGCGGCGTGCTGAACGCGTTCGAGCTGATGAAGGCGATGATCGAGGCCGGCGCCGCCGGCGTGCACTTCGAGGACCAGCTCGCCAGCGTGAAGAAGTGCGGCCACATGGGCGGCAAGGTGCTGGTGCCCACCCGCGAGGCGGTGGACAAGTTGAACGCCGCGCGCCTCGCCGCCGACGTGCTGGGCGTGCCTACCCTGATCGTGGCGCGCACCGACGCCGACGCGGCCGACCTGCTCACCTCCGACATCGACCCCAACGACCAGCCCTTCGTCACCGGTGAGCGCACCGTGGAAGGCTTCTTCCGCGTCAAGCCCGGTCTCGACCAGGCGATCAGCCGCGGCCTCGCCTACGCACCCTACGCCGACCTGGTGTGGTGCGAGACCAGCAAGCCGAACCTGGTCGATGCGCGTCGCTTCGCCGAGGCGATCCACGCGAGGTTCCCCGGCAAGCTGCTCGCCTACAACTGCTCACCCAGCTTCAACTGGCGGCAGAACCTCGACGACGCCACCATCGCGAAGTTCCAGAAGGAATTGGGCGCGATGGGCTACAAGTTCCAGTTCATCACCCTGGCCGGTTTCCACAGCCTCAACTACGGCATGTTCGACCTCGCCCACGGCTATGCGCGGCGCCAGATGAGCGCCTTCGTGGAATTGCAGGAAAAGGAATTCGCCGCCGCGGAGCGCGGCTTCACCGCGGTGAAGCATCAGCGCGAGGTGGGCACCGGCTATTTCGACGCGGTGACCCAGGCGATCCAGCAAGGCCAGTCGTCGACCACGGCGCTGAAGGGCTCGACCGAGGAGGCCCAGTTCCAGCGCATCGCCGCGGCGTAAGAGCCTAAGGAGTGAGGAGTGCGAGAAAGCGCCTCGCGGCGCGCCCTGCCCTTCCCCCACTCCTGCTTCACAGCCGGCGGTATTGCAGCGCCTCGGCCAGATGTTCGCGTTCGAGCAACCCGGCTCCGCCGTCGAGGTCGGCGATCGTGCGCGCCACCCGCAACACGCGGTGATAGGCGCGCGCGGACAGGCCCAGCCGCTCCAGCGCCTGCTCGTACCAGCGCCGCTCGGCCGGACCCAGCGCGCAGTCGCGTTCCAGCTCGCGGTGGTTGATCTCCGCGTTCGGTCGGCCCGCGCGCATCAGCGCGTGCCGGCGCGCCTGCAGCACGCGGGCGCGCACGGTGGCGGAATCCTCGTCGTGCGGGCCGCGCGCCGCATCCATCTCGCGCAGCGGCAGCGGCGGCACCTCGACCGCGAGGTCGATGCGGTCCAGCAGTGGCCCGGAGATCCGCGCGCGATAACGCTGGACCTGCTCCGGCGTGCAGCGGCACTGCCGACGCGGATCGCCCGCGTAGCCGCAGGGGCAGGGGTTCATCGCCGCCACCAGCTGGAACTGGGCGGGAAAGGTGGATTGCCGTGCCGCGCGCGAGACCACGATGTGGCCCGACTCCAGCGGTTCGCGCAGCACCTCCAGCACGTGCCGGCTGAATTCCGGCAGCTCGTCGAGGAACAGTACGCCGTTGTGCGCCAGCGAGATCTCGCCCGGCCGCGGCAGCGAACCGCCGCCCACCAGCGCCACCGCCGAGGCGGTGTGGTGCGGTGCGCGAAACGGTCGGCGGCGCCAGCGCGCGGGATCGGTGGGCTGGCCGGCCACCGACAGCACCGCGCAGGTTTCCAGCGCCTCGGATTCCGAGAGCGGCGGCAGGATGCCGGGCAGGCGCTCGGCCAGCATGGTCTTGCCGGTGCCCGGCGGCCCCACCAGCAGCAGGTGATGGCCGCCCACGGCGGCGATCTCCAGCGCGCGCCGCGCCTGCAGCTGGCCGCGCACGTCGCGCAGGTCCGGGCCGTCGTGGATGCCACCGTCGGCGTCGATGCCAATCGGCGTCGCCAGTTCCTGCGCGCCACGCAACCAGCCGCAGACCTCGGCCAGGGTATCGGCCACGCGCACGTCCACTTCCGAAACCAGCGCGGCTTCCGCCGCGTTCGCGCGCGGCACCACCACCTTGCGTCCGCGCGCCCGCGCGCGCAGCAGCGCCGGCAACACCCCGGACACGCTGCGCAGCGAGCCGGACAGCGCCAGCTCGCCGAGGAATTCGCAATCGTCCAGTTTCTCGCGCGGCACCTGGCCGCTGGCGGCGAGGATGCCCAGCGCAATCGGCAAATCGAAGCGGCCACCGTCCTTGGGCAGCTCGGCGGGTGCCAGGTTCACGGTGACCTTGCGGCCGGGGTATTCGAAGGCGGTGTTCTGGATCGCCACCCGCACGCGGTCGCGCGCCTCGCGCACGGCGGCCTCGGGCAGACCGACGATATTGGTGGCCGGCAGTCCGCCGGAAAGATGCACCTCGACCATCACCTGCGGCGCGGCGATGCCTTCCTGGGCACGGCTGAGGGTGACGGCAAGACTCATGCGGCCGCCTGCCGCCGGCTCGCCCGGAAGCCGCTGTCACACAACCGCATCGAGCGACTCCGTCGTAGGCTTCAGGTCGTAAATAACCGCCCCCGATCGTTAGCTCGGGGTGAGGGTGACGGATCGGGGGCGGCTCCCGGGAGGCTTGGTGCTGCTAGTCCCCGCGGGCGGCGGCGGCGGCTTCGAGTTCGGCCACGCGCCGCTCCAATTCCTCGACCTTGGCGCGGGTGCGCGCAAGCACCTGGCTCTGGACGTCGAATTCTTCGCGGGTGACCAGATCGAGGCGGCGCAGTCCCTGCGCCAGGACATCGTGGAAATTGGTTCGCAGATCCTGCTGCGCCTGTGCCACTCCGGGCGGAACCAACGATGCCAGGCGTCGTGCCAGCTGGTCGATATCAAGTCGGTCCATCATGGACGACGCCTCGAACTTGTCGGGGAAAAGTATCCGTGAACACAAGGTGGACGCGCCATCGGCGGACTCCGTGATTTGGTGTAGGAATTTTCCTACATGGTAGCCGCCACGCGACAGCGCGCAGCCGTGAAGGCAAAATGGTCGTCCGCGTCGCCTTCGACGCCCCCTGCCGAGGACATTCCATGAAGCTGGTCGTGGCGATCATCAAGCCGTTCAAGCTCGACGACGTGCGCGAGGCGCTGGCCGAGGTCGGCGTGCAGGGCATCACCGTGACCGAGGTGAAGGGTTTCGGCCGCCAGAAGGGCCACACCGAGCTGTACCGCGGCGCCGAGTACGTGGTCGACTTCCTGCCCAAGATCAAGCTGGAAGCGGCGGTGGCCGACGAGCAGCTCGACCGCGTGCTGGAAGCGATCCAGAACTCCGCCCGCACCGGCAAGATCGGCGACGGCAAGATCTTCGTCAGTCCGCTGGAGCAGGTGATCCGCATCCGCACCGGCGAACTGGACCAGGACGCACTGTAAAAGCCTGTCTCAAGGCTCCTGCCGATTCACATGGCCCACACGATCAGGGCGGGCTGCCGGCATCCCGGCGTCATCGCCCGATCATGGGCTCCCCACTCCCCGTTCCATCCTGGCCCGGGCGCAAGCCAGCTCCGGCGCGGGCTGGGCTCACTTATCCACGGCTTGTGCACAAGTTGTTGGGTTGACCGACCCGATCCAGCCCGATATGTTGTGTCTGTCGGTGCCCGGCCAGACGCGATCGTCGGTCGAGCTCAAAAGGGAATCCGGTGCGAATCCGGAACTGCCCCGCAGCGGTAAGCGGAAACGAACGCCTTGAAATCGCACTGGCTCGCAGCGGCCGGGAAGCGAAGGCAAGTAGGCGGGTCGCCAGACCCGGGTCCGCGAGTCCGAAGACCTGCCGACACGGCACGACCGGAGCGTCGTGCCGAGTGGTGACGGCTTCCGCGGGGAGGCGCGTCGACGCATCGGGCCCAGCCGCCCGATCGCGCGGCCGTCCGCGAGCAACCGCCACTTCAGCCCTGCGCGCGGGAGCAGGCGGTTGATCACCTCGGTCTGGAGTCACCGACATGCAGCCTCTCGATACCGCCACCCGCGAGCGTTCCGGCGCCCGCGTGGAGCCGTCCGCGTTTTCCGCCGAAGTCCCGGCACCCACCAGCGAAACCCCGATGCCCGTTGCGACACAAGAACAGCCCTTCGCCCTCACCCCGCCGCACAACCCCGGCCAGATGCGCGTGACCAAGCGCAACGGCGGCCAGGAGACGGTGGACGTCAACAAGATCGTGCGCGCGGTGACCCGCAGCGCCGACGGCCTGCACGCGGTGGACCCACTGCGCGTGGCGCTGAAGACCATAGGCGGCCTGTACGACGGCGCCACCACGCAGGAACTGGACCAGCTCTCCATCCGCACCGCCGCTGCGCTCACCGCAGAGGAACCGGAATACGGCCAGCTCGCCGCGCGCCTGCTCGGCGCCTACATCGACAAGGAAGTGAGCGGGCAGGAGATCCAGAGCTTCTCGCAGTCGATCGCGCGCGGCGCCGAGCTGGGCATCTTGAACGCGCGACTGCGCGACTTCGTGGCTGTCAACGCGCGCAAGCTCAACGACGCGATCGATCCGCTCGCCACCCGCCGCTTCGAATACTTCGGCCTGCGCACGGTCTACGACCGGTATCTCTTGCGCCACCCGCAGCAGCGCAAGGTGATCGAAACGCCGCAGCATTTCTTCATGCGCATCGCCTGCGCGCTGGGCGGCGGCGAGATCGGCGAGACGCTGGAGCTGTATCGCCTGCTGTCGTCGCTGGAATACATCGCCAGCTCGCCGACGCTGTTCAACGCCGGCACCGCACATGAGCAGCTGTCGTCGTGTTTCCTTCTCGACTCGCCCACCGACTCGCTGGAATCGATCTACGACAAGTACGCGGACGTGGCGAAGTTGTCGAAGTTCGCCGGCGGCATCGGCCTGGCGTATTCACGCGTGCGCTCACGCGGCTCGCTGATCCGCGGCACCAACGGCCACTCCAACGGCCTGGTGCCGTGGCTGAAGACGCTGGACGCCTCGGTGGCCGCGGTGAACCAGGGCGGCAAGCGCAAGGGCGCCGCCTGCGTGTACCTGGAGCCGTGGCACGCCGACATCGAGGAATTCCTCGAACTGCGCGACAACACCGGCGACGAGGCGCGCCGCACGCACAACCTCAACCTCGCGAACTGGATCCCGGACGAATTCATGCGCCGCGTGGAGAGCGACGGCGACTGGTCGCTGTTCGATCCCAAGGTGGTGCCGCACTTCGTGGACAGCTGGGGCGCGACGTTCGAGGCCGCGTACCGCAAGGCCGAAGCCGACGGCCTCGCGACGAAGACGGTGAAGGCGCGCGAGCTGTACGCGCGCATGCTGCGCACGCTGGCGCAGACCGGCAACGGCTGGGTGACCTTCAAGGACCGCAGCAACGCCACCAGCAACCAGACGGCGTTGCCGGCGAACGTGATCCATCTTTCCAATCTCTGCACCGAGATCCTGGAAGTCACCAATGCCGGCGAGACGGCGGTGTGCAACCTGGGTTCGATCAACCTGTCGCGCCACGTGGTGGACGGCGCGTTCGACTTCGACAAGCTCGCCGCTACCGTGCGCACCGCGGTGCGCCAGCTGGACCGCGTGATCGACCTCAACTTCTATCCCATCGATACCGCCGCCACCGCCAACCGCAAGTGGCGCCCGGTGGGCCTGGGCGTGATGGGCCTGCAGGACGTGTTCTTCAAACTGCGCCTGCCGTTCGACTCGGCCGAGGCGCTGGCGCTGTCCACCCGCATCGCCGAGAAGATCTACTTCCACGCGTTGTCGCAATCGAACGAACTGGCCGCACAGGCCGGTGCGCATCCGGGCTTCGCCGAAAGCCGCGCCGCGAACGGCGAGCTGCAGTTCGACTACTGGCCGAACGCAACGCCCAACGACGTCGCCCGCTGGGATGTGCTGCGCGAGGCTATCAAGACGAACGGCCTGCGCAACTCGCTGCTGATCGCGATCGCCCCTACCGCCACCATCGCCTCGATCGCCGGTTGCTACGAATGCATCGAGCCGCAGGTGTCGAACCTGTTCAAGCGCGAGACGCTGTCCGGCGACTTCCTCGTGGTGAACCGCTACCTCGCCGACGAGCTGAAGTCGTTGGGCCTGTGGACACCCGAAGTGCGCGACCAGATCAAGCTGGCCGAAGGTTCGATCCAGGGCATCGCCGCGATCCCCGAGCGCCTGCGCGCGATCTACCGCACCGTGTGGGAGCTGCCGCAGAAGGCGCTGATCGACCTCGCGGCTTCTCGTGGAGCTTATATCGACCAGAGCCAGTCGCTGAACCTGTTCATGGAAAACCCGAACATCGGCCAGCTCAGCTCCATGTACATGTACGCGTGGAAGGCCGGCATCAAGACCACCTACTACCTGCGCTCGCGCCCGGCGACGAAGATCGCCAAGACCACGGTGTCGGCGCCGGCCAGCGTTGTGGCAGCACCTGTCGATGCACAACAAGTAGCCACCGCCGCCGTGTTCTGCTCGCTGGAAAACCCCGAGTACTGCGAAGCCTGCCAGTAAGCAGAAGTGAGTGGAGAGGAGTGAGAAGTGAGAGAAGGCAAAAGCCGATACCCTCACTCTTCTACACGCGGTTTGGGCCGCAGGCGTTGGCGGAATGTCGTCAAGATGCGACTAGTTTCGTCAATGCCTTCCCTGAGGAGTCTCGTTTGTGCGAGAGGCAACCATCCGACCTCTTCGCACAGGGTCAGCTGAGTTTCCAGTTCCGCCAATGAGCCTTGTGCGATAGCGAAGAACTGGCGCTTCTCTGCCTTCGATTCACGCGTCCAACCTTCGGCGATGTTGCTTGGCACGGATATCGCAGCCCGCGTCATTTGCGCCCGCATGCCATATGTCTCTTCGCGTGGAAGAAGCCGCACCAACCCATAAACCTCCCGTGCGACCTGCATGGCTCTTGTCCAGACCACCGCCTCTCGATAGTGCATAGGAATACCTCCATGTCCGGAACATCATCTCTCACTTCTCACTCCTCTTCACTCACTTCCATGCTCCTCGACCCCGGCTTCGAGCTGACTCTGCGCCCGATGCGCTACCCGGGCTTCTACGAGATGTACCGCAATGCCATCAAGAACACCTGGACGGTGGACGAAGTGGATTTCTCGCTGGACACCACCGACCTCAACGCGAAGATGTCGGCGGCCGACCGCCACCTGATCCAGCGGCTGATCGCGTTTTTCGCCACCGGCGACACCATCGTGTCGAACAACCTGGTGCTGAACCTGTACCAGCACGTGAACGCGCCGGAGGCGCGCATGTACCTGTCGCGCCAGCTGTACGAGGAGGCGCTGCACGTGCAGTTCTACCTGACCCTGCTGGACACCTACATCCCCGATCCGGGCGAGCGTGCGAAGGCGTTCGCGGCGATCGAGAACATCCCCTCGATCCGTGCCAAGGGCGAGTTCTGCTTCAAGTGGATCGATTCCATCCAGGGCCTGCAGAAGCTGCAGACGCGCGAGCAACGCCGGCAGTTCCTGCTCAACCTGATCTGCTTCGCCGCCTGCATCGAGGGCCTGTTCTTCTTCGCCGCGTTCGCCTACGTGTACTACTTCCGCTCGCGCGGCCTGCTGCACGGCCTGGCCTCAGGCACCAACTGGGTGTTCCGCGACGAGAGCTGCCACATGGCGTTCGCGTTCGAGGTGGTGCGCACCGTGCGTGCGGAAGAACCCGAGCTGTTCGACGATGAGATGCGCACGCAGGTGGAGGAAATGCTGGAGGACGCGATCGCCTGCGAGACGCAGTTCGCCGAGGACGTGCTCTCCGGCGGCGTGGTGGGCCTGTCGGCGAAGGAGATGCGCCAGTACCTGGAATACTGCGCCGACCAGCGCCTGGCCCAGCTGGATCTCCCGAAGAAGTACGGCGCGAAGAACCCGTTCGACTTCATGGACCTGCAGGATGTGCAGGAAGTTACGAACTTCTTCGAGCGCCGCGTCTCGGCCTACCAGGTGGGCGTGGAAGGCGAGGTGGCGTTCGACATGGCGTTTTGACGTCCGCGGACACGCGCCGCGGGCGGACTTCCTTCACACGCACTTGTCACAATTTCCGCCCTAAGATGCCCCCTGCCGCTGGCGGCAACCAGCGCGCCGTTGCCGACCGCCTCCCCACCGGGGAGGCGTCGTCGTTCCGGGGACACTTATAAAAACCACACGAGGAAACCCATGGCCATCACGATGCGTGCCCGCTCGCTTCCGTTCGCCATCGCCACGCTGCTGGCGACCAGTTCCGTCTTCGCCCAGAACATCACCACCTCCGGCGCCATCGGTCGCGTGCTGGACGCGCAGGGCAAGCCCGTGGCCGATGCCACCGTGACCATCCTGCACGTGCCCTCCGGCACCACCAAGACGGTGACCACGGATGCCGACGGCCGTTACGCCGCGCAAGGCCTGCGCACGGGCGGCCCGTTCACGATCACAGCGGCGAAGACCGGATTCGCCGGCACCGAACAGGACAACGTCTACCTGCAGCTGGGCCAGCCTTCCTCGATCAACCTCAGCCTGGGCGCGGGCGCCGAATCGGCGCGCACGCTAGGCGCGGTGACGGTGAGCGCCTCGTCGCTGGCGCAGACCTTCACCTCCGAGAACAAGGGCCTGTCCACCACCATCTCGCAGCGCGAACTGCAGGCCACGCCGCAGGGCAACCGCTCGATCGACGACGTGGTGCGGCTGGACCCGCGCATCACCGTGACCGACCAGGGCACCGGCGCGATCTCCGCCGCGGGCATGAACAACCGCTACAACAACATCGCGGTGGACGGCGTGACCCAGGGCGATCCGTTCGGCCTCAACGCGAACGGCCTGCCCTACCAGAAGTCGCCGATCTCGCCCGAGACGATCGCCGAATACAACATCTCCACCGCGAACTACGACGTCTCCTCCGACGTGGTCGGCGCCGACGTCAACGCGGTGACAAAGTCCGGCACCAACCAGTTCCACGGCTCGGTCTACTACAGCTACCGCAACGCGAACCACCTGGTGGGCGACGCCGGCTGGCTGCCCAGCAGCGATCCCGGCTACCACTACAAGGGCTACCAGAAGGACGCCACCTACGGCTTCAACGTCGGCGGCCCGATCCTCAAGGACAAGCTGTTCTTCTTCGTCTCCGCGGAGCACGAGAAGACCACCGGCATCGGCGCCGATTCGGCCAACGGCCTGGACAACACGCTGGGCAACGGCCCGTCCACCAGCAACAAGGTCTCGCCGGGCGACCTGCAGCAGGTCATCGCCACCGCCAGCAAGCTCGGCCTCACCCCCGGCAACTTCGGCGGCCCCACCGGCCTGACCTACGACGACAAGCGTTACCTCGGCAAGATCGACTGGAACATCACCAACAACCACCGCGCCAGCTTCACCTACCAGCACACCAAGGAGCTGCTGCCGGCGGTGGGCGGCAACAGCCCGAACAGCGTGGGCCTGACCAGCTACACCTACACCAAGGCCATCACCACCAACAACTACGTGCTGCACCTGTACGACGACTGGAGCGACAGCTTCTCCACCGAGGCCAAGGTCGGTTACCAGAAGTACGTGCAGGACACCACCGCGCCGTTCCAGCAGCCTTCGGTGAACGTGAACCTCTCGCCCACCGGCAAGGGGCCGTCGGTGAACCTGGGCGAGGAACAGTTCCGCCATTACAACCACATCGACACCAAGAAGGCCAGCGTCTTCCTCGCCGCCACCTGGTACCTGGGCGACCACTCGATCAAGGGCGGCGTCGATTTCCAGCGCAACCAGATCTACAACCTGTTCGGCCAGTCCGAGTTCGGCGTCTACACGTTCTGGGGCCTGGCCAACTTCGCCGCCGGCAACTACAACAAGTATTCGCTGTACCACCCGGCGCCCGGCTACGCACTGGCCGACATCGCCGCCAAGTGGACCTACAGCCAGTTCAGCCCGTTCCTGCAGGACACCTGGCAGGTCAACGATGCGCTGTCGGTGCAGTACGGCGTGCGCATGGACATCCCGCACTCCAACAAGCAGCCGGTGTACAACGCAGCCTTCGCGCAGACCTTCGGCTACGCGAACAACTACACCGTCGGCTCTTCCAACCGCATCGTCGAGCCGCGACTGTCGTTCAACTACAACTTCGACACCGCGTACAAGACCCAGCTGCGCGGCGGCGCGGGCCTGTTCCAGACCAACCCGCCCACGGTGTGGATGACCAACCCGTTCCAGAACAACGGCGTCACCCTGCTCAACTACACCTCGTTCAACCCGGCCAACGCGCCATTCAGCCCCGACCCGTTCCACCAGAACATCCCGGCCGGCGGCGGCGCCGGCTCGATCGACACCATAGCCCGCAACTTCCGCCTGCCCAGCGTGTGGAAGATGAGCCTGGCGCTGGACCGCGAGCTGCCGTGGTGGGGCCTGGTGGCCTCTGCCGAGTACCAGCACATCCAGGTGCGCGACGGCATCCTGTACGAGGCAGTGAACTTCGGCGCGCCCACCGGCACGCTGCCGGACGGCCGCGAGCAGTTCTGGAAGGTTCCGGGCGAGGCGCCGAAGACGGCCGACACCCTGGCCAACCAGAACCACGCCTTCAGCACCGCCTCCACGTTGCTCACCAACACCCACAAGGGCAAGTCGGACAGCTTCACGCTGGCGTTGAACAAGCCGTTCTCGGACAGCTGGTTCGGCAACGTCAGCCTCACCTTCAACCACGCCAGCGACGTCGACCCCGGCACCGACACCATCGCCTACAACGGCTACCAGCGCGTGGCGCGGCTGAACCCGAACAGCGACGTGCTGGCCACCTCCAACTACAACGTGGCCAAGACGCTGAAGGCCTCGCTGACCTGGCAGCACGCATTCTTCGGCGACTACAACACCCAGGTCTCGCTGTTCTACAGCGGCCACACCGGCCTGCCCTATACCTGGGTGTTCGGCAACGACGCCAACGGCGACAGCATCGGCGGCTGGGATCCGGTCTACATCCCGTCGGCGAACGACCCGAAGGTGGCCTACGCTGCCGGCACCAGCGCGCAGGTGATCCAGCAGTTCCAGGCCTTCCTCGCCGGCGACGACTACCTGCGCGACCACCGCGGCCAGATCGCCAACCGCAACGGCGACCGCACCGCCTGGGTCAACGAGCTGGACATGAGCTTCTCGCAGGAAGTACCCGGCATCTTCCAGGGCAACAAGGGCGTGCTGCGGCTGGACATCTACAACGTGCTCAACCTGGTCAACAGCGACTGGGGCCAGCAGCGCAACACCGGCATCTACCCCACCCGCATCCTCGCCAACTACGCCGGCGTGAACGCACAGGGGCAGTACCTGTATTCGCTGCCCACCGACAAGAACGGCAACTACCAGCCGCAGCCGCTGCAGACCTACGACGGCGGCTTCTACGACCCCAGCCGCGTGGTCTCGCGCTGGTCGGCCATGCTCACCCTGCGCTACAACTTCTGACCGGTCGTTCCGGCCGCAACCGAGCACGGGCGCCTGCGGGCGCCCGTGTCGTTTCCGGCATCGCGGCGACCCGTGCCGCTTGACATGTAACGATCGTTACACGTAACGTTCGTTACATGCAGACGCGCAAAGATGCACTGATCGACGCCCTCATCGCCCACTTGCTCGAACGCGGGCTGGCCGACCTGTCGCTGCGCCCGCTCGCCGCGGCCACCGGCACCAGTGCCCGCTTGCTCATCTACCACTTCGAGACGAAGGAAGGCCTGCTCGCCGAGGTCCTCGAAACCATGCAGACGCGGCTGCGCCAGTCCTTCGCGCAACTGCTTGCGCCAGGCACGCCGGAACGGCAGCCGCAGCCGCTCAAGCTGCTCTGGCAATGGGCGACCGCCAGGCGCAACTACCCCTACCTCAAGCTGCTCTACGAGCTGCAGATACTCGCCATCCAGAGCCCGGACACTTACGCGCAGTACCTGCAACGCAACGCCTCGAACTGGTCGGACTTCATCCTCACGATGCTCCCGGCGCCGCGGCGCGATCCCGCCTTCGCCACGTTGTGCGCGGCGGTGTTCGACGGCCTCTTCCTCGAACTGATGAGCACGGGCGACCGCAAGCGGACCTCGCAGGCGCTCGACCGCTTCATCCGCATCGCCGGCGACACCCGCAAGCAGCGCACAGGCGCCTGAACCCGGAACCCACGCCACGCCGCACCGCCCCGGAAGGACTTTCCATGCACACCCTGCTCGCCCATGCGCGGACGATCGAGAAGCGCCGATGGTCCGTCATCCTCGCTGGCCTGCTGCTCGCGCTCGGCGTGGTCAGCCTGCCCTTCAGCACCTGGGATCACGAGTTCGCCAGCGTCGGGCATCTGGTCGGCAACGAGGCGATCTGGTGGATCTACATCGCGGCGATGTTGCTCTACGTGCGCAAGGTCGAACGACGGCCGCTGTCGTCCATCGGTCTCCGCGCGCCCGGCATCGGCAACACGCTGATCGGCGTGGCGGCCGGCGTGGCGGTACTGGCCCTGCTGGGCGCGATGTACTTCCTCGTGCTCCCTGCCCTGCACTTGGGCGACTCGGCAGCGGCCACGGCGAACGGAGGCGCACTGATGGCCACGCCTTTCTGGTGGCGCCTCGTCTCGACCGTGCGCGCCGCGGTTTCCGAGGAAGTGCTGTTCCGCGGCTATGCGATGCAGCGGATCGAGGAGTTGAGTGGCAGCCGCGCCATCGCGCTGCTGCTCTCCCTGGCCGTGTTCACCATCGACCACGTGACCTACTGGGGCTGGAGCCACGAACTGATCGTCGCCGTCGGCGGCCTGGCGTTTTCGCTGCTGTACCTGTGGCGGCGCAACCTGTGGATCAACATCATCGCCCACTTCATCGTGGATGCCGCCTCGGTGCTCGCCTGAGGCGACAGCAAGACCCACAACGGGGCGGCGGCGCCCTATTGACTACACGTGTCGTCAGGCGTAGCGTGCCGACACGTGTAGTCACAACAGGTGCGCCCGCATGCCAAGATCCTCCATCGGCGACCAGGAACTCGCCCTGCTGCGCCATCTCGCCGCCCACGAGCCGGTCTCGGTGGGCGAGGTGGCCGCCGGCTTCGGCGAGACGCAAGGCCTCGCCCGCTCCACCGTGCTGACGATGATGGAGCGCCTGCGCGCCAAGGGTTACCTCAAGCGCCGCCATGCGCAGGGCGTGTACCGCTACAGCACCGCCACCGGCCCCGGCGAGGCGATGCGCAGCGCGGTGGGCCAGTTCGTGGAAAAGACGCTGAGCGGCTCGGTTTCGCCGTTCGTGGCGTGGATGGCCGAGCGCGGCGAGGTCAGCGACAACGAGCTGGCCGAACTGCAGGCGCTGGTGAAGCAGCTCAAGACCACGCGCAAGGAGAAGTGAGATGACGACGCTCGATCATCTGGCCGCCCTGCTGCTGGAACGCCTCGCCTGGACCTCGCTGCAAGCCATCGTGCTGGTGGGTGCGGTCGCCCTGCTCGTCCGCGCCTTTCCGCGCCTGCCCGCCGCCGCGCGCTGCGCGCTGTGGTGGCTGGTGGGCCTGCAGGTGCTGCTGGGGCTGGCCTGGCAGGCGCCGATCCGCCTGCCGCTGCTGGCGCCGCCGATGGCCGCGGCAACGCCGACCGTTGCCACGCCACAGCGCAGCGCGTCCGATACCGCAACGGGCCACACCACCGCCGCCGGCGCGGACGTCGACCATGCCATCGCGCCCCTCACGGCCACGCCTGCCGCAACGCCGATGCCCGGCGCCACGGCGTCCACCGGCGGCGAACCCGGCTGGCTGGCCACCCGCTGGCGCACGGCCCTGGTCGCCGCGTGGCTGCTCCTGCTGCTGGCGCAGTTGCCCGCGCTGATCCGCGAATACCTCCGCGCGCATCGCCTGCGTCATGCCGCGCAGACGGTGACGGATGCCGAACTGCGGATGCGCTGCGCGCGGCAGGCCCGCGCGCTCGGCTTGCGCCGCGCACCCGCCGTGCTGGCCTCGCCCGACATCGCCTCGCCCCAGGTCAGCGGCGGCTGGCGCCCGGTGGTGCTGTGGCCGGCGCACGCCACGCTGAACGCCGAGGAAGCCGAGTTGGCGCTGGCCCACGAGCTCGCCCATCTCAAGCGCGGCGATCTGCTGCTGGGCTGGATTCCCGCGCTGGCCATGCGGCTGTTCTGCTTCCATCCGCTGTTGCGCTGGGCGATGCGCGAATACGCGCTGCACCGCGAGGCCGCCTGCGATGCACAGGCCGTCGAACAGCAGCGCGTCGCACCGCAGGACTACGGCCAGCTGCTGCTGCGGCTGGGCGTGGCGCGCCCGCTGCATGCCGGCCTCGCCGGCGCATCTCCCACCTTCCACAACCTCAAGAGGCGACTGACCATGCTGCAACAGACCTCTGCGGCGATGCCGCGCCACCGCGGCTGGCTGCTCGTCGCGCTCGTCGCGCTGATCGGCGTGCTGCCGTATCGCGTGGTGGCCGATGCCGCGCAACCCGCGACGGCCGGCAGCACCGCCGGCACCTACCTGCCCGCCACGCCACCCCCGCCGCCACTGCCGCCTGCACCGCCACCACCGCCGCCGGTGCCTGGCATGGCGCCACCGCCGCCTGCACCTCCCGTTCCGCCGCCGCCCCCCGTGCCGCCGCCGTCCGGCTTCGCGGCCCATCACATGATCATCAGCACGCACGACGACACCGGCCGCGCCTTCGCCCTGCTCGACGGCGACTCGGCCACCATCAACGGTACCGCCGGCGACCTTGCCACCGTGCGGCAGCTGCGCAAGCCGGGCGAACCGCTGCTGTGGTTCCGCCACGGCGACCAGTCCTGGGTGATCCGCGACCGTGGCTATATCCAGCGCGCGGAAGCCATCTATGCCCCCATGACCGCGCTCGGCAAGGAACAAGGCGAGCTGGGCAGGCAGCAAGGTGCGCTCGGCGCGCAACAAGGCCAGCTGGGTGCACAGCAAGGCAGCCTTGGCGGTCAGCAAGGCGAGTTCGGCGCGCGCACGGCCGCGCTGGCGGCGCAGCAGGCGCGCCTGGCCAGCCGCATCGCCGAGCTGGACAGCCAGGCCAGCAGCGATCAGGCCACGGCCGCCGCGCGCAAGGCGATCGCGGCCGAATCCGCCAAGCTCGATGCCGAGCGTGAGGCCCTGCAAGCGCAACATGCCGGCCTCGGCAAGCAGCAGGCCGCGCTGGGCGAACGACAGGCGGCCCTGGGTCAGCAGCAGGAAGCACTCGGCAAGCAGCAGCAGGCGCTGGGCGAGCGGCAACGCGCGGCCTCGGCGAAAGCCGAGCAGCAGATCGAGCAGTTGCTGGAGGAGGCGCGAGCCAAGGGCGTGGCGCAGCCGGTGGGCAAACGCTGAGCAACGCCCGATCCAACGGACTTCCATAAAAAAACCGGCGGAGCCATCCGCCGGTTTTCATTTGCGCATTCCGGTGTCGTCTCGCGGCCTCGCCCATGCGAGGCGAGATCGCGGGGTTCAGACCCTCAGAACCACGGCCACTTCTTCAGTTCGTATTCCTTCGGCGGCGTGTTGCCGGCGAGATACTGCACGAAGTAGTCCCAGCGGCGGCGCGTGGCGTACGGCGTGGCGGCCGCGTAGCCGTGATGGACGTTGGGGATGATCAGCATGTCGAAGTCGCGGTTGGCCTTGATCAGCGCCTCGGCGACCAGGTAGGTCTCGTCGATCGGCACGTTGTCGTCGATCGTGCCGTGCACCAGCATCAGGCGGCCCTTGAGGTGCTTCGCGAGATCCTGGTTGGCCTGGTTGTCGTAGTTGGTGGTGCCGTCCTTGTTCGTCACCAGCAGGCCCTGGTACTTCTCGCCCCAGTCATTCTCGTAATTGCGGTTGTCGTGGTTGCCGCTCTCGGCCCAGCCGACCTTGAAGAAGTCGGGGTAGCGGAACATCGCGTCGGCGGTGGTGTTGCCGCCGCCGGAGTGACCCCAGATGCCGACACGGTTGATGTCGATCCACGAGTAGCGCTGGGCCAGCTCCTTGATGCCGGCGACCTGGTCGGGCAGGGTGTTGTCGCCCATGTCACCGTACCAGGTGTGGTGGAACGAGGCCGAGCGCCACGGCGTGCCCATGCCGTCCAGCGCGACCACGATGAAGCCCAGCTCGGCCAGCGCCTGGTTGTCGCCGCGCGAAGCCAGGAAGCTGCGCCCGCGCACCGAGCCGGTCTGCGGGCCCGGATACACGTAGTCGATCACCGGGTACTTCTTGGCCGGATCGAAGTGGCTCGGCTTGAACATCATGCCGTAGAGCTCGGTCTTGCCGTCGCGCGCCTTCACCGTGAACGGGATCGGCGGCACCCAGCCGGCGGCCTTGAGCCGGGTGATGTCGGCCTTCGCGACGGTGGCGATGACGCGGCCGTCGGCGCTGGAGCGCAGCACGGTCACCGGCGGCGTGGTCGGCGTGGACCAGCTGTCGACGAAGGTCTTGCCGTCGGGCGACATGCTGATGCTGTGGTCGGCGTCTTCCGGCGTGAGCAGCACCGGCTTGCCGCCGTCCAGGCCCACCTTCCAGAACTGCCGGTAGTACGGGTTCACGCCGGGCACCTTGCCCACGCCCACGAACCACAGTTCGCGCGCATGGTGGTCCAGGTGCAGCACCTCGGTGACGTTGCCGTCGCCGCTGGTGATCGGGTGGATCGCCTTGCCGGTCTTGAGGTTGTAGAGGTAGAGGTTGTTCCAGTCGTTGCGTTCGGACGGCCAGACGGCCTCGTTGGCCTTGGGCAGGTACTGCCAGTTCACCTCGCCGTGGCCGCTCTCGTAATAGGTCGCCACCTGCTCGTCGAAGGCGGTGCGCACGGCGCCGGTGTCGGCATTCGCCACGCGATACCAGACCTGCTTGCGGTCGCGCGAGCTGTTGACCATCGCGAAGGTCTTGCTGTCCGGCGACCACTTCAGGTCGCTCCACTGGCCGTCGCTGTTGCAGCTGATGTCGTCGCACAGGCTGGACAGGCGCTGCTGCGGATCGATCTTCAGGCGCACCACCTTGTGCGCGGCCACGTCGATCACCACCGGCTCGATCATGAACACTTTCTCGTCGCCCGGCAGCGGGTATTTCCAGGCGTCCAGCACCGGATGGCCGACCTTGGTCTGCACGGTGTACATCTCGCCCACGCCGCGCTGGTCCTGCTGGTAGGTGGCGATCTTCTTCGAGTCCGGCGACCAGTTCAGCACGGCGCGATTGGTGTGGATCCAGCCGGCGTTGTCGGTGGCGTAACCGAAGTCCTGCACGCCGTCGGTGGTGAGCCGGGTCTCCTTGCCGGTGGCGAGGTCACGCACCCACAGGTTCCAGTCGCGGATGAAGGCTTCCTTGGTCTTGTCGGGCGAGACGATGCCGGGCTCGTCGCCGGTCTTCGCCTTGGCCTTGGCC
The DNA here is from genome assembly GCF_041107455.1 of Rhodanobacter humi. Lineage (NCBI taxonomy): Bacteria > Pseudomonadati > Pseudomonadota > Gammaproteobacteria > Lysobacterales > Rhodanobacteraceae > Rhodanobacter > Rhodanobacter sp. FW106-PBR-R2A-3-15. The sequence goes on from NZ_JBGBPY010000001.1 coordinate 1,807,655, forward strand.
GTGCATTCGCCGGCACCCTTGAGGTCGCAGAGGTAATGCTTGCCCATCAGCGCGACGTCGTAGCTGCCGTCCTTGCCGACACTGAAATCGAAGCCGCGCGGCGGCAGCTTGTTCGCCTGCACCGGTTTGCCGGTGGCCTTGCCCAGCGCGGCGGCGAGCTTGGCCTGGTCGAACGCCGGCGCGGCCTTGCCGGTGGCGGTGTCCATGGTCATCGCATGGTCGCCGCCGGCATCGTGGTCGATGTACCAGAAGTGGGTATCGTCCAGCCACTTCACCCGCTGCACGTCGTGGTCGACCAGCGGCGCGGTGTTGTAGGACATGAAGCGTTCCGCTTGCGCGTAGTCCTGCGCGGTGAGCGTGCGTCCCTGCGCCATCGCGCCGGTGGCGCACACCAGCAGCCCTGCTGCCAGCGCGCCGGTCAGGCGCTTCCTGCTGATCGTCGAATGCATTGTCGTGTTCCCCTCGGAGTGCGGGTGTTCTGAGTACGGGTGTTCCGGTGTAGCGACCTTCGCGCCGTGCGCGAACACCCGATGCTAGCGCGCCATGACCTTCGGCACCCCTGCCAAAGGTTGAGGTCGGCGGCATGCCGACATGCGCCGCGCGTTGGATCGGGGAGGGGGATCAATGTGCCGCGGGCTGCAGCACGATCTCGTCCGGCGCCACCTGGACCGCCCGCAGCAGGCGGCTGCGTTGCAGCGCCTGCGCCAAGGCGAGCGGATCGCCCGCGTCGAAGACGCCGCTGACCGGCAGGTTGCGCAAGGCCGCGTCGCCGATCACCAGCCGGGTGTCCGAATAGCGGTTCATCGCCGCCACCAGCTCGGCAAGGCTGCGGTGGTGGAACACCAGCTCGCCGCGCGGCCAGCCACGGGCGGCGGCCAGGTCCGCCGGTTCCACGCCGCCCAGGCGGCCGTAGCCGTAGTCGACCTGCTGGCCGGGCCGCAGCGTCACCTGTTCATGGCTGGCCGGCAGCTGCACCGTGACGGCGCCGGCCAGCGCGGTGACGCGCACCGCGTCCGACAGCCGGCTCACCTGGAAGCGGCCAGCCGCCGCGCGGACGATGCCGTCGCCGGCATGCACGACGATGGCTCGCCCGCTAGTGTCGAATTGCACGCGTCCGCGCTCCAGCGTCACCGCGTGCGGCGCGTCGGCAGCCACGCTGACCGATGTCGCCGTGTCCAGCAGGGCCGAGCCGCCCCCGGGCAGCGGCAGCGTGCGCTGGCCGCCGATGGCGGTGGTGTAGTGCTGCAGCGAGGCCTGGTGGGCCACGGCCCGCCAGGTGAGCGCCGCCATCGGCAATACGCAAGCCGCCGCCAGCAGCAGCACCCGGAGCAAGGGGGCGCGACGGACAGGCGCCTCTTCGCACTGCCGGACCTCGTCCCGCACGGCAGTCCGGGGCGCCAGGGTATGGCTGTATCCCAGCGGGGCATTCGCGTCCGGGATCGTGCGGCGGGCGGGCGCGGCCTGCTCGCCGGACCGCGGAGTCCGTGTTTCCGGCGCGCGCTCGACACGCCGCCGCGACGCCTCGCCCGGACGCATCAGGAACACGATGTTGTCGGCATATATGCGAGCCATGACGATGACGCCCGACCTCCGCTGCCATTCCCCGACGGTACGGCTGGCTGCCAGTTAACCCGTGCCTGCGACAATCTGTCATCTGGCGACGCAACATCGCCGCCCCGGCGGGCGGTTGCCGGGGTGACTGCGGCAACATGGCGGGCTTTCCGTCCCCTGCCGGAACCGCCGACGCCGACCGCCCTGCCCGAAGCCGCCAGCCGGGGTGATTTTCCCCGGCCACACCAGCCGCCACGGCGCGCTGTTCGGCGGCCAGGCGCTGGCCTGGACAAGACCGGATTGCGGCCCCTGGATTGCCCGCCGGTGATTGACGCCGGCACGGCGACCCGCGCACGCTTTTGCCATCACGCCCGGCGGAGCGGCACGATGTCTCGTCTGAAGGTGATCGGCAGCTACCTCTCGCCCTATGTGCGCAAGGTGCTCGCCTTCCTCGAACTCAAGGAGCTGGACTACGAGATCGACCCGATGCCGCCGTTCGTGGGCAATGCGGACTTCGCGCGGCTGAGTCCGCTGCGGCGCGTGCCGGTATTGATCGACGACGGGTTGGTGCTGAACGATTCCTCGGTGATCTGCCAGTACCTGGAGGATCGCCACCCCACGCCCTCGCTCTACCCGCGCGACATCGCCGACCGCGCCCGCGCGCGCTGGCTGGAGGAGTATGCCGACACGCGGCTGGCCGACGGGCTGATCTGGCAGCTGTTCTACCAGCGCTCGATCCGCCGCCGCGTGTTCCATGAACCACCCGACGAGGCGGTGGTGACGCAGGCGCTGGAGGTCGAGATCCCCGCCGCGATCGACTACCTGGAAACCCAGCTGCCGGACGACGGCTTCATCTTCGGCGCGCTGTCGATCGCCGACCTCGGCATCGCCAGCTATTTCCGCACCGCATCCTTCGTGCGCTACGAGATCGACGCCGCGCGCTGGCCGCATACCGCCGCACTGGTGGCGCGGGTGCAGGCCTTGCCGGCGCTGCAGAAGCTGGCCCGCTACGAGGACTGCACGCTGCGCCTGCCGCTGGCCGAGCAGCGCGCCGCCCTGCTTGCGACCGGCGCCCCGCTCACCAGCGACACCATGGGCACCTGCGCGCCGCGGCCGGTGCTGCCGCGCAGCTCATGACGCTCCTGCATTTCCAGGATTCCGGTTCTCACGGCATCACGTAGCTGTTGTTGCCACGATCCGCATCCGGCAACTTGTGGTCGGGGTCGAGTTCCAGCTTCGCGATGCGCTTGTTCGTATCCAGCGTCAGCTTCGGCGTGGCGCTGTAGCGCCAGGTTTCCACCGGCAAGCGCACGTCGCGCTGCGTGCCGTCGGCGAAGTCCACGCGCAGCGTGGCAGGCATCACCAGCTTCTGCCGGCTGACCAGGTTCACCGTGACGCCCTTGGCCGGATCCTTGTCGACGTAGCCGGCGCCCGCGATGCCCATGTCGAGCTGCCAGTTGTGCATGTACCAGCCGCGCCACCACCACGAGAGATCCTCGCCCGCCGCGCTGTCCATGAAGCGGAAGAAGTCGGACGGCGTGGGATGGTGGTACGCCCAGGTGCGGATATACGCGCGGAACGCAGGGTCGAAGCGATCCGGACCGAGGATCTGCTCGCGCAGCAGGATCAGGCCCAGTGCGCCCTTGAAGTAGGTGAGCGAATGGCGGTACTTCTCGCTGACCGAGTCGGCGTGCGCCATCAGGGTAGGCGCGTCCGGGTCGGCCAGCAGCGGCAGGATCTCGTCCACCGGGTTGCCGCCCTTGGGCGCGTATTCGCTGTCGCGCTTGGGACCGAACTTGCCGCCCTCGAACGCATCGGAGAAGTACACGTCGATGAAGGTGTTGAAGCCTTCGTCCATGAACGCATGGCGGCGTTCGTTCGAGCCCACGATCATCGGGAACCAGGTGTGGCCGATCTCGTGCGCGGTGATCCAGAACAGCAGCTTGCCGCTGTCCTCGTAGCCGTCGAACACGATGCCGGGGTATTCCATGCCGGCGCCGTGGCCGCCGAGGTTCACCGCCACCGGCCAAGGGTAGGGATACCACTTGGCGGAGAAGTGCTCGACCGCGCCCTTCAGGTATTTGGTGGAATGGTTCCACTTGTCCGCGCCCACGCCTTCGACCGGATAGATCGACATCGCCAGCGCGTGCTTGCCGTCGGGCAGGTTGATGCGCGCGGCATCCCACACGAAGGCGGGCGAGGCGGCGAAGGCCACGTCGCGGGTGTGCTCCATGCGGAAGCGCCAGGTGAGCGTGCCGCTGCGCGTCGGCCGCGAGGCCGGATCGTTCACCTCCTCCGGCTTGCGGATGTACACGGTGGTGTCGCTCTTCGCGGCTTCGGCGAGGCGCGCGCGCTCGGTGGCGGTGAGCACCTGCTCGGGGTTCATCAGCTCGCCGGAGCCTTCCACAATCCAGTTCCACGGCACGGTGACCGCGTAATTGATCGTGCCGTATTCGAGATAGAACTCCTGGCCCAGGTAGGGCAGCGTGTCCCAGCCGCGGATGTCGTCGTATACCGCCATGCGCGGGAACCACTGCGCGATCTCGTAGATGTCGCCGTTCTTCGTCGGCGTCACCGCGGTGCGCCCACCCCAGGTGCCGGGCACGGTGTAGTGGTAGCGGATGTGCAGCTTCAACTGCCCGCCCTTCGCCTTCAGCGCCGCCGGCAGATCCACCCGCAGGCGGGTGTCGTCGACGAGGTAATGCACCGGCTTGCCGTCCACTTCCACCGCGTCGAGCTGGTAGCCCTCGGTGGACTGGCCAGACTTCTTCGGCCACGGCGAGGTCAGCGCGCCGCGCGAATCACTCTTGTAGATGTTCTGGTCCAGCTGCAGCCACAGCGCGTCCAGCGCGTCGGGGCTGTGGTTGGTGTAGGTGATCGTTTCCTCGCCGGCCAAGCTGTGCGTGGCCGGGTCGATGCGCGCCTTGATGTCGTAGTCGGCGCGGCTCTGCCAGAACTCCGGGCCGGGCTTGCCCGCGCCATCGCGGAACGCGTTGGCCGGCTGCGGCAGGGACAGCGGGGCGAACAGCGCCTGCGGATCGAAGGGGGAAGCCTTGTCCTGGGCATGCAGCGGCGCGCACAGGGCGATGGCGGCAAGCGTGGCGGCGGCGCAAGCCGGGATCGGGTTCTTCATCGGTGTCTTCGGCGTGGGGAGGCCCGCCCACTATAGGAAGCGCGCCGCGCCGGCGGATAGGCCAGAAGTCATCGCCGGCCGCACCCGATAGAATGCATCCATTCCCACCAGATGTCGTCATTCCCGCGAAAGCGGGAATCCATGGCGATCTTGCGCAACAGCAGCGTGGATTCCCGCTTTCGCGGGAATGACGGCCCAAGACATCGCTTTCGAGATACGCATGAGCACGCCCGACCATTCCCCGCTCGGCAAGGCCACGGCCTATGCCGACCGTTACGACCCCAAATTGCTGTTCCCGATTCCGCGCGCGGCCAAGCGCACCGAGCTCGGCATCGGCACGCCGCTGCCGTTCCACGGCACCGACATCTGGAACGCCTACGAGCTGTCGTGGCTGGACATGCACGGCAAGCCGCAGCTGGCGGTGGCCGAGTTCCGCGTGCCGGCGAGCACGCCGAACATCATCGAATCGAAGTCGTTCAAGCTGTATCTGAACGGCTTCGCGCAGGAGCCGCTGGCGAATGCGGCCGCGTTGCGCGCGCTGCTGCAGCAGGACCTCACCACCGCCGCTGGCGACGTGGTGGAGGTGATCCTGCACCCCGCGCGTTGCGCCGCGCACGCCTTCGTCGACCTCGCGGGCGAATCCATCGATGCCCTGTCCGTCAGCATCGACGACTACGGCCCGCCCAAAGCCGATTACCTGCGCGCCGACACGCACGCCGCGGTGGTCGAGGAGGCCCTCGTCTCCGACATGCTGCGCTCCAACTGCCCGGTCACCGGCCAACCCGACTGGGGCAGTGTGCGGATCGCCTACCGCGGCGCGCCGATAGCCCGCGAGGGCCTCTTGCGTTATCTGGTTTCATTCCGCACCCACAGCGAATTCCACGAGCAGTGCGTGGAACGCATCTTCATGGACGTGATGGCGCGCTGTGCGCCCGCGCAGCTCAGCGTGTACGCGCGCTACACCCGCCGCGGCGGGCTGGACATCAACCCGTTCCGCAGCAGCGTGCCAGCCACGCCGGACAACCCGCGCGGCGCCCGGCAGTAATCGGCGCTTCAGAGCGCACGGGTTAGCCTCGACGGTAATCGCCTGCAACGGCATCGCGTCCGGCGCGAGGCCGCGACCACGGGATACCGCCATGCACCGTCTCGCTCTTCCGCTCGTCCTGTGCTGTGCCGCCGCGCTGCTGTGCGGCTGCCACCGGCACGACAGCGCGCCGGCCGAATCGACCGCGGGCGCGCCCAAGGCTGCGTCCACCGTGGCACATGCGAGCAAGCCGGTTTCCATCATCCACGCTGCGCCGGCCGCCGCCGGCACCACACCCGCACCGGCCGCCAGCACCACCAAGCCCGCCGCGAGCGACGGCGGCTTCCGCGTCGCCACCCTCACCCTGGGCAGCGCGATCGACGCCGGCTACGCGGTGACCGCGCCCGCCACCCGCTTCGCCGCCGACACACCGGTGATCTACGCCAGCGTCGCCACCACCGGCCGCACCGCCGGCGCCACGCTGGACGCGCGCTGGCGCTACCTGGAAGGCCAGGGCGTGCTGGTCAACGAACTGAGCCAGATCGTCGCCGCCGACGGCCCCGCCGTCACCACGTTCAAGGTGCAGAACCCCAATCGCTGGCCAGTCGGCCGCTACAACGTGCAGATCTCGCTCAACGGCAAACCCGTCGCCAGCCGCGAGTTCGAGATCGGGAAGCGTTGAAGCCGCCCGCACACCTTCAGTCGCTGGGCCCGGTGCAGGCGGCGCGGCGCACGCCTTCCACCCGCAACACCTCGCCGCGCCCCCGCAGGCTGACGCTGGCGGTGTAGTGCTCGGGCGTGTCGAAATCCACCCGGCCGCGTCCGCTCGGCGCCGGCAGGCCGGCACAGCTGAGCGTCCAGTCCAGCGTGGTGCTGCTGCGGTGCGCATTGTCCCGCCGGCACTGCGGCGCGGGCATCGGCAAGGCGGCGAAGCGCGCCCAGGGATCGTCGCCTTCGTTCACGCAGTGCCACTCCACCCGCGGCGGCCCCGCATGGCCGTGGCTGACGTCGCGCAACACGATCCGCCACAGGCCGGGCATGGCCTGGAAATCGGCGGGATCGGCGCGGGTGACGGCGATGGATGCCATGCCGAGCAGCAGGATCGTGCACAGGCCCAGACGCAGGATCGACCCACGCGTCCAGCATGCCGTCATTCGATCCGATGCGCTCATGGCTTTACCTCCGTGACGCGGTGCGCGGGCGGCCGCCGTGGCGAGCCGCCCGCGCATTCCCGCTTCCTGTTCGCGCTCAGTCCTGCAGCGCCTCGTCATCGTCGCGGCCCGGCTGGTGCGCCAGGCGGAAGTCGAACATGTCCATCAGGTTGCCGATCGCCGGTGCGTTGAGCGGCACGTAGGGATCCTCGGGCAGCGCGACGGGGTTGGGCAGGTTGTCGCGGCTGCGCTGCGAGATGCGCTCGTGCAGGCCCCAGTTCGCCTCGACGAATTTGTCGAAGGAGACGTGGTCGTAGTAGGTGTGCACCACGTGGCCGCCCTCGGAGTACTTCGAGATCACCAGCAGCGGAATGCGCGTGCCGTCGCCGAAGAAATCGATCGGCTGCACGTAGCCGGAGTCGTAATAGCCGCCGCCCTCGTCGAACGTCACCATGATCGCGGTGTCGTTCCACAGCGTCGGGTTGGCCTTGACCATCTCCACGATCTTCTGCACGTAGCCCTCGTACAGGTCGAGTTTGGACGAGGCGGGATGGCCGTCGAGCAGGCCGTCGGGCTTGGCGATCGAGACCGCGGGCAGGGTGCCGTTGCGAATGTCGCTGTAGAGGTCGTTGATGTCCTGGTTGCGCGCGCGCAGCTTCGGGTTGGTCATCACCTGTTCGGAGTACAGGAACGGGTTGCAGATGTTGCAGTAGCTGCCGCCCTCGCCGTCCTCCTTGCCGTTGTCCCAGCCCTCGCCGTAGTACTTCCAGCTCACGTGGTGGCGGCTCAGCAGCAGGGCCAGGTTGTCCTGCTTCGTCGGCGGGATGGTGAACTGGCTGGCGCCCAGCGGTGCGGGCGTGCCGTCGCCGAGGTAGCCCGGGTTGTAGTTGTTGACCAGGTAGTAGGCGTTGCGCCGGCAGTTGCCGCCGTGGAATGCGTCGTAGGGCAACGCGTGCAGGTAGTTCCTGATCTGGGCCACGCCGGGCTGGTTGTCGTCGGCGCAATCGACGTAGGAGCCGCCGCCGTAGCCGTCCTGCACATACCAGTTGTTGGTGCCCGGCTGCGCGTCGGGGTTCTCGACCTGGTTGGCCGGCGGCACCGCCGGGCGGCCCTGCGCGTCGGCGTACCAGATCGGCTCGCCGTAGCCGAGCATGATGTGGTTGGCGCCGGTGCCGCCCATCACCGACTGGTGGAAGTTGTCGCTGAGCGCGTAGGTGCGCGCCAGCTCGGCGAAGTACGGCGCGTCGCCGTGGGCGATGTTGAGGAACTGCATCGCGGTGGAACCCTCGCCGGTGGTCTGGTCGGTGAAGTTCGCCGGCTGCGGCTTGCCGTTGCTGCCCGCGCCGACGCTGGTCTCCACCCACGGAAACAGGTCGTTGCGGCAGCCGCTGAGGTTGTCCAGCGTGGCGGTGGCGGCGTCGCAGTCGAGCTGCTGCCACATCTGGAAGAAGCGGTGCACCGGGCTGTTGGCGTAATCGTCGTAGCCGAGCGAGGCGTGCATGTCGACCGGCGCGTTCGGCAGCGTGGCGGGGAAGCGCGTGTCGAGCACGTGGTTCGGCAGGCCGGTGCCACCGGCGGCGAGTTCGCCGTAGGCGGCGTCCGGCAGACCCGGCTCGATGGCTTGCGCCTGCTGGGCCGAGGCGAACGGCGCCTGGGTCGGCGCGCCGCCGGTGTTCATCGCCGGCAGCGTGGCGTAAGGCGCGGTGTGCTGCGGCGCCAGCGCGAACTTGCCGGTGCTCTGCGCCTGCCACTGCTGCGCCTTCGCCACCTGCGGGCCCGGCGTGCCGTCGGCGTTGACGATGCCTTCGGAAAGCAGGTTGCGCACCTGCTGACCGCGCGGCGGCGTGTAGGTGGCGTACACGTGGTCGAAGGTGCGGTTCTCGCCGATCAGCAGGATCACGTGCTTGATCGGCGTGCGGGTGCGGTTGCTGCGGTCGTCGCCATCGTCGGGACGATGCAGCATCACCATGCCGCCGGGCAGTCCTTGCTGCGCATGGTGGTCCGCGGTGTGTGCATGCGCGCGGAAGGTGGCGTCCTGGTCGGGCGGCGTGGCGGTCTGCGCGCTGGCCAGGCCGGCGATGCCGGTGGCAAGTGCGCCAACGGCGAATGCCCTCAACCGGCTGCGGCGGAAGATCGTGGACATGATCGGCTTCTCCTGCGGCCGTTGCGGACGGCCGGCGTGAGTGGTTCCCCCTGATTCCGACCGCGGCACGACGTGCATGCCGAGGTCAGGGCGGCAGTCTGGTCCGCGCAGATGACGGCACGTTGGCGCGCGCAAGACAGGGAAGCCGCGGCCGGTGACAATGCGACGACAACGCGCCGGCATGTGCGCTGGAACACGCTCAGGCCGGCAGCAACTCGTACGGCCGCATCATCTCGTTGTCTTCGTGTTCAAGCAGATGGCAGTGCCACACGTAGCGGCCGGGCTCGCCCTCGAAGTGCACCGCGATGCGCGTGACCATGCCCGGGTCGGCGCGCACGGTGTCCTTCCAGCCGGACTCGTGCGGCGGCGGCGGTTGCGCGGGCCCGGTGTACTTCAGCTCGCGCCGCGCGTTCCACGCGAACAGATCGAACGGCCGCCGGTCGAGCACCTGGAAGCGCACCAGGTGCAGGTGCACCGGATGCGCATCGCCACTGAGGTTGACGAAACTCCAGGTCTCCACGCTGCCCGCGCGTGGCCGCTCGCTCACCGGATCGGACCAGCGCTTGCCGGCTAGCAGCATGCGCAGCGCGTTGCCGCCGGCATCGTCCACCTCGCCCAGGCTCAGCACGCGATCACGTGCACCGGCCACGTCGAGGCGCGGCACCGGGCGCAGGCGCGCCGGCAACACCGAGTCGTCGCGACGACCGCGATCGCGCACGCGGAATTCCAGGATGCCCGTGCCATGCAGGCGCAGCTGCGCCCGTTGTCCCGCGAGGCCGGCGAAGTCGACCACCACGTCGGCGCGCTCGGCGGGATACAGCGTGATGCGTCCGCATTCGACCGGCGCCGGCAGCAGGCCCTGGTCGCTGCCGATCTGCTGGAACGCCAGGCCGTGCGTCAACGCCAGCTCGAAGAAGCTGCTGTTCGCCACGTTGAGCAGGCGCAGGCGATAGCGGCGCGGCTCCACCTCGAGATACGGAAACAGCTTTCCGTTGCACAGCACGGCGTTGCCCTGGCACTGCATCACCCAAGGCGCCGCGGGATCGTCGGACACCGGGTAATACAGCCGGCCGTCGCGGCCGATCAACCGGTCGCACAGGAACAGCGGCAGGTCGCACTCGCCCGACGGCAGGCCAAGCGCGCGCTCCTGCGCATCGCGCACCAGCCACGCGCCGTACAGGCCGGCGTAGATGTTGAGCCGGGTGATGCCCATCGCGTGGTCGTGGTACCACAGCGTGGCCGCGTCCTGCGCGTTCGGATAGCGGTTCAGCGCGGAGCGGCCCGGCGCGTACCAGTCCTCGGGCCAGCCATCGCTGTCCGCCGGCACGCGCGCGCCGTGCACGTGGGTCACGGCGCGCACCTCGGGCTTGTCGCGCTCGGCACCGTGGATCGTGTGGTCGATCGGCAGGAAGTGTCGCGCCGGCAAAGCATTCGCCCATTCCACCAGCACCGGCTGATCGCGCTCGACCTCGATCGTGGGTCCCGGCGAACTGCCCGCGTAGCCCCATTGCGGCGTGGGCGGCAGGTCGCGATGCAGACGCGCCGCGAACGCGCGCATCTCCATGCGATAGCACGGCAGCAGGCGCCCGGGCCAGGCCGGGTGCGCGCGCCGCCCGACGGGACGCGCACGCGCCGGCAGCGGCAAGGCATCGACGAACCGCGCCAGCGTGGCCGGGTTCACCAGCGGCACGTTCGGTGCGGCCAGGCGTGCCGCGGTGGTGCGCATCGGCATGCCCGTCATCGCGCCCGCCGCCACGCCCGGCGCAGCCAGCACATCGGCCAGCAGGCCCGCACCGAGCAGGCCGCCGGCGGCGCGCAGAAAATCCCGCCGCGAGCGGCTCACGCCGACCGCCCGGCGGCGTGGGCCATGGCGACACATCCGCTGGAACGAAGGCTGGCGCGCGTCATGCCCGCACCGTAGAGGCGCGGGATGACGGTACGGTGACGGACGGGAGCGAGTGAAGCGGAGAGAGAAGCGAGAGCGGGTCGGTGGCTCGTTCCCCGCTTTTCTCACTACTCTTCACTCACTTCCCTGCACTCGCTCCCCGCCCGTCCACCGCCTTGCGTCCCAACGCCGGATCGTCGGTGAAGAACGCATCGATGCCGGCATCGAGCAGCGCGTGCATTTCCGCGAGGCTGCCGGCCTCGTTGCGCTGGTGCAGGTCATCGCCATCGCGCAACGCCGGCGGAAGGAACGCGTTCTCGGGGCGCAGCGTGTACACGTGCACTTCCAACCCCGTCGCATGCGCATCGCGCACCAATGCGGTGGCTGCGCCGAGGCGACCATCCTGCGTGAGCGGCAACACCGCGCGCGTCGAGGGGCCGATGGCATCCGCGTAAGCGGCAATCTCGCGCAAGCCTTGCGGCGTCGTCATCGCCGCGTAGTCCAGCGCACCGCCCACGGCCACCACGTCGAACGGCTGCTCGTGCGATTCGCCCAGCAGCTGCAGCAGGTGCAGGTTCGCCATGCCGCGCCGCTTCCGCTCGCCGTCCAGGTACTTCAGGTTGCCGACCTCAAAGGACTGGATCTCCACCGGCGCCGCGCGCGTGTACGCGTGCGCGGCCAGCGCATCGAGCAGCGCGTCTTCCATCGGCAGGCCGATGTTGCGGAAATACGTGCCGTGCTTGATCTCGGGGATGATCCCAACCGTGCGCCCGCACGCCGCCGCCAGCGCCACGATCTCGGCGAACGTCGCCACCGGAAACAGCCCGTCATGCGCCGTGCCGCGCAGTTCCGGCAGCCGCTCGCGCGCCCGCAACGTCTTCAACTCGGCGAGCGTGAAGTCCTCGGTGAACCAGCCTTCCACTGCCACGCCGTCGATGGTTTTCGTCGTGCGTCGCGACGCGAACTCCGCATGCGCCGCCACGTCGGTGGTGCCGGAAATCTCGTTCTCGTGCCGCGACACCAGCGCGCCGTCGCGCGTCATCACCAGATCCGGTTCGATGAAATCCGCGCCATCGTCGATCGCCCGCGCATACGCCGCCAGCGTGTGCTCGGGAAGGTGCGCGCTGGCGCCACGGTGGGCGATCACCTGCACGCGTGCAGCAAGTGGTTTCTCGATCACGGGGGACATGCCCACTCCCGTCGATGGCGACGGCCCAGCATAGGTGCAGCGGCGTCTGGAAGCGGTCAAGCACGGCTTCCCGGCCAGGAATCAAGACTGGAAATGCCGGAGGGAAATGGCGCGCCCGGAGGGATTCGAACCCCCGACCAATGGCTTCGGAAGCCACTACTCTATCCGGCTGAGCTACGGGCGCGTGGTGCTGCGAGGCCGCGCACGGAGCATTGCGATCCGCGGCGGACGGGCAGTATAGCGGAGATGGTGGGGATCGCCCATGCGGGAGCTTGCGTGGGCGCTCGGCGAAGAACTCCCTCTCCCCCAGCCCCTCTCCCGCACGCGGGAGAGGGGAGGAAGCTCAACTCAGCGGGCCTTGAACAGCGTGGTGAGCGTGTCGGGCTTGCTGGTGTCGCGCACCAGGTGCGGGTACTTCAGGCCGTCGTGGTAGTCGATGCGGATGGTCTTGTACTCGTCGAAGTTCTTCACCAGCAGTTCGATCGGCTGGTTCTTGTCCTTCGCGGCGGCAGTGACGGCGTCCTTCAGCGCATCGGGGTCGTAGTCGTGGCCGTTGACGGCGACGACGGTCATGCTGGGGGCCAGGCCCGCCTTGAAGGCGGGGCCGTCCCACAGCACGTCGCCGATCTGGCCGCCCTTGCCCACCGACACGCCCAGCGAGTAGGTGAGCTCGGCGACATGGCGGCGGGCCTCGAAGGCCTTCACCGCGGCGCTGGGCTGGTCGGTGTAGACCAGCTTCCAGCCGTGCGCTTCGAAACCGCCGGTGATCGGGCCGTGGCCGTCCAGTCGCGTGCGCAGGTAGCTCGCCCAGTCGTACGGGGCGATGGCGTTCAGCGTCTTCACCACGTCGTCGAAGGTGTAGGTGTTGGTGACGAAGCTGCCGTTGTCCATGCCGAAGAAGTCCTTGGCAAAGTCGTCGATGCTCTTCTTGCCATGGCTCAGGTCACGCAGCTTGCCGTCCACGTCCAGCCAGATCAGCTGGCCGGCGGAGTAGTAGTCCTCGCTGCCCTGGTAGTTGCGGTACGGCAGCGGCGCGCGCTGGGCGATGATCGGGTCGTTGGTGGTGTCCTGCACATTGCGCCAGCTGGCGAGGCCGGGGCGGCCCTTGTCGTACGTGGCGGCCACGAAGGCCCACATGTCGTGCGCCTGCTCGGTGTCCCACAGGCCCGAGCGCGAGGCCATCACCTGGCCCCAGAACTGGGTCTGGCCCTCGTACACCCACAACAGGGAATCCTGCATCGGCACGTTGAAGTTCGGCGTCCACAGGTCGGCCGGGCGGCGGTACTTGCCGTCCCAGGAGTGGTTGAACTCGTGCGAGAACAGGTCGCGGCCCAGCGCGTTCTTCTTCCACTCGGTGAAGAAGTCGGCCGAGGTGCCGTCCTCGCTGGACTGGTGGTGCTCCAGGCCGTTGCCGCTCATCTTGTCGCTGAGCGAGACGAGGAAGTCGTAGTGGTCGTAGTGGTGCGCGCCGTACAGCTTGTACATCTGCTGCACCAGCTCGCGGAACGGCTTGATCTGCTCGGGCTTGATCTCGAGGTACTTCGGCGCGTCGGCCACGATGTCCATGTGCACCGGCGTCTTCGCGCCCGGATCGAGGTCGATGCGCTTGAAGTACTTGCCGGCGTAGATCGGCGAGTCCACCAGGGTGTTGTAGGTGGTGGGCTTGAAGTGCACGGTGTCGCCATCGCGCGAGGCCACTTCCAGCGCGCTGCCGAACTGCCAGCCGGCGGGGAATTTCACGCTGGCCTCGGTCTTGATCTGGCGGCTGTAGTAGCCGGCCGGGTACACCGAGTTCGCGTTCCACTGCAGGTTGAGCATTTCCGGCGTCATCACCACGCGGCCCTCGCGGGTGTTCTGCGGCGACAGGTACTGGAAGTCCACCTCCACGTTGCTGGCGCCCTGCGGCACCTCGACGTGGAATGCGAATACGTTGAGCGGATCGCGCGTCCACGGCAGCACCTTGCCGTTCGCCTTCACCACCAGTCCGGCGAACTTGTCGATCGGGCCGCTGGGCGAGTGGTTGCCGGGCAGCCACTGCGGGTACAGCAGGGTCAGCGGGCCGGGCTGCGCGGGCACCACCTCGTGCACGCGGAACACGCGGTGCGCGAGGTCGGTGGCGTCCACGCTGATCTGCAGCGTACCGGGGTAGGCCACATCCTGCGGCGGCGGCACATCGGCGAGTGCGTTGAGGCTGACCAGGCCGAAGGCGCTGGCGACGATGGCGGAGGCGAGGCGGGTGGCTTTCAATGGATTCTCCCTGGGCAACGGCCCGCACGGGACGGAGGGTGCGGGCATGAGGGACCGATGCTAGACCGGCCGCGGGGCGGGCTCCCCTGCCAGAGGTCATGCGCGGGCAATGCGGTGACGCATGGCGAAAAGCGCCCTCTCCAGCCCTGCGGGCAGCCTCTCCCGCAAGCGGGAGAGGCGAAATATGCACTACTTGCGCGGCGTGGCGATCGCGCCGAGCAGGTCCTTGCCGCCGGTGCGCTCCAGGTGCGGGTAGCGCAGGCCGCCGTGGTAGTCGATCTTCGCCGTGCTGTAAACGTCGACGTTCTTCACCAGCAGCTCAATCGGCGCGCTGCCGGTCTTCGCCGCGGTGATCGCGTCCTTCAGCGCGTCGGGCGAGTAGTCCTTGCCGTCCACCGCCACGATGGTCTCGCCCGGCACCAGGCCGGCCTGGAACGCGGGGCCGCTCCACTGCACGTCGTAGATGCTGCCGGTCTTGGACGCGGACAGGCCGATCGAGGCGGCGAGGTTGACGCCGTGGCGGATGCCTTCCATCGCCTTGGTCTCGGCATTCGGCTTGTCGGTGTAGACCAGCTTCCAGCCGCCGCGCGCGATGCCGTGTTCGGGCAGTTCCGGGCCGGTGTAGTCCAGCCGCGCCTTGAGGAAGCTCGCCCAGTCGAACGGCTGCACCTGGTTCAGCGTGTTCACCACGTCGTCGAAGGTGTAGGTCTTGGTCACGTAGCTGCCGTTTTCCATGCCGTAGAAGGCATGCGCGAAGTCGTCCAGCGAGTGCTTGCCGCCGGAGAGTTCGCGGATCTTGGTGTCCACGTCCAGCCACAAGAGCTGGCCTTCCGGATAGAAGTCGGTGCCGCGGCGCCAGTTCGCCCAGCCGCCGCCGCCGTAGTAGGTGAGCGGCGCGGCGTCGGCGGTGTCCTGCAGCGAGCGCCAGGCGCGACCGGTGCGCTCGCTCATCGAGGCGTCGATGTTCGCCATCGTGTCGCGGAACTGTTCGGGCGTCCACAGGCCGGAGCGCGCGGTGAGCACGCTGCACCAGTAGTCGGTGAGGCCCTCGTACACCCACAAGAGGTCGTCCTGCATCTTCACGTTGAAGTTCGGCGTCCACAGGTCGGCGGGGCGGCGGAACTTGCCGTTCCACGAATGCACGAACTCGTGCGGCATCAGGCTGGCCGCCAGCGTGTGCATGTCGTCGTTGGTGAAGAAGTCGGCCGGCAGGCGGTCGTCGCTGGACTGGTGGTGTTCCAGCCCGAAGTGGCCGGTGTGGTCGGACAGCGTGAGCAGGAAGTCGTAGTGGTCGTAGTGGTGCGCGCCGAACAGCAGGTTGGTCTGCGTCACCACCGCGCGCTGCTGCTCCAGCTGCTTGGCGGTGAGCTTGACGTCCTTCGCGCCGTCGCCCACCACGTTGAGGTGCACCGGCACCTTCGCGCCCGGCGCCAGGTCCACGCGATCGAAGTGCTCGCCCGCGATCAGCGGCGAATCCACGAAGTTGTTGAAGCTCACCGGCTTGAACTGCACGGTGTCGCCCGCTTGACCAGCACTCTGGTTTGCCACTTGTAGCTTGGCCACTTGCAGCGCAGTACCGAACTTCCAGCCGGCAGGCAACTGCACGGTGGGCTGGATCTGGATCTGCCGCGAGTAGTAGCCGGCCGGATAGAACGCCACCTGGTTGAACTCCACGTCCACCAGGTTCGGCGTGGACGAAGCGCTCGCGCCAAACAGGCTGCCCTCGCCGTCACCCGGCGAGAGGAACTGGAACGAGAGATCGAGCTGGCTCACGCCTTCGGGCACGTCCAGGTGAATCGCGAACATGTCGCGCAGGTCGCGGCGCCACGCCAGCTGCTTGCCGTTTGCGGTGATGATCAGCCCGGCCACGTTCTGGATCGGGCCGGACGGCGCGTGCTCGCCGGGAATCCACTCCGGATACAGCAGGGTGAATTCGCCCGGCTTCACCGGAATCGTCTCGTGCACGCGGAACATCCGCTTCGCGGCGTCGGTGAGGTCCACGTTCACCGTGAGCTGGCCGGGATACGGCGTGTCTTGCGGCGCGGCGCGGCGGGCATCCTGCGCGGTGGCGGCGACAGACAGCGAAAGCGCCCCGACCACCGCGGCGGCGATCAGGCTGGAACGGAAGGGATGACGATTCACGGGTGGCTCCGGGCAGGCACCGGCCCGCGCGGAAACCGCACTGCCGGCAGGAACGCGTCGTTCGTCGTGGCGGCGAGCGGCGGGTGACCGGGCGATGGTAGATCGCGACATGCGCGCGGCACCCTGCCAGAGGTCACGCGCGGACGACGCATGATTTTGCGGCGTCGGCTCAGTGCAGCACTTGCACCGTCACGTAGAACAACAGCAGGCGGTAAAGCTGCAACGACCAGAACAGGCCCGCCAGCATCCACGTACACAGGATCGCGCAGCCGACGCGCGGATAGTGGAGGTAGGCACGCAGCGCGCGATACACGTAGATCGCCACCAGCACGGCGAGGGCCATGCTTGCATACGTGTCGTTCTGCAGGATCGCGGGCACCCTGCCATCCAGGAACCATCGCGTTGCAAGCGTCGCTCCCGTCACCAACCAGCCGAACAGCAGCAGTATCAGCAATAGCCCGCTCCACAAGTGGGTCGCGAAGATCAGCAGTTCCGGCAAGCCACGGCGCAGCGGCGCCAGGGTCAGCCACAGGAAGCACGCCAGCATAGGCACGAGCGCGACCACCAAGGCACGCGACAGCGTCTCGGTGCGCTCGTCGAACCGCTCCTGGTAGCGATAAACCGCTTCCAGTGCCGCCGGGTGGCGACTGGCGGCAACGCCCTTCTCCTTGTCGGCCTTCTGCTCGGCGGCCGAGGCGGCGCGACCCGCAGCGACCGCGGCGCGCTCCGATCCGTACAGCGCCCAGTAATCCGCCATCACCTCGGCCTTCACCGTCGCCGAAACCCGCGGACCCAACGCCTTGTCCAGCACCATCGTCTGCTTCGCGTGCTCCAGTGGCGTCACACTCATCTGTGTCTCCAGCACTGTGGAGAACGTGTTCAGACTGGTCAGCAGGAAGTACAGCAGGTTCACCGCGAAGAACAGCGCCACCGGCCGCGCATACGGCATGCGCCGCCCGCGGAAGTATTCGCGCGTCAACTCGCCCGGTTTGAGCAGCAGCGTGCGCAGCGAGACGAGCAGGCGGCCCTCGCCATGCGAGAACGCCTCGAACCACTCGCCCACGATGTGCCGCAGCGTGTGCTCGTCCGGGTGCAGCCGACGTTCGCCGCACCGCGCGCAGTACTCGCCGCCCAGCGGCGTGCCGCAATTCGCGCAGGCCGTTGCCTGGCCCGAAAGCCCCGCCGTCTCCTGCATGCCCAGCCCTCCCGCCCTGCCCGGATCGGCGGATCATGCCTCGGCATGCGGACCCGGCGCATGTGCATGCCTCGCTTGCGCACCACAGTTTGCGCACCACATCCTCCGAAGTCGCCGATGCGAAACCTTGTGCAGCGCCATTTCGCGTCCGGGCTGTCCGAGCCATCGGTACATGACTAGACTCGCGGCACGCCCCGGGAAGCACGACCGCCGCCATGGACATACGCCTCGACACGCTGGACCGTCCGCAGGTGCTGGCCCTGCTGCGCGAACATCTCGACTCGCTCGCCCCCACGGCACCAGCCGAAAGCCGTCACGCGCTGAACCTCGACGGCTTGCGCGGGCCGGACGTCACGTTCTGGTGCGTGTGGGATGGTCCGGTGCTGGCCGGCTTCGGCGCGCTGAAGCAACTGGATCCGCTGCATGGCGAGATCAAGTCCATGCGCACCGCGTCCACCCATCTGCGCCGTGGCGTCGCCTCGCACATGCTGCAGCACCTGATCGGCGAGGCGGGTGCCCGCGGCTATGCACGGCTGAGCCTGGAAACCGGGGCGATGGCGTTCTTCGAGCCGGCGCGGAACCTGTACGCCGCGTTCGGCTTCGCGCCCTGCGCGCCGTTCGGCGACTATCGGCCCGATCCGAACAGCGTGTTCATGACCAAGCGCATCGGCGCGATGGTCAACCACCAGGCCTGACGCTTGCAGTGGCAATCACGCGGGATTCTCCTGCGCGGCGCAGGCCATTGCGTCGGCGACGACCTGCTGCAGAAAGCCCACACGTGCCAGCGGCCGGATGGCGCGTAGGACATCCATGCCTCCTGAAACCCGCAACCTGGCACGTAGGAGCGGCTTCAGCCGCGACCGCAGATCGAATCGCGGCTGAAGCCGCTCCTACGTCACGCCTACAGCCGTTCGCCGTCGAGCTTGCTGTGACGGATGCCGTAGCCGAAGTAGATCAGGCAACCCAGCGCCATCCAGATCACGAAGCGCTCGAAGGTGATCGCGGGCAGGCCGCCGATGCGCTGCCAGCCGTTGGCATCCAGCCACGGCACGCCGAAGATCAGCAGCAGCGAGAACGCCACGCCCAGCGGCGCCAGCACGGCGATCCACGGCATGCGGAAGCTGCGCGGCAGCTGCGGCTTGCGGATGCGCAGCACCAGCACGGCGGTGCAGATGATGATGAAGGCGCTGAGCGTACCGATGTTGACCAGCTCGGCCACCTCGCCGATCGGCAGCAGGCCGGCCACGATGGCGGTGAACACGCCGAGGATCACGGTCGGCCGCGCCGGCGTGCCGAAACGCGGACTGACCTTCGCGAACCACGCCGGCAGCAGGCCGTCGCGCGCCAGCGCGAACCAGATGCGCGCCGCGCCCAGCATGAACGCGAACAGCACGCTGGTGACGCCCACCACCGCGGCCACCGCGATGGCGATGGAAACCCAATGCAGGCCGATCGCCTCGAAGGCCTGCGACACCGAGGCGTCGCCGTTGAGATTGCTGTAGTGGGTGATGCCGGTGAGCACCAGCGACACCGCGATGTACAGCACCATCGCCACCGCCAGCGACAGCAGCACGGCGCGCGGCAGGTCGCGCTGCGGATGCTTGGCTTCTTCGGCCGCCGTGGTCAGCGTGTCGTAGCCGAACACCGCGAAGAACACCACGCTGGCGCCGGTGAGCACGCCGGCCCAACCGAAGTGGCCCACGCCCTGCGCGTCGAACGCGCGCGCAGGGACGAACGGATGCCAGTTCGCGGTGTTGATGTAGAACGCGCCCACGCCGATCACCAGCAGCACGCCCAGCACCTTGATGGCCACGATCGCGGTGTTGAAACGCGCCCCCCATTCCATGCGCACGGTGAGCAGCAGCGCCACCGCCAGCGACACGCCGGCGGCGATCACGTTGAAGCGGTGACCGTCACTGGGCGCCGCAATGGCCGTGCCGCCATGCACGCCGAACAACTGTTGCAGGTAGTAGTGCATGGTCTGCGCGCTCATGCTCTGCTGCGCCCACTCCGGCAGGTGCACGCCCGCCGAGGCCAGCAGCACCTGCACGTAGCCCGACCAGCCGATCGCCACCACCGCGACCACCAGCGCGTATTCCAGCAGCAGGTCCCAGCCGATGATCCAGGCCACGAACTCGCCCAGCACCGCGTAGCCGTAGGTGTAGGCGCTGCCGGTCACCGGGATCAGCCCGGCGAACTCGGCGTAGCACAGCGCGGCGCAGGCGCTGCCCGCGCCGGCAATCAGAAACGAGAGCGCCACCGCGGGGCCGGCGTTCATCGCCGCCTGCTGGCCGGCGAGCACGAAGATGCCCACGCCGATGATGCCGCCGATGCCGATCGCGGTGAGCTGCCACAGGCCCAGCACGCGGCGGAAATCGCCACGCTGCCCCGCCTCGCTCTGCAGCTGTTCGACGGACTTGTGGCGGAGCATTCGGCTCAGAAAACGCATGGGCTCATTCCTGCGGGCAACCGGCGGATCATATCGAATCCATGCCGCAGGAGCCTGGCCCGCAGAAGACATTCGAGGCGAAAAGCCCGGATGGATTCTGCGGGCCGGGCTCCCCAGTCATGGGCCAGCAGTCATGCACGCGCCGCGCCGCGATGCACCACGCGTGTGCCGGCGTGCAACCACGGCAAGGCCAGAGCGCTGGCGCCGAATACCAGCGCGAAGGCCAGTGCGACGCGGACGTCCAGATGCGCCACGCCGAACCAGCGCCCCGCGGCGAACGGCAGCGCGGCCATCGCCAGCACACGCAGGCCCTCGGCCCACCATGCCCAGTGTCGGCCTTCCATCAGCGCGCCCAGCACGCACAGGCCGAACACCTGCCAGGCCGCATACAGCAGCAACTCGGGCAAACCGGCGTGCCCGGCCAGGCCGAGGAACTGGGTGACCATGCCCAGCAACACCGCGAACTGCACGAGCACGTAGAGTTTCAGCGGCGCGGCCAGCGGCGGGTCGTAACGCGTGTCGGGCATCGCGAAGGCCGGCTTCGGGAAACGCGCCGCCACGTCGGCGGGGCGCCAGCCCGGCGGCTTGATCCACACCCGCAGCTTGTCGCGCCAGCGCCGCGCGTGCCACGCATCCTGCGCGGTGCGCCAGTACACCTCGGCGTTCGCCCACAGCGGATTCCAGCTGCGCAGCGGCGAGCGCGTGCCGTACACCGGCGGGTCGGTGTCGTCCTCTTCCACGAAGCTGCCGAACAGCCGGTCCCACACGATCAGGATGCCGCCGTAGTTGCGGTCGAGGTAGCGGTCGTTCACCGCGTGATGGGCGCGGTGGTTGGACGGCGAGCAGAACACGCGGTCGAACCAGCCCAGCCGGCCAATCTGCTCGGTGTGCACCCAGAACTGGTACAGCAGGTCGATCAGCGCGACCACCACGAACACCTCGACCGGCACGCCGAGGATCGCCAGCGGCAGGTAGAAGATCCAGCCCAGCAACGCGCCGCTGCCGGTCTGGCGCAAGGCCGTGGAGAGGTTGTAGCGCTCGCTCTGGTGATGCACCACGTGGGCGGCCCACAGGATGTTCGTCTCGTGGCCCTTGCGGTGCAGCCAGTAGTAGCAGAAGTCGTAGCCCAGCAAGGCGCCGACCCACACCAGCACGCTGTCGGCGGGCAGCGCGAACAGCGCCAGGTGTTCGACGCACCACGCGTAGATGCCGATCGTCAGCAACTTGCTGAACACCGCCACCAGCTGCGAGATCGCGCCCAGGCCGATGCTGTTGATCGCGTCGTTGCCGGCGTAGGCATCGCGCCCGCGCAGCTTCGCCACCAGCAGCTCGATGCCGATCAGCAGGAAGAACACCGGCGTGGCCCAGGTGATGATGAGTTCCTGCGTGTTCATGCCGCCTCGCGTTCGACCGGTACGCCCTGCACCGAGCGGGCGATCCACCACAACGCCAGATAATACGCCGCCAGCACCCACAGGCTGGCCAGCGGCACGGGGCCGCGGAAGCGGTCCCAGGCCAGCACGCTGTCGCTCAGCATGAACACCAGCGCGCCGCGCGCCGCCAGCCGCGCCGAGGCGTCGCCGCGCCACGCGCGCGCCACCGCCTGCCCGCCCATGCTGCACAACACCGCGACGTAGACGATCACCGGCACGCGCAGCGGTGCTGCGATCGCGCTCCACAGCAGGACGAGATTCACCGCGCCATACGCCAGGCAGGCGAGCAGCGGCCACGCCGGCCTGGCGAAGCGGCTGTCGCCGAGCAAGGCCGCGATGAAGCACGCGTGCCCGACAAGAAACGCCAGCAGCCCCGGCACGAACAGATCGCCCGGCAGCATCAGGAACACGTCGCCCGCGAGCGAGCAGGCGATGCCGGCCAGCACGAAGCGCCGATAGCGCGTCGACACCACGGGCCGCGCGCGCCAGGCCAGCGCGAAGATCACTGCGGTGGCCAGCGGCTTGGCGAACCAGTGCAGCCACAGCCAATCGGGGGAGTGCACAGCCAGCAGCGCACCGGCGATCGCGGCACACGCGGCAAGCAGCGTGGCCGTGGCAAGCCTGGGCGAAGCCGGTGCGCCATGCGCCTCACTCATATACGTGCAGCCGCCGGAAGATCCACGCGTAGTAGGACGCCAGCAGCGCCTTGTCCGGGCAGTCGTCGAAACGCCCCTGGCAACGCTTGCGCAATTCGGTGGCGGCGGCGAAGTAGGCGTCTTCGGGCAGGCCGGCGGCCTGCAGCACCATGGTCGGCAGGAAGGCGATGTCGAGCGCGGGATAACTCGACAGCGGCGGCCCGGCGAAGTTGCTCTTGATCATGTAGTAGGTGAGGAAATCGCGCTCCGGCTGCAGCGCGGGCGGCAGCGTGCGCTTGAGCGGGCGGATCAGGCCGTCGAAGGACGGCTGGTGGTCGCCGAAGTGCACCAGCACGGTGGGTTCGCCGCGGTCGAGGAAATCGCGCTCCAGACCCTGCATCGCCACGTCGGAATCGTGCAGGCGCCACAGGTAGGTGTCGAAATCCAGTGCGCTCTCGTCCTTGCCGGACAACCCCTGCACCATGTTGCGCCACGGCGACGGCAGCTTCGCCATCGGGTTGTCGTCGTGCGGACCGTGCTGGTTGATCGTGAGGATCATCACGAACACCGGCTGGCCCGGCTTCTTCACCTTGTCGTACACGCGCTTCGCGGCGGCGAACATCTGTGCATCGGTTTCCTCCCACTCGTCCAGGCCCAGCTCTTCCGCGCCGTAAAGATGGTCGAAGCCGTAGGATCGGTACGCATCGCGGCCGTTGAGGAATTCGCTGTTGGTGGGATAGATCGCGATGGTGAGGTAGCCCAGGCGGCGCAGCAGGTCGGGCAGCGTGTCGTGCACGTGCGGCGCCAGCACGAACGGTGCGTACATGCCGCCGGCGCCGAAGATGTCCTGGGGCAAGCCGGTGTGCACGGCGAACTCGCTGACCCAGGTGCCGCCGCCCCAGGTGTGCGTGCGCAACAGGCCGGTGCCGCGCGTGCGCGCATCCGGCTGGAACATCGCGAACTTGCAGCCCGGCACCGCGCAGGCCGTGAAGTTCGCGGGATCGAAGGTGCTCTCCTCCAGCACCTGCACGATGTCCGGATACGGCGCCGCCCGCGTGCCGGGCCTGGCCTGCTTTTCGACGGCACTCGCGGTGGCTGCCCACGCGCGCTGCGCCGTGGCGTCGTCCGACATCGCCGGCATGGTCACGCCGCCGTCGTTGATGTTGATGAAGAAGTTGGTGAGTTGGGCGTCGTCGGAAAGCTTGTCCCACACGTCGCGGTTGTGCAGCGTGGCGAACGGCCCCGCCGGCAGCAGGCACACGCGGAACGCCACCGCGCACAGCAGCACGCCGCCGGCGCGCCAAGCCGCCGCGCGCCAGCCGCGCCGCCGCGCGGACAACGGCCGGTCCAGCCGCCACGCCAGCGCCAGCTGCAACGGCACCAGCAGCAGCACGCCGGCGGCCAGCAGATACAGGTGCGGATAATGGCGCAGCGTGGCGATCAGGCTGGAGCGCGCGTAGTAGACGAAATCCGCCGGCATCAGCGCCGTTTCGAGATAGGTCTCCTTGAGGCCGGAGATGAAGCGCAGCGCGAAGAACAGCCCGCCGCCCAGCAGCAGCGAAAAGGCGAGGCGCAAGGTGGCGCACAGCAGCGCGCCGGCGACGAGCAGCATCAGCACCAGCACGAACAACTTCTGCAGCGGCTGCGGCTCCGGCCACACCGTCGCCCAGGCGCAGCCCGCGAAAGCCAACGCGGCAAGCACCCGCACCACGCCATTGCGCGTGAAACGCGACGGAAACCGAACCATGCCGCATGCCCCCTGATGGCAACCCGGCGGACGCCGGGCTGTCATCTTACGGGGAGTGGCGAGCTTGCGCGCGGGGGTGGCGGCGGTGCGTTCAGCCGGGCAATCGCGTCGGCAACGCCACGGCCCCGGTTCCGGCGTTGGCAGTTGCTTCTGCGCGCAGGAGCGCGCGGCTCTTCGGGGCCCCTATGCGGCGGTGAGGCGGGGATGATCAGGCCGCCGCAGCGGCTCGAAACCGCTTTGTTCCTCGCGCAAGAGCAAGAGCCCCTCTCCCCAACCCCTCTCCCGCAAGCGGGAGAGGGGAAACGCCGGTTTCGGCGATCCCGCAAAGGAGGCAAGAACTCAGCCCGGCAGCCGCACCGGCTCCACGTGCCGACCGCGACGCTTTTCGGCGCGGCGCGCGCGCCAGGCTTTCCAGCGCGCACCGAGGCAGGAGAACACCACGTACAGCGCCGGCGTCGAGAGCAGGGTCAGGCTCTGCGAGATCAGCAGGCCGCCGATCAGCGCGATGCCGAGCGGGCGGCGCAGTTCGCTGCCTTCGCCGAGGCCGATCGCGATCGGCAGCGCGGCGAGGATCGCCACCATGGTGGTCATCATGATCGGACGGAAGCGCACCAGGCAGGCCTCGTGCGCGGCTTCCAGCGGGCTCTTGCCGTGCTCGCGCTCGGCGACCAGGGCGAAGTCGATCATCATGATCGCGTTCTTCTTGACGATGCCGATCAGCAGCACCAGCGCGATCTGCGCCACCACCGAGAGTTCCGTATTGGTGAGCCACAGCGCCATCAGCGCGCCCATGCCCGCCGCCGGCAGGGTGGACAGGATCGTCACCGGGTGGATCAGGCTCTCGTACAGCATGCCCAGCACGATGTAGACGGTGAGCACGGCGGCCAGGATCAGCCAGCCCATGCCGCCCTGCATGTCGCGGAAGCGGCGGAAGTCGCCGCCGAGGTTGAGCTTGATGTCGCCCGGCATGCGCATGTTCGTCACGGTGGCCTGGATGATCGCCATCGCCTCGCCCATGCTCACGCCGGGAGCGAGGTTGAAGCTCAGATCCATCGTGGTGTACTGGTTCTCGTGGGTGATCGACGAGGGCGCCAGCCCCGGCACCTGCTTCGCGATCGCGGTGAGCGGCACCATCTTGCCCGCGCTGGAACGCACGTAGACCTGGTTCAGCGAGTCCGGCGTGGCGGTCTGGTTCGGCAGCGCGTTCACCACCACCTTGTACTGGTTGATGTCCGAGTAGATGGTGGACACTTGGCGCTGGCCGAACGCGTCGTACAGCGCGCCGTCGATCGCGCCGATCGACACGCCGAGGCGCGCCGCGGTGGCGCGGTCGATCACGATGTTCTGGCGCAGGCCGCCCTCGTCCACGTCGCTACCCACGTCCTGCAGCTTGGGGTTCTTCTTCAGCTCGGCCACCAGCCTGGGCAGCCACAGTTCCAGCGTGGCCAGGTCGTTGCCCTGCAGTCCGACCTGGTATTGCGCGCCCTGGCTGGTGCCGCCGCCGCTGGCGCTGGGCAGGTCCTGCAGCGGGCGCAGGCGCAGGTTGAGGTCGGGGTACTTCGCCGCCTTGGCGCTGAGCCGCGCCAGCACCGCGAAGGTGTCGTCCTTGCGCCCCTCGGCGCGGGTCTTCAGGTCGATGTTGAACGAGCCGCTGGTGCCCTGCCGGCTGCTGCCCAGCCGGGTGCCCACGGTGGCCACGTCCGGGTCGGCCAGCAGCATGTCGATGAGCCGCTGCAGGCGTTGCTCGCTCTGCCCGAACGAGACGGTGGCGCTGGAGCTGGCACGGCCCCAGATCAGGCCGGTGTCCTGCGGCGGGAACATGCCGCTCTTGACCACCCCGAACAGGAAGAACGTGGCCGCGATCAGCGCCAGCGGAGTCAGCGAGAACGCCAGCGCGTGGCGCAGCGAGAACGCCAGCGCACGGCTGTAGACCGCCAGCATGCCGGCGTGGAAGCGGTCCAGCGCGCGGCCCAGCCGCGACGGCTCGGCGTGGTGGTCGTGGCCGTTGAGGAAGCGTCCGCACAGCGCCGGGGTCAGGGTCAGCGAGACCAGCGCCGACATCACGATCGCCGACACCAGGGTCACCGCGAAATCGTGCATGAACATGCCGGTGTAGCCGCCGGCGAACAGCAGCGGGATGAACACGGCGATCAGCGAGGCGGTGATCGAGACGATGGTGAAGCCGATCTCCTTCGCGCCCGCCAGCGTCGCCTCCATCCGCGTCATGCCGGCGTCGATGTGGCGGATGATGTTCTCGATCACCACGATCGCGTCGTCCACCACGAAGCCGATCGCGATCACCAGGGCGAGCAGGGTGAGGTTGTTCAGCGTGTAACCGAGGATGTACATCGCGACGAAGCCGCCGGCCAGCGACAGCGGCACCGCCAGCGCGGCGATCAGGGTGGGCGCGAGCCGGCGCAGGAACAGCGCCATCGTCAGCACCACCATCGCCAGCGAGATCAGCAGCGTGGCCTGCACTTCGTGCAGCGAGGCGCGGATCGTCGGCGTGCCGTCGAAGAACGGCGTCATCACCGTGCCCGGCTGCAGGTAGTTGCGCAGCAACGGCAGCTGGGCGCGCACCGCATCCACCGTGGCGATCACGTTGGCGTCGGACTTCTTGTAGACGTACATCAGGATCGCAGGCCTGCCCTGGAACGAGGCCGCCTGGTAGGCGTCCTGGGTGCCGGCATAGACGTGCGCCACGTCGGACAGGCGCACCGGCGTGCCGTTCTTCATCGCGATCACCAGGTTCGCGAACTCGTCGGCGGTGTGCAGCTGGGCGGTGGCGCTGATCGCCATGGTGGTCTTGCCGTTGGACAGGAAGCCCTCCGGCGAGGTGACGTTGGCGGCCACCAGCGCGTTGCGCAGGTCGTCCGGCGAGATGCCCATGGCATTCAGCGCGCGCAGGTTCACGTCGACGCGGATCGCCGGCGTGGCGGCGCCGGCGATGTCCACCGAGGAAACGCCCTTCAGCTGGCGCAGGCGCTGCGCCAGCAGCGTGTCGGCCACGTTGTACAGCTGCGCCGCCGACTGCGTGGTCGAGGTCAGCGCGATCGCGATGATCGGATCGTCGTTGGGATTGGCCTTCTGGTAGCTGGGCGTGCCGTTCAAGCCGGTGGGCAGGTCGGGCATCGCGGCGTTGATCGCGGCCTGCACGTCGCGCGCGGCGGAATCCAGGTTCACGCCGCCGTTGAACATCATGAAGACGAAGGTGCTGCCCTCGGAACTGGACGAGCGCATCATCTCG
The DNA here is from genome assembly GCF_041107455.1 of Rhodanobacter humi. Classification (NCBI taxonomy): domain Bacteria; kingdom Pseudomonadati; phylum Pseudomonadota; class Gammaproteobacteria; order Lysobacterales; family Rhodanobacteraceae; genus Rhodanobacter; species Rhodanobacter sp. FW106-PBR-R2A-3-15. Next base: position 1,834,826 of record NZ_JBGBPY010000001.1, read on the forward strand.
ATGCCCGGCACCTGGCCCAGGTGGCGCTCCAGCGGCGCGGCCACGGTGGAAGCCATGGTCGAGGCATCCGCGCCGGCCTGGCTGGCCTGCACGAAGATCGCGGGGAACTGCATGTTCGGCAGTGCCGACACGCCCAGCAGCAGGTAGCAGATCAGGCCGGCCACGAACACGCCCATGGCCAGCAGCGAGGTGCCGATCGGGCGGCGGATGAAGGCGCCGGAGATGTTCATGCCCGGAACCCGTGGCGGGACGGCGTGGGAAAGGGGGTGGAAATGCTGCGAATCATGTCCTGCTCAACGTGCACGCGGCGAAACGGTTGATCGTTTCGCCGCGCTGGATGCGACACCGCCGCGCGGTGCCAGGTAGCGTAAGCCTTAGAGCCTGTTTACGATCTCCGTATGGCCCGCGCCGGGAGCTGTTTGCGCGCAGGCCAAGGAAGAACGAAGGAGTGGACGTCCGTCCACGACGGAGTGATGACGCCGGGATGCGGGCAAACAGACCCGGCCCCGAAATTGATGGGTGCAGGGGTTGCCTTGCCGTGGCCGCCATGCGGCAGCGCGCGGCTTGACCTGCCAGCCAGGCAGGCGCTGCGCCACGCACCACCACCTGGCGGCCACGGCAAGACAACGTGGGCCATACGGAGATCGCAAACAGGCTCTCAATGCGCCGTGCCGTCGGCCTGGGCGCGGGCCAGCAGGCGACGCTCGCGACGCGCGCGCAGCCAATCCTGGAAACGCTCCATGTACAGGTAGATCACCGGCGTGGTGTACAGCGTCACCAGCTGCGAGAGCAGCAGGCCGCCGACGATGGAGACGCCCAGCGGCCGGCGCAGCTCGGCGCCGATGCCGTTGCCCAGCGCCAGCGGCAATGCACCCAGCATCGCCGCCGCGGTGGTCATCATGATCGGGCGGAAGCGCAGCAGGCAGGCGCGGTGGATCGCGTCGCGCGCATTCATGCCCTTGCGCTGCGCCTCGATCGCGAAGTCGATCATCATGATCGCGTTCTTCTTCACGATGCCGATCAAGAGCACGATGCCCACGATGCCGTCCACCGACAAGTCCATGCCGAACAGGATCAGCGCGAGAAGCGCGCCCACGCCGGCCGGCGGCAGGGTGGAGATGATCGTCAGCGGGTGGATGTAGCTCTCGTACAGCACGCCCAGCACGATGTAGATCACCACGATCGCGGCCAGCAGCAGCAGCACCTCGTCACCGAGGCTGTTGGAGAACTCCGCCGCCTTGCCGATGAACTCCCCGCGCACCGTGGGCGGGAATGCCAGCTGCGCCTCGACCTGGTGGATCGCCGACACCGCGTCGGACAGCGAGTAGCCCGGCGCCACGTTGAACGACAGCGTCACCGCCGGCAGCTGCTGCTGGTGGCTGATCACCAGCGGCGCGCTGGTGACCTTGGCGCTGACCAGCGAGGACAGCGGGATGGTGCCGCCGCCGCCGATCTGGAAACCCACGTTGCCGGTGTTGCCGATGCCGGACGGCGTGGCCGAGTTGCTGGACTTCAGCTGGCCGAAGCTGGTGGCGGTCGAACCGGTCAGCGCGCCGTTGCCGTTGCCGCGCACGCTGAGCTGGTCGAGCAGCGCCGTGGTGGTGCGGAACTGCGGCGCCACCTCCATCACCACGCGGTACTGGTTGAGCTGGGTGAAGATGGTGGAGATCTGACGCTGACCGAACGCGTCGTACAGCGTGTCGTCGATGGTCTGCACCGGCACGCCGAGGCGGCTGGCCTTCTCGCGGTCGATGGTGAGCTTGAGCGCGTTGCCCTGGTCGGCGAGGTTGTTGTCCACGTCGGCCAGCTCGGCCCGCTGGCGCAACGCCTGGGTCATCTGGTTGGCGTACTTCGACAGCTCGTCGGTGTTGGTGTCGGACAGCGCGTACTGGTACTCGGTGGCGGAGACGCGGCTGTCCAGCGTCACGTCCTGCACCGGCTTGAGGTACAGCGCCACGCCGGGAATGCCGGCCACCGCCTGCTGCAGGCGCGGCAGGATCTTGTCCAGCCCGTCGCGCTTGCCGCGGTCCTTCAGCACGATCGACAGCTGGCCCTGGTTGAGCGTGGGATTGATCGTGCCGGCGCCGATGAACGCCGCCACGCCGGCCACCGCCGGATCCTTGCGCAGCGCCTCGGCGACCGCCTTGGTGCGCTGCTCCATCGCCGGGAACGCCACGTTCTGGTCGGCCTGCACCACGCCGGTGATCATGCCGGTGTCCTGCTCGGGCAGCAGGCCCTTGGGGATCGCGATGTACAGGAACACGGTGAACGCCACCGTGGCGGCCGCCACCACGATCATCAGCTTCTGGTGGTCGAGCACCCAGTCCAGCGTGCGCTCGTACAAGCCCACGGTGCGCGACCACACGGTGCGCTTGCCGGCGGCGAGGTGGCGCTCGTGCGCGTCCTCGCCCTCGGGCAGCTGGTCGGGCTTCAGCAGGTAGGCGCACATCATCGGCGTCAGCGTCAGCGACACCAGCATCGAGATCGCCACCGCGATGGTCAGCACCCAGGCGAACTCGTGGAACAGGCGGCCGGTGACGCCGGGCATCAGCAGCAGCGGCAGGAACACCGCGATCAGCGACACGGTCAGCGACAGCACGGTGAAGCCGATCTCCTTCGCACCCAGCTCGGCCGCCTCCTTGCCGTCCTTGCCCTGCTCGATGTAGCGCACGATGTTCTCGATCATCACGATCGCATCGTCCACCACGAAGCCGGTGGCCACGGTGAGCGCCATCAGCGAGAGGTTGTCCAGCGACATGCTGGTGAAGCTCATCACGCCGAACGTGCCGAGCAGCGACAGCGGCACCGCCACGGACGGGATCACCGTGGCCCACAGCCGGCGCAGGAACACGAAGATCACCGCCACCACCAGGAAGATGGTCAGCAGCAGGGTGAACTCGACGTCCTCGACCGAGGCGCGGATCGTGATGGTGCGGTCGGCGAACACGTCCAGGTGCACGTCGGCCGGCAACGCGGCACGCAGCTCGGGCAGGATCTGGCGGATCTGCTGCACGGTCTGCACGATGTTCGCGCCGGGCTGGCGGCGGACGTCGAGCAGCACCGCGGGCTTGCCGTTCGCCCACGCGGCGAGCTGGTCGTTCTCGACGCCGTCGACCACCTTGGCCACGTCGGAGAGCATCACCGGCGCGTTGTTCTTGTAGCTGATGATGGTGTTCTGGTACTCGGCGGCGTCCTTCAGCTGGTCGTTGGTGCCGATCGAGTAGCTCTGCGTCTTGCCGTTCAGCGTGCCCTTCGGCGCGTTGACGTTGGCCTGGGTGAGCGCGCTGCGCACGTCCTCCAGGGTGAGGCCGAGGTTGGAAAGCTGCGCCGGGTTCATCTGCACGCGCACTGCGGGGCGCACGTTGCCGGCGATCGAGACCAGGCCCACGCCCGGCACCTGCGACAGCTTCTGCGCGAGGATCGAGTCAGCGTAGTCGTTGACGTCGCGCAGCGGCCGGCTGTCGGACTGCAGCGACAGCGTGAGGATCGGCGCGTCGGCCGGGTTCACGCGGTTGTACACCGGCGGGTACGGCAGGTTGCTGGGCAGCACGCCGCGCGCCTGGTTGATCGCGGCCTGCACGTCCTGCGCGGCCACGTCGATGTCGCGGTTCATCGAGAACTGCAGGATGATCGTGGACAGGCCCGCGGACGAGTCCGAGCTCATCATGGTGAGCCCGGAGATCTGCCCCAGCTGGCGCTCCAGCGGCGTGGTGACCAGCACCGCCATGGTGCTGGCGCTGGCGCCCGGATACTGGGTGGTCACCACCAGGCTGGGCGCCTCGATCTCTGGCAGCGCCGACACCGGCAGCTGGCGGTAACCCAGGATGCCGAGCAGCAGGATCGCCACCATCAGCAGCGAGGTGGCGATCGGGCGGCGGATGAAGAGCGTCGAGAATCCCATGGGTGTCCGTGCGGCTGTCTGGATGGCGTCCTGCTCGCCGGCGGTTGGCGCCGGGAGGTGATGCGTGGTCCGCCGCCATGCCGGCGGCGGGGGTCAGGCCGCCGTCACCGTGGCGACGGCGGCCGGGGTTCGTCAGCGGCCGCGGCGACCGCCGCCCTTGCCCTGCTGCTTGGCCTTCTGCAACTCCGCCGCACTGGGCGCCGGCGGCACCTCGCCGGGCTTCAGCGGATTGACCTTGCTGCCGGGCTTGAGGCGGAACTGGCCTTCGGTGACCACCTGCTCGCCCGCCTTGAGGCCCGTGCCGATCATCACGTGGCTGTCGCCCACCTCGCCGGCCACGACCACCGGCTGCATCTTGACCGTGTTGTCGGCCTGCACCTGGTAGACATAGTCGCCGTCGGGGCCGCGCTGCACCGCCTCGGCGGGGATCACCAGCGCGCCATCGTCCACGCGCACCTGCAGGCGCACGTTGACGAACTGGCCGGGCCACAGCTCGTTCTTCTCGTTCGGGAACTCCGACTTCAGGCGGAACGTGCCGGTGGTGGTGTCAATCTGGTTGTCGACCACCTTGAGCACGCCGCCGGTGGCGACCGGGTGCGCATCCACGCGATCCAGCGCGGTGACCTGCAGCGGCGCCTCCTGCTGCGCCTTGCGCACCAAGTCCAGGTTCTGCTCGGGCAGGGTGAACATCACGTTGATCGGGTGCAGCTGGGTCAGCGTGACGATGGTGCTGGCGGTGGTCACCACGTTGCCCGGGTCCACGCCGCGGATGCCGGCGAGCCCGTCGATCGGCGAACGGATCTGGGTGTAGTCGAGCTGGGTCTTCGCACTGCTGATCGCCGCGGCGTCGGCCGCCACCGCCGCCTCGTACTGCGCCACGGTGTTGTGCTGGGTGATCAGGTCGATCTTCGACACGTACGGGCTGTACTTCGGATCCTTCGAGCGCTCGTAGTTGCTGCGCGCGGTGGCCAGCAGCGACTGGTCCTGGTTGCGCTTGCCCACCGCCTGGTCGTAGGCCGCCTGGTAGGTGCGCGGGTCGATCTGCGCCAGCAGCTGGCCCTTCTTCACCGGCTGGCCCTCGGTGAAATCGAGACTCATCAGCTGGCCGCCCACCTGCGGGTTCACCGTGATGGTGTTGAGCGCCTGCACCGTGCCCAGCGCGGTGAGATAGACCGGCACGTTCTCCCGCGCCACCGGCACCACGGTGACCGGCACCGGGGGAGCACTGTCCTTGCCGCCCGCGTCGCCGGGCTTCCCCGCGCCGCTGGGCTTGTGCAGCAGGCGCACGGCAACGATGGCCAGCACCACCACCGCGACGACGATCAGCGCGATCTTCCAAAAACGCGACATTGCAGAAAACTCCCGATATGAAAACTGTGCCAGGGTGGAACCCGCGCCGACGCGGTCCGCGGCCGGCTGATGGGGACCAAGCATAGGTGCAGTGCAACGAAATGGAACAATGCCAGTTGACAGGGGTGGGGCATGACCGATGGCAGGGATGTACTCCCGCCATGTTGCGCCGCGCCGCTTGGACCGGCATCGGGCGCCGCGGTTCCGCGGCGCGACAGATCGCCGCTGCCGCCGGACGGAGGCTTCGTCTATACTCCGGGCCTTGCGCCTGACCGACTCGCCGCGTTGCATCGCGGCCAAGGCAGGTGCGGGCACCCGACAGCCAACCGGCAGGCCGGGCGCCGCAGGGGCCTTCCGGACGAACCACCGACCTGGAGTACATACGTGAGCGGTTCCATCAACGATTCCGACCGGGTTTTCGTGCGCCAGTTCGCCAGGATGATCAGCGGACTGGCGGCGTTGACCGTGGTGCTGATCCTGGTCGCCCTGGCGATCTACCGTAGCGAACCCAAGGAAACCGACCCGAACGTGCAGGCGCAGGTCGCCGCGCGGCTCGCGCCCGCCGGTGCCGTGTACGCCGGCAACACCGGTCGCGCCGCCATGCAGGCTGCCGCCGATGCCGCGGCCAAGGCCGCCGCCTCGCAGGTCGCCTACGGCGGCACCACCGACGGCAAGGAAATCTATGGCCAGCTGTGCCACAGCTGCCACACCGCCGGCGTCGCCGGTGCGCCCAAGCTGGGCGACAAGGCGATGTGGGCGCCGCGCATCGCCGAAGGCCTGGACACCTTGATCAAGCACGCCACCGACGGCTACCACGGTCCGGACGGCAACTTCATGCCACCCAAGGGCGGCAACCCCGCGCTCACCGACGCGCAGGTGAAGGCCGCGGTCACCTGGATCGTGGACCAGGCCAAGTAAGGCAGGCCCCGATCAAGTTGAAGCAAGCGCCGCCCGCTTCAATGAAGCTCAAGCAAACGCCGCCCCTCGTGGGCGGCGTTTTCGTTTGCCCCCTCTCCCGCTTGCGGGAGAGGGTTGGGGAGAGGGCCCATCCCGCGAAAGGCAAGCGCCCCCTCCCTCGCAACCCGACGCAGTAGCCTCAGGCGACACGCCGGGTTCGTCGGGATGAATCCCGACCCACGAGTACCGCCGCCCGGACGCCAAGCATGGCGCCGGGGCGGCGGGAAAGCCTCCGCTACAATGTCCCCATGAACTTCCCCGAACTCCCGCCCAACCCGGCTGGCTTCCCTACGGAAGCGGCCGCCTTCACGCTCACCGGCCCCGCCGGCGCGCTGGAGTGCATTGGCGACGTGGCCGAGCGTGCCGACGCGCGCCGGGGGGTGGCGGTGGTCTGCCACCCCAATCCCGTGCAGGGCGGCACCATGCACAACAAGGTGGTGACGATGGTGGAGCGCGCGCTGCGCGAGTCGGGGCTGGATACGCTGCGCTTCAACTTCCGCGGCACCGGCGCGTCGGAAGGCACGTACGACGACGGCAACGGCGAGAGCGAGGATCTCGCTGCGGTGGTGGCCTGGCTGCGCCGCGTGCGCCCCGCCGATGCGTTGTGGCTGGCCGGCTTCTCGTTCGGCAGCTACGTCACCATCCGCAATGCGGTGCGGCTCAAGGCCGACGCGCTGGTCAGCATCGCGCCGCCGGTGGGGCGCTGGACGATGGGCGACGCGCTGCCCGCCTGCCCGTGGCTGGTGGTGATGGGCGAGGCCGACGAGGTGGTGGAGCCGCAGGCGGTGTTCGACTGGATCGCCGGCATGGAGCAGCCGCCCGAGCTGATCCGCATGCCCGAGACCGGCCACTTCTTCCATCGCCGGCTGATGGACCTGCGCGGCGCGGTGAAGCACGCCGTCGCCGACTGGCTGCCGCCGGCGCGCGGCTGACCCGCACCCATGCGCGAAACCCCATCGCCCGCACCCAGCGTGCGCTACCACGAAGGCGTGGCCGCGCACCGCTGGGAATCCGACCCCGCCCAGCTCGCGGTGCTGCCCGAGCTCGACCGCCTGCACGCGGCGCTGTGCGCCGCGGCGAACGGCAACGGCGGCAGCCTGTTCGGCCGGCTGAAATCGCTGCTCGCCAGCGAATCCACGCCGCCACCGCAGGGCCTGTACCTGTGGGGCACGGTGGGACGCGGCAAGACCTTCCTGATGGACTTGTTCGCCGCCAGCCTGCCGCACAGCGTGGCGCTGCGCCGGCACTTCCACCGCTTCATGCAGGAGGTGCACGAGCGCCTGCGCGAACTGGGCGAGCGCCAGGACCCGCTGGACGAGGTGGCTGCCGGCCTCGCCGCGCGCTGCCGCGTGCTGTGCCTGGACGAATTCCTGGTCAACGACATCGGCGACGCGATGATCCTCGCACGCCTGCTGGAAAGCCTGTTCGCGCGCGGCGTGGCGCTGGTCACCACCTCGAACACCGCGCCCGCGAACCTCTACAAGGACGGCCTGCAGCGCGCGCGCTTCCTGCCCGCGATCACACTGCTGGACCGGCACTGCCGCGTGGTCGAGATGGCCTCCTCGCACGACTGGCGCCTGCGCGCGCTGAGCCAGGCCGCGGTGTACTACACGCCGCCCGGCGCGGAGGCGCACCGCGCGATGGAACGCATCTTCCAGGGCCATGCCCGCGGCGACATTCGTGAAGGCGGCGCGCTGCACGTGAACGGCCGCGACATCCCGCTGCGCAAGCGCGCCGACAACCTCCTGTGGTTCGACTTCGCCGCGTTGTGCGAAGGCCCGCGCGCGGTGGCCGACTACATCGCGCTGGCCAAGGCCGGCCCCGCGGTGATCGTCTCCGACGTGCCGCAGTTCACCGTCTACAGCGAGGACGCCGCCAAGCGTTTCGTGCAATTGGTCGATGAGTTCTACGACCGCCACGTGAAGCTGATCCTCTCCGCCGCCGCACCCATCACCGAGCTGTACGACGGCGAGCGCCACCGCGCCGAATTCGGCCGCACCGAATCGCGCCTGATCGAGATGCAGAGCGAGGAATACCTGGCGCTGCCGCACCGCGCCGATTGACCCTGCGCCATGTCCCGCCTCCTGATCCCGCTGCCGCGCCGCGACTACGACCCCTCGGAGGCGGCGGTGAGCTGGCAGATCCTGCGCGCCGCCGGCCACGAGGTGACGTTCGCCACGCCCGACGGCCGGCCTGCGCAAGCCGATACCCTCATGTTGAGCGGCCGCGGCCTGGATCCCTGGGGCTGGATTCCGGGCCTCGACCGACTGCGGCTGGTCGGCCTGCTGTTGCGGGCGAACCGCGACGCCCGCCGCGCCCACGCCGCGATGCAGCGCGACGCCGCGTTCCGCGCACCGCTGCGCTGGGATGCACTGGACGCGATGGCGTTCGATGGCCTGCTGCTGCCCGGCGGCCATCGCGCGCGCGGCATGCGCGAATACCTGGAGAGCCCGCGCTTGCAGGCGCTGGTCGCCGCCTGCTTCGCCACCGACAAGCCGGTGGCGGCGATCTGCCACGGCGTGCTGCTGGTCGCGCGCAGCCATGCCGCCGATGGTCGTTCGGTGCTGCACGGCCGGCGCACCACCGCGCTGACCTGGGCGCTGGAGCAGAAAGCCTGGACCACCGCGCGCATCGTCCGTTTCTGGGATCCGGATTACTACCGCACCTATCGCGAAACGCAGGGCGAACCGCCCGGTTACATGTCCACCCAGCAGGAGGTGACGCGCGCGCTGGCCGCGCCGGACGATTTCCTCGACGTGCCGCGCACTGCGCCGCATTACCGGCGCAAGACGAGCGGCCTTGCGCGCGACAGCGCGCGCGACGCGACACCGGCCTTCGTGGTGCGGGACGGCAACTATCTCTCTGCGCGCTGGCCGGGCGACGCGCACCTGTTCGCGCGCGAGTTCGCGGCCATGCTGCGCGAACAGCCCGTCACGCGCATTGCCACCCCATCGCCGCCGCAGTAGCCTGCGTCGGCCGGCACCACGCTGCCGCGCAGGGGGAGGGGACGATGGATATCTGGCAGGGCCCGCTCCCTGACGGGCGGCCCGACACCGACCACGTGCCGGCAACCATGCACGCGAGCGAGCACCACGCCCTGCCCGGCTTCGAGGCGGTGGCCCGGCTGGCGGCCGGCGCGCTGGGCGTGCCGCTGGTGGCCTTGCTGCTGACCGACGGCAGCGCGTTCTGGTACACCCCGCCCGGCCTGCCGGATGCGCTGCCGCTCGACGACGCGCTGCTTGCCGTCTGCCGCGCCGCCGCGCGCCACGGCAACGCCGAGCTGCTGCCCGACGCACGCGAGGATCTCCGCTTCCTGTCCGCCGGCGCCGATTCCACGCAGGCCGGGATCGGCTTTTTCGCTTGCGAACCCGTGTTCGGCCTCGGGGGACAAAAGCTGGGCGTATTGCTCGCCCTGGATCGCGGCCCGCATCCGGCGCCGCACGCAAGCGCCCACGCCGCCCTGCGCGACGCGGCTTCGCTGGCCGGGACGGGGGCGACGCTGCGCAGCTATCTCAACCGCACCGACCCGGCCACCGGCCTGCCGCACCGCAGCGCCTTCTTCGCCGACCTGCGCACGCACCTGCCGGGCGACGACGACACGGCCTGGATCGTCGCCATCGAGGCGGCGCCGGTGGCGCGTTTCAATGCCCTCGTCCGCGCCATGGGCCACGTCTACGCCGACGCGCTGATGCGCGCGATGGCCGAACGAACGCAGGCGTGGATGACGCCGGACATGCAGCTCTACCAGGTCGGCGTGTCGCGCCTGGCGGTCCTGCCGGCCGGCCGGCACGATGCGTTGCCTCCCGCGCGCCTGGACGAACTGGTGGCCATGCTGCGCGTCCCTTTCGACTGCCTCGGCGTGCCGCTGAGCCTGCAGCCCGGCGTGGGCCTGCTCAAGGTCGAGGCGCACGAATTGCGCGGCGGCGATCCGCTGCGGCGCGTGATGAGCGCCTCGCACGTCGCGCAGGGCAGCGGACGTGGCTGGGCCGTGTACGACCACAGCCAGGACGAGCGCCAGCGCCAGGAGTTCTTCCTGGTCACCGAGCTGGCGGCCGCGCTGTCCGAGCGCACCGAGCTGGAGCTGCACTACCAGCCGCGCGTGGAACTGGCCAGCGGCCGCTGCGTGGCGCTGGAAGCGCTGGCGCGCTGGCGCCATCCCACCCTAGGCGCGGTCTCGCCCGCCACCTTCGTGCCGCTGGCCGAGCAAGCCGGCCTGATGCGCGCGCTGACCGACTGGCTGTTCGACCACGGCCTCGCGCAACTGGCCGCGTGGCTGCGCGACGGGCTCGACGTGCGGCTGTCGCTGAACGTCTCCAGCGTCGACCTGGACGCGATGCTGGAGGCGCGCCTCGCCACGGCGGCGCAGCGCCACGGCGTGCCGCTGAACCGGCTGGAGCTGGAGTTCACCGAGGGCACCGCGATCCACCACAACGAACTCACCCGCGACGTGCTCGTCGCGCTGCGCCATGCCGGCGTGGGCATCGCCATCGACGACTTCGGCATCGGCTACAGCAACCTCGACGCGCTGCGCCGGATGCCGGCCACCTGCCTGAAGATCGACCAGTCGCTGGTGCGCGGGCTCGACACCCGCCAGCACGACGCCGCGATCGTGCGCGCGATGGCGGCGCTGGGCCACGATCTGGGCTTTCGCGTGGTGATGGAGGGCGTGGAGACGGCGAGCGTGCTCGCCGCGGTGCGCGACATGGGCTGCGACGAGGTGCAGGGCCATCACATCGCCATGCCGCTCCCGGCGGCCGAGGTGGCCGGCTGGCTGCGCGCGCATGCGGCACGCGGCGCATGAACTGCTAAGGTCGCGGCAAATCCGCCGCCGGAAACCCCGCCATGCCTGTCGCCCTCGCCTTCATCCTGTTGCTCGGCAGCACATCGGCCGGCCCGAACGAGGATTTCGAGGCGCGCGTGCATGCGGCGAAGATGGCCGAGGCCGCCGTCACCGGGCCGGCCTACCAGAGGGCGCTGTGGGGCAAGATCGGCAACCCCACCACCGACGCCTACAAGGGCTGCATGGCCGGCGACGCGGCGACCGGCAAGTCGCCGTTCACCCTGGTGCTGGACGTGGATGCGCAGGGCAAGCCGCAGCACGTCGCGGTGCAGCCGGCCACGCCGGTCGCCCGCTGCATGGCCAGCCAGTTCGCCACGTGGACGTTTCCCGTGCCGCCCGCTGCGCCCAAGCCCTATCCGCTGGAAGTCGATTTCAGCGTGACTCCCTGAACCATCTCAGATGGCCGGGACGCGGGACTGCTGGTAGCGCCGGTGATGCACCAGCAGGCCGGCGTAGTAGGCGATGTAGTAGCCCACCAGCAGGCCGATCACCAGCATGGTCAGCGGGCTGGACTGGTAGCCCATCTGCATGCTAGTGCCGGGCGACGCGCTGGCGGCCAGCGCCTCGGCGTGCTGCATCTGCGGCCACAGCACCAGGAAGCGCCAGGCCAGCCGGCCCAGCAGCAGCGCGGTGAGCACGGCGCCGATCCACGGGTTCGGCACGTAGCAGTCGCCCTTCAGCGGGTCGGTCTCGAAGTGGGTCAGGCGCAAGCCGAGCAGGCCCAGCGCCGCGCCGATCAGCGCGCCGCCCAGCACGCCTTCGGCAAGCCGGACGTCCTGCAGGCCGCCCAGCATCAGCAAGCCGCCGATCGCCGCGAAGATCACGATGCGCGCGGTCATCCGCTTGCGCCGGATCGGCTGGCGGCCGAACTGGCGGCTGATCCGGCGCCAGACCATCAACGCCATCAGCGGCACGATGATCGCGTAGCTCATCAGATGGGGAGACATGGTCGGCGCATCCGGCGGGAAGGATGCGCGCAGCCTAGCCGAGCCGCGCACGTCGCGCGACGGACGCGGTGCAGGCGTCGCGCATGACAGCTGTCATGCGCGACGGAACGATTATTTCGCTTTCCCCTGGTTGGCGACGGCGGCCATCTTCGCTTCGATCGCGGCGGCGTCGCCGAGGTAGTAGCGCTTGAGCGGCTTCAGCTCGGCGTCGAATTCGTACACCAGCGGCACGCCGTTCGGGATGTTCATCTCCACGATGTCGGCGTCGGAGATGCCGTCCAGGTACTTCACCAGCGCACGCAGCGAGTTGCCGTGCGCGGCGACCACCACGCGCTGGCCGGCCTTGATCGCCGGCGCCAGCACCTCGTGCCAGTACGGCAGCACGCGGGCCACGGTGTCCTTCAGGCACTCGGTGTCGGGAATCTGCGCAGGCTTGAGCGCGGCGTAGCGCGGGTCGTGCACCGATTCGTTCTTGTCGCGCTCCAGCGGCGGCGGCGGGATGTCGTAGCTGCGGCGCCACACCTTCACCTGCGCGTCGCCGTACTTCGCCGCCGTTTCGGCCTTGTTGAGGCCGGTGAGCGCACCGTAGTGGCGTTCGTTGAGGCGCCAGTCGGTGTGCACCGGCAGCCACGACATCTCCATCGCGTCGAGCACGCCCCACAGCGTGTGCACCGCGCGCTTCAGCACCGAGGTGTGCGCCACGTCGAACGCATAGCCCTCGCGCTTCAGCAGCTCGCCCGCCTCGCGCGCCTCCTCGGCGCCCAGCGCGGTGAGGTCCACGTCGGCCCAGCCGCTGAAGCGGTTGTCGAGGTTCCATTGCGACTGGCCGTGGCGGATCAGGACGAGCTTGTGCATGGCGTGGATTCTCGGCGGGGAAGGACGGAATGGTAGCGGCAGCTGCCGCCCCTGCCAAAGGTCACATCAACCGTTTGCCCCCACGACGCATCCCAGTCCCTGCCATTCCATGAAACGGAGTCACGCCATGCGCCGCATCCTGCTTGCACTCGCCCTCCTCCTGCCGCTGGCGGCCGTCGCCGCGGACAACGACATCGACAAGGTCAACGGCAGCGTGCAGGTGGACGCCGGCCAACATGCCGGCGACGTCAGCTCGGTGAACGGCAGCGTGCACATCGGCGATCACGCCGTGGTGCAGAAGGCCAGCACCGTCAACGGCTCGGTGGACCTCGGCGCGCAGGCGCGCGCCGGCGAACTGGGCACCGTCAACGGGGCGATCCGGCTCGCCGCCGGCAGCCAGGTGGACGGCAAGGTCGAGGCGGTCAACGGCGCCATCACCCTGGCGCAGGGCGCGCAGGTGAGCGGCCACCTCTCCAACGTCAACGGCGCGATCACCCTGGACGCCGCCCACGTCGCCGGCGGCCTCGAAACCGTGGCCGGCGACATCACCGTGGGCGCCGGCTCGCATGTCGAGGGCGGCATCCTGGTCGACAAGCCGAACAACGGCTGGTTCCGCTGGGGCAGCGAGCGCAAGCCGGTGATCGTGATCGGCCCGCACGCGGTGGTGCAGGGCACGCTGGAGTTCCGCCGCGAGGTGGTGCTCAAGGTCAGCGACAGCGCGCAGATCGGGACGGTGAAGGGAGCCACGGCGGAGAAGTTCAGCGGCGCCACGCCGTAAGCCGCGACCCGGCATTCACCACCGCAACGGAACACTCTAACCATTGCCGCGAGCCATCGTCCGGATGGCTCGCCCGGAGCTTGCCATGAACACCCGTATCCTCGCCGCGGCCGTCGTCGTCGCGGTGCTGGCCGGCTGCGCCAGCACACCTCTGAACCGCGTCGCGCTGCGCCAGCACGCCGAACGCAGTTGCCGCGTCCAGTCCACCGTATCGAAGGCTTATGCCATCGACGGCACGGGTGTGGGCATGCGCAGCGTCGCCTATGCCCGCTGCCTGCGCACCGCGGGTTTCAGGGCCGAGGCCTGAGACGAGCGCTACAGCCAGTCGCGCGGCTGCAGGTACTCCGCCAGCCGCGCTTCCGGCGACCCGGCCTCCGGCTGGTACGCATACTCGAAGCGCACCCGCGGCGGCAGGCTCATCAGGATCGACTCGGTGCGCCCGCCCGACTGCAGGCCGAACAGGGTGCCGCGGTCGTAGACCAGGTTGAACTCCACGTAGCGGCCGCGGCGGTACAGCTGGAATTCGCGCTCGCGTTCGCCGTACGGCGTGTCGCGCCGGCGCTGTGCAATCGGCAGATATCCATCGAGAAAGCCCTGGCCCACGGCCTTGGTGAAATCGAGGCAGCGCTCGAAGCCGCCTTCGTCGAGGTCGTCGTAGAACAGGCCGCCCACGCCGCGCGTCTCGCCGCGGTGCTTCAGGTAAAAGTATTCATCGCACCACCGCTTGTAGTGCGGATAGGTGTCCGCGCCGAACGGCGCGCACAGGTCGCGCGCCACCGTGTGCCAGTGCACCACGTCCTCGTCGAACGGGTAGTACGGGGTGAGGTCGAAGCCGCCACCGAACCACCACACCGGCTCCACGCCCGGCTTGCTGGCCTCGAAGTAGCGCACGTTCGCGTGCGTGGTGGGTACGTACGGGTTCTTCGGATGCAGCACCAGCGACACGCCGGTGGCGATGAAGCTGCCGCCGGCGAGCTCCGGCCGATGCGCGGTGGCGCTGGGCGGCAACTGGTTGCCGCTGACGCGCGAAAAGTTCACGCCGGCCTGCTCGAACAGCGCGCCGTCGCGCAGCACCCGCGTGCGACCGCCGCCGCCCGCCGTGCGGGTCCAGGCGTCCTCGACGAAACGTGCCGAACCGTCCAGTTGTTCGAGCGCCCCGCAGATGCGGTCCTGCAGTTCGCGCAGGAAGGTTTCGGCGCGGTCGGCTTGTTCGCTCATCGCGGTGACTCCGTTGATATCGGTGCGAGCTTAGCAAGAGCGGTCGCCGTCACCGCTGCGACGAGGCGTCGCGCGGGTTTGTCCGGGATCAGGGGCGCACCGCAGCTGAACGCACCTGCGCCGCCGGCGACATGCAAGCTAGGCAGCGCGGAAGGCGCTCGCTAGGCTGGCGCGATGACGACACCGATGCGCCCGCTCGCGGTCAGCGCCTGCACGGTCAGCTCCGCGCTCGGCAGCGGGCTGCAAACCCAGCACGACGCGTTGCGGCACGGCCGCGGCGGCCTGCGGCCCAATGATTTCGGCAGCGCGCCGCGGCTGGGCTGGGTCGGCCGCGTCAACGGCGTGGAAACCACGGCGCTGCCGCCTGCACTGGCCGGCTGGGATTGCCGCAACAACCGCCTCGCCTGGCTGGGCCTGCAGCAGGACGGATTCCTCGACCGCGTGCACGCGGCGCGCACGCGCTACGGCGCGCGCCGCGTGGCGCTGCTGCTCGGCACCTCCACCGCCAGCATCGGCGCCACCGAGGAGGCGTATCGCCGGCTCGACGCCGACGGCCGTTTCCCCGCCGACCTGCGTCGCCCAGCGCTGCACGCGCCGGATTCGCTGAGCGCGTTCGCCGCCGCCGCACTGGCGCTGGAAGGACCTTGCCTCACGGTCTCCACCGCCTGCTCGTCCAGCGCCAAGGTGTTCGCCAGCGCCGCGCGGTTGATCGAACTCGACCTCGCCGACGCGGCCGTGGTGGGCGGCGTGGACAGCCTCTGCGACAACGTGCTGTTCGGCTTCAATGCGCTGGAGCTGATCTCGCCTGCCGCCTGCCGCCCGTTCGACGCGGCGCGCGACGGCATCTCGATCGGCGAGGCGGCCGGCTTCGCGCTGCTGGAACGCATCGACGCCGCGCCGCGGGCGCCGCGCCTGCTCGGCTACGGCGAGGCCAGCGACGCGTGGCACATGTCCTCGCCGCACCCCGAAGGCCACGGCGCGGAGCTGGCGCTGGACGCGGCACTGGCCCGTGCCGGCATCGGCGCCGCGCAAGTCGGCTACGTGAACCTGCACGGCACCGCCAGCCGGCAGAACGACGCGATGGAAGCCGCCTTGCTGGCGCGCCGCTTCCCCGCGACCACGCGCGCGAGTTCGACCAAGGGCTTCACCGGCCATACGCTGGGCGCGGCGGGCATCGTCGAGGCCACGATCGCGCTGCAGGCGATCGAGCACGGCTTCGTGCCCGGCAACCTCGGCGCCGCCACGCCCGATCCCGCCTGCGGGCCGCAGTTCGCGTGGCAGAACGAAACGCGACGCGTGGATGTGGCGCTGAGCAATTCCTTCGGCTTCGGCGGCAACAATGCCTGCCTCGTGTTCGGGCGCTCGCCATGAAGCCACTGGATCTGTTCGTCGAGGGCATCGGGTTGTGGTCGCCGCAGTTCGCGGACTTCGCCGCCTTGCGCGCCCGACTCAATGGCGACGCGCCGGTCGCACCCGCCGCGCCGACCGCCGCGCTGCTGCCCGCGAACGAACGCCGCCGTGCACCGGAGAGCGTGCGGCTCGCAGTGGAAGTCGCCGGCCAGGCGCTGGCGATGAGCGGCCGCGATCCCGCCACGCTGGCCTGCGTGTTCGCCTCGGCGCACGGCGACCAGGCGATCACCGACGCGATCTGCAGCACGCTGGCGCGTGCGCCGGCCGAGCTCTCGCCCACCCGCTTCCACCATTCCGTGCACAACGCGCCGGCCGGCTACTGGACCATCGCCACCGGCTGCCGCGCGCCGTCCAGCGCGGTCTGCGCCGGCGCCCGCAGCTTTGCCGCCGCACTGCTGGAAGCGTCCGCCCAGGCACTGGCCGAACAGCGTCCGGTGCTGCTGGCATGCAGCGACATCGCGGGACACGGCCCGCTGCTGGAAATGACCGGCTGCGACCGCCCCTTCGGCTGTGCGCTGCTGCTGGCGCCGGAAGCGGGCGCGACCACGCTGGCGCGGCTGCGACTGGAGCTGCCCGCGGATCACGCCTCGTCCACGCCGCCGCCCGCTACGCTGGCCGATGCGGCGGTCGGCAATCCCGCCGCCGCCGCGTTGCCGCTGCTGGCACTGCTGGCCGGAGCCGGCGGCCGCTGCCGGCTTGAGCTCGCCACCGCGCTGGACCTGCTGATAGCCGTGGAGCCCGCTGCGTGAACCCCGCCCTGCCCCGCTGGTGCGTGCTGATTCCCTGCCTCAACGAGGAGGCGGCGATCCGCGGCGTGGTCGAGTCGGTGCTGGCCCTGAACGTCCCCGTCATCGTGGTGGACGACGGCTCGGACGACCGCACGCCGGAGATCCTGGCCACGTTGCCGGTGACCGTGCTGCGCCACGACCACCGCCAAGGCAAGGGCCAGGCCCTGCGCGACGGCTTCCGCGAGGCGCTGCGCCAGGGCTACGAGGCGGTACTGACGATGGACGGCGACGGCCAGCACCTGGCGGCCGACATCCCGCGCATCGTGGCCGCCGCCGCCGCGTATCCCGGCCAGCTGGTGATCGCCGCGCGCCTGCTCGACAAGGCACAGCAGCCGAAGGCACGCCGCCGTGCGAACGCGTTCGCCGACTGGGGCATTTCCTGGGGTTGCGGCCAGCCGGTGGCGGACACCCAGAGCGGCCAGCGCTGGTATCCGCGCGCCGCACTGGACCTGGTCGACCTGCCGGCGCAGAACTTCGTGTTCGAGGCGGCGATCCTGATCGCGGCCTCGCGCGAGTTGGGCATGGGCGTGGTCGCGGTGCCGATCGCCTCGCGCTATCCGCCCGGCGCCCGCGCCAGCCACCTGCGGCCGGTGCGCGACACCTTGCGCATCACCGCGTACACGGTCGGCCGCGTGCTGCACTACGGCCGCGTGGCGGAAAGCTACCGGCGCTCGCACACCGCGCCGCGGGTGATCGACGACATGCGCGACCCGCTGGTCAGCGTGTAGCAGCGCACCCTGTGCGCGATGGGGAGGAGTGAGTGAAGAGGAGTGAGAAGTGAGAGAAGAGAGCAGGGCGCCCCGCTTCTCATGCTTTCTCTATCCACTCACTTCTCTTCACTCACTTCCAGCTGTCGCGCACAGGGTGCGCTCCTACGGAGATGCAGAACCGTCGCCGGGCCGTTGCCAGAAATCGTGGAAGTTGAACCAGTTGTACGGCGCCACCCGCACGTAGTGTTCCAGCCGCTGCGCGTAGCGCGTCAGCAGCGCGTCCAGCGCCGGGCCGCGCTGCTCGCGCGGAATCGCCACGCACTCGGCGAACGGCTCGAACACCAGCCGGTAGCGGTTGCCGCCCAGGTACAGGCCGAAGCACAGCAGCACCGGCACCTTGAGCGCGTTCGCCAGCAGCCACGGCCCCACCGGCAGCGGCGCCGGCGCACCGAGGAAATCCACCGCGCGTTGCGCCTCGTGCCCGCCCGCGCGGTCGGCCAGCAGCGCCACCATCGCACCCTGCCGGCACGCCTCGGCGGCGGCCAGCACCACGTGCGCGCCGCCTTGCGCGGCATCGATCACCGCCGCGCCCACATCCGGCGCCAGCGCCTCCAGCAGCTCGGTCATCGCCGGCGTCCTGCCCTTGTCCAGCACCACGCGCAACGGCACGTCGGGACGCCGCGCGCCGAGCACGCGCAAGGCTTCGAAGCTGCCCTGGTGCGAACCGACCAGCAGCACGCCGCGGCCTTCGGCAATCCGCCGTTCCAGTTCCGCCAACCCCTCGATCTCGATCGCGAAGCCGCGTTCGCCGTGCGCGAGCAGGAAGATCCGGTCCAGCGTGGTGACCGCGTAGGCGTGGAACTGGCGCAGCATCGGCCACGGGCCGGGCGGGTGCCCGAACACCCGCGCGAGGTATTGCCGCGAGGCGCGCCGCTCGGCGCCGCGGCGCAGGAAGAAATAGAGCGTCACGGGATACATCAGCAGTCGGCAGAAGCGCCGGCCGCCGCGCAGCGCCAGCAGCCGGATCAGCCGGTACGCGAAGCGGCTGCCGCCTTCGCGATGCTGGCGCCAGTGCGTGGCCTCGCTCATGCCGCAGGCGGCTTCAGCCGGGCGCGCGATGCGCTTCGACGAACGCGCTCAAGCCGCGCAGGCTGGCGAAGATGCGCTGGTTGTCGGGGTGGTCCGAGCGCAGCTGGAAGCCGTAGCGCTTGGACACCGCCAGCGCGATCTCCAGCGCGTCGATCGAATCCAGCCCCAGCTCGCCGCCGAACAGCGGCGCGTCCGGATCGATCTTCGCGGGATCGACCGCTTCGAGGTTCAGGCTTTCCACGATCAGGGTGGCCAGCTCGTGCTGGGCAGGAGTCAATTCGGCCATGTGCGCGGAAACTCGGGAAACGTCGTCGAAACGGTGAAAAGCAGTAGCGAAGTGTAACATGGAGCCCTTGTCTTTCCCGGTTGCACGTATGGTCGAGGGTTGTGAAAGTCGATGGGCCGAGGCCGGCCTTGCGCGCGCGCCGCGCATTTCCTATCGCATGAACGATGCCGCCGCCCTGCTGGCCGAGCCCGGCACGCTGGCGGTGTTCGGCTTCGGCGGCCACGCTGCGGACACCGACGACCCGCGCTGGCTGCGCGTTCCGCTGGAAGCCTTCGACGCGCCCGCATCGCTGGAAGCCTGGCAGGTCGACGGGCCGGTGCAGCACGGCCGCCACGGTGCGCTGCGCTGGTCGGCCGGTGGCAGCTGGCTGTACGCCGCGCTGGAACTGGATGAACGCGAACACGGCGGCCCCGCCGGCGCGGCCCGCGTCGCCTACGCGCAGTTGCGCGAGTTCATCGGCGGCCGCGATGAACGCCAGGTGCTGCGCCTCTGGAACTACCAAGGCGCGATCAACCAGGGCGACGGCGACACCGAGCGCTACAAGCTGTTCTGCGACGGCCGCGCCGAGGGTTGCGGCGACTGGTTCGCCGGCGGCTATCCCGCCGCCACCGCGATCGGCCATCACGGCGATCCGCACCTGCTGCAGGTCTACCTGCTGGCCAGCGCGCAGGCCGGCACCGCGGTGGAGAATCCGCGCCAGGTCAGCGCCTGGCGCTACCCGCGCCAGTACGGCCGCACCGCGCCCGGCTTCGCCCGCGCGATGCGCCTGCCCGCGCAGGACGCGCTGGCGATCTCCGGCACCGCCGCCGTGGTGGGCCACGCCTCCGCCCACGCGGGCGATACCGCCGCGCAGCTCGACGAGATCCTGATCAACCTGGAAGCGCTGCTGGCCAGCGCCGGCATGCCCGCTGGCTTCGACACCCAGGCGCCGCTGAAGGCGTACGTGCGCCACCTCGCCGACGCACCGCGCGTACGCGAACGGCTGCAGCAGCGCCTCCCCGGCGTGCCCGTGCTGCTGCTGCACGGCGACGTCTGCCGCAGCGAGCTGCTGGTGGAACTGGATGGCTGGCGCTACGCCTGAGGGTGCGGGAGAGCACTCACGCCGGCTTCTTCGTTGGCCGCCGCCAGCCGTGCAGCGTGGCCTGTCGTCCGCGCGCGACGGTGAGTTCGCCCGCGGGGGCGTCGCGGGTGATCACCGAGCCGGCGCCGATGGTGGCTTGCGCGCCGATCGTCACCGGCGCCACCAGCGCGGCATTGGAGCCGATGAAGGCGCCGTCCTCGATGCGGGTGACGAACTTGTTCACGCCGTCGTAGTTGCAGGTGATGGTGCCGGCGCCCACGTTGACGCCGCGGCCGATCACGGTGTCGCCGAGGTAGGACAGGTGGTTGGCCTTGCTGTTCTCGCCGATGCGGGTCTTCTTGGTCTCGACGAAGTTGCCCACGTGCACGCCGGCGGCCAGTTCGGTGCCGGGACGCAGCCGCGCGAACGGACCGATCGTGCAGGGGCCGTGGGTGACCACGCCTTCCAGATCGCAATGCGCCTGCACCACGGTGCCGGCGGCGAGCCGCACGTCCTTGAGCCGAACGAACGGGCCCACGCGCACCTCGTCGCCGAGACTCACCGCACCTTCGAGGATCACGTCGATATCCAGTTCCACGTCATGGCCGGCGTTCACGGCGCCACGCACGTCGATGCGTGCGGGATCGGCCAGTCGCACGCCGGCCCGCATCAGCGCGCCCGTGGCGCGCCGGCGGTATTCGGTTTCGAGCGTCGCGAGCTGCAGGGCATCGTTCGCGCCGGATGCCTCCACCGGATCGCTGCATTCCACGCTGAGCGCGGGGCGCTTCTCCTCGTTCGCCATCGCGAAGATGTCGGTGAGGTAGTACTCGCCCTGTGCGTTGTCGCGGTCGAGCCCGGCAATCCACACGCGCAGCGCGGCGGCGGGCGCGACGAGGATGCCGGTGTTGACCAGGTCGATCGCGCGCTGCTCGTCGTCGGCGTCCTTTTCCTCGATCACGCAGCGCACGTGACCGTTGCCGTCGCGCAGCACGCGGCCGTAGCCGCGCGGTTCGGCCACGCGGATCGCCAGCAGGCCGAAGCCGCCTTCCACCTGCGCCAGTTCGCGCAGGGTCCCGGCGCGGGTCAGCGGCACGTCGCCGTACAGCACCAGCACCTGCGCCGCATCGGGCACCTCGGGCAGCGCCTGCTCCACCGCGTGACCGGTGCCGAGGCGCTCGGCCTGCAGCACCCAATGCAAGTCATCCTGGCCTGCGAACGCGGCCCGCACCTGGTCGCCGCCGTGGCCGTACACCACGTGGATCGCCGCCGGCTGCAGCGCTCGCGCGGTGGCCAGCACGTGCGCCAGCAGCGGTCGCCCGGCCAGCGGCATCAGCACCTTGGGGTGCGTGGACTTCATGCGCGTGCCGGCGCCGGCGGCGAGGACGATGACGTGAAGGGGGGCCTGGCTCATGCGGGTCTGCCCTGACGTGGAGAATCCGCGGAGTCTATCAGCCCCCTGCCGGACGCCGGCTCAACCCTGCGCAGACGCGGACATCACCGTCGCCTTGCCGGCATGGCACTCGAAGCGGAACGCGTAGCTCAGGCTGAACGGCTTGGTCTTGCTGTCCACCGCGTGGGTGTTGCCGTCCGCGTCCGCGGCCCAGTGGTTGATGCGCAACGGATTGAACTCCCACTGCAGCACTGCCGCGCGCGCGGCGGCGTAGAACAACGGACTGCGCGATGCGGCCGACACATCGTCCGTCGACAGATCACGCACGTCGCTGACCTTGCCCGCATCGTCCACGATCACCTGCACCCGCACCTCCTGCACCGGCGGGCAGGCCGCGAGTTGTTCCGGCGGATAGGCCGGCGTCACGCGCCGAAACGGCGTGGCACCCGTGGCGGTGTCACCGATCGCCAGCGGGTAATGCGCCACGTGGCCGTCGTCGAGCATCCGGTAACTGGCGGAGCCTTCGTTCGGCGCCCCGGCGGGCGGCGCGGCGACCGTGGCGCAGCCCGCCACGCCCAGCGCGAGCAAGCCCGGAGCCAGCAACCTGATGCGTGTCATCACGACCTTCTCCATCCGGCGAGTGTCGGCAACGCTATCAAATTACACACGTAATTTGAAGCGCCGCCATGGTCGCATAGGCAATCCCCGCACGCAAAAACGCCGGCGCAAGGCCGGCGTCTGCTTCAACGAGGCTGCCAAACGAAGCGGCCGCTCTTACCAGGAGTGCGGCCATGGATGGCCGCCCATTTGATTTCCGCGATCAGGGAAGATCGCAAAAGCAAAGCCTCAGTGCTTCAAATTCTTCCGCAGCCGCTCCAGCGCCTGCAGCTGGGCCATCGCCTGGGCCAGCTTGGCCTGCGCCTCGGAAACTTCCAGCGCGTCGGTGCGATTGGCCAGCGCGTCTTCGGCTTCCTTCTTCGCGCGCTGCGCGGCGGCCTCGTCGAGGTCGGCGGCGCGGATCGCGGTGTCGACCAGCACGGTGACCACCTGCGGCTGCACCTCGAGAATGCCGCCGGAGATGTAGAACTGCTGGCGCTCGCCCGCAGCCAGCACCACGTCGACATGGCCCGGCTTGAGACGGGTGATCAGCGGCGCGTGGCGCGGCGTGATGCCCAGCTCGCCCAGCTCGCCGGTGGCGACGAGCATCGTGGCCTCGCCGGAGAAGATCTCGGCCTCGGCGCTGACGATGTCGACTCGGAGGGTGGTCATGGTTGGTTACTCGTCACGTTCGCGGATGAACGAAAAGCAGGAAGAGCCGGCTTGCATGGTGGCGTTCTCGCCAGATTGCCCATGCTGTTGCGCAATCCGCTTACGCGGATTGCTTGGCCCCCATCTCCTCGCCCTTCTTGATGGCCTCGTCGATGCCGCCGACCATGTAGAACGCCTGCTCCGGCAGGTGGTCGACGTCGCCTTCGACGATCATCTTGAAGCCGCGGATGGTTTCCTTCAGCGACACGTACTTGCCGGGCGCGCCGGTGAACACTTCGGCCACGTGGAACGGCTGGCTGAAGAAACGCTCGCACTTGCGGGCGCGCGCCACCACCTGCTTGTCTTCCTCGCTGAGCTCGTCCATGCCGAGGATGGCGATGATGTCCTTCAGCTCCTTGTAGCGCTGCAGCATGCCCTGCACGCGGCGGGCCACGTCGTAATGCTCCTGGCCGACGACCTGCGGATCGAGCTGGCGGCTGGTGGAGTCCAGCGGATCCACCGCCGGATAGATGCCCAGCGAGGCGATCTGGCGCGACAGGGTCACGGTGGAATCCAGATGCGCGAAGGTGGTGGCCGGCGACGGGTCGGTCAGGTCGTCCGCGGGCACGTACACCGCCTGGATCGAGGTGATCGAACCGGTCTTGGTCGAGGTGATGCGCTCCTGCAGCACGCCCATCTCGTCGGCCAGTGTCGGCTGGTAGCCCACGGCGGACGGCATGCGGCCGAGCAGCGCGGACACCTCGGTGCCGGCCAGCGTGTAGCGGTAGATGTTGTCCACGAAGAACAGCACGTCCTTGCCCTTGCCGCTCGCGTCCTTCTGGTCGCGGAAGTACTCGGCCATGGTCAGGCCGGTCAGCGCCACGCGCAGGCGGTTGCCCGGCGGCTCGTTCATCTGGCCGTAGACCATCGCCACCTTGGACTCGGGCAGGTTATCCAGCTTGACCACGCCGGCGTCCTGCATCTCGTGGTAGAAGTCGTTGCCTTCGCGGGTACGCTCACCCACGCCGGCGAACACCGACAGGCCCGAATGCTGGGTCGCGATGTTGTTGATGAGTTCCAGCATGTTCACGGTCTTGCCCACGCCGGCGCCGCCGAACAGGCCGACCTTGCCGCCCTTGGCGAACGGGCAGACCAGGTCGATCACCTTGATGCCGGTTTCCAGCAGCTCGTTGGCCAGCGCCTGATCGGCATACGACGGCGCCTCGCGGTGGATCACCCAGCGGTCTTCGGCATTGATCGGGCCGACCTCGTCGATCGGGTTGCCGAGCACGTCCATGATGCGGCCCAGGGTGGCGTTGCCCACCGGCACCTTGATGCCTTCGCCGGTGTTGCGGGCCACGAGGCCACGCTTCATGCCGTCGGTGGAACCCAGCGCGATCGTGCGCACCACGCCGTCGCCCAGCACCTGCTGCACTTCCAGCGTGATCTCGGTGCCGTCGATCTTCAGCGCGTCATACACCTGCGGCACCTGATCGCGCGCGAACTCGACGTCGATGACCGCGCCGATGATCTGAACCACTTTGCCCTGACTCATGGATGTGCTCCGGATGGATCTTTAAGTGTTTTGTCATAGCGCCGCTAGCGCGTCGCTCTTATTTCGAGTGCAACCACGGACGGTTGCCTTTTGATCTTGCTCTGCGATCACGGATGATCGCTTTGATTCAACCACGGCCACGGATGGCCGCCCATTTGATCTTCGCGGTCATGGATGACCGCACTTACACAGCCGCAGCTCCGCCGACGATCTCGCTGATTTCCTGCGTGATCGCCGCCTGCCGGGTCTTGTTGTAGACCAGGGTCAGCGTGTCGATCACCTTGTTCGCGTTGTCCGACGCGCTCTTCATCGCGACCATGCGCGCGGCGTGCTCGCTGGCGAGGTTCTCCAGCACGCCCTGGTACACCACCGATTCGATGTAGCGGCCCAGCACGTGCTCCAGCACGGTCTGCGCGTCGGGTTCGTAGATGTAGTCCCAGTCGTGGGCCTGCTCCAGCTTGATGCCGGCATACGCCGACTCGCCGGCCGCCTGGTGCGCTTCCATTTCCGCGGCCACCAGCGGCAACGGCAGCAGCGCGTCGATGGTCGGCTTCTGCGTCATGGTGTTGACGAAGTCGTTGTAGGCGAGGAACACGCGGTCCAGCGCATTCGCCGAATAGGCGTCCAGCACCACCTTGATCACGCCGATCAGCTGCTCCAGCTTCGGCCGCTCGCCGAGATGGGTGGTGCTGCCGGTCAGGTTCACGCCCTTGATGCGGCGGAAGAACTGCAGCGCCTTCTGGCCGATCGCCACCACGTCGACCTGCACGCCTTTGCCCTGCCACTCCTGGATCGCCGGCAGCAGGCGGCGGAACATGTTGGAGTTCAGGCCGCCGCACAGGCCGCGGTCGGTGGACACCACGATGTAGGCCACCCGCGCCACGTTGTCGCGTTCGACCAGGAACGGATGCTTGAAGTCGGTGCTGGCCTGCGCCACGTGCGCGATCACCTTGCGCATGGAACGCGCATACGGACGCGAGGCCTTCATCAGATCCTGCGCCTTGCGGATCTTCGAGGCCGAGACCATTTCGAGCGCGCGCGTCACCTTGCGCATGTTCTGCGTGCTCTTGATCTTGGTTTTGATTTCGCGTCCGCTGGCCATCTGTTTCGCTCGCTGTGCTCGCCTGGGGAACGGGGTCTGGAGAACGGGGTGGTGGCGTTTCCTGCTCCCCGCTGCTCTTACCAGCTACCCGTCTTCTTGTACTCGTCCAGCGAAGCCTTGAAGACGCCTTCGATCTCGGCATCCCAGGCGCCGGTGGCGACGATCTTCTTCATCAGCTCGGCGTGGTTCTGGTGCATGAAGGCGTGCAGGCCCTTCTCGAACGCCAGCACCTTGTTCACCGGCAGGTCGTCGAGGTAGCCCTTCTCGGCGGCGTACACCGACAGCGCCAGCTCGGCGATCGACAGCGGCGCATACTGCGACTGCTTCATCAGCTCGGTGACGCGCTGGCCGCGGTCGAGCTGGGCACGGGTGGCCGGATCGAGATCGGAGGCGAACTGCGCGAACGCGGCCAGCTCGCGGTACTGCGCCAGCGCCAGCTTCACGCCGCCGGAGAGCTTCTTCACGATCTTGGTCTGCGCCGAACCGCCCACGCGCGACACCGAGATGCCGGCGTTCACGGCCGGACGGATGCCGGCGTTGAACAGGTCGGTCTCGAGGAAGATCTGGCCGTCGGTGATCGAGATCACGTTCGTCGGCACGAACGCGGACACGTCGCCGGCCTGGGTCTCGATGATCGGCAGCGCGGTCAGCGAGCCGGTCTTGCCCTTCACCTCGCCGTTCGTGAACTTCTCGACGTACTCCTCGGAGACGCGCGAAGCGCGCTCGAGCAGGCGCGAGTGCAGATAGAACACGTCGCCCGGATAGGCTTCGCGACCCGGCGGGCGCTTCAGCAGCAGCGAAATCTGGCGGTAGGCCACGGCCTGCTTGCTGAGGTCGTCGTAAACGATCAGGGCATCCTGGCCGCGGTCGCGGAAGTACTCGCCCATGGCGCAGCCGGCGTACGGCGCGATGTACTGCAGCGCGGCCGACTCGGAAGCGGAGGCCACCACCACGATGGTGTTGGCCAGCGCACCGTTCTCTTCCAGCTTGCGCACCACGTTCGCGATCGACGAGCGCTTCTGGCCGATCGCCACGTAGATCGAGAAGATGCCCGAATCCTTCTGGTTGATGATCGCGTCGATCGCCAGCGCGGTCTTGCCGGTCTGGCGGTCGCCGATGATCAGCTCGCGCTGGCCGCGGCCGATCGGGATCATCGAGTCGACCGACTTGTAGCCGGTCTGCACCGGCTGGTCGACGCTCTTGCGCCAGATCACGCCCGGCGCAACCTTCTCGATCGGCGAGCTGAGCTTGGCGTTGAGCGGGCCCTTGCCGTCGATCGGGTTACCCAGCGAATCGACCACGCGGCCGAGCAGCTCGGGACCCACGGGCACTTCGAGGATGCGACCGGTGGTCTTGGCCACGTCGCCCTCGCGCAGGTGCTGGTATTCGCCCAGCACCACCGCGCCGACCGAGTCGCGCTCCAGGTTCAGCGCCAGCGCAGTTGCGTTGCCCGGCAGCTCGATCATCTCGCCCTGCATCACGTCGGCCAGGCCGTGGATGCGCACGATGCCGTCGGACACGCTGATGATCGTGCCCTCGTTGCGGGCCTCCGCGCCGAGCTTGAACTGCTCGATGCGGTTCTTGATCAGTTCGCTGATCTCGGACGGGTTCAGGGTGGTGCTGGACATGGTCGTTATCCTGAAATTTTGTAAACGCGATGCTTTCTTTGAGAGTCCGACTGGATGCCGGGGTTTGCTCTCCGCGAAACGGACTTCGCGTGAAAATTACTGTGCGAGCGTGTTGCCCAGGCGCTCGAGGCGCCCGCGCGCGGAACCGTCGATCACTTCGCTGCCGGCGTCGATCACCACGCCGGCCAGCAGCGAGGCATCGACCCGGGCATCGAGTTCGATCTCGCGCTTGAAGCGGCGCTTCAGCGATGCCTTGAGCTGCTCGGCCTGTGCCGCGTCCAGCGCCATCGCGCTGGTCACCTTGACCAGCAGCTGCGACTCGGACTCGCGGCGATACTGCTCGTACAGCGCAGCCACTTCCGGCAGCAGCGCCATGCGGCGGTGCTCGGCCAGCTCGCCCAGGAACTGCGCGAACGGCGCATCGGCCGCCATGCCTTGGGGCAGGTGCAGCATCACCAGCTGCGCCGGCTGCACGCGCGGATCGTTGCCGAGGCCGGCCACGCGCGCGTCGCTGGCCACCGCGGCGGCGAAACCCAGCGCCTGCGACCACGCGGCCAGCGCGCCGCTGGCATGTGCCAGCTCGAACGCGGCGCGAGCGTAGGGACGGGCGAGAGTGATTGCCTGGGCCATGGATCAGACCTCGGCGGCGAGCTGGTCGAGCAGTGCCTTGTGCGTCGAGGCATCCACCTCGCGCTGCACGATCTTGGAAGCGCCCTGCACGGCCAGCGCACCCACGCGCTCGCGCAGTTGCTCGCGCGCCTGCTGCGCCATCGCGGCGATGTCGTCCTGCGCGGCGGCCTTCAGCCGATTGATCTCGACGATCGCGTCGGCGCGGGCCTTGTCGAGGATGCCGTTGGCCTGCTGCTGCGCCTTGTCGATGATCTCGGACGCCTGCTGGCGCGCCTTGCGCACCTCGTCCGCCACCTTCGTGTCGGCCGCCTTCAGCTCGGCGTGCGCGCGCTCGGCGGCGCTGAGGCCCTCGGCGATCTTGATCTGCCGTTCCTCGATGGCCTTGTTGATGTGCGGCCAGATGAACTGGACGCAGAACCAGATGAGGATGGCGAAAGCGATCATTTCGCCGATCAGGGTCGCGTTGAAATTCATCGCTGCCTTACCTGCAAATACGGAATGGAACCAGCGCGGGCCTCAATGGCCCGCGCCGACTTGCGGTGTGCTGCCGCGGCAGCACGCCGGAGTACGACTTACTGACCGGCGCCGGCGGCGGTCAGAATCTTGCCCAGCAGCGGGTTCGCCACGGCGAAGTACATCGCCAGCGCCACGCCGATCAGGAACGCCGCGTCGATCAGGCCGGCCAGCAGGAACATGCGGCCCTGCAGCAGCGGCACCAGCTCCGGCTGACGGGCGGCGGCTTCCAGGAACTTCGAGCCCATCACGCCGATACCGATACAGGCACCCAGCGCACCGAGGCCGATGATCAGGCCGAGCGCGATGGCGGTGAAGCCCTGGATTTGTGCAAACTGGACAAGATGTTCCACGGTGATCTCCTCGAAAAAACGGTTGTTGCGTTGAAGGGTTGAAGAACTGAAACAGAACCGGAATCAGTGATGGTCGTGCGCCATCGAGATGTACACGATCGTCAGCACCATGAAGATGAAGGCCTGGATCGAGATGATCAGGATGTGGAAGATGCCCCACACCGTGTAGCCGATGATGCCGGCGCCATACAGCGCCCAGCCGGCCAGGCCCGCGCCTGCGCTGAACAGGCCGGCGATCAGCATGAACACCAGCTCGCCCGCATACATGTTGCCGAACAGTCGCATCGCCAGGCTCACCGGCTTGGACAGCAGCTCGACCAGGTTCAGCGCGAAATTGGGGATCCACAGCGCCGGGTGCTTGCCGAACGGCGCGGTGAACAGCTCGTGCATATAGCCGCCAAAGCCCTTGGCCTTGAAGCTGTAGACGATGATCAGCAGGAACACCGTGATCGACATCGCGAACGTCATGTTGATGTCGGCGGTGGGCACGGCGCGGAAGTGGCCAATGCCGAACTGCTCGGTGATCCACGGCAGCAGATCGACCGGGAGCAGGTCCATCGCGTTCATCAGGAACACCCAGACGAACACGGTCAGCGCCAGCGGGC
Organism: Rhodanobacter humi; assembly: GCF_041107455.1. Lineage (NCBI taxonomy): Bacteria > Pseudomonadati > Pseudomonadota > Gammaproteobacteria > Lysobacterales > Rhodanobacteraceae > Rhodanobacter > Rhodanobacter sp. FW106-PBR-R2A-3-15. Next base: position 1,864,039 of record NZ_JBGBPY010000001.1, read on the forward strand.
CCAGCACGCGGCGATCGCCGTGGAACACGTCCTTGACCTGGCCGTCGACGAACTCGAGGATGATCTCGACGAACGCCTGGCCCTTGGACGGCACGCCGGCGGTGGCCTTGCGCGCCTTCAGCCAGAACCACAGGCAGAACAGCACGCCCAACACCAGCGACACCGCGACCGAATCGAGGTGCACCGCCCAGAAACCTTCCTTGCTCGCATGCGGCACGAGGTGCTGGAGGTGGTGCTGGATGTATTCGGTAAGACCGCCCTGCGGCTCGCTTGCCATGTATCAACCCTTGAATCTGAACGCCAGCAGATAGACCGCGTAGGCAGCCACCAGCCCCGTCACGGCGGCCAGCGGCGGCAATTTGTACTGAAACAGGATCAACCCCAGCCCGCCGACGACCGCTGCCCACTTCAGCAGCATGCCGAGCAGCAGGCGGGCGAAAGCCGCCGCGCCGCCGACCAGGCGACCGAAGACCTGCACGGACATCAGCGCGGTACCCAGCGCCACCGTGAAAGCTCCGGCCGCGGCCGCAACCGCCTCCCGATGCCCCTTCAGCAGGAACACCGCGCCGACCATCGCCGCCACCGCAAGTTGCAGCAGCACCGTGCGCAGTGCGAGGCGCCGACCGGCGTCGAGACTGTTGAGCACGTAACCTCTCCGCACCGGTTTCCACCAAGTGGCACCGATACAGCCACGAACCATGATTCAATCCGTAAAAGTATATCAGTGCCCCGCTTGCAGCGACAAGCCGCGAACGCTGCGGCAACTTGTCCCGCAGCCCGCTTCGAGTGCAGACGTTGTCGCCTGATTCACCAAAGAAAAGGGCCGGACTGGGGAAGTCCGGCCCTTGCTGCCGCGCGGGAGGGAGGGGGGCCGCCGGCAGGGTGCCACTCGGGTTGTTCCGTTGCTTACTTCGCGGCGGCCTTCTTCGCGGCCGGCGCGGTCACCGCCTCGTTGGCGGCCTGGCGCTGTTCCTGCACCAGCGCCTGCAGCGACTCCGCAGCCTTCTGCGTCACGGCGATGATTTCCTGCGAAACCGCCACTGCGCGCTCGGCCTGCTCGCGGCTGAGGCTGGCGCCCTTTTCCCACAGGCCGCGCAGGGCGTCGGCGTCGCGGGTTTCCAGCGCCTCGGCCACGAAGGCGGCCGAATCACGCGTCTGCTGCTCAAACGCCTTGAGCTGCAGCCCGGCGACCGTCTCCAGGCTCTTCAGGGCCAGCGACTGCGCCTTGAACGCGCCCTCGGTGATCTGCTTGGTGTAGGCGAAAAACTGGTTGCTGTACTGCTGGTTCATGAGCTTGCCCTCGTGGGGTTTGCGGGGTAGTGGCAAGCACTCTAGCAAGCTTTTTTGTGCAATGCAATATATTTTTTGTGGCCGGGCAAGACCACTGTGAAAATATTCAGGATATACACATCATTGGATCAGTCACGCAGCTGTCGCAATGCCGCAATACTCACGGCTACAGGCTCAGGAATGCAGGCGATTCCGGGCCCACCGGCCGCACCGGTCTCCCGCCCGCGGGCGTTCCGTCCCGGACGCCAGGAACGATGCCGGAGCGTTCGCTTTCCCGCCCGACCCGGATTCCGGCCTACCCCCGGTAGCGGCAGCCCGACGTGCAGGTCTCGTGCACGGTGACTTCGGACAGCAGCGGCAGTGCCGGCTTGAGGCGCTCCCAGATCCATATCGCCAGCCGCTCGCTGGTGGGGTTTTCCAGCCCCTCGACGTCGTTGAGGTAGTGATGGTCGAGCCGCTCAAACAACGGCTGGAAGGCCGCCTTCACCTCGGCGAAATCCATCACCCAGCCGCTGTCGGCGCCGATCTCGCCGCTCAGATGGATCTCCACGCGGAAGGAATGCCCATGCAGGCGCGCGCACTTGTGCCCTGCCGGCACATTCGGCAGGCGGTGTGCGGCCTCGAGGGTGAAGGTCTTGAAGATATCCATCGCGGCATTCTATCGCGCCGCCACTGCGCGCCCGCGGGGGCCAGCCCTCTTCCCGATCGACGCCATAGCCGGCCCGCGGCGGCACCACGGAATGCTGCGGCACAGCATGTCAAAGACATGACGACGCCCAAAACATCGCGGTTAATTAAACATTTTCAATGAGATACATTCAAACATCAGTCTTGTCGCAGCGCGCTGCATCGCGGATTGACACCGGTGTCAACGACTCGCAAGCTGTCACCCGTTCCGTTGCGGGGGAGCACGGTGAACGCGGCAATCGACCAACCGGATCGACCGGCAAGTGTCTCGACGACGCCATTCCTGGCGGCCGACGTCGGCGGCACGCACGCCCGCGTGGCGCTGATCCAAGTCGCCCAAGACGGGGGGCGCGCGGTCGAGGTGCTGGCCTACCGCAAGTTCGCCTGCGGGGATTTCGGCGGGTTGGCGGAACTTCTGCAGGCCTTCGTCGACGACGAGGTGCAGGCCCCGGTGCGGCGCTGCGTGCTCGCCTGCGCCGGCCAGCTGATGGGCGACGAGGTGCTCAACGACAACTCCGCCTGGCCCATTCACCTACCGTCGGTGCGCAGGGCGCTGGCGCTGGACGACCTGGCCGCACTCAATGACTTCGAGGCGCTGGGGTACGCGCTCGACAACCCGCTGGTCTGCGGCGGCCGCCTGCTGTGCGGGCCGGATCGCCACGCCGATGGCCCGACGCTGGTGATCGGTCCCGGTACCGGCCTGGGCGCGGCGGTGCGCCTGTCCGGTCCCGCTGGCGGCTGCGTGCTGGCCACGGAAGCCGGCCAGATGGATTTCGCGCCGCACTCGATCCGCGAGCGCGAGATCCTCGCGCAGCTGGTGCCGGATGGCGGTTACCTGCCGTGTGAGCGCATCGTGTCGGGTCCCGGCCTGCTGACCCTCTACCGGACCCTGTGCGCCTTGCACGGGACAACACCCTGGCTGGCCACGCCCGCGGCCGTCACCGCGGCCGCCATGGCCTGCAGTGATGCGCAGGCCACGGAAGCGGTGGAGGTCTTCTGCGCGGCGCTGGGAAGTTTCGCCGGCAGCCTGGCCATGGCCTACATTGCCAGCGGCGGCGTGTACCTCGCCGGCGGCTTCCTGGATTCGATGTTCGGCCTGCTGGCACGCAGCGATTTCGAGGAGCGCTTCCTGCACGGACGCAGCGTGCGCGCGTTCCTGTCGCAGGTTCCGGTATGGGTGACGGAGCACGGACGCCAGGGCGTGCTGGGCGCGGCGAGGTGGTACCTCGGACGTGGCACGTCCGCTGCAACGACGCCGCGCCCCGCCGCGGCAGGCGGTCCGGCCCCGTGAACGTCATCGCGACATCGGCGCCGCGCCTTTCCGGACAGCCGCGCGCGCGGGCGTGCGTGGGAAAAGGTCTCGCCGCGTTCGCCGCCGCGTGGCTGGCGACCATGGGCATCGCCACGGCGACGCCGGCCGCGCCTGCCTGGTCGCTGCTGCCGCAGCCCGCCCACGCCTACCCCGCCGCATCGCCCGCGGTCGAGATTGCGGATGGCGCCGTGGTCGCCGTGCACGGTGCGGATCGCCCGCAGCTGCAAGCCATCGTGGACCGGTTCGTGCATTTGCTGGCCGACACGCGCGGCCTGCGATTGCACGCGACGACGGCGGCCGACGCGCGCGCCGCCATCACGTTCAACATCGACCCGCACGCGGACGTGGCGGGCGGTGCCGGCTACCGCATCGTGATTGATGACCAGGGCATACGGATCACCGCGCGCACGCCGCGCGGCGCGTTCTACGGCAGCGTCACCCTGTGGCAGTTGCTGACGCCGCCCGGCTGGACCCGCGGCAGTGCGGCCGAAGTGGCCGCGGGCGTCATCGACGACCACCCGCGTTTCGCCTGGCGCGCGCTGCTGCTCGACTCCGGACGGCATTACCAGAGCGTGGCCGAGATCGAGCGGTTGATCGACTGGATGTCGCTCGACAAGCTCGACGTGCTGCTCTGGCATCTGACCGAGGACCAGGGCTGGCGCCTGGACATCCCCGGCTACCCCGCACTGACGAAAACCGGCGCCTGCCGCAACGCGGTGGGCCTCGATGCCGAGTTGACCGGCTCGCCCGACCAACCCTATTGCGGCCATTACACCGCGGCCGAGGTGCGCGAGATCGTGCGTTACGCGGCCGAACGCTACGTCACCGTGGTGCCGGGCATCGACCTGCCCGGGCATGCGCAGGCGGCCATCGCCGCGTATCCGTGGCTGGGCGTCACCGGCCAGCGTCCGCCCGTGTGGACGGACTGGGGCGTCAGTCCGTGGCTGCTGAAGCCCGACGCGAAGACCCTGCATTTCGTCGACGACGTGCTCGACGAGGTGATGCGACTGTTCCCCTCGAAGTACGTCTCGATCGGCGGCGACGAAGCGGACAAGCAGCAGTGGAACGCCTCGCCCGCGGTGCAGGCGCAGATGCACCAGTTGGGCCTCGCGAACATGGACCAACTGCAAGGCTGGTTCACCGGCCAGGTCGCCGGGCATCTCACTGCGCACGGGCGCACGCCGGTCGGCTGGGACGATGAACTGGTCGCGGGCGCGACGCTGCCGGCTGCGGAAGTGGTGATGTCCTGGCACGGCAACGACGGCGAGCGCGTGGCGCTGGCCGCGCTGCGGCAAGGCCACGACGTGGTGATGACGCCGCAGGAGTCGCTGTACTTCGACCACTACCAGTCCAGCCTGCCCGACGAATGGCCAGGGCAGCCGCCGATGGCGACGCTGCGGCAGGCCTACGACACCGTCGTGATCCCGCACGGCGCCAGCGCGGCCGAAGCCGGCCATGTGATCGGCGTGCAGGCCGGGCTCTGGACCGAACTGATGCCGGACTTCGCGCGCGACCAGCATGCGCTGTACCCGCGCGTCGCCGCCCTGGCGGAACTGGGCTGGTCGCCGGCGGCCGCGCACGATTGGCACGGCTTCCTGCAGCGCCTGCCCGCCGAACTGGAGCGCTACCGCGCACTCGGCATCGGCTATGCCGACACGGCGTTTGCGCCCGCCTTCGACGTGACGGCAGGTGCCGGCGACACGCTGCGCGTCGCGCTCGCCAACCAGACCGGCTTCGGCACGATCCGCTACACGACCGACGGTTCCGCACCGACGCCGGCTTCCACGGCGTATGTCCGCCCGCTGACACTCGCTGCACGAGACCGGACCACGCTGCGCGCGGCAACCTTCATGCCCGATGGCTACCCGCTCGCCGCGCCGCGCATGCAGGTGCTGGATGCCGCGACGCTGCTCGGCCGCGACAGCAGCCAGCTCGCCTCCTGCTCGCACCAGCCGGGCATGCGCCTGGGCGGCCGGCAGCCGGCGCGGGGTCCGCGGCCGGTCTACACGATGGACGTCGGCGACATGTGCTGGCTGTGGCCGCAGGCGCCGCTGGCAGGCGTCACGCACGTCAACCTGAGCGTGGCGCGCGTGACATGGCGCTTCGGCGACGAGGCCAAGGATGCCGTGGTGCGCCCCAGGGTCGGCGCGGCTGGCGAGTTCGAGATCCATGCCGACTCCTGCACGGGGCCGCTGCTCGCCCGCCTGCCGCTGACGCCGGCGGCGCAGGCATCGGGACAGACCCGTCTCGGCGCACCGATCGCGACGACGCCGGGCAACGGCGCCCGCGACTTGTGCATCGTCGCCACGGGCGACCCGCGCGACGGGCAGTGGGCGCTGGCCCGCATCACGTTTTCGAAAGGCAACACGGAAACCGGCGTTCCGCAGGGGGAGCGCCGAACGGGGAAACGGTGATGGCGCGCAGCGCCATGCCGGTTGCATAGCGTGACCGCCGCACCGTGCCGCGTCGCACGGCGGATGTCATCCGGATGCGCAGGTTTTGAAGCAACGCGGAGCAGTTGGGATTCGACCGACATCAACCGAGAGGCAAAGTCCATGTCCACCGACCATCGCAAGCACCCCTTGTCATTCGCCATCTCCATGTCGCTGCTCGCCGTCGTGGCGACCTCGGCCATGGCATCGCCGCGCCCGGGTGCCCCGGCGGACAACCCGGGGGCGCAGGCCGCCACGCCGCAGGACGCGCAGGCTGCGTCGCCGGCCGATGCCGCGAAAGCCAAGTCCAAGGCCGATGCCGCGAAGCAAAAGGCGGCGGTCACGTTGTCCACCGTCACCGTCTCCGGCGTGCGCGCCTCGCAGATGCGCGCGATCGACCTGAAGCGCGATGCGCCGAACATCCAGGACAGCATCACGGCGGAAAACATCGGCGCGCTGCCCGACGTGACCATCACCGACTCCCTGCAGCGCGTCACCGGCGTGCAGATCAACCGCGACGCCGGCGTGGGCACCTCGGTGGACGTGCGCGGCCTGCCCCAGGTCGGCACCATGCTGAACGGCGAAGTGTTCATCACGGCGGACCAGATCGACTCGCAGCAGCCCGACTTCACCATGCTGCCGTCCACGCTGTTCCACGGCGTGGACGTGCTGAAGTCGTCCACCGCCAGCACCACCGACAGCGGCATCAGCGGCGCGATCAACCTGCATACCTACCGGCCCTGGGATCTGCCCAGCGGCTTCACCTACAGCTATTCCGCGAACGGCGAGCGCGGCTCGACCACGCGCCACTGGGGGCCCGAGGCCAACGGCCTGATCTCGTTCAACGACGACGGCCACTGGGGCCTGCTGGTGTCGGCCGACTTCTCCAACACCCGGCGAATGAACTCCACCGAGGGCCTCGACCAGTACGGCGTCGTGCTGAACGGCGAGAACGCGACCAGCGCGGCCAGCTACAACGGCTTCCTGACCGCGTGGAACGGCGCACCGATCCCGTCGCAGATGGTGCAGAACGCCGACGGCAGCGTGGACGTCAACGGCGACGGCAAGTCCAACGGCGTGTTCATGGGCAGCCAGAACATCGGCCTCTACGACACCACCACCCAGCGCAAGCGCAAATCCGGCAATGCCTCGTTCCAGATGGACCTCGGCAACGGCTTCAGCCTGACCAGCGACTACTTCTACTCGCAGCAGCGCGAGTGGGATCGCAACTTCGGCATCCAGTTCAACTCCACCAACTGGCAGGGCGCCACCTACGTGCCGCTGCAATCGCGCAATACCGGCAGCCCCGCGCTCGGCTCCTACGGCACGCCGGAACCGGGCTGGGAGGGCTCGCAGCTGTACACCACGCAGGTGTACGAGAAGTGGCCGGGCGACGTGGAGTCGTTCTCGCAGATCATCCAGAAGAGCTCGGTCGCGAAGAACTTCAACCTGCAGCTGGACTACGACAACGGCGGCAATTTCACGGCCAGCCTGCGCGGCATCCGCGACACCGCGTCCCAGTCGAACGTCGAAACCGACGTCAACATCTCCGATTCCGACGGCGCGCTGTGGCCCAACGTGTTGAACGACGGCGTGAACGTGCCGCCCGGCACCATGATTTATCCATCGCAGCTGGGCGGCAACCGCGTGTTCAACGCGAACGGCGTGCCGCAGAACACGATACCGATCGTCGCGAACTTCGGCGGCCGCTATCTCACGATCGGCATGCCTTCGTCGCTCGCCAGCGATTTCGCCAACCCCAGCGGCTGGACGATGAAGACGCTGGAATCCTCCGGCGACTACAACCGCGAGGTGGCCCTGAACGCGTTGCGTTTCGATGGCAAGTACGATTTCCAGGACGGTTTCCAGCTCGAATTCGGCGTGCGCAACAGCATCCGCAGCGCGAACAACCTCGGCTGGACGCTGGAAACGCCGGTCTATGCCGGCATGGGGGCGACCGACCCGAACGGCTGCCTGGTGCGCTACGTCGGCGCCGACGTGGTCATGAACAGCGGCTCGTGCACCGCGGGCAACGACCAGGGCTACTTCCGCGCGGGGCCGCTGTCCGCGATATCGATGCCGAATACCGCGGCGCCGCTGTCGGGCAACTTCAAGCAGTACACCAACCTGCTCGGCTCGGGCATCAACTTCTGGGCGATCAACCCCTCCGCGATGATCAACCCCATCGCGTACTGGAAGTCGCTCTACCCCGATACCGTGCAGGTGGGCGAGCCGGGCACCAGCTGGGGCGTGGGGCTGAAGGAGTTGACGGGCTATCTGCAGGGCGATTTCAGCGGCACCCTCGGCAACATGCCGTACAGCGGCAACGTCGGCGTGAGGGTGATCCGCACCCACCTGAACGTCACCCAGCACCTGAGCGGCGCCCCGGGCTCGTACGGCGACGAACCCGCCGACGCCGGCACCTCGATCACCACGCGCAGCTACCACGACGTGCTGCCGTCGGCCAACTTCTCGCTGGACATCACCGACCAGCTGAAATTCCGGCTGGCCTATTCCAAGAACATGATGCCGCTGGACCTCAGTACCTGGGGTGGCGGGCTGCAGCTGAACTACTCGCTGATGGAGACGCCGCAGGGGCCGATCTTCCGCGTCGCGAACGGCCAGTCGAGCGGCAACCCCAGCCTCAACCCGTGGCGTTCCACCAACTACGGCGCGTCGCTGGAGTACTACATCAACCCCACCAGCATGCTCAGCCTCGCACTGTTCCGCATCAATGTGCAGAGCTTCATCAAGAGTGGCAGCGTGACCAACTGCACCCTGCCGGACGAGGACGGCGTGGTGCGCAACCATTGCATCGTGATCAACGAGCCCGTGCAGGGCACCGGCAACAGCATCCACGGCGCGGAATTTGACTACCGCCAGGGCTTCACCTTCCTGCCGGGCATCCTGTCCAAGACCGGCATGGAGGTGAACGCTACCTACGCGCCCAGCAACTCGGGCGAACGGGACTTGTCCGGCGCCAAGATCCCGTTCCAGGACAACTCCACCAAGTCTGGCAACTTCATCCTGTGGTACCAAGACGACCGCTTCCAGGCCCGCCTCGCGTACAACTACCGTTCGCGGCGCGCGGTAATGGACAGCGTGGGCGGCATCACCGGCATGGAGATGTACGAGGCACCGCAGAAGTACCTCGACGCCTCGGTCTCGTACAAGATCAACAAGTATGCCGAGGTGTTCGTGGATGGCACCAACCTCACCAACGAATACCAACGGTATTACCTCGTGTGGCCCGACCAGCCCGCGCACTCGAATTTCTCCGAGCGCATGTTCATGGTCGGCGTGCGCGGGCAGTGGTGACAGTAGCGGCGACCGGAGCGGTTCCCTCGCCGCTCCGGTGGTTCTGACCGTGGCGTCATGCCCGCGGCAGCGGGCATGACGCCACGGCTGCAGTTCAAGCGCACCGCGTTGCATCCAACCCACAACGGCAAGGCAGACATGCCAGATCCCAGCGCATCCAAGCCCGTCCGCAGCGACGGCTTCCACCGATCGATCGGCCTGTTCTCGGGCACCGCGATCAACATGACCCAGATGTGCGGCATCGGGCCGTTCATCACCATCCCGATCATGGTCGCCACCATGGGCGGGCCGCAGGCGATGATCGGCTGGATCGCCGGCGCCCTCCTCGCGGTGGCCGACGGCCTGGTCTGGGCGGAGCTGGGCGCCGCCATGCCCGGCTCCGGCGGCACCTATGTCTACCTGCGCGAAGCGTTCCAGTACCGCACGGGCAAGCTGATGCCGTTCCTGTTCATCTGGACGGTGCTGCTGACGATCCCGCTGCTGATGTCGACCGGCATCATCGGCATGGTCGAGTACCTGGAGTATTTCTTCCCGCACCTCGGCTGGTGGCCGGTGCATCTGGTCAGCCTGGCGGCGACCGGCCTCGTCACCTGGCTGCTGTACCGGCGGATCGAGTCGATCCGCGCGATCACCATCGCGTTGTGGGTGATCATGCTGGTGTCGGTGATCGGCGTGTCGGCAGCGGGCTTCTCGGACTTCCACCCGGAATTCGCCTTCAGCTACCCGGCCGGCGCATTCGGCAGCCACTTCTTCGTGGGCCTGGGCGCGGGGCTGATCCTCGGCATCTACGACTACCTCGGCTACTTCACCACCGCCTACATGGGCGACGAGCTGCGCAACCCCGGCCGCACGATGCCCGGCTCGATCATCATCTCGATCATCGCGATGATGGTCGTCTACCTCGTGCTCAACCTCAGCGTGCTTGGCGTGGCGCCGTGGCAGGAAATCGCCCAATCCAGGTCGGTGGCCTCGCTGGTGGTGGAGCGCAGCTGGGGGCACCTGGCCGCCGCGGGCATGACCGTCCTGATCATCGTGACCGCGTTCGCCTCGGTGTTCGCGGGCCTGCTCGGCGGCTCGCGCGTGCCGTTCCAGGCGGCGCACGAAAAGGTGTTCCTGTCGGTGTTCGGCAAGCTGCACGCGAAGCACGGCTTCCCGCACGTGGCCTTGCTCACGATGGGCGTGGTGACGGCGATCGGCACGTTCTTCGACCTCACCGAAGTCATCAACATGCTGCTGGCGGCCACCATCATCGTGCAATCCATCGCGCAGATCGCCGCGCTGGTGGTGCTGCGCAAGCGCCAGCCGCTGCTGATCCGGCCGTACCGGCAATGGCTGTATCCGATACCGTGCGTGATGGCGCTGCTGGGCTGGATCTACGTCTACGTGTCGGCGTCCGCGATGTCGCTGATCCTGTCCGGCGCGTGGATCGTCGCCGGCCTCGTGGTGTTCGCGATCTGGGCCAGGGTCAACCGCTGCTGGCCGTTCGCGCCGGTGGAAATCCGCGAAGCCTATCTGGGGAACGACTGACATCATGCGCACCCTCACCCGACCCGTATTGCTGCTGCTCGCGACACTGGCGTTCGCGCCGCTGGCGCACGCCGCGACCGCCTACGCGCCCACGCCGGTGAACGGCGGCGCCGGCTCCGTCACCACCATCGCCCACTGGCAGATCCAGGACAGCGCCAAGGCGCAGGAAGGCGGCGCCGCGATCTCCGCCGCCGGTTTCTCCACCCGCGACTGGTATCCGGTGAGCGGCCGCGCGACGGTGATGGCGGGCCTGCTGGAGAACGGCAAGTTCCCGGATGTGTTCCACAGCGACAACCTGCGCGCGGTGCAGGTGCCGGATGCCAGCGGCCAGCTGTTCGTGAATCCGTGGTGGTACCGCAGCGAATTCACGCTGGCGAAGGCCGCCGCGGGGACGCACACGCTGTTGCGCACGAATGGCATCGTTGCCAGCGCCGACCTGTGGGTGAACGGGCATCTGGTCGCCGACCATGCCGCCATCGCCGGCGCCTATCCGGTGCACGAATTCGACGTGACGCGCTGGGTGCATGCCGGCGTCAACACGCTCGCGCTGCGCGTGCATCCGGCCGATCCGCGCCGGGCCCTGACCATCGGCTGGGTGGACTGGAACCCCACGCCGCCGGACAACAACATGGGCCCGTGGCGCGGCGTGGACGTGGTGCAGACGGGGCCGGTCGAACTGCGCTTCCCGCATGTGGCATCGACGCTGTCGCTGCCCGATCTCGCGCGCGCTGCACTGACCGTGACGGTGGAGGCACGCAACCTCGACACGGTGGCGCACGCGGCGACGATCACCGGCGAAGTCGCCGGCGTGTCGCTGCGCCAGACCATCCAGCTCGCCCCCGGCCAGACGCAGACGGCGACGTTCTCGCCCGGCACGGATCCCGCCCTCACGCTGAGCCATCCGGAAATCTGGTGGCCGGTCGGCATGGGCGCGCATCCGCTGTACGACTTGCGGATGGCCGCCACGGTCGACGGCGCGACATCCGACAAGGCCGGCGCGAGCTTCGGCATCCGCAGCGTCAGCTCGCATCTCACGAAGCAGGGCTATCGCCAGTTCGTCGTCAACGGCAAGCCACTCTTGATCCGCGGCGCCGGCTGGGCGCCGGACCTGTTCCTGCGCGACGATCGCGCGCGTATGGAGGTCGAGTTCAGCTACGTGCGCAACCTCGGCCTCAACACCATCCGCAGCGAGGGCAAGCTGGAGAACCAGCGCTTCTACGAGCTCGCCGACCGCGACGGCATCCTGATCCTCGCCGGTTGGGAATGCTGCGACATGTGGGAGTCGGCGGCGAAGACCGGCGGCAAGCCGTGGGATGCCGCCGACATGAAAGTGGCCGAAGACTCCATGGCCAGCGAGGCGCGTCTGCTGCGCAACCACCCGTCCGTGATCGCCTTCCTGATCGGCAGCGACAACGCGCCGCCGCCCGCGATCGCGAAGATGTACGTCGACACCTTGCATGCGGAAGGCTGGACGCTGCCGGTCATCGCGGCGGCCGCGGACCAGGCCACGGCGGAAACCGGGCCGTCCGGCATGAAGATGGCCGGGCCGTACGCGTGGATACCGCCGTCCTACTGGTATGCGGACAAGCTGGGCGGCGCGTTCGGCTTCGACTCCGAGGTCGGCGCGGGCGCCGCGATTCCGCGGATGGAGGACTTGCAACGCATGCTCTCGCCGCAGGAGCAGGAAGCACTCTGGAAGTACCCGCAGACGCGGCAATACCACGCCTCCGCCGCGTGGTCGCCGTTCGCCAGCCTCGCACCGTTCGACCACGCGCTGGCCACGCGCTACGGCGCACCGAAGGGTCTCGCCGACTACGTCGCCAAGGCCCAGCTCGACAACTACGACAACACCCGCGCCGAGTTCGAGGGGTTCAACGCGCACATGGACGCGGCCAGCCCCGCCACCGGCGTGATCCACTGGATGCTCAACAACGCCTGGCCTGCGCTGCACTGGCACCTGTACGACTGGTACCTGAACCCGGCCGGCGCCTACTTCGGCGCGAAGAAGGCCAACGAGCCGCTGCACATCCAGTACGCCTACGACACGCATGGCGTGGTGCTGGTCAACCACACGCTGGCCGATGCGCAGGGTTTGCAGGCCCGCATCCGCGTGCGCAACCTCGACGGCAGCGTGCGCTACGAGCGCAAGCTGCAAGGCATCGCGCTGGCCGGCAACCATGCACAGCAGGTCGCGACACTGCCGGCGCCCGCCGGCCTGTCGCGCACGTACTTCGTCGAGCTGGAACTCGCCGCCGCCGACGGCAAGCCGGTCAGCCGCAACGTCTACTGGCTTTCCACCCAGGCCGACCGGCTCGACTGGCCGCATTCGAACTGGTACCTCACGCCGCTGACGCAGTACGCCGACTTCACTGCGCTGCAGTCGCTGCCGGGCGCGAGCAGCGACGCGCGGGCGAGCGTGCGGCGCGAGGGCGCCCGGGACATCGCCACCGTCACGCTGAGTCTGCCCGCCGGATCCAGCGGTGTGGCGCTGTTCCAGCACCTTTCGATCAGGCAGCCCGCCGACGGCCAACCCGTGCTGCCGGTCCTGTGGAGCGACAATGACGTTACGCTGTGGCCCGGCGAGTCGCTCACCCTGACCGCGCATTTCGCCGCGCAGGGCACGGCGACGCCGATCATCGAAGTGGGCGGATGGAACGTGCCGAGCCGGCGCGTCCCCGTCACCATCGAGCACCCGGCAGGCGCCGACCAAGGAACCACGCATTGAATCCGGCCAGACTTTCATGACGCGCGCGACCATCGACGACGTCGCCCGCGCCTCGGGCACCTCGAAAAAAACCGTGTCGCGTGTACTCAACAACGAGCCGAACGTGCGCGACACCGTGCGCGAGCGCGTGCTGGCCGCCATGGCGCAACTCCATTACCGCCCGCTCACCTCGGCGCGCAGCCTGGCGACCAACCGCTCCTTCATGATCGGCCTGCTGTACGACAACCGTTCGCCCAGCTACATCATGGAAGTGCAGACCGGCGTGCTGGAGGCCTGCGAGGCGCAGCACTACAGCATGATGGTGCAGCCGCTGGTCTCGGCGGCGACGGACTTCGTCGAGCGGGTCGAGGACATCCTGTCGCGGCACCGGCCCGACGGGCTGATCCTCACGCCGCCGATCACCGACCACCCGCAGCTGCTGGCACGCCTGCGCCAGGGCGGCCTGCCGTTCGCCTCGATCGCGCCGCGCCATCCCGGGGACTGCATCGGCGTGATGCTGCGCGAACGCGAGGCCGCCGCGGCGATGGTGGATCACCTGGTGTCGTTGGGCCACCGCCGCATCGCGCATATCCTCGGCGATCCCGAACACGGCGCCGGCATCTGGCGTCTGGCCGGTTTTCGCGACGGCCTCCGTCGCGCGGGACTGCAGGAAAACCCCGCGTACATGGTCCAGGGCCGGTTCTCCTTCGACTCGGGCGTGGCCGCCATGCGCCAGTTGCTGGCGCTGCCGCAGCGGCCGACCGCGCTCTTCGCGGCGGACGACGACATGGCCGTCGGCGCGATCTGGGCCGCCGCGGAAGCGGGCGTGTCGGTGCCCGGCGAGGTATCCATCTGCGGCTTCGACGACACCACGATCGCCACCCAGGTGTGGCCGCCGCTGACCACCGTCCACCAGCCCGTGCGCGAAATGGGCCGGCGCGCCACCGAGGAACTGCTGCTGCGCGTGCTGGACAAGGGCGAGCCGCGGATGGTCGAAGTTGACTACGAAATGCGCATCCGCGCCTCGACCGCGGCGCCGGCCTGACGCGTCCGCGTATATTTCGCCGGACGCCACGTCCACCGCACCGATCCACAGGAGAGCGCCCCATGCCTGCCGCCCCCGCTGCCGCGAAGCCGCCACGGAAGTTCCACTTCATCTCCGGGCTGCCGCGCTCGGGCAGCACGCTGCTGGCCGCCATCCTCAACCAGAACCCGCGCTTCCACGCCGGCATGACCAGCCCGCTCGCCGACATCATGGGCGTGGTGATCGCGGAGGCGAGCAGCAAGAACGATTTTTCGTTCGACGTCTCCGACGAGCAGCGCGTGGCCATGCTGCGCGGCCTGGTCGAGAACTTCTACGCGGGACACGCGGGCGGCGATGCCGCGATCGTGTTCGACACCAGCCGGCTGTGGTGCAGCCGCATGCAGCTGCTCGACATGCTGTTTCCGGAAGCGAAGGTGATCGCCTGCGTGCGCCAGCTGTCCTGGGTGCTGGACAGCATGGAACGGCTGGTGCGCCGGCAGCCGGTCGGCGTCAGCAAGGTGTTCCGCTTCGACACCAACACCACGGTGTACTCGCGCGTCGAGGCGCTCACCGACCCGCGCGGCATGGTGGGCTTCTCCTTCCAGGCCACCAAGGACGCGTTCTACGGCCAGTACGCGCCCGGCCACCTGCTGCTGCTCACCTACGAAAGCCTGGTGCGCAACCCCGCGGCGGCCCTGCGCGCGGTCTACCAGTTCATCGGCGAACCCTGGTTCGAACACGACTTCGACCACATCGCCTACCACGCTGACGAGTTCGACGCCCGCGTCGGCATGCCCGGCCTGCACACCGTGCGCCCCAAGGTGGAGCCGATCGAGCGCACCTCCGTGCTGCCGCGCGAGATCTTCGGCCGCTTCATGAACGAATCGTTCTGGATGGATCCGAAGAACAACGTCAGCCAGGTGCCGATCGTGTGACCCTGACGCGAAAAGGCCCGCGGCGAAGGCGGGCCATCTGATCCAACTTGCTGATCTTGCAAGGCAAATGGTGGCTATGGGTGGACTCGAACCACCGACCCCAGCATTATGAGTGCTGTGCTCTAACCGGCTGAGCTACATAGCCATGGGGAATCCGCCGCGCCGGATCGTTTGTGATGCCGAAGGCGGGGCGCGGCAGTTTAATGGCGGGCACGCTACGGTTCAAGTTTTCCGGCTTGCCGCGCTTCGGCCTGCATGGTTGAATCGGGTCATCGCCTTGCGCGCGTCGGCTATTGCCGGTGCGTGGCACGGCCCGAGGATGACGAGATGATCGACGTCGATGGCTACCGTCCGAATGTGGGCATCGTGCTGCTGAACGCGGACGGCCGCCTGTTCTGGGCGCGCCGCATCAACCGCGACGGCTGGCAGTTCCCGCAGGGCGGCATGCGCAGCGACGAGACGCCGCTGGAAGCGATGTACCGCGAGCTGGAAGAGGAAACCGGCCTGGCGCCCGAGCATGTCGAGGTGGTGGCTGCCACCCGCGGCTGGCTGCGCTACAAGCTGCCGCAGCGCTACGTGCGCCACCACCAGCATCCCACCTGCATCGGCCAGAAGCAGGTCTGGTTCCTGCTCAAGCTGGTCAGCGACGAGGCCTCGCTGCGGCTGGATGCGTGCGACAAGCCCGAGTTCGACATCTGGCGCTGGGTGGATTTCTGGTACCCGGCCGCCCACGTGGTGAACTTCAAGCGGCAGGTGTACGAGCGCGCGCTGCGCCATTTCGCGCCGCTGGTGGAAGGCCTGTGCCGGGTCGAACTGGGCAACGCGCCGCCACGCGAGGACGGCGATCCCACGCCGGACGAACCCCGGCATGGCTGGCGCGCCGCCTGAACGGCGAAACGCCCGCGCCATTTGCATAGTTGACAATCATTCGCATTTGCGTTCTTATGCGCGGCATGTACATCTGCCTGTGCAACGCCGTCACCGACCACGACATCCGCCGCGAAGTCGCCGATGGCGTGCGCACGTTCGCGCAGCTGCAGGCGCGCACCGGCTGCTCGGACTGCTGCGGCTGCTGCGAACCCGAGGCGCGTGCCTGCCTTGCGCAGGCGATCGAGCAGCACGAATCCGCGGTGGCGCTGCCCGCCTTCGTCGCGACCGCCTGAGCCGTCCGCGCGTTCCCACGCGCAAACCATTGCCATTCGCGTTACGCCCGCCTGACGGCGGAGTTCGTATAGTCGTCGCATCCCCAGCGAACGGAGAGCGGCCATGAAGGGCGACGCCAAGGTCATCGAATTCCTCAACAAGGTGCTCTACAACGAGCTCACCGCGATCAACCAGTACTTCCTGCATTACCGCATGTTCAAGGACTGGGGCTACGCGGAGCTGGCCGAGCACGAGTACAAGGAATCGATCGAGGAAATGAAGCACGCCGATCGCCTGATCGAGCGCATCCTGTTCCTCGACGGCCTGCCGAACCTGCAACACCTCGGCAAGCTGCGCATCGGCGAGAACGTGCTGGAGTGCATCCAGGGCGACCTCGACCTGGAACTGGCTGCCACCAAGGACTTGCGCGCGGCGATCGCGCACAGCGAGGGCATCGCCGACTACGTCAGCCGCGACCTGTTCAAGGGCATCCTGCACGACGAGGAAGAGCACATCGACTGGCTGGAAACCCAGCAGAGTCTGGTCAAGGACATCGGCGCGGAACGCTACCTGCAAAGCAAGATGCAGAGCTGATCGCCTGCCGTAGCCGCACGACGGTCATGCCGGCGCAAGGCAGGCGAAGTATGCTTGTAGCGCCCGCCCGCGCCCCCATCTGAGTGCCATGGATACCGTCCTCCAGCTTCCCGTCGTTCCCGACTACCGCAGCAGCGGCGCGCCGCTGCTGTTCACCGAGGCCGCCGCGCGCAAGGTGCACGAGCTGATCGCGGAGGAGGGCAATCCCGCGCTGAAGCTTCGCGTGTACATCTCCGGCGGCGGCTGCTCGGGCTTCCAGTACGGCTTCACCTTCGACGAGGCCCAGGCCGAGGACGACTTCGCGCTGGAACGCGAGGGCGTGACCCTGCTGTGCGATCCGCTGTCGCTGCAATACCTCACCGGCGCCGAGATCGACTACAGCGAGAACCTGGGCGGTGCGCAGTTCGTGATACGCAATCCGAACGCGAAGACCACCTGCGGCTGCGGCTCCTCGTTCTCCGCCTGAACATGGGCGCAGCTACGCAGGGCAACACCTTCGCCGGACTCAGCCTGATCCTCGACCGCATGGCCGAACGCCGCGACGACACGGCATGGGTCGCCGCGCAGGCCATCGCGCCCGATGTGCGCTTCCTGCTGCTCGACGCGGCAGGCCGCGCCTTCCTGCACGCCGACCGCGACGCGCTGCGCTGGCTGGATGCCGTCGAGCGCCGACAGCTGTGCGCCGATACGCCCGCGTGGCTGCTCGGCATCGCCGACGGACACCCGCATTTCCTGCTGGCGCTGACGGATGACGCGCACGCCGGCGCACTGGAAGCAAGCCTGGTCGCGCGCCGCGCCAGCCTGCGCGAAGCCGGCCTGCTGCTGCACGCCGACGAGGCTGGCCTGTTCGCCTACGCCAAGGGCCTGGCGCACTGGCAGCGCGAGACGCGGCATTGCGCGCACTGCGGCGCGCCGCTCGTCATCGTCTCCGCCGGCCACCGCATGCACTGCACGAGCGCCGCCTGCGGCCGCATGCATTTCCCGCGCACCGACGCCGCGATCATCGTGATCGTGGAACACGAGGGTGCCTGCCTGCTCGGCCGCCAGGCGAGCTGGCCGCCCGGGCGCTATTCCACGCTGGCCGGCTTCATCGAGCCGGGCGAGGCGCTGGAGGATGCGGTGCGCCGCGAGGTGATGGAGGAATCCGGCGTGCTGGTGGGCGAGGTGTGCTACCACTCCTCGCAGCCTTGGCCGATGCCGGCCTCGCTGATGGTGGGCTTCACCGCCGTGGCCCGCGATCCCGCGATCCGCCTGCGCGACCGCGAGCTGGAAGACGCGCGCTGGTTTACCCCGCGGCAGATCGCCGACGGCATCGCCGACGGCAGCTTCCTGCCCTCCACGCCGCTGTCGGTGTCCTACCGCCTGCTCGAACACTGGCTGCGCGAGCGCGCGGGCCTGGAGCTCGACGCGCTGCTCGCGGCGCGCGCCGTACACGCTTGAGCCGCGCCTCGTGCGTCATGTGACGCGCGAAAGGCTCGCTTACAATGCGGCGGTTCCCCCGGAGAAGCGCATGGCCATACGTCTGCTCGTCGCCCTGATTGCCCTCGGCCTGCTGCACTGGCAGCCGCGCCTCGCGCACTGGCGCAACGACGCCGGCTTCCGCCGCTGGGTGGCGCAACTGGGCGACACCAGCGGCACGGGTCGCGTGGTGCTGGCGCTGCTGTTGCCGCTGGTGCTGTGCGCGCTGGCGACCTGGCTGCTGGGCCTGCCACCGCTGGCCGACCTGCTGCAGCTGCTGTTCGCGCTGGCGGTGCTGTTGTTCTGCTTCGGCCCGCACGCGTTCGAGGCCGACCTGGAGGCGATCCTCGCCGCGCCGGACGGCGCCAGCCGCGAAGCCGCCGCGCAGGCGCTGGGCGAGGATGGCGAACACGTGGCGTGGCAGGCCACCGGACTGGGCGAGGCCACCGCCTACGCCGCACTGCGCCGGCGCTTCGGCGTGCTGTTCTGGTTCTTCCTGCTCGGCCCGCTGGGCGCGCTACTGTACCGGCTGACGCGCGCGCTGGGCCACGACGACACGTTGCGGCTGGACGCCGAGGCGCGCGGCACCGCACGCCGTTTCGCGAACGCGCTGGACTGGATTCCCGCGCAGCTGCTGGTGTTCACGCTGGCCCTGGTCGGCCACTGGGACGCGGTGATCGGCGCCTGGCGCCGCTGGCACCAGCAGGCCCTGCCGAACAGCTGGCTCAACGAGGGCCCGGGTTTCCTCGGCGCCGCCGCGCGTGCGGACATCCAGGTCGACATCGAGGGCGGCGAAGGCTACGCCGAGGAACGCAGCGATCCGCTCGTCGAGCTGCGACGCCTGCGCAGCGCGCTGCTGCGCGCCCTGCTGGCCTGGCTCAGCGTGGTGGCGTTGATCGTGATCGGCGGCTGGTTGCGCTGAGGCCATCGGCCAGCGGTAGGAGCGGCTTCAGCCGCGATCTCATGCCCAATCGCGGCTGAAGCCGCTCCTACGCCCGTCGAGACGGCCTACGCCAACTCGCCGCGCAACTCGCGCACGCGTGCTTCCAGACCTGCGGCGCTGACGCGCTCCGGTGGCAGCGGCGCATCCACCACCAGTTCCACCCGCGCGCGGAAGCGCCGCGGCAGGCGCGCGCGATGCAGCGCGGAATCGCGCCGGCTCCACATGCTGCCCCACAGCCCGCGCAGCGCCATCGGCAGCACCGGCACCGGGCGACGCGCGAGGATCTTTTCCAGACCGGGACGGAACGGCGCGATCGTGCCGTCGCGGGTCAGCGCGCCCTCGGGGAAGATGCACACCAGTTCGCCGTCGGCCAGCGCGGCGTCGATGGCGTCATACGCCTGCTGCAGCACCGCCGGGTCTTCCTTCTGCCCGGCGATGGGTATCGCCTTTGCCGTCCTGAACAGGAAACGCAGCAGCGGGACGTTGAAGATCCGGTAATACATCACGAAGCGTGCAGGCCGGCGCAGGTTCGCCATCAGCAGCAGCGGATCGACGTAGCTCACGTGGTTGCACACCAGCAGCGCCGGGCCTTCCTCCGGAATGTGCTGCAGGCCGTCCGCACGCACCCGGTACAGCGTGCGGGTGAGCAGCCAGGTGACGAAGCGCAGGATGAACTCCGGCACCAGGGTGAAGATGTACGCCGCCACCAGCACGTTGAGCAGCGCGGCGGCGAGGAAGATCTGCACCGCGTCCAGCCCCAGCGCGCCCAGGCCCAGGCCGAAGCCCGCCGCCGCCACGATCAGCACGGCGTTCATGATGTTGTTGCCGGCGATGATGCGCGAGAGCTTGTCGCGCGGCGCGCGCGCCTGCACGAAGGCGAACAGCGGCACCACGTAGAGGCCGGCGAACGCGCCGATCAGGGTGAGGTCGAGCACCACGCGCCAGCTGCCCGCGCCGTGCAGGAAGCCCAGCCAGTCCAGCCCGCGCACCGGCGCGAGGCCGTGCCGCGCGAAGTACAGGTCCACGCCGAACACGGTGAGCCCGAATGCGCCCAGCGGCACCAGGCCGATCTCCACCCGTTTGCCGGAGAGCTTCTCGCAGGCCAGCGCGCCGAGGCCACTACCGATCGAGAACAGCGTCAGCACCAGGGTGTAGACCGTGTTGTCGCCGCCCAGCGTCTCGCGCGTGTAGATCGGCAGCTGCGCGATCAACACGGTGCCGAAGAACCAGAACCAGGAGATGCCCAGCACCGCATTCCACACCGCACGGTCGGCGTGGGTGATGCCGACGACGCGCGCGGTCTCGCCGAACGGGTTCCAGTTGACCTTCAGATCCGGCGCGGTGGCCGGCGCCGGCGGAATCGCGCGACAGATGAGGTAACCGATCACCGCCACGCCTATCGTCACGCCCGCGGCCAGCCACGGCCCGATCCGCGCCACACCCATCAGCGTGGTGCCCGCGATCATGCCCAACAAGATCGCCAGCTGGGTGCCCATCTCCACCAGGCCGTTGCCGCCCACCAGCTCGGCGGGCTTCAGCGCCTGCGGCAGGATCGCGTACTTGATCGGCCCGAACACGGTGGAGTGCAGGCCCATCATGAACAGCACCACCAGCAGCAGGCTGACGTGATGCGTGATGAAGCCCGCCGCCGCGACCGCCATCGCGGCGATCTCGAACAGCTTCACCCAGCGGATGATGCGGGTCTTCTCGATCTTCTCCGCGAGCTGCCCCGCCGTGGCCGAGAACAGGAAGAACGGCAGGATGAACAGCGCCGGCGCGAGGTTGGTGTAGAGCGAGGCCGCGCGGTCATCCAGCCCCAGCTGGAACGCCACCAGCACCAGCAACGCATTGCGGAACGCGTTGTCGTTGAACGCCGCCAGCGCCTGCGTCCAGAAGAACGGCGCGAAACGACGCTGACCGAACAGGGCGAACTGGCTCATGCGTATCCTTGCGACTGGGCTGGCCGCAGCTTAGCCGATACGCGATTACCGGCCGCAGACAGCGAAACGCCCGCGGTGTGCGGGCGTTTCGTCAACCGTGCAGGCGCGGCGTACTCAGTTGCGCGACTGCAGCTTCGACAGCAGGCGCAGCATCTCCAGGTACAACCACACCAGGGTCACCACCAGCGCGAACGCGCCGTACCACTCCATGTACTTCGGCGCGCCGGCGCCCACGCCCTGCTCGATCATGTCGAAGTCGAGGATCAGGTTCAGCGCCGCGATCACCACCACGGCGAGGCTGAACAGGATGCCGATGGTGCTGCTGCCGGTGATGAAGCCGAAGGAGTGGCCGAAGAAACCCATCACGAAGCTGGCGAGGTAGACCAGCAGGATGCCGCCGGTGGCGGCGACCACGCCGAGCTTGAACTTGTCGGTGGCGCGGATCAGCCCGCTGCGGTAGGCCAGCAGCATCGCCGCCATGGTGCCGAAGGTCAGCCCCACCGCCTGCATCACGATGCCGGGGTAGCGCATCTCGAAGATCGCCGACAGCGCGCCCACGAACACGCCCTCGGCCAGCGCGTACAGCGGCGCGGTGACCGGCGCCCAGGTCTTCTTGAACGCGGTGACCATGGCCAGCACGAAACCGACCAGCGCACCGCCGAGCACCAGCGGCCCCAGCGCGGGCAGGCTCTCGGCGCCGTGGAAGCGGCTCCAGCTGAACATCGCGCCGATCACCACCAGCACCAGCAGCAGGCCGGTCTTGTTGACCGTGCCGTTGAGCGTCATGGCGTTGCCGTCGTGCTGGAATACCGCGCCGCTGGCCGCGTCGAGGAAGGTGTTCTTGTTGAGGGCGGGATTGCCGCTTTGCATGGCTTTCTCCTGTAGGTATGCCCATCCTAGCCCGCCCGCCTGCCGTTTGCAGTCGCTGCACGCGGACAGTGCGAACATGGGCCGCATCGTCAGGCTACAGAGACCACCGCCATGAGCCAGCAGTTCCACATCGGCGACCACGTGCGCTGGAATTCCGAGGCCGGCTACGTCACCGGCCACATCATCAAGGTCCATACGGTCGATACGCTGTACAAGGGCCACCCGCGCCACTGCAGCCCGGATGATCCGCAATACGAGATCAAGAGCGACAAGACCGACCACGTCGCCATGCACAAGGGCAAGGCGCTCTCGAAGATCGCGTGAACGCCGCCGCACCCGCCACGATCTGGACGATCGGCCACTCCACCCGCACGCTGGAGGAATTCCTCGCCCTGCTCGCGGCCTACCGCATCGAGGCGATCGCCGACGTGCGCCGCTTCCCCGGCTCGCGGCGCTGGCCGCAGTTCGCGCGCGATGCGCTTGCCGCGAGCCTGCCGGCACACGGCATCGGCTACCAATGGTTTCCAGAACTGGGCGGGCGACGCCGGGCACAACCGGATTCGCCGAACACCGCCTGGCGCAATGCCGCGTTCCGCGGCTACGCCGACCACCTCGCCAGCGCGGAATTCGCGGAGGGGTTGGCCGCCATGCTGGCCTTCGCCGCGCGCCAGCGCACGGCCATGATGTGCGCCGAAGCGGTGTGGTGGCGCTGCCACCGCTCGATCATCGCCGACGTGCTGAAGCAGCGCGGCATCGAGGTGGTGCACATCCTCGACCTGCATCACAGCGTGGTGCACCCGTGGACCTCGGCGGCGCACATCGAGAACGGCGAGCTCAGCTATGCGGCACCTTCCACGTCAGCGTAGGAGCGGCTTCAGCCGCGACCGGGCACACGAATCGCGGCTGAAGCCACTCCTACACCGCTCCTACCGCGGCGGCGCCTGGTACGCGCCCTGCGCCAGCTGCAGCAGGATCTTCATCTCCTCGCGCAGCGACAGCGGCGCGATCACCTCGGCGTCCGGGCCGTACTTGAGCACGTCCATCAACAATTCCTTGGAATTGGAATACGGCAGCTGCAGCTCGTAGCGGCCGTCGCCCAGCCACTCGCCCTTCTGCTGCGAATGCCAGTGCTCGTCGGCCACCCAGCGCGCGGCATGCGAGGAGAAGCGGATCGTGGCCCAGGCCTTGGGCTGGCCGGCGAAGATGCCGTAGCTGGAGGCCAGCGCCTGGTCCAGCTCGGCCTCGGGCAAGTCGCGCGCGGACGCGTCCAGCGCCTGCGCCTCGGCGATGCGGTCCACCGCGAAGCTGCGCAGCGCCTCGCGGTCGTGGTCCCACACGTCGAGATACCAGTTGTCGCGGTAATGGGTGAGGCGTTGCGGCGAGACGGTGCGGCGGCTGTCCGCGCCGGTGGTGCGCGCGCGGTAGCGGAAGCGCAGCTGCTTCCGTTCCAGCACCGCGCCGGCCACGATGCGGAACGCCTGCTGGTCGAGCTTGCGCGCGCCCCACGGGATCACCCGGATGCGCTCGACCGGCAACGCCTTGCCGCTGCCGCGGTCGGACAGCAGGTGCTCGATGCGCGACTTGAACGGCGCCAGTGCACCGGACAGCACGCCCGGGCCGCTGCGGCCGATCAGCTCGTTCAGCGCCAGCAGCGCCGCCAGTTCGTCGGAGGTGAGCCACAGACCCGGCAACTCGAAACGCTCACCCTCGCCCAGCTCGTAGCGGAACGCGGCGTGCTCGCCGCCCGCACTCTCGATCGGCGCGCCCAGCGCGTCGCGCAGGAAGGCCACGTCGCGGTACAGCGTGGCGCGCGAGCACTCCAGCTCGTCCATCAGCTTGGGCAGCGGCACCGGGTAGTGCGCCGACTTCAGCAGGCGATGCAGGGTGAGGATGCGTTCGTAGCGGTCCATGGCGGGCTCGGCGGTCGCGGCAAGGTGCGTGAGCCTCCTAGCATGGGTACGCCCGCCGGCGCCCGCAAGCCTGCCGAACGTTTGGCTAACCCGCATCCGTGACGGCTGGCTTAAGCTTGCAACCCCGCCTTCCCCGACGGAATCCTCCATGCAGTCCACCCGCGAGTGGCCCGATGCGATCGCGGCCGACATGGCGACGCCAGCGGTGCCGTCCGCCCGTTCGAACCGCGCCGCGGCACTGCTGCAGGTGCTGGCGACCACCGGTTACGGGATCTGGCTGTGGCTGGGCCTGTCGCTGTTGCTGGGGCTGAGCCCGCCGGGCCGCAGCGGCACCCTGATCCCGCTGGGGCTGGGCGCCGTGCTGGCAGGCAGCGGCCTGCTGCTGGCCTGCCTGCGGATACCCGGGCTGGCCAGCTGGCACGGCTGGCTGCCGCGGCCGGGCCACCGCCCCACGCGTTCCGCACTGATGGCCCTGGCGACCTGGTTGCCGGTGCTGGCAGTGGCAGGCCTGGCGCATGGCGACAACAGCTTCTGGGTGACCCGACTGGCCGGTACGGCGCTGATGCTGTGCAGCCTAGTCAGCCTGCTGCTGGCCACCCACGACGACCGTGCCCGCCTGCCGCCCACGCTGCAACGCGCAACCGCCCTGCTGCCGGCCTGCCGCATCACCATCGCGGCCTACATCGGCGGCCTCTGGTTGTGGCTGAGCGTGCTGGCGCAAGACGAGTTCATTGGCGGCCGCGGCGCCTACCTGTGGGTCCTGCTGCTGCTGGCGCTGGCGCTCGGCCAGGGCCTGCTGGAAAGCGGGCTGTGGCAATCGCTGCGCGAGCCTGAAACCGCCGCCGGCGAGGACGCGGCGAACCGCGGCCGCTTCCCCGTGCGCCTGGTCGCCTCGCTGCTGAGCTACGCACTGCCCTGCACGGCCCTGCTGCTGGGCGGCGCTTCCGGCAACCTGCTCGCAGCCGCGCTCGCCGCGCCCGGCTGCCTGCTGGGCCAATTGCTGGAACGCTGGCTGTACGAGGGTGCGCTGGCCGACGCCGTGGGTGCAAAAGCGGCCTGATCGGCCCGTGTTCATTGAAAATTCAAGCCGTTGCGTTAAGGTGTGCCACTTACAATTGCTTAACGAAACGGATATCCACCCATGAACAAGACCCTGATGGCCGCCCTGCTGCTGGCGGCATGCGCGAGCTTCGGCGCGCAGGCGCAAGACGCCAACGGCGCCACCAACAACGGCGGCTGGAGCGGTTCGGGCGAATTCGGCTTCGCCTCCGCCACCGGCAACACCCGTTCGCAGAACGTCAACGCCAAGCTCGGCCTGAGCCAGGAAAACGAGCAGTGGAAGAACAGCTTCTTCCTCGACGTGCTGCGCACCAAGGTGCAGCAGAAGGTGATCGACCAGAACGGCAACACCATCAACGAATTCAACACCACCGCCAACCGCTACGACGGCGGCGCCTCGGTCGGCTACAAGCTCGATCCGCGCAGCTACATCGTGGGCGCGGGCCGCTACGACCACGACCAGTTCGGCGCCAACCTGTGGCAGGGCGTGGTCTCGCTGGGCTACGGCTACATCGCGCTGAAGGACGCCCGCAACGAGCTGTCGTTCGAAATCGGTCCCGGTTACAAGAAGTACCGCCCGGCCGACCTCACCGTGGACATCGCCGGCGTCGTCACCAAGGAACGGCAGACGGTGCAGCACGAGGTGGTGGCCCGCGGCCTGGTCAACTACAAGTTCCGCCTCACCGACAATACCTCGTTCGAGGACACGTTCCTGACGGAAGCGGGCTCCAAGAACACCTACCTGCAGAACGACGCCGGCCTCGCCGTCAGCATGACCAAGAAACTGGCGCTGAAGGTGGGCTTCCAGGTGCGCCGCAACAGCGACGTGCTGCCCGGCATCCGGAAGACCGACACGCTGACCACCACCAACCTGGTCTACAACTTCTGAGGGTTGGGATTCGGGAAGCATCGACGGCCCCCGCCTTCGGCGGGGGCCGTTTTCGTTTCGGTGTCTATGCGCCCAGGAACTCCGCGGCGCCCTGCGCGAACAGCGCCGCGGCCACCGCGCGGCCCAGCGCCTCGGCATCCTCGCCGTCCGCCTGCGCGTGCAGCAGGCGGCCGCTGGCCGCGTCGCCCACCAGTCCGCGCAGGTGCAGGCCGCGTTCGGTGAGCGTGCACCATGCGCCCACCGGCACCGTACAGCTGCCGCCCAGCGCCTGGTTCATCGCGCGCTCGGCGCCGACCTCCTGCCGCGTGTCGGCGTCGTCCAGCACCGCGAGCAGGGCCAGCGTGGCCGGCTGGTCGGCGCGCGCCTCGATCGCGATCGCCGCCTGCCCCGGTGCCGGCAGCCAGTCCGGCGCGGCCAGCCGGCTGCGGATGCGCGCGGCCAGGCCCAGCCGCTCCAGCCCCGCGCAGGCCAGCACGATCGCGTCGTAACGGCCGGCATCCAGCTTCGCCAGCCGCGTGCCCACGTTGCCGCGCAAATCCAGCAGTTCCAGGTCCGGCCGCAGCGCGCGCAGCTGCGCCTGCCGGCGCAGCGAGGACGTGCCCACCTTCGCGCCCGGCGGCAAGGTGGCGAGGTCGGCACAGTCGTTGCTGACGAAGGCGTCCGCCGCATCCGCGCGCGGCAGGATCGCCGGCAGCGCGAAACCCGGCTCCAGTTCGGCCGGCACATCCTTCAGCGAATGCACGGCGAGGTCGGCGCGGCCTTCCAGCATCGCCACTTCCAGTTCCTTCAGGAACAGCCCCTTGCCGCCGATCGTCGCCAGTGGCTGGTCGAGGATCTCGTCGCCGCGGGTGGACAGCGGCACCAGCTCCACCGCCAGCCCCGGATGCGCCGCGCGCAGCAGCGCCGCCACGTGCTCGGCCTGCCACAGCGCGAGCGCGCTCTTGCGGGTGGCGATGCGCAAGGTGTTCGGGGTCATGCGGGCTCCACGGTCTGGCTTGTGCGCCATTGTCGCCGATGCAGCGATGGCTGCGCAGGCAGCGACGAATCGACGCGCCGCGCAACCAGCGTTCACCCCATCCTGAGCAGCTTGCGCAGCGCCGGCAGGTTGCGCCGGCTCACCTCGGGGCTGAAGTCGGTGCCGGCGAGGCGGGCCAGCACGCGGCCGTCGGACAGCGGTTTCAGGCCCAGCAGGCGGGCGGGCGGCACCAGGCAGTTGCGGTGCAGGCGGATCAACTGTTCGGGGTAGGCCTCCTCCAGCTGGCGCAGCGATTCGTCGATCAGCAGCTCGCCGCCGGTGTGCCGCACGCACACGTACTTCTCCTCGGCGAGCAGGCAGATCACCTCGTCCAGCGCCACGCGCACCTGCTCGTCGCGCACGCGCGCGTGCAGCCACGCGGTGGCGGCACGCGGCGCGTCCGCCAGTCGCTTGCGCGCGCGCTGCAGCGCCCCGCGCAGGCGTTCCAGCCGCACCGGCTTCAGCAGGTAATCCACCGCGTCCAGCTCGAAGGCGTGCAGCGCGTGGTTCTCGTAGGCGGTGCAGAACACCACCTGCGGCCGCGCGCGTCCGGCCAGCCGCGCGGCCAGCGCCAGGCCGTCGAGGCCGGGCATGTTGATGTCGAGCAGCAGCAGGTCGGGCTGCAGTTCGGCGAGCGCGGCAAGCGCGGCCTCGCCGTCGCCCACGCTGCCGGCCAGCTCGGCGCCTTCGCACTCGCCCAGCAGCGTGGCGAGGCGCATGCGCGCCAGCGGTTCGTCATCGACGATCAGCACGCGCATCGTCATTCCCCTTCGTCTCGAACGGCAGCCGCAGGCTCACCACGTAGCGCTCGCCCTGCGCCCCCGCCTGCACCGCGGCGCGCGGGCCGTAGCGGAACGCCACGCGCCGGCGCACGTTGTCCAGGCCATGGCCGTTGCCACTGCGGGCGGGCGCGGACGACAACGGGTTGGCGATCTCGATCACGATGGCTGCGCCGTCGCGCCGCCCGCGCAACGTCACCGTGCCGCCTTCGCGCAGCGGCTGGATGCCGTGGCGCACCGCGTTCTCCACCAGCGGCTGCAACAGCAGGCGCGGCAGCGGGAACGCCTGCGGCAGGTCGTCCAGTGCGCGCTCGACGCGCAGGCGTTCGCCCAGGCGCAGCTGCTCGATCGCGAGGTAGCGGTCGAGCAGGGCCAGTTCCTCGCCCAACGTGCCGTCGCCCCGTTCGTCCAGGCCCTCGTGCTGGCCCAGTGCGGCGCGGAACAGCTCGGCCAGGTCCTCCACCGTGCGCTCGGCCGCTGCCGGGTCGAGCGGGATCAGCGCCGCCACGGTGTTCATGCTGTTGAACAGGAAGTGCGGGCGGATGCGCGCCTGCAACGCCTCCACCTGCGCCCGGCTCACCGCGGCGAGGCGCAGCCGCCACTGCGCGGCCACGTAGAAGTAGCGCAGGATCGCCGCGCCGAGCAGGGCGGCGATCAGCACGTTGTCGCGCACGAAGGCCGCCGCGCCGTCGCGCAGCAGGCCCATTTGGAGCGCCTCGTCCAGCCCGTGCGCCATCCAGCTCGCCGCGCCCACGATCGGCATCATCAGCAACCACGCGGCAAGGTAGGGCAGGTGTCCCGGCAGCCGTTGCAGCCACGTGCGCAGCAGGCACAGCACCACGCCGATCACCAGCGCCAGCCAGGTCACGAACAGGATGCCCACGCTGTAGCCGGAGAGGTCGCGATGGTCGCCCGCGGCCAGCCACACCACCGTCGCAGCCAGCGCGCCGGTCACCAGCAGGGTGAACAGCACCGGCAGGCTGCAGAAGTCCGGCAGCGGGCTGGGTTCGTCGGGGTGGCGAAAGAAGGGCTCGCGCATGCGCGCAGTATGCCGCAGCGTCGCGCCAGTTCAGCCCAATCTCGCGCCCAGCCAGCGGCGCAGGTCGGCGATTTCCTCGGCGCAGACCGCGTGCGCCATCGGATAGCTGTGCCAGTCCACGCGATAGCCCAGGCCTTGCAGCAGATCGCGGCTGGCACTGCCGCGCGGCGGGATCACCACCGGATCGAAGCTGCCGTGCGCCTGGAAGATTGGCACCGCCGCGTTCGCCGCGCTGCGCTCGGCGGCCAGCGTGTCGGCGATCGGCAGGTAGGTGGACAGCGCCACGATGCCAGCCAACCGCGATGCATGGCGCAAACCCGCGGCCAGCGCGATCGCGCCGCCCTGCGAGAAGCCGGCGAGGAAGATCCGCTCGTCGGGCACGCCACGCGCGTTCTCGCGCGCGATCAGCGCCTCGGTGGCGGCGATCGAGGCGCGGATGCCCGCCTCGTCCTGCTGCGCCAGCAAGTCGAAGCCGACGATGTCGTACCAGGCGCGCATCGGCATGCCGCCGTTCACCGTCACCGGCCGCACCGGCGCATGCGGAAACACGAAGCGCAGCGCCGGCCAGTCCGCCGCCACCAGCTCCGGCACGATAGGCGCGAAATCGTGGCCGTCCGCACCCAGGCCGTGCAGCCAGATCACGCTGTAGCGGGGGCTGGCGGCGGTTTCGTGTTCGATGGCGGGGAGCAGCTCGGACATGGTGGAGATCGCGGCGGAAAGACCCACAGCTTAGCGCCTGCCGAGCCCGCGATCTCCGCCTCCCTGCCTCAGGCCGCCGCGGCCAGCTGCGCCAGCGCCCGCTGGTGCGAGGCGTGGATGGTGTCGCGCTCCGGCACGGTGCCTGCAGCGAGGTGGCCGATCCATTCGTCGGTCGTCATCACCGCGGCGTAGCGCGACTGCTCCACCACCGCGAACACGCGGTGGATCTCCTCCGCCGTGGCGCTGCCGGCGCGGTTCGCATAGGGCACGCTGCCGGAGGCATCCATCAGGAATTCCACCGCCAGCCCCGCATCGAAGGCGTGCTTGATCGTGGTGTCGTTGCAGTTGTGGGTCATGTAGCCGGCCACGACGAGCGTGTCGATGCCGCTCGCGGCCAGCCACGCGGCGAGATCGGTGCCCGCGAACGCGCTGGGCAGCTTCTTCTGCACGAAGTGCTGGCGCGGCCGGCCGGCGACCACCTCGTGCAATTGCCAACCATGCGTGCCTTCGGCAAACAGCGGGGCGTCGGCGGGTGCCATCTGCTGCACCACGACCACCGGGATGCCGGCGGCACGGGCGGCGTCCATCGCTTCACCGATACGGCGCAACGAATCGGCGACCGGCGGATACGCGATGCGCAGGCCGCCGCTCTCGTATTCGTTCTGCACGTCGACCACGACGAGGGCGCGGCGCGGTTGCTGGACTTCGGTCATGGCGGCTCTTCCTCGAAGGCAGGGGACGGTTCGTCCCGGTGCCGCCATGATCCGCGTCCGCTCGATCCGGCGGCAGTGGCCCGAATGCCAGCTTTGGTTAGAATCGGGCCACACTGGTCGAGGGCATCCACATGACGACGAAGCAGCGCGTGGCGGTGGTGGCGTTCGACGGCATCCGGCCATTCCACCTGTCGGTGCCGTGCGCGGTGTTCGGCGAGACCGCCGACGCGGAGCCGTCGCCGTTCGAGCTGCGCGTGTGCGCGGCCGAGCCGGGCGAACTGCGCAGCCAGGCCGGCTTCGGCATCGTGACCAAACACAGCCTGCGCGCGCTGGCCTGGGCCGACATCGTGGTGGTGCCGTCGTGGCGCGATCCGCACGAAACGCCGCCCGCGCCGCTACTGGCCGCGCTGCGGCGGGCGCACGCGCGCGGCGCGCTGATCGTGGGCTTGTGCGTGGGCGCCTTCGTGCTGGCCGAGGCCGGCCTGCTCGACGGCCGCCGCGCCACCACGCACTGGCGTTGGGCCACGCGCTTCGCCGCGTGCTACCCGCAGGTGCGGCTCGATCCCGACGTGCTGTACGTGGACGAGGGCGACGTGCTCACCTCGGCCGGCACCGCCGCCGGCATCGACTGCTGCCTGCACGTGCTGCGCCAGCGCCTGGGCGCGGAAGCGGCGAACCGCATGGCGCGCACCCTGGTGGTGCCGCCGCACCGGCAGGGCAACCAGGCGCAATACATCGAGCAACCGGTGCTGGCCACGTCGCGCGACACGCCGCTGACCAAGACGCTGGACTGGGCCGCGCGCCACCTCGACGCCGCGCACAGCCTCGACTCGCTGGCCGTGCGCGCCGCGATGAGCCGGCGCAGCTTCACCCGTCACTTCCGCCAGCACACCGGCACCACCGTGGGCCAGTGGCTGCTGACGCAGCGGCTGGCGCTGGCGCAACGGCTGCTGGAAACCACCGCGCAGCCGATCGAACGCATCGCCGAACGCGCCGGCTTCGGCACGGCACTGTCCATGCGCCAGCACTTCGGCGCCGCGCTGCACACCACGCCGTCGCTGTACCGGCGCGAGTTCCGCGGGCGGTAAGAAGTTATTTCGTCGGCAAGCCCAGCTCCTGCGCGAAGAACGTCAGCATCAGCGCGGTGTTGCCCACGCGCTGCGAGAACGGTGCGCCGATGCCGTGGCCGGCGTTCATGCGGGTGAGCAGCAGGATCGGCGGCTGCGAGCTGCTGGCGTTCTGCAGGGCAGCGGCGAACTTGCGCGACTGCCACGGCGCCACGCGCGGGTCGTTCGCGCCGGTGGTGAGCAGCACCGCGGGATAGGCGGTGTGCGGCTTGACGTTCTGCAACGGCGAGTAGGCGAGCGTGGCCTTGAACTGCGCGGGATCGGCCACCGTGCCGTACTCGGGCACGTTGTAGGCGCCGTTCGCGAACTCGGTCTCGTGGCGGATCACGTCGTAGATGCCGACCATGCCCACCACGGCGCGGTAGTCGCCCGGATGCTGCACGATCTGCGTGCCCATCAGCAGGCCGCCGTTGCTGCCGCCCAGCGCGCCCAGGTGGGTGCGGTCGGTCCAGTGCGTGGCGATGAGCGCCTTGGCCGCCGCATGAAAGTCGTCGAACACGTTCTGCTTGTGCAGTTTCTGGCCCTGCGCGTGCCACAGCTCACCGTTCTCGTTGCCGCCACGGAGGTTCGCGTAGGCGAGCACGCCGCCGCGTTCCAGCCAGGCCAGCTCGGCACCCACGAAATGCGGCGCCACGGGAATGTCGAAGCCGCCATAGCCGTACAGGATGGTCGGCCGCTGGCCGTTCGGCGTTACGCCTTTCATCGCCAGCACGGTGACGGGAATTTTCGTGCCGTCCTTCGACACACCGTCGATGCGGTGCGCCTCGATCTTCGAATAGTCGGCGGCGGCCTTCACCTCGAATACGGTCTTGAGCGTGCCGGATTTCGCATCGTATTCGGCCCAGCGCGAGGGCAGCGTCCAGCCGGCATAGCCGATCAGCGCGTGCGCCTGGCCCGCCTCGCCGGCGATGCCGCCGATGCCGATGCCGTGCGCGGGCAGCGGCAGGCGGCGCACGAATTTCGCGGCGTGGTCGTATTGCTCCACCCACCAGTCCGGGCCCCAGCTGCGCACCACCAGGAAACCGTCGGCGATCGGCGCCACCCGCTGCAACGCGCCTTCGCGCTGGCCCAGCACCTCGCCGACCTTGCCGTTCGCGGCGACGGCGAGCAGCTTGCCACGCGGCGCGCCGGCGAAGCTGGCGACGAACAGGCGCTGGCCCACCCAGCCGGCGAAGCGCACGTCGGCGGCATCGCCCAGCACCTTTTTCCATGCCTCACCTTCGCGCAGCCACACCTCGGCCGGCCCACCGTCGCCCACGTTCGCCAGCACGGCGAGCTGCTTCGCGCCGGGCGAACTCAGCAGGCGGTATTCGGCCACCTTGGAGAAATCCTTGCCGAACACCGCGACGTCCTTCGCGGCCGGCTCGCCGAGCACGTGGTGCACCAGCGCGGCGTGGAACTGCACGACATTCTCACCCTTGGGCGGCGGCGGGAAGCGCACGTAGGTGAAGCCGCGCTCGTTCGCATCCCAGGCCACGCCCTGCGGCGTGGTGCCGCCACCGGCCCAGGGCAGGGCGTCGGGCAAGGTCTTGCCGCTCTGCACGTCGAGCACGTGGATCGTGGTGAGCTCACTGCCGCCCTCGGCGGTGCCGTAGGCGAGGTAGCGGCCGCTGGGCGAGGGCCAGTAGCCGGTGATCGCGGTGTTGCCGCCGTTCGCGTTGAGGTCCACCAGCACGCGCGCCGTGCCGTTCGGCCACGGCTGCGCGATCAGCTGCGGCTGCGCTTGCGGCGGTGTCTCCTGCATATAGAACAGCGTGCCGCCGGCCAGCAGCGGGCCGGAGCGGGTGGTGGAGGTGATCGCCAGCTCGCGCACGCGCGCGTTCATCGCCTGGCCGTCCGGCATCGTCGCCAGCACCTGCTCGGTGTACGCGTTCTGCGCCTTGATCCAGGCCGCGACCGCGGGGTCGGCAGGGTTTTCCAGCCAGCGGTACGGATCCGCCACGGTGACGCCGTGCAGCACGCTGGCGTCGTCGTGCCGCGGCGTGGCGGGCGGTTCCGGCATGCGGCCGCCGATCAGCGACACGTCGCGTTGCGGAGGCGTGGGCATCTGCCGGGCATCGGCGATGCAGGCGGCCATGCCCGCGAACAACGCAAGCGACAGGGCAAGTACGGGGCGCATGCGGATTCTCCGACCGTGGGACCGCCCCCGAGGGTAACCCCGGCTCCCGGCCCATGCACCTGACTTTCGGCACAGGGGCGGCTGCGCCTTCGCCGCGCCCGGTATCCTGAAGTTTTCCCCGCCAGGAACTCCCATGCGCCGATTGCTGCTCGCCGGCCTGATCGCCCTCGCCACGCTGCCCGCGGCGAGCTTCGCCGCCCCCGCGACACCGAGCGCTGCCGGCGCACCGCTGGACCTGGCCACCATCATGGCCAGCCCCGACTGGATCGGCCACGCGGTGGAGAGTCCGTACTGGAGTGTGGACGGCAAGAGCCTCTACTACACGCTGAAGCGCGACGGCGATAGCGTGCGCGATCTCTATCAGGTGAGCGCGACGGGCGGTGCGGCGACGAAGCTGGACCCTGCTGCGATGGCGCAGGCCGACGGCCCCGCGGTGTACGACCGCAGCCACACGCATGCCGCCTTCATCCTGCACGGTGACGTGTTCCTGGTCGATCTCGCCAGCGGCCGCCGCGTGCAGGTCACACGCACGCCGCAGCCGGAATCCGCGCCGCAGTTCTCCGCCGACGGCCGCACGCTGCAGTTCCGCGACGGCAACGACTGGTACGGCTACGACCTCGCCAGCGGCGTCACTTCACCCGCGGCGATCCTGAAGTTCGCCGACGACCCGCAAGCGAAAAAACCCGACGCGCTGGAACGCCAGCAGCTGGAACTGTTCAGCACGCTGCGCGAGATGAAGGCCGACCGCGACGCGCACCGCGCGCAGCAGCAGGCGCTGGAAGCCGCCGACGCCAGCCGCGCGCCGCAGCCGTTCTGGCTGGGCGACAAGGTCAAGGCGGTGGACACCGAGCTGTCGCCCGATGGCCGCTGGATGCTGGTGATCACCGAGCCCGCGCACCACGACGACGGCAAGGCCCCGGGGGTGATCCACTACGTCACCGACTCCGGCTATACCGAGTTGCAGAAGGCCCGCGACTACGTGGGCCGCGACGA
Source organism: Rhodanobacter humi (assembly GCF_041107455.1). Classification (NCBI taxonomy): domain Bacteria; kingdom Pseudomonadati; phylum Pseudomonadota; class Gammaproteobacteria; order Lysobacterales; family Rhodanobacteraceae; genus Rhodanobacter; species Rhodanobacter sp. FW106-PBR-R2A-3-15. The sequence continues at coordinate 1,898,558 of NZ_JBGBPY010000001.1, forward strand.
TCCGGCGCCGCAGTCGCTGCTGCTGCTCGATCTCGCCGCGCACAAGGTCTGGCCGCTCGCCACCGACACTCTGCCCGGCATCAAGGACGACCCGCTGAAGGCGATCCGCGACCGGACCATCGCCACGCTGGAAAAGGCCGGCCACGCGGACGAAGCCAAGGCGCTGAAGGCGCCCGCGGTGCGCCCGGTCACCATCGCCAACCAGGGCAGCGGCGGCGGCATCGTGTGGAGCGAGGACGGCAGCCAGGCCGCCGTGCAACTGCGCGCGATCGACAACAAGGACCGCTGGATCGCCAGCGTCGATTTCGCGAACCACGCGCTGGTGGCGCAGGACCGCCTGCACGACAACGCCTGGATCAACTGGAGCTTCAACGACTTCGGCTGGCTCAAGGACGGCCGCACGCTGTGGTACCTCAGCGAGGCCAGTGGCTGGTCGCGGCTCTACGTGAAACCGCTGGACGGCAAGGCCAGTGCGCTCACCGACAACACGCGCTACGAAATGAGCCAACCCGCGCTCAGCCCCGACGGCAAGTGGTTCTACCTGCTGGCGAACAAGACCGCGCCGCACAGCTACGACGTCTACCGCGTGCCTGCAAGCGGCGGCGAGCTGGCGCGCGTGACGCAGTACGAAGGCGTGGACGATTTCACGCTGTCGCCCGAAGGCAACCAGCTCGCCGTGCTGCATTCCGCGCCATACCTGCTCAGCCAGCTCGCGGTGCAGAACGCCGGCGGCGGCACGCCACGCGAACTCACCGACACCATGAAGAGCGCGTACACCGCGCGCGCCTGGATCCAGCCGCAGTTCGTCGAGGTACCCTCCAGCCACGGCGCCGGCACGGTCTACGCGAAGTACTACGGCCCCGCGAACGAAACCGATTCGCCTGATTCACGCCCCGCGGTGCTCTTCGTGCACGGCGCGGGCTACCTGCAGGACGTGTCGAAGCAGGAGACGTATTACATCCGCGAGCAGATGTTCCAGAACCTGCTGGTGCAGCAGGGCTACGTGGTGCTGGACCTGGACTACCGCGGCTCCGCCGGCTACGGCCGCGACTGGCGCACCGCGATCTACCGCAACATGGGCCATCCGGAACTGGAAGACCTGCTCGACGGCAAGGCCTGGCTGGTCAAGCACCACGGCGTCGACCCGAAACGCGTGGGCATCTACGGCGGCAGCTACGGCGGCTTCATGACCGAGATGGCGCTGCTGCGCGCACCCGGCGAATTCGCGGCCGGCGCCGCGTTGCGCCCGCCGTCGGACTGGGTCACCTACAACCACGAGTACACCTCGAACATCTTGAACGACCCGCAGCTCGACCCCGAGGCCTACAAGACGAGTTCTCCGATCGAATACGCGCAGAACCTGCAGGATCCGCTGCTGATCGAACACGGCCTGATCGACGACAACGTGCTGGCCAGCGACTCGATCCGCCTGTACCAGCGCTTCGTCGAACTGCACAAGAAGGACTTCTGGATCTCGCTGTACCCGCTGGAACGCCACGACTTCAAGCACGCCGACGACTGGTACGACGAGTACCGGCGCATCGACGAGTTGTTCAGTACGTATGTGAAGCAGCGTCCGGCGCAGTGAGCGTCGCCGGCTGCGGCGCGATGCGCCGCAGCCGGTCGGCCAGGGTGGCGCGCGACAGTTCGCCCATGTGCTGGTCGCGCAGGATGCCGTCGGCGTCCAGGAACAACGTGGTGGGATAGCCGTGCACGCCGTAACGGGCGGACAACTCGAGCTTGCCATCGATCAGCACCAGTTGCGGCGCCAATCGCTCCCGGCGCAGATAGTCCGCCACGGTCGCGGCGTCTTCGCCTTGGTCGGCGAACACGAAGCGCAGCTGCGGCATCCGACGCTGCGCCTCCACCAGCATCGGCAATTCGCTGCGGCACGGCCCGCACCAGGTGGCCCAGAGGTTGACGACCAGCGGCTTGCCGCGCAGCGACTGCATGACCACCTCGTGCCCTTCAAGATCGCGCAGCACCACGGCGGGCATGGGCTGCCGCGTCGCCTCGCGAAGGAGCTGCGCCGTCAGCGTGGCGAAGCCCCAGGCCGCCAAGCCCGCCAGCGCACCCGCGGCCAGTGCCTTGCGCAGGGTGGGACGACGCCAGCCGATCAGCAGCGCCGCCAGCACCAGGCCGACCAGCCCGGCCGCGGGATCGAAGCCGCCGTCGCGCAGGTTGAGGATGCCGAACGGCTGCTCCAGATATTGCTGCCGCCAGCGCAGCACGTAGGCCACGCGCGCCAGCAGCAGGCCGGCGATCAGGGCCAGGTACAAGGCGGCGCCGGCGTCGGGCAGGCCGCGCTTGCGCAGGAAGCCGGCGGTGGCGAGCGCGGCGACCAGGCCGAACAGCAGGGCGATCAGGCCGGTGGAAAAAGCGAAAGGACCGAGGTTCACAAGCGGCGCTCAGAAATGCAGGTTGCGCACCAGCATGTACACGGCCACGGCCACGATGGCCAGCGCGAACACCAGGTTGAGCGCGCCACGAGTGCGCGCCAGACGCCGCGCGAGGCGGGCACCGAGCCAGCCGCCGACGATGCCGCCGGCCACGAACAGCGCGGCCACGCGCCAGTCGACCAGGCTGGAGGCGGCGTAGTTGATCGCGGTGGTGGAGGCGAACGCGCCCACCGCGACCAGCGAGCTGCCGATCGCCGCGATGATCTCCATGCCGCTCGCGAAGATCAGCCCCGGCACGATCAGGAAGCCGCCGCCGATGCCGAAGAAGCCGGACAACATGCCCGCGCCGAAACCGGTGGCGCCGAGCCGGGGAAACAGCCGCGGCTTCGGGTAACCGCTTTCCGCGCCGTTGCGCCGGCCGCGCAGCATCAGCACCGCCACCACCAGCATCAGGACCGCGAACAGCACGAGCAGATGGTGACCATCCACGCGCTTGCCCAGGCTGGAGCCGGTGAATGCACCCAGCACACCGGCCGCCGCGAACGCCAGCGCGGCCGGCCAGCGCACGTGGCCGGCGCGCGCGTGCGGGAACAGGTTCGCCCAGGCGTTCGCGCCCACCGCCACGGCGCTGGTGCCGATCGCCAGGTGCGGGTCGGGCAGGCCCACCACGTAGAGCAGCATCGGCGTGGCGAGGATGGAACCGCCGCCGCCGATCAACGCCAGCGAGAAGCCCACCAGCCCGCCGCAGGCCAGCGCAAGCAGGTCGGCGGACAGCATCAGCGCAGCGCACCCGGTGCGCGACGCAGCACCGCGGGGTGCAACACGTAGCCGGCATCGGCGGCGATGCGTTGGAGGCTTTCGGCATCCAGCGTGTCCGCCATCGCCAACGCCCACAGGTGGATCGAGCGCGTGCCCGTGCGGCAGAACGCCAGCACCGGCGCGGGCAGCGTGCGCATCGCCTCGGCGAACGCGGCGACATCGGCGTCGCGCCATTGCCCGGAGACGACGGGGATGTGACGCCACGCGAGGCCATGCGCGGCCGCGGCCTGCACGAGTTCGGCACTGGCCGGCTGGTCTGCCGTCTCGCCGTCAGGACGGTTGCAGACCAGGCTGCGCCAGCCTTGCGCGGCCAGCGCGGCGATGTCGTCCGCATCGAGTTGCCCGGCCACGCCGAACGCGGGCGTGAGGCGATGCACGGGCGTGCTCATTTCGCCGTCCCGCTGCCGAGCAGGTGACCGTTCACCGTGGTGCCGTACAGCGACATCGGGGTGTCGTGGTACTTCGCGCGGGTGGCGGCGACATCGCCGGCGTAGCGCGGATCCTGCGGGCGCTCATGCGCGTCCATGTACATCGCCACGTCCCAGGCGTCCTGGTCGCTGAGCGTGCCGCCGCGGCTGAGCGGCATGTTCGCCTTGATGAAGGCGGCGGCGTTGTCGAGCTCGTGCATGCCCGCGCCCCAGTTGAAGGACTGCGGCCCCCACAGCGGCGGGAACACGTTGCGCCCGGCCACCTGCTGGCCCTGGCCGTTGGCGCCGTGGCACAGCGCGCAGTCCTTCGCGTAGACCGCGGCGCCGCGCGCGTAGTCGGGCGGCTGCGGCGGCTTGAAGCCCTGCTTGGGGTAACCCGCGCCGGCCAGTTTCTCGCCCGTGGGCGCGCCCTTCGCCATCCACCACGCGTAGGTTTGCAGCGCCACGATCACGTCGCTGTCCAGTGGCGGCGCCTTGCCGTTCATGCTGAAACGGAAGCAACCCTGCAGGCGTTCGCCGAAGCTGTTCACGCGGCCGTTCTTCTTGCGGTACTGCGGGTACACGCCCCACGCGCCCCACAACGGCGCGGAGTTCGCGAGACGACCCGCGTCGAGGTGGCAGTTGCTGCAGCTGAGGCCGTTGCCCACGTAGTCGTGCGCGTGTTCCGGCGTGTCGGTGAAGATCGCCATGCCGCGGCGGATCTCGTCGCCCAGCGGGCCGGTGGGAATAGCGGACTCGGCGGGTGGCGTGAACGCCGGCGGCGCCTTGGCCTGCGCCGGCTCACTCGTCGTTTTCGCGACGCTGGCGGCTGGCGCGGGCTTCGCGGCGGCCGGCGCTTCGGGCGCCGGATGCGAACACGCAGTGAGCACCAGCGCGCCGAGCAGCATGATCGGCAAATGTTTCATGGCGTGCTCCCTGTGGCCGGCAGCGGCTGCGCGGCGAACCAGCCGGCCACGGCCTGGATCTCCTGCGGCGTGAGCTGCTTCGCGACGTGCTGCATCAGCGCCAGCGGATCGTTGTGGCGCGTGCCCTGCTGCCATGCGCGCAGCTGCGCTTCGATGTAGGCCGCGGGTTGGCCGGCCAGCGGCGGGAAGCTCGCGCCCACGCCCACGCCGCCGGGCGCGTGGCATTGCACGCAACCTGGCAGCTCGCGACTCCAGTCGCCGCGCGTGGCCAGCCGTTCGCCCTTGGCATCGGGTGCCGTTGCCGGCTTGGCGAAGCGCGCGGGCAGCGGCATCGCGCTGTAGTACTTCGCCAGGGCCGCGCGCTCGTCTTCGCTGAGCGCGCTGGCGTTCGGCTGCATCACCGAGTTCGCACGCGTGCCGTTCGCGAAATCGTCGAGCTGGCGCTGCAGGTAGGCCGCATCGAGCCCGGCGAGGCGCGGATAGCCGGTGGCTTCCATGCCGCCACCGTCGACACCGTGGCAGGCCATGCAGGGCGCGGCGCCCTTGCCGTTGCCTTGCTTGACGATCTTGGCGGCACTCGTGGCGGCATCGGTGGCGCCGGCGACCAGTGGCGCCAGCAGAGCGAGCAGGGCAAGGATGCGCAGCATGGCAGACCTCACTTCAGCGGCTGGAAGCCGTACTTGCGGTAGATCGCCTGCGCCGTCGGGCTCTGCATGAAGGCGAGGAAATCCTTGGCCGCCTGCGGATGCGGTGCGGCCTTCAGGCGCACGGCGGTATAGGTGGCGACGGCATTCTGCGCCGCGGGGATCGCCACCGTCTCGACCGGGTGATGCAGGATCTGCTCTTGGAAGTACGCCTCGGTGGACCACACCGGCGCTGCGTCCGACTCGCCCTGCAGCACGCGCAGCGGCGACTGCCGGTGGTGGATGGTGGTGAGGAAGGTGCTGCCGTCCTGCACCTTGGTCACCATGACCGCGTGGTCCAGCGTCTCGCCGCCGGCCTTGCGGTAGCCGGCCTCGATCTGCTTCGCGATGCCTTCCCAGGCCGGGTTCGGCATGCTCACCCGCACGTCGGGGCGGCCGAGATCCTTCAGCCCTTCGATGTGCTTGGGATTGCCCTTCGCCACCAGGATCGCCAGCGGGTTGCGCGCGTAGTCGGCGCTGGCGGCGAACCAGCCGTGTTCCTTCTGCAGGCGCTCGACCGCGCCCTTTCCGGCCGTATAGACGTCCGGCTTCAGCGCGAGGCGCAGGTTGCCCATCACCAGCGCGCCGCTCTCGATCTGCTTCGCCAGGATGCCGGGTGGCAGCGTTTCCACGAACACGCGCTGGTACGCGGGGTGCGCCGCCTTGAACGCGGCGACCAGGTCGTGCACTACCATGAACTGGTTGCCGGCGAAGAACACCGTGAGCTGCGGATCGACCACGTCACCGTGCAGGTCGGCGATGGCGTCGAACGGCGGCACGCTGAATTGCAGGCCGGCGGGTGGCGGGTTCCAGGGGGGGAGGTAGTCGGGTTGGGTTTGGGTGGCGGCCTGGGCGGTGACGCAGGTTGCGGCCAGCACGAGGGCAGCCATCCATGAGTGTGTTTGCTTCATCGGTTTTCCCCAAAAGCAACAGAGCAAGAGCGCTTGCTTGATGCCAAAAAAGTGCGTCCTGCACTTTTTTGGCTCGCCGAGTCCGGCAAGGCCGGACTCGGCTCCGCTCGAACAGGCGCGTGCCGCGCCTGTTCGACGTCGGGCCATCCATGGCCCGGCTGATGCCCCTGTAACCCGATGGGTTACAGGGGCATCAGCGCATAGCCCTGCTGCTGCAGTTCGGTGATCGTGGTGAGCGCGGACAGCGCCACCTCCACGTCCTTCGCCACCCAGGCGTCCTCGAAGTGGTTCTCGATCACCGCCTGCCCGCACACCGCCACCGTGACGCCGGCCTTGCGCAGCTGCGCGATCGCGGCGAGGTTGGGGTTGGCCACGCCGAACTTCGCGCGGTAGTGCGCGTCGTCCAGCACCAGCGCGGTGGCCGGGCCGTAGGCGATGGCGACGAACTTCAGGTGGGCTAGCGGCACGCCCGAAGCGGCGTACAGGTTCACCGTGCGCGCCACGCGCTCCAGCGCGGGATTGACGTGGTCGGGCTTGTCACTCGGCTTGGTCATCGAGAACACCACCTTGTAGGTGGCGTTGCGGTCGGGCAGGTAGGCCGCGTGCGGCACCGGGTGGAACGCGCCGGCGGCGGTGATGGGGGGCGCCGGGTTGTCGGCCGCCATCGCAGCGGCGGGCAGCAGGCTGAGCACGAGCAATCCGGAGAGCAGCGAACGTAGCATGGCGACCTCGATGCGTGGCGACGCGGATGAGCGACGCCGCATGCTAGGCCGGCCCGCATCGATAAGCCAAGACGGTTTTGATGATGGTGACGATAAACACGTCTTATCAGGCCGGCTCCGGCTCCACCTCGTCCGCATGCTGCAGCCGGCGCGCGATGCACGCGAAGCTGGCCGCGGTCGCGGCGTCCTCCGGCACGAAGAAGAACGCGGTGGCGCCACTGGCGGTGCCGTCGGCGTCGCGCAGCGGGAAACGGTTGGAGTGCACGCGCACCTCGCCGAATTCCGGGTGGCGGAAATGCGCGATCCAGGCCGTCAGCGGCGTGACTTGATGGCGCTGCCACAGCGAGACGAACTCGGGGCTGGCCGCGGCGAGCGCTTCGATCAGCGCATCGAAGCGTGGATCGTCGGGATGCGCCGCCTGGTTCATGCGGAAGATGCCGAGCAGGTTGAGCATGCCCGGTTCGAAGCAGGGTTCGTACAGCCGCCGCCGCGCCGGGTTCATGAACGCGTTCCACAGGTGGTTGGCGGCGAAGCGGCCGTGGAACTCGCCGAACTGGTACAGCCGCTCGGCCAGCGCATTGCAGGCCAGTACGTCGAACACCGGATCGAGCACGAAGGCCGGCGCCTGGTACAGGTCGAGCACGCCCTGCACCGAGGGCGGCAGCACCACGTGGTTGCGCACCGGTTCCGCGCGCGCCAGCCCGGCCAGCGAGAACAGGTAGGCCTCGTCGGTGGCGTCCAGCCGCAGCGCCCGCGCGATGCGCGCCAGCGCCGCCGCGGACACGTTGATCGCGCGCCCCTGCTCCAGCCACGTGTACCAGGTGAGGCCCACCTCGGCCAGCGCGGCCACTTCCTCGCGGCGCAGGCCGGGCGTGAGCCGGCGCCCGCCACGCTGCAGTCCCACCGCCTCGGGCGCGAGCGCGGCGCGGCGAGTGCGCAGGAAGGCCTTCAACTCGGTGCGTTGCCGGGAATGCTGCATGCGTGTAGGGCCGAGGGGAGGTAGTGGGAATACCAGCAGCGGGAACTGTCTCCCCATGGTGCTGGCCTAGGATTTATGGTGACGCTACTCCCCAGATCCAACGGATGTCCCGGCCCGTCCGTCATGGACGGCACCTGCCGGGCCGGGATGTCCCGCGGTTGCGTGCAACGCGCAACCCCTTCGCCTCCTCGTATCCCGCTCCCAGCACGCTCCGGATGGAACCTCCGCGTGCGCCGTCGGTAACGTCGGGGCCACGTCCCACGTCCCTGTTGTCATGCAAGGAGATCGACATGTCGTTGCTGATCACCGACCGCGAAGCCGCCAGCCGCGTGCTGGCGGAACCCGATGCGCTGACCGATTTCGTGGTCAACGCGCAACTGATGCTGGATCCGGCCACGCCCGAGCCGGTGCGCCGCGAGGCCGAGCCGCGGCTGCTCGCCCTGCTGCCCACGCTGCAGGCGCTGGGCGTGTTCGAACTGTTCGCGATCCGCGATCCGGCGCTGGCCGCGATGGTGCGCGACGAACTGCCGGAGGACCGGCGCTGAGCGAGGCCGGCTCAGGCGGCCACCGCCGGCGCGCGCTCGAAGTAGCGCGCCGGCGACTGCCCGCAGGCACGGCGGAACATCGCGATGAAGGCGCTGGTGTTGGCGTAGCCGGTGGCCTCGGCCACCTGCGCCACCGGCATGCCTTCGGCCAGCCGTTCCAGCGCGCGGCTCAGCCGCGCCTGCTGGCGCCACTGCGCGAAACTCAGCGCGGTCTCGTGGCGGAACAGGCGGCTGAGGCTGCGCGCCGACAGGCCGGCGTGCCCGGCCCAGTCCTCCAGGCTGCGGTTGTCCTGCGGCGTCTTCAGCACCGCATGGGCGATGCGCAGCAGGCGGCGGTCGACCGGCATCGGCAGGTGCAGCGGCTCCTGCGGCGCGCAGCGCAACTCGTCCAGCAACACCACGGACACGCGCTCCTGTTCCGGTTGCAGGCGCTCGGCCAGCACCCAGCTGCTGGCGCGCCGCACCAGCGCGCGCATCAGCTCGCTGGTGCCGAGCACGCAAGGGCGCTCGGGCAGACCCGGGCACACCTCGGGCGCGATGAACAGGCCCCAGCCGCTCATCGGCCCGCTTACGCTCACCGTGTGCAGTTCGCCGGGCGGCATCCAGCCGGCGCGGTGCGGCGGCAGCAGCCAGGAACCGTAGCGGGTGTGCACGTGCAGCAGGCCGCTCTCGATGCAGTACACCTGCCCGCGCAGGTGGCGGTGCCAGTCGTGCGTACGGGTTTCCCCGTCCTGCTCGCTGGCCGCCTCGCCCTCGTCCCAGTAGGCGATCACGGCGGGGCCGTCGGCGCTCTCGATGCGGTCGTGCAGTTGCTGGTGCCAGGCGCCCATGTCCGATTCTCGACATTTGTTGACCAAGTAACGTTATCAGTTTGCCGCAGCGCGTGCGTAAGCTGGCCGACGTCCGGCGCCGACTGCCGGATCGCGCTGCCGCTGCCCTCGCCCGCGGTTTCCCGCCTCCCCGTTCGCCGCCCTGGCGTCCCCACCGGAGAGTCCGCATGCCCTCGTCCACGCTGTCCGTTGCCGTTCCGTACCGTTCGCCGCTGGAAACCTTCGTCGCCTGCGCCCACGAGATGCTCGATCCGGCCACGCCGGAAGCCGCGCGCCGCCGCGCCGAACCCCGCCTGCTGGCCGTGCTGCCCGCGTTGCAGGCGCTGGGCGTGTTCGAGCTGTTCGCGATCCGCGACCCGGCCTTGGCCGAGATGGTGCGCGACGAACTGGAGGCGCGCCGGCAGCGCCACGGCTGATCTTGCCGGGACAAAATTCGACGCACACATATTTGCCTTGACAAATATACTTTCGGCAATAGAATGCGCGGCCATGAACACCGAATCCATCGCCTTCTCCAGCCCGCGCGAGAGCCTCGGCGTCCTGCTGGGCCTGGTGCGCGCCGAGATCGTGCGCGCCATGGAGGCGGAGATCGCGACCAAGGGCCTGGAGCTGAAATTCACGCAGTTCCTGATACTCAAACGGCTGGCCCGGCTGGGTCCGATGAGCGCCACCGAGCTGGCCCGCTCGGTGGAGTTGGACGGCGGCGCGATGACCCGCCAGCTCGACCAGCTCGAGCGCCGGGGTTACTTGCGCCGGCGCCCGCACCAGCAGGACCGGCGCGCGCTGCGCATCGAACTCACCGACGCGGGCGATGCGCTGTGGCGGCAGCTCAACGGCTGCAACGAGCATGTGCTGGCCGCGGCCCAAGCCTCGCTGGATGCCGATGAGCGCGACCGGCTGCACGACTACCTGGAGCGCGTGCTGTTCGCGCTGCGCAACAAAGACTGACCTGATGGCACTTACTCAGAACCACCCGATTCCCAACCGTTCGCGCTGAGCGTAGCCCGCGCCGCGGGCGTAGTCGAAGCGCCGCCAAGCGTGGACAGCCCTTCACTGGCATGTCCTTCGACTTCGGCCTTCGGCCTACGCTCAGGACGAACGGGTCCAAGCAAGTGTCATTCAAGACTGGCCCCTACCCCCACCTGTTTCGAGACCGAAAGCTCATGCGTCTGCATCTCCTTGCGGCAGCGGTCGGACTGACCCTCGCGCTGGCCGGTTGCGCCAGCAGCGGCGGCCTGCATCCGGACGGTACGCCGATCGACCCGTCCTCACTCCAGGCCGGACGCAGCCTTGCCCACGTACCGTCCGACGCCGCGTGGCCGCAGGCGGACTGGTGGACCGGGCTCGGCGATCCGCAGCTCGATGCGCTGATCGCCGAGGCGCTGCACGACAACCCCAGCCTCGCCGTCGCCGATGCGCGCGCGCGCGGGCGCAGGCCGCGGCCGGCGTCGCCGAGGCCGCGCGCAGGCCGAGCGTGAATGGCGGTGCCGCGATCGCCGGCGCCCGTCCGCCGGGCGCGTTCGGCAGCAAGCTGGCGCACTTCTCGATGGCCAAGTACGGCTACGCCAGCTTCAAGTGGGATCTCGACCTGTGGGGCGGCAAGCGCGCCGCCTGGGAAGCGGCGGTGGGCCAGGCCCGCGCCGCCGAGGTCGAGGCGCAGGCCGCGCGCATCGAGCTGTCCGGCAACGTGGCGCGCGCCTACGTGCAGCTGGGTTACGCCTATGCGCAGCAGGACGTGGCGAAGGCCGAACTGCAGCGCGCGAACGAGTCGCGCGAGCTGACCCGCCAGCGCGTCGCCGCCGGCATCGACAACCAGCTGCAGCTGAAGCAGGGCGATGCGGAAGTGGCGAGCGCCGAGGAGCAGCAGGCTGTGGCCGCCCGCGCCATCGACGCGGCGCAGTCCGCGCTGTCGGTGCTGCTGGGCAAGGGCCCGGATCGCGGCCTCGACATCACCCGACCGCGGCTGTTGGCGCCGTCCGCCCTGAGTGTGCCGGCGAATCTGCCGGTGGATCTGCTCGGCCATCGCGCCGATCTGGTCGCCGCGCGCTGGCGGGTGGAAGCCTCGAGCAAGGACATCAAGGTCGCCAAGACCGAGTTCCTGCCGAACGTGAGTCTCGGCGCGATGGCCGGCCTGCTCAGCATGGGCGGCGGCAATCTGTTCGAGGCCTCGTCGCGGTTCTATCAGGTGGGCCCGTCGCTCAGCCTGCCGATCTTCGACGGCGGCCGGCTGCGCGCGAACCTGTCCGGCAAGGATGCGCAGTACGACCTCGCCGTAGCGCAGTACAACCAGACCCTGGTGAGCGCCGTCAACGAGGCGGCCGACGATATCGACGCGCTGCAATCGCTGAAGGAGCAGGCCGCCGCGCAGCAGCGCGCCGTGGATGCCGCGAGCGACGCATGGAAGCTCGCCGAACAGCGCTACAAGGCCGGCGTGGGCAGCTATCTGGAGGCGCTCAGCGTGCGCCAGCAGCTGCTCGTCGCCGAACAGCGCATGGCCGCGCTGCAGGCGCAGCAGTCCGATCGCTCGGTGCAGCTGATCCAGGCCCTCGGTGGGGGCTACCGCCCCACGCCCGACCAGCCGGCGCCGGCGCCCGCCGCATCCGTTTCCTCCGCATCCGCACACCATTCCTGAGGCAGCTCCATGTCCAGCCAGAACCCCACCGCGGCCGCCACCCCGGCCGCCCAGCCGCCGCAGAACAACAAGCGCCGCGGCTTCCTGTTGCGCGCGCTAGCCGCGGTCGTGGTACTCGCCGCGATCGTCTGGGCGCTGTGGTACTTCCTCGACGGCCGCTGGTACGAGGGCACCGACGACGCCTACGTGGGCGGCAACGTGGTGCAGCTCACCCCGCAGATCCCGGGCACCGTGGTCACCATCGGCGCCGACGACGGCGACCTGGTGAAGCAGGGCGACGTGCTGGTGAAGCTCGACCGCTCCAACGCCGACGTGGCGCTGGCCGAGGCCAGGGCGAACCTCGCCGCCACGGTGCGCAAGGTGCGCGGCCTGTATTCCAGCGTCAGCGGCCAGCAGGCGCTGGTCGCCGCGCGCGAGACGGCGGTGGCCAAGGCCAAGGCCGACTACGACCGCCGCACGGGGCTGGCGAAGTCCGGCGCGATCTCCGCGGAGGAGCTGTCGCATGCCCGCGACGAGCTGACCGCCGCGCAGAGCGCGCTGGTCGCCGCCCAGCAGCAGTACCAGACCAGCAAGGTGCTGGTGGACGACACCGTGGTCGCCTCGCATCCCGACGTGCAGGCCGCCGCGGCGAAGTTCCGCGCGGCGTATCTGGACGACGAGCGCACCACCCTGGTGGCGCCGGTGACCGGCTACGTGGCGATGCGCTCGGTGCAGCTGGGCCAGCGCGTGGCGCCCGGCACGCCGCTGATGGCGGTGGTGCCGCTGCACGAGGTGTGGATCGACGCGAACTTCAAGGAAACCCAGCTCACCCACATGCGCATCGGCCAGCCGGTGGAAATCGAGTCCGACGTCTACGGCGGCAAGGTGAAGTACCAGGGCAAGGTGTCCAGCCTCGGCATCGGCACCGGCAGCGCGTTCTCGCTGCTGCCCGCGCAGAACGCCACCGGCAACTGGATCAAGATCGTGCAGCGCATCCCGGTGCGCGTGGTGTTCACCGATCCGAAGCAGCTCGACGCGCACCCGCTTCGCATCGGCATGTCGCTCAACGTGGACGTGAACCTGCACGACCAGAACGGCCCGATGCTGGCGCAGCAGCCGCCCGCCCAGCCGATCCTCAGCACCGATGTCTACGAGAAGCAGGCGGCCAAGGCCGACGGCCTGATCGCCGAGATCATCCACGCCAACATGGCGGGCGGCACGAAGTAACGAGCCGAGCCCCTTTCCCGCTTGCGGGAGAGGGGCTGGGGAGAGGGCAGGCGACACCGCGCTCCGCACGCACCCTCTCCCGCCCTCCGGGCACCCTCTCCCGCAAACGGGAGAGGGAAACGCCGACCCCACGACGAACCCCATGAGCACCCACTTCCGTCCACCGAATCTTGCCGTCACCACGATCGGGCTATCGCTGGCCACCTTCATGCAGGTGCTGGACACCACGATCGCGAACGTGTCGTTGCCGACCATCGCCGGCAACCTGGGCGTGAGCAACGACCAGAGCACCTGGGTGATCACCTCGTTCGCGGTGAGCATGGCGATCTCGCTGCCGCTGACCGGCTTCCTCACCCGCCGCTTCGGCGAGGTGAAGCTGTTCGTGTGGTGCACCCTGCTGTTCTCGCTCACCTCGTTCATGTGCGGCGTGTCGCAGAGCATGGAGATGCTGCTGCTGTTCCGCGCGCTGCAGGGCGCAGTGGCCGGGCCGATGTACCCGGTCACGCAGAGCCTCTTGATCGGCACCTACCCGCCGGAGAAACGCGGGATGGCGCTGGCGCTGCTGTCGATGGTGACGGTGGTGGCGCCGATCGCCGGCCCGATCCTGGGCGGCTGGATCACCGACAACTATTCCTGGCCGTGGATCTTCTTCATCAACGTGCCGATCGGCATCTTCGCCAGCGTGGTGGTCGCGAACCAGCTGCGCGCGAAGCTCGAACAGCTGGAACGACCGCGGGTGGACTACGTGGGCCTGATCACGCTCATCATCGGCGTGGGCGCGTTGCAGGTCGTGCTGGACAAGGGCAACGACGAGGACTGGTTCAACTCGCAGTTCATCATCATCACCAGCATCGTCTCGGCGATCTCGCTGGCGGTGTTCCTGATCTGGGAGCTCACCGACAAGGATCCGATCGTCGACCTCAAGCTGTTCCGCCACCGCAACTTCACCACCGGCACGCTGGCGATGGTGCTGGGCTACGCCGCGTTCTTCTCGATCGCGCTGCTGGTGCCGCTGTGGCTGCAGCAGAACCTGGGCTACACCTCGACCTGGGCCGGCTTCGCCACCGCGCCGCTGGGCGTGATCCCGGTGCTGCTGACCTTCTTCGTGGGCAAGTACGCCACGCGCATGGACCTGCGCCTGCTCGCCGCCGCCTCCTTCCTGGTGATGGGCGCGACCTGCTTCATGCGCGCGGACTTCTACCTGCAGATCGACTTCTACCACGTGGCGATGGTGCAGCTGTGGCAGGGCCTGGGCGTGGCGCTGTTCTTCATGCCCACGCTGACCATCCTGCTGTCCGACCTACAGACCAACGAGATCGCCGCGGGCTCGGGCCTGGCCACCTTCCTGCGCACCCTGGGCGGCAGCTTCTCCGCCTCGATCACCACGCTGATGTGGACGCGCCGCGCGGTGACCCACCACGAGCAACTGGCCGAACACATCAACCCCTACAACCCGACTGCGCAGGCGGCGCTGCAGCACGTCGGGCAAGGCAATCCGCAGCGTGGCGCCGAGGTGCTGAACGGCATGATCACCCAGCAGAGCTTCCAGATCTCCTTCAACGAGGTGTTCCACGTGCTGGGCTGGATCTTCATCGCGCTGATCGCGGTGATCTACCTCGCCAAGCCGCCGTTCACGCCCAAGGTCAGGCCGGTCGGCGGCGGGCACTGACGCGCGGACACCCACGACGACAACGGCTCCGATTGGAGCCGCTGCCGTTGCGGCGAAGGCAGACCGCTGCGCCTCAGAAGAACTCGTATTCCAGCTGCGCCAGCCAGGTGCGGTGCGGCGCCCGGGCGTTGATCCCGAACACGACGCCAAGGCGGTATTCGAACTCGCTCATCGTGCCCGGCATGCGCCAGTCGCCGGCGATCACCGGGCCGGCCTGGTAGGCGTGGTCGGACGGGCGGCCGTAGGCCTCGATGCCCGGACGAAACGCGGAGGACAGCGTATACGTGCCCTGGTAGGCGTAGCGGAACTCGTACTTGCCGGCGGCACCCGTGCCCAGTTGCTTCTCCCAGATCAGGTTCACCGTGTGGGTGTAGCGGCCGACGGTCTTCTCGATCAGCGGGCCAAACTCGGCGGTGTCCGGCTCGCCGGGCCGCGTGTTGTGCTCGTAGGCCGCGAGGAAACCGAAGTCGGCCCAGTATTCCCCGGCTGGGGTGAGCTGGAACGTGTTCTCGAACTCGTAGCCCAGCAAGTGCTCGCCGTCGCCCGGCGCCTTCTGGTACTTGGCGACGTACAACTCCGCCTTCCACCAGCTGTTGAAGGTATGCGCGAGCGACAGCTCGGCGGCGCTGCCGCCGTGGCAGTCGGCGCGCGAATCGTCATACTTATAGCCACGCAGCTCGATCTCGCTCTGCGTCGCCACCACGTGCGGCGAATAGACGATGAAGTCGTCGGCGCTGGCCTGTGATGCACCGGCGGCGCCGGCCAGCGCGAGGCAGGCGAGCGCGACGCGGCGCATGCCGGCGGTGGAAGAACTGGGGGCTGGATGGGTCATGACAGGATTCGGGCGGATGAGTGGGCACCGGCCGTCGCCTGTCGCACACGGCGACGGGTCTGCGACGACCACTTCGTGGGGATTCAGGACGCCTGGCGGGACGCCGCGTCGGGCGGCGGATGCGGGCGTTGGGCCGCGAAGCGCGGCGCCAGCCGCATGCCGGTGACGAGCAGCAGCACCGTGGACAGATAAAACACGAGCTGGATGCCGCTGGGACGCGCGTCGTAGCCGACCAGGATGTGCAGCGCCTGGCCCAGCACCGAGCCGTTGCTGAGTACGGCCGAGCTGTTCCACAGCTGTGTGCCCAGCGCCGGCAGCCAGTCCGCCTGCATCAGGAAGCGCGTGGCGGTGGAGGCCAGCCCGGCGGCGAGCAGCACCAGCATGCCGTTCGTCGCGCTGAAGAAATGGCGCAGCGGGATGCGCAGCAAGCCGAAGTACAGCGCGTAGCCCACCGCGGCGCCGCCGACCACGCCCAACGGCACGCCGGCCACGAGGTCGCCCGTGCCCGCGCCGCCGGCCGCCATGCCGTACAGGAACAGCACCACCTCCGAGCCCTCGCGCAACACCGCCAGCGCCACCACCGCGAGCAGCATGGCCAGCGAGCTGGAACCGGCCTTGACGGCGTGCCCCACCGATTGCATCTCGCGGGCGAGTTCGCGGCCATGGCTGGACATCCACACCACGTGCCAGCCGATCATCAGCACCGCCGCCAGCAGCACGCCGGCGTTGAACAATTCCTGCCCGGCGCCGCCCACCGCCTGCTCGATCGCGCCGGCGCAGGCAGCCACGAGCGTCGCGCCGGCCGCGCCCAGCGCAATGCCACCGCCGATGTACCGCCCGCGCCGCGGCACGCCGCGTGTAGCGGCGGCCACGATGCTCACGATCAGCGCCGCTTCCAGCACCTCGCGAAACACCAGCAGTGCGATGCCGAGCATCTCAGCGCTTCACTGCGCGACCAGCACGCCGTTGCCGGTGGCACGGTGGAAATCGTCGAAGAAACTGTAGCGGCCCTTGTCCAGCGGACCCACGTATACGGTCGTCGTGGTGCCCGGCAGCACGATCTGTTCGCGGTTGAAGTCGTTGCTCTCGAACTCGGACGGCGTGGCGTCCTCGTTGCGCACCAGCAGCTTGAACTTGGTGTTCGCCGGCACCTGCAGCGTGGCGGGCTGGTAGGCGTGGTTGCGAATGACCAGGGCGTACTCGGGCATGGCGCCAGACGCCATGCAAGGCAGCGCGATGCCCGTCAGCAGGGCCAGCGGCAGGAACGGGTTTTTCATGGGTGCAGGGCGGGGTGCGCCAGTCGGATGATTGGCGAATGATAATTGTTCTTATTCGCGTGTCAACGGGCTGCCCACCGGACGCACCCCGACATGGGTCGCCTAGAGATCGAAGCCCACGCCCACCAGGGCCATCGTCTCGCCGCGGTTCGGCTCGTGCAGCTTGCCGTTGGAGATGTGGCGGACCTGGAAGCTGAGGTGGCGCCACTGCCAGCCCACCGTGTTGACGAATTCGTAGGCGCTGCTGAGCGCCTGCGTGCGGCCGCTGTGCAGCGCGACCTGGAAGCCGTAGAAGAAATGGCTGTACCAGTCGCCGGAGTCGCCCGCGCTGAGGCGCACGCCGCCGGCGGCCAGCCAGATGTCGTCGCTGGTGCCGTAGCGGGCATGGCGGTAACGCTCGATATCGCGACCGTTGATCCAGCCCAGCGAGAGATCGGGTGCCCAGCGGATGCCGGTGTCGCCGAGCGGGTGGGCGGCGAACACACTTTCGACGAACACGGCGTTGGCGGCACGGTTGTCCATGTAGCTGCGGCCGGCCTGCAGTTCGATATGGGCGGCAGCGGCCGGCAGGGCGGCGAGCGCCAGGGCGGTCGCCGCGAGGGGGCGAAGGAAACGCGGACGGTGGGACATGACGAAATACCTGCGGGGACAGGGGATCTAATTCATGAACTATACCGCCCGGTATTGTAAGTGAACCGTGCTCGACCGGTGCGTGCGACGACCGGAAACACAGCGTTTCGCCAGCGGCAACTATGCGGCGGCACCCGTGCATGACCCGCCAAGACCTTGCGATCAGCCTTCGTCGCTTGGATCAAACGGGTGGCCATCCATCACCGGATGCGCCTGAACTTGAGGTTCGTCATCCCGGCGAAAGCCGGAATGACGAGCCAAAGAACCGCTCAGGGTCGGACGGGGGCCGCCGGCTGCAGGCTGGGGCTGTCCAGGTCCAGCTGGCCGGCCTCCAGCAGCGCGGCCTTCGGATCAGCCTTGCGCAGCGCCGGCGCGAACTGGGCGGCGTCGCCCACCACCACCACGCGGATGTGCTTCGCATCGAGGTGCTTGCGCGCATAGGCCTCGATCTGTTTCGGCGTGACCGCCTGCACCTTGGCGATGTACTGGCCGATGTCGGCCAGCGGCAGGCCGTAGACCGCGAGCTCGGCGACCTGCTCGGCGAGGCCGGCGGTGGTCTCCAGGCTGCGGCCGTAGCCGCCGACCAGCGTGGCCTTGCGCGCAGCCAGTTCCGCCACGGGCACCCGGCCGTCGCCGAGTGCCGCGAACTGCTGCCGCATCAGTTCCACCACCTGCGGCGCGGAGGGGTTCTTGGTCTGCGCCGCGGCCAGCCACAGGCCGGCGTCGGCCATCGGCTGCAGCCGGCTGCTGGCGCCGTAGGACAGTCCGCGCTTGATGCGGATCTCCTCGTTGAGCCGCGCCGAGTAGGAACCGCCCAGCACCGCGTTGGCGACCACGCCGGTGTAGTAGCCGGCGTCCTTGCGCGGCGGCGCGGCATGCGCGGCGACCACGCCGGCCTGGCCGGCGCCGTGCTGGTCGATCAGCAGCAGCGCGGGCAGCTTGCTGTCGGTGCTGCCCTTCGGCTTCGCCGACAGCGGCGTGGCGGGTTTCCGCCAGTCGCCGAAGCTGGCCTGCGCCAACTGCGCCGCCTGCGCCGGCGTGATGTCGCCGGCCAACACCAGGATCGCGTTGTCGGGCCGGTACAACTCCGTGTGCAGGCGTTCGACATCGGCGCGGGTGATGCGCGCGATCGAGGCCGGCGTGCCGGTGCGCGAATGGCCGTAGGCGCCATCGCCGAACACCGCGCGGCCGGCGGCCAGCGAGGCCAGCGCGATCGGCCGGCTCAGCGCGAGACGCAAGTCGTCCGCCGCCTGCGCCTGCGCACGCTTCAGCTCGTCCGGCGCGAAGTCGGGATGGCGCACCACGGTGGCCAGCAGGTCCAGCGCCTTGGGCAATTTCGGCGTGGTGACGGTGATGCCCACCGCGCTCTCGTCCCAGCCCGCGGCGGCCTGCAGCGAACCGCCCAGCGCCTCGGCGGCGGCGGCGATCTGCGGCGCGCTCTTGCCGCCGGCGCCCTTGGTCAGCAGGTTCGCGGTGAGGTCGGCGAGGCCGGCCTCGTTGGCCGGGTCCATCTCGCCGCCGCTGCGCAACACCAGCTGCGCGGTGACCAGCGGCAGCCCGGCACGACGCACGCTGACCACGACCAGGCCGTTCGGCAAGGTCTGCGCGGTCGGCACGGGCACGCTGAGCTGCGGCGCGGGACCGGGCGCGGGCGGCGTGGCGGGAAAGCTGGCGCCGGCATCGGCGGCAAATGCGCCGCCGGCCACAGCGCACAGGATGGCCGTAAAGACGGCCGAACGCAGCAAACCGCGGGAACGATGGCGACGGATCATTTCGCGTCTCCCGGCTTGCCGGCCCTGGACTCTGGCATGTAGTCGATGGTGACGCTGTGGGCACCGGTGACGTAGTCGCGCAGCACGCGGTGCACGTCCTGTTCGGTGACCTGCTGCAGCGCGCCGAGGTCGCTGTTGACGCGCGCGGGGCTGCCCTCGGTGAGCGTGGCCTGACCCAGCGCGAAGGCGATGCCCTGCGCGGTCTGGCGCTGCTTCAGCTCGCTGGTCAGCAACTGGGTCTTCACCTTGTCCAGCTCGGCCGCGGGGATAGTCTGGGTGGCGAGCCACACGATTTCCTCGTGCAGCAGCTTCTCCGCCTCCATCGTGGTGTGCCCGCTGGCGAGGATCGCGTAGACGGTGAACAGCCCCGGCCCGACCCGGCCGTCGGCATCAGCGCCGACCTGCTGCGCCACCTGGTGGCGGTAGACCAGCGACTGGTACAGCCGCGAGGAATCGCCCTGCGCCAGCAGCGCGGCGGCCACCTGCAGCGGGATCAGGTCCTTGCCGTCATGCGCGGACGGGATCAGCCAGGTCACTGCCACCGCGGGCAGCGGCGCGGTCTCGCTGGTCACGGTGTAGCGCGCGTCCTTCTTGCGCTTCGGCTCTTTCGCGTCCACCTGCGGGATGGGCGTGGCGGGCTTCGGAATCCAGCCGAAGTACCGGTCGACCCAGGCGTCCAGCTGCTTCGGATCGAAATCGCCGGCCACGATCAGGGTGGCGTTGTCGGGGCGGTAGTAAGTGTCATGGAACGCGATCACGTCCTTGAGCGAGGCGGCCTCCAGGTCGGGGATGCTGCCGATCGTGGGCCGCTTGTACGGGTGCACCTTGTACGAGTATTCGTCGATCGCGTTGAACAGCTTGCCGTAGGGCTGGGCCAGCACGCTCTGGCGGTATTCCTCCTCCACCACGGCGCGCTCGGAGGTGAAGTTCGCCTCGTCCACGTTGAGGTTGGACAGCCGTTCGGCCTCGGCCCACAGCAGGGTCTGCAGGTGGTTGCTGGGCACGACCTCGTAGTAGTTCGTGATGTCGTCGCCGGTGGAGGCGTTGTTGGCGCCGCCCACGTCCTCGGTGAGCCGGTCGAACTGTTCGGCGTGCATGTGCTTCGTGCTCTTGAACATCAGGTGTTCGAACAGGTGCGCGAAGCCCGAGCGGCCCTGCGGATCGTCCCTGGAACCCACGTGGTACCACATCTGCACCGCCACGTTGGGGCTGGCGTGGTCCTCCACGCTGAGCACCTGCAGGCCGTTCGGCAGCGTGCGCTCGCGGTACTGGATAGCCGGGATGCTGAGGGCGTCCGCCGCTGCGACGGGCGGCGGCGACAGCGTGGCGACGCAAAAGGTGAGGCTGGCCAGCAAGGCGGCCGGGCGCAGGCGCATGGGCTTGGGTCCGTTCGGCAGGAAGCCCGAACCATAGCAAGCCGGGCTGAACCGTGCCCGCGACCGCGCCCTGCGGGCGCTCCGTGTTTGCCGGATCGCAGGAATGGCGCAGGAACGGCCGTAGGAGCGGCCGTAGGAGCGGCTTCAGCCGCGATTCTTCACCGCCAGTCGCGGCTGAAGCCGCTCCTACCCCGGCAAGGCCGGCATCTGCTTGGTCACCAGCTTCCGGCGGCGGCGCTCCTCGCGCAGCAGCTTGCGTTTCGCCTTGCGCTCGCGGCGGTCGTGCTGCCACAGGTAGATCGCCGGCGTGCTCAGCAGGGTCAGCAGCTGCGACACCATCAGGCCACCGACGATCGCGATGCCGAGCGGCTGGCGCATTTCCGAACCGATGCCGAAACCGATCGCCAGCGGCAGCGCCGCACCCATCGCCACCAGGGTGGTCATGGTGATCGGGCGGAAACGCACCAGCGCGGCCTCGCGGATCGCCTCGGGCGCGGGCACGCCGCGTGTTCTCTCCGCCACCAGCGCGAAGTCGACCATCAGGATCGCGTTCTTCTTCACGATGCCGATCAGCATCAGGATCGCGATGATCGCCATCAGCGAGAGCTGCGTCTGCGTCACCAGCATGGCGAGGAAGGCGCCGGCACCGGCGGCCGGCAGGGTGGACAGGATGGTCAGCGGATGGCCGAGGCTCTCGTAGAGGATGCCGAGCACGATGTACATCGCGATGATCGAGCCGATCAGCAGCACCATGCCGTTGGACTGGGCCTGCTGCAGGCGCTGGTTGCGGCCGGTGAAATCGACCCGGACGCCGGCTGGCAGCCCGGCCGCGTAGGCCGCCTGCCCGACCAGCCTGATGCCGGTGTCCTGCGGCACATCCTTGGCGAGGTTGTAGGTGATCGTGGCCACTTCCAGCTGGTTGTGATGGCGGATGCGCAGCGGGCTGCTGTTGGGTGCGACGTGCGCCAGTGCGGACAGCGGGATCATCCGTCCCTGGTTGTTGCGCACGCGCAGGTTCAACAGTCCTTCCGGGCTGACGCTCTCCGCCGTGCCGGCGGTGAGCACCACGGCGTACTGGTTGATGTCCGAATAGATCGTCGAGACCTGGTGCTGGCCGAACGAGTTGTACAGCGCCGTGTCCACGTCACCCATGCTGACCTGCAGGCGGCTGGCTGCCTGGCGATCGACCATGAGCAGCTGTTGCTTGCCGACCTGGTCGAAGTTGCTGCTGACGTCGCGGAATTCCTTCATCGTGCGCATCCGCCGCACCATCTTCAGTGCCGACGGCTGCAGGTCGCCCCCGTTGCTGTCGATCAGCTGGAATTCGTATTGGCCGCCCTTGTCGCCGCTGCCGCCCCCGCCGAGGAACTGCGAGGCACTGACCGAGACCTTCACGTCGGCCAGCTTGTCGTACTGCTTCGACAGACGCTCGATGACCTTCTTGATGTTCTCCGGCCGTTCGCCCGGGCCGCTGCCGCGTGGCTTCAGGTCGACGAACATCTGCGCCGAATTGCCCACCGCGCCGCCGGCGTCATTGCCGCCGAGCATGGTCAGCTGATCCAGCACGGCCGGGTCTGCCAGCATGATCTTCATCACCGCCCTGGTGCGCTCGGCCAGCTGTTCCGGCGAGATGTTGGCATCGGCGCTGATGTCCACCTGCAGCTGCCCGGTGTCCTCTTCCGGCATGAAGGTGCCGCCGGCGGTCTTCACCACCGCAACGCCGAGCAGGCCGGTAAGGACCAGCAAGATCAACGGCTGCCAGCGCATGATCCGCCGATGCCGCATCGCCCAGTCCAGTGCGCGTTCGTAGACGCGCAGCATGCCGCGGTCGAAGCGTTCCACCGCGCGCTCGAGGCGGCCCGGCGGTTTCCGGTCCACCGGCTCGTGCTTGAGCAGGTGGGCGCACAGTGCCGGGGTGAGCGTGAGCGAGACCAGCGCCGAGATCACCACCGCCGCGGTCAGCGTCACCGAGAACTCGCGCAGCAGCATGATCAGCATGTTGTTGCCGAGCAGCAGCGGCGCGAACACCGCCACCAGCGACAGCGTGATCGAGATCACCGTGAAACCGATCTCGCCCACGCCGGTCAGCGCCGCCTGCATCGGCGACATGCCGTGCTCCATGTGGCGCACGATGTTCTCGATCACCACGATCGCATCGTCCACCACGAAACCGATGCACAGCACCAGCGCCACCAGCGACAAGGTGTTGAGCGTGTAGCCGAGCGCCCACATCACCACGAACGCACCGGCCAGCGACAACGGCACGCTCAGGGTGGCGATCAGGGTCGGGCGCAGCCGGCGCAGGAACACCAGCATTACCAGCACCACCATCGCGATCGAGATCAGCAGCGCCACCTTCACCTCGTGCAGCGCCGACTTGGTGGTCTGGGTCAGGTCGAACACCGGCGTGAGGGTGATGTTGGAGGGCAGCGACGCGCGCAGCTGCGGCAACCGGGCGCGGATCGCCTCCACCGTCGCCACCGCATTGGCTTCCGGCCGCTTGGTGATCTGCAGGCCCACCGTATGCTGGTCGTTGAACCATGCCGCCTGGTATTCGTCCTGCTCGCCGCCGTAGACCCGGGCCACGTCGGACAGGCGTACCGGAACGCCATTCCTCACCGCGATCAGCAAGTGGGCGAAATCGGCCGGCTGGCGCAGGCCGTCGTTGGCAGTCACCGTCATTTGCGTACGGCCGTCGCTCAGCGTGCCCTGCGGCGAGGTGACATTGGCCGCACGCAGCGCGTTGGCGACATCGTTCGAGGTGAGTCCCTTCGCCGCCAGCGCGTTGTTGTCCAGTTCGATCCGTACCGCATGCGGCGTGCCGCCGAACACCTGCACCTGCGCCACGCCGTCGATTTGCGCCACCGCCGGCTTGAGCAGCGTATCGGCGAGGTCGTACAGCCCGTCCCGGGGCAATCCGGTCGAGGTCAACGTGATGAACACGATCGGGATCTGCGAGGTGTCGAACTTGAAGAACTGCGGCGGCGACGGCATGCCCGGCGGCAGGTCGATCGCGGCCGCGTTGAGCGCCGCCTGCACGTCGCGTGCCGCGCTGTCCGCGGTGCGCGAGAAGTTGAAGCGCACACTCACCGATGCGGCGCCCTCGGTGGCATTGCCGTACATGTCGTCGATGCCGGGAATCTGGCCCAGATGGCGTTCCAGCGGCGCCAGCACCGTGTTGGCCATGGTTTGCGCACTGGCGCCCGGCTGGTTGGCCACCACGTAGACGCCCGGAAAATCCAGCGACGGCAACGCCGCCACGCCCAGCAGCAGATAAGCCCAGGCGCCGGCCAGCGCCAGCCCGATGGCCAGCAAGGTGGTGCCGACGGGCCGGCGAATCATGGGGGCGAAGACGTTCACGCGGCCTCCGTGGCACGCATGCGTGCCGAGAGTACATACGCGACCGCCAGCGACATGGAACGGTTCCCGATCATGCGCTCTTTATGCTCGGCTTCGCGTGTCGGCGTATGTGCCTGAAGGCGGCCCCTGCCGGAAGACAGGGGTCGAACGGCAGCGCCGCTGCCGCAAGCGGGCCCCGGCCCGGCCCAGCCTATTTCGGCAGCGCCGGCATCTGCTGCGCCAGCACGCGCTGGCGGCGGATCTCCTCGCGCAGCAGCTTGCGCTTCGCCTTCCGCTCGCGGCGGTCGTGCTGCCACAGGTAGATCGCCGGCGTCGAGAGCAGGGTCAGCAGCTGCGACACGAACAGTCCGCCCAGGATCGCGATACCCAGCGGCTGGCGCATCTCCGAGCCCACGCCGAAGCCGATCGCCAGCGGCAACGCCGCGCCCATCGCCACCAGGGTGGTCATGGTGATCGGGCGGAAGCGCACCAGCGCCGCCTCGCGGATCGCCGCGGGCGGATCCATGCCGTGCTCGCGCTCGGCGACCAGGGCGAAATCCACCATCAGGATCGCGTTCTTCTTCACGATGCCGATCAGCATCAGCACCGCGATCACGCTCATCACGGTGAGCTGGGTATGCGTGAGCAGCATCGCCAGGAACGCGCCCATGCCGGCGGCGGGCAGGGTGGAGATGATGGTCAACGGATGGATCAGGCTCTCGTACAGGATGCCCAGCACCACATACATCGCGCCGATCACCGCGAGCAGCAGCAGCAGCGAGTTGGTGAGCGCATCGAGCATGTCCTTGTTCTGGCCGGTGTACTTCTTCTGCACGCCGTCCGGCAGGTGCGCGGCGTAGATCGCCTGGTTCACCAGCTTCAAGGCCTCGATCTGGCTCACGCCCTTGGCGAGGTTGTAGCTGACCGCCGAGGACTCGATCTGGTCGAAGTGCTGGATGGAGATCGGCGCGATGTGCGGCCGGATGCGCGCCACCGCCGCGAGCGGAATCATCTTGCCCTGCGTGTTGCGCACGTAGGTGTTGAGCAGGGCGTCCGGGCTCAGCGTGTCGGCCTTGTTCGAGGTAAGGATCACCTGGTACTGGTTGATGTCCGAGTAGATCACCGACACCGGCGTCTGGCCGAACGCGTCGTTCAACGCGTCGTCGACCTGGCTCATGCCCAGGTGCAGCCGCGCGGCCGCGGCGCGGTCGACTTCCAGCATCTGCTGCTTGCCGATGCTGTCGAAGCTGGTGGTGACGTCGCGGAACTGCTTCATGCCGCGCATCACCCGCGCCACGTCCAGCGTGGGTTGCTGCAGCGACGTGCCGCTGGTGCTGGTGAGCTGGAACGAGAACATCGGCCCGCCGCTGCTGCCGCCCCCGCCGCCGCCGAGGAACTGCACCGGGGTCAGCGACACCGTCAGGTCGGGCAGGTCCTTGAACTGTTTGGTCAGGCGCTCGACGACCTGCTGCGCGGTGTCGCTGCGGTCGCCGGGCTTGTCGCCGCGCGGCTTCAGGTCGATGAACAGGGTCGAATGGTTGCCGACCGCGCCGGCGTTGTTGTTGCCGCCGAGGATGGTGGTGATGTCGAGCACGTCCTTGTCGGCCTGGATCGCCGCCGTCACGTCCTGGGTGCGCCTGGCCATCAGGGTGGGCGAGATGTTCGCGTCCGCGCTGAGCTGCGCCTGCAGCAGGCCGATGTCCTCCTTCGGCATCAGGCCGCCGCCGGCGGTCATGCCCACCAGCACCGCCAGCGCGATCGTCAGCACCAGCAGGATCGGCGGCTGCCAGCGCATCAGCCGGCGGTGGTGCATCGCCCAGTCCAGCCCGCGCTCGTAGATCCGCAGCATCCAGCGGTCGAAACGTTCGGCCCAGCGCTCCAGCCGGCCCGGCGTGCGCGCGGCCGCCACGTCGTCGTGCGCCAGCCAGCTGCCGCACAGCGCCGGCGTGAGCGTCAGCGAAACCAGCGCCGAGATCACGATGGTCGCGATCAGGGTCACCGAGAACTCGCGCATCAGCAGGGTGAACATGTTGTTGCCGAACACCATCGGCCCGAACACCGCGATCAGCGACAGGGTGATCGAGACCACCGTGAAGCCGATCTCGCGCACGCCGGTCAGCGCAGCCTGCAATGCCGGCGTGCCCCGCTCCATGTGGCGCACGATGTTCTCGATCACCACGATCGCGTCGTCCACCACGAAGCCCACGCACAGCACCAGCGCCACCAGCGACAGGATGTTGAGCGTGAAGCCCATCGCCCACATCAGCACGAACGCGCCGGCCAGCGACAGCGGGATGCTGAACATCGCGATCACCGTGGGTCGCACGCGGCGCAGGAACACCAGCATCACCAGCGCCACCATCACCACGCCCATCATGAGCGCCACTTCCACCTCGTGCAGCGCCGACTTGGTGGTGCCGGTGAGGTCGAACACCGGGTGGATCTGCACGTCCGCCGGCAGCAGGCCGCGCAGCTCGGGGAGGCGGGCAAGGATCGCCTGCACGGTGGCCACCGAATTCGCATCCGCCCGCTTGTTGATCTGCATCAGCACGGCGCGCTGGCCGTTGAACCAGGCCGCGGCGTACTTGTCCTCCTGGCCGCCGGTGATCGTGGCCACGTCGCTGAGCCGGATCGGCACGCCGTTGTGACTGGCGATCACCAGGCCCGCGAAATCCTGCACGGTGTGCAGGGCGTCGTTCGCGGTCACCGTCATCTGGGTGCTGCCGTTGCCGATCGCGCCCTGCGGCGAGGTGACGTTGGCCGCACGCAGCGCGTTCGCCACGTCGTTCGCGGTGATCCCGGCATGCGCCAGCGCGGCGCTGTTCAGCGCCACCCGCACCGCATGCGGCGTGCCGCCGCCCACCCCCACTTGGGCCACGCCGGGGATCTGCGCCACCGCCGGCTTCAGCAAGGTGTCGGTGAGGTCGTAGAGCTTGTCCGGCGGCAGGCTGGTCGAGGTCAGCGTGACCAGCAGGATGGGGATCTGCGAGGTGTCGAACTTGAAGTACTGCGGCGGCAGCATGCCGGTGGGCAGGTCCGGCTGCGCGGCATTGATCGCCTGCTGCACGTCGCGTGCCGCCTGGTCCGCGCTGCGGCTCATGTCGAACATGATCTGGATCTGCGCCGAACCTTCGCTGGCATTGCCGAACATCATCCTGACGCCGGGAATGCGCCCCAGGTGCCGCTCCAGCGGCGACAGCACGGTATTCGCCATCACCTGCGCGCTGGCGCCGGGCACCGTCGCCTGCACGCCCACGCCGGGAAACTCGATCGACGGCAGCGCCGCCACGCCCAGCAGCAGGTAGGCGCAGAAGCCGGCGATCGCAAGGCCGATCGCCAGCAGCGCGGTGCCGACGGGCCGGCGGATCATGGGGGCGAAGATGTTCACGTGTCCTCCGTGGCGCGTAAGAGCCTGTTCAATGTCTCCGCGTGACTCGCGCCGGGAGCTGTTTGCGCGCAGGCCAAGGAAGAACGAGGAAGTGGACGTCCGTCCACGACCGAGTGATGACGCAGGGATGCGGGCAAACAGACCCGGCCCGAAGGGTTGCCCTCGCATGGCCGCCAAGCGGCGGCGCGCGGCTTGACCTGCCAGCCAGCCAGGCGCTGCGCCACACACCACCACCTGACGGCCATGCGAGGGCAACGCGAGCTACGTGGAGACATTGAACAGGCTCTCAGCATAGCGGGAGCACGCACGCGACCGACGGCGGCATGGAACAGTTCCCGATCAGGCGCTCTTTATGCCCGACCCGGCGCCGCGGCGTATGTGCCTGAAGGCGTACCCCTGTCGAAAGGCAGGGGCGGTACGCGGGATGGGTCCGTTGGGTGGAAAGCGTGGCCGGTCCGTTCTCGCGACCATGCCGTCCCGGCGACGACTGGACTTGATTCTGTCGGGGAAGCGGCCGCGTAGGAGCGGCTTCAGCCGCGACCGCTTCATGGTGACGGAATCGCGGCTGAAGCCGCTCCTACTTCGGCAGCGCCGGTATCTGCCGCCCCAGTTGGCGCTGGCGGCGGACCTCCTCACGCAGCAGCTTGCGCTTCGCCTTGCGCTCGCGGCGGTCGTGCTGCCACAGGTAGATCGCCGGCGTCGAGAGCAGGGTCAGCAGCTGCGACACGAACAGGCCGCCCAGGATCGCGATGCCCAGCGGCTGGCGCATCTCCGAACCCGCGCCGAAACCCACCGCCAGCGGCAAGGCCGCGCCCATCGCGACCAGGGTGGTCATGGTGATCGGGCGAAAGCGCACCAGCGCCGCCTCGCGGATCGCCGCGGGCGGATCCATGCCGTGCTCACGTTCGGCCACCAGGGCGAAATCCACCATCAGGATCGCGTTCTTCTTCACGATGCCGATCAGCATCAGCACCGCGATCACGCTCATCACGGTGAGCTGGGTATGCGTGAGCAGCATCGCCAGGAACGCGCCCATGCCGGCGGCGGGCAGGGTGGAGATGATCGTCAGCGGGTGGATCAGGCTCTCGTACAGGATGCCCAGCACCACGTACATCGCGCCGATCACCGCGAGCAACAGCAGCAGCGCATTGCTCAGCGCGTCGAGCAGATCCTGGTTCTCGCCGGTGTACTGCTTCTGCACGCCGTCCGGCAGGTGCGCGGCGAAGATCGCCTGGCTCACCCGCTGCAGTCCTTCGGCCTGGGTCACATCCTTGGCGAGGTTGTAGCTGATCGAGGACGACTCCACCTGGTCGTAATGGTCGATGCTGATCGGCGCGATGTGCGGCCGGATGCGCGCCACCGCCGACAGCGGAATCATCTTGCCCTGCGCGCTGCGCACGTAGGTGTTGAGCAGGGTGTCGGGGCTCAGCGCATCGGCGCGGTCGGAGGTGAGCACCACGTAGTACTGGTTGATGTCCGAGTAGATCGTCGACACCGGCGTCTGCCCGAACGACTTGTTCAGCGCGTCGTCGATCGCGCCCATGCTCAGCTGCAGCCGCGCGGCCGCGGCGCGGTCGACTTCCAGCATCTGCTGCTTGCCGATGCTGTCGAAGCTGGTGGTGATGTCGCGGAACTGCGACATGCCGCGCATCACCTTGGCCAGCCGCAGCGTGGGCTGCTGCAGCGATGCGCCGCTGGTGCTGACCAGGTTGAAGCTGTACTGGCCCTGGCCCTGGCCGCCGCCGCCCATGTTGATGAACTGCACCGTGGTCAGCGTCACGTCGAGGTCGGCCAGCGGCTTGAACTGCTTGTTCAGCCGGTCCACCACCTGCTGCGCGCCGTCGCGGCGCTCGCCCGGCTGGTCACCGAGCGGCTTCAGATCGATGAACATGCGCGATTCGTTGCTGCTCGCACCGTTGTTGCCGCTGCCGTAGAAGGCGGTCACGTCGAGCACCGCCGGATCGGCATGGATCCGGTCCACGATCTCCCGCGTGCGCTTCATCATCAGGGTCGGCGAGATGTTCGCGTCGGCGGTGATGTGCGCGCGGATCAACCCGGTGTCCTCCTTCGGCATCAGGCCGCCGCCCGCGGTCATGCCCACCAGCACCGCCAGCAGCACGGTGAGCACCAGCAGGATCGGCGGCTGCCAGCGCATCAGCCGGCGGTGGTGCATCGCCCAGTCCAGCCCGCGCTCGTAGACGCGCAACATCCAGCGGTCGAAGCGTTCGGCCCAGCGTTCCAGCCGCCCCGGCGTGCGCACGGCCACCATGTCGTCGTGCGCCAGCCAGCTGCCGCACAGCGCCGGCGTGAGCGTCAGCGAGACCAGCGCCGAGATCACGATGGTCGCGATCAGCGTCACCGAGAACTCGCGCATCAGCATCGTGAATGTGTTGTTGCCGAACACCATCGGCCCGAACACGGCGATCAGCGACAGCGTGATCGAGATCACCGTGAAGCCGATCTCGCGCACGCCGGTCAGCGCCGCCTGCAGCGCCGGCTTGCCCTGCTCCATGTGGCGCACGATGTTCTCGATCACCACGATCGCGTCGTCCACCACGAAGCCAACGCAGAGCACCAGCGCCACCAGCGAGAAGATGTTGAGCGTGAAGCCCAGCATCCACATCACCACCAGCGCACCGGCCAGCGACAGCGGGATGCTGAACATCGCGATCACGGTGGGCCGCGCGCGACGCAGGAACACCAGCATCACCAGCGCCACCATCACGATGCCCATCAGCAGCGCCACTTCCACCTCGTGCAGCGCCGACATCGTGGTCGGCGTGAGGTCGAAGATCGGCGTGATCTTGACGTCGGCAGGCAGCAGGCCGCGCAGCTCGGGCAGGCGCGCGCGGATCGCGTCCACCGTGGCCACGGCGTTCGCATCGGCGCGCTTGGTGATGCGCAGCACCACCGCGCGGTGCTGGTTGAACCAGGCCGCGGTGTACTGGTTCTGCTGGCCGCTGCTGATCGTGGCGACGTCGGACAGCCGGATCGGCACGCCCTTGCGGCTGGCGATCACCAGGTCGGCGAAATCCTGCGTGTCGTGCAGCGCGTCGTTCGCGGTCACCGTGAGCTGGGTGGCACCGTTGCCGATCACCCCCTGCGGCGAGGTGACGTTGGCCGCGCGCAGCGCGTTCGCCACGTCGTTGGAGGTGATCCCGACATGCGCCAGCGCCGCGGTATTCAGCGCCACTCGCACCGCGTGCGGCGTGCCGCCGCCCACATCCACCTGCGCCACGCCGGGGATCTGCGCCACCGCGGGCTTGAGCACCGTGTCGGTGAGGTCGTAGAGCTTGTCCGGCGGCAGGCTGCTCGAGGTCAGCGCCACCAGCAGGATCGGGATCTGCGTGCTGTTCGCCTTGAAGTAGCTTGGCGGGCTGGGCATGTCGTTGGGCAGATCCGGGATCGCCGCATTGATCGCCGCCTGCACGTCGTGCGCGACTTGGTCCGGATTGCGGCCGAAGTCGAGCTGCAGGCCGATCTGCGCGCCGCCCTCGGTGGCGGTCGAACTGATGTGCTGCACGCCCGGAATGCGTCCCAGGTGCCGCTCCAGCGGCGCCACCACGGAGGTGGCCATCACCTGCGCGCTGGCGCCGGGCAGCTGCGCGTTCACGCCCATGAACGGGAATTCCATCGACGGGAATGCCGCCACGCCCAGCAACAGGTACGACCACGTGCCGGCCAGCGCCAGCCCGAAAGCCAGCAGCACGGTGCCGATGGGTCGGCGAATCATGGGCGCGAAAATGTTCACGTGTCCTCCGTGGCGCGCCAGCATAGCGGGCGAACGCGCACGGCGGGGGGCTGCATGGGCGCGTTCGCGGTCATGCACCTTTTATGCGCCGCCCGCCGCCGCGGCGTATGTGCCTGAAGGCGGCCCCTGTCGAAAGACAGGGGTGAACATCCTTGTTCGCGCCTCCTCCCCCGTCCCTGCACGACGCAGTCGGCATGCTCCGATGCCACCGTGTCAGCACGCGCGACAGGGGCGCGTGCTTCCTGCGACGACCGGCCTTCCGTGGCCCATCGCGTTCACTGTCCCGCGCTCAGCGCGCGGCAGGGCTGTAGCGCAGCGTCAGCGACCAGGTGCGGCCGGGCTGGTTGTAGTACCAGACCGTCTCGTAGCGACGGTCGAACGCGTTGGCGAGGCGGCCCTCGACCTGCCAGTCCGGCGCGAACTGCCAGCTCGCGCGCAGCGCCAGCGTGCTGTAGCCGCCCAGCGGATGCAGGTTCGCCACGTCGTCGTAGCTGCGGCCGGCTGCATACCAGGTGCCGCCCACGCCGAACGCGCCGAAGCGGCGGTCGAGGTCGATGCGCGCGGTGCGTTCGGGGCGGCGCGGCAGCACGTTGCCGCTGGCGGCGCCGCCGTCGTCGTTCTTCGGTTGCTGCAGCGTGAGGTAGCCCTGCAGCTGCCAGCCGGCCAGCGTGGTGCCGAGCTGGCCTTCCACGCCGCGGATGCGCGCGCGGCTCAGGTTGAACGGCACGTAGTTCTGCGCCGGGTCGAGCACGATCATCTGGTTGATGCGCGTCTCGTAGGCATTCACCGCCCAGTGCCAGGCGTCCAGCTGCTGCTGCAGGCCCAGCTCGGTGCTGTGCGAGGTCTCCGGCCGCAGCTGCGGATTGGCCGACGGCGTGCCGAAGAACGGTGGGAAGTACAGATCGTTGAAGGTGGGCGCATGGAACGCGGTGCCGTAGCTGGCGCTGAGGCGCAGGCCGTGGTCGAACGCGTAGCCCCAGGCCAGCGCGCCGGTGTCGTGGTTGCCGAACTGGCTGTTGTGGTCGCGGCGCACCGAGGCCTGCAACTCGTTGCGGCCGAACGTGCCCTGGTACTGGGCGAAGCCGCCGGTGTCAGTGCGGTGGGTGGCGAGGTAGGCGGTGTTGCTGTCCACATGCTCCTGCTGCCAGTCCACGCCCACGGTCAGCAGCTGGTTCGCGGCCAGCGCGAGATCGTTCTGCCACGATGCCTGGTTGCGGCGCGAATCGGCATAGCCGGTCTGCTGCAGCGGGTAGTACGTGCCGAAGTACGTGCCCTGGTAATACGTGGTGGACAGGTCTTTGCTCTGCCCCGCGGTCAACGTGACTTTCCACGCCTCCAGCGGCGAGAAGCTCAGCCGTGCACCGGCCACACGCTGCTCGTCGACCGCGCGGTTGCTGCCGAACGGGCTGCCCGCGTACTCCACGAAGCTCTTGCTGCGCAGCCAGTCGCCGGCCAGCTCGGTGCCGTTGTCCCAGCGGTAGCCGGCGTTGAAGGCGCCGTTCCAGTCGCGGAAGGCGTCGTTGCGCGGATCGTCCGCGAAGCAGCCGGCAAAGGCCTCCGCCGCGCCCATGCGGCAGGCGGGGAAGCCCGAGGTGTACTGGCCGCCGAGGCTCGCGTTGTACCAGGCGTGCGCGTCGCCGCCGGACAGCCCGACGGTCGCACCGGCGAGGCCATGACTGCCGACCGTGGTGCTGAACGAAGGCGCGGTGCCGCCGTTCGGCTGGCCGTGGCGGGTGAAGATCTGGATCACGCCGCCGATCGCGTCGGAGCCGTACAGGCTGGAGCGCGGGCCGCGCACGATCTCGATGCGCTCGATCTGCTCCACCGGGATCTGCTCCAGCCGGGCGAAGCCGGCGGTGGCCGAACCGACGCG
This sequence comes from Rhodanobacter humi, assembly GCF_041107455.1. NCBI lineage: Bacteria > Pseudomonadati > Pseudomonadota > Gammaproteobacteria > Lysobacterales > Rhodanobacteraceae > Rhodanobacter > Rhodanobacter sp. FW106-PBR-R2A-3-15. The sequence goes on from NZ_JBGBPY010000001.1 coordinate 1,931,524, forward strand.
GATGCCGTCGACCAGCACCAGGGTGTGGGTGGAATTGGTGCCGCGCAGGAACAGCGTGGAGAGCTGGCCGAGGCCGCCGCTCTGCGCGAAGCTGATGCCCGGCAGGCCGGTGAGCAGGTCCGCCACCGACAGCGGCTGCAGGCGCTCGATGTCGGCGCGGGTGATCACGCTGACCGAGGACAGCGCATCGTCGGCGGTGATCGGCGTGCGGGTGGCGGTCACGACCACCGGCGCCAGCGCGCTGGCGTCGTTCTGGTCGGCGGCGTAGGCGGCGGGGAGGCAGCACAGCAGCGCCGCGGCCAGCAGGGTCTTCTTCACGTCTCGTTCCTCGGCCGTGCACACCGCGCGGCACATTGCGTTCAATGGGCCGGCGAACGGTGAGGGAAGGCGGGAACAGGCAGGCACGGCGAGGCCGGACGCGTCTGTCCGGCCTCGCCCACCGCGAGCCAGCAGTCATGTCCGGGCCGGTCTCCGGGCTTGCGAGCGGACGGTGCCTGCACCGTCCCGCGTGGCGCCTTCCCGTGTCCTCGACACAGTGGCGGATGGCCGCGCGTGTACTCGCCTACCGTTGCGGGGGCAGCGCCGGACTGGTGGCATGCGCCACGCACCGGCTTCCCGTTTCATCCCTTCGGCCAATGGCGTCGGGACACCTGAACGGGGCGCAGTCTAACCAAAATCGAGGGTTGGCGTACCGTTTCCGGATTTGCCGGGCATCAATGAGCACTGCACGCCGACCTCCGCTTCACGGCTTCAAATCCTGCAAGAACTCGGATTCAGGTCGCGCCGCCGAGACATGCAACTGGTCTCGGGCACGCGTGCAAGCCACGTAAAGCAACTGACGTTCGGTGTTGTAGATCTCGGTCAGCTCGGCCTCGTCGGAACCTTCGCGCGCAGGGCGCACGCTTGCGATGACTGGCTTACGAGGACTTGCCGCCGATCCAGCTCTGTTGCACGCGGCAGCCAGCGTCCATCGCCACGAGATCGGCGCGACAACCCACCGCGATGCGGCCGTGACTGCTGCCCAGGCCGAGAAAATCGGCAGGATACGTGCTGGCCATGCGCACCGCCTCGTCCAGCGGCAGGCCGAGCATCGCCACGCTGTTGCGCACGGCGGTGGCCATGTCCAGCGCGGAGCCGGCGAGCACGCCGTTCGCGGTCTGGCAGATGCCGTCCTTCACCACGATGGTTTCGCCGTTGAGCACGTACTCGGTCGAATCCGCGCCCACCGGCGGCATCGCGTCGGTGACCAGCAGGGTCTTGCCGCGCGGCTTGGCGGCGATCGCGTTGCGCAGGCTGGTCGGGTGCACGTGGTGGCCGTCGACGATGATGCCGCACCAGCTGCCGGCGTCGTCCAGCGCCGCGCCCACCACGCCGGGCTCGCGGCTGCCCAGCGGCGTCATCGCGTTGAACAGATGGGTGAAGCCGCGCACGCCCGCGGCCAGCGCGGCGCGGATGGTGGCGTGGTCGGCGGCGGTGTGGCCCGCGTTGACCAGCACGCCGGCGGCGGCGAGCCGCGCGATGCTGGCGTGCGGCACGCGCTCGGGCGCCAGCGTCACCAGCCGCACGCCGCGATGCGGCGCGCACAGCAGCTCGAGTTCCTCCTCGCCCGGTACGTGGAACCACTTCGGATCGTGCACGCCCTTGCGCTCGGGCGCGAGGTACGGGCCTTCCAGATGCACGCCGAGCAGGCCCGGTACGCCTTCGTCGAAGGCCTGCGCCACCGCCGCCAGCGCGGCGCGCATCACGTCCGTGCTGTCGCTGATGAGCGTGGGCAGGAAGCCGGTGGTGCCGAATTTGCGGTGCGCGGCGCCGATCGTGCGTATCGTCGCCACCGTGGGCGCGGCGTTGAACAATGCGCCGCCGCCGCCGTTCACCTGCACGTCAATGAAGCCCGGCACCAGCAGCGCGCCAGCCAGATCCTGCACCTGCGCGGCGCGCACTTGCGGGTGATCGTTCGGCAGCAGCGCGGCGATGCGCTCGCCCTCGACCAGCACGGCGAGATCGTCGCGCCAGCCGTGGGCGGTGAGGACGCGGGCGTTCGTGAGGGCGGTGGTCATGGCAAAAGCTCGATGGAAAGCAATCGGTAGGAGCGGCTTCAGCCGCGATTCCCCGTGGAGAGGTCGCGGCTGAAGCCGCTCCTACGGGAGATCAGACGGTTTCGGTGACCTTGTTGAGGTGCGGCGGCACGTCGGGGTTGTAGCCGCGGCGCAGCGCCAGCGCGCTGGCGGCGCGATAGAAACTCTGGATCGTCAGCAGCGGCGTGCACAGCGCGGGCAGGCCGGCGGCGAGCGGCAGGAAGCCGTCGCCGCTCCGGCCCGGTGCGGCCACCAGCACGTTCGCGCCGCGGCCTCGGAATTCGCGCGCCACCGCCAGCGTACTCTCCAGCGTGTCGTCGTCCTGGGCGAAGCACAGCACCGGGAAATGCGGGCCGACCAGGGCCATCGGGCCGTGCTTCACCTCGGCGGCGCTGAACGCCTCCGCATGCAGGCCGCAGGTTTCCTTGAACTTCAGCGCCGCCTCCAGCGCGGCCGCGAAACCGAAGCCGCGCCCCACCACGAACAGGTTGTGCGCCTCGGCGAGGCCGTCGACCAGCGCCGACCAGTCCGCGTCCCAGCCCGCGCGCAACGCATCGGGCAGCGCGGCTAGCGCGGCCGCGAGCTTGGCGTCGCCGTGCCAGCGCGCGCACAGGTGCAGGATCGCGGCCAGCGCGGCGACGTAGCTCTTGGTGGCGGCGACGCTGCGCTCCGGGCCCGCGTGCAGCGGAATCACGGTGTCGGCGAGCGCGGCCAGCGGCGAGTCCTCCACGTTGACCATCGCCACCACGCGCGCACCGGCGACCTTCGCGGCCTGCGCGTTGCGCACCAGGTCGGGGCTCTTGCCGGACTGCGAGATCGCGATGAACAACGCGCCTTCCCACTGCTGCGGCGCCGCGTACACCGAGGTGACCGAGGGCGAGGCCGAGGCGGTGACGATGCCGAGCTGGGTCTCGAACACGTACTTCGCGTAGGCGGCGGCGTGATCGGAGCTGCCGCGCGCACAGGTGACGATGAAGCGCGGCGGCTGCGCGCGCAGCGCAGCGGCGAGTTCGCCCACCACCTTCTCGTTGGCGGCGAACTGGCGCGCCACCACGTCGGCGGATTCGTGCGCTTCGCGGAACATCAAGGTGTCGCTGGCGTGCATGGGTTTCTCGTGTCGGGGGGAAGCGTCGCGCGGCGCGCAACGGGGAATCAATCGGCGTGCAGCTCGGCGACGAAGTCGTAGATGTCGCCGCGGTACCAGGAGCAGGTGAACTCGACCACGCGGCCGTCGTCGAGGAAGCTGCGCCGCTCGATGTTGAGCCCGGCGCTGCCGGCGGCCACGTGCAGCAGGCGCGCGTGCTGCGCGCCCAGCGACACCGCGCGCAGGCGCTGCAGCGCGCGCTTCGGGCGGCAGCCCAGTGTCTCCAACACCTCGTACAGCGAGTCGCGCACCACCATCGGGTCGGGCAGCACGCTGGCCGGCACCACGCTGCGCTCGATCGCCAGCGGCTCGTCCTGGCCGTAGCGCACGCGGTGCAGGCGCGCCACCAGCGAGCCGGGCGACAGGTTCATCGCCATCGCCTCCTCCGGCGTCACCTCGCCCACGCTGCGCTCGAAGAACTCCGAGCGCGGGTGCAGGCCGCGGTCGCGCAGGTCCTCGGTGAAGCTGGACAGCCGCGACATCGGCTTGACGATGCGCTCGGCGATGAAAGTGCCGGCGCCATGGCGCTGGGTGAGCAGGCCTTCCTCGACCAGGCCGGCGATCGCCTTGCGCACGGTGACCCGCGACAGCTTCAGCGCCTGCGACAGGTCGCGCTCGCTGGGCAGCGCCTGGCCCGGCTCGATGTCGCGGTGCTCGACCACGTTGCGGATCGCGCGGCGCAGCCGCAGGTAGGCCAGCGGCTGGTGGCTGGTCGGGTCGCGGCAGATGCGACGGTATTCGCGGGCCAGGGCGGTTTCCATCCCGAGAAGATACCAATAGCAAACCATTGGCCGCAAGTCGTCTGGACGTCCGTTTCAGTTGAAACCAATGCAAAGGCCGTGTTTTCGCCGGATTGTCTGCATGAATGAATTCGTATGCAGACAAGTTCTTGTCCTGGTATTCCACTGGTACTATCGTTGGCAGACGGGCCGGCCACCCCCACGGCCAGCCACCCTCCCGCTTCGAGGTGCTTGCGTGACGGCTACTTTCCAGAAGGTCGACGCCTTCGACCTGGTGATCTTCGGCGGCACCGGCGATCTCGCCCTGCGCAAGCTGCTGCCCGCGCTGTTCCACCGCCATGCCGACGGCCAGATCCCGGCCGGCAGCCGCATCCTCGGCGTGGCCCGCGAGCCGCTGGACGACGCCGGCTACCGCGGCCAGCTGCGCGAGTCGCTGGCCGGCAACGGCGCCGACCCCGCCAAGCTCGACGCCTTCCTGCAGCTGGTCGGCTACCGCCCACTGGACGCACGCAAGGACGAGGGCTGGGACGCGTTCGCCGCGCTGATCGGCGAGCAGCCCGAACACATCCGCGTGTTCTACCTCTCCACCTCGCCCGAGCTGTTCGAGGACATCTGCCGCCGGCTCGGCCAGTGCGGCCTGAACGGCGAACACTCGCGCGTGGTGCTGGAAAAGCCGATCGGCCGCGACCTCGCCAGCGCGAACCGGATCAACGACGCGGTGGGCCAGGTGTTCGCCGAATCGCAGACCTATCGCATCGACCACTATCTCGGCAAGGAAACGGTGCAGAACCTGCTGGCGCTGCGCTTCGGCAACGCGCTGTTCGAGCCGCTGTGGAACGCCAGCCACATCGACCACGTGCAGATCACCGTGGCCGAGACGCTGGGCCTGGGCCGCCGCGCCGGCTACTACGACCGCGCCGGCGCGTTGCGCGACATGGTGCAGAACCACCTGCTGCAGCTGCTGTGCATGGTGGCGATGGAGCCGCCCGCCTCGCTGTCGCCCGACGCGGTGCGCGACGAGAAGCTCAAGGTGCTGCGCTCGCTCAAGCGCATCGATGAAAGCAACGCCAGCCAGCTCACCGTACGCGGCCAGTACCGCGCCGGCGTGGCCGAAGGCCAGTCGGTGCCGGGCTATCCGGACGAGCTGAACGGCGCGAAATCCGATACCGAGACCTTCGTGGCGCTGAAGGCCGAGATCGAGAACTGGCGCTGGGCCGGCGTGCCGTTCTACCTGCGCACCGGCAAGCGCCTGCCCGAGCGCGTGTCCGAGATCGTGGTGGCGTTCAAGCCGGTGCCGCACTCGATCTTCGGTACCAGTGCCGGCCCGCTGGCGCAGAACCGCCTGGTGCTGCGCCTGCAGCCGGACGAGGGCGTGAAGCTGTGGCTCACCATCAAGGATCCCGGCCCCGGCGGACTGCGCCTGCGCCACGTGCCACTGGACATGAGCTTCGCCGAGGCGTTCGGCGTTTCGCAGCCCGACGCCTACGAGCGCCTGCTGCTCGACGTGGTGCGCGGCAACCCCACCTTGTTCATGCGCCGCGATGAAGTGGAGGCGGCCTGGCGCTGGGCCGACCCCATCCTCGCCGCGTGGGCCGCCGGCGGCGAGCCGCCGCGCCCCTACGCTTCCGGCAGCTGGGGCCCCAGCGCGGCGGTGGCGCTGATCGAGCGCGACGGCCGCACCTGGCACGAAGACGAGTAAGCGATGTCGAACGTCACCACCCACAGCTTCACGAACTGCAGTGCCCAGGCCACGGCGTTGGCCGAGCGCGTCGCCGCGCAACTGCGCGAGGCGATCGCTGAGCGCGGCACAGCGGTGATCGCGGTCTCCGGCGGCAGCACGCCGAAGGATTTCTTCGCGCAGTTGTCGAAACAGGCGCTGGACTGGGCCAAGGTCACCGTCACCCTGGTCGACGAACGCTGGGTGCCGGACAGCGACGCGCGCTCCAACGCGAAGCTGGTGGAAACCACCTTGCTGCAGGGCTCCGCGGCCGCCGCCCGTTTCGTGCCGCTGTACACCGGCGCCGCCACGCCCGCGGCCGGGCTGGCCGAGGCCGAGGCGCGCATCGCCGCGCTGCCCGCGCCGTTCGACGTGGTGGTGCTGGGCATGGGCGAGGACGGTCACACCGCCTCGTTCTTCCCCGGCGGCGACCGCCTCGCCGAGGCGCTGGACCCGCAGGGCAAGGCGAAGGTGCTGACCATGCAGGCGCCCGGCGCCGGCGAGCCGCGCATCACGCTCACCCTGCCCGCGCTGCTCGCTACCCGCGCGCTGTATCTCCTGGTGAGCGGCGAGAAGAAGCGCGACCTGCTGGCGGACGTGCGGCTGGGATTGGCCGAGGCGAAGAACTATCCGGTGCGCGCTGTCGTGCAGCAGGATCGCGTGCCGCTCGCCGTGTACTGGTGTCCTTGATGTTTCTCGCAGGTATGGCGGCAAAGCAAGAGCGCCGTGCCTGATGTCAACAATGGGCTCCTGCCCATTGTTGACTCGCCTGTGCCGGGCGCAGCCCGGCGCAGGCTCCGACGGCTCAGGCGCGAAGGCGCCCGAGCCGCGGGCGGGCCATCCATGGCCCGCTGTTCGCTCCGTTTGTTGATTATCGGAACCGTGTCATGACCCTGCACCCCATCCTCGCCGAAGTCACCGCCCGCATCGCCGAGCGCAGCCGCGCCAGCCGCACCGCTTATCTCGCGCGCATCGACGCTGCGCATCGCGAAGGTCCGCATCGCGCGCGGCTTTCCTGCGGCAACCTCGCGCACGGCTTCGCCGCCTGCGGCACCGACGACAAGGCGGCGCTGCGCAGCGGCCATGCGCCGAACCTCGGCATCGTCACCGCGTACAACGACATGCTTTCGGCGCACCAGCCCTACGAGCGCTATCCCGAGCTGATCCGCCGCGTGGCACGCGAGGCCGGCGTCACCGCCCAGGTGGCGGGCGGCGTACCGGCGATGTGCGACGGCGTCACCCAGGGCCGCGCCGGCATGGAGCTGAGCCTGTTCTCGCGCGAGGTGATCGCGATGGCCACCGCGGTGGCGCTGTCGCACGACATGTTCGACGGCGCGCTGATGCTGGGCATCTGCGACAAGATCGTGCCGGGCCTGATGATAGGTGCGCTCTCCTTCGGCCACCTGCCCACCATATTCGTGCCGGCCGGGCCGATGCCCAGCGGCATCTCCAACGACGCCAAGACCGCGGTGCGCCAGCGTTACGCCGAAGGCAAGGCCACGCGCGACGAGTTGCTGGAAGCCGAGGCGGCGTCGTACCACTCGCCCGGCACCTGCACGTTCTACGGCACCGCGAACTCCAACCAGATGCTGATGGAGATCATGGGCCTGCACCTGCCGGGTTCCAGCTTCGTCAACCCGAACACGCCGCTGCGCGACGCGCTCACCGAAGCCGCGGTGCACCGCCTCGCCGAGATCGCCGCACCGGGCGAACAGCACACCCCGCTGGGCCGCATGTTCGACGAGCGCAGCGTGGTCAACGGCGTGGTCGGCCTGCACGCCACCGGCGGTTCCACCAACCATCTGCTGCACCTGGTGGCGATCGCGCACGCGGCCGGCATCGTGCTGACGCTGGAAGATTTCGACGCGCTGTCCGGCGTGGTGCCGCTGATGGCGCGCGTGTACCCGAATGGATCGGCCGACGTGAACCACTTCCACCAAGCCGGCGGCATGCCGTTCCTGATCGGCTCGCTGATCGACGCCGGCCTGCTGCACGGCGACGCGCACACGGTGTGGGGCCAGGGCCTCGACGCCTACCGCAGCCTGCCGGTGCTGGACGAGTCCGGCGAGCTGGCGTGGCAGGCGGTCACGGCGAGCGGCAACCTCGACGTGCTGCGCCCGGCCGATGCACCCTTCCGCGCCGACGGCGGCCTGCGCGTGCTCAAGGGCAACCTCGGTCGCGCGGTGATCAAGGTGTCCTCGGTGCCGGGCGACCGCCTGGTGATCGAGGCGCCCGCGGTGATCTTCCACGACCAGAACGCGGTGCAGGCCGCCTTCGACCGCGGCGAACTCAACCGCGACTTCATCGCCGTGGTGCGCTTCCAGGGGCCGAAGGCGATCGGCATGCCCGAGTTGCACAAGCTCACCCCCACGCTGGGCGTGCTGCAGGCGCGCGGGCACCGCGTGGCGCTGGTCACCGACGGACGCATGTCCGGCGCCTCCGGCAAGATTCCCGCGGCGATCCACGTCACTCCCGAGGCGGTCGACGCCGGCCCGCTGGGCAAGCTGCGCGACGGCGACCTCGTCAAGCTCGACGCCATCGCCGGCACGCTGGAGGCGAAGGTGGACCCGGCCGAATGGGCGGCGCGCGAGCAGGTGCATGCCGATCTTTCCGCCAGCCACGTGGGCATGGGCCGCGAACTGTTCGCCTCCCTGCGCAACGCGGTGGGCTCGGCCGACACCGGCGCCACCATCTTCGGCCGGCACGACCGCCACCACGCCGCCGATGCTTGAACAACACCGTAGGAGCGGCTTCAGCCGCGATTCCGTGACCGGTCGCGGCTGAAGCCGCTCCTACGACGACGCCAACCCTCTCCCGCGAGCCCACCCATGAACAGCACCGACCACAAGCAGACCGTCCTCGCCGAAATCCTCGCGCTCGCCCCGGTGGTGCCGGTGGTGATCGTCGACGAGCTGGCCCATGCCGTGCCGATGGCGCGCGCGCTGGTCGCCGGCGGCATCCGCAGCATCGAGGTGACGCTGCGCACGCCGGTGGCGCTGGACGCGATCCGCGCCATCGCCGCCGAGGTGGAAGGCGCGGTGGTGGGCGTGGGCACCGTGCTCGACGCCGCGCAGCTCGAAGCCGCGCGCCAGGCCGGCGCGCGCTTCGCGGTGTCGCCCGGCGTCTCGCCGAAACTGCTCGACGCCGCCGACGCCAGCGCGTTGCCGCTGCTGCCCGGCGTGGCCACTGCGGGCGAGGCGATGAGCCTGCTCGAACGCGGCTACAAGCACCTGAAGCTGTTTCCCGCCGTGCCCGTGGGCGGCGCGAAACTGCTGGCCGCCTGGGCCAGCCCGCTGCCGCAGATCCGCTTCTGCCCCACCGGCGGCATCAGCCTCGCCAGCGCGCCGGATTTCCTCGCCCTGCCCAACGTGGCCTGCGTGGGCGGCTCCTGGCTCACGCCCAAGGACAAGCTGCAGGCCGGCGACTGGGCCGGCATCGAACTGCTGGCGCGCGAGGCGGCGGCGCTGCGCTGACGCGGCTCCGCTTCAATAGCGGAAACTGCCCTCGATCACGGTGACGCAGGCGCCGCCGATCCAGATGCGGCCGTCTCCGTCGTGCTCGATCGCCACGCGACCGTCGCGCTGCAGCGCCGTGCCCTGGCGCACCGAATAGCTTGCCGCGGGACGCCTGCCCTGCGCGTCCAGCAGGCAGGCCAGGGCGGCATTGGCGCTGCCGGTGACGGGATCTTCGCCCACGCCGAAACTGCCTCCGGTCATCAGGCAGCGCAGCTCGAAGTCGGTCGGGCCGCCGGCGGCGTGCGGCCCGTAGATGGCCAGCCCGTCGGTGCCGGCGGCCCGCGTCACCGGCGCGAGCGCCGCGATGTCCGGCTGCAGGGCCAGGCAGTCGGCGGCCGATTGCATGCGCACCATCAGCCACGGAGCACCGTTGTCGACGGTGCAGGGTGGCGCGGCGAAATCGATCGCATCGCTGTGCAACGCACGCGCCAACTCGGCATGCCCAGCCACCGGCGACGGCGTGATGCGCGCGGGTGGCGCGGCGAAAGCCCAGCAGCCGTCATCGCGCTCGCTCAGCTCGATCAGGCCCACGCCGCATTGCTGCACCAGCCGACCCGGACGGCGCGGCCGATAGCCGCTTTCGCGCAGCGCATGCGCCGTGCCCAGGGTGGGATGCCCCGCGAACGGCAGCTCGCCGCCGGTGGTGAAGATGCGCACGCGGTAGTCCGCATCCGGATCATCCGGTTGCAGCAGGAAGGTGGTTTCCGACAGGTTGGTCCAGCGCGCGATGGCCTGCATCCGCGCGGTGTCGAGGCCGTCGGCGTCGAACACCACGGCCAGCGGGTTGCCCTTGAACGGCACGGCGCTGAACACGTCGACCTGGCGAAAACGAACGGTGTGCGTGGCGTTCATCGGACAACCCGTCTCCTCACCTGATCAGCAACGGTGCTCTGCCAGCAGCCCAACCGACCAAAGTCCGACAGGCTGCCGGGAACCCCGCTCATGCTGAGCGTAGCTTGCGATAGCAAGCGAAGTCGAAGCACTCGCAGCGCGCCGCCCTTCGACTTCGGCCTTGCCGGCCTACGCTCAGGGTGAACGGTGGGAGTATCGGCTGAACTTTGTCGCCAATCAGTCCCCCCAAACATGCGCTGCCACTCGGCTGGACGATGCCTGTCACTCTGTTGCCGGCACGCGCAACGGCGTGCCGATCGCGCGCAACGCCGGGCTGCTCATGCAGGTCAACGCGATCGCCGTGAGCGCGAGTCCCGCGGCCGCAAACATCGCGGGCAGTGACACCAGCTTCAGCAGGCTGCCGGCGAGCGCCGCCGACAACGGCCCCAGGCCCATGAAGGCGAACATCAGCACGCTCATCGTGCGACCCATCATCGCCGGCGGCACGCGCCGCTGGATCCAGCTGACGACGGCGATCTGCGCGATGCCGGCGAGCAGGCCCGTGGTGGCCAGCAGGGCCGCGCCCATCACGGTGGAGTGATCGAAGGCCAGCGCGGCCAGCGCCAGGCCGGCGAGGCTGTCGATGCACAGGATCATCAGGCCCAATTGTCCGCGTGCGATTCGGCTGACCCAGCCGGACAGGAAACCGCCGACCAGCATGCCGCCGCCGTTCGCGGTCATCAGGATGCCGAGCGACGCGGCGCCGTGGTCCAGCCGCGTGTCGGCCAGCACCGGCAAGCCCACCTGCAGCGGGCCGCCCACGAACACCGACACCACCGCCACGTAGAGCACGAAAGCGCGCAGCGGCAAGTCGGCCCAGATCGCGCGCAGGCCGCCCAGCACGTTCGCGAGCACGTGGCCTTCGATGACGCGTGCATGCACGTCGTCGCGCTGGCGGATCAGCAGCAGCGAGGCCAGCGACACGAGGAAGCTCGCGGTATCGACGGCGAACGCCATGCCGAGCCCGCCGGCGTCCACCACGCCATGTGCCGTGGCAGGCGCGGCGCCGGCGCCGATTACCAGGCCGGCCAGGCCCGGCCCCACGAACAGGCTCAACTGGCGCGCACCCATCATCAGCGCATTCGCCGATGGCAGCAGCTGCGGCGGCAACAAGCTGGGCAGCAGCGCGGAACCGGCCGGGTAGGCGAACGCGGTGGACAGGCCGATGCCCAGCGCCAGCGCGTAGACCACGGGCATGCGGATCGCGCCGGCGAAAACCAGCAGCGTCAACATGCCGATCAGCACGGCATTGATCGCGCGCGCCCACAGCAGCACGCGGCGCGGCGAGAGCCGGTCCACCACCGCGCCGCCGATCAGCATGAAGGCCGCACGCGGCAGCGCCATCGCCGCCAGCACCAGGCCCAGCGCGGCCGGGCTCCCGGTGAGCTTGAGCACCAGCCACGGCAACGCGACCAGGGTGAACTGGTCGCCCAGCGCGGAGATCGAGCTGCCGGCGAACAGCAGGCGGAAGTCGCGATGGGCGAGCGGCGAAGCTTGGGGAGTCGCGGAGGACATGGGGGATTCCGATGGGTCGATGCGTTGCGCGGGCGGTTTCAGCCCGCCTCGGCCTGCGCATCGCGGGCGATCGCGGCGAGGCGGCGGGCGTGCTCGCGCACGTCCTTCGGCCAGCCGCGGGTATGGCGGTTGAAAGCGTCGCGGTCGCCGCGCCACAGCGCACGCGAGGCTTCCTCGTAGCCGGCGAGGTCGCCCGCTACCACGCGCATGAAGCGGTCGGCGGCTTCGCCGGCGAGGCGGGCGCGATCCTTCGCACTGCTGTGGCGGCGGGCATCCTCCACCAGCTTGCGCAAGGTAACTGAGGCGCCCCCGGGCTGGCTGTTGAGCCAATACCAGTGGCGCGGCAGCAAGGTCACCTCGCGCGCCACCACGCCGAGCCGGGGGCGGCCGGCGCCGCGCGGCGCAGCGGCATCCGGCGCAGGGCTCAGGCGCGCCAGCACCTCGTCCGCGCGGCCGCGGAAGTCGATTTCCACCGGCTGGCCGGTGGCGTCGTCGAGGATCAGCGGCGTGCGCGCGGGGTGCTTGTCGAGCAGGCGCTTCACCGCCACCGCCACCACGGCGAGCGCACCGGAGGCGATCAAGGTGTGGCCGTCGAAGGCGGTGCAGCTGGGGCTGTCGTGCGGATGCATGGCGGACTGCCGTCTGGGTCGGTCGCCTATTTTGCCCGGGTCAAATGTGTTGTCAATACTACCCGGATAAAATATGCACCCGTCCACACGGTGACGGCTGCGCTCAATGCGCGCCGACGACCTGCCGCGGGCGGTAGAAGTTGTACATCGCGGCGCCCGGTTTCAGCGGGTCGGGGCAGCCGTAGCGCGCGGCGATGGCGACCATCCGCGCGTCGGCGGCGTCGACGTGGCGATCAATACGCTCCTGCACCGACATCGCCTGCTGGCGCTCGAGCTGGAGGCAGTGCGGATCGACGGCGCCGGTGATGCGGCCGATGATGCGCACCACGCCGGCCAGCCCCTGCATGCGCGGATCGGCCATGCGGAAGGTCGGCATGCCGCGGATCGGCGCGCCGCTGCCCGGCACGCGCACGTTCTGCTGGCCGTAGTCCGGGCCGGTGAAGCGTCCGCCGCCGGTCACGAAGTCCGGTGGGGCGGTGGCGACCAGGCTGTCGGCGGCGCGCGGCATGACCGGCGATATCGGCGCTGCCGCCTGTGCCGTCGGCAGGGCGGGCAAGGCCACGGGCGGCGGCCGATGTGCCTGCGGCACGGGACGCGGCGACGCGGGTTGCGGCGGCGCGACCGGCTCGGTCCGCACCGGCAGCATACGGACGAACAGTGCATCCGGCGCTTCGGTTGATGTTTCCTGCGCCGGCCAGCGCCATCCCGGCGACGGCGCGAGCAGGAAGGCGAGGAAACCCAGGTGGATCAGCAGCACCGCCGCCAGCGTGGCGATGTGCGTCCAGCGCAGGCGCCGCCGGACGGGTGTCACGCGTTCTGCCGATGCCTTCCGTCCGATCACGCGGCGAGCTTCCTTCCCGATCGTGCGACGGCGAACGGCGCACAGGCCTGGACGATGACAGGCCATGCGCCGATTGGTTCCGCACGGGCCGCGGCCGCCGGATCGGCATCCGGAGAACCGGGACGGACTTCGCGCCCGATCAGCGCCGTTCGGGCGGCAGCTCGCGCAGGCGCGCGGCGAAGCCATCGTGCGCCACGAGATCCACCGGCTTGAACACGCGCTTGTCGCCGGCCGGCTGGCGGCCGAGGAACACGCCGCTTCTCCACTCCCGCGCGGGACGGATCGGCCGCGGCACGAAGCCGCCACCGCAGTTCGGGCAGACGTCGTGCAGGCGCGCCACGCAGTCGCGGCAAAACGTGCACTCGTACGAACAGATCATCGCGTCCGTCGAATCGGGCGGCAGCGGCTTGTCGCAGTGTTCGCAGGTGGGGCGCAGTTCCAGCATGCGGAGTTCTCCGGTGAAGGCTCAGGGATCGAAGCGCAACTGCATGTGTTCCTCGTCGTGGAACACGCCGGCTATCCGCAACGCCTGCGGCTGCACGCCCCAGCACGTGAAGCCCATCGCGCGGTACAGCGCCTTCGCCGCCATGTTCGTGGCATTGACGCTGAGCCCGAGCTGGCGGACGCCGTCGATGGCGCGCGCATGCGCAATCACCGCCCGCAGCAGGGCGGCGCCGCAACCGCGCCGGCGATACGCCGGCGCCACGTACATGCCCGCCAGCTCGGCGCAGTGGCGCAACTTTGCCCGTTGCGGATGGAGCAGGGCCACGAAGCCGGCCAGTTCGCCGTCGACGAAGATGCCCAGCGTGCAGACCGAGCCGTCCGCGGCGGGCACGATGCGCGTCACCACCTCGTCTAGGCTGCGGTTCGCCTCGTCCTCGACGCTGGCGCTGAACGCCTGCGGGCTGTCGCGCAATGCCTGCAGGCGCAGCGCCTGATAGGCGGGTGCGTCGTGGCGGCCGAGCAAGCGGATTTCCATGTGGTCGTCACCTGCCGTTGCGTGGAGCGGCCATGCTTCCACGCGGCGGCGGCCGCGGCAATCGATCGGCTAAGCTCGCGATCCTTCCGTCACGGGAACCGTTCGATGATCTACGTGCTGGCGAGCGCGATCTGCAGCGTGCTGGTGTCGGTGCTGCTGAAGCTGGCGCGACGCTACGGGCTGGACATCGGCCAGGCGGTGGCGTGGAACTACGTGGCGGCAGGCGCGCTCGCCGCGCTGCTGCTGCCCGCCCCGCTGGCGCCACTGCGCCAGGCGGGCGCGCCGTGGTTCGCGCTGCTGGGGCTGGGCGTGTTGCTGCCCCTGATCTTTCTCGCGCTGGGCGCCTCGGTACGGCATGCGGGCATCGTGCGTTCGGACGCGGCGCAGCGGCTATCGCTGCTGCTCTCGCTGCTGGCGGCGTTCCTGCTGTTCGGCGAGCGGCTGGATGCGACCAAGGCGCTGGGTTGCGTGCTGGGCCTCGCCGCGCTGCTCGGCATGGTGTGGCGATCGGAACGCGGCCACGATGCAAACGCTTCGGCGCGCTGGCTGTGGCCGCTCGTGGTGTTCGCCGGCTTCGGTGCGATCGACGTGCTGTTCAAGCGCGTGGCCGCGGCGCACGTGCCGCTGGGCACGTCGCTGGTCGCGATGTTCGCGCTGGCGCTGGTGGTGGCGTTCGCGCTGGCGGCGTGGCGGGCGGTGCGCAGCGGTGCGCGCTTCCGCCTGCGCAACGCGCTTGGCGGCCTGCTGCTGGGCCTCTTCAACTTCGGCAACATCCTGTTCTACCTGCGCGCGCACCGCGCGCTGCCGCAGCATCCGGCGCTGGTGTTCGCCAGCATGAACCTGGGCGTGGTGGTGCTGGGCGCGCTGACCGGCGTGCTGCTGTTCCGCGAACAGCTGAGCCGCATCAACCTCGCCGGGCTGGGGCTGGCACTGCTGGCGATCGCCTTGCTGGCCTGGGCCTGAGCGCAAGGTATTGCCGTAACGGCAGTGACTTCCGGGGCATGCACGGGCGGGCATGCGGTTCCATGCTGGCCGCTTCCCGAGGCGCCGCGCGCCTCCGTCATGCCGAGGAAACGCCGATGCGCAAACTGCCCCTCGCCGCGGCTGTCGCCGCCCTGCTGCTCAGCACCGCCGTCGTCGCCGACACCGGCAAGAAGCACGACAAGGAGCAGCCGGCCAACGCGCCTGACGCGGCCTTGGTGAAGCCGCAGTCGTCGACCAGCGAGGGTTCGGTGTCGGTGGAAGGGCACGGCATCAACTACAAGGCGGTGGCCGGCACCCTGGTGCTGCACGGCTCCGGCGACAAGGAGCACGAGCCCACGGTGAGCATGTTCTACGTCGCCTACTTCAAGAAAGGCGCGAAGGCGGGCGAGCGGCCGGTCACCTTCATCTACAACGGCGGCCCCGGCTCGGCCACGGTGTGGCTGCACATGGGCGCGTTCGGGCCCAGGCGCGTGGTGACCGCCGACGACACCCACACGCCGGCCGCGCCCTACCAGCTGGTCAACAACAGCTACAGCCTGCTCGACGCCTCCGACCTGGTGTTCATCGACGCGCCGGGCGCGGGCTTCAGCCGGCTGATCGCCGACGACAAGGACCCGGCCAAGCGCGCCGAGCAGATGAAGGACCGCGAGAAGGCGATCTACGGCGTGGACGGCGACGGCCACGCGTTCGCCCAGTTCATCACCCAGTTCCTGTCGAAGTACGGTCGCTGGAACTCGCCGAAGTACCTGTTCGGCGAGAGCTACGGCACCACCCGCTCGGCGGTGGTCTCGAACATCCTCACCAACGAGGACAGCGTGGACTTGAACGGCGTGATCCTGCTGTCGCAGATCTTGAGCTTCGACAACAGCATCGATGGCCCGGAGACCAACCCCGGCGTGGACCAGCCCTACGAGCTGGCGTTGCCCACCTATGCCGCCACCGCGTACTACCACCACCGGCTGCCGTCGCCGCCCGCCGACCTCGACACCTTGCTGAGTGAAGTGGAGCAGTTCGCCACCGGTGAATACGCGCAGGCGCTGATGGCCGGCAGCACGCTGGACGCCGCGCGCAAGCAGGCGATCGCCGAGAAGCTGCACCAGTACACCGGCCTGCCCGCGGCGTACTGGGTGAAGGCGAACTTGCGCGTCTCCGGCGGCATGTTCGAGCACGAGCTGCAGGCGAACGACGACACCACCACCGGCCGCCTCGACACCCGCTTCTCCGGCCCCTCGCTGGACCCGTTGAGCAAGGAGTCCGAATACGATCCGCAGTCCTCGGCGATCAGCTCGGCCTACATCGCCGCGTTCAACGACTACGTACGCAAGGACCTGAAGTTCGGCGACGGCCAGCACTACCGCGAATACGCCGACATCCATCACTGGGACATGTCGCACAAGGCGCCCGGCAGCCACGAGGCGCTGCAGCAGTCCACCAACGTGATGCCCGACCTCGCGATGGCGATGAAGACCGACCCCGACCTCAAGGTGATGCTCAACGGCGGCTACTACGACCTCGCCACGCCGTTCTACGCCGCCGAGTACGAGATGCACCACCTGCCGATCCCCGACTCGCTGCAGCAGAACATCTCCTACCACTGGTACCCCTCCGGCCACATGGTCTACGCCCACGAGCCCTCGCTGAAGAAACTCCACGACAACGTGGCGCGCTTCATCGAGAGCACGGACAACGTGAAGCACTGAGCTTCCCGGTTCCGGCCTGGCTGGCAGGTACGACGGGCGCGTGCTGAAATGCACGCCCCGCCTCAAGCCGGAACGAACATGCGCGCCCTGATCGACCGCTACCTCGATGCCTACAACCGCATGGACGTCGCCGCCATGCTGGCGACGATGCAGGACGAGGTGGTGTTCGAGAACTACACCGCCGGCGTGCTCAGCGTGCGCACCCTCGGCATCGCGGAACTGCGCCACCTCGCCGAAAGCTCGCGCCACCTGTTCTCGATGCGCCACCAGACCATCACCGCGTGGCGCGAGGACGGCGATAGCGCGCATGCCGGCATCCACTTCGAAGGTACCTTCGCGGTCGACCTGCCGAATGGGGTGCGCGCGGGGCAATCCATCGCGCTCGAAGGGCGCAGCGAGTTTCGCCAGCACGACGGGCGGTTGATCTATATCGCCGACTACAGCGAGTGAGGGTTGACGCGGGTTCGCCGCACTTTCTCCCTTTCCCACTTGTGGGAGAGGGGCCGGGGGAGAGGGGCTCTTGCTCTACTCCCGCCAGATTCAAAGCGGTTTCGAGCCGCTGCCGCGGCCCGAGTTACTTCTCCTTTGCTTGTCCAAAGTAGAAGTAACCAAGAGGAAACGACACCCCGATAGCGCGCCCTCCAGGCATCCTGCCTTCCGGGTGCGCGGGCGGGTTACGGGGTTTTCCGACGGCACGTCCATGTACCGGCGAAAAACTGGCCGGCCTCCTGCCGGCCATCCTGCGGACTTTCCTCCACCCGCCCGCCGCGCCATAGGGGGCCCGGGCAGAGCAGCGCGCTCCAAGCGCGCACTCTGACGCAGCCGCGAAGCGGCTGCGAAAGCATGAAGATTAGTTGCCACCGTCCCTACTATCCGAAGTTGGACAGGGCAAAGTCGAAGGCCTAAAATCGGAAGCGCTGCAAGCCCGGGTTAAGCGGCTTTGACTACCATCGGGAATGCACGATAGCCGTATGTTTTTGCATAGATGCGCTTACCATTCTTCAGGTCACGGTACGGACGGAAGATCAGTACGAAACCATCGGGAAGGGGAAGTGCAAGCTTCAACTGCTTCATTAGCATCACCTCCTTATCCGGGTTGATTTGCATGCGTCCAACATGCATCCCGGACTGAAGTAAGCGAACTAGCAGCGCTTCCAAAGACGTAGATCCAGCCACGGCCCCTTACGCTTCGTCTCTTGCCGGAGTAGAGCGTAAGGGGCCTTGTCGTTAGGTCACCCGGGCGGCTGGTGAATCTGTGTCCCGAGTGCCTCGCTTATCTCCTCACGGCTAGTCCTCCTTCAGCATCTTCGTCTGAAGCGTCCCGAACGCATCGAACCACTTCTTCTTGAGGTCGACGTCCCATGCGGGATCGAAGTCGGGGAACTTCTCAAGTAGCAACTCGGCGGTGCTCTTAGCACCCTTAGCGTGAGGAGTAGACGGGGTGTCTGCGGCCGCCCCCTTGCTCATTGCGCGCTTTTTCGGACGGCTTCCGCCAGAGCTACGCGGAGGCTTAGGTGGCTTCACATGCGACGACGTTTTGAGGCCCGCCAAGTCGGCAGCGGCCAAAAAGAAGCCAACAGACTTCGTAACTGTGCTGCCAGAAATGTTCTGATCACGGAAGGCCTGTTCAACCTGCTGGGACGTGGCGTTTTCCAGCCCGAATCCAGCGTTCGTGATAAATTTGTACCGGTCCAGCAGAACGGGCTTGAGAATGGCGCCACGCTCTTCATCTTTGGAATCAACGAGTTGCTTGAAAGTTCCGCTCGGCGTTCCGGCGTCGTCGATGAAGCCCAAATATTTCATCGCGCCGATCAGTGCCGCAATTCCGGAACCAGACTGTCCGCGAAAAACGCTGGCATCAATCCGGTTCGGAACTCCAACTTCACGCAACTTGTTGATTGCATTGGTGAATGTAGTGAATGACACATACGGCGGCTTGATTGTCACTTCCTTCTGCGCAGCCATGCTCGCAACCCCTTCTACAAGAGAGTGACACAAGAATCGCACAGAAAATTTCTGTGCGCAAGCAGAAATTGTATTATGGCGAACAGAAACGAGTTTCAGACGGGAGATCGGGTTCGGGTCCGCACCTTTGGGGGCGACTGGGTCGAGCGGATCGTAGTCGCGGTTGAGCATGGCAAGGTATTTGTCAGCACGTCGCAAGGTTTTGCCGCACTCATGCGTGGCGAAGCAAGCGCCGATATTGGGTTCCCGATGCGCGACGTCGAGCAGGCGGCCACGACCTGAGCACTTGCACATTAGGCATGGGGTGCAGAAGGCTTTTTCTTGTCGAGGTGCTGCAGGGCGCGACGGGCCACGCTCCTGACTTGGCTCTTCGGACAGTGCGCGCAGGATGCGCGCTGCTTTTCCGGGGCCCCTGGGCGGCGGTGAGGCGGGGACGATCAGGCCGCGCAGCGGGCGAGGCCATGGATGGCCTCGCCTTTTCGCGCGGGCAGGATGCCCGCTCGAAAAGCCCGGCGCCGACTCACGGATTTTCCGTCCATGGATGGACGGAAAGCGCCAACCGGGGTGGCCTTCTCTTTGGGTTACTTTTCTCTTGGCCACGCAAGAGAAAAGTAACTCGGGCGCCGGCAGGCGCACGAAACTGCTCTGAAACCTGCGAACGCGCAGAAGCCAAGGCCCCTCTCCCCCAACCCCTCTCCCGCAAGCGGGAGAGGGAAGCAGGCATTGCGCGGGAGAGGGAGATAGGCGCGAGCGCGTCAGCGCTTCGCCGGCGCGCTCCGCAGCGGCGCGGTGGAACCGCGCACCACCAGTTCCGGGCTGAAGCCCTCGTTGCCTTCTTCCAGCGGTTCGCCGTTCGCCGCGCGCTGCAGGTTGCCGATCAGCCGCTGCGCCGCGTGGCGGGCGATTTCCTCGGTGGCCTGGCGCGCGGTGGTGAGCGCGGGCCAGGACTGCTTGGAGAACGGGCTGTCCTCGAAACCGGCGATGGAGAGTTCCCATGGCACGCTGAGGCCGCTGGAGTGTGCGGCGGCGAGCACGCCGGCGGCGATCTCGTCGTTGGAGCCGAAGATCGCGGTGGGCCGGTCCTTGAGCGCCAGCAGTTTGCGCGCGCCGCGGAAGCCGTCGTCGAAGGAGTAGTCGCCGGGCAGGATCAGCTTGCGGTCCAGCGCGATGCCGTAGTCCTTCAGCGCGTCCTCGTAGCCCTGGTAGCGCTCGGGGCTGGAGCGGTGGTCGCGACCGCCCCACAGGAAGCCGATGCGGGTGTGGCCAAGCTGGATCAGGTGCTCGGTGATCGCGTAGGCGGCGTCGCGGTCGTCCACGTAGACGCAGGGGTAGCCGTCCTGCGGGTCCTGCCGCGCGGAAATCACCCGCATGAACGGGATCTTCGCCGCCGCCAGCTTGCGGATCAGCTCGGGCTGCTCGGACATCGGCGGCGCCAGCACCAGGCCGGCCAGCCGCGCGTTGCCGACCAGCGCGACCAGCTCTTCGGCCAGCCGCGGGGAGGTGGAATCGCAGGGATGGATCTGCAGGCCGTAGCCGCTCTTGCGGCAGGCCGCCAGCACGCCGCTCTGCATGCTGATGATGTAGTGCGGGTTGGGGTTGTCGTAGACCAGGCCCACCGCGTAGGCGCGCGTGCTGCGCAGGCTGCGCGCGGAAGGGTCGGGCCGGTAGTCCAGCGCCTCGATCGCGCGCTGCACCTTCTCGCGCGTGCGCGCGTGCACCGAGGGCTCGTTGTTGATGACCCGCGAGACGGTCTTCAGCGAGACGCCCGCCTGCTCGGCTACATCCTTGATGGTGGCGCTGCGCAAGCGTGAGGCCTCAGATGCCTTGGGAAGGGGCGGTGCGAACCGGGTTGCCGCCGGAGGCGGATGCCGCCGTGCAAGCGGCACAGTCTAGCGGGCGGAGGCCTGCTTGCCGCATGCGTCGTTCAGCCCGCCGCATGCTGGCCGACGCGATGGCCGCGCAAGCCGTAGTAGAGGATGTACAGGTAGCACGGCACGATCACCAGCAGGAACGCCAGCTGGAAATTGATGACCTCCTTCAGGTGCACGAACACCTGCGGGATCAGCGCGCCGCCCACGATGCCCATGATCAGGAACGCGGAGCCCACCTCGGTGTGGCTGCCCAGGCCCTTGATCGCCAGCGGGAAGATCGCCGGCCACATCATCGCGTTGGCGAAGCCCAGCGCGGCGACGAAGGTCACCGAGGCGTAGCCGGTGGTGGCGTAGGCGCCGACCGCGAACAGCACGCCGAGCACCGCCGATACCGCCAGGTAGCGCTGCTGCGAGACGAAGCGCGGGATCAGCACCAGGCCCACGATGTAGCCCAGCAGCATGCCGAACATCGTGTAGGCGGTGAAATGCTTGGTCGCGTCCAGCGGCAGGCCCAGGCCCTGGCCGTAGATGCCGATCGCGTCGCCCGCCATCACCTCCACGCCCACGTACAGGAACAGGCACAGCACGCCCAGCCACAGATGCGGGAAGCTGAAGACGCTGCGCCCGGTGTGGCCGATCGCGTGCTCGTCGTTCGCGCCGGCCGGCTTGATCTCCGGCAGCGAGGAGCGCACCACCCAGATCGCCAGCACCACCAGCAGCGCCGCCATCGCCATGTACGGCCAGTACACCCGCGCGGCGAAACTGTTGAGCAGCGCGTCGGCCGCCGCCGGCGTCGGCGCCGCCTTCACCTGCTGGTCGAGCGTGTCGATGCCGCTGAGCACCAGCGCGCCGAACACGAACGGCGCGAGGAAGCCCGCGAACTTGTTGCAGATGCCCATGAAGGCGATGCGCTGCGCCGCGCTGTCGATCGGGCCGAGGATGCTGATGTAGGGATTCGAGGCGGTCTGCAGCAGCGACAGCCCGGCGCCGATCACGAACAGCCCCGCCAGCGCGCCATGGTAGGTGCGCAGGTTGATGAATTCGCCGAACAGCACCGCGCCGATCGCCATCACGAACAGGCCCAGCGCCATGCCGTGCTTCATGCCGGTGCGCTTGAGGATCGCCGCCGACGGCAGCGCCAGCACGAAATAGGACAGGTAGAACGCCACCGGGATCAGGAACGCGCTGACGTCGTCGAGATTGAAGGCGAGCTTCACGAAGATCGTCAGCGGGCCGTTGAGCCAGGTGACGAAGCCGAAGATGAAGAACAGCACGCCGATGATGATCATCGGCCCGATGTTCGAGCGGTCGGACGGCGCGGCCGCCAGCGTGCTTGCCATGGAGTCTCTCCCCGGGAACGGCGTGGACGGCCGTGAGCATAACGGCACCAGCGGCCGCCGAAGCCTACTTTATTGGCTGCAAAGTACAACGTTGTCAACCGGCAGTCGCAAAGCGGCCAGCGCACCCTGTAGGAGCGCACCCTGTGCGCGAATGCTTTGCGCCCCTCGGCTGGAACCAAAAGCATCGCGCACAGGGTGCGCTCCTACCGGTGCCTTTCCTCCTTCTTTGCGCGCAGCGAGGCCTGATGCGCCGCACTTTGGCGTGCTGCCGGGATTTGAATCGATCCAGTGCCGCAACCCCTGCCAACGGTCATGTTGCACGGCCTGACAGGTGATGGTGAAAATTTCGGGACAGTCACTTGACAACGTTGTCATATCGCTTCCAGACTCCGCCAACATCACCAGCCGGTGGCCTTGCGCGCAGCACGCGCCGCACCAGCCGATCGCAGCGGACCAAGGGGAAAGCCACGTGGGAGAGTTCGCCAGCCAGCGTCATGCCGCCCAGCCGTCGCCGCGACCGTCGGCGGCGAATGGCGCGCATGAACACGGTGAGCCGTTCCTCGCCGCCGACGTCGGCGGCACCCATGCGCGCATCGGCCTGATGCTCGGCACCCCCGGCGACCGCCAGCCGGTCCGCGTGCTGCACTACCACCGCTACCACTGCGCCGACTGGTCTGACCTCGGCAGCCTGCTGCGCGATTTCGTGGCGCAGCTGGCGATCGCCGGCCACGCCCCGCTGCAGGGGCGCATCCGCCGCTGCGTGGTGGCCAGCGCCGGCGTGGTGCTGGACGACGCGATCGTCAACGAGAACCTGCCCTGGCCGGTGTCGATCGCCGCGCTGCGCGAACAGCTCGGCCTGGCCCAGCTGGAAGTCATCAACGATTTCGAGGCGGTGGCCTGGGCCACCCAGTTCCTCAGCGTGGACGAGACGCTGCCGGTGATCGAGACCGCGCAACCGGCCGCACGCGGTCCGGTGCTGGTGATGGGGCCGGGCACCGGGCTGGGTTCGGCGGTGCTGCTGCCACGCGCCGGCCATGTCCAGGTGCTGCCCACCGAGGCCGGCCAGATCGCGCTGGCGCCCGGCAACGAACGCGAGATCGCGATCCTGCGCGTGCTGGCGCGCGGCCGCGCGTATGTCTCGTACGAGGACGCGCTCTCCGGCCCCGGCCTGCTCAAGCTCTACCACGCGCTGTGCGAACTGCGTGGTTGCCCGGTGGCGCTGATGACGCCGGCGGAAGTCACCGGCGCCGCGCTGGCCGGCCACGACGCCGCGGCGCTGGAAGCGCTGCAGGTGTTCTGCGGCCTGCTCGGCAGCTTCACCGGCGACCTGGCGATGCTGTACGGCGCCAGCGGCGGCGTGTTCCTCGCCGGCGGCATCCTGCCGCAGATCCACGGCTTCCTGCGCGCCAGCAGCTTCGCCGAGCGCTACTTCAACAAGGGCGTAATGCGCGCCTTCCTGCAAAAGGTTCCCGTACGACTGATCGAGCACGGCCAGCTAGGTGTCATCGGCGCCGCCGGCTGGTTTCTGGACGAGCGGCAGGGAGATCAAGCCATGCCACCGCTCTAGCGACACGGCGCCGAACGCCGTCAAACAAGCAAGCCACCACCACGACAACCCGGTCCCGGACCGATCCAGCCTCTGAGGGGAGGACATCATGAACCATCGCAAGACACTGCTAGCCGCGAGCATCGTCGCCGGCCTGTGCCTGTCCGTCGGCGCGTACGCGCAGGACAACAGCCAGAATCAACAGAGCAGCCAGGACAACAACGCTCCGAGCAAGAAGGAAACGAAGACCCTGTCGACGGTCACCGTGATCGGTGTCCGTGCTTCGCAGGAGAAGGCGCTCGACATCAAGCGTGACGCCAACTCCAACGTCGACGTGGTCACTGCCGAAGACGTGGGCAAGCTGCCGGCGCACAACGTGGCCGACACCCTGCGCGCCCTGCCTGGCGTGGACATCAGCTCGTCCAGTGCCCAGGAAGGCGGCTTCGATGAAGCCGACCGCATCAGCCTGCGCGGCACCGCCCCGAGCCTGACCCAGACGCTCATCAACGGCCACACCGTCGGCACGGCCGACTGGTTCGTGCTCAGCCAGGGCAACACCGTGGGCCGCAGCGTGAGTTACACCCTGCTGCCGTCCGAGATCGTCAGCCGCGTGGAAGTGCACAAGTCCTCCGAAGCCCGCTTCCAGGACGGCGGCACCACCGGCAACGTGGACATCATCACCCGCAAGCCGCTGGACTTCACCAAGCAGTACACCGTGGACGCCAGCATCGGCGGCGTGTACTCCAGCACTGCGTCCAAGACCGACGGTCAGTTCGCCGGCCTGTTCAACTACAAGAACGACGACAGCACGTTCGGCGTCCTGGCCCAGGTGTTCGACGAGAAGCGCCACCTGCAGCGTGAAGCCCAGGAGCTTCCCAGCGGCTTCACCCAGATCGGCGCGACCAGTCCGGTGGCGGCGACCAATCCCGACCTCGTGGGCGTGTACATTCCCTCGCTGCTCGGCTCCACGCTGTTCACCCAGACCCGCACGCGCAAAGGCGGCCTGCTGGAGGCTCAGTTCCGCCCGAACAGCGACCTGACCCTGGGCCTGAGCGGCTTCTACTCCAAGCTCGACGCCGACAACTACAACCGCAACTACATGCTGTGGGCTGGCAACTGGGGCATGACGCAGGCGCCGAACCCGGGCTACACCGTGCAGAACGGCGTGCTCACCAACGCCACCTATGCGGGCAAGGCCGGCACGCCCTACACCGTGTACGACATGATCGCGCGCCAGTCGCAGGCGAAGACCTACTACTACACCGCGGACGCCGACTGGAACGTGTCGGACAACGTGACGGCGACGTTCCAGGCCGGCACCACCAAGGGCACCGGCACCACGCCGAAGCAGTACATCGCCGAACTCACCGACAACTATGGTGGCGGCGCCAGCTGGCAGACGCATGGTGCCGGCTCGCCGGTGGACTGGAGCGTGGGCGGCGACGGCAGCCTGGCCGGTGCGCAGTGGAACGGCACCTGGGGCGACCAGCTCATCAAGGCCACCGACAAGGAAAACTGGTTTTCGGCCGACTTCACCCAGTACATGAATGCGGGCACGCTGGAATCGTTCAACTACGGCGTCCGTTACGCCAAGCATGACCGCGCCACCGTGTCGCCGGAAGGCGCTACCCCGGGCAACCTCTGGGGCGCACTGCAGACTGCCGCCACCGGCAGCTACCCGGGCAACTTCGCCGAGGGCATCGGCGGCCAGTTCCCGCGCAACATCTGGTACTTCACCCAGTCCGCGCTGGCCAATGCGGTCAACTCCACCGCCACCTGGCTCGCGGGCAATAACGGCCCGACTGGCCGCCACAACTACGGCGCCGACTGGAGCGTGGACGAGAAGAACGCGGCGGCGTACTTCCAGGCCAACTTCCACGGTGACAACTGGAGCGGTAACGCCGGCCTGCGCTACGTCAACATCAGCCAAGGCATCGACACGTATGCCGCCACCACGGTCAATCCGGACGTGAGCAGCCTGTTCGGCATGTGGAATCGCAAGCACTACAGCAACCACTACGGCCGCTTCCTGCCGAGCTTCAACCTGAAGTTCAACCTGGCCGAGGATCTGATTGCCCGCTTCGCGGTGTCGCAGACCCAGACCCTGCCGGATTATTCCGCCTTGGGCGCGTCCTCGTGGGGTTCGGACCTGAGCAAGACCGGCGGCGGCGGCAACCCACACCTCAAGCCGGTGCTGTCGACCAACTTCGACGCCGGCCTGGAGTGGTACTTCATGCCGCGCGGCCTGCTGGCGGCCACCGCGTACTCGATGAACATGAAGGACTACGTGGCCTACGGCACCACGAACCGTCAGCTCTACAGCGAGCTGAGCCACCAGCTGGAGACGTACAACGTCGCCATCCCGCTGAATGCCGATGCCCGCCTGTCCGGCCTGGAGCTGACCTACAACCAGCCGATCGGCGAATACTTCGGCGTGAATCTCAACTACACCTATGCGGACGGCTCCTCGTCCTTCACCTGGTCGGATGGCACGCACAACCTGCTCGGCACCTCGAAGAACACCTACAACGTGGGTGCCTACTTCGAAAACGACATGTTCAACGCGCGCATCGGCTACAGCTGGCGTTCGTCGTTCCTGATCGGCCTGCAGGGCGCGGTGCCCTACTACCAGGCGGCGACCGGCACGCTGGGTGCGTCCATCGGCTACAAGGCGACGGATTGGCTGAGCTTCAGCCTGGATGCGCTGAACCTCAACAACCCGACCACCAAGTACTACCAGAGCGCGTACATCCCGACCGCTTTCTACGAGAACGGCCGTCAGTACTACCTGACCGCGCATCTGAAGTTCTGATCCGGCGTTTCCGCTACACCGCAGCATCCACGCGGGCCATGGAGGGCCTGCACTCTCCCCGAGCGGGCCCGGCTTCACTTTGCGGGCCCGTCTTTTTGTGACCACCATCCATGGCGGTCACCCTTCGGGCCATCGCTGGCGCGATGTCAAAAATCGCTCCCGGCGATTTTTTGTCCGGAGCAGCCACGGAGATGGCATGCTGGTTTTTACGAGCCCTCTCCCCTTGGCGGTTGAGGGGTCGAGAAGGGGGCGCTCCATCGCTTCGAAGTCAAGCTGTGTCATCCCGGCGAGATGCTTTTCAACAGCCGGAGGGCTGGTGAAGCCGGAATCCAGCGACGTTTGTCATG
Organism: Rhodanobacter humi; assembly: GCF_041107455.1. Classification (NCBI taxonomy): domain Bacteria; kingdom Pseudomonadati; phylum Pseudomonadota; class Gammaproteobacteria; order Lysobacterales; family Rhodanobacteraceae; genus Rhodanobacter; species Rhodanobacter sp. FW106-PBR-R2A-3-15. The sequence goes on from NZ_JBGBPY010000001.1 coordinate 1,958,135, forward strand.
CGGCAAAGGCACTGGATTCCAGCTTTTGCTGGAATGACGAGCAAGGAAGTCGCTTAACTTCGAGGCATTGGGGGCGCTCTGCCCCGCCCACCGCAGGAGCCACCGATGAATCGTCTTGCCTCGCTGTCCCGCTGCGCCTGCCTGCTGCTCGCACTTGCTCTGCTGCCGGCGCACGTCGCCCGCGCGCGGGACACGGCACCACCCTCCCTGATTCCGCTGCCGGCACAACTCACGTTGCAGCACGGCGGCTTCACCGTGGACGTGCACACGCCCGTGGTGCTCGCAAGCCACGACGCCGCGACGAAACAGACCGCGGACTACCTGATCGACCTCGTCGCGCGCACGCGCGGCCTGCATCTGCGCCTCGCCGACGACGACAAGACCACGCACGCGATCGTGCTGCAGCGCGACCCGCTGGCGCCGGTGGCGCAGGCCGAAGGCTACGCCCTCGACGTCACGCCCGAGGGCATCCGCATCACCGCGCGCGACGACGCCGGCCTGTTCCATGGCGCCATCACCCTGTACCAGCTGCTGACGCCGGACGCGAAGCAAGGCGCGGTCGAAGTGCCTGCGCTCAGCATCCGCGACTGGCCGCGCTTCGCCTGGCGCGGGCTGATGCTGGATTCCGCGCGCCACTTCCAGAGCGTGGCCGAGGTCGAGAAGCTGATCGACCAGATGGCCCAGCTCAAGCTCGACGTGCTGCACTGGCACCTCACCGACGACCAGGGCTGGCGCATCGAGATCAAGCGCTACCCCGAGCTGACGAAGATCGGCGCATGGCGCACGCCGCCCGACGCCGGCCATGACGGCGAGCCGCAGCGCTACGGCGGCTTTTACACGCAGGCGCAGATCCGCGCCGTGGTGGCCTATGCCGCCGCGCGCCATGTCACCATCGTGCCGGAGCTGGACATGCCCGGCCACGCGCAGGCCGCGGTGGCTTCGTATCCGCAGGTCGGCGTCACCGGCCAGCGGCCGAAGGTTTCCATCGACTCCGGCGTGAATCCCTGGCTCTACAACGTGGACGACGATACCTTCGTCTTCATCGACCACGTGCTCGACGAGGTGATGGCGCTGTTCCCCTCGAAGTACATCCACGTGGGCGGCGACGAGGCGATCAAGGACCAGTGGCAGGCCTCGCCCGCGGTGCAGGCGAAGATGCACGCGCTCGGCATCACCAGCGAGGACGCGCTGCAGGGCTGGTTCATCGGCCGCATCGGCCAGTACCTCGACCAGCACGGCCGCAAGCTGATCGGCTGGGACGAGATCCTCGAAGGCGACAACCTGCCCGCCGACGCCACGGTGATGTCCTGGCGCGGCATCGATGGTGCGATCAAGGCCGCGCTGCTCGGCCACGATGTGGTGATGTCGCCCGCGCCGGATCTCTACTTCGACCACGTGCAGGGCGACCTCGCCGACGAATACTCCGGCCGCCTCGGCGTGGAGTCGCTGCAGGACGTCTACGGCTTCCGGGCCGTGCCCGACGTGCTCAACGCCACGCAGGCGAAGCACGTGCTGGGCATGCAGGCGAACGTGTGGACCGAGCACCTGCCGACGATGGCGCACGTGGAGCACGCCGTGTTCCCGCGGCTGGACGCGCTTGCCGAAGTGGCCTGGTCGCCGGCCGCCACGAACGACTGGCCCGGCTTCCTCGCCCGCCTGCCGGCGCAACTCGCGCGCCAACGGGCGCAGCACGTCGCCTATGCCGACAGCGCCTTCGCGGTGGACATCCAGGCCGACCGCAACGTGGCGCTGGCCACCGGCAAGGCCACGGTGACGCTTTCCGACCAGACCGGTTTCGGAAGCATCCATTACACGCTGGACGGCAGCACGCCCACGCCAGCCTCGCCGCGCTACGACGCGCCGTTCAACGTGAGCCTGCCCGCCACCGTGCGCGCCGCCAGCTTCGCCGCCGACGGCAGTGCACTGTCCGCGCCACGCGAACGCGTGCTGGACCGCGCCGCGCTGCTCAGCCTGCCCGGCACCGCGCTGGCGAACTGCCCCGGCAGCGACTTCCGCCTGCGCGTGCAACCGATGCCCGACGCGACGAGTACCCAGCCGGTATACGCGGTGAACGTGTTCGATACCTGCCAGCTGTTCCCGCCCACGCTGATGGATGGGGTCGCCGCGATCCATGTCGACGCCGTGCGCCTGCCGCGCAACTTCCAGCTGGCGCACGAGCAGAAACTGGTGGTCTCGCGCCCGCACGGCACGCCGTTCGGCGAACTGGTGGTGCATGCCGACCGCTGCGATGGCGCAGTGCTGGCCAGCATGCCGCTGCCCGATCCCGCACGCGGCCCGCGCCGGTTCAAGCTGGATGCGAAGCTGCCTGCGCAAAGCGGCGAGCACGGCCTGTGCCTGGTCTACACCGCGCCCATCGCCGGGCCGCTGTATGCGCTGGGGCGGGTGTCGCTGGAAGCCGGACCCTGAAGCTGCCGGGCTGCACCCACCTCCGCACGCGGGGGTGGGCCGTGCCGCCATCGGCTCGACGGCGCGCCTTCCCTTCGCCCGTGGCGTTCCAGCGACCCATCGCGTGCGGATGGATCAAAAGCGCCGTTCAGGCGGTGCGACGCTGCGCGGCACGCAGCTGCAGCGCCTGCCGCGCCGCCTGCGTCTCGGCGGTGGACAGCTCCGCCAGCGGCACGAACTTGCCCGCCACCTGCGCCGCCAGCGGCACGCCGTCGCGATAGAGCACCCGCGAGCCGGCCACCGCCGGCACCTTGTCGCCCACCAGCACGCCGCCCACCAGGTTCAACGGATCGCAACCGCCCACCACGACCAGCTCGCCATCGTCCGCGCGCTGGCGGATCGCGCGCAGCGGCGCGATCGCCTCGGGCAAGGCGAACTGTTCGCCCACCAGGCCTTCCACGAAACGGCCGCCGCGAATCTCGCCGCGCGCCTCCAGCCGGCGATACACCCGCGACAACTCGCGCCAGCGCGGCAACCACGGCGCCTCGCGTTCCAGCAGTTGCCAGAACACCACGCCGTAGCGAGCCAGCAGGGCGCGGGCGACGTGCTCCGTTTCAATCGAATCATCTCGGCGCGAAGCGCCACGTTCGCCTCCTCTCTCCTGCGGGGAGAGGATTGAGGTGAGGGGTCGATCTTGCGCTGAAGAACGCACCAGCGACCACCGCCCCGCATCCTCGATCCCGCCGAACACATGCCGCCGCATCCGCCGATGCCGCGGCGCCTCGCGCTTCGCCGCGGGAAGCAGCAGGGCACGCAGGCCGGCGAAGCTGTCCGCGCTGGCGCGGCCCGCGGCGACCAGCTCGCCCAACGCGTCTTCCAGTTCGGTGCGCAGCAGATGGACGATGGATTGCAGTTCGTCGAAGAACAGCGCGCCGTGCTCGCGCAGCGCGTCGGCCACCGCTTGCGCGCGCGATGAAAGAAGGCCTTCCTGCGGCGAATCGTCTTGCGCGACGGCCGTCCAGACGGCCATTTGCCGGCGTGGCAACAGCACGATGGGCGTGGCGCGCACCGGGCCGCTGCCGCCACCGGCGCGCAGGCGGTTCCAGGCTATGCGGCCGGCACGGCACTGCTCGTCCAGCCAGCTGGCCGAGTAGTCGGCGATGCGCGCGGGCAGGATCTCCGCCTCCCAGGCGCCAGCCGCGGCCTCGTAGCCCTCCAGCTGGGTCAGCACCGCGGGCAGCGCGTCGGGGCCGCGCAGCTGCGTGGCGGGGCTCAGGTGTTGCCAGTCGAGCAGGAAGCGCATCAGCTCGCGCCGGCTCACCGGCTCGATCTCGCGCCGCAGCCGGCCCAGCGTGTAGCGGTGGATGCGCGCCAACAGGTGGCGCTCGCACCACTGCGTTTCGGCCACATCCGGGTCGAATTGGCCCTGGATCACGTAGCCTTCGGTCTGCAGGCGCAGCAACGCGGCTTCCACCTCGGTCGGCGCCACGCCCAGCGGTGCGGCCAGCGCGTCCACGGTGATCGGACCCAGGCCCAGCAAACGGCCGCGCACCAGTTCGCGCAAGGCGTCCTCGCGGGTCCATGACTGTGCGGCGTATTCGGCGGGCACGGCGATGGCGGGGCGCAGTGTGGCTTCGGAGTGCATGGCCTGCCATAGCGGGAGCTTTTCGGCGCAGACCCACATCGTGCTTTCCTCCCTCTCCCCCAACGCAGTTGGGGGAGAGGGTGGGGTGAGGGGGAAGTTTTTGGCTTTGCTTCGACGAGTAACGAGAGAAGCAAGAGCTTCCCCCTCTCCCCAACCCTCTCCCCCTACCGCAGGCAGGGGGAGAGGGGTTTCAAAGCGCGTGGCGCGCTGGTCGTTCGCCAGCGCGCGCAGCTTGTCGTCCCAGCCCTCATTCGCTATTGCCTCATCCACGGTGACGCCGCCCAGCGCATCCAGCGCCTCGTGCATCTCGTCCACGCTGCGCACTTCGGGCCAGGCTTCGGCGCGCACCGCGGTGATCGCGTCGGGATCGAGCCGGCCAAGGTCGCCGGCGCTGGCGGGAACGTCCTGGCGTACGGCGCGGGTGCGACGTTCCTCCAGCGGCGCGTCGTCGAGGAAGGCGTAGGGCGCAGCGTTGAGCACCGCGCCCGCCAGTGGGCTGGGTGCGGCAAGGTCGCGCGCCACGAGGCGGATCGTGCCGCCCTCCAGCGCACGCAGCAGGCGCAGCAGGCCGTCGATGTCCATCGCTTCGCGCAGGCAGTCGTGCAGGGTCTGCGCCACCAGCGGATGGTCGGGAATCTGCCGCTCGCCCACGATGTTCTCCAGGCAGGCGACCTGGTCGGGGAACACGGCGGCGAGCAGGTCCTCGCTCTTCATGCGCTGCAGCTGCGGCGGCGTCTTCTTGCCGCCGATGAAGCGCGGCAGCGCCAGCGCGGTGACCGCGTTCCAGCGCCAGCGCGCGGGGAACAGCGGCGCGTCGAGCAAGGCCTGCACCAGCACGTGCTCGGCACTCGCCGAGTGCAGGTAGCGCGCCACTTCCTCCAGCGGAAAGCTGTGGCTGGTGGACAGCGACAGCACGATCGCGTCCTCGGTGGCCGCGGCCTGCAGCTCGAAGTTGAACTGGCGGCAGAAGCGCTTGCGCAGCGCCAGGCCCCAGGCGCGGTTGATGCGGCTGCCGAACGGCGCGTGGATGACGAGCTGGGTGCCGCCGGATTCGTCGAAGAAGCGCTCGAACACGATGACCGATTGCGTGGGCAGCACGCCCAGCGCGACTTTCGCGCTGGCGAGGTAGTCGAGCAGCTGTTGCGCGGCGGCGTCGCCGAGGCCGAGTTCGTCGCGCAGCCATGCGAATGCCCTGGCTTTACTCCCCTCTCCCTCCGGGAGAGGGGCCGGGGGAGAGGGTTCGGCCATGCCGGAGTGTTCCGCGAGTACCGAACCCTCACCCCTGCCCCTCTCCCGATGGGAGAGGGGTTCAAGCAAGGCGTCGAGCTCTTCGCGCAACCGCGATACCGCGAACGAGAGCTCGTCCGTGCGTCCCGGCGCCTCGCCCAGCCAGAACGGAATGCTGGGCGGCACGCCGTGCGCATCTTCCACGCGCAGGCGGTCGCGCTCCACGCGCAGGATGCGGTAGCTGGTGTTGCCGAGCTGGAAGATGTCGCCGGCAAGGCTTTCCACCGCGAAATCCTCGTGCACCGAGCCGACCACCGTGGCCTGCGGTTCCAGCACCACGAGGTAGTCGGCGGTGTCGGGAATCGCGCCGCCGGAGGTGAGCGCGACCAGTCGTGCGCCGCGCCGCGCGCGCACCTGGCGATGCACGGCGTCGCGGTGCAGGTAGGCGGCGCGTGCGCCGCGGCGGGTGGTGAAACCTTCGGCCAGCATGCGCAGCACGGCATCGAAATCCGCGCGCGCCAGATCGCGATACGGATACGCGCCACGCACCAGAGCGTACAGCGCGTCCTCGTCCCACTCGCGGCAGGCCACTTCGGCGACCAGCTGCTGCGCCAGCACGTCCAGCGGCTGCGGCGGCTGCACCAGCGCATCGAGTTCGCCACGGCGCACCGCGTCGAGCAGGGCCGCGCATTCGACCAGGTCATCGCGCGTGGTGGGAAACAGCCGCGCCTTGGGCGTGCCGCCGACGTGGTGGCCGGAACGGCCCGCGCGCTGCAGGAAGGCGGCGATGGAACGCGGCGAGCCGAGCTGGCAGACCAGGTCCACGTCGCCGATATCGATGCCCAGTTCCAGCGAGGCGGTGGCGACCAGCACCGACAATTCGCCGCGCTTCAAGCGCTGCTCGGCGTCGAGGCGCTGCTCCTTCGCGAGGCTGCCGTGGTGCGCCGCCACGGTCTCCTTGCCCAAGCGCTCGGACAGATGCCGCGCCGCGCGCTCGGCCAGCCGCCGCGTGTTGACGAACACCAGAGTGGTGCGATGCGCCTGCACCAGCTGGGCGAGGCGGTCGTAGACCAATTCCCACGCATCGTTTGACATCACCGCTTCCAGCGGCACGGCGGTGAGTTCGAGGGCGAGGTCGCGGGGGCGGGTGTGGCCCGTATTTATGATGGTGCAGCACTTCTCCAAGCCCCTCTCCCCTCGGGAGAGGGGTTGGGGAGAGGGTTCGGTGCGAGCGTGATGCTTCGCTTCGACCGAACCCTCATCCGCCCTTTGGGCACCTTCTCCCGGAGGGAGAAGGGAAGGGGCTGCGCCCACCAAAAACCGCGCCACTTCCTCAATGGGCTTCTGCGTCGCCGACAACCCGATCCGCTGCAGCCGCCGCTGGCACAGCGACTCCAGGCGCTCCAGCGTCAACGCGAGATGCGCGCCGCGCTTGCTGCCGGCGACGGCGTGGATCTCGTCCACGATCACGCTGCGCGTGCTCTTGAGCATCTCCCGCCCGGAAGCCGAACCGAGCAGGATGTACAGCGACTCCGGCGTGGTGACCAGGATGTGCGGCGGCGTCTTGCGCATCCATGCGCGCTCGGCCTGCGGCGTGTCGCCGGTGCGCACGGCGGTGCGGATCGCCACGTCGGGCAGGCCGCGCTTTTCCAGTTCGGCACGGATGCCTTCCAACGGTTCTTCGAGATTGACGTGAATGTCGTTGGAGAGCGCCTTCAGCGGCGACACGTAGACCACCCGCGTCTCGTCCGGCAGCGTGCCGCCGTTCGCCACACCCTCGCGCACCAGCGCGTCGATCGCGGCGAGGAAGGCGGTGAGCGTCTTGCCCGAGCCGGTGGGCGCGGCCACCAGCACGTGGCCGCCGTCGCGGATCGCCGGCCACGCCTGCGCCTGCGTCGCGGTGGGCGCGGCGAAGCGGCCGCCGAACCAGGCGGCGACGGCGGGGTGGAAACCGGTCAGCGGGGAGGCATCCGCTTGCATGCAGGCAGGGCGCGATGGCAGTCGGGGACGTTCGATTCTACGCGCCCCGCCCAGTGCCCTGCGTCTGCCCGCATCCTGCTCACGCTTCGGCCGCCGCCAGCCATGCAAGCGATGCGGCGCCATGCCAAGATGCATGCCGGCCGCCGCCCGCGAGGATGCCGAGGGGAGTCCGCGGGCCGCGCCTCCATGCGAAGGACACGTATGCGTACATGGTGCGATGGGGCGATCCGCCGTCTGGGCCGGATTAGCGTACTGGCGTTGCTGTGGGGCCTTGGCGTCCCGGCGGCGCACGCCGCCACCCTGGATCCGTCGGCGCTGCCGCAGATCGAAGCGGCCACCTTCGAGGTGGTGCAGGCCAAGCCGACCAGCGACACGCTGACTTACGAGAAGCCGCTGCCGCTGGACCTGTTGCCGTACCAGGAACGCACCGACAAGTACCACTCCATCGGCACCGCGTTCGCGATCGGCCACGGCCGCTACGTCACCGCCGGCCACGTGCTGCTCGCCGGCCGGGACAGCCTGTGGGGCGCGCCCGCACTGCGCGACGCCAAGGGCAACGTGTACCCGATCGGCAAGATCGAGAAATTCGACCTGCGCAGGGATTTCGTGGTGTTCACGCTGGCCAGCCCTCCCGCGGGCGACGCGGCGCTGGCGATCGACACCAAGCCGACCTTGAACACGGTCGTCTATGCAGTGGGCAACGCACTCGGCACCGGCGTGGTGATCCGCGACGGCCTGTACACCTCCGACACGCCGGAAGAGCAGGACGGCGCATGGAAGTGGATGCGCTTCTCCGCCGCCGCCTCACCCGGCAACAGCGGTGGCCCGCTGCTGGACAAGGACGGCAAGGTCATCGGCGTGGTGCTGATGAAGTCGGCGAACGAAAACCTCAACTACGCGCTGCCGATCCGCGAGGTGCTGGGCGCGCCGGACGGCAAGGCCGTCATGGATGCGCGCATCGACTACCGGCTCGACCTGTTCGACACGGTGCAGAACGGCGAGCTCAAGAACCAGTTCGCGCTGCCCGCCAGCCTCGCCGACTTCTACCGCGACTACCAGACGCGCTTCGATGCGTACGAGGACGGGCTGCAGAAGGCGCTGCTGGATCGCGAGGCCGCCAACCTGTTCCCGAACGGCGCGGGTTCGGCGCGGCTGTTGCACCAGCAGACGATCATCAACGGCTTCCCGTCGCTGATCGTGCGCGGCAGCGATGGCGAATGGGGCCATAGCAGCACGCAGCCGCGCTATTTCACACTGGACGGCAATGGCTATGTGCGCATCGGTGCGGCCGGGCACAACGGCCTGATCCAGATCCGCCGCCCCGACGGGGCGGATGCGGCGAAGTTCTACGGCGACGCGAAGGCGCGCATGGACCTGCTGGCGCGCACCGGCCTGTTCCAGCGCGAGGTCGCCAGCGAGAAGGTCAAGATCACCTCGCTCGGCAAGCCGATCAGCGAATCGACCTGGCTCGACCGCTGGCAACGCCCGTGGCACGTCGCCATCTGGCCGCTGCCCTACGCGAACGCGCTCGTGGTGACGTATTCGCTGCCGGTGCCCGATGGCAGCATCATGTTGATGCGCTTCGTGCCACCCTCCGGCCTGCACGACTCGCGGCTGGACCTCGACGAGCTGAGCAGCTTCGTTTACGCCAGCTACGAAGGCACCCTGGCGCAGTGGAAGGGGTTCCTCGCCGATCCGAAGCTGCAGCCTGCCGCGTTCCGCAACATCCACATCGACTATGACTACGGCCAGCGCTTCAGCTACGCCTCGCAGCGGGTGGCGTTCGCCTATCCGTCCTCGGTGCAGCCGGTCAAGCCGGACAACCTGTTGCAGCTGGGCTTCCGCTTCTTCCTCGACGGCGGCAAGCCGGTGTGGGACGTGGGCGATGTGGAGATCTGGAAGAACAACACCTCCGACGACCACAACAACGTCAACGTCCAGCGCAACATCGCGCCGCCGTCCGGGTTGGACGACGACATGAGCAGCCGCTGGAAGAAGCTGTCGGAGCGGCAGTATCCCTACAATGCCGTGGCCCGCTACGAGAACGACCTGATGAAGATCGACGCCGTGGTCGCGCCGGTCGCCGCCGGCGCGTCGCCCCGGGTGTTGTACACCGCCTTCTTCGGCACCGCGGGCAACCAGCCGCAGGCCGAGATGAAGGACAAGCTCGACCTGCTGACCAAGGACATGCGGGTGATGGAGCATTGATAGGCGCAGCGGCAAGGGCATGGCGGACCATGCCCCCGTGCGGGCCACGTGCGGCACCGCACCGCAACCGATGACGGAAAGGCAGGCGTGAGACAGCGAGACCCCTTGGCGCACAGGACGAACGACACGGAACGGAAGCGGGACGCGGCATGGCTGGAGATGCCCGACGGCCAGCCCTTGCGCCTGCACGACTGGCCGCTGCCGCAAGCTCGCGGCGGCGTGCTGCTCGTGCACGGGCTGGGCGAGCATGCCGGCCGCTACGGTGACCTCGCCCGCTGGTTCAACGCGCACGGTCATGCCGCGCGCAGCTATGACCAGCGCGGCCACGGCGAAAGCCCCGGTCCCCGTGGCGTGCTCAGTCATCCCGATGACCTGCTGGCGGATCTGGCCGTGGTGTACGCCGACTACACGCGTACGCTGGGCGCCGCACCACTACTGCTGGGCCACAGCATGGGCGGCCTGGTCGCCTTGCGCGCCGTGCTGGACGAGCGCATCACGCCGCAGGCGCTGGTGCTGTCCTCGCCCGCGCTGCGCAGCCACGCTTCGCCGGGCCTGCGGCGGCTGGCCGCGACGCTGGCACGGCTCGCGCCGAATCTGCGCCTGCGCAACGGCCTCGACCTGGAGCGCCTGAGCCACGACCCGCTGGTGGTGGCCGCCTACCGCGACGATGCGCTGTGCCACGACCGCGTCAGCCCGCGCCTCGCCGACTTCATCTTCCGCGCCGGCGCCGCCTGCATCGCCGACGCCGACCGCCTCGAAGTGCCGGCCCTGCTGCTGGTGGCCGGCGAAGACGCCCTGGTCGACGCCGCCGGCAGCCGCGATTTCTCCACCGCCGCCGCGCGCACGAAAAGGCTCACCACGCGCTACTTCGCGGGCCTGTACCACGAGCTGTTCAACGAAGCCGAACCCGGCCGCGGCCAGGTGCTGATGCAGCTGGAGGATTGGCTGGAACGGTTGGCGGCCTGACGCGGCCGGCGCCTCGCCGGGCAGTCCGCCACCGGTGCAGGCCGGTCGCCGAACGGCCCCTGGCGTACCGCCACGAGCATCCGCGCAGAAGGGACGCCATCGGTGCCGGCTTGTCTGCGGTCATGGTGCAGACGAGCGTTTCACTAAGAAAAGGCTAAGGCAGAACGACCAGCATCCACAGGTTTCTCAGGGGACTGGCGAACCCGGCCTTGCCGCTGGCGGCACGCTCGACCTTCGACACTCCCTGCCACCTGTCCTCCATGGCTGCCGTTGCCGCCCTGGCGGCCGCCCGCCATCGGCAAATCGGGAGTGCACGCGACATCACGAGATCCGGGATGGTGGGCATGAGCAAGCGCAGTATCCGCAGCGGACTTCTCGGAACCATGGCGCTGGCGTGTGTTCTGGGAATCTACTGGCATTACGCCGGAACCGGCGCACACACTCGCGTCCCCGCGGACAAAACCGTGCCGATCCGCGTATCGACCGTCGAGCGCCGCCGCATGGCCGTCGTCGAGCACACGGTCGGCACGATCGTCGCGGCGGCTACGGTCCAGGTCACGGCGCGGGTCGAAGGCACGCTGGAGTCCGCCGCTTTCAAGGAAGGAAGTTTCGTCCAGCGGGGGGACCTGCTGTTCCAGATTGATCCGCGCCCGTTCCAGGCCGCGGTCGACCAGGCCAGTGCGACCTTGCAGCGGGATCAGGCGCTGCTGGAAAACGCCCGCCGCGACCTGGGGCGCTACCAGGACCTGTATCGCCGCCACACGATCTCCGCGCAGTTGCACGACACCTCGTCGACGAACGTGGCGGTGCTGGCCGCCACGGTGGCGGCCGACAAGGCCACGCTGGAACTCGCGCGGATCAACCTCGGCTACACCCGGATACGGTCCCCGATCGATGGCAAGACCGGGCCGCTGCTGGTGCAGCCGGGCAACATGGTCGCGGCGACCAGTGGCACGCCGCTGGTCACGATCGCGCAGATCCAGCCGGTGAAGCTCTCCTTCAACCTGCCGCAGTCCGACTTGCCGCGCATCCATGCGCGGCTCGAATCGCACCCCATCCTCGCCGAGATCGACTTGCCCGGCGCCCATGGTGCCGCGCTGTCGGCGCCGGTCGACTTCACCAGCAATGCGGTCAGCAGCCAGAGCGGCACGGTCGAGCTGCGCGCCAATTTCGGCAACGCGGATTTTTCGTTGCTGCCGGGCGAGCTGGTCAACGTCCGCGTCACGCTGGACGACATTCCGGACGCCCTGGTGGTCCCCCACGATGCGATCAACGAGGGGCCCGACGGCCCCTATGTCTACCAGGTGCAGGACGGGCGCGCCGTGCAGCGCGACATCAAGGTTCTTTTCGACGACTCGAGGAACGTAGCCGTCTCCGGCGATCTCAGGCCCGGTGAACAGGTGATCGTCGAGGGGCAGCTGCGTGTCACCCCGGGAGCCAGGGTGCACATCTTCGCCGCGGACGACGGCGCACGGCCGAGTGCGCCGGGCGGCGCCGGGACCGGCCAGCCGCAATGAACATCTCGCGCCGGTTCGTCGAACGTCCCGTCATGACGATCCTGGTCATGGCCGCCCTGGTGATCTTCGGGACGTTCGGCTATTTCATGCTGCCGGTCAGCGAACTGCCGAACATGGACTTTCCGACGATCAACGTGCGCGCCAACCTGCCCGGCGCCGATCCGGAGACCATGGCATCGGCCGTGGCGACTCCGCTGGAAAGCGCCTTGTCCGGCATCCCCGGGGTGGACTCGATGACTTCGTCGAGCAGCCAGGGGTCGACCAGCATCACGATCCAGTTCAACCTCGACCGCAACATCGACGCCGCCGCGCAGGACGTGCAGGCGGCGATCTCGAGCGTCAGTCGCCTGCTGCCGAGCGCGATGCCGAATCCGCCCACGATCCGCAAGAACGATCCCTCGGCGCAACCGGTCTTCTTCATCGTGCTTACGTCGAAGAGCCTTCCGATAGCGACCATCGACCGCTATGCGCGGACCGTGATCGTGAACCAGATCTCGACGGTGGACGGCGTCGCCCAGGCCACGGTCCACGGACCGGCCAAGTACGCCGTGCGGATCCAGGCCGATCCAGCTGCGCTGGCGGCCAGGGACCTGACCCTGGGCGACCTGGCCGCGGCCGTCAGCGCCACCAGCACGGATCAGGCGTCCGGCGTGCTCAACGGCCCGTCGAGGACGGCGGTCGTGCATACCGATGGCCAGCTCAGCAGCGCGGCGCAGTTCCGCCGCCAGATCATCGCCTATCGCGGCGGCGCTCCCGTGACCTTCGGCGACGTGGCCAGGGTCGTGGACAGCGTCGAGGATGTCCGCTCGGCGGACTGGTACAACGACCAGCGCGCCGTGACCATCGAAATCCAGCGCCAGCCGGGATCAAACACCATCGCGGTGGTGGACCACGTCAAGGCCATGCTGCCGCAGTTCTCGGCGCAGCTTCCGGCGTCGATCAGGATGCATATCTTCTACGACCGCAGCCAGTCGATCAGGGCGGCGGTCGACGATGTGCAGCTGACGCTGCTCATTGCCGGCGTGATGGTCGTCGGCGTGATCTTCCTGTTCCTGCGCACGGTCAGGGCGACGCTGATCCCGTCCCTTGCCCTCCCCATCGCCATCGTCGGCACCTTCCTCGGCATGTTCGCCCTGGGCTTCAGCCTCGACAATCTCTCGCTGATGGCATTGACGCTTTCGGTGGGCTTCGTCGTGGACGACGCGATCGTGATGCTCGAGAACATCGTCCGGCACATCGAGGCGGGGGAGAGCCCGCGCACCGCCGCGCTCAGGGGATCCGAGGAGATCGGCTTCACGATCATCTCGATGACGGTGTCGCTGGCGGCGGTGTTCATACCCATCGTCTTCATGGGCGGGATCATCGGCCGCCTGCTGCACGAATTTGCCGTGACGATCATCGTGGCCATCCTGATATCGGGCCTGGTCTCGGTGACGCTGACGCCGATGCTGTGCGCGCGGGTCCTGCGGCGCGAGGACCCGCAAGACCACAACGCGCTCTACCGCTGGAGCGAGCGTGCCTTCGACCGGCTGCGGGACGCGTACGACCGAAGCCTCCGCTGGAGCATGGACCACGGCCGGTTCATCCTGGGCTTGTTCGTGGCGAGCATCCTGGCGAGCGTCGTCCTGTTCGAGGTGATGCCGCAGGACTTCCTGCCCAGCGACGACACCGGCCAGCTCCGCGGCGACGTCCAGGTCGCGGTGGGCACCTCGTTCGACCAGTACATCAAGTACGTCGCCGAGGTGCGGCAGATCATCGAGCGGGACCCCAACGTGGGGGCATTGCAGTCCGACGAGAGCGGCAGCCTGGTCATCGCCCTCAAGCCGCTCGCGCAACGCCGGCTTTCCGCCGACCAGGTGACGAATGAGCTGCGCGCGAAGCTGAGTGACATCCCGGGGACGCGGGTCACGATCGTCAATCCGCCCAGCATCCGCGTCGGCGGTCGCAGCTCGCGCTCCAGCTACCAGTACACGCTCCGGGGGCTCAACCTGGCCGAGCTGCAGGATTATTCCATCCGCCTGGTCGACACCCTGCAGCGCGACCCGACCTTCGTCGGCGTCAACAGCGACTTCGATCGGGCCGCACCCTCCGTGGAGGTCAGCATCGATCGCGCGCGGGCCGGGGCGCTCGGCGTGACGCCCGACCAGATCGAGGCGACGCTGGCCGACGCATTCGGAGGGCAGCAGGTATCGCAGATCTACGCGGCGGCGGACCAGTACAAGGTCATGCTTGAACTGCTGCCGAAATACCAGAAGGACGCATCGGCCTTGTCCAGGCTGTACCTGCGCGGCAATGGCAATGCCATGGTGCCGCTGGCCGCGGTGGCCAGCGTGCGGCCGAGCACCATGCCGCAGGAGATCAATCATTCGGGGCAGATTCCGGCGATCACGGTCTCCTTCGACATGGCCCCCGGCAAAGCCCTGAGCGACGCGGTGGCCGGCGTTCGGCGCGCGACGCTCGCGATCGGCATTCCGGCCGACATACAGGGCAGCTTCGCCGGCACCGCGGCGGCGTTCCAGAGCTCGACCTCCAACATGGGCTGGTTGCTGCTGGTCGCCGTGATCGTCGTCTACATCATCCTTGGCATGCTGTACGAGAGCTTCATCCACCCGATCACGATCCTGTCCGGCCTGCCATCCGCTTCGATGGGCGCGCTGCTGACGCTCTATCTCTTCCGCCTGCCGATGACCCTGTATGCCTTTGTCGGCATGATCATGCTGATCGGCATCGTCAAGAAGAACGCGATCATGATGATCGACTTCGCGCTGGAGCGTCAGCGCGGCAACGACGACGTGCCTGCGCGGCAGGCGATTCACGAAGCGGCGATGATCCGTTTCCGACCCATCATGATGACCACCATGGCCGCCCTGATGGGCACGTTGCCCATTGCGTTCGGTACCGGCATGGGTGCGGATTCGCGCCGGCCGCTCGGGCTCTGCGTCGCTGGCGGCCTGGTGTTCTCCCAGCTGCTCACGCTCTACATCACGCCGGTGATCTACGCGTATCTGGACGCTCTGGGCGCCCGTTCCAGGCGCTGGATTGCGGGCGGCATCGACCGGGCCGCGGTCTAGCCAGCGCCTGCGCCTCTCCGGCGGACCCTCGAAAACTGCGTGCGCTCCAACGCAGACAGCCGATCCAATGACTTCCCCCCGTCGAAGCCAGCGCGCACTTGTCCCGTCCTGGCCAGCGAATGCTTGAGTTCGAGCCGATGGTGGCCAGAGACCAGATCGGGGCATTCGATCCGCGTTGCGCCGGTGGATCAACGTTGGCCACGCGGCCAACTCATGCTTTTCCGCATACAACCTGATCTTACTGCGAGTTAATCACAACCATTACTATCAAGAAGTGTCAGAACCGGGGTCGTTCCGACATATTGTGAATGCGAATTCCATACAAATAGTGTCAGAAGGCCGCCGCGCAGCCATGATTTCGCGAGCAGGCTTACCGGCGTCGAATCAACCGATCCAGGCTCCATGGGCCACCACCAGCGGTCGACAGGTAGAGGAACACACGGGTGTTGCTCGAAACCTTCGCCTTGATCCGCCACCATCCGGAATGTCTGCTGTTTCATCGTGTCGATCCCCTCGATTGTCGGCACGGGACCATGTTGCAGGTGTGTGAGACTTTTCGGCGTTGCCATAAAGCGGCTCTAGTTCGGCTCCGACTGCGTGAGTGGACACGCAGCCGGAACCGGGACATGCGCCTTACTTCATAGCTTGGCCTTGATGCCGACGAAGTACGTGCGTCCCACGACATCGTAAGTCGCCGCATCCGTCAGCAGTGGTGCGCCCGCGATCCGCGGCGGGGCCTTGTCGGTCAGATTTGCAACGCCCGCTGTGAGCATGATGTTGTGGGTCGCCTGCCAATGAGCATCCAAGTCGAAGTAGTTGTAGGCCGGGACACCAGGATCGCCGCTTCCGGCGCCGTCCATCAAGTCAGTCATCGCCGAGATGTAGCGCCAGTGCAGCGCCGCCGACACCGGCCCAACGGAGTAGCCGATCGTCGTGTTGGCCTTCCATCTCGGATGCGACAGGTCAGAGATGCTCGAGCCATCGGCCGCCAACGCCGTACTGGTATCGGCAACCGAGCCCGCGTAGTTACTGGCCGCGATCCCAGGCACGCCGGAAATCGTCAGCGAGTGCACGTACGAGATGAACGTCTGCAGCCTTACCTTGCCATCGAGGGGTAGCCCCAAGTCGCGCAACGGGAAACCCCAGTGCGCTTCGACGTCGACGCCTGTGGTGACATACGAACCGATATTCTCCGAGGATTCCCGGCCCAGCGTGATGGCTCCGGTGGCCGGATCACGCGTGATTCGCTGGCAGAAGGGGTTGCTCTCGGAGTAGCCCGGATTCGAGTTGTTGGCGTTGAAACAGTTCTGCAGGACCGAATCGAGGGTCACGCCTGCGATCGCGCCCTTGATCGCGGTGTGGTAGTAGTCAACGGACATGCCGAGGTCACGCGCCATCGGCGCATTGAAGCGCGGCGTCAGCACCCAGCCCAACGTGTAGGTATCGGATTTCTCCGGCTTCAGATCGGTGTTGCCGGTGATGATGCCGTTCGCCGAATTGAGACCGTAGGTGAACGATGGATACACCGACGCGGGCACACCTTGCGCCTGGCACAACGCCTGCACCTGGGAGGCATTCGAACCGCTGCGTTGCGGACTGCCGACTTCGCACGGATCGCCATTGATGCTGTCTTGCGCCTGCACGACCGGGTTGTACAGCTCCTGCAGGCTCGGCGCGCGAATCGCCCGGTTGAACCCGCCACGGAACATCAACGCGTCGTTGACCTGCCAGCTCAGACCCACCTTCCAGGTGTTTTCGCCGCCGAACAGGTTGTAATGCGAATAACGCTCGCCGAGGTCGAGCGACAGATCCTTTGCAAGCGGCTCGTTGCTCAGCAGCGGCACACGCAGCTCACCGAACGCCTCGCCCACGTTCATCGAGCCGGCCGTCGAACCAATAAGGTCGTACGACGGGGAGATAATGTCCGGCGGGATCGGCGAGGGCATCACGTTGAATGCCGGATTCAGAGACGAATCGGCCCGGTAGTTGAACCTATCCGAGCGGTAGTCGACGCCGAATGCGGCCTCAACAGTCCCTGCCCACAGGTCCACGAGATCCCCGCTGACGGAGGCCTGGAAGTAATCCTGCGTGAGCACCATGTTGTTATGCGCGGTACCCGTGACATACGCCAGACAGCCGGGACTTACCGGGTGGCCACCGAGTGGATTCCAAGCGTAACCGACACAGTTGTTGCCATTGGAACCAACGTAGTTCGCCGTGCCGTACAAGATATTCTCGAGCGCCGGCAGATTGACGTTGTTCTGCTGATCGTTGTTGAAGTTGGTCTGTCCGTACGACGCAAAAGCGTTCCACTTCCAGCTCGACCAGCCGAACCAGCCATTGAGTCCGCCGGTCAGCTGGTAGTTATGGTAACGGAAGCTCTCGATGCGCGGCCCGAGCCCGGTCAACCAGGCTTCCATCTCCAGCGGCCCGGTGCTCGGGGAACCGCCAGCGGTCGTTGCAGTGCGGGCATTGAGCAGGGACATCAACGCGGCATTGCCCGTCACGAATGGATTGTTCTGCGGCACGTAAACGTACTTGCCTGGACCGGCGAACGCGGGGCCGTTGTTGTCCGTGGCGGTCGAGCTCATGAAGTTGATCTGGGCATATGCCTCGAGGAATTCGTCGAATTTGTAGGTGACCTTCGAGAACAGATTGATCCGATGCGACGGAACCTGCACAAAGAAGTATTTCCCCAGATAGTTCTCGATCGTCGAGCAATTCGGTGAAATCTCGAGCCCCGGGATCTTGCCCACCGGCCCTTGGTAGTTCTGCACGCAGTTGCCCGCGGCGCGCGTGGTGAACAGGGTGCCGTTACTGTTCAGACCGATGTAGCCACCGTAGTTGCCGGTGCCCGAGATCGGCGTCGTGCCAGGGTAGCCAGCCAGGATGGAGTTGACCGCGGAAATCGGAATATTCCCACCAAGCTCGCCAGCGCTGAAAATACCTTCCGGCGCGCGCGGCACGGCGCGATTGAAGTTCACGGGGTCGGAAAAGAAGGAGCGATCCGCACCGGTGATCGCGTCGCGCTGGTTGTACTCGAGGTCGAGGACCGCGTTGCCCTTGTTGTCCGCGAAGTTGTTGCCCATAAGGATGCTGGCGCTGTTTTCCTGGCCACCGCCTTGGGTGCTCCCCCCGGTCTGAGCGGAGAGCTGGATGCCCTGGAAGTGCTGACGCAGGCGGAAGTTGACGACACCCGCTACGGCGTCCGAACCGTATGTAGCCGAGGCGCCGCCGGTGATCACGTCGACGTCTTCGAGCAGCGCCATGGGAATCAAGTTCAGGTCGACCGCGCCGTTCGGGTTGGTCGGCACCAGGCGCTGCCCGTCGAGCAGCACCAAGGTGCGCTCGGCGCCGAGGCCACGCAGGTCGGCGTAGGACTGGCCGCCCTGGAAGCCGGTGGCCCCTTGCACGTCGCCGACCTCGCTCTGGCCCTGTGCAGCCGCGAACTGTGGCATCCGGCCGATTGCCGTGTCGAGGGAGATCTGGCCGGCGGCGGCGATCTGGTCGATGCCGATCGTCGCCAGCGGGCTGGAAGAAACTTCGCTGCGGCTGTGCACCTGGATCAGACTGCCGGTGACCGTGACGGCTTCCAGCCGCTTGACTTTCTTCTGCTCGACGGGGGGCGCGACCGAGCCTGCCGCTGCGGTCTGCGGCGCGGAATCGGCAGCCGGAGCGCTCGTCCCGCCCGCGGCCGCGGTGACCGGGGAATCGCCGGTGAGGTCCGCGGCGTGCGCCGCGGCGGTGGTGGCCATGAGCCCCGCCACGATCATGAATATGGCGCGCGCGAGTGGCCGCTGTACGAATGGCTGGGTGCGGGTACCCATACCCGGTGGCACTGGATCATTCACAAGCTTAGGCGCCGGGACAAGCCGTGACGAAAATGCCGTCACAACCGGCTGCATCGCAGATGCGACGGTATGTTTGCTTTTCATGATTTAACCCCTTCCCCGGTATGTCCGAATTGTTTCGAACGGGACACTACGATCAAAGATTCCGGTCGCCCAACAACGACTATTTTCTCCCCGGTAACTTCGATTACACGAAACCTTTCGCCATCTCTAACCGCTCGACCTAAAAGCAACCTGAAACGAAAATAAATGTTTGTTAAGGATTGAACATCCGCTCCTGTGGTTGCAGCAGGGACTACCCGTCTCATCGAGGCCGACCTGGTCATCCTCGACGGACTGGGCTACTTGCCGTTCTCGCAGGTTGGCGGCGCCTTGCTGTTGCACCTCATCGGCAAGCGCTACCAGCACACCAGTCTGGCCATCACCACCAACCTCAGCTTCGCCGAATGGGCGGCGGCCGCATCGACGTTCGAGTGCAGGTACGTGGCGAACGCTGTCGGGTCGGAGTTGCCGATACTGGCGTGGGCCTGATGCAGACAAACGATGGAACCGGTACCGGCCTCGTCAACCTGCGGGAGCGCCTGAGGCTGGCATTTGGTCCCGAAGCGGCACTCCCTCGATCCGTGTGGTTGACCTTCACGCTGCCATCTGCTGAGCCGCATGCGCCCCCCGCCACCTGAGCCAGCTAGAGCACACCGGGAACCTCTGCGCTGCTTCGGGGTTGAAGCGACGGCTTTTTCACGACGACCAGCACGACGTCGTTGGTCCGTATCGGAATGCGCAGGGTGGCGGCACCTGTCGGACCAATGGTCAGCTGACGCTCCTCAGGAATGTCCCGGGTCGCGTCCTGTAGTTTTCGCAGTTGCGCCGGGCTCAGTGAGGCCGGCGAGCCCATCCGCAAGTAAGCCGTATAGGCGTCGTTGGCGTCGAAGCCGGTGCGGTGGATCTCGACGCGGTACGTGCCCGGGCGCAGGTGTTTCAGGTCGAGGCTTACCGACGGAGCAGAACGGGCAGGCAAAATCTTGGTGTAGAAGTCGCGGTCGGTCTTGTCCTGCCGGGGCGTGGCGAAATCCCAGATAAGGGCTTTCAGCACGCCATCGTCCCACGTCACGAGACTCTGCGTGTCCGGGGTTTTCAGTTCGGTCCGGCCCAGCGCGTTGAGGTACTTGTAGGCGAAGTAGGCCGGCTTGCGGATACCCTCGGGCGTCATCAGGCCGAAGCCGCCCTGGAACGGCGCGGTCGGCGGGCCTGGCTCTTCGAACAGGTCGCTGAAGGTCCAGTAGCTCATGCCCTGGGCCAGGCCTTCGCAAGCCTTGAGCTTGGCGAGAATATAGGCGGCGCTCACGTACGAGTCGTGCACGGCGTCGCGCGGGGTGTAGCTGGTGCTCCATTCGGTGATGTAGAGCGGTAGCCCCGGCCGGCGCGACGCCTGGATTTGCGCGCGCACCCTGCGCACGTCGCTGACGATCGCATCGGGCGAAGGCGAAAGTTTGGTATCGGCCTTGCCGTCCTGGTCGAGAAAGCCGCCCTCCACGCCATAGGTATGGGTGGTGATGAAATCCAGTGGTGCGCCCACCTGCACGACATGCGCGATGAATGACGGGATCCACGCGGCGCCTGCGGTGGCCGGACCGCCGACCCGTAGTTTCGGATCGATGCGCTTGATGGTGCGCGCGGTGACATCGTAGAGGTGGAAATAGGCTGCCTGGTCGGCGTTCTGCCAGAAGCTGGCCAGATTCGGCTCGTTCCAGACCTCGAAGTACCACCTGCGGATTTCCCGTCTGCCATAGCGCTGTTCCAGATGGCGCGCGAAGGCGGCGACCAGCCCCGCCCACTGATCCATCTGCGGGTGCGATGTATTGCCCTTCCAGTAGAAGACGTGCTGGTCCGAGGTCTTCATCGCCTCGGGGGTGAACCCCAGCTCGACGAATGGCCGCACTCCCATCGCGAGGAGGTGGTCGTAGAGATAGTCGATCTTGGTCCAGTCGTAGACCGGCTTGCCCTGAACCTCACGATAGGTTCCGAGTACGTCGTGGAAGATGGCGTGGAAGCGGACGTAACGGAAGCCCAGCTCCCGGTGCTGAATGCGCAGCTGCGCGAGGCTGTCGGCACGGATCAACGTACCCGGGTAGTCCGAGCCGACCGACAGATTGAAAAAGCGATCGAGCGGCGCCTTCGGGCCGTCAACAGTGACGTCAATGTGACGGGTGGGCTGCTCGGCACGGGTGGTGGACACAAGGCCGCCCAACGAACAGACGGCTAGCACCAAGGTGAATGGCCATGCGCGCCATGATCTCATGCCTGATGCCCTGCCATTGAACCGTATGGAAACTTACCACCGCGATGTCGTTCTTCCCTTCCGGTCAAGCACAGAAAAGCAAAAATTGTTGAGCCGATACGAATTTTCGCAAAGCAAATCGACAGCCGAGGGTGTGCATAATTTTGTGTAATCTGATGGGTGAGTCGCAGGCCTACTCCAGCAACTGGGCAAGGATCTCTTCACCAGTTGATTTCCGCCGAAGCCCGCTCGTCACGGATAGCAGATATGCGAGATGTGCACTACCCAACTGTTGCGGTAAGCGATACGTGCTCGAACGTCCGCTTTGCCCCACATATTTGCAGCAGTCGACGGACCGTTGTTGACCGCTCTGCGGATGCCGGCTTTCGTTGACCAGTGCTCCGGTAACCAATGACCGGCCTGCTGGCAATCTCTGACCACCTTGCTGGTGCTGACCAGTGCGGACGCCAACGACAGGCGCCTTCCGGCCAACAACGGCCGGTCGCCTTCCGCAAATGCATGCCGCAAAGCGGCCATGCCGTCGGGGATTGCAGTCAGCTAGCGCTACTGGCTGGCACGTCGAAGACAAAACAAGTTGTGGTCGCGTGTGCATACAGCTTGCCTTGTTCGTCCTCCACACGGGCTTCTGTTGTGGCGATCTGTCGGCCAGCGCGGATAACCGTGCCAACTGCACGCAGCGGGCCTGTCTTATGTGACGCTGGCCGCACGATGTTCAAGCTGAGTTCGGCCGTGGTGTGGGAGCGGCCGGCCGGTAGCGTGGTTTGCACGGCGCAGCCCAATGCCGAATCGAGGAGTGTGGCAAACCAGCCGCCGTGCACCGAGCCCAGCGGGTTGTAGTGCTGCTGCAGAGGAATTCCTTGAAACACAGCTCGTCCGTCACCTACTTCCAGCAACGTCATATTCATGGTCTCGTTCATCGGTGGGTATGGCAGGTCGCCGGACATCATGGCTTCAAGGATTTCGCGCCCGGTCTTGCCGGCGAGCCGTTCCGCTTGAACGAGACCAGGCTTTCCGTCGCCGGCAAGGGAGCGTTCCCTTGCGTTTCCTGTTGAGCAGTCCAATCACTATTCGATACGGTGGGCATAAGACGCTCTTAAGACTGAAATTAGCCGTGAAACGTGGCTGGAATATTAAAGTCGCCACGTTCAATCAGGTGCGATGTCAACCCAGGCCAAACGTTTTTCTGAGGCCTTTCTCGACCGGTCCGGCAGGCATGAAGCGGCGCAATTTGGCCAGCAGGGAGGCCTCGCCTTTGGGCGTACGGCGCATCTTCCAGGCTCCCAAAGCAGCATCGACGATGGTGTCGGCTACGCCATCGGGTTCGGGCGCCTTTTGGACATTTCTCTGGATGGCCTGGGAAACGACGCCGAACTCTCTGCTGTAGTCGGATATCTTGGAAGCCGTCTGGGGCGCGTTGAGATCCAGGTTGGTTCTTGTAAAAGACGGTTCGACCAGCGCCACGCGAATTCCGAATTGGCGTACCTCGTGGTCCAGGGTCTCGGACAGTCCCTCAACGGCATGCTTGGATGCCGAATAGAGGCTCATGTACGGAGCAGGAAGAAAGCCAAGCACCGAGCTGATGTTGACTATCCTTCCTGAGCCTTGCTTGCGCATGTGCGGCAGGACCGCCTGGGTTGTGCGCAAGACGCCCAGGACGTTGGTATCTAGCAGTGACTGAGCCTCGTCGATCGACGTTTCCTCTGTTGAGCCGATCAGGGTCATGCCCGCACTATTGACCAGCACGTCGATGCGCGTGGCCTGAGCAATGATGGCCCGGATTCCCTTTTGAACCGACGCTTCGTCACGGATATCCATCTCGATCAGTGCAACACCGGGAATTGGTTTTGCTTTTGCCGTGTTGCGCACAGTGCCGAATACCTGGGAGCCCCGCTTGGAAAACTTCTCCGCGGTGGCGCGTCCGATGCCCGATGACACACCGGTAATAACGACTACTTTGGAATTGGACATGGAAGTTCCTTTCGTCAAGGGTGAATTGGGATGAACAGTGGATCAGCCATGCGATTGCGCAGGCTTGATCTTGAACCAGATGGAATACATGGCCGGCAGGAACACTAGGGTCAAAATGGTTCCTGCAAACGTGCCGCCGATCAGCGTGTACGCGAGAGTTCCCCAGAACACCGAATGGGTCAGCGGGATGAAGGCGAAGATCGCCGCCAATGCGGTCAGAATCACCGGTCGCGCACGCTGCACCGTCGCCTCGATCACGGCATCGAAAGGCGCCAATCCATGTTCTGCGTTGTCCCTTATTTGCCCGACAAGGATCAGGGTGTTGCGCATCACGATCCCTGAGAGCGCTATCAGGCCAACCAGCGCATTGATGCCAAACGGCTGATTGAACAACAACAGTGTGGGAACAACGCCGATCAGGCCGAGCGGACTGGTCGCAAACACCATGATCATGGTCGCGATCGAGCGCACCTGCAGGATGATGATGAGGAGCGTGGCCGCGATCATGATGGGAAGAAGCGGCACGATGGCCCCGTTGGCCTTGCGAGACTGTTCGATGGAGCCTGCTTCTTCGATCGTGTAGCCATCCGGCAGCTTGGCGATGATCGGCTGCAGTTGCTTCAGCATCGCCGTTGATACGTCTGGCGGTTGCAACCCGTTTGCAATGTCGCCGCGTACTGTGATGGTCGGCGTGCGGTCTCTTCGACGAAGAACGGGGTCCTCCATCTGAACATTCACGGTTCCGACTTGTGAGAGCGGAACGCGCTGGCCGGCCGATCCCAACAGCGTGAAGCCGTTGATCTTTGCTGGATCAAGGCGGATGTCACCAGCCGCGCGTGCCACCACTTGCACAGAGCGAATGTCCTCGCGAACCGCAGTGACCGGGACACCGGTCAGCAGGAACTGGAGTTGCTGTGCTACGGCACTCGAACTCAACCCTACGGCCTGCAGCCGATCCTGGTTCAAGGTGATGCGCAAGGTGGGAACGCGCAGTCCCGAGTCGGTATTGACGGTACGCATCATCGGACTGGCGCGCATGACCGCCTTGACCTGCGTGGCGATCGCGCGAAGTTCTTCCTGGTCCGGCCCCATGACGCGGAAGGCCACGGGAAATGGCGAAGGAGGGCCGAACACAATCTGGGTGACGCGCACCCGCGCCTCGGGCGCCAACCCGTCGGCCACCGCCTGGCGCAGTCTGTCCTCGAGGGCATCCCGTTCCTTCTCATCGCCTGTGAGCACCACGATTTTGGCGAACGACGGATCGGGCAATTCAGGCGCCATCGCCAGGAAGAAGCGTGGAGCGCCCTGGCCGATGTAAGACGTGACGACCTTTGCCGCCTTCTGTTTCGCCAGCCAGGCTTCGACCTTGGCCGTTGCCGCGCTGGTCTGCTCAATCGAGGTGCCATACGGCATCTGCACCTCAACAAGCACTTCCGGTCGATCTGACGTCGGGAAAAACTGCTTCTTGACCAGCCCCATGCCGATGATGGCCAGTGCAAACAATCCTACGACCGCTCCAGCCACCAACCATTTGCGGGCGATGACCCGGCCCAGCACGCGGCGGAAGCGGTTGTAGCGCGGCGTGTCGTAGATGCTCTTCTCGCCGCCTTCGATCTTCGGTATTTCCGGCAGCAACTTCACGCCGAGGTACGGTGTGAAGACCACGGCGACAATCCATGAAGTGATCAGCGCAATGCCCACGATCCAGAACATGTTGTGGGTGTATTCGCCGGCGGTGGACCGGGCAAAGCCGTTGGGCAGGAAACCGACGACCGTGACGAGGGTGCCGGCCAGCATGGGCGCGGCCGTATGGCTCCACGCGTAGGCGGATGCCTGGACCCGACTGTAGCCTTCCTCCATTTTCACGACCATCATCTCGATGGCGATGATGGCGTCGTCAACCAGCAGGCCCAAGGCGAGGATCAGTGAACCGAGGGTGATCCGGTCGAAGTTGTCCCCCGCGGCGGCCATGACAACGAACACACCCGCCAGTGTCAGCGGGACGGCCGCCGCGACCACGACGCCGACACGCCACCCCATGCTCACGAAGCACACAACCATCACCACGAGCAGGGCGACAAAGAACTTGACCATGAATTCGTTGGTGGCCGACTTGATGTTGACGGACTGGTCGGTCACTTTCGTCAGGCTCACGCCCAGCGGCAATCCGGCATTGATCTTGGTGACCTCCTGATCCAGCGCCTTGCCCAGATCCAGGCCGTTCCAACCGTCACGCATCACAATGCCCAGCAACAGCGTCGGCTTGCCATCGTTGCGGACCAGGAACGTCGGAGGATCTTCGTAACCCCGCTTCACCTGGGCGACATCCGACAGCTTGAACGTCCGCCCATGGGCAACAATCGGTGTATCGCGAATCTGCTGCAGCTTGTCGAAGGCGCCGTCCAGGCGAATGAAGACCTGTGGCCCTTGAGTGTCGATCGAACCCGCCGGGGTGAGAAGATTCTGGCTGTTGAGTGCCGCGAAGATGTCTTGTGGCGAAACGCCGAGCGTCGCCAGGCGATCGTGGGAAAAGGACACGAAGACACGTTCGGGCCGTTCGCCGACAAGGTTGACCTTCTCTACGCCCGCGACATGCAGCAGCTGCTGGCGCAGTGCCTCCGCTTCGCGCACCAGCAACCGTTGTGGCTCACCCTGGGCTTTCAAGGCGAACAGTGCGAAGGTCACATCCGAATATTCATCGTTCACCATAGGGCCGATGACGCCCGCCGGCAGTTGCGCCGATTCGTCGTGGATCTTCTTGCGTGCCTGGTAAAACTGCTCCTGCACCTGCGACGGTGGTGTATTGTCGCGCAGCTCCATCACGGTGAAGGCCAGGCCGGGACGGGTGAACGTCTCCGTGTGGTCGTACCAGCGCAACTCCTGCATGCGCTTTTCCAGGGGCTCGGCGACCTGATCCTGCATCTCCTGAGCCGTTGCCCCCGGCCACGCGGTGACGATGGTCATCTGCTTGATCGTAAACGGCGGGTCTTCCGCGCGCCCCAGTTTGAGGAAGGCGATGACGCCTGCCACGGAGATCAGGATGATCAGGAACAGCGTGACAGAGCGTTCGCGGACAGCGAGCGCCGAGAGATTGAAACCGCTCATCGCAAGCCTCCACGTTCTACGATCTCGGCCGTCTGTGTGGCGACATTCGAGGGCCGGACCTTTTCGCCGTCATGCAGTAGCGGGGCGCCGAGTGTCACGACCGGGGTACCGACCTCGAGTTTGCCGTCGAGGCCGTCAACGCGTGCGGTGTCGTCGGTCAGGCTGAGCACTTTGACCGGACGCCATGCGACATGAGCCGGATTGCCGGTTACCACCCAGACGCCCGTGCCCTTGCCCGGATCGAAAACGGCACCGATCGGTACCTGCATCCCAGTCTGCGCAGAACTTTCTTTATCCGGTATACGGATGGTGACAGTGGCACCGAGCGGCGCATGGGCAAGTGCGCTCTCGAGTACATATCGCGCCTCATAGGTACGCGTCAGGGGATCTGCTGCGCTCGAGAGCTGTCGCAACTTCGCGGGTACGGCTGTCTGATCCCGGCCGTACAGCGTGGCCTCGCTCCCGGAGCCGATGGCCGGACGCAGCGTTTCAGGCAATTGGACGATGGCTTCGCGAGGGCCTGCGTGTGCAAGACGCACCACGACTTGGCCCGCGCTGACGACCTGGCCGGGCTCGGCCAGCGTGTCCACGACGACGCCGTCGGCGTCGGCCAGCAATACGGCGTAGCTCGATGCATTGTTCGCTACATCGGCCTGCGCCTCGGCCGCCTGTAGGTCGGCGCGGGCGGAATCGGCTGCCGCCTTGATCTGACCATAGGCCGACGCTGATACCGCGCCAGCAGCCACCAGTCCGCGATAGCGAGCTTCATCTTCGGCGGCCTGCTTCGCCCGGGCACGGGCCGCAGCAACCGTCTCCTTCCGTGCGGCCGCATCCAACCGCAGGTCGATCGGATCGATTCGCATGAGCACCTGGCCACGCTTGACCGTCTGTCCCGTATCGACCAGACGTTGCAGCACCTTTCCGGCGACACGAAAACCCAGGTCGCTCTGAACTCGGGCACCTACGACGCCGGTGAATGACAGCGACGCAGAGGGCGCCACCGTGACCGGTGCGATCCCGACTAGGGGAGCTTCGGTGCGCGGATCGGAAGCGTGTTTATTGCCACATGCCGCCAAGGCGAGTGGCAACAGGCATATGACGGATGACGCAATGTGGCGGCGGCGCATGAGGTCCTTCCTCGCAAGACAGGACCTACATTCTCATCTTAGTGACCAATTTAGTCAATAGTCACCAACGACCTTCAGCCAGTCATGGCGCCAGGCTGCGCAGAACCAAGCCGGAAAGCCGCGTTGCGGCCTCGGCAGCGAGGTCGAGACTGTGCTGGAGCAAGAGCGGATTGACGTAGGGCCGCATCACCAGATAGATGGCGTTGGCTGTCTCGTCCAGAGGTGTTTTGCGCTCGAATTCGCCTGAATCACGACCTTCGACGATGATTTCCGTGATGAGCTGCTTGATATGTTCTTCATAGGCCTGCACCGAGGGCCATGGCCCGCTGGCCGCCGCGGCAGCAATGTCGTAGAGCTTGCGGTCGTGGAAAAACAGGTCGCTGCCGGCTTTCACGAGTGCCCGGAACATTCGGCGCAAACGCTCGGATGCAGTGGGAGCATCGGAAATGGCCTCGCCCACTGCCGTCATCATCGTAGTCAGGCAGCCAGAACAGATCACTTCGCCAATCGCCTGTTTGGAACCGAAGAATTTGTAGATGTAGGCCTTGGAAAATCCGATGGCTTTGGCAAGGTCGGAAACGGTTGTCTTCTCGTAGCCGAAATGGCTGAAGTGCTCGGTTGCAGCTTCGACGATCTGGGTGCGGACGTCATGATCCGACGGTCCCCGCTCTTGCGGGACAAAGGAAGGGGCTTTGTTCATGCCAAGAGCTTACCGCGGCGGAGGAATGTTGACAACGAGTGACCATATCGTAATATAGTC
The DNA here is from genome assembly GCF_041107455.1 of Rhodanobacter humi. Lineage (NCBI taxonomy): Bacteria > Pseudomonadati > Pseudomonadota > Gammaproteobacteria > Lysobacterales > Rhodanobacteraceae > Rhodanobacter > Rhodanobacter sp. FW106-PBR-R2A-3-15. The sequence continues at coordinate 1,986,265 of NZ_JBGBPY010000001.1, forward strand.
ACCACTCAACTACCGTCCCGAGGACACTCATGCTTCCCCGCCGTTCTCTCGCCCTTCTACTGTGCGCCAGCGTCATGGCCGGTTGCGCAGTGGGCCCGGATTATCGCCGGCCCGACGCACCGCTTCCGGCTCACTACATCGGGCAAGCAGCGGTTGAACAACAACATGTGGCAAGCACGGCCGACCTCGCGACATGGTGGCAGGGTTTTGACGATCCGCTGCTGTCGCACTTCGTATCGCTGGCCCTTGAGCAGAACCTTGATCTGGCGCAGGCGTCAGCACGTGTCACGCAGGCGCGTGCCGCGCTCGGTGGCGCCGACGCCGCGCTGCTTCCTTCGGGCAGCATCAGTGGATCGGCGGCCCGGGCACATCAATCGATTGAGACCCCGTTGGGGGAAGTACTCAATGCCACACCCAACTATGACCGATGGGGCAACGCCTATGAAGCAGACCTGGGCGCAAGTTGGGAAATAGATGTTTTCGGAGGGCTGCGGCGCGGACGCGAGGCTGCATTGGCGGACTATCAGGCATCGGAAGCGGGCGTCGCTGCCACGCGGCTGGAAGTCACCGCCCAGACTGCGGATATCTACATCGCCGTCCGGGGGCTGCAGACCCGTCTTGAGATTGCCCAGCGGCAAGTGAAGGTCGAGCAGGAGTTACTGGCGAAAGTCAACTTGCTTTACGGCAAGGGCCTCGCCGCCGAATATCAGGTACGGCAAACGGAAGGGGAGCTGGCCCAGGTCCAGGCGACGGTGCCCGTCCTCCAGACCTACCTCGATGCGGCAATGAACGCGCTGGATGTGATGCTGGGGTCGCCTCCGGGTACGCACCGGGCTGAACTTGCGGCAGCCGCGCCGATACCGGCCACGCCGAAGATTGCCTCCCTGGGCTCGCCCGCGGATCTGCTCCAGCGCCGGCCCGACCTGATCGTCGCCGAACGGCATCTCGCTGCGGCCAATGCGAGGATCGGTGAGGCCATCTCCGAGTACTACCCGAAGTTTTCGCTTAGCGGCCTGTTGGGCAGTGCCACAGCGGTTTCCAGCGGCAACCTGTTTACCAGTGGAGCGAACCAAGCAGCGGGTGTGCTGGGCCTGCGCTGGCGCCTGTTCGACTTCGGTCGCATCAATGCGCAGATCAAGGCGGCCAAGGGGCGGGATACGGAAGCCTTGGCTGCGTATCGCCAAGCCGTTCTTCGCGCAACCGAGGATGTCGAGAACAGCTTCTCGGCATTGGTCAACCGCGAGGAACAGGCCGTCACGCTGAGCCAGGGCGAAGCATCGCTGGCCCGGGCGCGCGAATCTTCATCGATTGCGTATCAGAACGGTGCCGCGAGCCTGATCGACGTGCTCCATGCCGACCAGACGCTCCTGCAAACCTCGGATGCGCGAGCGCAGGCGCAAATGGAATCAGCACGCGCAGCGGTCGCAACGTTCAAGGCACTCGGTGGTGGTTGGCAACCGCGCAAATCCGACGTGGTCGCCATCAAGTAGAACTGGCCGGAGGGCCGACTTAAGCCCGGACGTCGAAGGCAAACGAGCTGGACAGTTCACGGTAGGCATCAATCTGCTACAGCACCGCGATTTTCCGCTCTACCATGCCCAACGGAATCGGCTTTTGCGACGAATCGACGAGGCAGCTCCGGCTGACTGACCAGAGTGATCAGCGCCTGGGCGAGCTTAGTGCTCCGCTTCAAAGGTTAGTGCCGCCCACCAGGCCTGCCCAAACGCTGGATCGTTGAGCGTACCTCTGCTTGGCATCGACCGATGCCGTCGGTTCGCCAAGGACGGGGAGCGCACCATCGAAAGCTCGACGGCTTGGGCTTGTATTACTCATATCTGGCGCTTGCGCAATTCCTCAGTTGGGGCACGGCTCCAAACCGAATACAAAAATTTGGCTTCCCAAAAGCGGACGCTCGTCAAGGTCGGTTTTGGGTCGACTGTGGCCTTCTGATGGAGATCCTCCCCCATTGATCGGCACCGGCGGAGTGATCCCGTCCAACCGGAAACTAGGCTATGTTCGGCCCGCACGCGCAGGCGGGTGGCTAGCGTCTTGCAACAAGATCACCAGACCTGGTGATCGTCCTCGCAGGAGCACGTACTGGCCAACCTTTGCTTACATCCACATTTGCGTACTGACCAGTTTCCGTCAAAAACTGTCAACGGCATTACCACTGGAAAGTGTCAAAACTGACACTTATCGGCTGAAAGACCAAAACTGGAAAACTGGCTGCAGAAGATGGTGGGCCCGGAAGGATTCGAACCTTCGACCAAGGGATTATGAGTCCCCTGCACTAACCGCTGTGCTACAGGCCCATGGAGAACGAGCATGGCATGGTAGCGGCAGGGAATGTGGGCGTCGAGACGATCGCGTCTGCTGACAGCACGCTGTCAGCAAATCGGCATAGTCTGTCCGCTCCATCCCTGTGGAGATCCCCCCATGAATACCGAAGCCATGGCGAAGCGATTGGTCGAGCTGTGCCGCAAGGGCGAGTACGAGCAGGCGCAGCGGGAGTTGTACGCACCCGATGCGGTGAGCATCGAGATGCCGGGCGCGCCGGCGGGTGCCCTGGGCGACGCGAAGGGGCTGGAGGCGATCTACGAGAAGGGCCGCCAGTTCGCCGCGATGGTGGAGACGATGCATGGCGGCACCGTCAGCGACCCGCTGGTGACCGGCAACTGGTTCAGCGTGGCGATGTCGATGGACGTGACGTTCAGGGGCCGCGGCCGCACGCAGATGTCGGAGCTGTGCGTGTACCACGTGCACGGCGGCAAGGTGGTGAGCGAGCAGTTCTTCTACGACATGGGCTGAGCACGGGCCGGATGCGGCGACAACCGTTTGCACGGTCGTCGTCGCACCCTTGCACCTCCTGCCCACCGGAGAGGAAGTACATGACCCGCTCCAAGTCAGGATAGGGGCACAGCGGCTTGGCCCTGCGCGTACGGCAACCGCAGCCTCGGCTAGATGACCTTACCAGCCAGCATGCCGACGCCTGCGGTCAACGCCATCGCAAACGCGCCCTATGTCACGACACGCATCGCCGGTTTCAATGCTTTGGCACCGCCGGTCCCGGCGCCGGCGATGCCGAGCAGGACAAGGCGCTGGATCGAACCCGTTGCCACCACCGGTACCAGCCGGGAATCCGGTGCTCCCAGCACCAGCGGCAGCGGAGTGGCGGCGCCGATGGAAAAGGTTGCCGCCGAGGTCGGTGCGGCCTGCGCCGGGCGTGTGGCCGTGCTCGGAAATGCCCAGCTCATCCCGCGCATGGGCGCCGAGAACGCCGTGGGCCTTGAGCTGTTCCGCCACATGCCGCGCCAGCTCCTTCGTCAATCCGCGTGCCACGTAGATCTGGGCCAGCTCCTTGGCTTCCGACTCCGGGGCTTCCGCCACTCGCGGCGCTCGCGCGCCAGGTCGGCATGCTCGGTGTCCGACTACGAGCTCACCAACACCTACTCGCCCGTCGCTATGGACATGGCACCGGCAATCCATCCCGCCAGGCCGGCGAGCAGCACCGCTGAGCGCAGCCCGCCCGGTGCGACTCCCGATGCAGGCGACTCACGTCCCGCTGTCGCCCGTCATCCGCCGCAACACGCCGTCCTTGAGGACGTAGTGATGGACCAGCGCAACCGTGGCATGCAGGCCAGCCAGAATCACGATGGTCCAGCCGACAATGTCGTGAAGGTCGCCGAAGGTGTGCGCCAGCGGTCCGTTCCTGACGGTGGCGAAGCGCAGCGGGAACAGCCCGAAGAACTGGAAGGTTTCGGCCTGCGCCCAGCGCCAGGCGAAACCGAGGATCACCTGGACTGCCAGCAGCAGGTAGAGCAGGTAGTGCATCGCCGTGGCCGCCTTGCCTTGCACCCCCTCGGCAGCCATCGGCAACCGCCTGCCGCGGGTGGCGCGCCACGCCAGCCGCAGCAACAACACCGCAGCGAGCACGATGCCCAGCGAGATGTGCAGGGAATGCATCTGCGTGCGCGTGGCGCGGGGCAGAAAGTCCCAGAGCATGGCCAGCGCAAAAAGCACGAGCACCAGCAGCGCGGTGAGCCAGTGCAGGACGATGGTAGTGCGGTCGTAGCGGATCGCCGCAGCTCGCGCGGCAACGGTGGATGACGTCTGCATCATGGGCCTGCGCGCTCGTTGGTTCACTGGCACAACTGGTCTTGCGGCGTCCGGGGCAGGTACGGCAAAACCGGTCCGGTGATGCCGGCAAGCCGCCGGCAGACCGCAAGGCCGGGCGGAGCACACATGCTAGCTGCGGAAACTGTGGCATTTCTGAGCCGCAAGCGCCGCGTCTCGGAGCGGAATCGGCAGCCGCATGCGACAACGGCCGCTTGCGCGGCCGTTGAAGGCTATGTTGCGGGTAACTGTCAATCCACGTCGAGGAACGAGCGCAGCTGCTCGGAGCGGCTGGGGTGGCGCAGCTTGCGCAGCGCCTTGGCCTCGATCTGGCGGATGCGCTCGCGGGTGACGTCGAACTGCTTGCCGACCTCTTCCAGGGTATGGTCGGTGTTCATGTCGATGCCGAAGCGCATGCGCAGCACCTTGGCCTCGCGCGGGGTGAGGCCGGCGAGCACGTCGCGCACGGTTTCCATCAGGCCGGTCTCGGTGGCCGAGTCGATCGGCGAGGAGGCGTTGCTGTCCTCGATGAAGTCGCCGAGGTGGGAATCCTCGTCGTCGCCGATCGGGGTTTCCATGGAGATCGGTTCCTTCGCGATCTTCAGCACCTTGCGGATCTTGTCCTCGGGCATGTCCATTTCCTTGGCCAGCTCCTCCGGCGTGGCCTCGCGGCCGTACTGCTGGAGCATCTGGCGGGAAATGCGGTTCAACTTGTTGATCGTCTCGATCATGTGCACCGGAATGCGGATGGTGCGCGCCTGGTCGGCGATCGAGCGGGTGATCGCCTGGCGGATCCACCACGTCGCGTAGGTCGAGAACTTGTAGCCGCGGCGGTATTCGAACTTGTCCACCGCCTTCATCAGGCCGATGTTGCCTTCCTGGATCAGGTCGAGGAACTGCAGGCCGCGGTTGGTGTACTTCTTGGCGATCGAGATCACCAGGCGCAGGTTCGCCTCCACCATTTCCTTCTTGGCGCGGCGGGCCTTGGCCTCGCCACTGGCCATGGCGCGGTTGATTTCCTTGATGTCGGTGAGCGGCAGGAACAGCTTCTGCTCGATCGCGGCCAGCTTCTCCTGCTCGGCGTCGATCGACTCGCGGTGGGTCTTGACGTTGGGCGACCACTTCTGGCGCTTGCGGCCCAGCTCGGCGGCCCACTCGACGTTGCCCTCGTTGCTGGGGAAGGCCTTCAGGAACTCGGCCTTGGGCATCTTCACGTGCTTGACGAAGATCTCCATCAGCACGCGCTCGTGATGGCGGATGTCGCCCACCACCTCGCGCAGCTTGCGCACGAAGCCGTCGATCAGCGCGCTGGGCAGCTTGAGCTTGAGGAACTCCTCGGCCATCTGGTCGCGCAGCTTGACGATCTTCTTGTCGGTGATGCTGGTGGCCTTGGGAGCCGCCTTCTGGAACTTGGCGTAATGGTCGCGCAGCAGCTCCATGCGGCGCTTGACCTCCTCCGGATCGGGGCCGCTGGCCACGGCCTCCTCCTCCTCGGAATCGGCCTCCTCGTCTTCCTCGTCGCCTTCGCTCTCCTCGCCGTTCTCGGCGGCGGCGGCCGCGGCTTCCTCGGCCTCGATGCGCGCGGCGTCGGCGGCGGCTTCCAGGTCGAGGAAGCCGGCGAGGATCTCGGACAGGCGACGCTTGCCGTCCAGGTGCTGGTCGTACTCCTCCAGCAGCAGCTCGATGGTCAGCGGGAAGCTGGCCAGCGCCTGCTGCACCTGGGCCAGGCCTTCCTCGATGCGCTTGGCGATGGCGATCTCGCCCTCGCGGGTGAGCAGCTCGACCGTGCCCATCTCGCGCATGTACATGCGCACCGGGTCGGTGGTGCGGCCCACCTCGGCGTCCACGGCGGAAAGCAGGGCGACGGCTTCCTCGGCGGCGGCCTCGTCGTCGCCGGTCGCGCCGGGCGCGTTGTCGGCCAGCGGGTCGGCGTCCGGCGCGGCATCGTGCACCTCGATGCCGACGCCCTTGAGCACCGCCATGATGTCCTCGATCTGCTCCGCGTCGACGATGTCGTCGGGCAGGTGATCGTTGATCTCGGCGTAGGTGAGGTAACCCTGCTCCAGACCCTTGGCGATGAGCGCCTTGATTTCGGACTGTTGCTCGTGGACTTTGTTGTTCATTCACCGACCGCCGCAGGGTTCAAGAACCGGACATTATAGCGATGTGTTGCTTTTTTGACCAGTTTTCAAGGTGGAAATTTCGCCGGAACTGACAGCAAAAATCGCGCCAGATCGCGGGTTTGCATGACAACTCCCGCGCCGGATGTTCAGCCGGTATCAAGCCGGAACGTCACCGGCCCGTCGTTGACCAGACTCACCACCATATGGGCACCGAAGCGCCCGGTTTCCACTGCCGGATGCGCGGCGCAGGCCAGCTCCAGCAGCCGCTCGAACCAGCGCCGGCCGTGCTCGGGCGGCGCCGCGCCGGTGAAGCTGGGGCGCATGCCGGAACGGGTGTCGGCGGCCAGCGTGAACTGGCTCACCAGCAGCAGGCCGCCGCCGGTGTCGGCGAGCGAGCGGTTCATCTTGCCGGCGGCGTCGGCGAACACCCGGTAGCCGAGCAGGCGTTCCAGCATGCGCCGCGCCTGCGGCTCGCCGTCGTGCGGTTCCACCGCCACCAGGGCCAGCAGGCCGGGACCGATCGCTCCCACGGTTTCGCCTGCGACCTCGACACGGGCGGAGAGCACACGCTGGATCAAGGCGATCATGGCGACTCGGCGGGAGGCGAAGTGCGCAGCATAAGCGCGCCGCGCGGCCGGTGGAAGGTGGTCGATGACGATCCCGTACACTGCGCCGATGCGTGTCGACATCTACCTCCTTTACCTGCTGCTGCGCCTGCTCGCCCTGCTGCCGCTGCGCACGCTGCAGGCCGCCGGCGCGCTGCTGGGCCGCCTCGCGCTGTGGCGGCGCACCCGCACCGCGCACCACGTGGCGGTGAACCTGGCGATCGCCCGGCCCGGGCTGGACGCGGCTTCACGCGCCGCACTGCTGCGCGAGGCGCTGGCCGAGAGCGGCAAGTCGGCCACCGAGATCGTGAAGATCTGGGGCGGCGGCGCCGAACGCGCGCTGCAGCTGGTGCGCGAGGTGCGCGGCGAGGCGCTGTTCGACGCCGCGCTGGCCGCCGGCAAGGGCGTGATCGTCGCCGCGCCGCACCTGGGCTGCTGGGAACTGCTGAACTACTGGCTGTGCCGCAAGACGCCGATGGCGATCCTGTACCGCCCGCCGCGCATCGCCGCGGTGGAAGGCCTGCTGCGCAAGGTGCGCGGCGCGCTGGCGCCGGAGCAGGTGCGCGCCGAGGGCGCCGGCGTGCGCACGCTGTACAAGCGGCTCGCTGCGGGCGGCACGGTGGGCATCCTGCCCGACCAGAAGCCGCGCGCCGGCGAGGGCGAGTTCGCGCCGTTCTTCGGCCGCGACGCCCTGACCATGGTGCTGCTGCCGCGCCTCGCCGCGCGCACCGGCGCCGCCGTGCTGTACGCCTTCGCCGAACGCCTGCCGCAGGGTGCCGGCTACCGCATCCACATCCTGCCCGCGCCGGATGGCTTGGCCGACGCCGATCTCGGCGTGGCCTGCACCGCGCTCAATCGCGGCGTGGAAGCCTGCGTGGACCTCGCGTTTTCCCAGTACCAGTGGCAGTACAAGCGCTGGTCGGCGCACGACCGTCCCAGCCCGTACGACACGCAGAACCACGCGTAGGCGGGCTGATACCGGCCTGTATCCGTGGCATCGCTGTAGGAGCGCACCCTGTGCGCGAATGTTTTTGTTCCGATCAGCGCCAAAGCATTTCGCGCACAGGGTGCGCTCCTACAGTTGACCCAGCACCACGCGCACGAGGTGGTCTCCGCCGTCGTCGAGCAGCGCGACGGGCTCGCCTGCGGGCAGCGGCTGGCCATCCAGCTCCAGTGTCGTCACGCCACGGCAGACGCCATGCGGGTTTTCCACGCGGATCGTGTAGCGGGTGCGGCCGCGGTGCCGGTAATCGAGGTCGAAGCCGGGCCACGCCTTCGGTATGCACGGGTCGATGCCCAACGCGTCGCCCTGCTTGCGGAAGCCAAGAATGGCTTCCAGCCCCGCGCGGTACAGCCAGGCAGCCGAACCGGTGTACCAGGTCCAGCCGCCGCGGCCGGCCAGGTCGCCCACCGAGTACACGTCGGCGCAGGAGACGTAGGGCTCGACCTTGTAGCGCGCCACCGCGTCGGCATCGTCGCTGTGGCGGATCGGGTTGAAGAACCCGAACAGCTCGTCCGCGCGGTCGCCGTCGCCCAGTGCGGCCCAGGCGAAGATCGACCACACCGCGCCGTGGGTGTACTGGCCGCCGTTCTCCCGCACGCCGGGCGGATAGCCCTTGATGTAGCCGGGATTCTCCGCACTGCCCTGGTCGAACGGCGGCGTGAACAGGCGTGAGAGCCGATGTTCGTGATCCACCAGCTCGCGCTCGTTCGAGGCCATCGCCTGCGCCGCGTGCGCGGCATCGGCGGCACCGGCCAGCACGCTCCACGACTGCGCGATGGTGTCGATGCGGCAGGCGTCACTGGTGTGCGTGCCCAACGGTGCGCCGTCGTCGTAATAGCCGCGGCGATACCAGGCACCATCCCAGGCCTGTTCCAGTGCCGCTCGCATCGCCGCGGCGTAGTCGCGCCAGGCCCTCGCGCGGACGATCTCGCCGCGGCTTTCGGCCAGGGGCGCATAGGCCTCGATCGTGCGTATCAGGAACCAGCCCATCCAGCTGCTTTCGCCGCGGCCACCCGCACCCACGGCGTTCATGCCGTCGTTCCAGTCGCCGGTGCCCATCAGCGGCAGGCCGTGCGCGCCGCGGGTGAGCGCGGAGTCCAGCGCGCGGGCGCAATGCTCGTGCAGGCTGGCCTTGTCGTTCGAGCTGCCGGGCTGGAAATAGGCGTCGGTGGCGCCATCGGGAATCGCCTGCCCGGCGAGGAAGGGCAAGGCCTCATCCAGTACCGCCACGTCGCCGCTGACCTCGACGTAGTGCGCGGCGACGTGCGCCAGCCACACGCGGTCGTCGCTGATGCGGGTACGTATGCCCTGCCCGTCCGGCGGCAGCCACCAGTGCTGCACGTCGCCCTCGGCGAACTGGCGGCCGGCCGCACGCAGCAGGTGTTCGCGCGCAAGGTCGGGACGGCTCACGCACAACGCCATCACGTCCTGCAGCTGGTCGCGGAAACCCCAGGCGCCGCTGGCCTGGTAGTAGGCGGTGCGCGCCCACAGGCGGCAGCCGGCGACCTGGTAGAGCAGCCAGTCGTTGAGCATCAGGTCCAGCGCGCGGTCGGGCGTGCGCACCTGCACCGCGTCGAGCAGGCCGTTCCACTGCGCGGCGATCGCAGCCAGCACGGCGTCGATATCGATCGCGCGGTACTTCGCCACCAGCGCCTGCGCACCGGCCTCGTCGGCGGCATCACCCAGCAGCCAGCGCAGTTCGAGCTCGGTGTGCGGCGGCAGCTCGATGCGCAGCTGCAGCGCGCCGCAAGGGTCGAGCCCCGCGCCGAAGCGGCCGGGCAGCGGCGCATCGTCATGCAACGCCGCCGGACGATCCGGCGCGCCCAGCGGGCCGAGGAAGGCCGCGCGGTCGCCACTCATCGACTGCTGGGCACCTTCGAGGTCGGCGAAGGCCACGCGCTCGCCGAAATCCGGCCGCCAGTGGTTGCGCGCGAACAACGCACCGGTGCGCAGGTCGCGCGCCGTCTGCACGAAGGGCGCGGGCACGGAACCGTTCGGGCCCAGCGCCCATTCCACGTAGGCGGTGAGCGAGAGCTGCCGCGTGCGTGCGGAGCGATTGGCCAGGCGCAGCCGCGCGAGCTTCAGCGAGTCGTCCACCGGCACGCATTGCACGAGCTCCAGCGCGATGCCGTGGGCATCGGTCTCGAAGCGGCTCCAGCCCTTGCCGTGGGTGGTGGCGTAGTTCGCGCCGGCCACGCGGATCGGGGCCGCGGTAGCACTCCACAGCGCACCGTTGTCCGCATCGCGCAGGTACAGCACCTCGTGCGGGCAGTCGCTCACCGGATCGTTCGGCCAAGGCGTCAGCGGGTTCTGCTGGCTGTTGATCGACCATGCGTAGCCGCCGCCCTCGGCCGAGACGAGGAAGCCGAAGTTCGGGTTCGCGATCACGTTCACCCAGGGCTGCGGCGTGCAGCGGCCCTCGGTGAGTTCGATGCGATAGGCACGACCCTGCTCGACGAAGCCGCCGATGCCGCTGGGGAATTCCGGCGATGCGGCGGCCGCGGCAAGCTCGCGCGCCTGCGCGGTGGCGCGCAATGGCGGCGCGGGTGTCGATGCCGCGCTTGCCGCGGCCGGCCGCGCTGCGGTTTCACCGTCCAACACCAGCCGCGCCACGCAGGCCAGGCCGTCGCGCAGTTCGTCGCCGATCGCGCCTTCCTGCAGCGCGAACAGCTCGGCCTTGGGCAAGGTCTCGTCGGCTTTCAGTTGCGCCTGCCGTGCCTGCACCAGCGCAGCGAGCGCCGTCTGCGCCGCGGCACCGCCCGCATCGAGCAGCACCACGTCCACCGCGCAACGTTGCGCGTGCCACAGTTGCTGCGCACGCAGCAGCTCCTGCACGCGCGGCAGATCGCCTTCGCCGTGCAGGCTCAGCAGCGCGATCGGACGATCGCCGGAAATGCCTGCGGCCCACAGCGTGGGCGCGCCACCGCGGCCTTGCGCGATGGCCTCCGGTGCGGCGCGTTGCGCGGCATCGCTGACCAGCAGCGCATCCAGCCAGTGCGCGGCGCGGTCGGCCTCCGCATCGTCGATGCCGAACTCGCGCAAGCGTGCCTGCGCCTGCTGCGCGGCGCCGTCGAACAGCCGCGCGGCGGCACCCGCATCACCCGCCTGCGCGGCGAGCGCCAGCACGCCGTCGCGGCTGTCGGCCAGCCGCGTCCACAGCAGCACGGTGACTTCGCTGTCCGGCGCCAGCGTGAAATGACGGCGCTGCGCGAACACCGGGTCGAGCACGCAGCCCGAGCCGCCGCCCAACGCGGCGCCTGCCTGCAGTGCCTGCGCATGGCGCAGCGCGCGGCCGCGGCCGAGGAAGGCCATACGGTCGGTCTCGACCTCGGACGCGGCGGTTTCGGCCGTACCGACGACACGCAACGCCTGTGCGGCCCAGATCGTGGCCTCGTCGTTCGAACGCTTGCGGCGCGTGCCCAGCAGCAGGCCGCTTGCGGCATCCCATTCGGTGCGCACGAACATCTTGGAGAACGCGGGATGCGCGTCGTCCGCGCCCGCCGGACCCAGCACCAGTTCGGCGCAGCTGGTGATCGAGAGACGCCGCACGCGGTCGCCGTGGTTGCTCAACGTGAGCCGGCGCAGCTCCACGTCCGCATCGGCGGCCACCGCCACCTCCAGCGTGCTGTGCAGGCTGTGGTGGCGGCGCCGGAACGTGGCGCGGCCGGGCTCGAACTGCACGGCGTCGTCGGGTGCGTCGTGACCGAACGGTTGCCGCGTGGGCGACCGCACTTCGCCGCTGTCCTCGTCGCGCAGCAGCAGCCAGCTGCCCCAGCCGTCGACCACCGGATCCTCGCGCCAACGCGTCACCGCGAGGTCGCGCCAGCGGCTGAAGCCCGTGCCATGACGGTCGAGCATCACGGTGCTGCGACCGTTGGAAAGCAGGCAGTGTCGCGGCGTGGCGGCGATCATCGGCGGAGTTTCATGCGGGGAAGCGTCGAGCATGCGGGGCCGTACGCATTCACGGCGTCAATGCAGCGCGGGCGGCACGCTGGCTGGCGAACATTCCGCCACGTCCGCGCATGCCCACCATCACTTCGCATCCTCCGCTGGAATCCGGCCCGCAGCTGCAGCATCTGCAGAACAAGGCCTGGGCGTATTTCCAGTACGAGACGAATCCGCACAACGGCCTGGTGGCGGACAAGACCGCGCCCGACTGGCCCGCCAGCATCGCCGCCACCGGCATGGCGCTCAGCGCGTATCCGGTGGCGGTGGAGCGCGGCCTGCTGGCCGAGCGCAGCGCGATCGCACGCACCCTGGCCACGCTGCGCTTCTTCCGCGACAGCGTGCAGGGCGAGGCACCCGACGCCACGGGGTATCGCGGCTTCTACTACCACTTCCTCGACATGCAGAGCGGCAAGCGCGCATGGCAATGCGAGCTATCCACCGTGGACAGCGCCTTCCTGTTCGCCGGCATGCTCACCGCGGCGGCGTACTTCCGCGCCGACACGCCGGAGCAGCGCGAGATCCGCGAACTGGCCGACCTGCTCTACCGCCGCGCCGACTGGGCCTGGGCGCAAGCCGCGGACGGCACCATCGGCCACGGCTGGCACCCGGAGAGCGGTTTCATCCCGCACCAGTGGCAGGGCTACGACGAAGGCCTGCTGCTGTATACGCTGGCGCTGGGCTCGCCCACGCACGCGCTGCCGCCCGCCGCGTTCGCGGCCTGGGCCTCCACCTACGAGTGGAAGCACGCCTACGACCTCGACTACCTCTACTGCGGGCCGCTGTTCACCCACCAGCTGTCGCACGTGTGGATCGACTTCCGCGGCATCCGGGACGCCTTCATGCGCGGCAAGGGCATCGACTACTTCGAGAACAGCCGGCGCGCCAGCCTGGTGCAGCAGCGCTACGCGGTCGACAACCCGCTGGGCTTCAAGGGCTACGGCGCGGAGTGCTGGGGCATCACCGCCAGCGACGGTCCCGGCGAAACCACCCGCACCGTCGATGGCGTCGCACGCCAGTTCTACGGCTACGTGGGTCGCGGCGCGCCGTGGGGCATCGACGACGGCACGCTGTCGCCATGGGCGGTGGTGGCCTCGCTGCCGTTCGCACCCGAGATCGTGCTACCCACGCTGCACTACTTCATCCACACGCTGGCGCTGCACGACAAGCACCCCTACGGCTTCGAGGCCAGCTTCAACCCCAGCTGGGGCGGCGACGCGGCCTGCGGCTGGGTCTCGCCGTACTTCTTCGGCATCAACACCGGGCCGATCCTGCTGATGGTCGAGAACCAGCGCAGCGGCCTGCTGTGGAAGCTCTTGCGCAGCTGCCGGTATATCGTGGACGGCCTGCGCGCCGCCGGCTTCAGCGGCGGCTGGCTGGACGCGCAGGGCAAGCGATCCTGAAATCCCGCGGTGGGCGCGCACAACGCGCCGCCGCATCCCTTCAATACACGTGGAGCAAGGCGATGGAACTGGGCATGGTCGGGCTGGGCAAGATGGGCGCCTACATGGCGGAGCGGCTGGTGCAAGGCGGCCACAAGGTTACCGGCTACGACCCCAGCGCCGACGCGCGCCAGGCGGTGGCGGCCAAGGGCATTGGCGGCGCCGACTCGCTGGCGGCGCTGGTCAAGGCGCTGCCCGCGCCGCGCGTGCTGTGGCTGATGGTGCCCGCGGGCAAGATCACCGACGACACCGTCAACGCGCTGCTGCCGCTGCTAGCCAAGGGCGACACCGTGATCGACGGCGGCAATTCCAACTACAAGGACACGCTGCGCCGCGCCGCACTGTACGCCGAACACGGCCTCGGCTACGTGGACTCCGGCACCAGCGGCGGCATCTGGGGCCTCAAGGAGGGCTACAGCATGATGGTGGGCGGCGACGAAAAAACCGTCGCGGCGCTCAAGCCCATCTTCGAGACGCTGGCGCCCGCCGCGGACCAGGGCTGGGGCCGCGTCGGCCCGGTGGGTTCCGGCCACTTCACCAAGATGGTCCACAACGGCATCGAATACGGCCTGATGCAGGCCTACGCCGAAGGCTTCTCCATCCTCGCGCACAAGAAGGAATTCGGCCTCGACCTGCACCAGGTCGGCGAGATCTGGCGCTACGGCAGCGTGGTGCGCTCCTGGCTGCTCGACCTCACCACCGACGCGCTGGGCAAGAATCCCTCGATGGACGGCATCGCGCCCTACGTGGTCGATTCCGGCGAAGGCCGCTGGACCGTGGACGAGGCGATCGACCTCGACGTGCCCGCCCCCATCATCACCGCCTCGCTGATCGAACGCCTGCGCTCGCGCGACACCGAATCGTTCTCCGACAAGCTGCTCTCGGCGATGCGCAACGAGTTCGGCGGGCATGCGATCAAGAGCGAGGCGAAGTAGGTCGTCCACCCTGCCTCGTCTTTGCGCTGCCTGCGGGCTCGTTTGACGTGCCCGGGCACAACGTCGCCTTGTTGCGTGATACGCAACATGCTACGGTGTCGGCATGATCGAGTCCTTTCGACACAAGGGGCTGCGTCGTCTCTTCGAGACAGGGAACGCATCCGGTGTCCAGGCAAGCCACGCCAAACGGCTGCGCTTGCAACTCTGTGGCCTTGGACACCGCCAAGGCCATCGAGGACATGGATATTCCCGGTTTCCGGCTCCACCCGCTGAAAGGCTCCATGAAGGGCCGCTGGTCGATCAACGTCAACGGCAACTGGCGTATCACCTTCGAGTTCAGGGAAGGCAACGCCTACGTGCTGGACTACGAGGACTACCACTGATGAACATGCACAACCCGCCTCACCCCGGTGAGTTCATCACCGGCGTCTACCTTGAGCCCAACGACATCAGCGGCCGCGAACTCGCCGAAAAGCTCGGTGTTGCACCGTCCACGCTGAGTCGTGTCCTCAACGGTTCCAGCCGTCTTACTCCCGAAATGGCGCTGCGCCTTTCCAAGGCGCTCGGCCGCAGCCCGGAGAGCTGGCTGGCCATGCAGGGCATGCACGATCTGTGGCTCGCGCGCCAGCACGTCGACCTGCAAGGCGTCGGCAAACTCAAGCTGGCTGCAGCCTGAGAGCACCATGGACACCATCGCGACGCCCGCGCAACCCGATCCTGAAGGAACACTCGAGGTCTCGCGATCGATCGCCCGAGGTGAGGTCATCCCGGGAGAAGTCGTTCATGCCTGGCTGGCGTCATGGGGCACAACCAACGAATTGCCGCCGCCAGTGGCGCCTGACCCCCGCAAGCTCAGGGATAAAACGGCCAGAACTTCGGGATCAGCCACATCGACAGCGCGCAGAACAGCGCGATCAGCGGGATGCCCACCTTCATGAAGTCGGTGAAGCGGTAGCCGCCGGCGTAATACACCATGGTGTTGGTGGGATAACCGACGGGTGTGGCGAACGAGGTGGCGGCGGCGAAGGCCACGGCCACCACGAACGGGCGCGGGTCGGCGTGCACGGCGTGCGCCACGCTGGCGGCGATGCCGACCATCAGCACCACCGAGGGGTTGTGGCCCATCAGCTCGGTGAGCAGGGCGGTAAGCAGGTACACCATCACGAGCGCGGCCAGCGGGCCGTGGTTGCCGATCAGGCTGAGGCCCGCCTGCACCACTTCCTGCGACAGGCCGGTCTTCTCGATCGCGGTGCCCAGCGGCAGGATCGCGCCGAGCAGGATGATGATCTTCCAGTCCATGCCCTCGTAGACGTCCTTGCGGCCGAAGCAGCCGGTGAGCGCCATCGCCGCCGCGCCGCAGATCGCCGCCACCGGGATCGGCAGCCAGCGCAGGCCGGAGACCACCACCACGCCGGCCATGATCGCCGCGGCCACGATCGCCTTGCGCGACATGCGCCGCGCGTCGTCGCGCTCGCTGAGCACGATGAAGGCGTCGTCGCCGCGCAGCTGCGGCATGCTGCCCTCGTCGACCAGCACCAGCAGCACGTCGCCCACCGCGAGGCTGACGTCGCTGAGCTTGTCGCGCAGCACCTGGCCGCGGCGGTGGATCGCCAGCACCACCGCGTCGGGGCGGCGGCCGAGATCGGTCTCGGCCAGCCGGCGGCCTTCGGCGAGGCTGGCCGGCGCCACCATGATCTCGGCCAGCACGCGCGGATGGTCGGGGTCGCGCACGTAGCGGCTTTCCGGCACGTTGTGCAGGTGGGCGCGACGCTGGAACTCCTCGATCTTCTCCCAGTCGCCGCGCACCAGCAGCACGTCGCCTTCCTCCATCTGCTGCGAGCGCGGCGACCACATGCGCCGCTCGCCGCGCAGCAGCTCCAGCGGATACACGCCGTAGCGCTCGCCCAGTTGCGCCTCGCCGATGCTCTTGCCCAGCAGCGGCGAAGACGCGGTGAGCGCGAGCTCGGTGACGTACTTGCCGATCTCCACCTCCTCGATCTCGTCGGCGTCGATGTGGCGCGGCAGCAGCCAGCGCCCCACCAGCATCAGGTAAAGCATGCCGGCCACCGCCAGCAGCGCGCCCATGCCGGTGAACTCGAACACACCGAAGGCGGGCAGGCCATGCTGCTGCGCCAGCGAATCGGCGAGCAGGTTGGAGGAGGTGCCGATCAGGGTGCACACGCCGCCCATCTGCGCGGCATAGGCCATCGGCATCAGCACCCGCGCCGGCGAGGTGCCGGTGCGCTGGCACACGCGCAGCGCCAGCGGCAGGAAGGTGGCGACCAGCGCGATGTTCTTCACGAACGCGCCCATCGGCGCGATCGCCAGCATCAGGGCCAGCGTGAGCAGCCACGGCTTGCGGATGCGCATCAACAGCCGGCTCAGCGGCTCCAGCACGCCCGAGCGCTCGATGCCGATGGAAAGCGCGAACATCGCCGCCACCGTCACCGTGGCCTCGTTGCTGAAGCCGGACAGCGCCTCGCTGGGGCTGACGATGCCCAGCACCACCAGCGCGGCCAGCACCAGCAGCGCCACCAGGTCGATGCGCAGCTTCTCGCTGGCGAACAGCGCCATCGCCACCGCGATCACGGCGACCACCGCCCAGGCCTGCCAGCTCATGCGGCGGCTCCGGCTGGCGCGGTCGGCGACGACGCCCCGCGTGCTGTCTGCATCGGTCTCACCCTGGTGGCGGTTCCACCTTCATGCTACGCGACGGCGGCGCAGCCGCAAACCGCGCACGGTGCATTCACCCCGATCCGGCGCAGAATGCGCGGATGAATGCGCCGCTCCCCCTCGCAGCCGCCGACACGCGCCGCCAGCCCACCGTGGCGCTGGCACTGGGCTCGGGCGGCGCCAAGGGCCTGGCGCACATCGGCGTGATCGAGGAGCTGGAGGCGCAGGGTTACCGCATCACCGCGATCGCCGGCAGCTCGATGGGCGCGCTGATCGGCGGCATCCACGCGACGGGCAAGCTGGACGTCTACCGCGACTGGGTCAGCGCGCTGGCGAAGTTCGACGTGCTGCGGATGGTGGACTGGACCTTCTCCGGCGGCGGCTTGATCAAGGGCGAGAAGATCATCGGCACGCTGCGCGGGCTGATCGGCGACGCGCTGATCGAGGAGCTGCCGCTGGCGTTCACCGCGGTGGCGGTGGACCTCGACCGCGAGCGCGAGGTGTGGCTGTCGCGCGGCCCGCTGTTCGATGCAATCCGTGCCTCGATCGCGATCCCCACCGTGTTCCGCCCGCATCACATCGACGGTCGCCGGCTGGTGGACGGCGCCCTGCTCAACCCGGTGCCGGTGACGCCGCTGATCCGCGAACCGGCGGACTACCTGATCGCGGTGAGCGTGGACGGCGCGGCCACCGAACCCTCGCCGCCCCCGCCGGCCGGCGAGGAAACCGCCGACGCGCCCGGCTACCGCCAGCGCATCGGTGCCTTCATCGGTCGGCTGATGCCGCACGGCGGCAACGGCGACGCGACGCGCGAGCCCGGCGCGCTCGAGCTGCTCACCCAGGCGATGGACCTGATGCAGGCGAACCTGGCGCGGCTGCGCCTCGCCGCCTACGAGCCGGATCTCCTGATCCAGCTGCCGCGCAACATGGCCAGCCCCTACGAGTTCTACCGCGCCCGCGAGCTGATCGAGCTGGGCCGGCTGGCCGCGCGCGAGGCGCTGGCGCACTGGCCGCGCGGCGCCACGCCGCTGACGTGACCCGGCGCGGATGGCCCGTAGGAGCGCACCCTGTGCGCGAATGCTTCTGCTTCGATCAACGCCAGAGCTTTCGCGCACAGGGTGCGCTCCTACCCGTAGCGGTAGCCATGCGCGTCAGCGCGGCCCGTGCGTGCGCAGCCAGTTTTCCAGGTAGGCCTTCATCACCACCGCGTTGTTGTGCTCCTCGTCGCGGGCGCCGTAGAGCAGGGTGACGGGATGTTTCGCGGCGCGCTCGGCGAGCGGGTGCCAGTGCTCGGTGCGCTTGTCCAGCTCGCCCGCGTAGCGCTGGCGGAAGCCTTCCCACTTCGCCGGATCGTGGTCGAACCACTGGCGCAGCGCGGTGGACGGCGCCAGCTCCTTGGCCCACAAATCCAGCGGCACGTCTTCCTTCTTCAGTCCGCGCGGCCACAGGCGGTCGATCAGCACACGATAGCCGTCGGACTTCGCCGGCGGCTCGTAGACGCGTTTCACGGCAATGCTCATCACGCAACTCCCTGCAGGGGAATGCGTTCCAGCATACGCCCGCGCCGTCGCGCAGGCGTGACCCAGATCAGAGCTCCTCGACGCGGGTCACCTTGCCCCGGCGCATCAGCCAGGCCACGCCGCGCAGGTCGGCGAGGCCCACCCACAGGCGGTCCAGCATGCCGTACTTGGAGACACCGGCGGTGCGCGGGCGGTGACCCACCGGCACGCTGGTGCTCTGGAAGCCGGCGCGCTTCACCAGCGCGGGCAGGTAACGGTGCATGTGGTCGAAGTAGGGCAGGCGCAGGAACACCTCGCGGTCGAACAGCTTGAGCCCGCAGCCGGTGTCGGGGGTGGCGTCCTTGAGCATGCGCGAGCGCACCGCGTTCGCGATCTTCGAGGAGATGCGCTTGTTGAAACTGTCGCGCCGCGTGGTGCGCCAGCCGGCGAACAGCTTCACCTCGGCCGCGGCGCCGTCGCGGGCGGCGAGCAGCTTCGGGATGTCGGCGGGATCGTTCTGGCCGTCGCCGTCCAGCGTGGCGATCCACGTGCCGCGCGCCGCGCGCACGCCATTCCACACCGCCGTGCTCTGGCCGCTGCGGGTGACGTGGTGCAGCACGCGCAGCTCGGGGTGCTGCGCCTTCTGCGCATCGAGCACGGCGCGGCTGTCGTCGCTGGAATCGTCGTCGACGTAGACCACCTCGTAGTCGACCCGGCCGCGCAGCGCGGCGGCGATCTCGGCGAGCAGCGGCGGGATGTTGTCGCGCTCGTTGAACACGGGGACGACGACGGACAGTTGCGGCATGGGGCGGGCCTTCGGCGGAAACGGGCGCCGCGGACGCGCGGCGGCAGCGCAGTTTAATGCCTCGCGGCACGGGTCGCCGGATGGCAATGCTCCGAGCATCTTGCGAGCTCCAAAAATTGTCATTCCGGCGCAGGCCGGAGGAGCTTCACAACAGCGAAGCTGGTCATCCAGTGACGGTGCGGCCTGAGCTGGCCTTGCCGCTACTGGATCCCGGCCTGCGCCGGGATGACGACTGGCGAGTCCGGGGCAGTGCCCGGAACGGGGGCGCAAACCCGCTGTAATGAAATCCGCCCCCGCCGGGTCATCTACCGCAGCCGGAATCCTCCGGCATCCACGGGAGACACCCATGCAAGCCCAGACCATCCTCAGCTCCGCCCTGCTCAGCCTGCTCGCCGCCGGCGCGCTGGGCGCCGCCAGCACCGCCCACGCCGCCGACAAGATGGCCGCGCAGGCCACCCAGAAGTGCTACGGCGTCAACGCCGCGATGAAGAACGACTGCCAGTCGCCGGGTCATTCCTGCGCCGGCCAGGACAGCAAGGCACGCGATCCGCAGGCCTTCGTGGCGGTGCCGGCCGGCTTGTGCGGCAAGATCGATGGCGGTTCGCTGCAGGCCCATGCCGCCATGTCGCACGACGACATGATGAAGAAGAGCTGATAGCCGTGTTCCCGTCACGCCCCGTGCGTGCGCAGCCGATCCCGACGCAGGTCGGGATCGGGCTGCGGCCGGCGCACGTCGCTCACGTGCTGGAACATCGCCCCGCCGTGCCGTTCTTCGAACTGCACAGCGAAAACCTTTTCTGCGCCGGCGGCGCGCTGTGGGATGCGTTCGACGCCGTGCGCCGCGACTACCCGGTGAGCCTGCACGGCGTGGGCCTGTCGCTGGGTTCGGCCGATCCGCTGGACCCCGCGCACCTCGCCGCGCTGCGTGAACTGATGCGTCGCGCCGAGCCCGCGCTGGTGTCCGAGCACGTGTGCTGGGGCGCGATCGGCGGCCGCCACTACAACGACCTGCTGCCGCTGCCATACACCGACGAGGCGCTGGACCTGATGGTGGCGCGCGTGGCGCAGCTGCAGGACGCGCTGGGCCGCCGCGTGCTGGTGGAGAACGTCTCCAGCTACATCCACTACACCCATTCGACGATGCCCGAGTGGGAATTCCTCGCCACGCTCGCCGAGCGCAGTGGCTGCGGCCTGCTGCTCGACGTCAACAACGTCTACGTCAACAGCGTGAACCACGGCTACGACGCGCACGCCTTCATCGCCGGCATCCCCGCCGCCGCGGTGGGCGAGCTGCACCTGGCCGGCTTCACGCGCAAGCAAGGCTTGGGCGGGCCGCTGCTGATCGACTCGCACGACCGCCGCGTCGATCCCGCCGTGTGGGCGCTGTACGACTACACGCTGGCGCGCCTCGGCGCGCAGCCCACCTTGATCGAATGGGACCAGGACCTGCCCGACTTCGCCGTGCTGGAGGACGAGGCGCGGCTCGCCACGGCCTGCCTCGACCAGCACCGCCCCGATGAGCGAGGCCTCGATGAACACCATCCCGACGAGCACGCCCATGCCGGTCTCGCCGCCCTCGCTGGCTGAGCTGCAGCGCGCGTTCGCCGGCGCCATCGTCGACGGCGCCGCGCCCGCACTGGAGCCGTGGATCGCCGCACGCGGCATCGCGCCCTCCGCACGCCTGCGCATCTACCGCAATGCGAACCTCGCGATCCACGTCGACGCCCTGGCCACCAGCTACCCCGCGCTGCAGCGCCTGCTCGGCGACGACTGCTTCGACGGCCTCGCCACCCGCCACGCCGCGTACCGCGGCAGCCGCAGCGGCAACCTGCAGGACTATGGCGCCGATTTCGCCGACTACCTCGCCGCGCAGCCGGAAACCGCGGCATGGCCGTGGCTGGGCGACGTGGCGAGGCTGGAATGGTTGCGCCAGGAAGTCGCGCTGGCCGCGGACGAGGCGCCCGCCGATGCCGCGGCGCTGATCGCCGCGCTCGCCGATGTGGACCACGCGCTGCGCCTGCGGCCCTGCATGCGCGTGCTGTCCTCCGCCTGGGCGGTGCTCGACCTGTGGCGTTACGCGCAGTCGTCGCAAGCCGGCGATCTCGATCCCGCCATCCCGCAATCCGTGTTGCTGTGGCGCGAGGACGGCCAGGTGGCGATGCGCGCGATCGCTCCCGCGCAAGCCGCGTTCGTGCGCGCGCTGCAGCACGAGGCATCGCCAGCCCTGGCGCTCGCGGCCGCGCAGCTCATCGATGCACAGGTCGCACCCGAGACCCTGCTGCTTCCCCTGCTCGAACACGCGCTGCTCGCCGCGTGATCCATCACTTCACCTCGGAGGAATCGTCCACATGAACGCTACCCTCGCCATCGCCCGCTGGTCGCGCCTCACCGCACAACTCGCCGTGCTCACCCCGCTCGCCCTGCTGCTGTTCCGCGTGTTCGTGGCGCTCGCGTTCTGGCGCGCCGGCGTCGTGAAGTGGGCCGACCCCAGCGGCACCGCCTACCTGTTCGACAACGAATACCACGTGCCCCTGCTCGCGCCCGCGCTGGCCGCCGCGCTCGCCACCTGGACCGAACTGGTGCTGCCGTGGTTCCTCGCGTTGGGCCTCGGCACCCGCGTCGTCGCCGCCGTGCTGTTCGTCTACAACATCGTCGCCGTGGTCTCGTACCCCGACCTGTGGCCGCACGGCTTCTGGACCGGCCTGATCGGCGGCGACTTCAACGACCACAAGGCCTGGGGGCTGATGCTGCTGGCCTTGGTGGCGCTGGGGGCGGGAAGAGTATCGGTGGATGGGGTGGTGAAGCGGGTATTTCGGCGTAATGCCACATCGGCCCCACAGGCTGCGGGACGATAAAGCAGCTCACCAGATAGAATCACGCCATCAGCCGGATGGTGGATATCACGAAAATGATGGGCGTCTGCGCTCTTTGCCACAAGCACGGTGATTTGCAGAATAGCCATCTGATCCCGGCATGGTCCTATCGCAGGATTTGCGAGGTTGATGCTTCAAATCCAAAGGCACCAATACATATTTCTGGCGGAACCGCAGCCCTTACCAACAGACAGACCACAAAGCACCTCCTTTGTGCTCGCTGCGAAAAGCTCTTCTCCAAGAGCGAGGATCATTTGGCAAGGCTTACAAAGCCAGATAACGACCAGATCATGCTTTTCAAGCATGTCACGCGACTCGATACGCCGAGGAAAGTATTGGCGCTCCTGAATCGCGTTGAAGACGGCGATCACCTAGCGTATTTCGCAGCCAGTGTAGTGTGGCGTGCAAGCGTGATGACTAGCAGCTGCAGGCTAGGACCCTATGAGTCAACATTTCGGCAATACCTTCTTGGTGAGGCACAGTTCCCTCGCGAGGCTTCAATATCCGTCGCACTATTAGAGAAGTCGCCTACTGTTGATGCCAGAGGCTGGGTTTCAGAACCATCTTCCAGCAGGGTGAATATAGGCTGGTTGCATGGATTTCTGCTTGCCGGCCTTGCGTTTCGGTGTTTTGTTGGAAAAACGATTCCTATGGAATGGCAAAAGGTTTCATTGGCGGGTGCCAATTTGAAGAAGTACGTGTCGATCCTCAAGCCCGAAGAGTGCGCTGATTTCCTAGCAGCAGCTGAACTGGCCGGGACCGCCGAGCCGCGAGGGAAGTTTGCGAAGACTTATCCCTCAAGTCTTGAATGACTGCTTTGAGTCAACAACGAGCGCCCCCACGTGCTCGTATCACGCTTCCCGGTCGTCAGCAAAATTCAGCTCAGGCAATCGGCGAGCCAGGGCCTCGCGGTTGACGCGGTCCTGTATGCGAAGAAACGCCATCACCCTCAAGGCGCCAACCGCCCCGGCTCCTCATCCACCGCGCCGCTTCCCGCCGTTTGCACCCCACCCACCCCATCAATCGCCACCCGCCACCCCCGCGCCACCGCATCGAAGTGCGGCGCGCCGCTGCGGTCGGTGAGCATCACCAAGGTGCCGTGAGCGAGTGGCACGATGCGGCCGTGCCAGCCGTCGCGGTGGAAGTCGCGGGCTTGCGCTACCTGCTTGTGCGGCAGGTAAAGCACGGCCACCGGGGTGCCGTCGATGCGGCTGACCAGGTGCACGGTCTTGTACGGGCCGACCGGGCAGTCGTGCACGTAGGTGACGTCGGCGGGCGCGGGGCCGCGCAGGCTGACGCCGCGCACGGCGAAGCCGGCGGCGATGGCGGCTTCGCTGATGGGTTGGTTCAGGTCGAGCGAGTGGATTTCGCCGGGCATGTGCGCCACCGCCAGCGCGGGCAGCGAGCGTGCATCGAGCTGGCGCCAGCCGTAGCCGCCGACGCCCAGCGCGAGCAGCAGCGAGGCGGCCAGCGCGAAGGCCACGTGGCGGCGGCGCACCTGCTGCTGCCGGCGCTCGTCGGTGGCCTGGGCCAGCAGCACGCGGTCGGCGAGGCCGGCCGGCACGGGCACCTCCAGCGCTGCCAGCAGTTCGCGCTCGAACACCTGGGCGCGTTCCCACGCGGCGGTGCAGGCGGCGCAGCTGTCGCGGTGGGCGAGCAGCTCGGGATCGCGCGACTGCGGCTCGGCCGCTAGCCGGCGGCGGAATTCAAGGCAGTCCATGCTGCACCTCCGGGCGGCGGCCCTGCAGGATGGATTTCAGCTTCTGCCGCGCGCGAAACAATTGCGTCATCACCGCGCCGGGTTGCTGGTCCAGTTCGGCGGCGATCTCCTCGCAGCTCATGCCGCCCAGCACCTGCAGCAGCAGCGGTTCGCGGTATTTGTGCGGCAGTCTCGACATGGCTTCACGCAGTTCGGCGGCGTCGCCGTGGCGCTCGGGGCTGGCCCAGGCGGCGTCCTCGGCGAGATTGTCGTCCAGCTCGACAGTGTCCAGCGGCTTGCGCTCGTGCAGGCGCGCGTGCTCGCGGCGCAGGATGGTGAGCAGCCAGGGCTTGGCGGACTCGGCCTCGCGCAGCGCGTCGAGGCTTTTCCACGCGCGCAGCAGGGTTTCCTGCACCAAGTCCTGGGCCAGCGCGTCCTGCCCGCACAGCCAGTAGGCGTAGCGGTACAGGTCGCCGGCGTGCGCGCGGGTCAGCGCCTCGAATTGTCGCTGTCGGGGGTTCACGACTAGAGAGACCGGCCCGAGGCGTTTCATCTTTCAAGCCATCGTCAGCGGATCTTGCCGAGGATGCCTTCGAGCTCGTCGTTGCTGTGGTAGTGGATCACCAGCTTGCCGCGGCCGCCGCGGGCGGCGGCGAGTTCGACGCGGGTGGCGAAGCGCTCGGCCAGCTCGCGTTCCAGCGCGGCGATGTTGGGGTCGCGCGGCGGCGTGCCCTTGGCCTTGCCCTTCGGCGCGGCCTGCGCGCGGCGCGCGGCGTCTTCCAGATCGCGCACCGACCAGCCCAGGGTCACCGCCTGGCGGGCCAGCGGCACGGCGAGGGTTTCGTCCAGCGTAAGCAGGCAGCGCGCGTGGCCCATCTCCAGCTTGCCGTCGTCGAGCAGCCGCTTGATCGGTTCGGGCATCTCGGTGAGGCGCAGCAGGTTGGACACGGAGGCGCGCGAACGGCCCACCGCGTCGGCGGCCTGCTGGTGGGTGAGGTCGAAGTCCCCGATCAGGCGCTTGATCGCGTCGGCCTCTTCCAGCGGGGTGAGGTCCTGGCGCTGGATGTTCTCGATCAGCGCCATCGCGGGCACCGCGACTTCCGGCACGTCCTTCACCAGCGCGGGAATCTCGCTCATCTGCGCGCGCTGGGCGGCGCGCCAGCGGCGCTCGCCGGCGATCAGCTCGTACTGGTGCTTGCCGATCGCGCGCACCACCACCGGCTGGATCAGGCCCTGCGCCTTGATCGAGGCGGCCAGCTCGTCCAGCGCTTCGTCGTTCCAGTGGCGGCGCGGCTGGTACTTGCCGGGCTGGATCTGCTGGATCGGCAGCATGCGCAACTCGCCCTCCTGCTCCAGCACCGGCGTGGCGGCGCCTTCGCCGCCGAGCAGCGCATCCAGCCCGCGACCCAGTCCTCGTTTCTTTGCAGCAGCCATTCCTCAGCCTCAATCCTGGTGGTTGGCGGCGGGTGCCTTGAGCACCACGCCATGCGCGCCCGCGGGGGACGGCTCGATCATGTCGGTTGAATCGTCGGCCTCGTGCGACTCCACCGCCACCGGCGGCAGGCCGCGTTCGCGGCGGATGATCTCGCCGGCGAGGCCGATGTAGGCGATCGCGCCGCGCGAGCTGCGGTCGTACAGGTGGATGGGCTGGCCGTGGCTGGGCGCCTCGGCGAGGCGCACGTTGCGCGGGATGATCGAGCGCAGCACCTTGTCGCCGAAATGCTGGGTGAGCTGGGCCGAGACCTCGTTGCCGAGGTTGTTGCGCACGTCGTACATGGTGCGCAGCAGGCCTTCGATCTCCAGCTTCGGGTTCAGCCGCTGGCGCACCGCCTTGACCGTCTCCAGCAGGCTGGAAAGGCCTTCCAGCGCGAAGTATTCGCACTGCACCGGGATCAGCACGCCGTCGGCGGCGGTGAGCGCGTTGAGCGTGAGCAGGTTCAGCGAGGGCGGGCAGTCGACCAGGATGGTGTCGTAACGGCCGGCCACCGTGGCCAGTTGCTCCTTCAGCCGGTGCTCGCGCGCCAGCGTGTCCATCAGCTTCAGTTCGGCGGCGGTGAGATCGCCGTTGCCGGGCAGCAGGTCGTAATGGGCGTCGGTGGCGACCACCGCATCGGCCACCGTGGCTTCCTCCAGCAGCACCGCGCAGCCGTTCGGCCGCGCCGCGTGCTTGTCCACGCCGGAGGCCATGGTGGCGTTGCCCTGCGGGTCCAGATCGACGAGCAGCACGCGGCGCTTCGCCGCGGCCAGCGCCGCCGCGAGGTTCACTGCCGTGGTGGTCTTGCCGACGCCGCCCTTCTGGTTGGCGACAGCGAGGATGCGTGCCATGTCGTCGTTTCGTGTCGCGAAAGGAGACGTAGATTAGCAGGCCCGGCAGGACGGGTTCAGTCGCCGGTGCGGCCCAGCACCACCAGGCTGCGTTCGGCGTCCAGCCCCGGCACCGCCAGCGCGTGGATGCCGCGCACCGCGAAACCGGACGGCACGCCGGGCAATTCCTCGTCCGGCGCCTTGCCCTTCATCGCCAGCCAGACGCCGCCCGGCGCCAGCAGATGGCCGCCCCAGCCCAGCATGTCGGCGAGGCTGGCGAAGGCGCGCGCGGTGATGCAGTCGAACGTGCCTTCCACGTCCTCCACCCGCGACTGCACGGCGCGCACGCCGTCGAGTTGCAACGCGCGGATCGCCTCGCGCAGGAAGCGCACCTTCTTGCCGTTGGAGTCCACCAGCAGGATCTGCCGGCCCGGCGCGGCGATCGCCAGCGGGATGCCGGGCAGGCCGGGGCCGGTGCCGAGATCGGCGAGCGTCTCGCCCTGCACGTAGGGCAGGATCGCCAGCGAGTCGAGCAGGTGGCGGGTCACCATCTCGGCGGGATCGCGGATCGCGGTGAGGTTGTAGGCGGCGTTCCAGCGTTCCAGCAGGGCCTGGTAATCCAGCAGGCGCTCCGCCGCGCCCACGGGCAGGGTGAGGCCGAGCGCGGCGACGCCTTGTTCCAGGCGGGCTTGCAGGGCGGCGCGGGCGGTCATGCGGAATCCTGTGGAGCGATGGAAGGGCCGGCCAGTATCCGGTAATCCATCCTTGCGATCATCCATGATCGCGAAGATCAAACGGGCAGCCATCCTTGGTCACACTGCTCAACAAGATTTGCGTATAGCAAGCGCACGCGGGGAGCGGCCACGGATGGTTGCGCTCTGGGAAGCGAGGAAGTCGAAGCGCCCGGCGGCGATATCACCCTTCGACTTCCTCGCTTCCCAGAGCGTGGCCATCCGTGGCCACTCCCCGCGTAGGCCCTGCGGGCCTACGCTCAGGGCGAACGGTGGGGTATGGCTGAGCTTTGTCGCTAGTCAGGCGGCCACAAGCTCAAAGAAAACCCGCCGGGTGGCGGGTTCAAGGCTTGCTTCATTCCCCTGTCGCGCGGCGCTCTCGGGCGCTCTGCGCGGAGCCGTGGTGGATCAGGCGAAGTCCAGTTCCACCCGGGTCACCATCACGCCGCGCGAGCGCAGCGTGCCGTTGAGGCTCTGCTTGAGCTGCTGGCCCAGCGCGCGCCGATCGTCGGCGTTCGCCTCGGCCTCGCCGTGCAGTGCTTCCAGCGCGCCGCGGCGGATCAGCTGGTCGGCCTGCTCGATCACCGCGTCGGCACGCTCGGGCTCCAGCACCTGCCAGTACACCGTGCCGCGTACGTCGCGCGCGTCGGCCAGCGGCTCCTCGAAGCGCAGCACGCGACCACCGAGATCGATGCGATGACCGACTCGGTCCAGCAGCGGCAGCACCACGTGGGTGCCCGGCTGCAACAGGCGCACCGGCTTGCCGTGGCGGTAGAGGCTGTAGACCTGCCCGTCGGGCACATGCTTCACCGCGATCGCGGCAAGCGCGAGCAGGCTGAGGGCGGCGGCGAGGATCAGTGCGAACATGGCTAGAAAAATCAGTGGGTTATCTATCGTTTGTTGTGGTTCGACAGCAACTTGAGGATACAGCCACATGAACATGCGAAGATTAATCTTTATTTAACGCCGGTCCTGCGTGGCTTGCAAGCACCGCCGTCTGAATCTGTGTCGGCATCGACCGACTCGCCTGAAGTCAAGCATCAGCCGTACCAGCCGCACCGGCAGGAAGCGCACACGGCCGTGCAGCGCGCGCTTCCGGGCAGGCGGTCACGCCGGGTATGTCGACCGGTTTGCTTTTCGCCCTACCGCGCCCATCCGCGCGGGCGGTACGCCGGCGGCAGGGCCAAACCCCGACCTGCGCGGCCGGGGCAGCTGTGGACGCGGCGCGTCAGTGTTTGTGAAAAATTCCACATCCTGTGGAATTTTCCAGTCGCGAGTCCGGCTCATGTGTGCATGCCATCCATGGCATGCCCCCTTCGGGCCAGCCTGCGGCTGTCCAAATCCGCTCCAGACGTATTTGTCCGTACTCGCTCCCGCGAATCAGGCACATGGGTGCCTGACCCGCGACCGGCCATCCGTGGCCGGACTGAGAGTCTGTTTGTTTCACAGACCCTCAGAACTTGCCGGCGCGGAAGTCGGCAATCGCCTCGTGGATCTGCTCGGGCGTGTTCATCACGAACGGCCCGTAGCGAGTGACCTGCTCGTTCAACGGCTTGCCGGCGACCAGCAGCACGCGTGCCGGCGCTGCGCGGCCGGCGATGCGCACGCTGTCGCCCTCGGACAACACGGCCAGCTCGCTGCGTGCGAGTTTCTCGCCGGCCACCTCGGCGTCCGTGCCGTCGAACACGTAGGCGAAGGCGTGGTGGCCTTCGGGCAGCGGAATCTCCACCTGCGCGCCCGGCTCCACCGCGATGTCCAGGTACACCGGCGCGGTGACGATGCCGGCCACCGGGCCGGTGGCACCGGCCAGCTCGCCGGCGATCACCTTCACCGTGACGCCGGCGGCCGGCTGCACGGTGGGAATGCGTTCGGGGCCGATGTCCTGGTAGCGCGGCGCGGTCATCTTGTCGCTGGCCGGCAGGTTCACCCACAGCTGGAAGCCCCACATCAGGCCGTTCTCCTGCTGCGGCATCTCCGAGTGCAGGATGCCGCGGCCGGCGGTCATCCACTGCACGCTGCCGGGCACGAGGTCGCCGCGGTTGCCGTGGTTGTCGCCGTGCTGCATGTGGCCGGCGAGCATGTAGGTCACGGTCTCGAAGCCGCGGTGCGGATGCTCGGGGAAGCCGGCGATGTAGTCGTCGGCGCTGTCGGAACGGAACTCGTCCAGCAGCAGGAACGGATCGAGCATGTCCAGCGCGGGCTGGCCGATGACGCGCTTCAGCTTCACGCCCGCGCCGTCGGAGGTGTCGGTGCCGCGGATGCGGCGGAGGATGCGGCGTTCGCTCATGGCGGTGCTCCGGTGAGGTGATGCCGCCAAGATGATCGCGCGCGGGGCGTTATCCAAGCGCCACGGCGGGAACGGATCGTTTCCCTGCACGTGTGAAGCCTGGCGTCAGAGCGCAAGGCGAAACCGCTGCTGGATGTCCGGGACGCGCATTCCTGCGTGGCCCACGAGGCCGCCGCGTGCGCAGCGGCCTCAGTGCACCCAGTGCCCGCTGCGGTGGCGCGGCGGGGTGCCGTCGTGGTCGGTGTCGGGCGCGGTGTGCCGCTGCACCATCGCCTCCACTTCGGCCTCGGTGGCGGGCTTGGCCTGCCAGTACTGGCCGACCGCGTCGAGCACGGCGGGCACCTGCGACAGGCACTCGTCGTATTCGTCGTCGCTGAGCTTCTCGAACTCGGCGTCGGCGCTGAGCACACCGTCGTCCACCGCCAGCGCCATCACCGGGCCGAGCAGTTCCATCAACTGCGGATCGTCGGCGAGCCGGCCTTCCCACAGCGCGGCGCGCAGGTCGATGCCGCGGCTGAAGCCCTCGCACCAGCCGGCGGCGGAGAGCTGCGGGCCGGTCTCGGTATCGATCTCGCCGAGAATGGGCTCGTAGGCGTCCACGTCGAGTTCTGCGCTGATCGAGTCGTTGAGCTTGGCCAGCAGTTCCAGCACGCGGTTGCCCTCGCGCTCGTTCGCGAAGGGTTCGTGCAGCACCTCGGGCAGCCATTCGTCCGGCAGCACCTGCAGCGGACCGACCGCGAGCGCGCTGAGCAGGCCGTGCACGCCGTCCAGCAGCAGGCGGTCGTCGCCCTCGCGGACGTGGGCGCGCAGGTAGCGGTCCAGTTCGTCGAGCTCGTCGTCGGTGAGCGAGCTGGGCCAATCGGTCTTGCTTGTAGTCATCGGGTATCCAGTTGCAGCGTCACCGGCGTGTGGTCGGAGGGGCGTTCCCAACGTCGCGGTTCGCGGTCGATCGCCGCGCCGACGGCGGCGGATTTCAGGGCCTCGCCGACGAGGATCAGGTCGATGCGCAAGCCCATGTTGCGCCGGAACGCACCCTGTCGGTAGTCCCACCAGCTGTAGTGGCCACCGTCCGATTCGAACAGCCGGAAGCTGTCGTGCATGCCGAGGTCGGTGATCGCCTTGAGCGCGGCGCGCTCGGGCGGCGAGCACAGGATGTCCTCGCCCCAGGCGGCCGGATCGTGCACGTCGCGCGCGTCGGGCGCGATGTTGAAGTCGCCCAGCACCACCAGGTTCGGATGGCGCGCGATCTCGCCGGCGAGGAACTCGCGTACGCGTTCCAGCCAATGCAACTTGTAGGCGTATTTCTCGTCGCCCACCGCCTTGCCGTTGACCACGTAGAGGTCGACGATGCGCAGCCCGCCGACTCCGGCGGCGAGGATGCGCCGCTGCGGATCCTCCAGCCCGGGGATGTCGGTGACCACGTCGGCGAACTCGCCCAGCCCCTCGCGGGCGAGGATCGCCACGCCGTTGTAGGTCTTCTGCCCCGAATACACGCTGCGGTAGCCGGCCGCGGCAAGCTCCGCGGCGGGGAACTTCGCGTCCTCCAGCTTGGTTTCCTGCAGCGCCACGATGTCCGGGCTGGCGTCCGCCAGCCACTGCGTCAGCTGCGGCAGGCGCACCTTCAGCGAGTTCACGTTCCAGGAGGCGATCTTCATGCGGATATTGTACGGGATGCCCGTGAACCGGCCTGGGTACGGGCTGCCGCCAGCTGAATCGCCGGCGACCGCGGCCGACGCCGCGACGCGTTTCCGTGTAAGCTCGTCCGGGCAAGGGCCGGGGAGGACCCGGATTTCCTGCTACATCCTGCGCTCGGTTGCACCCGCTCCCGGCCGCAAAATCATTCATGTTTCAAGGGTATGTGTCATGTCGGAACGTCAAAGCGGTACGGTCAAGTGGTTCAACGATGCCAAGGGCTTCGGCTTCATCACGCCGGAAAGCGGTGAAGACCTGTTCGTGCATTTCCGCGCGATCCAGGGCAACGGCTTCAAGTCGCTGCAGGAAGGCGAGCGTGTCACCTTCGTGGTCACCAAGGGCCCGAAGGGCCTGCAGGCCGAGGAAGTGCAGAAGGCCTGAGCCTGCTGCCTCCTGCTGCAAGAAAAAGCCCGCCGCATGGCGGGCTTTTTCTTGGTTTTTGCGATCGTCCCTGATCGCGAACGTCGAACGAGTGGCCATCCGTGGCCGCCCCCGCTTCGTTTCAGTCCCGTCGTTTCAGTCCAGCAAGCCGTGGCTGCGCAGCAGCGCTTCCGGCTCGGGCTTGCGGCCGCGGAAGGCGACGAAGCTTTCCAGCGCGGGGCGGCTGCCGCCCACCGCGAGCACCTCGTGGCGAAAGCGCGCGCCGGTGGCGGGGTCGATCACGCTGCCGGTTTCCTTCGCCGCATCCTCGAATGCGCCGAACGCGTCGGTGCTGAGCAGCTCGGCCCACAGGTAGCTGTAGTAGCCGGCCGCGTAGCCGCCCGCGAAGATGTGGCTGAACGCGTGCGGGAAGCGCTGCCACGCCGGCGGATGCAGCACCGCGACCTGCTTGCGCACCTCTTCCAGCACGGCCAGCGCGCGTGCCCCGGCGGCGGGGTCGTAACCCAGATGCAGGCTGAAGTCGAACAGCGCGAATTCCAGCTGGCGCACCAGGAACAGGCCGGCGTGGAAATGCCGCGCGGCCAGCATGCGCTGGAACAGTTCCTCGGGCAGCGGCTCGCCGGTCTGCCAGTGCCGCGCGAACAGGTCCAGCGCCTCGCGGTTCCAGCCGAAGTTCTCCATGAACTGGCTGGGCAGCTCCACCGCGTCCCACTCCACTCCGTCGATGCCGCCGATCGAGGGCAGGGCGATTTCGGTGAGCAGGTGGTGCAGGCCGTGGCCGAATTCGTGGAACAGGGTGAGCACGTCGTCGTGGGTGAGCAGCGCCGGGCGACCCTCGGTGGGCGGCGCGAAGTTGCAGGTGAGGAAGGCCACCGGCAGCTGCTTCGCGGCACCGTCGTCGAAGCGGGCGCGGCACACGTCCATCCATGCGCCGCCGCGCTTGCCGGTGCGCGCGTAGAGATCGACGTAGGCGCCGGCGAACACGCGGCCGTCGCCGTCCTGCACGTCGTAATAGCGCACCTCGGGATGCCAGACGTCGACGCCTTCGCGCGGGGCGAGGCGGATGCCGTAGAGCTTGTGCACGATCGCCCACAGGCCATCGATGACCGCGGGCAGCGGGAAGTAGGGCTTGAGCTGTTCCTCGTCGAGCGTGTAGTTCCGCTGGCGCAGCTTCTCAGACGCGTAGCCCACGTCCCAGGGCTCGAGGTTGGCCAGCTCCAGCTCGTCGCGCGCGAACGCGCGCAGCGACGCCAGCTCGCGCTGCGCCACCGGCTTCGCGCGCGCGGCGAGGTCGTGCAGGAACTCCATCACCTCGGTGGGCGTGCCGGCCATCTTGGTGGCCAGCGATTCCTCCGCCGCGTTGGCGTAGCCGAGCAGCCGCGCGGCCTCGTGGCGCAGCGCCATGATGCGTTCGATGCGCGCGCTGTTGTCGTACTTGCCCGCGTGCGGGCCCTGCTCGGAGGCGCGGGTCTGGTAGGCCCAGTACATGCGCTCGCGCAGGCCGCGGTTGTCGGCGTAGGTGAGCACGGCCTGCACGCTGGGCTGCTTCAGCGTGACCAGGAAACCGTCCAGCTCCTGCTCCTTCGCGTACTGGCGCAGCACCGCCAGGCCGGACTCGGGCACGCCGGCGAGGTCGCGCTCGTCGGTGACGTGCTCGTGCCAGGCATCGGTGGCGTCCAGCACCGCGTTGGAGAACTCGGTGGAGAGTTTCGACAGCTCCACGCCGATCTCGCGGAAGCGGCTGCGCGCGGGTTCCTCCAGCGCGACGCCGGACAGCCTGAAGTCGCGCAGCGCGTGTTCCACCAGCGCGCGCTCGGGCCGGCCCAGCGCGGCATGGCCCGGCGCGTCGGCCACCGCCTGCACGGCGGCGTACAGCGCACGGTTCTGGCCTTGCTCGAGGCCGTAGTCGGTGAGCTGCTCCTCGGCCGGGGCGTAGGCCTCGCGCAGCGCGGGGTTGTCGGCCACCGAATGCAGGTGCGACACCGGCGCCCAGGCGCGGGCCAGGCGCTGCTCCAGCCGTTCCTGCGCCAGCATCACGTGGGCGAAGTCGCGCGGCGCGCCGGCCGCGGTGAGCGCGTCGATCGCGGCGCGGTCGTCGGCGAGGATGGCGTCTATCGCCGGCGCGATGTGCTCGGGGCGGATGCGCGAAAACGCGGGCAGCGCGTCGTCGGCCAGCAGCGGGTTGTCGTGATTCATGGAAGCTCCTTTCGAACCGGAAGCGTGGCGAGCGCCCTCGGCGAAATCAAGCGTGGCCGTGTGACGGGGTCGGCTGTCATGCTGAAGAGCCTGTTCAGTGCTTCCGCATAGCCCGCGTTGCCTTGCCGTGGCCGTCAGGTGGTGGCGTGTGGCGCAGCGCCTGCCTGGCTGGCAGGTCAAGCCACGCGCTGCCGCATGGCGGCCACGGCAAGGCAACCCAAAGGGCCGGATCTGTTTGCCCGCATCCCTGCGTCATCACTCAGTCGTGGACGGACGTCCACTCCCTCGTTCTTCCTTGGTCTGCGCGCAAACAGCTTCCGGCGCGAGCCATGCGGAAGCATTGAACAGGCTCTTGGGCGTAGCATCCGCCGCATGTCGCCGACCGATCTGGCCGAACTGCTTGGACGCACCGCGATGTTCGCGCACCTGGGCGACGCGCAACGCGCGGCGCTGGCGCGGCAGCTGCGCTGGCTGTGCCTGCCCGGCGGGCAATACCTGTTCAAGGCCGGCGAGCCGGCCGACGCGCTGTACCTGCTGCGCAGCGGCAGCCTCGGCGTGTTCGACGGCCCCACCACCTTGCTGCACCAGCTCGCCGCCGGCGAATGCGTGGGCGAGATCAGCCTGCTCTCGGGCGGCCACCACCGCCTCGCCGTGCGCGCGCTGCGCGACTCGGAACTGCTGCGGCTGGACCGTGCCGCATTCGAGGCGCTGGTCGAGCATCACCCGCGCGCAATGCTGGACGTGGCCCGTGTGGCGATGCAGCGCCTGCTGCAGAACGAACGTCGCGACACCGCGCCGGACGCACCGCGCACCTTCGCGATCGTGTCGGTGGACGCCGGCGTGCCGGTGCGCGCGCTGGCGCTGCAGCTTGGCCAGGCGCTGGAGGCGCACGGCAACTGCGTGGTGATCGACGCCGAACTGGGCGCCGGCCGCGGCAGCGACTGGTTCGCCGAGCGCGAGGCGCAGGCACGCTTCGTGATCTACCTCGACAGCAGCGGCGACGCGCTGTGGCGCCAGCGCTGCCTGCGCCAGGCCGACGTGCTGCTGCTGCCCGCGCTGGCCGCGCAGCCGGCGCGGCCGTGGCCGGAAGCGGCGCCCGGCCATCCATCGCGCGCACGCCATCGCCCACGTCACCTGTTGCTGCTGCACGCGGGACACCAGGTGCAGGCCGGCGCAGCGCGGCGCTGGCGCGCGCAGTTCAGCGGCGAGTTCATGCACCACCACATCCGCGGCGAGGACGACATCGCGCGGGTGGCGCGGCTGGTCAGCGGCCACGGCCGCGGCCTGGTGCTGGCCGGCGGCGGCGCGCGCGGGCTGGCCCACCTCGGTGCTATCCGGGCGCTGCGCGAGGCCGGCCATACGTTCGACGCGATCGGCGGCACCAGCATCGGCGCGATCATCGGCGCCGGCGTGGCGGACGGCTGGGACACGCCGACCTTGCTGCACAAATTCCACGCCGCCTTCGTGCGCGGCCGCCCGCTGTCGGACTGGACCTTGCCGCTGGTGGCGCTGACCCGCGGCCGCCGCGCCGCCAGGCTGCTGCGCGAGGCGTTCGGCGCGATCGACATCGAGGACCTCGCCAAGCCGTTCTTCTGCGTCTCCACCAACCTGTCCGGCGCCGGCCGCGTGGTGCACCGGCACGGGCCACTGTGGTTGTGGCTGCGCGCCTCCAGCGCGATCCCCGGCGTGCTGCCGCCGGTGCTGCACCACGGCGAGGTCTACGTGGACGGCGCGCTGGTCGACAACCTGCCCACCGACGTGATGGCCGCCGACGGCCTCGCCCACCTCACCGCCGTGAGCATCCGCGCCGACATCGAGCTGCGCAGCGGCATCGAGGACTTCGCCACGCCACCGTGGTGGCGCCTGCTGCTGCAACAGCGTCGCGGCCCGCGCTGGCCGGGCCTGGTCTCCACGCTCACCCGCGCCGCGATGGTCAACAGCGAGGAGACCAGCGAACACTGCCGCGCGTTGCCGCAGCGGCTGATCACCCCGCCGCTCGACCACATCGGCATGCTGGATTGGAAGGACTGGCAGCGCGCGGTGGAGGCGGGCCACAACGAGACGATGCGGGTGCTGGAAGCGGAGCGCGGCTAACTCCCCTCTCCCGCTTGCGGGAGAGGGGCCGGGGGGAGAGGGTTTGCTCTTGCCGCAGCGTCAACGCTAGCCCCGCACCCTCTCCCCAACCCCTCTCCCATAGGGAGAGGGGCTTTCATGCGCCGCTACAATGCCCGTCATGAACTCCCTGCGCAGCTACAAGGGCATCGCCCCCGTCCTCGGCGAACGCGTCTACGTCGACCCCGCCGCCAGCGTGATCGGCGACGTGGCGCTGGCCGACGATGTCTCGATCTGGTCCGGCGCGGTGCTGCGCGGCGACGTGAACCACATCCGCGTGGGCGCGCGCACGAACATCCAGGACGGCGCGATCGTGCACGTGGCGCACCAGGGGCCGTACGGCCCGGGTTTCCCCTGCCTGATCGGCGCGGACGTCACCATCGGCCACGCCGCGGTGGTGCATGCCTGCACGGTCGAGGACGGCTGCCTGATCGGCATGCACGCCAGCGTGCTGGATGGCGCCGTGGTGAAGCGCCACGGCTTCGTGGGCGCGGGCGCGGTGGTGCCGCCGGGCAAGGTGGTGGGCGAACGCGAGCTGTGGCTGGGCAACCCGGCGAAGTTCGTGCGACTGCTCAGCGACGCCCAGGTCGCGCAGCTGCTGTATTCGGCCGCGCATTACGTGCGGCTGAAGGACGACTACCTCGCGGGTTGAGCGGCTTTATCGCGGCACGGCCGCATCCGCCTGCCGGGCGCTGATCGCCGCCGCTTCCTGCGCGTGCTGCTGGCGCTGCAGCTTGCGTTGCGCATCGAGGTAACTGCCGAGCAGAACCAGCCGGTAGTTGCTGGAATGCATCTCGTAGTGCGCCGGGTCGTACTTGTAGTTGCCGACATCGTAGGCACGCAGCAGCTGCAGCTCGCGTTGCGCCTCGTCGAGGTCGCCCGTGGCGATCGTCCGCTCCACGTCCTGGCTGGCCGGCTTGAACGCATCGCGCAACTGGTCCAGTGCGGTGCGATTGTGCGGATCGAGTTGCAGCACGCTGAAGTAGAACTCGAACGCGTTGCTGCCCACCGGCGCCACCAGGCGGCCGTCGTGCAGCGCGTCGCCGGCGAGGCCGAGCAGGATGCGCGTGCCGCCGTCGTCGGCCGTCGGCGCGGCCGCGGCGCGCGCGTTCCAGTGCCACCAGCCGCCACCGGCGAGGATCAGCACCAGGAGGCCGCCCAGCCAGAGCTTGCGGCGAGAAAGGAGGGTTGCGAGAGCTTGCATGACACCTGTGCCTGACCGGAACCGCGGTCGCGGCCGTCCATCGGGACGACCGCGACCGTGGCGGCAAGCTAGCGGCGCATCATGTCAGGCCGATGACTCGCGCTTGCGCGTTCACCAGTCGAGCAGTGCACTGCCCTGGTCGGGCGAGCCGTCCGGATGGCTGAACCAGTACACGCCGTTCTGCCCACCGGGGCAGCCCTGGCCGCTGCTGTACGCGGTCACCGCGCCCGCTGCCGAAGCCACGTCCGCGCGGTAGCAGCCGCCCAGCGAATCGCGGTAGGCGAACGCCTGCGTGCTGGCCTGACCGCTGTGCCCGGTGAGGTTGCCGCTGGCGTCGAAGTCCAGCGTGTCGGCGCTGTCCACCGTGTTGTCCACGTGGTCCGCATACAAGGTGATGCCGGCGAACGCGCGCGAACGACGCAGCGAGTAACCCTGCTGCACCGTGGTGGCCGCGGCGAAGCTGCCGTCCGCGGCCACCGGCTGGTCGTAGTCCACGTGCAGCGGATAACTCACCTGCTGCCGGTACTCGCGGGTGACGATCGGCCCGATGCGGCTGCGGCTCACCCCGTCCATCGCGGTGAGCTGGTCGGTGACCTGGCGATAGGTGCTCGCGTTGACCGTGAAGGCCTGGGTGTCGGCGAAGCTCACGGTCTGGTCCACCGAGTTCTGCACGCGGCCGTGCGAGGTGTCGACGTAACCCTCGATCACGAAGTGGCGCGAGAGGTTCGTGGTGATGTCGCCGTTGCCGCTGCCGTCCAGCGTGCTGGCAATGGTCGGCACGGGCGCCTGGCCGACCAGGGTGTTGCGCGTCACTTGGCCGCTGACCTGCTTCTTGTGAGGGTCCTGGTACACCAGCAGGGTCGCGGCGGTGGAGAAGTAGTTGTTCGCGCCGGCCACGCTGAGCGCCACCGTGTGCTGCGCACCATCGCTGAGCACGCCCGCGAACGGGCTGAGGTCGACCCGGTAAGGCATGAAGTTCATCGTCTGCACGCCGGGGACCGGCCGCCACAGGTAGGGATCGATGCCGCCGGTGTAGATCCACGGATAGATCGGCGCCACGCCGGCCGGCTGGCCGTCGATGCTCACCTCGGCCTCGCGGAAGTTGCCGCCGCCGCACTCGTTCACCGCCGCGGCGTACTGGTCGGGCACGCAGGTGTACCAGAACTCGTCGGCGTTCTGGCTCTGCGCGAACACGTCGAGGTAGGCGCGTTCCACGTTGCGCGGCAAGCTCAGCGTCTTGGCCAGCTGGTCGGTGGACGTGGACAGGTTGGTGACGCTGCCCACCGGGTCGCTGCCCAGCGGAATCACCTGGTCGGGCACGCGCGGGGCGGGCGCCCGTCCCGACGCCGGGTAGAACAGCAGCTTCGCGCTGCCGTGGAGCACGCCGGTGTAGGTGCCGTTGACCAGGTTCCACAGGATCGCCTGGCCCTGGCCGGCGTTCCTGAGCAGCGCGCTGTAGTCGGTGAGGTCGCGCTCCACGTGCCAGCTCCGCGCCACCGTGGCCGAAGGCTCGGCGGTGGTGCCGAAATACAGGTTCACGCCGCCTAGCCAGATCGAGCCGGTGCGATCGAATTGGCGGCCCGCGGTCACGGAGAAATCCGCCTCCAGCACCACCTTGGCCCAGTGCGTGCCGCAGCCGACGGGCGGCGCGTAGCTGTAGGGGCGGGTGCCGAAGTCGTTGAAGGTGTCGTTGCTGAACAGCTGCACCGCGCAGGGCTGGCCCGGCGGGCGCGGCACGGTCGGATCGGCGGTGGTGGTGTTGGACGAACCGACCGGGCTGGCGCCGGCATCGGCGGCGTAGGCACTGCAGGCAAAGCACGTCAGCCCGGCGATGGCCAGGCTGCGAGCGAACACTCCCATGCGCAACATGCGATTTCCCCTTGCATGTGGGCCTGCCCGTGACTTCTCGCGTCATTGCGGACCGGCACCGTCACCCCCTGCGCCGAACATGCTGGCACCGGGATTTTTAGACGGGGTCAAATGCCGGCGCGAAAGAGTGACGCGCTTGGCAAAGGTGTGCTCAGCCCGCCGTGCGCAGCGCCTGGTACACCGGCTCGGTGTCGGGGCGACGGCCGTGCCACAGGGCGAACGCATCGGCCGCGGTTTCCACCAGCATGCCGAGGCCGTCGAAGGCGTAGCGCGCGCCGGCCGCCTTCGCCCAGGCGAGGAAGCCGATCGCCGCCGCGCCGTAGGCGAGGTCGCAGCAGAGCGCGCGGGCGCCCACCAGCGACGGCGGCAGTTGCAGGCCGCCGCCCAGCACGCCGGCCGAGGTGGCGT
Organism: Rhodanobacter humi; assembly: GCF_041107455.1. Classification (NCBI taxonomy): domain Bacteria; kingdom Pseudomonadati; phylum Pseudomonadota; class Gammaproteobacteria; order Lysobacterales; family Rhodanobacteraceae; genus Rhodanobacter; species Rhodanobacter sp. FW106-PBR-R2A-3-15. The sequence continues at coordinate 2,025,164 of NZ_JBGBPY010000001.1, forward strand.
TGACGATCAGGTCGTAGCTGCCGAGGTTCGCGAGGTCGTTCCAGTAGCGGGTATGCACGCGCGCCGGCTCGCCGATCGCGTCGGCCAGCGCATCGGCGGTTTCCGGCGTGCGGTTGACGATGGTCAGCGTCTGCACGCCCGCGTCCAGCAGCGACCACGCCACGCCGCGCGCGGCGCCGCCCGCGCCCAGCATCAGCGCGTCGTGGCCGCGCAGGTCCACCTGGTGCCGTTCGGTGAGGTCGCGCACCAGGCCGTCGCCGTCGGTGTTGTGCGCGGCGAGCCGGCCGTCGGCGAGGCGGGTGAGCACGTTCGCGCTGCCGGCGCGCATCGCCGCCGCGCTGCGCTCGTCCGCCAGCGCGAACGCCGCGCCCTTGTGCGGCAGGGTGACGTTGGCGCCCGCGCCGCCCGCGGCGAAGAACCCGCGCACCGCCGCCACGAAGTCCGCCGGCGCGGCGTCGATGGTGCGGTACTCCAGCGCGATGCCGAACTGCCGCGCGAAGGCCTCGTGGATGCGCGGCGACAGCGAATGCGCGATCGGATGGCCGAACACGGCGAACTGGGCGGGCTGGCTCATGCGGGGCTCCTGGGAAGGGACGGCCATTGTACGTAGATCGGGCTTCAGCCCGGCATCGGCGCTGCCCGGGCGGGAAGTCGGGATGAATCCCGACCTGCAACGTCCAAACCGACTGCCTCAGCTGCCGTCGCGGGTTTTGAGATAGCCCGTCGGCATGCTGGCTCCATCGTCCCGCGAGGAAGCCGCCATGCGCCCCACCATCATCGACCACCGCCGTCACGACCGCCTGCTCGCCATCGCCCTGCTGTGGCTGGCCATCGGCGCGGCGCTGCTCGTCACCACCCTGGTGCCGGCGCATACCGCGCTGCTGGGCTGGGCGCCGCTGGTGTGGCTGTTGCTGGCGCCGCTGGCGCTGCTGTTGATCCTCGAACCGGGTCTGCCGCGGCAATGGCTTGCATGGCGGCATGCGCGGCGCGGGCACGCGACGCGCCGTCACTGAATTCCATCTGGCAGTGGAACGGCCCGCGGCCGGGATGCCGCGGACCAGGGAGTGCATTGCGCGAGGGAGCGCGCCCGGTGCCGGATGCCGCAGGGATGCGGCATCCGGCACGATCCCTTTCAGTCAGCTGCCGGCATGCTCGCGCTGCGGCACCCGGCTGCCGATGCCCTGCCGCTTGCGTTCCATCCGGCGCAGGAATTCGCGCATCACGCGCAGGTACAACTCCTCGCCGAGGTGGACGTCTTCCACGCCGGCATCGATCGACGGGTTGTCGTTGACCTCGATCACCACCGGCTTGTCGCCGACCTGCTTCAGGTCCACGCCGTAGAAGCCGTCGCCGACCGCGCTGGTGGCCTTCAGCGCCAGCTTCACCACTTCGGCCGGCGCGCCGGCCACCGCGACGGTTTCGGAGCCGCCGGTTTTTGCCGTGCCCTTGGCGCCGTGGTTGTAGATCTGCCAGTGATTGCGCGACATGTAGTACTTGCACGCATACAGCGGCTCGCGGTTGAGCACGCCGATGCGCCAGTCGAACTCGGTATAGACGTATTCCTGCGCCAGCAGCAACGCGCTGTGCTGGAACAGTTCGCCGCTCGCCTTGCCCAGCGCCTCCTCGTTCTCCACCTTCACCACGCCGCGCGAGAACGAGCCGTCGGGGATCTTCAGCACCAGCGGGTAGCCGAGCCGGGCCGCGACTTCCTTCATGCCTTTGCTGTCGTCGCGGTAGAGGATCTCGGTGCGCGGCACCGCGAGCTTGCGCGAGACCATCAGGTCGTTGAGGAAGATCTTGTTCGTGCAGCGCAGGATCGAGGCCGGGTCGTCGATCACCACCATGCCTTCCTTCTCCGCGCGATGGGCGAAGCGGTAGGTGTGGTTGTCGCTGGCGGTGGTCTCGCGGATGAACAGGCCGTCGTACTCGGCGAGGCGCTGGTAGTCGTTCTTGCCGATGGTGTCGACCTCGATGCCGAGCTCCTTGCCGGCGGCGACGAACTGCTTCAGCGCCTTCCTGTTCGACGGCGGCATCTGCTCGTTGGGATCGACCAGCATCGCGAGGTCGTAGCGGTACAGCTTGCGTGCGCGTGGCTTGCGCCACAGCTTGCGCGAGAAGCGGTCCAGCTCCTCGGCGAACGCGTCCTCCTGGGCATCGTCCAGCGTGTGCAGGCCCACCGGCTTGATCGAGCTGACCTGCCACACGCGGTCGCGCTCGAACTCGATGCGCAGCAGCGGGCAGGGGAAGGATTCGAACACCTGCCGCGACAGGTCCTGCAGCGCGGGATACGCGGTCTCGCCGAAGTAGACCAGGATGCCGAAATCGGTGGTGTCGCGGCCGCCGGCGGGCAGGAAGTGGGTGAGATTGGTGTTGAGGTCCTCGATGTCCACGCCGTACAGCGAGCGCCGGCCCAGGTCGTTGATGGTGCGCACCGATGGCATCACCTTGTGCCCGCGCGCCTCGGCCAGCAGCGACACGTAATAGCCGGTGCCCAGGTACTTGTAGCTGCGGCACAGGTTGATGACGTGGGTGCGCTCGTCGTCGCTGCCCGCCGGCTCGCGCAGGTAGTCCGCCGCGCTGACCACGTCCACGGACGGGTAGTAGGAACCCCAGTCGGAGGCTTTCTCGACCACGATGACCAGACGGGCCATGTCACCACTCAGGCTTGCGATTGCGGGGAAGCGCCCTGCGCGCAGGGCGGCGGAGTCGCGAGCGCGCAGTGTCGCACAGCAAGACCGCTCCACAAGGCGTGGCACTGAACCTTTTCTGAGCGTCCGCACGACATCGCGATTGCCGCACCGCGAGCCCGGCACTACAGTCCGCCCCGGCCGACGGACTTGCTGCGCGGCCGGCTGCACCCGCCGTCAACCGAGGCCGTGATCCATGACGCCAGCCGCCACCGTGCGCATCCGCTCCGCCGAACTCTCCGACCTCGACGACCTGGTGGCGCTGGAGGAACACAGCTTCACCAGCGACCGGCTGAGCCGCGCGCAATTCCGCCGCCACCTCGACAGCGACAGCGCCAAGGTGCTGGTGGCCAGCACCGGCCCGCACCGCTTCCTCGGCACCGCCGTGGTGTTCTTCCGCAGGCGCAGCGGCGTGGCGCGGCTGTACTCGATCGCCACCCACCACGCGGCGCGCGGCCAAGGCGTGGGCTCGGCCCTGCTCGACGCCACCGAGCAACTCGCGCGCCGCCGCCGCTGCCGCGCCCTGCGCCTGGAAGTGCGCGCCGACAACCCCGCAGCGGCCCGCCTGTACGAGCGCCTCGGCTATCGTCGGTTGGCGGCGCTGGAGAGCTATTACGAGGACGGCGGGGATGGCTGGCGCTACGAGAAGCTGCTGACTGGCTGAGCAGTCGCGGGCATCAGGGCTGGCGCGTCTCGACGCCTTTCGCCATCGGCATCCAGTGCACCTGGTCGAGCGAGTATTCCTGCCGGTAGTCGATGCGGTCGCGGCCGGTGAACACGTTCACGGTGCGCGCGTAGACGGTCTTGCCGTGGTCGCTGAACTGCCACGGGAAGGTCCAGCGTTCGCCCTCGACGATCAGCGTGCCCGCGCCGCCCGCATCGCCGTCGACGGGGATGGCGTGGGTGACGTAGTGATCGCCGTCCTTGCCGCGCTGGAACACGATCAGCGCCTTGGGCTGGCCGTCCACGATCTGCTCGCAGGCGTAGAACGCGCGGCCGCGCCAGCAGTCGTTGTGCAGCGTGCCGGTTTCCTTGCCGACCTTGCTGTACGGCGTGGTGTAGTGCTCGGCTTGCGTATGCCAGGTGCCGGCGTAGACCGTGATGCGGTCCAGCCCGTCGCTGGCCGCCTGCGCGGCGACGCTGACGAACAGCAGGCTGGCGCAGCACCAGGGTGAAAGATTTCGCATGGCTTCGTCTCTCCGTCGATCCGGCCTCGCCGCGGCAGCGGCAAGGCCGGGTTGCGATTCACGCGCGCGCCGCGGTCGTCACTTGCGGTCGTGGTTCGCCGCTTCCGCCGCCGCCTTGAGCTCGCGGTTGGCCTGGTCGAGCAGATCCTTCGCCTTCGCCGCGTGGCCGTCCATGTCCCATTCGTTCGCCTGCTGCGCGGCGACGATGCGGTGGTAGGCCTGGTCGGTGAGCCGCTGCGCCGCGGCGATGTTCGGATGACGATGGCCGCTGACGTCGCGTACCGGCTGCGCAGCGAACGCGGCGGCGGCGACCAGCGCCAGCGCGGCGGCCGAAACGGCCCCTGTGAGCTTCTTCATGTGCGTCTCCCCCGGTGGTGTGGATGCCACGGGCGGCGCACGGTCGCGCCCTCGTGGCGACGCGAAATCTAGCGCGGCCGCGCTTCAAGTTCCTGCGTCGCCTTCGTTCGGCAGGTGCGGGGGCTCCTGCGCCGGTTGGCCGGATGGCGACTCCGCCGCTAACCGCCCAGCGGCGAGCTGATGCGTTGCTGCGTGGCCGCGTCCGGCCGCGCCACCAGCGCGCCATCGCGGGCGAGGCTCACGCTGTAGTGGCCGCCGTCGACCAGCGGCAGGAAGGCGCCGCTGCCGTAGACCGCGTCCACCATCGGCAGCGCCCGCGGGTATTGTCGGCGCAGGTCGAGCAGGTCGAAGCCGTCGGTGGAACCGAGGCCGACCACGGTGCGCGGCGCGCTCGCCTCCTGCGCGGGATCGTCGTAGCGGCCGTCGATGCGGGCTAGCCGGTACAGCGGCGGCAGGCCGGCGAGCACGGCCGGCAGTTTCCACTTCAGCACCACCGCCTCGACGCGCCAGTCGTCGCCGGCCAGTTCGAGCCGGCGCGTGCTGCCGTCGGGCCAGGCGAGCGTGACGGCCCAGCGCTGCGGCGAGAGGATGTGCGCGTCGATATCGACCACCGGCGTCTCCTCGCCCAGCAGGCGATAGCCGCGCAGCGCCCAGCCGCCGGTGCCGAGCAGCACCGCCAGCGCGAAACACGCCACGCACAGCAGCCCATGCCAGCACGCCGCCAGCCGCGCGCCGGCGTCGAGGCGACGACGCAACGTCACCAGCTGCAGCAGGCACAGCAGCAGCAGGACCGCCGCCAGCACCAGCAGCACGGTGGCGGGCAGGCGCAGCAGTTCGATCGGGTTCATCGGGCTTTCCGGGGCAGGGGCGTGCGCATGATAAGCCGCGCGGATGCGCTCGCTATACTGCGGACGTTCCCGGCGACCACGGTCGCCGCGTGCGCCTTCCCGCCCATTTCCCTCTGGTGTCCGATCATGCGCCGTCCGCTGCTGCTGCTGCCGCTCTGCCTCGCCGCCGCCCTGCTTGCCGGCTGCGGCAACAAGGGTCCGCTGTACTTGCCGAACAACCCGCATCCGCCGGTCCACGTGCCGCCGCAGCCCGTGCCGGCGCAATCGGCGCCGGCCCCGGCGAGCAGCAGCGCCGCGCCCGCCGCCACGCACTGAGCGCGGCGATGCTGCGCTTCTCCAAGATGCACGGCCTGGGCAACGACTTCGTCGTGCTCGATTGCCGCAGCGCGCCGTTCGCGCTGGACGTGGCGCGCATCCGCGCGCTGGCCGACCGTCGCACCGGCGTCGGCTTCGACCAGCTGCTCAGCGTGGAGCCGGCGCGCGATCCCAGCTGCGCGTACTACTACGGCATCTGGAACACCGACGGTTCGCCCTCGGGCCAGTGCGGCAACGGCGTGCGCTGCGTGGCGGCGTGGCTGCACCGCGCCGGCGCGCTGGCTCTGGGCGAGGCAGTGCGGCTGGAGAGCCCGTCCGGCCCGGTGACGGTGCGCCTGCTCGCCGCGCACGAGGTCACCGTGGACATGGGCGAACCGGCGTTCGCGCCGGCGCGCATCCCGTTCGCGGCGGCGGCCGAGGCGGATCGCTACGCGATCGAGGTCGACGGCGCCACGCTGGAGATCGGTGCGGTGTCGATGGGCAATCCGCACGCGGTGGTGATAACGGACACGCTGGCCGCGGACGCGCCGGCGCAGCTGGGCCCGGCGCTCAGCACGCATGCACGCTTCGCCGAGGGGGCGAATGCCGGCTTCGCCGAACGCCTCGACCGCGGCCGCCTCAAGCTGCGCGTGCACGAGCGCGGCGCGGGCTGGACCCAGGCCTGCGGCACCGGCGCCTGCGCCGCGATGGCGGTGCTGCGCCGGCGCGGCGAGGTGGACGAAAGCGTGCGGGTGGAGCTGCCCGGCGGGGTGCTGCGCATCGATTGGCGCGGCCCCGGCCACACGCTGTGGATGACCGGCCCCGCCGCGTTCGTGTTCGAAGGTGAATGGCTCGGGATGCTCTGATTGGTCCCGGCACAAACGACACCGATCTGTCTGCCTGCAGACCACAGGTGCGACGTTGAAGGCAGACTGGCCGTCTGTCGAAACGGCGCGCCGAAGGGATGCAGGCAGACAGACCGGCCCTGCTTTTGAATTCGAATGATGGGGTGATGCCCAGAAGGCGCGCACATCGCCGCGCGCGTCTTGCCCAGACAGCCAGTCTGGGCAGCGCCACGCACGACAATCTGCGCGCCTTCTGGGCATCATGTCGTTTGTGCCGGGGCCAATCAGAGCATCCTTTATTGATCCCTGCGCGCGTCCATCGCACACTCCGGGCATGACCGGCCCGAGGAAAACGCGCATGAACGTCCCGCTGTCCGACGATGCCACCGAGGCCGGCGCCGTCGCGGCCTACCTGAAACAACACCCTGCCTTCCTCAGCGACTACCCCGAGCTGGCCGCCCAGCTCACCTTGCCGCGCGAGCAGGGCGCGGTGGCCTCGCTGGCCACCTACCAGCTGCAGCAGTTGCGCGAGAAGAACGCGGAGCTGGAGCGCCGCCTCGCCGAGCTCACCGCGATCGCCGCCGACAACGAGCGGCTGATGGAACGCGTGCACGCGCTGACCGTGGCGCTGCTGCGCGCGAACACGCTGGAAGTGACCACGCGCACCGTGATGGCGCGGCTCAGCGAGGATTTCCACACCGAGCAGGTGCGCCTGCTGCTGTTCGGCAACAACCCCGACCTGCCGCGCTCGGACTGGCTGCGCCAGGTGGGCGGCGGCGCCGCCGAGCTGCCCGAGCTGGCCGAGCTGCTGCAGCGGCACGAGCCCGTCTCCGGCCGGTTGTCGGCCGACAAACTGGCGCGGCTGTTCGGCGACGAGGCTGCCGCGATCCGCTCGGCGGCGCTGATGCCGCTGGGCGATGCCGGCATCCTCGCGATCGGCAGCCAGGACCCGGACCGCTTCCAGCCCGGCATGGGCACGCTGTTCCTGAAGATGATCGCCGCCACCGTCACCGCCGCGCTGGCACGGGCGCACGACCTCACTTGAGTCCGTGAGCACGCCCCCGCAGCAGGTCGAGGCCTGGCTGGCCCGCCTCGCCGGCGAGCGGCAGGCCTCGCCGCACACCGTGGACGGCTACCGCCGCGACCTCGCCAAGCTCACCACCTGGATGGAGGCGCAGGGCATCGCCGGGTTCGCCGCGCTGGAACCGAACCGCCTGCGCCAGTTCGTCGCCGCCCAGCATCGCGCGGGACTGGCGCCGAAGAGCCTGCAGCGCCTGCTGTCCTCCTGCCGCAGCCTGTTCCGCCAGTTGAGCCGCGAAGGCGCGCTGGCGCACGACCCGCTGGCCGGCGTGCGCGGCCCCAAGGTGCAGCGCAAGCTGCCGGTGGTGCTGGACGTGGACGAGGCCGCCAGCCTGGTGGAAGCGGGCGGCGATGGCGCGCTGGGCGTGCGCGATCGCGCGATGCTGGAACTGTTCTATTCCTCCGGCCTGCGCCTGTCCGAACTGGTCGGCCTGCGCTGGGGCGACCTCGACCTCGACGGCGGCGAAGTGCGCGTGCTGGGCAAGGGCCGCAAGACGCGCATCGTGCCGGTGGGCCGCCACGCCGTGGCCGCGCTGCGCACATTGGGCGAAACCGAAGGCCGGGCGCCGGAAGCGCCGGTGTTCCGCGGCCGCGGCGGCGCGACGATCAGCCCGCGCACCGTGCAGGCGCGGCTGCAGAAACTCGCACTGATGCACGGTTTCGCCAAGCACGTGCATCCCCACCTGTTGCGCCACACCTTCGCCAGCCACATGCTGGAATCCTCCGGCGACCTTCGCGCGGTGCAGGAACTGCTCGGCCACGCCGACATCGCCACCACCCAGATCTACACGCACCTGGATTTCCAGCATCTGGCGAAGGTGTACGACGCGGCGCATCCAAGGGCCCGAAAAAAGTAAACGCGCTTGTTGCGTTTGCCCCTTCTCCCCTCCGGAGAGCACGCGGGGAGACGCCATGGATGGCGTCGGCTTTGAGGAGCGAGGAAGGTTGGGATGAGGGGCGGGTGCTTACGAGAGTATTCATCGAAGCTCGCTTCGACTAAATCCTTCGCGAAAGTGCCCCCTCACCTCAATCCTCTTCCTCGCTCCTCAAGGCAGGGCCATCCATGGCCCTTCCCCGCGTCCCAAAGGGGAGAGGAGGCGAACGTGCCATGCAGTTTCGTTCCGCATTGAAGCGCCGGCGACACGACCCCATGTCGTCCGCTCAACATTGGAGCTTTTATGGAATCCTTCCACGCCACCACCATCATCAGCGTGCGCCGCAACGGCAAGGTCGTGATCGGCGGCGACGGCCAGGTCACCTTCGGCAACACGGTGATGAAGGCCAACGCGCGCAAGATCCGCCGCCTCGGCAAGGACCAGAACGTGCTGGCCGGCTTCGCCGGCGCCACCGCCGATGCGTTCACCCTGTTCGAGCTGTTCGAACAGAAGCTGGACAAGCACGGCAACAACCTCACCCGCGCCGCGGTGGAGATGGCCAAGGAATGGCGCACCGACCGCCGCCTCGGCCGGCTCGAAGCGATGCTGGCGGTGGCCGACAAGGAGGCCTCGCTCTTGATCTCCGGCAACGGCGACGTGCTGGAACCCGAGCACGGCCTGATCGCGATCGGTTCCGGCGGCCCCTACGCGCAGTCCGCCGCGCTGGCGCTGATGGAGAACAGCGAGCTGGACGCGCGCGGCATCGTCGAGCGCGCGCTGAAGATCGCCGGCGACATCTGCATCTACACCAACCACAACACCACGATCGAAGAACTGTAGGCGCGCTTCAATGCCGTCATTCCAGCGAAAGCTGGAATCCAGTGCCTCTGCCGCCCGCGAAAGACGCTGGATCCCAGCTTTCGCTGGGATGACGAGCCAGCAAGACTCCATTTTCCGGTGACTTCATGTCCGAACTGACCCCCCGCGAAATCGTCAACGAACTCGACCGCTACATCATCGGCCAGCACGGCGCCAAGCGCGCCGTGGCGGTGGCGCTGCGCAGCCGCTGGCGGCGCATGCAGCTGCCGACGGAGATGCGCAACGAGATCACGCCGAAGAACATCCTGATGATCGGCCCCACCGGCGTGGGCAAGACCGAGATCGCGCGCCGCCTCGCCACGCTGGCGAACGCGCCGTTCGTGAAAGTGGAGGCCACCAAGTTCACTGAGGTCGGCTACGTGGGCAAGGATGTCGAATCGATCATCCGCGACCTCGCCGACGTGGCCTACAAGCTCACCCGCGAGCAGGCGATGAAGCGCGTGCGCTCGCAGGCCGAGGACCGCGCCGAGGACCGCATCCTCGACGCCCTGCTGCCGCGCCGGCAGACGCCCACCGACTGGAGCCACGACCAGGCCGCCACGCCGACCGCCGACAGCGACACCCGCCAGAAGCTGCGCAAGCAGCTGCGCGAAGGCGCGCTGGACGAGCGCGAGATCGAGCTGGATTTCGCCATGAACGTGGGCGTGGAGATCATGTCGCCGCCCGGCATGGAGGAGATGGGCGCGCAGCTGCGCCAGATGTTCCAGAACCTGGGCGGCGCCAAGAGCCAGCACCGCAAGCTGGCGATCAAGCTGGCCCGCCCGCTGCTGGTAGACGAGGAGGCCGCCAAGCTGCTCAACGACGAGGAGATCCGCGCCCAGGCGGTGGAGGCCGCCGAGCAGAACGGCATCGTCTTCCTCGACGAGATCGACAAGATCGCGCAGCGCTCCGAATGGGGCGGCGCCGGCGTCAGCCGCGAAGGCGTGCAGCGCGACCTGCTGCCGCTGGTCGAAGGCTCCACCGTATCCACCAAGTACGGCCCGCTGAAGACCGACCACATGCTGTTCATCGCCTCGGGTGCGTTCTCGCTGGCCAAGCCGTCGGACCTGATTCCGGAGCTGCAGGGCCGCCTGCCGATCCGTGTCGAGCTGTCGGCGCTCAGCGTCGACGACTTCAAGCGCATCCTGCGCGAGCCGCACAACGCGCTGACCAAGCAGTACGTGGCCCTGCTCGGCACCGAGGGCGTGAGCCTGGAGTTCACCGACTCCGGCATCGACCGGCTGGCCGAGGTGGCCTACCAGGTGAACGAGCGTACCGAGAACATCGGCGCCCGCCGCCTGCACACCGTGATGGAGCGGCTGCTGGAAACGATCTCATACGATGCGGCAGACAAATCCGGCGAAAAATACCTGATCGACGCCGAACAGGTAGACAAAAGCCTCGGAAACCTGGTCAGCAACGAAGATCTCAGCCGTTACATCCTGTAACAGGGTGGCGCCTGCGCCACGCCAACGTCATGCCCGCGAAAGCGGGCATGACGCCAGAATAGGGCGCGTCGGCGCCAGATATCCCACCAAATCCCGTAATTGCCGCATTTTGTTGGCACGTTCGCCGAACTTATGTCGTTTGAACAAGCCAGAGAGGCCACTCTGCTAAAATAGGTCCGCTATGGCAAAGATTCTCGAGTTCAAGACCAATGGCCTGCGCGCCCAGCTGCGCGAGGCCCAGCAGCAGCACACCATGGTGCGCCTGTGGCGCAGCGAGTTGGAACACGGCAGCTTCTGCGGTTACGTGGGCGGTGTCGGCCGCGAATTCATCCTGCTGTGGGTGCTCGGCGACGGCATCACCGACGACGGCATCTACGTGATGCGCCACCGCGACATCTCCGAGCTGGAGTCGCCGGAGCGCCACCACGTCTTCATGGCCAAGGCGCTGGAACTGAAGGGCATTGCCCCGCAGCTGCCGCGCGGCTTCCCGCTGGACGGCATCCGCGAGGCCGTGCAGGCCGCCGGCGCGATGTCGCCGGTGATCGGCGTGCACGTGGACACCGAGGAAGAAGAGGAGGTCTGCTACATCGGCCACCTAGTGCGCGTCGACGACGACGGCTTCTACCTGCAGGAACTCAGCCCCGACGCGGAATGGATGCGCCAGGCCTCGTTCTTCGCCTGGGACGAAGTCTCCACGCTCAGCATCGGCGACGGCTACGCGCAGTCCCTGCTCGCCGTGGCCGGCCCCGCGCCGGCGCTGGAACCCGGCGACGCCGGCATCGAGCACATGCACTGACGGCACGCTTGGTCGCCACACCTCGACGCCCGCCGCACCCCGGCGGGCGTTTTGTTTGGGCTTTGCGCATCCTTCCCACGAAGGCAAACTGCGCGCTCTGCTCCCCTCTCCCGCAAGCGGGAGAGGGGACACACCAACACCGCACAGGAACCCCCATGCCCCGCATCGTCGTCGTCGGCAGCATCAACATGGACCTGGTCACGCTCGCGCCGCGCTTTCCCGGCCCGGGCGAAACCCTGCTCGGCAGCCGCTTCCTCACCGCGCACGGCGGCAAGGGCGCGAACCAGGCGGTGGCCGCCGCGCGGCTGGGCGCCGAGGTGGCGATGGTCGGCGCGCTGGGTTGCGATGCGTTCGGCGACCAGTTGCACGCCGGGCTGGCGCGCGAAGGCATCGCCCTCGACCACGTCGTCCGCCTGGCCGACGAAGGCAGCGGCAGCGCATCCATCACCGTGGCCGCAGGCGAGAACCAGATCATCGTGGTGCCCGCCGCGAACGCGCGCGTCAGCCCGGCCCAGGTCGAAGCCGCGCGCGACGCCATCGCCCGCGCCGACGCCGTGCTGGTGCAGCTGGAAATCCCGCTGGATGCCGTGGAAGCCACGCTGCGCCTGGCCCGCCGCGAAAACGTGCCGGTGATCCTCAACCCTGCGCCCGCGCAGAAGCTGCCCGCCGAGTGGCTCAAGCTCGCGAGCTACCTCACCCCGAACCAGCACGAACTCGCCACCGCACTGGGCGCCGACGAGCAAACGGACTTCCGTGAACTGATGCGCCGCGCCCCGTGCCCCGTGGTGCTCACCCGCGGCAGCGAAGGCGCCTGGTACCGCGACGACGTCCACCCCGAACCCGCGCACCAAGCCGGCTTCAAAGTCGACGCGATCGACACCACCGGCGCCGGCGACACCTTCAACGGCGCGCTCGCGGTATTCCTGCACGAAGGTTTGCCCGCGGCCGTGCGCAAGGCTTGCGCCGCCGCCGCGTTGTCGGTGACCAAGCTGGGCGCGCAGGGCGGCATGCCGTCCGCACACGAGGTGGTGGCCCTGCTCGCGCACTGACCGCGTCGGCTACTTGCCGATGCAGAACGACCCGAAGATCGCGCCGAGCAGATCATCGCTGGTGTAGTCGCCGGTGATTCCGCCCAGCGCATGCTGGGCCTGGCGCAGTTCCTCGGCGGCGAGTTCGCCGGCGCGGGTGGTGGCAAGCGCGTGGGCGGTGTGGGCGAGATGGGTGCGCACGGCTTCGAGCGCGAGCACGTGGCGGCGGCGTGCGCTGAAGGCGCCTTCGCCGCTGCCGGCACCGGCAAGTAGCTTCAGGTGTTCGCGCAAGGCGTCGAGACCGTCGCCGGTTTTCGCGGAGGCCCACAGCCAGCGGATGCCGTCGCGGGTTTCCGCATGCGGCGCGGTGTGGGCAAGGTCGATCTTGTTGACGAGCACCACGCGCTCGGCACCGGCGGGCAGGGCGTCGAACAGGGCGAGGTCGGCGGCGGCGTGTTCGGCGTCGGTGACCAGCAGGGCGGCGTCGGCGCGCGTGAGTTCGCCGTGGGCGCGGCGCACGCCTTCGCGTTCGACTTCGTCGTCGGTGTCGCGCAGGCCCGCGGTGTCGGCGAGTTCCAGCGCCACGCCGTCGAGCGCCACGCTTTCGCGCAGCACGTCGCGGGTGGTGCCGGCGATGGCGGTGACGATGGCGCGGTCGCTGCCGGCCAGCGCATTGAGCAGGCTGGACTTGCCGGCGTTGGGGCGGCCCACGATGGCCACGCGCAGGCCGTCGTTGAGGCGCAGGCCGCGTTGCGCTTCGCGCAGCAGTTCGTCGAGTTGCGTGCGCAGCGCGTCGAGTCGTTGCGCGATGGCGGGGTCGGCGAGGAAGTCGATCTCCTCCTCGGGGAAGTCGATCGCGGCCTCGATGTGCACGCGCAACGCGATCAAGGATTGCAGCAGCGCCTTGACCTTGCGCGAGAACACGCCTTCCATCGAGCGCAGCGCGGCGCGCGCGCCGGCCTGCGAGCGCGCGGCGATCAGGTCGGCGACGGCTTCGGCCTGGGCGAGGTCGAGCTTGCCGTTGAGAAAGGCGCGCTCGGTGAATTCGCCGGGACGCGCCAGCCGCGCGCCGAGTTCGCAGACGCGGCGCAGTAGTGCATCGAGCAGCACGGCGCTGCCGTGGCCTTGCAGCTCCAGCACATGCTCGCCGGTGTAGGAGGCGGGGGCGGGGAAGTGCAGCAGCAGGCCGTGGTCGATCGGCTCACCCTGCGCGTCGCGGAAGCAAGCGAAGTGCGCGTGGCGCGGTTGCGGTGCACGGCCCAGCAGGACTTGCGCGATCGCCGGCACCTGCGGCCCCGACACGCGCAGCACACCGACGCCGGCGGCGCCGGGCGCGCTGGCGATGGCGGCGATGGTGTCGTCAGGCTGGACGGTCATGGCGGGGCTTCACAAGTCGCGCTCTGGTCTGGACCAAGATTTTGCCGCACGCATTGTCCTTCGACTTCCTCGCTCCTCAAAGTTGCAGCCATCCATGGCTGCTCCCCGCGTGCGCCGCTGTGCGGCTACGCTCAGGACGAACGGGTCAACTTGCCCCTGCACCGTTCTCCCTGAGCGTAGCCGCGCAGCGGCGGAGTCGAAGGGCGGGCAAAGCCGGAGTTTACAAACGAAGACGGCCGCGGCGGTTGCCCGGCGCGGCCGCTTCAATTGAAAGTGCAACCAGGGATGGCTGCCCGTTTGATTCTCTCGATCACGGACGATCGCAAGGTTTACGCCTTGGTCGCCGCTTCCTCGCGATCCACGTGGTGGGTGATCCACCACTGCTGGCCGAGGCCGACCAGGCCGTTCACCGCGTAGTACAAGCACAGACCCGCGGGGAAGAAAGCGAACATCACGGTGAACAGCAGCGGCATCACCTTCATCATCTTCGCTTGCGTGGGGTCCATGCCCACGGTAGCCGGGTTCAACCACTGCGTGCCCAGCATCACCAGCGCGTAGATGATCGGCAGGATGTAGTACGGATCGGGCGCGCTGAGGTCGGGCATCCACAGGAACGGCGCGTGGCGAAGTTCCAGCGAGTACTCCAGCACGTAGAACAGGCCGTAGAACACCGGCAAGGTGATCAGCACCGGGAAGCAACCCGCCATCGGGTTGACCTTCTCCTTCTTGTACAGCTCCATCTGCGCCTGCTGCAGCTTCACCTTGTCGTCGCCGTAGCGCTCCTTGAGCGCCTGCACGCGCGGCGCCAGCTTGCGCATCTTCGCGCTGGAGCGGTACTGCATCGCGGTGAGCTTCCAGGTGGCGGCCTTGATCGCGAGCACCAGCAGGATGATCGCGAGGCCCCAGTTCTTCACGAGGGAATGGAAGAACGAGAGGATGCCGTGCATCGGCACGGCGATCGCCTTGAACATGCCGTAGTCGATGGTGAGGTCCAGCCCCGGTGCGATCGCGTCAAGCTTGCCCTGCACATTCGGGCCCACGTAGAGGCGCGCCTTGGCGTCCACGCTCTGCCCCGGCGCCACGCTGAGCGTGGGGCCGATCGCGCGGATCAGGTAACGCGGGTGCGCGCTGCCCGGGTTCACCGTGTCGGTGGCGTAGTGCAGGGTCTCGCCGGCCGGCGGAATCCACGCGGCGAAGAAGTACAGCCGCAGCATCGCCGCCCAGCCGTTCTTGAAGTCGCCGTTGAGCGTGTCCTTGGACTCGCTGAAGTCCTTGAACGGCAGCTTCTCGAACTTCTCGCCGGTGTACCACGCCGCGCCCTGGAAGCTGCGCGACTCGGGGTTGGAGATGTTCTTCAGCCAGTTGCCGGCGTGCGGCGGCTCGGTGCGCAGCAGCTGGGTGTAGGCATTGCCCTGCCAGGCCGTGCTGCCGCCGTTGGCGATCTTCTGGTCCAGCGCGATGACGTAGCTGCCGCGGGTGAAGCGGTAGGTCTTGGTGACGGTGAGGCCCTTGGCGTCCTGCCAGGTCAGCGGCACGTCGAGTTCGTTCTGGCCCGGCGCCAGTGTGTAGCTGGATTGCGCGGCGACGAACGCGGCGAGATGGTTCGGCTGGTCCGCGGCCACGGGATCGCTGCTGCTGACCAGGCCGTTCTGCGCCACGAAGTAATGCGTGTTGGTGTTGTCGAACAGGGTGACCGGCGCGGGATTCGGATCCTTGTGCGTGCGCGGCGCCACCGGGTAGTCGAGCAGTTGCGCCTGCACCAGGCTGCCGCCGCGGGTGTCGATGGTGAGGCGCAGCACGTCGGTGGTGACCGTGACCAGCGACGAGGGCGCGTTCGCGCCGGCGGCGTTGCTGATCGTCGGCGCCACGGGCGCGCTGCCGGGTTGGGCGTTCGGCACGCCGGGCGCGCTGGCCGCGTTCGCGACGCTGCTGCTCGCGGCGGGCGCGGGCGGCGGCGTCAGGTAGTCCTTCTCCCAGGCCATGAACAGGAAGTAGGCCACGGCGAGCAGGGCGAACAGGAGGAAATTGCGGGTCTGGTTCATCGGCTCACGGATCCGGACGACGCCACGCAGCACGCGGCCACAGGGGAAAGGGAAAGGTCAACGCGCGATTGTGGCGGCGGCATCCACCGGCATCAATGGTGCGGATCGGATGCCGCGGGCGCGGCGGCGGGCGGCGGCGCCAGCCGGATCGCCGCGAGGCGTTGCCACAGCGCGTCGGCTTCGGCCAGCAGCTCCGCACCCGGCAGGCCGGCAGCCACGTCGCGCGCCATCACCACGACGTCCACCGGCGGCAGCTGGTCGCGGATGCGACGGAACGATTCGCGCAGCAGGCGCTTCAGCCGATTGCGTTCCACCGCGCGCTTGGACACCCGCTTGGAAATCGCCAGGCCCAGCCGCGCATGCCCCAGTCCGTTGGGCCGGTAGCGCACATGAAAACAGCGGCCGCCGAGGCGACCGCTGCTCGTGCGCAACGCTGCGAAGTCGCCGGCCAGACGCAGCCGCAACTCGCGCGGCAGGCCGGCAGGGTGCATGGCGCGCGCGCCGCTTACGGGATCAGGCGCTTGCGGCCCTTGGCACGGCGGGCGTTGAGGATCTTGCGACCGTCGGCGGTGGCCATGCGGGCACGGAAGCCGTGGGTGCGAGCGCGCTTGAGCTTGCTGGGCTGGAAGGTCCGCTTCATGGCGTGGCTCCGAAGGGAAGTGTATGTGGATAAAAAGGTTGGAAATTATGCGGGGCTGCGGGCTGTGATGTCAAATCGGCGCGGTTTGCCGGGTAAAGCGCCGGGCCGCGACTTGTGGATATCCGTGTGGACGAGTCGGGGATCGGCGAGCTGGAGCGTGCTGCTAGACTTGTCCGTCCACCCCGCGCGCAAGCGCCCCTGCCTGTGGACGAGAAACATTCATGAGTGAGTTGTGGCGGCGCTGCCTGGAGCGTCTGGAAGGCGAATTGAGCGCCGAGGATCTGCATACCTGGCTGATGCCGCTGCAGGCCCGCGAGGACGACACCGGGCTGGCCCTGTTCGCTCCCAACCCGTACACGCTGGACACGGTGCGCGAGCGCTACCTGGCGCAGATCACCCTGCTGCTCCGCCAACTGGCCGGCCGCGAGTTGCCGGTGCGTCTGGAAGTGGGTTCCAGCGCGCCGCGTGCCGCCGCCAGGCCCGCCGCCGCGCCACGTGCCGGCGCGGTGGCCGAGCCGGCCGCGGTGCCCGCACCAGCGTTCAACCACAACCTCGACCCGCACTACACCTTCGAGACCTTCGTCGAGGGCAAATCCAACCAGCTGGGCAAGGCCGCCGCGATGCAGGTGGCGCAGAACCCCGGCCGCGCCTACAACCCGTTGCTGCTGTACGGCGGCACGGGCCTGGGCAAGACCCATCTGATGCACGCGGCCGGCAACCTGATGCGGCAGAACAACCCGGCATGCAAGGTGCTGTACCTGCGCTCGGAGCAGTTCGTGGGATCGATGATCGAGGCGCTGCGCACCAAGAGCATGGACCAGTTCAAGCTGCGCTTCCGTTCGGTGGACGCGTTGCTGATCGACGACATCCAGTTCTTCGCGGGCAAGGACACCACGCAGGAGGAGTTCTTCCACACCTTCAACGCGCTGTTCGAATCCAAGCAGCAAATCATCCTCACCTGCGATCGTTATCCCAAGGAAGTGGACAAGCTGGAGCCGCGGCTGAAGTCGCGCCTGGGCTGGGGCTTGTCGGTGGCGATCGAGCCGCCGGACTTCGAGACACGCGCGGCGATCCTGCTGGCCAAGGCGCAGGACAAGGGCGTGGCGGTGGACGCGCATGTGGCGATGCTGCTGGCCAAGCGCATCCGCTCGAACGTGCGCGACCTGGAAGGCGCGCTCAACACGCTGGCGGCGCGCGCGAACTTCTACGGCAAGCCGATCACCATCGACTTCGCCGAGGAAACCCTGCGCGACCTCCTGGCCACGCATGCCCAGGCGGTGACGGTGCCGAACATCCAGAAGATCACCGCCGAATACTTCAACGTGCGCCTGCAGGACCTGCTTTCCAAGCGGCGCGTGCGCTCGCTGGCGAGGCCGCGGCAGATGGCGATGGCGCTGTCCAAGGAACTCACCGACCACAGCCTGCCAGAGATCGGAGAGGCCTTCGGCGGGCGCGACCACACCACGGTGCTGCACGCCTGCCGCACGATCAAGAAGCTGTGCGAGGCCGATGCGCGCATGCGCCAGGACTGGGAACAGCTGATCCGCACCCTTACCGGTTGAGTTTTTCGCCCGGCATGCGCACAAGTTCTTGATAAGCTGGGTGGGAAGCTGTGGATAATGCGTGGACGAACGAGGCGGCAAAGTTATCCACATTCCGCCCACTTCGAAAGCACGGCTTTCCGCACACCTTGGAAACCAGGCAACACATTGATTTTCAAAGCATAAACGGCGAGAAAAAGTTATCCCCGCCGCCTACAACAACCACCAACTTCTTTTCAAAGACAGAACAGCAGGCATAGGGGACGCGCAGACATGCAATTCAGCATCCAACGAGAAGCTCTGCTCAAGCCGCTGCAACAGGTCGTTGGCGTGGTGGAACGCCGGCAGACCCTGCCGGTACTGGCCAACTTGCTGGTCAAGGTCGCCGACGGGCAACTGTCCCTGACCGGCACGGATCTGGAAGTGGAAATGATCGCCACCACGGCGGCCGACAAGCTGGCCGACGGCGAGATCACCATCCCGGCGCGCAAGTTCTTCGACATCGTGCGCGCGTTGCCCGATGGCGCCAACATCGAGCTCAAGCTCAACGGCGACCGCGTGGCGTTGAACGCGGGCCGCAGCCGCTTCACCCTGACCACCTTGCCGGCCAGCGAATTCCCCACCATCGACTCGATCGAACTGGTGGAAAAGGTCAGCCTGCCGGAAGAGGCGCTGCGCGACCTGATGGAGCGCACCGCATTCGCGATGGCGAACCAGGACGTGCGCTACTACTTGAACGGCATGCTGCTGGACCTTCAGGAGCACAGCCTGCGTTGCGTGGCCACCGACGGCCACCGCCTCGCGATGAAGGAAACCAGTCTGGCCACCTCGGTGCAGGCGCGCCGGCAGATCATCATCCCGCGCAAGGGCGTCAACGAGCTGATCGGCCTGCTGGAACCGGGCGAGGGCGAGGTGGAGCTGGAATTCGGCCGCAACCACCTGCGCGTGCGTCGCGGCGGCGTCACCTTCACCTCCAAGCTAATCGACGGCCGTTTCCCCGATTACGAAGCGGTGATCCCGCTGGGCGCCGACAAGACCGCCATCCTGGATCGCGAGGTGCTGCGCGGCGCGCTGCAGCGCGCGGCGATCCTGTCCAACGAAAAGTACCGCGGCGTGAAGCTGGAGCTGTCCCCGGGCAAGCTGCGCATCGTGGCGCACAACCCCGAGCAGGAAGAGGCCGTGGAAGAGGTCGAGGCCGACACCCACGTCTCCGATCTCGCGGTCGGTTTCAACGTGGGTTATCTGCTGGATGCGCTGTCCGCGCTGCGTGGCGACCAGGCCAGGCTGAGCCTGCGCGACGCGCAGTCCAGTTGCCTCGTGCAGGAACACGATGGCGAGCAGGCCCGCCACGTGATCATGCCCTTGCGCCTCTGACGCATGCGGTCGGTCGGACACGGCAAAAACGAGCAACGCCGGAGTCGTCGCCAGACGCTCCGGCGTTCTTGCTTTGGGCATGGGCCGGCATGAGGCTGGAACGCCTGCGCATCCAGGGTCTGCGTTGCCTGCACGAGGTCGATCTGACGCTCGCGCCCAGCCTCAACGTCTTCGTGGGTGCGAACGGGGCGGGCAAGACCAGCGTGCTGGAGGCGGTGTTCCTGCTCTCGCATGCGCGCTCGTTCCGGAGTGGGGCAAGGGAAGCCTTGCTGTGCCGTGGTGCCGCGCGTCTTTTCGTGTTCGCGGAGTTGCGGCAATCGGGCGACCGCCTGTTGCGCGTCGGACTGGGTCGCGAAGCTTCCCGCTGGGAGGCACGGCTGGAAGGCGAGGGCGCAAATCTCGGTGCATTGATCGCCGAGTGCGCCGTGACCTGCTTCGAACCCGGTTCGCATGCCTTGATCGCTGGCAGTGCCGAGGAGCGCCGTCGTTTCCTCGACTGGGGTGTGTTCCACGTGGAACATGCTTTCCTGGATGCCTGGCGGCGCTACCAGCGCGCCCTGAAGCAGCGCAACAGTCTGCTGCGCGCGGGGACGGAACCGGGCTCACCGCTGTATGCGCCATGGGAAACCGAGCTGGCCGGCCTTGCAGACTGGATCGATGGTCATCGCCGCGGCTATCTGGATCGTCTGCGCCCCCAGTTGCACGCCAGCGTCGCCGCCTTGCTGCCGGAATTGGGCGAGCCCGACTTGCGTTATCGACGGGGCTGGTCCGAGGAAGCAGATCTGCGCGGACAACTGGAGGCCCAGCGGGGCCGCGACCTCGCCCGCGGGCATACCAGCCTCGGCGCACACCGCGCGGACTGGACACTGGCCTTCGAGCACGCGCCGCAGCGCGAACACCTGTCCCGTGGTCAGGAAAAGCTCGCCGCGCTGGGCTGCATGCTGGCGCAGGCGCGGCTGTACGCCGAGCAGCACGGCGAATGGCCGATCATCTGTCTCGACGACCTCGCGTCCGAACTGGACGAGGCGCACCAGGCTGCGGTGATCGCCCAGCTTGCGGGGAGCGGGGCGCAGGTGCTGGTGACCGGCACCGACTTGCCGGCGCCCTTGCGCAGCTTGCCGCACCGCCTGTTCCACGTGGAACAGGGCCGCCTGACGCCCCTGCTATAATCGAGGATTGCACCGCAGCTCAACGGCTTGCAGGCCGCGTCTGCCGCACCACCAGGAACCGGAAGTCGCATGAACGAACCCACCAACGAATCGCACTACGACTCCAGCAACATCAAGGTGCTGAAAGGCCTGGAAGCGGTCCGCAAGCGCCCCGGCATGTACATCGGCGACACCGACGACGGCACCGGTCTGCACCACATGGTGTTCGAGGTGGTCGACAACGCGATCGACGAGGCGCTGGCGGGCTACTGCGACCATGTGATCGTGATCATCCACGACGACGGTTCCGTCAGCGTCAACGACAACGGCCGCGGTATCCCGGTGGACATCCATCCGGAGGAGGGTCGTTCCACCGCCGAGGTGGTGATGACCGTGCTGCACGCGGGCGGCAAGTTTGACGCGAACTCCTACAAGGTTTCCGGCGGCCTGCACGGCGTGGGCGTGTCGGTGGTGAACGCACTCAGCGAGCACCTGTGGCTGACAATCTACCGTGACCACCTGGAACACCAGCAGGAGTACTCGCTGGGCGAGCCGCTGTACCCGTTGAAGGTCGTGGGTCCGTCGGATCGGCGTGGGACCACGGTGCGCTTCCTGCCCAGTCCGCTGACCTTCTCGAACATCGAGTTCCATTACGAGATCCTGGCCAAGCGCCTGCGCGAGCTGGCCTTCCTCAACTCCGGCGTCACCATCGATCTCTACGACGAGCGCGGGGAGGGGCGGCACGACACCTTCGCCTACCAAGGCGGCATCCGCTCCTTCGTGCAGCACCTGGCCCAGCTGAAGACCGCGCTGCACCCGAACGTGATCAGCCTCGGCGCCCAGCAGGACGGCATCACCATCGAACTGGCGATGCAGTGGACCGACTCGTACAACGAGACGATGTTCTGCTTCACCAACAACATCCCGCAGCGCGATGGCGGTACCCACCTCACCGGCTTCCGCGCCGCGCTGACCCGCTCGCTGCAGGCCTACATCGAGAAGGAAGGCCTGGCGAAGAACGCCAAGGTCGCGCTGTCCGGCGACGACATGCGCGAAGGCCTGATCGCCGTGCTGTCGGTGAAGGTGCCCGACCCGAAGTTCTCCTCGCAGACCAAGGACAAGCTCGTCTCCTCCGAGGTGAAGACCGCGGTGGAGCAGGCCGTCAACGAGAAGCTGGGCGAATTCCTGCTGGAGCATCCGAACGAGGCCAAGGCGATCGCCTCCAAGGTGGTGGACGCCGCCCGCGCCCGCGAGGCTGCGCGCAAGGCGCGCGAGATGACCCGCCGCAAGGGCGCGCTGGACATCGCCGGCCTGCCGGGCAAGCTCGCCGACTGCCAGGAGAAGGATCCGGCGTTGTGCGAACTGTTCCTGGTCGAGGGCGACTCCGCCGGCGGCTCGGCCAAGCAGGGCCGCAACCGCAAGACCCAGGCCGTGCTGCCGCTGAAGGGCAAGATCCTCAACGTCGAGAAGGCGCGCTTCGACAAGATGCTGTCCTCGGCCGAGGTCGGCACGCTGATCACCGCGCTGGGTACCGGCATCGGCAAGGAGGATTACAACCCCGACAAGCTGCGCTACCACCACATCATCATCATGACCGACGCGGACGTGGACGGCTCGCACATCCGCACCCTGCTGCTGACCTTCTTCTACCGCCAGATGCCGGAGCTGATCGAGCGCGGCCACGTCTACATCGGCCTGCCGCCGCTGTACAAGCTGAAGCAGGGCAAGCAGGAGCTGTACCTGAAGGACGACGCGGCGCTGAATGCCTACCTGATCTCCAGCGCGGTGGACAACGCCGAACTGGTGGCCGACCCGCATGCGCCGGCGATCACCGGTGCGGCGCTGGAGAAGCTGCTGCGTGATTACCAGGGCGCGCTGGACCAGATCGAGCGCCTCGGCCACCGCTTCGACACCAGCGTGCTGTCGGCGCTGCTGGAGCACACGCCGATCACGCCGGAGCGCTGGGCCGATCCGGCCGCGATGCAGGTCTGGCTGGACGGCGTTGCGCAGCGTCTCGCCGCCAGCGGGCTGGGCAAGCCGCGTTACCGGCTGTCGCTGCGCCCCGCGCAGGGCGAGCAGCCCGCGGCGATCGAGGTGGTGCGCGACCAGCACGGCCTCAGCCACACCTTGCTGCTGCCGCAGCCGTTCTTCGCCGGCGCCGAGTTCCGCCCGATCCTCCATGTGAGCCAGCAGCTGGCCGGACTGATCCAGGCCGAGGCGGTGGTTCGCCGTGGCAACGCTACGCGCGGTGTCGTCTCGTTCGCCGAGGTCCGCGGCTGGCTGCTGGACGAGGCGAAGAAGGGCCGTACCATCCAGCGCTTCAAGGGCCTGGGCGAAATGAACCCGGAGCAGCTGTGGGAGACCACGGTGAATCCGGAGACCCGCCGCATGCTGCAGGTCGGCATCGAGGATGCATTCGCCGCCGACCAGATGTTCTCGATGCTGATGGGCGAAGCGGTGGAACCGCGCCGCGACTTCATCGAGGCGAATGCACTGAAGGTGGCGAACCTCGATATCTGAGCGACGACGCGGCAGGGTTCCGACTCTGCCGCGCGGCCGCCTGCGCCGGCGACCATCCATGCATCCATGCATCAGTGCGCAATGCTTCACGCGTGCGGTGTGACCGCGGTTCCGGTGCGATTCGCTTGCGGCACAGGCCGGAAATGTCGGTCAATTCGCCGGCGTATGGGTTGCTTTCACGCAAGTC
The DNA here is from genome assembly GCF_041107455.1 of Rhodanobacter humi. Taxonomy (NCBI): domain Bacteria; kingdom Pseudomonadati; phylum Pseudomonadota; class Gammaproteobacteria; order Lysobacterales; family Rhodanobacteraceae; genus Rhodanobacter; species Rhodanobacter sp. FW106-PBR-R2A-3-15. The sequence continues at coordinate 2,048,296 of NZ_JBGBPY010000001.1, forward strand.
ATTGATCTGACAAGAGCTTTCTTGCCGCAATGCAACTTGTCACGCACGCACCGCACAAGGTAGTCTCAGCGATCCCCTGCGCACCATGCATTGCGTAAAACCCGGACACCGAGGATCGTCATGAAGCACACGCCCCTGTTCACGATGCTGGCTGGCGCCGCGCTCGCGTTCACCTTCGCCACCGCTCCCGTCCATGCGGACAAGGCATCGAAAGACAAGCCGGCGGTGCAGTATCCGAACACCGCGCGTGTCGCGCCGAAGCTCGACCTGACCAGCGAGAAGGAACAGAAGGCGCTGAACGAGGGCCTGGACGCGGTGAACGCCGGCGACAAGGCCAAGGCCGAGCAGATCCTCCAGCCCATCGTCGACGGCAGCAAGAGCAAGTACGCGCAGGCGATCGCGTTGCAGGGTCTCGCCAACGTCACCTACAACGCGGGTGACGTGAAGGCTGCGATTCCGCTGCTGAAGCGCTCGATCGACAACGGCGTGATGCCGAACGACACCTACTTCCAGCTGATGTACGAACTGGCCCAGCTGTACGCCGCCGACCAGCAGTACCAGGCTTCGCTGGACACCGTCGCGAAGTGGCGCGCCGATGGCAAGAAGGAAACCGCCGACTCCTACGGCCTGGAAGGCATGGACTACTACCGCCTCGAGAAGTACCCCGAGGCGATCGCGGCCATCCAGAAGGCCAAGACGCTCACCGACAAGCCGCAGGATTCCTGGAACCAGATCCTGATGGCCAGCTACGCCGAATCCGGCAAGGGTGGCGATGCGGCGAAGATGGCCGTCGACGAATACCAGAAGAACCCCACCGACAGCGGCATGCTGCACAACGCCAGTGCGATCCTGCTGCAGCAGCAGGACTACGCCGGCGCGATCAAGGTGCTGGAGCAGGGCCGCGCGAACGGCGCGCTGAAGGACGAGGGCGACTGGATCAACCTGGTCAAGGCCTATCTGCTGCAGGCACAGAACGGCGGCGATCCCAAGAGCGGCAGCGCCAAGGCGCTGGCCGCCTTCGACGACGGCGTGGCCAAGGGCGCGATCAAGCCCAGCGCTGCGAACTACAAGCTGGCCGGCGATGCCTCGGTGATCGGCGAGAACGATCCCAAGGCGATCAGCTACTACCAGAAGGGCGCGGCGCTGGCCAGCGACGGCGAGCTCGATGTCGCGCTGGGTCGCGTCTACTTCCAGGACCAGAAGTTCTCCGACGCGCGCAAGTACCTGAAGCAAGGCCTCGCCAAGGGCGTCCAGCACAAGGGACAGGCCTACATGGTGCTCGCGGAATCGGAGCGTCAGCTGAAGGACAAGCCCGCCGCGGTCACCGCCATGATGGAAGCTGCCAAGGACCCGGATACCGCCGCCAAGGCCAAGGACTGGCTGCGCAAGGCCGGCGTGGGCAAGTGACTGCCAGGCAAGGAAACGTGGGGCGGATGGACGTCCATCTGCGTGCCCCGCGAGCGCTATACAAAAGCCAGATGCTGTTGTACCGTTGAAACCTTCCCTGCGTAACCCCAGCGGCGCGCCCCGTCCATATGCCGGACGGGACTTGCCGGATCGGCGGCGACGCTTTCTCCGTTCCCAGCTCCAGATAGTGACAGATGGCCTCTAGTACCGAAGACACAGGACGCGAAGAGGGGTTCAGTTGGAAACGAACCCTGGCGTTGGCGTTCGCCATCGGCCTGCATGCTTTCGCGTTTCTGATCCTGCTCGCGCCCATGGCGCCACCCGGACAGAAGCACGAGAAGAAAGAGCAGATCGTGCAGGTGAATTTCATCGAGCCGCCGCCGCCGCCGCCGCCGCCGCCGCCACCGCCGCCGGAGCCGCCCAAGCAACCGCCGCCGAAGATCATCCAGCAGGTGATCCCGCCGCCGACCCCGCCGCCGCCGGCGCCGCCGCCGCCGGTGGCAGAGGTGTCGCAGAATGCGGTCGCTGCGGCGCCGCCGGCCCCGCCGGCGCCACCCGCTCCGCCCGCCGACATCAGCGCTGGCCAGGATCTCAGCTACAACAGCCGGATCCAGCCGCGTTATCCGCCACAGGCCATCCGCCAGCGCCATGAAGGCACGGTGGTCCTGCTGATCCTGGTGGGTGTCGACGGTGCGCCGAAGGACATCAAGGTCGACAAGTCCAGCGGATACCACGAGCTTGATCGCGCGGCGATCGAAGCGGCCGGCAAGTGGCGCTTCAATCCCGAGGTCAAGAACGGCAAGAAGGTGGAAGGCTACGCACGCGTTCCGGTCACCTTCAACCTCAACAACCTGTAAATCCCCGTTACGACCTCTACAGTTCACGCTTGACTTCCCAAGGGTAGCGTTATGTTCCTACAGACTCCTGCACCGACCGATGCCGCCGCCCAGGTGGCGGGCAATTCCAACGCCGAAGCCATGAAGCAGATGGGCTTCGCCAACCTCGCCCAGGGTTTCGACTGGCTGGGTTGGGTGGTGTTCATCACCCTGGTGGTGATGTCCTTCCTGTCCTGGTACTTCATCATCGCCAACACCATCCGTAACGGCCTGGTGAAGTCGCGCGCCGATGGCGTGATCAACGGCTTCTGGAACAACCCGTCCACCCAGGACGCGATCCGCGAGCTGGAAGGCCAGCCCAAGGGCGAACCGTTCTCGAAGATCGCGCTGGAAGCCGCCTCGGCGGTGGCCCATCACCAGCAGGCCAACAAGGGTGGCCTGGCCGAGTCGCTGAGCCGTTCCGAGTTCGTCGACCGCGCGCTGCGCCAGGCCGTGGCCCGCGAGAGCCTGCGCCTCGAAGGCGGCCAGACCCTGCTCGCCACCGTCGGTTCGTCGGCGCCGTTCGTCGGTCTGCTCGGTACCGTGTGGGGCATCTACCACGCCCTGATCGGCATCGCCGCCAGCGGCAACGCCTCGATGACCGCCGTGGCCGGCCCGGTGGGCGAGGCGCTGATCATGACCGCGATCGGTCTGTTCACCGCGATCCCGGCGCTGCTCGCGTTCAACTTCTTCAACCGGTCGAACCGCGTCATCTTTGCCCGTTTCGACGAGTTCGCGCACGACCTGCACGACTTCTTCGCGACCGGTTCGCGCGTCGAGTGAGGGATTGACCCATGGCAATGAGCGTCGGAGGCAATACCGGCGGTCCGGTTTCGGAGATCAACGTCACGCCGCTGGCGGACGTGATGCTGGTGCTGCTGATCATCTTCATGATCACGGCACCGCTGATGTCCCATCCGATCACCGTCACGGTGCCGATCGCGAATCCCAAGAGCGCCGAACCCAAGGCGCCGGATACCCCGCCGTTGGACCTGGCGATCAAGGAAGACGGTTCGATGTACTTCCAGGATCAGCAGATCACCGAGGCCAGCCTGAAGCAACAGCTGGCGGTGGCGGCGCAGAAGACGCCACAGCCGGAGCTGCAGATCCGCGCCGAGAAGGCGATCGAGTGGAAGATCGTGCGCAAGGTCATCAGTGATGCCAAGGGCCAGGGCATGGTGCACGTCGGCTTCATGACCACCGCGCCGGCGAAGGAGTAAGCAGTCATGGCCTTTTCCACCAAAGCCTCGTCGGGTCCGATGGCGGACATCAACATCACGCCGTTGATCGACGTGATGCTGGTGCTGCTGATCATCTTCATGGTCACCGCGCCGATCCCGCTGGAGAAGATCAAGATCGATCTTCCGCAGCCGAACCCGAACCAGATCCAGCCGCAGAACCCGCCCGAGCCGATCAACCTCAAGATCGACCAGGGCGGCGCGTTCTACTGGAACGACACGCCGGTCGACGAGCTGGGCCTCAAGGCGCAGTTCGCGGTGATCGCCCAGCAGACCAACCAGCCGGAAATCCAGATCAAGGCCAACGACGCCACCGCCTACCAGTACGTCGCTACCGTGCTGGCCGACGCGAAGCAGTACAACCTGGTCAAGATCGGATTCACCGACAGCGACCAGTAAAGCCGCGACGTCGGACAACAGCGTTACCCGCGCCAACCCCCGCCCCGTGCGGGGGTTGGCGTTTGTGGGATCAAGAGCGGTTACCGGAGCGACCGCAGGAGCGGTCGTAGGAGCGGCTTCAGCCGCGATTCCCCGCCGGTAGCGGCTGAAGCCGCTCCTACACGCGCAGGATTCAGCGCAGGATCTGCAGGTAGTTGCGCACCGTGGTGGCCAGGCCCTCGTACAGCGCCTCGCCGATCAGCGCGTGGCCGATCGACACTTCGGCCAGTCCGGGGATCGCGGCCTTGAACGTGCCGAGGTTCGCCTGGCTGAGGTCGTGGCCCGCGTTCACCGCCAGCCCTGCCTGTTGCGCCAGACGCGCGGTGGCGGCGCAACTCGCGAGCACGGCGTCGGGCTCGCCTTCGGCGAAGGCCTCGGCGTAGGGACCGGTGTAGAGCTCGATGCGCCGCACGCCGATTGCCTTCGCCGCCGCGAAATCCTGGTTGCCGGCATCCACGAACAGGCTGACCCGGCAATCGAGCGCGTTGAGCTCGTCCACCAGCGGGCGCAGCCGATCGAGGTCGCGCGACAGGTCGAAGCCGTGGTCGGAGGTGATCTGGCCGTCGCTGTCGGGCACCAGGGTCACCTGGGTGGGACGTACCTCGCGTGCCAGCGCGAGCAGGCCGGGATAATCGCCGCGCGGCGCGGCGAACGGATTGCCCTCGATGTTGTATTCCACCCGGCCGCGCAGCATCGCGGCCAGTGCGCGCACGTCGTCGGGGCGCACGTGGCGCAGGTCGGGCCGCGGATGCACGGTGATGCCGCCGCAACCGTGCTCGATGCAGGTCTGCGCCGCGCGGCAGATGTCGGGCTCGTGGCCGCCGCGCGAGTTGCGCAGCACGGCGATCTTGTTGAGGTTGACGCTGAGCAGGGTCATGGCGGTGGTCCGTCACGAGGGAAAGAACGCCACACTGCCGCTATCGGGTCGCGTCGGCAAGCGCGAATCGGCGGATGCGTCGCGGCGCACCGCGCCAGGCCAGCGCGGCGCATGCGTCGTCGCCCACGTCCAGCGGCTGCAGTTGCCACGCGGCGGGGTCCTCGCCGTCCAGCCACTGCAGCACCAACCCTGCCGCCTCGCGCCGGAACGCCAGCCGGTCCAGCCCGAACGCGAGGCCGCGGCCCAGCGCCTTCAGCACCGCCTCGCGCGCGGTCCACAGCTCGAGGAAGGCCGTGCGCCGTTCGGCCTCGTCCAGCGTGCCCAGCCAGCCGGCTTCCTCGGCCGTGAAGAAACGCTGCGCAATCTCCAGCGCATTCGCGCGCGTGCGGCGCTGTTCCAGGTCGATGCCTGGTGCGAGGCCGCGCGCCAGCGCCACCAGTGCCTGCTCGCCGCTGTGCGACCAGTTGAAGTCGAGCACACCGCCATGGAGTGGATCCAGCGCAGGCCGGCCGTGTTCGTTAGCCACCAGTCGCACCTCGTCCGACGCGATGCCGAGGTAGCCCGCGAGCAGGGCCAGCAGCGGTTCGCGCCCCGCTCCCTTCGGCCGCCGCAACCGCCAGACATGAATCTCGTCAGCGTGCAGGGGCTCTGCTACTTTCGCGGGCAGGAATCCGTCGATGGCGTGCATGCGCGCATGCTGATGGACAGGCGCCGCCGCGCACAAGCAGGCGGCGCGCAACGTCGATTTCCGGGGAGGCACGCTTGATCGCCGGCTGGCTGCTGCTGCTCGTTGCGCTGCTCTACGTGGGCCTGCTCTACGGCGTGGCCTGGGCGGGCGACCGGCGTCCGCTGTACCCGCGCCAGCCGCGCCTGCGGCCGATCGTCTACAGCCTCGCGCTCGCGGTGTACTGCTCGTCGTGGACGTTCTACGGCGCGGTGGGCACGGCCGCGCGCGAGGGCCTGGGCTACCTGCCGATCTACCTGGGGCCGGTGCTGCTGTTCGTGTTCGGCTTCGGCCTGCTGCGCCGGCTGGTGGAGGTGGCGCAACAGCGCAACATCACCTCGATCGCCGACTTCATCGGCGCGCGCTACGGCAAGTCGCACTGGCTGGCCGCCGTGGTGGCGGTGATCGCGGTGGTGGCGGTGCTGCCGTACATCGCGCTGCAGCTGAAGGCGGTGGCGATGTCGTTCGCGGTGCTGGGCGGCAGCGCGCCGGGATTGCGCGGCGCGGTCGCGACGGATCCCGCGCTGTGGTGCGCCGGCCTGCTCGCGGTGTTCGCGATACTGTTCGGCACGCGCAGCATCGATGCCACCGAGCACCACCATGGCCTGATGCTGGCGGTGGCGCTGGAGTCGCTGATCAAGCTGGTGGCCTTCGTCGCGCTGGCGTGGTTCGCCCTGCGCCACGGGCCGGGGCTGGCCGCCACCGCGAGCCTGCCGCTGCGGCATCCCGGCGACGGCCTCTCGGCTGGCTTCCTCGCGCAGACGCTGCTCGCGTTCTTCGCGATGTTCTGCCTGCCGCGGCAGTTCCAGATCGGCGTCGTGGAATGCGAGGACCCGCGCGACCTGCATCGCGCGCGCTGGATGTTCCCGCTGTACATGCTGGCGATCATGCTGGCGGTGTTGCCGATCGTGGTTACCGGCACGCAGCTGCCGGCGGTGCGCGATGGCCTCGCCGACGCCTGGGTGCTGAACCTGCCGCTGGCGCTGGGCAACGGCGGCATGGCGATGCTGGCCTTCGTGGGCGGCTTCTCGGCGGCCACCGGCATGGTGATCGTGGCGGCGGTGGCGCTGTCCACCATGATCAGCAACGACCTGGTGATGCCGGCGCTGCTGCGCGTGCGCCGCCTGCGGCTGGAACACCGCAGCGACCTCTCGCGGCTGGTGCTGCGCGTGCGCCGCGTGGCGATCGTGGCGTTGGCCGCGCTGGCCTACGGCTACTACCGGGTGGTGGCCGACACCGAGAACCTCGCCGCCACCGGCCTGCTCGCGTTCGCCGCGGTGGCGCAGCTGGCGCCGGCCATCGTGGCGGCGCTGTACTGGCGCGGCGCGAGCCGGCGCGGCGTGGCGATCGGCCTCGTCGCCGGCTTCGCGGTGTGGGCCTACACCTTGCTGCTGCCGGCGATGCTGCACGTCGGCAGCTGGCAGCAGGACGGTCCGCTGGGCCTGGGCTGGCTGCGGCCGCAGGCGCTGTTCCATCTCGGCGGCAGCGATCCCTTGCTGCACGGCACGCTGTGGTCGCTGCTGGTCAACGTGGCCTGCCTGGTGTTCATCTCGTTGCGCTGGCGGCCGAACCTGGAGGAACGCCTGCATGCGGCGCTGTTCGTCGCGCCGCATGCGGCCAGCCGTGGCGGCGCGGGCGACTGGCGCGGGCGTGTGGCGGTGGCCGACCTGCGTACCATCGCCACGCGCATCGTGGGCCGCCGCGGCACCGAACGCGCGTTCGCCGAGCACGAACAGCGACGCGGCAAGCCGCTGCAGGCCGGCGAAGCGGCCGACCGCGCGCTGATCCAGCATACCGAGCGCCTGCTCGCCGGCGCGGTCGGCGCGGCCAGCGCGCGGCGCATCCTGATGGGCATGCTGTCCGGCTCGGGCCTGGACATCGCCGAGGCGATGGCGCTGATGGACGAGGCCTCGCAGGAGCTGCGCTTCAATCGCGAGCTGCTGTCCTCCACGCTGGAGAACGTCTCGCAAGGCATCAGCGTGGTCGATGCCGAGATGCGCGTGGTGGCGTGGAACCGGCGCTATCTGGAACTCTTCGGCTACCCCGACGGCATGGTCTACGTGGGCGTGCCGGTGACCGACCTGATCCGCTGGAATGCCGAACACGGCGAATGCGGCCCCGGCGAAGTGGCGGCGCACGTGGCCAAGCGGCTCGGCCACCTGCGCGCGGGCACCCCGCACGTGTTCCAGCGCGTGCGCGCCGACGGCAGCACCATCGAGATGCGCGGACGTGCGCTGCCCGGCGGCGGCTACGTCACCACCTACACCGACGTCACCGCATACAAGCGCGCCGAGCAGGCGCTGATCGAGGCGAACGAGACGCTGGAGCAGCGCGTGGACCAGCGCACCGCCGAGCTCAGCGAGGCGCTGGCCGCCACCGCGCAGGCGCAGCGCACCGCGGAGGCGGCGAACGCGTCCAAGACCCGTTTCCTCGCCGCCGCCAGCCACGACCTGCTGCAGCCCTTGAACGCCGCGCGGCTGTTCACCTCCGCGCTGCGCCAGCAATCGGCGCTGGATGCGGAATCGCGGCAACTTGCCGAGCGCATCGACGCCGCGTTCCGTGCCGCCGAGGACCTGCTTGATGCGCTGCTCGATACTTCGCGCCTGGACACCGGAAGCACCCAGCCGGAGATCGGCGACTTCGCGCTGGCCGAACTGTTCGACTCGCTGCAGAGCCAGTTCGCAGTGCTCGCCGAGCAGCGCGGCCTGCGCCTGCGCGTGGCGCCCACGGGGCTCGCCGTGCGCAGCGACCCGCAGCTGCTGCGTCGCGTACTGCAGAACTTCCTCTCCAACGCGCTGCGCTATACCCGCCACGGCAGCGTGCTGCTGGGCGCGCGCCGCGCCGGCGACGAAGTACGCATCGAAGTGTGGGACACCGGCCCCGGCATCGCCGCCGAACAGCGTGCGCGCGTCTTCGGCGAGTTCCAGCGGCTGGAGCAGCCTTCGCCGTGGGGCGAGAAGGGACTGGGCCTGGGCCTGTCGATCTGCGACCGCATCGCCGCCATGCTCGACCACCGGCTAGCCTTGCATTCGCGCCCCGGCCACGGCAGCTGCTTCGCGATCGTGGTGCCGCGCGCCGCCGCCGCGCCGCCGCGTCGCCAGGCGGTGCATCGCGGCGGCAGCGACGAGCAGTTGCCGCTCACCGTGCTGTGCCTCGACGACGACGCGGCCATCCTCGACGGCATGCGCGCCCTGCTCGGCCGCTGGGGAGTGGACTGCCGCACCGCGCACGACGTGGCCGCCGCTGCCGCCGAACTGCGTCGCGGCCCGGTGGATCTCATCCTCGCCGACTACCACCTCGCCGACGACGTGGATGGCCTGCAGGCGCTGCAGCAGCTGCGCGCCGCCCGCGACCCGCTGCCTCCCGCCGCCCTGATCACCGCCGACGGCAGCAGCGAACTCAAGCAGCGCGCCCGCGCGCTGGGCTATCCGCTGCTACACAAGCCGGTGAAGCCGGCGGCGTTAAGAGCGTTGTTGACGGCGTTGGTGAGGAAACAGGGAGAGCTTGCGAGTTCGCAGGATTAGTGGGCCTGGCCCTACTTTGTAATTGATACGCTCGCTAGAACCTCGTTCGCGCAAGACCGAATGTTATTGAGATTAGTGGGGTTACTGGTTTTCTTGGAAGCGAAAATAAGTTGCAGTTGCCAAATGGTGTTCGATTGCGAATCAGCAACCACAAGAATCTCTCCGTCAATGACACCGTCCCAACGATCTGCTTTATAGGACACGCGCCTTGCTGGGTATCCTGAAACAGTCGTAGAGAAAATGGAGCTTTCTGGATTGGTAATGCCTTCCAAAGTGGAAATCTGTTTCGTTGAACCAGCCGCAGCACCATCAATATTTACTTGAACCTCTGGAGCGTACATCCCCACCAAAAGCCCTACTTCACTAAGCCCACAAGTGGGTTGGCTGCTATAGACGGACAATGAACGCACTTGGTTTCTCATATTTTCGGGAAGAGCGGACATCAATCTTCTTGATTTTGGTTCGTTTGGCAAAAACGGGGAGGTATACTTGATCTCCAATTGTCCGATGTGTTGAATAGGCATATGTTCCACAGGAACGGACGAGATTGTAGAAGTCTCTCCAAGAGTATTATTCACAGAAGCTGTTGCGGCAAATCTAGCTATTGCTGTGATGATAAGAGATAGGCCTAATCCAACAACCAATCTTAGGGCGATTGTCTGCCACCTCATTGCTTTTGCGCTTGGCGAGGGTTGGCGTGGTGCTTTAGATCGACCTTGAGGGTATAGAGGCGGAGGTGATCGCGGCGGCGGCGGCGGCGGACCTTGCATTGAGCCGCTCGTGGTTCCAAGTTGCTGCTGTATCCACTCGTCATGCTCTTTGCGCTTTACAGGATCCGAAAGGACGGCATAGGCCTGATTTATGATCTTGAGTACTCTCTCGGCCTCCATCCTATTATTTGGATTTTTGTCTGGATGCCATTTCTGAGATAAATATTTGTAAGCCCCCCTAATGACCTCGTCACCCGCGTTTTGCTTAACCTGTAAATTGTCGTAGTGAGTTTTTATCGACACCGCACTTCTCCCCGTTCTTGCTCACCTAGTGCCTGACTTGATTCACGCTGTGAGTCAGAGTTGTCTCAAACCATGGTCAGGCTTCGGAGGCACTTGGCGGCCAATCACGCGGAAGCAATCCTGACGAATTGCGTGGCGGAGGCTTAATCTCTCTCTCCTGTAGGTACCTGAGTATTTTTTCATCGTGATCGGGCGCCCAGCCATCCCAATTTCCCTTGTAGCAACTGCGGCAAACCATGATGTCGTAGCCGTGAACCCGCTGACCATGATAAGCATGTGGCCCAAACTGGAACTTACTCTCGCAGCAGAAGCATTGGATCATATATAGATTCATCGGAGTTCCTCTATGAGACCTGACGCATAGTAGGTCTCGGACCTGAGCGCTTTTCCTATGCTCGAAAAAGGTGCTAGAGGCAAATCCTAACGGATGAACCCTGTAACCTCACTCATTCTCTCCCTCATCCGGCAACGGCTGCATCGCCCCCGGCTCCACGGCCAGCTGGCTGGCGGCCAGCGCAACTTGCGTCCGGTTGTTGACGCCGAGCTTGCGCATGATCGCGGTCATGTGCGCCTTCACGGTGGCTTCGGAGACGCCGAGTTCCCAGGCGATCTGCTTGTTGAGCAGGCCTTCGGCGATCATGGTGAGCACGCGGAACTGCTGCGGGGTGAGCGCGGCGATGCGGGCGGCGATGTCGGCTTCGGCGGGCTTGAGTTCGGCGCGGCCGCCGACCAGTTGCGGCGGCAGCCACACGTCGCCGTCGAGCACGGCGCGGATCGCGTGGACGATGTCGTCGCCGGCGGTGGACTTGGGGATGTAGGCGGCGGCGCCGTGGGCCAGCGCGCGGCGCGCGACCTGGGCTTCCTCGTGGCCGGAGACCACGATGATCGGCAGGCCGGGGTATTGGCCGCGGATGTGCACCAGCGCGGAGTAGCCGCGCGCGCCAGGCATGTGCAGGTCGAGCAGCAGCAGGTCGGCGTCCGGGTACTGCTCGATCAGCGCGTACAGGCCGTGCACGCTCTCGGCGCTGCGCACCTGCGCCTGCGGCAGCGCGGCGAGCACCGCGCGCTGCAGGGCGTCGCGGAACAGCGGGTGGTCGTCGGCGATCAGGATGTCGGGCATGGGGGGGCTTCAATCAACCCGGTAGGAGCGGCTTCAGCCGCGATGGCTCTTTCTTGATGAGCAAGAGCATCGCGGCTGAAGCCGCTCCTACGCTTATTTGATCAGTCGTTCCTCGACGAGGCTCTTCACCACCGAGGGATCGGCGAGGGTGGAGATGTCGCCGAGCTGGTCGGGCTGGTTCTCGCCGATCTTGCGCAGGATGCGGCGCATGATCTTTCCGGAGCGGGTCTTGGGCAGGCTGGGTGCCCACTGCAGGTAGTCGGGCGTGGCGATCGGGCCGATCTCCTTGCGCACCCAGGCCACCAGTTCCTTTTTCAACTCGTCGGTGCCGGTTTCGCCGGCGACCAGGGTGACGTAGGCGTAGATGCCTTGGCCCTTGATCTCGTGCGGGCAGCCGACCACGGCGGCTTCGGCCACCTTGGGATGCGCCACCAGCGCGCTTTCCACCTCCGCGGTGCCGATGCGGTGGCCGCTGACGTTGATGACGTCGTCGACGCGGCCGGTGATCCAGTAGTAGCCGTCCTCGTCGCGGCGCGCGCCGTCGCCGGTGAAGTAGTTGCCGGGGTAGGCGCTGAAGTAGGTCTCGATGAAGCGCTGGTGGTCGCCGTACACCGTGCGCATCTGGCCGGGCCAGGAGTCGGTGAGCAGCAGGTTGCCTTCGGCCACGCCTTCCTGCACTTCGCCGTTCGCGTCGACGATGGCGGGCTTCACGCCGAAGAACGGCTTGGTGGCGGAGCCGGGCTTGGTGGCGATCGCGCCGGGCAGCGGGGTGATCAGGATGCCGCCGGTCTCGGTCTGCCACCAGGTGTCCACGATCGGCAGGCGGCTTTCGCCCACCACGCGGTGGTACCACTCCCACGCCTCGGGGTTGATCGGCTCGCCCACCGTGCCGAGCACGCGCAGGCTGGCGCGCGAGGCCTTCTTCACCGGCGCCTCGCCCTCGCGCATCAGCGCGCGGATCGCGGTGGGCGCGGTATAGAACAGCGACACCTTGTGCTTGTCCACCACCTGCCAGAAACGGCTGAAGTCGGGGTAGTTAGGCACGCCGTCGAACATCACCGTGGTGGCGCCGTTCGCCAGCGGGCCGTATACCACGTAGCTGTGGCCGGTGACCCAACCCACGTCGGCGGTGCACCAGTAGATGTCGTCCTCGCGCAGGTCGAACACACACTCGTGGGTGTAGCTGGTGAACACCAGGTAGCCGGCCGAGGTGTGCAGCACGCCCTTGGGCTTGCCGGTGGAGCCGGAGGTGTAGAGGATGAACAGCGGGTGCTCGGCTTCCATGGCCTCGGCCGGGCAGTCCGCGCTTTGGCCGTCCATCAGGTTGTGCCAGTAGCGGTCGCGCGGCGACTGCATCGGTACCGCGCTGCCGGTGCGGCGCACCACCACCACGGTTTCCACGCTGTTCGTGCCGGGGCGCTTCAGCGCCTCGTCCACGTTGGTCTTGAGCGGGATCTTCCGGCCGCCGCGCACGCCCTCGTCGGCGGTCACCACCAGCCTGCACTGCGAATCGGCGATGCGCCCGGCCAGCGAGTCGGGCGAGAAGCCGCCGAACACCACCGAGTGGATCGCGCCGATGCGCGCGCAGGCCAGCATCGCCACCGCGGCCTCGGGGATCATCGGCAGGTAGATCGCCACGCGGTCGCCCTTGGCCACGCCCAGGTGCTTCAGCGTGTTCGCGAACTTGCACACCTCGGCGTGCAGCTCGCGGTAGGTGAGCTTGCGCGACTCGTTCGGGTCGTCGCCCTCGAAGATGATCGCCACCTTGTCGCCGCGTTCCTTCAGATGCCGGTCGAGGCAGTTCGCGGCCACGTTGAGCGTGCCGTCCTCGTACCAGCGGATGTGCAGGTTCTTCGGGTCGAAGGAGACGTTCTTGATCTTGGTCGGCCGCTTCGCCCAGTCCAGCCGTTCGCCCACCCTGGCCCAGAAGCCTTCGGGGTCCTTCACCGACTCGGCATACAGCCGCTCGTAATCGTCCTTGCGGATGCGCGCCTTGGCGGCGAATGCGGGATCGACGGGATGGATCGTGGACATGCGGGACTCCTGCTGGCGAGAGTGGGGGCGGGCGCGGGGCCTGCTGCGAAGGGCATGCAGAGGCTTTCGAGTGTAGCGGCGTCGCCGGGGCGTCGAGGAGCCCAGCCCATCGACTTTGGTCGAGGTACGACCATCGGCGAATAGTCATGCGTGCGGGGGCATGAGCATGCTCGCCCCACGATCACCTTGGGGAAGCCCCGCATGAGCCCGACACTCCTCCGTCGTTGCCGCGCGCCGCTGGCGCTGGGCATCGCCTGCGCACTGGCGCTGCCGTGGGCGGCACAGGCGCAGACCACTCCGTCAACCGCGACCACCGGCAACGTCAGCGCCCGCGAGCAGCAGCTGGAGCAGCGCGTGGACCAGCTGGAGCAGCAGCTGGCGCAGCTGAAGGCGATGATCCAGGCGCAGAAGCAGCCGCAGAAGCAGCCGCCGGCACAACCCGCCCCCGCCGCACCGGCGCAGAACGTCGCCGCCGCACCGTCCGCTGAAGCCAAGCCGGTGTTCACCACCGCGCCGGGCGTGTCGGTGGCCTTGCACGGTTTCGTCAGCGCCAGCGCCTTCAGCCAGAACAAGAGCTTCACCTTCGGCAACGGCACGAACGCGGAATTCCCGGTGCCGGGCTCGCGAGGCTCGCTCTCCGGCATGGACGTGCGCAACTCGCGCTTCTGGCTTGACTTCAGCGGCGCGAAGTTCGCCGGCGACTGGGTCGGCGGCGGCCGCATCGAGATGGACTTCTACGGCGGTTTCAACGGCACCGGGCCGTACAGCCAGCAGCAGCCCACGCCGCGCCTGCGCCAAGCCTACATGGACCTCACCAACCCGGTCACCGGCACCACGGTGCGCGTGGGCCAGCAGTGGGAGTTGATGTTCCCGATCGACAACATCCCGGATTCGCTCTCGCACATCGCCTTCCCGCTGGGCTTCGGCACCGGCATGGTGGGCTGGCGCTTCCCTGGCGTGGTGGTGATGCAGGACCTCAACCACGGCAGCGACGGCGCCAAGTGGCGGCTCGACCTGGGCGCGTTCGAAGGCCAGTGGAACGGCCCCGGCGACAACGTGAACTACCTCACCGCGGGCAACGCGGGCTTCCGCCCGCAGCTGGAGGCGCGCCTGCGCGTGGCCGACAAGACCTGGGTGGCCTACGCCGCCGCCCACTACAGCGAAGTGAACCTCAAGGGCGTGGGCAACACCGTGGCCGCGCCGATCAAGGACAAGGTCAAGAGCGTGGGCTACGAGGTGGCTGGCGCCTGGATGCCGGGACCGTGGGTGTTCAAGGGCCTGGCCTACACCGGCAAGGGGCTGGGCGAGATCTTCGGCGCGCTGTCGCAGTTCGGCGACATCTCCGAGAGCGGCGGCTACGTGCAGGCCGGCTACAAGTTCACCCCGAACTGGAGCGCGTATGCGTTCTACGGCATCGCCAAGCCGGACCGCGCCGACGTGCTGCGCTGGATCGGCGCCGCCGGCCGCCTGAAGAACCAGCAGTCGGCACTGAGCGTGCAGTACGCCACCGGCGCCTACGCACTGAGCGTGGAGTGGTTGCACGACAAGCTCGACTCGGCCAACGGCGCGACGGCGACCCGCACCACCACGGGCAACCAGGTCAGCCTCAACGGGATGTACAAGTTCTAGGCGTGATCGGTGGCGGTGCGAGTCGCCGCCAGTTCGACGCAGCTGCGTGAGCAGGTGCTGGCAGGGCCGGCGGCGCGTGTCGCCGGCATCGGCAAGACAGCAGCAAACGACCGATGCAGCCGATGCGGGGAAGGGGTTCCCTGCCCGGAGGCTGCGGTGTCCTTGTCCTCCCGCATGGCGGGAGGGCGCCGCGCGATCCGCCAGTCGGCGGGCCGCATTGCACGAAGGCCTCCCCCACGGGATGCCGCCATCACCCTCGGGAGGGGAACGCACATGGCCAGCAACGCCATCGACGCCGTCGGCAAGCACGCCGCCGGACTGGATACCAGCCACAAGCGGGTGATCCTGGCATCCAGCCTGGGCACCGTGTTCGAGTGGTACGACTTCTATCTGTACGGCTCGCTGGCCGTGATCATCGGCCACCAGTTCTTCTCGGGATTGAACGAGGCCAGCCAGCTGGTGTTCGCGCTGCTCGCGTTCGCCGCCGGCTTCGCGGTGCGTCCGTTCGGCGCGATCGTGTTCGGCAGGGTGGGCGACCTGGTGGGGCGCAAGTACACCTTCCTCATCACCATCGTCATCATGGGCTTGTCCACGTTCTTCGTGGGCCTGCTGCCAAGCTACGGTTCGATCGGCGTGGCCGCGCCGGTGATCCTGATCGCGCTGCGCATGCTGCAGGGCCTGGCGCTGGGCGGCGAGTACGGCGGCGCGGCCACCTACGTGGCCGAACATGCACCGCCGGGCAAGCGTGGCCTGTACACCAGCTTCATCCAGATCACCGCCACCTTCGGCCTGTTCCTGTCGCTGCTGGTGATCCTGGGCTGCAAGTGGATGCTTGGCGGCAAGTTCGACGACTGGGGCTGGCGCGTGCCGTTCCTGCTGTCCTCGCTGCTGCTGGCGGTGTCGGTGTACATCCGCATGCAGCTGGCCGAGTCGCCGGTGTTCAAGCAGATGAAGGCCGAGGGCAAGACCTCGAAGGCGCCGCTCACCGAGTCGTTCGCGCGCTGGGGCAACCTCAAGCTGGTGATCCTGGCCCTGCTCGGCGCCACCGCCGGCCAGGCCGTGGTGTGGTACTGCGGCCAGTTCTACGCGATGTACTTCCTCGGCAGCACGCTGAAGATCGACGCCACCACCACCCAGCTGCTGATCGCCGGCGCGCTCCTGATCGGCACCCCGTTCTTCGTGGTGTTCGGCTGGCTGTCGGACAAGATCGGGCGCAAGCCGGTGGTGCTGGCCGGTTGCCTGCTCGCCGCGCTGACCTACTTCCCGATCTTCAAGGCGATCACCCACTACGGCAATCCGGGCATCGAGGCGGCCCGCAACAGTGCGCCGGTCATCGTGCAGGCCGATCCGGCCCGCTGCCATCTGCAGATCAACCTCACCGGCACCTCGACCTTCACCAGCTCCTGCGACATCGCCAAGAGCACGCTGGCCAAGCGTGGCGTGCCGTATGACAACCAGGCGGCGCCGGCGGGTTTGGTGGCGAAAGTGATGGTGGGCAACGCGAGCATCGATGCGTTCGAGGGCGGCGCGCTGGCCAAGGCCGACTTCACCGCGCAGGACAAGGCGTTTGCGGCGCGCCTCGGCGCGGCGCTGGACCAGGCCGGCTACCCGGCCAAGGCCGACCCGGCGCGCAGCAATTACCCGATGCTGGTGTTCCTGCTGTTCTTGCTGGTGCTCTACGTGACCATGGTCTACGGCCCGATCGCGGCGTGGCTGGTGGAAATGTTCCCGACCAGGATCCGCTACACCTCGATGAGCCTGCCGTACCACATCGGCAACGGCTGGTTCGGCGGCTTCCTGCCCTCGGTGTCGTTCGGCATCGTGGCGCTCACCGGCAACATCTACGCAGGCCTGTGGTATCCGGTGGTGATTGCGTTGATGACGTTCGTGGTCGGCCTGCTGTTCGTGCGCGAGACGAAGGACGTGGACATCACCGCCTGACAAGAACCGTAGGAGCGACTTCAGCCGCGATTCGTCACCCGGTTATCGCGGCTGAAGCCGCTCCTACGAACGTGTCGCGCCGGTTGAGATGCCCGCGCGCCACACTGCGCCGATGAACGACTCTGTCTTTCCACCGCAGGCGATCAAGGGCCGCGGCGCCGCCTCCAACCCGGAGGGGCGCTTCGAGTCCATCCGTCACCACGCCGAGGACGACGGCTGGCAAAGCCTGCTGCTGGACGAGACCGCGCCGCGCCCGCGCACCGAGGTCACCGAGGAGCGCGCGCGCAGCGTCATCACCCGCAACGACTCGCCCGACATCGCCTTCGACCAGGCGATGAACCCGTATCGCGGGTGCGAGCATGGATGTGTTTATTGCTTTGCCCGGCCCAGCCACAGCTACCTCAACCTCTCGCCGGGGTTGGACTTCGAAACGAAGATCCGCGCCAAGACCAACCTCGCCGAAGTACTGCGCGCCGAACTGGCGAAACCCGGCTACAAGGTCAGCCCGATCAACATCGGCAGCAACACCGATCCTTACCAGCCCGTCGAGAAAAAATGGCGGCTCACCCGCGCCGCGCTGGAGGTGCTGGCCGAGTGCCATCATCCCTGCACCATCGTCACCAAGAACGCGCTGGTCGAACGCGACCTCGACCTGCTTGCCGCGATGGCGCGCGAACACCTGGTGCAGGTCTTCGTCTCGGTGAACTCGCTGGACAACCACCTCGCCGCGAAACTCGAACCACGCGCCAGCGCGCCGCATCGTCGCTTGAAGGCCATCGCCGCGCTGGCCGAAGCCGGCGTGCCGGTGGGTGTGCTGGTGGCGCCGATCATCCCCGCGCTCAACGACAAGGACATGGAGGCCGTGCTCGAGCGCGCACACGCCGCCGGCGCCCGTTGCGCCGGCTACACGGTGCTGCGCCTGCCGTGGGAGCTGAAGCAACTGTTCCGCGAATGGCTGGCCCTGCACGCGCCGCAGCGCGCCGAGCACGTGATGAGCCTGGTGCAGCAGATGAACGGCGGCCGCGACTACGACAGCGACTTCCGCACCCGCATGCGCGGCCAGGGCGTGTTCGCCGAACTGCTGCGCAAGCGCTTTGAAGTGGCTTGCCGCAAGCACGGCTTCGGCCGGGCTCGCGAACTTCGGCTCGACGGCACGCGCTTCGCGCCGCCGCGCAAGCCGTCGCCGCAAGGAGAATTGTTCTGATGCTTGCTGGTCAGGCGATCTCGACACCGCGGTAGTAGCGCTTGTGTGCCAGCGCCAGCATGGCTTCGTCCTCGTGCGTGTCGCCGTAGGCGTAGCACGTACCGTAGGCGGCGAGGTCGTGGCTTTCGCGCACGCGGCGGGCCTTTTCCTCCCCCACACATTGCGCACCATGGTAGCGGCCGGTGAGGCGTTCGCCGCGTGTTTCCATGCGCGAGCAGATCAACTCCAGGCCGTGTTGCCGGCACCACGGTGCGAGGTAGAAGTCGAGGCCGCCGGAGACCAGCACGACCTTGTCGCCTCGCGACTGGTGCCAGGCGAGGCGTTGCATGGCATCGGGACGCAGCAGGCCAGGCAGGACTTCGGCGGCGAAGCGTTCGCCGGCCGCGTGGACATGCGTGGCTCGTACGCCACGGAAGCCGAAGGCGGCGACGTGGTGACGAATGCGATTGCCGGAGACGAGGCCCAGCTTGTAGCCGGCCAGCATCGGCGCGAACAACGGCACGCCCAGCGCGCGACGCCGCGGCGTCACCGCGTGACGCATGAAGTCGCCGAAGGTTTCACGCGTGGTGAGGGTTCCGTCGAAGTCGAACAGGGCGAGGTTCATGCGGCGTCCGTGTCGAAGCGCCGGCGCAGGCGGCCGAGCACGGTGTGGTTGGCGTCGGCGATGCGGCGGAACTCGTCGCCGATGTCGGGGTGTTGCGCCGCGCGTTGCCAATAGAGCTCGGCCCAGGCCGCGGCCTGCCGCCAAGTGGGCAGCGCGGCGGGCGTGGGCGGCGGTGGCTCGAACGCGCGTGCCACCACCGCGCCGTTGGCGGCGGGGCGGTAGAGCATGGGCAGCATGTCGTAGCTGGGTGCGAGTGGCAGCGGCAGCGCATCGCCGAGGAAGAAGCCGAGGTTGCCGAAGTGCATGTCGGTGTTGCCGATCAGACGGCCGAACCACCAGCGCAGGCGCACCTGTTCCAGTGCCGCATCGCTGATCCAGCCGGCTTGCCGCATGCGCTGCGCGGCGCCGGCCCAGTCGTCGCGCTCGCCGTCGTGGGCGTCGCTCCAGGCGGCGAGGGTGACGAAGCCGCGCCGGCCGTGCGTGCCGATGCGGTCGAAGCGGCTGGCCTCCAGGCACAGTCGGCCTTGCGACCACAGCAGTTCGGTGCGTGCGCTGGCATGGCCGTGTTCGGCCAGCAACTCGCCGGCCAGGTGTTCGCAGACCAGCAAGTCCGCCCAGCGGCGGGCGCCGGCATGGCTACTCACCGGCTCGCTGAACTTCACGATGACGTGGCGCAGCGCGCCGTCGGCATCTTCCACGCAGGCGGTGAACTTGGGCTGCTCGCCGGCAGCCGAGGAACCGGCCAGTTCGCCGGCCAGTGCGGCTTGCGCCAGTTCCGCATAGCGTTGCTCGCGTGTCGCGCCGGGGATCGCCACCGGGTCGGCGCGCAGCGCATGTTCCAGCGCCGTGTCGCCCAGCACGAAATCGCCGGGGCCGTCGTCGCCGTGCAACAGCAGGGCGGCGAGCACGGCATCCGCGTTCCAGCGCAGGATGTCGGCGGGCAGACCCAGTTCGCGCGCCCAGCGCTGGCCGAACTGGCGGCCGAGGAAGCCTTGCGGGCGCTGGTCGTCGAGGAACCAGGGCAGGCCGGGGAACAGGCCGTCGGCGAATTCGCCTTGCAGCCAGTCGGGTGGTGTCGTTGCGGCGACGAGGGAGCCGTCGCCGTGCAAGGCGGTCAGTTGGCCGAATGCTTGCGGTCGGCCCTGTTCGTCGATGCGGTACAGCGGCCAGTGCGTGCCCAATCCGCGCACGTCACGCACCGCGGCGTAGCGGCTGCGTCGCGCCTGGCCGATGCGCACCACCCGCGAACCGGCCGCTGCCAGCGTGCGCGAGATACTGGGTTGGCTGGCGCCCAGCGCCTCGCCCAGTTCACGCGCGCTGGCCACCCGGCGCAGGCGCAGGGTGGCCAGCAGGCGCTCGGTCAGGGCGGCTGGGTTGCTCATATATGAATAGATACTTGAATAGATACTTCAAGTCAAATGGCCTGACAGTCAATGACTTGCATGCGAAGCATCATTCAGAATGAATAGATTCTCTGAGTCATGACCGGCCCCCGCACAGGGAGGGCCGGTCATGTTGCCGCTACTTCGACGCCGGCAGGTACTTCGCGAACCAGTCCAGCGAGCGCTGCTGCATGTCGCGCACGTGCTTGGGGTCGACGAAGTGGTGGCCTTCGTTGGGGTAGACCACCAGTTGGACGGGCACGCCTAGCGTCTTCAGCGCATGCCAGAACTCGAAGGACTGCGGTGCGGGGCATTCCTCGTCGCGGTCGCCCACGATGATGAGGGTGGGCGTCTTCGCCTGCTTGATGAAGCTGATCGCCGAGCTCTTCGCGTACACCGCGGGGTCGTCGTACAGGCTGGCGCCGAAGTAGGGGATCATCCACTGGTCGATCTGGTTCTCGCCGTAGTAGCTCTGCCAGTCGGAGATGCCGGCGCCGGCGACCACGGCGCGGAAGCGCTGGGTCTGGGTGGGCGCGAACATGCTCATGAAGCCGCCGTAGCTCCAGCCGGTGAGGCCGAGGCGGTGGTCGTCCACCGGCACCAGCTTCTCCACCGCGTCGACGCCGGCGAGGATGTCGCGCAGGTCGCCGTAGCCGAAATCCTTGCGGTTGGCCTGCACGAAGGCTTCGCCCTGGCCGTAGCTGCCGCGCGGGTTGGGCATGAACTGGAAGTAGCCGGAGGCCGCGTACATCGCGCCCATGCCGGGCCAGCTCGACATCACGCCCCATGCCGGGCCGCCATGCACCTGCACGATCATCGGGTAGGTCTTGTGCGGGTCGTAGTTCGCCGGATACAGCAGCCAGCCCTGCACGTCGCGTCCTTCGTTCTTCCACTCCACTGACACCGCCTTGCCCCAGGCGGGCTTGAGCGCGGCGTTGAGCGTGGTGACGGCGGGCGGCGGCGTGCTGCCGAGCTTGCCGGCGTGCACTTCCGGCGCCTGCTCGTAGGAAGTCTGCACGTAGGCCACGCGCTGGTGGTCGGCCGACAGCGACACCGAGAGCACCGCGCCGCCGGCGCCGATCATCGCGGGCAGGGTGAAGTACGGCGCCTGCGCCGTGGCGCGGTCGCCGCGCAGGTCATAGGTGGCGAGCTGCGCCTTGCCCTTGGCGTTCTGGCTGACCAGCAAAGCGTCGTTGCCGGTCCAGGTGAACCACTGCGGCGTCACGGTGATGCCGGGGGTGAGGTCGCTCAACGCGCCGCCGGTCGAGGGGACGCTGTAGAGGTCGCCGCCGGTGGCGCCCTGGTCGCTCATCAGGCCGCCGATGAAGGCGATCCGCGATCCATCCGGCGACCAGCGCGGCAACGCCATCTGCAGGCCGTGCAGCGAGCCGGTGACGGTGGCGGGATCGACGATCGCGCGCGGCGCGGCGCTGGCGCTTGTTTCCTGCACGTAGAGCTTCGCCACCCACCAGTTGTTGTCGCCCGGCGGCGGCGCGGCGGTGTAGGCGATGCGCGTGCCGTCCGGCGAGAAATCGAATTCGTAGGCGTACAGCGTGGCGGGCGTCAGCGTGTGCAGCGCGCCGCTGCTCGCGTCGAGGCGGGCCACGCGCTGCACTTCCTCATGCGCGTCTTCGCCGATCACGCCCACCTGCGGCTTGCCCGCGGCGGTGGCGCTGGCGTGGCGGGTGGCGCCGGGCACGTAGAGGAAGCCCAGCGCCTTGCCGTCCTGGGTCCACGCCAGCGCGCGGGCATAGCCGGCGAGTTTCGCCAGTTCGTGCGGCGCGGCGGTGCCGGCCACGTCGGCGAGGTAGACGTCGTTGTGCATCGCCTCGGTGTTGGTGAGGTCCTTGCCGCAGTTCGCGATGAAGGCGAGCCGGCGCGAATCCGGCGACCAGGCGATGTCGCGCTTGTCGCAGCCGGCCAGCGCCTTGCCCACGTCCAGCGCGTGCGCGCCGTGGCCGTCGGCATCGGCCAGCTCGATCGCGGGTTGCTTGCCTTCGCGCACCCAGGCCAGCCGCGTGCCGTCGGGCGAAACCGCCACGGCGCCGAGGCGCTGGACCCGGTCGAGCCGGGTCTGCAGCTGCTCGATGTGCGAGGCGGCTTGGGCGGCGGGCGTGTCCGGTGCCGCCTGCACGGCCCAGGGTGCGGCGAGCAGGGCGAGTGAAACCAGCAGGGGCGAGGATTTCGGCATGGCACGGACCCGGGGCAGAGGAACGTCCACGCTACAACCGCGGGTGGCGACGCACCATGTGCGGGTAGTCACCCCGGCGAGGCGACGGACAGCTCAGTGACTGGCGACCTGCGTGGCCTCGCGCGCGGCGGCGAGCCGGGCGCGGATCTCCGGGATCGCCGCCAATGCGGCCTTCTCGCCGGCGAGGATGGCCAGGTTCTTCTGCTCGAAGTCGGTGGGGCCGATGCCGCTCAGGTCGGGGCGGATCACCACGTCGGCGCGGGCGATTTCCTGCTTGGCCAGCTGCCGGCCCATGATGGTGATGGACTGGCCCATGATGTTGAACATGCCCTGCGGATTCGTGCCGTCGGGCTTGGCCGAGATATCCACCGCGATCACGAAATCGGCGCCGAGCTGGCGCGCGGCATCCACCGGGATCGGGCTGACCACGCCGCCGTCCACGTAGTGCTTGCCGTTGATCGCCACCGGCTCGAACACGCCGGGGATGCTGCTGGAGGCGCGCACGGCCTGGCCGGTGTTGCCGCTGATGAACACCGCGCGCTGGCCGGTTTCCAGTTGCGTGGCGACGGCGGCGAACGGCATCTTCAGCTTCTGGATTGGCTGGTTGTGCACCAGCTGGTTGACGTAGTTCTCCAGTGCGCGACCGCGCACCAGCCCGTCGCCGAACAGCTGCACGTCGCGGATCTTCGCCTCGTCCAGGCCGAACGCGACCTGCTGCATCTGGAACGCGTCCATGCCGCTGGCGTACAGCGCGCCCACCACGCTGCCCGCGCTGGTGCCGGCCACCACGTCGGGATGGATGCCGCTGGCCTCCAGCATCTTGATCACGCCGATGTGCGCGAAACCCTTGGCCGCGCCGCCACCCAGCGCGAGGCCGATCTTCAGCTTCGGTGGCGGTGGTGGCGGGGCGAGCGGTGGCGGCACGGGCTTGGCCGCGTGGGTGCAGGCACCGAGCGCGAGCGTGGCGAGCAGCGGCAGGAGCAGGCGGCGGAGGTGCATGGGAGAAGTTCAGGAATGAAGGTTGCGGATGGGGCTGCTTGCCCCTGGATGCTTGCGATGATGCAACCAACTTTTCGACGACGTCATGCTCGCGAAAGCGGGCATCCATGTCGATCTTCGGTGAGTCGGAAGATGGATTCCCGCTTTCGCGGGAATGACGTCCTGGAGAGAACGATGTTCACCGCAAACTGGCGATGAGGAAAACGCATCAGCTCTGCGCGCCGTCGGCCTCGCGGTGATAGTGCGTGGCCAGTTCGACTTCCTGCTTCGAGCCCAGGAACACCGGCACGCGTTGGTGCAGGCCGGTGGGCTGCACTTCCATGATGCGCTCGCGGCCGGTGGTGGCCGCGCCGCCGGCCTGTTCGACGATGAAGGCCATCGGGTTGGCCTCGTACATGATGCGCAACTTGCCGCCCTGCTTCGCGATCTTGGCGTCCAGCGGGTAATAGAACACGCCGCCGCGGGTCACGATGCGATGCACGTCGGCCACCATCGAGGCCACCCAGCGCATGTTGAAGTCGCGCCCGCGCGGACCTTCCTTGCCGGCCAGCAGCTCGCCGATGTAGCGCTGCATCGGCGCTTCCCAATGGCGTTGGTTGGACATGTTGATCGCGAACTCGCCGGTGGCTTCCGGAATGCGGATGTCGCGGCGGCTCAAGATGAAGCTGCCGATCTCGCGGTCCAGGGTGAACTCGTGGCTGCCGTGGCCGAAGGTGAGCACCAGCAGGGTGGACGGGCCGTAGACCACGTAGCCGGCGGCGAGCTGGGTGGTGCCCGGCTGCAGGAAGTGCTCGGCCTTCGGCTCGGTGATGCCGTCAGGGCAGCGCAGCACCGAGAAGATCGTGCCCACCGAGATGTTCACGTCGATGTTCGAGCTGCCGTCCAGCGGGTCGAACAGCAGCAGGTGCTGGCCCTTCGGATAGCCGTCCGGGATCTGCTGCGGGTCTTCCATCTCCTCCGAGGCGCAGGCGGCGAGGTGGCCGCCCCAGGCGTTCGCCTCCAGCAGGATCTCGTTGGAGATCACGTCCAGCTTCTTCTGCGCCTCGCCCTGGATATTCATGCTGATGGAATCAGCCGTGCCGGCCATGCCCAGCACACCGCCGAGCGCGCCCTTGCCGGTGGCCACGCCGATGCGCTTGCAGGCGCGCGCCACCACTTCGATCAGCAGGGAGAGTTCGGCATTGATATGGCCGGCGCGGCGTTCCTCGATCAGGAACTGGATCAGCGAGACGGGCTTCATGGCGGGTCCGTGGCAAGGTGGCAGACAGAGTGGAACGCGCATTGTCCCGGCTTCCGCTGAACCGCGCCATGCCTGAGCCGTCTGCTGACACAAGGGTGTCAGCAGCACCCGCGCATCCTGTACCTCCAACAAGGAGGGAACGGCATGCGCGACACGGTTTATTTCCTCGTTTTCGACGGCTACGCCGACTGGCAGGCCGCGCTGGCGCTGTGCGAGATCCGTCGCCCCGGCGACTGGCGGGTGCAGGCGGTGGGTTTCTCGACGGCGCCGGTGACCTCGATGGGCGGCCTGGTGGTGCAGCCCGAGCTGAGCCTGGCCCAGCTCGATCTCAACCGCGCGGCGCTGCTGATCCTGCCCGGCGGCCACCTGTGGACGCGCGGCGAAGGCCTGGCCGCGGTGGCCGCCGCGCGCCGCGTGCACGTGGCCGGCGCGCCGGTGGCCGGCATCGATGGCGGCGTGCTGGCGCTGGCCCGCGCCGGTCTGCTCGACCATTGCCGGCACACCGGCAACCACGCCGGCCACATCGACATGCACGTGCCCGGCTACCGCGGCGGCGAACAGTACGACGCCGGCGTGCTCGCGGTCAGCGACGGCGGCACGCTCACCGCCAGCGAGCTCGGCAGCGTGGAGTTTGCGCGCGAGGTGATCCGCACGCTGGACCTCTACAACGCCAGCGACCGCGAGCACTGGTTCCGCCTGTACAAGCACGCCCTGCCGCCGCCGTGGCTGGCGGGCGCCGTGGCAGCGGCGGCATGAATGCGCTCGTCCGTGAGCGCGGCTTCGATCAAGTTTTCATTGTGGGAAAGCAGCCCGATTCTGGGAGTCCAACCGCGGCCATCCATGGCCGCACTTTCAAACAGAGCCCGCACCATGACAAAGAAATCCGCAATCGACAGGGTGTTGATGGCCTACCGGCCGCTGTACCTGCAAGGCCTGCTGCTGGACGGCCAGTACCGCCTGCCGACGAAGCCTGCACGGGAAGGCGAGCAGGATCGCCCTGCGGATCGTCGCCGCCTCACCCTGGTGGCGTTGACCGGCCTGCATCACCTCGTGTCATCCATCCGGGGTCGCAAATGAAGAAGACCTATCACGGCAGCTGCCACTGCGGCGCGGTGCGCTACGAGGCCGATCTCGATCTCGCCGCCGGCACCGGGCGCTGCAACTGCTCGATCTGCACCAAGACGCGCAGCTGGGGCATCACCATCAAGCCGCAGGACTTCCGTCTGCTGGCGGGCGAGGACGCGTTGTCCGACTACCAGTTCGGCACGCGGAGCGCGCACCACCTGTTCTGCAAACACTGCGGCGTGCGCCCGTTCGGACGCGGTTATGTCGAGCAGATCGGTGGCGACTACGTGTCGGTCAACCTCGCCTGTCTCGACGACGTCGAACCGCGGGAGCTGATCGATGCACCCGTGCGCTGGTGCGACGGCCGCGCGAACAACCGGATGAACCCGCCCGCCGAGACGCGGCACCTGTGAACCCGGAGACCTTGCCATGACTGCCGACCTCACCTTCTTCCACGCCCCGAACAGCCGCTCCGGCGGCACTCGCGCCCTGCTCGAAGAACTGGGCGCGGACTACGAGTTGCACGTGCTGAACCTCAAGGCCGGCACCCAGCGCCAGCCCGAATACCTCGCGGTCAATCCGATGGGCAAGGTGCCGGCGATCCTGCATCGCGGTGCGCTGGTCACCGAACAGCCGGCGGTGTTCCTCTACCTTGCCGACCTGTTCCCGGAAAAGGGCCTGGCGCCGGCCATCGGCGATCCGCTGCGCGGCCCCTATCTGCGCTGGATGGTGTACTACGGTTCCTGCTTCGAGCCGGCGCTGGTCGACAAGTCGATGCAGCGCGAGGCGCCGGCACCCTCGACCTGTCCCTACGGCGACTTCGACACCATGCTGAAGACGCTCACCGACCAGCTGGCACAGGGTCCGTATCTGCTCGGCGAACGCTTCACCGCCGCCGACGTGTTGTGGGGCGGCGCGCTCAACTGGACCACCATGTTCAAGCTGGTGCCGGAGACGCCGGTGATCCGCGCCTACATCGACCGCGTGATCTCGCGTCCGGCGATGCAGCGCGCAGCCGCGGCCGACGCGGCATTGGCTGCCGCACAGCAGGCTTGAGCGATGGACGGCCGGCGCCAGCGGCTTGCGGCGGCGCGTCGGTCGCATCGCGGTGACTTGTGGCGCAGGCGCTGCGACACGGTTCGCGGCATCATGCACGCATGCGTCGCGCCGACCGCCTGTTCCTCATCATCCACGCCTTGCGCGGTCGCCGCACCGCGCTGCCCGCGCGCAACCTCGCCGAGACGCTGGGCGTGTCTCTGCGCACGGTCTACCGCGACGTGGCCGACCTGCAGCTCTCCGGCGTGCCGATCGAGGGCGAGGCGGGCGTGGGCTACGTGCTGCGCAAGGGTTCGGACATCCCGCCGCTGATGTTCAACGCTGACGAACTCGAATCGCTGGTGGTGGGCACGCGCTTCGTGCGCGCGTTCGCGGGCGACCGGCTGGCCGAAGGCGCCAAGACCGCACTGCTGAAGATCGAGGCGGTGTTGCCGCCCGAACTGCGCGAGCGCGCGGCGCGCACGCGCATCTACGCGCCGGTGTGGCGTGATCGGGGCAAGGCCGATTTCGCCGCGCGGATCGACCTGTTGCACGCGGCGATCGAGGCGCGCCACGTGCTGCGGATGGAATACAGCGACGAGGCCGGCAACGCCAGCACGCGCGAGGTCGAACCCTTGTGCCTGGCGTTCTGGGGCGGCAAGTGGACGCTGGGCGCGTGGTGCCGGCTGCGCGACGGGTTCCGCAACTTCCGCCCGGACCGCATCGCGCTCTGCACCGTGTCCGGCGAGTGCTTCGCCGACCGGCCGGGCCGCAACCTTGATGCCTACCTGCAGTCGGTGGGCGGCGACTACGCCGGCATGGAATAGCCTGCCGCCGCAGGAAATTTCGCGCGACGCACGTGCCCGTCATCTGCCCGCTCGGCTACGCTCGCAACACCGCGTCAGCCCGAGGAGGCGAGCCATGTCATCGACCGTGCGTCATCCCCTGTTGTCGATCGCTCCGGCCAAGCTGCGCCCGACCCAGTTGACCGTGGGCAAGGCCGAGGTTGCGGCCAAGCGTGCGCAATGGAAGGAGCTCGGCAGGAAGAAGCGCAAGGAACTGCTCGCCTCGCACTGGTTTCCCGGCGTGCTGGGGCCGAAGCAGCACGTCTACATCGTCGACCACCACCACCTCGGCCTCGCCTTGCTGGAGGAGGGCGTGAAGAGCGTGCCGGTGATGATCCAGCGCGATTTCTCCTGGCTGGTTCCTGAGGTGTTCTGGCGCACGATGGAGTTCAGCCGCTGGGCCCACCCCTACGACCAGCGCGGCAGCCGCGTCGACTACGTCGCGATCCCGACCGGCCTGGTCGGCCTGGCCGACGATCCCTACCGCACGCTTGCCGCGCGGGTGCGCATGGCCGGTGGTTGCGCCAAGGATGCGGAGCCTTATGCGGAATTCCTGTGGGCGGACTTCTACCGTCGACACCTGAAGCTGCCGGGCGGCAGGATCGGCGCGAAAGCGATGGAGCAGGCGCTGCTGCTCGCACACAGCCACGAGACGGCTTATCTGCCGGGCTGGAGCGGCACGATCGCATGAACGCGGCGCCGCCGGCCGCCCCTGCCACAGGGGGCGCGCATGGCGCCGACGTGCTGGCCGGCTTGTCGATCGCCGGCCTGCTGCTGCCCGAGGCGGTGGCGTACTCGGGGATTGCCGGCCTGCCGCCGCAGGCCGGCGTGATCGCGCTGTTCGTCGGCCTGGTCTGCTACGGCCTGCTCGGCCGTAGCCGCCACGCGATCGTCTCGGCCACTTCGTCCTCGGCGGCGGTGCTCGCCGCCGGCACGTTGGCGCTGGCCGGTCCGGAAGGTGCCGCGCGCGCCGCGGTGGCGGCCACCCTGGTGCTGCTCACCGGCGGCTGTTTCCTGGTCGCCGGCGTGGCCCGGCTCGGCGGGCTGTCGCACCTGATCGCGCGGCCGGTGCTGCGTGGCTTCACGTTCGGCCTGGCCTGCGTGATCGCGCTGAAGCAGCTGCCGAATCTCGGCGGCCTGCCGGGCCTGCACGGCGACTTCGTGCCGCTCTTGCTGGTGGACCTGCTGCGCTCGGCCGGCGGCGCCAATCCGGCTGCGCTGGGTGCCGGCGCGGTCGCGCTGCTGCTGCTGTTCCTTTCCGAGCGCGTGCGGCGCTTGCCGGGCAGCCTGCTGGTGATCGTGCTGGGCGTGGCCGCGTCCGGCTGGCTGGCACGGCACGGCGTGGCGTTGACCGGCGCGATCGATCTCGTCCCCGCCTGGACGCTCCCGGCGTGGCCCCGGCCCGACCAGTGGCTGCCCAGCGTGGAGCTGGCCGCGGCGGTGCTGCTGGTGCTGTATGCCGAATCCTACGGCTCGATCCGCGCGTTCGCCTTGAAGCATGGCGATCCGGTGCAACCCAATCGCGACCTGTTGGTGCTGGGCGTGGCGAACGCGCTGTCCGGGCTGCTGCACGGCATGCCGGTGGGTGCGGGCTATTCGGGCACCTCGGCGAACGACGCGGCCGGGGCGCGCTCGCGGCTGGCCGGGTTGGTGGCGGCGGCGACCGTGCTGCTGCTGGTGCTGTTGCTGCTGCACTGGATCGAGCGGATTCCCGAGCCGGTGCTGGCGGCGATCGTGATCCACGCGGTCAGCAAGTCGTGGCGGCTGTCGGTGTTCAAGCCCTACCTGCAGTGGCGGCGCGACCGTCTGGTGGCGCTGGCGGCGGTGATCGCGGTGCTGGCGCTGGGTATCCTCGACGGCCTGCTGGCGGCGATCGCCTTCAGCCTGGTGATGCTGATCCGCCAGCTGGCCACGCCGCGACTCAGCGAATTGGGGCGCTTGCCCGGCAGCCACGATTTCGTGGCCCTCGCCGAACATCCCGACGCGCGGTCGCCGGTCGGCCTGCTGATCCTGCGCCCGGAAGAGCCGTTGTTCTTCGCGAACGCGGAGAGCGTGCTGGCGCTGGCCCGGCAGCGGGTGGAACGCCGCGCGGATTGCCGCATCGTGGTGCTCAGCCTGGAGGAATCGCCGGACCTGGACGGCACGGCGCTGGAGGCGCTGGCGGATTTCGCGGCGTGGCTGGGCGGCCGGAACACGCCGCTGCGCGTGGCGCGGCTGAAGGATGGCGTGCGCGGGCTGCTGCTGCGCGCGGCGCTGCCCCAGCTTCCGCCACAGGCGCTGGACTACTGGAGCGTGGAAGATGCCGCCGGAGCGGCGGTTTCCGCGCCGCCATCGATGGAGACACCGCAACAGTGAAGATCACCAAGGGCATGCAGTGGCTGGTTTGGGGCGCGTTGTGCGTGGCCGTTCCGGCCTGGGCGGCGCAGGACGCCGATGCGCGGTTCCAGCAGATCTACGGCAGCGAATGGGCGTGGCGCACCGGCCAGTCCGGCATCAGCGCCTCGGGCGAATCGCAGCCGAACAACGGCCGCCTCGACGACGTGGACGCCGCCAGCCAGCAGCAGCGCCTCGACTACTGGCAGAAGGTGATGACCCGGCTCGACGCGATCGACGTCGGGCAGCTCACGCCGGAAAACCGGGTGAACTACGCGGTGTACCGCGAGCAGATCCGCAACTTCATCGCCGACCAGCAGTTCAAGCAGTGGCAGATGCCGTTCAACAGCGACTCCGCGTTCTGGAGCGACGTGGGCTACGAGCTGGGCGGCGACCGCCTGCGCACGCTGGC
Organism: Rhodanobacter humi; assembly: GCF_041107455.1. Taxonomy (NCBI): domain Bacteria; kingdom Pseudomonadati; phylum Pseudomonadota; class Gammaproteobacteria; order Lysobacterales; family Rhodanobacteraceae; genus Rhodanobacter; species Rhodanobacter sp. FW106-PBR-R2A-3-15. The sequence goes on from NZ_JBGBPY010000001.1 coordinate 2,078,466, forward strand.
CGACTACCGCAAGTACCTCGACCGCCTCGGCCAGATCCCGCACTACTTCGAACAGCAGATAGCCAACATGCGGCTGGGCCTGCAGCGCGGCTTCAGCGTGCCACGCGAGGTGCTCAAGGGCCGCGACCGCTCGATTGCCGCAGTGGCGGATCTCACCGATCCCACGGCGTCGGGTTTCTACGCGCCGTTCAAGCAGATGTCCGCGACGATCCCCGCCGACCAGCAGCAGGCGCTGCGCGGCGAGGCGCAGCAGCGCATCCGCGACCAGGTGATCCCCGCCTATGCGAAGCTGCTGAAGTTCTTCGACGACGAATACGTGCCGCAGGCGCGCACCACACTGGCCGCCGAGGCGCTGCCCGACGGCAAGGCGTACTACCGCCAGCAGATCCGCGAATACACCACGCTGGACCTCTCGCCCGACCGGATCCACCAGATCGGCCTGGAGCAGGTGGCGAAGATCCACGCCGAGATGCTGGCCGTGATGAAAGAGACCGGCTTCAAGGGCAGTTTCGCCGACTTCCTGCACTACCTGCGCACCGACCCCCAGTTCTACGCGAAGACGCCGCAGGAGTTGCTGGACAAGACCGCCTGGGTGGCCAAGGAAGTGGACGGCAAGATGGGCAGGTTCTTCGGCCACCTGCCGCGCTCGCGCTTCACCATCGTCCCGGTGCCGGCCGATATCGCGCCGTACTACACCTCCGGCCGCGGCGGCGCGGACGCGTACCTGGTCAACACCTACGACCTGAAATCGCGCGCGCTGTACAACATGCCGGCGCTGACCCTGCACGAAAGCTATCCCGGCCATTCGCTGCAGCTGGAGCTGGCCGAGGAACAGCACAACCTGCCCGCGTTCCGCCGCAACGGCTACATCTCCGCCTACGGCGAAGGCTGGGGCCTGTACTCCGAATACCTCGGCAACGAGATGGGCATCTACCAGACGCCCTGGCAGCAGTTCGGCTACCTCACCTACCAGATGTGGCGTGCCTGCCGCCTGGTGGTCGACACCGGCATCCACCATCTCGGCTGGACGCGCCAGCAGGCGATCGACTACCTCACCGACAACACCGCGTTGAGCCCGCTGGAGATCGCCAACGAGGTGGACCGCTACATCAGCTGGCCCGGCCAGGCCGACAGCTACGAGCTGGGCTACCTCAAGATCCTCGAACTGCGCGCCAGGGCCGAAAAGGCGCTGGGCGAGAAATTCGACATCCGTGCCTTCCACGACACCGTGCTCTCCACCGGCTCGGTGCCGTTGCCGGTGCTGGAGGCGCGCATCGACAAGTTCATCAAGGAGGGCGGGCCGGAGCCGGATTACGGCTGCGATTGCGCGAAGGGCAAGAGTGCGCCGAACGCCCCCTGAAGCTGGCGCTGGCGATTTTGGACAAAACTGCCACTTTGCAGTAAATTGTCCATGTGCTTCACATGGAGAGTTTCGACATGAACGCACATGCCAGCCGCATCGCCGAAGCCGCATCACGCTACCCGCCCACTGACGCGGCGCTGACGGCGCCCGCGTTGCGCAGCTTCTTCCGCCTCGCCGAGCACTGGGACCTGCGCGTGGCCGAACAGCGCAAGCTGCTCGGCGATCCGCCCGAGTCCACGTTCTACAAGTGGAAGCGCGAGCAGGACGGCAGCCTGGGGCGCGACACGCTGGAGCGCATCAGCTACCTGCTCGGCATCTGGAAGGATCTGCAGATCCTGTTTCCCGATCCCGCGCAGGCGGATGCATGGCTGCGCAAGCCGAACACGGCGCCGCTGTTCGGCGGGCATTCGGCGCTGGAACGCATGCTGTCGGGCAACGTGGCCGACTTGTTCGTGGTGCGCCAGTACCTGGATGCTCAGCGCGGCTGAGGCGTTTCACACCGATCGTCGCAGCCGCCGATACCGCATGCGATGACGATGCCGGGCACATGCAGCAGCGGCCCCAGCCGCGACGGGAGCCCCGATGTCGACCGATCTTCCCCCACTCAAGCGCATCCGCTGGAACCAGGCCTTTCGCATCGTGCCCAGCCGCTTCCCGCCGGTGGGCGTATACGACCGCATCGCCGATCCGGCCGATCTCGACGCGGTATTCGCGATCGAAGCGCTGACCAACCCGCGCCTGCGCGAGGAAGCCGGTGCCTTGAAGCTGGTGCCGAAGGAACACCGCATCAGCGGTCCGGGCTCGACGCCGGTGATGGCTGCCTTCACACATTTGAATCCGGACGGCAGCCGCTTTTCGGATGGCACCTGGGGCGTGTTCTACGCCGCGCACACGGTGGCCACCGCGGTGGAAGAAACCGTCTATCACCGCGAGCATTTCCTCGCCGCCACCGCCGAACCGGCCTGCGACATCCAGATGCGCTGCTACCGCACGCGCATCGACAGCCGTCTGCACGACATTCGCGGTGGCTGGAGGAAGGAGCACGATCCGGACAGCTATGTGGCCAGCGTGAAACTGGCGCGCGTGTTGCGCGCCGCCGGTTCCAACGGCATCGTGTACGACAGCGTGCGCGATCCGTCCGGCGAATGCGTGGCCGCGTTCCATCCGGATGTCGTCGCACCCTGCGTGCAGGCGCAGCACCTGGTCTATCGCTGGGACGGCAAGCGCATCGCCAAAGTGCTGGAAGTGTCGGAACTCGCACGAAACACCCCACGGGAGGCGCGATGAAACGCTGGCTGATCCTGCTGTTCGCCCTGCTGCCGCTGTGCGCGTCTGCGCGCACGACCAGCGACCATGCGCAGTGGAATGCCGACATCGCGGCGTTCGAGCAGGCCGACCGCGTGCAACCGCCGCCTGCCGGCGCGGTGCTGTTCATCGGCAGCTCGTCGATCCGTTTCTGGAAGACGCTGGCGTCGGATTTCCCGGAAGTGCACACGATCAACCGCGGCTTCGGCGGCTCGGAGATTGCCGACAGCACGTACTTCGCCGATCGCATCGTGGCGCCGTATCACCCCCGCGCCATCGTGATGTACGCGGGCGACAACGACATCGAGGCCGGCAACAGCCCGCGGCAGGTGCGCGACGATTTCGCGGCCTTCGTGCGCAAGGCGCGCGCCGTCGACCCCGGCGTGCCGATCGCCTTCATCGCGATCAAGCCCAGCATGGCGCGCAAGGCGTTGCTGCCGAAGATCCGCGAGGCGAACGACCTGGTGCGCGACTACGCGGCGACGCAGAAACAGGTGGCGTACCTGGACGTGTTCACGCCGATGCTGGGCAAGGATGGCCAACCGCAGGCCCAGTGGTTCATCCAGGACGGCTTGCACATGAATCGCATGGGCTACGAGCTGTGGATCGGCATCGTGCGGCCGTGGGTGGATGCGCACGGGCGTTGATGTCGGGACTGCGTGGAGTCAGGCTGCGATTCCGCTTGGCAGGAAACGGGTTTCGAAGCGCGCATTCGCCCGAGGGAGACAGGCGACGATCCGTGCTCGCCGTGTGTCCGATCATTTGCCGGGCAAACGCGGGTGCCTGCTTCTTCATGGTGATGGATGCAGGCATCCGGCGTTTCGCGGTCCTTTAGTCGATCTTCCGCCAGACCGAGATCGGTACGTCGCCATTGGGGCGTGCTGTCACGCGATAGCTCAGCACGCCATCGCCGAGCTGATACTGCCGACGCTGCTCCTGTCCCTCCCAATTGGGGAAGGAAGCCCCCTGGATGTGGAAAACGAGGACACCGCGGTCCGGCTCGATGCGGAGCGTGCCGTAATGGGTGCTTGAACCCATCACGGCGGCCTTGTACTCGTCGGGCGTTCCCTTCGCCTTGTCACCGGCATGGAAGGCTTGCCGCTCGGTCTTGAAGATCTGCAACGAGTAGTGTCCCTGGCTGTCGATCATCAGCAGGCCCTTGGGCTGGGCACCGTAGTCGGATGCGCGCGAACCATCGGGGTGCTGGACGTCGGCCGCCACTAGGGTCCAGGTGCCGGCAAGCGACGAGGCTCCGTGCGCCGAGCCGGCGAAGGCGGCGGACGTCCAGAGCAGGCATGCCGAGAGGAGTGCAGCCATGGCGTGGCGGATGGCGGCTGTATGGACGTTCATGCGGTAAGTCCCCGGGATTGGAGTGGTGCACGCGCATGGCTGCACGGGTCACCGAATGCTAGGCTCGGGATACGCTGAAGAAAATCCGATAATTCAGAATCATTCCATCGGAAAAACGAAAGCAATGTCCTTGCCGAACCTGGATATGGACGCCTTGCGGACCCTGGTGGCGATCCTGCAACTGGGAAGCCTGGGGCGTGCGGCGGAGAAGATAGGCCGCTCGCAATCGGCGGCGAGCCAGCAGATCAAGAAGCTGGAAAGCCAGCTCGGCCAGCCCCTGTTTCGCAAGCGGGGGCGCAGCATGGTGCTGACGGAAACCGGCGAGCTGGTGCACTCCTATGCGCGCCGCATGCTTGAGCTCAATGACGAAGCTGTCCGCAGCGTGGCCGGCATGTCGGTGGAAGGCGTCGTGCGTTTCGGCCTGCCGGGCGATTTTGCGGAGACTTGGCTGCCCGCGGCCTTGGGCCAGTTCAAGCGGGCCCACCCGGCGGTGCGGGTGGATGTCGAAGTGGAGCGCAATGGGGTCTTGCTGGAACGCCTCGATCGCGGTGAATTCGACCTCGTGCTTGCGATGGGCCATGGCAGCCGCGCGGATGCCAGGCGTGTGGCCACGCTGCCCATGACGTGGATAGGGCCCGCGGGCACGGATGCGGTCGTGAAAGCCGGCGTCCCGCTCGATCTCGCGCTCTACAACCCGCCCTGTTTCTTCCGTCGCGCAGGCATCGAGGCGCTCGACCATGCCTCGATGCCCTGGCGGCTGGCCTACGCCACGGCAAGCCTGCAGAGCCTGTGGGCGGGCGTGGCGGCAGGCCTCGGCATCACGCTGCGCACGACGGCCGGCATACCGCCCTCGCTCGTGCGGCTCGACGAGAGGCATGGCTTGCCGCCGCTTCCCGTCGTCGAACTCTGCCTGCACGCAGCGCAGCACACGGCGAATCCCGCGTCAGGCCAGCTCGAGCGTGTGGTGATCGACCACGCCATCGGCAACCTGGGGCTGTAGGAAGGTTCTGGCGTCATCACGGCTACGCGATGACGCCTCACGCGATATGCAGCCCACCGCTTGCGAGTGCTTCCTGCGCGTTGTGCTCCCCCAGCGCCCAAGCGTCGAGCACGGTGGCGCGAGCGGTGCAGTCGAGCATGCTCACCGGGATACGTGTGCTGGGTTGCCAGTAGTTGCGTCCGTTGGCACGGAATATGGCAGGCAACTTCGGATAGTGGCGGGTCAACAATACAAGCGTGCGCGCTTTCTCGCTGTCGGTTTGCGATGGCAACGGCGCGTTGTCCGTGTAGCCGCCATCGAAGGCGTATTCGCCGTCGATGCGTCGCGCTGGGATGAACGGCAGCGCAGCACCCGCCGCGGCCAGCAGTATGCGCGCCTCGTCGAGACTGGTGCAGTCGCGCAGCTCGCGGAATTCCTGTCGCAGGCCAAGTCGGCGCGGCAGCTCGGGATGCAGCGGCCCACGCAGGAACTTGTCCACGAAATAGGCCAGCGTGGCGATGCCGATGGAGCCGCGCAGTCCCAGCCGGCGCGCCGGTCGGGTAATCGCCACCTGCAGGCGATGCTTCGACTGCCGCAGCGCCTGAAAATGTTCGGCATCGACGAAACTGGCCAGCCATGCCGGGTAGATGTGGCGGTGCGCGTAGTGCAGTCGCCCGCGCAACAGGCTGCGCCATTCGAACATGCGGGTACGGTCGGCATACAAACGCTGGCAAGCCGCAAGCGCGGCTTGTGGCCCGGCAGTAAGGAAGGCCGCGGCCACGGCGGCGCCGCCGCTGGTGCCCACCAGTTGCATGGGTAATCGCCAGTGCTGCGCCAACAGGTGCGAGATCGCGCCGGCTTGCCACCAGCAGCGGTTGCCGCCGCCGGCGAAGATCAGGGTATCGATGCCGGCAAGATCGAGGCTGGCGAGCGATTCGATGAGCATGGCTTCCTTGCGTGCTGAGTGGGATGAATCCACGCATGGAGGCGACTGCAGCTCGACGCAAGACCGTGACACGAAAAAGCCGGCGCGAGGCCGGCTTGATTCGTATCGGGCGTGGTAGCGCTCAGGTATCCGCGCCGCCGGCAAACCCTTCGCGCGTACCACGATGGAACACGCGGTCCCCCTCCAGCACATCGGCCGCCGCATGCGCGGGCTCGGCCTTGAGCTTCGCGTAGATCGGCGTGAAGTCCGGATGCGTCGCCTCGAACAGCTGCTCGAAGCTGTCGATCACGAAGTAGGTCTGCTGGTAGGTGTCGATGCGGTAGCGCGTGCTCATCACGCGTTCGAGGCCGAAGCCGATGCGGTTCGGCGCGGGCGAATCGAGGCAGTAGATCGACTCACCCTTGGAACTGACGATGCCGGCGCCGTAGATGCGCATGCCTTCACCGGTGTGGATCAGGCCGAACTCCACCGTGTACCAGTACAGGCGCGTGAGGTTCATCAGCGCTTCGGGGCCGATGCCGAACGCCTTCATGCCGCCGCGGCCGTAGGCCTGCATGTAGTCGGCGAACACCGGGTTGAGCAGCAGCGGCACGTGGCCGAACAGGTCGTGGAACAGGTCCGGCTCGCTCAAGTAGTCGAGCTGCTCGGGCTTGCGGATCCACCAGCTCACCGGGAAGCGGCGGTTGGCGAGGTGGTCGAAGAACACCTCGTCCGGCAGCAGGCCTTCCACCGCCACCAGCTCCCAGCCGGTGGCCTTGGCCAGCACCTTGTTCAAGTCGGCGAACTTCGGAATGCCGCCGTCGCCGAGGCCGAAGCGTTCCACGCCGGCCATGAACTCCTCGCAGGCGCGCCCGGGCAGCAGCTCGCGCTGGCGCTTGTACAAGGTGTCCCACACCTCGTGGTCGGTGCGGCTGTAGCCGGACCACGGTTGCTCGACCACGCCCGTCGCGTAGACCGGGATGTAGCCGCGGTCGGTCTGCTGGTGTTCGACCTTGCGGGGCGTGGTGTTTTCCATGGCGGGCTCCGGGGCTGGACGGGGTTCCGGCCGGCGCCGGAATGACCAACCAGAGCATACGGCAAACCCGCCGCACGAAGCTTGCAATGTTGCGCGCGCCCAGGGTTTGGACGCAATATTCGTGCTTGGATTGGATGATATGTCGAGGTATCGTGCATGACCGCGCTGGACCGCATCGACCTGCACCTGCTCGCCGTGCTGCAGACCGAGGGCCGCATCACCAATGCCGAGCTGGCCGAACGGGTGAACCTGTCGCCCTCGGCCTGCCTGCGCCGGCTGCAACGGCTGGAGGCGGATCAGGTGGTTACCGGCTACGCCGCCCAGGTCGACCCGCTGGCGGTGGGCCTGGGCCTGCAGGCTTTCGTGCGCGTGCAGCTGGTGAAGCACGAGGCCGAGGTGATCGAGCGCTTCGTGGAGCGCGTCAACGGCTGGGACGAGGTGGTGGCCTGCCACGCGCTCACCGGCGACATGGACTACCTGCTGCACGTCTACGTGGCCGACCTCGCGGATTTCTCGCGCTTCCTGCTCGACCGCCTGCTCAATGCCGCCGGCGTGGCCGACGTCAACTCCAGCTTCGTGCTGCGCACGGTAAAGCGTTCGCCTTCGCTGCCGCTGCCGCGCGCGGAAAATCCGCCGTCGTCGCCCAAGAGCCTGTTCAATGTCTCCACGTAGCCCGCGTTGCCTTGCCGTGGCCGTCAGGTGGTGGCGCGTGGCGCAGCGCCTGCCTGGCTGGCAGGTCAAGCCGCGCGCTGCCGCCTGGCGGCCACGGCAAGGCAACCCGAAGGGCCGGGTCTGTTTGCCCCCATGCCGGCGTCATCACTCGGTCGTGGACGGACGTCCACTTCCTCGTTCTTCCTTGGCCTGCGCGCAAACAGCTCCCGGCGCGGGCTACGCGGAGACTTTGAACAGGCTCTAACGTTGCGGGCAACAGACGCTAGACTAACGGGCTGATGGACACCGCCACCGCCTCCCCGCCGATCCGCGACCACCTGCGTCCGCTGCGCTACCTGTGGCGCGTGCCGCTGCTGCTGCTGCATGCCGTGCTCGCGATCATGCTGGCCGCGTTCGTGATGAGCTGGAACCGCAACCGCGTGATGCGCGACGGTCGCGAACCGTTTTCGCATCGGCTGGTGCGTTGGTGGTCGGTTGCGCTGATGCGCATCTTCGGTCTGCGCGCGGTGCGCGTCGGCGAGCCGCTGGCCGATCCGGTGCTGTTCGTGGCGAACCACACCTCGTGGATCGACATCGAGCTGCTGCACTCGCAGCGCGCGGCCTGCTTCGTGGCCAAGGCGGAGATCGCGCACTGGCCGCTGGTGGGCTGGCTGGCGGCCAGCGGCGGCACGATCTTCCATCGCCGTGGCAGCAACCACTCGCTCGCCGCGGTGATGCAGGTGATGGTGGAGCGCCTGCGCGCCGGCCGTTCGGTGGCGGTGTTCCCCGAGGGCGGCACCGGCCATGATGGTGTGCTCAAGGTGTTCCACGCGCGCATCTTCCAGGCTGCGCTGGACGCCGAGGTCGCCGTGCAGCCGGTGGCGCTGCGCTTCGTGCGCGACGGCCGTCGCGTGGTCGACGCCGGTTTCCGCGAGCACGAGAACTTCCTGCAGAACTTCCTGCGCCTGCTCGGCGGCCCGTCGATGGATGCCGAGGTGCATTTCCTGCAGCCGGTGCCGGCCAGTCCCGACGCGCGTCGCCGCATGGCCGAGCTGTCGCGCGAGCGCATCGCCGCGGCCCTGGAAAATGCCGCGCAGGAGCCGTGCGTCGCATGAGCCTGCCGTGCGGAAAGGATTTCCGTCCGTCCTGGCCGCTCACCAGCGGGCATCTGCAGACCATGCTCTCCTCCAGCGGAGTGCGCCGCCTGCTGCTGCCGCGCGCCGCGCGCATGGTGCAGGAAGGCGCCGAGCCGGTGATGGTGGACGGCGGCGGCGGCGTGCGCCTCACCGGCGCATTCACCGCGCAGAAGACGCGCCCGCAGCCGCGCGGCCTCGCCGTGCTGTTCCACGGCTGGGAAGGCAGCGTCGATTCCACCTACGTGCTGCAGACCGGCAGCCGCCTGCTCGCCGACGGCTGGGACATCTTCCGCCTCAACTTCCGCGACCACGGCGACAGCCACGGCCTCAACGAGGCGCTGTTCCACTCCTGCCGCATCGACGAGGTGGTACACGCGCTGGGCGACATCGCCGCGCGCTGGCCGGCGCGTCCGCTGGCGCTGGCCGGCTTCTCGCTGGGCGGCAACTTCGCGCTGCGCGCGGCGTTGCAGACCTCGCGCGTGGGCATCCCGCTCGCCTACGCGCTGGCGGTGTGCCCGATCATCGATCCCGCCGAAGGCCTGTTCTCGCTGGAGGAAGCGGCGCCCTGGTTCTACCAGGCCTATTTCATGCACAAGTGGCGGCACTCGCTGCTGGCCAAGCAGAAGGCGTTCCCGCAGCACCGGTACTTCGAGATGTCGGAGCTGAAGCAGGATCTGCGCGGGCTCACCGAATCGCTGGTGCGGCGGCATACCGACTTCGGTTCGCTGCAGCAGTACCTGGACGGCTATTCGGTGGCCGCCGACGCGCTGATGGCGATGCAGGTCCCCGCCACCATCCTCACTGCGCGCGACGATCCGGTGATCCCGGTGGGCGCGTTCGAGCAGCTGCGCCTGCCGCCGAACGTGGAACTGGACATCGCCGAGCACGGCGGCCACTGCGGCTTCATCCGCGGCCGCGACATGACCAGCTTCACCGACGACTACATCGCGGCGCGCTTCAACGCGCTGGCGGACGAAACCCCGGGCGGATGACGCCGGATTTCAGCGCTCGCGCAACGGATCGAGCAGGCGCTTCAGTCCGTTGTGGTCGATCTCCAGCATCAACGCGAGCAGGCGGCCGAGTTCGCCGGGCGGAAAACCCTGGCGCGCGAACCACGCGAGGTAGGCGCCGGGCAGGTCCGCGATCAGGTGGCCCTGGTATTTGCCGAACGGCATGCGCACGGTCACCAGGCGCCGGAGGATCTCGGGTTCCGTCGATGATCCCGCGAGTTCAACCACTGTCTGAGGTGTCCGGAGAAAGCATGCCGCGGACGACCGCTTCGAGCGGTGGCAGCTGATCCCGTACCACGGCCTGCACCGTCTTTGCGTCGATGTTGCCCAGATAGTTGTGCACGAGAATGTTGCGGAAGCCGCCGATCTGCGTCCACGGGATATTCCGGTGGGGAGCCTTGAGTTCGTCGGGCAGCCGCTGGGTGGCTTCGGACAGGGTCTGCAGGTTGCGCAAGGTCGCGTCGTAGAGCACCTCATCCCGTGTCAGGTCGCCGCGTTGCTGGATGCGCCGAATCTTCTCGATGGCGTCGAGGATGTGATGCGCGTAAGCCCGCCAGTCCCGACTCACAGCTCCACCGCTTCGTTCAGCACGGTGGCGCGGATGTGGCGGTTGAGTTCGTGCTCGGGAACGAGGTCGAGCGAACGACCGGTGATCTCCGACAGGCGTTCGGCAAGCGGCAGGCGCTGCGCGAACAGGTCGTAGCCACGAGGAAAGTCCACCAGGAAATCGATGTCGCTGTCCGGCCGTTCCTCGCCGCGGGCCACTGAGCCGAACACGCGGATGCGCTGCGCGCCGTACTGGTGGCACGCGGCAAGGATGGCGTCCTTTTGTCCGCGCAGATCGTCGAGCAACTTGCTCATGGCTACATCGCGAATGCTTGGGTGGTCGTTGCGGTACTCGACTGCAGTTTAGTCCGAAGCATTCTCGTGGGTAAGCGCATCGTGCCGATGGCAGCCGGTCTGGCCTGTGCATCGGCTCCGTGATCAGTATAGGCTTGACCCTTTCGTCGATCTGGAGCTTGAGCATGCGCTTCGTATCGTCTCTGTTGCCGAGCATCTTGCTGATGCTGCTTGCCGCGCCCGCGTTCGGCGCGGTCCATCTGGACCGGCTGACGCTGCCGAAAGGCTTCCACATCGCGGTGTATTCCGACCAGGTGCCGAATGCGCGCGAGATCGCGCTGGGCGCGAAGGGCACGGTGTTCGTGGGCTCGATGGACGCGGGCAAGGTCTACGCGCTCACCGACACGAAACACGACGGCCATGCCGACAAGGTGCGCGTGCTCGCCAGCGGGCTGGAGATGCCGGTGGGCGTGGCCTTCCGCGACGGCAACCTCTACATCTCGGCGGTGAGCCGCATCGTCGTGCTGCGCGACATCGAGAACCACCTCGACGATCCGCCCAAGCCGGAACTCGTCACCGACAAGCTGCCCAGCGAAAGGCACCACGGCTGGCGCTTTATCGCGTTCGGCCCGGACGGCAAGCTCTACGTGCCGATCGGCGCACCCTGCAACGTGTGCGACAAGGGCAACGCGTTCGCCAAGCTCACTCGCATGAATGCCGACGGCAGCGATGCGCAGGACGTGGCCTACGGCATCCGCAACACCGTGGGCTTCGACTGGCGCCCCGGCTCGCACCAGCTGTGGTTCACCGACAACGGCCGCGACATGCTGGGCGACGACATCCCCAGCGACGAGTTGAACCGGCTCTCGCGTGTCGGCGAACACTTCGGGTTTCCCTATTGCCACGAAGGCGACATCCTCGACCCCGAATTCGGCAAGGGCCACCGCTGCAAGGACTACACGCCGCCGGTGCTGAAGCTGGGCGCGCACGTGGCCTCGCTGGGCATGCGTTTCTACGCGGGCCGCATGTTCCCGGCCGGCTACCGGGGCGCAATCCTGGTCGCCGAGCACGGCTCGTGGAACCGCACGAAGAAATCCGGCTACCGCGTGATGACGGTGCGGCTCGACGGCAACAAGGTGGCCAGCTACCAGCCGCTGATCACCGGCTTCGAGCAGGACGAGAAGGCCTGGGGCCGCCCGGTCGACGTGCAGCCGTTGCCGGATGGCAGCGTGCTGGTGAGCGACGATCTGGCGGGGGCGGTGTATCGGGTGACGTACCAACCGTAATAGCCCGTCATCCCCATCGGATCAGAGGAACGCCCCATGCAACTGCGCAGCGACAACTTCGCCGACGGCCAGCCCATCCCCGCCGCCAACGCCTTCGGCAAGCCCGGCGCCCCGGTGGCGCTGTCGGACAATCGCAGCCCGCATCTGGCGTGGCGCGATGCGCCGGAAGGCACGCGTTCCTTCGTGCTCACCTGCATCGACGTCGACGTGCCCAGTCGTGGCGACGACGTGAACAAGGAAGGGCGCGTCGTGCCCGCGGACCTGCCGCGGGTGGAGTTCGTGCACTGGCTGATGGCGAACATTCCCGCCGAATGCGGCGAGTTCGACGAGGGCGCGTGCTGCGACGGCATCACGCCGCGCGGCAAGCGCGATCCGCTGGGGCCGCCGGGCAGCGTGCAGGGGTTGAACGACTACACCGGCTGGTTCGCGGGCGACGCCGGGATGGGCGGCGACTACCTTGGTTACGACGGCCCGTGCCCGCCGTGGAACGACAGCCTCGTGCACCATTACCACTTCCGCATCCACGCGCTGGACGCGGCTAAGCTGGAACTGTCGCGCGGCTTCACGCTGGCCGAACTGCGCACGGCGATGCGCGGCCATGTGCTGGCGGAAGCGGAACTGGTGGGCACCTACGCGATCCGTCCCGCTTCCGCGACGTGACGGCGAATGTGCAGGTGGCGTGCACGCACGCGCGCCCCTTCACGCGCAGATGGCGGCCAATGTGGATGAATGACTGCACGCGGCCACGCACGTCGTGGTCGGCATTCGTTCAAGAGGGCAACGCCATGCTTCACTACGCACTGGTATTCCTGATCGTCGCCATCATCGCCGCGGTGCTCGGCTTCGGCGGCATTGCAGGCGCGGCGGCCGGGATGGCGAAGATCCTGTTCGTCGTGTTCCTGGTCCTGGCGATCATCTCGTTCCTGCGCCGCGCGAAGTGAGGCGTGGCGCAGCGCCCGGCGAACCGGCATTCTTCCGCATGAGCTACATGGAGACAGCATGAACAAGCAGGCAGCAACGACCGAAAACGACACGCCCAGTCGCATCGACGAAGGCGCCGAGCGCGTCAAGCAGGCCACCTCCAGCGCGGTCGCCGGCACCAAGGAGGCGGTGGGGCGCGCCGCGGACCACGTCGAGGAAAGCCTGCACCGCGCCACCGACAAGGTCGCCGCCGGTGCGCATCGTGCCAGCGACAAGCTCGACGAGGCAGGCGAACGCGGCCGTGCCGCCTACGACGCCACGATGGATCGCGCCGACGAGTGGCTGGAGCAGGTGCGCGACTACGTGCGCGAGAAGCCGGTGCAGTCGATGGCGATCGCGCTGGGCGCGGGCTGGCTGCTCGGCCGCCTGCTCAGGCGCTGATCGCGCATGCAGGAAGAACCCGCGCGCGAACAGGATCACGCGACGGCGCCGGAAGCTCCGGCGCCGTCCTCGTCTCTGCTGGACGAACTGGGCCGGCTGGCCGGTGCGGTGCGCCGGCTGTTCGGCGCGCAGCTGCAGCTGCTGGCCGCCGAGCTGGGGCTGGCGCGCAGCGCGGTGTCGTGGCTGCTGGTGGCTGCGCTGCTCGCCACCGTGGCCGGCGTGGCGCTGGGCCTGACCCTGCTCGGCCTGGTCGGCGTGCTGCTGGCCACCTGGTTCCACTCGTGGATCTGGGCGCTGCTGGTGCTGGCGCTGCTGCAGGCATTGCTGCTGGCGGGCGCGATCGGGCTGTTCCGCCGCTGCATGCACTGGATGAGCCTGCCCGCCACGCGCCACGAATGGGGTGCGATGATGCGCGAGACGCTGCATCGCGCCGAGCGCGAGGTCGACGGCGAATCCGCGGGGGAGCACAAGCCATGAGTCTGTTCAGCCATCTCGACAAGGTGCGTGCGGCACAGGCGCGGGTGGCCGCGCATCGCGCGGAACTGGCCGAGCCGGCCGCGGCCCTGCTGGCGCGCGGGGAGCGGCATCCGCTGCTCGCGCTGGGCGCGGCGGGCGGCGCGGGCTTCGTGCTCGGCAGTCTCGACGTGCATCCCCTGCGCGTGCCGGGCGTGGGGCCGCTGTTGCGCGGTGGCCTTGCCGAAGTGGTGGCGCAGGGCGTGCGCATGGTCGTCGAGCTGGGTGCCGGCGCCTTCGACGACGCTTCCGCATGAACGATCCGCTGCCGCTGTCCGGTGCCGCCGCCGCGTGCGAAGCCGCGCCGCCGGTGCCGCCGCCGCGTGCATCGATCCTGTCGCGCGGCCGCTTCGCGCGGCGCAGCGCACGCGGCATGCGTCGCCACCTGCGCGCGATCCGCGTGCTGCTCAACGCGCTGCTGCTGCTGGCGCTGCTGTACACGGTGACGCTGTGCAAGGCGCTGCTGATCCCGCTGGTGCTGGCCGCCTTCATCGGCCTGGCGCTGAACCCGGTCGTCGCTGGCGCCGCCCGCTGGGGCGTGCCGCGCTGGCTGGGTGCCAGCGTGCTGATGCTGGCGTTGATCGGCGGCATCGGCACCGGCATCGGCCTGCTCACGCCGCCGGCACTGGACTGGATCCACGAGGCGCCGAGCACGATCCGCCGCTTCGTGCCGAAGCTTGAGCACATCACCCAGCCGCTGGAAGCCGCCAACCGTGCCACCCAGACCCTGGTCAACGGCCGCCCGACCTACGCACGGCCGCAGCCGGCCGATGTGGCGGTGAGCGCATGGGACGTGGTGTCGGCGGCGCCGAAGGTGCTGGCGGCGGTGCTCACCGTGGTGCTGCTGGTGTTCTTCTTTCTCGTCTACGGCGACCTGCTGCTGCGCCGGCTGGTCGAGATCGGGCCGGGCTTCAGCTACAAGCGCCAGGCGGTGTCGGTGGTGCGCGGCATCCAGCACGAGGTGTCGCGCTACATCCTCACCACCTTGCTGATCAACTTCGCGCTGGGCGCGCTCACCGCGGGCATCCTGTGGCAGCTGCGCATGCCCGATCCGCTGCTGTGGGGCGCGGTGGCGATGTTCGCGAACTTCATCCCCTACGTGGGCGCGATCTTCACCACCAGCGTGCTGCTGCTGGTGGGCCTGGTGCATTTCGACCAGCTCGGCCACGCGCTGCTGCCCGCGCTGTGCTTCGCCGGGCTGACCGTGTTCGAGGGCAACCTGGTGACGCCGCTGATCCTGGGCCGGCGCATGCGCCTGTCGCCGATCGCGATCCTGGTCTGGCTCCTGGTCTGGGGCTGGCTGTGGGGCATCCCCGGCGCGCTGCTCGCGGTGCCCATGCTGACCAGCGTCAAGCTGATCGCCGAGCACGTGCGCGGCTGGGCGTGGTTCGGGCACATGGTGCAGCGCTAGGGCAACGCGAGCGGTGCCGATCGGTCGCCGCCGTCAGTCCCCGTGCGGCGACGGACGGCCCGCGGCAGCGGGGCGATCGTGCAGCACATGCGCCACGAGCAGGGCGACCGCCGTTCCGGCCAGCTGGGCCAGCACGAAACCCGGCACGTCGACGGGCCGGATGCCGGCGAACGTGCGGGTCAGTGCACGCGCCACGGTGACCGCGGGGTTCGCGAACGACGTGCTGGCGGTGAACCAGTACGCGGCGAAGATGTAGCTGGCGACCAGCGCAGGCATCGCCGCGGGCCGGGCGCGTGCACCGAGCAGGATGGTGAGCAGCAGGCCCGCGGTGGCCACACCCTCGCTCAGCCATTGCGCGGCGCCGCTGCGCGCATGGATGCCCGGTTGCAGCAGCGGCTGGCCGAACATGGCATGGGCCAGCAGCACGCCGCCGACTGCCGCGACGAGCTGTACGGCGACGTAGGCGAGGGTTTCGCGCGTGTCGAGTTCGCCGCGCATGCGCAGCGCGAGGGTCACGGCGGGATTGAAGTGCGCGCCGGAGACCGGGCCGAGCACGGCGATCAGCACGTACAGGATGCCCGCGGTCGCCGTCGCGTTCGCCAGCAGCGCGATGCCGTCGTTGCCGCCGGACATCGCCACGCCCATGATCCCGGAGCCCACCACCGTGGCGAGCAGCACGCCCGTACCGAGGAATTCGGCGACCAGTCTGCGCGGCAGCGACATCACAGCTCCGCCAGCAAGTGCTTCACGCGCGCGGCGATCTCGTCGCGTACCGCGCGATAGCCGGCGTCGTCCATGTTCTTCGGGTCGGGCAGGTTCCAGTCCTCGCGCCGTTTCGCCGGCACCCATGGGCAGCTGTCGCCGCAGCCCATGGTGACGACGGCGTCGAACTCGCCGCCGACGTCGGCGAGCGACTTCGAGGCATGCACGGTCAAGTCATAACCGAGCTCGGCCATGAAGCGCACCGCCTTCGGATGGATCCGGCCGGACGGAGCCGAGCCGGCACTCAAGGCTTCGACCGCACCGCCGCCATGGATGCGCGCGAAGGCTTCGGCCATCTGGCTGCGGTTGGCGTTTTCCACGCAGACGAACAGGACGCGTTTCATCGGATCGGGCTCATGGCACGGGGACTTGGGAACGGCAAGCTGCGAATCGCCGCTTGTGGGCCGCTCAGCAACAGCCGGAATTCGGCGCGCAGCAGGCGGCGCCCTTGTCGACCTTCGGCTTCGCCGTGCGCGCATCCGGAGCGCAGGCCGCGCCACCGGCCGCGCAGGCCGCATCGGCGGCGTAGTAGCTGGTAGCGTCGCCGACGGTGTGGAAGGTTTCCCAGCGCGTGCCCTGCGGGTCTTCGGTCCACAGCTTGTCCGAGTGCGCATAGCAGCAGACGGCGCCGTCTTCCGGCACCACGCTGCCGCCCGCGGCGTCCAGGCGCGGGCCGAGTGCGGCGAGTTCGTCGGCGCTGTCGACCTGCAGGCCGAGATGGTCGATGCCCGGCGCGCGGCCGGTGCTGGAGATCGCGAAGTTGATGCGCGGGTCTTCCAGCATCCACTTGGCGTAGTCGTGCTTGACCACGCTGGGCTCCGCGGCGAACAGCTGCGTGTAGAAGCGGATGCTGCCGGCGAGGTCGGCGACGTTGAGGTGCACGTGGAAGCGGTTCATCGCTTGGCTCCGGTCTTGCGTGGCTTGCAGGGAGACGCCGGCCCGCAGTCGGCGGTGCCGGTGCAGCAGTTCTCGGTGAGGTAGGCCAGCAGCGCGTTCATCTGCCCGTAGTTGGCGCGGACGCGGATCACCCGCCCCTCGCGCTGGTCCTCGACCAGTCCGGCGGCGCGCAACACGTTGAGATGCGCGCTCAGCGTGGCGGGCGGCAGGTCGAGGTGTTCGCGCAACTCGCCGACCGGCAATCCTTCCGGACCAATCTGCACCAGCCGGCGGAAGGCGGCGAGGCGGGAATCGTGGCTGAGCGCGCCGAGGGCGGCGAGGGCGTCTGGCGTTTCCATGATTTCATATTTCCGGAATCATGGAATAATGTCAACACGTGGCGATTCCCCGCACCGCCGGGTCCGGCGGCCGTTCCCCCGTTACCGCGCCGCCGCGAGCGCCGCCTGCTGCCGCAGCCACGGCTGCAGGTCGAGCTTCCAGATGCCGGATTGCCCGGTGAAGTAGACGCTGTGACCGTCCGGCGCGATGTGCGAGCCCCACGGCACGTCCTTGTTCGCGACCGCGCCGAGATCGATCGGCTTGCCCCAGTGGTCGCCCTCGCGGAACGCGATGCACAGGCGGCCCAGGCCGCCCTTGGTCTTGCCGTAGTCGAACACGATGAAGGACTGGTCTGGCGCGACCGCGGGATCGTGGGTGGAGACGGCGGAATTGCCCAGTCCCGCGCGCACCGGCGGCAGGTAATGGCCGTCGCGATACGTCGCATGCCAGGTATGCATCGCCTTCGTCTCGCGATCGAAGCGGAGGAAGTACAGGCTGCCGTCCGCGGCGATGCTGGCGAAGTCGACGAACGCATCGCTGTTGACGACGGAGCCCAGCCAGACGGGTTGGCCCCAGTCCTTGCCCTCGCGATCCACCCGCCACAGGTTGGAGCCCGGCCAGCTGCCGGCCGCGAAGTAGTCCTGCGTCAGCGGCTGGCCGCCCGGCGTCGGCGGGCGATCCGAACCGAACAGCAGGTAGCTGCCGTCGGGCGCCATCACCGGATCCTGGTCGTACCAGCGGCCGGAGAAGCCTGCGACCGCGGGCGGCGACCAGCGGCCATCGATCTTGTGCGACACCATGATGCTCTTGCGCTTGCCCGCGCTGCGGTCGAAGAACACCGTGTTGCCGTCGGGCGTGAAGGCCAGCGTGTCGTCGCTGTCGGGATGGAGGATGCCGTCCAGCGTGACGGGCTGTGGCGTCGCGGTGGTGGTGTCGGCGGCATGCGTTGTGGCGGCAGCGAGCAGCAAGCCGGCGATGAGCAGGCAACGAGCCTTGGTGTGCTTCATCGTGCGTCCTCCACCGGCATCGCGTTGAGCAGGATGTACTGGCGCTCCGTGGCCTCGACGCGGCCGCACTGGGCGGAAGTCAGCGTTGCCGGTCGCGTGCTGACCAGTTCGTCGCTGAGCACGATGCCGTCGCGGAAGGTGGTCCAGCCGCGCCAGTGCGTGCGACCGGCTTGCCGCGCCAGCACGCAGGGCTGGCCGTTGCGGGTCAGCGTGAGCGTCGGCTTGTCGTCTAGCCAGGCGCCGTCACCTTGGCCTTCGCGTTCCAGTGTGACGGTGCGGGTGGCGGGATCGAATGCCGTCACGGTCACCGTTTGTCGTCCGGCCGGCCCCAGCTCCCACGGCGCGGCGATATCCACTGTCCAGTGCTGGCCCACTTGCAGCGTGGCCGGCGCCGGGCCCCACAGGCGCGGGTTGTAGGCCAGCCCGCTGGCGTCGGTGTTCGGCACGCACTTGCCGTCGTAGCAGTTGCTGGCGCCAGCGTCGGGCAGCGCCACCGCGCCGCTGCCGGCGGGCCGGCCGTCGTAGCGGTAATCGATGTGCAGCTGCGGCGGCACGGATGCGGCGTCGGTCACGCGGTAGGTCGCGGTGCCGCTGATCCGGTGCACCAGTTCGGCGAAACCGGGCGCCCGGACCGCGATGGCGCGCGAGAACACGTTGGCGAAGCTGGCGCCGGCGCGGTAGGCGGGCGTCAGCGCCGGTGCCGTGGCGGGAGCCGCGGCGGCCGCGGTGGACAACAACAGCGCGGCCAGCAAGGACGACAGCATGCGGGTAGTGGACACAGGGCCTCCGCGGCGGATCAGTGGTCGATGCCGTGCGCGCGCAGCACGTCGGCGATGTCGAAGCGCCACAGGTTGCGCGAGCCGTTCAGCGGTTGCTGCAGGCGCTGCTGCAAGGTGGCGGTGTTGTCGCGCGGCTTGGGGAAAGACACCTCGTCGCGCCGGTTGCTGGAAACGTACAGCTCGCCGAAGCGCGGCCCCAGCGCAGGCGCGTTCTCCAGCGACGGGCTGTTGACGTCGCCCGGCAGGTGCAGCGGCTTGCCCCAGCGGCCGTCCGGCTGGCGGAACACGATGTAGAGGTCGGCGCTGCCCAGCGAATCGCCCTCGTTGCCGGCGTAGACGAGGAAGCGTTGCCGCGGGTCGATCGCCGGATCCATGCGGTTGCGCGCGACGTCACCGAGCTCCACGCGCTGCGGCGCCGCGTAGCCTTGCGCGGTGCGCCGCGCCACGTAGATCTGGTAGGCGGCACCGGAGTCTGGCCGGTGCGCGGAGAAGTAGATGTCGCCGTTCGCCGCGACGGACGGGTTGTAGATCATCGCGCCGTCGTTGAGCGCGCCGTCCACGTGCACCGGCGCGCCCCAGCTTCCGTCAGGCTGGCGCTGCACGAACCAGAGGTTGGTGCCGGCGAAGCGATGGCCGCCCATTTCCGTCGTCAGCGGTGCACCGCCCGGCTGCACGGGACGGTTGGAGACGAAGTACAGCCATCGGCCGTCCGGCGCCAGCGCGGGTTCGGAGTCGTGCCACTCGCCGGAGAATGCGGCCACCTGCGGCGTGCCCCAGTGCCCGCCAGTCCGATGCGAGACCATGATGGTGTCGTCGCGTTCGGCGAAGTCGGAGCGCATGAAGTACAGCGTGTCGCCGTCCGGCGTCACGGCGGCCGAGGTTTCCTGCAGGCCAGTGGAGATCGTGCCGGGGCCGACCAGTTCGCCGTGCGTCTGTGCGCGCGCTGCGATGGGTGCGGCAAGTGCGACAGCGATGCCGGCGGCGAGGATGAGTGCACGTGGGGACATGGGGACTCCGATGGGCGAATTCAGGCGGCGTAATGCGCCGCCAGCCAGGGCGCCAGCGACAGGCGCCAGATGTGGTTGTTGCCGTTGTCCCACGCGCGCATGCGCGCCAGGTCGGCGCGGTTCGAAGTGAACACCAGGTAGGAGCCGTCCGGCGCCATCGCCGGATCGTGGTCCTGCCACTGCCCGGAGAACGACGCGATCCGCGGCGCGGACCAGCCGTCGCGCGTGCGGTGCGATTCCATGATGAAGCCGCTCGCACCCGCCTGCTGGTCGAAGTACACGATGGCGCCATCGGGCGCGAAGGTGAGGCAGTCCACACCGACAGGGCCGGAGATCGCGCCGGGCGCGAAGATCTCCGGCTGCGGCGAGGTCGCTTCGGCGGCGCGCAGGCCGACGGCGGCGAACGCGCCGATCAAGGCGAGCGCACCGGCCAGCAAGGCGAACAGGCGATGGAGCATGCGGGTGCCCCGGCATGATGACGATGACCAGGAGTCTGCGCAGCGGCATCGGCGTGCCGCCGCGGGTTTGTGACGAGCGGAGTGAAGGCGCGTGACCAGCGGTTGCTCGCGCGGGGCGAGCGGTTCGATCGCATCGGGATGTCAGGTGCCTCGATGCATCGCGCGCTGCTCTTGCTTGTCGCGGTGTTCGGCACGCCAAACGTGCAGAGCAAGAGGCTTCGTCTGTTTGCTGTCGGCCGATACCTGACATTGCCGAACCGCAAAGCCAACCCCGGACCCGCCGGGAAGCATTGCTCGAAGCCGGCAACCGGGCGGATGGTGCCTGCCGGCTAGCACATCGCAACCATCCCCACCCATGGGCCATCACGTGTCCGCGGTGGCATGTCGCGGGCTCCTAGCCTGCTGCCTTCGATGCAGCTCCGAGGAAGCGTTCGACGATCTCCGGCAGCATCGGCTCGACGGGGAGCGTGTAGTGGGTGGTGTTCGGCAGGATGGCGAACTCGTTTGCGGGCCGCAGGGAGCCATCGATGCCGGCATCGCGCTGACCGCCGCCCAACGCCTTCCAGAACTCGACCATGTGTTCGGGCCGGATGGCGTCAGCGTCGGCATAGACCAGCAGTGTGCGTGCCTTGAGCCTGGCGACGTCGGCGCTCCAGTCCCAAGGGCGTTTGGTCAGGTCACCGACCTTCCTGAAGAGCTTGGTCCAATCGACATCGGGATAGGTCTTCCCCAATGGCGATGCCTTGACGGCAGGGCCGAGCGTGGCAGCGTTGGCCTCCAGCTGTTTGAAGGCCACCACCCCCTCCGGATAAAAGCTGTCCTGCCTCATCGCCGCGGACACGAGCACGAGCCGGTCGACCACATGCGGATGGCGAATGGCGGTCTCCAGCGCGACGCCGGAACCCAGCGAGTAACCCATGACGTCGGCCTTGCCGAGGTTCAGGTGACCGATCAAAGCGGCGATGTCGTCGCCCATCGTTTCA
Organism: Rhodanobacter humi; assembly: GCF_041107455.1. Taxonomy (NCBI): domain Bacteria; kingdom Pseudomonadati; phylum Pseudomonadota; class Gammaproteobacteria; order Lysobacterales; family Rhodanobacteraceae; genus Rhodanobacter; species Rhodanobacter sp. FW106-PBR-R2A-3-15. Next base: position 2,099,844 of record NZ_JBGBPY010000001.1, read on the forward strand.
CTGCGCAGCGGCCTGTCGGTGTCTGGCGTACGCCCATGTGCCTGCAGATGGGGGGCGATCACCCGCCGGCCCCTGGCCAGTTCCGCCAGATTGCTCCCGAAGCTGTCCGGGTCGATGCTACCGTGGAGAAGAATGAGCGGCTTGCCGGCGCCGTGCACGCTGTAAAAGAGATGCTGGCCATTGACGTCGGCAAAGTTTCCGTTCGGGACGGCGAGGGTCTTCTTGGCTTGAATGGGAAGAGCGGCTGTCAGCACGGCGGTCGCCATGGCCGTCTTCAGGAAATCGCGTCTGAGCATATCGTCCTCACGTGGCGCCGGACTGGCCGGCGCGGCGGTGATCGTGCGTTTCATCGGCATCCCTTCCATGCGCCGGTGGCCGCGGTGTGGTCACGATCTGTCTGCGAGCAACTCATCCAGCTGCGCGAACTGTTCGGGCAGGCCTTCCGCCGAGCCGGCGAGGGCTTCGTCGAGGGCCGCTTCCGTGGGGTAGCGTTCGTGGAAGGTGACCCGCGTCTTGCCGGCATTTTCCTCGAACGTCACCGTGGTCACGGCGCCCTCGTCGCTTTCCTCGTTCGTCCATGCGATGCGCTTGTTCGGCGTCACTTCCCGGTACGTGCCGAAGAACGCCATCGGCTGGTCGAAGGCCGGATGGCTGAACACGAGGCGATACGCGCCCCCGGTGCGAACGTCCATGTCGCACGAGACCAGCGACATGCCCGCCGACTTCGGAACCCACCAAAGCTTGAACCATTCGGGATTGCTCCACGCCTCGAAGACGATGTGCGCCGGGGCATCGAACGTTCGCGTCACGACGAGTTCGTGGTCGGACTTGCGCTCCACAACGGTGCGGTTGGTGGCGGCGGAACTACCTTCTTTTGCTTTGGGCATCTGCCTTCTCCTTGCGTTTCAAGTGATCGACAAGCTTGTCCAGCGCGTCGAAGCGCGCGCTCCAGAGTTCGCGGTGCCGCTCGATCCAGGCGGCCTCTTCTTCCAGCCGGCGTCGTCCGAGCGTGCAGGTTCGTACGCGCCCGACTTTCTCCGTGGTCACGAGCCCCGCCTGCTCCAGGATGCTGACGTGCTTCTTCATGCCCGTGAGGGTCATGCGAAACCGTTGGGCAAGGTCGGTGATCGAGGCGTCTGAGTCCCCGAGCTGCTCCAGCACGCCGCGCCGGGTGACATCGGAGAGCGCGGCGAACGTTGCGTCGAGGCGGGCTTGATAGTGAACCATATGGTTCACTGTAAGGCGAGCATGGGTGATTTGCAAGCGAATGACCCCGCGGGCGCAAATCGCACGTGGCTCCTCTGCCGTTCCGAACCCGGAGTGCGCATGCCGAGCATGGGCAAAGTTCCGGCCGGCGGCTTTGGGGCAGCCGGATCAAGACGCCGGACGATTCCTCAGGGTCGCAAGCTGCCGCCCACGTTCTCGGGAATCCGACCCTATTCGCCGATATGTCCAATCATCGAAGGCCGCATCAGCTGATGCATGCGTCTTGATGGGTCGGCACCTGGACCGTCAAGGCAGCCCCAGCACCGCCCGCGCCCCAGCGCGGAAGCGCCGGCTCAAATCCAGCCGCGTGCCGTCGTGCAGCACGATCTCGGCGTTGCCGTTGAACAGCGGATGCACTTCGCGGATGCGCTCCACGTTGACGACCGTGCCGCGGTGGATGCGCAGGAAGCGCGCGGGGGCCAGCGTTTCCAGCAGGTGGCTCAGCGTCTCGCGGTGCAGGTAGTGCGCGCCGTCGGCGTGGATCTGCACGTAGTTGCCGTCGGCACGGATCCAGTCGATGGCGTCCACCGCGATCACCCGGATGTGCTCGCCCACGCGCACGCTGATGCGCTGCAGGTGGCTCGCGTGCGTCGTCGCCGCCGCGGGCGATTGCAGGCCTTGCCAGTGCCGGCGCACGCGCGCCAGCGCCTGGTCGAAGCGCGCCTGGTCGATGGGTTTCAGCACGTAGTCCAGCGCGCCGGCGTCGAACGCGCGCAGCGCGTGCTGGCCGTAGGCGGTGGTGAACACCACCATCGGCAGCGCATCCGGTTTCAGCTGGTGCAGCAGCTTGAAGCCGTCCATGCCGGGCATGCGGATGTCGAGGAAGATCAGGTCGGGCGTGAGCGCGGCGATCGCCTGCAAGGCCTCGGTGGCGTTGCCGCATTCGCCCACGATGGCCACGTCCCCATGCGCGGCCAGCGCCTGGCGCAGCGCGAGTCGCGCCAGCACCTCGTCGTCCACCAGCAGGGCGCGGATCGTTGCGGCGCTCATGCGGCATGCTCGCGGAACGGCAGGCGCAGCTCCACCCGCGTGCCGCCGCTGTCGCGGCGCTGCAGCTCCAGACTGGCGTCGCCGCCGAACAGCATCGCCAGCCGTGCGCGGGTGTTGGTGAGGCCGATGCCCTCGTTGGCGCCATCGGGCGGCAGGCCCAGGCCGTCGTCGTCCACGCGCAACACCAGCTCGTCGCCGTCGCGTTGGCCGAGCACCTGCAGGCTGCCGGGTTCGGCCTTGGCCAGCAGGCCGTGGCGCAGCGCGTTTTCCACCAGCGGTTGCAGGATCAGGTTCGGCACGGCGGCGCGCAGCGCGTCGTCGGCCACGTCCAGCCGCGTGCTGAGCCGGTCCTGGAAGCGCACCTGCTGGATGTCGAGATAGCAGCGCAGGAATTCCAGCTCGCGCGCCAGCGGCACCTGCGGCGCGTGGCGTTCCTCCAGCGTGAGGCGCAGGAAGTCGCTGAGCCGCGCGATCATCAGCCGCGCCTGCAGCGGGTCGGCCAGCGCCAGCGCGGAGATCGCGTTGAGCGTATTGAACAGGAAGTGCGGTTGCAGCTGCATGCGCAGCGCCTGCAGCTGCGCCTGCGCCAGCTGCGATTCCAGCAACGCGCTGCGCAACTGCTCGTCGCGCAGCCGGCGGCGCGAATCCATCCCGCGCAGCACCGCCAGCACGACCCAGTAGGTGAGCAAGGCCAGGTGGAAGCTGTAGGCGAACTCCATGCGCACGTACTGGCCCAGCGTGTGCACGTTCGGCATGCGGCCGGGGCCGCACAGATACCAGAACACCACCAGGTGCGCCGTCATCTGCGCCAGCGCCACCGCCAGCGAAGCGGGCACGTGCACGGCGAAGAAGCGTCGCCAGCCGTGTCCCGCGCTTTGCCGTCCCAGCCAGCCCACCAGCGGCGCCAGCGCCATCCACAGCCAGAAGTTGACCAGGTTCCAGGCCAGGTTGCGCAGCCAGCCCGGCGGATAGCCCTCGCTGATCGCGGCCAGTCCGCCGCTGAGCGCGTAGGACAGCGCCAGCAGCGTCCAGAAGCCGAAGATCAGTCCCCAGGTTTTCAGTCGCTGCGTTGCGCTGCGGTCAGACACGGGAACCTCGCCGACGTACCACCCGATGGCGGGCCAGTGTGCGCGGCGATGGCCGTCCGGGACAGTGCCTGAAGGCATTGCCGGCGTCGGGCCTAGGCTCGTGGCGCCTGCGCGTCGCGCGTGCATGACTGCTCGTCGCCCAGCTGCCATGCGCCGCTGCGGTTCCGGTAGGTGTAGGTCACCCGGTAGGCGTCGTCGCCGTGACGCTGGAACACGAACCGGTCGAGATAGCCGCTGGTCGCGACGTTCTCCAGCGTCAGCGTGTCGCCCACCCAGCCGGACGAGGTGTAGCGCCGCTCGCCGCCGAAGTTGTCGAACACCGTCGCGGTGAAACGCCTGGCGGCCTTGTCGTAGCCCCACCACGCATCCGCGAGGTAGCGGTTCGGCGCACCGTCCACGTGCCGCATGTGCAGCCATTGGCCGCCGAGTTCGATGCCGAACGTCTCGCGGGAAGTGATCGGCTTGCCGTTCGCGAAGCGGCCCGCGCAGCGCCAGTGGCCGGCGAACCCGGCCAGCGGTGCGAGCGCCGGCGTGGCGTCGGCCTGCACCGGCGCGGGGGCGGCGAGCAAGCCGGATGCAGCCGCCAGCACGGCGAAGGCGAGGGATGCTGCGCGTGGCGCGCGTGACGAGCGGCTCATCGATGGGGTCCCGAGGCGTGCGCGATTCATGGCTTCACCGTCGCGTGTTGCGCCAACCACGGGCCGAGCGCGAGGCGGTGGATGCGATGGTCGGCGGCGCTGAAGTACAGTGTCTTGCGATCCGGGCCCAGGCGCGCCTCGTCGCCGGCGACGCCGAGGTCGACCGGCGCGCTCCAGCTGTCACGCGTGGCGAAGGCGATGAACAGGTCGCCGCCGTTGGACGGCGCCGGCGGGCGATCCGAGCTGAAGACGAGGAAGGAGCCGTCGGGCGCCACCGCCGGATCGTAGTCGGAGTGCGCGTCGCCGCCGCCGAGCGCCAGCGCTTGCGTCGCCTGATAGCGGCCGTGGACGTAGCGGCTGCGGTAGAGCCGGAATGCGCCGTTCGCCGGGTCCACGCGCACGAAGCGGAGGCTGCCGTCCTTCGTCACCGTCGGCGAAAAGATCGACGTGCCGGCGTTCACGACATCAGGCAGGCGTTGGGGCGTGCCCCAGCCGTCGCCGACGCGATCCACCCGCCACAGGTTGCCGCCGCGGCCGGGATACGCCTTGCCGCCCCAGTCGCCGTCCAGCGGATGGCCGATGCCGTTCGCCGGCCGGTTGGAGACGAACACCAGGTAGGAACCGTCCGGCGCCATCGTCGGCTCGAAGTCCATCCAGCGGTCCGAGAACGGCGCCTGCATCGGCGCCGACCATGTGCCGTCGTGGCGCCGGGCGATGTAGAGGCGTCGCGCCGTGCCGCTGCCGCGGGTGAACACCACCGTGCCGCCGTCCGGCGCGAAGGCAGGCGAGGCGTCGCGCGCCTCCGTCCACGGGCCAGCGGCTGGCGGCGCCGCGATGTTCGCGGCGGCGCGCACGGCGGGCGCGGAGACGGCGGTGCCCAGAGCCAGGGCGAGGATAGGAACCAGGTGTGGGCAACGCATCGAGCTGTTCCTCATGGGGAAGGAAAGGTAGTCAGGACTCAAGGGCCGCGCCCGGCATGCGCGTCAAGCCATGGCGCCAGCGACAGCTGCCAGATGTGGTCGTGGCCGTTGTTCCACACCGCGTCCGCTTGCGCGCCGGCGGCGCGTCGGTCGCTGTAGAAGTACAGCGTGCGGTGGTCGGGACCGAGCTGGGCGCCCATGCTTTCCTTGCCGCCGTTGACCGCGTCGCCGAGATCCTGCGGCGCGCTCCAGCCTTCCGGTGTGCGGAACGCGATGGCGAGGCGGTACGGCGCCTGCGGTGCGTGCTTGATGCTGACCACGATGAACGAGCCGTCCGGTGCGATCGCGGGATCGCGTATCGTCGCGCCCGCATCGCCCAATGCCACCACCCGAGGCGTTTCGTACTGGCCGTCGCGATACGCGGAGCGCAGCAGCGCGAAGTCGCCGCGCGGCCCGGCGCAACCGATGAAATAGAGGCTGCCATCGGCGGCGATGCTCGGCGAGGCGATCAGCGAGCAGCGGTTGACGACGTCTGGCAGGCGCACCGGCGCGCCCCAGTGGTCGCCCTGCCAGTCCACCCGCCACAGGTTCATGCCCTGCGCGACGTGGCGCTTGCCGCCATGCACCGCGTCGAGCGGTGGATCGCCCGGCGTGGCCGGGCGGTTGGAGGCAAACAGCAGGAACGATCCGTCCGGCGCCATCGCCGGATCGAGGTCGTGCCAGTGCCCGGAGAATGGCGCCACCGTCGGCGTCGACCAGTGGCCGTCACGGCGGCGCGATTCCATCAGCGTCGAGCCGTCGCCGGTGGCGCGCATGAAGTAGACCGTGGCGCCGTCCGGCGTGAATGCGGCGGCGCCATCGTCGGAGGCTCCGGGGATGGTGTTCGAAGCGAAGACCGCGGGCACCGCGCTCGCTGACCTCGCCGCATGGGCGGTGGATGCGAGAATGAACAGGGTTGAGAAGACGATGGACAGGCGCATGCTGACGCTTCCTTTGCGTGGGATTCCGCCGCCGCGGCGATGGGTCGAGCATCGATGGGCGGAGTGGGATTGACCGCCGGCTGGAGGTGCGATGCGCATCACGGAAGGCCGCCACCGGAGGCGCGATGCGCGTCCAGCCATGGCGCCAGCGACACGCGCCACAGGTGATCGACGTCGTGGTCCCACGCCAGCGTGCGCGCGACATCGCGCAGAGCCTGCGCGCGTGCGCGCGGATAACGCACTGGGTCCGCATGCCGGCCGGCAAAATACAGGGTGCGGCCGTCCGGGCCGAGGTGCGCGCTGGACGGCTGGTAGCGGTTCAGGGCGTCGCCCATGTCCACTGGCTGGCTCCAGTGATCGCCTTCGCGGAACGCGATGTGCAACCGGGGGCTGGCGCCACCGCCGTCGGCGACGTCGTACACGATGAACGACTGGTCGGGCGCGATCGCGGTGTCGTATTCGTGGCTGGTGGCGTCGCCCAGCGACAGCCGGGTCGGCGCGAGGTAGTGGCCGTCGCGGCAAGTGGCGCGATACAGGTGCGTCGCGCCGCCGCGGCGCGGGCCGGGCGAGTCGAAATACAGCGTGCCGTCGGCGGCGATGCTGGCGCCGTACATTTGCATGCTGATGTTGACGACGTCCGGCAACGGCGTCGGCGTACCCCAACCGTGCGCGTCGCGATCGACGCGCCACAGATGCATGTCGCCGCTGGGCACGAGTTTTCCGGTGCGCGACGACACCGTGGCAAGCGGTTTGCCATCGGCGGTCGCTGGCCGGTTCGAGCTATAGATCAGGTACGAGCCATCGGGCGCCATCGCCGGATCGTGGTCTTCCCATTGCCCCGAGAACGGCGCGAGGCGCGGCGTGGACCATGCGCCGTTCACCCGCTGCGAGATCATGATCGCGTGATCATGGGCAGGCCAATTGGACAGGTCGAACACCAGCGTGTCGCCATCGGGCGTGAAGGCTGCCGAATCCACACTGGCCGGTCCGGAGATCACGCCCGGCGCGAGGATTTCGGGCACGGCGCCGGGACGGGTTCGTGCGGCGCCGGGTGCTGCCGCACCAGCGCTCGCGTATGCGACCAGCAGAGTCGCGAACAAAGTCGACGATCGCATGCACGCTGCCCCTCGTTCGGTTACAGGTGGTGTTCGAGCAAGTTAGCGTCGGGGTCGACGTGCGTCGCTCGTCCGGTGACCGCCGGTTTGATCGCCATGACGAGCGGTGTGCATGCGCGGACAAGCGGTGGGGCGCACGACACCGAAGAAGAGCCGCTTCGTTACGGACACGGTGAAGCAATAGTCGTCGCCGCAGCGTTGCGCGAGCCGTCGGGCACGGCATTAGCGCCGTTGATCACGCCCGGGTGGGTGATCGTCACGAAGCCGCGGTCATTCGCGGCGACGCCGCGCAGGCTGTTCCCGCGGCACTGTCGCCGCATCAACGGGACAACGTCATGTCTTGCCGTACTTTCCGTCGTGTTCCTGCACGTCTTGCCTGCTTCGGCTTGTGGCTGGGCGCCGCCGCGATCGCTGTGCCAGCCGTGGCCGCGTCGCAGGACAGCACTCCCGCCGCGGAGGAAACCGCACACACCGCCGCCGCGGTGAAGGCGGTGGACCAGCACTGGCTGGAGGCCGAGGAGAGCGGCGATGCCGCTTGGCTGGACGGCATGTTGATGCCGGACTACCGCTCGGTCGGTGTCGCGGGCACGTTTGCCACGAAGGCCGGCATCGTGGCGCATGCCGCAAAGAACCGTGGCTCGGATGCGATGAAGCAGCAAGTGGCCGCGTGGCAAGCAGCGCATCCGGTGGACCAACAGGTGACGCTGCAGGGCGACACCGCGATCCTCAGCTTCGTCAGCGCCGCGCCCGCGACCAAGGGCAAGCTGTATTCCTCGGACGTGTTCGTCTACGTCGACGGTCGCTGGCGCGCGCTGTATTCGGCGCATACCGGACTCGGCAAGGACTGAACGTAGCCTGGTTCCTCCAGCATGCGGGCAGGCTCACTGGCGCAGCCAGCATCACCACGCGATGCGCTGGCCGTCGCGCAGCAGCGCGCCGTTGATGCCGGGTTCGGGCAGGCAGGCGGCGGCCACGATGCCGGCGGCGCCGCGTTCCACCGGGCCGCCGCCGGGGCCGCCGAGGCCGGTGGCAAGCCAGCCGGGGCAGACCGCGTTGACCAGGATGCCGCTGCCGGCGAGTTCGGCCGCGAGCGCGCGGGTGTAGGCGTTGAGCGCGGCCTTGGACACGCGGTAGGCGGGGTAGCCGATCGCGTCGGGCGCCATGTTGGCGGCGCAGCCGCTGGTGACGTTGACGATGCGGCCGTAGCGGTGGCGGCGCATCAGCGGCAGCAGCGCGCTGGTCAATTGCCAGGCGCCGAGCAGGTTTGTTTCCAGCGCGGCGCGCACGCTGCCGGGCGTGGCGGTTTCGGCGTGCGCCTCGCGGTCAGCGTGGCCGCCGGCGTTGTTCACCAGCACATCGAGGCGGCCGTGCTCGCGCGCGATCCAGGCGGCGAGTTCGGCGATCTGCGGCGCGTCGGTGACGTCGAGCGGCACCGCGACCACGTCGCCTTCGATCTGCTTCGCCGCTTGCCGGCCCTTGGCGAGATCGCGCGTGCCCAGCAGCACGCTGTAGCCGCGCGTGGCGAGCTGGCGCGCCACCTCGAAACCCAGCCCGCGGTTCGCGCCGGTGACCAGGGCCACGCGATGCAGCGGCGCCGGCACTACCCGCTTGCGCGCCGTGCTCATGGCACGGCGGCTACCGGAGTGGCGACCGGCGCGCAAGTCGTGTCGTCGCCGCAGGCTTGCCAGCCGCCGCCCAGCGCCTTGTACAGCGCCACCGCGCGGGTGTCGATCGCGGCCTGCGCCTGGGCCAGCGCGTCGTCCGCGGCGAGCTGCACGCGTTCGGCGTCGAGCAGTTCGAGATAGCCGGTGGCGCCCTGTTCGTAGCGCACCTTGGCCAGTTCGGCGGCGCGGCGGCTCTGCTGCACCTGCGCCATCAGTTTCTCGACGCGATCGTGCTGCAGGTTGTAACCGACCACCGCGTTGTCCACGTCCTCGATCGCCTCCAGCACGGTGCGCTGGTAGTTCGCCTGCGCCGCGTCGGCGCGCGCCTCGGCGGCGTGCAGTTCGCTGCGCACGCGCTGCACGTTGAGGCCGTTCCAGGTGATGCTGGGCGTGATCGACCAGGCGCGCGTGGACGGGCTGCCGAAGTCGTTGCTGCGCCCGGCGAGGAAGCCGAGGAAGCCGCCCAGCGAGAGGTGCGGGAAGAAATCCGCCTTGGCCACGCCGATGCGCGCGGTGGCGGCGGCGTATTCGCGTTCGGCGATGCGCACGTCGGGGCGGCGCGCCAGCACGTCGCCGGCGGCGCCGATCGGCAGCACCGCGTCGATCGGCTTGAACGTCTGCGGCGACACGTCGACGTCCAGCGCGCCGGGCTGCTCGCCCAGCAGCACGGCGAGGCGGTAGCCGTCGGCGTGCGCCTGCATGTCGAGCAGCGGCAGCTGCGCTTCCGTGGCGCTCAACTGCGCCGCGGCGCTGGCCACGTCCTGGTCGGAGGCGGTGCCCACCTCGGCGCGGGTGCGGATCAGCTTCAGCGTGTCCTGCTGGTTGGCGATGTCGCGGCGGGCGATGTCCTGCCGCTGCTGGGTGCCGCGCAGGTCGAAGTAGTTGCGCGCCACCTCGGCGAACAGGCTTACCTGCGCGTCGGCCAGCGCGGCCTCGCTGGCGCCGAGGTCGGCGTGCGCCGCCTCGACGGAACGCCGCACGCCACCGAACACGTCGATCTCCCAGCTGGCGTCGAAGCCGGCCTGGTAGGCGGTCACCGTGTTGCGCTGCGGGCCGAGGCCGGGCGTCTGTTCGCGACTGCGGGTGTAGCTGGCGCCGGCCTGGATATCCGGCAGGTACTGCGACTTCGCGCCGCCGAGCAGGGCGCGTGATTCGGCGAGGCGCGCCACCGCAATGCGCAGGTCGAGGTTGTTCGCCGCCGCGCGCTGGATCAGCGCGTCGAGCGTGGGATCGCCGAACTGCTTCCACCATTGCGCCTGGAATTGCGCGCTGCTTTCGCGCGCCGTTTCGAGGCCTTGCAGCTGCGGCGTGGGCGTGGCCGGCTTGTGGTAGTTCGGACCCACGCTGACGCAACCGGCGAGTGCGAGGGCGGCGAACAGGGCGGTACTACGGAGCAGGTGTTTCATCTCAATGGCCCTCCAGCGCCGGCACGGCGTTCGCCTGCGCGTGCTTGCGCGCTTCGCGACGCTCCACCAGGGCGCGGATCACGACATAGAACAGCGGGGTGTAGAGCAGGCCGAACAAGGTGACGCCGAGCATGCCGGAGAACACCGCCACGCCCATCGCGTGGCGCATCTCCGCGCCGGCGCCGTGCGAGGTCACCAGCGGCACCACGCCCATGATGAACGCGATCGAGGTCATCAGGATCGGGCGCAGCCGCAGCCGTGCCGCCTCCAGCACCGCCTCGTGGCGGCTCATGCCTTCGAGCTGGCGTTCGCGGGCGAACTCCACGATCAGGATCGCGTTCTTGCAGGCCAGGCCCACCAGCACGATCAGGCCGATCTGGGTGAAGATGTTGTTGTCGCCGCCCGACAGCCACACGCCGGCGATCGCGGACAGCAGCACCATCGGCACGATCAGGATCACCGCGAGCGGCAGCGACCAGCTCTCGTACAGCGAGGACAGCACCAGGAACACCAGCAGCACGCACAGCGGGAACACCAGCACCGCGGTGTTGCCGGCGAGGATCTGCTGGTAGGTCAGCTCGGTCCACTCGTAGCTCATGCCGTTCGGCAGCACTTCGCGCGCCAGCTTCTCGATTTCCGCCTGCGCCTGGCCCGAGCTGTAGCCCGGCGCCGGGCCGCCGTTGATCTCGGCGGTGGGATAGCCGTTGTAATGCTGCACGCGGTCCGGGCCGGCGCCGTGCGCCACGGTGACGAAGGAGCCCAGCGGCACCATCTCGCCCTTGGCGTTGCGCGTCTTCAGCTGGCTGATGTCCGCGAGGTCGCTGCGGAACTGCGGCTCGGCGGACAGGTTCACCTGGTAGGTGCGGCCGAAGCGGTTGAAGTCGTTGACGTAGAGCGAGCCCAGATAGGCTTGCATGGTCTGGTAGACGTCGCCCAGGTTCACGCCCTCGGCCTTGGCCTTCTCGCGGTCCACGTTCACGTCCACCTGCGGCACGTTCACCTGGAAGCTGGAGAACAGTCCGGCCAGCACCGGATCCTTGCGGCTGGCCGCGATCAGGTTCTGGGTCTGCTGGTACAGCTCGTCGAAGCCGACCTGGCCGCGGTCCTCGATCTGCAGACGGAAGCCGCCGATCGTGCCCAGGCCCATCACCGGCGGCGGCGGAAAGACCGCGATGTAGGCGTCCTGGATCGCCGCGAACTTCGCGTTCAGCGCGCCGGCGATCGCGCCGGCAGACAGGTCCGCGCTGCGCCGCTCCTCGAACGGCTTCAGCGTCACGAACACGATGCCGGCGTTGGTCGAGTTGGTGAAGCCGTTCACCGACAGGCCGGGGAAGGCCACCGCGCTCTGCACGCCGGGCTGCTTCAGCGCGATCGCGCTCATGCGCTTGATCACGTCCTCGGTGCGGTCCAGCGAGGCGGCGTCGGGCAGCTGCGCGAACGACACCAGGTACTGCTTGTCCTGGGTCGGCACGAAGCCGGTGGGCACGTGCCAGAAGCCGAACGCGGTGAGCGCGATCAGGCCGGCGTACACCACCAGCGCGGCGCCGCCCTTGCCCTGCATGCGGCGCGTACCCGCCACGTAGCGTTCCGCACCGCGCTGGAACAGCCGGTTGAACGGGCGGAACAGCCAGCCGAACAGGCGGTCGATGGCGCGGGTGAGGCGGTCCTTCGGCGCGCCGTGCGGCTTCAGCAGGATCGCCGACAGCGCCGGGCTCAGGGTCAGCGAGTTGAATGCCGAGATCACCGTGGAGATCGCGATGGTCAGCGCGAACTGGCGGTAGAACTCGCCGGTGAGGCCGCTGATGAAGGCGGTGGGGATGAACACCGCGCACAGCACCAGCGCCGTGGCCACGATCGGCCCGGTGACCTCGTGCATCGCCTTGCGCGTGGCTTCCTTCGGCGACTGGCCCAGCTCGATGTGGCGCTCCACGTTCTCCACCACCACGATCGCGTCGTCCACCACGATGCCGATCGCCAGCACCATGCCGAACAGGCTCAACGCGTTGAGCGAGAAGCCGACCAGGTACATCACCGCGAACGTGCCGATCAGCGACACCGGCACCGCGATCAGCGGAATCACCGAGGCGCGCCAGGTCTGCAGGAACAGGATCACCACCAGCACCACCAGCAGGATCGCCTCCAGCAAGGTGTGCGCCACCGCCTCGATCGAGCCGCGCACGAACACGGTCGGGTCGTAGACGATGTGGTAGTCGATGCCTTGCGGGAACTCCTTCTTCAGCTGCGCCATGGTGGCGCGCACCTCGTCGGAGATCTGGATCGCGTTGGAGCCGGGCCGCGCGAAGATCGGGATCGCCACCGCCGGCTGGTTGTCCAGCAAGCTGCGCAGCGCGTACTGGTCCGAGCCCAGCTCCACCCGCGCCACGTCGCCCAGGTGCACGGTGGCGCCGTCGGCATCAGTGCGCAGCACGATGTTGCGGAAGTCGTCGACCGTGCTCAGCCGGCCCTGCGTGTTGATGTTGAGCTGGAAGTCGGCATTGCCGCGCACCGGCGGCGCGTTCAGCGCGCCGGCAGCCACCTGCACGTTCTGCTCGCGGATCGCGTTCGCCACGTCGCCGGTGGTGAGGCCGCGCTGGGCCAGCTTGTCCGGGTTCAGCCACACGCGCATCGAGTACTCGCCGGCGCCGAAGATCTGCACGTCGCCGACGCCGTTCAGGCGGCCCAGCACGTCCTTCACGTGCAGTCGCGCGAAGTTCGACAGGTACAGCATGTCGTAGCGTTTGTCGGGCGAGGTGAGGTGCACGACCATGGTGAGGTCGGGCGAGCTCTTCTGCGTGGTCACGCCCAGCCGCTGCACTTCCTCGGGCAGGCGCGGCAGCGCCTGCGACACGCGGTTCTGCACTTCCACCTGGGCGTCGTTGAGGTTGGTGCCCAGCGCGAAGGTCACGGTGAGCGTCATTACGCCGTCGCTGGTGGCCTGCGAGGAGGTGTAGAGCATGCCTTCCACGCCGTTGATCTGGGTCTCCAGCGGCGTGGCGACGGTCTCGGCGATCACCTTGGGGTTGGCGCCGGGATAGTTGGCGCGCACCACCACGGTGGGCGGCACCACTTCGGGATATTCGCTGATCGGCAGCTGGAACACCGCGATGGAGCCGGTGATCACGAACAGCAGCGACAGCACGGCGGCCATGATCGGCCGGTCGACGAAAAACTGGGCAATGTTTTTCATGGATTTGTCTCGATGACTCCAGGGTGCCGACTCCCTCTCCCCTCCGGGGAGAGGGTTGGGGTGAGGGGCGGGGCTTGCCGAAACGCTTGGGCTTCGGCAACGCGCTTTTCAGGTTTCGATAAGTAGGCGATGCTTGGGCAAGACTGGCCCCTCACCTCGGTCCTCTCCCCCAAGGGGAGAGGAAGAGAAGCGAAGTACTCAGCCTTGCGGTTCGTGCTTGGGCGGCGTGGTCATCGCGGTACGCGAATCGTCATGGCCGCCCGCTTCCACCAGTGCCTTGTCCCGCGTGTCGAGGCGGTAATCCATCGCCACCTGCTGCGGGTTCACCTCGGCACCGGGGCGCACGCGCTGCAAGCCGTTCACCACCACCACGTCGCCGGGCGCGAGGCCGCTGTCGACCACGCGCAGGCCGTGGAACAGCGCGCCGGTGGTGACCTTGCGGTATTCCACCTTGTGCTTCGCGTCGACCACGTAGACGAACTGGTTGCCGAGGTCGGTGCCCACCGCGCGGTCGTCGATCAGCAGGCGCGGCTGCGGCTGGCCGCTGGAAAGGCGGATGCGTGCGTACAGGCCGGGGGTGAACAGGCTGTCGCGGTTGTCGAACACCGCACGTAGCCGCATCGTGCCGGAGTCGGTGTGCAGCTGGTTGTCGACGAAGTCGATGCGGCCGGTATGCGGGTAGCCGCTCTCGTCGGACAGCTCCATCGTGGCCTCGATGCGCGCGCCGTGGCCGTCCTGGTTCGCCTTGGCGCGCAGGTGGTCCAGCTTCAGCCAGGTGTGCTCGTCCACGTCGAAGTACACGTAGACCGGGTTCACCGAGACCACGCTGGTCAGCACGTCGCTGCTGGTGACCAGGTTGCCGGGAGTGATGTGCACGTTGCTGACGCGGCCGTCGATCGGTGCGCGTACCTCGGTGAAGCCGAGGTTGAGCCTGGCCGAGGCCAGCGCGGCGTCGGCGGCGGCCAGCGTGGCGCGCGCGCTCTGCGCGGCGGTGTCGAGGCGGTCGGCTTCCTCCTGCGCGATCGCGTGCTGGTCGAGCAGGCGATGGCCGCGCTGGGCGTTGGCCTGGGCCAGGCCCAGTTCGGCCAGCGCCTGGCTGCGGTTGGCGGCGAGCCGGTCCGTCTCGGCCTGGAACGGGCGCGGGTCGATGCGGAACAGCACGTCGCCCTTGTGCACCAAGGCGCCTTCCTTGAACGCCACCGAGTCCACGTAGCCGCCCACGCGCGGACGCACCTGCACGCTGTCCACTGCCTGCACGCGGCCGGTGAAGTCGGCGCTGTTGCTCACCGGGCGCAGCAGGGCGCGGGCCACGGTCACTTCCGGCAGGGCGGCACCGGCGCCGGCGGCCTGGGCGTGGCTGTCGCCATGCCCGCCGAGCAGGGCCCAGCTGCCGGCGATCGCCACCACGACGAGGCCGGCCAGGATCAGTTGCTTCTTCATCTTTGCGCTCCCTGGGTGGGGTCGTGCGGCGCTGCAGCACGATGGGGAGGCGAATAATAGGTATACCAATGGGTACAGAAAAACCCCAATTTGTGAACTCCACTAGTGACGAGCAGTCACGAATGGCGGCACAATGACAAGCATGGAAGATTTCTCGGCAATAACAAGCTTCGTCCGCGTGGTGGAGGCCCGCAGTTTCGCGGCGGCGGCCGTGCAGCTGGGCATGACGCCGTCAGGGGTGAGCCGCGCGGTGTCGCGGCTGGAGGAGCAGATCGGCGTGCGCCTGTTGTTCCGCAGCACGCGGGCGCTGCGCCTCACCGACGACGGCGAGTCGTTCTATCAGCGCTGCAAGGCGATCCTCGCCGACCTCGGCGAGGCGGTGGATGCGCTGAACTACGCGCGCACCAAGCCCAGCGGCAAACTGCGCGTGGCGGCGAACGTCTCGGTGGGCCGCGCCGCGCTGATCCCCAACCTCGCCGACTTCGAGGCGAAATACCCGGACATCCGGCTCGAACTGTCGATGAGCGACCGCAGCATCGGCCTGATCGAGGAAGGCATCGACTGCGCGATCCGCATGGGCGAGCTGGAGGATTCCAACCTGATCGCGCGCAAGCTCGGCTACTTCAACAACGTGCTGTGCGCCGCGCCGGCCTACCTGGAGCGCCATGGCACGCCGGTCAGCATCGACGACCTGAAGCAGCACCGCTGCATCAACTACGTCTATCCCACCAGCGGCCGCGCCTACCAGTGGCAGTTCGACACCCCGGACGGCCGCCTCGCGCTGGACATCGACGCGCACCTGCTGATCAACGACGGCGAGTCGGTGATCCAGGCGGCGATGGCCGGGCTCGGCATCATCCAGGTGCCGCACTGGCTGGCGGCCAGCGCGATCGGCTACGGCAAGCTCAAGGTGATCATGGAGGACACCATCTCCACCGGCTCGCCGGTGTGGCTGGTCTACCCGCAGAAGAAGCACCTCTCCGCACGCGTGCAGGCCTTCCTGGAATGGGTGCACGAACTGTTCGAGCGCACCAACATGCCGGCGTGCCGGATGCTGTCCTGCGCAAAGCCGCTCGACGGCGCCGCTCAGGCGCCCGGCATCAGCAGCAGCAAGGCCACGCCCAGCGCGATGCGGTAGACCGCGAACACCGTGAAGCGGTGCGTGCGGATGTAGCCGAGCAGCCACTTCACCGCGATGAAGCCGACGATCAGCGAGACCACGAAGCCGACGATCAGCGCGCTCCAGTCCTCGTGCACGGCGCCGCCGCCCTTCCACACCTTCAGCAGCTCGTAGCCGGTGGCCGCGTACATGGTGGGGATGCCCACCAGAAACGCGAACTCGGTGGCCGCGGCGCGGTTGCTGGTGCCGAACAGCATCGCGGTGAAGATCGTCGCGCCGGAGCGCGAGGTGCCGGGGAATACGCCCGCCACCATCTGCGCGATGCCCACCAGGATCGCCACCCGCCAGGTCACCTCGGTGCGGTCCGCCTGCTTCGCGGCCAGCGCCTCGGCACCGATCATCCAGAAGCCGCCGATCACCAGCGCCCAGGCGATCGGCGTCACCGTCTCGGGCAGCTTGAAGCCGTAATGCGTGACGACCAGGCCCAGCACGCAGGTGATCAGGAACGCCACCGTCAGCTTGGCCAGGTAGTCGCGCGTGGCCGGGTCGCGCCACTGCGTCAGCAGCTGCCAGATGCGCTTCCAGTACACCAGCGTGATCGCCAGGATCGCGCCCGCCTGGATGCCCACGTTGAACAGGTCCGAGCGCGCGCCCAGCCAGTGCTCGGCGATCAGCAGGTGGCCGGTGGAGGAAATCGGCAGGAATTCGGTGATGCCTTCGATGATGCCTAGCAGGATGACGTTGATGAGATCGGTCACGGGTGCACTCGTCGGTTCGGGGCGAGCGCCACCATGGCGACCGCGCAGCGGCACAGCTTAGAGCCTGTTCCATGTCTCCACATGGCCCGCGTTGCCTTGCCGTGGCCGTCAGGTGGTGGCGCGTGGCGCAGCGCCTGCCTGGCTGGCAGGTCAAGCCGCGCGCTGCCGCATGGCGGCCACGGCAAGGCAACCCGAAGGGCCGGGTCTGTTTGCCCGCATCCCTGCGTCATCACTCGGTCGTGGACGGACGTCCACTCCCTTCTTCTTCCTTGGTCTGCGTGCAAACAGCTCGCGGCGCGGGCCATGCGGAGACATGGAACAGGCTCTTAAGCATTCCGCATGGCGATTCGAAGGCGGTTTCCTTGCTGGAGGGACAACAGCTCCGTGCGTGCCAAGCTGGTGCAACAAAGGGAATGAATGCACCAATATGGCGTGTATCATGCGTTGGGCGAAGCCCGCCGGATGGCCAAGCCCATGAATTCACGCGGAATGCACGGCTTGGCATCGACCTTGCTCTGTCCAGCGCATCCGTTCCCTCCATTCCCGTCCATCCCTCGCCGAGGTTCCGCCATGACCGCCCAGAAAGTGCTCGACCAGATCGTTGAACACGAGGTCGAGTTCGTCGACTTCCGCTTTGCCGACATGCTCGGCAAGCACCACCACGTCACGTTCCCGGCGCACGCGATCGACGAGTCGACCTTCGAGGACGGCAAGATGTTCGACGGCTCCTCGATCACCGGCTGGAAGGGCATCAACGAGTCGGACATGATCCTGATGCCCGACCCGGACACCGCCTACCTCGACCCGTTCAGCGCGCACACCCAGCTGGTGCTGCATTGCGACGTGCTGGAGCCCAGCACCCTGCAGGCCTACGGCCGCGACCCGCGCTCGATCGCCAAGCGCGGCGAGGCCTACCTGAAGTCCACCGGCATCGCCGACACCGCCTACTTCGGGCCGGAGCCGGAGTTCTTCATCTTCGACTCGATCCGCTGGCAGAACGACATGGGCCGCGTGTTCTACGAAATCGAGTCGGAAGAGGCCGCCTGGAGCACGCGCTTCAAGTACGAGGACGGCAACATGGGCCATCGCCCGGGCGTGAAGGGCGGCTACTTCCCGGTCTCGCCGGTGGACAGGCTGGGCGACCTGCGCGCCGACATGTGCAAGGTGCTGGAATCGCTGGGCCAGAAAGTCGAGGTGCACCACCACGAGGTGGCGAACGCCGGCCAGTGCGAGATCGGCGTGAAGTTCAACACCCTGGTCGCGAAGGCCGACGAACTGCTGACGATGAAGTACGTCATCAAGAACGTGGCGCACCAGAACGGCAAGACCGTCACCTTCATGCCCAAGCCCATCGTGGGTGACAACGGCTCGGGCATGCACGTGCACCAGTCGCTGGCCAAGAACGGCGAGAACCTGTTCGCCGGCGATCTCTACGGTGGCCTGTCGCAGACCGCGCTGTGGTACATCGGCGGCATCTTCAAGCACGCCAAGGCGATCAACGCGTTCGCCAACTCCACCACCAACAGCTACAAGCGCCTGGTGCCGGGCTTCGAGGCGCCGGTGATGCTGGCGTATTCCGCGCGCAACCGCTCCGCGAGCTGCCGCATCCCCTACGTGGCCAGCCCCAAGGGCCGCCGCATCGAGGTGCGCTTCCCCGACCCGATGAACTCCGGCTACCTGGTGTTCACCGCGCTGATGATGGCCGGCCTCGACGGCATCCTCAACAAGATCGACCCCGGCGCGCCGGCTGACAAGGACTTGTACGACCTGCCGCCGGAAGAAGAGAAGAACATTCCGCAGGTCTGCTCCAGCCTCGACCAGGCATTGGAAGCGCTGGACAAGGATCGCGAGTTCTTGAAGGCCGGCGGCGTGTTCACTGACGACTTCATCGACGCCTACATCGGCGTGAAGATGCAGGAAGTGACCCGCTACCGCGCCTCGACGCATCCGCTCGAGTTCCAGATGTATTACGCGCTGTAACCGGCGGCATGCGGGGCAAGGCAACGGGCGCTTTGGCGCCCGTTGTCGTTTCTGCCATCCTCAAACCCCGCGCCTTGCGCATGGCGTCGGCATGCCCGGAGTCGGCGTCCAGGATGGAAGGGGAGAGCGATGCGGAAAGTGTTCAAGGCCGTGGCATGGATCGTGCGCGTGTTGTTGCTGTTGCTGGTCGCCGCCTTCGCCTGGGGCCGCTTGCGGCCACCTGCGCCGGCGCAGGCCGAGGCGCTCAAGCGGCTGCAACCGGCGCCCGCGCCGGCCGGGCACAACGCCTGGGCCACGCTGTGGCTGCAGGATTACGACGTACTCATCGATCGCGTGGATGCGGTCTACGCGCAGGAGCGCGCGCATCTGCAGGCTTGGCTGGCGCAGTTGCCAGCGGACGCCACGGCTGCGCCGGATTACGTGCCGCTGGCTGCGCAAGGCTTCCAGAAGCGCCCGTCACTCACGGCGGACGAGAACCGGCTCCTGTGCAGCAACCGCGGCGAGGATTGCCTCGCCAAGGTGCGCGCAGGCCGTGCCGCTGCACGCTTTGCTGGCGCGGCAATCCGCGCGACTGGCATCGCTGCAGGCGCTCACCGGCGACGACGCGTTGTGGGACGACTTGTCGATCTCGCCGCAGACACCATTGCCCGGGTTCGGCGCGGCGATGAAGCTGCTGCTCACCGCACCGGCGCTGGATTTCGTCGAGGGCCGGCAAGCGCAGGCGCTGGATGCGATCTGCACTCAGGCCGCCACCGTGCGCCGCCTGCACGCCCACACCAACTCGCTGGTGGGCGCGATGGTGGCCGTGGCCTGGATGGACGGCATCGAGCGCGAGCTGGCCGGCATGCTCGCCGCGCTACCCGACGACGAGGCCATCCCGGTCGGCTGCACGCAGGCCTTCGCGCCGGTCGTCGCCGCGGATGTCAGCCTGTGCGCGCCGATGCGACATGAGTACGACCGCGCCGCCAACGCCATGGCTGTCGTCGACCCCAGCCGGGCCAGCCACTGGGCGACGCGCCTGCGTCTGCGCTTGGTGGTCGACCCCCGGGGCACGCGCCGCCTGATCGCGCCGACCTACGCATGGGCCTGCCAGCGCGATGTGCTCGCCGCGCAAATGTCCGATCGGTCGCTGGCTGCCACGTCGATGCCGCCGGTGCACTACGACCTCTTCGATGCCGTCTCCAACACCATGGGCCTGATCCTGGCGCGCATCGCGCCGCCCGATTACGCGAAGTACCTCCAGCGCAACGAAGACTATGCCGCCGGCTTGCGCCTGATGGCTTGGGTGCTGCAGCACCGCAGCGACACCGCCGGCGCGGCCGACTGGCCGCATCGCCTGCAACAAGCCCTGCCTGCGCTGCAACAAGGCGGAAACCGCCACTTCGCGATCGATCCGGATGGCCGCCACGTGTGGATGGACTATCGCGCCAAACGCCCCGGCCACGAGGCGCTGGTGCTGTTGCTCGGGCCATAGCGCAGCGCGGCACCGAAACCCGTTGCACCAACGCCGCGCATTGCCCATGATGGTGCAATGCGCGGCAATGCAGCATCAAGCGGATTGGAACAGCTGGCGACCGGGGTGGCCCTGGTCGACGCGGAGCTGCGCGTGCGTTGGGTCAATGCCGCGCTGGCCGAACTGCTGGGCAGCGGCATGCGCAGCGCGGTGGGCCAACCGCTGGCGTTGTGGTTGTGTTCGCCGGATGACTTGGCCCAGGCGCAGCGCGCGCTGGACGAGTCGCGCTTCGTGCAGCTGCGCGAAGCGGCGCTGTCGGCGTTCGACGAGCGCACGCTCAAGGCCGATCTGGCGATCCAGCCCGCGGACGATGGCGGGCTGCTGGTCGAGGTGCACGCGCTGGCCGCGTCGGCGCCGGCCGTCTCGCCGCTGTCGGCCACGCTGCGCGGCTTCGCGCACGAGGTGAAGAATCCGCTGGCCGGCCTGCGCGGTGCGGCGCAGCTGCTGCAGCGGCGCGTCGACGGCGTCGAGCTGCAGGCGCTGGCCGGCCTGATCATCGACGAGGCCGACCGCCTCGCCGCGCTGGCGAATCGCCTGCTGCATCGCGACGGCGCGGCGCGGCTTGGCACGGTGAACATCCACGAATTGCTGGACCGGCTCGCCGAGCTCATGCGCGCCGAACCCACGCCGCCGCGGCTGCGCCACGACTATGACCCCAGCCTGCCCGACGTGTGGGGCGATGCGGACCAGCTGCAACAAGTGCTGCTGAATCTCGCGCGCAACGCGGTGGAAGCGGGCGGGCGCACGCTCACCCTGCGCACGCGCGCCGAGCATGGCGTGCGCGCCGGTGCCCGCGTGCTGCGCTGCGCGTTGCGCGTGGACGTGGTCGACGACGGCCCCGGCGTGCCCGCGGAACTGCGCGACACACTGTTCGAGCCGCTGGTGTCCGGCCGTGTCGACGGCACCGGCCTGGGCCTGGCGCTGTCGCGCGAGATCGCCCGCGAACACGGTGGCGAGCTGTGCTGCAGCAGCCATCCGGGCGAGACGGTGTTCTCGTTGTACCTGCCGCTGGAGCACGCGCCATGAGCAAACAGCTTGCCGCTCCTGCGGGGGCAACACCAATGAACGGGGAAATCTGGATCGTCGACGACGACCGCGGCGTGCGCTTCGTGCTGGCCACAGCGCTGCGCGACGCGGGCCTTGCCGTGCGCGAGTTCGACGCGGCGGATGCGGTGCGGATCGCCTTGCACAAGTCGCGTCCCGCGCTGCTGCTGACCGACGTGCGCATGCCCGGAGAGAGCGGGCTGGCGTTGCTGGAGGAACTGAAGTCCAAGGGCATAGCCCCGGTGATCGTGATGAGCGCGTACACCGACGTGGCGACCACCGCGGCGGCATATCGGGCGGGCGCGGCGGACTACCTCGCCAAGCCGTTCGACCTCGACCAGGCGGTAGCCACGGTGCGTCGCGCGCTGGCCGACGGCGCGCCGACCGAAGCGCCGTCGGCGGCCACATCGGCGCCCACGCACGCGCTGCTGGGCGCGAGCGCGGCCATGCGTGAGGTGTTTCGCCTGATCGGGCGCGTGGCCGCCAGCGACCTCAACGTGCTGGTCACCGGCGAAACCGGCACCGGCAAGGAACTGGTGGCGCGCGCGCTGCACGAGGAAAGCGCGCGGCGCGAGCGCCCGTTCGTGGCGCTCAACACCGCGGCGATTCCTTCGGAATTGCTGGAAAGCGAGCTGTTCGGCCACGAGGCTGGCGCCTTCACCGGCGCGCAGCGGCGCGTGGCCGGGCGCTTCGAGCAGGCCGAGGGCGGCACGCTGTTCCTCGACGAGATCGGCGACATGCCGCTGGCGCTGCAGACACGCCTGCTGCGCGTGCTCGCCGGCGGCGAGTTCTACCGCGTGGGCGGACGCGAGCTGATCCGCTGCGACGTGCGCATCGTCGCCGCCACCCACCAGGATCTGGACGCGCGCGTGGCCGCCGGCCAGTTCCGCGCCGACCTCAAGCATCGCCTCGACGTGGTGCGCATCGCCTTGCCCGCGCTGCGCGAGCGCCGCGAGGACATCCCGCTGCTGGCGCAACACTTCCTCGCGGCCGCGACGCGGGAACTGAAGCTGTCGCCCAGGCGTTTCGCCAAGGCCACGCTGAAGGTGTTGGCCCAGCGCGATTTTCCCGGCAACGTGCGTGAACTGGAAAACCTGTGCCGCCGCCTCGCGGTGATCGCCCCGGGTGCGGAGATCCTGCCCGCCGACCTGGGCGCGTCGTCGCCGGCCAGCGCGGCGGGCGACTGGACCGATGTCTTGCGCGCCTGGGCCACGCGCGCCTTGGCCGACGACGAGGCCGACATCCATGCCCGTGCCCGCGAAGCGCTGGATCGCGTGCTGCTGGAGGCGGCGCTGGCCGCGCATGGCGGGCATCGGCAGCATGCGGCGGCGGCGCTGGGGGTGGGGCGCAACACGCTGACGCGGAAGCTGGGGGCGTCGCGGGCGCGCAAGCGCTGATTCCATCGCCCATGCCGTGCGCATGTCGGGCTGAATCCCGACACGTCACGTGTCAGCGCTCCGCCCGCCGCAGGAACACCACCATCTCCTTCTCCGCCTGCTTGTCGCCGCGCTCCTGCGCCACGGCGATGCCTTGCCGCCATGCTTCGGCGGCGCCGGCGCGGTCGTCCGCGGCGAGGCAGGCCTTGCCCAGCAGTTTCCACGCCGCGGAATAGCGCGCGTCGAAGCGCAGGGCGTGGCGAAATTCCTCGATCGCTGCGGCGGCATCGCCCGCTTCCAGCAGCGCGTTGCCCAGTGCGTAGCGCAGCAGCGCGCCGTCGCGCGGGCCGCCGCACTGGCTGCGCAGGCCGGCGATCAGCGCGTCCCTGCTCACGGCAGCGTGCGCGAGCGCCCGCCGTCGGCCGTGTAGACCTGCGGCGGCTGCTCCGGCTCGGGCGGCGTGTTGCCGTTGCGCAGGTCGAGCAGCGTGGCGGCGGGCCATACCACCAGCCACGAGGAGCGGAACGGCTGGATCAGCAGCGCGTAACGCAGGGCCTGCGGATCGAGTTTCTCGGGGTGCTGCACGACCAGGCCGTCGGGATGCGCCTGGGCGAACGCGGCCAGTTGCCTGGGGTCGCGCAATTCCTCGATCGGCCGGATCAGCCGCCCCTGGAAATGAAACTCGCCCTCGTAGTTGCCGAGATAGCCGACTTCCTTGCCGGCTTGTTCCGCCGCGCCCAGCAGCAGCGAAGTGGGGCGCAGCTCGTAGCGCGGCCATATGGTGAGGGTGAACAAGGTATTGAGCGCCAACGTGCCGACCAGCCCCGCCACCGCCAGCCGGCGCAGCTCGCCGCGGCCGCGCAGCAGGAGCAGCAGGCCCAACAGCAGGAACACCACGGCGAAGTAGCGGCTGTACGGTGCGCAGGCGTCGGGCCATTCGCCGTGCAGGTGGTTGCCCGCCACCAGGTTGGGCAACACGAACAAGAGCAGCGCGAACGCGAGGCTGCCCACGCCCAGCGGCCAGGTGCCCAGCCAGCCGGTGTTGGCGAGTTTCGGCCGGCGTTCGCGCAGCGTGGCGATCGCGCCGCACAGCAGCAGCATCGTGCCGGCCAGTTCCGGTAGCAGGTAATACAGCTGCTTGCCGCGCACCAGCGAGAACATCAGGAAGGTCGGCAGCACCCAGCACAGGGCGAAGCGCAGGCCCGGTTCCAGCGGCCGGCGCAGCGCGGCCAGCGCCACCCAGGCGCGCGGCCAGCCGATGAACGGGAACAGCAGCAGCGGCAGCATCAGCACGTACCACAGCACTGGGCGCGCATGGCTCTGCAGCGGCTCGGCGGTCTGCACGCCGTGGATCACCCGTGCCGCGGTCTGGCTGAAGAACAGCCGATGCATGTAGGCCTCGCCGCCGGCAAAACCCGCGGGCAGCGCCCAGGCCAGCAGCATGGCGAAGCCCAGGAGCGTGGCCAGCACGCCGCGGCCGTACCAGCGTGCGCGATGCGTGCGTGCCCAGTCGCTCCACAGCGGGCCGAGCAGCCACGGGAACGCGACATGCAGCAGCATGACCGGCCCCTTGGTGAGCAGGCCGAAGCCGATGCACAGGCCGAACAGCCACCAGCGCGGCTCGTCGCGACGCACGCCGGGCGCCAGGCACAGCAGCGCGCCCAGCGCCCACACCGCCAGCAGCACGTCGTACATGATCTGCAGGCCGAACAGGAAGGCGTAGGACAGCGCCAGCAGCGTCCACGGCGCGGCCTTGGCCATCCACGGGCGGCTGGGGAACAGGCGCCGCGCCAGCAGCGAGATCAGCACCAGCTGGGCGCCGCCGAAGATCACTTCCAGCACGCGCGGCCAACCGTCGCCGACGCCGAACACGAACCAGCCGGCATGGATCAGCCAGAACAGCAGCGGCGCCTTCTCGCTGTACGGTTCGCCGTTGATGTGGGGCACCAGCCAGTGGTGCTGGTTCCACATCTCCCACGCCACCGCCAGCGTGCGGGTGGAGTACAGCGGCATCGGGCCGTGCGCGAAGATCGCCAGCAGCGCCACCACCGCCCACAGCGGCAGCCAGGGCCAGAGCGAGCGCAGGTGTTCGGAGCGGCGGTAGGGGTTTGGGGTCACGGGCAGGCTCGTGCGGGGGAACGGCGCGATTCTAGCCGCCATGGTCGCAGCGGCGGCGTAGGAGCGGCTTCAGCCGCGATTCGTATCGTCGCCAATCGCGGCTGAAGCCGCTCCTACCAAGGTTAGCGCGGCCAGCGCGCCGGACCCCAGTAGCCGATGCGCCGGCGGATCTTCAGCTTGCGCCACAGGTTCCACGGTTTGGCGCGGCGGTTGCGGCCACCCTTGGCGATGAAGCGGTCGATGGCGTCGAGGATGCGCTCGCTGGAGCGGCCGTCGCGATACGGGTGGATCGCGTCGGCGTAGGCGCGGATCGCCGCCATCAGTTCCGGCGGCCGACTCAGCGCGCGCTCGATCGCAGGCTCGAAATCCTTCGCCTCGTGGATGTCGATCAGCTGCGGGCCGGGGCGGCGGTTGTTGAACGTCACGACCGGCTTGCCGGTGAGCAGGAACTCGTTGAGCGCGGAGCTGGTGTCCGAGCACATCATGTCCACCTGGCCGAACAGTTCGAGGATGTTGTCGTTCTCGGCGAACGTGAGGTACTCGTTCTGCAGCGCCTTGAACTTCGCCACGGTGTCCGGATTCATCTTCGGGTGGAAGCTGACGATCCAGCGCCAGCGGCCGTCGCGCGACAGCCGCTTCACCTCCTCGTACAGCGTTTCCGCCGCGCTCCACGAGGGCGAGAAGGTGGAGTGGTAGAGGATCACCGGCGGCGTGCGCACCGGCGGCAGCGTGCCGCCCAGCTCGCGCATGAACGGGTCGATCTTGGGGAAGCCGGTCTCGATCACGCTGAAGTGGCCGAGCTTGTCGGCGATGGCCTGGAACTGCGCGGTGTCGCGCGGGCCGGTGGTGCAGTACAGGTCGAAGAAGCCGCGCACGTAGATGTGCCGCGGCTTGCCGGCGTCGAAGCCGTGGAAGGTCTCCACCTTCACGCCGGGGAAGAAGTGCGGCACCGCGTTGGACGAGGTGATCACCGCGAGCGGCTTCCACGCGCGTACCTCCCGTACCGTCAACAGGCGCTCGTCGGCGTGCAGATCCTCGGCGCCGGGACCGTCGAAGAACCATGCCGCCTCGTCGCCACGCGCGCGGATCGCCGCCTGGATCGGCCGCAGGATCGCCAGCGCGTAGCGCTCGGAACCGTAGAGGAGGTAGTGCTTGGGCATGGAGGTCGGGTGTGCGGAGGAAGGGCCTAGCTTACTTTGCTCCCTCTCCCCGCCGGGGAGAGGGCTGGGGTGAGGGGTGGTTCTTGCCAGGACCTAGCATCAGGGCGAAGTGCGCTTCGACAAGTACGGGGCAAGCCTTGGCCCCCTCACCTCAATCCTCTTCCTCGCTCCTCAAGGCAGGGCCATCCATGGCCCTTCCCCGCGTCCCAAAGGGGAGAGGAGGCAAACGTGCCGTGCAGGCCCGCAGTTTCGAACTGCGCAGTCGCGTGGGGCATCAATGCTCGATGCGATGTTTTTCCAATGCGTCGGCCGCCTCCGCCACCGACGCCGGGTTTTCCACCATCTCGTAGTAGCGCATGCGCTTGTACAGCGCGTAGCTGGCCGCGGTCTGCGCGATCACGAAGCCGCGCCAGCCGTCGAGCATGGCCAACCGGAACACGTAGTCCTTGAGGAAGGCCAGCAGGTACACGAACGGCGCCTGCCACATCCGCGCGGGCTTGCCCTTGTCGCGCCAGTCGCGGCACTTCAGCTCGGCGTAGCGCAGCACTTTGAGCTGTTTGTGCACCAGGGTGGGGTTGTTGGCGTGGTCGAACGGCGCATCGAAGGTGGGTGCCTTGCCCTCGAAACGCAGCGACTCGTGCACCCGCGCATCGCTCCAGCGCGCACGGCTGCGGTGGTAGAGCCGGGCCAGCTGCTCGCCCATGTTGGGGCGGTACCAGCGCATCGGCCGGCCCATGTAGATCGTGCGCCGGCGCAGCCACGCGGCGGGGGCGTCGCCCGCCATCAGCGCGGGCAGCTTGCGTTCCAGCTCGGCGGCCAATTCAGGCGAGAGGCACTCGTCGGCATCCAGCACCAGGATCCAGTCGTGGCTGCACTGGGTGGTGGCGAAGTTGCGCTGGGGGCCGAAGCCCAGCCAGTCCTGGTGCACCACGCGGGCGCCGTGCGCCTGTGCGATCGCCACGGTGCCGTCGTCGCTGCCCGAGTCCACCACCAGCTTCTCCGCCGCGAACGGCACGCTGTCCAGGCAGCGTGCGATGCAGGCCGCCTCGTTGCGGGTGATGACGGCGAGGGTGATCGGCAGGGAGGGCATGGCGGGATTCTAGCGGGCCGGCGCGCGTCTCCGTGGGTGGCCGCGTTGACGCCTTCTGCACACTCTGCCGACTGGTGGGCTGGGTTTCAGCTGGCGACAGGCATGATGCGGTCATCGTCATCATGCGCTGGCGCGTTCGCCGGCGTATTGATCCTGCGGGATGCGCCATTGGTTATGCTGCGCGCTGCGCAAGGGAGTGCGGTGGCGATCGCACGCGCCATGTCCGAAGGTTCCATGGGTCACGAGAAACACAACATACCGCTGATGCAGAGCCTGCCGGTCGCACCGCAGCCGCGCGCCGACATCGGCGCCGTACCGCTGTTCCTGCGCCGCCGCGGGTTCTGGCAGGGCGTGCTGGGCGCAGGCATCGTGTGGATGATGCTCGGCCTGGTGGCGATGCCCTCGGGGATATCGTTCAACCCGGGCAAGCTGTACCAGGGCAGCCTGATCGTGCTGTTGTACCTGCCGGCCTGGTGCCTCGCGCTGACGCTGCGGGCGGCGACCTGGAAGGCGTTGCTGCCGCTGCCGGCGTTCCGGATCTTCCTGCTGCTGCTGGCCTGGGCCACGCTGTCCCTGCTGTGGGCGCACGCACGGCATCCGGGCGACGAGCTCAGCCGGCTGCTGAGCGTGCTGGCCTTCGTGCTGGCGTGGCCGGTCTGGTTGGGCGAGGACGAACGGCGCGGGCACCGCCTGCTGTTGCTGGCAGGCCTGGGCGTCGCGCTGTTCGCGGGCTACTACTGCGTGCACTACCTGTACCGTCCGCCGGAGGACGGCCGCATCGTGGGCGAAGGTGTGATCGCGACCGCGAACTACGCCGCGGCGGTGATGGGCGCGGCCTGCCTCTGGCTGGCCTTGCTGCCGATCGCCGACCGGCGCGTCTCGGCGCTGCGCTGGCTGGCCCTGCCGGTGCTGCTGGCCTTCATCGCGCTGACCGGGTCGCGCAGCGTGTGGCTGGCGCTGGCCTTGTGCGCGATGTTCGCTCCGCTGTGGCATGCGGGGCGTGGCGCGCGCTGGCTGGCCGGCGTGGCACTGGTCGTGGTGCTGGCCAGCTGCTTCTGGCCGCTGCCGGTGCTGGTGGAACGCGGCACTTCGCTGCGGCCGCAGCTCTTCGTGCAATCCATGCACCTGATCGCGCAACACCCGTGGCTGGGCCTGGGCCAGAATGCGCCGTTCACGCTGGTGGTGGCCGGGGCCGACTACACGCACAGCCACAACGTGCTGACCCAGACCATGATCGAACTGGGCCTGCCCGGCCTGCTGCTGTTGGTTGCGCTCTGGCTGGCGACGGCCTGGCTGGGCTGGCGGCATCGGCAACGGGTGACCGGCCGGCTGGTGCTGGTGCTGTGGGTGTACGCCAGCGTGGTGCTGCAGTTCGACATGCCGCAGCTGCTGGACAGCCCGCGTCCCGGCTGGCTGCTGGTGTGGCTGCCGCTGGCGCTGGCGCTGTGGCTGGAGCTGGATGCGCGCCGCCGTGCGGTCGTCGCGGCTCGCTTACACTAGGCGCCTCGCGTTCCGGAACGACCCATGATGCGCAAGGTACTGGTGACCGGCGGTGCCGGCTTCCTCGGCTCGCACCTGTGCGACCGCCTGCTGGCTGACGGCCATGACGTGTTGTGCGTGGACAACTTCTTCACCGGCAGCAAGCGCAACGTGGCGCACCTGCTGAACCACCCGTACTTCGAGCTGCTGCGCCACGACGTCACCTTCCCGCTGTACGTGGAGGTGGAGCGCATCTTCAACCTGGCCTGCCCGGCCTCGCCGGTGCATTACCAGCACGATCCGGTGCAGACCACCAAGACCTCGGTGCACGGCGCGATCAACATGCTGGGCCTGGCCAAGCGGGTGAAGGCGCGCATCCTGCAGGCCTCCACCAGCGAGGTGTACGGCGACCCGGAGGTGCACCCGCAGCGCGAGGAGTATTGGGGTCGGGTCAACCCGATCGGCCTGCGCTCGTGCTACGACGAGGGCAAGCGCTGCGCCGAGACGCTGTTCTTCGACTACCACCGCCAGCACCAGCTCGACATCAAGGTGGTGCGCATCTTCAACACCTACGGCCCGCGCATGCACCCCAACGACGGCCGCGTGGTGAGCAACTTCATCGTGCAGGCGCTCAAGGGCGAGGACATCACCATCTACGGCGATGGCAGCCAGACGCGCAGCTTCTGCTACGTGGACGACCTGATCGAAGCCTTCGTGCGCATGATGGAATCGGAGCGCGGCTTCACCGGCCCGGTGAACATCGGCAACCCCGGCGAGTTCAGCATGCTGCAGCTGGCCGAGCAGGTGCTCGCGTTGGTGGGCGGGCGTTCGAAGCTGGTGTTCCGCCCGCTGCCGGCCGACGACCCGCGCCAGCGCCAGCCCGACATTGCGCTGGCACAGGAGAAGCTGGGCTGGCAGCCGAAGGTGGCGCTGGAGGATGGCCTGAAGGAAACCATCGCCTACTTCCGCCGCACGCTGGAGGCCTGAGGTGGACGCCGCGCCCGCGTTCTCGGTCGTCGTCACCAACTACAACTACCGCGATTTCGTCGCCGAAGCGGTGGACGGTGCGCTGGCGCAGACGCATGCGCCGCTGGAAGTGATCCTGGTCGACGACGGCTCCAGCGACGGCTCGCCCGACTACCTGCGCGAGCGCTACGGCCACGACGCACGCGTGAAGCTGCTCTGCGGCGAGAACGGCGGCCAGCTCGCCGCGTTCCAGCGTGGCCTCGCCGTGGCCAGCGGCGACATCGTGTGCTTCCTCGACGCCGACGACCGCTGGGGGCCGGATCACCTCAAGCAGGTGGCCGCGCTGTTCGCCGCGCGCAAGGACGTGGACTTCGTGTTCTCCGACGTGCGCCTGGTCGGCAACGAATCCGGCGTGCAGGGCTACGCGAAAGCGGCCTGCGATCTCGGCCACACCGTGCTCGGCACCTGGGTGTACGCGCGCTGGTACGGCGCGCCCACTTCGGCGCTGGCGTTGCGGCGCAAGCTGGCCGAACGCGTGCTCGACCTGCCCGCCGGCTTCGTGGCGAACTGGCGCATCAGCGCCGACAACTGCCTGGTGTTCGGCGCCAGCCTCCTCGGCGCGCGCAAGTATTTCCTGCCCACCGGCAACGTCGACTACCGCATCCACGGCCGCAACGGCTGGTGGCACGAGCAGGCGCGCATGCGCGAGTTTCCCGCGCAGTTCCGCTCGCGCTGCCTGATCAATTTCTACGCCGAGCGCATGCATCTGGATGCGCACGTACTGGATCTTGCCCGCGCCGAGTTCAAGACCCGCGAGCGCCCCGATTGGGCCGAGGCGCGCCGCTACGCCGGCATCGCGCTGCGTGGCCCTTCGCCGTGGTGGAAGCGGATCGAGCGGGCGCTGTCGATCCTGGCCCGCGGCCTGCGTGGGCGCTGATTCGGCCATGAGGGTCAGCGTCGTCGCGCTCACCTACAACTGGCCCGCGGCACTGGAACGCCTGCTGGCCAGCCTCGCCGTGCAGACGCGCCTGCCCGACGAGGTGATCGTGGCCGACGACGGCTCGGGCGGGGAAACCCGCGCGCTGGTCGAACGCATGGCGCGCGACTTCCCGGTGCCGCTGCGCCATGTATGGCAGGAAGACCGCGGCTTCCGCGCCGCGCGTGCGCGCAATCGCGGCATCGCCGCCAGCCGCGGCGACTACGTGATCCTGCTCGACGGCGACATGCTGCTGCATCCGCAGTTCGTGGCCGATCATTTGATGCTGGCCGAGCGCGGTTTCTTCCTGCAGGGCGGACGGATCAAGGCCACGCGCGAGGAAAGCGCGGAGCTGCTGGCGGGCGGCACGCCGGTGTTCGCGCCGTGGTCGCGCGCGGACTTCCACGAGTTCGACGGCATCAAGCGTCTCTATGCGTTCCGCCAGCCGCAGCTGGCGCGCTGGAAGGCGCGCTCGCGCAACGGCGGGCGGGTGATGAGCTGCAACATGAGCTTCTGGCGCGACGACCTCTTGCGCGTGAACGGCTTCGACGAGCGCATGGAAGGCTATGGCGCCGAGGATCGCGAACTGGTGGCGCGGCTGGAAAACGCGGGCCTGCGCCGCCGCGCGCTGAAGTGGGCCGCGCTGGCCGTGCACCTGTGGCACAGCTCGCGCGCCCAGCCCGACGTGAACGACCTCAGCCTGCCCAACAACCGCCTGTTCCACGCCACCCGCACCGAAGGCATCGTGCGCTGCGAGCACGGTATCGACGCTCATCTCGCGGAATTCGAATCCGACGGCGGTTGAGCGTTGTCCGTCATCCGGAATCGCGTAGCGATATCCGGGATCCAGTGTCTTTACGCAACGAGACGGCGCATCAAGAGCGCCGGATATCGTCAAGCGCCGTGCGCAGCCGCGCCGGAAACGCGGCGCGTTCGGACTCGAACCACGCCCTCGCGTCGGCGCCCAGCGCATCGGCCTCGGCCTGCGGCATCGCCGCGCAGCGTTCGATCGCGTGCGCCATGTCCGCGTCGCGGAAGCCGTACAGCGTGGCCAGGTCCTGCGTGCCCGTGGCGTGCGCCGGCACCAGCACGCCGCGCTCGGCGGTCACCAGCTCGTGCATCGGCTCGGCGTCCAGCGTCAGCACCACTGCGCCGCAGCTCATGGCCTCGACCAGATAGTGGCCGTAGCCCTCGGTCTGCGAGGGGCACAGGTGGAAGCGGTGTTCGTTCTGCAGGCGGCGATAAGCGTCGTCGTCGAGATGCTCGCGTAGCAGCACCACGTTGGCGGGCAGCGCATCCAGCTCCACCCGCTTGCGCCGCCACGCCACGGTGAGCACGGGCCATTCGGGGTGCGCCGCCCACAGCCGCAGCAGTGCCGCCGTGCCCTTGTTGGCGCTGCGGCCGGGGCCATGGAAGAACGCATGCCGGCGCGGCACCGCAGGGTCGCGGCGGTCGGGACTGGCGAAGCCGATGTAGCGAACGGGCTTGCCCAATGCCGCGAACAGGCGCTCGGCGTGGCGGGTCTTGGCCCACACCATGTCGATGCGATCCAGCGCGGCGCGATCCTGGGCGCGGAAGTATTCCGGATTCGGTATCAGCGCGTTGCGCCGCGCGCCGGGCGCGAACTCGGGGCGCACGCGTTCCAGCATCAGGTTGAGGTCGAACGCGGGTGCGCGGCTGGACAGGCGCAGGCGCGTCAGCCATTCCGCGACACGGCCACGGTGCGGCAGCGCCGAGCTGTGCACCGCCGCGCCGGCCTCGCCCAGCGCGGCGGCAAGCAGGGCCATGTCGCGGCTGAGGCCTGCGCCGTTGTCGCGGCCGAGCAGCCGGATGCGCGGCGCATCCGTCACGGACCCGCCTGCATGTCGGCGGAAGGATCGTCGTCCGGCGACTCGTCCACCTTGGCGCTGGGCAGGCAGCCCGGCACCAGCGCCTCGGCCCGGAACATCCACCAGTCGCGCTGGTTGGCGTGGCCGAGATAAATCGCTTTCGCGCGATCCACGCAGTCGCCCATCGCCGGCTGCTGCACGAACAGCCAGCGCGTGGCCGGTGCCTGCGCCTGCCATTGCACGGCGCGGGCGAACTGGATGTGCCACGGCACCTTGAAGCCGAAGTCGGTGGCCGGGCGATCGAGCATCAGCAGGTTCTGTTCGGTCCACGCGACGAGGCCCAACTCGTCGTGCGGGCCGAGATGGCCGCGCACTTCGGCCATCAGTGCGGAGGAGGAACTGGAGGGATTGAGCAGCGGCACCGCCCAGCAGCCCCAGGCCAGCCACAGCGCGGCCATGCCGCCGCACACCGCCCACACGGCGCGGCGCACGCGCAGCACGGCGACCAGCGCCAGCTGCACCGCGCCCAGCACCACGCACATCCACCACAGCGCGGCGCCGCCGTCGGCGAGGTCGCGGTCGACGGCGAACTGCGCCACCTTCGGGGCGTGCGAGAGCAGGGCGTAACCGCCCAGTGCCAGCATCGCCGCGCCCAGCACGGCGATGAAGACCAGGCCCGCCACGCGCAGCCAGCGCTTCGGCAACAACTCGTCCACGAACGGCGCGCAGGCCAGCGCCAGCATCGGCAGCGCGGGCAGGATGTACACGTCGCGCTTGCCCGGCGAGGCGCTGAAGAACAGCAGCACCAGCACCACCCAGCCCAGCGGCAGCAGCACGCGCGCGTCGCGCGCCTTCAGCCGCTGCCACCAGCGCGGCAGGCAGCCGGGATAGAGCAGGGACAGCGGCAGCCAGCTGAACAGCAGGATCGGCAGGTAGTACCACCACGCGTGGATGTGATGCCACGCATTGGCATAGCGCTTCGCGGTCTGCTTGAACAGGATGTCGTGCACGTAGGCCGCGTAGGCTGGATTGCCGTCGCGCGCCTGTGCGGTGAGCAGCATCGGCAGCAGCCACAGCGCGATCGCCGCCAGCACCGCCGCCAAGCCCAGCAGCCAGCGCCACCATGCGCCGCGGCCGGGACGCGCCACGCCGTCCCAGCCGCGCCAGGCGGCCCAGGCGTAGGGAATCAGCATCAGCAGGGCGAGGAAACCCACACCCTTGGTGATCACGCCCAGTCCCGCGCAGAAGCAGCCGAACCAGTACAGCGGCCAGTTCGCCCTGGCGCCGGAGTCGGGCGGTGCCAGCAGGTGGCGCAGCAGGCCCCAGTTCGCCGCGGTGATGAAGAACACCACCAAGGGATCGATCTGCGCGCGCTGGCTCTGGTAGACGAACTGGAACGCCAGCAGCAGGCCGCCCGCGGCGTACAGGCCGGTGCGGCGGTTCCACAGCCGGCGGCCGAGGTCGTAGACCAGCAGCAGCGTGCCCAACCCCGCCAGCAGCGAGGGCAGCATGAAGGCCAGCCGCCACCAGCGCACCAGTTCGAAGCTGGCCGCCTCGGCCCACATCAGCATCGGCGGCTTGTCCGCGTACAGCTCGCTGCCGCGGTGCGGGAACATCCAGTCGCCGCTCTCGACCATCTGCTTCGCCGCCAGCGTGAAGCGCGGTTCGTCCGAGGGCCAGGGGTCGCGCAGGCCGATGCCGGCGCCGAGTATCACCAGCGCGATCAGCAGAAACAGCCAGAACTGGCGGCGTTCCTGCGGCGTGGCCTTGGAAAGAGCAGACATGGAACGCTCAGGGAGTGTGAGGAGGGCGAAGGTTTTTGCTTTCGCCTCTCCCGCTGGCGGGAGAGGCTGCCCGAAGGGCTGGAGAGGGAGCTTTTCGATGGATCGAAAGCATGACAGCGGCGCGGCTCCGCCGCGCTCCCTCTCCCGCCTTCGGCACCCTCCCCCGCACGCGGGGGAGGGGACAGTCATGGAGCTTCCGGCATTCAGCGCTTTTCGAGCACCGCATAGTACATGCCGTCGAGGTCGCCATCGCCGGGCAGGATCTGCCAACCCACGGCGGCGGCCCGTCCCACGGGCAGTTCGAACGCGACGGCGTGCGCATCCGGTTGCGCCGCCAGCAGCTCACCCACGATCGCCTCATTCTCCGCGCGCAGCAGCGAGCAGGTGATGTACAGCAGCCGGCCGCCCGGCGCCAGCAGCGGCCACAGCGCGGCCAGGATGCGCCGCTGCTGCGCCTGCAGCGCGGCGATGTCGCTGGCACGGCGGTGCAGGCGCACGTCGGGGCGCCGGCGCAGCACGCCGGTGGCCGAACACGGCGCATCGACCAGGATGCGGTCGAACGGCTGGTGGTTCCACCAGGCCTTCGGCGCGCCCGCGTCGCCGGTCAGCAGGCGCGCATCCAGACGCAGCCGCTGCAGGTTCTGGCGGATGCGGTCCACGCGCGGCGGCGCGGAGTCCAGCGCGGTGAGGTCGATCTCCGCGCGTTCCAGCAGGTGGCAGGCCTTGCCGCCCGGTGCGGCGCAGGCGTCGAGCACGCGCAGGCCGCCGCGCAGGTCGGCGAGGTCGGCGGCGATTTGCGCGGCGCCGTCCTGCACCGCGAAGGCGCCGTCGTCGAAGCCGGGCAGGCGGGTCACGTCGGTGCTGTGCGGCAGCACGATGGCGTCGGCCAGCCAGCTGTGCGGTTCGGCCGTCTGGCCGTCCAGGCGCAGGCGCTCGATCAATGCCTCGCGCGTGCCGTGGCGGCGGTTCGCGCGCAGCATCAGCGGCGGTTCGCGGTTGTCCGCCGCCAGCACCGCCTCGGCCTGTGCCGGCCAGTCGCGCGCGATCGCCTCGGCCAGCCAGCGCGGGTGCGCGTGGCGGGTTTCCGGTTGCGCATCGAGCGCGGCGAGATGCGTGGCGCGTTCGCGCTGCCAACGCCGCAGCACGGCGTTCACCAGACCCGCGAACTGCGGCCGCTTCAGCGCGCGCACCGCCTCCACCGTCGCCGCCACCGCGGCGTAGTCGGCCAGCTCCAGCACCTCCAGCTGCACCAGCCCGAGCACCAGCAGCGCATGCACCACCGGCGCCTTCTTGCGCAGCGGCTGCTCCAGCAGGCGATCCAGTGCGGCGTCGAAACGCGGCCACCAGCGCGCGCCGTCGCTGACCAGGGCCATGAGCAATGCGCGATCACGGGAATCGGGGAGTCGTTGTGCGTGGCGCTCCATCGCTTCGCGCAGCGAGACGCCGCGAAGGGCCACCTGCGCCAGCGCCTGCGCGGCCAACGCGCGGACGTCGGCACTCATCGCGTTTCACTCCCTCGCCCCTGTGGGGTACGCGGGGAGCGACCATGGATGGTCGCGGCTTTGAGGAGCGAGGAGAGGGTTGGGGCGAGGGGACGGAGCTTGCCATGAAGTTCGGGCTGGCGTGGACCGTGCGGCCCAGGTTTCCGGGCGGCGAGCCGGTGATGCTCCCGCGAGTACCCGACCCTCACCCCAGCCCTCTCCCCGTGGGGGAGAGGGACCCGGGCGCGGGTCATGGGCGGGCCTCGCGCAGTTCGGGGCGTGCGTTGAGGTAGTCAGCGGCGCTGATGCGTCGGCCGCCGGCGCGCTGGATCGCGGTGACACGCAGCACGCCATCGGCGCAGGCGAGGTCGAGACCGTCCCGGTGGACGGCGAGCAGGGTGCCGGGCGCGGCGGCGTGGCGCTGGTCGAGGGCCGTGGCGCCCCAGACCCGCACCCGCTCACCGGCGATTTCCGCATCGCTGCCAGGCCACGGGTCGAAGGCGCGCACCTGGCGTTCCAGCTCGATCGCCGGTCGGGCGAAATCCAGCGCCGACTCGGCCTTGTCCAGCTTGTGCGCGTAGACGACGCCGTCGGCGGCCTGCGGCGTGGCGGCCATCGTCTTGCCGGCCAGCACGTGGCGCAGGCCTTCGGCCAGCGCTTCCGCGCCGAGCGCGGCGAGGCGGTCGTGCAGCGAGCCGCCGGTGTCCGCGCGCGAAATCGGCGTGCGCCGCTCCAGCAGCACCGGGCCGGTGTCCAGGCCGGCCTCCATCTGCATGAGATCCACGCCCGTCTCGGCGTCGCCGGCGAGGATGGCGCGCTGGATCGGCGCCGCGCCGCGCCAGCGCGGCAACAGGCTGGCGTGCACGTTCCAGCAGCCCAGGCGCGGGATCGCCAGCACCTTGCGCGGCAGGATCAGGCCGTAGGCCACCACCACCATCAGGTCGGGTCGATACGCGGCCAGCGCAGCCTGCGCCTCGGCGCCCTTCAGTGATTCGGGCTGCTCCACCGCGATGCCGGCGGCCAGCGCGGCCTGCTTCACGGGACTGGGCGCGAGCTTGCGGCCGCGGCCGGCGGGGCGATCGGGCTGGGTGTAGACGGCCACCACGTCGGCGCCGCTCCCGCGGCAGGCTTCGAGGCAGGGGACGGAAAATTCGGGCGTGCCGGCGAAGACGACCCGCATGCTCAAGCGCTGGCCGCCTGCTTGCGCTGCTTCTCCAGGCGCTTGAGCAGCAGCGAGCGCTTCAGCGGCGAGAGGTAGTCCACGAACACCTTGCCGGCGAGGTGGTCCAGCTCGTGCTGCACGGCCACCGCCAGCGGACCCTCGGCCTCGTAGATGAATTCCTTGCCGTCCACGTCGCGGGCCTTCACCTTCACCTTCAGCGCGCGGGTGACGTCGGCATAGACGCCGGGGAAGGACAGGCAACCCTCCTGGTAGACCTGGGCGCCGTCCTTCTCGACGATCTCGGCATTGATCAGCACCAGCGGCTGGTTGCGCTCGTCGCTCATGTCGATCACCAGCACTTGCTGGTGCACGTTGACCTGGGTGGCGGCGAGGCCCACGCCGTTGGCGGCGTACATGGTCTCGAACAGGTCGGCGACGAACTGCCGGAGTTTTGCGTCGAACACGCCGACCGGCGCGGCCCGGGTGCGCAGGCGGGGATCGGGGAATTCGAGGATGGTGAGCAAGGACATGCCGGTATTGTAGTACGCCACCGGCGTGGACGAGCCGACGGCAATGCCCCCACGGCGGCCATGGATTCTGCGACCCGGTGCCGATTGCACCGCTTAATGCTTCGGTTACACTCGCTCTCACCGCGGGGAGGGGGATTCCCACCAATGTTCAAGAAAGCCTTCACGGTGCTGGCCGGCACCATGGTCGCGGCAGCGGTGTGTGCCGCCGGCGCCGCGCAGCTGCGCAGCAACCATCCCGATTCGTACACGGTGCGCCGCGGCGACACGCTGTGGGGCATTTCGGCGAAATTCCTGGTCAAGCCGTGGCTGTGGCCGGAGATCTGGCAGGCCAATCCGCAGGTGAAGAACCCGCACCTGATCTACCCGGGCGACGTGCTCAACCTGTCCTTCATCAACGGTCCCGCGCTGAAGCTGACGCCCAGCATGCACCGCGAAGGCGAGGCGGTGCCGGCGATCCCGCTGGATGCGCTGAAGACCTTCCTGAAGGACCTGCGCGTGATGGATTCCAGCGCGGTCAGCAAGGCCCCCTACGTGGTGGGCGTGGAAGAGAACCAGCTGCGCGCCACCTCGGGCCAGAACCTCTACGTGCGCGGCCTCGACAGCCAGCCCGGCCAGCGCTGGGCGATCGTGCGGCCCGAGCACGTGTTCCGCGGTTTCGACGACGGCTCCGGCGGCAATGCGGTGTTCGGCGACGAGCTGTACGCGAACGCGGCGATGGTGAAGTCGCCGTGGGAAGAGGACTTCGACAACGGCTCCGGCCACTATCGCCGCGGCCGCGACATGGGCGTCGAGGTGAAGGTGATCGGCACCGCCGAGACGCTGCGCACCGGCGACCCGTCCACCCTGCTGCTGCTCGATTCCACCCAGGAAGTGCGCAGCGGC
Source organism: Rhodanobacter humi (assembly GCF_041107455.1). Lineage (NCBI taxonomy): Bacteria > Pseudomonadati > Pseudomonadota > Gammaproteobacteria > Lysobacterales > Rhodanobacteraceae > Rhodanobacter > Rhodanobacter sp. FW106-PBR-R2A-3-15. The sequence continues at coordinate 2,137,786 of NZ_JBGBPY010000001.1, forward strand.
GACCGCATCATGCCGGTGGACGACAACCCGTACGACCCGTACTTCTACCCGCATCCGCCGAAGGACCAGCCCAAGGACGGCCGCGTGATCGCGTTCACCGACGCGATGGACGCGGTGGGGCCGCACCAGGTGGTGGCGCTGTCGGTGGGCTCGAAGGACGGCGTGGACAACGGCACCACCTTCGCGATCTGGCAGCCCGGCGAGAACATCCACGACGACGTGGCCAGCAACAGCTGGAACCGCGGTGTGGGCAAGCGGGTGACCCTGCCGGAGGAATACATCGGCCACGTGATGGTGTTCCGCACCTTCGACAACGTCAGCTACGGCCTGGTGATGGACGGCCTGCGTCCGGTGAAGAAGGGCGACAAGCTGCGCCTGCCGGAATAAGGTTCACATAGGCATCGACCGACACGACGGCGCGGCTCAGTCCGCGCCGTTTTTGTTGGAGCCGACTGCGTACACTGCGGTGATGGACGAAACGGAAGAACTGCGCGCCTGGCTCACCGCCCTGCGCACTCCGGGCCTGGGCCAGGGCGGCCTGCGCGAGGCGCTGGCCGCGGCCGACGGCCGCATCGATGCCGCGCTGGTGCGGCTGCGCCGGCAGGCCGCCGCGCTGGACGAGGGCGCCGCCGCCTGGCTGGACGCGCCCGACGAGGCGCGCCTCGCCGCCGACCTCGCCTGGCTGGCCGAACCCGGCCATCGTCTGCTGCGCTGCACCGAGGCGGATTTCCCGCCGTTGCTGGAAACCATCCCGCAGCCGCCCGCCGCGCTGTTCGTGGCCGGCGACGCCGGCCTGCTGCTGCATCCGCAGGTGGCCATCGTGGGCGCGCGCGGCGCCAGCCCGGCGGGGCTGGAACACGCGCGCCGCTTCGCCCGCGCGCTGGCGCTGGCCGGTTTCACGGTGACCAGCGGCATGGCCGATGGCATCGACGGTGCCGCCCACGCGGCCGCGCTGGATGCGGGCTGCGCCACCGTCGCAGTGGTCGGCACCGGGCCGGACCGGGTCTACCCGCGCAAGCACCACGCGCTGGCGCAGCGGATCGCGGCGCAGGGCGCCGTGGTCAGCGAGTTCCCGCCCGGCACTGCGGCGCGCGCCGACCACTTCCCGCGCCGCAACCGCCTCATCTCGGGGCTGGCGCTGGGCACCGTGGTGGTGGAGGCGGGCTTGCAGTCCGGCTCGCTGATCACCGCGCGGCTGGCCGGCGAGCAGGGTCGCGAGGTGTTCGCGCTGCCGGGCTCCATCGCCAACCCGCTGGCGCGCGGCTGCCACCGGCTGATCCGCGACGGCGCCCGGCTGGTCGAGGAGCCGGCCGAGGTGATCGAGGCGCTGGCCCCGGCGGCGCGTGCGCTGGGGGTGGAACTGGCCGAGCGGCTGGCCCGGCCCGATGCCCCGGCCCCCATCCGCGACGGCGGCTGGCGCGACGACCCGGACTACCGCCGCCTGCTCGATGCACTGGGCCACGACCCGGCCACACTGGACGAGCTGGTGCGGCGCAGCGGGTTGGCCGCGGCGGCGCTGTCCTCGATGCTGCTGATGCTGGAGCTGGAGGGGCGCGTGGCCGGCCTGCCCGGCAACCGCTACCAGTGCATGCCGGGGTAGTCGGTGCCCCGAAACCCGCGCCACGGCGCGCTTTCACGCCGCCCGGCTTGACAGTCTGCCGGCCGGCGTGGTCTCACTAATATATAGACATGTCGCACTGCGGCATGAATCACCACACCACCCAATCAGAGATTCATGGCCAAGAACCTGCTCATCGTCGAGTCGCCCGCCAAGGCCAAGACGATTAACAAATACCTCGGCAAGGACTTCCAGGTCCTTGCTTCCTACGGCCATGTGCGCGACCTGAAGCCCAAGGAGGGCGCGGTCGATCCGGACCACGGCTTCGCCATGAAGTACGAGGTGATCGAACGCAACGAGAAGCACGTCGATGCGATCGCCAAGGCGGCCAAGCTGGCCGACGACATCTACCTCGCGACCGACTTGGATCGCGAAGGCGAGGCAATCAGCTGGCACATCAGCGAGATCCTCAAGGACCGCGGCCTCACCAAGGGCAAGCAGCTGCACCGCGTGGTGTTCTCCGAGATCACGCCGAAGGCGATCAAGGCCGCGGTGGCCGCGCCGCGCGAGCTGTCGCTGGACATGGTGGACGCGCAGCAGGCGCGCCGTGCGCTGGACTACCTGGTCGGCTTCAACCTGTCGCCGGTGTTGTGGCGCAAGGTGCAGCGCGGCCTCTCCGCCGGCCGCGTGCAGTCGCCCGCGCTGCGCATGATCGTGGAGCGCGAGGAGGAGATCGAGGCGTTCAAGGCGCGCGAATACTGGACGGTGGAAGCGCAACTGCGCCACGCCGACGGCGAATTCAGCGCCAGGCTCACCAAACTCAACGGCAAGAAGTTCGAGCAGTTCGACCTCACCAACGAACACGATGCGCACGCCGCGCGCAACGCGCTGAAGGAAGCCGCGCACGGCCGCCTCACCGTGGCCGAGGTGGGCAGCAAGGAGCGCAAGCGTCGCCCCGCGCCGCCATTCACCACCTCCACCCTGCAGCAGGAGGCCGCGCGCAAGCTCGGCTTCACCACCAGCCGCACGATGAAGGTGGCGCAGGGCCTGTACGAAGGCGTGAGCCTCGGCAGCGAGGGCAACGTGGGCCTCATCAGCTACATGCGTACCGACTCGGTGGCGCTGGCCGACGACGCGCTGGCCGAGCTGCGCGCGCTGATCGCCCGCGACTACGGCCACAAGGCGCTGCCCGACGGCCCGCAGTTCTACAAGGCCAAGAGCAAGAACGCGCAGGAGGCGCATGAGGCGATCCGCCCCACCTCCGCCATGCGCACGCCGCGCGAAGTATCGGCTTACCTCAACGACGAGCAGCGCAAGTTGTACGAGCTGATCTGGAAGCGCACCGTGGCCTGCCAGATGCTCCACGCCACGCTGAACACCGTGTCGGTGGACTTCGAGCTGCCGCATGCCGCGGGCGGTCCCGCCGCGTTCCGCGCCACCGGCACCACCGTGGTCGATCCCGGCTTCCTCGCCGTCTACGAGGAAGGCCGCGACCAGAAGAACGCGGACGACGAGGACGAAGGCCGCCGTCTGCCGCGGCTGGAAAAGGGCGAGGACGTGCCGCTGAAGGACGTCCAGACTGACCAGCACTTCACCGAGCCGCCGCCGCGCTATTCGGAAGCCTCGCTGGTAAAGGCGCTGGAGGAATACGGCATCGGCCGTCCGTCCACCTACGCCAGCATCATCCAGGTGCTGCTGAACCGCGAATACGTGCTGCTCGACAGCCGCCGCTTCAAGCCCACCGACATCGGCCGCGCGGTGGGCAAGTTCCTCGCCCAGCACTTCAGCCGCTACGTGGACTACGACTTCACCGCCAAGCTGGAAGACGAGCTCGACGCGGTGAGCCGCGGCGAGGAAGCCTGGGTGCCGCTGATGCAGCGCTTCTGGCAGCCGTTCAAGCAGCAGGTGGACGAGAAGACCGAATCGGTGGACCGCAGCGAGGCCACCGGTGCGCGCGAGCTGGGCACCGATCCCAAGAGCGGCAAGCCGGTGTTCGTGCGCCTGGGCCGCTTCGGACCGTATGCCGCGATCGGCGACAAGGACTCGGACGAGAAGCTGCAATTCGCCAGCCTGCGCCCCGGTCAGAGCATGCACACCATCACGCTCGCCGAGGCGCTGGAGCTGTTCAAGCTGCCGCGCCAGCTGGGCGCCGCGCCGAACGGCGACGAGGTGAGCGTGGGCATCGGCCGCTTCGGCCCGTTCGTGAAACAGGGCGGCACCTACGCTTCGCTCAAGCCCGAGGACGATCCCTACACCATCGAACTGCCGCGCGCGATGCAGCTGGTGGAAGAGAAACTCACCCTGCTCGCGAACCGCGTGATCGCGGACTTCGGCAACGGCGTGCAGGTGCTCAACGGCCGCTACGGCCCCTACATCACCGACGGCGAGAAGAACGCGCGCATCCCCAAGGACCAGGAGCCCAAGGAACTCACCGAGGCGCAGTGCCTGGAGCTGCTCGCCGCCGCACCGGTGAAGAAGGGCGGCCGCTTCGGCAAGAAGACCGCCGCCGTGAAAAAGACCGCGGCGAAGAAGGAACCGGCCGCGAAGAAGACGGCGGTGAAGAAGGCCGCCGCCAAGAAGGCGCCGGCGAAGAAGACGGCCACCAAGAAAACCGCGACCAAGAAGGCTGCCGCGAAGAAGGTCGCCGCGAAGAAGACGCCCGCCTGATGCGCGCCATGTTGCGGGCTTCGCGTTTGCCCGCTGCCGCCCGGGGAACGGCAATGCCCGTAGGTCGGGCTTCAGCCCGACACACGGAACAAGTCGGGCTGAAGCCCGACCTACGGCCCGACCTGCGCCAGCCCCATGCATCCGGCTGCCGCACCCCCATGGGCATGGCGCCCGTGGATCACTGACCCGATGCCGCAAACCTTCACCCTGGCCGAACTCGCCGCCGCCGCCGCGCTGCTGCGCGCGGGCGGCGTGCTGGCCTATCCCACCGAGGCAGTCTACGGCCTGGGTTGCGACCCGCACGACCGCGCGGCGTTCGACCAGATCTTCGCGTTGAAGCAGCGTCCCGCCACCCAGGGCGTACTGCTGATCGCCGCCGACTTCGTCCAGGTCGAGCGCTACATCGACTTCGCGCAGGTACCCGACACGGTGCTGAACGAGGTGCGCGCCAGCTGGCCCGGCCCGCACACCTGGATCTTCCCGCGCAGCGCCGCCGTGCCCGACTGGGTGGTCGGTGCACACGCGGGCATCGCACTGCGCGTCACCGCCCACGAACCCGCTGCCGCGCTGTGCCGCGCGTATGGCGGCGCACTGGTTTCCACCAGCGCGAACCCGCACGGTAGGCCGCCCGCGAAGAGCGCACAGACCGTGCGCGACTACTTCGGCGACACGCTGGCCGGCCTGCTCGACGCCCCGCTGGGCGCACAGGACCGCCCCACCACCATCCGCGATGCACTCACCGGCGCTATCATCCGCGCCTGACTCGCCGGTGAATCGCGACTGCGACTGGCGAGCGCGATTCAGCAGCGCGAGCAAGGGGAACCCCTAGCATCCGGACGCCACCCTCGCATGGGCGGGGCGCAGCGCGGCCGCTGGTGGCCGCCAACCTGGGAGAGCAGCAACACTTGGCCATCGTCCACGACAGCCTGGAGCGTGAATCGGCGCAAGCCGTGCTGCCCCTGCTGCACGCCGGGGACCCATGCCGCATCGTGGCCTGGCGCCACGGCGTGGCGGTGCGCGCGGCGCAGTTCCTCGCCCACGTCGAACAGGTCGCCGCGTTGCTGCCCGAGGCGAGCGCCGCGGTGAACCTGTGCGAGGACCGCTACGCCTTCCTGGTCGCGTTCTGCGCCATCGCGCGGCGCGGCCAGGCCAACCTGCTGCCGCCTTCGCGCGCGCCGCAGGCGGTTGAGGAAGTGATGGCCGCGCACCCCGGCAGCTATGCGCTGGGCGAACTGGCGCTGTCACCCGCGCCGCACGGCTACCGCAAGCTGCCCGTGCTGGACGTCGATCCCGACGCCGTGTCGGCGCTGGCGCCGGCGATACCCGCCGAACAGATCGTGGCGATCGGCTACACCTCCGGCTCCACCGGCGCGCCGCGCGCCAACGCCAAGAGCTGGCGCAACCTCACCGCCAGCAGCGCCGGCACCCGGGCGATGCTCGCCGCCGTGGCCGGCGAGCGCTTCCACGTGGTCGCCACCGTGCCGCCGCAGCACATCTACGGCATCGAGATGAGCGTGCTGCTGCCGCTGCTCGGCGAGGTGGGCGTGCACGCGGGGCGGCCGTTCTTCCCCGCCGACGTGGCCGCCGGGCTGGCCGAGGTGCCCGCGCCGCGCGTGCTGGTGACCACGCCAGTGCATCTGCGTGCGCTGGTCGCCGACGGCACCGCGCTGCCGCCGCTGGCGGCGATCCTGTCCGCCACCGCGCCGCTGCCGCCCGAGTTGGCGCAGGCCGCCGAACAGGCCTTCGGCGCGCCGCTGCTGGAAGTGTTCGGCTCCACCGAGACCTGCGCCTTCGCCAGCCGTCGCGTGACCCGCGACGTGGACTGGACGCTGTACGAAGGCGTGCGCCTGCACCCGCAGCCCGACGGCACCCTGATCGAGGCGCCCCAGCTCGACGCCCCGGTGGTGCTGGCCGACATCGTGAGCCTGCACGACGAAGGCCGTCGCTTCCGCCTGTGCGGCCGCAACACCGATCTGCTGGAAATCGCCGGCAAGCGCGCCTCGCTGGGCGACCTCACCCGGCGCCTGCTGGCGATACCGGGTGTGCAGGACGGCATCGTGTTCCAGCTCGATGAACCCGACGCCGCCGGCGTGCGCCGCATCGCCGCGCTGGCGGTGGCGCCCGCGCTCACCGAGGCGGCGATCCTCGACGCCTTGCGCCGCGCCATCGACCCGGTGTTCCTGCCCCGCCGCCTGCGCCTGGTGGATGTACTGCCGCGCAACGAGACGGGCAAGTTGCCGCGCGGCGCGCTGCTGGACCTGCTGGACTGACTCGCCGGGTTCTGCCTGCCGAAAATCCGGCGGCGGCGACGGCTTCGCACGCAATCGTCCCGTTGCGAAGCGGCCGCTTTCAGCGCGGCAGTCGTTGCCGCGCCGACAAGCACGAGGTCATTCCCGCAGCGCAGGGTGATCCGCGCGGGGCTTGTCCAGGTGGTGGCCCTGCACCATGTCCACGCCGAATTCCCGCAGCAGGCGCAAGGTTTCCTCGTCTTCCACGAATTCGGCCACGGAGTGCTTGCCCATGCCGCGGGCCACTTCGATGATGGAGCGCACGAACACCTGGTTGTCGCGGTCGTGCGGCAGGTTGCGGATGAACAGACCGTCGATCTTGAGCATGTCCACCTTGAGGTGCTTGAGGTAGGCGAACGAGGCGAAGCCGCTGCCGAAATCGTCCAGGCACAGGGTGCAGCCGGCGTGCCGCAGCGCGTCGATGAAGCGCTCGGCGTCGCGCAGGTCGGAAATGGCGGCCGTCTCGGTCAGCTCCACCAGCAACCGCTTCGGCGCCACGCCCCGCCTGGCCAGCTCGGTGGTGATGAAGCCGGGCAGGTCGGGATCGTCGAACGAGCGCCCCGAGATGTTGATGGCCAGGGCCGGCAGCCGGGGGTGTGCGGCCAGCAACGCGATGCTTTCGCGCACCACCCAGCGGTCGATGTCGAGGATCTTGCCGCTTTTCTCGGCGTGGCCGATGAACTGGTCCGGCAGGATGCACTGCGCGGGATCGGCCTCGTCCACCATGCGTACCAGCGCTTCCAGGTGGGTCATCCCGCCGTCGCTCGTGCGGTACACGCCCTGGAAATGCAGGCGCAGCAGGTTGCGTTCGAGCGCGTGCTCGATGCGCTCGTTCCAGGCCAGGCGGGTGGCCATGGCCTGCACGGCGTTGCGGTCGGAGCGGTAGACGTTCCAGCGGTTCTTGCCCAGGCGCTTGGCCTGGTACATCGCCATGTCGGCATGCGACACGAGTTCTTCCGCGCCCTGGCCGTGGTCGGGGTAGTGCGCCACGCCCAGGCTGGCGGTCAGCCGCAGGGACTGTCCTTCGATTTCCAGCGCCATCCGCCCCACGGTGCGCACGATGCGCTCCGCCAGCACCAGGGCGCCGTCCAGCGTGGCGTGGGGCATGAACACGGCGAACTCGTCGCCGCCCAGCCGGCACAAGCTGTCGGTTCCGCGCACCAGCGCCCTGGTTTCGCCCGCCACGCGCAGCAGCATCGCATCGCCCGCGAAATGGCCGAAGGTGTCGTTGACGTACTTGAACTCGTCCAGGTCGAAGAGCAGCACGGCGCCCTGCTGGCCGGCGCGCGCGCCGCCCCGGAAGAAGCGCGCCAGTTCGGCCTCGAAGTAGTGGCGGTTGTGCAGCCCGGTCAGGGCATCGCACTCGGCCAGCGTGGTGAGCCGCTCGCGCTGCTGCGCCAGCTCGGCCACCATGGTGTCGAGGGCGTTCGCCAACCGCCCCAGCTCGTCGGGGCCGCCCAGCGCGATAGGCTGGGGTATGCGCCCCTGGCCCAGCTCGTCCACGGCATGGGTCAGGCGCAGCAGCGGACGGGTCACCAGCGCATCGACGCGACGGCGCAGCAGCCAGAGGCCGGGCGCCAGCACCAGCAGGCCGATGGCGCACATCGCCAGCCAGCACAGCAAGACCCACTGGTCCACGCGCTTCTCCGGAAGCACATTCACCTGGAACCAGCCCGGCCCGCGAATGCGCGACCAGGCCACCCACTGGCTGCCGTCGGGCGTGCGGCCCGTCCCGGCGTCGGTGCGGGCGGCCAGCACCATGCGCAGCACCTGTTCGAGCGCGGGATCCCGCAACGCGGCGATCTGCAGCTGGCCCTGCGCGGCGGCGATGCGCTCGCGCAACTGCAGGTGGGCAATCAGGTCGCCTCGGCTGTCCATGATGAGTTGTTGCACGGCCGCGTGGGGGCGAGGAGGAGCCACGGAGTCGATCAGTGTCTGTATCGCCACGTCGTGCCCCAGCGTGCCCACCCAGTGGCCGTGCCAGTCCAGTGGCGCGATGGCGGATACCATCCAGGTGTGGGCCTGGTGGTCCAGGTACACCGGCGTCCAGAACACCTGGCGCCCGGGATTGCGGCGCGGGTCGGCGCCCAGCATGGTGGGATAGTTCGCGTTGCTGGCCCGCGCATCGGCGTTGCCGCCCCAATTGATGCCGCGGGCATACACCATCAGCCCGTTTTCCACGAAGTCCATGTAGGTCGAGAAGAACGGCGGCACCAGCGCAGGGCCTTGCTCGCGCAGCAGTTCGTAGCTGACGACGGCGCGCAGGCGCACCGAATCGGGGAGGCCATGCGGCCCGTCGTGCAGGTACAGCGTGGGGGCGTTCTCGGTGTCCACCAACCCGGGACGCACGCGCCACAGCCCGTCCGGACTGCGCGCGAACAAGCTGTCGAAGCGCCCGGCCGTATCGGGCGGAGCCTGGTCCAGCCGCTGCACCAGCGTTTGGCGCAGCCGGCGCACGCTGGCGTCGGCCTGCACGAACAGGCTCTCGTTGGTCTGCGCCTTGAGCTGCACCCACTGCCGGATGGCCAGCGGCACCACGCGATCCGCCGCCAGCCGCAGGGCGACGTAGCCCAGCACCGACAGCAACAGCAGCAGTGCCAGGAACAGCCCCCAGAGGGTGAGGGACAGCCGGTGGATCAGCGAGGTGCCGGGCGAGGCAGGCGGCAAGGAATCACCCTCTGTTTTCGATCAGGAGACATGGCTTGCACGGTCGACGACCCACCACCGTCCGGGAACGCGTCGCCCTCTCGGCCGACACGGACGCAAACGGCTTGCGGACTTTACCGTAGGGCCGCGGGCCCGTCCCGGGGCGAGCCCTGGCGGACCGTCCGCGGGATCGGTCAGGGATGGCTGCATTTGCCGCCACGGCCTGATCGGCAGGCGATGCGGGCCTTTTCAGGCAAGCCATCGCACACGTTGTCTCCGGCGTTGTCGCAACGCGCCCGCCGGAAAGTCTTTCGATTTGCGTCGCCCGCACCTGCAAGCCGTCGGGCCATCCGGGGCCGTCGCAGCAGCAGCCGCTACAATGGCCGTCCATTTCCACGCGGCGCCCCCTCGGAGTCATCGGCATGAAAGTCCTGGTCATCGGCAACGGCGGGCGCGAGCACGCGCTGGCGTGGAAGCTCAAGCAGTCGCCGCGGGTGGACGAGGTGATCGTGGCGCCGGGCAACGCGGGCACCGCGCGCGAGCGCGGCGTGCGCAACGCGGACGTGGCGGTGACCGATCTGGACGGCCTGCTGGCGCTGGCAAAGCGCGAGAAGGTGGCGCTGACCGTGGTTGGCCCCGAGGTGCCGCTGGTGGCGGGCGTGGTGGACAGGTTCCGCAACGCGGGCCTGCGCATCTTCGGGCCGCGCGCGATCGCCGCGCAGCTGGAAGGCTCCAAGGCCTTCGCCAAGGATTTCCTGCTACGCCACAACATCCCCACCGCGCGCTACGCGGTGTTCACCGAGTTGAACCCGGCGCTGGCCTACGTGCGCACGCACGGCGCGCCGATCGTGATCAAGGCCGACGGCCTGGCCGCCGGCAAGGGCGTGGTGGTGGCGCTGACCCAGGCCGACGCGGAGCTGGCGCTGCACGACATGCTGGGCGCGCACGCGTTCGGCGACGCCTCGGCGCGGGTGGTGATCGAGGAATTCCTCGACGGCGAGGAAGCGAGCTACATCGTGATGAGCGACGGCCAGCACGCGCTGCCGATGGCCTCGAGCCAGGACCACAAGCGTCGCGACGAGGGCGACCTCGGCCCGAACACCGGCGGCATGGGCGCGTATTCGCCCGCGCCGGTGGTCACGCCCGAAGTGGAGCAGCGCATCCTCAGGGAAGTGATCGAGCCCACCCTGCACGGCATGGCCAGCGAGGGGGCGCCGTTCATCGGCTTCCTCTACGCGGGCCTGATGATCGACAAGGCCGGCAACCCGAAAGTCATCGAGTTCAACGTACGCTTCGGCGACCCGGAGACGCAGCCGATCATGCTGCGCCTGAAGTCCGACCTGGTCGAGCTGATCGAGGCCGCGCTGGACGGCCGGCTGGCGCAGACCCGCGCGCAATGGGATGCGCGGCCGTCGCTGGGCGTGGTGGTGGCGGCCGGCGGCTATCCCGGCAAGGTGAAGAGCGGCGACGTGATCGACGGCCTGGACGCGGACTTCGGTGCCGACGCCAAGGTGTTCCACGCCGGCACCAAGCTCGATGCCGAAGGTCGCGCCGTCACCGCCGGTGGCCGGGTGCTCACCGTCTGCGCGCTGGGCAAGGACATCGCCGCCGCCCGCGAGCATGCGTATGACGCCGTGGCGAAGATCCGCTTCGACGGCGCGTTCTGCCGGCGCGACATCGCGCACCGGGCCTTGCACCGCTGATGGATTTCTCCCTCCCCTGCTTGCCGGGGAGGGCTGGGGTGGGTGCCCTTCGTGCATGCAGCGCGGCTGCGCCGCGCCCCCGCCCGCCTTCGGCGCCCTCCCCCGCGAGCGGGGGAGGGAAAACACCTCAGGCCAACGCCGCATCCACCACCGACTGCGCTTCCTGCAGCAGGCTCGCGAGGTGCGCCTCGTCCCTGAAGCTCTCGGCGTAGATCTTGTAGATCGCCTCGGTGCCGGAGGGGCGGGCGGCGAACCAGCCGCTTTCGCTGACCACCTTGATGCCGCCGATGGCGGCACCGTTGCCGGGCGCCTTGTCCAGCACCTGCACGATCTTCTCGCCGGCGAGTGAATCGGTCTTCAGCTGGTCGGGCGAGAGCTTGGCCAGCTTGGCCTTCTGCGCGGGCGTGGCGGCGGCCTCGACGCGGTTCGCATACGGGCGGCCCAGGTCGCGGGTGAGCTGCCCGAACAGTTCGCCGGGGTCCTTGCCCGTGCGCGCGGTGATCTCGGCGGAGAGCAGGGCGGGCACCAGGCCGTCCTTGTCCGTCGTCCACACCGAGCCGTCGTGGCGCAGCAGCGAGGCGCCGGCGCTTTCCTCGCAGCCGAAGCCGAGCTGGCCGTCGAACAGGCCTTCGGCGAACCACTTGAAGCCCACCGGCACCTCGACGAGCGAACGGCCGAGGCGCTTGACCACGCGGTCGATCAGCGCGGTGGTGACCACGGTCTTGCCCACCGCCACCTTCGCGTTCCAGCGCGGGCGGTGGCGGAACAGGTAGTCGATCAGCACCGAGAGGTAGTGGTTCGGTTCCATCAGGCCGGCCGAGCGCGACACCACGCCGTGGCGGTCGTGGTCGGTGTCGCAGGCGAAGGCCACGTCGTACTTGTCCTTGAGGCCGATCAGTCGCTGCATCGCGTACTTCGAGGACGGGTCCATGCGGATCTTGCCGTCCCAGTCCACCGTCATGAACGCGAACTGCGGATCGACCTCGCTGCTCACCACGCTGAGGTCGAGCTGGTAGCGCTCGGCGATCGGCGCCCAGTAGTGCACGCCGGCGCCACCCAGCGGGTCCACGCCCATGCACACGCCGGCGCCGCGGATCGCGTCGAAGTCGATGATGTTCGCGAGGTCCGCCACGTAGGCGCCGAGGTAATCGTGCTCGTGCGTGGTGGCGGCCTTGCGCGCCTGCGCGAACGGCACGCGCTTCACGTCCTTGAGCCCGGCTTCGAGGATCGCGTTCGCGCGGTTCTCCACCCACTTCGTGATGTCGGTGTCGGCGGGGCCGCCGTTGGTGGGGTTGTACTTGAAGCCGCCGTTGTCGGGCGGGTTGTGCGAGGGCGTGATCACGATGCCGTCGGCGAGGCCCGTGGTGCGCCCCTTGTTGTAGACGAGGATCGCGTGCGACACCGCCGGCGTGGGCGTGAACTCGCCGCCCGCGGAGATCATCGTCGCCACGCCGTTCGCGGCCAGCACTTCCAGCGCGTTCTCGAACGCGGGCTGCGACAGCGCGTGGGTGTCGGCGCCGATGAACAGCGGGCCATCGATGCCCTTGCTCTTGCGGTAGTCGCAGATCGCCTGGCTGATCGCGAGGATGTGCTGCTCGTTGAAGCTGCCGTCGAACGAGCAGCCGCGGTGGCCCGAGGTGCCGAACGCTACGCGCTGCGCGGGCACCGACGGGTCGGGTTTCACCGCCGTGTACGCGCCGAGCAGCTTGCCGATGTCGACGAGGATGGATGCCGGCGCCGGCTTGCCGGCGAGCGGGCTGATCTGCTGGCTCATGGGCTTTGGAAACCTTTCATGGCGTGTCGCCGACTTTGTGGGAGCGGCTTCAGCCGCGACGTTTCGATCGGGTCGAGGAGAGCGTCGCGGCTGAAGCCGCTCCTACAAAAACGTTACGACTGGTTGTCGCGCAGCGCACGATAGCGACGGATCAAGGCATTGGTCGAGCTGTCGTGCGCAAGCTTCGGCTCGGTCGTCGCGACGAGTTCGGCGATGGTGGTCTTCGCCAGCTGCTTGCCCAGTTCCACGCCCCACTGGTCGAAGGAATCGATGTCCCAGATGGCGCCCTGCACGAACACGCTGTGCTCGTACAGCGCCACCAGCGTGCCCAACGCGTACGGCGTGAGTTTCTCGGCGAGGATGGTGGTGCTGGGCCGGTTGCCCTCGAACGTGCGGTGCGGCACCAGCGCCTCCGGCGTGCCCTCGTTGCGCACTTCCTCGGCGGTCTTGCCGAAGGCCAGCGCCTCGCCCTGGGCGATCAGGTTCGCGATCAGCAAGTCGTGCTGGTCGCCGCCGCCCTGGGCGGGCACCGGCTGCAGGGTCTGGCCGAAGCCGATGAAGTCGCAGGGCACCAGCCGCGTGCCCTGGTGGATCAGCTGGTAGAACGAGTGCTGGCCGTTGGTGCCAGGCTCGCCCCAGTAGATCGGGCCGGTGGCGTAGTCCACGTGCGCGCCGTCCAGCGTGACGTGCTTGCCGTTCGACTCCATCGTCAACTGCTGCAGGTAGGCCGGGAAGCGCTTCAGGTACTGCTCGTAGGGAAGCACCGCCACCGTGGTGGCGTCGAGGAAGTTCGCGTTCCACAGGCCGATCAGGCCCATCAGTACGGGGAGGTTCTGCTCGAACGGCGCGCTGCGGAAGTGCTCGTCCATCGCGTGGAAGCCGGCGAGCATCGCGCGGAAGTGGTCGGGTCCGACGGCGAGCATGGTGGACAGGCCGATCGCCGAGTCCATCGAGTAGCGGCCGCCTACCCAGTCCCAGAAGCCGAACATCTGCGCGGTGTCGATGCCGAACTTTTCCACTTCCTTGGCGGCGGTGGACACCGCCACGAAGTGCTTGGCGACCGCTTTCTCGTCGCCCAGCGCGGCCACGCACCAGGCCCGCGCCGCGTGCGCGTTGCTGAGTGTCTCCAGCGTGGTGAAGGTCTTGGAGCAGACGATGAACAGCGTCTCGGCGGCGTCGAGGTCGCGCACCGCTTCGGCGAAGTCGGTGCCGTCCACGTTGGACACGAAGCGGAACTTCATGTCGCGCCGGCTGTAGTCGCGCAGCGCTTCATACGCCATCACCGGGCCGAGGTCGGAGCCGCCGATGCCGATGGAAATCACGTTGCGGATCGGCTTGCCGCTGTGGCCTTTCCACGCGCCGCCGCGCACGGCGTCGACGAACGCGGCCATGCGGTCCAGCACCGCGTGCACGTCGGGCACCACGTCGTGGCCGTCCACGAGGATCTTCTCGCCGCGCGGCGCGCGCAGCGCCACGTGCAGCACGGCGCGGTTCTCGGTGGCGTTGATGCGCTCGCCGCGGAACATCGCCGCGATGCGCCCCTTGAGGTCGCGCGCCGTGGCCAGCGCGCGCAGCAGGCGCAGGGTATCGTCGTTGACGCGCTGCTTGGAGTAGTCGTAGTACAGGCCCGCAGCCTCGGCCACCAGGCGCTCGCCGCGCTTCGGGTCGGCGGCGAACAGCTCGCGCAGGTGGCGGGTCTCAAGCTGGTTGCAGTGCTGCTGCAGGGCTTGCCACTCGGGCAGCAGGGTGAGATCGGCGCGGCTCATCGGGCGACGGGCTCCTTGCCCCTGGCCGCCAGCGCGGCCTGCTTGTCGGCGATGCGCTGCAGCAGCTGCTTCCACGACTTCACGAAGGCGTCGGCGCCGTCGTCCTGCAGTTTCTTCGCCAGCGCATCGAGGTCCACGCCGGCCTTGGCGATCGTCGCCAGCACCGCTTCGGCGTCGCCGCCGTCCACCGGCAGCACCGCGCCGGGCTTGCCGTGGTCGGCCACTGCGTGCAAGGTCTTCTCGGGAATGGTGTCGACGGTGTCGGGTGCGGCCAGCGCATCGACGTACAGCGTGTCGGGCGCGTTCGGATCCTTGGTGCCGGTCGAGGCCCACAGCAGGCGCTGCGGCCGCGCGCCGGCGGCGGCGAGCTTCAGCCAGCGCGGTGAGGCCAGCAGTTCGCGGTAGGCGCGGTAGCTCTGCTTGCCCACCGCGATGCCCAGCTGGTTGTGCAGCTCCGTGGGCAGCTGCGGGTTCGCGGCCACGTCCCAGCGGCTGATGAACAGCGAGGCCACCGAAGCCACCTGCGGGTCCAGCCCGGCGGCGACGCGGCGCTCGATGCCGCGCAGGTAGGCCTCGGCGGCGGCCTGGTACTGCGCGCAGGAGAACAGCAGGGTCACGTTGATCGGGATGCCGCGGAAGATCGCCTCCTCGATCGCGGGAACGCCCTCGGGCGTGCCGGGGATCTTCACGTACAGGTTCGGCCGCTGCGCCTGCGCGTGGATCGCGGCGGCGGCGGCGATGGTGCCGGCGGTGTCGGCGGCGAGCAGCGGCGAGACCTCCATCGACACCCAGCCGTCGACCTGGTGGGTGGCGTCGAACACCGGCTTGAACAGGTCGGCGGCGCGGCGCAGGTCTTCCAGCGCCAGCTCCATGAACAGTTCCTCGCCCTTCAGCCCGACCAGCGACTTGGCGTGGATGCCGGCGTCGTAGGCGTCGCCGCCGCCGATCGCCGCGTCGAAGATGCTGGGGTTGGAGGTGAGGCCGGTCACCGAATACTCGGCGATGTAGCGCGCCAGCGTGCCGTCGTCGAGCAGGCTGCGGGTGATGTTGTCCAGCCAGAGGCTCTGGCCGAGGTTGTGCAACTGCTGTGTGGCTTTCATGCTGGCTCCGGGGATGATGGGCAAGGCTTCGAACCTGGCAGCGGCGTCATTCCCGCGAAAGCGGGAATCCATGGCTGGACTCGCCGAAGATCGCCATGGATGCCCGCTTTCGCGGGCATGACGTCTCGGGAGTGGGGCAAGGTTCGAGGCATTGGGGTGGTGGGAAAGTGTTTTGCTCAGACGGCGGTCGTCGCGGCCGCGCCGGGCAGCAGATCTCCAAGCTTACGCTCCCGCAGTTCCGCGATGCACGCGATCGAAAGGTCGGGCGCGGGCTCGATGGGCTGGTTCGCCGCGGCGACGGCGTAATGGCCCTGGCGCACCCACACGGTGGTGAGCCGCGCGCCGAGCTGGCGCTTCATCGCGGCGAGGATGTCCGGCTTGTCGTCCACCATCACGTAATGCGCGGCGGGGTAGCGCTGCTGCATCGCGTCCAGCCTCTGCTGCTTGTGCAGGTAGACCAGCACGTCGCCCTGCAGCGCCTGCCACAGCCCGGCGCGGTGGATCTTGCGCGGCTGGAACACCACGTCGCCGTCGGAGAGGATCACCGGCCGGCCCAGCGTGCGCAGATGGGCGACGGTTTCCAGCGCGCCGGGAAACAGCCGCAGCTCGAACGGGTAATCCAGCAGGAAGCCGGACATGGCGAGCAGGGCCGGGTGGTTGTCCAGCCCGCTGCGGAAGCGCTGCAGGGCGTCGAGGTAGTCGGCGTAGCCGCGCTCCTCGCGCAGCTCGGCGTAGATCGCCCAATAGCGCTCGCGCTCGGCGGCGCCGAAATGGCGTTCCAGCTCGTCGCCGAGGTCGGCGGCGAAGCGGTCGTTGTCGAGCAAGGTGTCGTCCACGTCCAAAAGGAACACCAGGGGCTCGGGCGCGGCAGTGTCGATCAGCATGGCGGCGCGGCCTCCGGCTGCGGGTCGTGCCAGCCTTCGTCGCCGGCCAGTGCCGCCGCTTCGGGCGGGCCCCAGCTGCCGGGCGCGTAGGGGCGCACCGCGTCCTTGTGGTCGAGCACGTTGTCCACCACGCGCCAGGCCGCCTCCACGCATTCGTCGCTGGTGAACAGCGCGTTGTCGCCACGCAGCGCGTCGCCGAGCAGGCGTTCGTAGGGCGCCATCTCCACGCCGCTGTGGTGGCGGGCGATCAGCTCCACCGGTTCGCCGCGCAGCGCCTCGCCCGGGAGTTTCACCCGCATGCCTTCGGCGATCACCACCTGCGGGCTGAGCCGGAAGCGGAAGTAGTTCGACTGCGGCGCGGCTATCGCGTCGAACACCGACAGCGGCGGCGCCTTCATGTCCACCATCACCTGGGTGGTGGTGAGCGGCAGCTTCTTGCCGGCGCGGATCAGGAACGGCACGCCAGCCCAGCGCCAGGTATCGATCGCGAGGCGCAGCGCCACGAAGGTCTCCACGTCGGAATCCGGCGCCACGCCGGACACCTCGCGGTAGCCCTGGAACTGGCCGCGCACCACGTCCGCGGGCTGCAGCGGGCGCATCGCGCGGAACAGCCTGAGCTTCTCCGCGTTGAGCGCGGCGGGGTCGCTGCCGATCGGCGCGTCCATCGCCAGCAGCGAGGTCACTTGCAAAAGATGGTTCTGCAGCACGTCGCGGATCGCGCCCACGCCTTCGTAGAAGCTGCCTCGCCCATCCACGCCGAACTCCTCGGCCATGGTGATCTGCACGCGGTCCACGTAGCGGTTGTTCCACACCGGCTCCAGCACGCTGTTCGCGAAGCGGAAATACAGCAGGTTCTGCACCGCCTCCTTGCCGAGGTAATGGTCGATGCGGAAGATCGCGGACTCCGGAAACACCGTGTGCAGCGTGCGGTTCAGCGCCTGCGCCGAGGCGAGGTCGCGACCGAACGGCTTCTCCACCACCACCCGCGCGTCGTCCGCGCAGCCGGCGGCCTTGAGGCTGGTCACCACCGTGCCGAACAGCGCGGGCGGGATCGCGAGGTAGTGCAGCGGCGCCTTCGCAGCGCCCAGCGTCTGCTTCAGCTGCGCGAAGGTGGCCGCCTCGTTGTAGTCGCCGTCCACGTACCGCAGGTGCGCGGCGAGCTTCGCGAACGCGGCCTCGTCCACACCCTTGCCGGTCTTCTTCGCCGCCTCCGCCACGCTGTCGTGCGCGCGCTGGCGCAACTGCTCGACCGACCAGCCGGCATGCGCCACGCCGATGATCGGCACGTCCAGCCCGTCGCGCGCCACCATCGCCAGCAGGGCGGGGAAGATCTGTTTGTAGGCCAGGTCGCCGGTGGCGCCGAAAAACACCAGGGCGTCGGAAGCGGGGTTCGTCATGAGCCGGGGTCTGTTCCAGGTTGGCAGGGGCGCGGCGTGGGGATGCGCCGCAAAGGCCGGCGCCCGCATCGCAGGATGTCGCGTGCGCGGCTTGGCACACCGCCCAGCTTGCCGGGCGCGGGGTGAAGCTCGCGCATAAGCGATGCTACGGGAATCGGCGCGGGATGGCTGGTGCGCGCTTTCCGGACGGCGCATCGTCAGCGCCAGCCACTTGGGTGCCGCAGGAAGGACAAAACCCTCGCCTTGCCGGTTTCCGCTGTCGTCGGTCGATTCGTGGCAGTGCAGCTCCCGTGATTTCAACGCCCTCCCGCGCGAAGAACATCGGCGGGGCGCAGGCGGCGCCGGTGCTCTCCCGGCAGTCCGTGCAACGGCAGTCGAACCGGAACGGCGGCTCCGCAGGGCATCGGTACGAGACTTTCCCGCACTGGCACCGACCGTCGCGTTTCGTGGCTGCGGCTCGAGCGCGGCGGACGAAGGAGCCCGGGCGCGTCCGCCGGGATGGATGGAGGGTCACGCCGATACCAGCAGCCTGAAAGCCCAGTACAGACCGATGGCCATTTGCACGGCGAATGCCGCAAAGCGGATCGTGACCGCGGTTGCGCTGGTCGAGGCCAGGTGGATGAGGGATTGGAACACCCGCGCCGCAAGAAAGACGCAGGCGAGCTGGTCGGTGATGGCCGTCCTGCCCGTGACCACCGCGACCAGCAGCAGGCCGCCGAAGATCGGCAGGCCCTCGATGCAATTGGCGTGGGCCCTGGCCAGCCGCTGCATGAAGGGCGACAGCCCCGAGTTGTCCGGCATGAATCCATTGGCGGGAACCTTGCCGCGCAACACGAGCTGCGTGCGGATGACCTCCATGAGCACGAGCAGGAGCAGTGCCCAGGCAATGAAGCCCGTCAACGCGATCGAACTGGGAGAGATCATGGCGGCCCTCGCTGGCGAGATCTGAAGGACAAGTTCCGGAGCATGCAGGCCGGGCGAAACCCCGGCCGGCGCACGGCTTGCGCAAAGGTAACCGACCGGCGCCCCGGCGGACGCCACCATCCGTTGCCGGTTCGCTGGAGTCCGTTCCGTGCGGCCCCTCCCCCGGCAGGTTCAGGCGAGGCGCATGGCTCCGTGATCCACCGGGATGCATGGTCAGTCCTCGGCTTCGTGGCAGACCACTTCGATGTTGTGCCCGTCCGGACCGATCACGAAGGCCGCGTAGTATTTCCCGCTGTAGTTCGGACGCAGGCCGGGTGCGCCATGGTCGGTGCCGCCCGCTTCCAGCGCCGCGCGATGGAAGGCGTCGACCTGCTGGCGGTTCTCGGCCACGAACGCCAGGTGGAGATGCGCCGGCTTCTCCGCGGTCGGGAACAGGCACAGCGAAACCTTGCCGTCCGCGCTGAGCTCGATGCCGAGCGACCCTTCCAAAACCACGGCCATGCCGATCGGTGCGAGTGCCTTGAGGAAAAACGCCTTGCTTGCGGCGTAGTCGCTGACGCCGAATACGACATGGTCGAACATGAGTGCTCCCGAAGTGGGTGAATCGTGCGAGGCCCGACGCCGGTCAGCCCCGGCCTCCGCAGGATCCTTGATCTCCACGGCAACGATGTGCAGGACGGTGCTGCCCACGTTCTCCACGAAGTGCGAGCCGATCGGACCACCCCAGAGCGCCGCGCCCGCCGCGGGTCGGGCGGCAAGGTTGCGCGAGTCCAGCAGGACGTTGCGCTCGGGATCGTAGCGAACGAAGTCGCTCCAGCTCAGCACGTACAGCGCGGCAGGCCATTCGTGCGCGCGCACGGGCGTCCGCCGGCCGGGCTCGACCTTCGTATCGAGAACGCGGACCCTGCCGTTGTCCAGCGGGACGAAGTGATGCTCCGGCGCCTTGGCCATCGCATCGAACGGGTGAGTCGCCGGGTGAGCCGAATCGATGTCGTTCATGCTGTTCGCCCCATGTTTCGAAACCGGACCTGAGTCGAGCCATGCCGCGAAACGGTGCCGGCCCGGATGGATCGTCAGACCACCAGTCTGGAGACTTTGTAGCACTCTCCGTCGACAGCGATCACCCGGACCGGGTGTTCCCTGGCCTGCGCCACGAGTTCCGCGGCCGAAAGGCCGCATTCCGCGAGGTCGACGGTCGATCGGGGGAGCCCCGCGGTAGCGATGGCTCCGCGCTTGTGCGGCTCCTCGATGATCTGCTTGTTGGAGATGTCCACCTGGCCGGCCATGAGCAGGCGCATGTCCTGGATGAGATGGGCGGCAAGTGCGTCATCCGTGATGCTGTTTTCCGGAATGTCCAGACGGAAATCCTGCGCCGACAGGCTCCCGCCATTGGTGAAGTGGACGACGAAGTCGAATTTCACGCGGTAGGTGGTCATGGTTGTCCGGCGGTTTGACGCTTGAGTCAAGCGGTGCCCGAGGCATCCGGTCGGCTGCCGCGTCCTGTCAGGCCGACTCAAGCTATGGATGGATCTTTTCGCCATGGTTGAGCATGTCGATGAACTGGGCAATTTTCCTTGCACGTGTTTCAGCCGTTTTCACATTCTGGATTCTGAACAGAATTGCGTACCTGTTTTGGCTATTGAGGGTTGCAAAGAACCGCTTTGCCTTCGGGTTTCTGTCCAGAGCTTGCTGCAAATCGTCAGGCACCGTTGATGTGCTTGCAGATGAATAGGCGGCTTCCCAGCGCCCGTCCTGCTTGGCGCGATGGATTTCGCGAAGCCCGGTCGGGTGCATCCTTCCGGCCGATATCAATGCCTCGGCCTTTGCCCTGTTGATCTTTGACCAGATGCTTTTGGCAGTCCTGGGGGTGAACCGCTGAAGCCAATAGTGTTCACTCTCCGCTTGCTTCCGGCCATCGATCCAGCCATGGCAAAGAGCGCCTTCGAGCGCCTGCGCATAACCAAGGGTTGGCTGCTTCGCGGATTTCTTCGCCAGGCGCAGCCAAACGCCGGTGACGACCTCTCCATTCGAGGCAAGCCATGCTTCCCAGTCTTCCTGGTTGGCGAACGTGATTTTGTCGTCGTTCATGCCTTACCTGTTTGAGGCATAACGCTTGAGTCGAGCGGCGGCGAGGCCGCCCGTCTTGAACAAGTTGTTGGACGGCACCTGCGAAATTGCGAGCGTCGAATGCGGGAAGCGGCAAGTGCTCAATCCAGGAATTCCCATGTATCTGCCCCGTCGAACCGACTGACGACGATCGACTCCAGGAGCCCGGGTTCAAAGTTCCGCAGGTTCACTCCATGACGAGCGCCGGGCGCGGGTTCAAGCGGCTCCCAGTGAGTGACGATCCCGCAGGTCTTGCACCGAACGTTCTTCAGGGTCCGATCACCCCAAATGTAGCTTTCCGTGTTTTCGGGGTGGCCTTGGATGAGGACTGCGCCAAGTTCGTAGTAGGCCCATATCCCTCCCGTGCGCCGGCATAACGAGCAGTTGCAACTCGTCGCCGTTTCGGGCGCCGCCGGCAGAGTCAGGCGGACCGAGCCGCAGTGACATGAACCGTGCAGCGGTATTGGAGGCTGTTCGGGGTTCACAGGAATGCACCGTTGGTTGTTGTGCCGCCTGGCGCCCGAGTTTAGCGGTGCGCGCAGCACTTCGATTTTGCCCTGCGGGCAAGCCCCCGGTCGGGGAAGGATCCTGCCCGGTCAGATGCAGGCGGGTGACGCCGCCGATGCGGCGCGACATCGGTTTCGAGCGGCACCGCGTGGCGGCGCGGCGCGACACCCGCGGATGCACCGAGTGGCACAGAGTTGCCGCGTCCGTATTTGGGCCATCGCGGCACGGAGCGCGCCGTGCCTGGTCCGAGAAAACCCGCACTTTACTGCGATGCCGCAGGTTCAATTGCGCGCAGGAGTGACTTGGCGGCGATGGATCAGACCATCTCTGGTCGAAGGAATGGGCTTTTTACACGGCATATTGACATGGGACGTCTAGGCGGCTATGCAGATGTGAGCGGCGGCGACGGGAGAATGCGGTGATCCTCCAGAATGTCGTTTGGGCGGTTGCTCTGGTGGGGATGGGGCTCGTCGCATTGGGTTTCATCTACGTCATCATCCAGGCGGGCAAGCCCGCCGACGAGGGTGCGACGCGCAAATCCACACGCACGGCCCACGTACTGCAGGCGTGGCTGTTCGCGGTGCTGTTCGTCGGCTTCATCGCGGGCAGCTGGGCCACCCTGCATCGCTTCCCGATTCCTTCGCAACACGGCGCGCTCGACGCACAACAGGTCGTGGATGTGGTCGGGCGCCAGTGGTCCTGGCAGATCACGCCCTCTACCGTGAAGACCGGCAGCGTCGTGGAATTCCGCGTCACCAGCGCCGACGTCAACCACGGGTTCGCCATCTACGCACCCGATGGCCGCATCGTGGCCCAGACCCAGGCGATGCCGGACTTCACGAACAAGCTGCTGTACACCTTCCGGCAGCCGGGCACGTACACCGTGCAATGTCTCGAATACTGCGGGCTTGCGCACGGACCCATGAAGACCACGATCCAGGCAGTCGCGCCCCAAGGAGACTGACCATGGCTTCACTCACCCTGTATCCGGACGACGAGCGGCTTGCGGGCGGCCAGCGGGTCGCGTTCAACCTGTACATCATCAGCGCACTGGCCCTGTTCGTGCTGATGATGCTGGTGGGCCTGACCATGCGCATGGCCCAGGCGAAGTGGGTGGACGTGCCGCCCAACCTGTTCTACGAATTGCTGTCCATGCACGGTGCGGGCATGGTCGGAACCATGGCGCTGGCGACGACGGCGGTCATGTGGTTCTTCCTGCGCAAGTACGTGCAGCTGCATCTGTGGGCGTTCGTGACGAACTACGTGCTGTTCATGCTCGGCGCGGTCTGCGTCATCCTTTCGATCTTCGTCGGCGGCTACGGCGCGCTGTGGACGTTCCTGTATCCGCTTCCGGTGCACGGGATGGGGCTGTGGACATCGGACACGGCGGCGCTGTTCATGCTGGGCTATCTCCTGATCGGCGTCGGCTCGCTGCTGTTCTACCTCGACGCCGCCGCGGGCATCATCAAGGTGCACGGCAACCTGGGGCGCGCGCTGGGCCTGCAATGGCTGTTGGGCGGAACCATCGACCCCAACCATCCGAAGGCGGTCGTCGCCAGCACCATGGTGATCATCGCCAACTCGCTGGGCATCCTGGCCGGCGCCGTGGTGCTGGTGATGAGCCTGGTCAACATTTTCTATCCGCAGGTGGCGCTCAACCCGCTGGTGACCAAGAACCTGATCTACTGGTTCGGGCACATGTACATCAACGCCACGATCTACATGGGCGTGATCGCCGTGTACGAACTGCTGCCGCGCTACAGCCGCAAGCCATATCCCATATCGCGCCCGTTCCTGTGGTCGTGGGCGGTGAGCACCGTGTTCGTGGTAATCGTGTTTCCCCACCATCTGCTGATGGACTTCGCGCAGCCGCGCTGGCTGGCGATCGTCGGCCAGGTGGTGTCGTGGGGCGCCGGCTTCCCGGTGTTCCTGGTGACCGCGTACGGCGCGCTCACCAACATCTACCGTTCGAACATGCGCTGGACGATGCCGTCCCGGCTGATGGTGCTGTCCCTGTTCGGCTGGGCGGCGGGCATCGTGCCGGCCATCATGGACGGCACGATCCGCGTCAACCTGGTGATGCACAACACCCAATGGGTGCCGGGGCATTTCCATTTCTACCTGTTGCTCGGCGTGCTGGCGATGGCGCTGGCGCTGATGTTCCACGAGATCGGCAGCCGCGCGCACGCGCCGCCGAACTCCGGCGCAGACAGGCTGGGCTTCCCGGTCTACCTGATCGGCGGCTTGATCTTCGTGTTCGCCTTCCTCGATGCAGGCCGTTTGAGCGTGCCGCGGCGCATGGCCCAGCATCTGGATGCGTGGACCTTCACCGACAAGCTCGGCGCGATCGGCGCGATCCTGGTGGTGCTGGCGATGCTGTACTTCGCAATCCGCATCACCGTCGGCTTGTTGAAGGCTCCGCGGCCCGGAGGTTCCGGTGTCGGCATTCCGGACGCTGCTCGCTAGCCTGCTGATCCTCGCGGCCGGCGCCGCGACCCTCGCCGCCGCCACCGACGGGTTCCGGGCGTTCACCAGCGAAACCGCGCGCCGCATCGAGGTGCGCGAGCATCCGCGCGCACTGCCGTCGATGCCGCTGGAAACCGCCGACGGGCGAATCGTCGACTTTGCCGGCCTGCGCGGGCGTTGGCTGCTGGTGGACTTCGTCTACACCCGGTGCATCACGTACTGCACCGTGCAGGGCAGCGAATTCGCGCGACTGCAGGATCGCCTGGCCCGGCCGATCGCGGACGGCCGGGCGCTGTTGCTCAGCGTCAGCTTCGATCCGGCGCATGACACTCCGGCGCAGCTGGCCGCGTACCAGCAGCGCTCGGGCGACCGCGGCGCGGGCTGGATCGCGGCGCGGCCGATGAGCGCCGCGGATCTCAAGGCGCTGATGCGGGTATTCGGCGTGACCGCGATTTCCGATGGGCTCGGCGGCTATGTGCACAATGCCGCGATCGCCGTGGTCGATCCCCGCGGGCGCCTGGTCGCGATTACGGACTGGTCCGAGCCGGACGAGGCGGAGCGGTACGTCCTCAGAGAGCTGGGACCATGATCGTGCCGGCGCGCTGGAAGCCGCAGCTGGGCCTGGCGCTTTGGCTCGGGCTGGCATTGCCGCCGCCGCGGCATGCACTCGAATCCACGATGACGCTGCAGATGCTGGTCCAGATCCCGTTGCTCGCGCTTGCCGGATGGTGGCTGACGGCGTTCCTCGCGCGCCGTCCGACCGGTGCCATGGCCGCGTGGAACCGCAGCGGCATCAGCGGACTCCTGCTGGCCTCGTTGGCGGCGATGGTCTGGATGCTGCCGCGCGCGCTGGATGCTTCGCTGGATGTGCCATGGGTCGCGCTGGCGAAATTCGTGGGTGTGCCGTGGCTGATCGGCATGCCGTTGGCGATCAGCTGGCCGCGGGCCGGTTTCGTCGTGCGAGGCGTGTTCCTGATCGAGGTCGTCGCCACGGCATTCCGGCTGGGCTGGCTGTACATGGTCTCGCCGGTGCGGCTTTGCAGCAACTATCTGCTGACCGACCAGCAGCAGCTCGGAAAGATCATGTTGGCGATCGGCGTGGCAATCTGCGCGTTGCTCGCGTGGAAATTGATGTGGGGGCGTATCGACATCGATGGTGGTCGCGGGCGCTGAAAGCGAATGCCGTCAAGGGCGGGATTCAGCGCGTCTTGGCTCGCCCATGACCACTGCGATGGTTGAAGCGTTGTCCAAACATGACGACGGCGCATATGGCAAATAGTACAAACAAGCTGTAGCTCAGCACGCGGTAGCCGAGATTGCCACACGTGAAATACGCTCCAAAGAGCAAGTAGAACAATGCCTGCGTAGATGCGGGAAAGTTACCGTGCGGAAGCCTTCCCCACAGCCATGGATGAAGCAGCACTTGCTTTTTGAGCGATGGAACAAACCAAAGGCGGCTAGGAGCATGGCGCCGTACGCCACGAACGATGCGCCAATGACGCCAAATATCAGATCGAGCAATGTCGAGTGCATGTCATAAGCCTAACGCCTGAGTTGAGCGGCGGTGTAGCCGTCCGCCTCGAACGAGTTGTTAGCCATCATTGACCACTAGCCCGAGGATTGATATCGGCACGGGAAGGCTGAGATGGGTCGTAGAACGTATAGTCAACGAATTGGCTCGGACCTTTGTACGGGCGCTTAGAAAGGAAAGCGCGTGCGGCCGTCACATAACTTGTCGGAACTGTTACTTGCACCGGGCCGGAGCTGGGACCCTTGACGTCTCTGACCTGAACGACTTTGAGAGAGCTTATTTTACCAGCGGCGTCGACCGTCACCAGAAAAAACACCGAATAATACTTAGTTGGCGCGGCGCACCGTGTAAGCGTAGGAGCCGCCAGGAAAACCGTAAGCAAACCTACAAAGATTCGCCGCATAACGCACCCCTGCTGGCTACCGTATAAATTCAGTGACACGAAACCGTGTGGCGGTTAATCATGCGCCGTAATGGGCAGCTAGCGCGCTCTGGTGATAAACGAATAAATACCTACTCCTGTACACCGGCCTCCGCGCAAGCAGCCCTTGCCAGAGCGCCTGAATCGCTCTTTACACCTTTAGCAAAAGCCGATACCGCCTTGTCGTTGCCGTACATGTCGAAAACGTCCAACATCCCGTGACCCGCTTTGCAATCAGCATATGTAACATGTAATTTGAACATTTCAGTTTCTTGAGGCATCTTGACATGCCTTTTGACAACAACAACTACAGTTTTTTCACCTTTCGAATTGTTTACGTACGAAATTGAGTTTTGCTGAATCTCGTAAGTCGCATATCCATCTGGCGTTGGCAGCTGCGTCCAATCATTGTTGCGACTACACGCGACGACCGTAACCAGTGTAACGATTAAACATCCAAGTACTTTGAACATACTTTTTATCCATGACGGCTAACGCTGGAGTCAAGTGGCGGCGAAGCCGTCCGCCTTGAACGAGTAAAAAGAGACTTCCTCCCCTTTCGGCCTCGAAGGCCATGATGGTGTTGCGACACAACCGTCAGCAGAAGAGGAAGTCTCCATGAGCACTATAACCCTGGGTGTGGACTTGGCGAAGAGCGTGTTTTCGGCGTGCGAGATGGACGGCGCCGGCCACGTGCGGCGGCGGCAGGATCTGCGTCGCGATGCGTTTATCGCGTGGCTGCCGCAGCTGCCGGCGGGCACGGTGGTGGCGATGGAAGCGTGCAGCGGGGCACATCATTGGGCGCGGCGCTGCCAGGCGTACGGCTTGCAGCCGAAGATCATGGCCGCCCAGTTCGTCAAACCGTTCCGCAAGAGCTCGCGCAGCAAGAACGATCGCGCCGACGCCGAGGCGATTGCCACCGCGGCGCGCCAGGGCAACATGCGCTTCGTGCCGGTCAAGGACATCGACCAGCAGGTGCGCCTGTCGTGGCATCGGGTGCGCGAGGGCTACAAGGCCGAATCGCTCGCCATCGGCAATCGCATCCGTGGCCTGCTCGCCGAGTTCGGCGTGATCGTGGCGCAGAGCGATCGGGCGCTGCGTCGACGGTTGGCGGACCTGGATGCGCAGCTCGCACTGCCCGCCGAGTTCAAGGAGTTGCTGCGTGACCTGGCCGATCACTGGACGCAGGTGCGCCTGCACTTCGACGCGTGCGATGCACGCATCGAAGCCCACGCGCGTCAGGACGCGCGGTGCGTGCAGTTGCGCGCCATGGTGGGCATCGGCCCGATCACCGCCGATGCGGCGGTGGCCACGGTGGGCAACGCCCGCGAGTTCAAACAGGGGCGGCAGATGTCCGCGTGGCTCGGCTTGGTGCCCACGCAACATTCCAGCGGCGGGCATGCGCAACTGGGTGGCATCAGCTGCCGCGGCGATGCCTACCTGCGCACGCTGCTGATCCAGGGCGCCCGCAGCAGCCTGCAGCGGGCCAAGGCCGTGGCCACGGAGAAAGCCACCCCGGAACAGCTGTGGATACGCTCACTCGATGGGCGCCTGCCCTTCGGCAAGGTGATCGTGGCCATCGCCAACAAGCACGCCCGGCAGATCTGGGCGGTACTGGCGCACGACGTGGACTACGACCCGCACGCGTGCCTGAACCATCCGATGCACCGGCAAAGCTACGCGAGGCACATGGCCTAGAAGAAGTTTCGTTCCATCGTCAGCGCGACACGGTAGACAACAGGTCAGACCACCCCGGAGAGAACCTGGCTAACTGGATGGACGTCCAAACGGCGCTTCGGCCGATCCCCGATCCCCGGACAGTCCGATGAACGAAAGAGGTCTTCGGGTGCGGTTTATACAGAGGTCCGAGTCGGCCACATCGGCTCAACAAGACCGGTTACGGAAATGCCGTCTGACACTCGTTGCAGCACGCACAGCACTGACGCGCAGCACGTAGAAAACAGGACAACACCACGACCAGCAGTGGCCCGAAAGCTCAGGGCAAAAGCATCATGCGCCCGGGCTTGATCGGAAGTCTCTTACGGACTTGTTAGCGCCGACACTAAACCACGAACTCAGCATAGCTGCGCCCCTCAAGAATGCCGAACTCAATCTGTGTAGGAAACTCAAGCACGCCCGAATGTGCCATTGCTACGCAGTCGAACGCCCAAGGCCCCAAGCTGATAGGAAGTTTGCAAAGCTCCGGTGTGCCAGCAAGCTTTACGACCGCCGTTGGAAGCAAGCACTTGCCCGGAGGTTGCTCCTCCGCGTTGATGCCAGCCACGACACATTCTTGCTTCGAGACTGCAAGGAACCCAACCTTGTGAACAGCAAAGACCGACCCTTTCTCTTGGGCATTTTTAAGAGCAGGAAATACGACCTCTGGTAGGTGCAACCAGCCATCCAATGAAGTGATCGTGCTACCAGTTGCCATGATGTACCTGTAGGCGCTAACGCTTGAGTTAAGCGGCGGCGAAGCCGTCCGCCTTGAACGAGTAAAAAGAGACTTCCTCCCCTTACGGCCTCGAAGGCCATGATGGTGTTGCGACACAACCGTCAGCAGAAGAGGAAGTCTCCATGAGCACTATAACCCTGGGTGTGGACTTGGCGAAGAGCGTGTTTTCGGCGTGCGAGATGGACGGCGCCGGCCACGTGCGGCGGCGGCAGGATCTGCGTCGCGATGCGTTTATCGCGTGGCTGCCGCAGCTGCCGGCGGGCACGGTGGTGGCGATGGAGGCATGCAGCGGGGCACACCATTGGGCGCGGCGCTGCCAGGCGTACGGCTTGCAGCCGAAGATCATGGCCGCCCAGTTCGTCAAACCGTTCCGCAAGAGCTCGCGCAGCAAGAACGATCGCGCCGACGCCGAGGCGATTGCCACCGCGGCGCGCCAGGGCAACATGCGCTTCGTGCCGGTCAAGGACATCGACCAGCAGGTGCGCCTGTCGTGGCATCGGGTGCGCGAGGGCTACAAGGCCGAATCGCTCGCCATCGGCAATCGCATCCGTGGCCTGCTCGCCGAGTTCGGCGTGATCGTGGCGCAGAGCGATCGGGCGCTGCGTCGACGGTTGGCGGACCTGGATGCGCAGCTCGCACTGCCCGCCGAGTTCAAGGAGTTGCTGCGTGACCTGGCCGATCACTGGACGCAGGTGCGCCTGCACTTCGACGCGTGCGATGCACGCATCGAAGCCCACGCGCGTCAGGACGCGCGGTGCGTGCAGTTGCGCGCCATGGTGGGCATCGGCCCGATCACCGCCGATGCGGCGGTGGCCACGGTGGGCAACGCCCGCGAGTTCAAACAGGGGCGGCAGATGTCCGCGTGGCTCGGCTTGGTGCCCACGCAACATTCCAGCGGCGGGCATGCGCAACTGGGTGGCATCAGCTGCCGCGGCGATGCCTACCTGCGCACGCTGCTGATCCAGGGCGCCCGCAGCAGCCTGCAGCGGGCCAAGGCCGTGGCCACGGAGAAAGCCACCCCGGAACAGCTGTGGATACGCTCACTCGATGGGCGCCTGCCCTTCGGCAAGGTGATCGTGGCCATCGCCAACAAGCACGCCCGGCAGATCTGGGCGGTACTGGCGCACGACGTGGACTACGACCCGCACGCGTGCCTGAACCATCCGATGCACCGGCAAAGCCACGCGAGGCACATGGCCTAGAAGAAGTTTCGCTCCATCGTCAGCGCGACACGGTAGACAACAGGTCAGACCACCCCGGAGAGAACCTGGCTAACTGGATGGACGTCCAAACGGCGCTTCGGCCGATCCCCGATCCCCGGACAGTCCGATGAACGAAAGAGGTCTTCGGGTGCGGTTTATACAGAGGTCCGAGTCGGCCACATCGGCTCAACAAGACCGGTTACGGAAATGCCGTCTGACACTCGTTGCAGCACGCACAGCACTGACGCGCAGCACGTAGAAAACAGGACAACACCATGACCAGCAGTGGCCCGAAAGCTCAGGGCAAAAGCATCATGCGCCCGGGCTTGATCGGAAGTCTCTTACGGAATAGTTAGATGTGTGCCTAGCCCCTTAGCTTTTCACGAACCCACGACCACGCCTTCTGTAGATCGATGCCGAAGCCCATGAAATTTGGCTTTAGCTCAAATGGGTTTGCGTCCGACGCCTTTTGTAACGAGATGTGCTGATCGATTTGCATCTTTCGCTTTGCCGACTCTGTCAATGTGAGCTTAAAGCGAAGGTGTTCCTGTGCTGAGTCGAGAAGCTCTTGCTCCCATTGCCACTGAGCATTGTTGGGAAGAACGTGCACATAGTCACGTTGGGATTTTGGGTGCGGGTAGAAGTTACGCTTCCAGCCGTCACTGACGAGCAGGTTTGAATCCATGGCTTTTCGTAGGACATGACAAATGGACTCGCCCTCCGGGACATACAGAAAGAACTTGCCTTCCGGACAGTTGAACATGAGGTTCAAGAGCTTATCCAGTTCTTGCTGGTCATTTATGTCCCCGTTCTCAAGCACCCAAAGTCTTGATCTCTTCACTTCATCGAAGAGGTGGCTTGGAAATACGAGTGGATGCTCTTCTTTCTCTTCGCTCATGTGACCTTCCACGCACATCTAACGCTTAGTAGACCCCGGATCGGGGCATATGCAACTGATGTTCAGCTTTCGATGACCTTGGGTCAAGCAGGGAAATCCTACGACGCGGCAAGGGGTTGCCGGATGGCGATCCTCGTGTACGGGCAGCGATGCTGCCATTGCCTATCTCACGGATCGAGCCGCTATGTCTTATCCCCTACCATCGACGGTGATAGCAGTGACTCGCCCGGGAGCGCCTGCGCCCCGTCTGCTGGACGAGGTTCGGCGACGTTTGCGGCTCAAGCACTACAGCTTGCGTACCGAGGCCATCTATGTGGGATGGATACGTCGGTTCATTCTGGCGAACGGAAAGCGCCATCCGCGTGACATGGGAGCGCTGGAGGTGGAGGGCTTTCTGTCCGCCCTGGCCGTGCGCGGAAAGGTGGCGGCCAGCACGCAGAATCAGGCGCTGTCGGCACTGCTTTTCCTGTATCGGGAAGTGTTGGGGATCGAGCTGCCATGGATGGAGACGATGGTGCGCGCGAAGCGCTCACAGCACGTCCCGGCGGTGTTGGCACGCGAGGAGGTACAGGCCTTGCTGGCGCAGCTGGAAGGGCGCCCGTGGCTGTTGGCAAGCCTGTTGTATGGCACCGGCATGCGCCTGATGGAATGCATGCGGCTGCGGGTGAAGGACGTGGACTTTGCACGCAACGAAATCACCGTGCGCGACGGCAAGGGCGGCAAGGACCGGCGCACGGTGCTGCCCAAGCGGCTGGTCGAGCCGTTGCAACGCGAGATCGAGCGCGCCCATGTCTTGCATGAAACCGATTTGCACGCGGGTTTCGGCGTGGCCCACCTGCCGCACGCGCTGGCCCGCAAGTACCCCCGCGCCGGGCGCGAGTTCGGTTGGCAGTTCGTGTTTCCTTCGGCGCAGCGCTCGATCGATCCTCTGGACGGTGTGGAGCGTCGGCACCACTTTGACGAGGCGCTGCTGTCGCGCGCCATGAAAAGCGCCTGTCGCCGTGCGGGCATCGTCAAGCCGGTGAGCGCGCATACGCTGCGCCATTCGTTCGCCACGCATCTGCTGGAGGCGGGGTATGACATCCGCACCGTGCAGGAGTTGCTCGGCCACAAGGATGTTGCAACCACCCAGATCTACACGCACGTACTCAATCGGGGCGGAAACGGCGTGCTGAGTCCGCTGGATCGCTGAGTGCCGGCGCAATAGCGGGTCACCCCGCGCGCGGATGCTCGATTTCGACGCGATGCTCCACGCCGTCATCGTGCAGCGGAATGCGGCCGTCGGCCTGCGGCACGCCGTCCAGCCGCACGCTGCCTGCCGTGCCGGTGTCGCATTGCCGCACACGGATGCGGTACGGCGTGCCGCGGTGGCGGTAGTCGAGTTCGTAGCCGGCCCATTCGGGCGGCAGCAGTGGAGCGAGGCGCAGCTTGCCGGCCTCGAGCGTCAGGCCGAGCAGGGATTCGACCAGCAACCGGTACAGCCAGCCGGCGGAGCCGGTGTACCAGCTCCAGCCGCCGCGGCCGGTGTGCGGTGCCACCGCGTAGACATCGGCGCAGACCACATACGGTTCGACCTTGTAGATGTCCACTTGCGCGGCGTCTTCGCCGCGGCGGGTGGGGGCGATCATGCGCGCGAGTTCCCAGGCGCGTGCGGCGTCGCCGAGTTTCGCGAAGGCCATCGCGGCCCAGATCGCGGCGTGGGTGTACTGGCCGCCGTTCTCGCGCACGCCGGGCAGGTAGCCCTTGATGTAGCCGGGGTCGAGCGCGGACTTGTCAAACGGCGGATCGAGCAGCTGCACCAGGCCGGCGTCGCGGTCCACCAGGTGGCGGTCCAGCGCAGCCATCGCCTGGCGCTGGCGCTCGGGCTCGCCGGCGCCGCTGAGCACCGACCAGCTCTGCGCGATGGAGTCGATGCGGCATTCCTCGTTGGTGTGGGAACCCAGTGGCGTACCGTCGTCGAAGTACGCGCGGCGGTACCAGGCGCCGTCCCAGGCGTGCTGCTCCAGCGCGGCGCGCAGCGTGGCGATCCCGGTGCGGCAGCGCTCGGCGAACGCGGCGTCGCCGCGCCGCGCGGCGAGTTCGGCGAAGTCGGCCAGCAGCGCGCATTCGAACCAGCCCAGCCACACGCTTTCGCCGATGCCGCGCTCGCCCACGCGGTTCATGCCGTCGTTCCAGTCGCCGCTGCCGATCAGCGGCAGGCCGTGCGGGCCGCGCGCGGCGAGGCCGCGCTCGATCGCGCGCACACAGTGGCGGTACAGCGGCTCGGCCAGCGGCGAGTGCTGCGGCAGGTCGTAGTACGACTCCTCGTCGTCGTGCAGCGCGCGGCCCTCGATGTAGCCGACGACTTCGTCCAGCACCGCGCGGTCGCCGCTGGCCAGCACGTAGCGCGCGACGGCCAGCGGCAGCCACAGGTAGTCGTCGGAGCAGCGCGTGCGCACGCCGCGGTCCAGTGGCGGGTGCCACCAGTGCAGCACGTCGCCCTCGGGGAACTGGTGTGCGGCGCACAGCAGCAGCTGGCTGCGGGCGAGTTCCGGCGCGACGTGCAGCAAGGCCATGGAATCCTGCAGCTGGTCGCGGAAACCGAACGCGCCGCCCGACTGGTAGTAGCCGCTGCGCGCCCAGACGCGGCAAGCCAGCGCCTGGTAGGGCAGCCAGCCGTTCGCGAGCACGTCGAGCTGCGGCTCGGGCGTGCGCACCTGCACGGCACCGAGGATGCGATCCCATTGCGCGTGCACCTGTTCCAGCGCTTCGGCCGCCGCGGCGGCGCCGCGGTAGCGCTGCGCGAGCGCGGCGGCGTCGGCGATGTCGCGGCCCATGCCGAGGCGGATCGTCACGCTGCGCTCCTCGCCGTCGTCCAGCGACACGCGGCCCTGCAGTGCGCCGCAGGGGTCCAGCCCCGCGCCGAGCCGGCCGGAGAGTTGTGCGCGGCCCAGCGCGGCGGGCGCGGCGAGGCTGCCGTTGCGGCCGATGAATTCGGCGCGGTCGCCGCTCAGGCTGCGCTCCTCGGCGTCGAGGTCGAGGAAGGCCGTGCGGCCGGGGAATTCGGCGTTGTACGCGTTGCGCGCGAGCAGGGCGCCGCTGCGCGGCTCCACCTCGGTGACCACGTGCATCGCGGTCTTCTCGCGCAGGTCGCCGAGCAGCCATTCCACGTAGGCGGTGACGGACAGCCGGCGCGCGCGGCCGGACTGGTTGCGCAGTTTCAGCGTGCAGAACTTCAGTGGCGCATCGACCGCCACGTACACCGTGAGCTCGCTGCGGATGCCGTCCTCCACGTGCTCGAACACGCTGTAGCCGAAGCCGTGGCGGGTCACGTAGCGGCCGCTGCCGCGGCAGGGCAGCGGGGTGGGCGACCAGATCTGGCCGTCGTCCTCGTCGCGCAGGTACAGCGCCTCGCCGGCGCCGTCGCCCACCGGGTCGTTGGACCAGGGCGTGAGGCGGAACTCGTGCGCGTTCTCGCTCCAGGTGTAGGCGCCGCCGCTCTCGGAGAGCACCGTGCCGAACTGCGGGTTCGCCAGCACGTTCGCCCATGGCGCGGGCGTGGGGCGGCCGGGGTCGAGCACGATCACGTACTCGCGACCGTCGGCGGCGAAGTGGCCGGGTGCCAGCTGCGGCAGCGCGGCGTTCGCGGGCGGAGCGGCCGGCGTGGTGCGGCGCGCCCATTCCGGCACCAGCGGCGGCAGCGTGGCTTCCACCCGGCGCCGCTGCACCTGCTCGGCGAGGCTGCCGCGATGGTCGGCCAGCACGATGCGCGCGGCGGCCAGCATCACCAGCCGGTCCTCGCCGGAGAGCAACTGGGCGGGGCGCACGAAGATGCCGCCGGGGCGGTCGAGCAGGGCCGCCTCGCTGCCGGAGGAGACCAGGCCGAGGATCGCGTCCTGCAGCTCCTGGCGGTAGCCGGCGCGGTCCTCGTTCCAGATCACCAGGTCCACCGTCAGCCCCTTCAGCCGCCAGTACGCGTGCGCCTGCAGCAGCTGGCGCACCAGCTCGATGCGCGCGGGATCGGTGATGCTGAGCAGCACGATCGGCAGGTCGCCGGACACGCCCTGGCCCCACAGCCCGTTCTGGCCGCGGCGGTTCGCCGCCAGCACGCCGCTGTCCGCACGCAGCATGGCGTTCGGGTAGAGGATCGCGGTGGCCATGTGTTCGTACAGCTGCGCCTCGGGCAGGCTGGCGTTGAGCTGGCGCAGCAGCACCTGGCTGTGCGTCCAGGCGAGGTCGAACACGCGGTCGGCGAGATGGCGGTCGCGGTACTTGCCGATCAGCCGCAGGCACGCTTCGCGGCTGTCGGCCATGCCGGTGACCACGTCCAGCGTGGCCGACTGCTCCGGCTCCAGCGCGATGCGCACGCGGATCGCGACCACCGGATCGAGCACCGCGCCGGCGCTGCCGGTGAGGGTTTCCTGCTCCATCGCCAGCGGCCGCGCCAGTTCGCGGCCGCGGCCGAGGAAGCGCGCGCGGTCGGTCTCGTAGGAGATCGCCTGCACGTCGGCGCCGTGCACCGCCAGCAGGTGGCACAGCCACGGCACCGCCTCGCTGGCGGCGCGCGGGCGGCGGCTGCAGACGATGGCCTGCAGCTCGGGCAGCAGCTCGGTCTCGACGAACAGCTTGCTGAAGGCGGGATGCACCGCGTCGGCCACGGGCGGCGCCAGCACCACCTCCGCATAGGTGGTCAGCTCGATCACGCGGCGGCTGCGGCCACGGTTCGTGAGGCGGGTGCGGCGCAGCTCGATGTCGTCCTCCGGCGACACCACGATCTCGGTGTGCGCGTCGAACTCGCGTTCGCGCACGCGGAACTCGGCGCGGGCGTCGGAGAAGATCGCCTCGTACAGCTCGGTCTTGCGGCACACCGGCTGCCAGGCCACCGACCAGTACGCGCCGCTGGCGACGTCGCGCAGGTAGCCGAACATGCCCCAGTGGTCGCGCGTGGCGTCCGCCTGCCAGCGCGTCACCGCCAGCTCGCGGCAGCGGCTGTAGCCGCCGCCCGCGCTGGACACCATCACGTGGTAGCGGCCGTTGGACAGCAGCTGCAGCGCGGGGCGCGGCCGGTTCGGGTCGATGAACACGCGCAGCCGCGCCTCGGCGGTGCGCAGGCCTTCGGCCAGCTCGGGGAAGCCGGTGGCGTGCAGGTATTCCGCCGCGGTGCGCGGCACGCGTTCCTGCAGCAGCAGGCAGGTGGCGCGGAACTGCGGGTCGGCGGCGAAGCGCCGCTGCATCGGCTGGCCGAGCAGGGCGTGGTCCAGCGCCAGCAGGCCCATGCCCTGGTGGTGCGACATGAACGAGCGCACCACCACGCTGTCCTGCCCGCGCGGCACGCGCGCCGGCGTGCAGTCCAGCGCCTCGTACATGCCGTAGCGGCCAGCCAGGCCCAGCGCGGCGAGCTGCTGCAGGTTCCGCGCGGCGGCGGCGGGCGCCACCATCGCGGCGAGCATGCTGGCGTAGGGCGCGATCACCACGTCGTCGCCCAGCCCGCGCTTCAGCCCCAGCCCCGGCACGCCGAACGCGCGGTACTGGTAGTTGAGGTGGGCGTCGAACGCGTTGTAGCCGGATTCGGACACGCCCCACGGCAGGGCTAGCCGGCGGCCGTAGTCGATCTGCCGCGCCACCGCGGCGTGGCAGCTCTGGTCGAGCAGGCTGCCCTCGTAGCCGGGCATCACGAGCGCCGGCATCAGGTACTCGAACATCGAGCCGGTCCACGACAGCAGCACCGGCTCGCCGTCGCTGGTGGCGAGCAGGCGGCCGAGCGTGAACCAGTTGTCCTGCGGCAGCTGGCCCTGGGCGATCGCCACGAAGCTGGCCAGCCGCGCCTCGGAGGCGAGCAGGTCGTAATAGCCCGCGTCGAGCCGGCGTTCGTCCACGTTGTAGCCGATCGCCAGCAGGTCGCGCGTGCCGTCGTACAGGAAACGCCAGTCCATCTGCGCCAGCGCGGCGGCCTGCTGCGCCAGCTGCTCGATGCGCGCGATGCGTTCGCGCGCCTGTTCGCGGCGCCGCTCGGCCTGCGCCGTGCCCGGCCAGCACAACGGCTCGATGCGCGCGAGCTGGCGCAGGCTGGGGATGCCGTGGAAACCACCGTCGTCGTCCGCGGGCGGATCGAGGTGGAAGGCCTGCGTTTCCTCCAGCAGTTCGCGGCATTGTGCCTGCAGCGCGGCGAGCCAGTACGCGGCTTCCTCGTCGTCGGGCGCGGCGAGCGCCTGCGCCTGCGCGTGCTGGCGTTCCAGCACCGCCAGCGCCGCGCCGGTGGTGGCGGGCGGCGCGGCCAGCGCGGCGTCGAGTTCGCGCAGCGGCGTCGCGGCCACGTCGTCGTCGCCCTGCGGCCACACGGCCTGCAGCACGTGCCAGGCATCGCGCAGGCCACGCAGCACGGCGTCGCGGAACACCGGTTCGTTGACGAGTTCCAGCAGGCCGGGGCGCAGGGTGAGCAGGTGGCCGGCGAGGTTGCCGCTGTCCACCGCCGACACGTACAGCGGCGGCAGCGGCTGCAGGCTCTGCGTGTCGTACCAGTTGTACCAGTGGCCGCGGTGGCGCGGCAGCGCGTGCAGCGTGTCCAGCGTGTGCGCGCTGCGCTCCAGCAGCCGGCTCGTGCCCAGCCAGCCGAAGTCGTGCGCGGCGAGGTTCGCCAGCAGCGCCAGCCCGATGTTGGTGGGCGACGTGCGCCGGGCGACCGCCGCCACCGGCTGCTCCTGGATGTTGTCCGGCGGCAGCCAGTGGTGTTCCGCGTTCACCTCGGTGTCGAAGAACGCCCAGGTGCGGCGCGCGAGCTGGCGCAGGAACAGCCGTTGCGCGGCGCTCGGCGCGGCCATGCGCGCGCGGCGCGGCAGGCCGATCCACCACGCCAGCATGGGCGCGAGCAGCCACAGCACCAGCAGCGGCGCGGCCACCGGCAGCGCCATCGGGCGTTTGGCGAGCAGCAGCGCACCGAGCAGCAGCGCCATGGCCGGCGCGACCCACAGCAGCCGCCACAACGCAGCCGGCGTGTGGCGGCTGGAACGCGCCACCTCGGCCGAGCTGCGCCACTGCAGCAGGTGGCGGTGGCTGACCGCCATGCGCCACAGCGTGCGCAGGATCGCGTCGAGGCTGTACAGCGCCTCGTGCGGCAGCCACGCGAGGTGCAGAACGATGCGGCCGAGGTGCTGGCTGGCGGCGACGAAGCCCGCGCGCAAGTGCTGGTCCAGCTGCACGTCGTGCGGCTTCTGCGCCAGTTCCAGCAGCGCCGACAGCAGCGGCGGCACCACCACCATCGCCAGCACCGCCAGCGTCCACGACAGCACCGGGGTCAGCGCCAGCCAGCCCAGCGCGAGCAGCGCGAGCAGCGCGGCGGGCACCAGGCTGCGGCGCAGGTTGTCGAGGATCTTCCAGCGCGACAGCGCGGTGAGCGCGTTGCGCCGCCAGCGCCCGTTCGCGGCCGGCGCCCACGGCAGCAGCCACGGCAGCAGCTGCCAGTCGCCGCGGATCCAGCGGTGCCGGCGCTGCACGTCGTCCTGGTAGCGCACCGGGTGTTCCTCGTACAGCTGCACGTCGCTGAGCAGCGCGCAGCGCGCGTGGCAGCCCTCGATCAGGTCGTGGCTGAGGATGCGGTTGTCGGGGAAGCGGCCCTCCAGCGAGGCCTCGAACGCGTCGATGTCGTATATGCCCTTGCCGATGAACGAGCCTTCGCCGAACACGTCCTGGTACACGTCCGAGACCATCCGCGTGTACGGGTCGATGCCGGCGTCGCTGCCGAACAGCCGCGCGTAGCGCGAGCGCGCGGTGCCGGGCAGGCTGATGCCCACGCGCGGCTGCAGCAGGCCGTGGCCGCTGGTGACGCGGCCCTTGCGCGGGTCGTAGTGCGGACGGTTGAGCGGGTGGTCCAGCGTGCCCACGAATTGCGCGGCGGCATCGCGCGGCAGCTGGGTATCGGCGTCCAGCGTGATCACGTAGCGCACCGGCGGCAGTGCGGCGAGGTCGCCGGCGATCAGCTGGAAACGGTCCTCGCCGCGGTCGCGCAGGATCGCGTTGAGGTCGGCCAGCTTGCCGCGCTTGCGCTCGCGGCCCATCCAGCGGCGCTCGCCCGGGTTCCAGCGGCGCGGCCGGTGCAGCAGGAAGAAACGGTCGACGCCGGCATCGGCGTGGCGCTCGTTGAGCGCCTCGATGCGCAGCCGCGCCAGCCGCAGCAGCGCGTCGTCGCCGGGCAGCGTCTCCGCGTCGGCGTCGCCGAAGTCGGTGAGCAGGGCGAAGTGCAGGCGCTCGTCGCGGTTGCCGAGGAAGCGCACCTCCAGCGCCTCGATCTGCGCCTCCACGTCGTGCGCGTCGCCGAGCAGGCAGGGCACCGCCACCAGCGTGCGCGCCTCGGCGGGGATGCCGTCGGCGTAGTCCATGCGCGGCAGCCGCTGCGGATGCAGGCTCAGCGTGGCCAGCCAGTTCAGCAGGCTCAGCGCGAGCTGGCTGGCCACCAGCGCCGCCGGCAGCGCGACGGCGAGCAGCGTCCACAGCGGGAAGCCGTCGCGCGCCGCGGTCGCCAGCAGCGGCTGCGCGAACGCGAACGTGAGCACGGCCAGCAGGCCCAGGTAGATCGGCAACGGCGCGCGGTCGAAGCCGCGGCGCAGCCGTTCGGCCAGCGGCGCGCGCACGCCGAGTTCCCGCTCCAGCGCGGGCCGGCCCGCGGCGATCAGCCAGTGGCCGGCGTGCTGTTGCAGCGGCGGCGCGTCGTCGTCGACGGCGCGGCGGCACAGCGCGACCGCGGCCGTCGCCACCGCGTGCTCGTCCAGCCGGTGCCGGCGCGCCAGCCGCTCCACCGCGTGGCGGTAGTCGTCGCGGGTGGCGAAATCCATCGCCGCGTAGACGCCGGCAGGATCCTGCCGCAGCGTGCGCTCGACCAGGCTGGTGCGCTCGACGAAGGCGCGCCAGTCGATCGCCGACAACGCACGCAGGCTGCCGATGCTGTTGCCGATCGACACCTGGCTCGCCGCCTGCTGCTGCGCTTCCAGCTGCACCAGCTGTTCCACGCTCAGGCCCGACTGCGCGAGCCGCTGCTCGATCCAGCCCAGCGGCAACGCCAGCGCCGGGCCCTGGCCCTGCAGCCGGCGCGACAGCTCGGCCACGAACGGCCCGCTCATCGGCGGCCCGGCGCGCGCCATGTCGGCCACCACCAGCACCACGCCGGCGGGGTCGCGTTCGGCGGCGGCGGTGAGCTTGTCGGCCCAGCGCGCGGCCTTGCCGCGGTCGCGCCAGTCGGCGATCACCCGCGCGGCGACGCGGCGCAGGTTCTCGATCAGCGCGAGGCGCAGCATGATCGGAATCGCCCACAGCTCGCCGAGTTTCAGCGGCGCCACCGCCTGGTAGGCGTTGACGAAGCGGCGCAGCCCCGCGATGTCGACGCGGCCGTCGCCGTGCGC
The DNA here is from genome assembly GCF_041107455.1 of Rhodanobacter humi. Classification (NCBI taxonomy): domain Bacteria; kingdom Pseudomonadati; phylum Pseudomonadota; class Gammaproteobacteria; order Lysobacterales; family Rhodanobacteraceae; genus Rhodanobacter; species Rhodanobacter sp. FW106-PBR-R2A-3-15. Next base: position 2,177,447 of record NZ_JBGBPY010000001.1, read on the forward strand.
GATCACTTCCTGCGCGATGTCGTACACCCGCGGCAACGCCGCCGACGGCCCGTGCGCGAGGCGCGGCAGCTCGCGGCTGTAGCCCTTTGGCAGGTGGCGGCGGGCGATCCGCACCTGCTCCTCGACCAGGTAGAAGTTGTCCAGCAGCCATTCGGCGGCGGGCGTGATGCGGCGACCCTGGCGGGTGGCGGGGGTGAGCCGTTCGCAGGCATGGATCAGCACCGCCTCGTTGTCGGCCAGCCGCGCCAGCAGCAGGTCGGCGTGGCGGTCCGGGCTCAGCCGGTGCTGCGCGGCCAGCGTGCGGCCGTGGCGCTCCATCTGTTCGGCGCTGAACAGCTCCGCGCGCAGCGCCGGCTCCGGCTCGCGCCGGGCGCGTTGCGCGGCACGGCGGCGGCGGAACGCGCGCAAGCGGCGCAAGCGCAGCAGCTCGGGGAGTTTGGCGAAATTCAATGGCGGTTCCTGCGGGGTTCGACGCGATCGGCTCGTCGCGAGCGGATCGCGAGGGAGGCATGGATGCGCATGCCTGCGTCGATACCCGACCGACCTTACGCGGCCGAACGTGAAGGCCGTGCGCGCTACGATGCGTATCCCGATCCTTGCCGGACATGCCGAAGATGCCGCTGTCGATCCGTCCCGCCGCCGTTGCCGACCTGCCCGCGCTGTGCGCCTGGAACGCGGCGATGGCGCGCGAGACCGAAGGCCTCGCGCTCGATCCCGCGGTGCTGGAGCGCGGCGTGCGCGGCGTGTTCGAACAGCCGCAACGCGGCTTCTATCTGGTCGCCGAGCGCGACGGCGCGGCGCTGGGCGGCCTGCTGGTCACGTTCGAGTGGAGCGACTGGCGCGCCGGCGACTACTGGTGGATCCAGAGCGTGTACGTGGTGCCGGAGGCGCGTCGCGACGGCGTGTTCCGCGCGCTGTACGCCGAAGTGGAACGCCGCGCCCGCGCCGCCGGTGCGGCCAGCCTGCGGCTGTACGTGGAGACGGAGAACCGCCGCGCGCAGTCCACCTACGAGAGGCTGGGCATGCGCCGCTGCCATTACGCGATGTACGAGCAGGTGCTCTGACGCACCGCCGTGAACGCCTTTGGGTAGGAGCGGCTTCAGCCGCGACCGGCGAACGAATCGCGGCTGAAGCCGCTCCTGCGGGTCGGGCCCCGGTCAGGCAGCGCTGGCGGCCATCCAGCGTTCCAGCTCGGCGGCGGGCATCGGCATGCCGAAATGGAAGCCCTGCAGCAGGGTGCAGCCGGCCTCGCGCAGGAAGTCGGCCTGCGCGGCGGTTTCCACGCCCTCGGCGATCACCGTCTTGCCGAGGCTGCGCGCCATCGCGACGATCGTGCGGGTGATCGCGGCGGTGTCGCTGTCGGCGGTCACGTCGTGCACGAAGCTGCGGTCGATCTTCAGCGCGTCGACCGGGAAGTGCCTGAGGTAGGACAGGCTGCAGTAGCCGGTGCCGAAGTCGTCCAGCGACAGCCGCACGCCGTGCTGGCGGATGCGCTGCAGCAGCCGGGTGGTGGCGTCGCCGCCGGCCATCATGGTGCGCTCGGTCAGTTCCAGCTCCAGCTGGCCGGGGCCGATGCCGTAGGCGCCCAGCAGCGCGTCGAGCTGCGGCTGGAAGCGCTCGTGGCGGAACTGCAGCGGCGACACGTTCACCGAGATCGGCAGCAGCCGCCCGCGCTGCCGCCAATGCCGCGACTGCATGCAGGCCCGCTGCAGCACCCATTCGCCGAGTTCGGCGATCAGTCCGCTGTCCTCGGCCACCGGGATGAACTGGTCGGGCATGAACACGTCGTGGCCGTCGACCTGCCAGCGCAGCAGCGCCTCGGCGCCGACGATGCGGCCGCTGCGTGCGTCCACCATCGGCTGGTAGTGCAGCGCCAGTGCGTCGTGCGCCAGCGCATCGCGCAGCGCGCCCTCGATGTTGCGCAGCGTGGCGGCGCGCTCGCCCATCGCGGCGGTGTAGCGGCGCCAGCCGCCGCGGCCGGCCACCTTCATCTCGTACATCGCGGTGCCCGCGTGGCGCAGCAGCGCGTCGGCGTCGTCCGCGTCGTCGGGGAACACGCTGACGCCGATGCTGGCGCCGGCCTGCAGCGACGCGACGCCCGGCAGCGCGATGCGTGCGCACTGGTGCAGCAGCCGCTCGGCCAGCACGGTGGCCTCGCAGGCCTCGTCCACGCGCGGCAGCAGCAGCACGAATTCGTCGCCGTTGTAGCGGTACAGCGTCTCGTCCTCGCGCAGCGTCTCGCGCAGGCCCTGCGCCACCGCCTGCATCACCTGGTCGCCGCCCTCGTAGCCGAGCGCCTCGTTGATGCGCCGGAAGTGGTCCATGTCCAGGTACAGCAGCGCGCAGCGGCGGTCGTGCAGCGCGGCGCGGTGCACCGCCTGCTCGATGCGCACCGGCAGCAGGTTGCGGTTCGGCAGGCCGGTGAGCGTGTCGTGCTGGGTGAGGTGGATCATCTTCAGCGCCAGCGCGCGGTTCTCGCTGACGTCGTGGCAGACCAGCACGCCGCCGATCACGTTGCCGGCGTGGTCGTGGATCGGCGCGGCGGAATCCTCGATCGGCGTCTCGAAGCCGTTGCGGTGGGCCAGCACCACCTTGCCGGACAGGTTCACGATCGCGTCGCGGCGGATCGCCTCGCGCAGCGGGTTCGCCAGCTCCGCGCCGCTGTCCGCGTCGCGCAGCCGGAACACCTCGTCCATGCGCCGGCCCTTGGCCTCGCTGGCGCTCCAGCCGGTCATCGCCTCGGCGATCGGGTTGAGCGAGGTCACGTGCAGGCCGGGGTCGGTGGTCAGCACCGCGTCGCCGATCGAGCTCAGCGTGGCCTCGGCCAGCTGGCGCTCGCGGAACAGCGTGTCCTCGAAGTGGCGGCGCTGGCTGATGTCCTGCACCTGGGTGACCACGTAGCGCAGCCGGCCGGCGTCGTCGCGCACCTGCGAGACGCTGAGCTGCACGTGCACGGCGTGGCCGTCGCGGTGCAGGTAGCGTTTCTCGGTGTGGAAGGCCTCGCGGCCGCCGTCGAGCAGCTGGCGCGCGAGCGCCTCGCTGCTGGCGAGGTCGTCCGGGTGGGTGATGTCGCGCCAGTTGTGCGCGAGCAGTTCGTGGTCGGCATAGCCGAGCATCGCGCACAGCGCGGCGTTGACGCGCATGAACTGGCCGTCCGGATGGACCAGCGCCATGCCGATCGCGGCGTGCTGGAACGCCTGGAAGAAGCGCTGCTCGCTCTCGCGCAGCTGCAGCTCCAGCGCGTGCCGCTCGGTGATGTCGGTGAACACGGTGATGACGCCGCGCACCCGGCCCGCGGCGTCGAGGTCGGGCTGGAAATGCCCGTGCACGTAGCGGCGCACCGTGCCGCTGGCGAGCTCGCCCTCGTAATGCGACGGCTGGCCGCCCAGCGCCTGCAGCAGCGCGGCGCGGGCGGCGAGGTAACTCTGCACATCCAGCGCCTCGCTGAGGCGCCGGCCGATCAGCTGCGCGGGATCGGTGCCGAACCAGCGGCGATGGGTGTCGTTGACGTAGCGGAAGCGCAGCTCGGTGTCGATGCAGGCGATCAGCGCCGGGGCGTTCCGCAGCACGTGTTCGGCCAGCTCCGGCGGAAACGCGGAAGCGGGCCCATCACCGCCGGTGGACTGCACTGCCGTGGACATCTTCGCCGCCTGCAGAGATCGGTCGCCGACCTCGTCGCCGAGTTCCGAAAGCCGCCCCCGAAGGCTTTCGACTCAGCGGACCCGTCGCCTGCCCGGATCCGCTGCCGCCGCCAGGCATTCGCATGCCGGCGCGCGGGTCATCATGCGCCCGCCGGGCATCGCTTTGCATCTTCGGATGTGTGAACGATCCGTGCAGGCAGTGATCGCCGCACTCGCCGCCCGAAAGCGGCTCAGTGCAGGGACATCGCCGGTGCCGCGAGCCGGCCCCGTTCGTCCAGCACGATGCAGCCCGGCGCCTGCAGTTCGGCGGCGCAGCCGTGGCGGTCGGCCAGCGCCGCCAGCAGAGGCCCCAAGGCGCGCGGCTGCAGCGGGTAGCCATGGGCGAGCACGTGCGGTCGGCCGCCCGCGCCGTGCTGCGCCGCAGTGACCGCCACCACGCCGAGGCCGGGCGCCTCGTGGGCGTACAGCCGCGGCGCGTCGCAAGCCGGATCGGCCGCGGCCACGGTTTCCAGCAGCCAGCCGGAGTCGCCGTCGCCCTCCGGCGCCGACTGCAGGCGCAGCGGCAGGGCGTGCGCGTCCAGCAGCGCGGCGTACTGGCGCAACTCGAACACGATGCCGGCGAAGTCGTGTGCGCGCTGCGCGGGGTCGCCGGCCTGCGCGGCCAGCCATGCGGCGGGCGATTGCGCCAGCACGCGGTCGCCTTCGTAGCGCAGCGCGAGGCCGCGCGCGCTGAGCACGTCCTCGCTGCGGTACGGCGTGAGCAGGGCCGCTTCCAGCAGGCTCCACAGCGGCGCGAGGTTGACGTGCTCGTACTGCACGCAGGTGAGCGCCATCAGGTCGTTGCGACTGAGGTAGCGCGCGTGTTCCAGCTGCACGCCCAGCGTGCGGATCAGCCAGTCGGCGGTGCGCGCGCCGGCCTCGCCGCGGCCGACCAGTTGCACTTCGACCTGCTCGGCCAGCTCTTCGACCAGGGTTTCCGGCGCCAGCAGCGACAGCGGCAGCAGGCGCATCGGGCCGTCGGCGAATTGCGGCGATGGTTCCAGCGGCTGCGCCGGCATGTGGCCCTCGTGGCTGCCGAACGCCACCACCTGCGCCACGCCGGCGCGCGGCACGCGGCGGCCGAGTTCCTCCAGCGTGGCCCATACGGGAAAGCCGGGGCGCAACAGTTCGACCGGATCGAACAGCGCGCCGGCCAGCACCAGCCGCGCCTGCGCCACCTGCGGCAGCAGCGCGTGCAGGTCCGTGGCGACCAGCGCGGCCAGTTCGTCCGCCTCGTCGCGGCTCAGGCGGGTGCGCGGCGTGGCGCCGGCCTGGGATTCCAGCGCGAGCACGATGGGCAGGGCGATCAGGGCGGAAGCTTCCACGGTGGGGAAATCCGGGAGGGGAAACGCTCATTCTAGCAAGCGGGGTGCCGGCACCCGATTTCGTGAACGAATCGCCGCCGCACCGCGCGCCGCGCTTTCACCATACGGCGGGGCAGGTTAGCCTTGCAGGCAGTGCAAGCGGCACCGGGATGTGCTGCACGCGACCCGGCACCTGCGTGCCGGGTCGACGGAAGCGAGTCCGGACCCGTGCCGGATGCGTTGACTCGAAGCACCGCCCGGATGGCGTTGCTTCGAGGTTCCTCCAATGGGATCGTCGCGGACATGGAACAGATGCAACGACGCGTGGGCGTGATCGGCGGTGTGCGGATTCCGTTCTGTCGCAACAACACCACCTACGCGGACGTGGGCAACTTCGGCATGTCAGTGAAGGTGCTGGGCAGCCTGGTCGAGCGCTACGGCCTGCACGGCGTGGAGCTGGGCGAAGTGGCGCTGGGCGCCGTCATCAAGCACGCCTCGGACTGGAACCTCGCGCGCGAAGCGCTGCTCTCCTCCGGCCTCGCGCCGACCACGCCCGGCATCACCACCGCGCGCGCCTGCGGCACCTCGCTGGACAACGCGATCATCGTGGCGAACAAGATCGCCTGCGGCCAGATCGAGGCCGGCATCGCCGCGGGTTCCGACACCACCAGCGACGTGCCGATCGTCTACGGCACGCGCCTGCGCAAGCGTCTGCTCGCGATCAATCGCGCGAAGACGCTGCAGGACAAGCTGAAGATCGCGCTGCACCGCTTCTCGCTGAAGGAGCTCAAGCCCTCCTTCCCCGGCGTGGCCGAGCCGCGCACCGGCAAGTCGATGGGCGACCACTGCGAGCAGATGGCGAAGCAGTGGCGCATCGGCCGCGCGGCGCAGGACGAACTGGCGCTGGCCAGCCACCGCAAGCTCGCCGCCGCCTACGACGCGGGCTTCTTCGAGGACCTGATCGTGCCGTTCCGCGGCATCCAGCGCGACGGCTTCCTGCGCCCCGACACCACGCTGGAGAAGCTCGCCGCGCTGAAACCCGCGTTCGACAAGACCTCGGGCCAGGGCACGCTGACCGCGGGCAACTCCACCGGACTTTCCGATGGTGCGGCTGCCGTATTGCTGGCCAGCGAAGGCTGGGCCGCGCAGCGCGGCCTCAAGGTGCAGGCCTGGTTCCGCGACGCCGAGGTGGCCGCGGTGGACTTCGTGCACGGCGAGGGCTTGCTGATGGCGCCCACCGTGGCGGTGCCGCGCCTGCTCAGGCGCAACGGCCTCAGCCTGCAGGACTTCGACTACTACGAGATCCACGAGGCCTTCGCCGCCCAGGTGCTGTGCACGCTGCGCGCGTGGGAGAGCGCCGACTACTGCCGGAACCGGCTGGGCCTGGACGCGCCGCTGGGCGCGATCGACCCCGCGAAGCTCAACGTGCACGGCTCCAGCCTCGCCGTGGGCCACCCGTTCGCCGCTACCGGCGCGCGCATCATCGCGACACTGGCGAAGCTGCTGGAACAGAAGGGTTCGGGCCGCGGCCTGATCTCGATCTGCACCGCCGGCGGCATGGGCGTCACCGCGATCCTGGAGCGCTAGCAAAACGGCCCCAGGAGCCGACTGTAGGAGCGGCTTCAGCCGCGATTCCTCAGCCGTGTGCGTAGATGACCGAAGCGTCGCGGCTGAAGCCGCTCCTGCGTGTGAGGTCCCGGTTCCATGTTGCGTCTGCGTACCACCACGACCCTGAGCCTGCTCGCGCTGGCCGCCGGCATTGCCGGCACGCAATGGCTCAGCGGTTTCGGCACCGGCTGGGCCGGCCCCAGCGAACGCGTGGCGGGCTACGTGCCCGCGGCGCATCGCGGCGCCAGCGTGCGCGCAGCACCGCGCGTGGCGCAGCGCCGTGCCGTGCACCAGCCGCATGCCTTCGTGGCGGTGGCGCATCGTGCCGTGCTGCCGCCGGTGGTGGCCGCCGCGCAGGCCGAAACCGCCGCACCGCCGCCGGAACTGGTGCCGGTATCGATGCCGGTGGCGCCGGTGTCGTGGTCGCAGATGGAAGGCCACCTGCATGGTCGCGTGCTGCTGCATGTCAGCATCGACGGCAACGGCCGGGTCGCCGACGCGACACTGGCCGCATCCAGCGGCGACGCCGTGCTCGACGCCCACGCCCTCGCCACCGTGCGCGGCTGGCGCTTCGCCGTGCCCGCCGATCACCCGGACGGCTTCGGCGGTGACCTGCCGATGCGCTTCACCAGCGGTCCGCAGCAGGTGGCGCAGGCGCCGTAGCCGCGCTTGCGGGAAGCGCGACGGTCTCTGGCCCAGGCTGCACAAAGTCCAGGCCACAAAAAAGACCGCCGGGTCGTCCCCGGCGGTCTCGCTGCAACTCCCGAGATGGGCGTGCGGCTTCAGTGCATCAGTAGTCGTACGACACGCCGAAGCGGACGTAACGCGGCGTCATCGAGCTGTACGGACGCAGGTAGCTGCTGCTCGTCGAGACCGCGTAGGTCTGCGTGGTGGTCTGCTTGTCGAACACGTTGTAGACCATGACGTTGAACGCCAGCTTCTTGCCCGCCCACTCCGGCCGGTACTCGGCGCTCAGGTCGAGACGGTAGGTCCACGGCTGGCGCTGGTCGCCCGGCCGGAACGGCTTGCCGTTGCAGAAGTGGTAGTACGGACCGTAGCCCAGACCCGGGTAGGTGCCATTCGGACCGTATGCACCAAGACAGGTCTTCGGGCTGCCGGAGGCGATGGCCAGGTTGCCGGACAGCATCCACTCGGGAGCGATCTGGTACGAGCCGTAGGCCTTGATCTGGTGGCGACGATCATTGGCCAGCGCGCCGTTGGCGTAGTCCATGAGCGTGGCGTAGTCCCAGTCCATCGTCGCCGACACGTCTTCCTGGCCGACGTCCGAGCGCACCTGGCCTTCGCTGTTGCCGTAGCTGCGCGAGTACAGGTAGTCGAGCTTGCCGAACCACTTGCCGTCGAACGGATGCTCCAGGTACAGGTTCAGGCCGTAGTACTTGCGCTTCATCGTGGTGTTGAAGCCGAAGTCCTTCGTCCAGTCCATCGGCACGGTGTAGTAGCCGCCGCCCAGCTTCGGAATGTCGAAGTAGGAGGTGTTGCCCGGATTGATCAGGATGCTGCCCGGGATCTGGCTGACGTCATAGGTGGCCGGGTCGATGCCCATCGCGTTCATCTTGGCCACGATCGACGGGCTGTCCGCAATGTCGTCGATCGCATTGCGCAGGTTGCGGTAGGTGGCCTTGGCGCCGTACACCCACGCGTCGCCCAGCTTCTTGTCGAAGCCGAGGATGTACTCGTCCTGGTATTCCGACTTGAGGTTGGTCGAGGCCGAGGTCTTCGGGTCGCGCGGCTGGCCGTACTCGCCGTTGGCCGAGACCGGCGCGCCGTCGCCCAGGTAGGTTTCGATCGGGCTCAGCCCGGTCGGGATGCCGTTCTGGTCGATGCCGGTGTAGGTGTAGTACTCGCGGGTGTACAGCGAGGAACCGGCGGAACGCAGCGCCACGCTGGTCGGCATGGCGAGGTAGTAGCGGCCGGCGTTGCCGTAGACCTTGAAGCTGGAGTCGCCGTTGACGTCCCAACTGAAGCCCACGCGCGGCGCCCACTGCGGCGAGGTCAGGCGGACGTAGGGCTTGCCGGCGGCGCTGTAGTTGGTGAACTGGTCGTTGCGCAGGCCCAGCTTGACCAGCCAGCGGTCGCTGATCTGCCAGCTGTCCTCGACGTACTGCGCACGCTGCTTCACGCGCACCGAGGCGTTGTCGTGGTAGCGGTAGCGGGCCACGTAGTAGCCGGTCTCGCCACCCGGCTGGGAGCCGGTGTTGGCCACCCACGGCGAGTTGCGCCAGTCGGCGCCCGGCTGGGCGGTGCCCGGACCGCCGATGATGTAGGCGTCGGGGTCATCGTCCATGGTGTCGTATTCCCACGCATAGCCGAGGCCGGCATCCGGGAACTTGGTGCCGCCGTCGATGTTCTTCACGTCCTGGTTGTCGATGCCGGCGGTGAGGGTGTGGTCGCCCAGCCGGTAGCTCAGGTCGAGGCGCAGGTTGGTGTTGGTGGAGCGGTGGCCGGGCAGGTTGATCGTCGAGACGGTCTGGCTGTTGTGGGGCGTTGCGAAGTCCGGGTTCGCGTCGGCCGCGCCGAAGATGTACGGGTAGGTCGGATCGTAGCCCGGCGTGTCGCTGTACCAGGTGCCCTTCATCTTGCCGTACATCACGCTGGCGGTCAGGTCGTCCGTGATGTAGCTGGTGAACTTCGCCGAGTAGACCTCCGCGCCGTTCTTGGTGTGGGTGTCGTAGCTGTTGAAGCCGCCTTCGGTCAGGGTGGCGTAGTCGAACTCGTTGAACGTGCCTTGGTACGACGACTTGTTCGACGCCGCGGTCACCTCGAGGATGTTGCTGTCGGTGATGTTCCAGTCCAGCTTGCCGTACCACTTCGGATTGTCGTAGCGGTAATGGTCGACGTACGGCGCCACGTTCGAACCGGTGGACTCGCCCTGCCGGCGCTCGGCCTCGACGGCCGCGAACAGGAACAGCTTGTCCTGGATCAGCGGGCCGCCGACGTAGCCGCTCGCCGTGGTGGTCCACGACTTGTTGTCCTTGCGGTACTGGCGCAGCTTGCCCTGCGAGCCGTCCTTGTTGACGTAGTACCAGTTCTTCGGATCGGCGTTCAGATCCTTCGGGGTCCACTGGAGTTGCCCGCCGAAGTGCCACTCGTTGGTGCCGCGCTTGCCGACCTGGCTGATCACGCCGCCGTCGGAACGGCCGTAGGCCGCGCCGTAGCCGCCGCTCAGGATTTCCTGCTGGTCGATGGCGCCGTACGGCAGGGTGATGCCGCCGAAGCCGCTCAGCGGATCGGTGGTGTTGAAGCCGTTGAGGTAGTACGCGTTCTCGGTCACCGAGGCGCCGCTGAACGACACCACCGAGCCGCCCAAGGCGTTGGCGAAGAGCGAGCTGCCCGAGACCACGCCGGGCGCCAGCAAGGCGATCGCCTCGGCGCTGCGCGCCAGCGGCAGGCGGGCCAGCTGCTGGGAGGTGATGACGGTGCGCGAATCCACGCCGCTCACGTCGATGCTCGGCAGGCCGTTGGCCGTCACCGTCACGGCCGACAGGGTCTGGACATTGTGCGCGCCGAAGGAAACCTCGGTACCGGAACCCACGCGCATGGTCACGTCCGCACGCGAATCGACGGTCTGGCCGCCGCGCTGCAGGGTCACCGTGTAGCTGCCCAGCGGCAGCGAATCGAACACGTAGCGGCCGGCCGCATCCACGGTCACCTGGCGGGTGACGCCGGAGTCGCTCTTGACCAGCACGGTGTCGCCCGCCTGGGCCTGGCCGTAGATGCTGCCCGTGGTCGACTGGGCCATCGCGCCCGTGCCGAACAGGCACAGGGCCAGACCGATGGCCAGCGAAGTGCGGCGCAGCGGTCCCGCTTTGTGGTTTTCAGGTTGGTTCATTTCACAGCTCCCTGGGGATGGGGCCCGGACTTTCCGGGATTCACAAAAACTTGCGAAATTCCGTTTGCCGAAACAGGTCACGGATGTGTCTCGCAATAGCCTGATTTTGTTTGAATTGCATGGAAATCAAGGCAGGGGACTGATGACCGTACCGTAAAGAAATTGCGAATGTCAACATTTCGCAAGTTATGTTGCCATCAACTTGCGATACGAATTCCGTGGCGACCCGCACCCGGCCTTGGGGCGCGTCGAGGGTTGCCGCCGCTGGGTGAGGCCGGGAAATCCCCGTGGAATCCCGCCTTCCGCCCACGGGTCGTGGGCGGGCGAGGAAGGGCCGCCCGGGCGATGTCGGCGTGTGGGGACCGCCGGCCAGGCTTGCGCAGAAAGACCGCCCCGCGTTCCGCGCGGAGCCGCAGCCGCCGGGCGCGGGCGGTCAATGGCGTGTCTTGCCGAACGGCATCTCAGGGGGGCGCGGAGCGGACGCCGTTTCGGGCAGTCCGAGAAGAATCGCAGGCAGCGGAGGCGCGGAGCGCAAGCTCCGGGATCCCGGCAAGCGGGAAACCCGGGCCGCATCCCGGGGGCGTGGTCGGCCGATCGAACGCTCAGGCGGGTCCTGGCGCGCGTCGCGCAGGCCGCTTTACAGGATTCCCTTCACCCCTGCCCCGAACGCCGTGATCAGGCGCGTGTAGATCAGCTTGGGCGAGATCGCCACGTCGGGAAAGTCGCCGACCGGGGTGTAGCACTCCTGGAACTTCGGGTTGTCGGGCGCGAGCGGGGCGCAGCCGGGCTTGATCTCGTAGCTGGTGGCGTAGCGGAACGGCCACAGGTCGAACAGCGGCAACCGCGAGGAGAGGTTCCCGATGGCCTGGCTGATGTCGCCGAGCACCGGGATCGTGGGTTCGCGCCTGGCGATGGTCCAGGCGTTCTGCGGCAAGGTGTCCTCGAGGATGGAGGCGCGCACTTCGCTGGCGAAGCGGGGGTCGTAGACGATCACGCCGGCCTCGGTGTTGTAGTGGTCGGAGCGCGGGTCGAAGTTGTGCGAGCCGACCATCGCGAAGCTGTCGTCCACCACCATCGACTTGGCGTGCAGGCTGTAGCGGCGACCGTTGCTGCGCAGCGGGGCGGGGCGGTTGCGCCGGCCGTGGCTGCCGAACACGCCGGGGCGGCGCTCGTTGCCGGGAAAGCGCTGGCGCGGCTTGCCGGACTTGGCGGACTTGCCGGGCGCGGCGATGGGCTGGCCGGTGGGGCCGTCATCCTGGTCCTCGTTCGCTTCTTCCCAGGCCTCGGCGGCGCTGTCGGCGTGCGGTTTCAGCTCGTGGATCTGGAAGCCGTATTCGGTGAGGTAGCGGCGGCGGTGCTTGTAGGACAGCCCGTACACCGCGAACGCGTCGGTGGCGGCCAGCGAGTTGGTGGAGATGATGATGCTGGGCGACGGGTTTTCCCGGTGCAGGCGCTTGAAGATGTCCTGCGCGCGCTTGCTGAGCACCAGGTAGGGCGTCTGCACCACCACCTCGTGCTTCGCGTCGGCGACCATGCGCATCAGGCGGCCGGTGAGTTCGCGCGCGCTGCGTTTGGTCGGCTCGTCGGTCTTGGCCGGCAGGTCGCTGAAGTAGTTCACCTGGCTCACGCGCAAGGTGTCGTCGCCGATCCAGGCGGCGAGCCAGTCGGGGTCCTCCGCCTCGGCCTGGGCGCGCGCCACCCGCGCCGGGTCGGTGTAGTGCGGCGCGGGCCAGCCGGGCGCCGCGCGGTCGCTGCGGATGCGCCGGTTGACGTCGCGCAGGCGGATCAGCGGCACCGAGCGCCGGTGGTTCCAGAACAGCGCGAAGCTGTCGGCCATCTCGCGGCCCACCGGGCCGCCGGCCATCACGTCGCGGTCGAGGTAGTCGAAATCCGGGTCCCAGTTGAAGTAGCGGTTCTGGTAGTTGCGCCCGCCGGTGATGCCGATGGCGTCGTCCACCAGCAGCAGCTTGTTGTGCATGCGCTGGTTGAACTTCATGAAGCAGCACAAGACGCCGGCGGCGAACTGCAGCGGCGGCGTCTGCGCATCGTGGAAGGTGGGGTTGTACAGCTTCACCTCGAGGTTCGGGCTGACCCGGGCGAGGCGGTCGAGCAGGCCGAGGTCGCCGAACGAAAACAGCTGGTCGGCGAGGATGCGCACCTGCACCCCGCGCCGCGCGGCCTGCACCAGCTCGTTCAGCACCAGTTGGCCGATGTCGTCCTCGTCCCAGATGTAGGTCTGCACGTCGATGCTGTGCTGCGCGGCGCGGATCAGGCTGAGGCGCGCCACCAGCGCGGCCTCGCTGTCGTCGAGCAGGGTGACGGTGTTGACCGGATGCTCGGACGTGGAGTCGGCGATCGCCTGCTGCGCGGCATCCAGCAGGGGCGAAGGCGTGGCGCAACGGTCGGCCTGGTGGCAGCTGTCCTCGCGGCCGGGGCTGGCGGCGACGATGGCGCCGGCCTCGCGGATCTGGGCGCGGCTCAGCGTGCAGCCTTGCAGCAGCGCGACGAGCAGCAGGACGGGAAGCAGCAGCCAGCGAAACGACATGAACGATGGACGAGGCGAGGCGTCATGCCCCGGGCGTGTTGTTGAAGTTATCCCAAAACCCGTTCGCCCCGGGCGTGGCGCCGGGGCGCGGGCATGCATGTGGATGCTTCGATGGCGCGGGGAGGCCGCAGCGACGCGGGTCTGGAGGCGGCCGTGTTCCGGCCTCGCGGAACCGCGTTCCGCCACGTTCGGCACGAACGGTCTTTCCGGCGATTCAGCGCGGCGACCAGAACGCATCCAGCCGCGCGCTGGCCGGCTCCAGCGGGCCGCTGCTGAGGTGCAGCACGGCCAGCCCGGCCGGCGGCATGCCGCGGAATTCGTCCGAACGGCCTTCCACCAGCAGTGCCACCAGCCGCTCGATGCCGGGGTTGTGGCCCACCAGCAGCACGGTGCCGGCGTCGGCGTGCTGGTCGAGCAGGGCCAGCAGTTCGCCGGGGGTGGCGTCGTAGATCTCGCCGGCCTGCTGCAGCGGCGGCGGGTCGGCCAGCGCGGCCAGCGCCAGCTGCGCGGTTTCCTCGGCGCGCCGCGCGGGCGAGCACAGTGCGCGCAGCGGTCGTGCGCCATGCCGTGCCAGCCATGCGCCGGCGTCTTGCGCCTCGCGCCGGCCGTGCTCGCTCAGCGGGCGCTGGCGATCGTCGCCGTCGCCCTCGGCGGGCAGGGCTTCGGCGTGGCGCAGCAGGATCAGTTCGTGCATGGAGGACTCCGGTGAATGGTTGGCTGCAGGCTCAGGCGGCCTGGCGCTTGATCCAGCGCAGCAGCGGCTTCCAGTCCTGCTGGTGGCCGCGCACCTGCTCGGACTGGTAGTCGAAGATGCCCTTGCCCAGCGCAGCGAGCAGCACGTAGGCCTGGCTGTCGCGCAACTGGGCGACGACGGGGAACGGCGAGGCGCCCGCGAGCTGCTCCACCGCGTCCTGGCTGGCGTGGGTCCAGGGCTTGAGCCGGTTCGCCACCAGCGCCACCGGCAGCTTGCCGCTTTTGATGCGCTTGATCGCCTGCAGTGCGTCGAGGAAATGCAGCGTGGCGTCGAGGTCGAAGCTGGACGGCAGCACCGGCACCAGCAGCACGTCGGCCTGCTCGATGAAGGGTTCGAGCTCGCGCTCGCCCGAGCCGGCCGCGGTGTCGATCAGCAGTTGCTGCGTGTCCGGCGGCACGCGCTGCAGCGCCTTGCGACCGCCTTCCAGCCCCAGCACGCCGGGCACGTGGTCGGGCCGACGCGTGGCCCAGCGGTAGCTGGAGCCCTGGTGATCGGCATCCACGATGGCGGTGTGCTGCCCGGCTTGGGCCCAGTGCGACGCCAGCTGTGTCGCCAGCGTGCTCTTGCCGCATCCCCCCTTGCTGCTCGCCACCAGCGTCGTGACCATGGGTACGCCCTTGTCGCGAAAGGTGGACCAAGCCTAACCGCTGCGGCCCGTCATGGGGAGTGCGCCGGGGCCGGGGCGTCCGGCGCGGGCGGCTGCCAGCTGCCGGGCGCGGTGGTCGAGACGCCGCTGGCGCGCAGCACGGCGGTCAGCTGGCTCATCTCGGTGCCGCCCTGCTTCGCGGCCGCCAGCAACTGCTGCGCCAGCGCGGGATCGTCCTGCGCGCGCAGCGCCAGCTGCGAGTAGTTCTGCACCTGCCAGATCAGGTCGCGGCGCTGCTGCCGTGCGTCCGCCTGCGCGGTTGCGTCCCCGAGCACCTCGCGCAGGTGCAGGCCCAGCGAGCGCGCCAGCGGGCTGGAACCCCATTCGAGCAGCTTGCCGAGCCTGAGGCAGTCGGCCTTGATCGCGGCGTCGTCGCCCGCGTTCTCGCACAGCTTGGCGACGACCGGCAGCGCGGGCCGCGGCTGCAGCCGGGCATTGCCCTGCACGATCAGCGCCTGCACGCCGACGGGTCCGCCCGTGCCCTGCGTGGCCGGCGGCGGGGGCAACGCATCCACCACGCCGGCCAGCGCCGCGAGGCTGCTGCCGGTGTAGTCGTCGTAGAGCTTGGCGGCGGCGGCCCTGGCCAAGTCCACGCGCGCCGCATCGGATTTCATGTCGCGGGTGTCGAGGCCGAGCTTGAGCAGCCACACCGCGGCGTTGTCCGGCGCCTGCTCCACCAGCTTGCGCAGCGCGCTGGCGTTCGGGCAGGCATCGGCCTTCGCGTCGCAGTCGGCGAGGCGCGCCCACTGCACGGCGGGGCCGGCATCGCTGGCCGCGGCGGCGCGGTTGATCAGCGCGTGGAAACTGTTGGTTTTCGGCTGCCGCGGCAGCGGACGGGCCAGCAACGCCGCGCCCAGCAGCGGTTGGGCCGTGGCACGCAGCGCCAGCACGCTGACCAGATCGTGCTGGAAAGCCTGCAGCGCCTGCTCGCGCGCGCTGTCGCCGGTGGCCGGTGCCGCATCCGCAGCGGCTTGTTTCACCGCCGCCGCCGCGGGGGCGACGGGCAGCGACAGGGCGCCGGCAAGGGCGAGGCAATGCCATCCACGCATGGGGTGCTCCAGCGATCACGGGGCCGCCAGCTTAGCGGCCGGGTGTTGAGGATGCTCTGAACGGTTTCTGAGTCATGGGCCGTCGCAGCGGGCTCGTTCGCAGCGGGATTGCTAGGATGGCCTCTGGTCCGCGCGCCCGGCGCGCTCCACCACAGAGGGCGGAGGGCCGTCGTGAATCACTTTTCGAGTTTTGCCGATGGCGCACCCTGGTTTGCCGGCTGGGGCACGCTGGCCTTGATCAACGCGGGCCTGGCCCAAGGCAAGAACCGCAGCGGCCTGCTGTGGTTCCTGCTGTCGTTGCCGTTCGGGCCGCTGGTGACATTGGCCCTGGTGCTGCTGCCCAAGGTGCGGTCGAAGATGTTTTGAAGAGCGGCGCGAGCCTGGGTCGCGGCTGAAGCCGTTCCTATTCGCCCAGCGCCTCGCGCATGAATTCCGGCTGGGCCAGCGCGGCCTTGTGGATCTCGGCGTTGTAGTACCTGGTAGGGAAGTTCTTGGCTGAAGCGCCGCGCTCGCGGAAGCCGCTGAGGTCGCCGCCCTTGCGCGCCATGGTGCAGCTCCACCAGCCGGTGGGGTAGCAGGGCTGCGGGAATGGCAGGGTCTTCACGGCGCTGAAGCCGGCGGTGCGCATCGCGGCGCGCATCGACTTGATGAGTTCGAGGTGCGCCAGCGGCGATTCGCTCTGCTGCACCAGCAGGCCGCCGTGGCGCAGCGCCTTGTGGCAGCTGACGTAGA
This sequence comes from Rhodanobacter humi, assembly GCF_041107455.1. NCBI lineage: Bacteria > Pseudomonadati > Pseudomonadota > Gammaproteobacteria > Lysobacterales > Rhodanobacteraceae > Rhodanobacter > Rhodanobacter sp. FW106-PBR-R2A-3-15. The sequence goes on from NZ_JBGBPY010000001.1 coordinate 2,193,615, forward strand.
ACGCGGCGTTGAACAGGCCTTCGGCGGGGCCTACCGGGTCGGTCGAGTCGACGATGATGAGGTCCAGCGACTCGGGCTCGGCCTCGGCCATGTACTTGATGCCGTCGATGAACAGCAGTTCGGCGCGCGGGTCGTGGTTCGACTCGCACAGCTCGGGGAAGTACTGCTCGGCGAGCCGCGTCACGCGCTCGTCGATCTCCACCTGCACGGCGTGCTCGACTTCCTCGTGCTTCAGCACCTCGCGCAGCGTGCCGCAGTCGCCGCCGCCGATGATGACGACGCGCTTGGCGCGCGCATGGGTGAACAGCGCCGGGTGGGTCATCATCTCGTGGTAGAGGAAGTTGTCGCGCGTGGTGAGCATCACGCAGCCATCGATCACCATCAACTTGCCCCAGTCGGTGGTCTGGTGGATCTCGATGGTCTGGAACGGGGTCTTCTCCGCATGCAGCAGTTGCTCGGTGCGGAAGCCGATGGAGGAGCCGGAGGCCTGGTGCGCCTCGGTGAACCAGCGGGCTTCATTCGGTGTGGGCTGCTGCGACATGGGTGTACCTGGGCGTGAATGCGGGGTATTTGGCCGCCCATTGTAGCCGAGCCGCCGCGGGCGGGGTTTGGGCCGGCCGCCGGGCCCGTTACAATGGCGCCTCGGCCGCCCTCGGCGTGCCGGCTGGTGCGATCGGCCCCGCGGCGTGCGAGGCTTCCGGCCCATCGCGCTTCTATCCGTCAAGGCTCGCCGCTGCGACGACAGGCATCCCGTTTGCACAAGGAGACGCTTCATGTCGAAGCCCTGGACCGTGGCCGATGCGCGTCACACCTATGCCGTGGCCCATTGGGGCGACGGTTACGTCGATGTCGATGCCCGCGGCGAGATCGCGATACTCCCGCACGGTGCGCGCGGCCCCGCGCTGTCGCTGCCGGCGATCGTGGAGCGCGCCCGCGCCGAAGGCCTGCGCCTGCCGTTGCTGGTGCGCTTTCCCGACATCCTCGCCGACCGCCTCGCCCGCCTGCAGGCCGCGTTCGCCAAGGCGATCGACGAGTGGCACTACGCGGGCGGCTATACCGCGATCTACCCGATCAAGGTGAACCAGCAACGCGGCGTGGCCGGTGAGCTGGTGGCCGCGGGCGCGGAAGGTTTCGGCCTGGAAGCCGGCTCGAAACCGGAATTGATGGCGGTGCTGGCGATGGCGCGGCCCGGTTCCATCGTGATCTGCAACGGCTACAAGGACCGCGAATACATCCGCCTCGCGCTGATCGGCAAGAAGCTCGGCCTGCGCGTGCATATCGTGATCGAGAAGTTGTCCGAGCTGGACCACGTGTTCGCCGAGGCGAAGGCGCTGGGCGTGGAGCCGCTGCTCGGCGTGCGCGTGCGCCTTGCCTCGATCGGCGCCGGCAAGTGGCAGAACACCGGCGGCGACAAGGGCAAGTTCGGGCTGTCGCCGCAGCAGGTGCTGACCCTGATAGCGCGGCTGGACCAGGCCGGCCTCAAGCACACGCTGAAGCTGCAGCACTTCCACATGGGCTCGCAGATCTCCAACGTGCGCGACATCGCCAACGGCATGCGCGAAGCCACGCGCTACTTCGTCGAGCTCACCCGCATGGGCGTGCCGCTGGAGATCGTCGACGTGGGCGGCGGCCTGGGCGTGGATTACGAAGGCTCGCGCTCGCGCAGCCACAACTCGATCAACTACTCGATCGAGCAGTACGCCGCCACGATCGTGCAGTCGCTGGCCGAGGCGGTGGAGGCGGAAGGCCTCAAGGCGCCGCACATCCTCACCGAGGCCGGCCGCGCGATGACCGCGCACCATGCCGTGCTGGTGGTCAACGTGAGCGAGGTGGAGGAAGTGCCGGTGGGCACGATTCCGCCGGTGGCGCAGGACGAGCCCGCGGTGCTGCGCCGCCTGCGCGAGGTGCACGCCGAGCTCGATGCGCGCCCCGCGCTGGAACTGTTCCACGAGGCCCAGCACCACCTCAGTGAAGGCCAGGCGCTGTACGCGCTGGGCCAGCTTGCGCTGGCCGACCGTGCACGGCTGGACGAGATGTACTACGCCATCGCGAACGCCGTGCGCGCGCGCCTGCTGCCCGGCGAACGCTCGCACCGCGCCGCGCTGGACGAGCTGGACGAGAAGCTGGTCGACAAGTACTTCGTCAACTTCTCGGTGTTCGAATCGGTGCCCGACATCTGGGCGATCGAGCAGATCTTCCCGATCGCGCCGATCGCGCGGCTGGACGAGGAGCCGACGCGGCGCGGCGTGATCGTCGACCTCACCTGCGACTCGGACGGCCGCATCGACCACTACGTCGATGCCGAGGGCGTGGACGTCTCGCTGCCGCTGCACGCGCTGAAGGACGGCGAGAGCTACCGGCTCGGCATCTTCATGGTGGGCGCCTACCAGGAGACGCTGGGCGACATCCACAACCTGTTCGGCGACACCGACGCGGTGAACGTGCGCGTGGACGGTGATTCGTATGTTTTCGCGCACAGGCGCCGCGGCGACACCACCGACCTGATGCTGGACTACGTGGGCTACGACCTCGCTGCACTGCGCGCCAGCTACCGTGAGCGCATCGCCGCGGCCGGCATCGCGGGCGAGCCGGCGGAGCAGCTGTATCGCACGCTGGACGGCGGCCTCACCGCCTACACCTACCTTGCCGAGGAAGGCTGACGCCTTGTTGCTTCCTCTCCCCGCAGGGGAGAGGAAGCAAGCCGGTCTTGCACCCACGGCATGATGGTTCCGTCACGCGCGCTGCCTACAATGCGGGTCTTCCCCTCACGGAGTTACCCCATGGGCAGTCTCGACGGCAAGGTGGCCTTGATCACCGGCGCGGCCAGCGGCCTCGGCAAGGCGATCGCCGAGCTTTACGCGAAGCACGGCGCGAAGGTGGCGATCTGCGACATCAACCAGCAGGCGGCCGACGCCACCGCGGCGGCGATCAACGCGGCCGGCGGCAAGGCGATCGGCATCGCGATGGACGTCACCGACGAAGCGGCGGTGAACGCCGGCACCGACAAGGTGGTCGCCAGCTTCGGCACGCTCGACATCCTGATTTCCAACGCTGGCGTGCAGATCATCAATCCGATTGACCAGTTCGCCTTCGCCGACTGGAAGAAGATGCTGGCGATCCATCTCGACGGCGGCTTCCTCACCACCAAGGCCGCGTTGCAGCACATGTACAAGAACGATCGCGGCGGCATCGTGATCTACATGGGCTCGGTGCATTCGCACGAGGCCTCGAAGCTGAAGTCCGCCTACGTCACCGCCAAGCACGGCCTGCTGGGCCTGGCGCGCACGCTGGCCAAGGAAGGCGCCGCGCACAACGTGCGCTCGCACGTGATCTGCCCCGGCTTCGTGCGCACGCCGCTGGTGGAGAAGCAGATTCCCGAACAGGCGAAGGAGCTCGGCATCAGCGAGGCCGACGTCATCAAGAACGTGATGCTGAAGGACACCGTGGACGGCGTGTTCACCACGGTCGAGGACATCGCGCAGACCGCGCTGTACCTCGCCACCTTCCCCAGCGCCGCGCTGACCGGGCAGAGCATCGTGGTCAGCCACGGCTGGTACATGCAGTGAACAGCATGGCGGATGCCGCCGCGGCGTCGCTGGCCGCGCAGGTGGCGCGCGACTACGCATGCGTGGTGCTGGTGCTGCAGGGCGGTGGCGCCCTGGGCGCCTACCAGGCCGGCGTGGTCGAGGCGCTGGAGGAAGCGCAGCTGCGCCCCGGCTGGGTCGCCGGCATCTCGATCGGCGCGTTGAACGCGGCGATCATCGCGGGCAATCCGCCGGAGCGCCGCGTCGAGCGCCTGCGCGCGTTCTGGGACACGATCTGCCGCGCCTCGCCTTGGCCGTCGCCCGCATTGCCGGCGGGCCTCGATGCCCGCCACTGGCCGCTGGCGATGCAGAACGGGCTCAGCGGTCTCGCCGCGTGGCGCGCCTTGGTCGAGGGCCAGCCCGGCTTCTTCCGGCCGCGCCTGCCGCCGCCGTTCCTGCAGGCGCAGGCCACGCCCGCCACCGCGAGCTGGTACGACACCACGCCCCTGCGCGCCACGCTGGAACGCCTGGTCGATTTCGACCGCGTCAACGACGCGCGCGCGATGCGCGTGTCGGTGGGCGCGGTGAACGTGAAGAGCGGCAATTTCGTCTATTTCGACAACACCCGGCAGCGCCTCGGGCCCGAGCACTTCATGGCGTCCGGCGCGCTGCCGCCGGGCTTCCCCGCGGTGGAAATCGACGGCGAGTACTACTGGGACGGCGGCGTGGTTTCCAACACGCCGCTGTACCGCGTGCTCACCGAGCAGCCGCCGCGCGACATGCTGGTGTTCCAGGTCGACCTGTGGAGCGCGCGGGGAGAATTGCCGCACGACATGCCCGGCGTGGCCGAGCGCAGCAAGGAGATCCAGTACTCCAGCCGCACCCGGCTGATGACCGAGTACATGCACGAGAGCCGCCGGCGCCAGCGCCTGCTGCAGGAAGTGCTGGCGCTGGTGCCGCCGGAACGTCGCACCGACCCTGCGTATCGCCAGGCCGAATGCGAGGCGAACGGCGCGCTGGTCAACCTGATCCACCTGATCTATCGCGACCGGCCCTACGAGGGCCACTACAAGGACTACGAGTTCAGCGCCGCCAGCATGCACGGCCACTGGCGCAGCGGCCTCGCCGACATGCAGCACACGCTGGCCCATCCGCAATGGCTGGCCGCGCCGCCGGCGGAGCAGTCGTTCGTGACCCACGACGTGCATCGGGAGTGAGGGATCGATTGCGTTCGGGTTCGGCCGGCGCGCGGTTTTTCCGCCCGCGCCCTGGCTTCTTCCCGAACGGGCGACTCAGTCCCGATGCACCTGCAGGCCGGCCGCCGACTGGCTCACCGGCATGATTTCCAGCCGCGTGACGTCGAGGTGTGGCGGCAGGTTGGCGATCCACCAGATCGTGTCGGCGATGTCGGCCGCGGTGATCGGGTGGGCGCCCGCGTAGAGCTGGTCGGAGGCGGCCTGGTCGCCGCCGGTGCGCACCAGGGTGAACTCGGTCTCGGCCATGCCGGGCTCGATCGAGCTCACGCGCACGCCGGTGCCGTGCAGGTCCACGCGCAGGTTCTGCGAGAACTGGCTGACAAAGGCCTTGGTGCCGCCGTACACGTTGCCGCCGCGGTACGGGTAGCTGGCCGAGATCGAGCTGATGTTCACGATCGCGCCGCGGCGTTCGATCAGGCGCGGCAGCAGGGCGTGGGTCATCGTCGCCAGCGCGGTGACGTTGGTATCGATCATCTGCCGCCACTGCGCGAGATCGGCTTGCTGCGCCGGCGCGGTGCCCAGCGCGAGGCCGGCGTTGTTGACCAGCAGGTCGATGCCGGCGAACGCCGGCGGCAGCGCGTCGACGGCCGCGCGCAGCGCCGCCTCGTCGCGGATGTCGAAGGCGGCGACATGCACCTTGTCGGCACCAAGTGCATCCACCAGTTGTTGCAGCCGTTCGGCGCGGCGGCCGCTGGCGATCACCCGCCAGCCGCCGGCCACGAAGCGCGCCACGGTGGCGGCGCCGAAACCGGCGGTGGCGCCGGTGATCCAGGCAGTCTTGGTCGTCATGTGCGCCAGTGTAATGGCCGGCGCGGGTCCGGGCGACCGAGCCGGTCGCCCGGACCGCGTGGCACCACTCACTTGCCGGAGGCGATGTAGCTCAGCTCCGCGTTGTAGCTGTCCACGTGGGAGGACTGCTTGGCGACCGCGTCATTGATCGACTGGCGGATCGCGGCCGCGTCGCTCTTGCCATACACGTTCTCGACCATCTTCCACACGTCGGGATCGGGTTCCGTGCCCACGTCCGCCCAGTTCTTGTCGGGGATCACCAGGATGAAGTCGGGGGCACCGTCGCCGGCGTCGATCATCCGGGCGAACTGGAAGTAGTGGGGCCAGTTCGACTTCGCGGCGGCGGCGGCGATCTTCTTCACCGCGGCCATGAAGGTTTCCACGGCCTGGTGGCCGGGCTTGAGCGTGAAGTACCTGACCTCGATCAGCGGCGGAGGCGGGCCCATGTCCTTGGGCTGGTGGCTCAGCTCGGGCATCGCCTGCATGAACGCGCTGATCTCGCTCTTCAGGTGCGGGTTGACGTCGGAGTGGATCACGCCGAGGCAGGCTTTCACCGCGGTGTCCATCGCGTCGAAGGTGGCCCACGGCATCGGGTCGGAGACGTAGGAGTAGCTGTAGGTGTCGCCAGTTTCGTGCGTCCAGGCCGTCCAGTTGTACTTGAAGCCGTGCTGGTGCAGGCACTGGTTGAAGTGCTTGGTGCCGGCCTCGTACGCTTGCTGGTCCGTGGGTGCCACCATGTCGGTGAAATCGCGGGCCACGCGGACATTGTCCGCCGCCTGCGCGCTGCTGCAGGCCAGCGCGAACGCCAGCGACAGCCAGACTGTGCTGCTTTTCATGCGAACCTCCCCGGGCACGGGTCCCGTTGCGTGGATGGAACATCCCCTGCGTGTCGCTGGCATCCCCTGCGCGTCGCTGACGGACGGCGGCCAAGCATCGTGCGCGGTGCCGGCGAAGCGAGACGTGAAGGTCGCCGCGAGTGAACTTCACGCATGCTTAAGGCAACAAAAAAGGCCGCGTTGCGGGCGCGGCCTCGGGGTGCCGGGTGGCGGTAACTTAGCGGCCTTCCTTCAGCGCGATGGAGTTGATGCCGACGCCGGCGAGGCGCTGCTTGGTCGCCTCCAGCGCGCTGGCGGTGGGGAACGGCCCCAGCCGCACGCGGTGGAAGGTCTGGCCGTTGACGCTGACGGACTGCACGTTGGCCACGAAGCCCTGCATGGCGAGCTTCGCCTTCATGGTCTCCGCGTCGGCGGGATTCGGGAAGGCGCCGACCTGTAGCAGGTAGCCGCTGCCGGCCGCGGGTTTCGGCACGGCGGCGGCGGGCGCGGCCTCCACGTTCTGGGTGGCCACCGGCGGATTGCCGGGCGCCGACGGCGCCACTGGCGCGGTCGCGGGCGCAGCGTTCGCCGGCGTGTTCGCGGCGGCCTGCTGCTTCTGCTGTTCGGCCTTGGCCTGCGCGCTGATTTCGGCATCCGGGATGCGCACTTCCTTCTCCGACAGCACGGAGTAGAAGTCGAACTGCGGTTTCTTCGGCGCGCTCTCGGCGGTGCCCGGCGCCACCGCGCCGGTCTCGCTGGGGGCCTCGGCGGTGGCCTGCGGATTCGCCTGCGGGCCGGTTTTCGCGGTCATCGGCATCAGCGAGTGGCGCATCAGCACCACCACCGCCACCGCGCCGATCAGCACGCCGACCAGCGCCCAGACCCAGCCGGGAATGCCGCCGCCGCCGTTGCGTACCGCCTGCCGACCCTTGCCTTTGCGTGCTGCCATCACATGCTCTCCGGGGCGCCGAGGCCCAGCAAGTCGAGACCGTTGCGCAGGACCTGCCGGGTCGCCACCACGAGGGCGAGGCGGGCGTCGCGCAGGTCCTTGTCGTCAACCAGGAACTGGTGCGAGTTGTAGTAGGTGTGGAACGCGTTCGCCAGTTCGCGCAGCCACACGGCGAGCAGGTGCGGTTCCAGGTTCGTCGCCGCGGCTTCCACCACTTCGGGGTAGCGCGACAGCTCGGTGAGCAGGGCCTGCTCGTGCTCGTTGTCCAGCCGCGCGAGTTGCTTGAGCCCATTGTGCTGATCGAACGTGAACCCTTTCTCGCCAGCCTGGCGCAGCACCGAGCACACGCGGGCGTGGGCGTACTGGATGTAGTAGACCGGGTTGTCGTTGGTCTGCGAGCGGGCCAGGTCGATGTCGAACACCAGTTGCGAATCGCCCTTGCGCGAGATCAGGAAGTAGCGCGTGGCGTCGCGGCCCACCTCGTCGATCAGGTCGCGCAAGGTGACGTAGCTGCCGGCGCGCTTGGAGATCTTCACCTCCTCGCCGCCGCGCATCACGGTGACCATCTGGTGCAGCACGTAGTCGGGATAGCCCTTGGGAATGCCGCAGTCGAGCGCCTGCAGGCCGGCCTTCACGCGGGCCAGCGAGCCGTGGTGGTCGGAGCCCAGCTCGGTGATCGCCTTCTCGTAGCCGCGCTGCCACTTCGACAAGTGATAGGCCACGTCCGGCACGAAGTAGGTGTAAGTGCCGTCGGACTTGCGCATCACGCGGTCCTTGTCGTCGCCGAAGTCGGTGGTCTTCAGCCACAGCGCGCCGCCTTCCTCGTAGGTGTGGCCGTGGGCGACCAGTTCGCGCACGGTCTCCTCCACCTTGCCGTCGGCGTACAGCGAGGACTCCAGGAAATACACGTCGAAGGCCACGCCGAAGGCCTTGAGGTCGAGATCCTGCTCGCGACGCAGGGAAGCCACGGCGAACGCGCGGATCGCGTCGAGATCCTCCACGTCCTTTGCGCCGGTGACGGTGTGGCCTTCCACGGTGACGCTGTCGCCGGCGAGATAGGCCTTGGCCACGTCGGCGATGTAGTCGCCGCGGTAGCCGTCCTCCGGCCAGCCGGCGTCGCCGGGGGCGAGGCCGCGCGCGCGCGCCTGCACCGAAATGCCGAGGTTGGCGATCTGCACGCCGGCGTCGTTGTAGTAGAACTCGCGCTTCACGTTCCAGCCGCTGGCTTCCAGCAGGCGGCTCAGGCAGTCCCCGATCGCCGCACCGCGGCCGTGGCCCACGTGCAAGGGGCCGGTGGGGTTCGCCGAGACGAATTCCACGCCCACCGTGCGGCCCGCGCCCAGCGCGTTGCGGCCGTAGCTGGCGCCCTGTTCGAGGATGCGGCGCACCTGCGCCTGGCTGGCGTCGGCGGCAAGGAAGAGGTTGATGAAACCGGGGCCGGCGATCTCCACCTTCACCAGCAGTTCGCTGGCCGGCAGCGCGGTGACCAGCTTTTCGGCCAGTTCGCGCGGCTTGGCGCGGGCATGCTTCGCCAGCAGCATCGCGGCGTTGCAGGCGAAATCGCCGTGCTCGCGGCTGCGCGTGCGCTCGATCACGAAGCTTGGCACCACCAGGTCGGCGGGCAAACTGCCCTGGGTTTGCAGGGCGTGGATGGCTTCGAGGACGAGTTCGTGCAGCTGGGCTTTCACGGGCGCGGCAATTCCGGGATGGAACCGGTAATCCTAGCAGACCGCTTGCGTGGGACGGCCGCCGAGCCGCGATCGAGGCCGACATGCTGCGGCGCGGCGCGCTTCCTGTGGATAAGTCTGTGGGGAAAGCGGCGCCTGCCGTGGTGGGCGCATCGTTGCATGCGCGGCCAAGTCATGTTGTTCGAGAAAAATAATTATGAATCAAATATATAAAGACCATGCTTGAAGTCATGGTTGCACTGAGGGGCGCAAATGCCGGTCGCGAGCTTTTGTGCATAAGTAACGGCCGCTTGGCGGTCATCGCTATGGCGCGGGATCGTCATCGCCCCGTCATGCGGCGGCGCCACACTGGCTGCGTGCCGGTGGCGACTCCCCTCCCCATGGCACACGGAGACGCCGCTCTCTCCCCTCCCCGAATCGGCAACCACGGCGCGGCTCATCCCGCGCCGTTTTTTTTGTCTGTATTCGTGCGTTCGTCCGTGAACGCGAAGATCAAACGGGCGGCCATCCATGGCCGCACTCTTCAAGAAGAGCCGTAAAAAAACCGGCTCCACGACTATTGTCTTGCGACCGGTTTCAGATCAGGCCACGTGCGGCCATCGACACCGGCTCGCCGTGGCCGATCACCAGGTGATCGAGCACACGCACCCCCACCAGTTGCAGGGCCTCGCGCAGTTCGCGGGTGATCGCGCGGTCGGCCGCGCTGGGCTCGGCCACGCCCGAGGGGTGGTTGTGGGCGAAGATCACCGCGCAGGCGTTGTGCTGCAGGCAGGCGCGCACCACCTCGCGCGGGTGCACGCTGGCGCCGTCCACGGTGCCGCGGAACAGTTCCTCGAACGCCAGCACGCGGTGGCGGTTGTCGAGGTACAGGCAGCCGAACACCTCGTAGGGCAGGTGGCGCAACCGGGCGCTGAGGTAGTCGCCGCTGTCGCGCGGATTGCCCAGCGCAGGCGCTTCGCGCAGTTGTTCGGCGAGGCTGCGCCGGGCCAGTTCCAGCGCGGCAGCGATGCGGGCGCGCTTGGCCGGGCCGAGGCCAGCGGCGCGTACGGACGAGTCGGGCCGGCCGAGCAGGGCGCCGAGACTGCCCGCGTTCACCAGCAGTTCGCGGCCCAGCGCGATCGCGTCCTTGCCGCGCACGCCGCTGCCCAGCAGCACGGCCAGCAGCTCGGCGTCGGACAGCGCGCTGCTGCCGCGCGCCAGCAGCTTTTCGCGGGGGCGTTCGCCTTCGGGCCAGTCGCGGATGCTCATGCCCTTCAGCGTGCCGTCGCGGATGCGATGCGGGCAGCAGTCGCGCGGCACGATTCCGGTAAGCTAACCGTCTGCCCGCACGTCAGGCCCTGCCTACATGAGTCTTGCCCAACGCCGCATCCTGCTGGGAGTGTCCGGCGGCATCGCCGCCTACAAGTCCTGCGAACTGGTTCGCCGCCTGCGCGAGCAGGGTGCCGAGGTGCGCGTGGTGATGACGGCGGGCGCCGAGCACTTCGTGGGCGCGGCCACCTTCCAGGCGCTGTCCGGCCAGTCGGTACGCACCTCGCTGTGGGACGCGAGCGCCGAGGCGGCGATGGGCCACATCGAGCTGGCGCGCTGGGCCGAACGGATCCTGATCGCGCCGGCCAGCGCGGACGTGCTCGCGAAGCTGGCGCACGGCCACGCCGACGACCTGCTCACCACGCTGTGCCTGGCTAGCGCCGCGCCGCTTTGCGTGGCGCCGGCGATGAACCAGCAGATGTGGGCGCACCCGGCGGTGCAGGCGAACCTGGCTGTGCTGCGCCAGCGCGGCGTGCAGGTGCTCGGTCCGGCGGCGGGCGAGCAGGCCTGCGGCGACGTGGGCTCGGGCCGCATGCTGGAGCCGCATGAATTGCGCGACGCGCTGGCGGCCTCGTTCGGCGGCGGCGCGCTGGCCGGGTTGCAGGTGGTGGTCAGCGCCGGCCCGACGTTCGAGGACATCGACCCGGTGCGTTTCATCGGCAACCGCAGCTCCGGCAAGATGGGTTTCGCGGTGGCGCAGGCGGCGGCGGAAGCCGGCGCGAACGTCACCCTGGTGGCCGGCCCGGTGAGCCTGGCCACGCCGCCCGGCGTGGCGCGGCGCGTCGACGTGCGCAGCGCGGCGCAGATGCAGGCCGCAGTGCTCGACGCCTCCACGCAGGCGCAGATCTACATCGGCGCGGCCGCGGTGGGCGACTACCGCCCGGCCGAGGTGGCCGAGCGCAAGCTGAAGAAGCAGGCCGGCGCCGACCTGATGCTCAAGCTGGCCGAGAACCCCGACATCCTCGGCAGCCTGTCCGCGCAGGCCGCGCATCCCTTCCTGGTGGGCTTCGCCGCCGAGACGCACGACGTGGCGCGCTACGCGCAGGACAAGCTGCAGCGCAAGGGCCTGGACATGATCGCCGCGAACCGGGTCGGCGACGGCCTGGGTTTCGAGACCGCCGACAACGCGCTGGACGTGTACTGGGCCGACGGCATGCTGGCGTTGGCGCGCGCCGGCAAGGCCGAGCTGGCGCGGCAGCTGGTTGCCTGCGTGGCCGAACGCTACCGCGCGGTGCGCGGGTGAGCGCGGCGATGCTGGATGTCGAACTGAAGATCCTCGATCCGCGCCTGGGTGACAGCATTCCGTTGCCGGAGGCGGCTACTGCTGGCAGCGCAGGCATGGATTTGCGCGCCGCGCTGGACGCGCCGCTGACGCTGGCGCCGGGCGACAGCGCGCTGGTGCCCAGCGGCATCGCCATCCATATCGGCGATCCGGGCTGGTGCGCGCTGATCGTGCCGCGCTCCGGGCTGGGTCACAAACAGGGCCTGGTGATGGGCAACCTGGTTGGCGTGATCGATGCGGACTACCAGGGGCCGTTGATGATTTCCTGCTGGAACCGCGGCCGCGAGCCGGTCACCATCGGCGTGGGCGACCGCATCGCCCAGCTGCTGCTGGTGCCGGTGGCGCAGGCGCGGCTGCACATCGTGGACGAGTTCGCGCCCAGCGTGCGCGGCACCGGCGGTTTCGGTTCGACGGGCATCAAGTGATTCCGGTTCGGCGCGGGGTCGAACCGGCCATGGCGAATACCTGTGGGGACAGGGCATGGCGATGAGTGACGCAAATGGAGCACGCCGGCGCGTGCAGCCGGACTGGCAACGGTTGTGGCCGCTGGCGCTGGGCACGCTGCTGCTGCTGCTCGGCGCGTTCTGCGCCTGGCAGACCTGGCTGATTGCGGACGAGGGCAGCGCGGCCACGCGCGTGCAGCAGGCGCGCGACGAGGCGGTGCAGAAGCTGGCGCAGGTGGTCGCCGCGCAACGCGCCCAAGTGGAGCAGGCGGTGACCGCGCTGGATCCGGCCACGCTGCAGGGCGATCGCGCCGCGCTGGTGGCGGCGCTGCATTCGAAGTTGCCGCAGGCGCTGAAGCTGGACGTCTACAGCGGCAGTCTCGGCGAGGTGTTGCACGCGAATTTCCGCGAGTTCGGCTACGCCAAGGCCGCGCAGCTGATGGCCGCGCAGACCGACGACGGCCTGCCGCCGGCGCAGAGCGTGTCGCACGGCGTGGGCGACCGCCGGTTGAGCCTGGTGCTGCCGCTGGGCTCGCCGCAACAGGCACAGGCCTGGCTGTGGGTGGAGCTGCCGTTTGCGCCGGTGCAGCAGGCTTTCGAGGCGGTGTCGCCCGCGGGCGGTCGGCTGGACCTGCGCCAGGGCGACGCCAGCGCCGACATGCGCATCCTTTCGCACGGCAGCGCCGGTGCCGGAGTGGAGCCGGTCGCGAAGATGGTGCCGGGCAGCGCGTTCAGCGTGGCCGCGGCCATGCCGATGGCCTTCATCGTGCTGCCGCGCACGTGGCCGCTGACCGCGCTGCTGGCGCTGACCGGGCTCGCCGCGGGGCTGTACCTGTTGTGGTGGCGGTTGCGGCGGCGCGAGCTGCCGATCGCCGAGCAAGACATCGACATCGAGGAGTTCAAGTTGTCCCGGCAAGCCGCCCGCCAGTCCGCGCCGCCCGCGCCGGTGCTCGCCAAGCTCGCGTCCGCGCCGGCGTCTGCCCCCGCGACGAAGCCCGCAGCGAAGGTCGCGACGAAGGTCACGGTCGACCCGACGATCTTCCGCGCCTACGACATCCGCGGCGTGGTGGGCAAGACACTGAACGCCGATGTGGCGCGCCTGCTCGGCCAGTCGATCGGCACGGTGATGCGCGAACAGGCGCTCACCGAGATCGTGGTGGGCCGCGACGGCCGCCTGTCCGGCCCGGAACTGGCCGGCGCGCTGGCCGATGGCCTGCGCGCGGCCGGCGTCGACGTGATCGATCTGGGCGCCGTGCCCACGCCGGTGGTGTATTTCGCCACCTGGCACTACAACACCGGCTGCGGCGTGGCGGTGACCGGCAGCCACAACCCGCCCGACTACAACGGCTTCAAGATCGTGATCGGCGGCCAGACCCTGTCCGAGGGCGCGATCCAGGACCTGTACCGACGCATCGCCGAGAACGCGCTGGAGCAGGGCGGCGAAGGCAGCCTGCGCCAGGTCGACGTGCTGCCGGACTATCTGGAGCGCATCGTCTCCGACGTGCAGGCCGAGCATCGGCTCAAGGTGGTGGTGGATTGCGGCAACGGCATTCCCGGCGCGGTGGCGCCGCAGGTGCTCAGCGGCATCGGCTGCGACGTGGTGCCGCTGTACTGCGAGGTGGACGGCACGTTCCCCAACCACCATCCCGATCCTTCCGATCCGCACAACCTGGAAGACCTGATCCTCGCGGTGAAGCAGACCGGCGCCGACCTCGGCGTGGCCTTCGACGGCGACGGCGATCGCTTGGGCGTGGTGACGAAGGCCGGCGAGATCATCTTCCCGGACCGCCTGCTGATGCTGTTCGCGCGCGACGTGCTGGCGCGCCAGCCGGGCGCCACCATCATCTACGACGTGAAGTGCACCGGGCACCTCAAGGGCCAGATCCTCGAGGCCGGCGGCAGCCCGATGATGTGGCGCACCGGCCACTCGCTGATCAAGGGCAAGATGCGCGAGACCGGCGCGGAGCTGGCCGGCGAGATGAGCGGCCACTTCTTCTTCAAGGAGCGCTGGTACGGCTTCGACGACGGCATCTATGCCGGCGCGCGGCTGCTGGAGATCCTCGCCGGCGACCTGGAGGAGCGCACGCCGGAGGAGATCTTCGCCACCCTGCCCAAAGGCGTCTCCACGCCGGAGCTGAAGATCGAGCTGGCCGAGGGCGAGCACTACCGCTTCATGGAGATGTTCCGCGCCCGGGCGAATTTCGGCGATGCCACCTTGATCACCATCGACGGCGTGCGCGCCGACTGGCCGGACGGCTGGGGCCTGGTGCGTGCGTCGAACACCACGCCGGTGCTGGTGCTGCGCTTTGATGCGGACAACCCGACTGCGCTCGCACGCATCCAGCAGGTGTTCCGCGAACAACTGCTCGCCGTCGATCCCGCGCTGAAGCTCCCGTTCTGATCAAACGTCGAAGGCCCGGCATGGCCGGGCCTTCGCGTCACGGGCTTCGTGCCGTGCAGCGGCTCAGGGCTGCTCGTCCTGCTCGGCCTGCAGGGCGCGGTAGTGCGCCAGCTGCTGCGTCTGCGCCTGCGCGGCCTGCTCGCGCAGCGCCTGCTGGCGCTGCAGCAGTGCCTGCAGGTCGCTCACCACGCCGCGCTGCTTGGCGATGCCGTCCTGCAGGGACTTCGGCAGCGACTGCTTGTTGTGCTCGAACTCGGCGCCGCGACCGAGCAGTTCGGTCAGCGCCTGCTCCTGGCTGCGCAGGTTGAGCCGGCTGGTGTGGATCTGCTGGTCCATGTTCGCCAGCGCCTGCTGCAACGCGGCCTTGTACGCGGCCTCGTCGGGGTAGGCGGACAGCATCTGCTCGTCGGCGCGGGCACGGTCCTGGGCGGCGCGCTGGGCGGCGGCCTGCTGTGCGGCCTGCTTCTGTGCGGCGGCGCGTTCCTCGGGGCTGAGCTGGCGCTGCACGCGCTGCACCACCATGCCCTGGTCGTTGACCACGTCGTAGCCGTACTTGATCGCGTCCTGGCTGAGGCTGTCGCTGAAATGCGGCAGGCCCTTGCCGTCCACCCACTTGTAGCGCATGCCGTTGTGGTCGGCCTGCTGGGCGCAGACGGTGGTGCTGGCGAGCAGCGCGATGATGGTCAGGACGTGTAGCGGCTTGTGCATGAATACCCCCTGGTCGGAAGTATAGACATCATCGCAGCAACGCGACGCCGGGACCGCCGGTCCAGGCGCCGGTCCGTGATCGCGTTCGCCCGGCGGTTCAGCCAGCGACCCCGTAGTGCCCGCGGTAGGCGACGAGTCGCGCGTGCTCGGCGGCCAGCTCCGGGCGTTCGCCCGCGTACGCCAGCACGTCGGCGAGGCTGGTGATCGCGATCACCGGAATGCCGTAGTCGCGCGCGACTTCCTGCGCGGCGGAGAGTTCGCCCTGGCCGCGTTCCTGCCGGTCCAGCGCGATCAGCACGCCGGCCGGTTCCGCGCCGTGGGCGCGAATCAGCGCCAGCGACTCGCGCACCGCGGTGCCGGCAGTCATCACGTCGTCCACGATCAGCACGCGGCCCTTGAGCGGCGCGCCCACCAGCACGCCGCCTTCGCCATGGTCCTTGGCCTCCTTGCGGTTGTAGGCCCAAGGCAGGTCGCGGCCGTGCTGCTCGGCCAGCGCGATCGCGGTGGCGGCGGCCAGCGCGATGCCCTTGTAGGCGGGACCGAACAGCATGTCGACCGCAATTCCCGCGTTCGCCACCGCGGCGGCGTAGGCGCGGCCCAGCCGGCCCAGCGCGGCGCCGGAATCGATGCGTCCCATGTTGAAGAAATACGGGCTCTGCCGCCCGGACTTCAGCGTGAATTCGCCGAAGCGCAGCACTTCGCGCTGCAAGGTGAGCTCGATGAAGTCGCGCTGGTAGTCGTGCATGGATGTTCTCGCCGGTTGGTGTCGGGGCTGCGGTGGCGCGATCCGTGGATGGATCGCCCGCGGAGCAACGACGCAGGTCGTTGCTCCGGTGGAGGTCAGTCCGGGCATGCGCCGGACTGGCCGAGTCGGGAAAGCGCATGGAGCGCTTTCCCGGCTCGGGGTTCACGGAAGCGCGCGCCACAACAGATGTTGCGGCCCGGAGCGGCCGCCATGGTACAGCGTGCCGCTGTCCGCAAAGCCCGCGCGCCGGTACAGCGCCAGCGCGGCGGCGTTGTCGCAATTCACCGTGAGCAGGAGCCGGCGCGCCTGCGGATGGCGTTGCGCGAGGTCGGACAGCAGCGCCTCCATCGCGCGCATGGCGAGGCCGCGCCCCTGCCAGGACGCATCGAGCTGGAACGAGCGCAGGCCCAGCGCGTCGGCATCATCAACGAGGCCGGTGAGGCCGCGTGCGCTGTGCTCGATGCGGTAGTAGCCGATCGGCGTGACACCGAGCAGGATCGCCATCGGCTCGCTGCCGGCGCATTGCTCGGCGTCGGCCAAGGTGCGCGCGGGCGGACTGACGAAGCCGTCCTGCCCCGGTCGCGCGCGCAGCCGCAGCACGGCTTCGCGCAAGGCGGACGTGACAGGGCAGACGTGGAGGTCGGGCGACGCGGCCATGGTTGCTATGATGCCCGCTCCGCACCGGGAGTCGCGCATGCGCATCATCAGCCTGAACGCCAACGGCATCCGCTCGGCCGCGACCAAGGGCGTGTTCGAGTGGCTGCGCCAGCAAAAGGCCGACGTGGTCTGCCTGCAGGAAACCAAAGCGCAGGAGGACCAGCTCGGCGACCCGATGTTCCGTCCCGACGGCCACCACTGCTTCTACCGCGACGCCAGCAGCAAGAAGGGTTATTCCGGCGTGGCGATCTACGCGAAGCGTGAGCCCGACGCGGTGCGCACCGCGCTGGGCTGGGACGCATTCGACAACGAAGGCCGCTACGTCGAGGCGCGCTTCGGCAAGCTCAGCGTGGTGTCGCTGTACGTGCCGTCGGGCACTTCCGGCGACGAACGCCAGCAGTTCAAGTTCAAGGCGATGGACTGGCTCGCGCCGATGCTCGACGAGTGGCTGCACAGCGGCCGCGACTACGTGCTGTGCGGCGACTGGAACATCGTGCGCAGCGAGAAGGACATCAGGAACTGGAAGTCCAACCAGAAGAATTCCGGTTGCCTGCCGGAGGAACGCAGCTGGCTCAACGGCCTGGTCGAGCGCGGCTGGGTGGACAGTTACCGCACATTGCACCCCGAGGGCGAGGACTACACGTGGTGGTCGAACCGCGGCAACGCCCGCGCGAACGACGTGGGCTGGCGCATCGACTACCAGTTCGTCACGCCCGCGCTGGGCCAGCGCCTGAAGCGCTGCGCGATCTACCGCGACGAGCGTTTCTCCGACCACGCGCCGTACACCGTCGACTATGCCGACTGAGGGCGCGGCCGCCGCGCCGGGACAGCGCTGGCGCATTCTCAGCGTTGGCCTGCTGGGCTTCGCCTCCGGTCTGCCGCTGGCGCTGACCAACCCGACCTTGCAGGCGTGGTTCACCACGGCCGGCCTGAGCCTCAGGGACATCGGCTGGGTCACGCTGACTGGCACGGCCTACGTGTTCAAGTTTCTTTGGGCGCCACTGCTCGATCGCTTCCAACTGCCCTGGCTCGGACGTCGTCGTGGGTGGATCGCCTTCATGCAGGCGATCTGCGGCGCCGCATTGATCGCGATGAGTTTCCACACGCCGCAGAAGACGGCAGTGATGCTGGTATTCCTCGCCGTGCTGGTGGCTTTCTCGTCCGCCACCCAGGACATTGCCTACGACGCACATCGCACCGATCTGCTGCGGCCGGAGGAGCGCGGCTGGGGTATCGCCTTCATGCAGGGCGGCTATCGCGCCGCGATGCTGGTGTCCGGCGCGCTGTCGCTGATCCTCGCCGATCACCTGGGCTGGGCCTGGGTGTACCGGCTGATGGGTGCGCTGATGCTGGCGGCGATCCTGGTCACCGTCACTTCACCGGAAGCACCGGACGAACAGCCCACGCGCAGCTTCGCGGAGGCGGTGGTGCAGCCGTTCATGGACTTCTTCGGGCGCTATGGCGTGCTGGCGCTGGCGTGGCTGGCGCTGATGGTGCTGTACAAGCTGTGCGATGCGTTCGCGCTGTCGCTGTCCACCACCTTCCTGCTGCGCGTGCCGCAGTTCTCGCTGACCCAGCTGGGCGCGATCAACAAGACCTTCGGCCTCGCCGCCGGCCTGCTCGGCGCACTGGCTGGCGGCTGGGTGGTGACGCGGATGCGGCTGTTCCCGGCCTTGCTGGTGCTGGGCGTGCTGCAGGCGCTGGTGAACCTGGGCTACATCTGGCTGGTGCACAGCGGTCCGAATCTGCTGGCGCTGGCCATCGTGGTGGGCGCGGAGAACTTCTTCAGCGGCCTCGGCAGCACCGCCTTCGTGGTGCTGGTGACGGCGCTGTGCAACGTGCGCTACTCGGCCACCCAATACGCGCTGCTGTCCTCGCTGTCGGCGGTGGGACGGGTGTTCCTGGGGCCGCTGGCGGCGTGGCTGGTGCCGCAGGTGGGCTGGTCGAACTTCTTCGCGATCACCGCGCTGTCGGCGCTGCCCGGTCTGCTGCTGATTCTCGTGCTGCGCCGCGCGATCGATCGCGCCGAGCTGGCGCGGCCGCACTGAGAGGTTGTGTGTTTTTCAACCTCTCGGCCCGGCCACGGATGGCCGGCCGCGAATCTGGCACTCCAGTGCCTGATTCGCGGGAGCGAGTATGGACATGCGCCGGACTCGCGACTGGAAAATTCCACAGGATGTGGAATTTTTCACAAGCACTGAGCACGGGTTCACGCTGCGGGTGAGGTGCAGGCCACGGATCGGCAGCGTACCGCTTGCCGGGTGTCGCCATGCTGGCATCATCGGCCATGCAGGGGTGCGCCGCGCAAGGAGCCGACGAATGCCCGATCTCGTGATACGCCATGTCGACCATCTGCTGGCCGAACGCATCCAGGCGTTCGCCAAGACGCACCAGTGGAGCCTCAACGAGGTGCTGCTGCATGCGCTGCGGCGCGGCCTCGGTGTCGCCGAAAACGGCCAGCAGGCCGAAACCCTGATCGAGGCCGACGAACTCGCCGTGCTGGCCGGCGCGTGGAACCCGGCCGAACAGGCGGTGTTCCGCGAAACGGTGCAGGCGCTGTCGACGACGCGCGGCGATTCGCTGATGCCGGCCTCGCGCGAGGCCCGGCTGTTCGAGTGAGCCGGCTCCGAGCGCGCCGGCTCAGCGTGGCGCGGGATGGATCGCGCCGAGCTGGCGTGGCCCACGCGCGCCGGTGACCGCGGGCAGGTTGCCGGGCCGACCGAGCAGGCGCTGCCGGGCCAGCCACGCAAACGCGGTGGCTTCGAGGAAATCCGGGTCGACACCGAGCGCTGCCGTGCTCGACAGCGGGCGCGGCGTGAGCAGTTCGGCGAGCCGGCGCATCAGCGCGCCGTTGTGCACGCCGCCACCGCAGGCCAGCACGTCGATCGCATCCGGCGCGTGGCGTGCGATCGCCGCGGCCACGCTGCGCGCGCTGAGTTCCAGCAGGGTGGCCTGCACGTCGGCCGGTGTCAGCGTGGCCACGCGCGGCTGTCCGGCCAGCCAGTCGAGATGGAAGTGCTCGCGGCCGGTGCTCTTGGGTGGCGCCAGCGCGAAATAGGGATCGGCCAGCAGCGCATCGAGCAGGAGTTCGTCGGTCCGGCCGCTGGCGGCGAATGCGCCGTCGCGGTCGAACGCTTCGCCGCGATGGCGCAGGCACCACGCATCCAGCAAGCCGTTCGCGGGGCCGGTGTCGAAGCCGGTCACGCTGCCGTCGGCGCCGAGCACGGTGATGTTCGCGATGCCGCCGAGGTTGAGCACCACGCGCGTGCGACCCGGCGCGGCCAGCAGCATCGCGTGCACGGCCGGCAGCAGCGGCGCACCCTGGCCGCCGGCAGCCACGTCGGCGCGGCGGAAGTCCGCCACCACGGTGATGCCGCAGCGTTCGGCGATCGTGGCCGGATCGCCCAGCTGCAGGGTGAAGGGATGCGCGCCCGCGGGGCGATGGCGCACGGTCTGGCCGTGCGAGCCGATGGCGTGTACCGCCGCGGCGGGCGTGCCGCTGTCGTGCAGCAGCGCCAGCGCGGCGTCGGCGAAACTCTGGCCCAGCGCCACATCCAGCCGTCCGAATGCATCGAGATCCAGCGCGGTTTCGCCCTGCGCCACCGCGAGAATCTCGGCGCGCAGCGCGGTTGGCCAGGGATGCGTGCGTGCGGCCAGCAGGCGCGGGCGCTCCTGCTCGAACGACACCAGCGCGGCATCGATGCCGTCGGCGCTGGTGCCGGAGATCAGGCCGAGGTAGAGCGACGGGGCCTCACTCACGCGGGCGCGACGCTCAGTGGTCGCTGTTCGGCGTGTTGGCGCGGGCCAGCTTGATGCGCTGGTCGATCTGTTCCAGCCGCGCCAGTTCGGGCTTCACCACGGTGGCCTTGAACTTCGCCATCTGGGCCGCGGGCAGCGGCTCGGGCTTGGGCAGGGTCACCGTCTGCGGGTTGCGCTGCACGCCGTCCACGCGGAATTCGTAATGCAGGTGCGGGCCGGTGGCGAGCCCGGTCATGCCGACGTAGCCGATCACCTGGCCCTGCTTCACGCGGGAACCCACGCGCAGGCCCGGCGCGAAGCGCGACATGTGGCCGTACGCGGTGCTGATGTCCTTGTTGTGCTGGATCAACACGAAGTTGCCGTAGCCGTTCTCCCAGCCGTGGTACTTGATCACGCCGTCGCCGGCGGCATGGATCGGCGTACCCGTCGGCGCGGCGTAGTCCACGCCCTTGTGTGCGCGCATGCGGCCCAGGATCGGGTGCATGCGCGCCGCGCTGAAGGTGGAGGAGATGCGGGTGAAGTCCACCGGGATGCGCAGGAAGGACTTCTGCAGCGGCCGGCCGTCCTCGCTGAACCAGCCGTAGTTGCCGTCGGCCTTCCTGAAGCGGTAGGCGGTGTAGCGCTTGCCCTGGTTGACGAACTCGGCGGCCACGATGTCGCCTTCGCCGTAGCGCGCGCCGTCGCGGTAGATGTCGTCGTAGATCACGGTGAAGCTGTCGCCTTCGCGCAGGTCCTGCACGAAGTCGATGTCGTACTTGAACAGGTCGGCGAGCTTGCCCACCATCGCCGCGCTGAGCCCGGCCTGGTCGCCGGCGGCGTAGAGGCTGCTGCGGATCACGCCGTGCGCCACTTCCTCGCGCACGTCCATGTCGCGCGCCTGCAGGGTCAGCGTGGGCTGCGGGCCGTCGAGGCGCACGATCGCGCGGTTGGCCTGGTCCTTGTCGAAGCGGATGCCGCGCAGGCTGCCGCCGGGGCCGAGCAGGAAGTCGAACTCCTCGCCGGGATGGATGTTGTGCAGCGCGGATTTCGCGTCGCCGGCGGCATCCATCACCTTCTGCAGATCGGTCAGGCTGAGCCCGCGGCCGCCGAAGATGTCGGACAGGGTCTGGCCGGGTTGCACCCGCACCACCTGCCAGTCGTCCACGGTGGAAACCGCCGGATCGACCGTGGGCAGTTTCGGCAAGGCCAGCGGCAGCAGGGTGTGCGCCTCGACCGTGGACGCGGGTTTCATCGCGGTGGCCCAGGCCGGCATGATGAAGCCGGAAAGCAGGGTCACCATCAGCGCAGTGCCAGCCAGCACCCAGCGTTCGCGGTGCCAGTGGATCGGCGTGGTGGATGCCGAACGATCGAACGACCAGTGCGCGCAGCGCTCGTAGAAGCTGACGTGCCGACGCTGCGCCTTGCGGCAGATGGCCTGCTTGCGTGCGTGGCGCGCCCCCCGAATTTCCTCACCCATGCTGCGCGAGCCTCGTCGTACAAAGTAACAAACCCGCGTACCATAGTCGCCGCGTGACAAGTGCGTCAATGCCTTTCCCATCAAGGGTTTGCGCTGCGTTTTCGGTTAACGCACAATTAACGTCGAAACGTGATTGCCATCGCCCAAATGGCTGTCATGGCAACCACAAACCCCGAGGAACGCATGAACGAACCCGAGCAGGCGCTGGCCGCGATCGCGCGCGGCGCCGACGAAATCATCAAGCGCGAGGATCTGCTGGAACGGCTGAAGAGCGGTCGTCCGCTGCGCATCAAGGCCGGCTTCGACCCCACCGCGCCGGATCTGCATCTTGGCCACACCGTGTTGCTCAACAAGATGCGCCAGTTCCAGGATCTGGGGCACCAGGTGATCTTCCTGATCGGCGACTTCACCGGCATGATCGGTGATCCCACCGGCAAGAACGTCACGCGCAAGCCGCTCACCCGCGAGGATGTGCTGAAGAACGCCGAGACCTATGCCGCGCAGGTCTACAAGGTGCTCGACCGCGAGAAGACCGAACTGCGCTTCAATTCCGAGTGGTTCGGCCAGATGGGTGCGGCCGACATGATCAAGCTCGCCGCGCAGCACACCGTTGCACGCATGCTGGAACGCGACGACTTCGCCAAGCGCTACGCCGCGCAGCAGCCGATCGCGATCCACGAATTCCTCTATCCGCTGGTGCAGGGCTACGACTCGGTGGCGCTGAAGTGCGACGTCGAGCTCGGTGGCACCGACCAGAAGTTCAACCTGCTGATGGGGCGTGGCTTGCAGGAGCACTTCGGCCAGAAGCCGCAGATCGTGCTCACCATGCCGCTGCTCGAAGGCCTGGACGGCGTCAACAAGATGTCCAAGTCGCTGGGCAACTACATTGGCATCGACGAGCCGGCGATCGACATCGTCACCAAGACCCTGAAGATCGACGACGCGCTGATGTGGCGCTGGTTCGAGCTGCTCAGCTTCGACGTCTCGCTGGACGAACTGGCGCGGATGAGGCGCGAGGTGGAAAGCGGGGCGCTGAATCCGCGCGACGCCAAGCTGCGCCTGGCGCGCGAGCTGGCCACGCGCTTCCACGATGCGGCGGCGGCCGAGCAGGCCATCGCCGGTTGGCATGCGGTGGTGCGCGGCGAAGGTGACACCTCGCTGCTACCGCTCAGCGAGATCGCGGCGCCCGCCGAGGGCCTGCGCCTGCCCGCGTTGCTCACCGCGGCAGGACTCACCGCCAGCAACTCCGAGGCGAACCGCAAGCTCAAGGAGCGCGCGGTGCGCATCGATGCGGAAGTGGTGGAGGACGCGCAGCGCGTGTTCGCTGCCGGCTTCGAAGGCGTGCTGCAGGTGGGCAAGCGCAACTTCGCCCGGGTGCGACTGACCGGCGGTCGAGCGTCATGCGAGGCTTCGTGAGAATGTTTCGCGCAAGATCATAGACTTGCTCGAAGGGGCGAGATTTCTTCTGAGAAATCGCTTGCCAAGATTCGGACGCCTCCCTAGTATTCGCCGCCCCGCTGCTGCATCGGCACGGCGTCCCACCTGCTCGCTGAAGATCCTTCTTCGAAGGTGTTGACGGACCGGAAAGACGATGTATAGTAGGCGGCTCACCGGGACGAAATGTCCCTTGGCGGAAAGTTCCGCGGTGGTTGGATCTTTGACAGTGTGCACAGGTGAATTGTGTGGACGCCTTGCGCTGGCGGGTCGATGACCTGTCCAAGCAATGCAAGCGTCCCACCGAAAGAAAGTCAGTAATGAGTTTCAACGGTTGGGGTCACGCTTCAGAAAGATAGATCATCTTCGGATGGTCGAAAACTTAAGTGAAGAGTTTGATCCTGGCTCAGATTGAACGCTGGCGGCATGCCTAACACATGCAAGTCGAACGGCAGCGCGGGTAGCAATACCTGGCGGCGAGTGGCGGACGGGTGAGTAATGCATCGGGATCTACCCTGACGTGGGGGATAACCTCGGGAAACCGGGACTAATACCGCATACGTCCTACGGGAGAAAGCGGGGGACCTTCGGGCCTCGCGCGGCAGGACGAACCGATGTGCGATTAGCTAGTTGGCGGGGTAATGGCCCACCAAGGCGACGATCGCTAGCTGGTCTGAGAGGATGATCAGCCACACTGGGACTGAGACACGGCCCAGACTCCTACGGGAGGCAGCAGTGGGGAATATTGGACAATGGGCGCAAGCCTGATCCAGCAATGCCGCGTGTGTGAAGAAGGCCTTCGGGTTGTAAAGCACTTTTATCAGGAGCGAAATACTACGGGTTAATAACCCGTGGGGCTGACGGTACCTGAGGAATAAGCACCGGCTAACTTCGTGCCAGCAGCCGCGGTAATACGAAGGGTGCAAGCGTTAATCGGAATTACTGGGCGTAAAGGGTGCGTAGGCGGTTCGTTAAGTCTGTTGTGAAATCCCCGGGCTCAACCTGGGAATGGCAATGGATACTGGCGAGCTAGAGTGTGTCAGAGGATGGTGGAATTCCCGGTGTAGCGGTGAAATGCGTAGAGATCGGGAGGAACATCAGTGGCGAAGGCGGCCATCTGGGACAACACTGACGCTGAAGCACGAAAGCGTGGGGAGCAAACAGGATTAGATACCCTGGTAGTCCACGCCCTAAACGATGCGAACTGGATGTTGGTCTCAACTCGGAGATCAGTGTCGAAGCTAACGCGTTAAGTTCGCCGCCTGGGGAGTACGGTCGCAAGACTGAAACTCAAAGGAATTGACGGGGGCCCGCACAAGCGGTGGAGTATGTGGTTTAATTCGATGCAACGCGAAGAACCTTACCTGGCCTTGACATGTCCGGAATCCTGCAGAGATGCGGGAGTGCCTTCGGGAATCGGAACACAGGTGCTGCATGGCTGTCGTCAGCTCGTGTCGTGAGATGTTGGGTTAAGTCCCGCAACGAGCGCAACCCTTGTCCTTAGTTGCCAGCGAGTAAAGTCGGGAACTCTAAGGAGACTGCCGGTGACAAACCGGAGGAAGGTGGGGATGACGTCAAGTCCTCATGGCCCTTACGGCCAGGGCTACACACGTACTACAATGGTCGGTACAGAGGGTTGCAATACCGCGAGGTGGAGCCAATCCCAGAAAGCCGATCCCAGTCCGGATCGAAGTCTGCAACTCGACTTCGTGAAGTCGGAATCGCTAGTAATCGCGGATCAGCTATGCCGCGGTGAATACGTTCCCGGGCCTTGTACACACCGCCCGTCACACCATGGGAGTGAGTTGCTCCAGAAGCCGTTAGTCTAACCGCAAGGGGGACGACGACCACGGAGTGGTTCATGACTGGGGTGAAGTCGTAACAAGGTAGCCGTATCGGAAGGTGCGGCTGGATCACCTCCTTTCGAGAACGACAGCGCGACTCGTCGCGCAAGACGTCCACACAAGACACCTGTATTTCACGTAACGTCCCAGGAAAGCTTTCCGGGTCTGTAGCTCAGGTGGTTAGAGCGCACCCCTGATAAGGGTGAGGCCGGTGGTTCGAGTCCTCCCAGACCCACCATGACCTGTGCACCTCCTGCGCAAGAAGCCGCACCTCCGTGTGCGGACTCTTCATCAGGCATGGGGCCATAGCTCAGCTGGGAGAGCACCTGCTTTGCAAGCAGGGGGTCGTCGGTTCGATCCCGACTGGCTCCACCATGGCGACGCGTGAAATCCAAGCACACGAAAAGATTTGAAGCGAGGCGGCGTTGAGGCCGTTCTTGTGTTCTTTGAAAACTGGCAAACGAGTGACAAGCGTCTTGGTTCGAACCGAACCGAGACATGTGTTGAGGCACGTAACAGGTGGTTTGAAAGTATGGCCCCGAGGCGACTTGGGGTTATATGGTCAAGCGACCAAGCGTATACGGTGGATGCCTTGGCAGTCAGAGGCGATGAAGGACGTGGCAGCCTGCGAAAAGTGTCGGGGAGCTGGCAACAAGCTTTGATCCGGCAATGTCCGAATGGGGAAACCCACCGCGCAAGCGGTATCCGTAACTGAATTCATAGGTTGCGGAGGCGAACCCGGGGAACTGAAATATCTAAGTACCCGGAGGAAAAGAAATCAACCGAGATTCCCTCAGTAGCGACGAGCGAACGGGGACTAGCCCAAAAGTGCACAGTGTTTTAGTCGAAGGGTCTGGAAAGGCCCGCCGCAGACGGTGATAGCCCGGTAGACGAAAGGGCACCGTGCATGAAATTGAGTAGGGCGGGGCACGAGAAACCCTGTCTGAACATGGGGGGACCATCCTCCAAGGCTAAATACTCCTGACTGACCGATAGCGAACAAGTACCGTGAGGGAAAGGCGAAAAGAACCCCGGAGAGGGGAGTGAAATAGACCCTGAAACCGTATACGTACAAGCAGTGGAAGCCCGCAAGGGTGACTGCGTACCTTTTGTATAATGGGTCAGCGACTTACTGTCAGTGGCAAGCTTAACCGTCTAGGGGAGGCGAAGGGAAACCGAGTCTGAATAGGGCGCATAGTCTCTGGCAGTAGACCCGAAACCGAGTGATCTATCCATGGCCAGGTTGAAGGTGCGGTAACACGCACTGGAGGACCGAACCCACATCTGTTGCAATAGATGGGGATGAGCTGTGGATAGGAGTGAAAGGCTAAACAAACTCGGAGATAGCTGGTTCTCCTCGAAAGCTATTTAGGTAGCGCCTCGGACGAATCTTCCTGGGGGTAGAGCACTGTTATGGCTAGCGGGTCATCGCGACTTAGCAAACCATGGCAAACTCCGAATACCAGGACAGACTATCCGGGAGACACACGGCGGGTGCTAACGTCCGTCGTGAAAAGGGAAACAACCCAGACCCGCAGCTAAGGTCCCCAAGTTCTAGCTAAGTGGAAAACGATGTGGAAAGGCATAGACAGCCAGGAGGTTGGCTTAGAAGCAGCCATCCTTTAAAGAAAGCGTAATAGCTCACTGGTCGAGTCGGTCTGCGCGGAAGATTTAACGGGGCTAAGCTAGACACCGAAGCTCGGGGTGCACACTTTGTGTGCGCGGTAGAGGAGCGTTCCGTAAGCCTGTGAAGGTGAGTTGAGAAGCTTGCTGGAGGTATCGGAAGTGCGAATGCTGACATGAGTAACGATAATGCGGGTGAAAAGCCCGCACGCCGAAAGCCCAAGGTTTCCTCGCGCAACGTTCATCGGCGCAGGGTGAGTCGGCCCCTAAGGCGAGGCAGAAATGCGTAGTCGATGGGAAGCAGGTTAATATTCCTGCACTTTTCTACAGTGCGATGTGGGGACGGAGAAGGTTAGGTCTACCGGGCGTTGGTTGTCCCGGGGAAAGGCGGTAGGCATGGGTCTTAGGCAAATCCGGGACCCTTTATGCCGAGCACCGAGACGAGCCCTTTTGGGCGAAGTGACTGATACCACGCTTCCAGGAAAAGCCACTAAGCTTCAGCTGTAGAAAAACCGTACCGTAAACCGACACTGGTAGGCAGGGTGAGAATCCCAAGGCGCTTGAGAGAACTCGGGTGAAGGAACTAGGCAAAATGGCACCGTAACTTCGGGAGAAGGTGCGCCTGCCGATGTGGTCACATGCGTGACTGAGCATTGGCAGGTCGCAGTAACCTGGCCGCTGCGACTGTTTATCAAAAACACAGCACTCTGCAAACACGAAAGTGGACGTATAGGGTGTGACGCCTGCCCGGTGCTGGAAGGTTAATTGATGGGGTCAGCCGCAAGGCGAAGCTCTTGATCGAAGCCCCAGTAAACGGCGGCCGTAACTATAACGGTCCTAAGGTAGCGAAATTCCTTGTCGGGTAAGTTCCGACCTGCACGAATGGCGTAACGACAGCGGCGCTGTCTCCACCCGAGACTCAGTGAAATTGAAATCGCTGTGAAGATGCAGCGTTCCCGCGGCAAGACGGAAAGACCCCGTGAACCTTTACTATAGCTTTACACTGAACGTTGAGTTCTTCTGTGTAGGATAGGTGGGAGGCTACGAAACCGAGACGCCAGTTTCGGTGGAGCCATCCTTGAAATACCACCCTGAAGTGCTTGACGTTCTAACCTCGGCCCGTAATCCGGGTCAGGGACCGTGTATGGTGGGTAGTTTGACTGGGGCGGTCTCCTCCCAAAGAGTAACGGAGGAGCACGAAGGTACGCTCAGCGCGGTCGGACATCGCGCACTGTGTGCAAAGGCATAAGCGTGCTTGACTGCAAGATCGACGGATCAAGCAGGTACGAAAGTAGGTCTTAGTGATCCGGTGGTTCTGTATGGAAGGGCCATCGCTCAACGGATAAAAGGTACTCCGGGGATAACAGGCTGATACCGCCCAAGAGTTCATATCGACGGCGGTGTTTGGCACCTCGATGTCGGCTCATCACATCCTGGGGCTGTAGCCGGTCCCAAGGGTATGGCTGTTCGCCATTTAAAGTGGTACGCGAGCTGGGTTCAGAACGTCGTGAGACAGTTCGGTCCCTATCTGTCGTGGGCGTTGGAGATTTGAGGGGGGCTGCTCCTAGTACGAGAGGACCGGAGTGGACGTTCCGCTGGTGTTCGGGTTGTCTCGCCAGAGGCATTGCCCGGTAGCTATGAACGGAAGCGATAACCGCTGAAAGCATCTAAGCGGGAAGCGCGCCCCAAGATGAGATCTCCCGAGAGCTTGACTCTCCTTAAGGCACCATCAAGACCAGGTGGTTGATAGGCGCGATGTGGACGTGCAGCAATGCATTGAGCTTACGCGTACTAATGAGCCGTGCGGCTTGACCATATAACCCCAAGTGGCCTTCACCACGTTTCCCGGTACGTCAAACCCGGACGCTTGTCACTCGTTTGCCAAAGTATTGAAGCCGGCGCAACTGCGCTGCTTCAACCCCTTCCCTGGCGGCCATAGCGCTGTGGTCCCACCCGATCCCATCCCGAACTCGGAAGTGAAACGCAGCCGCGCCGATGGTAGTGTGCATCTCGCATGCAAGAGTAGGTCACCGCCAGGGGCTTTATCCCTCAAACGCCTTCACCGATTCCGG
Organism: Rhodanobacter humi; assembly: GCF_041107455.1. Classification (NCBI taxonomy): domain Bacteria; kingdom Pseudomonadati; phylum Pseudomonadota; class Gammaproteobacteria; order Lysobacterales; family Rhodanobacteraceae; genus Rhodanobacter; species Rhodanobacter sp. FW106-PBR-R2A-3-15. The sequence continues at coordinate 2,222,368 of NZ_JBGBPY010000001.1, forward strand.
TGAGGGCGTTTGTTTTTGGGCGGGTCTGGCTCACAGGACCGTGTGAAGCGTCCTCGTTGGCCAGTTTCAGCCATCGTGCCGGCGCCGCAATCACCTATCATGCCGTGACGGCGATGGCAGCGGAGCGCGATCTTGTTCGTACATGTCGAGACACGCCGGCGCCGGCAATGGCAATGGGCCACACTGCTCATCGTCATCGTTTGCGTGCTCTGCTTCGTACGCCTGGCCTTGATGCCCTTGCCGCAGCGACTCGCGATGCTGCAGGAATGGGGCACGGTGCCGGCCAGCATCTTCAATGCGCACGAATCGCTGTGGCCGCAACTGACCGACCCCTCGCTGCTGCGCCTGTTCACCGCGCTGTTCATCCACGTCACCTGGCTGCACCTGCTCAGCAACCTGCTGTTCCTGGTGATCTTCGGCTTGCCGGGCGAACGCGCGCTGGGTTCGCTGCGCTTTCTGCTGCTGTTCGTGATTGGTGGCATCGTGGCGAACCTGATCGGCGCGCTGTCGCTCGCTGGCGTGCGCTTGCCGATCATCGGCTGCAGTGGCGCTGTGTCGGCGGTGGTCGGCACCTACGTGGCGCTGTTTCCGCGTGCGCGCCTGGGTCTGGTGCTGCCGCTGGGCCTGTATCTGGAATTCGTGCGGGTGCCGGCCTTCCTGCTGATCGGCATCTGGGTGCTGCTGCAGCTGCTCTTCAGCTACGCCGGCCCCAGTTACGGCGCCTACGTGTGGTGGGCGCACATCGGTGGCTTCGTGTTCGGCCTGGTGTTCGCGTTGTTCTCGCGCGATGCGATCGCGCGGCGCCTGCGCCATTGAGCCTCAGCGGTGGCGAGCGCCATGGGACAGCCCATGGTGATGCGCGAAGCGCAGCAACAGATCGCGCGCGATCGGCGTGGCAGCCACCTCGCGAAAACTGCGTTGCGGGTCGAAGCCCTCGCGGTGCATGTCGGTGCGCTTGCGGCGGATGTAGGCGCGCATCACGTCGGCACTGAATTCCGGATGGAACTGCGTGCTGAGCGCATGCGGACCGTAGCGCAGCAACTGGTGCGGATCACGCGCCGAACGAGCCAGCACCACGGCGCCGGACGGCGCCTCCAGCACGCTCTGCTCGTGCGTGGTGTGGGCGCGAAAGCTCGTCGGCAGCCGGGCGGCCAGCGGGTCATGGGCGGTAGTGGCCAGTGTCTCGATCGGTTGCGTGCCGATCTCGCGGCCGCCGGGCAGGTAATCGACACGACCGCCCAGCGCATGCGCCATCAGCTGATGGCCGAAGCAGACGCCGAACAGCGGCAGCTCCGCGTCCATCGCGTGGCGGATCCAGCCGGCCGTGCGCTCGCTCCAGGCGGCGCGTTCGGTGACCATCGCCGCGGAGCCGGTGATGATCGCGCCGGCCACGGCGTCCGGTGCGGGCAATGCATCGCCGGCCGCGACGTCGACGACCTGCAGGCGCCGCAACGGCAGCTGCGCGCCAAGCCGGAACCAGTGCGGGAAATCGCCGTGACGGGCACGGATGGCGTCCGGCGCGCGGCCGGTGCGGATGATAAGGACGGGTTTCATGCGGGATCGGATGGGGGAGTCGGTACGTGTTCGTCGGGTGCTTCGATCGGCGGCAGCACGGCCAGCACTTCCTGCACCGTGGTGAGTCCACGCGCGACCTGCTCGGCGGCGGAGATGCGTAGCGGCCGCATGCCCTCGGACAGCGCGGTCTGGCCGAAGTTGCCCAGTTCCAGCTGTGCCGCAATCAATCCGCGCAGCCGCGGCGAGATCGGCATCATCTCGTAGATGCCGGTGCGGCCCATGAAGCCGGTGTTGCGGCACTCCAGGCAGCCCACCGGCGCACACACTTTCTCGGGCACGGGCAACGACCAGCCATGGGTGAGCGCGGCCCATTCATGCGGGTCCTGCATGGCTTCCCGCTTGCAGTAGGGGCACAAGGTGCGCACCAGTCGCTGCGCGACCACGCCGGTGAGCGTGGACTGGATCAGGTAATGCGGCACGCCGAGATCGAGCAGGCGCGTCACCGCGCTGGGTGCGTCGTTGGTGTGCAGGGTGGAGAGCACCAGATGGCCGGTGAGCGAGGCCTGCACCGCCATCTGCGCGGTCTCGAGGTCGCGGATCTCGCCGACCATGATGATGTCCGGGTCCTGCCTGAGCAGGGTGCGCACGCCGGCGGCGAAGTCGAGATCGATCGAAGGCTGCACCTGCATCTGGTTGAACTCGGGCGAGACCATCTCGATCGGGTCTTCCACCGTGCACACGTTCATCGCTGGCGTGGCCAGGTGCTTCAGCGTCGAATACAACGTGGTGGTCTTGCCCGAGCCAGTGGGGCCGGTGACCAGCACGATGCCGTGCGGCCGCTCCACCATGTGCCGCCATTGCGTCGCCTCGCTCGCGGAGAAGCCGAGCTGGGCGAAATCCTTCACCACCAGATCGGGATCGAAGATGCGCAGCACCATCTTCTCGCCGAACGCGGTGGGCATGCTGGAAACGCGCAGCTCCACTTCACGCCCGGTCGACGAGCGGGTCTTGATGCGGCCGTCCTGCGGACGACGCTTCTCGGCCACATCCATGCGCGCGAGGATCTTGATGCGTGCGGTCACCGCGCTCATCACCGGCGGCGGCAGCTCGAACACCTTGTGCATCACGCCGTCGATGCGGAAACGCATCTGGCCCGTCTCGCGGCGCGGCTCCAAGTGGATGTCCGAGGCGCGCTGCTCGAACGCGTACTGCAGCAGCCAGTCCACGATGTGAACCACGTGGCGGTCGTCAGCGCCCACCTCGCCGCTCTTGCCCAGTTCGACCAACTGCTCGAAGTTGAGGATCGCCGAGGTGTCGTAGCCGCCGTTCGCCTTCGCGTCCTGGGCCAGCTGGATCGAGCGTTGGACGCCGTAGAACTCCTGCAGGTAGCGGTTGATGTCGATGGGACTCGACACCACCCGGTGCACGTCCCGCCGCAGCATGTGCGAGAGGTCGGCGGCCCAGGCGGCGTCGAAGGGCTCGGCGGTGGCGAAGGTCACCTCGCCGGTCGCGGCCGCCACCGGCAGGATGCGGTGGCGCTGCGCGTAGGCGTGACTCACCACCTGGGTGACCGCGGCCACGTTGACCTTCATCGGGTCGATCTTGAGGTAGGGCAGCCCGGCATGCCCGGCCAGCCATTCGACCAGGGCTTCGAGGCTGAGCGGGCGGCCGGGTTCGCGCCGGTTCGGCAGCTTCGCATTGGCGATCAGCACCAACGGATGCAGTTCCACTGCGCTGCGGCCGGAACGCGAACCCAAGCGCACCTGCTTGGCGTCTTCGGCGCCCAGGTAGCCGTCGACCACCAGCGCGGCGAGCAGTTCGTCCAGTTCCAGTCGGCCGCGACGGCCGAGCAGGCTTGCGATTTGCGGTGATGCGGCCATCCGGACAACTCCCCCGAAGGCGCGGCACAACGGCGAAAAACCGCGCTGCCGCTATACTAACGCGCTTTGTTCACGGTCACGGAAAGCCATGTCCGCACGTACCTTCCAGGATGTGATCCAGACCCTCAACCGCTATTGGGCGGCGCAGGGTTGCGTGCTGCTGCAGCCGCTCGACACCGAGGTCGGCGCCGGCACCTTCCATCCCGCCACCTTCCTGCGTTCGCTCGGTCCCGAGCCTTGGGCGGCGGCCTACGTGCAGCCTTCGCGCCGCCCCACCGACGGCCGCTACGGCGAGAACCCGAACCGTCTGCAGCATTACTACCAGTACCAGGTGGTGATGAAGCCGAACCCCGAGAACATCCTGGATTTGTACATTGGCTCACTGAAGGAACTGGGCCTCGACCCGCTGGTGCACGACCTGCGCTTCGTCGAGGACAACTGGGAATCGCCCACGCTCGGCGCCTGGGGCCTGGGTTGGGAAGTGTGGTTGAACGGCATGGAGGTTACCCAGTTCACCTACTTCCAGCAGGCGGGCGGCCTCGAGTGCCGGCCGGTCACCGGCGAGATCACCTACGGCCTCGAACGCCTGGCGATGTACCTGCAGAACGTGGACAACGTTTATGACCTGATCTGGACGGAAGGTCCGCACGGCAAAGTCACGTATGGCGATGTCTTCCATCAGAACGAAGTCGAGCAGAGCACCTACAACTTCGAGCACGCGAACGTGCCGGAATTGTTCCGCTGGTTCGACGTGTGCGAGGCCACCGCGAACCAGTTGATCGCCGCGAACCTGCCGCTGCCGGCCTACGAGCAGGTGATGAAGGCCAGCCACACGTTCAACCTGCTCGACGCGCGCCGTGCGATCAGCGTCACCGAACGCCAGCGCTACATCCTGCGCGTGCGCACGCTGTCGCGCAGCGTGGCCGAGACCTACGTGGCGCAGCGCGAGAAGCTCGGCTTCCCGGGCCTGAAGAAGCACACCAAGGAGCAGGCCGCATGAGCGCCGCCAAGTCGCTGCTGATCGAACTGGGCACCGAGGAACTGCCACCGAAGGCGCTCGACGAATTGTCCGCCGCGTTCGCGCGCGGCATCTGCGACGGCCTGGCGAAGCGCGGCATCGAGGCCGCGCTGGACAAGGCAAAGGCGTATTGCTCGCCGCGGCGCCTGGCCGTCCATGTGCCGCGTGTCGCTGCGATGCAGCCGGAGCAGTCGGTCGAGCGTCGCGGTCCGGCGGTCAACGCCGCGCTGGATGCGGAAGGCAAGCCCGGCAAGGCCTTGCTGGGTTTTGCGCAGTCCTGCGGCGTCACCGTGGAGCAACTGGAAAAGCTCGAAACCGACAAGGGCGCGTGGTTCGTGTTCCGCGCGGTGAAGCCGGGCCAGTCGCTGGCGTCGTTGCTGCCGGAAATCGTGGACGAGGCGCTCAAGGGCCTGCCGATCCCGCGGCCGATGCGCTGGGCCGACCACGACTACGCCTTCGTGCGACCCGTGCACTGGCTGGTGATGCTGCACGGCGCAGACATCGTCGATGGCGAAGTGCTGGGTCAGGCCAGTGGTCGCAAGTCGCGCGGTCATCGCTTCATGCACCCGCAACCGGTGCACGTGGCCGATGCCGATGGCTGGCTCGACGCGACGCGCAGCGCCAGGGTGCTGGCCGACCCGGCCGAGCGACGCGCCCGCGTCCGTGACGAAGTGGCGCGCGTGGCGAAGGAAACCGGCGGCGTGCCACGGCTGGACGAGTCGTTGCTCGACGAGATCGCGAACCTCACCGAATGGCCGGTGGCGATCGCGTGCAGCTTCGAGCGCGGCTTCCTCGCCGTGCCGCAGGAAGCGCTGGTCACCACCATGGAGACCAACCAGAAGTTCGTGCCGGTGTTCGACGCGGGCGGCAAGCTCACCGGGCATTTCATCGGCATCGCCAACATCGAGTCGAAGCAACCCGCCGAGATCCGCAAGGGCTACGAGCGGGTGATCCGCCCGCGCTTCGCCGACGCGAAGTTTTTCTGGGACGAGGACCTGAAGACGCCGTTGGCGAGTTATCAGGAACAGCTCAAGCACGTCACCTACCAGCAGGCGCTGGGCAGCCTGTGGGACAAGAGCGTGCGCGTGGCCGAACTGGCGCGCATCGTCGCGAACCGTGTCGGCGTCGATGCCGGCGCTGCCACCCGCGCGGCCAGCTTGGGCAAGTGCGATCTGCTCACCCGCATGGTGGGCGAGTTCCCCGAGCTGCAGGGCGTGATGGGTCGGTACTACGCCAGCCACGACGGCGAAGCGGCCGAAGTGGCCGCGGCGCTGGACAGCGGCTACCAACCGCGTTTCGCGCGCGACGGCATCGCCAGCGACAAGCTTGGCCAGGTGCTGGCGGTGGCCGAACGCCTCGACACGCTGGCCGGCATCTTCGCGGTCGGCATGAAGCCCAGCGGCAACAAGGACCCGTTTGCCCTGCGTCGTGCCGCGCTGGGTCTGGCGCGCACCCTGATCGAGGGTGGGCTGGAACTGAATCTGCCCGGTGTGTTCGTCGAGGCGCTGGAGCTGCTGCCCGAAGCTGCCTTGGTGGCCGGCGTGAAGCCCGGCAAGGACGGCAAGCCGCCTGCGGTCGACATCGGCCAGCGGCGCGCGGCGCTGGTGACCGAGCTGGTCGACTTCGTGCTGGATCGCCTGCGCGGCTATTACGCGGAGCAGGGCTGCCCGGCCGAGGCCTACGAGGCCGTGCTCGCGGTGCGACCGGACACGCTGCCCGATTTCGATCGTCGCCTGCACGCCGTGGTCGAGTTCGGCCACTTGCCGGAGGCGGCCAGCCTCGCCGCGGCGAACAAGCGGGTAGCGAACATCCTGCGCAAGCAGGCCGAGGAGGGCGGTGAGCCTGTGCCGGCGCACGACGTCGACCCGGCTCATTTCGAAGGCGATGCCGAGCGCAGCTTGGCCGCTGCGCTTGAAGCGGCAGGCAAGGAGACTTCCGAGGCGTTGCGGCGCGGCGACTACACCAGCGTGCTGAAGCGGCTCGCGCAGCTGCAGGCGCCGGTGGACGCGTTCTTCGAGCAGGTGCTGGTGAATGCCGAGGACCCGGCGGTGCGCCGCAACCGTCTCGCCCTGCTGGAACGGCTCAAGGCCGCGTTCGGCGCGGTGGCCGACATCGCGCTGCTGCGCGGGTGATCTTAGCGATCACCCTCGACCGCGCGATCAGGCGTCGGTCGCCCGTGCTCTTCAGCAACAAAAACGCGGCGATCCTTGCGGATCGCCGCGTCGTTATTCGTGTCGGGACGCTCAGGCGGTTTCGCGCGTCTTCGTCTGGCGGATGCGCTCGGACAGCTGACGATTGAACTTCAGCATGGCCGTGGCATTCACGCTCGATCCATCGACGCCCAGGATCTCGTAGAGATTGCTGAGCATGTCGGTGTTCTCAGCCAGCGTCATCGGGCTGTTCGCCAGCTCCAGTTCCGACTGCAGGATCTGCATGGCGGTGTTCAGCCGGTTCGGGTCGACCGCGGCATCGGCATGAGTCACCAGGCGGTGGTGGGCGTGGCCGATGCGGCCCCGTGCCCGCTGTGGCGAGACAGTTTCGGAGCTGTACTGCGAGTCGTCCCCGCCGCTGGCGTTCGGGTCGGCCTGCAGGACACCCTCACCGGCGACGAGCCAGATCAGAGAGATACCCAGCGTGCGGGCCAAGGTGACGCAACGCGCGCGGGAAGGGTCGGTGTGGCCATCGCGCCAGCTGCGCACCACGCCTTCGGAGAAGCCGCACATCCGTGCGATCTCGGTGGCACTGCCCACACGCTGGATCAGCAACTTGATGCGATCGGCGAAGGTCGACTGGAGCGGATCGTGCGGAAGCTTCTGCGTGCTCATGGTAGTGGCCGTATGACAGGAGGATTGATCGCAAGTTTGCGCGTTTTCGTGTCGAAAGAGCGTAGCGGTGACGTGAAGGAAGCGTTTGATTGCGATGAATTCTTGCGGCCGTGGTCCAGCCCCTGCATGTCCGCTCCAAGCGCCTTCAACCGATGGCTCGGGACGGAGGCTCCCGTGGAAAATGATAAGCGTCGCCAAGAAGTTTCGGTTGACAGGCGCCATGTGTCCGTTTCGTCTACGTTCACACAAAATTGTGGGTAGACCGGCTTGACTTTCCCGTAGCCATGCCATTTGGGCTATGCTCAGCGTTTCCCCCGCGATGAAACCGAGGCGCCCCACGCTACCGGTTTCCGTGTCCGATCCAACTCAGTAACGAGGCTTACCCCCATGCGCAAGATGGTTTTGTCGGTGATGTCGTTGGCCGTGCTGGCCTTGGCCGGCTGCGGTTCGTCGACGTCGTCGTCAACGGAGAGCGGCGCCGCCAGCGCCAGTTCGACAGCGGCCGCCACCGCCGGTTCCGTGAGCGGCACGATCACGGTGCGCGGCCCGATCCAGCCGTCGCCGAACGCGCAACTGGTAATCAACCTGGTCGACGTGTCCTCCGCGCAGGCAGGTTCGGCGCCGTTGGCCAGCAAGACGGTGCCCTCGGGCGCCACCTTCCCCTATTCGTTCGAGCTGAGCTTCAAGCCGGGCGAGATCAACCCGGCCGACCTGTACGTGGTGAAGGCGATCCTCACCGACGGTGCCCGCCACTACTCGATGCCGATCCAAGCCCCGGTGCTGACCAAGGGCAACAAGAACCAGGCCACGATCGAACTGGTTGCCGAGCAGACCCCGGCCGAAAAGGACCTGGCCGACTTCAACGCGCTGATCAAGCAGATCGGCGGCATGAAGGTGTCCACCGGCACCAAGCTGGACCCGAACGCCTCGCGCGGCTGGCAGGTGTTCCGCCAGAACGGCGAGACGAAGGTGATCCGCGAGCTGGTGGATTACGGTGACAAGGGCTTCACCAGCACCGACTTCGCCTACCGGAACGGTGCGCCGTGGGTCGCCGTGCAGCAGAAGAAGGCAAGCAAGGATGCTGCACCCAGTTCGATCGTGAGTGCCAGCTGGACCGAGAACGGCATGGTGGTGCTGCACGAACAGCAGACCGGCAGCAAGAGCGGCGAGCTGGATGCCGATGATGCCTCCAATCTGCGGCAGCAGGCGCTGACCATCTACAACCTCGCCGGCGGCAACAAGAAGAAGTAAGCCACCACGTCCGCTTCACGAAAAAGGCCGGCAATGCCGGCCTTTTTCGTGGCATCAGCAAACATCAGAAGGCGTACTTCAGGCCCAGGTTGACGCTGTTGTACTTCTGGCTGTTGTCGCTGAAGCGGCCGCTGTAGCCCACCCAGCCGCTGAACCGCGAGTTGAACTGCGCGGACAGGCCCAGGTCGGCGGTGCCCCAGGTCTGGTCCGGCACGTAGCCGGTCAGTGCGAAGCTGCCGTTCATGCTGTTGAGGCCTGCGGTGACGGCGCGCGCGTCGGCCTTGTCGTCGTGGTTCCAGGCGATCTCGGCATACGGCGCCAGCACGGTGCTGCCGGCCTGCCAGTGGCCCTGCACGCGCCAGCCCAGCGTGCCGATCAGCGCATTGCGCTGCTGGCGGCCGAACCACATCGCGGTGCTGTCGTTGCCGTCCTCGTTGTAGCCGTTGACCTTGACCGTCTCCCACTCGAGGTTCGCGAACGGCCCGGTGCGCACGCTGCCGAGGTCGAGCCACCAGCCGCCGGTGAGGCCCGCGCCCAGGTGCGAGCCGTCGGCCTTGCCGGTCTCGCTGCGCGAGGTGGCGCCGATCGCGATGCGGCGGTCGATGTTGCTGAAGTTGGACTGGCCGAAGTCCGCGTAGCCGCCCACGTAGCCGCCACCCTGGTGCCAGGTGACATAGCCCAGGCCGCTGACGTCCTGCAGCTTGTAGCCGCCACCGCCGGTGAAGTCGGCGGTGTGCTGACCCACGCCCAGCGCGAGGCCGGCCGAGAGGTTGTCGCCGACGCGCACGTCCACGCCCAAGGTGAGGTTGACGTTGTTGCTGGTGGTCTTCGGCGAGTCGGCCTGGCCGTCGAAGCGCTGGTGCGCGTAATCCACGTTGACGAAGGCACGGGTATCGCTGCCGTTGCCGTCGGCCAGCATCTCATTGCGGATCGCGCGGGTCTGCGCGGTGCTGGCGGCCAGCGGCGCCTCGCCCAGCAGCGAGATCTGGCCGGGCGCGGCGAGTTCGGACAGGACGATCTGGGCCAGCATCGCGTGCGTCGCGGTGGTGGGATGCACGCCGTCGGCAAACAGGTAGCTCTGATCGGTGCCCGGCGCGTAGGAGAACGGCAGACCCGAACCCTGCGGGCCGCACTGTACCGAACTGCCGTTGCAGGCCGGGGTGGTGACATTGCTGAAGCCATAGGCCGCGGGATTGGCGATCACCTCGTTGAGCAGAGCGTAGGTATTCACCGGAATCACGTTCAGTCCCTGGCCGCTGAGCTGCGCCAGGCCCGTGTTCAAGGTGCCGTTGAACAGCACCGCCAGTTGGGTGGCGCCCGCCGAGGCGGCCGCGCCGCCGGCCATGCCATCGGGGGTCTTGCCGATGTTCGGCAGGTTGTAGACCACCACGTACTTGGCGCCGCTCGCCTGCAGCTGGCCGAGCAGGCCGAGTTCGGTCGTCGCGGCCTTGACGGTGCCGGCGGCAAGCGCGTTCGGGTCGGTGGTGGTGCCGGTCAGGTAGAAGATGTCGTTGGCGCCGCCCCATACCTGGTACAGCGCGTTCGAGTCGGCATGCCCGCCGTTGGCGGCCAGATACATCTGGAACTGCTGCGGCAGCGTCGGTACCGGAGCCACGCCCTGCACCACGCCGGCGCCGCCGAAGGCGTAGTCGGTACCACCCAGCAGCGAGGCCTGGATCGGGCTGCCCAAGCCGGCGGCGACCAGTTCCGCCGCCGTCTTGCCGGGGTTGGTGGTGAAGCGCAACGGCGTCGGCGACCCCTGCGCAAGCGACAGGTTGCCGGCGTCGCTGAGGCTGTCACCGAACACAACGATCTTGCTGAAATCGGTGGCGCTGGCGGCGGTGCTGAACAGCAGGGCGGCCGCAATGGCGCCCACTAGGTGACGGGTACGAAGCATGCGGATACTCCCCGGCCGGGATGGCCTTGTTAGCTGGACGTTACGGTACGGCATTCCATACGGAACCGCATGCTGCAGCGCATCGCTGCAGCATGCGCGGTCGCCCGCGGGAACTCAGCGCTTGATCGCGCGTGACAATGCGTCGGCGAAGGCGCTGTTGGCCGGAGCAGGTGCCGGCTTGGACGCGCCGCCTGGGCGCGGCCCGCGGCCGTCACGCGGGCCGGGGCGGGCGTCGCCGCCGGCCGGCTTGCCGCGCGCCTGGCCCGGCTCGTCGTCGAGGCGCATCGACAGGCCGATGCGCTGGCGCGGGAGGTCCACTTCCATCACCTTGACCTTGACGATGTCGCCGGCCTTCACCGCATCGCGCGGATCCTTGACGAAGGTGTGCGAGAGCGCCGAGACGTGGACGAGGCCGTCCTGGTGCACGCCGATGTCCACGAACGCGCCGAACGCGGCCACATTGGTGACGCGGCCTTCGAGGATCATGCCGGGGCGCAGATCCTTCACGTCCTCCACGCCTTCGGCGAAGCTGGGTGCGACGAATTCGGGGCGCGGATCGCGGCCGGGTTTTTCAAGCTCCTTCAGGATGTCGCGCACGGTGGGCAGGCCGAACTTGTCGTCGGTGTACTGCTCGGCCTTCAGGCTGCGCAGGAAGCCCAGATCGCCCATCACGTGGCGCACCTCGCGGCCGCATTGGGCGATGATGCGCTCCACCACCGGATAGGCTTCCGGATGCACGGCGGAGGTGTCCAGCGGATTGTCGCCGTTGGGTACGCGCAGGAAGCCCGCGCACTGCTCGAAGGCCTTGTCGCCCAGGCGCGGCACTTTCAACAGCGCCTTGCGGTTGGCGAACGGGCCGTTCGCGTCGCGGTGCTTCACCACGTTCTCGGCCACGGAAGCGGACAGGCCGGCCACGCGCGCGAGCAGGGCGGCGGAGGCGGTATTCACGTCCACGCCCACCGCGTTCACGCAGTCTTCCACGCGGGCGTCCAGCGCGCGCGCCAGCTTCACCTGGTTCACGTCGTGCTGGTACTGGCCCACGCCGATCGCCTTGGGCTCGATCTTCACCAGCTCGGCCAGCGGATCCTGCAGGCGGCGCGCGATGGAGACGGCGCCGCGCAGGCTCACGTCCAGCTCGGGAAACTCCTTCGCTGCGAGTTCGGAGGCCGAATACACCGAGGCGCCGGCCTCGCTCACCACGATCTTGGCGAGCTTGTGCTCGGGATGGCTCTTGGCCAGCCCCTTGATGAGTTCGCCCGCGAGCTTGTCGGTTTCGCGCGAGGCGGTGCCGTTGCCGATCGCGATCAGGTCGACGTGGTGCTTCATGCACAGGCGCGCCAGCGCGGCCAGCGATTCGTTCCACTGCCGCCGCGGTTCGTGCGGGTAGATGGTGTCGGTGGCGAGCAGCTTGCCGGTGGCGTCGACCACCGCCACCTTGCAGCCGGTGCGGATGCCGGGGTCCAGGCCCAGCACGGTCTTCGCGCCGGCCGGCGCGGCCAGCATCAGGTCCTTGAGGTTGTCGCCGAACACGCGGATCGCCTCGTCCTCGGCGCCTTCGCGCACGCGGCCGAACAGGTCCAGCGTGAGGTGCAGGTGCAGCTTCACGCGCCAGGTGAGGCGCACGGTTTCGCGCAGCCAGGCGTCGGCGGCGCGGCCGCGAGCATGGATGCCCGCATGCGCGGCCACGCGACCCTCGCCTTCGGCATGGCCTAGCTCGGCGTCCAGCGCCGGTTGCAGGTCGAGTTCGATGATGCCTTCGTTGCGCGCGCGCATCAGCGCCAAGAGGCGGTGCGAGGGAATCTTGCCCACGGCTTCGACGTGGTCGAAGTAGTCGCGGAACTTCGCGCCTTCGCTCTCCTTGCCGGCGACCACCTTGGCGCGGATCTGGCCCTTGTCCCACAACCAGTCGCGCAGTTCGCCCACCAGGTGGGCGTCTTCGGCGATGGACTCCATCAGGATCGCGCGTGCGCCATCGAGTGCGGCGCGCACGTCGGCCACACCCTTCTCGGCATCGACGAAAGCTTCCGCGAAGGCCTCGGGCGTGCGCGTGGGATCGTCGCGCAAGCCGCTGGCCAGCGGCTCCAGCCCCGCCTCGCGGGCGATCTGCGCCTTGGTGCGGCGCTTGGGCTTGTACGGGAGGTACAGGTCTTCCAGCGTGGCCTTGGTCTCGGCGCCGAGGATGTCGGCCTTCAGCGCATCGGTCAGCTTGCCCTGTTCGGTGATGCTGTCGAGGATCGCGGCGCGACGTTCCTCCAGTTCGCGCAGGTAGCGCAGGCGTTCCTCCAGCGTGCGCAACTGGGTGTCGTCCAGTCCGCCGGTGACTTCCTTGCGGTAGCGCGCGATGAACGGCACGGTGGCGCCGCCGTCGAGCAATTCCACCGCCGCGCGCACCTGCTCGGTCTTGGCGGCGATGTCCTGGGCAATGCGTTGTTCGATGCTGAGCATGGGTGGATCGGTTTCCTTGCGGCGAAACGGGCCGGCGCTCGCGGCCGGGCCAGCGATGATAGCAAGCCACCCCGATATTCCAGCCAGTCCGGAAGTGCCCGATCGCCCGCGGCAGCGGCGCTGACGACAGCGGCATGCGGGTCTTGCGGCCCGCGTTTTTCGCAGGTGGATCCACAGGGAATCATCAGCGGTTCCAAGCGGGTTCCCAAGGAATCCATCATGCAAGTGTGGGTGCCGCAGCCCATAGTCGCGCTCGGCCTCGCCTGCGTCGGCAGCACCAGCGTCGCCCAGGATGGATCCCGCACCACCAACTTGCAGAATGTGAGGGTCACCGCGGCACAAGGCCAATACGAGACCTACGTCGTCGACTTGCATGCCGGCTACCAACTGGAAGCCTTGGTCGGCAACACGCACAGGCAGTACCCGCAGGCGCGGCGCGCGGCCGAGAGTTCGGAAGCCCTGCGAAAGCGGGTTGGCGCTCCGCAGCCGCTTGTCGCCGTGGCCTTCGACAACTCGTCCGGCCACGGCATCGCAAGGCAGATCCAGCTGAGCGGCCCCGCCCAAGGCACGGTCGCGATCGTGAACTTGTATTGCAAGCAAGCCGCATGGGAAGGCGGTCATCGGTGCCGGATGGTGTTTCAGCGGCTCTGGAACCAAGCGTCTGACCACAGTCTGGCGTCGCGGCAGGTGGAACGCCTGCCGCTGGCGGTGGCGGACCTGCATGACTGGGCAGGGATATGCCAACCTGCGTAACGTCCGCGACGAACCGGCGCCGCCGTCGGTTCGTCGCCATGGAGTCGGCCAGCTGCCGACGCGTGGCGGCTGGCGGGCGTGGCGTGATGGTTCGCCTTGAATTTGCCGTTGCGGTCTGGAGCATGATGGTGGCGGCGGGCACGCCGTGAAGGGCCCTGCCTGGCGGCACCCGGCGCATGGTTTGGCAGGCATGACGCCGCGACCCGGCCCTGCACCAAACCGTGCCGTCGTCAGCATGACGCCGACGGATCGGGGAGCGTCTGTTCGTCGCTGAGCAGTGCGTCGAGGCGCTGTTGCTGCTGGCGGAAGTCCTCATCATCGGCCAGCACGCGCCAAGCCAGGTCGCGCTGCAAGGCAAGACTGTCGCGGAACCCTTCGTCGATCGCCTGTCTCAGGTCGGCGATGGCGATTTTGCGGTCGCCAGCAAGTGCGGCCAGCACCGCTCCACGGTAGACCAGCGATGGCGTCGCCGCGCCACTTTCGCGCAGGCGTGCAGATTCCAGGCTCAGTACCGAGAGGATGGCTTGGCGTTGCGTGTCGCCAGGCGGCAGCAGCGCCGCCCAGTTGGCGAGCTGGCCCAGGCACGCCTGCAGGTCGATGAAGTTCAGGAACGGGTCGCCGTCGGCGAAGCGGCGGCGATAAGGGAGCTGCGCGGCTTCTGATTGTCCGTTCAGGGCCTGCACCTGGGCAGGCAGCTGCTGCAGCGGCACCGTGGATGACGAGTCGATGGTGTTGTCCACTGTAGTGGGCGTGTATTGCACTTCGCCGATGAAGCGGAAGCCCAGGCTATGCACGGTGACGATGTAGCGCGGCCGCGCAGACGAATCGCCCAAGGTGTGGCGCAGCTGCGAAACCGATCGGCTGAGTACTCCGGCGGTGACGTGGCGATGCCCCCAGATGCTGTCCAGCAGTGCGTCCTTGCTGACCATTTCGCCGGCGTGACGCAGCAGGGTCAGAAGCAGCATGTAGGCCTTGGGCTCGACCGGCAACGGCCGACCGTCGCGCTCCAGTCGGTGTGCCGCTGGCTCGACCAGGATGTTGTCGAAACGATAGGTTCCGGTATTTCCAGGTTCGACTGAAGGCATGGCTTCGACCCTGGGCACGGAGATACAGAAAACTACGCCGGCGGCAATTACGTGCGCGTGACGTTGCCGGTACGGCGCGGGGCGATGCCCGCCCGGGCATGAAACACTCGCGGCAACATCAACCCTTCGTCGTGGGTTCCTCAAGATTCGCTGCGGTCCCTGCCGCAGGCCCCGGGTGTCGGCTGCACAGGGCCCGATATCTGCGTTGAACGCGGCGGCTGCGCCATGCCGTTTGCGCCATGGCGCAAACCGGATGCCGCTGGTGTGGCCGGTTTGCCGGAATGGTCCGGATCACGCCGGCAGCGCATCCGGTGGCCCGTGGTTTGCGTGGACGGACTGGGACGCCGTACCGGATGGCGGCCATCCACGCTCGGCCGCCATCCGGATGACTCAGGCGTGGAAGGTGTTGCCGGACGCCGCCTGGTTCGGCTTGAACTCGCTGGCGCGGCCGTTCAGCACCAGGGTGCCGGCGATCAGGTCGTGCAGGCCCTGCTTGCGGCGGGTGAAGGCCACCATGATGAAGCCGATGCAGAGGATGATCGCGCTGAGGTACTTCGCGACGTAGCGGCCCAGTGCGCGCGGAAAGCCGATGCGCGCGCCCTGCTGGTCGGTGACCCGGATGCCCAGCGCCAGCTTGCCCACGGTGGCCTGCCAGACCGAGCTTTCGCAGCAGGCGAAATAGAGCCAGGTCAGCGCCGTGGTCAGCAAGGTGTATGGCCACATGCTGCTGTAGAAATGCTGGTAGGCCTGCATGAAGGACGTGCCGCCGAGCATCTCCTGCTTCATCGCCTCCTCGGCTGCCGACGCGCCGAAGAAGGTGCCGATCACCTTGAACACGATGTACAGCACGATCGCATCGAGGATGTAGGCAGCCACGCGCTTCCAGAAGCCGGCGTGGTCCTCCAGCGCCGCGGCCGTGGTCTGCGGCAGGTTCTCCATCGGCGCAGCAGGTGCCGAATAGGGGTTGCCGGCGGGAGGCGCGGCGCTGCGTGCCTCGTCGGGGAACAGCGCCGACAGCGGCTGCCAGTCGGCCAGGCCTTCGTGCCATGCGAGGTCGTCGCGGCTCACCTGGCCGCTGCGCAGCCACGCGCGCACGTCCTCTTCCTTGTACGGGCCGTGGCGTTCGCCGTCCCGTCCGATCCAGATTTCCATCGTGCCCACTCCTCGCGCTGGTGAATGCGGGCATCATGCCACGAGCGTATGGCGGCGGAAGGGCTTGGTTGGCAAGAGCTGTTCTCCAGGAAGCATCGTGGTCCGGAATGCTGCGCCGAGGACGATGCCGCTTCAGCACCCCGGATGATTCCCTGGGACTTCAACCTGCACGCCTCGCTGGCGGATTCATCGCAAACCCTCAGCAAATCCTCGACCCTCCCTCGCGAATCCCTCAAGTACGTCCCGCTGCGTCGGCCTATGGTTGCGCAACACACAAGGGAGTTCCTCTGGAGGTTTGTATGAAACACACGATCATTGCTTCAAGCCTCGCGTTGGCGTTGCTCTGCGTCAGCGGCGGCAGCATCGCCCAGGAGCATTCGCAACCTGCCAACTTGCAGCACGTCACCGTTACCGCCGCACCGGGCCAGTACGAGACCTACGAGGCCGACCTGAACACGGGCTTCGGGTTGAAGGTGCGCGTCGGCAACAGACACGGGCAGTACCTGGAAGCACAGCGGGCAACGAAGGAGCTGGAAGCTTTGCGGAAGCGGGGCATGGCCCAGTCACCGTTCGTCAACGTGGCCATCGACAACTCGTCCGGCGAACGTCATGTTTGGCAGCTTGTGTTGTCCGACCGTGCACAACGAACGCTCGCCATCGTCGATGTGTATTGCAAGCACTTCGCCAGGGATGGCAACTGGTGCCAGGTGGTTCCCCAGCCTGTTTCGGGGAGCGCAGGCAGTCAGGGACTGGCATCGGGAGAGATGCGGAGCGTATCGCTTGCGCAGGTACAGGTAGATTCTCGTTGAGTCCGGACGCATCATCCGGCGCCTGCACGGAGCGCTGGCGACATGCTGGATGTGGGTAGGTTCGCTTCCCTGCGTGGCAACGGAACAAGGGCCGGCACCGTCATGGGGTCGGCCCTTGGGTTGTGACGTGTTGCCCATCGTGCACGGGGCGGTGCGGCAGGGTTATGCGCGGAGGGTGACCTGGCACGCGTGACGACATCGGCTTGTCGTGCAGGCTCTCGCGTGGATCCTCGCGCAGGCTTCGGGGCGAAGCCGATGGCGTGTCTGGAACGCTGCCGGAGGAACGGGTCGCTCAGGCGGCGTGGCGCTTCAGGTGCACCAGCAGCAGCGAGATCGCGGCGGGGGTGACGCCGCTGATGCGTGCGGCCTGGCCCAGCGTGGCGGGCTGGCTGCGCTTGAGCTTGAGCAGCACCTCGGCGGAGAGGCCGCGTACCTGGTCGTACTCGAAGCCGGCGGGAATCGCGGTCTGCTCGTGGCGGCGCTGGCGCGCGATCTCCTCGCGCTGGCGCTCCAGGTAACCGGCGTACTTGGCCTGTACCTCGACCTGGGCGGCCACGTCCTCGCGTTCCACCACCGGGCCGAGTTCGGGCACCGCGGCAAGCTTCGCGTAATCCAGTTCCGGGCGGCGCAGCAGGTCCAGCGCGTTCGTCTCGCGGCTCAGTGTGATGCCGAGCTGGCGTTCGATCGCGGCACCCAGTGCATTGGTCGGTGCGGCCCACAGCGCGCCGAGGCGCTGCGTCTCGCGTTCCACCGCCTCGCGCTTTTCGCGCAGCGCATCGAAGCGGGCTTGCGGCACTACACCGAGTTCAAAACCCTGCTCGGTGAGGCGCAGGTCGGCGTTGTCCTCGCGCAGGTGCAGCCGGTATTCGGCGCGCGAAGTGAACATGCGGTAGGGCTCGATGGTGCCATTGCTGGTGAGGTCGTCGATCAGCACGCCGAGGTAGGCCTCGTCGCGACGCGGGTACCACGGCGCCTTGCCCTGCGTGGCCAGCGCCGCATTGAGCCCCGCGATCAGTCCCTGCGCGCCGGCCTCCTCGTAGCCGGTGGTGCCGTTGATCTGGCCGGCGAAGTACAGGCCGGGAATCGCCCTGGTTTCCAGCCACGGCTGCAGGCCGCGCGGGTCGAAGTAGTCGTACTCGATGGCGTAGCCGGGACGGGTGATGTGCGCGTGTTCGAAGCCCTTGATCGACCGCACCAGCGCCAGCTGCACGTCGAACGGCAGCGAGGTGGAGATGCCGTTCGGGTAGATCTCGAACGTGTCCAGGCCTTCCGGCTCGATGAAGATCTGGTGCGAGGCCTTCTCGGCAAAGCGCACCACCTTGTCCTCGATCGACGGGCAGTAGCGCGGGCCCACGCCCTCGATCTGGCCGGTATACAGCGGCGAGCGGTCCAGTGCGCCACGGATCAGTTCGTGCGTGCGTTCGGTGGTGTGGGTGATCCAGCAGCTGACCTGGCGCGGATGCTGGTCGCGCGAGCCGAGGTAGGAGAACACCGGCGCCGGGTCGTCGCCGTGCTGTTCCTCCAGGCCCGTGAAGTTGATGCTGCGGCGATCGATGCGCGGCGGCGTGCCGGTCTTCAGCCGGTCGGCCGCCAGCGGCAACTCGCGCAGCCGCGCAGCCAGTGCGCTGGCCGGCGGATCGCCCGCGCGGCCGCCGGCGTACTGGGCGGGCCCGATATGGATCTTGCCGGCGAGGAAAGTGCCCGCCGTGAGCACGATGGACCTTGCGCGGAAGGAAACGCCCATTTGCGTCATCACGCCCGCTGCACGACCGCCTTCCAGGATCAGGTCGTCCACCGCCTGCTGGAACAGGTCCAGGTTCGGCTGGCTTTCCACCATGTGACGAATCGCGGCACGGTACAGCGCGCGGTCGGCCTGGCAGCGGGTGGCGCGCACGGCAGGCCCCTTGGAGGCGTTGAGCGTGCGCCACTGGATGCCGGCGAGATCGGCGGCATGCGCCATCGCGCCGCCCAGCGCGTCGATCTCCTTCACCAGGTGGCCCTTGCCGATACCGCCGATGGCCGGGTTGCAGCTCATCGCGCCCACCGTCTCGATGCTGTGGGTGAGCAGCAGGGTGCGCGCGCCGGTGCGCGCGGCCGCCAGCGCGGCCTCGGTGCCGGCGTGGCCGCCGCCTATGACAATCACGTCGTAACGGGTGGGGTGGAGCATGGTCGCGGACTGGTCAAAAACCCGAAGGCGTTATGGTACTGCGCGAGCCGGGGTGGAGTGTTTGGCATGCAACCTGCTTCACCTCTCTCGCACTTTCATGGGCAGCGGCGGTGCGGGAACGCACGCCGGGATCGGGAGGACAGGGGCCTGATCGCGTGCCGTGAAAGGAAGCAGGACGGCGCCCCTCGGGGCGCCGTCGTTTTTTGCGCAGTGCGGCCATGGATGGATTTCCGCCCGTTGGATTTCCGCGATCGTGGATGATCGCAAGGATTGCCTCCGCCGAAAGCACGAAACCCCCGCAGTGCGGGGGTTTCGTTGTTCAGATCTGGCGCCCGGCGGTCTCAGGAACAGGGGGAATCCAGGATGACCGTATTGCCGGGCGCCAGAAACCGTGAAACTTGGAGGGCTTGGCCGTCTTTGCCGCCAGACCGTGGGTCGATATTCGTCGCACCCACGTGAACATGCGGTGACTGAAACGGGACTTTTTGCCGGCAGGTGGCACTTGCTGACGCCCGGCGTCAGTCCCGGAAGGCGGCCCAGGTGGACGATGTGATGCAAATCACACTTTGGCACGACCAATGCATCTCCCCAGGCAAACAGGACACTGGGAGACGACGCCATGGGCATGAACATCGATTTCGAGAAGTTCTTTCCGCATCACGACCTGCTGATCGAGATCGGCCGGATCGAGATGGCGATGGAGACCCTGCAGGAGCGTGCCGAGAACGAGCGCGCGATGCTGCAGCCGCGGCTGGAGTCGCGCATGGTACGGCTGCGCACCGCGTTGAAGAGCCTGCCGGTGTAAGACCTGCCGGAAGGGGCGCAACGCCCTTTCCGGGTCGCCGGGTCCGGCACGTGGCCAGACTCGGCTTGGGCGAACCGGCTGCCAGCGCGCCTGATTCGCCCGCGGTCCCTGTGCGGATCGCCGTTCGACCAGGGAGCGATGTGGTACCTGGTCAGCCCTTGAGCATGTTGCCCACGATCTCGGCGAGGTTGCGCGAGAGTTTGTCGTGCGCGGCCAGTCCGGCGAGCGCGGCATGGGCCAAGTCGCGGCGCTGCGGTTCCAGCCGCTGCCAGCCGTTGAACGCGGTGGCGAGGCGGGCGGCGATCTGCGGATTCAGCGCGTCCAGCGCCAGCAGGCGCGCGGCGTACAGCCGGTAGCCGGCGCCGTCCACGCGGTGGAAGCCGGTGGGATTGCCGCTGGCGTAACTGCCCAGCAGGGCGCGGGCGCGGTTCGGATTCTTCAGGGTGAAGGCCGGATCGGCTTCCAGCGCCTGCACGCGGGCCAGCGCGCCCTCGCCCGGCAGTTGCGCCTGCAGTGCGAACCACTTGTCCAGCGCCAGCGGATCGTCCGCGTAGCGCGCGCGGTAGTGCGCCAGCGGCTCGGCGCTGCGCGTGGCGCCATGGCGCGCCAGCACGGCGAGTGCGCCGAGGCGGTCGGTCATGTTCGGTGCGTCGCGGTACTGCGCGGCGGCGTGGTCGCAGGCCAACGCCGGGTCGAGCAGGGCCAGCAGCTGCAGCACGCGCTGTTTCAGGCGGCGGCCGGCCTGGCTGGCGGCATCGAGCGCGGCCGTGGTCTGCGCGGCGAGCCGGCGGTACCGCGTATCCAGCCGGTCGGCGCCGAGGCGCGTGGCCAGGCGTTGCTGCAGCTGCTGGCGCAGCGCGTGGATGCGGGCCGGATCGACCACCGCTTCGCGCTCGGCCAGTTCGATCTCGCCGGGTGGCGTGAGCAGGTCGGCAAGCAGGGCGGCATCGAGTTGCGCGTCGTCGAACAGTGCGGCCAGTGCGTCGCACCAGGCCGTGACGGCCTGCGGGCCGCTGCCGTCGCGCAAGGCATCGCAGGCGCGCTGGGCGAGCTGCTGGCCGGCTTCCCAGCGGTTGAAGCCGTCGGGATCGTGGGCGAGCAGCAGGGCGAGTTCGGCCGGCGCGTAATCGCACTCCAGGATCACCGGCGCGGAGTAGCCGCGCAGCAGCGAGGGTACCGGGTGCTCGGCTACGTCGCGGAACACGAAGCGCTGCCCGGCCTCCGCCAGCACCACCACCGCCTCGGTCGCGGCCGTCTGGCCGTCCAGATGCAGCGGCAGCATGCGGCCATCGGCACCGAACAGTGCCAGCTTCACCGGAATCGGCACGGGCTGCTTGTGCGGCTGCCGCGCGCCGGGCGGGGTGTGCTGCGACAGCGTGAGCGCGTATTCGCGGCGCGCGGCGTCGTATTCACCGTGCGCCTTGAGCCGCGGCGTGCCGGCCTGGCCGTACCAGGCAAGGTAAGGCGTGAGGTCGATACCGTTCGCCTCGCCCAGCGCAGCGAGGAAATCCTCGATGGTGGCGGAGCGGCCGTCGTTGCGGCTGAAGTACAGGTCGGTGCCGCGGCGGAAGCCTTCCGTGCCCAGCCTGCCGGCCAGCATGCGTACCAGTTCGGCGCCCTTCTCGTACACGGTGGCGGTGTAGAAGTTGTTGATCTCGCGGTATTCGGCCGGGCGCACCGGATGCGCCAGCGGGCCGGCATCCTCCGGGAACTGCGCACGGCGCAGCAGCGCGACGTCCTCGATGCGCTTCAGCGGCGCCGAGTTCATGTCGGCCGAGAAGCTCTGCTCGCGGAACACCGTGAAGCCTTCCTTGAGGCTCAGCTGGAACCAGTCGCGGCAGGTGACGCGGTTGCCGCTCCAGTTGTGGAAGTACTCGTGCGCGATCACCGCCTCGACGCGGCGGTACTCGTCGTCGGTGCTGGCGTCGGGGTCGGCCAGCAGGCACTTCGCGTTGAAGAT
The DNA here is from genome assembly GCF_041107455.1 of Rhodanobacter humi. Lineage (NCBI taxonomy): Bacteria > Pseudomonadati > Pseudomonadota > Gammaproteobacteria > Lysobacterales > Rhodanobacteraceae > Rhodanobacter > Rhodanobacter sp. FW106-PBR-R2A-3-15. The sequence continues at coordinate 2,243,930 of NZ_JBGBPY010000001.1, forward strand.
GTTGAGACCCTTGTTCTCCATCGCGCCCATGTTGAAGTCGTGGGTGGCGACGACGTGGAACACGGCCAGGTCGTAGTTGCGGCCGTAGGCCTGCTCGTCCCAGCGCATCGAGCGTTCCAGCGCGTCCATCGCGTAGTGGCAGCGCCCGATTGCGTCGGCTTCGGCCCAGATCTTCAGCTGCACGTCGCGGCCATCGGCGGTGCGGTAGTCGCGCTCGATCTTCTCCAGCCGGCCGGCGACCAGGGCGAACAGGTAGCTGGGCCTGGGATGCGGATCGACGAAGCGCGCCCAGTGGCGGCCGCCCTCCAGTTCGCCCGCGCCGTCGGGATTGCCGCCGACCAGCAGCACCGGAAAGCGCGCGCGGTCGGCGCGCAAGGTCACGGTGTAGCCGGACTGCACGTCGGGGCGATCAGGGAAGAAGGTGATGTGGCGAAAGCCCTGCGCCTCGCACTGGGTCAGCAGGAAGCCGGTTTCGCGCGGACCGGAGAGGTACAGGCCTTCCAGCGCGGTGTTCGCGGCGGGCTGCACGCGCACGCGCGTTTCCAGCACGCTGCCGTCGCGGACACCGTCCACCTCGAGGCCGCCGTCGATCAGGCGGTACACGTCGGCGGGCAGCGGCCGGCCGTCCAGCGCGATGGACAGCAGTTCGAGGTTCTCGCCGTCCAGGCGCAGCGGTTCGTCCTGCTCGGGATCGCGGCGCAGCAGCAGTTTCGCGGCCACCTCGGTGGCGTCGATGCCCAGTTCGAAATCCAGCTCCACGTGCTCCACCCGCCAGGCCGGCGCCCGGTAGTCGACGAGGCGGATCGGCAGGCTGGCAGCATCGGGGCGGGCGTTCATGCGTTGGCACATCGTGGCGTGGGGACGGATCAGGCTAACATGCGGAGTCTTTCCCTCGCCTTCAACCGGAGCATGCGATGACGCGTTTCCACGCCGCCGAGGCCATGCTGGGCATGCAGCCCGTGGTGCAGCTGGAGGATGTCGCGGGCGGTCGCCGCGTGCGCATCGCGCGACTCGGCGCCGCGTTGCTGAATTTCGAGGCGAACGAGGGCGGCGCGTGGCACGACTACGCCGACGGCTACCGCGACGATGCCGAGATCGCCGCGCACTCCGGCTCGCGCTTCGCGATCATGGTGCCGTTCGCCGGCCGCATCGCCGATGCGCGCTACACATTCGACGGCGAGGTGCAGGACTTGCAGCCCGGCGTAGTCGGCGCCGCGCGCGCCAGCCGCCACGGCTTCGTGCGCGGCACCACGTTCGAGCTCGCCGCGCTCGGTGCGGACGAGCGGCAGGCGCAGGTGACGCTGACCACCACGGCGATCCGTCCGCAGCCCGGTTACCCGCATGCGATCGATCTCGCGGTGACGCTCACGCTGGACGCCGCCGGCCTCACGCTGGAAGCGGTGATGCGCAACGTGGGCGACAGCGTGGCGCCGTGCTTCTTCGGCTGGCATCCGTATTTCCGGCTGGCCGACGCCACCGTGGACGGCTGGGAACTCACGGTCCCCGCCGAGACCCTGGTGCGCACCGGCGCCGACCTGATCGCGTTGCCGGGTGAGGCGGCCTACGTGGCGCTGGACGATGCGCCCGCGCTGGATTTCCGCGAGCCGCGCGTGATCGACGACCGCATCATCGACCAGGGTTACACCGACCTTGAGCCCGACGCCGACGGTCGCATCCGCACGCACCTGCGCGACCCGGCCAGCGGCCGCGCCCTGCGGGTGTGGCAGGAACACGGCCTGATGCACGCCTTCACCTCCGACACGATCAGTCGCGACGTGCGCCGCGCGATCGCGCTGGAGCCGATGGAGTGCATGGCGAACGCGTTCAACCGGCCCGAGTGCGCGGACGCGATCCGGCTGGAGCCGGGCACGGAACGACGTTATCGCTGCGGCGTGGAGATCGTTGCGGCATGAGCGCGCTGCCCGACATCGACGCCATCCGCGATGCCGCCGCACGCATCGCGCCACACGCCACGGTGACGCCGGTGCTGCGCAGCACGGCACTGGATGCGCTGGTCGGCGCCGAACTGCATTTCAAATGCGAGAACCTGCAGCGCGGCGGCGCATTCAAGTTCCGCGGCGCCTGCAACGCGGTGTGGTCGCTGACGGACGACGAGGCCGCGCATGGCGTGGTCACGCATTCCTCCGGCAACCACGGCAATGCGCTGGCGCTGGCCGCCGCCACCCGTGGCATCGCCGCGCACGTGGTGGTGCCCGAGGGCGCGGTACAGGCCAAGCTGGACGCGATCGCGCGCGCCGGCGGCACGTTGCATCGCTGCGCACCGAACCAGGCCGCACGCGAGGCGATGTGCGACCAAGTGCAGGCGCAAACCGGCGCCGTGCTGGTGCACCCCTATGCCGACGCGCGGGTGATGGCGGGGCAGGGCACGATCGCGCTGGAGCTGCTGCGGCAGGCACCGCAACTCGATGCACTCATCACGCCGGTCGGCGGCGGTGGCCTGGCCGCGGGCGCGGCCATCGCCGCGCATGCGCTCAGGCCGGAACTCATGCTGTTCGGTGCGGAACCGGCCGGCGCCGACGATGCGGCGCGTTCGCTGGCGGCGGGTGAGCGTGTGACGAGCGTGGTGCCGGACACGCTGTGCGACGGCCTGCGCGCATTGGTGGGCGAAGCCAACCTCGACGCCTTGCACGCCCAACGCGTGGAGGTGGTCACGGTGAGCGACGCGGAAACCGTCGCCGCGATGCGCCTGCTGTGGAGCGAACTGAAGCAGGTGGTGGAAGTGTCCAGCGCCACCGTGCTGGCCGCGATACTCAAGCAGCCGCGGCGTTTCGCCGGCAGGCGCGTGGGCGTGGTGCTCACCGGCGGCAACGTCGATCTCGACGCGCTGCCTTGGTGACGTATCGCGGCTGAAGCCGCTCCCACAGGGTGGCCGTCGTAGGAGCGGCTTCAGCCGCGATACGCATTCACGCCACGGCGGATTCTTCGGCGGCAACCGTCGCGTCGACTTGCGCAGCCGTGGTGTTGCCCGGCTGGTGATGCGCCAGCGCGTGCAGGTCGAGCTGGGCGACCGGCACCGGGCGCAAGGTCTCCGGATCGAACGCCACCTCTCCCGGTTTCCAGCCTTCCGGCCGGAATACCGTGCACAGGAAGCGCTTCGTCGAAGCCCAGTGCAGGCCGATCAGGCCGTGGTTGTTGTCCGCGTCCACCACAGGGTCGCCCACGCCGGTGGGGCGCGGCGGCTCGCCGTACAGCGCGGTGCCGAACAGCACGTCCCAGATCGAGAGCACCTGGCCGAAGTTGCAGTTGTGCAGCTTCGGCCGCTCCGGGTCCACCAGCATGTGGTGCAGGCGGTGGAATTTCGGATCGACGAACACGCGCTCGAACCATCGGCCGAAGCCCAGCCGCGTGTTGGTGTGCGAGAGGTTCTGCACCAGCTCGCCCAGCAGCATCAGCCACGCGAACTCGTCCGGGTCCACGCCCATCACCAGGCCCACCACGGCGAGGATCATCGACTGGATGAAGCCGTCGATCAGGTTGCCGCGGTCGTTGGTCCAGCAGCTCATCTGCCGCGTGCTGTGGTGCATGCTGTGCAGCGCCCACCACCACGGCAGCGCGTGCTGGGTGCGGTGCATCCAGTAGTACGTGAAGTCGTACAGCACGTAATACGCGCCGAACAGCAGCCAGGGATGGCCGTTGAACCACGGCACCAGGGCCGTCAGCGCGAGCGGCGAGCCGGTGCTCGACGTGGCCGGATCGGCGCCCCCGAACAGGTGGCTGAACGGCATCAGGATCAGGTAGGTGAACAGCGGGAAGATGCCCATCAGCATCATCACCGTGTAGTTGCGGTCCACCAGGGTGAGCTTGCGGTCGCTCCACTTTTCCGCGGGGAAGAACGTTTCCAGCGGACGGAACAGGAAGCCGATGATGCCGATCTGCAGCGCCGCGATCAGCAGCGAGGCGGCGATGTCGCGCGGGTCGCCGGAGAGCTTGCCCAGGTGCAGCAGGTCGAGCGCGGGCGCCACGGCATGGCTGCTCAGCCAGTCGACGAGGTGGGACCAGAGTTGGGGGAGCGAGTACATCGGCAAATTCGCGGGGAACGGCAGCGCGCATGATACCGCCACGATTTTGGCGTCGCACTGAATGCGCAGCGCGCGAACTTGCGATGGAAAGGAGTGAGTGAAGAGGAGTGAGAAGTGAGAGAGGAGCAGGGCGCGCCGCCTCCCATGCTTTCTCTATCTACTCACTCCTCTTCACTCACTTCTCGCCATCGCGCACATGCTGCACCCCTACCGGCGCCGCAGCCGCACGCCGCTCACCGCGCACAGGCCCAGCAGCACGAAGGCTATGCCCAGCCACTCCATCGCGCGCGGTCGTTCGTCAAGGATCAACCACGCCAGCAGCACGCCCACGATGGGTACGCCCAGGCTGCCCACGCTGGCCAGCGTGGTGGGCAGCCGGCGCAGCACGATCGACCACAGCCACCAGGCGAGGCTGGATGCCATCAGCACGCTGTAGGCGAGCCCCGCGATGAAGGCGCCGTTCCACGCGATCACGCGTTGCGGCACGGCCAGCGCCACGATGCCCAGCGCCACGCCGCCGGCCAGCATCTGCCACGCAGTAAGGCCCAGCGCGGACACCGCGTGCCGGCGGAACAGCCGCTTGCTCAGCACCGTGCCGCCGGCCCAGGCCACGCCGCCCGCGATCGCCAGCACGGTGCTCGTCGCGTTGCCCAGTCCGCGCCACGGTTCGATGATGCAGATCAAGCCGATGGCGGCGAATGCGATGCCCAGCCAGTGCCGGCCCGTGGGCCGTTCGCGCAGGATCAGCCAGGCCAGCAGCACCGCCCAGAACGGCATGGTGTAGGCCAGCAGCGCCACATGGCCCGCGCCGCCACTCACCAGCGCCCACTGTTCCAGCCCCTGGAACGCCGCCGTCTGGCACAGGCCGATCAGGATGGTGGGCAGCAAGGGCGGCGGCTGCAGCGACTGCCGCGCCAGCAGCAGCGCCGCGAACAGCACCGCCGCGCCCAGCAGGTAGCGCAGCGCCGCGAAATCGAACGGTCCCGCATACGCCAGCACCTGCTTCATCACCACCCAGCTGTAGGCCCACAGGACTATCGTGGCGAGCAGTGCCAGCATGGCGCCGCGTTGGGAGTTGGGCGATGCGATCATCGATGGCGAGCAGATGGAAAGCCGCGAGTGTAGTCGCTGCGCTGCCCCATCGGCTTGCGGCGGGAGGCCGGGAGGGGGTTCACTACCGCCCTTCGCGCGCACCGCGCCGTATCGGGATCTCCGCATGCACCGTTGCCACTGGGCCAGCGCCGACGATGCGCCGATGTGCGCCTACCACGACGCCGAATGGGGCGTGCCGCTGCACGACGACCACGCACTGTTCGAGTTCCTGTGCCTCGAGGGCGCGCAGGCGGGCTTGTCGTGGCGCACCGTGCTGGCCAAGCGCGACAACTACCGCAAGGCCTTCCATGGTTTCGACATCGCCCGCGTGGCGGCGATGAAGGATCGTGAGCTGGAGAAGCTGCTGCTCGACCCCGGCATCATCCGCAACCGCCTCAAGGTGACCGCGGCGCGTGACAACGCCATCGCCGCGCAAAAAGTCATCGCCGAATGCGGCAGCCTGGATGCCTACCTGTGGTCCTTCGTGGACGGCAAGCCGCTGCGCAATCGCTGGAAGGACCGCAGCGAGGTGCCCGCGAGCACGCCGCTGTCCGACCGCATGAGCAAAGAGCTGAAGAAGCGCGGCTTCCGCTTCGTCGGCACCACCATTTGCTACTCGCTGATGCAGGCCACCGGCATGATCAACGATCACCTGGTCGGCTGCTTCCGGCATGGGCAGGTGTGAGTGCGTGACGGCAGGCGCGTGAAGCGTGAGCCACATCACGCAAGTTCCTGCATCCTGAATGCAACGCACACTTTCCCGGGAATGCCCGCTGAATCCGTCGCATTTCCCTGCTTGCGCAGGAACGGAACTTGGCGAAATCTAGCGGCGGCGCTGCGGGGGTTCCTACGCTCTCCCATCCACGCCGGCGAAGGAAGCCGCGGAACGGCGGGGCGGGATGCTCGCAGCGCACATGCCTACAGGGGGCATCACTTCCGGGAGAGATCCATGAACACGCGTCACTTCACGTTCGCGTTGCTGGCCGCCGGCATCGCGACGGCGCTGGCCGCCGTGCCGGCGCTGGCACAGACCAGCGGCACGACGACCACGAGCACCACGACGGTCAGCACCACGGCCACGAGCCACGAGTCGACCCGGTTGACGACGGAGTTCACGCCGTTCGCCGGCTCCGACGCCAACGCGCAGGCGCTGGTGAACGGACTGCGCAACGGCAGCGCGGTCACCCTGACCGAGACCGTCGCCGGTACCAATGGCGGACCCAGCACCACGACCACGACCACGTTCACGCCGGACACCGGCAAGATGGGCTACGGCAACGTGAAGATCGCGCTGTCGCTGGCCGAGGCCAGCCTGGCCAAGGCCGGCATCACCGACCCCACCGCGGCTGAGGTGGCGGCCGCGCTCAACGGCGGCAAGCTGGTGATGACCGACGGCAGCACGGTCGATCTCAAGGGTGTGCTCGCGGCGCGCGCCGCTGGCGAGGGCTGGGGCCAGATCGCCAAGGACATGGGCTTCAAGCTGGGCGACGTCATGCATTCGCCGAAGCATGCCGGCGAGCTTGCCGAGCACGGCCACCACGATCACGACAAGGTCGCACGGGTCGAACTGGCGCACGGCCATGGTCACGACACGGACAACCGTCCCGCCCGCCCCGAGCACCTGAGCAAGGTCGATCGTCCGGAGCGCCCGGATCGTCCCGAGCACCCGGACCATCCGGACCACCCGGATCATGTCGGCCGCCCGGGCGGCTGAGCACGTACCTGCCCACCGACGGGTCCGGCGGCTGCCGGGCCCGTCGTCATGTCTACCCATCAGGATTTCAAGCACATGAGCAACAAATCGTATTGGATGCTGGCCGGCGGTCTGCTGCTGGTCGGCGCGCCGGCAGCCCACGCCGCCGGCACGGACAATGACCAGTTCAGCCTCTCCGCAGGCGCCAACTACAGCAGCGGCAAATACGGCAGCACCTCGACCACCGACATCTGGTCGGTGCCGGTCACCGGCGAATACGACACCGGCAACTGGACCTTCAAGCTGGTCGTGCCCTACATCAACGTCAGCGGCCCCAGCGACGTGATCCCTGGCGTGGGCAAGGTGAAGAACGGCAACCCGCATGGCCGCGGCCACGGCAAGGGCAACGCCGGTGCCGCGCCGCTGCCGCCGGTGCCGGGCACGTCGACCAACGGCTCGGCTTCCGGCCTGGGCGACGTGGTGGCCTCGGCCGGCTACCAGCTGTTCACCAGCAACGACCAGAGCTTCGGCGTCGACCTCACCGGCAAGATCAAGTTCGGCACCGCCGATGAAAACAAGGGCCTGGGCACCGGCAAGAACGACTACGGCGTGTCGCTGGATACCTACAAGGTGATCGGCGACTGGACCGCGTTCGGCGGCGTGGGCTGGATGAAGTACGGCAGCTCGCAGTACATCCAGCTGAAGAACGGTTTCAACGCCACGCTGGGTGCCCAGTACAAACTGAGCCACGACGACAGCTTCGGCGCCTACTACTACTACCGCGAGCGCATCGCCAGCGGCGGCGCGCCGCAGAGCGAGCTGACCGGCTACTGGAACCACAAGCTGGGCGACAGCTGGCGTCTGCAGGCCTACGTGATGGGCGGCTTCGCCGACGGCAGCCCGGACTACGGCGTGGGCGCCACGTTGAAGTACACGTTCTGAGCAAGGCTCGTGGCGCCATCCATGGCGCCGACGAACGGAGCAGGCGGCCGGTTCGTCCGGCCGTTTTGCTTTTGCGGCCCTGCGGCCCTGCGGCAGGGCGGCGCTTCGTCGCGCCGCGGGCACGGTTCGCCGCAGCACGCTGGCGTGTCCGCCGTGGCGACGTGTGCAATGGACCCTCCCGTCCACCGCCCACGGAGTCCTCATGAAGAAGACCGCACTGATCGCCTGGCCGTTGCTGGCCGTGTTCGCCGCCGCGGCCCAGGCCGCCACGCCGCCACCGGATGCACGCGCGCAGATCGAGCAAGTAGTCGCGAAGTTCCAGACGGCGCTGGTCGCCAAGGACAAGGCCGCGCTGGAAAACCTGTTCATGCCCGAAGGCGGCGCCTGGTTCGAGGTGCTGGGCGACGACGCGTATCGCCAGCTCAGCGCGAAGCATCCGCAGATGCCGCGCTTCCATGCCGACAACTACCGGCATTTCATCGACTTCGTGGTCGGCGGCAAGGGCCGCATGGAGGAGCAGTTCTCCAACGTGCGCATCGCGACCGACGGCGCGATCGCCTCGGTGTATTTCGACTTCGTGTTCCTCGCGGACGGCAAGGTCAACAACCGCGGCCACGAAGCCTGGCAGCTGGTGAACACCGGCAAGGGCTGGAAGATCAGCGCGATGGCGTATTCCAGCGAGCCCACGCAGCTGCGCTAGAGTGAAGTGGCGGCAGGCGATCTGCCCGCCGTCGCTGCCGGAAACCCCTTGCACATGAGCCTTGCCGTACCCGCCGTCCGCCGCGGCGCCGATGTCCCGTTCTGGCTGCCGCTGCTGGCGGGCTTGCCGCTGGTGCTGTGCATGGCGGTGATGGCGCTGCCCGAACTGGGGCGTGGCCGCGCGGTGGATTTCCGCGTGCTGTACGCGCTCACCTACCTCGTGTGGATCGTGCCGATGGCGGCCGCGCAGCGCGGGCTGCGGCGGCGCGGCGTGTCGTGGTGGCTGGCGATCCCGGCGTTGCTTGCGCTGAGCTATGCCATGTCGCTGGCCAACAACGCGCTGGGCGAGCTGCTGGCGATCCGGCTCGGCGCGCTGCCGCGCTTCGAGTGGAAGTTCCTGTTCCAGCAGCTGGACAGCTGCTGGCTGGCGTTGATCGCGTTCGCCGCCGTGCATGCCGTGGTGGACCACTACGCGGCGCTGCAGGCCGAACGCGAACGCGTGCGCGAGATCGCCGCGCAGGCGCGCGACGCCGAACTGCGCGCGCTGCGCTACCAGCTGCAGCCGCATTTCCTGTTCAACACGCTCAACGCGATCTCCACCCTGGTGGCCGAGCGCCGCAACCCGGAAGCGAACCGCATGCTGGCCCGGCTGGGCGACCTGCTGCGCGCCACGCTGGACAGCGGCGAGACGCACGAGGTGACGCTGGCCGAGGAACTGGCGCTGGCCGGGCATTACCTCGACATCGAGCAGGTGCGCCTGGGCGAACGCCTGCAGCTGGACCTGCGTATCGGCCCCGAGGTGCTGCAGGCGGCGGTGCCGCCCTTGCTGCTGCAGCCGCTGCTGGAGAACGCGATACGCCACGGTATCGCGCTGCGTCTCGCACCCGGCCGTGTGGCGCTCACGGTCGCACGTGACGGCGCGATGCTGCGGCTGTCGCTGCACAACGACGGCGTGCCGGCCGTGCCCGATGCGGCGGACGATGAGGCGCGCCCCGCCGCGATCGGCCTGCGCAACGTGCGCGAGAGGCTGGCGCGGCTGTACGGCGAAGCGCAGCGTTTCGAGTTCACGCTGGCCGACGACGGCGGTTGCGCCATCGACATCGCGCTGCCTTGCCGCAACCTTGCGGCATTCGTGCCGGCGCCGGCGTGACCTTGCGCGTGCTGGTGGTGGACGACGAGCCGCTGGCGCGCGGCGGCGTGCGCGCGCGGCTGGCCACGCAGCCGGACGTGCAGGTGATCGGCGAATGCGCCGACGGCGAATCCGCGCTGGCGGCGATGGGCACGCAGCGCCCCGACCTGGTGTTCATCGACGTGCAGATGCCGGGGCTGAACGGCCTCGACGCGCTGGAGCGCCTGCCGCCAACGGAGCGCCCGCTGGCGATCCTGCTCACCGCGCACGCGCAGTTCGCGCTGCGCGCTTTCGCCGCGCATGCGCTCGACTATCTGCTCAAGCCGATCGATGACGAACGCTTTGCCGACGCGCTCGACCGTGCACGGCAGGCGCTGGCGTTGCGCCGCCCCGATGCATCCGCATCGCGCGTCGCGCCGGTCTACGCCAGCCGCTTCGAGGTGCGCCTGGGCCAGCGCGTGCAACTGGTGGACGCGGCGCAGATCGATTGGGTCGAGGCGCAGGGCGATTACGCCGGCCTGCACGCGGGCGGCCGCCTGCATCTGCTGCGCGAGCCGCTGCACCGCCTCGCCGCGCGGCTGGACCCGGCGCAGTTCGCGCGCATCCACCGCTCGGCCATCGTGCGGCTGGACCGGGTGGCCGAGCTGCAGGCGCTGTCCAACCGCGACAGCCTGCTGCGCCTGCACGACGGCACGCCGTTGCGTGCCAGCCGCACCTACGTCGACGCGCTGCGCGCGGCGCTGTTGGCGGTCGGCACCCCGGCTTGAGCACCGGGTCGCCTGCCTGCGCCATCAAGGCGGCATGACGAGAGAAGAAGCCGATTCGTGCCGCTTCTTTTGCCTGCAGTGGTGGCCGCCGTCCCGGTGCAGTCCGGAATGGAATTTACCCTCCGCCGTGTTCGGGTCGTCAGGATTTTCCCGCGTCGGGGCCGTAGTAGAAGTTGGCCGTCGCCCCGCCATCGATCAGGAAGTCGCTGCCGGTGATGAAGCCACCTTCCGGTCCCATGATCAGCGCCGCCAGCGCCGCGATCTCGTCGGGAGTGCCCGCGCGGCCCGCTGGCATCTTCTTCAACATCGCCTGATAGAAATCGGCGCGCTCGCCATGCAGCTCGTCGTGGGCCAGTGGCGTCACGATGATGCCGGGGCTGATCGCGTTGATCCGTGCGCCGCGCTTCGCCCAGTGGATCGCCTCGCCGCGCACCCTGAGAGAGTTGCAGCGCTTCGAGATCTGGTAGGCGTGCAGCGTGTCCTTGGCGTTCCTGACGAAATCGAGTGCCAGCAAGTCTTCCGCCGGCGCGGTGGCGAGGAGTGCATCCTGTGCGGCAGTCAGCGCGGGCATGCGATAGCCGGATTGCGAGGAGATCACCACGCCCGAGCCGCCTTCGGCCATCACCTTGCCGAATTCTTCGAGCAGCATCGCGGTACCGTAAAGATCGACCTTGAGGATCGCCTCGATGGGTGCCTGCGACGGCGACACGCCTGCCGCCTGCACCAGCGCCTTGATCGGCCCGAGTTCCCGAGCCTTGCCGACCACGGCCTGGACCGTGCTGCGATCCGAGACATCGGCCTGCATGGTGGTGGTTTCGAACCCAGCCAGTTCAAGCAGCCTTGCCGCCGCGTCGGCGGATTCCCGGCGGTGATCGGCCAGAAGGACATGGCGGCCGCTGCTGACGCGGCGGGCGATGGCCATGCCAATGCCACCGGCTCCGATGACTACTGTTACGTCTTTCATGAAAGCACTCCTTTGTAGGTTGCAGGTCGATCATTCATCCACGCGCAGCAGGGTCTTGATGGCGCGGCGTTCGTCCATCGCCCGGTAGCCCTCGGCCACCTGCGCGATCGGCAGGACCAGATCGAAGACCTTGCCCGGCCGGATCGCGCCCTTGAGCACGCGATCCATCAGGTCGGGCAGGAAACGGCGCACCGGCGCCGGGCCGCCCAGCATGCGGCGCTGCGAGAAGAACAGCTTCTGGCCGTCGAAGCTGACGCCATGCGGAACGCCGACGTAACCGATGGTGCCGCCGGGGCGGCAGACGCCCATGGCCTGGTCCATCGACTCGCCCATGCCGACGCATTCGAGCACCGATTCCGCGCCGACGCCGTCGGTCAGGTCCATGATGCGGGCGATGCCATCGGCGCCGCGTTCGGCGACGATGTCGGTGGCGCCGAACTCGCGCGCCAGTTGCTGGCGCGTGGCGTGGCGGCTCATCGCGATGATGCGTTCGGCCCCCATCTGGCTGGCGGCAAGCACGCCCATCAGCCCGACCGCGCCGTCGCCCACCACCACGACGGTGCCGCCCTTGCGCACCTGCGCGGCATCGGCCGCGTACCAGCCGGTGCCGAGCACGTCGGACACCGCCAGCATGTGCGGGATCACGTCCGCGTCCGGCATCTCCACGGTCGCGACCAGCGTGCCATCGGCCAGAGGCACGCGCGCGTAGGGCGCCTGCGCGCCTGTCATGAACTCGCCCTGCTGGCAGGAGGAGTGGAAGCCGAACGCGCAGTGCGGGCAGGTGTTGTCGGACAGGCAGAAGGAGCCGACGACGAACTGGCCGGGCTTCACCGTCTTCACTTCGGAACCGACCTCGACCACCACGCCGCAATATTCGTGGCCCATGTGGGCCGGGCCGTTGCGCTCCGACAGGCCGCGGTATGGCCACAAGTCGGAACCGCAGATGCAGGTGGCGGACAGTTTGATGATGGCGTCGGTCGGCTTTTCGATCCGCGGATCGGAAACCTGCTCGTAGCGGACATCGCCCGGGCCGTGCATGACGGTTGCGTACATGGGTTGTCTCCTGTGTCGCTTGATCAGTGGGTGTCGGATGTTGGCGCCTGGCGGTTCTCAAGTTGCCGCAGGTCGTCGCGGATTTCCTGCGGCTCCTGGTCCAGCGGCATGTTCGCGGCATCGCCGACGCCATCGGGTGCGCCGGCGTCATCAGCCTTCACTGCGGCGAAGAGCGGCGCCAGGTTCTGCTGTTCGGGACCAGCCTCGGCGACCAGCTCGAAGGTCTTGTTGCTGGCCTCCTCCAGCGTGAGGCTGGCCACCAGCACCTCGGCGATCTGGCGGCGGGCGATCACACCGTCGGCGGGCGTGCCGGCATGCCGTGTGTCGCCTTGGAGCAGCACCAACCGGTGCTGGTCGGCATCGTTGTAGTCGAACCAGCCCGGCCGTACGATGGTGTAGACGTTTCCGCTGGCGCGCAGCAGTCGTTCGGAACGGCGCTTCCAGTCGTGCGCCTCGGTCCTGCGGTTGTAGGAACCGGCGCGGTCGGTGACGCCGATGGCGGTCATCAGCGCGATGCGCAGCTTGCGCCCGCTGAGCGCGAACAGGACGTTGCGCACGCCGCCATAGTCGATGGCGCGCGTGTCGGCCTTGCCGCCGTTGGAGCCGTGCGTGAAGACGATGGCGTCCACGCCGGCGACCGCTTGCGCCAGCATGTCCGGCTGCGTCAGTTCGCCGACCACGATCTCCGCCTGCGCAGGCAAGCCGGCTGCCTTGCCACGGCTGCGCACCAACGCGCGTACCGCATGGCCGCGACGCAGCGCTTCTTCGACGACGTGACGACCGACGCTGCCGGTCGCGCCGACGCATAGCACGGTCAGCCTTCCCCGAGTCATGGCTTGTTCCTCCTAGAATCATTGGTTCCCGCACAGCCATAGGACAATGACTGTGCGGGACGAGTCGTCGTGCGTCCTCACATCATGCCCAGCACGGGGTGCGTGACGTAGGGTTTTTCGAGCGCCTGGATCTCTTCATCGGAAAGCTTGATGTCCAGCGCTGCGACGGCCTCTTCCACGTGTTTGATCGCCGTCGTCCCGACAATTGGCGCGGTGATGTAGGGCTTGCTGAGCATCCACGCCAGGGACATCTGGGCCATCGAAATGCCACGTGCCTTGGCCAGGGACTGCATGTTGTCGATGACCACCTTGTCCAGGTCGTTGGTGCCATCCCAGACCCACTTGGAGACCTGGTCGATCTTCACGCGCGGCGTCACCGTTCCCCATGGATGTGCCAGACGGCCACCGGCCAGCGGGCTCCACGGCGTCAGCGCAACCTTGCGATTCCGGCACAGCGGAATCATCTCGCGCTCTTCTTCGCGGTAGATGAGGTTGTAGTGGTTCTGCATGGCGACAAACTTGGTCCAGCCGTTCGTCTCGGCGATGTTCTGCAACCGCTCGAACTCCCACGCATACATGGTCGAGGCGCCGATGTACCGAGCCTTGCCGCTTTTCACGACATCGTGCAGCGCCTCCATGATTTCTTCCATGGGGGTCAGCGGGTCCAGCCGATGGATGGTGTAGAGGTCAACGTAGTCGAGACCCAGCCGCTTCAGGCTCTTGTCGATTTCGCTGAGGATGGCCTTGCGCGACAGGCCGCCGCCGTTCGGCTTGCCGGGGCGCATCTCCATGCGCACCTTGGAGGCGACGACGATGTCGTCGCGGTCGAGCTTGAATTCCTTGATGAGTTTGCCAGTCACCTCCTCACTGGTACCCAGTTGGTACACGTTGGCCGTGTCGAAGTAGTTGATGCCCAGCTCGATCGCCTTCTTGAAAATCGGCTTGGCATCCTCGAAGTCCCGGGCCCAGGGGAACAGGCCGTTTTCACTGCCGGGCTTGCCGAAACTCATCATCCCGAGACCGATCTTCGAAACGTCGACGCCCGTGTTTCCGAGTTTGATGTATTTCATGTTGTTCTCTGCCTAAGTGATGTGTGAGTGCTCCGGCCCTCATGCCTCGGGAATTGAGCGCGCCAGGAAAGTAGGCTGGGGCTGCTCGGGATCGGGACCGCCGCGCACTCCCTTGTCGAGCGCATCGATGGACACGAGCTCGTCGTCGGTGAGCGAGAAATCGAAGATGTCGAAGTTCTCGGCGATCCGCGCCTTGCGCGTCGACTTGGGGATGACCTGGCGGCCCTGCTGGATGTGCCAGCGCAGCATGACCTGGGCCGGCGTCTTGCCATGCCGCTGACCGATGCTCACGAGGGTTTGGTCGGTGAACGTGCTGGTCGCCTCCGCGCCGTAGTAGTGGGTGATTCCGCCCATGGGCGACCACGCCTGGGTGAGGATGCCGGCGGCGGTATTGGCCCCCGCGTTGGCGACCTGGGTGAAGTAGGGGTGGAGCTCGATCTGGTTCACGGCCGGGACGACCGCGACCTCGGGCAGGAAGCGCGCCAGGATCGCGGGCGTGAAGTTGCTGACGCCGATCGCGCGCACCCGGCCATCGGCGAGCAGTTGCTCCAGCGCCTGGTAGGCCGCGACCGTGAGCGCAAAGTCCTCGACCCGCGGCTGGTGCAGGAGCAGCAGGTCGATGACGTCGACACCGAGCTTGCCGGCCGACTTGTCGAAGGCGTGCAGCGCCGCGTCGTAGCCGTAGTCGGTGACCCACAGCTTGGTCTCGATGATGACCTCGGCACGGGCGATGCCGGAGCGGCGGATGGCCTCACCGACCTCGCGCTCGTTGCCGTAGGCCGCCGCGGTGTCGATGTGCCGGTAGCCGGTCTCGAGCGCCGCGAGCACGGCGGCAGTGGTTTCCGCCGGCGGCGTCTGGAACACGCCCAGCCCGATGGCCGGGATCTCCACGTCGTTGTCGAGGGTGAAATGCGGGACGATGGGCTCATTCATGGTGTTTCTTCCGTCTTGGATCAGCGGCTTGCCGGCGCCGCGTCACGCCCGACCATCGCCAGTTGCGGCGCCGCGTAGCGCTCGCCCGCGATGTGGATTTGCGCAGCTGCGGTTTCGATCTCGCGCAGGTCGGCATCCGGGAGTTCGACGGCGGCCGCGCCGAGGTTTTCCTCCAGCCGGTGCAACTTGGTGGTGCCCGGAATCGGCACGATGTAGGGTCGCTGCGCCAGCAGCCAGGCCAGCGCGATCTGTGCGGGCGTGGCGCCATGGGCTTCGCCCACCCGGCGCAACAAGTCCACCAGCGCCTGGTTCTTCTCCAGCGCTTCCGGCGCGAAGCGCGGCACCGAGTTGCGGAAATCGCCTGCACCGAACGTGGTGTCCTTGTTCATCGCGCCGGTGAGGAAGCCCTTGCCGAGCGGGCTGTAGGGCACCAGGCCGATACCGAGCTCGTCGCAGGCAGCGAGGATGCCGTTGGTTTCCGGTCCGCGCGTCCACAGGCTGTATTCGTTCTGCAGCGTCGTGACCGGCAGCACCGCGTGGGCACGGCGCAGCGTCGCGACACCGGGCTCGGACATGCCGAAGTGTTTCACCTTGCCTTCGGCGATCAGTTCCTTGACCGTGCCGGCGACGTCCTCGATCGGCACGGCAGGGTCGACGCGATGCTGGTACAGCAGGTCGATCGTTTCGATGCGCAGGCGCCTGAGCGAGCCCTCGACGGCCTGGCGGATGCGTTCCGGCCGGCTGCTCACGCCGCGGTTCTCACGCGTTGCGAAGTCGATGTCGAAGCCGAACTTGGTGGCGATCACCACCTGGTCGCGCACCGGCGCCAGCGCCTCGCCCACGATTTCCTCGTTGGTGAAGGGGCCGTACACCTCCGCCGTGTCGAAGAAGCTCACGCCGCGATCCACCGCCGCGCGGATCAGCTCGATGCCGTCCTGCTTCGACAGCGACGTGCCATAGCTGAAGTTGATGCCCATGCAGCCGAAGCCGATGGCGGAGACTTCGAGTCCGCTGCTGCCCAGTTTGCGTGTCTGCATTTTCGTGTCCTCTGATGTCATGACCGGGATGGCGTGTCGTTGCGCAGCTTGCGGGTGAAGCATTCCGCCAGGCCGCATGCCGAGGCTTGCGGGCCGTTGCGTCGGATGGTGCTCATGATTCGACTCCTGCTTCCTCGAACACGCGCCTGGCGATCGCCAGCGCCGTGCTGGCTGTCGGCCAGCCCGAATAGAAGGCCAGATGGGTGATCAGCTCGATCAGTTCGTCCCGCCTGACGCCGTTCTCCAGCGCCTTCTTCAAGTGGAACGGCAGTTCGTTGCCGCGGTACAGCGACACCAGGCTGGCGACCGTGGCCAGGCTGCGGTCGCGCGGCGACAGGCCGGGGCGTTCCCAGACTTCGCCGAACAGCACCGTGTCGGTGTACCCGGCCAGTGCCGGCGCGATGTCGCCGAAGGCCTTGCGGGCGGTGTGGGTTTCGTGGGGCATGGCGCGTCCGGCAAGCGTGGGGTGGGGTGAACCGTCAATCTATCGCCGCGGCCGGCTTTCGATAAGCTGGTAAAGTCCGCATGTACTTTTGAGCAGAGTTCAGCAATGCCGCGCGCTAACCTGAATGATCTTTCGGCCTTCCTGGCGGTGGTGCGCGAGCGCAGTTTCACCAGGGCTGCGGCCAGGCTGGGCGTCTCGCCATCCGCGCTGAGCCACACGCTGCGCGCGCTGGAGGAACGACTGGGCGTGCGTCTGCTCAACCGCACCACCCGCAGCGTGGCACCCACGGAAGCGGGCGAACGCCTCTGGCGCGCGGTCGGCCCGCGCCTCGAGGAGGTCGAGGCGGAACTTGAGGCACTGGGCGAACTGCGCGCGAAACCGGCGGGCACGATCCGCATCTCGGCCAGCGACTACGCGGCCCATGCGCTCCTCTTGCCCCGGCTCACCGCGTTGCTGCCGCGCTATCCTGACCTCAAGGTCGAGATCAGCATCGACGACCGGCTGGTGGACATCGTCGCCGAGCGTTTCGATGCCGGTGTGCGCGATGGCGAGCAGGTGGCGAAGGACATGATCGCGGTGCGCATCGGCCCGGACCTGCGCATGGCCGTGGTCGGCGCGCCGGCCTATTTCGCCACGCGGCCGCGGCCGAGGCAGCCGCAGGACCTGACCGCGCACAACTGCATCAACCTGCGCCTGCCCACGCACGGCGGCCTGTATGCGTGGGAGTTCCAGAAGGGCCGGCGCAAGTTGAACGTGCACGTCGAAGGCCAGCTGGTCTTCAACCAGCCCGGCGCCATGCTCAAGGCGGCGGTGGCGGGCCTTGGCCTGGCTTATGTGCTGGAGGACGTCGCCGCGCCGTACCTCGACGACGGGCGCCTCGAACGCGTGCTGCACGACTGGTGCCCGCCCTTCCCGGGCTACCACCTGTATTACCCCAGCCGCCGCCAGGCCTCGCCGGCATTCGCGCTGCTGGTCGAGGCAGTGCGCCACCAGGCACCGTGATGGCCGCGGCGCACCGGTCATCGCGCCATCCCGTGGTCGGCTGCTTCCCGGGCCTTCAGGATGACGCACCGCCGTGTGCTCGTCGCATCCGCGAGGGCGCGCTGCGCTTGGCCGGCACCCCGGCCTGAGCGCCGCCACCTGCATACGTATTCAAGGCGACGGCACGGCGTCGGCGCGGCAAGAATCAGAGCCTTGCGGCGGGACAAGCCACGGGGAGATCGCGATGAGCGCAACGGGCAGCGTGGGAGAGATGGGCGGGCAGCGCGCGACGGCGCGGGTGGTGCTGATCGCGGCGGCGGCGGCGTTGGGCGGTTTCCTGTTCGGCATGGACACGGCGGTGATCAACGGCGCCGTGGACGCGGTGCGCGCGGGTTTCGGGCTGGGTGCGGGCGAAATCGGCTTCGCGGTGTCCTGCGCGCTCTTGGGTTCGGCGCTGGGCGCGTGGTACGCCGGCCCGCTGGCGGACCGCTACGGCCGCGTGCGCACCATGCAGGTGGCGGCGGTGCTGCTGGCGGTGAGCGCGCTGGGCTCGGGCCTGGTGCACGGCGTGTGGGACCTGGTGCTGTGGCGGCTGATCGGCGGCACCGGCGTGGGCGTGGCCTCGGTGATCGCGCCCGCCTACATCGCCGAGGTGTCGCCCGCGGCGATCCGCGGCCGGCTGGGCTCGATGCAGCAGCTCGCGATCGTGCTGGGCATCTTCGCCGCCCTGCTCAGCGACGCCTGGCTGGCCGGCGCGGCCGGCGGTGCGGAGCACAAGCTGTGGCTGGGGCTGGAAGCCTGGCGCTGGATGTTCCTCGCCGCGGTGGTGCCCGCGCTGGTCTACGGCACGCTGGTGCTGGGCGTGCCGGAGTCGCCGCGCTACCTGGTGGCGCGCGGCCGGCTGGACGAGGCGAAGGCGGTGCTGCGCCAGGTGCTGGGCATGGACGACGATCTGGCGCTGGAGGCCAAGCTCGCCGACATCGGGCACAGCCTGCGCATCGAATACCGCCCGCGCCTCGCCGACCTGCGCGGCAAGTCTGCGGGCCTGCTGCCGGTGGTGTGGGTCGGCATCGCGCTGTCGGTGTTCCAGCAGTTCGTGGGCATCAACGTGATCTTCTACTACTCGTCCACCCTGTGGCACTCGGTGGGCTTCAGCGAGGCCGACGCGTTCAGCATCACCGTGGTCACCTCCATCGTGAACGTGCTGATCACCCTGGTGGCGATCGCGCTGGTGGACCGCATCGGCCGCAAGCCGCTGCTGGTGATCGGCTCGGCCGGCATGACGGTGACGCTGGCGCTGATGGCGTGGTGCTTCTCGCAGGCGACCGGCAGCGGCGCCGCGCTGGTGCTGCCGCATGGCGTCGGCATCGTGGCGCTGGTGGCGGCGAACGCCTACGTGGTGTGCTTCGGCGTGAGCTGGGGCCCGGTGGTATGGGTGCTGCTGGGCGAGATGTTCCCCAACTCCATCCGCGCGATCGCGCTGGCGGTGGCCGCGGCGGCGCAGTGGCTGGCCAACTTCGCGATCACCAGCAGCTTCCCTGCGTTGTCCGAACTGGGCCTGTCGTTCGCCTACGGCCTGTACGCGGCGTTCGCGCTGCTCTCGCTGGTGTTCGTGCTGACCGCGGTGCGCGAGACGCGGGGCATGGAACTGGAGGAGATGCGCGGGTAAGGCCTTGCGCCGCGCGACACGGTAGGATGCGGGAACGGGTGGCACGGGGCCGCCTGCGCCACGCACCGGGTCGCCGATGAAGGGAAAGGCCACATCGTTCGATATCGCCCATCTGGCCGGGGTCTCCCAGTCCACGGTGTCGCGCGCGCTGCGCGGCAGCCCGCTGGTCAGCGAGGAGACCCGCCGGCGCATCCAGTCGGCCGCCGATGAGCTGAACTACAAGGTGGACAAGAACGCCTCCAACCTGCGCCGCCAGCACACCGGCACGCTGGCCCTGCTGCTGTTCGAGGACCCCACCGCCGACGATTCGCACATCAACCCGTTCTTCCTGTCGATGCTGGGCTCGATCACCCGCGCCAGCGCGCAGCAGGGCTATGACCTGCTGATCTCGTTCCAGCAGTTCTCACGCGACTGGCACGCCGACTTCGCCGGCTGCCAGAAGGCCGACGGCCTGATCCTGCTCGGCTACGGCGACTACCAGTCGCACCGCGACAAGCTGGAGAAGCTGGTGGCGCAGGGCACCCGCTTCGTGCGCTGGGGCGCGGTACTGCCCGGCCAGCCCGGCGTATCGATCGGCTGCGACAACTTCGAGGGTGGCCGCGCGGCCACCGCACACCTGCTCGAACAGGGCTGCCGGCACATCGCCTTCCTGGGCGACGCCACCCCGCACTACCCGGAATTCCACGAGCGCTACCGCGGCTACGCCGCCGCCCTGCGCGAAGCCGGCCTGGCGGTGGACGAGGCGCTGCAGGCCGACGCCGAGACCACCGAGCGCGCCGGCTACGAGGCCGCCGAACTGCTGCTGGAGCGCGGCGTGAAGTTCGACGCGGTGTTCGCCGCCAGCGACCTGATCGCGATCGGTGCCATGCGCGCCCTGGCGGAGCGCGGCCTCGTGGTGCCGCAGGACGTGGCGCTGGCCGGTTTCGACGACATCCCCATGGCCAGCTTCATCAACCCCGCGCTCACCACCGTGCGGCAGGACACCGGCAAGGCCGGCGAGGTGCTGGTCGACGAGCTGCTTCGGTTGATCCGGGGCGAAGGCGGCGAGAGCGCGATGCTGCCGGCGGAGCTGAGGGTGCGGCGTTCGAGCCTGCGGCAGTAGCCGATCCCGGCGCCGCCCAGGCTTCACATTGTTAAGCGCCGGCCTCTGGCATAACCTGCCCACCAGTCCAGCGCATGGCGTGTTCCCATGGAGCGTAGCCAGTCCAGATCGGCGGCCGAGCAAGCCTTCGGGCGCGTCACCGAGGCGTACGTGGCGCTGGACGCGGATTGGCGCTACACCTACGCCAACGCGACGGCCTGCGCCTTCCTCGGCCGACGGCTCGAAGACCTGCTCGGCAAGCACATCTGGACGGAATTCCCGGAGGATGCCAACCGGCCGTTCCGCGCGGCCTACGAGCAGGCGATGGCCGAGCAGCGGCCGCGCACCGTCGAGGTCTGGTTCGCGCCGCTGGATCGCTGGTTCGAGAGCTGCGTGTACCCCGCGCCCGACGGGCTCACGATCTTTTTCCAGGACATCGACGAGCGCAAGCGCGAAGAGGAGCGCCTGCAGGCGCAGCAACGCCTGATGGAGCAGGCGCAGCGGCTGGCGCGGGTCGGCAGCTGGAGCTGGGAGGTCGCCGCCAACCGGGTCAACTGGTCGGACGAGCTGTATCGCATCTACGGCATCGATCCGGCCAGCCACGCGGCCACCTTCGAGGCCTATCTCGCCTGCGTGCATCCGGATGACCGGGCGCGCGTGCGCCACACCATCGAACGCACGCTGCACGAAGGCGGTGCGTTCGAATTCGAGGAGCGCATCTGCCGTCCCGATGGCGACGTGCGCGTGCTGTACAGCCGGGGCCTGGTGGAAACCGGTGCGGATGGCCGCGCCGTGCGCATGCAGGGCGTGTGCCAGGACATCACCGCGCGCCAGCGCGAGGAGCGGATGGCCGCCGGCCAGCACGAGATCCTGCTCGGCATCGCCGCGCAGCAGCCGCTGGCGGAAAGCCTGCGGCGCATTGCCCTGCTGCACGAGTCGCTGAATCAGGGCGCGCTGTGCTCGCTGCTGCTGCTCGATGCCGATCGCCGGCACGTGCTGCACGGCGCCGCGCCCAGCCTGCCCGAAACCTACAATCGCGGCATCCACGGCCAGGAGATCGGCGAGGGCCGCGGCTCCTGCGGCACCGCCGCGTCGCGCGGCGAGCGGGTGGTGGTGGGCGACATCGCCACCGACCCGTACTGGACGTGCTATCGCGAGCTGGCGCTGGCGCATGGACTGCGGGCCTGCTGGTCGACGCCGGTACGCGGCAGCCATGGCGAGGTGCTGGGCACGTTCGCGGTGTACTACCGCAGTCCGCGCGAGCCGTGTCCGGCCGAGCTGGCCGACATCGATCGCATGCTGCCGATCGCCAGCATCGCCATCGAGAGCGAGCACCTGCTCGCCCGCCTGCGCGAACGCAACCGTTTCTTCGAGATGGCGCAGGAGGTGTTCTGCATCCTCGATCCGCGCACCGGGCGGCTGGTGCAGTTCAACGCGTTCCTGCAGCGCCTCACCGGATGCAGCGCCGACGAGTTGCGCGGGCGCGACTACCGCGAGTTCCTGTTGCCGCTGCCCGGCGAGGATCCGGCCGCATCGGTGCTGGAACCCACCGGCGTCGGCGCGCAGGCGCACGAGGCGGTGACCCGCTGCGTGGCCAGGGACGGCAGCGAATGCCTGCTGGAGTGGACCGTGTTCGCCTCGCCCGACGGCTTGCTCTATGCGGTGGCGCACGACATCACCGCCCGCCGCCGCGCCGAGCAGGACCTGCGGCATGCGGCCAGCCACGACGCGATCACCGACCTGCCGCGCCGCCCGCAGCTGGAACGCTCGCTCGCCGGGCTGCTGCAGGACGGCGAGGCGCCGGTGTGGGTGCTGATGGTGGGCCTGGATCGTTTCCAGCTGGTCAACGAATCGGTGGGCCACGTGATCGGCGACGACGCGTTGCGGCGCGTGGCCGGCCGCCTGCGCGCGGCGCTGGGCGCGCAATGGCAGATCGCCCGCATCGTCGGCGACAAGTTCGCGGTCGCGGCGGGCGGCCTCGGCCGGCAGGCGGCGCTGGAGCTGGCCGAGCGCCTGCGCAGCGTGGTGGCGCGGCCGATCGAGGGGCAGGACTACCGCCTGCTGCTCACCGCCAGCGTCGGTATCAGCCACTCGCCCGAGCACGGCGACACGCCGGCGGCGCTGTTGCGCGGCGCCGAGGCGGCGATGATCCAGGCCAAGCGCGATGGCCGCGACCGCGTCGGCGAGTTCAGCGTGGCGCAGAGGCAGGCGCTGGAGGAGCGCGTGCTGCTGGGCAGCCGCCTGCGCGACGCGGTGCGCGACAACGAACTGGAGCTGTACTACCAGCCGCAGTACAGCGCGCTCGACCACGCACTGACCGGCTTCGAGGCGCTGCTGCGCTGGAACTGCGGCGAACTGGGCCGGGTGATGCCCGTGCGCTTCATCCCCGTCGCCGAGGCGCTGGGCCTGATGCCCGAGATCGGCGGCTGGGTGTTCGCGCAGGCGGCGCGGCAGTTGCGCGAATGGCTGGATCGCGGCCACCGCGGCTTCACGCTGGGGGTGAATGTCTCCGCGCAGCAGCTGTTGTACCCGCACCTGGTCGAGCAGCTGGCCGCCGCGCTGCAGCGCCACGCCGTGCCGCCGGCGATGCTGGAGATCGAGATGACCGAGAGCGCGCTGATGGAGAACGTGGCGCGCATCCGCGCCACCCTGGCCGGCCTGAAGTCGCTCGGCGTGCAGCTGGCGCTGGACGATTTCGGCACCGGCTATTCCAGCCTCGCCTATCTGAAGCAGTTCCCGATCGACAAGCTGAAGATCGACCAGAGTTTCGTGCGCGAACTGCCCGACAATGCCGGCGACGGCGCGATCGCGCAGACCATCATCGAGCTCGGCCACCAGTTGCGCATGCTGGTCGCGGCCGAAGGCGTGGAGACCACGGCCCAGGCCGTCTTCCTCGCCGGCCTGGGCTGCGACGAGCTGCAGGGCAACGGCTTGGGCGCGGCGTTGCCGGCGATCGATGCCGAACGCTTCTTCGCCGCGGCGCGCGGCGCGTTCTCGGCGTAGCGGCGTCAGCGCCCCGCGCGGCCGTCGTCCCAGCGCAGGAACAGCGGCAGCATCTTCGCCCACGAGGCCTGCTGGTGCTTGCCGCCGGGCAGCAGGTAGACGGCGACGTCGGTATGGCGGTCGGGGTGCGCGGCGTAGTCCATGTTCGCGCTGTAGCCGAGCTGGCGCAGGCCGCGCAGGCGGAATCCGCCGGGCGCACGGTAGCCGTCGACGAGATCGCGGATGTCGCCGATCACGTCGATCACGCCGTCGTGGTCGCGGTCGTTCGTTTCCTCGGCCGTGCCGGCGGCGAACCAGAGGCGCAGGCCGGGCCGTTTCGGTCCGCGGTCGACCATGCGCTGGGCCAGCCGCGTGCGTTCCACCGTGGCGCCGCTCGTGCGGTCGGCGGCGAGCCAGAACGAGGGCGAGAACGCGCCCACGCGGCCGAACACCTCCGGGTATTGCCAGCCCAGGTTGAACGCGTTGAGCCCGCCCAGCGACCAGCCCAGCACACTGCGCGCGGCGGCGGCGCGGCGGGTGCGGTAATGCGCGTCGATGTACGGCACCAGCCGCGTGGCGAGCCAGTGCGAATAGTCGTGGGCGCGCCGGCCGACCGCGCCGTACTTGGTATCGGCGGGCAGGCTGCGTCCGCTGGCGCGGTCGGACAGGCCGTAGATGCCCATGCGGTCGCGCAGCATGTGCACCGCCACCACGATGGGCACGCGGATCGCGTGCGCGCGGCACAGCGCGGTGAGCGTGGATACCAGCCCGACCGCCGACATGTCCTGGCCGTCGTCCGCGTAGATCGTGCGGTAGCGCCGGGCGGACCAGGCGTAGTCGCCGGGCAGGTAGACGTCCACGGTGACGCGTTCGGGAGCGAACGCGGGGGCGTCGAGCTGCAGCGTGCGCTGGGTGGGCGCGCAGTGGTCGGCTGCGGGCGCGCCGGCGAGCGCATGCAGTGGCCAGCCTCCGGTCAGCAGTGCGAGCAGCAGCGCGAGCAGGGCGCCGCGTGGGCGGTGCCTCATGCCGCCGCGCCCGCGGCCGCGACGTTCTCGCGCGGCTCGTGCACGCGCAGCGTGCACAGCCCCGCCAGCAGCAGGCTGGCACCGCCCAGTGCCAGCGCCCAGATCGGTTGGTCGTGGAAGAACCACTTCAGCAGCACGCCGAGCACACTGGCGGCGAGCAGCTGCGGGATCACGATGAAGAAATTGAAGATGCCCATGTAGATGCCCATCTTCGCCGCGGGCAGGTTGTCCGACAGCATTGCGTAGGGCAGCGACAGGATCGAAGCCCAGGCGAAGCCCACGCCGATCATCGACACGATCAGCCAGTGCGGGTCGCGGATGAACAGGAACGACAGCAGGCCCAGTCCGCCCAGCCACAGGTTGATCAGGTGGCTCCAGCGCAGGCCGCAGGCGCGCACCAGCAGCGGGATCAGGATCGCGGCCAGCACGCCCACGCCGTTGTAGGTGCCCATCAGCACGCCGGCCCAGTTCGCGCCTTCGTTGTAGGCGGCGGAGGTGGTGTCGGCGCTGCCATAGAAGTGCCCGGCCACGGCGGGCGTGGTGTTGATCCACATCGCGAACATCGCGAACCAGGAGAAGAACTGCACCCAGTTCAGCCGACGCATCTCGCGCGGCATGCCGTACAGGTCGCCCATGATCTGGCGCAGCGCGCCGACGCGACGCGTGCGCGCCAGCCACAGGAACAGCGCGCCGGCGCCGACCAGGCCGCCAGCGAGGAGATACAGCTCGGCACGCAACGCGTAATGCCGGATCAGCACGAGCAGCACGACGCCCAGCAGCAGGAACAGCGCACCGGGACGCCACGCGCCGGCCACGTCCACCGGCTCTTCCGCCACGTGGCTGTCGGCGAAGGCTTCCAGTTGCTCGGGCGGATATTCGCGCGTGGTGCAGATCGTCCACAGCATCGCGCCCAGCAGCACCGCCGCACCCGCGTAGAACGAATACATCACCGAGTGCGGCACCGTGCCGGCCGGCGCAGTGTTCGCCACGCCGAAATGGGTGAGCAGCCAGGGCAGGAACGAGGCGACCACGGCGCCCACGCCGATGAACACAC
Organism: Rhodanobacter humi; assembly: GCF_041107455.1. Lineage (NCBI taxonomy): Bacteria > Pseudomonadati > Pseudomonadota > Gammaproteobacteria > Lysobacterales > Rhodanobacteraceae > Rhodanobacter > Rhodanobacter sp. FW106-PBR-R2A-3-15. The sequence continues at coordinate 2,269,419 of NZ_JBGBPY010000001.1, forward strand.
TTTGCATCGCGTAGCCCAGCGGACGCTGGCGCGGCGGCAGCTGGTCGCCCACGAAGGCGCGGAATGGTTCCATCGACACGTTGAACGAGGCATCCATGATCCACAGCAGGCCTGCGGCGATCCACAGCGTGGGCGAGTTCGGCATCGCCAGCAGGGCCAGCGTGGCCAGCACGGCGCCGGCGAAGAAATACGGGCGGCGGCGGCCGAAGCGGTTCCAGGTGCGGTCGGAGCAGTAGCCGATGATCGGCTGCACGATCAGCCCGGTGAACGGCGCGGCGATCCACAGCACCGGGATCTGGTCCACGTTCGCGCCCAGCGTCTGGAAGATCCGGCTGACGTTCGCGTTCTGCAGCGCGAAGCCGAACTGGATGCCGAGGAAGCCGAAGCACATGTTCCAGATCTGCCAGAACGACAGCTCGGGTTTGCGGGTCATGGGCAGGCTCCCATGCACTGGACCGAGGGTGCGGAGGGCTTGAATGGGTGCATGTGGTTCGTGCGACGTGGTTCGGTGAATGCCTCCCGCCTCCCTGCTTCTGACTCCCCTCTCCCGCAAGCGGGAGAGGGGAACGGGGTAGCGCGGGTCATGGAGCGGTTTCCGCGGCCAGCGGCACGATGCGCAGCGCGCCCACGTCGGCCTCGTTCAGCGGCCCGCCGACGCCGCCCGCTTCGCCGGTGTAATGCGCGTTGCCGGCGAGGTAGCTCATGTTGAAGCCCTGCTCCAGCGCGAAGCGGCAGCGCGCGCCCGCGTCAGCGCTGAACTGCGCGGTGGTGGACAGCTGCTCGCCGGTGCTGTGCGGCATCACCACCGGCACCCGTTGTTCGGGGCTGCCCGCGCAGCGGATCGCCAGCATCTTCACCGCGGTGGTGATGCCGGTGTTGATCGGGCCGTGATCGTTGCGATAGCTCAGCGCGACCTGGTAGCGGCCGGCGGCGGGTGCGGTCCACGTGCGCGGCCACGCGCCTTCGACGCTGGCGACCGGGCCTTCGCACTGGGGCGGGCTTTGCAGCGATTCGAGCCCGGCGGCGCCGGTCTGCGTGAGGCTGAAGCACTGCAGCGCGTTCGCCACGGGCACCGCGAGCGTGCCGGTGATCGCGCCCACGCGCTGGCCGTTGAGGTAGAGCACGCCGGGCGCCGTGGCCCGCACCTGCCAGTCCGCGCCGTTGCGCGTCACTTGTGGCGCGGCCGGCGCCGATGGCGCGAACGGCGGCACCGTGCTGCGCAGCGACAGCTCGGCCGCCTTGATGCCCTTCAGCTGCACCACGCTGTCGTTGCCGTGCTGCTCGATGCGGTCGGTCACCAGCAGGTTGCCGGCGAGTTTCTTCGGGCGCTGCAAGGTGATGCGCCGGCCCGGCAGTTGCAGGCTGATCGTGTCCCGGTTGCCGAACAGCATCGGCACCAGCGACACCGGCAGCTTCGGTGCGATGCGGCCGTCGGCTTCGAGGCCGAACACGCCTTCGCTCACCATCGCGAGGTAGCCGGCCACCGACCACAGCTGGCGCGGCGAATCCACCACCGGGCCGCTGAGCGTGCCGTCGTTCACGTGCACGGCCTGGGTGGTGAGCTCGTAGTTCTCCATGTTGGAGCCGGCCAGTGCCGCGCCGCGCATGATCGAGGTGATCTCGAACGCGATGTGCGCGGGGTCGTCCAGCTGGCGCGCAGCGCGCAGCGCGTAGGCGCTGACGAACGGCCAGATCGCGCGGTTGTGGTAGATCGGCTGATCGGTGCGCTCGGGCCAGATCACCGGGCTGCCGGCCGGCCACACCGGGTAGTTCGCCAGCGATTGCCGCGCGCGTTCGGTGTCGGCCACGCCGCTGGTTATCGCCAGCGCGAGGCCGAGCAAGTCGTAAGTGTCGTAGGGCGCACCATCGCCGCCGAGGTAGCTCATGTACATGCCGCGGTCTTCGCGCCAAAAGCGCGCGTTGATCGCCGCCTTCAGCGCCTCGGCCTGGGCCCGGTAGTCCGCCGCGCGCGCGTCGTGGCGCTGCTCCGCCATCTGCGCGGCGAGTTGCAGCGCCTGGTAATGCAGCACGTTGGTGGACAGCGCGTAGGACTGCGCGATCGGCACCACGTCGTCCGCCATCCACGCGGGGTAACTCTGCTCGCGCCAGTCGAGGAAGGAAGTCTCGCCGCGGTACAAGCCCATGCCGGCGTCGAACGCGTACTGGCGATCCTGCGCCAGCGTGGCGGTGAGCGCCTGCCAGGTGGTGTCGGCGAAGGCGGCATCGTCCAGCAGGTGACGCGCGGCGAGGAACCACGCCACGCGGTCGGTGCTCACCGGCCAGCTGCCGCCCGAGCCGGTGTCCTGGATCGCGAACGGGCCTTTCGGCGTGCCGGGCACGCGCGAGTCCGACAGCTTGAAGCGCAGGCCGCTGCGCGAACGCGCGGCATCGAAACGCCACAGGCCCAGGTCCACCGCGTAGGACAGATCGCGCGTCCACACGTAATGCCACTTGTCGCCGGTCTCGAAGCAGGTGCAGGGGATCGGCTGGTCATGGTCATAGGCGGCGTCGTGGATAGCCGTGACCGAATCCTGCCGGAGATCATCCTGCGCCATCGCGTACAGGCCGTCGAACAGCGGGCTTGCGGTCTGCACTGCATAGGGCGGAACCGGGATCGTGCGCTTGGCGTGCGCCGCCTGCAGCAGGAAGCCGCCGCCCGGCTGCACCTGCATGCTGGCGTTCTGGCCGCGCCAGTGCAGGTTGTCGTGCCACAGCGGGGCGTGCGCGCCGGCGGTCAGTGCCAGCATCAGGCTGCTGAAGATGCTCATCATCTCGATGTTCCCTCGATCCGGCCGGCGGGCAGCGGCTTCATGCGCTTGCCCGTCGCCTGTGCGTCAGCGGCCCCCCGTGGCCGGACTGCCGCAAGTCTGTCCATGCGGTCGAGTCCGGGGCCAGTGTACGCACATGCATCCGTACCTGTGTCATGAATGCTTCCGCCACGGGTCGGAAGTGAGATGTTCATTGCGCGAGGATCGCGCCGTAGTGGCCTTGCACGCTGACCGTGGCGTTGCCGCCGCTGACGGTGTACTTGCTGCCGGTGATCAGATCAGTGACCTGGCTGCCGTTGGTCATGCTCTCCTCGTACACCGGCACCGTCACTGTCTCGGTGTTGCCGGTGCCGTTCAGCACCACCGCGATGCGGTTGTTCTGGTCGAAGCGGCCGTAGGCATAGATGTCGTGGGTGTCGTCGGTGAGCAAGGTCATGAACGAGCCGGTGCGCAGGGCCGGATAGTTGTTGCGGATAGCCACCAGCTTCTGGGTGAGCGCCACCGCGCTGTTGGCCGTGGTCGCCTGCGTCCAGTCGAACGTGCGGCGGTTGTCCGGGTCGGCGCCGCCCTGCATGCCGTACTCGTCGCCGTAGTAGATCGTCGGCGTGCCCACATAGGTCATCTGGAAGAACAGACCCAGGTAGGTTTTCCAGATGTCGCCGCCGCAGCGCGTGGCGAAGCGCGAGGTGTCGTGGCTGCCGAGGAAGTTCGTCATGGTCTGCTGCACGTCGACGGGCAGGTCGGCGCGCGTGCCGTGCAGCCAGTTGTCGAGCTGGGTGGGCGTGAGCGAGGCGCTGTTGCCGCTCTCGTCCACCCCGCAGATCCACTCCGACGCAGGCTGGGTGAAGCCGTTGTAGTTCATCGCGCCGTCCCACTCGCTGCCGTCGTCCAGCCAGGCCGAGGCGTCGCCCCAGTATTCGCCGAGGATCTCCGCGTCCGGGTTCACCGCCAGCACCGCCGTGCGCATCTCCCGCATGATCTGGTGGTTGGTGGCGTCGCTGCCGTTGTTGCCGCCGGCATCGAGGTACTGCGCCGCGTCCAGCCGCCAGCCGTCGATGCCATAGGGTGGCGCCAGCCAGGTCTGCATCACCGAGCCCGAGTTGCCGTAGATCTGGTTGCGCGTGGCCGAGCCGCTGGCGCCGTAGTCCAGCTTGGGCATGCTGCCGATGCCGAAGAAGGTGCTGTAGCTGCCCGGCCAGGTCTGGAACGTGTAGTAGCTGTAGTACGGGCTGGCCTGTGACTGGTACGCGCCCTGCTGCGGGCAGGTGATCGAACCGTAGCTCGCCTTGCCGAACCAGCAGTTGCTGTCGCCACTGTGGTTGAACACGCCGTCCAGGATGAGATACCCGTGCGGGCCGTTGGCGCCGCTGTGCACGTCGGTGATCAGCTGCTGCAGCGTGGCGTTGCTGCCGAAGGCCGGATCGACGTTGTAGTAGTCCTGCGTGTCGTACTTGTGGTTGGTCGGCGAGGCGAAGATCGGATTGAGGTAGACGATGTCCGCGCCGATCGTGTTCTTGATGTAGCCCAGCTTCTGGTCGATGCCGGCGAGGTCGCCGCCGAAGAACACCGCGGTGTTGCAGCCGCTGACGTTCGCGGTGACGCTGCTACCCCAGGCGTGCTGCTCGGTGGCGCAGCCGGCATAGGTGTACTGGCCGTTGGTGACGTCGTTGCTGGTGTCGCCGTCGTAGAAACGGTCGGGGAAGACCTGGTACATCACGCCGTTCTTCATCCAGCTTGGCGTGGTGAAGCCGGGGACGATGAAGAAGTCGCCGGACGAAGGCTCGCTTGAGGTGATGCCGGCGGCGTTGTACCAGGCGGTGGCCGTGCCGTCGTTGATCTGGAAGCGGTAGTACTTCTCCGAGCTGCTGGCCGGGATGGCGCCCTGCCAGAGGTCGTAGGTGCCGGTGGCGTCGTTCGCCGTCCAGTGCATCGCCACCCAGTGGTACTGGCCGTCGGCGCTGTCGTAGTACTTGATGTTCGCGCTGGTGATGTCGCCCTTGAAGGTGCGGAACGTGAGCGTCACCGGCGTGCTCGCCGTGGGCTCGGGCGCGCTGTCATACAGCGGCCCCTGGTCGTGGAACAGGCCCGCCCATTCCACGTTGTTGTCGTTGCTCGCCGCGCGTGCGGCGCCGCTCCACAGCGACACGCCGGACAAGGTCAGCGCCAGGCACAGGGCGAGCGGCAGCCTGCGCAGGCCGCGACGATCGTGCTGCATCGAATGACTCATCGAATCCCCTCCCGTATCGGACTGGGCGCAGGTCGTCGCGCTGGCCGTGCCCAGGGCCGGCGTTTCCTCGCGTGACGGCGATCGCGGCCGCGCCTGGCCATGCAGCTCCACGCGTCGCGCCGTCATGGCGCGGCGCCGGTACCGATTCAGTGCGTGCCGCCTGCGCGCAGCGTCAGCGTGCGTACCGCGCCGGCATCGAGCTTGAGCACGGTGAGCGGGCCGTAGCGGTCGCTGGCGGTGCTCCAGCCTTCGCCGTTGGCGGCTTCCAGTGCGGCGGGCGTGGCGTAGTGCTTCAGCGAGCCATCGACCGCGGCGGCGGCAAGGCCGTGCACGCGCACCAGGTAGTGCTTCAGCGCGGGGTGGCAGCTGCCTGTCGCGGCGGTGGCGCTGAAGCTCACCGTGTCGCCCGTGCGCTGCGTGGCGAGGCGTTGCAGGATGTACGAGCCGCGCTGGTAGTCGTAGGTCTCGCCGTCGTCGTCGTAATAGTCGAAGTGCGTGGCGGTGGCGGCGGGGAACACGTCCACGGCAACGGTCGTCACCGGATGTTCGCCGGTCCAGTCCATCACCGGCTGGGTGGGGATGATCGCGCCGGCGCGGATGAACAACGGGATGTCGTCCCACTGCTTCGCGTCGGTCGCCACGGTGATGGTCTGGCCGCCCTGGTAGACCTTGCCGCTGAACCAGTCCGTCCACGTGCCTGCGGGCAGGTAGACGCGCTTCTCGGTCTGGCCCTGCTCGACCACCGGCGACACCAGCAGCCAGTCGCCGAACAGCCAGCTCTGCACGTCGTTGCGCAGGTTCGCATCCTGCGGCCAGGCGAAAGCCAGCGGCTGCACCAGGCCCACGCCCTGCGTGCTGGCGCGATGCTGGTAGCTGTAGATGTAGGGCAGGAGTTCGTAGCGCAGGCGGATCGCCTTGGTCGCGGCGGCCTCGGCCACCGGGCCGTACTTCCACGGCTGGCGTTTCTCGTTGAGCTCGCCGTGCACGCGGAAGATCGGCGTGAACGCGCCGAACTCGATCCAGCGCGCGTAGTTCTCGTCGGACGGATGGCCGTGGAAGCCGCCGCCGTCCATGCCCCACTGCATCTCGCCCACATCGATCGCGCTCAGCATGCGCTCGCGCTGGCCGGCCATGCTGGCCCAGCCGGTGGCGATGTCGCCGGACCACAGGCCGTAGGCGTAGCGTTGCGCGCCCAGCCAGAAGTCGCGGTTGATCGACCATACGCGCAACGGCGAATGCGCGCGCTGGCCGTCATACGTGGCGCGCTGCATGTTGAGGAACTGGGTGTTGCTCTTGGTGGTGTCGGCCTCGTCGTTCCACCAGCCCACGATGCCGATGTCGAAGCTGTGCGCCAGCTGCGGGTTGAACCACCACGCGCGCGCGGCGGGCTTGTCGAAGTCGATATCCTTCACCGGCAAGTGCGAGAAATAGTCCGGGCTGGCCTTTTCGCCGGGCAGCCACAGATCGTGCGCGGTGGCGTAGCGGCCTTCCACGGTGTCCACGTGCACGCGCGGCTTCATGATGCCGGTCATGTGCACGCCGAGCGCATCCATGTCGGCCTTCAGCTTGCCGCTGGCGCCGTCGGGGAACTTCACCGGGTTCCAGCTGAACTCGCCCCAGTCCTTGCCCCAGTCCTTCCAGTCGAAGTCGAAGGTGAAGGCATCGAGCGGGATGTGCTTGGCGCGGTAGGTGGCGACGATGTCGCGGAACTCCTGCTCGTCGATGCCCCACTGGCTGTTGATGAAGCCGTTGGCCCATTTCGGAAACAGCTCGGCGTGGCCGCTGAGATTGGCCAGCTCTCCAAACAATTCGGTGGGCGTGCCCGCGAGGAGGTAGTAGTCGGCGTCCGGGCGGTCGTACTGGTCGATCGTGATGCGGCCGCCGGCGAGCGCGAAGTCCGCACCGTCGCAATCCACCAGCACGCCGTAGCCGGCGGTACTCCACACGAACGGCGCGCCGGCATGGCCTTGTTCGCCGGCCTTGGCCACCTGTTTGCCGGAGCGCAGGATGCCGGCGCGGGTGTTCTTCTCGAAGGCGTCGTAGCCGCCGATGCCGTACAGCGCGTCGCCGGCAGCGTGTGCTAGCACGATGCGGCCCTGCGCCAGCGCGGCGAGGTCGGCCTGTTGCAGCAGCGGCCGGCCCTGCGCGTCGCTGACGTCGAGCTTGCCGCTGCGCTTGTTCCAGGTGGCGACGAGGCGATCCGAGCGCAGCGTCACCGTGTCGCCGCTCTGCCGCACTTGCGGCCGGAACGGCGTCGCACCGGCGGCCGGTGGTGCCATCACCAGGCTGGCGGGCGTGGCGCCGCTCTTGGGCAGGTAATGCACGTGCAGTACGCCGGGCACGGGCATCTGCAGCGTGAGCGTGCCGTCGGCCAGCGGGAATTGCAGGCCTTCATTGCCCACGCTTTGCGCTTGCGCAGTGGCGGCATCCGGCGCGGCCAGCGCCACGGGGACCAAGCCCAGGCCAAGCAACACGGTGAGTGCGAGCGCGTGCAGTTTCGGTGTCGTCATCGTGCGGCTCCGGAGTAGGGGGTGAAAATCCATTCTTGCGACTGTAGGAGCGGCTTCAGCCGCGACTGGGGTGGCAGGGAATCGCGGCTGAAGCCGCTCCTACAGCCGCTCCTGCGAATGGCGCCAGCCATCCTCAGTGCAGGATCGCGCTGCCGTAGGCCGGCAGCTGCAGCCGGCCGTCGGCGACCGCGGTGCCGGGTCGGCTGTGCTTCAGCAGGCTGCGGAAGCGTTGCGCGGGCAGCTTCACCGTCTGCGGTTTGCCCGACAGGTTGTGCAGCACCAGCACGTCGCCGTGCGGGTCGTCCAGTTCCCACGCGGCCACCTGCAGGTCGGCGTCGCGCCAGTTGTGCAGCACGCCGTCGCGCAGCGCGGGAATGTCCTTGCGCCACTGGATCAGCATGCGGTACCAGTTCAGCAGCGAGGCGGGATCGGCCTGCTGGGCCTCGACCGTCACGGCGGGGCCGTCGCCCGCGCTCCAGCCTTCCCACGTGGTCTCGCCCGGACCCTTGCCGGCGCGGTACCAGCGCATCGGTTCGCGCAGCTGCGGGTCGGGCTTCTCGCCGCGCATGCCCAGTTCCTCGCCGTAGTAGATGAAGGGGTGGCCGGGCAGGGTGAGCAGCATCGCGGCGGCGGTGCGCATGTGTTCGGGATTGTTGGCCAGCTGGCTCATCACGCGTTCCTGGTCGTGGTTGGACAGGAACGGTGCGTTGTCGTAGCGGCCGTGCGCAGCGGCGCGGTAGGCGGCGCTCATGCGTTCCAGCGTGGCGCCGATGTCGCGGTCGCGTTCCTCCTTCGCGCTGTCGACCAGCCGGATGGCGAGCGGGAAATCGAATACCGCATCCAGCGCGCCCATCCACGGCGTAAGGTCGTCCGGGTTCTGCCTTGCCACTTCACCGACCAGCCAGGCATGCGGGTTGGAGACGTCGATGCCCTGGTGGAATTCGCGCCACCACGCGAGGTTCTTCTTCAGCGCGACCGGGTTGTCCGCGTCGGTTTCGCGGTCGTCGTAGATGTGCTGGGCGGCATCGAGGCGGAAGCCGTCCACGCCCTTGTCCAGCCAGAATCGGCCCACCTTGATCATCTCGGCGCGCACCGCTGGGGTGTCGTAGTCGAGATCGGGCATCTGCGCCACGAATACGCCGAGGTAGTGGTCACCATCGGGCGTGGCATGCCACAGCGGGCCACCGGTGGCGCTGATCGCCTTGAGGTCGGTGGTGGGCGTGGCCCATTCGTACCAATGGCGATACGGGCTGTGCGGATCCTGCGCGGCCTTGAACCACGGCGACTCGTCGCTGGTGTGGTTGATGACGAGATCCAGCACCACCTTGATGCCGCGCTGGTGCGCTTCGCGCAGCAGGCGCTCGAAGTCGGCCATCGTGCCGTACTGCGGGTTGATCGCCTCGTAGTCGGTGATGTCGTAGCCGTGGTAGCTGGGCGAGGGGTTGATCGGCATCAGCCAGATGCCGTCCACGCCCAGCGACTTCAGGTAGTCGAGCTTGGCGGTGACGCCGTTGAGATCGCCGGTGCCGTCGCCGTCGCTGTCGTACCAGCTGCGCACGAAGATCTCGTAGTACACGTCGGAGGGCGCCTGCGTCGTCCCGGCGGAGGCGGGCGTGGCGGCCGGTGCGGGCGCGGCCGGCAGCAGCATGGCGGCGGAGAGCATGAGCGCAAGGTGGAGCGGGGTTTTCATGGAGTCTCCGTCATGGCAGTCGTCGGCCTGCGTCAGACCTCGGCGGGCGCGGGCATGCCGCAATGGCGCGCCACGAACTCGTGGTGCGGTGGCAGCGTGGCCACGGCGCGGCCGACCAGGGTGCGCACGTCGGCGAGGAAGTGGTCGAGTTGCTGGTCGCTCAGTTCGTCGGCCAGCGGGTGATGGCGCGCCGGCTCGATGCGCTGGCCCAGCAGCACCTGCAGCCAGCCGGTTTCGGCGAACAGCTCCTCGCCCTCGCGGAAGATCATGCCGGTGCGCCGGAACAGCTCGATGCGCCGTGCCAGCTCCGGCGGTATCTCCATCGCGCCGCACTGGCGCCAGAACGGCGTATCGGTGCGCTCGGTGGCCTTGTAGTGCAGGATCAGGAAGTCGCGCACGCGCTCGTACTCGAAGCGGGTCTGGCGGTTGTACTCGTCGATCAGTTTCGGGTCGCAGTGGCGGTCGGGGAACATCGCCAGCAGGCGGTTCACGCCCGACTGCACCAGGTGGATGCTGGTCGATTCCAGCGGCTCCATGAAGCCTGCAGCCAGGCCCAGCGCGAGGCAGTTGCGGTTCCACGCCAGCTTGCGCATGCCGGTGACGAAGCGCAGCGGGCGCGGATCGCCCAGCGGCTCGGTTTCGAGCGTGCCCAGCAATTGCGCCGCGGCCTCGTCGTCGCTGATGAAGCGGCTGCAGTACACGTGGCCGTTGCCGGTGCGGGTCTGCAACGGGATGCGCCACTGCCAACCCGCGGTGCGCGCCAAGGCCTGGGTGTACGGCCGCATCGGGCCGCCCGGCGCGCTGCCCACCGCTAGCGCGCGGTCGCAGGGCAGCCAATGCTGCCAGTTCTCGTAGCCGGTCTTCAGCGCGCCCTCGATCAGCAGGCCGCGGAAGCCGGAGCAGTCGATGAAGAAGTCGCCCTCGACCGTGCTGCCGTTGTCCAGCAGCAGCGACTCGATGTGGCCGTCCTCGGCGTGCAGGCGCACGTCGACGATCTTGCCCTCGATGCGTTCGACGATGCCGGGCGCGATGTGCTTGCGCAGGTACTGGCCGTACAGCGAGGCATCGAAATGGTAGGCGTAGCGGATGCCGCCCAGCGGGCTGTTCGGCACCTTGTCCAGCCGCGCGAAGCGGTTCTGGGCGGCCGCGGCGGCGTTCAGCGAATGCGCCCACAGGCCGTGTGCGCCGGGGCGGCCGCGGCTGCGCAGCCAGTAGTGGTGGAACGGCGTCAGCCCCAGCGGCAGGCCGAGGTCGCCGAACGCGTGGAGGTAGGACTCGCCCACGCGGGTGAAATCGTTGAGCTGCACGCCGAGCTTGAACGTGCCGTGCACGGCACGCAGCATGTCGTCCTCGTCGATGCCGAGGAAGCGGTTGACGTGCAGGATCTGCGGGATCGTCGCCTCGCCCACGCCGACGGTGCCGATCTCGGCCGATTCCACCAGCGTGATCTTGAGCTGCGAACCCAGCGCGCGGGCGAGCAGGGCGGCCGTGAGCCAACCTGCGGTGCCGCCGCCCACGATCACCAGGCGGCGGATGCGTGCGTCGTCGATGTCGTCACCCATGCCGGCTCCTGGAAGCCTGTCGGACTTTGATTGGCCGGTCTGCGAATCCGGCTGTGTGGCCCATATTTCCGCCATTTCTTGCCCCATAGAACCACTATGGGGCGGCGAATTGTCGAAAATCTGTCCTCACACAGTCGGACTCTCGCCTCGACCATCAAAGCCCGACAGGCTCCTCGCTTGCCCATGCGCGTTCCATCATCGCACCGGCGTCATGAAAAAAAGTCCCCGCTGGTTTGCACGCAGCGGGGCACGGGGAGTTACCTGGAACTTTAGGTGCGACCGCTTACTGGAACTTGTACGAGGCGCCGATCGAGTAGGTGCGGCCGTAGCGTTCCCAGGTCTGCACCTGGCGCGGGTCGTTGTTCTGGAACGTGGTGAAGATCTTGTTCGACAGGTTGGCGCCCGTCGCGATCAAGGTCAGGCCCTTGAAGCGGCCGCTCTCGAACGTGTAGCTCACCTGGGCGTCGTAGGTGCTGCCGCCCTTCAGCGTCTGCTCGATGCGCGTGGCGCTGATGCCGGACACCTCGCCCAGGAAGCTGGAGCGGTAGCTGTCGCTGATGCGCGCCTCGAAGCCGTTGTGCTGGTAGTAGATCGTGCCATTGGCGACCCACTTCGACAGGCCCGGCACGGTGATCGGCGTGGCGTTGCCCGGGTACACCAGCGAGCTCTTGGTGCGGTTAACGCTGAGGATGGTGCCGAAGCCGTCGAGCACTGGGGTGAGCAGGTTGAACGGCAGGTTCAAGGTGCCCTGCAGGCCCTTCACGTAACCGCGGCCATCGTTGGTCGGACTAGTCATGATGCCGTAAGTGGTGCCCAGTTGGGCCACCTGTGCCGGCTTCAGCAGGAACGGCATGAACGGCGCGAAGTTGTACAGGTACGACGAGCTCGGGTTGATGTAGTCGTGCAGGCCGATGAAGTAGCCCGACACCGAGAAGTAGCCGCCACCGCCACCGCTGCGGCACAGGTCGGAGTTCTTCTGGTCAGCCGAGTTGCACTGGTAGCCGCCGGTGAGCGGACCGGAGAAGTAGTGCTCGTAGCTGACGTTGAAGTTGTCGGCCATGGTCGGCTGCAGTTTGGCGTTGCCGCCACTGGCGCTGAAATAGGCCTGGTTCGGGTCGGTGTTCGGCAGGTGATTGATGTTGCCGCTAATCCCGAGGCTGGGATTCATCTGGTCCATGCGCGGACGCGACAAGGTGCGGGCCGCGCTGACGCGCAGGTCGTCGTTGTCGGTGAAACCGAAGATCAGGTTCGCGCTGGGCAGGTAGCGGGTGTAGCTGGTGCTGCCGCGCACCGGGATCAGGTCGAACCCGGTACCGGTGATGGCGCTGCCGGGCGCCACGCGCTCGCCGGTCGCACTCTGCGCGGTGTGCTGCACCTGCATGCCGAAGTTGCCGCGCAGGCTGACACCGCCGAGGTTGGTGTCGATGTTGAACTGGAAGTACGGCGTGAACACGTTCTCATGCGTTCGCCAGTTCGGCGGCGTGCCGGTGTTGGAACCGAACGTGGGCACGTTCACCAGGCTGCCGTTGTCGATCAGGGCGAACGGGTTGTAGCAAATCTGCGGGCCAATGCCCATGAACGACAGCGGATCGCAGCTGCTGCCGCCCTGGATCGGCGCGCTGGTGATGGCGTTGCCGCCGCTGATGGTGCCGCCACCCAGGGTCAGGAAGGCCTGGTCGATGTTGTAGGTCTTGTTGCGGCGGCTGTTGCTCACGCCGAACTCCAGGCTGGAGAACGGGCCGCTGGCGAAGCTGCGCTCCACCGAGAGGCGCACGTTGGCGAGGTAGTCGACGGTGCGCGGCGCGTTGATGAAGCCGGCCTGCACCACGTCGCTGCCGCCGCCCCAGCCCTGCGGGTCGGTCAGCATCACGCCCTGGGTGTTGTCCAGCGACGGGTTGACGTACAGCAGACCGTTGCCGAGTTCGTTGAAGCCGATGGTGTCGGTAGGGCCGCTCTTGTTGAAGCCGAAGCCCGAGTAGCTTTCCAGGTCCACGTCCTTGCGGGTGGCGCGCGAGTAGTTCGCGTCGACGTCCACCGACCAGTTCTCGTTGATCGTGAACTTGTTGTCCCAGTTGAAGTTGTAGACCCGGGCGCTGGTGCTGTTGTAGTCGTTGCGGATCACCGGCGACACCCCGGTGTAGACGCCGCTGGCGTCAAACCCGTTGACCGGCGTGGCCGAGGCGAGCGGCGCGCCGCCCCACCACAGCGGCAGTTCCATGCCCTTGGCCTGCTGGGTTTCCTTGTAGTTGTCGTAGGTGAGGTCGACGGTGCCGGTGTAGAACTCGTTCGGCTGCCACTGCACGGTGGCCAGAACGCCGTTGCGCTTCAGCGAATCGGTGATGCCGTAGTTCTTCGAGCCGCCGACCACGAGGTTGCCGTTGTTGTCGGTGGGGTAGCCCCACGGCGCCTGATGCTGGATCTGCGAGGGGTTGTCTTCCAGGTCCACGCCCAGGGTCACGCCCAGGGTGTGGTTGAGGAACTGGTCCACCCACACGCCATTGAGGTTGCGGCCCTTGTTGCTGACGCCCTTGCCCGGCGCCAGCTCGGACATGCTGTTCCAGATGTACTTGGCGTTGACCGCCGCTTCCATGCCGTTCTTTTCCAGCGGGCGGATCGTGTGCATGTCGACGGTGCCGGCCAGGCCCTGGCCGATCAGGTCGGCCTGCGGGCTCATGTGCACCACCACGTTGTCGAACCAGCTCGACGGGTACTGGTCGAATGCCACGTCGCGGTTGTTGTTCGTGCTGACCTGCTGGCCGCCATTGACCAGCGCGGTGGAGAAGTCGGGGCCGAGGCCGTGGATGGTCAGCACCTGCGGGCGACCGTCCACGGTCTGCACGGCGAGGCCGGGCAGGCGGCCCAGCGCGTCGGCGATGGAGACGCCCGGCAGCTTGCCGACCTGTTCGGCCGAAATCGCCTCGACGATGGTGCTGGCGTTCTTTTTCAGCGCGGTGGCGTTCTCGATCGAGCTGATGAAGCCGTTCACCTGCACGGCCTGCATCTGCTTCGCCTTGTCCTTCTTGTCGCGCGCGGACTTGGCGTTCGCGTCGGCGGACTGGTCGTTGCCTGTGCTCTGCTGGCTGTCCTGCTGCTGCGCGGCGGGCGCCGGCGCGGTGGCGGCATTGGCCACGGCACAGGTGCCGAAGCAAGCCGACGCGATCGCCATGGCCAGCAGCTTGTGTTTCATCAACATGTCTCGTCTCCCCACGAAATGGTCGGTGTCTGTCGTTGTCGCGGCGTGAACCTTCCGGCGATTCCATCGACGGTGGTCGTAGGCAGCCGGCTTGCATCTGCGCGCCCCGTCGCGTGATTGCATGTTAGGCCGGCGTTTTCGGCGCGAACGATTCGTGCATACGTATTCATGGCGCGGTGCCCGCGCCTTCGCTGCGGCGCAACAATGCGTGGCGGCGCGACTCGGCACACCGCGCCGCGTGACGCGCGAAGTCGCGGTGCGCCTGCATCGGCGCGTGGCGGCAACGCTGGCGTCAAATCGTTTGGACGTCCATTTGTTGCAAACGCATGACGCGACTGCAGCATCCATGAATACGTATGCAGCACTGTGCGGTATCGCCATGCCCTGCCACTAAGCTGGCTGCCGTTCGACGACAGGCAGCCCGTAGCGCCGTCTGTTTCACGTCATGGGGCAAGCAATGACCGACACACCATGGTGGCGCGGAGCCGTCATCTACCAGATCTACCCGCGCAGCTTCCTCGACACCGACGGCGACGGCGTGGGCGACCTGCCCGGCATCATCGAGCGGCTCGACTACGTGGCCGGACTGGGCGTGGACGCGATCTGGATCGCGCCGTTCTTCCGCTCGCCGATGGCGGACTTCGGCTACGACATCGCCGATCCCTGCGACGTCGATCCGCTGTTCGGCACGCTCGCCGATTTCGATCGCCTGCTGGCCGAGGCGCATGCGCGCGGCCTCAAGGTGATGATCGACCAGGTGCTCAGCCACACCTCGGACGAGCACGCCTGGTTCCGCGAAAGCCGGCAGAGCCGCGACAACCCGAGGGCGGACTGGTACGTGTGGGCCAACGCCAACGAGGACGGCACGCCGCCGAACAACTGGCTGTCGATCTTCGGCGGCAGCGCGTGGCGGTGGGAGCCGCGGCGCGGCCAGTATTACCTGCACAACTTCCTTGCCGGCCAGCCCGACCTCAACTTCCACCACCCGGCCGTGCGCGCGGCGGTGCTGGACAACCTGCGCTTCTGGCTGGACCGCGGCGTGGACGGCTTCCGGCTGGACTCGATCAACTTCTGTTTCCACGACGCGTTGCTGCGCGACAATCCGGCCAAGCCGAAGGCCGAGCGCACCGGTCGCGGCTTCAGCGCCGACAACCCCTACGCGTTCCAGTACCACTGGTACAACAACACGCAGCCGGAGAACCTCGCGTTTCTGGAAGAGCTGCGCGCATTGATGGACCGCTACCCCGGCAGCGCCACGCTGGGCGAGATCTCCTCGGAGGATTCGCTGGCCACCATGGCCGAGTACACCAGCGGCCATCGCCTGCACATGGGCTACAGCTTCGAACTGCTCACCGACGACTTCAGTGCCGCCTACATCCGCGACACCGTGCGCGCGCAGGAGGCGAAGATGACCGAGGGCTGGCCGTGCTGGGCGATCTCCAACCACGACGTGGAGCGCGTGCTCAGCCGCTGGGGTAGTCAGTTGCGGGGCAATGGCCATGCGTCCGCCGCGATGGCGAACCAGCTCACCGCGCTGGTCTGCTCGCTGCGCGGTTCGGTCTGCGTGTACCAGGGCGAGGAGCTGGGTTTGACCGAGGCCGAGCTGCCCTACGAGGCGCTGCGCGATCCCTACGGCATCGCCTTCTGGCCCGAGTTCAAGGGGCGCGACGGCTGCCGCACGCCGATGCCGTGGGGCGACGGCGAGCATGCCGGCTTCAGCGGCGCCGTGCCGTGGCTGCCGGTGCCGCCCGAGCATCGCGCGCTGAACGTGGCGCGCCAGCAGGCCGATCCCGCCTCCGCACTCAACGGCTACCGCCGCTTCATGCACTGGCGCCGCACCCAGCCCGCGCTGCGCCACGGCGCGATCCGCTTCCTCGACACCCCCGAGCCGGTGCTGGCCTTCGTGCGCGAACTCGGCGGGGAGCGCGTGCTGGTCGTGTTCAACCTCTCCGCCGCGCCGGTGGAATTCGCGCTGCCGCTGCCCGGGGAGCTGCGACCGCTCGAAGGCCACGGCCTGCTGGCCGGCACGCTGGCCGACGAGCGCCTGCGCCTGCCTGCCAACGGCAGCCTGTTCGCGCGGGTGATCTAGGTTGCCGATTCGACTCCCTCTCCTGCGTGCAGGGGAGGGTCGGGGTGGGGTGCTTCCGTCTTGAAGCCACACGCCTGAACTTGATTAGCGACAAAGCTCAGCGCGTACCCTCACCGTTCGCCCTGAGCGTAGGCCCGAAGGGCCGAAGTCGAAGGGTGATCACCGGCGAGCGCTTCGACTCCGCTTGCTATCGCAAGCGACGCTCAGCGCGAACGGAATTTTCTGCTGAACGTCATCGAGTCAGGTGCCGGGATGGGCATTGCGCGCGGGCGCAGGCATCATGGCGGCCCCTCCCCTCCGGTCATCGCCCGTGTCCGCGCACACCTCCCGCGCTTCCGTGCTGCTCGCGGTCGGCATGCTGCTGATCAGCATGAGCTCGTACCAGTTCGGCGCCGCGCTGGCCAAGCAGCTGTTTCCCGCGATCGGCGCGCAGGGCGCCACCGCCTGCCGGCTGGGCCTGGGCGCGCTGATCCTGCTGCTGGTGCGGCGACCCTGGCGCACCTGGCAGCGCGGCCGCGACCTGCGCGCGCTGTGGGGCTACGGCCTGTCGATCGGCGTGATGAACCTGGTGTTCTACATGTCGCTGCGCACGATCCCGCTGGGCATCGCGGTGGCGCTGGAGTTCACCGGACCGCTGGCGCTGGCCCTGTTCGGCTCGCGCCGGCTGCAGGACTTCATCTGGATCGCGCTGGTGGTGGCGGGCCTGCTCCTGCTGCTGCCGCTGCGCACGCAGGCGCATGCGCTCGATCCGGTCGGCGTGCTGTACGCGCTGGCCGCGGGCGTGGGCTGGGCGTGCTACATCGTGCTGGGCCAGCGCGCCGGCAGCGCGCACGGTGGCGACGCGGTGACCTGGGGCACTTCCATCGCGGCGCTGGTGGCGATCCCGGTTGGCGTGGTGCATGCCGGCAGCGCGCTGTTCAACCCCGCGCTGCTGCCGTTCGCGCTGGGCGTAGCCGTGCTCAGTTCCGCCCTGCCGTACTCGCTGGAGATGGTGGCGCTGACCCGCCTGCCGACGCGCAGCTTCGGCACCTTGCTGAGCCTGGAACCGGCTATCGCCGCGCTGGCCGGCGTGGCCCTGCTCGGCGAGCACTTGAGCCTGCTGCAGTGGTTGGCGATTGCGGCGATCATCGTGGCCGCGGCGGGAACCGCGCTCAGCGTGCGCAAGCCGGTGGCGGAGCCGCTGGTGAATTGAGCGCACGGGTTGGAGCGCGGCTGCGCTCGTCTTGGATTTTTTTGGCTTGGTCTTTTGCGCGCTGATGCAAGTTTCAAAGCGGTTTCGTGCCGCTGTCGCGGCCCGAGTTACTTTTCTCTTGCGTGGTCAAGAGAAAAGTAACCAAAAGAGAAGGCCACCCCGCGGCGGCGCTTTCCGCCCATCCCTGGGCGGAAAGTCCGTGAGCCGTGGCCGGGCTTTTCGAGCGGGCTCCTGCCCGCGCGAAAAGGCGAGCCCATCCGTGGGCTCGCCCGCTGCGCGGCCTGATCGTCCACAGCTCACCGCCGCCGAGGGGGCCCGGAAAAGCTGGCGCGCATCGTGCGCGCCAGAAGCAACGTCAATAGCAACGTCAACGTCAACGTCAACAGCAACAGCGGAGCGCCGTGCGGCGCGCGGCGCTTTTGCCTTGGCTTTTCAAGAAGTGCGCGCAGGAGCGCGCTGCTCTACCCGGGGCCCCTATGGCGCGGCGGGCGGGTGCAGGAAAGTCCGCAGGATGGCCCGCAAGGATGCGGGCCAGTTTTCCGCCGGTACAGGGATGTGCCGTCGGAAAACCCCGTAACCCGCCCGCGCACCCGCAGGGCAGGATGCCCGGAGGGCGCGCCATCGGGGTGCCGTTTCTCTTTGGTTCCTTTCTCTTTGGGCACGCAAAGAGAAAGGAACTCGGCCACCGGCAGGTGGACGAAACCGCTTTGTCGCTTGCGACGAGTTCACCTCGTCAAAAGAAATTAGCCACTCCGCGGCGAGCACCCGCCCTCACCCCGACCCTCTTCGTCGCTCCTCAAGGCAGGGCCATCCATGGCCCTTTCCCGCGTCCCGAAGAGGAGAGGGAGAAAAGCGCCTCAGCGCCGCCGCGACCCCTTCAGGCTGCTGAGCGAGAAGCTCGCCATTTCGCCGCCGCCGGGCAGGCGTCGCGACTGGCCCGGCGGCGGGCCCCAGGCGTGCGCGGTCACCACTTCCCAGGTGGCGGGGATGCGGCCGTCCGTGCGCATCGACTCGTACGCTGTGAGCATGGCGCGGTAGTGCGACTTGCCGGTGAGGTGGCGTTCGCGCGCAGCGTCGGCGTGGGTGGCGCCCAGCCCGCGCAGCTCTTCCAGCAGCTTGCGCGGCTCACTGTAGGTGAGCGTGTAGCGTTCCACGTCCAGCACCGGGTCGCGCAGGCCGGCGTTGAGCATCGCGTCGCCGATGTCGTGCATGTCGAGAAAGCGGCTGACATGGGAATGGCCGTCCACCGCGGCCCAGGCCGCGCGCAGCTCCTTCAGCGTGTCGGGGCCGAAGGTGGAGAACGCGAGCAGACCGCCGGGCTTCAGCACGCGCGCGCATTCGCCGAACAGCGCGGCGAGGTCGTCGATCCACTGGAAGCACAGGTTGGAGTGCAGCAGGTCCACGCTGTGGTCGGGGAAGGGCAGCGCCGTGGCCTCGGCGCAGACGCGGCGGAACGGCTTCAGCCAGCCGCTGTGCGCCTTCGCCGCGCGCAGCATCGGCAGCGCGAGGTCGACCGCGACCACCTCGGCCTTCGGATAGCGCTGTTTCAGCTGCGCGGTGCCGCGGCCGGTGCCGGCGCCCACGTCGAGCACGCGCTCGGGGAGCAGCCCTTTGCGGTCCGGGGATTCGTCGTAGAAGGTGAGCCGGTCGAGCAACTGGCCTTGCACTTCGCGCTGCAAGGCATCGTGCTGTTCGTAGCTGCGCGCGGCGCGGCCGAAGTTGCGACGCACCTGGGCGCGGTCGAGGTGGAACTCATTCATCGAAACTGTCCAGCAAGGGTTGCAGCGCCTGCGCGACCTCGTCGGCGTGGGCGAAGAACGGCGCGTGGCCGGCGTGCTCGATCTGCGCGTAGCGGCCGTGTGCCTGCTGTGCCGACCACTCCATCGCCTGCGGATGCACCAGGCGGTCGCGACGGCCGGCGATCCAGGCACTCGGTTGCCGCAGCGACGGCAACTGCGCGCGCAGGTCGCGGGTTTCCAGGATGCGGATGCCTTCCTGCAGCACGCGCAACTCGGGCTCGCCGCGGGCGAAGGCGAGCTCGCGCAGGCGACGCAGTTCGGCGCGCGGATCGGCACTGCCCATCGCCTCGAGCGCAAGGAAGCGATCGATGGTGGTGTGGTAATCGGTTTCCAGATCCAGTGCGAGCTGGTGCACCAGCGTCGCGTCGCTGCCCCAGGGCCAGCTGTCGTCGCGCACGAAGCGCGGCGTCGCGCACAGCATGGCGAGGCCGCGCACCTGCTGCGGTTGTTCCAGCGCGGCAGTGAGCGCGATCAGCCCGCCCAGCGACCAGCCCAGCCACAGCGCCGGCGGCGTGGCTTGCGCGATCGCCGCGGCGCAGGCGGAAGGCTCCAGCGGCAGGCCGCAGTCGCGCGACCAGCCGTGGCCGGGCAGGTCCACCACGTGCATCGTGCAGCGATCCGCCAGTGCGTCGACCAAGGGCGCCAGCACGCCGCCATGCATCGCCCAGCCGTGCAGCAGCACCAGCGGGATCGGGCCGCGGCCCGCCTTTTCGATGTATAGGCTCATGATCCCCTCTCCCCTGCGGGGAGAGGGTGCCCCGAAGGGGTGGGAGAGGGGGCGGGGCTTGCAGAGGCGTTGCCCAGAGCGGGCTCTGGTGTTGGTTTCTCGCAAGAGCCTGCCTTCTCCCCCAACCCCTCTCCCGCAAGCGGGAGAGGGGAGATGGTTGTGGGGAGCAGGTTTGCATCCACCGCCCCACGCCCGTCGAACACGAAGCAGTCCCCCTGCCAATGCGCGCCATCGGTGAGTTCGAGGTACTTGAGTATCCCGCCTTCGAGCTGGTGCACGCGCTCGATGCCGAGCGCCTGCATGTGCAGCGCGGCCTTCTCGCAACGAATGCCGCCGGTGCAGTACGACACCACGGTCTTGCCCGCGTAGCGCGCACGGTCGGCGGCCACGGCGGCGGGAAACCCGGTGAAGCTGGCGAGGCGGTAGTCCACTGCCTGCGTGAACTTGCCGACTTCGATCTCGTAGTCGTTGCGGGTGTCCAGCAGCAGCACTTCGCGGCCGTCGTCGTCGTGGCCCTGGTCCAGCCAGCGTTGCAGCGTGGGCGCGTCCACCGCCGGCGCGCGGCCGCCTTCGGGGCGGATCGTCGGCCGGTGCATGGTGATGATTTCCTTCTTCAGCCGCACGCGCAGTCGGCCGAACGGCACGTCGTCGGAGAGGGATTCTTTCGCCTCCATTCCCGCGAAACGCGCGTCCGCGCGCAGCCACGCCATGAACGCGTCCACTGCCTCGCGCGGACCGGCGAGGAACAGGTTGATGCCTTCCGGTGCCAGCAGCACGGTGCCCTTCAGCGCCAGCGCGCTGGCGCGTTCGAGCACGCGCTCGCGCAGCTCGGGCAGGTCGTCCAGCGCGACGAAGCGGTAGGCGGCGAGGTTGACGATACTCATGGGGACAAGGCGATGAAGCGACTCGACATTATACGGGGCCGCCCGCGCCGGCCGGTTTCGGCAAGGCAGCCAGCGCGTCGAGCAGGCGGTCGATGTGCTCGTCCGTATGCGCCGCGCTGAGCGTGATGCGCAGCCGCGCCCGGCCTTGCGGCACCGTGGGCGGACGGATCGCGGTGACCAGCAGCCCGCGTCGTTCCAGCGCCTGCGCGGCTTCCAGCGCGACCTGTGCGTCGCCCAGCAGCAGCGGCTGGATCGCGCTGGGCGAGTCCATCAGCGGTAGCCCGAGTTGCGCCGCGCCGGTGCGGAAGCGGGCGATCGTGGCCTGCAGCTTCTCGCGGCGCCAGCTTTCGTGGCGCGCGATCTCCACCGCTGCGCAGGCTGCCGCGGCCAGCGCGGGCGGCATCGCGGTGGTGTAGATGTACGGCCGCGCGAATTGCAGCAGGCCGTCGATCAGCGCGGCGGAACCAGCCACGAAGGCGCCGCTGCAGCCCAGTGCCTTGCCCAGCGTGGCCATCAGCACCGGTGCTTCGCGCTGCGACAAGCCAGCGGCGCGCACGCTACCGGCGCCATCGTCCCCCAGCACGCCGAGCCCGTGTGCATCGTCCACCATCAGCGTGGCGTGTTCGCGCGCGCACAGTGCGGCGAGCGCGGCCAGGGGCGCCACGTCGCCGTCCATGCTGAACACGCCGTCGGTGGCGAGCAGGGCGGCGGCATCCGGGCGGCTGCGCAACTGGCGCGCGGCGGCTTCGATGTCGGCATGTGGGTAGCGCTTCAACTCGGCACCGGCGAGCTGCGCGCCGTCGAGCAGGCAGGCGTGGTTGAGCTTGTCCTGCACGCAGAGATCGCCGCGCGCCAGCAGCGCCTGCATCGTGCCGAGGTTCGCCATGTAGCCGGTGGAGAACAGCAGCGCACACTCGCGCCCGGTCCATTCGGCCAGGGCCTCTTCCAATTGCGCGTGCTCGCGGCGATGGCCGCAGATCAGGTGCGCCGAGCCGCTCCCCACGCCTTCGTCATCGGCGGCGCGTTTCAGCGCGGCGATCAGCTGCGGGTGTTGCGAAAGCCCGAGGTAATCGTTGCTGCAGAAGCCGAGCAGGCGGCGGCCGTCGCTCTCCAGCCACGGGCCTTCCGCGTGCTCGATGGTGCGCAGGCGGCGGCGCAGGTTGGCTTGATCGCGTTCGAACGTCTGGATGGCCAGGCGTTCGAGCAGGTCGGGGCGTGAGGCAAGAGTGGCCCCCTCACCCCGGCCCTCTCCCCCAATCGTTGCTTGGGGGAGAGGGGATTCAAGCTTCGAGGCTTGGTGGAGAGAAGGGGTGATCGGCATGGCTTTTACTCCCTCTCCCCCAACGACGAAGTCGTTGGGGGAGAGGGTTGGGGTGAGGGGGGCTTTGGCATGTCAGTCATCGTTGGGGAGGGAGCAAATGCGCCCCCTCACCCCAACCCTCTCCCCCAAGCGGGGCTTGGGGGAGAGGGAGTCAGAAGCTCACGCCGCTGCGCTGCAGCCGCAACCGTTGCCGCAGCCTGCGTCGGCGGCTTCCATGATGTCCGCATGCACCGTGCCCGCTTCCTCCACCACCTCCATCGCATGCAGGTCGAGCCGGCGGAACAGCGCGCGATCGTGCTCGGTATCGGGGTTGCCGGTGGTGAGCAGTTTTTCGCCGTAGAAGATCGAGCCGGCGCCGGCGTGGAAGCACAGCGCCTGCACGGCGTCGTCCATCTGCTGGCGGCCGGCGGAGAGGCGCACGATGGACAGCGGCATCAGGATGCGCGCCACCGCGATCGCGCGCACGAACTCGAACGGATCGAGCGGCTCGGCATCGGCCAGCGGCGTGCCCGGCACTGGCACCAGCTGGTTGATCGGCACCGACTGCGGGTGTTCGGGCAGGTTGGCCAGTGCCTGCAAGAGGCCGGCGCGCTGCGCGCGCGTCTCGCCCATGCCCACGATGCCGCCGCAACAGGTCTTGAGGCCCGCATCGCGCACCTGCTCCAGCGTCTGCAGGCGGTCCTGGTATTCGCGGGTGTGGATGATTTCGCCGTAGAACTCCGGCGCGGTGTCGATGTTGTGGTTGTAGTAGTCGAGGCCCGCGTCCTTGAGCTGCTGCGCGTGGCCGTCACCCAAGAGGCCCAGCGTGGCGCAGGTTTCCAGGCCGAGATCCTTCACCGCGCGCACGATTTCGGCGACCTTCGGGATGTCGCGATCCTTCGGTCCGCGCCACGCCGCGCCCATGCAGAAGCGGCTGGCGCCTGCGGCCTTGGCGACCTTCGCGCGCGCCAGCACGGCGTCCACTTCCATCAGCTTCTGCGCCGCCACGCCGGTGTCGTAGCGCGCGGCCTGCGGGCAGTAGGCGCAGTCCTCGGGACAGCCGCCGGTCTTGATCGAGAGCAAGGTGGATACCTGCACCGCGTTCGCGTCGTGGTGTTCGCGGTGCACGCAGTGCGCGCGGTGCAGCAGTTCGTTGAACGGCAAAGCGAACAGCGCGGCGACCTCGTCGCGGGTCCAGTCGTGGTGGATCAGGGCTTCGGGCATGGGGGAGGCTCCGGGGCAGAGGCCGCGAAGTGTGGGCGGTGCGGCATGCTGCGTCAACTTGGCGTGTAGTGGCGCTGGTTGACGGAAAGTCGAAAAAAGAAAGGCGGCCCACGGGCCGCCCTCTCACGCCTCACTACTCTTCACCCACTCCCCGCTACTTGCCCCGCGCCGCCTTCACCTGGTCGGCGGTGACCAGCCTGGCCTGGTTGCCCCACGAAGTGCGCTCGTGGTTCGCGATATCGGCGATGTCCGCATCGTTCAACGCGGCGGCGAACGGCGGCATCGCGCTGGGGTAGTTCGTGCCGTTGATGGCTTCGCCGTGCAGGCCGTTGAGGATCGTGGCGATCTGCTTGGCGGGGTCGTCATCCAGCACCGCGGGGTTGTCCTTGAGCGGCGGGAACGCGCCGGGCAGACCCATGCCGGTGGCCTGGTGGCAGGCCGTGCAGTTGGCGGCGTACAGCGTGGCGCCACGTGCCGCGTCGAACTTGTAGGGACCGCTGGCGGCGGCCGGTGCGGGCGCGGGGGCCGCGGTCACCGGCGCCTTGCTGATCGGCGGTGCGGCCGCGGGCTCCGCGCCCGGCGCGCCCACCAGCAGCACGCCTTGTGCGCCCAGCACCATGTGCGCCATCGCATGGTCCACGAACGGGTACTTGCCCGGCTCGTCCACCTTCAGGTCGAACACCGCGCCTTCGCCCGGCCCCACGCTCCAGGTGGAAACGCCGTCGATCGCCTGCGCCGGGTTGCCGCCCGGATAGACCTTGTCGAAGATCGCGCCGATCACGTGGAACGCGCTCCACAGGCTCGGCCCCGCGTTCACCATGTAGATGCGCACCAGGTCGCCCGGTTTCGCGGTGAGCGGATGATCGCGGTACTGGAACGCGGCGCCGTTGAACACCACCTCGTCGGGGCGCATCTCCTGCATTTTTCCGTAGTCGCCGGCCATCAGCTTGCCGGCCACCTGCTGGGTGTACCACTCGCCCTGCACCAGCACGTAGCTCTCGGCGGCCGGCGGCAGCGGCGTGGCCGGGTCGACGATGATCGCGCCGTACATGCCGTTGGCGATATGCAGCAGCACCGGCGGCGTGCCGCAGTGGTAGAGGAACGCACCGGGCACCTTCGCCACGAACGAGAACTTGATCGACTCGCCCGGCATGATGTCCACGTAATGCAGGCTGGGCGGCGTGATCGCGGCATGGAAGTCGATCGAGTGCTGCATGGTGCCGTGGTTGGTGAGCGTCACGTTCACCGCCTGCCCCTGGCGCACGTGGATCACCGGGCCCGGCACGCTCTTGCCGAAGGTCCAGGCCTGGTATTGCACGCCGCTGGCGATTTCCACGGTCTGGTCGCTGACGGCGATGTCAACGTCGGCCGTGTCGCCCGTCGCCACTGGCGGCAGGCGGGCGTCGTGCGCTTGCGCGATCGGCTGGCTGGACGCCAGCGACAGCGGCGTCACCGCTGCCGCGGCGGCCGTCGGCGAGGACGACTGCACGTGCAGCGCGCTGTGCAGGCCGGCCAGCAACAGCGCCACCAGCACCAGCACGCCGGCCAGTGCCGGCGCCTGCACGCGCGAGGGCAGGCGTTTCACCTGGTCGAGCGGCGCCGTCTCGTTCCAGTCGGCGAACTTGCGCCAGCCCGGCCAGCGCGCCTCGATCAGGTAGTCGAGGCTGTAGGGGCTGGGGCCGGAGCGCTGGTTGATGACGATCAGCGCCGCGAACACCAGCACATAGCTGATCGCCGCGCCGATGTTGTTCGCGCCCACCGAATAGGGGCCGCCGAAACCTTCGGCGGTGCTCCACACCAGCAGGCTGAACAGGATGCCCACGATGTAGGTGGTCTTGCGCGCGAAGCCCAGCAGCAGGGCCAGCGCCAGCGCCGTCTCGGCGATGCGCGTGGCCCACACGAAGAAGCCCGCGTGCGGCGTGACCAGGGCTATCCACAGCTGGAACCACCAGGCCGACCAGGCGGGTTGCCCGGTGGCGGCGTTGTGCAGGTAGCCCACGTAGTGGTTGGCGAAATCGGCGGTCCACGTCAGCGCGGCGCTCACGGCCCAGATGACGCCGAAGGCCACGCGCAGCGCGGTGCCGGCGATGGCCGGCCAGGTCGAAGTGGCGGACTTGCCGCCGTCGGACACGGACATGCGAAACCTCCTGGAACGGAAAGGCGCTTCGGGCGAGTGTGGCGTCGATACCCCGGTTGACGACAGCGTCCGAGTGTACGGCCGCGGTGTGGGTTTGGCGTGACAGGCTGCGACGCGTTGCCGCTACCATCGACGCAGGAACGGGAGGGTGCATGGACAAGGCAAGCCTGCGGCGACCCTGGCACGTGCTTGCGCGCTGGCTGCTGCCGCTGCGCTGCCTGCTGTGCGGCGCCCCCGGCGAACACGGCGTGGATGTGTGCGCGGCCTGTGCCGCCGAGCTGCCGCGCAACCGCAGCAGCTGCGCGCGCTGCGCCCTGCCGCTGCCCGTGCCGGCCGCGCTGTGCGGCGAGTGCCAGCGCCATGCGCCGCCGTGGGACGCGGCCTGGGCGCCGTTCCGCTACGGCTGGCCGCTGGACCGGCTGGAGTCGCGCTTCAAGTTCGGCCGCGACCTCGCCGCGGGCCGCGCGCTGGCCATGCTGTGGCAACGCGAGCCGATGCCATTGCCGAAACCGGAACTGCTGCTGCCGGTGCCACTGCATCGCACGCGCCTGCGCCAGCGCGGCTACAACCAGGCGCTGGAACTGGCGAGGCCGCTGGCACGCCAGTTCGGCGTGCCGCTGCGCCATGACCTGCTGCAGCGCAGCCGCGGCACCGCGGCGCAGACCGAGCTCGACGCCGTCGCCCGCCGCCGCAACGTGCGCGGCGCCTTCGCCGTGCGCGCGGGCATCGCGCTGCCTGCGCACGTGGCGATCCTCGACGACGTGATGACCACCGGCGCTACCCTCGCCGAATGCGCCCGCGTGCTGAAGCGCGCGGGCGTGGCGCGGGTCGACGTGTGGGCGCTGGCGCGGGCGCCGACACCGTCGGGTCGCCCGTAGGAGCGGCTTCAGCCGCGATGGCTTTTTGTTCGTGGCAATCGCGGCTGAGGCCGCTCCTACGAAAGCCTGGGTGCGGTTATTTCACCGCCAGCGCCAGCACGATGCCGATCCACATCGTGAGCCCCCACCAGTTGTTGTGGCGGAACGCGGCGAGGCAGGGGCCGCGTTCGCGCGTGCGGATCAGCCACAGCTGGTAGACAAACAGACCGGCGGCGACCAGCAGCGCCAGCCAGTACGGCCAGCCCAGCTGCGCGCGCTGGCCCACGAAGACCATCGCCAGCAGCAGGGTGGCCATCAGCACGCCGAGGATGGGCAGGTCGGCGTCGCCGAACAGGATCGCGGTGGATTTCGCGCCGGCCTTGAGGTCGTCCTCGCGGTCCACCATCGCGTACTCGGTGTCGTACACCACCGACCACAGGATGTTGGCGATGAACAGCAGCCAGCCCAGCGGCGGCACCGTGCCCGCCACCGCCGCGAACGCCATCGGGATCGCCCAGCCGAACGCCGCGCCCAGCACCACCTGCGGCAGGTAGGTCCAGCGCTTGGTGAACGGGTAGATCGCCGCCAGCGCGGCGCCGGCGAAGGACAGCTTGATCGTCAGCGCGTTGGTGAACAGCACCAGCACGAAGGCGAACGCCAGCAGCGTGCCGAACACGATCAGCGCCTCGCGCGGTGTCACCCGCCCACTGGCGATCGGCCGCCCGGCGGTGCGTTCCACCTGCGGGTCCAGCTTGCGGTCGGCGTAATCGTTGATCGCGCAGCCCGCCGCGCGCATCGCGAACACGCCCAGCGTGAAGATCGCCAGCGGCTTGAACGGCGGCCAGTCGCCCGCAGCCAGCCACAACGCCCACCACGTCGGCCACAGCAGCAGCAGCGCGCCGATCGGCCGGTCCATGCGAGTAAGCACGAGGTAGTCGCGCGCCTTCTCGCGGTATCGCGGTGGCAGCCGACCCAGCAGCCAGTCCAGCACGCCGCTGGCGCGCACCGAGCTGTCCGCCGGGCGCACGGCGGTCACCGGTGGCGTCTTCGCGAGGCGCGGCGGCGTCGAGGGAGCAGGTTTGCGCCGCTGGCGCTTGCGCGGTGGGGAAGCCATCGGGGAAGTTTAGCGTGCGGGGGTGTGCGGGGCGGCGTGACGCAGTGCAGGGAATGGCGCGATCAAGTGCCGCCCGGCGCATCGCAGCGGTACGCCTGTCCGTGCATCCGGACCGCCGGATCCGGTTGCCGTCGGGTGGCGTCACTTGTTCCAGGTCCCACCCCGTGAAACGATGCCGTGAAACAGGAGGGCCGGTGGCATTTTTCCGGCAATCCGCTCGAACCGGCGCCGTCTCGTGGCGTGCTCCGATCCAGGCTGAGGCCACTGCAAACATGGCAACCGACCGCGATTTCATCGCCTACGTGACCGAACAAGTCGCGCTGGGCGACCGGCTCACCCACAAGAAAATGTTCGGCGAGTACGCGCTGTACGTCGATGGCAAGGTGGTCGCGTTCGCCTGCGACAACAGCCTGTTCATGAAGCCTTCCGCGGCGGCGGCAATGCTGGCGCCGGGGCTGCCGCAGCGCCCGCCGTATCCCGGCGCGAAGGACTACCCGGTGGCCGACGAGCTGCTGGACGATTCGGATGCGCTCCGCCGCCTGTTCGTCGAAACGGCGGCGCTCATGCCGGTGCCGAAACCCCGGAAACCTGCGGCTGCGGGCAAGCGCGCCAGGTAGTCGTCGCGCCGTTGGCCACCGCCCGGACGCTTGCCGTACCATGATGCGGTTCGTCGCGGCGTCATCTGCTTCATCGTTCCGGAAGGAGCCGACGTGGAGGGCGAGGGGAGACTTCGATACATCGCGTTCGACGCGGTCGAGATCGATCTCGACGGCCGACGCCTGAGCGTGGGCGGCCGCGACGTCGCGCTGGAGCCCAAGGCATTCGACGTGCTCGCGCTGCTGGTGCAGGCGCCGGGCAAGGCGTTCTCGCGCGACGATATCCTCGACGCGGTCTGGGGCCATCGCCACGTCACGCCCGGCGTGCTCAATCGCGTCGTCACCCTGGTCCGCCACGCGCTGGGCGAGAACGCAGGCAGCACGCACTACATCCACACCTTGCATGGCGTCGGTTACCGCTTCGATGGCGTCGTGCGGCGTTATGCGCAACGCGACGCGATGCCGGAAGGCCTCGCCGCGGCACCCGTCGTCGCATCGGCACCGCCGTCGGCGGCGGCATCGGAGCCGGGCGATCCGTCAGTGGTATCGCCAGCTGCAGCCGGCGCCGGGGAACGGGTGGGGGATGCACCGACCGCCGCCGCGCCTTCCGTGCCGGCGAAGCCGCGTCGCTGGTCGGCGTCGCCGGCGCTTTGGCTGCTTGCGGCAACCCTGGTGGTCGTCGCCATTGGAACCTTGCTTTGGCGGTGGACGAGCCCCGCGAAACCGGCGGTCGCGCCGCCGCCGACCCTGGTGGTGCTGCCGCTGCGGGCGATCGGCAACGACAAGAACGAGGCCATCTTCGCCGACGGCCTCAGCGAGGAGCTGACCACGGAACTCGCGCGCGTCGACGGCCTGCGCCTGATCGCCAGCGTCTCGGCCGCGCGGGCACGCGAGCTGGGTTTCGACGCGACGCAACTGGCCGAGCGCCTGCACGTCAACTACGCGATCGAGGGCAGCCTGCGCGAATCCGGCGACGCGCTGCGCATCGACCTGCGCCTGATCGATACGCCGTCGGGGCGCCTGGTGTGGGCGCAGAGCTACGATCGGCAGACGAAGGACGTCTTCGGCGTGCAGCAGGACATCGCGCAAGCCGTGGCGTCGGCCATGGCGCTGCACCTGCCGCTGGATCGCGTCGCGGTGAAGCCGCCCGACCCGGCGGTGTTCCGCGAATACCTGCGGCTGCGCCACATCTTCCTCACGCGGCCCGGCGACGCGGACTACGCCAAGGCCGAGGTTGCGCTCAATGCGCTGGCCGCGCGTGCGCCCGATTTCGCGCCGGTGCACGGGCTGCTCGCGCTCAACCTCGCCACCCACTTCGAGCCGGGGCGCGAACAGGAGGCGCTGCCGGAAGCCACGCGCGCGCTGCGGATCGATCCCGACAACATGTACGCGCATGCCGTGCTGGGCGAACTGGCCTGCCAGCGCGACGAATGGAACGACTGCATGAAGGAGCTGCGCACGACGCTGGCGCGCAACCCGACCGATCCGGTCATGAACTCGCTGGTGGGCATGCGCCTGGCGGGGCTGGGCTATGGCGAGGAGGCACTGCGACTGGCCCAGGTCGGCTATGCGATGGATCCGCTGAGTTACTGGGCGGTCGCCAACCTCGGCGCCCAGCTCGACACCCTGGGCCGCCACGCGGAGGCGCGGCCGTATCTCGACGCCTTGCCCGGGCTGGCCGGCAAGCCCAACGCATTGACCGACGAGCTGCGCTGGCGCAACGCCGTCTGGCGCAAGGATCTGGCCGGCGCGCGCGACATCGCCGCGCACATGCCCGACGACTTTGCACAGAAGCCGTTGTATGTCGCCTTCAGTGCGGCGCTGGCCGATTCCTCGTTGTGGCCGCAGGCGCTGGCGAAATTGCACGCGGCGCAACAGACCAGCGATACGCTGCTGCTGCTGCAACTGCAGGTGCCGCAACCCGACCAGGCGATGGCGCTGCGCTTTTTCGGAAACAACTGGTTTTTCTACGGCAGGCTGCTGTGGGTGCGCGAGTACGCGGCGATCCGGCAAGGCCCGGCGTTCTCCGACTTCCTGCGCCGCACGAAGATGCTGGCCTACTGGAACGCGAACGGCTGGCCGCCGCAGTGCAAGCCCGACGGCGCCGGCGCGCGCTGCGAGTGATCGCGATGCGTTTCGTCCCGGCCTCCGCTGCAGGCAGAGAGGCCGGAACGGATGCGTTGCGCCCAGGAAGCTGCCAGAGCTTGCGGATCAGCTGTTCGGGTGACCGATTCGCGGCCGCCGTCCATGGCCGGCCATCCGTGGCCGGGTCGAGAGTCTGAAGGTCACAAACTCCCGCAGTCCGCCAGCCTCCTAGGACAAGGGCTGCTTCGCGCAGGTCACCTTCGTGTTCCAGTCGGCGAAGGTGCCTTTGGGGTTGTCCTGCCAGGCCCATACATGCAGGTAGTAGGCCTCCGGCAGGCCGAAGCGGTTCGGCACCTGCAGCAGGTTCATCAGGTTGCCGGCTACCTCGGGTGGCGGGCCGGCCGGGTGGCGCGCGGCCCAGTCGGCGGCGACCTCGATGAACTCCACGCCCACCAGGCGCATCGAGCCGTCCGCCATCGGTTCGTAGATCAGCGCCTCCGGCGCGCTCGGGTCGAGCACGCCGTCCGCGATGCGCGACGGGTTCACCAGATGAACGCCCATGGCACCGGTATCCGGCCCGCTCACGCACGGCGTGGCGACCACCCAGCCGGTCTCCTTGTGCAAGGCCACGTTGATGTCCTTGTACTTCGCGGTCGCGATGCGGATTTCCTGCACCAGCGGCGAATGGCTGCTGACGCCTTGCATGTCCATGGACGACGGATTGTCTGCTGGCGCCCCCAGGGCGTATGCGGGTGCCAGCGCCAGCATGGACATGGCGATAAAGAGTGCGTGACGTGACATGATCCCCTCCGATCAGCTCGACGACGATGGAATGCTTGGCGGCAGGTCTTGCCGCCCGTCCAGCCTGCCCCCGGCGCCGCCCGAAAGCTTGAGGATGGTCTTGGGAAGTCGCGAGGAAATCGTTTGGAAAGCTTGGGGAGCGGCACGGGGCCGCGGTTTCCCGGCCATCCGGGCCGGCCTCCTCCGGGGCGGTCGTCAGGCACCAGCCGACAGGAGCATGCGCATGTCCGATTTCACCAAGGTGCGATTCGTGCTCGCCGTGCCGGACCTGGCCCGGTCCACGGACTACTACACGTCCGTGCTCGGGCTGGGTATCGAATTCACGGCGCCGGGCTGGACGTTCCTGGCGCGGGGCAGCTTTCGCGTGATGCTGGGCGAGTGCACGGATGCCATCCCGCCCGGCGAGCTGGGCGATCATTCATGGTACGGCTACGTGACGGTGTCGGATGCCGCGGCGCTGTACGCCGAGTACCGGGCGGCAGGCGCGGAGTTCACCCAGCCGTTGGCGGACAAACCCTGGGGCATGCGCGAGTTCGGCGTCCGCACGATCGACGGCCACCGGATCATGTTCGGGCAGGAGCTGCAGGCTTGAGCGGGAGATTGGCGGACATGATGAATTCATCGCGCGGCTTCGCCGCCTTGCTTGCCTTGCAGCTCTGCGTTCCGGCTGTGGTGTACCTGCTGGTCGACGCATGGAACGGGAGCATCGCGGGCATCAAATACTTTCTTCCCAACTGTCTATACATGGCGGCACCGTTGTTGCTGGTCAGCCTGCTGGCCATCTGGCCGCGAGCCCGCAGCGCGGCTTTGATCTGGGCGTTGAGCTTGCTCAACGCCGTACTCGTCGTCTTCCAGTTCTGGGTGCTGTGGTTCGTGCCCGCGCGTGAGAGCGGGTTGGCGTGGGTGCTCTATATTCCGGTATGGGGATTGGTGCTCTTGGCGTGTGCCGTGGCATGGGTGGCTTGCTGGTATTTCGGCCCTGTGCGCAAGAGCATTCCGTGATGACGGCAGGTGCTGCCGCGATGCTGCAATACGTGTTCAAGGTGCTGCTCTCGGCCATCGTTGTGGTGGCCGTCTCCGAGCTGGGCAAGCGCAGCTCGCTGTGGGGCGCGCTGCTCGCGTCGCTGCCGTTGACGTCCCTGCTGGCGTTTATCTGGCTCTACCGCGACACCGGCAACGTGGCGGCCATCGCCGCGCTTTCGACGGGCATCTTCTGGCTGGTGCTGGCCTCGCTGCCGCTGTTCCTGATCCTGCCGGCCCTGCTCCGGCATGGAGTGGCGTTCTGGCCGGCGCTGGGCCTTGCCTGCGTCGTCACGGTTGGGGTGTATTTCGCGCTGGTGCAGGTCCTGGAACGCCTTGACGTGCGCATCTGATGATTGCAAGCATCCTCTTCACGTGGAACCGTCATGCCTCGATCCCTTGACCACATCGCCCTGGTGGTGCGCGATCCGGTCCGCACCGCGCAGCTGTTTTCCAAGGTGTTC
Organism: Rhodanobacter humi; assembly: GCF_041107455.1. Classification (NCBI taxonomy): domain Bacteria; kingdom Pseudomonadati; phylum Pseudomonadota; class Gammaproteobacteria; order Lysobacterales; family Rhodanobacteraceae; genus Rhodanobacter; species Rhodanobacter sp. FW106-PBR-R2A-3-15. The sequence continues at coordinate 2,301,658 of NZ_JBGBPY010000001.1, forward strand.
GACGACGCGCGCATCGAGCATGGCGCGGACGATGGTGACGGCGACCACGACACCCAGGTCCAGCTGGGCGGCGTCTGCCTGGTGCTGGTACGCGGCACGCCGCCGGCCACGCGCAACGGCGACCACATCGCGTTCGCGATGGGCAAGGCCGAGCAGCTCGCCTGCGCCGAACGCCTGCGCGCGGCGGGCATCGAATGCCTGATGGCGCGAGGCGACAGCGCGCTGTACTTCGAGGACTACGACAACCACGTGTTCGAACTGGACGTGGTGGAAGGCGGCTGACACCATCGATTGCGCGTCAGCTGCGTCGGTTCTCAGGCCGCCGTGTCGGCGGGATGTGCGGCATGTAGCCGCCCGAGATCGCGCACCGCTCCATTCGCGGCGTTCGAGGCCAGCGCCGCATACGCCTGCAGCGCGACCGAGACCGGGCGCACGCGATTGAGCGGCTTCCACGCCTCGCGACCACGCGCCTGCATCGCGGTGCGGCGGGCGGCGAGGGTTTCCTCGGGGACATCGAGACGCATGCTGCGGTTCGGGATGTCGATGGCGATGGGGTCGCCGTCCTCGACCAGCGCGATCAGTCCGCCTTCGGCCGCTTCGGGCGAGACGTGGCCGATGGACAGGCCCGAGGTGCCGCCGGAGAAGCGGCCGTCGGTGATCAGCGCGCAGGCCTTGCCCAGGCCTTTCGACTTCAGATAGCTGGTGGGGTAGAGCATCTCCTGCATGCCGGGGCCGCCGCGCGGACCTTCGTAGCGGATCACCACCACGTCGCCGGCCTTCACCTTGTTGCCGAGGATGCCGCTCACCGCCGCTTCCTGGCTTTCGTAGACCTTGGCGGTGCCGTGGAAGACGAGGATGGATTCGTCCACGCCCGCGGTCTTCACGATGCAGCCTTCCGGCGCGAGGTTGCCGAACAGCACGGCAAGGCCGCCGTCCTTGCTGAAGGGTGTCTTGGCGGAGCGGATCACGCCGCGCTCGCGGTCGGTGTCCAGCGTTTCCCAGCGCGCGGATTGGCTGAAGGCGGTTTGCGTGGGCACGTTGCCGGGGGCGGCGCGGTAGAAGTGGTGCGTTGCTTCTTCGTTCGTGCGCACTATGTCCCACTGCGCCAGCGCATCGCCCAGCGTGGGCGCGTGCACGGTGGGGCGGCTGGTGTCGAGCAGGCCGGCGCGGTCCAGTTCGCCGAGTATTGCCATGATGCCGCCGGCGCGGTGCACGTCTTCCATGTGCACGTCGCTCTTCGCGGGCGCCACCTTGCACAGGCAGGGCACGCGGCGGGAGAGGCGGTCGATGTCGGCCATGGTGAAGTCCACGCCGCCTTCGCGCGCCGCGGCCAGCAGGTGCAGCACGGTGTTGGTCGAGCCGCCCATCGCGATGTCCAGGCTCATCGCGTTCTCGAACGCGGCGCGGTTGGCGATGCTGCGCGGCAGCGCGCTGGCGTCGTCGCGTTCGTACCAGCGGCGGGCGAGTTCGACGACGACGTGGCCGGCGCGGCGGAACAGCTGCTCGCGGTCGGCATGCGTGGCCAATACCGAACCGTTGCCGGGCAGGGCCAGGCCCAGCGCCTCGGTGAGGCAGTTCATCGAGTTCGCGGTGAACATGCCGGAACAGGAGCCGCAGGTGGGGCAGGCCGAGCGCTCCAGCGTCGCCACCTCGGCGTCGCTGTAGCTGTCGTCGGCGGCAGCCACCATCGCGTCGATCAGGTCCAGCGCCTTCTTCTGGCCCTTCACCAGCGCCTTGCCCGATTCCATCGGGCCGCCGGAGACGAACACCGCGGGGATGTTCAGCCGCATCGCGGCCATGAGCATGCCGGGGGTGATCTTGTCGCAGTTGGAGATGCACACCAGCGCGTCGGCGCAGTGCGCGTTCGCCATGTATTCCACGCTGTCGGCGATCAGCTCGCGCGAGGGCAGCGAATACAGCATGCCGCCGTGGCCCATCGCGATGCCATCGTCCACCGCGATGGTGTTGAATTCCTTGGCCACGCCGCCGGCGGCCTCGATCTCACGCGCCACCAGCTGGCCGAGATCCTTCAGGTGCACGTGGCCGGGCACGAACTGGGTGAAGCTGTTCGCCACCGCGATGATGGGCTTGCCGAAGTCGCCGTCCTTCATGCCCGTGGCGCGCCACAGGCTGCGGGCGCCGGCCATGTTGCGGCCGTGGGTGCTGGTGCGGGATCGGTAGGCAGGCATGGACGTTCGTGCTCCGGGAATCGATATGTGATGTGTGCGTCAGCTGCGCAGCAGCAGGCGGTAGGCGGCGTTGTCGCTCTCGTCGCAATGCGGGTAGCCCAGCGTGGCGAGGAAGCGTTGCAGCGCGGCCTGCTCGTCGGCCGGCACCTGGATGCCGACCAGGATGCGGCCGTGGTCGGCGCCGTGGTTGCGGTAGTGGAACAGGCTGATGTTCCAGTCCGGGTGCAGGCGGGCGAGGAAGTCGGGCAGGGCGCCGGGGCGCTCGGGGAAGTCGAAGCGGTACAGCCGCTCGTCCTGCGCCAGCGGCGAACGGCCGCCCACCATGTGGCGCAGGTGCAGCTTGGCCAGCTCGTCGTCGGCGAGGTCGAGTACGGCGAAGCCCTGCGCGCGGAACGCGGCGGCCAGCGCCGCGCGCTCGTCGCGGCTGGCGGTCTGCACGCCCACGAAGATGTGCGCCTGGCGCGCGTCGCCGATGCGGTAGTTGAACTCGGTGATGCTGTGCCGGCCCAGCGCGGTGCAGAAGCGGCGGAAGCTGCCGCGTTCCTCGGGTATCGTCACCGCGAACAGCGCCTCGCGCTGCTCGCCGGCCTCGGCGCGCTCGGCCACGAAGCGCAGCCGCTCGAAGTTCATGTTCGCGCCGGAGACGATCGCGGCGAGCGTGGCGCCCTGCAACTGGTGCGCGGCGGCGTACTGCTTCAGCCCCGCCAGCGCCAGCGCGCCGGAGGGTTCGGGCACGCTGCGGGTTTCCTGGTAGACGTCGCGGATCGCGGCGCACAGCGCGTCGCCATCCACGCGCAGCATCGCGTCGACATGACGGCGGCAGAGTTCGAAGGTGAGCGCACCCACCTGCTTTACCGCGGTGCCGTCGGCGAACAGCCCCACCTCGGGCAGGCTCACGCGCACACCGGTTTCCAGCGAGCGCGCCATCGCGTCGGAATCGTCCGCCTGCACGCCGATCACCTTGGTCTGCGGCGACAGCGTCTTGATGCAGCTGGCCACGCCGGCGAGCAGGCCGCCGCCACCCACCGGCACGAACACCGCGTCCAGCGGCGTGGACGATTGGCGCAGCAGCTCCATGCCCACGGTGGCCTGGCCCGCGATCACGGCGAGATCGTCGAACGGGTGCACGAAGACCAGGCCGCGCTCGGCTTCGATGCGCGCGGCCGCGGCCTGCGCGTCGCTGTAGGAATCGCCGGCCAGCACCACCTCGACGAAGTCGCCGCCGAAGCGGCGCACCGCATCCACCTTCACCTGCGGCGCGGTCACCGGCATCACGATCACCGCGCGCGCGCCCAGCTTTGCCGCGGCCAGCGCCACGCCTTGCGCGTGGTTGCCGGCGGAGGCGGCGATCACGCCGCGCGCGCGCTCGGCCGCATCGAGCGCGGCCATCTTGTTGTAGGCGCCGCGCAGCTTGAACGAGAACACCGGCTGCAGGTCCTCGCGCTTCAGCAGCACGCGGTTGCCGAGGCGCGCGGACAACTGCTCGGCCGGCTCCAGCGGTGTCTCGCGCGCGACCTCGTAGACCCGCGCGGCCAGCGTGCGGCGCAGCAGGTCCAGGTCGGACGGCGCGGCGTCGGTCTGCGCGCGCGGGGCGAGCCGCGCGTTCATGCCGGGGTGGCGGCCAGCCGGCTGCCGTCGCGGCTGCCCACCAGCGACAGGCTGTTCGCGTCCAGCACATCCACCAGTTTGCGCAGCTGGCGCAGGATCTGCTGCAGCGTGCCATCGTCGCCGTGCAGCACCAGGGTGAGCTGCGACACCGCGGGATCGTGCGTGGCCGCCACGGTGAGCGCATCGATGTTGACGTGACGCGCGGCAAACAGCCCCGCCACGCGCACCAGCGCACCGGATTCGTTCTGCAGCAGGATGGACAAGGTGTGTTTCATGGCAGTGCTCCGCAAACCTTTCATGGGTGCAACCAACCGTTCGTCCTGAGCGTAGGCCCGCAGGGCCGAAGTCGAAGGGCTGTCGCGGGGGCGCTTCGACTGCGCTTGCTGGCGCAAGCTACGCTCAGCGCGAACGGTGTTTTCAGAACATTGACGTGGATGGGACCTCACTTGCCTCGGCTGGTGCCGCACTGCGCGAAGCGATGAAATCCCCCGTGATCATCTGCGCGTAGCTCGCGCCCGGCCCCACCATCGGGTACACGCCGGCGTCGGGGTCGATCACCACTTCGAGGAAGGCGGGTCCGTCGCAGGCGAGGAAGTCGGCGATGGTGGCTTCCAGTTGCGCCGGGTCGTCCAGCCGGCGCGCCCAGCCGAAGCCGTCGGCCTGCGCGGCGAGCACGAAGTCCTTCTTGTGCAGGCTCTTGTCGGAGGCGGCGAAGCGGCGGCCGAAGTACAGCTTCTGCCATTGCCGCACCATGCCATCGCCGCTGTTGTTCAGCACGACAACCTTCAACGGCAGGCCGTAGGTGGTGACGGTCTCCAGCTCGCCCACGTTCATGCGGATGCTGGCGTCGCCGTCGATGTCGAGCACCAGTGCGTCGGGCCGCGCGAACTGCGCGCCGATCGCCGCCGGCAGGCCGAAGCCCATCGTGCCCATCGAGCCGGAGGTGAGCCATTGCCGCGGCGCGCGGAAGTCGAAGTACTGCGCCGCCCACATCTGGTGCTGGCCGACGCCGGTGCTGACCACGGCGCGACCCTTGGTGTGGCGGTTGATCGCGGCGAGCACCGCCTGCGGCTGGATCAGCGGGCTGGCGCGGTCCCAGTCCATCGCGTGCGTGCGCTTCAGCGCGGCGACGTGGGCATGCCAGTCGGCCAGCGGCGGCTGCAGGCCGCGCGCGCGGCCGTAAGCCGTCAGGCGTTCCAGTGCGGCGGCGAGCGGGCCCACGTGCTGCCAGTCCACCGCCTTCACCTTGCCGATCTCCGCGGGGTCGATGTCGACCTGCGCGATGAACTTCGCCTGCGGCGCGAAGCGGTCGGGCACGCCGGCCACGCGGTCGTCGAAACGCGCGCCCAGCGCGAACACGAAGTCGCAGTCCTCCACCGCGTAGTTCGCGTAGGCGGTGCCGTGCATGCCCAGCATGTGCAGCGCCAGCGGCTCGGTGCTGTCGAACGCGCCCAGGCCCATCAAGGTGGTGGTGACCGGCAGGCCGAACGCGTCGGCGAACACCCGCAGTGCCACCGCCGCCTCCGCCGCGACCACGCCGCCGCCGGCGTAGATCAGCGGGCGCCGCGCCTGCATCAGCGCAGCGAAGAACGCGGCGCAGGTCTCGTCGTCCAGTCGCGCGTTCTCCACCGCGCGCAGGCGCGCGCGATAGCCGGGGATGGCGAGGCGGCTGGCGCCGTCGAAACGCAGCGCGGCGTTCTGCACGTTCTTCGGCACGTCCACCACCACCGGGCCGGGGCGGCCGCTGCGCGCGATCTCGAACGCGGTGCGCACGGTGGCTTCCAGCTGCTCCGCGTCGGTGACCAGGAACACGTGCTTCGCGCAGGCGCCCATGATGTTGCTCACCGGCGCTTCCTGGAACGCGTCGCTGCCCAGCGCGGTGGTGGGCACCTGGCCGCAGATCACCACCAGCGGGATCGAATCGGCCATCGCGTCGCGCACCGGCGTGACCATGTTCGTCGCGCCGGGGCCGGAGGTGACGATGGCCACGCCCACCTTGCCGGAAGCGCGCGCGTAGCCCGCGGCCATGAAGCCCGCGCCCTGCTCGTTCGCGGGCACGATCAGCGGCATGGGTTCGCGGCCATCGGCCGTGGCGTGGTCGGCGTTATGGCGGAACACCGCGTCGTACACCGGCAGGATCGCGCCGCCGGAATAGCCGAACAGCACGCCCGTGCCCTCGTCGGCCAGTACCTGCACGATTGCCTCCGCGCCGCTCATGGCGAGGCCGGCGAGCGGGTGCGGGTCGATGGCGGTGGCAGGCTGTGCCGTCTGCGCTGAAATCGTCACGTGGCGTTCCTGGTGGATGGGGTGTGCGATGGCATCCGGTTTTCTCTTGTCGTCATTCCGGCCTGCGCCGGGATGGTGGGCCGGCGCCCGTCAGTTGCGGATCAGGTCGCGCTCGACGGCCGGGTGCACCGGCACGCCGAAGGTGGCGATGATCTGCAAGTCCTGCTCCAGCGTGGAGAAGCGCTCCCATGCGATGCCGTTGACGTCGGTGGCGCTGGTGAAGCCTTGCGCGTCGTCGTCCTCGAAACCGAGCTGGCAGATCCGGCCGGCCTGTTCGGGCTGCTGGCGGATCGAGAAGTTGAGGCTGTCGGTGCGCCACATCGCGTAGATGCCGTAGACCAGCGCCTGCGGCGGCTGGCCCAGGCGCTTGCTGTAGTCGGCGATGGAGGCGTCCAGGTCGGCGACGGCCAGGGCGATATGGAAGCGTTTCATGGCGAACCTCGTTCTGCTCTCGTTGCGTCAGTGGAATGGGCCGCGCGGCGCGCTGCGAGCGCGGCCCGGCGTCGGCCTCAGCCGACCTTCTTCAGCGGCTCGCCGGCCGCCTTCGCGGCGCCGGCCTGCAGCCACGCCATGCGTGCGCGCAGCTGCTTGCCCACCTGCTCGACCGGGTGGTCGAGGTCGGCCTGCTTGTACTTCTTGTAGTTCGGCAGGCCGGCGTTGTACTCGGCGATCCAGTTCTTCGCGAAGGTGCCGTCCTGGATGTCCGTCAACACGCCCTTCATGCGCGCCTTCACGCCGGCGTCGATCACGCGCGGGCCGCTGACGTAGTCGCCGTACTGCGCGGTCTCGGAGACGAACTCCAGCATCTTGGTGATGCCGCCCTCGTAGAACAGGTCGACGATCAGCTTCAGTTCGTGCAGCACCTCGTAGTAGGCGATCTCCGGCTGGTAGCCGGCTTCCACCAGGGTCTCGAAGCCGGCCTGCACCAGCGACGAAGCGCCGCCGCACAGCACGGCCTGTTCGCCGAACAGATCCGTCTCGGTCTCTTCCTTGAAATCGGTCTTGATGAGCATGGCGCGGGTGCCACCGATGCCGTCGGCATAGGCCTTGGCTTTCGCCTCGGCGTGGCCGCTGACGTCTTGCTGCACGGCCCAGATGCAGGGTACGCCGCGACCGCGCTCGTATTCGCTGCGCACCAGCGCGCCGGGGCCCTTCGGCGCCACCAGGATCACGTCGATGTCCTTGCGCGGATCGATCTGCTTGAAGTGCACGTTGAAGCCGTGCGCGAACAGCAGCGCGGCGCCGGGCTTGATGTTCGGCGCGATCGCCTCGGTGTACAGCTTCGGCTGCACCATGTCTGGCGTCAGCACGGCGACCAGGTCGGCGTTGATCACTGCGTGCGCCGGTTCGACCACCTTGAAGCCATCGGCTTCGGCCTTGGCCCAGGTGGGGCCGCCTGGACGCAGTCCCACGACGACGTCGAGGCCGGAGTCGCGCAGGTTGAGGGCGTGGGCGCGACCCTGGCTGCCATAGCCCAGGACGGCGATGCGGGCCTTGGCCAGCGTGTCGTTGGTGGTGTGCGTGCTGTTTGAGGTCGGGCTCATGCGGTGATTCCTCGATTGACGGTGACGCGAGTGCGTGCGGGTGGGGTGCTGCGTGGCTTGGCGGAACGGAAGTGGATTGCCTCCCCTGCGCGCGCCGTGGCGTCGGGCAGGGGGCAGCGACGGAAGCACGCTGGGGAGTGAGCGTTCGTCGCCAATGGCGCCGCGGACGGCGCGCAGGGGAGGGCAAGGGTGGCGAGGGCGTGTCCGCCTTCGCCGTAACGGTGCGGGTGCGTGCTCAACCGCATGAGCGTGCTCCGCTGAAGAAGGCGTGCTCGTTGCTGGCGTGCTCTTCCAGCGCCGCCAGCACGGCGTCGCGTATCTCGACCGTGCCGGCGTGGCCGCCGATGTCGCGAGTGCGTGGGCCGCGCTGCAGCACGTGGTCGACGGCGGCTTCCACCGCTTGCGCTTCGGCTTCCAGCTGCAGCGAGTGGCGCAGCAGCAGGGCGGTGGAGAGGATGGCGCCGACCGGATTGGCGATGCCCTTGCCCGCTATGTCGGGCGCCGAGCCGTGGATCGGTTCGTACAGGCCCATACAGGTAGTGGCGGCCGCAGGCCGCACCGAATTTCCTTCACCCGCTGGCGGGGGAAGAGCCTGCCCTCGAAGCGCTTCTGATCGGGGGTGACCCGAAGGGTCGGATGAGGGGCTGCCTTCGCCCAGCGAAGCCGACGGCAGCAGACCCAGCGAACCGGCGATCGCGGCGGCCTCGTCGGTGAGGATGTCGCCGAACAGGTTCTCGGTGACCACCACGTCGTAGCTGGCCGGGCGGGTCAGCAGCAGCATCGCCATCGAATCGACCAACTGGTGCTCCAGCGTCACGTCGGGGTAGTCGGCGGCCACGCGGTTGACGGTGCGCCGCCACAGCCGCGAGGTCTCCAGCACGTTCGCCTTGTCCACCGAGGTGACGTGGCGGCGACGGCCGCGCGCCAGCTCGAAGGCGCGGCGGGTGACGCGTTCGACCTCGGCCTCGGTGTACCTGCATTCGTCCGTGGCGTAGTCGGCGCCCCTGGTTTTCGCGCCGAAGTAGGCGCCGCCGGTCAGCTCGCGCACGAACAGTACGTCGACGCCCTGCAGCTTCTCGTTCTTCAGTGGCGACAGCGCGGCCAGCGCGGGATGCACGGTGAGCGGACGCAGGTTCGCGTAGACGCCCAGCGCGGCGCGCAGGCCGAGCAGGCCCTGCTCGGGACGCACCTTCGCGTTCGGATCGGACCACTTCGGCCCGCCCACCGCGCCCAGCAGCACCGCATCGGCGGCCTGGCAGGCGGCCAGCGTGGCGGCGGGCAGCGGCTCGCCGGTGGCGTCGATCGCGGCGCCGCCGATCAGCTGTTCGTCGAACGCGAACTCGTGGTCGAAGTGCGCGGCGACCGCCTGCAGCACGGCGACCGCGGCGGCGGTGACCTCGGGGCCGACGCCGTCGCCGGGCAGGGTGACGATGCGTGCCTTCATGCCGCTTGCTCCAGTTGTTCGTAATGGGCGATGGCTTTCTCGTTTTGCAGCAGGTAGCCCAGCTGGTCGACGCCGTTGAGCAGGCAGTGGCGCGCGAACGGCTCCAGCTGGAAGCCGATGCCGCCGCCGTCGGGCAGGGCGATGTACTGGCCTTGCACGTCGATGCTCAGCTCGATGCCCGGATGCGCCAGCAGCCACTGGTGTTCGGCGGCGGAGATCACGATCGCGAGCAGGCCGTTCTTCAGCGCGTTGTTGCGGAAGATGTCCGCGATCTCGCTGCACAGCACCGCCTGGATGCCGTAGTCCAGCAGCGCCCACGGCGCGTGCTCGCGCGAGGAGCCGCAGCCGAAGTTGCGCCCGGCTACCACGATGCTGCAGCCCTGCGCTTCCGGCCGGTTGAGCGGGAAGGCCGGGTTGTCGCTGCCGTCGGGCAGGTAGCGCCAGTCCTGGAAGCAGTGCTTGCCCAGGCCTGCGCGCGTGGTGGTGGTGAGGAAGCGCGCCGGGATGATGCGGTCGGTATCGATGTTCTCGTCCGCCAGCACGGCAGTGCGGGAGTGGATACGCATCAGAAAATCTCCAAAGGACGGATTCCCTTCTCCCCGCTGGGGAGACACATCGGCAGGACTGCCGATGTGTGCGGCGCAAGCCGCCCGAAGGGTGAGTGCCAGGGATGGCACGAATACAGGTGGCCCGAAGGGCCGGATGAGGGGCGGGTGCTCGCCATGAGCAAGCCTTTTGCGTTCGCCTCCTCTCCCCTTCGGGGAGAGGATTGAGGTGAGGGACGGGTGCTCGCGCGGGCGCTGATCGAAGCGCGCTTCGATGCGCGTCTCTTGCAAGCGTGGCCCCTCACCCCAGCCCTTTCCTCGCTCCTCAAAGCCGGCGCCATCAGTGGCGCCTCCCCGCGTGCCCCGGAGGGGAGAGGGAGAAAATCGCGGGCGTTCATGCGGCCACCTCCGTCAGGTACTCGCGCGGATCGGCGATGGCGCCCGCGACGGCGGAGGCCGCGGCGGTGGCGGGGCTGGCCAGCACGGTGCGGGCGCCCTTGCCCTGGCGGCCTTCGAAGTTGCGGTTGGAGGTGGAGACGACCAGTTGCCCCGGCTGTGCCAGGTCGCCGTTCATCGCGATGCACATCGAGCAGCCGGGCACGCGCCACTCGGCGCCGGCGGCGCGGAACACCTCGTGCAGGCCTTCGGCCTCGGCGTCGCGGCGCACGGCTTCGGAGCCGGGTACCACCAGCATGCGCACGCCGGCGGCGATGTGACGTCCACGCAGGACGCCAGCGGCTTCGCGCAGATCGGACAGGCGCGAGTTGGTGCAGCTGCCCACGAACACCACGTCTACCCTGGAACCCTGCATCGGCTGGCCGGCACGGCTCTGCATGTAGTCCAGCGCGCGCTGTTCCATCGCGTTGCGCGCGGCGGGCACCGGTGCATCCATCGCGATGGCCATGCCGGGGTGGGTGCCGTAGGTGACGGTGGGCCTGACCTGGCTGGCGTCGATGCGCACTTCGCGGTCGTACTGCGCACCATCGTCGGTCTTCAGCGTGCGCCAGTGCGCCACCGCGCGATCCCATGCTTCACCCTGCGGCACGCGCGGGCGGCCCTGCAGCCATGCGAACGTGGTTTCGTCTGGTGCGATCAGGCCGGCGCGCGCACCGGCCTCGATCGACATGTTGCACACCGTCATGCGCTCTTCCATCGACAGTTTCCCGATGGCCTCGCCGCGGTACTCGATGACGTGGCCGGTGCCGCCGTCGACGCCGATCGTGCCGATGATGTGCAGGATCAGGTCCTTCGCACCCACGCCGGGCGGCAGCTCGCCGTCGACGTGGATCGCCAGCGTCTTCGGCTTGCGTTGCAGCAGGCATTGCGTGGCCATCACGTGGCCCACCTCGGTGGTGCCGATGCCGAAAGCCAGCGCGCCGAACGCGCCATGCGTGGAGGTGTGGCTGTCGCCGCAGACGATGGTGTTGCCCGGCTGGGTGGCGCCCAGCTCGGGGCCGATCACGTGCACGATGCCGCGCTCGCGGCTGTCCCAGCCATGCAGTTCGACGCCGAACTCGCGGCAGTTGGTTTCCAGCTGTGCCACCTGTGCCTGCGCTTCGGGGTTCGCGTAGGGGCGGGTGCCGTCGGCGTTCGCCGGCAGGGTGGGCGTGGAATGGTCCAGCGTGGCCAGCGTGCGGTCCGGGCGACGCAGCTTCAGGCCGCGCGAACGCAATTCATCGAAGGCCTGCGGCGAGGTGACTTCGTGCACCAGGTGCAGGTCGACGTACAGGATCGCCGGGGTGTCGGTGGTTTCGGGTGCGACCACATGGGCGTCCCAGATTTTCTCGAGCAGCGTGCGTGCAGCCGTCATGCGGAAGCCTCCATCAGGGCGGGCTTTTCGTGAGGAGTGCGGCCATGGATGGCCGCTTCTTGATCTTCGCGGTCAGGGACGACCGCATGGGCACCCCTTTCCACCACATCCAGCCAACCCCACTTGTCGGCCGTGCGACCATCGAACAGCCCGAAGAAGGCCTCGCGCAGCGCGCGGGTGATCTCGCCGGGCTTGCCGTTGCCGACCGGCTTGCGATCCACCGAGCGCACCGGGGTGATCTCGGCAGCGGTGCCGGTCATGAACACTTCGTCCGCCGTGTAGAGGGCTTCCCGCGGCAGGTCGCGCTCCTCCACCGCGATGCCCATGTCGGCGGCCAGGGCCAGCACGCTGTCGCGGGTGATGCCGGCGAGGATGCCGGCGCTGGACGGCGGGGTGAGCAGCTTGCCGCGCTTCACCAGGAACAGGTTTTCGCCCGCGCCCTCGGAGAGCATGCCGTTCACGCCCAGCGCGATGCCTTCGTCGTAGCCGCCGCGGCGCGCTTCCAGCCCGATCAGCTGGCTGCTGAGGTAATTGCCGCCGGCCTTGGCCCAGCTGGGGATGGTGTTCGGCGCGGGACGGTGCCACGAGGACACGCAGACGTCGGCGCCGCGTTCGGCGGCGTCGCCCAGGTAGGCGCCCCATTCCATCGCCATGATCGCCACGTCCACCGGTGCGCCGGGCTTCGCCAGCACGCCCAGGCCGCCGGCGCCGCGGAACACGATAGGCCGCACGTAGGCGGACTGCAGCCCGTTCGCGCGGATCACCTCGTGGCAGGCCGCGTCGATCTCGGCCTCGCTGTAGCCGACGTCGATTTCGTACACCCTGGCCGACTCGAACAGCCGGCGCGTGTGGTCGGCGAGGCGGAAATAAGCCGGGCCGTTCGGTGTGGCATAGACGCGCTCGCCCTCGAACACCGAGGAGCCGTAGTGCAGGGCGTGCGTGCTGACGTGGACGTTGGCTTCGCTCCACGGCTTGATGCGGCCGTTGTGCCAGAGGAAGGGCGTGCTCATGCGTGGGCTCCCAGGGTCTTGGTCTTGGTGGTCTGCGGGGATGGGGTGGCGGCCGGCGTGCTTTGCGCAATGCGGTTGACGATGGCCAGCGCGGCCTGCGCCGCGGCCTCGACGATGTCGGTGCTGACGGCGTGGCCGTTCCAGGCGCGGCCGTCGTGCTGCGCGGCGAGGCGCGCTTCGCCCTGCGCGTCGCCGCCTTCGCCCACCGCCTGCACCTGGAAGCGGGTCAGCTGCAGCGTGGTGTCGGTGGCGCGCTCCATCGCGCGCAGCACCGCGTCCACCGGGCCGTCGCCCAGCGCGGCTTCGGCCACTTCGCGGCCGTCGTCGTGGCGCAGCTTCACCGAGGCGGAGGCGCCCGCGCCCAGGTGCGCGCTGGTGTCCAGCCGGGTCAGCCGCCACGGGCCGGCGGCATCGGGATCGCGGCCGCGCGCCAGCGCGTCCAGGTCGTCGTCGTGGATCTCGCGCTTCTTGTCGGCCAGCGCCTTGAAGCGGACGAAGATCTCGTCCATCGCCGCGTCGCCCGGCGCGTGGCCCAGCGTTTCCAGCCGCTGGCGCAGCGCGGCGCGACCGGAGTGCTTGCCCAGCACCAGCTTCGTCTCGGCCAGCCCGACGTCCTCGGGACGCATGATTTCGTAGGTGCCGCGGTGCTTCAGCATGCCGTGCTGGTGGATGCCCGACTCGTGCGCGAACGCGTTCTCGCCCACGATCGCCTTGTTGCGCTGCACGTTCTGGCCGGTCAGCTCGCTGAGCAGGCGCGAGGCGGGATGGAGCTTCTTCGTGTCGATGCGGGTGTCGGTGCCGAACCAGGCGCCGCGCACCTTCATCGCCATCACGATCTCTTCCAGCGCGGCGTTGCCGGCGCGCTCGCCGATGCCGTTGACTGTGCATTCCACCTGGCGCGCGCCGGCGCTCACCGCGGCGAGGCTGTTGGCCACCGCCAGCCCCAGGTCGTTGTGGCAGTGGCTGGAGAACACCACGTGCCGGCCGCGCTGCACGTTGGCGATCAGCCAGGCGAAGCGTTCGGCGATCTCGACCGGCGTCATGTAGCCCACCGTGTCCGGCGCGTTCAGCGTGCTGGCGCCCGCGGCGGCGGCGGCGGAGAACACCTCGGCCAGGAATTCCGGCTCGGTGCGCATGGCGTCCTCGGCCGAGAATTCCACCTCGTGCGCCAGTTGCATCGCGCGCTCGACGCCGGCGACCGCGGCGTCCAGCACCTGCTGCTTGCTCATGCCCAGCTTGTGCTCGCGGTGCAGCGGGCTGGTGGAGAGGAACACGTGGATGCGCGAGCGCTGCGCCTGCTCCAGCGCGCGGCCGGCGCTGTCGATGTCGCCCGGCACGCAGCGCGCCAATGCGCAGGCGGTGGTATCGCGCAGCGTGGAGGCGATCTGTGCAACCGCAGCAAAATCGTCAGGCGAGGCCTGCGGGAAGCCCGCTTCGAGCACGTCCACGCCCAGCGCTTCCAGCATCTGCGCCATGCGCAGCTTGGCGCGCCGGTCCATCGAGAAACCGGGCGTCTGCTCGCCGTCGCGCAAGGTGGTGTCGAAAATGCGCACGTGTTCGGCGGCTACGTCGCCGGCCTCGTTCTGCTCGTCGTGTTGCGGGTTGTTCATCGCTGGCTCCGTTGCGGGACGGGCTTTCGGGCAACAAAAAACCCCGCGCCATTTCTGGTGCGGGGTTCTTCGGGTGTTTTCAGGTTCGTTTTCTAGCTACCTGGACACATGCCCTCAGCCCGCACCTCCGTTGGTAATAAGGAGTACGAGGGAAAGGCTAAGAAGGAGCGCGCCGCGAAGCTGCAGCAGGCCGGCGACCGTCGCGGGACGGATCGTTTCGGTGTAGCTGCGGTGGCTGTTGCGCTGCGGCATGTCATCGACAGTACGGCAGCCTGTCGGAACGTGTCAACAGTTTCTTGTGAAATCTTTTCGCAGCTTTCGGATTTGGCAATCTGGACGGCTGGACGTCTGAACGATACGCGGGCGCGCGATCACTGGCGTGGCCTTGGACACCGTGCGCGTCCGTGCCGATGACCCATCGGGGGCGGATTTGACGGCGATCGACGCCCGCGGACTTGCCGCCATGCCGTGCATCGGCACGGCGATGGCAGCGGCGTCGCGCCGGCTTTGCTGCGGTGCTGCAAATCGACCGGCCGGGCGGCGGTCGCATGTTGCCGTCATTCCGCCTGGGTGGGTCGTGGCATGGGGTCCGGCTTTGCCGCGCTGCAGTGCGGATCTGGCCGCGGTGGCACTTTACAAGCCGCGATGAAAACGTTTACGTTGCGCTCGCCCGCCATCGGGCCAACTCCGTGGGGGAGCGCAGTGACGATAACGATCAAGGACGTGGCGCGCGAAGCGAAGGTCTCCGTGGCCTCGGTGTCGCGCGCGCTCAACGGCAACGGCGGCGTGACCGCGGCGACCGAGCAGCGCATCCGCGAGGTCGCCGCCCGCCTGCGCTACGTGCCGCACGGCGCGGCGCGCAGCCTGATCACCCGGCGCACCCACACCATCGGAGCGCTGCTGCCGGATCTGCACGGCGAATTCTTCTCCGAACTGATCCGCGGCATCGACCTGGAGGCACGCTCGCATGGCCTGCACCTGCTGGTTTCCAGCTCGCACGACGGCGCGGACGATGCGGCCGCGGCGCTGCGCGCGATGCAGGGGCGCGTGGACGGCATCGTGATCCTGTCCTCGCCGGGCGTGGATGCGGAGTTCCTCGAGGCGAACCTGCCAGAAGGCCTGCCCAGCGTGCTGCTCAACAGCGACGTGAAGAGCGGTACTGCCGCGGTGCTGAACATCGACAACTTCGCCGGCACCTACGCCATGGTGCGCCACCTGGTCGCACTCGGGCATGCGCGCATCGCCTTCGTCTGCGGACCGAAGGACAACTACGACGCCCGCCAGCGCGAGGCGGGCTTCCGCGCGGCGATGGCCAAGCTGGCCCCGGGCGAGCCGCTGCGGATCGTCTCGGGCAACTTCAGCGAGTCGTCCGGCTACCTGGCCGCACGCGAACTGCTGGCGGGCAAGACGCGCCCGCAGGCCGTGTTCGCCGCCAACGACATGATGGCCGTGGGCTGCCTGCAAGCCTTCAAGGAGGCCGGCCTAGCCGTGCCGGGCGACATCGCCCTGGCCGGCTTCGACGACATCCCGATTGCGCGTTACGTCACGCCGCCGCTCAGCACGGTGCGCGTGCGCATCGCGGAACTGGGCAAGAACGCCATGGATCTGCTGGCCGACCTGATGGATCGCCCCGGGTCGTCCGCGGCATCGGTGCACACGCTCGGCTGCGACATCGTCGTGCGCGACTCCTGCGGGGCACATCGGGGCGGGGCCGCAACCACCACAACCACAACCAAGAAGCCACGCCGTTCGTCGAGTCGATGACGGCATTGGAGGGGAGACCATGAGCAGTCAGAAGCCTTTCATGAAGCGTTTGCTGCCGGCCGCCGTCGCCATGGCGATGGTGGCCGCGGCGCCGGGCATCGTCCTGGCCCAGTCGGCGGATTCCACCTTGCGCGGGCATGCGCCACCCGAAGCCACGATCACCGCCCGGAACGTGGACACCGGCGCGGTGCGCGTCACCCGTTCGAGCAAGGACGGCAGCTTCGCGCTGGTCGGTCTGCGGCCGGGCACCTACCAGGTGGATGCGGGCGCGGGCACCCAGAAGACCGTCACGCTGTCGGTGGCCTCGACTGGCACGATCGACCTGGCACCCGCCGCCGCGCCGGCGACCGCGGCGCCGGCCGGCACCAAGACGCTGGGCGGCGTGACGGTATCGGCATCGACCCTGCCGGACGTCACCACCTCCGAGGTCGGCAACATCGTCTCGCTGCGCGACATCCAGGCGTTGCCGGCAGCCTCGCGCAACTTCCTGGAATTCGCGGATATCGTGCCGGGCATGGTGTTCACCCGCAATGCGGACGGCACCACCAGCCTGCGCTCCGGCGCCCAGGCCAGCAGCAATATCAATGTCTACATCGATGGCGTCGGTCAGAAGAACTACGTGCTGTCGGGCGGCGTCACCGGCCAGAACGCCAGCCAGGGCAATCCGTTCCCGCAGCTGGCGGTCGGCGAGTACAAGGTCATCACCTCCAACTACAAGGCGGAGTACGACCAGATCTCCAGCGCCGCGGTGACCGCGGAAACCAAGTCCGGCACCAACGAATTCCACGGCGACGTGTTCGGCAGCTTCACCAACACCCGCCTGCGCGCGATGACGCCTTCGGAGCAGGCTGCCCACAACAAGACGCAGTCGCACGAGAAGGACTACGGCTTCGATCTGGGCGGCCCGATCGTGAAGGACATGGCGCACTTCTTCATCGCCTACGAGGGCAAGGAATTCGACAGCCCCACCACCGTGGTGCCCGGCGTCACCGGCGTCACCGCCTTCCTGCCGGCCGACGTGCAGTCGCAGATCGGACCGGCGAGCCTGCCGTTCAAGGAAAACGACTGGTTCGGCAAGATCGATTTCGAGCCCACCGAACACGACCGCTTCGAGCTGAGTGGCAAGTATCGCCACGAGACCTCCATCAGCGGCCTTGGCGGCGTGACTACCGCAACGGCGGGGCTCAACACCATCAACACCGACAAGCGCTTCGACCTCCGCTGGGATCACAGCGCCTACAGCTGGTTCAACCGACTGCAGGTGACCTACGAGGATGCGTTCTACACGCCCACGCCGATCGTCCGCGGCGCGGGCAGCAGCTACACCCTCACCGGCGCGCAGTTGAACACCACCATCCTGCAGACCGGCAACTCGCCGCTGGCCCAGCAGAACAAGGGCCAGAAAGGCCCGGCGATCCAGGACGACCTAACCTTCAACGACTTGCAGTGGAACGGCGACCACGTCATCAAGATGGGCTTCAAGTACAAGGCCGTGAAGCTCACCGCGCAGGATGCGGGCGATTCCAACGCGCTGTTCAACTACGCGGTGACACCCGCCGGCACGGAGGCGATCCCGTACCAGGTGCAGTTCGGCGCGCCCACGCCCGGCATCAGCCCGGTGGCCAACAGCTCGGACAAGCAGCTCGGCCTCTACATCCAGGACGACTGGGCGGTGGACGACCACCTGACCTTGAACCTCGGTGTGCGCTGGGACTACGAGAAGACGCCGTCCTACCTCGACTACGTGACCCCAGCGAACGTGGTGGCGGCCTTCGGCATGCAGGATCCGAATGCACCGGCGGGTCAGACCTACGCGCAGACGTTGGCGCTGGGCGGGGTGAACATCAACGACTACATCAGCACCGGCCACAACCGCCACGCGAAGACGGGCGAGTGGCAGCCGCGCTTCGGCTTCTCCTACGACATCAACGGCGACCAGCGGCACGTGGTTTTCGGCGGCGTCGGCCGCTCCTTCGACCGCGACCTGTACGAGTCGCTGCAGGTGGAGCAGACCAAGCAGTCGCTGTCGCAACCCACGATCATGTTCAACACGCCCGACGTGCCGTGCACGGTCGGCGTGAACAGCTGCTACGCGTGGAACCCGGCCTACCTCAGCATCCCGACCCTGCAAGGCCTGGTGGCCGGCAGCAACACTGGCAAGGAAGTCGACCTGGTTACCAACAACCTCAAGGCGCCGTATTCCGACCAGTTCAGCATCGGCATGCGCAACCAGATAGGCGACTGGAACACCAGCGCGACGCTGGCCTACATCGCCAGCCACAACGGCCTGGTGTACACGCTGGGCAACCGCTATCCGAACGGCAGCTTCTGGCAGAACGGCAGCCAGCCCTGGGGCAACGGCATTCCCGGCTTCGGCAGCCTGATCATCGGCAACAACGGGCTGGAGACGCGCACCAAGCAGCTGTTGCTGTCGGCCGAGAAGCCGTACACGAAGGAATCGCACTGGGGCGCGACGATCGCCTACACCTATTCGGACACGGAGCAGAACAACGACAACGCCGATCCCACCGACCAGTACGCGTTCGACTACGAATGGATCGGCAACTATCCGTTCACCTCGTCCGGCGTGGCCAAGCACCGCCTGGTGATGACCGGCACGATGGATGGCCCGTGGGGCTTCACGCTGGGCGCCAAGCTGACCCTGGCCACGCCGATCCCCGACCTCAACCTCGCCTGCTTCGGGGCGCCGGCCTCCAACGTGGACAGCGGCGGCGTGGCCGGCAGCGGCTGCCGTTCGGCGGCGGTCGCACCGCCGGGCAACGGGCGCTTCCTGATCGGCGGCAAGATCTTCGGCTACCGCGACCTGGACTTCCAGGCCACGAAGAACTTCAAGATCTACGGCAACCTCAACGCCTACGTGCGCTTCGACCTGATCAACGCGTTCAATTGGAACAACTACGTCGGCTACCTGGAAAACTGGGGATCGAACGGCAGCTACAACCCTGTCGTGACCTACAACCCCACCGGCGACATCACGGGGTATCCACGCACGGTCAAGCTCTCGATGGGCATAAGCTTCTGACGGCCGGCCGGGGCGCCTCGCGCGCCCCGGCTGCCCCGTTCGATCATTCCCTGTCGTCGAGACGTCCATGACCGACCTGCGCATCAAGCACATCGTCATCGCCGGCGGCGGCACCGCCGGCTGGATGGCCGCCGCGGCATTCGCCAAGGTGCTGGGCGGCGATTGCACGATCCGGCTGGTGGAGTCGGAGGAGATCGGCACGGTGCGCGTGGGCGAAGGCACCGTGCCGCACCTCAAGCTGTTCAACGACCTGCTCGGCATCGACGACGTCGAGTTCATCCGCAACACCAGCGGCACGTTCAAGCTCGGCGTGCAGTTCAACGACTGGGCGCGGCTGGGCGACAGCTACATCCACGGTTTCGGCAGCATCGGCCACGACATCAGCCTGCTGCCGTTCCACCAGTTCTGGATCAAGGCCCGGCAGCGCGGCGTGGCCGAGGACATCGGCGCCTATTCGATCAATACCGTGGCGGCGCCGCGCGGCAAGTTCATGCCTTCCGCCACCGACGTGCCGAAGGACTCGCCGCTGGCGAACATCGCCTACGCCTACCACTTCGACGCGGGACTGTATGCGCGATTCCTGCGTCGTTATGCCGAACAGCGCGGCGTGCGGCGCAGCGAGGGAAAGATCGCCCGCGTCGAACTGCGGCCCGACGACGGTTTCGTGGCGGCGCTGCATCTCGAGAGCGGCGAGCGCATCGCGGGCGACCTGTTCATCGACTGCTCCGGCTTTCGCGGGCTGCTGATCGAACAGGCGCTGCACACCGGCTTCGACGATTGCTCGCACTGGCTGCCCTGCGACCGTGCGATTGCGGTGGGCTGCGAGCGGACAGGGCCGCCCACGCCGTACACCCGCGCCACCGCGCGGCCGGCCGGCTGGCAATGGCGCATCCCGTTGCAGCATCGCACCGGCAACGGGCACGTGTACTGCAGCGCGCACATGAGCGACGACGAGGCCACCGCCGTGCTGCTGGCGAACCTGGACGGCGCCCCGCTGGGCGAGCCGCACCGGCTGCGCTTCACCACCGGCATGCGCAAGCAGGCATGGAATCGCAACGTGGTCGCGCTGGGGCTGGCCGCTGGCTTCCTGGAGCCGCTGGAGTCCACCAGCATCTACATGATCCAGTCCGGCATCGCGCGCCTGCTGGAGATGTTCCCGCAGCGCGATTTCAGCCCGGTGCTGGTCGACCGCTACAACGCGCGTTCGCGCTTCGAATACGAGCGCATCCGCGATTTCCTGATCCTGCACTACCACGCCACCGAGCGCGACGACACGCCGTTCTGGAACACCTGTCGCACCATGTCGATTCCGGCGCAGCTCGACGAGTACATCCGCCTGTTCCGCGACAGCGGGCGCTTCTACCGCGACGGCGAGGAAATGTTCTCGACGCCGAGCTGGGTGCAGGTGATGCTGGGCCAGCGCATCATGCCGCGCGGCTACCACCCGCTGGTGGACCAGATGCCGGAGCACGACCTCGCCGGCTTCATGGCCAGCGTGGGCCAGGTGGTGAACACCTGCGTCGAGGCGATGCCCATGCACCAGGCCTTCATCGACCGGGTCTGTCCGGCGATGGAAACCGCCTGACCGAAACCGTTCATGTTGAGCGTAGCGGAACGAAGCTCCGCGAAGTCGAAACACTCGTTCTTCCCAGGCACCTGACCCTTCGACTTCGCGCCTTCGGCGCTACGCTCAGGGCGAACGGATTTCGGAAAGGTCCTGCTGATCCCGTTCATCGACACGAGGTTCGAATGTCTTCATTCCGATGGCGCCGCCTGCACGTCCTTGCCGCCGTCGCCCTGATGGTGCTGGTCGCCGGCACGCCGGTGCGCGCCGAGCAGGCCATTGCGCCACCGCAACCCGACACCCTGACTTACCAGAAACTGGCGCCCGACCAGCAGGCCTTCGTCGACGATCTCGAACGCCGCACCTTCGACTGGTTCTGGCAAAGTGCGGACCCGTACACCGGCCTGGTGCCGGATTCGTGGCCGAACCACACCTTCTCCTCGATCGCCGCGATCGGCTTCGGCCTGACCGCCTACGGTGTCGGCGTGGAGCGCGGCTACATCAGCCGCGCGCAGGCGGTGCAGCGCACGCTGACCACGCTGCGCTACCTCGCTGCCGCGCCGCAGAACGGCGGCGAGGACGATGCCGCCGGCTACCACGGCTTCTTCTACCACTTCCTCGACATGCGCACCGGGCTGCGTCACGCGCGGTCGGTGGAACTGTCCAGCGTGGACACCACCTTGCTGATGGGCGGCGTGCTGTTCGCGCAGAGCTATTACGACCGCGACACGCCGCCGGAGAAGGAGATCCGCCGGCTCGCCGATCAGCTCTACCGCGCCGTCGACTGGCCGTGGATGCAGGTGCGCAAGCCGCTGATCAGCATGGGCTGGACGCCGGGCGGCCAGTTCATCGACGCCGACTGGCAGGGTTACGACGAAGGCAAGCTGGTCTACCTGCTCGCGCTGGGTTCGCCCACGCATCCGGTGGGCGCGGACGCCTGGGCGGCCTGGTGTGCGACGTATCCGCGCGACTGGGGCCAGTTCCAGGGCTACAGCTTCCTCAATTTCGCGCCGCTGTTCGGCCACCAGTACACCGAGACCTGGGTGGATTTCCGCGGCATCCGCGACGCCTGGGGCCGCGCACACGACCTGGATTACGCGCAGAACGGCCGGCTGGCGACCCTGGCGCAGCGCGCCTATGCCATCGCCAATCCCGGCCACTGGACGGGTTACGGCGCCGAGGTGTGGGGGCTCACCGCCAGCGACGGTCCGGGCGACGTGACCGTGAGTTCGCCGCAGGGCGTGCGCCGCTTCAGCGCCTACATGGCGCGCGGCGCCGGGCTGGACGAGATCAACGACGACGGCACCATCGCGCCCACCGCAGCCGGTGGCTCCATCGCGTTCGCGCCATCCATCGTGCTGCCCGCGCTGATGACAATGAAGCAGCGCTACGGCAAGTACATCTACGACCGCTACGGTTTCGTCGATGCCTTCAACCTCAGCTTCCACGGCACGCCGACGGCCGGCAATACCTATCCCGGTTTCGGCTGGGCCGACAACCAGCAGTTGGGCATCGACCAGGGACCGATCCTGCTGATGATCGAGAACTGGCGCAGCGGACTGGTGTGGAAGGTGATGAAGAAGAACCCGTACATCCGCCGCGGGCTGGAGCGCGCCGGCTTCACCGGCGGCTGGCTGGAGCGGCACTGAGGCGGTTTCTCCTTTCCTGCGAGCTGAGGAGGCCAATCGCAAAGGGTTCCAAAGGCCCGCATGGGTTTTGCTCGTCATTCCGGCGAAGGCCGGGTTTCTAACAGACGAATGTCTGGTCATCCAGCGACGATATGGCCCGGATGAGCGTTGCAGCCACTGGATGACCAGCTTCGCTGTTGTGAAGCGCCTCCGGCCTTCGCCGGGATGACGAGCCAAGCGCTCGTTGTTCGAGCAGGCCATATGCGACTGCCTTGGCGCCTGTAGGGGGGGCTGCGGCTTGACGCTGAAATGGGTGTAACGAGAGGGTGGTCGGCATGAGTGCATGGCGTGACGGATTCCGGCAAAAAGCATGCGTGGCGATGATCTTCGTCACGCTATGCCTCGCCGGCTGCACCGCCCGGCACGCCGACGCCCTGGTGTTCTGGACCTTCGGGCCGGAGGGGGAGGCCGTCGCCCAGTTGCTGCCGGACTTCGAGCGCACGCATCCGGACATCCATGTCGAGGTGCAGCAGCTGCCGCTGAGTGCGGCGCACCAGAAGCTGCTCACCGCGATCGCCGGCAACACCACGCCGGACATGGCGCAACTCGGCAACACCTGGTTGCCGGAACTGGTGGCGCTGCATGCGCTGGCGCCGCTGCAGCAGCGCGTCGCCGCCTCGACGGCGGTGGCGCCGCCGGACTACTTCGCCAGCATCTGGGCCACCAATGTCAGCGACGGCCAGCTGTATGGCATCCCGTGGTACGTGGACACGCGCCTGCTGTTCTACCGCAGCGACCTGCTGAAGCAGGCCGGCTTCGACGCGCCGCCGCGCGACTGGGTGCAGTGGCGGCGCATGCTGGCCGCGCTCAGTCATCCCGGACGAAAGGTGTACGGCATCCTGCTGCCGACCAACGAGTACGAGCAGCTGCTGTCGCTGGCACTGCAGCAGCCCGATCCGCTGCTGCGCGACGGCGACCGCTACGGCAACTTCGAAAGCGCCGGTTTCAAGCGTGCCCTGACGTTCTACGTGGATACGTTCCGCCTGCGGCAGGCGCCGGTGGTCACCAACGTGGAGGTCAGCAATCCGTGGGAGGAATTCGGCCGCGGGACCTACGCGTTCTACCTGTCGGGGCCGTGGAACATCGGCGAGTTCCGCAAGCGCCTGCCGGCAGCCGAGCAGGCCGACTGGTCCACCGCGCCGCTGCCGGGGCCCGATGGTCCCGGCGCCGGGCTCGCGGGCGGGGCCAGCCTGGTGGTGTTCCGCGCATCGAAGCGGCAGCGCGCGGCGTGGGCGCTGATCGAATACCTGTCGCAGCCCGAGGTGCAGCAGCGCTTCTACCGGCTCACCGGCGACATGCCGCCACGGCGCAGCAGTTGGAACAGCCCGCTGCTGCGCGACGATGCGCAGGCGCGAGCCTTCCGTGACCAGCTCGAACGCGTGAAGCCCACGCCGGCCGTGCCCGAATGGGAACGCATCGCGGTGATGATGCAGCAGGTCGCCGCACGCGCCGTGGCCGGCGAGCTGACGGTGGATCAGGCCGCGGCCGAGATGGACCGCCAGGCCGACCGCATCCTGGCCAAGCGGCGCTGGCTGCTCGACCGCGCCGAGACGAAGCGATGAACTTGCCGATGAAGCCCGTGCCCGCTCTTTCTCCCTTCCCTGCGCGCAGGGGAGGGCTGGGGTGGGGTTGCTCCCGCGCGGAGCGATGTGCATGAGCGCGCGCCGCGCCGCCTGGCTGTTCCTCACCCCGGCGTTGCTGGTGCTGGGTGTGTTCTTCCTGATCCCGGTGCTCGGTGCACTCGTGCTGAGCTTCACCGACTACGACCTCTACGCGCTGGCCGACCTGCACAACCTGCGCTTCGTGGCGCTGGGCAACTATTGGGCGCTGCTGCATCGGCCGGCGTTCTGGGCGGCGCTGGGGCACACGTTCTACTTCGTGGCGGTGGGCGTGCCGCTGTCGCTGGCGGCCTCGCTGGGCGCGGCGTTGCTGCTGCATTCGCGGCTGGCGCGCTGCAAGGCGTTCTTCCGCACCGCGCTGTTCGCGCCCGTGGTCACCACCGCGGTGGCGATGGCGGTGGTGTGGCGCTACCTGTTCAACACCAAGTACGGCTGGGCCAACCATCTGCTCGGCGTGCTCGGCATCCATCCGGTCGACTGGCTGGGCGATCCGCACTGGGCGATGCCCACGATCATCCTGTTCGCGGTGTGGAAGAACTTCGGCTACAACATGATCATCCTGCTCGCCGGGCTGCAGGCGATCCCCGTCGAGCTGTACGAGGCAGCGCGCATCGACGGCGCCTCGGCCTGGCGGCAGTTCCGCCACGTCAGCCTGCCGCTGCTGGGGCCGACCCTGCTGATGGTGGCCATCCTCACCGTGTCGGGCTATTTCCAGCTGTTCGCCGAGCCCTACGTGATGACCGAGGGCGGCCCGCTGCAAAGCACCACCAGCGTGCTGTACCTGATGTACGAGGACGGTTTCCAGTGGTGGAACCTCGGCATCGCCTCGGCGGAGGCCGTCGTGCTGTTCCTGGTGATGTTCGCGGTGACCGCGGCGATGCTGCGGTTGTCGTCCAGGGAGCCGGCAGGAGGGGCGGCGTGAACCCGCGGCTGACGAAGGCGCTCGTCAACGGCCTGCTGCTGGGCGGCGCGCTGGTGGCGCTGTTTCCGCTGGCGTGGATGCTCGCCGTATCGTTCATGCCACCCGGCACGTCCAATGCGCTGCCGCCACCGCTGTGGCCGGCGAACCCTACGCTGGACAACTACCGGCAGCTGTTCGGGCATGCCGGCATGTGGCGCTACCTGCTCAACAGCTTGCTCATTTCCGGTGCGATCACGCTGCTGTCGCTGGCCTGCAACCTGCTGGCGGGTTATGCCTTCGCCAAGCTGCGTTTCGCGGGCCGCGAGCGGCTGTTCCGAATGCTGCTCGGCCTGCTGGTGATACCGGCGCAGGTGGCGATGCTGCCGCTGTTCCTGATGTTCAAGTACACGGGCCTGGTGGACAGCTACGCCGGCGTGGTGCTGCCCGGCATGGCGACGGTGCTCGGCATCTTCCTGGTGCGCCAGTACGCACGCGGCTTGCCCGACGAACTGCTGGAGGCGGCGCGCATCGACGGCGCGAGCGAGCTGCGCATCTTCGTCTGCGTCGTGCTGCCGCTGCTGCGGCCGGTGGTGGCGACGCTGGCGATCCTCACCTTCCTCACGGCATGGAACGACTTCATGTGGCCGCTGATCGAGCTGACCGGGCAGGGCCACTACACGTTGCCGCTGGGTCTGGCTTCGCTGGCGCGCGAGCACACGGAAGGCACCGAGCAGATGATGGCCGGCTCGGTGCTCACCGTGCTGCCGGTGCTGGTGTTGTTCCTGGCCATGCAGCGGCATTACCTCGATGGGTTGCTGCTGGGGAGCGTGAAGGGATGAGTTTCGGCATGCGGCGCGGGTTGCAAATCCTCTCTCGCCCGCTGGCGGGAATCTACGGCTTTCCCTCTCCCCCAACAGCTTCATCGTTGGGGGAGAGGGTTGGGGTGAGGGGGGCTTTTGCTTCTGCGTGTACGCAAGCATCAGAGCGGTTTCGTCCGCCTGTCGGCGGCCGAGCTACTTCTCTTTTGCTTGTCCAAAAGAGAAGTAGCCAAGAGAAAACGACACCCCGCGGCGACGCGTTCCGTCCATCCATGGACGGAAAGTCCGTGAGCCGTGGCCGGGCTTTTCGAGCGGGCTCCTGCCCGCGCGAAAAGGCGAGCCCATCCGTGGGCTCGCCCGCTGCGCGGCCTGATCGTCCACGTCTCACCGTCGCCGAGGGGGCCCCGGAAAAGCAGGCGCGCATCGTGCGCGCCAGAAGCAAGAGCACCGCGAGTTCGCGGCGCTTTGGCTTTTCTGAAAGTGCGCGCTGGGAGCGCGCTGCTTTGCCCGGAGCCCCTATGGCGTGGCGGGTGGGTGAAGGAAAGTCCGCAGGATGGCTCGCAGGATGCGAGCCAGTTTTTCGCCGGTACATGGACGTGCCGTCGAAAAACCCCGTAACCCACCCGCGCACCCGCAGGGCAGAGCCTGTCCCGGACTCGATCCGGGAATGCCCGGAGGGCGCGCCATCGGGGTGCCGTTTCTCTTTGGCTACTTCTCTTTTGGGCAAGCAAAGAGAAAGTAGCTCGGGCCGCGGCAGCGGCACGAAACCGCTTTGTCGCTTGCGCAATCGCCAGGCAAAAGCCATCTCCGGCCAGCGCGCACGAGCAGACATGCGCGCTTCAACCGATACGCGTGCCGTCGTTCGGATCGAAGAAATGCAGCCGTTGCGTGGCGACGCCCAGTCGAACAATTTCGCCCGGCACGCAGCCGATGCCCGGCGGCGTGCGCGCGACCAGCGCGAGATCCCCGTGCCGCAGGTTGAGGATGACCTCATTGCCCACCGGCTCCAGCACTTCCAGCCGCGCCTCCAGCGCGATCGCAGGATCGCCGGCCGCGAGCAGATGCAGGTCTTCCGGGCGCAGCCCGAGCACCACCTCGCGATCGCGCCAGTCGGCGAGTGCGTCCATCTGTGGTGGCGTGCCGAGCCGTATCGTGCCGGCCGCGGTGGCCAGCGCGAGGCCATCGTCCATGTGCAGCGTGCCGCGCAGCAGGTTCATCGCGGGGCTACCGAGGAAGCCGGCCACGAACAGGTTGGCCGGCCGTTCGTAGAGGTTCATCGGCGTGTCGATTTGCTGGATCGCGCCGCGGTCGAACACCACGATGCGCTGGCCCAGCGTCATCGTCTCGACCTGGTCGTGGGTGACGTAGATCGTGGTGGTGCCGAAGCGGCGGTGCAGTCGGGCGATCTCCACCCGCATCGCCAGGCGCAGGCGCGCGTCGAGGTTGGACAGCGGCTCGTCGAGCAGGAACACCGCGGGCTGGCGCACCATCGCGCGACCCAGCGCCACGCGCTGGCGCTGGCCGCCGGACAGCGCGGCGGGGCGGGCATCCAGCCGCGGTTCCAGTTCCAGCAGGCGCGCCACCTCGTCCACGCGTTGCGCGATCTCCGCGCGCGGCATGCCGCGCAGGCGCAGGCCGAAACCGAGGTTCTCGGCCACCGTCATGTGCGGGTAGAGCGCGTAGTTCTGGAACACCATCGCGATGTTGCGATCCTTCGGCGCCACCTCGTTCACCACGCGCCCGGCTATGCGCAGCGTGCCGGCGTCGATGCTTTCCAGCCCCGCGATCATGCGCAGCAACGTGGTCTTGCCGCAGCCGGAAGGGCCGACCAGCACCAGCAGCTCGCCGTCGCCGACATCGAAGCTGGCGCCGGCGACGGCGACATGCCCGTTGGGATAGATCTTGCGCACGTGGTCGAGACTGACGGTGGTCATCGGCGTTGCGTGCTCTCTGGTGATGGTCGCGGCACGGTGATCGCTGTCGCGGAAAAGGGCGTGCATCCCGCGACGGCGTTCGGCTATTCTCGGAATGTAATCGATTACATCAAGCCGCGGTGCGGCATTCGAGAGTTTCGCAGGTCATGACCCGACGCTACCGCTTTCCGGACGGCTTCCTCTGGGGCGCGGCCACCTCCGCCTACCAGATCGAGGGTTCGCCGCTGGCGGACGGCGCCGGCCCCAGCATCTGGCAGCGCTTCGCGCACACGCCGGGGATGATGGCGAACGGCGACCACGGCGACGTGGCCTGCGACCACTATCGCCGCTACAAGGACGACGTGCGGCTGATGCACGCGCTGGGCCTCCAGAGCTACCGCTTCAGCGTGAACTGGGCGCGCGTGCTGCCCGAGGGCACCGGGCGGGTCAACGTGCAGGGTCTGGACTTCTACTCGCGGCTGGTCGACGAGCTGCTGGAACATGGCATCGCGCCGAACGTCACGCTGTTCCACTGGGACCTGCCGGCCGCGCTGGACGATCGCGGCGGCTGGCTCAACCGCGACAGCGCGCACTGGTTCGCCGAGTACGCCCAGACGCTGTTCAAGGCACTGGACGACCGCGTGCCGCAGTGGACCACGCTCAACGAGCCGTGGGTGGTGGTGGATGGCGGTTACTTGCGCGGCGCGCTGGCACCAGGCCACCGCAACCTGTACGAGGCGCCGATCGCGGCGCACAACCTGATGCGCGCCAGCGGCGCCGGCATCCAGGCCTACCGCGCACACGGCCGGCACGCGATCGGCGTGGTGTTCAACATCGAGCCCAAGTACCCGGCTTCCGACAGCGCGGACGATCTCGCCGCCACGCGTCGCGCGCACGCCTACATGAACCTGCAGTTCGCCGATCCCGCGCTGCTCGGCAGCTATCCGCCCGAACTGCGCGAGGTGTACGGCGCGGCCTGGCCGGACTTCCCCGCGGACGATTTCCGGCTCACGCGGCAGCCGGTCGACTTCGTCGGGCTCAACTACTACACGCGCGCAGTGGTGCGGCACGACGCGGATGCGCTGCCGCTGCGCGCCGCGCCGGTGTACCAGCCCCATCGCACCCATACCGAGACCGGCTGGGAAGTGTACGAACAGGGCCTCGTGGACATGCTGACCGGTTTCCGCCAGCGCTACGGCGAGATCCCGCTCTACATCACCGAGAACGGCGCCGCGTTCTACGACCCGCCGGTGGTGGAGGGCGAGGTGCTGGACGACCCGCTGCGCACGGACTACCTGCGTCGGCACCTTCGGGCCGCGCATCGCGCGATCGAGGCCGGCGTGAACCTCAAGGGCTATTACGCGTGGTCGCTGCTGGACAACCTGGAATGGTCGCTGGGCTACGCCAAGCGCTTCGGGCTGTACCACGTCGACTTCGCCACGCAGCGGCGCACGCCCAAGGCCAGTGCGAAGCTCTACGCGCGGGTGATCGCGAGCCACGGCGAGGCGCTGGGCGAGGCATGAATCGTCGAACGACATGCACGAAGGAGACGAGTCGATGAAGACGAAACCGATGCCGTGGCGGGTCGTGCTGGGCCTGCTGGCCGCGTGCCTGTTCGCGCTGGGTGCGGCGCAGGCGGCACCCGCCGCGGGCGACAGCGTGCGGGTCCATGTCGACGCGAAGGCGCCGGGCACGCCGTTTCCGCACTTCTGGGAGCAGATGTTCGGTTCCGGCCGCGCATCGCTGGCGCTGCGCGACGACTACCGCAAGGATCTCGTGGAGGTGAAGCAGGCGACCGGCTTCGGCTACGTGCGCTTCCACGGCATCCTCGACGACGACGTGGGTCTGTTCCAGCTGGGCAAGGCCGACAAGGTGTTCTACAACGCCGCCGACAAGTCCGCGGCGAGCGACCAGCCGGTCTACAACTTCTCCTATGTGGACCAGATCTACGATGGCCTGCTTGAGCGCGGCGTGCGTCCGTTCGTGGAGCTGGGCTTCATGCCGAAGGATCTGAGCTCCGATCCCAAGGCGCTGCAGGATTTCTGGTACCACCCCAACGTCGCGCCGCCGAAGGATTACGCGCTGTGGGACGGCATGATCCGCGCCTTCGCGCAGCACCTGATCGCGCGCTACGGGATAGCCGAGGTGTCGAAGTGGTACTTCGAGGTGTGGAACGAGCCGAACATCGGCTTCTGGGCCGGCAACCCCAAGATGCCGACTTACTACACGCTGTACGACCACACCGCGCGTGCGCTGAAGTCGGTCAGCCCGCGCCTGCGCGTGGGCGGCCCGGCCACGGCGCAGGCGGCGGAGGTCGCCGATTTCCTCAAGCACGTGCACGAGGCGAACGTGCCGGTGGACTTCGTCAGCACCCACGTCTATGGCGACGACACCGCGGACAACGTGTTCCACACCGATGAAAAGATTCCGCGCAGGGACATGGTCTGCCGCGCGGTGGACAAGGTGCACAAGGAGGTGCTGGCCTCACCGTACCCGAAGCTGCCCTTCATCATGAGCGAGTACAACGCCTCCTACGCCAACCTGCCGAACGTCACCGACACGGTGTACATGGGCCCGTGGCTCGCGAATACCATCCGCGCCTGCGCGGGCAAGGTGGATGCGATGAGCTACTGGACGTTCTCGGACGTGTTCGAGGAGCAGGGCGTGGTGCGCACGCCGTTCTACGGCGGCTTCGGCCTGATCGCCGAGGACAACATCCCCAAGCCGTCCTTCAACGCCTTCGCGATGCTGCACAAGCTGGGCGACGTGCGGCTGCCGGTGTCTTCCGACTCCGCGCTGGTCACTCGCCGCGCCGACGGCACGCTGGTGCTGGCGCTGTGGAACTACGCGCCGCCGGTGGGCGACACCGCGAGCTACACCGTGGGCCGGCCGAAGGGCGAGGTGAAGCATTTCGAGCTCGACCTGTCGTCGCTGCCGGCGAACGCCAAGGCGCAGGTGTGGCGCCTGGACGAGGCGCACGGCAACGTGATCGCCGCGTTCGACAAGATGGGGCGCCCGGCCTTTCCCTCGCGCGAGCAGATCCGGCAGTTGCGCGCGGCCGGCCGGATGGTGGCGCCGGAACGGCTCGCGCTGCACGACGGCAAACTCGGTCTCGACATCCCGCCGCAGGGGCTGGTGGTGATCGAGGTGCATTGAGTGTTCGCGCCTTGCTCTCCCGTTTGCCGGAGAGGGACGTGAGGAGGTCACGTGGAACCGCTTGATCGCCCCGTCTGGTCCAGCCTGACCGGCCTGCATGCCGGGTTGGCGCTGGGCGATGCGCTGGCCAAGCGCTACCGGCCGGAGATCAACCGCTTCGCCTCCGCGCGCGACGACGGCGCCGTCGCGCTCGCGGCGCTGGCCCGGCTGGTGCTGCCCGCGCAGCCGGTGTTCGTGCTGCAGGTGCCGGAGATTCGCATCCCGTCCGGACTGGTGGCGAGCAAGCTCGCCAAGGGCGTGCAGATGGTCGCCACCGGGCGCATCACGCCGGAAGCCGGCCCGGACGAACTGATTCCGCTGGGCGACGCGGACGCGGAGGAGATGCTGGCGTTGGCCACGCTTACCGAGCCGGGACCGTTCCTGCGCGAGACCCATCGCATGGGCCGCTTCGTCGGCATCCGCATCGACGGGCGACTCGCCGCGATGGCCGGCGAGCGCTTCCGTTTCCCGGGCAGCACCGAGGTCAGCGGCGTATGCACGCATCCGGACTTCCGCGGGCGCGGGCTGGCCCGGCGCCTGTCCCGGCACGTCGCTGCCGGCATCGCCGCACGCGGCGACACGGCCTTCCTGCATGCGTGGAAAACCAACGCGGCGGCGATCCGTCTGTACGAATCGTTGGGCTTCCGGCTGCGCTGCGAGGTGAACGTGGCCGTGCTGGATGCGATACCCGGCTGACTGAGTCCGGGCCCGGCGGACGCAGTGCCTGTCGGGCCGGATCCTGTCGTTCGGCCGCTGTCGTCCTTGCACCCGGTCTTTCCGGCCGCGCCAGCCGTCCTGGCCGCAGCGGGCTGTCGGCCTGCGCCGACTAAAGTTGTCGGCGTCAGGCGGCTTCACGCCGCTTTACGTCTTGCCGGTTCACAATATGCTAACGTCAAGGTCACAGATTCAGGGGGATGACCATGAAGCACCTTACCGTGCTCGTTGTGTTGCTGCTCGCTCTTGTAGTAAGTGGCTGCGCGGCGGTGACACCGTCGACCCAGCCACCGAAAGCCAATGCCGACGCCATGGCGGTCAGCAACTACCGCATCGGCGTGGACGACCAGCTGCAGGTGTCCGTATGGCACAACCCCGACCTCAGCGTGTCGGTGCCGGTGCGTCCGGACGGCAAGATCACCGTGCCGCTGATCGGCGACGTGCAGGCCGGCGGGCAGACGCCGGAGGAAGTGGCCGTGGTCATCCGCGACAAGCTCAAGGCCTACGTGCGCGACCCGCAGGTCGCGGTGATCCTGACGCAGCTGCGCAGCCATGAATACCTGGCCCGCGTGCGCGTCACCGGCGCCGTGCGCACGCCCGTCTCGCTGCCTTACCGCCCGGGCATGACCGTGCTCGACGTGGTGCTTGCCGCCGGCGGGGTCACCGAGTTCGCCTCGCCGGACCGCACCGAGCTCTATCGCCACGCCGGGCAGGGGGACAACCAGGCCTATGCCGTGCGCCTGGGCAAGATCCTCAACGACGGCGACCTGGCCACCAACTACCCGCTGCAGCCCGGCGACGTGATCACGGTGCCGCAGCGCAGCTTCTGAAGCAGATGTCCGAGGGGGCTCAGGGAGGAGAGTCGAACGCCATGAACGAACAATCGATTTCACTGCAGACCCTGCTGCCCGTGTTGCTGGAGGAAGGCCGCCGCCGGCGCGTCGCGCTGGGGCTGGTCTTCGCCGCGGTCATGCTGGCGGCACTGGCCATCGGCATGCTGTGGCCGAAGAA
Source organism: Rhodanobacter humi (assembly GCF_041107455.1). Taxonomy (NCBI): domain Bacteria; kingdom Pseudomonadati; phylum Pseudomonadota; class Gammaproteobacteria; order Lysobacterales; family Rhodanobacteraceae; genus Rhodanobacter; species Rhodanobacter sp. FW106-PBR-R2A-3-15. The sequence goes on from NZ_JBGBPY010000001.1 coordinate 2,333,934, forward strand.
GTACGAGGCCTCCACCACCATCCTCGTGCAGGAAAGCAACATCATCGCGCCGTTGATGAAGGGCGCCGCCACGCCCACCGGCACCGCCAACCGCGCCGACATCGCGCGCGCGGTGATACTCAGCCACAGGGTGCTGGACCAGGTGCTCGCCCAAGGCGGCTGGCTGGCCGACCATCCCAGCCCGGTCGAGCTGGACCGCATCACCAACGGCATCAAGTCGCGCACCACGGTGAAGTTCTCGCGCGACAACCTGCTGACCATCAGCTACTTCGATTCCGATCCCGCCCGCACCTACAAGGTCACGCGCCTGTTCGGTCAGCTGTTCATCAGCGAGAGCCTGGCCTCCAAGCAGCGCGAGAGCCGCGACGCGTTCGACTTCATCAATGGCCAGGTCGAGGCCTACAAGCGCAAGCTCACCGGCGCCGAGGACAAGCTCAAGGCCTATCGCGAGAGCAATGTCGATGCGCGCACGGGCAGCGAGGCCGCCACCGCCGCGCGCATCAACGACCTGCGCGCCCAGGTGGAAAACGCGCGCATGGACCTGATGGAGAAGCGCTCGCAGGAAGCCTCGCTGGCGGCGCAGCTGTCCGGCGAGTCGGAAGTCTCCGCGGTGCAGACCACGGCAGGCCTGTACCAGGCCCAGCTGGCCGACCTGCAGGCGCAGCTGGACAAGCTGCTGCTCACCTACACCGACGACTATCCCGACGTGGTGCGCGTGCGCCACCAGATGCAGGATCTGCAGCAGCAGCTGGCGCAGGCCGAGCAGCGGCGGCAGAACCCGAGCGGCAGGCCGGCGTCGCTGGGCGGCAATGCGCAGTTCAATCCGCTGTACCAGCAGATCAGGAGCCAGCTGACCGATCTGCGCGGCCAGATCGCCGCGACCACCGCGCGGATGAACGCCAGCCAGGCGATGCTGCAGTCCGAGCTCGAACGCAGCAAGCGCATCGCCGGCTCGGAGAACGCCACCGCCGAGCTGACCCGCGACTACGACGTCAACCGCGACGTCTACCAGGACCTGCTGAAGCGCCGCGAGAACGCACGCGTGTCGATGGACCTGGACGCCACCCAGCAGGGCCTGACCTTCGCCGTGCAGAACCCGGCGATGATGCCGCTGATCCCCACCGGCCTGCGCTTCATGCACTTCGCCGTGGCCGGTTTCGCGCTGAGCCTGGCGCTGCCGTTCGGCCTGCTGTTCGGCATCGCTCGCTTCGATCCGCGCGTGCGCTCGGCCGAGCAGCTGGAACGGCTCACCGGCCTGCCCGTGCTGGTCAGCGTGCCTTACTACGCCACGCCACAGGACCGGCGGCGCGCGCGGCTGCGCAACCTGGCGCTGGCGCTGATCCTGGCGGCGGTGGCGCTGTCCTACCTCGCGATGTTGGTGTTCAAGCTCAAGGGGGCGGCATGAAGCCCGACGAATCGACTTCCGGCACCGTGCTGCGGGCCGAGGCGGGGGATGTCGACCGCTTGCCGCAAGCAGCGTCCGCGCATGCCATCGCGCTGATGGCCGAGCCGCGCGCGCTGGCCCCGCGGCAGCTGGAGGAGCGCCGGCTGATCCACCGCGAGGCCTCCTCGCGGGAGCAGTCGGATACCTTCCGCGAACTGCGCACGCGCCTGCTCGGCATGGGCGGCACCGGCAACTTCATCACCCTGGTGGTGGCGGTCAGTCCGCGGTCGGGGGCCAGTTTCGTGGCGCGCAACCTGGCCGCCGCATTCGCCTTCGACGAGGCGCGGACCAGCCTGCTGATCGATTGCAACTTGCGCTACCCGGAGCAGCATCACGCGCTCGGCGTCGATCCGACCAACGGCGGCCTGATCGACTTCCTCGAGCACCCTGCGCAGGGCATCGCGTCGAAGATCTACGCCACCGGCATGCCGCGCCTGCGGCTGATCCCGGTGGGCGACGCGCGCGAAGCCAGCGGCGAGTACTTCTCCTCGTTCCGCATGCACGCGCTGCTCGACTCGATGCGCCATCGCTACCCGGATCGCTACCTGTTCCTGGACGGCCCCACCATCAAGGGCTCGCCCGACGCGCGCATCCTTTCCGATCTCGCCGACTTCGTGGTGGTGGTGGCCGGCTACGGCCGCGACACCCCCGCCGCGATCAGCCAGGCGATCGCCCATTTCGAGCCGGAGAAGCTGGCCGGCGTGGTGTTCAACCAGGCGCCTTGAGGCCGGCGGTGGGCCGCCGCCCCGGCAAGGCCGCAGGCGGAAGTCGTCACCGCGTCACCCATCGCAGGAGGCATCCATGTCCTCATCCACCCGGCTTGCCCGCGCCATCTCGCTGGCGCTGGCGATCGTCGCCACTCCGGCGCTCGCCGGCCAGTTCAACTACTCGTTCTACGGCGGCGTCGAACACAGCGACAACATCAACCTCAGCGCCACGGCGCCGGTGAGCCAGTGGGTGCTGATCCCCGGCTTCGGCTTCGACTACGCGCAACAGGGCGCCACGCTGCAGGCCCACGTGACCGGCGCAGCGGAATACCGCGACTACATGGGCGGCCCCTACGCGAACCAGAAGCTCGGCGAACTCGCCGGCCTGGCGAACTGGACCGTGCTGCCGGAACGGCTGGATTTCACGGCGCAGGACTACGCCAGCGTGCAGCCGGTTTCCACGCTGTCCAGCGACGCGCCGGGCAACCAGCAGCAGACCAACGTGCTCACGGTGGGCCCGACCCTGCATTTCGACCTGGGCAGCGCGCTGCGCGGCCAGGCGGAGCTGCGCTACATCAACAGCCGCGCCTCGCGCACCACCGAGTTCAATTCCTCGCGTGGCGAGGCGGCGCTGCGGCTGATGCGCGACATCTCGCCGACCAGCCAGCTCTCGCTCAACCTGGAGTCGCAGAAAGTCAATTTCGACGACAGCGGCGAGGTCAACTACCGCCGTGACGAGGCGTTCGTACGCTACGTGCGCAAGCTCGCACACCTGGACCTCGACGTGGCCGCGGGCTGGTCGCGGATCCGCCTGAACGGCGGCCTGGGTTCGGCCTCCGATCCGCTGGCGCGCGCCGGCCTCCGCTGGCATGCGAGCGCCCGCAACACGTTCGGGGTTTCCTTCACGCGCAGCTATTCGGATGCCGCGCAGGACCTGATCAATCTGGTCGAGCCGGCGGAGACCGGCACGCGGGTCTCCGCGCCGCTGAGCATCCAGACCGGTGGTGCGGTGATCGGCAGCGGGATCTACCTCGAACGGCGCCTGGACGCCCACTACGACTACAGCGGCGAGCGCTTCACCTTCAGCGTGTCGCCGTGGTACCGCAAGCTGCATTACGTGGAAGGCGTCCAACCGGACCAGACCGGCCGCGGCGGCGATGTCGGCGTGGACTACCGCCTCAGCGCGCGGCTGACGCTCTCGGGCTACGCGAACTACGAGCGGGAGAACTACACCGCGCTGGCGCGCCGCGACACCACGACCAACATCGGCGTCGCGCTGCGTCAGCTTGTCAACCGCCACTGGAGCTGGCGCGTGTCGTTGCTCGATCGCCACCGCACCAGCACCGCGCCGAACAGCGGCTACCGTGCGAAGGAAGTCTATTTGGGAGTCGTCTACCAGCGATGACGCCGGCATCGGAACCCTGCCAGTTCGGACGCGATGGAGCGCTGATCGGGATGTACCACGGCGTGGCCGGCCATGCGCCGGTGGGCATGCTGCTGTGCCCGCCGCTGGGCCAGATGCTGCTGCGCACCCATCGCGTCTATCGCCAGCTGGCCAGCGGGCTGGCCGCGCGCGGCATCGGCGTGCTGCGTTTCGACTACCACGGCACCGGCGACTCGGCCGGCGACAGCCTCGCACTGGACTGGCAGCACTGCCTGGCCGACATCCGCAGCGCGGCGGCCGAACTGCGCGTGCGCAGCGGTTGCGCCACGATGGTCGGCTTCGGCGCGCAGCTGGGCGGCAGCCTCGCATTGGCGGCAGCGGCGACGGCGGGCTTCGCGCGGCTGATCCTGTGGGACCCGGTGCTGGACGGTGCCCGTCACGTGGCCGAGCTCGACGCCGGGCAGGAAGCGCTGCGCAACGATCCGCAGCACTACGTCCGGCCACGCGGCGTGGAGGAGGCGGCCGGACAATGGCTGGGCTTCCCGGTCAGCGCGCAGTGGCGCGCGCAGCTGGCCGACTGGCGTGCCGAGCCCGCGCGGGTGCCCACCCTGATCCTCGATTCGCGTCCCGAACCGGTGGCCGGGGGCTGGTCGCCGCTGGCCGAGGCCGGCGCGCGCGTGCTCGCCATGCCGGCGAGCACGGACTGGAGCGACCTGCACCGGCTGGAGCACGCGATCCTCGCCCCCGACCTGCTGCGCATGGTGGGCGCGGCGCTGGAGCCGGCCGCATGATGGCGGAGCGTGCCTTCCGCTTCGGCCGCGCCCGGCACCTGGTCGGCATCGCCGGCCTGCCGCCCATCGCGCGCGGTACGGTCGGCGTGATCGTGCTCAATACCGGCCTGATGCATCGCGTCGGCCCGTTCCGCCTGCACGTGGACCTGACCCGCCGGCTCAATGCGCTCGGCTATCCCACCCTGCGCTTCGACTTGTCCACCATGGGCGACAGCGGCGCCAGCGCGGAAGCGGGCTCGCGCGAGGAACAGGTTCGCGCCGACGTGCGCGATGCCGCCGCGCTGCTCACGGGCCACGCCGGCTGCACGCGTTTCGTGCTGGTCGGCCTGTGCCGCGGCGCGCAGAGCGCGCACATCGCCTGCAGCGAGGCCGGCGTGGCGGGCGCGGTCTTCCTGGACGGCTACATCTACCGCACCTTCGGCTTCAAGCTGCGTCACTACCTGCCGCGGCTGCTCAGCCCCGCGCGCTGGCGCGGTTTCCTCGCGCGCAAGCTGCGCCAGGTGGTGGAGCCTGAAGAAGTCACCTTCGGCAGCGTCTATCCACCCCGGGCGCAGGTGCGCGGCGAACTCGCCGACATGCTGGCGCGCGGGCTGCGGTTCTGCTTCGTCTACAGCGGCGGCATCGGCGAGCAGCTCAACCATCCGCGCCAGTTCCGCGAATGCTACGGGCGCCGCGTGGCCGACCATCCGGCGCTGCGCATGGATCTGCTCGACGGCACCGACCACACCTACACCCTGCTCTGCGACCGCGAGCGTCTGTTCGGCCACGTCGAAGGCTGGCTGCTGGAGCAGTTCCCGCCGACAGGCTGAACTATTCCGCCACCTCGCGGGCGGCGGATGCCGTCCCGGCACGCGTGCGATGCGGCGGTGGCGGCAGCTCGTAGTCGCGCCAGTCGCCCGGATTGCCGGTCTTGCCGGCCTCGGCGGCCTTGATGATGTTGTACATCTCGCGCGCGGTGACGTAATGCAGCACGTGGTTGGTGCCGTCGTTGTACGCGCGCTCCAGGTGCGCGTGCATGCGCTCGGCCGCCTCGCCCAGCAAGGTGTCCATGTCGCGCTCCTGGGTGCCGTGGGTATGCACCTTGACGAAGATCCACTCGGGCCGGCCTTCGACGTGGATGCCGGTACGCACCCAGTGGTCCACGCGCGCCGGGGTGGGTGGGCAGCCGCGGCGCACGTCGGCGTTCTCGATGCGCGGCACCAGGCCCAGCCGGCGTTCGCGCCAGTTCAGGCCCAGCGGGCCCTGCACGATCATCAGGTCGCCCGAAGGCGCGCCGCCCACGCGCACCGGCACGCCGGTGTCGTGCGACTTCGGGCGTGCGGGATCGTCGGTGGCGTAGTAGATGCTGTTGACCGTACTCGTCTGCGTCTCGCTGGGTGCGGAGGGCAGGGTGAAGTCGGCGTAGCAGCCCAGCTCGCGCAGCAGGATCAGCTCGTTGTTGATCCCGCACCAACGGCCGTCCGCGCGCGAGTTGTCCAGGCACCAGTTGCCGTGGATGAAACCGAAGCGCAGCTGGCCGGTGGCCGGGTCGCGCGGCAGCGCGCCGTGGCGTTCGTGCAGCAGCTTGTTGAAACGATTGATGGTGGCGGTGAAGTTTTCCGGAGTGTCGTTGTCGTGGTGCAGGTGGATCTCGATCTCGCCGTAGCCGTCGGCGCAGAGCGCGGCGAGCTTGTCCAGGTGCTCCTCGACGTATTCCTCCTCCGGGTAGAAGAAGCTGTGCTGCGGCGGTCGACCGTCGGCATCGCGGTGGCGATCGGCCAGCGCGCGGTAGTCGCGGCACCAGCGGTCGACGCGGGCGCGCTGGGTGGCGAGGTCGACGCGGCCCCAGTTCGGCTCGAAGTGGTCGACGAACGCGAACATCACGTGCACCGGCCCGCTGGCCGGGCGCGGCGGCAGGCGCCGGCGCAGGTAGCTGCCCAGCCAGATCTGCATGTGGCGCGCGCGGATCGCCAGCACCACGACCGCAGCGGCCAGCAGCACCAGCACGGCAAGAACGACGAGTGCGACGGTCATGGCTGCACCTCCGGCAGCAGGCCGAGCAACTGCTCGGCGTTGTTGCGCCACTGGCGCTCGCGCACGATGTACTCGCGCGCGGCCGCGCCGACGCGGCGGCGCTCCTCGGGCTGCATGGCCAGTTCCAGCACGCGCTGCACGCAGGCCTGCAACTGACGTTGCGGAAACAACCAGCCGGTGCGGCCGTCGCCGACCACCTCGGCCACCGGCGCGTAGTCGGGCGCGACCATCGCCACGCCCATCGCCATGAACTCGAACAGCTTTACCGGCGAGCCGTAATGGTTGGAGTCGGGCAGCACCGCGTAGTCCATGCAGGCGATCCAGGAGGGTATCTCGGCGTGCGGCACGCGACCGGGCAGCAGGATGCGGTCGGCCAGGCCGCGCGCCTGCACCAGCGCGCGCACCTCGGGCAGGCTGCGGCCGTCGCCGACCAGCAGCAGCACCAGCTCCGGCGCCTCGGCCAGCCGTGCGGCGACCGCCTCGACGAAGCCGTTGACGCCGTGCCAGTGCACGAACGCGCCGACGTAGCCGCACACCACGCGTCCCGCCACGCCGCGCTCGGCGCGCAGGCGTTCGCGGTCGTGGCGCCCGGGATCGAAGCGGGCGAGGTCAGCCGCGTTCGGCGAGACCACCGAGGGCGCGATGTCGCCGTAGGCGGCCACGGCCTGCTGCTGGAACCAGCTGGAGATGAACACCAGTCCGGTCGCCTCGCGCAGGCACCAGCGCTCGATGCGCCGCGCCAGCGATTTCAGCCACAGCGGGCGTACCCGCTCGACCAGTGCCGAGTCGTTGATCTCCAGGATCACGGGCATGCCGCGCCGCCGTGCCAGCCACACCGTGGCGAACAGGAACAGCGAATAGCGCTCGTAGACGAGCTGCGGCCGGAGCCGCGCGAATGCGCTTCGCATGCGCACGAGGGTGACCAGGTTGTAGCCCAGCTCCAGCGCCTCGAACAGCACGCCCGGCATGCGCGAAACGATGGTGCCGAGTCCGCCGCGCTGCTTCGTCCGCGCGGCGCCGGCAGCCGGCTCCTGCTCCGGGTCCGCGCCGGGGAAGGACAGCACGCTGACTTCGTGACCGAGTGCACGCAGCGCGCCGACCACGCCGCGGATGTGCACGCCCTCGACGTCGCGCCCGCGGGTGCGGTGGTGGTAGAGGATCCTCATGCGGCCACCGCCGGCAGCGCGCGCAGGCTGCGGCCGGCGGTGTGCCAGGCTGGCAGCAGGTGCGCGAGGATCTGCGCCGCGCAGTCGCTGTCGTCGTGCATCAGCAGCACGTCGCCGTCGGCCGGCGGTCGCTGCAGCAGCCGTGCGGCCAACTCATCGGGCGGTTGCGGCTGGTAATCCAGGCTGTCGTAGGACCAGTAGGCCAGATTGCGTCCGCGCCGCGCGAAGGCCAGCAGCAGCCGCAGCGACACCACGCCGCGCGGTGGCCGGAAGCGGTGCGGGCCGGAACGGTCGAAGTCCGCCAGCAGGCGGTCGGTGCGCTCCACCTCGTCCAGCTGCTCGCGCAGGCTGAGTCGGTGGAACAGCGGATGGCTGTACGAGTGATTGCCCAGGGTGTGACCCTCCGCCACGATGCGTTCGACCAGCGCGGGGTGCTGCTCGATGCGCCGGCCGACCAGGAAGAAGCTCGCCCGCGCGCCGTGCCGGGCCAGCAGGTCCAGCAGGCGGGGCGTGTGCTCCGGATGCGGGCCGTCGTCGAAGCTGAGGTAGAGCGCGCCCGGCTCGCGCGGGCCGCGCACCAGCACCAGGCGTTCGGGCAGCAGGCCAAGCACTTGCTGTCGCGTGGGCCGGATCCTCACCGCAGCACCTCCGCCACGGCCTCGTTGCGCGCCGCCTGCCGCATGATCGCATCCAGCTGGTCGATGTTGCTGTCCCAGCTGAAGCCGCGCGCGTGCTCCGCGATGGCGGCGTGGTCCCAGGCCTGCGCCGCCGCTTGCGCCAGCGCATCGGCGAGCGCGGCGCGGTCGCCCAGCTCCACGAGCCGGCCGGCGTGTGCAGGCACCACCTCGGGAATGCCGCCCACCCGCGTGGCCACCACCGGCGTGCCGCAGGCCATCGCCTCCAGCACCACGTTGGGCACGCCTTCGTTGTGACTGGGCAGGCACAGCAGGTCGGCGGCGCGGAACCAGTCGGGCAGCGCCGCGTGGGGCATCGCGCCGGCCAGGTGCACGCGTGCAGCCAGGCCAAGTGTTTGCGCACGCGCGGCCAGCGCGGCGCGGCAGGTGCCCTCGCCTACGTACACCAACTGCGCCTGCGGACACGAGGCCGCCATCGTCGCGAAGGCTTCCAGCAGATCGAGGCAGCCCTTGCTCTCCTTCAGGTTGCCGACGTAGAGCAGCAATGGGTCGGCCGCGATGTCCAGGCCGAGCCGCTTGCGTGCATCCGCCTTGTCTCCGGGGGCGAAGCGCGCAGCGTCGACGCCGTTGTAGATCGCGTGCACGCGCGCGGGGTCCGCGCCCAGCGCCACCGCCTTGCCGGCCAGCGCGCGGCTCACCGCCACCACCGCGGCGGCGCCACGCAGGCTCGCGGCGATCTGCGGCCGGCGCAGCGCGTGCGTGGCCTGTACGTTGAGGTCGCTGCCGTGCACCTTCACCACGTATGGAATGCCGAGCAGGCGCGCCAGCCAGCCGGCGGCCACCGCATCGGGATAGGCCCAGCTTGCGAGGATGCCGTCGTAACCGGCCGTGCGCAGCCGCCAGCCGCGCTGCAGCAGCAGCGACAGCAGCCAGCAGGCCGCGTGCAGCGCGCGGCCGAAGCGCGGCGGGTAGACGAACACGAAATGATCGGTGCGCAGGCCAGGCACCTCGACGCTGCCGCGCCGCTTGCGCAGGCGATCGCGGAAATCCACCGCGGTGAGCACGTGCAACTCGTGGCGCCGGCCCAGGCGTTCGAACTGCTGGCGGTTGAACATGCCGCGCAGCGGATCCCAGGGCGTCGGGAACAGGTTGGTCAGCACCAGCAGCTTCATGCGGCCGGCTCCCGCGACTCGTACAGCGCGGCGTAGCGCGCCGCCATCGCCTCGAGCGAGCCGCGCGTCTCCATCATCGCGCGGGCGGCTGCGCCGCAACTCGCGGCGCGCTGCGGATCGCGCAGCAGGTCGAGGATCGCCTGCGCCAGCGCATCGGCGTCGCGCGCCGGCACGATGCGGCCGGTGACGCCGTGTTGCACGATCTCGCGGTTGCCGCCGACGTCGGTGGCCACGATCGGCAGCGCGGTGGCGGAGGCTTCCAGCAGCGCCATCGAGTAGCCCTCGCTCACCGAGGAGAGCACGAACACGTCCAGCCCCTGCAGCAGCTCGCGCACGTCGCTGCGGTCGCCGAGGAAATGCACCGCGTCGGCGAGGCCCTCGTCGCGCGCGCAGGCTTCCAGCTCGGGCCGCAGCAGGCCGTCGCCGACCAGCAGCAGCGCGCTGTCCGCCTGCTGGTCGTGCACGCGGCGAAACGCGCGGATCAGGTTGGCTTGGTCCTTCGCCCAGTTGAGCCGCCCCACCGTGCCGACCAGGCGCGTCTGCGGCGACAGCGCTAGCGCCTGGCGCAAGCGCTCGCGCGCGGCCGGCGAGGCAATGGCGAACTCCTGCACGCGCAGACCGTTCGGCACCACGCGCAACTTGCGGCGCGGCACCAGGCCGTGCTCGATCGCGCCGTTGCACGCCGCCTCGCAGACCATCGCCACCGCGTCGGTGCGCGCCAGGCTGGCGCGATAGAGCATTTCCGCGCGGTTCCAGCGCTGCATGCCGCCCATGCCGTGGCGGGTGTTGATGAGCTTGGCCACACCCAGGCCGAGACTGGCCAGCACCGCCAGGTAATGCGCCACCGCGTTGTGGCTGTGCAACACGTCGGTGTGGTGGGCGCGGATCAGCCGGCGCACGCGCGACAGCGCCTTGAGGTCGAAGCCCCTGCGCTTGCCGCAGGCATGCACCGGGATGCCCGCGACATCCAGCTCGTGCGCCAGCGTGCCGCGTTCGAACAGGCATATCACCTGGCAGTGGTGGCCTTGCTGCTGCTGCAGCTTGACCAGGTCGAGCACGACGCGTTCCAGTCCTCCGCGGTTCAGATTTTCCACGACGTGGGTGATGTTCATTGGCGCATTCAGGAGGAGGAAGGTGGAAGGGCGGAGACGGTGACGCGCAGCTTGCCGCTGGGCGTCAGGGGAAGTTCGTCGACGATCCGGCACTCGAGCGCGACGCTGTCGCCGACCACCTTCGCCAGCTCGCGGCGGATGTACGCCATCGAGGCGTCGTCGAAGCGGTTGTCGCAGACCAGCGCCAGCTCGAGGCGGTCGAGCCGGCGCTGCACCAGCTGGAAGCGACGCAGGCCCGGCACGTCCTTGAGCATGTGCGGGAAGAACTCGCCGGGCAGCAGGTGGCCGTCGGGCGTGCGGATCGCATCCAGCTTGCGGCCGTCCACGTGCGCCAGCAGCGGCAGGCCGCGTCCGCACGGGCAGGTTTCCGTGCCGGCCGTGGCCAGGTCGCCGTTGGCATAGCGCAGCAGCGGCATGCCGTAGTTGGAGAGGTCGGTGAGCAGCACCTCGCCACTGGCGCCGCTCGTTGCCGCGCCGTGCAGTTCCACCACCAGGTGGTCGGCGTTGACGTGCAGGCCGTGCCGCTGTTCGCACTCGGACGCGATCAGCATCACCTCGCGGCAGCCGTAGGTGTTGTAGGCCGGGCAACCGAACGCCCGCTCGATCAGCTCGCGCTGGAAATCGTGCAGCGCCTCGGCCGCGCCGAGCACCGCGGCCGGCGGCCGCGCCAGCGTGCGGCGGTTGTCCAGCAGCCACTGGGCCAGCCGTACCAGTGGGCCCACGTAGCCCACGATCACCTCGGGCCGATAGGCGTCGATGGCGTCGGCGTATTCGCCGAGGTTGGCGTCGGTCATGTGGAAGCTGTTGAGCATGCGTCGCGCGAACGCCGCGTGGTACAGCCGATCCTTGAACTGGTGCAGGCGCCGCGGCTCGCCCACCGCACCGCCCCACACGTACAGCGTGCGCCGGCCCATGCGCGCGCCGGCCCAACCGTAGCCACGCCACATCACCGCGGTGCGCCGCTCGTTGCTCTCGCGGGTATAGCCGAAGCGCATCGGCTGGCCGGTGGAGCCGCCGGTGGCCTTGTACAGCAGGCGCTCATGCCAGCCGTCGGCCTTGAACTCGTCGAAGTGCGCGCGGATCTCGTCCTTGTCCAGCACCGGCAGGCGCGCGTAGTCGTCCAGGCTGCGGATGTCCGCCGCCGCGATGCCGAGCTCGCGCCAGCGCCGGCGATACCAGGGCACGTGCTGCTCGCAGTGCCGCAGCAGGCGCAGCAGGCGTTCCAGCTGCAGGGCGCGGAGCTGTTCGGGCGCCAGCCACTGGTCGCGCTCGTAGCCGGCGAGCCAATCCAGCGTGCGGCGCCGGCGCAGGCCCGATTCGTAGGCCGGGTAGAGCACCCGGCGAAACAGGTGTTCGTAGACGCTCATGGGTGCTGCCCCGCGCGCACGCCGGACCACGCCAGCAGGCGCCCCAGCAGCAGCGGCCGGCCCGCCGCGAAGCGCTGGTGCAGGCTTTTCAGCTGCTCGATGTCCGCGCCCGTCCAGCAGCGCAGCCACAGCGTGAGCGGCAGGTACGCCGCGACCAGCACCGGGCCGCCCAGCAGCAGCGTGAACAGCGGCGGCAGGCGCAGCGGCAGCACCAGCGAGGCGACGGCGCCGGCCAGCGCGGCGGCCAGCAGGATGCGTCCGAGCCGGCGCCATTCCAGCGGCAGGCCGCCGACGCGCATGCCCAGCAGCACGTAGGCCGAGGAGCTGACCACCGCGGCGATCACGATCGCCGCCATCGCGCCGTGCAGCCCGAAATGCCGGACCAGGGTCACATCCACGCCGATCTTGAACACGCCGAACAGCAGGGTGAGCGTGAGGATCACGTGCTGGCGGTCGGCGCTCACCAGCAGGCTGGTCGCACCCTGCGCCGAGGTGTTCAGCGCGCTGGCCAGCATGCACAGCGCGAACACCGGCGCGGCGGCGGCGTAGGCGGCGCCGTACAGCAGCCCGATCACCGCGCCGGCGAAGCAGGCGCCGAACGCCACCATCGGCGCGCCGAGCATGGCCAGGTACGAGGTCGCCGTCACGAAGCGTTGGCCGCCCACGGTGCGGCCCTCGCTCAGCGCCTTCGCCATCATCGGCAGCAGCACCGCGCTGAACACGCCCGGCACCAGCAACATGATGCCGCTGGCCAGCTGGAAGGCCACCTTGAAGTAGCCCGCCGCGGTGGCGCTGGCGAACAGGTTGAGGAACAGGATCTCCACGTCGCTGGCGATCAGGAAGCTCACGATGATGGTCAGCGAGACGATGCGCAGGTGCCGGCGGATGCGCCGCAGCAGTTCGCCCGGCAGATCGCCGAGGCGCGGCAGCGGCGCCAGCAGGCGACGCACCTGGTACTGCGAGGCGAACAGGAACATCGCGCTGGAGATCGCATACATCACCACGAACCACAGGATGTCGCCGTGCAGCAGCATCGCGGTGACCACCAGCGCCAGGTTGGTCGGCGCCGCCACCAGGGTGATCCGGGCGGTGGCGTCGAAGGCCTCGAAGCCCTTCGCGATCGCCACGTTGAACATGTACGGCGCGCGCATGCCCACCGCGGCCGCAAGCAGCACGAATTCCAGCAGGTCCAGCTCGGCGGCGTAGCGCCGTCCGAGCAGCAGGTACAGGCCCAGGCCCAGGCCGAGCACCACCAGCAGGTGCCAGCGCTGCACCTTGCGCATGTAGGCGAGCATCGGCCGGATCAACTCGGGTTGCCGGCTGCCGCGCAGCTCCGCCACGAACTTGATCACGCCGGTGGTGATGCCTGAATTGGTCACCACGATGCCGATCGCCGCGAACCAGATGAACAGGCCGTAGATGCCGTAGTGGCGTGGCCCCAGATGGCGCGCGATCAGCACCGCGCAGACCATGCCGAGGAAATACTCGACGTAGATCCCCAGCGAGGAGAACAGCGTGTTGCGCAGGGTGAGCGAGCGTGGGGTCATGAGTGTGGGGTCATGGCATGCGCAGCAGCACGGCCACCAGCACGTAGAGCGCCGCGATGACCATCAGCGAGATCGGCAGCCAGCGCCAGCCGCTGGCCGAGAGGGTGAAACGCGGCAGCGTGTCGTGGCGCTTGCGCAGAGTGGCGTAGTGGCCCACCACGATCGCGGCCAGCGTGTAGAGCATGATGTTGTAGCTGCGGCTGAGGAAGAACGCGGCCGTGAAGAAGCCGCACAGCGCGCAGAACAGGGTCAGCGACAGCGCCTGTTCGGCACGGTCCTGGCGCTCTTCCGCCGTCGTGCCCGCGGTGGTCCCCGCACCAGTTGCCGCGACGGCCGGCCCGCGCGCGACGGCGACCCGGCGCTGCTCCACGCCGGCGCCGGCGGGCAGCGCCCGCACCAGCGCCAGGCGTGTCTGCGGGCGTGCCGCCACCACGTGCGCGGCGGCGACCTGCGCCGCTTGCGCCAGCCCCGCCTGCAGGCGCAGCAGGCGCCACATCATCCAGAAGCCGTAGCCGACGAAGGCCAGCCAGGTCACGAAGCCCAGGAAGCCGGTCTCGGCCAGCACCAGCACGAAGGAGTTGTGTGCGGTCAGCGTGTTGTAGTCGGTGAAGTTGCCGAAGCCCACGCCGAACAGCGGGTGCGTCTTGAACATGTCGAAGCCTTCGTACCACGCGTCCACGCGGCCGAAGGCGGACTCTTCGTCCGGGTCGAGGTCGTTCATGCGCGTGGACGGCAGCAGCATCAGCCCGACCAGGCCGGCGAAGCTCAGCGAGCCGGCGGTGAGCGGCCCGCGCTTCTGCCACAGCCAGATCGCGCCCATCATCAGCACCGCCAGCTGGGTGCCGCGCGACTTGGTCAGGTAGATGCCGGCCAGCAGCAGCACGATGCCGGCGCGCCAGAACCAGCGGCCGAGGAAGCCGGCGCGCGCGGCCACGCAGAACAGCATCGGCAGCGCCATCACGAACAGCAGGCCGAGGTCGTTGGGATCGTTGAAGATGCCCACGTAGCGGATGCGCCCGTCCTCGCCCAGGGTCATGCCGGTCCAGCCTACGCCCTGGCTGGCCTGCTCCACGCTGTGCAGGGCCAGCACCATCGCGCACAGCCCGATCACCGCGAAGGTGGTGGCGGTGCGGCGCGGATCGTCGATGGCGCTCGCCAGCACGAAGAACACGATCAGCGACGGCCCCATCTGTTCGAGCACGTATTCCATGCCGCCGGACCAGCCATTGACCACCATCGAGGCCATCGCGATCAGCACGAACAGCGGCAGCAGCAGGAACTGTGGTGCGCCGGGCGTGCGCGCGCCGCGCAGCAGCCAGCCGACGAAAGCCAGCAGCAGGGTCAGCGACATCACCGGCAGGCCCGCCATGCCGGGCAGGAAGTCCTGCGGGCGGACGATCGCGAAAGCGAGGTAGACGAGGATCAGCAGGAACATGCGCACCACTCCCCGCAGGCGCCCGCAGGCGCACCGTTGCATGCCGCCGAAGGGGTGCATCGAACGGGCCACCGGATCACCACAGGTGCAGCCTCCGGTTGCGCGCGAACGCCAGCAGCGCCTGCGCGGCGAACAGATTGAGATAGCAGAACGCGGTCAGCAGCCGCACGGGCTGGCGCCCGCCCAGCGTCGGCAGCAGGCGTCCGGCCACCACCGCGGCGAGTGCGGCGAGCAGCCCCAGCGCGGTCGCCGCGAACAGCGCATGCCGCGTCGCCAGCAGCGTCGCCGAGAGCGCCAGCGCCAGCAGCAGCCACGGCGCCAGCAGGCGCAGCAGCTTGTGGCTGACGAAGCGGAACCACAGCGGGTTGCGCCACGGCAGCAGCAGCCATGGCGCCAGCTGCACCAGCTGGTAGTTGCCGGCCAGCGTGCGGATCTTGCGGCGCTGCTCCTCGCGCGGCTGCTGCGAGCTGCCGTCCCAGGCCACCGCAGCCGGCTCGTACACCACGCGCAGCCCGGCCGCGGCCACCTGCATCGGCACCAGCACGTCGTCCAGCACGGTGCCCGCCGGCAGCGGCCGGAACAGCGCGCGGCGCATCGCGTACAGCGCGCCGCTGACGCCGATCACCGAACCGGAGCGGCTTTCGCCGGCGCGGATCAGCGTCTCGTAGCGCCAGTACGCATCGATGCCGCGGGCGAAACCGGTGTGCGCGTCGAACAGGCGCAGCTGCCCGCCGACCGCGCCCACCTGCGCATCGCCCAGGTTCGCGACCAGCTGGCGCAGCGCGTCCGGCTCCAGCCGCTGGCGCACGTCGGTCATCAGCAGCACCTCGCCGCGCGCCTCGGCCACCGCGTCGTTGAGGCAGGCGGCCTTGCCGCGCCGCTCGGCAAACTCCAGCACGCGGATGCGCGCATCGCCGAGCGCGCGGGCGCACGCCGCGGTGTCGTCGCGGCAGCCATCGCAGGCCACCACGATGTCGAGCCGTTCCGCCGGATAGTCCAGGGCGAGCAGGCCTTCGAGCTTGGCGCGCACGTGCGCGGCGCCGTCGTGCACGGCGAGTACCGCGGTGACGCGCGGCGTCCACGCGCGCCGTTGCACCGGGCGCGGCCGCCAGCGCGCCAGCGCGGCGACCCACAGCGGATAGCCGGCGAAGACGTGCACGAGGGCAAGCGCCGATATCGCAAAGACTTCACTGGCAAAGCCAATCAAGGCCATCCCCCCACCATGTTTTGTCCATGACGAACCACAGGCCCATCCCGAACCAGCGATGCAAACGCAGCAGCAGCGGCAATCGCGGCGCGTCTTTCGCCCTCTCGGGCAGTTCGCGGGCCAGCATCGCCAGCGTGCCGGAGGCCACGTCGAGCAGCTGCAGCCGCACCGCGGTCTCCCGCTGCACGCGCGCCACGAATTCCACCGCCAGCAGCGAGTGGCCGCCCAGGTCGAAGAAGCTGTCGTTGGCGCCCACCTGTTCCACGCCGATCAGTTCGCGCCAGATCGTGGCGAGGTAGGCCTGGCGCGGATCGGCCAGTCCACCTGCCTGCGTTCGCACGCCGCGCCGCGCGGCCGCGGACGGTGGCGGCAGGGCCTTGCGGTCGATCTTGCCGTTCGGTGTCTTCGGCAGCGCGTCCAGCCGCTCGATGTGCTGCGGCTGCATGTAGGCGGGCAGTTGCCGGTGCAGGCGGGCGCGCAGGCGCTCGGCCAGTTCGTCGTCTGCCGCCGCAGCCACGTGCAGCACGAGGCGCAGGTCGTTGTCGCCGAAGCTGCGCGCCACCGCCACGCACTCGCGCACGCCCGGCTCGGCCGCGGCCGCCGCCTCGATGTCGCCCGGCTCGATGCGGTAGCCGCGGATCTTGATCTGGTCGTCCGCGCGGCCATTGAAGTAAAGCTGGCCGTCGCGCCAGCCGCCGCGGTCGCCGGTGCGGTACATGCGGCCGCCGGCGAAGGGGTCGTCCACGAAACGCTCGGCGGTGAGGTCGGGGCGGTTGAGGTAGCCGTCGGCCACGCCATCGCCGGCGATCCAGATCTCGCCGACGACGCCCGGCGGCTGCGGCTGGCCGCGCTCGTCCAGCACGTAGATGCGGGTGTTGGCGATCGGCTGGCCGAGCGGGATCGGTTCCATGCCTGGCCAGATGCGCACCAGCGAGGACCAGATCGTGGTCTCGGTGGGGCCGTACAGGTTCCACAGTTCGCGGCAGCGCCCGGCCAGCGAGCGCGCCAGCGCCAGCGGCATCGCCTCGCCGCCCACGAACAGGCGCAGTCCGCGCACCACGTCCTCGCGGCCGATGCCTTGCAGCAGGCGCAGCAGCGAGGGCGTGGTCTGCAGCACCGTGCAGCCGCTGTTCGCCATCAGCTCGCACAGCGCCGGCGGATCGCGGTGCTCGGCCTCGGTGGCGATCACCATGCGGCCGCCGACGATCAGCGGCAGGTACAGCTCCAGCCCGGCGATGTCGAACGACAGCGTGGTGACGGCGCACAGCGTGTCGCCGGCGCCGTAGCCCGGCTGCTCGCGCATGGCCAGCAGGAAGTTGACCAGGTTGCGGTGCAGGATGCGCACGCCCTTGGGCTGGCCGGTGGAGCCGGAGGTGAACAGCACGTAGGCCAGGTCGTCGCCGTGCACGGGCGGCAGCGGTTGTCCGTCCGCCGGCTCGGCCGCCAGTTCGTCGACCACCAGGCAGCTGCGCCCCTCCGTCAATTCGGGAGGAGGATGCAGGACGGGCGTGACCAGCAGGTAACGCAGGTCGGCATGCCCGGCCATGTAGCCGAGCCGCTCCTGCGGAAATTCCGGGTCCAGCGGCACATAGGCGGCGCCGCTCTTCAGGGTGCCCAGCACGGCGACCAGCATGTCCAGGCTGCGCGGCACATACACGCCGACCAGGTCGCCGCGGCCGATGCCACGACGCGCCAGCGCCAATGCAAGGGCGCTGGTGCGCCGTTCGAGCGTGGCGTAATCCAGCGCTTCGCCGGCGCATTCGGCGGCGATGTTTTCCGGCGTGCGCCGCGCCTGCGCCGCGATCAGCGCCGGCAGCCCCGTGCCGAGGTCGTAGTCGCGCGCGGTGTCGTTCCACGCCTGCAGCACCTGGAAGCGTCCGGCGGCATCGAGCATGGGCAACTCGGCGATCGTCGACGCAGCGGGCGCGGTCGTGCCGGCGAGCGTTTCCAGCAAGGTGGCGTAGTGGCCCAGCCAGCGCTGCAGCGTGGCCACGTCGTAGCGCGCGGCCGCGCCGTGCAGGTCGATGCCGAGCGCATCGCCTTCCAGTGCCGTGCGTGCGTGCAGCTCGCCCAGCAGTGCCGCGCGGCCGCCGTCGATCACGCGGTGGTGCAGGCCGGCAAAGGCAAACCCGGGCATGCCCGGATCGAACTCGAACGAGACTGTGCCGAGGGCCGCTTCCGCACCGCCGCGGTGCAGGCCGAGTGCGCGCAGCAGGCCCATCAGGGTGACCTGGCCGTGCGCATGGACCTCATGCAGCGCGGCGGCAGTACGCGCGAGCAGGTCCGCGACGCTTTGCCCGGGTTCCACGCGCAGGCGCAGCGGCAGGAAGTGCAGCGGCTCACCGTGCATGCCGACCGGCACGCCGAGGGCGAAGTCGTGCTGCCCGCTCATGCGCATCAGGAAGGCCGCATAGCCGCCGAGCAGCACGTCGCGCAGCGACAGGCCGCAGTCCTGCGCCAACCGTCGCAGGCCGGCGACCGTCGCCGCCGGCAGCACGTGGCGGGCGCCGACGGCGTCGAATCGCGGCCGCACCGGCGCCGAGCGGTCGGTGGGCAGGTTCAGCGGATCGGGCAGGTGGCCCAGGCGTGCGCGCCACCAGGCGAGCGCTTCGGCGGGCACCGCGTCGTCGAACGGCGGCAGGGGCACCGGCGCGGATGCCGGTTCCTGTCCCGCGAGCAGCTCGCCATAGGTTTGCGCCAGCTCCGCCAGCAGGCGGCCGGTGGCGCGGCGGTCGAGCACCAGTTCGTGGGCGTGCAGCAGCAGGGCATGCCGATCCTCGCCCAGACGCAGCAGTTCCAGGCGCAGCAGCGGCGGCACGCACGGGTCGAACGGCGCGCGCAGACGCGCCTGGACGTGCGCGGCCAGGCGCGCTTCCGCGGCGTCGCCAGCGGACGAGAAATCGTGCCGCGCCCATGGCAGCGGCAGGTCGTCATGCACGTGCAGCGTATGGCCGTCGGCGGACGGCTGGATGCGCAGGCCAGCGTGCCGCCGCCACAGCCGGGCGGCGGCCTGTTCCAGCACGGCGGCCTGCAACGGGCCATCCAGCCGCAGCACGGTGAGGTGGGCGAGCGCCAGCGCGGCACCGTCGCCGTACTGGCCGGCCAGCCATTTCTCCGTGCGGATTTCACCCAGCGGAAAGGCGGAGCCGGTCATCGGTTCCGCGTATCGGCCATCAAGACGGTCATTCATGCTGTCCCCTGTTTCGAACAATCCCCTGTCCAACATGCATCGGTCGAAACGGTGTCGTCATTATGGCCATGGCACTTCGGTATGGCGATGGGTGGATCGATGTTGCCGCACGCGCGTTCCGCATCAGCGCAGGCCCAGCAGTCGCCGCAGGCGATGGCCGAACGGAACGTGCGGCCCGGCCGCGGCGGGTTCGGGCAACTGCCCGGCCAGCGCGGCGAGGGTGCTGCTGGCGATATCCAGCAGGTTCAACCGCACGCCGGTCTCGCGCTGCACGCGCGTGGCCAGCTCCACCGCCAGCAGCGAGTGCCCGCCCACGTCGAAGAAGTTGTCCTGCGACGCCACCTCGCCCACGCCGATCAGCTCGCACCACACCGCGCCCAGGTAGCGGCGGCGCGGATCGTCGTCCGCACTGCGCGGTGCGGGCTCGTCCCCGCTCGTCGTCGCGGGCAGCGGCAGTGCCTTGCGGTCGAGCTTGCCGTTCGGCGTCTGCGGGAACGCTTCCAGTCGCACGATGTGCTGCGGCCGCATGTAGCCGGGCAGCTGTGATTCCAGCATGCCGCGCAGGCGCGGCAGCAGCGTGGCCTCCGCCTCGGTGGCGGCAACGTAGAGCACCAGGCGCTGGTCGCTGGCGGACAATTCGCACACCACGGCCGCGGCGTCGTTCACCGCGGCGTCCTCGCGGGCGATCGTCTCGATCTCGCCGGGTTCGATGCGGAAGCCGCGAAGCTTGATCTGGAAGTCGGCGCGGCCAAGGTGTTCGAGGGTGCCGTCGGCGCGCCAGCGGCCGCGGTCGCCGGTGCGGTAGAGCCGTGCACCGGGTTCGGCGGAGAACGGATCGGCGACGAAGCGCTCGGCGGTGAGCTCCGGCCGGTGCAGGTAGCCGAGCGCCACGCCCGCGCCGCCGATCCACAGCTCGCCCGGCACGCCCAGCGGACAGGGCTGGCGCCGTTCGTCCAGCACCCACACCGTGGTGTTCGCGATCGGCGTGCCGATGGTGATCGGCTGATCCGGCGCCACCTGGGCACAGGTCGACCACACCGTGGTCTCGGTGGGGCCGTACATGTTCCACAGCGCGCCGCAGCGTGCCCGCAGCGCGGTGGCCAGATCCGGCGCCAGCGCCTCGCCGCCGCACAGCGCGCGGAAGTCCGGGCCGCCTTGCCAGCCGGCCTGCAGCAGCATGCGCCAGCTGGCCGGCGTGGCCTGCATCAGCGTGATGCGGTGGCCGGCCAGCAGCGTCTTCAGTGCGTCGCCGTCCATCGCCTGCTCGCGCGTGGCCAGCACCACGCAGCCGCCCACGCCCAGCGGCCCGAGCAGTTCCAGCACCGCGATGTCGAAGGACAGCGTGGTGACGGCGAGCAGGCGGTCGTCGGCGCGTAGGCCGGGACGCTCGGCCATGCTGGCGAGGAAGTTCGCCACGGCGCGATGCGGGATCGCCACGCCCTTGGGCCGACCGGTGGAGCCGGAGGTATAGATCACGTAGGCGGTAGCCGCGGGATCGACGGACAGCGCGGGCGGCGTGACGGGCAGCGCGTCCCAGCCGGCGGGCGGTGCATCCAGCGCGATCGGCGGGCGGTCCGGCCGATCGAAGCGTGCGGCCAGCGACGCCTGGGTGAGCAGCACCGCCAGCTTGGCGTCGGCGACCATGTAGGCCAGCCGCTCGGCGGGGAAGGCGGGATCGAGCGGGACGTAGCCGGCGCCGGCCTTGAGCGTGCCGAGCAGAGCGGCGAGCATGGCGGGGCCGCGTTCGAGCGCGATGCCGACGAGGTCGCCGGGGTGGACGCCGTGCGCGATCAGGCCATGGGCGATGCGGTTGGCCTGCTCGTCCAGCGCGCGGTAGCTCAGTGTCTCGTCGCCGCAGCGCAGTGCGGGGCGCTCCGGTGAAGCAGACGCCTGGCGTTCGAACGCGCCGTGCATGGTCGGCACGGGAATCGCCGCGTTGGTGGCGTTCCAGGCGTGCAGCCGCGCCAGCTCGTCGGCCGGCAGCAGCGGAAGTTGCGCGATCGATTGACGCGGATCGGCCAGCGCGCCTTCCAGCAGGGTCTCGTAGCTGCGGCGGAAACGTGCGGCGGTGGACGGGTCGAAGATGTCGGCATTGAAGCCCATGCCGCCGAGCAGGCGCTGCTCCTGCTCGATGAACCACAGGCCCAGATCCTCGGTGCTGCCGCGCTGGAACACCGGCAGGTGTTCGTGCTGCAGGCCGCCCCAGGTGGTGGCGCGGCCGCGCACGTCCTGGAAAGAGAACATCGCCTGCGCCAGCGGCGGCCGGCTCTCGTCGCGCGGCAGGCGCAGCGCCTTGACCAGGTGCTCGAACGGCACGTCCGGGCACGCGAAGGCGTCGAGCACCATCGTGCGCACCGCACGCAAAGTGTCGAGGAAACTGGCCTGTGGATCGATCGCCAGGCGCAGCGGCAGCGCGTTGACGAAGAAGCCCATCATCGGTTCCAGCTCAACCGCGTCGCGGCCGCGCACCGGCGTGCTCACCACCAGGTCGCGCTGGCCGCCGAGCCGGTGCAGCAGTGCGAAGTAGGCCGCGAGCAGCACGATGAACGGCGTGGTGCCGGCCTGCTGCGCCAGCGCGTGCACGGCGATCAGCCGTTCGGATGGCAGCACGATCCACTCGGTGGCGCCGGCCCCGGACATGCGTGTCGGTCGCACGCGGTCGGCGGGCAGCTCCAGCGGTTCGATGCGGCCCTTGAGGCGGGACAGCCAGTGGTCGAGCTGGCGCTGCAGTTCCTCGCCCTGCATCCACTGCCGCTGCCACGCGGCGAAGTCGCCGTACTCGACCGCCAGCGGCGGCAGCGGATCGGGCTGGCCGGTGCGGAAGGCCTCGTAGAGTGCGCTCAGCTCCCGGTACAGCAGGTCGAACGACCAGCCGTCCCAGACGATGTGGTGGGTCATGAAGAAGAACACGTGTTCCTGCTCGCCCAGCCGGAACAGCCGGGCGCGGAACAGCGGCGGCGTGGCCAGGTCGAACGGTTCGGCGATCAACGCGTCCAGCCGGCGCCGCAGCCAGGCATCGCGTTCGTCTGCCGGCATGCCGGAGAGATCCTCGAGCGGCAGCTCCACCTCCAGTTCGGCGTGGATGCGCTGCATCGCGCCCGTCGCGTCCGGCTCGATCGAGGTGCGCAGCACCGGCTGGCGGCGGACCATGGTGCGCAGCGCCTGCTCGAAGGCGGCGAGATCCAGCGATCCGCTCAGGCGATGCGCCGACGGCGTGTGAAACGCCACGCCGCCGGGCCTGAGCTGTTCGAGGTACCACACGCGTTGCTGCATCAGCGACAGCGGCGCGCGTTCGCGGTCAGCCAGGCGCGCGATCTGGCGCGGCTCCTGTTTGCCGGCTGCACCTGCCGCGCGTATCGCTGCCGCCAGCCGCGCCACGGTTGGCGCTTCGAACAGGGTACGCAGCGACAGCGCCAGACCCAGCTCGCGATTGAGGCGCGCGGTGAGTTGCGCGGCGAGCAGAGAGTGCCCGCCGTGCTCGAAGAAGTCGTCGTCCAGGCCCGGCTCCAGTCCACCCAGCACGGCCGCCATCGCCTGCGCGATCTGGCGCTCCAGTTCGTCGCGCGGCGCAGCGCGCGCGACGGCCGGCGCGGCGGCGAGCGGCGCCGGCAGCCGGGCGCGGTCGATCTTGCCATTGGGTAGCAGTGGCAGCGCAGCCAGCACCACGAAGTGCTGCGGCAGCATGTATTCGGGCAGGCGTTCGCGCAGGCGGCTGCGCAAGGCGGCCTCGTCCACCGGCGCTTCGCTCGCCAGATAGGCAACCAGGCGTGCGTCGCCCGGACGATCCTCGCGCACCATCACCAGGGCTTGCGTCACCGGCGGATGGCCGGCCAGCTGCGTCTCGATCTCGCCGGGTTCGATGCGGAAGCCGCGAAGCTTGATCTGGAAGTCGGCGCGGCCAAGGTGTTCGAGGGTGCCGTCGGCGCGCCAGCGGCCGCGGTCGCCGGTGCGGTAGAGCCGTGCACCGGGTTCGGCGGAGAACGGATCGGCGACGAAGCGCTCGGCGGTGAGCTCCGGCCGGTGCAGGTAGCCGAGCGCCACGCCCGCGCCGCCGATCCACAGCTCGCCCGGCACGCCCAGCGGACAGGGCTGGCGCCGTTCGTCCAGCACCCACACCGTGGTGTTCGCGATCGGCGTGCCGATGGTGATCGGCTGATCCGGCGCCACCTGGGCACAGGTCGACCACACCGTGGTCTCGGTGGGGCCGTACATGTTCCACAGCGCGCCGCAGCGTGCCCGCAGCGCGGTGGCCAGATCCGGCGCCAGCGCCTCGCCGCCGCACAGCGCGCGGAAGTCCGGGCCGCCTTGCCAGCCGGCCTGCAGCAGCATGCGCCAGCTGGCCGGCGTGGCCTGCATCAGCGTGATGCGGTGGCCGGCCAGCAGCGTCTTCAGTGCGTCGCCGTCCATCGCCTGCTCGCGCGTGGCCAGCACCACGCAGCCGCCCACGCCCAGCGGCCCGAGCAGTTCCAGCACCGCGATGTCGAAGGACAGCGTGGTGACGGCGAGCAGGCGGTCGTCGGCGCGTAGGCCGGGACGCTCGGCCATGCTGGCGAGGAAGTTCGCCACGGCGCGATGCGGGATCGCCACGCCCTTGGGCCGACCGGTGGAGCCGGAGGTATAGATCACGTAGGCGGTAGCCGCGGGATCGACGGACAGCGCGGGCGGCGTGACGGGCAGCGCGTCCCAGCCGGCGGGCGGTGCATCCAGCGCGATCGGCGGGCGGTCCGGCCGATCGAAGCGTGCGGCCAGCGACGCCTGGGTGAGCAGCACCGCCAGCTTGGCGTCGGCGACCATGTAGGCCAGCCGCTCGGCGGGGAAGGCGGGATCGAGCGGGACGTAGCCGGCGCCGGCCTTGAGCGTGCCGAGCAGAGCGGCGAGCATGGCGGGGCCGCGTTCGAGCGCGATGCCGACGAGGTCGCCGGGGTGGACGCCGTGCGCGATCAGGCCATGGGCGATGCGGTTGGCCTGCTCGTCCAGCGCGCGGTAGCTCAGTGTCTCGTCGCCGCAGCGCAGTGCGGGGCGCTCCGGTGAAGCAGACGCCTGGCGTTCGAACGCGCCGTGCATGGTCGACGGGCCGCTCCAATGACGCGCGGGCGGCTGCAGTCCGGCCAGCTCGCGCTGCGCCGCTGCGTCGACCAGCGGCAAGGCGCCGAGCGGATGGTCGGGCTGCGTCACGGCGGCGCGCAGCAAGGCCTCGTAGGCGCGCAGCCAGCGACGCACGGTGGCGGCATCGAACAGGCCGCTGTTGTACTGGCATTCCAGGCGCAGGCCACCATGTTCCTGCACCGCGTTGATGAACAGTTCGAAGTTCTCGTAGCGGCGAGGCACGCTGGCGAAGTCCAGTCGCAGCCCAGGGAAGGCTTCGCCTTCCTGCTCCAGCGCCTGGTCGATGTTGAACAGCACGCTGACCAGCGGCAGGCGAGCGGGATCGCGCGCGATGTCCAACTGCTGCAGCAGGCTGCCGAAGGTGCAGCGCTGGTGCTCCAACGCATCGAGCAGCTCGCCGCCCGCCGCGCCAAGCAGCTGCGTGAACGGCAGCGCCGGATCGGCCGTGCAGCGCAGCGGCAGCAGATTGACGCCGTGGCCGACCAGGTCGCCCAGACCTTCGTTCGCCTGCGCTGCGGCGGGGATGCCGAGCACGACTTCGTCCTGCCCGGCCAGCCGGCCGAGCAAGCCGGCGAAACTGCCCAGCAAGGTGGCGAACAGGCTTGCGCCGTGACGCGCGCCCAGGTGGCGCAAGGCGCCGACCAGGTCGGCGCCGAGCACATGATCCTCGCGGCCGGCAGCGAAGCTGCGCCGTGGCGGTCGCGGGCGGTCGCCCGGCAGGTCCAGCGCCGGTGGACGATGGGCGTGATGCGCTACCCACCAGGCCTCGTCGGCGGCGCGGGCGTGGCGGTCCGCCTGTCCGGCGCATTGCAAGGCGTAGTCGGCGAAGGAGGGGGCTGGCGGCAGGTTTGCGTTGCCGGCGCCGCTGCGCAACGCGTACAGCGTGCCCAGTTCGCGCAGGACCACCCACCACGACCAGCCGTCGCAGACCAGGTGGTGCGCGCTGAGCAGCAGCACGTGCTCGCCCTCGCCCAGGCGCAGCAGTTCGGCGCGGAACAGCGGTCCGGTTTCCAGGTCGAACGGCAGCAGCACGACTTGCGCGCGGCGCTCCTCCAGCGCGGCAATGCGCGTGGATGCATCGAGCGCGCCCAGGTCGGTCTGGCGCACGTCGAGCGCGACGCCGCCGGCCACGCAGAAGGTTTCGCCGTCCGGGCCGAAACTGGCGCGCAGCGCATCGTGGCGATCAACCAGCGCTTGCAGCGCGTCGAGCATGGCCGTGCGGTCCAGCGCGCCGTGCAGGTGCAGCGCGACCGCTTCGTTGTAGGCCAGCGAAGCGTCCTCACCCAGTTTGGCAGCCAGCCAGATTTCGCGCTGCGCCTCGGTGCTGGGCACCACGCGTTCGAGCGCGGGACTGGCGAACGGATCGTAGTCGACGGCCGAGAGGCCGGCATGCGCGTCCATGGGCGTGTTCATGACTCGACCTTCATGTACTTGCCCGGTTGCGCGGGGTTGGGCACGAACCAGCACGGCCGCCCGTCGGGTTCGCGGCCGAGCCGCGCGCCGGGCACGGGCGGCTTGCCCGCATCCATCACAGTCTGCGCCGGGGGAACGTTGCGCGGCAGGAAACCGGCTTCCTGCAACTCGGCCACCGAATCCTTGTAGGCCTGGGTGATCTTCTGGAAATCCGCCTCGCTGTGCGCGGTGGTGAAGAAGCAGGGGAAGTTGTCGAGGATGTGCACGCCGCGGCTGCGCATCATCGCGAACAGCAGATCCTGCAGCGGATGCTCCTCCAGGAACTGGGTCTTCCACAGCGACGCGAACTGCTTGACCGCGATCGGCGCGCCCACTTCCACGAAGAAGCCGTTGAGCTCGTCGGCCATTGCCGCGGTGCGCGCATTGAGCCGTTCCTGCAGCGCGCCCCCGGCCTCGCGCACGTGCTCGAGCACCGCCTTCGCCGCGGCCAGCGCCAGCGGGTGGCGCACGAAGGTGCCGGCGAAATAAGTGACGCCCACGGTGGGGATCGAGTCGTCGCCGTACTGCCATTGGCCGCCGTCCAGCGCATCCATGTATTCGCGTTTGCCTGCGATCACCCCGATCGGATAGCCGCCGCCCACGACCTTGCCGTAGGTGGCGAGGTCGGCGCGGATATCGAACAGCGCTTGGGTGCCGCCGGGATGGCTGCGGAAGCCGGTGACGATCTCATCGAAGATGCACAAGGTGCCGGTGGCCGCGGTGATCGCACGCACCTCGCGCAGGAATTCGACCGGGCGGAAATCCGGCCGCCGGCTCTGCACCGGCTCGATCAGCACGGCGGCCAGTTCGTGCGCGCGTTCGCGGATGATTTCCAGCGACTCCGGCGTGCCGTAGTCGAGCACCAGCACGTGTTCGGCGGTGTTGCGCAGGATGCCCGGCGCGGCCGGTACCGCGCGCAGCTTCTTGGTGCCGCGCACGATCACTTCGTCCACGATGCCGTGGTAGGCACCGGTGAACAGCACCACGGTCTCGCGCCCGGTCACCGTGCGCGCGATGCGCAGCGCGCCCAGCACCGCCTCCGAGCCGGTGTTGCACAGTGCCGCGCGCTCATGCCCGGTGACTTCGCAGACCAGCTTTGCCACTTCGCCGGCCAGCGGATGCTGCGGGCCGATCTCGTAGCCGAGATCGAGCTGCCTGCGCACGGCATCCAGCACGAAATCTGGCTGCCAGCCGAACAGGCTCATGCCGAAGCCGTTCAGCGCGTCGACGTATTCGTTGCCGTCCAGGTCCCACAGGTGGGCGCCCTTGGAGCGCTCGATGACGGTCTGGTAGACGATTTCCTTAAGCAGGGGACGGAAGCCGTTGACCACGCGCGGGTCGGCCATGTGCGGGCGATGCGCCTGGGTGTACTCCTTCGATTTGCGCGTGCGCGCCACGTAGCGTTCGACGAAGCGGTCCAGCCGGCCTTGCTGGCGCGGCGTGAGCTCGAACTTGCCGGTGTCGATGCGCGCGATCGCGCCGAAGGCCTTCTTGACGTCGTAGCGGGTATGGGCCAGCGCGGCCTCTTCATCCACGACCGGAGCCGCGGTTGCGGCGGTTGCGGCGGGTGCTGGCGCGGCGGCCACGGGCGACGGCACGGCAGCCGGCGCCGCGACGCCGAGCAGGGCCAGTTGCTGGGCCATCAGTTGCATCTGCTGCGCGATCACCTGCTGCACGTAGCTGTGTGGCGCCGCGCCGGCCATGGCCGGCAGCGACGGCATCGCCAACGGCGTCGGTTGCAGCGGGGCGGGTGCCGCTGCCACGGCGGGCGCCTCAGGCGGAAGCTGCGCGTCGAGCAGCGCGGCCAGTTGCGCGAAGCTGGAGCAATCGCCCATCAGCTGACGGAAGCTCACCGGCACCGCGAAGGTCTTGGAAACCTGCAGCGCCACCTGGGTCAGCATCAGGCTGTCCAGACCCAGCTCGATGAAGTGGCTGGCGGGATCGGCGTCGGCCAGGTCGATGCCGGCGACATCCTCGAAGGTGGCCTTGAGCTGGCCGATCAGGCGCGGTTGGCGATCCACGGACGACACGGTTGGCGCGGACATGATGGGCGTTCCTTCGTGGTACTCGGACGTTGTGGCGGGTGGCAACGATGCGTGGACGCCCGATACCGCGGGCGCGTCGATCCAATGGCGTTGGCGTTCGAACGGATAGCTGGGCAGGCATACGCGCCGGCGCCGCGCGCGTCGGTCCAGCCGTGCGGCGTCGATGGCCGCACCCTGGCGCCACAGCTCGCCGACGGCCTGGCGCAATTGCATCGGTTCCAGCTGAGGCGCGTCGCCGAGCGAGGGCAGGGCGGCGATGCGCTGCTGGCGCAGCAGCGGCTGCTGGCGCGCCAGCGAACACAGCGTGGCGCGCGGACCCACTTCCAGCAGCACGCGGGCAGGTCTGTCGAGCACGCGTTCGAGCGCGGTGGAGAAGCGCACCGGTTCGCGCAGGTGGCGCGTCCAGTAGTCGATCGACTGCGCCGCATCGTCGCCCAACCAGTTGCCGGTCGCGGTCGACACCAGCGGGATGCGCGGCGCCTGTCGTGACACGCGCTCCACTTCGGCACGGAACGGCGCCAGCACCGGTTCCATCATCGCCGAGTGGAAGGCGTGCGAGGTGCGCAGCGGGCGGCAGGCGACACCGTCCTTCTCCAGTGCCGCCTGCAGCGCGGCGACATCCGCGTGCGGTCCGGCCACCACGCAGGCGGCCGGTGCGTTTTCCACGGCCAGCGACAGCGTCGCCGACAGGCGCGCGAGCACATCCTCGCGCGGTAGCCGCACCGACAGCATTGCGCCTTCCGGCTGCGCCTGCATCAGCGCGCCGCGGCGGACGACGAGACGCATCGCGTCGCGCAGCTCGAACACGCCGGCCAGGGTCGCCGCGACGAACTCGCCGACGCTATGGCCGAGCATCGCCGCCGGTTGCACGCCCAGGCTCATCCACCATTGCGCCAGCGCGTATTCCATCGTGAAGATCGCCGGCTGCATCACCGCGGTGGGCAGCAGCGCCGCGGGATCGTCGCTCCACATGCGTTCGCGCAGGTCGAAGTCCACCACCTCGCCGGCATGCGCCACGCAGGCGTCGAAAGCCTCGCGGAATGCCGACTCGGCGACATGCAGCGCGCGGCCCATGCCAGGGTAGGGCGAGCCCTGCCCAGGGAACAGGAACACCACGTCGGCCGGCTGGCTGGGGTGGCTGCGCACGCTGGCGGCGGCAACTTCGGCGAGGCGCAAGGCCGCCTCGGCCGCGTCGCCGGCCACTACTGCGGCGCGATGGGCGAAGGCCTTGCGGCCGACTGCCAGCGTCCAGGCCACGTCGGCGAGGTTCTCGCCGGGTTGCGTGCCCAGGTGTGCGGCCAGGCGTTCCGCCGTCGCGGCGAGCGCCGTCGGCGTGCGCGCCGACAACAGCAGCAACTGCGGCCCGTCGGCAGCATCGGAGGGTTCTTGTGCGGGGGCCTGCTCCATCACTACGTGTGCGTTGGTGCCGCCGACGCCGAACGAGCTGACGCCCGCGCGCAACGGCCCGTTGTCAGAGTGCCATTCCAGCAGGCGCGGGTTGACCATGAACGGCGAGCTGGCGAAATCGATACTCGGGTTGGGCGCGCGGAAATGCAGGGTCGGCGGGATCCGTTGCTCGGCCAGCGCGAACGCCGTCTTGATCACGCCCGCCACGCCGGCGGCGATCACCATGTGGCCGACATTGCTCTTGAGCGAGCCGACGTGGCAAAAGCCGATGTCGTTCGTATTGCGCCGGAACGCACTGACCAGCCCCTCGATCTCGATCGGATCGCCGATCGGAGTGGCCGTGCCGTGGGCTTCCACGTAACTGATGCTGCGCGCGTCGACGCCGGCGTCCGCCTGCGCCATGGCGATCACCGCGGCCTGCCCCGCGCTGCTCGGCGCCATGAAGCTGGCTTTGCCGCCGCCGTCGTTGTTCACCGCGCTGCCGCGGATCAGCGCATAGACCGGATCGCCGTCGGCGATCGCATCGGACAGCCGCTTGAGCAGGACCACCGCGGCGCCGTCGCTGAACACCGTGCCCCGCGCGTCCGCGTCGAAACTGCGCGTGTGCCCGTCCGGCGAAAGCATGGTGCCTTCCTGGGCGAGATAGCCGCTGCGCGGCGGGCAGGTGATCGACGCGCCGCCGGCCAGCGCCATCGTGCAACGACCGGCGCGCAAGGCGTCGAAGGCCTGGCAGATCGCCACCAGCGACGTCGAGCAAGCGGTGTTCACGCTGACCGCCGGGCCGGTCAGGTCGAGTTTGTGCGCGACGCGGGTGGCCAGGAAGTCCTTTTCGTTGGCCAGCATCACCTGGAACGCGCCGAGCTTGTCGACCAGGTCCGGCCGCGCACTGAGATGACGCTGGAAATAAGTGGCGTGGTACATGCCGCCGAACACGCCGACCGGTCCCGTGTGCGTTCCCGGCGCATGGCCCGCGCGCTCCAGGCATTCCCAGCACAGTTCGAGGAAGATCCGCTGCTGCGGGTCCATCAGCTCCGCCTCGCGCGGCGGGATGCCGAAGAACGCGGCGTCGAAGTTCTCCACGCCGTCGACGATGCCGCGCGCGGCCACATAGGACGGGTCGTCGCGCTCCGCGCGCGCGATGCCCGGGTCGAGTTCGTCGGCGCCGAAGAAGGTGATCGATTCCTGGCCTTCGCACAGGTTGCGCCAGAACGCCTCGACGTTGTCCGCGCCGGGGAAGCGTCCGGCCATCGCGATGATCGCGATCGGCTCGGCATCGACGCCGTGCCCGCCGTGCGGCAGGCCGGACGCGGTGGGCGCGGTCCGCGTGTTTCCTGCCATCGCCTGCGCCAGCGCCGCCGG
Organism: Rhodanobacter humi; assembly: GCF_041107455.1. Taxonomy (NCBI): domain Bacteria; kingdom Pseudomonadati; phylum Pseudomonadota; class Gammaproteobacteria; order Lysobacterales; family Rhodanobacteraceae; genus Rhodanobacter; species Rhodanobacter sp. FW106-PBR-R2A-3-15. The sequence continues at coordinate 2,364,473 of NZ_JBGBPY010000001.1, forward strand.
CGTGGGGTTCTGGAAGAACATCGGTATGGTCAGTTCGCGCGGCGCCAGCTCACCGAGCCGGGTGACCGCGCGCACGGCGGACAGCGAATCGCCGCCCAACTCGAAGAAGTTGTCGTCGCGGCCCACGCGGTCCAGTCCGAGCAGTTCGCCGAACACGGCGCATGCCTGCTGCTCCAGGGGGCCGACGGGTTCCACGTACGGCACGGCAAGTTCGGGCCGGCGGGAATCCGGCGCGGGCAGCGCGCGACGGTCGAGCTTGCCGTTGGTGGTCAGCGGCAGCGCATCGAGCTGCACATAGCATGCCGGCACCATGAACTCGGGCAGGCTGGTGCCGAGGTAGCCGCGCAGCGCCTGCGCAGTGGTCTCGACGCCGTTGCCTACGTAATAGGCGACCAGGCGCTTGCGGCCGGGCTGGTCTTCACGCGCCTGCACGGCGCAGGCGCCGATCGCGCGATGACGCGCCAGCACTGCCTCGATCTCGCCAGTCTCGATGCGGTAGCCGCGTATCTTGACCTGGCCATCGATGCGGCCGACGAATTCGATGGCGCCGTCCGGCAGGTAGCGCACCAGATCGCCGGTGCGATACAGGCGTTCGCCCGCGGCGCCGAATGGATCGGGCACGAAACGTTCGGCGCTCAGTTCGGGACGCCGCAGGTAGCCGCGCGCGACGCCGGCCCCGCCCACGAACAATTCGCCGACGACGCCGGTAGGCAGCAGCTCCATGCGCCGGTTCAGCACATAGAGCCGCGTGTCAGCGATGGGCCGCCCGATCGGAATCGTGCGCGCGTCGGCTGCTAGGTCGCGCGGTATGCGATGGGTGGTGGTGAATGTCGTGCATTCGGTCGGGCCGTACGGATGGACGATGGTCGTGCCGGGCAGCGCATCCAGCGCCCGGCGCACGTGCCGTACGGAGACCTTCTCGCCGCCGGTGAACAGTTCACGCAGCCCGGTCAGGTGCCGGGGGTCGACATCCACGATGGCATTGAACAGCGCCGTGGTGAGGAAGGCCGTGCTGACGTTGTGCCGCGTGATACTGCGGGCGAGGCCGCTGCCGGTTGGTACTGCTTCGTCGTGCACGATGACGCAACCGCCATTGAGCAGGGCGCCCCAGATCTCCAGCGTGGAGGCATCGAAGCCCAGCGGCGCTGCGTGCAACAGCCGTGTGTCGAGCCCCAGATCGATGTATTCGACGTCACGTACCAGGCGGATGATGGAACGGTGCCGGATCTCGACGCCCTTCGGCGTGCCAGTCGATCCCGAGGTGTACATCACGTAGGCCAGTGCTTCGCCGTCGAGCCGGATGGGGTCGGGTGCGATGGCGCCGGGATCGCCGGGCTGTTCCCCGGCGGCGACGGAAACGCGCACGATCGCATCGGCGAGCGGCAGCGCCCGCGCGATGCGCGGGGTCACCACGATGCGTACTTCGGCATCGTCGAGCATGAAAGCCACACGCTCTGCCGGGTAGGCCATGTCGAGCGGCAGGTAGGCGGCGCCCGCTTTCAGTACGCCGAGGATGGCGACCACCGCGTCGACGGAGCGATCCAGCATCACGCCCACGATCGTGCCCTGCGCGACGCCGGCATCGCGCAGGCGCAACGCCAGCGCCGTCGCCAGCCGGTCCAGTTGCGCGTAGGTCAGGTTGCGCTGGTCGTCGATGACCGCGATCCGGTCCGCATGCTCCCTGGCGGTGGCGGCGAACAGGCCGTCTACCGTGTCGGCGGCATGGCGCGGCACGTCCGTCGCATTCCATTCGACCAGCAGCCGGCGACGCTCGGCCGGATCGAGAATGTCGATCGATTCCAGTGCGCAGTCGGTTGCCGATGCGCATGCCGCGAGCGCGCGTGCCACGCAGCCTGCAAGCAGGTCGACCGTTGCCGCATCCGGCGAGCCGCGAAAATCGACTTGCAATTGCGCGTCGCCCGCCAGGCGCAGTCGCCACGCCAGCTGCACAGATACGTCGCCGCAGGCGGCCGCCGCCTCGCCGTCGTGGGCGAGCCATGCGCTGGCCGCTGGGGCATCCGCCGGTGCGCGGAACGTGTGCGCGCAGGTTTCGAGCCAGGCGTCGCGCGATCCCGTGCGCGGTACCTCGATGGAACCCTGGGCGACGCCGCTTGCCCCCGACACCGTGGCAAGCACGGCGTCCGCCCCGGTCAGGCGCGATTCGACCAGCGCCAAGGTCGCGCCCAGCAGTTGCGCGGGAGTGGTCGGCCTCCGGCGCATGGCATCGCCCAGCGCGGCGGCGAGCGCGGGACCGAGCGGATACTGCCGGTGCCGCCATGCGTCATCCGCGCCATCGGCCTGGCCAGGCAGCACGTCGAGCAAATCCATGTTTTGCGTATCGCCCAGCGTCATAACTGCATACTCATTGAACTTGCCCTGTGCGCCTGCCGGCGATCGAGGCGGCCAGCCTGCCGGCTCAATCGTCTGAGGCGTAGGGCGCTCCATCGAAACGGACAGGCCGGCCCAGCCGATGGCGCGCGTACCTGCGCGCGCCATCCGCGGCATGCGCTGCGACATGCAGCCACGCATCGAAGCGGGGACGCCGACCGACCGGAGGCAAGTCGATCCCCAGGCCGTGCATCCGGTCGTGCACGACGTGCAGCAACACATTGCGACGCGATGCCTCGGTGTTGTAACTGAGGCTCAGCGTCGTCGACGGCTCGTCGCTGGTCTCGACCATGTGCGGGCTGGTCAGCGGCATGTACACGCCCATGCCGGGCTGCAGGTGGAATACATGTGCGCGGGCGCGGAATTCCTCGTGCCACTCGACCAAGGCAAGCTCGCGATGGCCGTGGAACCAGTCGCGCGCGCGGTCGCTCACCACCGTGGTGTCGTCGGGATCCCATACATAGACGGTCTTGCTGCCGCGCACCTGCAGCAGAATGCCGTGGTTGCGGTCGATGTGGAACGGCGTGACCGTGTGCGGCGAGGACACGAAAATCCAGCCGGCCCGGTAGCACATGCCGGGGTCCTTTTGTTCGACCTGCGGTTTGATTTCATCGAGCACGGAATCGACAAGCCCGCGGTAAGCCGGATCGCCCTGCACATGACGAAGCAACATCCATGCCTTGGCATGGGCGATGTCCTGAAGAGTCTCCTGCGCAGACTTGCGGTTCGGATTCGTGTTTCCCGCTTCGCTGAAATTGGTGCCGGCGGTGACATCGTTGCTGAACGAGTAGAGCTGTGCCGCGCGCTCAAGGCGGCGACCGAATTCCACTAGCCGGGCTGGCTGTAGCAACGGGTGCTCCATCAATCGGTGTCGCACCGCTTGGACATGCCACGGATCGAACGCGTCCCAATCGATGTCCATGCAATTCGGTCGCTGGCTCATGCCCGTATCCCCGCCGTGCCGTTGCCGCTGTGGTCGCGCGCGCGCGTGCTGCCTGCGGTCCCTGTCGCGACGGTTTCGTCTTGACGGTTTCGTCTTGTATGCAAAGCAGGCGTCGCACAGAATCCGCTGGCGCCGCGCTCGGAAATCCGGAGCCCATGGAAATGCACGACGTCGTATTCGACGATCGCTACGAGACGGTCGAGGGCCACCTCGAACGGGATCGCGACACCGTGATCGGCCTCTGGCGCGGCCAGATCGGCTGGCGGGACCAGCTCGACCGGATGTATGACGTGTTCTACCTGGGCTGTCCGTTCAGGCAACCGCGGTTGCAACTGCTGCGTCATCGCGCCAGCGGCGAGATCGTGGGCACCGTCGGCGTGGGTCCGCGACCCATGCTGTGGCAGGGACGCGAACGGCTGGCCGGCGTCGCCAGCCATTTCGTGGTGCTGCCGGCGCATCGCTCGCTCAAGCCCGCGACCCTGCTGGCGCGGGCCATGGCCGCCATCTGCCTGGAGCATTTCGCGTTCGGCTACGCCATGACCAACGCCCGCGGCGGCGCGGTCTGCAAGCGTGCGGGTTTCGCGGTGCCCGCGCAGCTGTCCCGGCACGTGCGCGTGCTGCGCTATCGCGAGTACATGACGCGTGTGCTGCCCGGTCCGCTCGGTCGCGCCGGCGGCGCGCTGCTGGACGCTGCGCTCGCTGCCAGCCGGCACCTGCCTCTGCCGGGGCGCCGCGCCGCCCTGCACGTGGCCTGGACGGATGCCGTCGATCCCCGCATGCAGGTGTTGTGGGAGCAGTCCGAGCATGGCGAGGGCCTGTGCACGGTGCGCAGCACGCAGATACTCGAGTGGCGCTTCCTCGGCCTGCCCGCGGTACGCCGCCGCTTCCTGCTGGTCGCCCCGGCGTCGGGCGCGCCGTTGCTGGCGTGGTTCGCCTGCGAGACCAACGTGCGCGCACCCGGGCTCATGACCGTGACCGACGCCTGGTTCGCCGGCGGCGTGCGCACGGCCGACCGCCGTGCGATCCGCGAGCTGTGCCGGATGGGCTACGCGGCCGGCTACGACGCGATCGAGCTGCGCCTGACGGCCGCCCGGCCCGTGCTCGATGCGTGGCACGCCGAGGGTTTCGTCACGCGCGGCCGGCAACCGTTCTTCGTGCACGGCATGGACGCACGCCGCGACGGTGACGTCGGCATCGGCCTGCACATCACCGACATCGAGCAGGATGGTTGAAGGGCGCTTGCACACGGCCGGCATCTCCACCGCTGCACTCATCCCGTATACGGCCTGGGATAGCCGGATACCGGCCGGTTGGACACCGGTGGCGGCCGCAGTGTCGGCTGCTGCACGCTGCCGCCGCTCACCGTGAAGCTGAGTACGCCGTGCACGCTGCTCATGGTGGAGCCGCCCGGAGTCACCGTGATGGTCTGCTGGTTGCCGTTGGTCGCGACGTTCACGGTGTAGCCGGTCGACGGCGCCAGGTCGGTGATCACGTGCAGCGCGGCAAGGTTGTCGACGGTGTAGCCGATCGTGCCGCTCAGCGGCGTGCCGGCCGCACCCGTGCTGCTGACCACCACCGCACTGCCGTCCGATGCCGCCAGCTGCACGCCGAGGATGCCGCCCTGGGCGACGATCACCGGCTTCGCGCCGGCCACCGTGGATGACGCGGTGGACAGGTCGAACACGGTCAGCCATTGCTGGCTGGCGCCCGCGACCGGCGAGCGCACCTGCACCTGCCATGCCTTGGTCGGGTTGCTGGACGGGTACATCGCCGTGGTGGACAGCGTGGCGTTCTGCGGCAGCACGGTGGTCATCGCGCCGGCGTAGCTGCCGCCATAGGTGATGTCGAGGCGGTTACCGCCGGTACTGGTGGTGCTGGAGGCCGGATTCGCCGGGAAATGCCAGGCCAGGTACTGGTCGTAGCTCGCGCTGCCCGCCGTGGTGCGGTCGTAGACCACGAAGCGGTTGGGCCGCACGTACACGATCTCGCGCGACCAGTTGGTCACGGCCGGCCCGGCGGCGAAGCGGCGGTACATGTCCTGCAGACCGGTCGCCAGCACGTAGACGTAGCTGCTGCCGTCCTCGAACGCGGCGACTTTGGTGCTGGCCTGGTTGCTTTCGGTGGTGCTGGCGAACTGGCCGTACTGCTCGGCCGGCGCGCCGTTGCTCAGGTTGCGCACGTAGAAGATGTTGTAGATCTGGCGGTTGCCCGAGTAGACGTTGCCGCTGCTGAAGCTGCCGTAGTTGTCGTTGTAGACCAGGTTCTCGTCGGCGGTGCCGTTGGGGTTGTGCACCAGCCAGCCGGTGGCGTTGAGCAGCAGCGGCGTGCCGCCGCGCACCAGGGCCAGGCTGCCCTGGTCGAAGTATTCCTCGCCCTGCCCGGGGTTGTTCGCGTAGGGCGCGGCGCGGAAGGACATCCAGGCGGCACTGTTGCCCCAGTCCGAGCGCGCCGCGACCGCGCCCAGGCCCGGCGCGAAATACGACAGCGGCAAGCCGCTCACCGGCGCCGTCGTGCCGGCCGGGTCCAGCGAAAGGAAGCGCAGCCACTCGTCCGCGTAACCGTAGCCGCTGGTGGCCGCGTCCACGTCGGCCAGGTACTGGCGGAAGATCGCGGTGTGCGGCGAGCCCCAGTAGCCGAGCGCGCCGAGCAGTTGCTGGAACAGGCCCACCTGGGTCGTGCCCGGCGGCTGGCTGTCGGAGTTCGAATGGTTGGTGTCGCGGTCATCGAAATAGGTACGAGAGGGCCAGGTGAAGTGCATCGCGTACTCGGCGCTGTCCGTCGGATAGCTGTACGGTGCGCTGGCGTGCACCAGGTCCTGGCCGGTGGCGGTTTTCACCTCGCGCATGGGCAGGGTCATGTTGAGGATGCCCAGCGGCGCGTAGTTGGCGTAACCCTCCGGCCAGCCGCCGCCCAGCAGGTGCAGCTGGTAGTACGGCTGCACGCGCTTGGCGAACTGGTTGTTCAGCCAGTCGTCCCATTCCGCCGGCCCCGAGGGGTTCTCGTCGTAGGTGGCCAGCGCGATGGCGGCCTTGGCGTGGAAGTAGCCCGCGTAGTAGTTGCTCTGCGGATGCGCGTACTCGAAATCGGCGCAGCCGTTCGGCGCCTCCCAGGCGGTGATCCAGGCGTTCGCGGTGGTGTAGACCTGCGTGCGCTGGGTCGGCGTGAGCAGGTCCCAGACCCAGTCGTAGCCCAGGCCCATGCCGACGCCGTAGAAGCGCATGCCGTAGCCGCTGTCGGTGCAGGGCGGCTGGCCCTGGCTGCCGGAGGCGGACATCTTCATCAGGATGTCCACGGCCTTGGCGCCATAGCTGGCGGCCGCCGAGGCGTTGCTGGTCTTGAGCACCTGGTAGCACATGCCCTCGGCCAGCAGCGCGGGCACGTAGTCGCTGCCTTGGTAGCCCTGGCCGAGGTTGGGCAGGTTCGGGTAAGCGTTGCCCGAGGGATATTCGACCGTGCCGCCGATGTAGGAGTCGCACTTGGCCTTCAGCGCCGTCCATTGCGGATTGGAGGAGGTGGCCCGCTGGCGCAGCGCGGCCAGCGTGGTGCCGTCCAGGATCAGGCGCGGATGCGGCGCCAGCGTCACGGCGGCCAGCGCCCGCACCCCGAAGGCGGCCGGCGTGGGCGTGGAAGCGGGTGCGCCGTGCGCAGGCGGCGTCACCCGGGCATCCACCAAGGCCAGCACGTGCGCGGGCTTGCAGGGGGCGACGCCGGCTTCGCAAGGCAGGTCCTGGTGCATCCACGCCAGGCTCTCCGAGGACAGCTGCACGGCGGCGGCGACATCCGGCGTGGCTCGCGCCGCTTGCATCACCGGCGCGGCGGGTGCGGGCTGCTCGGGCGCCTCTGCGACGGGAGTCGGTGCGGGGGAGACGTCTGGTTCCGCTGTCCGGACCGCGGCGGCTGTCGTCGTCGGGCTGGCCGGCAGCGGCGCCACGCGTTCGTTGCGGATGCGCACGATCGCTTGTGCCATCACCACAGCTGCCAGCAGGGCCGCGACTGCGGCCAGCATCGCGCGCCAGCGCCAGTGGCGACGGCGGCGCTGGACAGAAGTGTCCGGGTGACCCGGCAAGCTTCGGCTCGGCATGGCGAATCCTCGGATCAGATGGGTCCGCCAGGCCGTTCCCGACGGGGGCTTCCGGTCAGCGTGCACCGCGACGGAACAACACCACCTCGACCGTCTGGATCAGTATCAGCAGGTCGAACAGCAGGTTGTTGTTCTTGACGTAATAGAGGTCGTACTTGAGTTTCTCGGCGGCGTCGTCCTCCGACGCGCCGTAGGGGTAGCGCAGCTGCGCCCAGCCGGCCAAGCCCGGCTTGAGGCAGTGGCGCAGGTTGTAGTAGCTGATTTTCTGCGCGAGATCGGCGACGAACTGCGGCCGCTCGGGCCGTGGGCCGATGAAGCTCATCTCGCCCTTCAGCACGTTCCACAGCTGCGGCAGCTCGTCCAGCCGCACCTTGCGGATGAAGCAGCCGACGCGGGTCACGCGGTCGTCGTTCTTGGCCGCCCAGCGCGCCACGCCGTCGCATTCGGCGTCCGTGCGCATGCTGCGGAACTTGATCAGCCAGAAGGTGCGGCCGCGCACGCCCACGCGTTCCTGGCGGTACAGGATGGGCTGGCCCGGGCCGGATTCGAGATGAATGGCCAATGCCGTCAGCAGCATCAGCGGCCAGGTCAGCGCCAGCACCAGCAGCGCCGCGGCGAGGTCGAAACAGCGCTTGCTGAGCCGGCGCATCGGCGAGGCGTAGAAGCCGCCCGAGTAGACCAGCCAGGAGGGATACGTCAACGCCAGCTGCACACGGCCGGATTCGCGCTCGAAGAAGGTGGTGAGGTCGGTCACCTCGATGCCCAGCTGCCGGCATTCGAGCAACTCGTCCATCATCAGGCTGCCGCGGCGATCGTCGACGCCGACCACGATCTCGTCGATGCCGTGTCGTTCGGCCCAGACGTCCAGCGGCGCATCGGGCGTGACCAGCAGTTCCACGGGCACGTCGACGGCCTCGCCCGGGCGGGGCACGAAACCGACCACCACGAAGCCGCGCCGGTCGGAGCGGCGGCGCATGCGGCTGTGGATCTGCGACGCGCGCGTGCCGCCGCCGAGGATCAGGATGCGCCGCTTGAACGCCTCCACCTCGACCAGCTGCAGGAACGCCGCGCGGAACGCGGTGACCGCCACGAAGCCGAGCGCCAGCGCGATGCCCAGCACGCCGCGGCCCACGTAGGCCTTCGGCAGCACGTAATAGGCCACGACCAGACCCAGTCCGCCGAGCGCGAAACCGACCGCCTGGCGCGCCAGCAGGCCGAACCAGGTCGCGCGCATGTGCGCCTGATACTGGCCCATCGCCGCCAGGCCGAGCACCAGCACTCCGGCGAACATCAGCGAACGCGCGGGCAGGTGGCTCAGTTCGTCGATGCTGCCGAAGCGCACCCAGATGGCGATGCTCAACGACGCGCAAAGCAGAAGCATTTCGGCCACGGCCAGCAGAATCAGCCAGCGCGTGGACTGTCGGTGCATGAAGCGCAACATCCCTCTCCCCCTTCCCCGGCATCCGGTGCCGGTGGGATTGGAAGAGTAGCAATGCGGCGAGCCGGTGTCCATAACATTTACGTGACCGTTTCGCAATATGTGTTTTGCGAAACAGATCACAAAACATGAAATTACCCTCACCGGATGAGCCATCCCGCCGGAACCCGCTTGCCGCGAATGGACCCCGGCGCCGGGGTGCTGCATGGGCGGGCACATGGCGGGCGGGCACGACGAAACGCCCGACTTGCCGGCTTCGACGGAGGGGGGCAGGGTTGGTGCGCGGAGCCTGCCGGCCGCGCCGGTGCCGGGCCCGCCCCGGCGGGATGCCGGGCAGGCGTCGGTTGCCGCCGGCTCAGGCGGTGGTCTGCTGCGCGATGAAGCCCAGGTACCATGGCATCGCCTCGCCCAGACCCTGGACCAGGGTGTGGGTGGGCGCGTAGCCCAGCCGCGTGGCGGCGCGGCTGATGTCGGCCAGCGAATGGCGCACGTCGCCCGCGCGGAATTCGCGGTGCACCGGGGGCTGGCCGTAACGCACGCGCTCGGCCGCGAGTTGCTGCACCAGGCCGTCGAACAGCTGGTTGAGGCTGGTGCGCTGGCCCACCGCCACGTTGTAGACCAGGTCGCGGTGCTCGTCGGCGGCCAGCGCCGCGAGCAGGTTCGCCTGCACCGCGTTGGCCACGTGGCAGAAGTCGCGCGTGGTCTCGCCGTCGCCGTTGATGAACACTTCCTCGCCGCGGATCATGGTGGCGATCCACTGCGGGATCACCGCGGCGTAGGCGCCTTCCGGATCCTGCCGGCGGCCGAACACGTTGAAGTAGCGCAGGCCGATGGACTTGAAGTCGTAGCAGCGCGCGAACACCTCGGCGTAGATCTCGTCGAACAGCTTGGTCGCCGCATAGGGCGACAGCGCGCGACCGATGCGGTCCTCGACCTTGGGCAGGCTGGGCTCGTCGCCGTAGGTGGAGCTGGAGGCGGCGTAGGTGAAGCTGGCCACGCCGGCGTCGCGCGCGGCTACCAGCATATTGATGAAGCCGGTGGCGTTCGCCGCATGGGTGGCCAGCGGGTCCTCGATCGAGCGCGGCACCGAGCCCAGCGCGGCCTGGTGCAGCACGTGGCGCACGCCGGCGCAGGCGGTGCGGCAGTCGTCGATCTCGCGGATGTCACCCTCGACGAAGCGGAAGCGCGACCAGGCCTCGGCGCCGACCAGCTTCTCCACCTCGTCGAGGTTGCGCCGGTGGCCGGTGGCGAAGTTGTCCAGGCCGACCACGGTCTGGCCCAGGCCCAGCAGCGCCTCGACCAGGTTGGAGCCGATGAAGCCGGCCGCGCCGGTGACCAGCCAGGTGCCTGAGCCGGCGCGCACGCGCGCCTGCAGATCGGCCGGCAGCAAGGTGTCGAGCGTCGTCATCACAACCTCCCGTCCACTGCCTCGCGCGGCAGCACGTATTTCACGTCATAGACCACGGATGCCGGCTTGCCGTAGGCACGCACGCCATCCGCGCCCAGCGCCACGAACTGCCGGTGGCCCACCGCCACGATCACCGCGTCGTAGGCGCCGGCCGGCGGCTCGGCCAGCGGCACGAGGCCGTATTCGTGCTCGGCCTCGGCGGCGTTCACCCACGGATCGTGCACGTCGACCTGCGCGTTGTAGCCGCGCAGCGCCTGCACGATGTCGACCACGCGGGTGTTGCGCAGGTCCGGGCAGTTCTCCTTGAACGCCAGGCCCAGGATCAGCACCTTTGCATGCACCGGGTTGATGCCCTTGCGCACCATCAGCCGGATCACCTCGTTGGCGATGTACGGACCCATGCCGTCGTTGGTGCGCCGACCGGCCAGGATCACGTCGGGGTGGTGGCCCACCTCCTGCGCCTTGTGGGTGAGGTAGTAGGGGTCGACGCTGATGCAGTGGCCGCCGACCAGGCCGGGCCGGAACGGCAGGAAATTCCACTTGGTGCCGGCCGCCTGCAGCACTTCCAGCGTGTCGATGCCCAGCTTGTTGAACAGGATCGCGAGGTCGTTGACCAGCGCGATGTTGAGGTCGCGCTGGGTGTTCTCGATCACCTTGGCCGCCTCGGCCACCTTGATCGAGCTGGCCCGGTGCGTGCCGGCGGTGATGATGGAGCCGTACAGGCGGTTCACGAAATCGGCGACTTCCGGCGTGGAGCCGGAGGTGACCTTGAGGATGCCGGTGACGCGGTGCTGCTTGTCGCCGGGGTTGATCCGCTCGGGGCTGTAGCCGGCGAAGAAGTCGCGGTTGAACTCCAGCCCGGAGCCCTGTTCCAGCAGCGGCACGCACACTTCCTCGGTGCAACCGGGATAGACCGTGGACTCGTACACCACGATGTCGCCGGGCTTCAGCACCTGGCCCAGCATCTGGCTGGCCTTCACCAGCGGCGTGAGGTCGGGCCGCTTGGCGGCGTCGATCGGCGTGGGCACGGTGACGATGTAGACGTTGCAGGCACGCAAATCATCCAGCGTGGCGGAGAACGTCAGCCGCGTCGCGGCGGCCAGTTCGTCGGCATCCACTTCCAGCGTCTTGTCCTCGCCGGCGCGCAGTTCGGCGATGCGCGTCTGGTTGATGTCGAAGCCGAGCGTGTCGTAGTGCTTGCCGAATTCCACCGCGAGCGGCAGGCCGACGTAGCCCAGGCCGATGATGGCGATCTTGCTGTCTTGCGGATTCCGCATGCGAGCGTCCTTGGGATCTGCTGGCTGGCACGCGGCTGCCTCTGGGCGGCCGCGACGGATGGCGGCGGTCGCGCCGCCGCGGTCGCGGACGGAGCCGCGTGCCGCAGGCGCGGGATCGCATGCGCGATCCGTGACGCAGGCGCTCCCGCTCGACCTATCGTAGCGGCTGCCCAGTCCTGTCGCATAGCACGTGCGGTCGCCGGCGTGGCTGCGTTCAGGCCGTAGCCTGCTCGCGCAGCCAGCGCTCCAGCGCCGCATCCGCCGCTGCCAGCGGCTCGGCGCTGGCTGAGCGTTGCAGCATCGCCGCCAACGCGGACGGCACGTCGACGGGATGGCCGAGCAGCGGCTCGACCACCTGCTCGAACTTCGCCGGATGCGCGGTGGCGACCACGGCCCACGGCTGCGTGTCGCCGCTGGCGCGGAGGCGATCGAGCAGGTGCACGGCGGTCGCCGTATGCGGGCAGAACACTTCGCCATGCTCGCGCGCGTGTGCGGCAAGCGTGTGACGGATGCCGGCGTCGTCCACGCTTTCGGCGTGCAGGGCGTGGCGCAGCGCCACGTCGTCGCTCCCGAAAGTCCAGCGCAGGCGCTCGAAGTTGCTGGGCGCGCCCACGTCCATCGCGTTGGCCAGCGTGGCGATCGCTTCGCGCGGCGCGTAATCGCGGCCGGCGAAGAACTCTGGCAAGGTGGCGTTGGCGTTGCAGGCCAGCCGTACCTCGCCCACCGGCAGGCCCAGCGCGCGCACCCACAGGCAGGCCAGCGCGTTGCCGAGGTTGCCGGTGGGCACGATGAAGTTGAGCGCTGCACCGCGTTCGCGCCAGAACGCCAGCGCGGCATGCGCGTAGTAGCTCATCTGCGGCAGAAGCCGGCCAAGGCTGATGCTGTTGGCGGAGCTGAGCGGCACGTCGCGTTGCAGTTCCGCGTCGTTGAGCGCGGCCTTCACCATGCGTTGGCAGTCGTCGAAGCGGCCGGCCACGCGCAGCGCCTGCACGTTGTCGCCGAAGCAGCCGAGCTGGTGCGCCTGCCGCGGCGAGACCAGGCCGTCGGGATACAGGATCACCACGCGCACATTTGAATCCGGCACGCCCGGCTGGCGATGGAACGCCGCGCCCACCGCCGCGCCGGTATCGCCCGAGGTGGCGACCAGGATGGTCAGCGGCCGCGCATCCGCCCGCGGCAGCCGGCGCAGGCAGGCGGCGAGAAAGCGCGCACCCACGTCCTTGAACGCCGCCGTCGGCCCGTGGAACAACTCCAGCACCTGCGCATCGCGATACGGCAGCGTGCGCAACGGCACCGGGAAATCCAGCGCCTCCGCACAGATCGCCGGCAGTTCGGAGGCGAGCGGGTCACCCGCGAAGAACGGCGCCAGCAACGTCGCCGCGGTATTCGCCAGCGTTCCCTGTGCATCGAAGTCCGTGGGATCGAGCGCGGGTAACCGCTCCGGCACATACAAGCCGCCATCCGGCGCCAGCCCCGCGGCGATCGCTTCGCCCAATGTGGCGGCCGGTGCGCGGCCGCGTGTGCTTAGGTAGCGCGGCGTGTCACTCATGCTCCATCCCGTCATCGACCAGCACCGCCGCCGGCCCATCGATCGGCGCCACGAAGGCGTCGCTGCCCAACCCGGCTTCGGCGAACGCCGCCCGCATCGCGACGGCAGCCGCCTCCGCCTCGGCGCGATGCTCGAACCAGCCGAACACGCTGGGCCCGCCGCCGGAAATACTCGCCCCCAGCGCGCGATGATCCAGCGCGGCCTGCTTCACGCGCGCGAAGTTCGGCACCAGTGGCGCGCGGCGCGGCTCCACCAGCACGTCCTTCAGGCCCTCGCGCACCAGCGCGGCGTCGCCGCGGAAGCAACCGGCCAGCAGCAGCGACAGGTTCGCGCTCTGCGCCACGAACTCGCCCAGCGCGTAATGCCCGGCCAGCGCGGCGCGCGACTTGCGCGTCTCCAGCACGTAGTGCGGATGCACCAGCGCGCAGTGCCAGTCGGCGGGCACCGGGATGCGCAGCACGCGCTCGTGCGTGGCCAGCGTGAGTCCGCCCAGCAGTTGCGGGCCCACGTTGTCGCCGTGGCGGCCGCCGCTGGCCACCGCCTCGCCGTCCATCGCGAAGCCGTACAGCGCCTCGCGCGGCAACGGCCGTTCCAGCAGCGCGTTCGCGGCCACCAGCGCGGCCACGCAGGAGGCCGCCGAGCCGGCCATGCCCGAGCCCAGCGCGATGCCCTTGTGCAGCACGAGTTCGAAACCGTGGTGCAGGCCCAGCGCCTTGCGCAGCGCGAGCAGGGCGGCGCCGGCGGTGTTGTGCTGCGCTTCCAGGGGCAGCTCGCGGGTCACGCCGTGGATCGCCGCGATGCGTACGGTCGGCTCGGCGATGCGGCGCACTTCGGCGCGGTCGCCGGCGCCGGCCATGCTGTGGCCGAGGATGTCGAAGCCCACGCCCACGTTGCCCACGCAGGCGGGCGCGAAGGCGGCGGCGTGGTCCAGGCGGGGCGATCGTGTGCTCATGGGTTCCTGCAGCGGGGCGTCGGCGAGGGCGTTCATGCCTGCACCCCCAGCGACTCGGCGATGCGCAGCAGGTCGGCGAACACGCCGGCCGCGGTGACTTCCGGCCCCGCGCCGGGGCCTTGCACCTGCAGCGGATTATCGCAGTAGCGGCGGGTGGTGAACTGCACCACGTTGTCGGTGAGCCGACTGTGCGCGAAGGCATGCGCGGTCGGCAGCACCGCGAGGCGCACGCTGGCGCGGCCATGGTGGTCGAGGCTGGCGACATGCCGCAGCACGCCGCCTGCGGCGCGCGCGGCGGCCAGTTTCGCAGCCAGCGGCGCGTCGAGTTCGGCCAGGCGCTGCATGAACTCGTCGAGCGATACCGCCGCCAGTCCGGGCGGTACCAGGCTCTCCACGTCCACCTGTTCCAGCGACAGCGGCCAGCCGGCCTCGCGGGCGAGGATCACCAGCTTGCGCGCCACGTCGAGGCCGGACAGGTCGGCGCGCGGGTCGGGTTCGGTATAGCCCAGCGCATGCGCCTCGCGCAGCAGCGCGGAGAACGGCTGGCTGCCGTCGTGGCGGTTGCACAGCCACGCCAGCGTGCCGGAGAACATGCCCTCGATGCCTAGCAGTTCGTCGCCGGTGTCGAGCAGATCGCGCAGGGTCTGCACCACCGGCAGGCCGGCGCAGACGGTGGCCTCGTAGCGAAAGCGCGCACCGCCGGCGCAGGCGGCGCGGATCGCCTGCCAGCGCTCCAGCGGGCCGCTGCCGGCCAGCTTGTTCGGCGTCACCACGTGCAGGCCGGCGGCCAGCCAGTACGGGTAGTGCGCGGTCACCGCCTCGCTGGCGCTGCAGTCGATCAGCAGCGCGTGGCGGTCGCCGTCGCCGCGTACGTGGGCGGCGAACGCGTCGAGGTCGTTCGGTCGCCAGGTCTGCGCGCCGCCGTGGCGGCCGTTGAGCTCGGCGTCGTCGCAGTCCAGCCACATGCGCTTGCTGGCCACCACGCCGCAGAGTTTCAGGTCCAGTGCGTGGTCGCGCGCCAGCCGCGGTTGCGCCGCGCGCAACTGGTCCAGCAACGCACCGCCGACCCGGCCGGGGCCGATCACGCCCACCGCCAGCGTGCGCCGGCCGGTGGTGCCGATGCGCGGCATCGCCAATGGCGGCAGGGGGTGCAGCAGGACTTGTTCGGGTGCACAGGTAATCACGGCGGCCTCTCCGTTGGAGGCCCGTCCCGTCTGGCGTGTCGGCGCGTGCCGGCCCGCCTCGTCGAGGGCGGGCCGTTGCGTGGGAAAACTCAGCTACGCACGATGCTCCGCCCGGGACGCGTGGTACCGGTGCCGGTGGTAATCGTGGTGGTAATGATGCTGGCGATGTCGCCCGCGCGCGACGGCATGCGGCCGGCGGAAGCCGGGGCGAAGTGCATGCGGACGAGGGCGGAATACGGCGACATGGTGCTGACACTAAGTCCGATGTTGCACTGCAGTCAACAGATGCATTTGCAACCGTTTTGCCGCTGCCGATGATGGCGGCCGGCCGCGGCAGGTTGTCGCGATGGCCCGTTTCGGCCGTCCGGCGCGGACCCGCATCACTACAATGGCGGCGATGAATCCCTCTTTCCCCTTGCGCTGGCTGTTGCGTGCCGGCGTCGCGCTGCTTGCGTCCGGCGCCGGTGCGGCCGCCGCCGCAACGGATGTCCCGGACCCCATGCAACAGCGCGTGGCCGCCTGCGCCAGCTGCCACGGCGCCCACGGCGAAGGCCTGCCCGGCGATGCGAAGGTGCCGCGCCTGGCCGGCAAGCCGGCCGCGTACCTGCAGCAGCAGCTCGCATCCTTCCAGAGCGGTCGGCGCCATCATGCGGCGATGGAATACGTGGTGCGCCAACTGAGCCCGGACTACCTGCGCCAGATCGCCGAATACTTCGCGGCCCAGCAGGTGCCGTATCGCAGGCAGACGGCGCCGGCGGTGTCCGCCGCCGCGATGCAGCGCGGCGAGCAGCTGGTGCGCCACGGCGACCCCAGCCGCGGCGTGCCGTCCTGCGCGAGCTGCCACGGCGACACGCTGACCGGCGTGGAACCGATGATGCCGGGCCTGGCAGGCCTGTCCTATGCCTACATCCATGCACAGCTCGATGCGTGGCGCACGCACCAGCGCGTCGCCGACGGCCCCGGCTGCATGGTCGTGGTGGCCAACCGCATGACTGGCGGCGATGTCGCCGCGGTGGCCGCGTGGCTGGCCAGCCAGCCGCCGCCGGCCGACATGCATCCCGTGCCGGCCAGTGCGCAGCGCGAGCCGCTGCCGGGCTGGTGCGTGCTGGGCAACGGCGGGGTGAACCCATGAAACGCTGGTGGCGACGCGGCATCCTGGTCTTCCTGCTGCTCGGGATCGCGCTGCTCGGCTGGTGGCTGTTCGCGCCCGGCCGCGTGCAGCAGGTGCCGGCGGCGCAACGCGAGGCCGAGGCCGCGAAACTGCGCGACCCCGCGCTGATCGCACGCGGCGAATACCTCGCCGCCGTGGGCGACTGCGCCGCCTGCCACACCGAGCGCGGCGGTCAGCGTTATGCCGGCGGCCGCGTGCTGGCCACGCCGTTCGGCGACGTGCCCGCGCCGAACATCACGCCCGATCCGGAGACCGGCATCGGCCAGTGGAGCTTCGAGGACTTCTGGCGCGCCTTGCACGAGGGCAAGGGCCGCGGCGGCGAGCTCTTGTATCCGGTGTTCTCCTACACCTCGTTCACCAAGGTCACCCGCGACGACGCGCTGGCGATCTTCGCCTGGCTGAAATCGCTGCCGCCGGTGCACCAGCCCGATCGCGAGCCGGGCCTGGCCTTCCCCTACAGCGTGCGCAGCAGCCTGCTGGCGTGGCGTGCGCTGTACTTCAAGCCAGGCGTGTACCGGCCCGACCCGGCCCGGTCGCCGGAATGGAACCGCGGTGCCTATCTCGTGCAGGGCCTGGGCCATTGCAACGAGTGCCATACCACGCGCAACGCCTGGGGCGGCTTGGAGCCGGATCGTCATCTCGCCGGCGGCACCATTCCCGTGCAGGACTGGTATGCGCCCGATCTCGGCACGCAGCCGGGCGGCGGCCTGGCGGGCTGGAGCGGCCAGGACATCGTGGACCTGCTCAAGACCGGCCAGTCGGCCAGGGGCGTCGCCTTCGGTCCGATGGCCGACGTGGTGCGCAACAGCACCCAGCACATGAGCGACGCCGACCGGCAGGCGGTCGCGGTCTACCTGCAGGCGCTGCCCGCGCGCGCGGCTGCGCCCGCGCCCGCCGCATTCGCGCAGGTCGCCAGCCACGCGCAGGGCGGCGAGCTCTACGCGCGGCAGTGTGCCGCCTGCCACGGCAAGCAGGGCGAGGGCGTGCCTGGCGTCTATCCGCCGCTGGACGGCAACAGCTCGGTGACCGGGCCCACGGCCACCAATGCGGTGCGCAGCGTGCTGCTGGGCGGTTTCGCGCCGGCCACCGCCGGCAATCCGCGGCCGTATTCGATGCCGCCGTTCGCACAGCAGTTGAGCGACGACGAGGTGGCCGCGGTGGTCAACTACATCCGCCAGTCCTGGTCGAACCGCGCCAGCGCGGTGTGGCCCGCCGAAGTGGGTCGCCTGCGCCACACGCCGGTGGATTGAATCGCAGCGTCGGGTTGCGCGTGGCATCCTGCACCGTCGCCGGCCCGTCGTTTCCGGGCTGCGGGGGTCCGTCATGCGCCTGTGGTCGCTGCACCCGCGTTACCTGGATGCGAAAGGCCTGGTGGCTCTGTGGCGCGAGGCGCTGCTGGCGCGCGCCGTGCTGCGCGGCGCCACGCGCGGCTATCGCCGGCATCCCCAGCTTGACCGCTTCCGCGAACATCCCGCGCCGCGGCTGGCGATCAACGCGTATCTCGCCGCAGTGCACGCCGAGTCGCAGGCGCGCGGCTACCGCTTCGACCGCAGCCGTTTCGGGCCGGTGCGCGGCGAGGTGGCGGCACTCCCCCTGAACGAAGGCCAGCTCGACCTCGAATGGCGGCACCTGCTGGCCAAGCTCGAAGTGCGTGACCCGGCGTTGCATGCGCGTTGGTGCGGACAGGCCCGCCCGGACTGCCATCCGCTGTTCCGCCTGCAGCCGGGGCCGGTGGCCGCGTGGGAGCGTGCCGGCGGTTAGCGCCCGTCAGCGCGACAGGTCGATCGCGTAGGTCGCCGTGCCGTCGCCGTGGTCCTTCACTTCGCGGATGGGGGCGAGCCCGTCGGCGTGCGCGATGGCGGCCTTGCCGCTGGCGCTGGTGAACAGCACCGGGCCGGCCGTCTTGAGCGGGGCGAAACGCCAGGAGCGGGCGGGCAGCTCGCGTGCGGTGATCTCGCGGTGCTGCTGCAGCCAGCGCGCCACGATCTCGCGCGTGCCGTCGGGTGCGGCCAGCACGATGTTCCTGCCGTCCAGCCCCGGGAAACGGCCGCCGCCGCTGGCGCGGTAGTTGTTGGTGACCACGATGAAGGGCTGGTCGGGCCGCACCGGCTTGCCGTCGAACGTCAGCGACACGATGCGCTGGCCCGCGGGCCTGCTCACGTCGATGACGTAGGCGATGCCGCCCTGGAGCTGGTCGAAGTTGAAGCCGGGGAAGCGGGTGTTGACGAGTTCCTGCGGCGTGCCCTTCGCCGGGTCGATGCGGTTGAAGCGCCTGGCGGATTCCTCCAGCCACGCCTTCACGCCGGCACCATCGGTTTTCACTGCGGCGAGCGTGTTCGGATAGAAGTAGAGGTCCGCCGCGCTGCGCAGGGTGAGTGGGCCGGGCGCCACGTCGGTGTAGTCGTCCGGACCGCCAAAGCCGGTACGGAACGCGGCGGCGGCGGAGAGCACCGGCACATTCGCCAGTTCCGGATGCAGGCGCGGCAGCTCGGCGCGCACGTAGTCGCGCTGCGCCGCGTTGACCACGGCGAGCGCGCTCATGTCGCCCTCGTCGGCGAAATAGCTGCTCATGCGCACGCGACTGGTGCCGATAGTCGTGTTCACGTAGGCCACCGCCGCCGCCTGCACGCCGGCCACCAGCGGCGCGATGGCGGGATCGGGCGCCACACAGCTGGCGGCGTCGCCGGGTTTCGTGCAGATCGGCCGTACCTCGCTGTGCGTTTCCTGCTTGTCGATCGCCCAACGGCCGTCGACGCGATCCAGCGCCAGCGCTATCACGCCCAGGTCCTTGCCGAAGAAACCGCCCATCACCGCGGGCTTGCCGCGCACGAAGCCGCGCACGTCGTCCACGTCCTTCATCTTCGCGAAGCGCGGGCCGGGGAACTCGGTGTGCGAGTGGCCGAGCAGCAGCACGTCGATGCCGGGCACGCCGGCCAGGTGCCAGCCGGCATTTTCCATCGCGGGCGTGTACGGCGCGGTGTCGAGCCCGCCGTGCACGATCGCGACCACCAGGTCGGGGTGCTGCGCCTCGATCTGCGGCAGGTACTTCTTCGCCGCCTCCACCACGCCGTCCGCCGTGACTTTGCCGGCCAGGTTCTGCTTGTCCCATTGCATGATCGGCGGCGGGGTGAAGCCGATGATCGCCACGCGCAACGTCACGTCTTCCGCCTTGCCGTCGGGCAGCGTCACGCGGATCGGCTTGGTCACGATGGTCCACGGCTGGAAGATCGGCTGGCCGTCGCGCGCGCTGTCCACGTTCGCCAGCACCAGCGGAAAGTGCGGGCCGGCGCAACGCTGCCGTTCGCCGCCGTCCACATTCATCGGCGTGCCGGTGACCTGCGAGAGCCAGCCCAGCCCGTAGTTGAACTCGTGGTTGCCCGCAGTGCCGCCGTCGTAGCTCACCGCGTCCATCGCGCGGTAGATCGCCAGCTCCTGGTCGCAGGCCAGCTTCTGCACCTGCGCCTGCCAGTCGGCCAGCACCGTGCCCTGGATGGTGTCGCCGCTGTCGAACAGGAAGTGGTTCGGATACTGCTTGCGCGCCTCGCCGATCAGCGTGGCGGTGCGCTCGAAACCCAGCGTGAGGTCGGCCTTCTGCTTGTAGTAGTCGTAGCCGAGGATGTTGGAGTGGATGTCGGTGGTTTCCAGGATCGCCACCGTGGCGCGCGTGCCGTCCGGCAGCGCGGGCGCACGCGAGGGCTGATGGGCGCAGCCGGCGAGCAGGGCGGCGGCGAGCAGGGCAAGCGCGGTACGGCGTGGAAACATGACGAGATCGCATAAGTGCATGGAATCGGCAAGCTAGCAGATCGACATGGCAGTCGGGCAAGCGGCATCGCATCGGGGCTGGCGCCGCACCGACGCGATGCGCGCCGGTACGGCCCGCGCTTTGCCGCCCGCGCGGGAAACCGCGACAATGGCCCGCTGGCATCGCGCCATTCCCCATCGCCGTCAGAGAGCCCCGCCGACCATGTCCGACACGCCCAAGATCATCTACACCCTCACCGACGAAGCCCCGTTCCTCGCCACGGCTTCGCTGCTGCCCATCGTGCAGGCGTTCACCGCCACCGCGGGCATCGCGGTGGAGACGCGCGACATCTCGCTGGCCGGGCGCATCCTGGCGCAGTTCCCGGATCGGCTGAAGGACGGCCAGAGGATCGGCGACCACCTCGCCGAACTGGGCAAGCTCGCCACCACGCCGGATGCGAACATCATCAAGCTGCCGAACATCAGCGCCTCGGTGCCGCAGCTGAAGGCGGCGATCAAGGAACTGCAGGTGCAGGGCTACGCGCTGCCGGATTATCCGGATGTGCCGCAGAGCGACGCCGAGAAGGACGCCAAGGCGCGCTACGACAAGGTGAAGGGCAG
This sequence comes from Rhodanobacter humi, assembly GCF_041107455.1. Lineage (NCBI taxonomy): Bacteria > Pseudomonadati > Pseudomonadota > Gammaproteobacteria > Lysobacterales > Rhodanobacteraceae > Rhodanobacter > Rhodanobacter sp. FW106-PBR-R2A-3-15. The sequence goes on from NZ_JBGBPY010000001.1 coordinate 2,385,226, forward strand.
CGCGGTGAACCCGGTGCTGCGCGAAGGCAATTCCGACCGCCGCGCGCCGCTCTCGGTGAAGAACTACGCGCGCAAGCACCCGCACAAGATGGGCGCGTGGAGCGCGGATTCGCAGACCCACGTGTCGCACATGGACGGCGGCGACTTCTACGGCAGCGAGCAGTCCGTGGTGGTGGATGCGCCGACCGCGGTGAAGATCGAGTGGTTCGGCAAGGACGGCTCCAGCAAGGTGCTGAAGGAGAAGGTTGCGCTGAAGACCGGCGAGATCCTCGACGCATCGGTGATGAGCCGCAAGGCGCTGGCCGGTTTCATCGATGCGCAGATCGCCGACGCCAAGGCGCAGGGCGTGCTGTTCTCGGTGCACCTCAAGGCCACCATGATGAAGGTGTCCGACCCGATCATGTTCGGCGTGGTGGTGAACGAGTTCTACAAGGACGTGCTGGCGAAGCATGCCGCCGCGCTGAAGCAGGCCGGCTTCGATCCGAACAACGGCATCGGCGACCTGTACGCGCGCCTCGGTGGCCTGCCGGCGGAGACGCAGGCGGCGATCAAGGCCGACATCGCCGCCGAGTACGCGAAGCGTCCGGCGCTCGCGATGGTGAATTCCGACAAGGGCATCACCAACCTGCACGTGCCCAGCGACGTCATCATCGACGCCTCGATGCCGGCGATGATCCGCGACTCCGGCAAGATGTGGAACGCCGAAGGCAAGCCGCAGGACTGCAAGGCGATCATCCCCGACCGCAGCTACGCGGGCGTGTACGCCGCCACCATCGACGACTGCAAGGCGCATGGCGCGTTCGACCCGGCCACCATGGGCAGCGTGCCGAATGTGGGCCTGATGGCGCAGGCCGCCGAGGAGTACGGCTCGCACGACAAGACCTTCCAGATCGCCGCCGACGGCGTGGTCAAGGTCATCGACGAAGCCGGCAAGGTGCTGCTGGAACAGCCGGTGGAAGCCGGTGACATCTGGCGCGCCTGCCAGACCAAGGACGCGCCGGTGCAGGACTGGGTGAAGCTCGCCGTGTCGCGTGCGCGCCTCAGCAACACGCCAGCAGTGTTCTGGCTCGATCCGCAGCGCGCGCACGACCGCGAGATCATCCGGAAGGTCGAGCGCTACCTCAAGGACCACGACACCAGCGGCCTCGACATCCGCATCCTCGATCCGGTGGCGGCCACGAAGTTCTCGCTGGAGCGCATCCGCAAGGGCCAGGACACCATCTCGGTCACCGGCAACGTGCTGCGCGACTACCTCACCGACCTGTTCCCGATCATGGAGCTGGGCACCAGCGCCAAGATGCTTTCCATCGTGCCGCTGATGGCCGGCGGCGGTCTGTTCGAGACCGGCGCCGGCGGCAGCGCGCCCAAGCACGTGCAGCAGTTCCTCGAAGAGGACTACCTGCGCTGGGATTCGCTGGGCGAGTTCCTGGCCCTGCAGGCGTCGCTGGAGTTCGTGGGCGACAAGACCGGCAACACACGCGTGAAGGTGCTGGCGAAGACGCTGGATCAGGCCAACGGCAAGATCCTCGACAACAACAAGTCACCCGCCCGCAAGGTGGGCGAGCTCGACAACCGCGGCAGCCACTACTACCTCGCCCTGTACTGGGCGCAGGCGCTGGCCGCGCAGGACGAGGACGCCGCACTCAAGGCGAAGTTCGCCCCGCTGGCCAAGGAACTCGCCGAGAACGAGGCGAAGATCGTCGGCGAACTCAACGGCGCACAAGGCAGGCCCGTCGACATCAAGGGCTACTACCACCCCGACATGGCGCTGGTGAGCAAGGCGATGCGGCCCAGCGGCACGTTCAATGCGGCGCTGGCGGAGTTGAAGTGAGGCTGGTTGCCGTTCCAGTGACGTGACGCGAAACGGGGCGCCTTGGCGCCCCGTTTCGTTCTGCGGGATAAATGTGGCGCTGGGTCTGATCGCTGGAACCAGGGGCCTGTGATCAACTGGTCGTTAGGTTGTCCATCGGCCTCAGATATGAAGGTGCTTCGTCTGCTGGCAATGTTTGTGTTGGATCGCGGCGAACCCTCAAACACTATCGATCCGCTCCAAGCCGACATGGATTCTCGCTGGCCTTGCCGAAGCGCTTCGAACCCATGGGAACCATTCCACCGAACTTCCTTCCGACGGGCGCACCCTTTTCGCCCAGTGGCTGGTAAACCCAGAAGACAACGAAGTCCCGTATGTCCTTCATTGCTCCAAGCTTGGGGAAGTAGTGATCAAGTGCAATCTGCCCAGCGATGCTTCTATGAGGCGGTATGTCGTAGCGCCGCTCCGGAAAGTCTTCGATGGGATACGCCTGCTGAAGTGTCTTGCCTGCGTAAGCTTGGTAAATCACAAGCCCTCTTCCGAGCGATGCGCCCCAGGGAAGGTTCGCCAGATCCATGGTCAGCGGCTTGTCCGAGCAATTCCATACACGCATGTCCAAATAGACGTGATGGTCAGACCTTTCGATTCCGCCTGCCTCGACCGCGATAGGGTAGCTTGCACCAGTCGGCCATCCCTTGGCCGCGTGTGGCAGTGCAAGGGCTAGAGCTGCGCAGGCAATCAGTCCAGCTTTCATATGCACTCCTTGTTGGTACATCGAGCATCGAAACTGCTCGCTCAGGGTCAAAGGCGAGCCTGATCATCGCTCATTGATCTCGCCGCGACTTCGCGTCGGCAAGGGAGCATGCGTTGACCGGGTACGCTTGTTCAAGCGCCGTTGCCCCATACCAGCGAACATCGCGTATCTGGCGCGGTCATAGCGCCGATGCCAGGAACAGCGACGTGCTGTTCCGGTACCGAGAACGACCGATGAGGAAGAGCCTGATGCGCCCCTGGACCGTGCTGCTGTGTTTCGCGCTGGCCGCACCGACCGCGCTTGCTGCGCCGCTGCAGACGCCGCCGGTGGCAAGCACGACGGCAGCGCCGCCGGTACCCGCCGACGTGCCGCTGCTGGCGCCCGTGGTGGTGAGCGGCGTGGTGCCGGGGCCGGGGCTGTGGAAGGTGAGCAAGGGCGATCACGTGCTGTGGGTGCTGGGCACGCTGTCGCCGCTGCCGGGGCATATCCAGTGGGAGTCGCGCGAGGTGGCGCAGGTGCTCGCGCAGTCCAAGCAGGTGCTGCTGGAGCCGAAGATCAAGCTCAAGGCGGACATCGGTTTCTTCGGAAAGCTCTTCCTGCTGCCCACGGCCTATGGCGCGCGCAAGAACCCGGATGGCAAGACGCTGGACCAGGTGATGGATGCGCCGACCTACGCGCGTTGGCAGGCGCTGAAGCGGAAGTATCTCGGCGACGACAGTGGCATCGAACGCTGGCGCCCGCTGTTCGCGGCGCAGGAGTTGTACCGGAAGGCGCTCAAGGCGAATGGGCTAAGCAACGACGGCGGCGTGTCGGGTGCCGTGGCGGCGATGGCGAAGCAGGACGGCGTGCCGGAGACGCCGGTGGAATACCGCGTGGAGATCAAGCAGCCGCGCGAGGCGCTGAAGGCGTTCAAGGCCGCGGCGCCCAGCGACCTGGAATGCTTCAACCGCACGCTGGACAGCATCGAGCACGACCTGCCGGCGATGACCGCGCGCGCGAACGCCTGGGCCACCGGCGACCTGGAAGAGTTGCGCCGCTTGCCCGACAGCCATCGCCGCGATGCCTGCGTCACCGCGATCACCAGCGCCGGTTTCGCCCACCAGCTCGGTCTCGACGACGTGCCTGCGCAACTGGAAGCCGCGTGGTTGGCCGCGGCGCGCGATGCGCTCGCGAAGGACGACACCGGCTTTGCCCTGCTGCCGATGGGCGAGCTGTTGTCGCCCACCGGCTACGTGAGCAAGTTGAAGGCCGCCGGCTACACGGTGGAGGCGCCGCTGGGGCTGGACGAGGCGCCGACCGCCGCAGGCAGCGCCACGGCACCTGCCACGGCGACCAGCGTCACGCGCTGATCAGCTCGCGCTGGCGCGATCCAACGCGGCGATCTCTTCGCCGCCCAGGTTGAGCTGCATCGCGCCCAGCAATTCCTGCAGCTGCGCCACGCTGGTGGCGCTGGCGATCGGTGCGGTGACGGATGGACGCGCGATCAGCCAGGCCAGCGCGACTTGCGCGGGCGTGGCCTTGTGCGCGGCGGCGATGTCGTCCAGCGCGACGAGCACCGCCAGGCCGTGCGGGTTGAGGAAGCGCTTCGCCGCGCCGCCGCGCGCGCTGCTCTTGGCCAAGTCCGCCGCGCTGCGGTACTTGCCGCTGAGGAAACCGCTGGCCAGCGCGTAGTAGCAGGTCACGCCCAGCTCTTGTTCGCGCACCAGCGGTTCGAGTTCCGTCTCGTAGCCGGCGCGCGCGACGAGGTTGTATTCCGGCTGCAGGCATTCGTAGCGGGGCAGGCCGTATGCCTTCGACACCGCCAGCGCCTCGACGGTGCGGTCGGCGCTGAAGTTGGAGGCGCCGATCGCGCGCAGCTTGCCTTCCCCGATCAATCGCGCGAACTCGCCCAGCGTCTCGTGCATGGGCACGCTGGCGTCGTCCTGGTGGGCGAAGTAGAGGTCGATGCGGTCGGTCTTGAGGCGCTGGAGCGAACCCTCCACCGCCGCGCGGATGTTGATCGGCGACAGGCCGGGGTGCTGGTCCCACTTCGCCACCTTGGTGGCGATCAGCACGCGGTCGCGCTTGCCGCTCTTTTGCAGCCACTTGCCGATGATGGCTTCCGACTCGCCGCCGCGGTTGCCCGGCACCCAGGCCGGGTAGACGTCGGCGGTGTCGACGAGGTTGCCGCCACCGTCGACGAAGGCGTCGAGCAGCTCGAACGCGCGCGCCTCGTCCACGCTCCAGCCGAACACGTTGCCGCCGAACACCAGCGGGGCGATGGAGAGCGGCGAGCGGCCGAGCGGACGGTATTGCATGGAAATCTCCTGGTGCCGATGCGGCCGGACGGCACCACGAGCGCCGACTCAGCCGGAACTTTCGAAAGCACTCACGACGTAGTGCCGGACCTGCGGTTCGAATTCCAGCAGATAGTCCCGGTCCTCGGGGTAGTACTTGGCCGTGAGCAACGCGTCTCCGGCGAAGGCACGTATGCTCTCCTCCGAATCCCAGTGCGTCACGGTCATGAAGTGCGTGACCTCGGCCTCGTCGCGCCGAAGCACGGCGACCGAGCGGTTGCCGGAAACGGAACGGTAGTCCGGAATGGCGCGCTGCTCAAGGAAGCGCGCGTAGGCATCGGCCTTGGCGCGTGGCGTGATGCCGTGCCAGATGCGGCAGATCATCGGGTTCTCCCGTGCCGGGTCAATCAGGGTACGCCTAGACCCAGACGTCGTTGCGGGCCGTCCGCTCGCTGGCCGCGTCCCCGGTGTTGACGACACCGCGCGGCTCGACCAGCAACACCTTGGCCTCGCCGTCGGCAAACGGCTTGTGCTCGACGCCCTTCGGCACCACGAACATCTCGCCCGCGGCGAGCTCCACGGCGCCGTCGCGGAAGTCGATGCGCAACCGGCCTTCGAGGACGATGAAGACTTCGTCGGTGTCCGCGTGGGCATGCCAGACGAAGTCGCCCGCCAGCCGCACGAGCTTGAACTGGTAGTCGTTCATTTCGGCGACCACTCTGGGTTGCCATGGCTCGGCGAAGAGGGCGAGCTTCTGCTGGAAGTTGATGGCCTGGCGGTTCACGGGCGCACTCCGTTCATGGGCGACCCCGACCGGGCATGCCGATGCGGGCATGCCCGGTCGGCCAGCTCAGGGCGAGTTGATGGGAAACAGCCGGCGGGCACCGCCGGCCGTGGCGCGCCACGAGTTGCGGCGTTCGGCGGCGTCCGGCGCAGTCAGTTGACGGAACGCGCCACGCAGGGTCAGCGGGCGCCGGTCCGCGCGGTCCAGCTCGCGGACGAGTTCGGGGGAATGCACATGGCCGTGCTGCAGCAGCAGGCCGACGAAGGGCGAGCGCATGGTGAATTCCTTGCAAGTGGGGGTGGGGACGAGTGCAAGGTAAGGCGTGGCGCCGCGCCGAAAAAGCGATATCTTCGCAAGCCTGCCTTGAGGGAAATTCAAGATGACGCGGCTCTCGCTGGACCTGCTGCAGCAGTTCGTGCTGGTCGCCCGCCACGGCAAGCTGTCGCGCGCCGCCGAGCAGGCCAATCTCACCGTGAGCGCGCTCAGCCACCAGATGCGCCAGCTGGAGGAGCGGCTGGGCCGGCGCCTGTTCGAGCGCGGCCCGCGCGGGGTCAGCCTCACCGTGGAAGGCTGCCGGCTGTTCGAGGCGGTGGGCGAGCATTTCGACGGCATCGAGCATGCGCTGCTGCGCTACCGCGACCACCGCCATGACGCGCTCACCCTGAGCGCCAGCCCCGGCATCATGTCGAGCTGGCTGATGCCGCGCCTGCCGCGGATGGTGGCGGCGCATCCGGATCTGGAGCTCAACCTGCAGTCCACCTCGACACTGGTGGATTTCGAGCGCGAGCCGGTGGACTGCGCGCTGCGCTACGGTCGCGGCGACTGGCCGGGCCTGCATTGCGAGCGGCTGTTCGGCGAGTGGTTGGCTCCGGTGGCGGCGCCGGCGCTGGTGGCGCGGATGGGGGGCGCCAGCCCCGACGACCTCAGCGACTGGCCGCTGCTGGGCGACCCGAATCCGGCCGACCGCTGGCGCGACTGGTTCCAGCGCTTCGGCGGGACCTTGCCCGCGCGCCGGGTGGCGAACTTCGACAGCACCGACGCGGCGCGGCATGCGGCGCTGGAAGGCCTCGGCGTGGGGCTGGGTCGCATGGTGACCTCGAAATCGCTGATCGACGCCGGCCTGCTGGTGGTGCTTGGCAGCCACTACCTGCCGGTGCCGGAGTCGTATTGGCTGGTCTACCCGCCGCGCTCGCAGGAGCATCGCGGCCTGCAGATCTTCCGCGAGTGGCTGCTGACCGAGGCGGACGACTACTGCCGGCGGCTGCCCACGAAGCCGCATGAGGCCGTGCTGGAAGGTTGACGCGCCGCGCATCGCCTAGAATCGTCGCGGCCGGCCAGTATGGGTCGCAAGCATCCGACTTTGCCATACCCATGAGGATTCCCTATGCAACGCACCGCCATCCTCGTCGACGGCGCCTTCTTCCTCGCCCGCTACCGCAAGGTGTGGGGCGAGCGCGACGCGAACGACGCACGCACCGTGGCCAAGACCGTGTTCGGCATGGCGCTGGAACACCTGAAGGCGCTGGATCGCCCGCGCGAATCGCTGTACCGCATCTTCTTCTACGACTGCCCGCCGCTGGACAAGACCTTCGCGCGCCCGGTGAGCGGCGACAGCGTGGACTTCGGTCGCAGCGGCGCCGCTGCGTTCCGCCGCGAACTGCATGAGCAGCTGCGCCGCCAGCGCAAGATGGCGCTGCGGCTGGGCCGGCTCGCCGAGCGCGGCGAGTGGAAGCTCAAGTACCAGGCCATGCAGCAACTGCGCGACGGCAGCCTGAAATGGGACGACCTGCGCGACGAGCACTACGAGCCGGACATGCGCCAGACCCAGGTGGACATGAAGATCGGCATCGACATCGCCGCGCTGGCCTACAAGCACCTGGTGGACCAGATCGTGCTGGTGGCCGGCGACGCGGATTTCATTCCCGCCGCGAAGCTGGCGCGCCGCGAAGGCATCGACTTCATCCTCGACCCGATGTGGCAGGGCATCGCCTCGGACCTGCATGAACACATCGACGGCCTGCAATCGGTGTGTCCGCGACCGTTCTGACGCGCGCCTGATGCGCCTGTACCCTTCTCCATTCTTGGCATGCATGCACGAGGAGTCACCATGAAACGTTCGCAGCTCCGTGGAATAGGCATCGCACTGATGGTTTTCGGCGCAGCGGCAGGCGCGCAGCAGGCGATGAAGCATCCACCCGCCGGCGCGGCGGTGGTATCGAGCAGCGCCAGCAGCATCGATGCCGCGCTGGCGGGCGGCTGGCGCTCGCCGGCGAACCGTGCGCGCGACGTCTACCGTCACCCCAAGGCCACGCTGCAATTCTTCGGCGTCCAGCCGAACCAGACGGTGGTCGAAATCAACCCGTCCGCCGGCTGGTACAGCGAGGTGCTTGCGCCGCTGCTGCGTGACCACGGCCACTACATCGCCGCCGAGCCCGTGCCGGCGAGCGGTGACGAAGCCAAACGCGACGACAGCAAGCTGCGCAAGAAATTCGCGGCCGATCCGGTCGACTACGGCAAGGCCCGCATCGTCGAGTTCGATCCCAAGGCGCCGGTGTTCGGTCCGCCCGGCTCGGCCGACCGCGTGCTGACTTTCCGCAATGTGCACAACTGGACCGAGGCCGGCACCGCGCCGGCGATGTTCAAGGCGTTCTTCGCCGTGCTCCGCCCCGGCGGCGTGCTCGGCGTGACCGACCACCGCGCCGCGCCGGGGGCCAGCCTGGCCGCCGTGGAATCCGGCGGCTACCTGCCCACGGACTACGTGATCAAGCTCGCCACCGACGCCGGCTTCAGGCTCGCCGGCCAGAGCGAGATCAACGCCAACCCCAAGGACACCAGGGACCATCCGAAGGGCGTGTGGACCTTGCCGCCCACGCTGACCCTGGGCGACAAGGACCGGGCGAAGTACCTGGCGATCGGCGAATCGGACCGCATGACACTGCGCTTCGTGAAGCCGGTGGAAGCCGCTGCCGCGCCAGCACACTGAACACCGCGTGCGCCGGCCATGCTCATCGCGCTGAACAAGCCCTACGGCGTGCTCTGCCAGTTCACCGACGGGCGCGGCCGGCCCACGCTGGCCGACTATGTGAAACAGAAGGGCGTCTACGCGGCGGGCCGGCTGGACCACGACAGCGAAGGCCTGCTGCTGCTCACCGACGACGGCCGGCTGCAGCAGCGGCTGGCCGACCCGCGCCACAAGCAGCCCAAGACCTACCTGGTGCAGGTGGACGGCGCGATCGACGATGCGGCGCTCGCCGCGCTGCGCCGTGGCGTGGTGCTGAACGACGGCCCCACCTTGCCGGCGCCCGTCGAGCATGCCGTGGAGCCGGACTGGTTGTGGCCGCGCGACCCGCCGGTGCGCTTCCGCAAGGCGATCCCCACCAGCTGGCTCACGCTCACCTTGCGCGAGGGACGCAACCGCCAGGTGCGGCGGATGACGGCAGCGGTGGGCTTCCCCACGCTGCGGCTGATCCGCGTGCGCATCGGCGAGCACGCGCTGGATGGCTTGGTGCCGGGCGAAACGCGCGTGATCGTTTGAAGAGTGCGGCCGTGGATGGCCGCCCGTTTGATCCTTGCGATCAGGGATGATCGCAAAAGTCATGCGTTGAGACGCGATAATCGCGGCACCCGTCCCCACGGAGTCCGCGCATGGAATTCAAGGATCACTTCTCCGGCCACGCCGCGCTGTACCGCGACGCGCGCCCGTTGCCGCCCGCCGACTGGTTCGACTGGCTGGCGCAGCAGGCACCCGACCGCGCGCTGGCCTGGGATGCCGGCTGCGGCAACGGCCAGGCCAGCCTCGGCCTCGCCGCGCATTTCGGGCGCGTGGTCGCCACCGATCCCAGCGCCACTCAGATCGCGCAGGCCGCGGCGCATCCGCGCATCGACTACCGCGTGGAGCCGGCCGAACGCAGCACGCTTGCCGCGGGCAGCGCGAACCTGGTCGGCGTGTCCCAGGCGCTGCACTGGTTCGACCTCGACGCCTTCCATGCCGAGGTGCGCCGCGTGGCGAAACCCGGCGCGCTGCTGGCGATCTCCGCCTACGGCAACTGCAGCGTGAGCCGCGGGGTCGATGCGGTCGAACGGCGCCTCTACGCCGACACGCTGGGCCCGGACTGGCCGCCCGAACGCGCGCTGGTGGATGCCGGCTACCGCGACCTGCCGTTCCCGTTCGCGCCGGTGGAAGCGCCCAGTTTCATGATGCGCGCGGACTGGAACCTCGCGCAGTTCCTCGCTTACCTGCGCTCGTGGTCGGCCACCCAGCGATACGCGAAACGCACCGGCAGCGATGCAGTGCATGCGGCAATGCCGGAACTGGCTGCAGCATGGGGTGACCCTGAGCAGATGCGCGCCGTGCGCTGGCCGTTCTTCACCCGCGTGGGACGCGTGGACTAACCCTGCTTCGGCAGGCCGAAGAACGCAGCGGCCGTGGCCGTGCTGTTCGCCGCGGTGACCTCCGCCGGCTCGCCGCGGTCGCGCGCGATCTCCGCGCAGATGTGCCTGAGATACATCGGTTCGTTGCGCCGGTGCGAGGGTAGCGGGCGCACGGTGCGCGGCAACAGATAGGGCGCATCGGTCTCGATCATCAGGCGGTCGGCGGGAATCTCGCGCACCAGCTCGCGCAGGTGGCTGCCGCGGCGCTCGTCGCAGATCCAGCCGGTGATGCCGATATGGCAGTCCAGCGCGAGGTAGTCGGCGAGCGCTTCGCGGCTGTCGGTGAAGCAGTGCACCACCGCGGCCGGCACCTTGTCGCGCCAGCGCCGGAGCAGGGCGACGAAATCCGCGTGCGCGTCGCGCTGATGCAGGAACAGCGGCTTGCCCAGCTCGGCCGCGATGGCCAGCTGCCGCTCGAACACCGCCAGTTGCACGTCGCGCGGCGAGTAGTTGCGGTTGTAGTCCAGCCCGGTCTCGCCCACCGCGCGTACCGCAGGATCCTGCGCAAACACGCGCAGCCGCGCGTCGGTGGCGTCGTCGTAGTCCACCGCGTGGTGCGGATGCACGCCGGCCGTGGCCCACAGCACGCCGGGATGCGCATGCGCCAGCGCCAGCGCGTGTTCGCTGCCCTCGCGCGAGGCGCCGGTGACGACCATCCGATCCACGCCATGTTCCCGCGCACGCTGCAGCACGGCGTCGAAGTCGTGGCGGAAGGATTCGTGGCCGAGGTTGGCGCCGATGTCGATCAGAGACATGGGATTTCCCGAAAAAACCATCGGGCATTCTGGCAGAACTGCCGACTGCGCCGTCGGCTCGCCGGCATCCGCGGAGCGACCGGACACGTCGTCGCGCTGCAGGGCAGCAACCGTCGTCGGGCGGCGTGTCGACGGACGATCGGCGCCGATTTCGACTACCCGTCTCGCTTCATACGGCGCGTGGCAACCGGCTGCCGGCGCCGGGTTTGCCTGCGGCCAGCGTCTTTGCCCGCGGCGCAGCAAACACCGGGAAAGATTTGCGTTGACCCGTCGTAAAACCTTGCGATAGGTTCGCCAGCAGGCGTCAAGTTTTTGACGTCGTTGTCGATCGGGACGGGGGGAATGCGCGCGGGCGATCGACGTCGTGCCGAAACGCCATGACGACGCACACCACAAGCACGCGCGACTAATTGCGTACCTCGAACGAGGCGCGGGCATCATCAACGGGAGAGTTGCATGGACACGAAACGGGCAATGCGCAATTCAGGCCTGGCGATAGCCGGGCTTTTCATGGCCGCGGCAGTCAGCGCGGCCGAGCCGCAAACGGCCACGCAAGACACGTCGGTGACTGTGCAGGGGGTGCAGGTGGCCATCGATCCGGCCACCGGGCAATTGGTGGCGCCCACCGCTGAGCAGCGCGCGGCCTTGTCTCGCGCCATGCTCGAACAATCCGCCTCCGCACCGGCGGCGCGTGGCGCGCGACGCGCGGATGCAACTCCGCGTAATGAAGCGGAGGCGCAGCAAACCTTGCGCACGATTCGTCTGCAGAGCGGTGGCCAGGCGCTGGGCATGGAGGTTCCCGAGTCGCTGATGAGCAGCCTGGTGGCCGAGCGTCGTGCCGATGGCAGCTTGAACATCCATCACCAGGGTGAAAGCCCGCAGGCCACGGCGGAGGTGACCCAATGATCCGCCACAACATGTTGTTCCGCGCCTTGTTGGGCGTCGGCTTGCTGGGCATGGCAGGCTATGTTTCCGCTGCCGAGATCAAGGTCGCCAACCAAGACGTGGGCACCGGCCAAGGCCTGGATGACCCGACGCCGGCCAGCCCGGTTGGCGGCAACCCAGGCACCACCCGCGGCGAACAGGCACGCATCGTGTTCCAGTTCGCCGCCGACCTGTGGGGTGCGGTGCTGCAGAGCGAGGTGCCGGTCACCGTCAGTGCCAGCTTCGCCAAGCTCAGTTGTACGGCAACCGCTGGCACGCTCGGCTCGGCCGGTGCCACTTACATCTTCGGTTTCGAAGACCCGGCGCCGGCCGGTGCGCTGTCCAACACCTGGTATCACTCGGCGTTGTTCGACGCTCTGGCTGGTGAGGATGCGGCGCCCGGCGCGGCGGACATCCGGGCGCGTTTCAACGGTGCGCTGGGCTCCACGGGTTGCCTTGAAGGCGCGTCGTGGTACTTCGGCCTCGACGGCAAGCAGCCGGTCGGCTCGATCGACTTCCTCAACGTGGTGCTGCACGAGATGGCGCACGGCCTGGGTTTCTCCGGCTTCGGCAGCCTCACCACCGGTCAGCCACTGTCCGGCTTGCCGGATATTTACAGCACCTTCGTTTTCGACAACAGCCGGCAGAAGGGCTGGTATGCGATGACACCTGCCGAGCGCGTTGCCTCGGCGGTGAATGACGGGCATCTGGTCTTCACCGGCGCCAACGTGAAAGCGGAGGCGCCGCTGTGGCTGACGCCGCCCTTGATGTTGCGCATCAGCGCGCCGGCGCCGGCCGCGGGCGACTATGCGATCAACCAGGCCGCATTTGGTCCGACAGCAACCTCCGGCAACTTCCGCGGCGGCATTGTCGCGGCGGTGACCGGCGCCAATGCGGAAGGCTGCACGCCATTCGACAACGCCGCGGCCGTGGCCGGCCATCTGGCGCTGGTCGTGCGTGGCACCTGTGCCTTTACCGACAAGGTGGAAAACGCGCAGAACGCCGGCGCCACCGGCGTGATCATCGCCAACAACCAGCCCGGCACGATCGTGCCCGGCGGCACTCCGGTCAATCCGGTCAATATCCCGGTGGTTTCGGTGAGCCAGGTCGACGGCAACACGCTGCGCGCCAATCCCGGCGGGCTTGCCGGTGGCTTGGCGCTGGGCTCGTCACTGGCCGGCGCCGACGCTGCGGGCAACGTGCAGTTGTATGCACCGAGCGAGTTGGCCCAGGGCTCGTCGTTCTCGCACTACGACACCCGGCTGACGCCGAACGCCTTGATGGAGTACGCGATCAGCTCGGATCTGATCAGCCAGCTCACCCTCGACCTTACCCCCGCGCTGTTCAAGGATGAGGGGTGGAAGCTCAACGAGGGCAATCAACAACTGTTGCGCTGCGACACCGGCATTCCCACCTTCATGCCTGGTGGGCCGATCATCGGTGCCAACGTCGTGGCCAATGCCAAGCTGCTGGCGGGAGCTGCCGCTTCGCTGGGTGAATACCGCACGGCCGTCCACAATTACGCCAATGAACTGGCCGTAAACGGGCTGCTCACCAAGCACCAGGCGACACGCCTGGACGCCTGCCTGAATCCGGCCAAGACACGCGATCAGTTCAACGCCTGGGGCCTCGGTGCGGGACATTCCGCCAGCGGCAAGAACTAACATCCACCAGGCGCAGCATTGAAGTAGACCCCAGGGATCCCGCCAGTTTGGCGGGATCCTTTTCTTCGCTGGTCGGAATTGCCATGAACCTGCGGTCATGGCGCCGTCGCCAGTGCCGGCGCCGACGGGCGCCGGTTTTGTGTGGGTCGGCGGATGTGTTACGAATGGCGCCTGGTCGATGGGTGTTGGAGGGCGTCGGCAGTGGCTTGATCGAAGCGGGGTGGACGATGTCTGCGGTGGTGGGGTCGGCGGCGCAGTCGGCGCAGGTAGAGGATCGCGAGGCTCAGGTGTGCGCGCTGCTGGTCGCGCGTGGGCAGCTGAAAGACAGCGATCTCGGCCGCGCGCGGCACTTGCACGAGGAAGCGGGCGACAGCACGCTGTCGACCTTGCTCGGTCGTCTGGGTCTGGTGTCCGAGCGTAGCCTGGCCGAGGCTTGGGCCACCTTGCTTGGCGTGCCGTTGCTGGCCGCGCGTGATGCACCGGAGTCGCCACCGGCGGACGTGGAGTTGTCGCTGCGCTTTCTCAAACAGCAACACGTGGTGCCGGTGAGCGACGGCGAACACGGGCTGGCGCTGCTGATGGCCGATCCGGCCGACCCGTATCCGCTGCAGGCGGTGACGCTGGCGGCGGGGCGTCCGGTGGCGCTGCGCATCGGCCTGCGCTCGGAGATCGACGACCTGATCGAGCGCTATTACGGCTCGGGTCGTTCCGCGATGGGCACCATCGTGGAGAACATCGACGGCGGCGCCAGCGAAGTGGACGACGTGGAGCACCTGCGCGACCTCGCCAGCGAGGCGCCGGTGATCCGGCTGGTGAACCTGATCCTGCAGCGCGCAGTGGAACAGCGCGCATCGGACGTGCACATCGAGCCGTTCGAGAACCGGCTCAAGGTGCGCTACCGCATCGACGGCGTGCTGCACGAGGTGGAGGCGCCGCCGGCATCGAGCACCGCGGCGGTGATCTCGCGCGTGAAGATCATGGCCAAGCTCAACATCGCCGAACGCCGCCTGCCGCAGGACGGCCGCATCCAGCTGCGCGTGCAAGGCAAGGAGCTGGACCTGCGCGTCTCCACCGTACCCACCAGCTTCGGCGAGTCGGTGGTGATGCGCATCCTCGACCGCGAGTCGGTGGTGTTCGACTTCGCCTCGCTGGGTTTCACCGACAATTTCCAGTCGCGCTTCGTCGAAGTGCTGGAGCGCCCGCACGGCATCCTGCTGGTCACCGGCCCCACCGGCTCGGGCAAGACCACCACGCTGTACACCGCGCTGTCGAAGATCAACACGCCGGACGTGAAGATCATCACGGTCGAAGATCCGGTCGAATACCAGATCGAGGGCATCAACCAGATCCAGGTGAAACCGCAGATCGGGCTGGATT